>NZ_CP038234.1:0-200000 GCF_004535885.1 Leisingera sp. NJS201
GGATCGGGCCGTATCTGAACGACATTTACGGGCTCAGCACCCAAGCTGTGGGGCTGGCGACGCTGGTAATGGGGGCGGCGATGATTGCCGGCACCTTTGCCTATGGGCCGCTGGACCGGGTGCTGGGCAGCCGCAAATGGGTGATCCTGGGGGCAATGTATTAAGCTGTGCGGCACTGGGCGGGCTGATCCTGGCAGCGGGCGCGCCGGTCTGGGTGCCGGTTGCGATGATGGCGGTGGTCGGCTTCTTTGGCGCTTCTTTTCCGGTAATCATGGCGCATGGCCGGGCCTTTGTGCCGCCGCATCTGGCCGGGCGGGGTGTTACGCTGCTCAACCTGTTTGGCATCGGCGGCGCGGGAATCATGCAATTTGCCACTGGCCGTATCCATGTGAAAATGGCCGGAGCGGACCCATCTTTGCCCTATACGGGGATTTTCGCCTTCTTTTTGGTCTGTCTGGCGTTGGGATGCGCAATTTATCTGTTCAGCCGGGACAGCATGGACTGATCCGGGACTTTAAACTTGTCCTCAGAGGGATTATCACTCCGGCGCCGGCCATGGGGCCGGGTATTACTGGAGAAACAGACAAATGGGTTACCGCATCGTCGTCGTTGGCGCCACTGGCAACGTGGGCCGCGAAATGCTGAACATCCTGGCCGAGCGCCAGTTCCCTGTGGATGAGATCGCTGTGCTGGCCAGCCGCAAATCTCTCGGCACCGAAGTCAGCTTTGGCGATAAGACACTGAAGACCCAGGATCTGGACACCTTTGATTTCACCGGCTGGGACATGGCGCTGTTTGCCGTCGGCTCTGCCGCGACCAAGGATTACGCGCCCAAGGCCGCTGCCGCAGGCTGCACCGTGATCGATAACTCGTCGCTCTATCGCTACGATCCGGACATTCCGCTGATCGTGCCCGAGGTGAACCCGGAAGCCGTGCATGGCTATGCCAAGAAAAACATCATCGCCAACCCCAACTGCTCGACCGCGCAGATGGTTGTCGCGCTGAAGCCGCTGCATGACCGCGCCAGGATCAAGCGCGTTGTCGTCTCGACCTATCAGTCAGTGTCAGGCGCAGGCAAAGAGGGCGCCGACGAGCTGTGGGACCAGACCAAGTCGATCTATAATCCGACCTCTGATGTGCCGCCGAATAAATTCCAGAAGCAGATTGCCTTTAACGTCATCCCGCAGATCGACGTATTCATGGAAGACGGCACCACCAAAGAAGAGTGGAAGATGGTCGTCGAGACCAAAAAGATCGTCGATCCGGCGATCAAGGTCACCGCAACCTGTGTCCGTGTGCCGGTGTTTGTCGGACACTCGGAAGCCGTGAACATCGAGTTCGAGGAGTTCCTGGACGAGGACGAAGCCCGCGACATCCTGCGCGAGGCGCCGGGCGTCATGGTGATCGACAAGCGGGAAGCCGGCGGCTACGTGACCCCGATCGAATGTGTGGGTGATTTCGCCACTTTCATCAGCCGGATCCGTCAGGACTCGACCATCGAGAACGGCCTGAACCTGTGGTGCGTCAGCGACAACCTGCGGAAGGGCGCGGCCCTGAACGCGGTGCAGATTGCCGAGCTTTTGGGCCGTGAGGTTCTGAAAAAAGGCTAAGCCTTATATCCTTTTGGTGAGGGGGCTGCTTCGCAAGAGGCAGCCCCTTTTCTTTTGCACGGCTGCCCGGCGGCAGGCCGCTCCGGTAGGTTGAGGGAGACAGGAAAAACAGCAGACCTAAGGACCAAAGCCATGATCGCACTGCAGGATTTCAGCCGCGCCGCCCCCGTTTCCGCAACTCTGCCTTTTGGCGCTATGGCGGCTGTTCCGGCGCAGCCCAAGCTGAACTGCGCATCCGCGGCAGAGTTGCGGCAGCAGCTGGCGGCGGATTTCGCCGCCTCCGGCGACTGGTTCACCCTGTGCAGGGGCCTGCGCCGCAAGGGCATTTGCCTGCGGATGCGTGAAGGGGATCTGTGGGTCTATGACGCGTTGAGCCTGGCGGCGATCTCCTCCTGCGAGGATCTGGGGATCGACACAGATGAACTGGAGCTGCGCTTTGGCCCGTCGCAGCCGCAGCAGGCCGCCGCGCATGGTGCCTGAGCGTGCTGGCCACGCCGCAGGCTGAAGGGTAGGTTTGGCATCAGGCGGGCAGTTCCGGCCCGCCATCTTGATTGATTGAGAGATGCCAATGAGAATTTCCTTGATGGCTTTTGCCGTTTGTTCATTTGTTCAGGCTGCGGCATCCGCTGTTGCGGCCGATACCGTTCCCGTCAGCAGCCGGGTGTCCGAAGTGACCCTTTATCCCGGCCTTGCCGAGGTGACCCGGCGCGCTGCCGTCTCGCTGCCTGAAGGGCGGCACCGGCTGATCCTGCAGAATGTGCCGAAGTCTGCGCTGCTGGAGACGCTGCAGGTTGAAATCACCGGCGCCCGCCGCATCGCCACTTTGCTGCGCGAGGATTACGTGCCGCCGCGGGATGCGGACGACCCGGAGATTGAGGCCGCCGAAGCACGGATCCGCGATCTGGAGGCCCAGGTTGCCTCGGTCCGGGATGAGGCTGCCGGCGCCCGCGCCGGGATACGGGCGGCTGAGGCCTCAATCGGGTTCCTGCAGCAGCTTGGTGGCAATGAGGGCCTGGCCCAGGCGGATGCATCGGCTTTGAGCGAAATTGCGAGGATGATCTCCCGCGAGGCCGGTAAGGCCAGCCAGGCTGCCGTGGAGGCTGAAGCCGGGGCCCGCCGGATTGAGCTGCGTCTGGAAGCGCTGGACGAAGACCTGGCAGCGGCCCGCGCGGTGCTGGCGGCAATCACGCTGGAGGACCGGGACCGGCTGTACATTGCGGTGGACGTTGAGGCAGAGCAGGCGGGCGAAGGCACGGTAATGCTTAGCTATTTCACCGCCGGCGGCGGCAATATCGGCTGGCAGCCGTCTTATGAAATGCATCTCAGCACTGGGGATGCGGCTGAGGTTACCCTGAAACGCGCGGTTGTGCTGGTTCAGGATACCGGCGAGAACTGGCGGGATGTGGCATTGACCCTGTCAACTGCGGTGCCATTCGGTCAGGGCAGCCCGTCGGCTTTGAATCCGTGGCTGCGCCGGATTGAAGAACCAGAGCCTCCCCGCGTTCGGAAATCACTTGGTCTGGACGTGGCGGAAATGTCTGCATTTGCCGAGCCGGCGCTTGAGGCGCCTGCCATTGCGCAGGAAGCCCGTGGCGGATGGGGAGTTGACCTGGGCGGTGCGGCTGCGACCTACAGGTTTGAGCTGCCGGTTTCGATTGCTTCCGGCGCGGATTTGCTCCGGCTGGAAATGGACAGCCTGTCCGCTGCGGCTGAATTGACTGCGGTGGCGGTTCCTTCGCGGGATGAAACCGCCTACCGGGTGGTGACGTTCACCAACAGTTTTGGTGAGCAGCTGCTGGCCTCGGATGAGGTGCCGCGTTTCGTTGACGGTAAGCTGATCACTGTCGGGAATTTTGCCGGGCTGGCACCGGGTGCGGAGATGAAGGCGGGATTCGGCCCGATCGAAGGCTTGCAGCTGCGCCGCGATTTGCTGCGGCAGAGCGAGGGGGAACAGGGGCTGATCTCGCGCAGCAACGCGCAGATGCAGAAGGTCGAGATCATGGTGGAGAACCTTACAGGGCAGGACTGGCCTTTGCGTGTTTTGGACCAGGTGCCCTATTCGCAGCAGGATGATCTGGAGATCAAGTGGAGTGCGAAACCGCAGCCTACGGCAGAAAACGTCGAGAAGCAGCGCGGCATCCTGGCCTGGGACATGGAGCTTGGGGCGGGGGAGAGCCGGACCATCCGGTTGGACACCACGCTGAACTGGCCCGAGGACATGGTGCTGCGCTGATATTGGCGGCACTGAACCGCAAGCGAAGTGCTCCCGCCCGTCGTCAGGCATTGAAAATGCCTTCCTCCCGTTGGGCGTGGCACCGCGCATGGCGCGGTGCCACGCCCAAGACCGCTGCCGCTGCGCTGGCTTTGCCAGGGCTGCGGGCGGGCGCGGGAGTGCTTCGCTTTTGAAGGTCTGAGGGGCGGTGTTACTCCGCCTTCCAGCGCGCCGCCAACGCGCGGGCGTTGCGGGCAAGCACCATCACGTCGATGCCGACAGCCAGAAATTGTGCCCCATGTCTGCGTAGGACTGAGTGGCTTCATCCGTGGTGCCGAGGATGCCAGGCGCCAGGCCTGCCGCCCTGATCCGCTTGATCGCATCGGCAATTACCGCGCGCACTTCGGGATGGGCTGAATTGCCCTGATGGCCCATGTCAGTGGACAAATCCGCCGGGCCGATGAAAACACCATCGATGCCTTCGACCTTCAGGATCTCATCGAGCGCTTCCATCCCGGCGCGGTTTTCCACCTGCACCAGCAGGCAGATCTCCTGGTCGGCGGTCTGGATGTATTCAGTGACCTTTCCGAACATGGTGGCTCGCGCCGCCGTGGCGCCGACGCCCCGCACACCCATGGGCGGGTAGTGGCAGGCGCGGACCAGTTCGCGGGCCTGATCGGCGCTTTCCACGATCGGCACCAGTACCGTCTGCGCGCCTGCATCCAGCACTTGCTTGATCATCCAGGTCTCACCTACCGGCACCCGCACCACCGGGTGGCTGGGCGAGGCGGCCAGCGCGATCAGCTGGTCGCGGATCGAACGGATGTCGTTGGGTGCATGCTCGCCGTCGATCACCAGCCAGTCGAAGCCGCAGGTGCCCATGATCTCGGCAATCTGGCCGTCGGCAAAGCTCATCCAGCAGCCGATCTGGCGTTTGCCCTGTGATAGAGCCTGTTTGAAGGTGTTCTTGGGCGCGGGCATGGGCGGGGCCTCCTGTCAGGCGAAGTTGATGGATACCGAGCCGAAGGGGCCGAAATCAGCGATGATTTCCGTACCCGGCGGGCATTCTATGGGGCGGATGAAAGAGCCTGACAGCACGATATCCCCGGCCTCGATCTGTTGTCCATATTCTGCCATCCTCCGCGCCAGCCATAAGACCGAGGTGGCGGGATCATTCAGAACGCCGGCGCCAAGGCCGGTTTCCTCGACCGTGCCGTTGCGGACGGCGATGGCGCCCACCCAGCGCAGGTCGTGGCCGTCCACTGCGTGGCGTTCCGCCCCCAGCACCACGCCTGCATTGGCGGCGTTGTCGCTGATGGTGTCGGTGATGGTGCGGGCCTGGCCGGTTGCCGGGTCCGCGCGCAGGATGCGGGTGTCGAGGATCTCCAGCGAGGGCGTTACATAGTCCGTGGCGGCCAGCACGTCCGCGCGGGTGCAATTGGCGCCTGCGAGGGGGGATTTCATGACGAAGGCGATCTCTGCCTCCACCCGTGGCTGGATGAAGCGGCCAGCAGGGGCGGTGGCGCCGTTCTGAAACGCCATATCGTCCAGGAGCACGCCGCTGTCGGGCGTTGTGATGTTCAGCGCCTGCTGCATGGCACGGCTGGTGAGGCCGATTTTCCAGCCGATTTTATTGCGGCCGGAGGCCAGTTTTTGCCGTATTAGAGCCTGTTGCACAGAATAAGCATCGTCCAGCGTCATGCCGGGATAGGCGAGCGAAAGCAGGCCGCATTGCTGGCCGGTTTGCTCGGCGTTTAGCAGGGCTTTGGCGGCTTCCTGATGCTGTTCGGGGGTCATGTTTCGGCCTCGCCGAACTCATCCGCGACAGTGTTGCGCAAGGTTCCGATGCCTTCCACCTCAACCTCGACCACGTCGCCGGGCACTAGGTATTTCGGCGGGTCGAAGCGGGCGCCTGCGCCGGTGGGGGTGCCGGTGATGATCACGTCGCCGGGCTGCAGCGTGGTGAAGGTGGAGATATAGGCGATCTCCTCGCGAATCGGGAACATCATCCGGCTGAGGGTGTCATCCTGGCGGACCTCTCCGTTTACGCGGGTGATAATGCGGGCCTCATCCAGCTGGGCGGCATCGGTGAAGGGAACCAGCCAGGGCCGATGGCGCCGGAATTGTCCCAGTTTTTGCCTTGCGTGACGTTGAACTTGGCGTGGCGCACCCAGTCGCGGATGGTGCCCTCGTTTGCCAGCGTCAGCGCTGCGATGTGATCATAGGCGTCGTCCGGTTGGATCCGGCGGCCGGGTTTGCCGATCACCACGGCGACCTCGCCCTCATAATCCAGCGTATGGTTTTCCGGCGGGCGGATCAGCGGGCGTTCCGCCCCGGTGAAGGAGCGCGGGAAGCGGGGGAACAGGGACATGTGCTTGGGCTGGGATGAACCGTCCTTGTATTCCGCGTTGCGGTTCGGGAAGTTGACGCCAACGCAGATGATCTTTTCCGGGTTGGGGATCGGGATGTCATAGGTGAAATCCGTGTGGGTGGCGGGCTTGCCTGCGGCGGCCTCTGCCAGCACGGGCAGGCCGTTTGACGAAATCACCTCCCGCAGGGTGGGCCACTCGGGGAACTGCGGAGACAGGGCGATCATGCCGGTATCTGTCACCGCGCCATAGAAAGTCTCTCCATTGGCGGAGTAGGTGGCAAAGCGCGTCACTGCAGGCTCCTTGCGATTTCGGTGATAACATCGAAGGCCATCATCACGTCTGTTTCGGTGGTTTCAAAATGGCCCGCCTGGAAGCGGATCACCAAGTCGCCGTCGAGGCGGGTCTGGGTCATGTAGATGCGGCCGTCGTCGTTGATTGCGTTGACTAACGCGAGGTTCAGGTCGTCCAGATCCGTGGCGCCTTCGGGCGCATAGCGGAAGGACCAGAGCGACCACATTGGCGGGGTGGTGATCTGAAAATCAGGCTCTGACTTCAGCTTGTCGTGCAGTTGGGTCGACCAATTGATGTGGTTGCGCAGGCGCAGGCGCAGGCCCTCCAGCCCGTAAGTGCGGATCAGGAACCAGATCTTGAGAGCGCGGAAGCGGCGGCCTAGCGGCACCGACCATTCGGAATAGTTGATGATGCCGTCGTGGCCGTGGGTTTTGAGGTATTCCGGGCTGATCGCCAGGGTTTGCACCAGATCATCCGGGTTCTTCAGGAAATGGGCAGAGCAATCGAATTGCACGCCCAGCCATTTGTGCGGGTTGAACACGATGCTGTCGGCGCGTTCCACCCCCGGCCAGTAGTGGCGGTATTCCGGGCAGATCATGGCGGAGCCGGCCCAAGCCGCATCCACATGGGTGTAGAGGCTGTATTTTTGGGCTACATCCAGCACTTTGTCGACGGGGTCAGTGGCGCCAACGCCGGTGCCGCCAACACACAGGATCACACCGGCGGGCTGGTGTCCTGCGGCGAGGTCAGCCTGGATCGCCGCCTCCAGCGCGTCGGGGTCCATGCCGCGCCAGTCGCCCTTGACGGGGACGCGGATCAGGTTCTGTTGACCTATGCCTGCGACCCAGATGGCGCGGTCGATGGAGGTGTGGACTTCGGAGGAGCAGTAGATGCGCAGGGATTTCTGTCCGAACAGGCCTTGGCTGTTGCCCTGCCAGTTCAGCGCCTTTTCCCGCATGGTCAGCACCGCGGCGAGGGTGGCGGAAGAGGCAGAGTCCTGAATGACGCCCTGAAACTGGTCCGGCAAGTCCAGCGCCTGGCGCAGCCAGTCCATCATCCGTGTTTCCATCTCGGTCGCCGCGGGGGAGGTCTGCCACAGCATGCATTGCGGCGCGATAGCAGCGGTCAGGAATTCGGCCAGCACAGAAGGCGCGGCGGCGTTGGAGGTGAAATAGGCAAAAAAGCGGGGGTGCTGCCAATGGGTGATGCCGGGCATCACGATTTCTTCAAAATCGCGAAAGATCGCCTCCATCCCCTCGCCGTCCTCGGGCGGGGTTTGGGGCAGGGCATTCAGCACCTCGCCCGGTGCTGTCTTGGCGCGCACCGGGCGGTCGCCGACGGTCAGGTGGTAGTCCTGTGTCCAATCCGCGACCTTGCGGCCCCATGCGGAGAAGTCATCCCATTTCATTTTTCTTACCTTGTTCTTATGGGAGTGTGCCCGGCTAGGGGCCGGGCGCGATCCTTTTCATCAGGGTGCAATAATCGGCTGGGCATTCAAGGCGCTGGGTTTCGGGGTGGCGCCTTCAAACACCGAGCCTTCCTCAAACCAGCTGCGCGGGGCCGGCGCGCCCCAAAGGGTCTGGCGCTGCGGGTCGGTGAGCGACCATTTGATCGGCTCCAGGTCCGGGTCGACGGTCTGGTAATCGGAGCAGTAGATCTCAATCCGGTGGCCGTCGGGGTCGCGCACATAAAGGAAGAAGGCGTTGGAGATGCCGTGGCGGCCGGGGCCGCGTTCGATGTTATCGACATAGCCGGTGGTCGACATCAGGTCGAGCAGGTCGATGATATTCAAGGGGTTTGGTACCCAGAAGGCGGTGTGGTGCAGACGGGGGCCAAGCCCATTGGTGAAGGCCACGTCATGCACGCCGCCCTTGCGGTGCATCCAGGCGGCCCAGATTTTGCCGCTGTCGTCATCCTCGGTGAACTCAGTCACGCGGAAACCCATCTCGTTATAGAAGGCGACGGAGGCATCCACATCCGCTGAGAACATGTTGAAATGGTCGATGCGGAGCGGTTTTACCCCGTTGTAGAGCCTGTATTGCTGATGGATCGGCTCCAGGCGGTCCATTTTGACATAGAACTCCAGCGGGATGCCCCAAGGATCGCGGGTACGCAAAGTGCGGCCCATATGGGGGCGGTCCACCCACTCAACCGGCAGGTCCTTGGAGGCGAAGAATTCGGCTGCTTTACCCAGGTCCGGTTCGTCATAGAGCTTGAAGCCCAAAACGCCCACGGAGGCCGCGTCTGCCTTGACCAGCGCGATGCAGTGGTGGCCGCGTTCCTCCATCGCACGCAGGTAGATGCGGCTGTCGTCCTCATGCGTTACCTGCAGGCCGAGCGTGTCCACATAGAAGGCGCGGGAGGCGGCGGGGTCGGTGACGGCATATTCCACATGGGACAGCCGCACGATGTTGAAGGGCGGATAGAGGTTCGGGGCGGGGACGGGCATGTTTTGAACCTTTCACTTGCAGTAGCGGGCGGGAGCGAGGGGCCGGCCCCTCGCGCTCCCCGGGGTATTTGAGACCAGAAAGAAGCACGGGTCAGGCGCCGAGGCGCGGTATCTTGTGGTGGCCCAGGGCAAAGCCGACGTGTTTCTGTTCCATGTAGAACTCGAAACTCCAGTCGCCGCCGTCGCGGCCGATGCCGCTGGATTTGACGCCGCCAAAAGGGGTCGGCAGGTGGCGCACGTTTTCCGAGTTCACCCAGATCATCCCCGCCTCCAGCGCGCCTGTGAAGCGCAGGGCGCGGGTCAGGTCGTTGGTCCAGACATAGCCGGTGAGCCCGTATTGAGTATCATTGGCCAGTGTCAGAGCCTCGTCTTCGTCTTTGAAGCGGATCGCTGTGAGGACCGGGCCAAAGATTTCCTCCTGCGCGATGGTCATATCGTTGGTGGCGTTTGTGAAAAGCGTTGGGCGGACGAACCATCCTTTGTCTCCGGCGCGGGTGCCGCCTGCGGCGATGGTGGCGCCGTCCCGTTTGGCGGTCTCGAAATAGGAGGTCACCTTGTCGAAATGCACCTTGTGGATCAGCGGGCCGACTTCGGTGGCGGGGTCCAATGGGTGGCCGACCTTGATGCTGTTGACGCGCTTGATCAGCTTGGCCTCGAATTCCTCCGAGATGCTCTCTTGCACAAGGAGGCGCGAGGAAGAGGTGCAGCGCTCGCCATTCAGTGAATAGATCATGAAGATAGCCGCATCCAGCGCGCGGTCGAGATCGGCATCCTCAAAGACAACCGCCGGGTTCTTGCCGCCCAGTTCGAAATGCACCCGTTTCAGGGTGTCGGCACCCTGTTTCATGATCATCGAGCCGGTTTTAGATTCACCGACAAAGGCGATGGCTTTGATGTCCTTGTGTTCGGTGAGCGCCTTGCCGGCGTCTTCGCCAAAGCCGTTCACCAGGTTCCAGACGCCCGGCGGCAGGCCGGCCTCATGGGCGATTTCGGCCAGGATGCGGGCGGTGAGGGGGAGAACTCAGCCGGTTTATGGACCACGGTGCAGCCTGCCGCCAAGGCAGGTGCGATCTTCCAGGTCGACAGCATGAAGGGCGTGTTCCACGGGGTGATCACACCCACCGGGCCGATCGGCACCCGGGTGGTCACATTCATTAGCGTTGGCGATTGCAGCTGTTGGCCGTCGCGGGCGGTGATGGATTTGTCGGCAAAAAAGCGGAAGTTTTCGGCGCCGCGCAGCGCTGCCTTGGACATGAAACGCAAGGCTTGGCCGGTGTCCCAGCATTCGCAGAGCGCGATTTCCCCGGCGCGTTCCACGATCAGGTCGGCGATGCGGTGCAGGATCTTCTTGCGCTCAAGCGCCGGCATGTCGCGCCAAGCCGGGAAGGCCTCCTTGGCGGCAATTGCGGCTGCATCAATATCCTCGGCACCGCCTTTGGCGACGGAGCAGATCAGGCTTTCATCCACCGGTGAGGTGGTTGCAAAACTGGCGCCAGAGATTGCGGAGCGGCTTTCACCGCCGATCAGGTTCTGAATTCCGGCCTCGCGGTAGCGGGCCAGATGGCCGCTCAGCGTTTCGATGTTGGAGGTCAGATCGCTCATCACTGGTCCGCCTTTTGCATGTGGTCGCGGATGGTGCCGCATTTCGGGGAAAGCTCAGAGTCGATGTTGCGCATCTCCAGCGACAGCGCGATGGAATGCTGCTGCATTGCTGGTTCGAGGAAGGTGCGGGCCGCGTCAAATACCGTCTGGGCGGCGCGTTTGCGGGTTTCCAGATCGCGGCCGGCCCGCAGCCGGATGGAGATGTCGATATATCCATGCTGCGGATCGCCGTCGGCGATTGAGACATGATTGGCCGCAAAAGCCCGCACCCGGAGGCCCGCCAGAGGGAACACGCCGGTGGCCGCTGCAGCCTGCCGCAGGTGGGTGCACAGGGCGGCGATATCACTGCGCGCCTCCATGTTGGCCGAGTAGTCCAGCGTGATGTGCGGCATGTCAGCTACCTTTTCCGAATTACTTAACATGTGTAGCAAATGCACTGCTGTGAGTCAAGCAGAAGAAACCCAAGCGGCAATTGCGTTTAGCCGGAAGCGGGGTGATAATCGGGCATGACCAGGATGATGCCCTCCACCGACCGTTCGCTGCCGATTGCCCTTCTCAGGGCGCGGGAGCGTGTGATGGGACCGATCCGCGCGCTGCTGAGCGGAGCCGGTCTGACCGAACAGCAATGGCGTGTCCTGCGGGTGGTGCAGGAGAGCGGGCCGATTGATCCGACCCAGATCGCCGAGCTGGCCTGCCTGCTGCTGCCCAGCCTGACGCGGATCTTGCAGAAACTTGAGGAAAAGCAGCTGATTACCCGGGAGCGCGACAAGGAAGACCGCCGCCGCCAGGTGGTACAGATCGCACCGGAGGGGGAGAAGGTCATCGCCGGCAACATTGAGGCGAGCCTCGCGCTGATGAACCGGACCCGTCAGAAGATGGGTGAGGACCGCTATGAGGCGCTGTTGGACCTGTTGAACGAGCTGGATGAAATCGACCTGTCTGAGTGAGTCGTTTCTGACGCATTTGGCGCGGATAGCGGGGTGGGTGGCGCAAACCGCGCGTATTCTGAAATCGTGACACCGTTCCACTTCATTTTAAGCATATAGTTTAAATTCAAATGGTTACGTAAATGCCGGCGCATTTCTCATTGCGAAGAGAATGCTGCAGCCGCATTGGTGATATCCTGTTTCTGACGCATATGGCGCCGCTGATGTCCGAAATCACACTGTGAATTGCCGCATTTCTCAACAAATCTGTCGGGGACAGTTGATGAGGACATCATGCGGTACTCCGGCCTGAAAGTAATCAAGGAGGCCCTGACGGGCCACAAGGGATGGCGCCCGACCTGGCGCGATCCGGAACCCAAGAAAAGCTACGATGTGGTGATCATCGGCGGCGGCGGCCACGGGCTGGCGACGGCCTATTACCTGGCTAAAAACCATGGTATCACCAATGTCGCGGTGATTGAGAAGGGCTGGATCGGCGGCGGCAATGTGGGCCGCAACACCACCATCATCCGCTCCAACTACCTGCTGGACGGCAATGAGCCGTTTTACGAGCTTTCGCTGAAGCTGTGGGAAGGGCTGGAGCAGGACTTCAACTACAACGCCATGGTCAGCCAGCGCGGCATTCTGAACCTTGTGCACTCGGACGCGCAGCGCGATGCGGCGCGGCGCCGGGGCAATGCGATGATCCTGAACGGCTCCGACGCGGAGCTGCTGGATGTTGACGGCGTCCGCGCCATGTATCCGTTCCTTAACTTCAACAACGCGCGTTTCCCGATCAAGGGCGGCCTGTTGCACCGCCGCGGCGGCACCGTGCGCCACGATGCGGTGGCCTGGGGCTATGCCCGCGGGGCGGACCTGCGCGGCGTGGACATAATCCAGAACTGCGAAGTCACCGGTTTCAAGATCGAGAACGGCAAGTGCCTGGGTGTGGAAACCACCAAGGGGTTCATCGGCGCCAACAAGGTGGCAAGCTGCGTCGCCGGATCGTCGAGCCGGGTGATGGAGAAGGCGGGCATGCGCCTGCCGATCGAAAGCCACGTGCTGCAGGCCTTTGTCTCTGAAGGGCTGAAACCGGTTCTGGACGGGGTGATCACCTTTGGTGCCGGTCATTTTTACTGCAGCCAGTCCGACAAGGGCGGATTGGTCTTTGGCGGCGATCTGGACATGTACAATTCCTATGCGCAGCGCGGTAACCTGCCGGTTGTCGAGGACGTGATGGAAGGCGGCATGGCGCTGATCCCCAGCTTAGGCCGGGTGCGGATGCTGCGCAGCTGGGGGGCATCATGGATATGTCGATGGACGGCTCTCCCTACATCGATAAGACCCATGTGGACGGGCTCTATTTCAACGGCGGCTGGTGCTACGGCGGGTTCAAGGCGACCCCGGCTTCGGGCTGGTGCTATGCGCATCTGCTGGCGACGGACACGCCGCACAAGGTAGCCGCGGAATACCGGCTCGACCGGTTCCGCCGCGGCTGCATGATTGATGAAAAGGGCCAGGGCGCCCAGCCGAACCTGCACTGAGGAAAGGACCAGACGATGATTATTCCCCATCCGATCCTCGGGCCGCGCGACTCGCAGGAATTCACCTATCTGGGCGACGCCAGCCTGATCGACCGGCCTGACTGGCAGGCCGAAGACGCGGCGGACCAGTTTCACGACTACCTGTACCTGCGCGACAATCCGGCGGGCGAACACCGCGAGCTGTGGTTCCACGAGCAGGGCGACCGCTCCTGGCTGGTGGTGACCCGCAACACCGTGACCCATGAAATCCTGAATGTTGAGCTGGCCCGCGATGTGGCCCGGGCAAGGGGGCGCAGCAAATGACTGATGCAGTAATGAACGCCGGCCGCGTGGCCTTTCAGGCCGACGGCAGCACCGGCGCCCGCAAAGGCGTGCAGGTCAACCGCCTGGATGGCGGGCTGATCAAGGGCAGCAAGACACTGACCTTCTCCTTTGACGGTAAACGCTACAAAGGGTTTGAGGGCGACACGCTGGCCTCGGCCCTGCTGGCAAACGGCGTGCGGCTGATGGGCCGCTCGTTCAAATACCACCGTCCGCGGGGCGTGCTGACTGCGGGTTCCGAAGAACCCAACGCGCTGGTTGAGCTGCGCAGCGGCGGGCGGCAGGAGCCGAACACCCGCGCCACCACGGCTGAGCTGTACGAGGGATTGGAAGCAAACTCGCAGAACCGCTGGCCGTCCTTGCAGCATGACTTCATGGCGATCAACGACCGGTTTTCGAACTTCCTGACGGCGGGTTTTTACTACAAGACCTTCATGTGGCCGGCGGCGTTCTGGGAGAAGCTGTACGAACCCATCATCCGCAAGGCCGCGGGTCTGGGCAGCATCAGTTTCGAGGACGATCCGGACGCCTATGACAAGGGCTTCCTGCATTGCGACCTGCTGGTAATCGGCGCCGGTCCCACCGGCCTGATGGCGGCGCTGACCGCGGGTCGTGCCGGCGCGCAGGTGATCATTGCCGACGAGGATTTCCTGCTGGGCGGGCGGCTGAATGCCGAAAGCTTTGGCATTGGTGATCTGACCGGTGCTGCCTGGGTGGCGCAGGTGCAGGCAGAACTAACCGCGATGGACAATGTGCGGGTGATGCCGCGTACGACCATCATCGGGGCCTTCGACCACGGTATCTATGGCGCGGTGGAGCGTACTGCCGACCACGTGATGGCGCCGGAAGCAGGCAAGCCGCGGCAGATCCTGTGGCGGATCTATTCCAAGCGGGCGATGCTGGCGGCTGGCGCCACCGAGCGTCCCATCGCGTTTGAAAACAACGACCGTCCGGGCGTGATGCTGGCCGGTGCGGTGCGTGCCTATGCCAACCGCTGGGCGGTGACGCCGGATCAGAGTGTTGCGGTCTTCACCAACAATGACGACGGCCACCGCACTGTGTCTGACCTGATCGCCAAGGGTGTGAATGTGGCTGCGGTGATCGACACCCGCGCCGATGCGCCCAAGGTTGACGGCGCCGAGCTGTTTGCCGGTGCGCAGGTGATTGACACCAAGGGCCGGCTGGGCCTGGAAATGGTGCAGCTGCGTTTGGCCAATGGAACCACCCGCGACGTGCCTTGCGGCGCGCTGGCGGTCTCGGGCGGCTGGAACCCGAACGTGCATTTGACCTGCCACCAGCGCGGCCGCCCGGCCTGGCGTGAAGACATTGCAGCCTTTGTCCCCGCGGGGACACTGCCGCAAAACATGTCTGTGGCCGGTGCTGCAAACGGCAATTTTTCCACCGCTGCCGCTCTGCGCGCCGGTGCCGAGGGCGCCGTGGCCGCGCTGTCGGAACTGGGGATCGAAGCCAAGGCCGGTGACCTGCCCGAGGCCGAGGATGCGCCGGTCAATGTGACCCCCTTCTGGTACGTAAAAGAAGGCAAGGGCCGCGCCTGGCTGGACCAGCAGAACGATGTGACCGTCAAAGACGTGAAGCTGGCGCATCAGGAGAACTTCCGTTCGGTCGAGCACCTGAAGCGATACACCACGCTGGGCATGGCGACCGATCAGGGCAAAACCTCCAACATGGGCGGCTTGGCGATCATGGCCGAACTGGCGGGCAAGCAGATCCCCGAGGTCGGCACCACCATGTTCCGCCCGCCCTATACGCCGGTGTCCTTTGGCGTGATGGCAGGCCGCTCGGTGGGTGAGGAATTCCGCCCCACCCGCAAGACCCCCAGCCACAAATGGGCTGAGGAGCAGGGTGCGGAATTTGTCGAGGTCGGCCAGTGGCTGCGCGCCCAGTGGTTCCCCAAGGCGGGCGAAACCCATTGGCGTCAGTCGGTGGACCGCGAGGTGCTGCAGACCCGGAACTCGGTCGGCATCTGCGATGTGACCACGCTGGGCAAGATCGACGTGCAGGGCACGGATGCGGCGGCGTTCCTGAACAAGATGTACGCCAATGCCTTTGCCAAACTGCCGGTGGGCAAGGTCCGTTACGGTCTGATGCTGCGCGAGGACGGCATTGCCTATGACGACGGCACCGCGGCGCGCTTTGCCGAGGATCATTTTGTGGTCACCACCACCACCGCCAACGCCGTTCTGGTTTACCGCAACATGGAGTTTGCGCGCCAGTGCCTGTTCCCGGATATGGATGTGCAGCTGATCTCGACCACCGAGGCCTGGGCACAGTTCGCGGTGGCCGGTCCGAATGCCCGCAAGCTGCTGCAAAAGGTGGTGGACCCAGAGTTCGACCTCTCGAACGAGGCGTTTCCCTTTATGGGCTGCGGTGAAGTCACCGTGGCGGGCGGCTGCCGGGCGCGGCTGTTCAGGATCTCGTTTTCGGGCGAGCTGGCCTATGAGATCGCGGTTCCGACCCGTTACGGTGATGCGATGATCCGCAAGCTGATGGAAGCGGGCGAGGAGTTCGGCGCGGTGCCCTATGGCACCGAGGCGCTGGGCGTCATGCGGATCGAGAAGGGTCATGCTGCCGGTAACGAGCTGAACGGGACAACCTCGGCGCTGAACCTTGGCATGGGACGGATGGTCAGCAAGAAGAAGGACTGTATCGGCAACACGCTGAGCGAGCGCGAGGGCATGAATCGGGAAGATGCGCTGAAGCTGGTCGGTTTCAAACCGGTGAATGCCGCCGATCCGGTGCCGGCCGGGTCGCATTTGATGAACGCTGACGGCGAAGTCAGCGCGGCCACCGATCAGGGTTATATAACCTCTGCCGCCTATTCGCCGGTGCTGGGATGCGCGATCGGTATCGGCTTCCTGAAGCGGGGTGATGCGCGCAAGGGCGAGGTGATCCGCGCGGTCAACCCGCTGGAGGGCAAGGAAACCCGGGTCGAAGTTGTCAGCGCGCATTTTGTGGATCCGGAAGGGGAGCGTCTTCGTGGGTAAGTTCGATAATCATGGCCTGAAAGCCATCTCTCCGCTGGGCGGGTTTGAGCCGCGGGCGGATAACTTCACCGGTCTGTTGATCCACGAGGTCACGGACCGGGCGCTGGCCTCCCTGGCGGCGCGCCAGGGGCAGGAAGAGGCGGTGAAATCTGCGGCTGCGTCTTACCTGGGCGGGGTGTTGCCGGAGCCTGCCGCTTGGAGTGAGCACGGTGTGTTTTCCACCTGGTGGATGGGGCCGGATCTGTGGATGGTCTCTGCCCCGCATGACAGCCACGAGCTGCTGGCGGGTGAGCTGAAACTGGCCGTCGGCGAGGCCGGTTCCGTGGTGGAGCAGACCGACGGCTGGTGCCGCTTCGACCTGGAAGGCGCGCGCTGTTCTGATGTGCTGGAGCGGCTGTGCAATGCTGATATCCGCGGCGCAAAAGCGGGGGGTGCGGTGCGCACCTCGATGGAGCATCTTGGCGTCTTTCTGCTGTGCCATGCTCCGGGGCAGCAGTATTCGATCGTCGGCCCGCGTTCCTCTGCAGCCTCGCTGCATCATGCGCTGATGGCAGCTGCAAGATCGGTGATCTGAACGAGGCTGGTCAGAACAAGGCAGCCGTCCGCAACGGGCGGCTGCCTTTGTGCTGATTAATGCCCCGGCCGGGGCAACGATGGCCACCGCTCAGCGTTCGTGAAAGGCGCGGCTGATCGGGTCGGCGATTGGGGACAGGATGTAATCCAGAACCGTGCGCTCGCCGGTCCGGATGGCCGCGTTCACTTCCATGCCGGCGGACAGGCGGCTGCTTAGAGTTTCTGCATCGGCGGTTTCATCAATAAGCGCGATCCGGACGTCAAAATACGCTTCATTACGCTCGTTCAGGCGGGAGTTTGGCGAGATTTCAAAGACTTCACCCGCCTGCACGCCGTATTGCCTAGCATCAAACGTGGTGGATTTAAGCTCCACCGGATCGCCAATTGCAACGTGGCCAATGTCCTGAGGCTGGATTTCAACCTCGGCAATCAGTCTGTCCTGGGTCGGCAGGATCTCGGCGATGGGTTCCCCAGGGGCAACAACCTCACCGGGTCCGCTGAAATGCAGCTTTTGCACAATCCCGGGCACCGAGGACAGGATGGTCAGCCGCTGCTGCCGGGCGGCATTGTCAGCCGAGGCCTGTAAAACCAAGGCAAGCTCTTCTTCTTCTGTTTCCAGTTCAGACATCAGCGTGTCCTTGATACCTGCCACGAATTCCTGTTCCTGGCGGCGGGCTTCGTGCAGGTTGCGTTCACCATCCGCCAATGCCGCAAAGGCCCGCAGCCGGTCGCCTTCGATCTCAAGCTGCTGCGCGCTCAGCCGGCTCATCGCGGTGGTGCTGAGCAGCCCCTTGCCATGCAGCGCAAGGGCGGCGGATTGCTCGATTGCAAAGGTTTCTTCGCGGCGGCGGGCGTTTCCCAGGATCTGCTGGCGGATTTCAAGCGCCCGCTCCAGCTCGGAGATCCTGGCCCGGTGGCGGGCGCGGCTGGCCTCAAACGCATCCAGCTGGGCCAGCAGCCTGTGGCCCGGTTCCAACTGACCGCGGGCGGCACTGCCGGATAGTGTGCCGCTGATCACCGAAATAACAGACTTCAAACGGGCGGTGTCGCGTGACAGGGCAGCTTCACGGACATTGAGCCGCCCCTGTTCTTCTGTCAGCAGGTTGGCGGACAGCCGGGCCACGGGGGTGCCCGCCTCGACAAAACGGCCCTCCCGCACCAGGATTTCGTCCAGGACGCCGCCGTCTGGATGTTCGACCGGGCGCGGGTTTGACGACGGCACCAGCCGGCCCTTGGCATAGGTCAGTTCCGGCAGTTCCGCATACCAGCCCCAGGCCGTTGCAGCCGCCAGCGCCGCAAACAGTATGCGCGCCACCCGGCGGGATGTTCCGGTGACCGGTTTGTGGATCACATTCAGTCCCCGTTTCTTGGCCTCGTCCAGGCTGGGAGTCCAAAGGGTTGTTGTTTCCTGCTCCATCACTGTCTCCTTGCCTCTATCCGCCGGTCAGGGTGCCGTTCAAAAACGCGCTGGCCTTGTCGCGCCCTTTGCGGCCCTTGCCGTTCAGCACCGTTCGCCCGCGGTGCAGCACTGTGAAACTGTCCCCCAGAGCAAGATCCCCGGGCCGGTTTGAAATCAGCAGCGTCGTGCTGCTTGCCCGCCGCCGGGCAATGGCGGCGCGGATCCGTTGGGCATGTTTGGGGTCCAGCCCTTCGCAGGGCTGATCGAAGATACGGATCGGTCCGGCTTGCAACAGGGCACGGGCAAGCGACATGCCTTGAAGCAGTTCTTGCGGCAGGCGGCCGCTGGCTTCGACTGTCAGGCGGGTGTTCATGCCGTCCGGCAGCGCTTCGATTTCGCTGCGTACCCCTGCTTCCTCCAGGACGTCCAGAACCTCCCGCTGCGACGCGCCAGGCAGGGCGAGTTCAAAATTCTGCCAGATCGTGCCATAGACGAAGGCTGGTTCTTGAGGCGCAAAGGCGATTGCGCCGCGAAGGTCGTCCACCGGAATCTGCCGCTGGTCGGTGCCGTTGAACAGAACCCGTCCGGCCGCAAGCTGGTGCAATCCTGGCAAGATTTCCGCCAGCAGGGTCTTGCCTGACATGTTGGCGCCGGACAGAACGGTTATGGTGCCGCTGTGCAAGCTCAGGCTTGCGCCGGCCAGGGCCAGGTCGCCGCTGCCGCCGAACCGCAGAGCAGCCTGTTCCACCACCACCGGTGCTGCCACCGGCGGTGCGGTGCGGGGGGCCACTTCGCGGCGCAATTCCTCTGGCTGGGCCAGAATCTTGTCGATGTCCCGCAAGCTTTGCCGGACGGCCAGCGCCTGGCCGGTTGCCCGGGCCAGAGACTGGACCGGGGACAGGAACCGCCAGATCATCACCAGAATTGCGACAAAGCCGCCAATGGTCAGCTCCCCCTGGATCGCCATTCTGGTTGCCAGCAGCCCGCCGGCCACCCCGGCCAGCAGGATGAGAAACTGGGAGGCATGGGCTGAAAGCTCGATCAGGAACTGCTGCCGCATGGAGGCGTTCAGCGCATTGGCAAGGGAGGCGTGGAACCGTTGCCTCCAGGGTTTGGCGCCATGCAGACGCCGCAAATGCCAGCGCTGGCTGACGACGGTTTCGCACAGCTTCCGCCAATCGCGTGCGGCATCGTTTGCAATCACTTCCTGACGGCGCAGGTGCGGTGCAAAAGCTGCAAGGAACGCCACTTGTGCAAGCGCCGCAGCCAGGGCCGCGAAACCGACAGGCGGCGCAATATAGAACAGGAGCGCGCCGAAAATCACTACAAATGGAGCGTCGAGGGCGACCTGCATCAGCGGACCCACCAGTGCATCCCTGACCGTCTCAAACTGCTTCAGCCGGGCCCGCTGCTGTTGCGAGGCCGATTGCTGCTGCAAGGCGCTTGGGAAAACCATCAGTTTTTCCAGCAATGCAAGGCTCAGCCGGTGCTCCAGCTGTGCTGCCAGGCTGACCAGGGCACGGCTGCGGATCCGGCGGATGGCAAGCTCTGTTGCGAGGGCCAGAAAAAGCCCGGCGGCCAGCACAGTGATTACCCCCGGTGCGCCCGCCGGAATTGCGCGGTTGTAGACGAGAACGACAAAAATCGGGGTCAGCAGCCCGGCCAGGTTGATGGCAGAAGAGGCAAACAGCAGCGACCAGACATGGTCTTGCAGCCCCTTGAGGAGCGCCGCAGTGCTTTGCGCTGCCGGCCGGCGGCTGGCATCCGACGCCGGAAGCAAAGACAGCCGGGTTTCATCGGGGCCTGCCATCGCCCGCCCTGACGCAGGGCTGGCCAGGCGAAAGCTGCCATCCCGGCGGATGTAAAGGCTGATCCCCGATTCTGCCGGGCCTTGCGCGGCACGGCCATCCTGGCGCAGGTACGGCACCCGCAAGGCAATCAGCGCGTCACATAAATCCCAGCCGTCAAAATTGCTGCGCCCGTGCGGCAGTGCCGCGCGCGCCTGTGCCTCCTTTGCGTCCCAGCCGCCAAACCGCATCAAGGCCGTCAGCAGTTCTGCGGCACGCGCCGGTTCTGCCTGCTGCTGCCTGCTTGCCGCCCACTTAAGAACACTGCTGTGCGGCCCGTGCATCCGGGCGCCGTCCAGCTGCTCAAAGCCGGTGTTGATACTGTTCATATCAGATCTCCGCCCTGTTGGGTCATCGCGTGCCGCTGGGCGCAGCGGGTTCAGGGCTGAGCCGGATGATCGTATTGGCAGCATCCAGAATTGCCGGGGCGGCCCGGGTCAGCACGCAGGTTGTCTTGCCTTGCAAGGACAGCAGCAGCGTTTCGAGCGCCCGCACACCGTCCGGGTCCAAGTCGGCAAAAGGATCTTCAAGCAACAGAATTGCGGGTTGCTGCGCAAATGTTCTTGCCAGCGCCAGGCGCCTGAAAAACCCCGGGCTGCCGGCACCTTGGCCATTGCGCGCAACTTGGCTGTGCACCCCGTTGGGAAGCTGGGCGAGCTGGCTGCTGACGCCAAGTTTCAAGGCTGCGGCCTGCAGGGCTTTGGTGTGCCGCTGGGGGTCGAAGAGGGTGAGGTTCTCCAGAATTTCGCCATCCGTCAGCACAGGCTGCCGTGGCTCAAACACCAGGCCTGGCGGGGAGTTGGCGGTGTCCGGGTCAACATATCCGGGCCCGTCCAGATAAACCGTTCCGCTGCTGGCCGGGACTTCGCCGGCAAGGATCCGCAGGAACGCCCCGAGCAGCACTGGACACCGCCTTCAATGGCAATCAGCTGCCCGGGTGCCGCCGAAAAACTGATATTGCGGAACCAGCTGCCGTTTTTCCCGGGCCGGTCCAGAGATAAACCTTTCACGGTGATCGCCCCGGTCACCGGGACACGCACCGGCGCTGCGGCGGCTTTCTTCACTGCAGCCACCTTGGCCAGCCCGGAGGCCCGTGCCCTGTCATCATCCTTGACGGCACTTAGAAATGTCAGCTGGATGACCGGCTGCACGGCACGTCCAGTCAGCAGCATGCTGGCAGCCAGCTCTGCAACTGACAGGCTGCCTTGTATGGCAAGCAGCCCTCCCAGGGCGCAGGTCAGGACTGTAGCGATCTGGGAGCCGGCACTGGCTGCAGCCTGTCCGGCGTTGCTTACCCGGATGATTTTCTCCCCGGACGCAGAGGCACTGGCATGAAGCAGCTCATACCGGCGCAGCATCTGATGTTCCAGGCCAAGCAGCTTGATCAGCTGTGCCCGCTGCAGGATCTCCTGCAGGAATGACAGCCTGCGTTTGTCGTATTCCCGCTGCAGCTGCGAAGCTGTCCGGTAGGGCGGCCGCAGCAGTGCAACCGTCAGCAGCAGCCCGGCTATCACGGTGAGCGGAGCCGCCACCAGCCAGCCGCCCATTGCGGCAATAACCAGCAGGAAAATTACGGAAAACGCCAGATCTACCGACATTTTGACGATCTGCTCTTTCACAGCGTGGCGCAGGCCCAGCACCCCCATCAAACGTTCAACAGCGGCTTCCTGTCCCATCTGCTCCAACGCGCCGGGAGCGCCTTCAAACAGGGCACCGGACAAGGTTTCGCCTGCCCGTTCCCCCTCATGCCGTGCGGTTTCCAGCACGTAGTGGGCGCGCGCTGCCTTCAGCACAAAGTCGATCAGCAAGACGGCAATCAGGGCCAGAAAAATCCCGAACAGAGTGTCATAAGATTCATTGGGAATGACCCGGCCGAAAACCAGAAGCATCGCAACAGGTAAGGCGAGTGTCAGAAGATTGATGATGATCGCTGAAAGAATTGAATCGGGATCGAGTTTCAAAACACCCGGCCGCAATGCGGCAGTGCTGGACTGGCCTGTCCCCGACATAATTACCCCTTAAACACAAACACTACTATAGATTGAATATTGCGGGTCTTCTCTTTATCCCGCGTAAACGGCTGAACAAAGGTGGCTACAATTTAGGTGCAAGTTTACAGACACTCCATTCGCCTTATGGTGGAGTTAAATGTTATTAACATACAGGAAAGCATCAGGGCGCCGGACGTTGCAGGCCGTTGCCCGGGATATTTGTTGAGTGAAATGGTAATGTTCTGCCGGGGAGTTTTAGATGGCTGCGGATAATCCGTTTGGCACAGGAGGTGCCGGAAATTTCAGTGCTGAACCGATTGGGGTCCGGGTTCAGGAAACAGAGCGTGAATTGCGTACGAAAGCGGCAAATACGGCGCCAAAGTTCGGTGAGGGGGATGGCACCGATAATGGAGAGCGTCAGTCTCTTTTGCATCGCGGTACTATGGACTACCCTGGAATGGACAAAGCCCAGGGCGATGACTGGGATGTGCTGCCGCAAAAAGCCGGCAGTCAGCCAGGCCGTGCTGCGCAAAAGCCAGCTGAAGCCGACGATTTAGAAGATCCTTCCTTAGCTTTGCCGGATCAAGGGCGGCCGCCCGCCGCGCCTTCTGCCATTCGTGGGGAAGATACGACGGCTGCGCCGGATTTGCAGCAAGCCGTATTGCCAGCATCAATTGCCGAACCGTCCGCCAATGCCGGCGCCTCTCAAAGCAGTGATGCCGGGCCACAGGCCTTGTTTTCTCCTGCGCCTCCTGCCGGAAGTCTAACCGGTAAGCCTGGCACTCCGCAGGACCCGGACCCGGTGGACCCGACGCCTACGGACCCGGACCCGGTGGACCCGACGCCTACGGGCCCGGACCCTGTGGACCCGACGCCTACGGGCCCGGACCCTGTGGACCCGACGCCTACCGACCCGGACCCTGTGGATCCGACGCCTACGGACCCGGACCCTGTGGACCCGACGCCTACCGACCCGGACCCTGTGGATCCGACGCCTACCGACCCGGACCCGGTGGACCCGACGCCTACCGACCCGGACCCGGTGGATCCGACACCTACGGACCCGGACCCGGTGGACCCGACACCTACGGACCCGGACCCGGTGGATCCGACGCCAACGGATCCGGACCCGGTGGATCCGACGCCTACGGACCCGGACCCGGTGGACCCGACGCCTACGGACCCGGACCCGGTGGACCCGACACCTACGGACCCGGACCCAGTGGACCCGACACCTACGGATCCGGACCCGGTGGATCCGACGCCTACGGACCCGGACCCGGTGGATCCGACACCAACGGACCCGGACCCAGTGGACCCGGCGCCTACGGATCCGGATCCCAGCGATCCTTCGGTCAACACGGCCCCTGGCGCGCCTGCGCTGGACAATACATCGGTTGCGGAAAACGCGGCGGGGGCGGTTATCGGCGCGGTCACGGCCAGCGATCCGGAGGGCGATGCGCTGAGCTATACGGTGGATGACGCGCGGTTTGAGGTCACGGGCGGGGTGCTGAAGCTGAAAGACGGCATCAGCCTGGACCATGAGGCAGAGCCTTCGGTCACGGTGACGGTCACGGCCACCGATCCCGGCGGGCTGAGCAGCAGCGGGACCTTCAGCCTGACGGTCGGGGATGTGAACGAGGCCCCTGGCGCGCCTGCGCTGGACAATGCATCGGTTGCGGAAAACGCGGCGGGGGCGGTGATCGGCGCGGTCTCGGCCAGCGACCCGGAGGGCGATGCGCTGAGCTATACGGTGGATGACGCGCGGTTTGAGGTCACGGGCGGGGTGCTGAAGCTGAAAGACGGCATCAGCCTGGACCATGAGGCAGAGCCTTCGGTCACGGTGACGGTCACGGCGACCGATCCCGGCGGGCTGAGCAGCAGCGGGACCTTCAGCCTGACGGTCGGGGATGTGAACGAGGCCCCTGGCGCGCCTGCGCTGGACAATGCATCGGTTGCGGAAAACGCGGCGGGGGCGGTGATCGGCGCGGTCTCGGCCAGCGACCCGGAGGGCGATGCGCTGAGCTATACGGTGGATGACGCGCGGTTTGAGGTCACGGGCGGGGTGCTGAAGCTGAAAGACGGCATCAGCCTGGACCATGAGGCAGAGCCTTCGGTCACGGTGACGGTCACGGCGACCGATCCCGGCGGGCTGAGCAGCAGCGGGACCTTCAGCCTGACGGTCGGGGATGTGAACGAGGCCCCTGGCGCGCCAGCGCTGGACAATGCATCGGTTGCGGAAAACGCGGCGGGGGCGGTGATCGGCGCGGTCTCGGCCAGCGACCCGGAGGGCGATGCGCTGAGCTATACGGTGGATGACGCGCGGTTTGAGGTCACGGGCGGGGTGCTGAAGCTGAAAGACGGCATCAGCCTGGACCATGAGGCGGAGCCTTCGGTCACGGTCACCGTCACGGCCACCGATCCCGGCGGGCTGAGCAGCAGCGGGACCTTCAGCCTGACGGTCGAGGATGTGAACGAGGCCCCGGGCGCGCCTGCGCTGGACAATGCATCGGTTGCGGAAAACGCGGCGGGGGCGGTGATCGGCGCGGTCTCGGCCAGCGATCCGGAGGGCGATGCGCTGAGCTATACGGTGGATGACGCGCGGTTTGAGGTCACGGGCGGGGTGCTGAAGCTGAAAGACGGCATCAGCCTGGACCATGAGGCGGAGCCTTCGGTCACGGTCACCGTCACGGCCACCGATCCCGGCGGGCTGAGCAGCAGCGGGACCTTCAGCCTGACAGTCGGGGATGTTGCTGTCCCGCCGGCTGCTGTGACAGTGAGCACCAGTTTCCATGTGGAACAGATCGCAGTTGCGGATGGGGTGTTAGGTATCCTGGGTGTCGATTTTGGCAGTGATCCGCTAGGGGATTTCTATACAGAGACCATTGATTTCCCGAGCACCCCGTTTTCGTTTTTCGATGTAGCATCAACCGATGTGTTTGCGACCCGGGTCACCGGTCGTATCCAAGTTGATGATCCGGGCAACTATGAGTTTCGGCTGACCAGCGGTGATACCGTTGTCATGTGGATCGATGGGGATCCTGTGGTTATCAATGCGGTTGAGGGACTTGCAACCGTGCAGATCGGAGCCTGCAACATGGGCGCAGGTGAGCATGAAATCGTCATTCATCACCTCGACCTGAATGGCGACGCAGAGATGACTCTGGAGTGGCGCGGGCCTGGAGAGACAGATTTCAGCCTGGTGACACCCAGCCCGGCCGGTACCATCGAAGATGATGATGACGCGGGGTTCATCGTGGACATCGACACCGGAACGTCCGCATTGCTTACGGTCAAATTGACCGATGTTCCGGACAATTGGGTGATCAGTTCGGATGGGAATGCGGGCATCCCTGCAGGAGGGGAGCTGGATGTCACGGGCTGGGATTTGTCCCAATTGACAATTGCGCCGGCATCCGGGGACTTGGGGCCCGCTACGATCAATGTCGAAACTACGCTGCAAGCACCGGATGGAGAGGTCGAGACGTCGTCCAGCAGTTTTGATGTAAATGTGGTTCCCGAAAATGGGATCGTGCTGGATCTTGATCTGGGATTAGGGGGACTTCCTTTGCCATTGGGGCTGGGTGTCCAACTGGCAGCCCAACCGGTTTTCCCCGGAGAGGTTCCTGCTGAACCCGCAGTGGACGAGCCCTTGGAAATGGCCGCTCAGCCGCTTGCGGCACAACTGGATCCAGGTGGTGTGCAGGTGTTGTTCTGAGAAAAGCCAATGCAATTGGCAGCGCAAGCCCGGCCAACCTATGTGTTGCCCCAAGAGACATTATGGGCGTGCTAGGCTGACGGAATCGGGCGGTTGTCCTGGACCCGGAACAGGTTCACCTTGCGGCGCTCTTCCTGCGGGGTGACGCCAAAACTGTCGCGGTAGTGCTGCGATAGGGTTGAGGAGGTGGCATAGCCAACTGCATTGGCGATCGAGGTAATGGAATCCCGGGAGTACATTACCAGCTGCCGTGCCGCGTTCATCCGCAGTGTGCGGTAATAGATTGCGGGGCTTTGCCCGGTAGCGGATTTGAAGCTGCGTTCCAGCTGCCGCGGGGAGACGCCGATTTCGCTGGCGGCGTCGCGGATCGACACCGGATGCTCCAGATTGTCGGCAAAAAGCTCCACCGCCTTGGCCACTGGCGGGGGCAGGCTGTCGGCGGTGCTGTCGGTCTTAAAGGCGGGGATCTTCTGACGCACGCCCTCGGCCCGGACCATCGGGTGCTGAAACCAGCAGGCAACTTCGGTCATCACCGCGTCGCCCATGGTCTGCTCAATCAGTTTGAGCGAGAGGTCGAACATTGCCGCAGCACCGCTGGCGGTAAAGCGGCGGCGGTCCAGAACAATTACATCGTCGACGGTGGCAAGCGATGGGAATTCGGCGCTGAAGGCGGCCTTGTAGCACCAGTGGACCGAGCAGCTGTGCCCGTCGAGCAGGCCGGAACGCGCGAGCGGGAATACCCCGCCTGACACCGCACCCATGGTGGTGCCGTGGCGGGCCAGGTGGCGGAGCTTGCCGTTGGAGCCTTTGGGGTCCTCAAACTTGCCTTGCGGACTGGACAGCAGAAACAGCGTGTCGATGTCCTCGGCCTGATCCAGAGCGCAATCAGGCTGAAAGGCCACATTGGCAGAGGCGTTCACGCTGGCGCCGGTTTCCGAGACCAGTTTCCAGTGAAAGGTTTCAGTGCCGGCAATTTCATTCGCCGCCCGCAAAGGCTCGATAGCCGAGGTCAGGCAGGCCATTGGAAAGCCCGGGAAAATCAGGAAGCCAAGTGTCATGGTGTTATCGCGCTGCATAAGGTGGATGTTAGCTTGCGAAGAGGGATTCGCACAGCGGCGAAAGGTGCCTGCGCCGCCCAGGAAGGAAAACGGCGCAGGCGGATCTGCCAAAGCAGGCAGATCCTAGTTCTGCAGGTAGGCCTCCAGTGAGTCGTCCAGGGCGTCTTTCCACGGGGTGTGGTGGACAGGCGCCATGGTGCCGGTGATGACCGATTTGTAGGAATTATTGCGGAAGGCCATGATGTCTTCGGCCTTGTGGCCCTTCCATTCATAGAACGCCTGGCATGCGCCGCCCACGTCGAAGGTCGGGTAGTCGGTTTCTTCGATCAGTTCCAGCACGTAGTCGCCCTGGTATTTGATCGCGTATTTAACGTCATCCGAGGCCTCTTCGCGCGCTTCACGCTCCTTCACGTCGGCCAGCAGGGTTGCCTTGTCCGCGGGGACTTCGATCTTGCCCATGATCGCATCGCGGACCCACCAGGCCTGGGCGTCGAACATGTTGAAAGTGAACCACTGATCCTGCATGCCTAGATAGAACATCTTGGGGTTATGGGCAAAAACCACACCCTTATAGAGGTCAGCCGAGGCAAGGCGGTTGGCGGTTTTCAAGCGCAGATCGTCTGGCAGGAAGCTGAAGAAATGCTTGTAGCCGGTGCAAAGGATGATCGCGTCAACTTCCTTTTGGGTGCCGTCCGCGAAGGTTGCGGTGTTGCCGTCGACCGACTCCAGCGCCGGAACCTCGTCCCAGTTGTCCGGCCATTTGAAGCCCATCGGAGCAGAGCGGTAGGAGGTTGTGATCGACTTGGCGCCGTATTTCCAGCACTGCGAGCCGATGTCTTCGGCCGAGTAAGAGGCGCCGAGGATCAGGATGTCCTTGCCCTTGAATTCCCGCGCATCGCGGAAGTCATGGGCGTGCAGCACGCGGCCGTTGAAGGTGTCAAAACCCGGATAGAACGGCACGTTCGGGGTCGAAAAATGGCCTGAGGCGCAGATAACGTGATCGAAGTCTTCCTTGTAAGTGCTGTCCTTGGCGTGGTCGTGCACGGTGACGGTGAAATTGCCCGCGTCCTCATTATATTCGACCCAGCGGATCGGCGAGTTGAAGCGGATCCACTTGCGCACGTCTGCTTTTTCCACCCGGCCTTTGATGTAGTCGAACAGCACGGCGCGCGGCGGGTAGGATGCGATTTGTTTGCCGAAATGCTCCTCAAAGGAATAGTCGGCAAATTCCAGGCCTTCCTTTGGCCCGTTGGACCACAGGTAGCGGTACATCGAGCAATGCACCGGTTCGCCGTTATCATCCAGGCCGGTGCGCCAGGTGTAGTTCCACAGTCCGCCCCAGTTGTCCTGCTTTTCAAAGCAGACGATCTCAGGGATTTCTTCGCCCTTGTTGGCGGCGGACTGGAATGCGCGCAGCTGGGCCAGGCCGGAGGGGCCGGCGCCGATGATGGCGATACGTTTCTTTGTCATGTGGCTCTCCCATTGGTACGGACCAATATTTTGGTTTGGTTCTTTTGGTCTGATCCAATTAGGTCCAAAATTGCACCACAGAGTCAACATATTTTCACGGAGGGAATAAGATTTTTCACTGATTGGACTGGCGGGGCAGAGAATTGTTGTTAGGATTCAAGCCATGAAGACGACCAGTTTTGTACACCAGCTGACGGCCCGCGCGGCGCTGCCGCGGCTGTCGGTGGGAATGACAGAATCAGTGAATATCGGCTTTCTTGGCCCGCTTTCGGGCCGGGTGGAGAGCTGGGGGCTGCCAGGACTGAACGGCTGCCGGATCTGGGAAGACGGGCTGAACAAGGCCGGCGGGGTGCTGATTGGCGGCCGCCGCTACCCGATCCGCATCCATTCCTACGATTGCGGATATGACCCGGAACGTTCGCTGGAGGGCGCGGTGGAACTGGTTCAGAAGCATAAGGTGAAGCTTATGCTGATGCTGGGCGGCGATACCTTTGCACCGGTGCGCGATTTTCTGATGCGCAACAAGGTGCTGACTTCGACGCTGCTGCCATCCGATTTGTCGCCCGATACGCCTTATCTGATCGCGCCCAGCGAAGCGCACCCGATCCAGAATGTAACCGGCGTGGCCTGGCTGGCGGAAAATAAACCGGGTTTGAAAACCGTAGCCTTATGCAGCCAGGCGGATCTGCTGGGGATGCCGTCACAGGCGGTTTACCGCGCAGCGTTCAAAGCTGCAGGCAAAACGATCCTGCGCGAGGTGCAGTATGATGCGGGTTCCAGCGATCCGGGGCCGGTGGTGGACCCGATGCTGGAGAGCGGCGCCGATATCCTGTGCTGGTGCTCGTCTTATGCGCCGATGGTGCATGCGATGACCGAATATGCCTATTCCAAAGGGTTCAAGGGGCAGATTATCAGCTGCACCATGGATGGCTATGATCAGCTGGTGGAACGGACGTCGCCCGGATTCATGGAGGGCGTGGTTTTCCAATTTCCGGATTTTGACGATCCGCTGCTGCGGGAAAAGGCGTTTTTCTTTAACCGCCCGCATGTGTTTTTTGAGGAATACAACCGCCGTTTCCCAGGCAGCTGGTCGGCGGTAAGCTGGGAGTATGTGGCGATCCTCGACATCTGGCACAGCGCGGTGGAGAAGGCGGGATCCGTTGAGCCTCCATCGGTGCTGGCGGCGATGAAACAGTTGGGGCATGTCACCCACGCGTTTGGCCATGCAGAATGGTGGGGCGAGGATATTTTCGGTATTTCCAATGCCTTGGTTGGCGATTGGCCTGTCGTGACCATCCAGGAAGGCAAGGCGCGGATTGCCGGGTTCAAATCGATCCCCGGCTGGCTGGCGCAGCATTCCGCTTTGCTGAAATCCGAAATGGCGGCGTTGGGGCAGCTGTGGCATCAGCGGCTGGAAAGCGGTGCGCCGGGCAGCGAGGTCAGCTCACGCGCAGTGAAGGGCTGAGCGGGCGGAAGACTGGCCGGGCCTAGACCTCCTGCAGCAGTAGATTCTGTTCGTCGATCAGGTGCAGCTTGATGAATTCCACCGCGGATTCCACATCGCGGGAGGCGATGGCATTGAACAGCGTGTTGTAGCGTTTCTGGTATTCCTGCATCCGCTGCGGCGTCAGATGGCGGCGTCGCAGCGCAGTGCGGTAGGACAGGCGGCAGGCCTCGATTGTCAGCTCGTAGCAGGAGTGCAGCAGCGGGTTGCCGGTACCCTCGGCAATTTTGCGGTAGAGATCTTCCTCGGCCTCGATGAATTCCCCCGGATCAGTGCGCACTGCTTCGACGCGCGAGAGGATCTGGTCCAGCTCCTCGATCTGCCGCGGGGTCATGTTGATCACAGCAAGGCGCACCAGTTCCGGTTCCAGGATGCCGCGCACCACCAAATGATCCAGCGGTGAAACTTCCTTGGCCAGTGACGAATAAGTGGTTTCGGGCTTGGGATCAGAGCGGAATTTGACAAAGCTGCCGGACCCGGGGCGGCGATGGATCACGTCCTGGCTGGCCAGAACGTCCAGTGCCTCGCGCACAGTATTGCGGGCAACGCCCAGTTCCGAGGCCAGGGTGCGTTCTGACGGCAGCCGGGTGTCCACCGGGTAGGTGCCCGCCTTGATCCGGGCGAATAGTGTGTCGATCACGACTTGCACTGTGGCGCCAACCGAATGGGTGGTCAGGATTTGCGAGGTGGTGTCTTCCGCTGAGCTCATGGTCTGTTTTTCCGGGCCGGATGGGCGGGGGAATCCCCTGCGCCTGATCGCTGTGACAGATGTGCAGTTACCCGTTTTGGCGGCCTCAATGCAACCTTCTGACACAGCTGGGATTGGTCTTAAGGTTAACGATTCTTGGGTTCAGCGGCAAGAAAGTCGAAAAAAATTGGTTCATAAATTGGTTGAGGGAGTGTTTGCATAACATGTGCCGCAAGGTCATGTTTTTGTGCCGTTTTCAGAGGCTGTTTTGCCGTATATCCGAGCGATTGGTCTTGTATTGGTGCCTTTTTGGTCCCTTGTGTGAAAGAAAATTTCTTTGCGGTGAACCAACTCGCTGCTAGCCTTGACCCGGGATGGGGCCAATTTGTCCCAACTGGTTCAGTCGTGTTGAGCTGAAATCAAGGGGCACCGAAGACGGCGACCGCATCCTGCTGAAAACACCGCCGTAAAAACAGGCGGGTCCAACATGGGAGACGAAAATGATTTCCAAGATCGTGAAATCGGGGCTGACCCGGAGGACGTTCCTTAAGTCGACGGCGGTCACCGCGATGAGTGCCGGGCTGCCGGCTGCGTCGCTGGCGGCAGGCAGCACCATCAAGATCGGTTTTCTGGCGCCGCTGACCGGTGCCGTGGCGGCCTGGGGCAAGCCGGGACTGGACGGCTGCCAGATCTGGGCTGAGCGGGTGAATGCCGCGGGCGGCATTAAACTGGGCGATGGCAGCTATGATGTCGAGTTCGTGTCTTATGACAACGAATACGACCCGGCCAAAGCGCGCACCGGGGCGACCAAGCTGATCCGGGAGGACGGCGTCAGCTTTATCATGATGCTGGGCGGCGACACCTGGCCCGGTGTGCAGCCGGTGGCGGATAAGACCGGCATGTTGTTTTCGACCTTGCTGCCATCGGATTTGTCACCCGATTCCAACACGCTGATTGCACCGGCTGAGGTGCACCCGATTTACAATGTGACCGGGGTGGAGTGGCTGGCCGAGAACAAGCCGGAGCTGAAGACCGCGGTGATGTGCGCGCAGGATGATGCGCTTGGCCTGCCCTCGGTTGCGACCTATTTGGCGGCGTTTGAGGCCGCCGGCATCGAGATGCTGGATGAACCGCTGCTGTTTGACCCGGCAACCACCGATTTTGCGCCGGTTGTCACCCGTCTGATCAGCAAGGCCCCGGATATTGTCTGCCTCGATACCTGCTACAGTGATTACGTGCATCCCATTGCCGAGCAGCTGTTCCAGCAAGGGTTCAAGGGGCAGATTATTTCCTGCACTGCGGATTTCTATGACCAGATGATCGCCAAGACCTCGGAAGAGTTCATGGAAGGTTTTGTCTTTCAGTTCCCGGATTTCGATGATCCGGCGCTGAATGGCGACAACATAAACTTTACCGATCCGAATGGGTTCTATGAGGAGTTCAACACCCGCCACCCGGGCCAATGGGGCGCGGTGAGCTGGGAGTATGCCTCGATCATGGATCTGTGGAAGGCAGCAGCGGAGAAGGCAGGATCGGCCAGTCCGGATGCCGTGGCGGCTGCGATGAAAGAGGGCAAGGGCAAGCATGCCTTTGGCGACGCGGAGTGGTGGGGCACCGAGCTGTTCGGCATCGACAACGCGCTGGTTGGCTACTGGCCTGTGGTGGCGATTGAGAGCGGCAAGGCCCGGATCAAGGAATTCCGTTCGATCCCGGACTGGTACGCAAAACACGGCGATCTGCTGATCAAGCATATGCAGGCCTATGACCAGATGTGGGATCAGCGCAGCTGATCTTTCAGGCAGGCAATCCCGCGGCCGGGGGCAGATCCCCGCGCCGCAGACCGACTGAATAAAGAGACAATCCAATGCTGGACCTTCTGGCGCAGACCGGCCTGAATGCCGTGTATGCTGCGAGCTATATTTCCCTTGTTGCTGTGGGGCTTGTGCTGATTTTTGGCGTCATGGGGGTGATCAACTTTGCCCATGGCGAACTGTTCATGGCGGGCGCTTATGCGATTGTGGCGCTTTATGCTGACCTGCACGTGCCGTTCTTTATCGCAGTTGCCATAGGCCTGTTGTTTGTGGGTTGTCTGGGCCTGTTGATGGAAAGGGCCCTGTTCAGGCCGTTGAAGGACAATCCCTTGGGCGGGCTGGTCGCCTCGATCGGGTTTCTGATGATCCTGCAGGCGCTGGCGGTGATGGGGTTCGGCGTGCGGATGGTGCATATTCCGCCGGTAACCCAAGAGGTCATTGTGTTCAGTGACAAGGTGCGGCTGCCGGTGGCGCGGCTCTATGTGATCATCGCCGCAATCGTGTTGCTGTCGGCGCTTTGGTACTTTCTGAAGCGGACCAAGTTCGGCTGGGCGCTGCGCGCATCAGCCCAGGACCCTGAAGCGGCGGCGCTGCAAGGGATTTCGATCACCATGACCGCGCGGATTGCCATGTTCATCGGTGCCGGTCTGGCCGGGATTGCCGGGGCGCTGACCGCACCGCTGGTTTCGGTCAACCCGCATATGGGCCATTCGGTGATTGTTACCGCCTTTATCGTCATCATCGTCGGCGGGGTCGGTTCGCTGGAAGGCGCCATTGTTGCCTCGGTCGCCTATGCGCTGGTGCATACGTTTGTGACCACTTTCTACGACGGCGTTCTAGCAGACATTGTTGGCCTGTCCTTAATGCTGGTTGTGCTGATCGTGAAGCCCACCGGCTTGTTTGGGAGTGCGGACCGTGCCTAAGCTTCTGATATGGATCGCGGCGCTGGCCGCGCTGATCGCCCTGCCGCATGGCCTTAGCTTTTCGCAACAGGAAATCCTGGTGTTCCTGACCATCAACGTTCTGCTGGTGGCCAGCTACCGGCTGCTGACGCTGACCGGTGAATGGTCGCTGGGGCATGTGGTGATCATGGGGTGGGGGCCTATTCCTCAGCCCTGCTGACTAAGAAGCTGGGTGTTTATGTGCCGGTTTCGATGCTGCTGGGCGGGGGTATTGCCGCGTTGATTGCAGTGCTTCTGTCCTTTCCGCTGTTCCGGATGAAGGGGTTTTATTTCCTGATCGGATCGTTTGCAGCCGGTGAAATCATCCGCCTGCTGTGGAAGCGGTTCCGGGATCCGTTTGGCGGCGCCAAGGGGATCAAGGGGATCGACCCGATGCCGGATTTCTCGGTCGGGTTCTATCAGTTCGATTTCTTTGAACCGACGTCCTACTACTATTTCGCGGGCGTCATTGTGGCGGTCTGCCTGTGGATCCTGTGGCGGATTGAGAAGTCGCCGGTTGGTCTGACCTTCCATGCGGTGCATTGGCAGGACAAGCTGGCGCAGGCCTCGGGCGTGAATGTGCGGGCCTACCGGACGCTGGCCTTTGCCATTGCCTCGGGCTTTGCCGGGATTTCCGGCGCTCTGCTGGCGCATTACATTGGCACCATCAACCCCAACGCCTTTGATATCGATCTGATGGTCTATGTGCTGACCTGGGCGATTGTTGGCGGCACGGCGACATTCTACGGCCCGATCCTGGGCTGCGTTGTGCTGACGGTGATCAACGAGGTTGTGCTGCGTGAGCTGGGCCTCGAGCAGATGCGGCCGCTGATCTACGGCGCCATCATGATCCTGTCGATCCTGTTCCTGCCTAATGGGCTGGAAAGCCTCGTGCAGAAATTCACCCAGAGACGTGCCGCTGGCGGCGCGCCGGAACGGAGGCCGGCAGAATGACTGATTTTCTTGAGGTCAAAGACCTGACCATGCGGTTTGGCGGCCTGACAGCGGTGGACAGCCTGTCGTTCAAGGTGGCGCATGGCTCGATCCATGGTCTGATCGGCCCCAATGGGGCGGGCAAGACCACGACGTTCAACATGATCTCGGGGTTCTACAAACCGACCGAGGGCCAGGTGCTGCTGCGCGGTGAGGATATCTCCGGCCTGCAAATGCACGAGGTTGCGCGGCGCGGGGTGGTGCGGACCTTCCAGCACTCGACGCTGTTTGCTGAGCTGACGGTGCTGGAGAATGCGCTGGTCGGCACCCATATGCCGTTCCGCCCCAATATCTTTGCCGCGATCATCGGCTGGGACAAGGAGGACCGCAGCGGCGCTGAGGCGCGCGCCAGGGAAGCGCTGGAGTTCTTCGGCCTGGATCATGTGATGCACGAGCGCGCCGGCGATCTGAGCCACGGTCACCAGCGGGCGCTGGGCATGGCGGTGGCCTATGCCAGCCATCCGGATGTGATCCTGCTGGACGAGCCGTTCACCGGCATGAACCCGGAAGAAACCCGGCAGATGATGGATCTGATGGAACGGCTGAAGGCGGACGGGATCACCATCCTGATCGTTGAACATGACATGCAGGCGATCATGGGGCTGTGCGACACCATCACCTGCATGAGCTTTGGCAAGTTTCTGGCCGAGGGCGGACCGCAGGAAATCCGCAACCATCCGGCGGTGATAGAGGCCTATCTGGGGGGCGCGCGCCATGTTGCTTGAGATGAAGAACATTGCCGTCAACTACGGCAAGATCAACGCAATCCGGAACATCTCGGTAGCGGTGCCGGAGGGTAAGATCGTCACCATCATCGGCGGCAACGGGGCGGGCAAGACCACCACGCTGCGGGCGATGTCGGGGATGATACCGATCACCGAGGGCGAGATCACCTTTGAGGGCAAGCGGATCGACCATCTGCCCGCGCATAAAGTGGTCGCAAACGGCATTGCCCATGTGCCGGAAGGGCGGCGGATTTTCCCTGATATGACGGTGGAGGAAAACCTGCGCACCGGTGCGTTTTTGCGCAATGACAAAGGGGCGATTGAGGGTGATCTGGAGGATGTCTTCAAGCGCTTCCCGCGCCTGCGCGAGCGGCGCACCCAGATGGCCAAGACCATGTCTGGCGGTGAGCAGCAGATGCTGGCGATTGGCCGCGCGCTGATGTCCAAGCCGCGGCTTTTGCTGATGGACGAGCCGTCTATGGGATTGGCGCCGGTAATTGTCGAGGAGATCGCCCGGATCGTCGAGGAGATCAACGCCAACGGATTATCTGTGGTTTTGGTTGAGCAAAACGCCGAACTTGCGCTGGAACTGGCTGACTACGCCTATGTTCTGGAAACGGGAAATGCAGCAATGGAGGGACCAGCAGATGAGCTTCACGGCAATGAACACGTCCGCGCCGCGTATCTGGGGCTTTAAGCCTGACGCGGAAATGCGGATCGCGTGCGAAGCGGGATGGTCCCGTGCCGATCTGATCTGGGAACGGCTGATGGAACGGGCGCTGGCTGAGGCTGGACGTGACAGCCCGTGTAAGGCTATGAGGCTGTTTCGTCTGGCGGATATTGTGGCGCGGGTTGCCTTTGCGGCAATTGATCTGCGCCGGGCAGCGCCAGCCGCAAATCTGGCGGTGCTGCAGTTCCGGGCGGGTGCATCGGAAAAGGCTGAACGGCTGCAAGCCCGTGCATTGGCGATCTGGGCCGGGGCGGATGGGCAGGTGGACGCCATGCAGATCGCACCGCGCAGCCGGTCATCATTGTTTCATTTAAGAATGGAGGCGCTGCACCGGGACACTTTTCATGCCAATCTGAAAACCCGGGTGGGCCGGATCGCAGCAGAGACCGGTGAAACCCTGCGCAGCCTGACCTCCGGCTGGCCGGTCGGCCACCGCCACGCCAGCCGCTGGCGCGGCGAAAAACCAGTGGTGTTTGACGGCACGCGCAAGGTTCTTGGCGCCTGTTTGCTGCTGCTGGATGACTGAAGATGGGGAAACCCGGAAAGCCGGCGGTTGAAAGCCCGGGCCGGATGGTCCGGGTTTCCTTGTCAGCGTTATTGTTCAGCTGGGTTGAACAGCAACAATTTTCTTTCCTGTGGCGGTGAGGGCTTGGGAAAAAGTGGTAATGCCAGTAAAATAATTTTCGCGTGGTTTCTTGCGTCCGGAAAAGTTTTTGCGTATCGCCCGCTGCGCGCTTGTCAGAGGCCGTCCATAAGGAAGATAACACAGTGGCTAAACCCAAAGACGATAGCGACGCAGTGGCAAATAACCTTTCTCAAGATCCGCACCGGGTCCGCGACGGCGCGGAAAAAGTTCTGGAAGTGGCGATTGGCCGCGAGGTCCGGTCGTTCCGGCGCCAGCAGGGGATCACTGTGGCCGATCTGGCCACGCTGACCGGGCTGTCGATCGGAATGCTGTCAAAGATCGAGAACGGCAATACATCCCCGTCGCTGACCACGCTGCAATTGCTGGCCAACGCGCTGAGCGTTCCGATTACTTCTTTCTTCCGCCGTTTTGAGGAAACCCGCGAAGCGGTGCATACCAGGTCGGGCGAAGGCGTCGAGACCGAGCGTGCCGGAACGCGGGCAGGCCATCAGTATCAGTTGCTGGGGCATCTGGGCGCCAATGCTTCGGGTGTTTTGGTGGAGCCTTACATGATCTCCCTGACCGAAGAGTCGGATGTCTTCCCGACCTTCCAGCATGATGGCGTTGAATTGCTTTACATGCTGGAAGGTGAGGTGGATTACCGGCATGGCGACAAGGTTTTTCCGTTGAAGCCTGGAGACACGCTGTTTTTCGATGCCGACGCGCCGCATGGGCCGGAACAGCTGATCAAGCTGCCCGCACGCTATCTGTCGATCATTTCGTATCCGCAGTCGAGCTGAACCGCAGCCGGAGCGCTCCCGCCTGTTGCGGAACATCTGAAGATGTCCCTGCACAGTTGGGCGTGGCGCCGCGCGGTGCGCGGCGCGGTTGCGTCATGGGGCTGATGTTGCCGAAACTGCCCGCAGCGCGCGAAGCGCGCTGCCCGGCCCAACGCTGCACAGGGGGCAGGCGGAGCCTGCTGTCTGGTGCGGGGGCGGGAGTGCAACGCCGCTTATCTCCGGGCAAAAAGAAACTGCCGGGCCAGAGGCGGCGGCAGTCAGTGAGGCGGGCCTGAATGACAGGGGGTAGGGACGGCCCGCCGGGTTGTTTCAGAATCAGTCGTCTGCCCAGATACCGTCCGAGGTCGGGCTGCCGTCATCAAACTGCGACAGATACTCCACCATCAGCGGGCGGTTGTCGATGAAGCCTTTGTAGGTGGCCAGCTCCTCCGGCAGGTCGCGGATGACGCGGTGCAGGCGGCGTGCCCATTTCGGCACCGTGACCAGATCCTCAAACCGGATCAGGTAGCAGCGGATCGGGAACACCAGCGCGTTGGAGCGGGGCAGGCGGAAGAAAGTCTGCAGCTCAACCCGCAGGTGCTGCTTTTCGCCGATGTTTTCCATCGTCAGCCCCTGCTTCATGGTGCCCCATTTGTGATAATTCTCAGGCGAGGTGTCGAGCAGCGGATTGACGGTCATCGTCCAATTCAGGCGCCGGGCCGGCTGGCCCTGCTGGATGTTCAGCAAGAACTTCAACGCGCGCACGAAGATGCCCATTTCATTCGCCTTGGGCACCGGCGCATGCCACTCAAAAAAGTTCATGCCGATGTCGAAATCCAGGCTCCAGTCGGCCTGGGTGGTGACCATGCCGGCATCCATCCACAAGTTGTCGTCGCGCTGGTCCAGCACTGCAAAATCGCCCTGGGTCTGGCGGGTGATGTATTCCATCGGCCCGTAGGGCAGGGTGCTTTCATCCAGGAACGTGAACGTGTCATCAATCCCCAGCGGCTTGTTGATCCAGCGCCAGCGGTTGCCGTCCTTGTGCAGTTCGAACAGGTCGGGGTATTCGGCCGCCTTGGCCTCCATGATCAGCTCAACCAGATCCCAGCCCGCCAGGGTCATATGCGGGAGCGACTGGCAGCGCAGCGGATCATCCGCCAGCACCCGGGCGCGGTCCTTCATTTCGGAGACATAATGCTCATCCACGTCGAAGGTGCGTTCAAACACCGAGCCGGGACGGTAGGACTTATGCGGCTCCATGTTCACGGAATACATGTAGCTGTCTTCGTGGAACGGGAAGGGGAAGCGTTTGATGGCCCAATCCGAGTTCTTGAAGGTGAAGTCGCCGTAGAAGGTTTCGTCGTTGAATTGAATGGTCATTTTCTTTTCCTCAGCGATCCAGAACCAGGGTCTTGCCCTCGAAACGTGAGACGCAGGGCATGATGTGTTTGCCGCCCGCCTTTTGTTCGTCGTCGAGCCAGTGGTCGTAGTGCAGGAACTTGCCGTCGTAGCCGACGACATTGGTTTCGCACTGTCCGCAGGCGCCGCCGCGGCAGAGGTAAGGGGCGTCGACGCCCGCGGCCTCAATCGCTTCCAGCAGCGATTGGTGCTCGCCGACCTGGATCACCTTGCCTGAGACTGCCAGCTTGACCTCAAAAGGCTTGCCGGAGGCGGGGGCCAGGAACTCCTCGGAATGCACCGCCTCGCGCGGCCAGCCCATTTCCGATGCGGTGCCATGCACCCAATTGATCATGCCCTTGGGGCCGCAGACATAGACATGTGTGCCCAGCGGCTGGGTGGCGAGCAGGGTCGTAAGGTTGATCGCTTCGCCCTGGTCGTCGTGATAGATGTGCACTTTGCCCGGATACTTTGCCGTCAAGTCCTCGGCATAGGTGCCAAGCGAGGCATTGCGCACGGAATAGTGCAGCTCAAACTGTCCGCCCATCATTGCCAGCTGATGCATCTGGGCCATGAAGGGTGTGATGCCGATACCGCCGGCCAGCATCAGATGCTTCTTGGCGCGCAGATCAAGAGAGAACAGGTTCACCGGGTTGGAGATCACCATTTCCATGCCCTCTTTCACCTGAGAGTGCATGAATTTGGAACCGCCGCGGCCCTGATCGTCGCGCCGCACCGAGATGGTGTAGGCGCCGCGGTCGGCCGGGTTGGACATCAGGGAATAGGCGTTGAGCCGGGTGATATCGCCGTCCTGCATTTCCACCACGGTATGCGCCCCGCCTGAGAAAGTAGGCAGATCGCCGCCGCCGGTGCGGACGAATTTGAAACGGGTGACAAGATCATTGACCGGTTTGACCTCGGCCACGGTGACATTCAGTTTTGCGGTGCCAGCACTCATTTGAACAGCTCCACTTTTTCGGGGATGTTGCCCGGATCCTCTGCATCCACCCGCACGCCCTGAAAGGCAGCCAGGCGGCGCGAATAGTGATCGCGCACGAACAGGCTGAGGCCGCAGTGGCTGCATTCAAACGGGTCGGTGGTGACGTCCTCGGTGATGCCTTTGCAATGGACGCACTGCATGCGCCGTGCGGTGGAGCCGCGGTGTTCGGTCTGGATCGCGGTATGCGGTATGCCGGCTGCGGTGGCCTCGGCCATGGCCTGGCCCATCAGGCTTTCGGTGCCGGTCAGGTAAACTTGGGTGCCCATGTGGCAGTCCTGCAGCGCGCGGCGGATGCGGCTTTGGGCGGCCTCATAGGAGGGGCCGGCGTAATACTGACCAGCGCCAATCGCTTCCAGTTGGCTGGTGAATTTGGTGCCGGTATCCTTGGGGATGTAGATGATGTGGGCCTTCGCCCAGAAACCCGGGTCGACGAATTTGGCCAATTCAAGGATTGCCTCGGCACCTGCCGCGTCGGCAATCATCAGGTGGCCGCTGCCCGGGCGGGCTTCAAGCTCGCCATAGACAGGGCGGCTGTTGATGGAGGGGGGGAATTCGGTTTTAGACATGTGGGTCGCTTTTCCTGCAGTCCGGGTGAACGAAAGCGGGCGCCCCCAAAGGGGGGACGCCCAGGATCCGGATCAGCCCTTTGCGGTGCGGATCGATTTGTCCTTGTCATAGAAGGGCATTTCTTCGGCGGTGGCTGCAATCTCGGTGCCATCGCCATTGCGGACTGTCAGCTCGGTGCCCGGCTTGGCGCAGGCCACCGGCATCCGCGCGATGCCCACGTTGTGCTTGTTTACGTCGGAGTACATGCCGTAGGTGACCACGCCGACTTTCTCGCCGTTCTGCAGCAAATCCGCGCCCTCATCCGCCGGGGTGGTGCCTGCCAGCACGACGCCGTAGATCTTGAACCGCTCCTTGCCTTCAGCGGCATAGTGGTTCTCGGCGCCGATGAAGCCGGTCTTGCCGGGGGATACGGTGAACTCCAGTCCCAGCTCCCACAGGGTGTCGCCGCAGGTTTCATCGTTGAACGGATAAGTCTCAGAGTTGTCGCCCGGGTAAAACAGCAGGTAGCTTTCGGTGCGCAAGAGGTCGAGCGTCGAGAACTGGACCGGGACGATGCCCAGGCCTTTGCCCTCTTCCAGGATACTGTCCCACAGGTGAACCGCGTCTTTGGACTGGCAGAAAATCTCATACCCGCGTTCACCGGTATAGCCGGTGCGGGAGATCATCACCGGGCAGCCGAACAGCTTGGTCTGGATGATGCCGAAGTAGGCCAGATCGCGGATGCCCGGCACATATTCGGCCAGAAAATCAACAGCGACCGGCCCCTGCAGCGACATGTCGTGCAGATTGTCATCGAAGATCACCGAACAGTTCTTGCCTGCGGCAACCGCGTTCAGCTGCTCCATGCCGGTTCCGGTGCCATGCACAACCATCCAGCTGTTCACCGACAGGCGGTAGATGATGCAATCGTCGACGAATTTGCCCTGATCGTTCAGGATCGATGCATAGGTTGAGCGGCCGGGCATGATCTTTTCGACGTTGCGGGTGGTGACCCGGTCGATGACCTGGGCTGCGTGTTCACCCACGACGTGGACTTTTTTCAAGCCTGATACGTCCATAAGGCCGGCCTTGGTGCGGACCGCCTCATAGTCGGCTTTGGCGCGTTCAGGGCTGTGGTCATAGAACCAGGCGGTTCCCATGCCGTTCCAATCTTCCAGCTCACCGCCGATTTCCTTGTGCCGCTGAGCCAGTGCTGAAGTCCGCCAGATAATGGCCATCGTCTATGTCTCCCTGATAGTGGTGGACCAAATTTCTCGATTTGGTTCCATTGGTCCGGTCCAGTTAGCCAAAAGAGGGGGCGCTGTGTCAACGATTATTCCTAGCAGGAAAAAGATTTTGCTTAAAAGGCCGATTCCGAACGGGTTTGCGGCAAGGATTGGCCCGAAATGGTCTTTTTGGCAGGCTGCTTGTGGCGGAGACGGCTGCAGAGTGCCCTGTTTCAGGGGAGAATCGCCCCCATCCGGTGCCGGAGATTCGCTTGATTTTGTCGCAAATCCACGATTGCGCCACTCATCTGCCTAATGCCCAGGGCCTGGGAGGCTGCCGTAAGGGGGATGAAGGCAGAACGCCTTAAACCCTTGAGAGGGTAGGCTTTAAGCGGCTGACAGGAGCGCAGCAAAGGCGTTTGCATGGCAGTTTGAGCTTTTCTGAGGGTGAACAAACTTTCACATGATTATTGACAGCCTGACCTCCTGAGACACAATAATAAATGAAAATAATATTCCCGAGAGGCAAAAAATGCCCGGGTGAACTGCCAACAGGAGGGCAAAACATTGGATGGAAATCTGAACGCGTTAACAACGGTGTTCACCGAGTTCTACTACTGGGTGACCGTTGTCTTCATGTTCCTCATACATGTGGGGTTCTGCATGTATGAGGTCGGCGCCAGCCGCCACCGCAACCATATGCACACGCTGATGAAGAACATCATGATCATTCCCCTGGTCACGGTGACATTCTTCTTCTTCGGCTGGTGGATTTACTGGGCATTCCCGAACTTCCCGTTCTTCGGAGGCCTGAACCACGAGGCCGGCGCGGCAAACTTGCCGTGGTCGCAGAATATGGCCACCAACCTGTCCGACCGGATCACCGGTGTGTTCTGGGCAGCGTTCCTGCTGTTTTCCTGGACTGCTGCGTCGATTGTGTCGGGCGCTGTGATCGAACGGATCCGGTCATCCGCATTGTGGGTGCACGCGGTGATGATCGGCTCGGTGTTCTGGATCATTGATGCGGCCTGGGGCTGGCATGCCGAAGGCTGGATGGTGAAATACCTCGGCTATCACGATGCCTATGCATCTGGTGTGATCCACGCGATTGCCGGCGGTTACGCGCTGGGTGTGATCATGGTTCTTGGCCCTCGCCTGGGCAAGTTTGCCGCTGACGGCACGCCGCGCGATATCCCGCCGCATAATCCCTGGATGCTGACCATTGGTATCTTCCTGATCTATTCCGGGTTCTGGGGCTTTTATGCGGCCTGCAACATTCCGGTAATCTCACCTGAAGGCATTGGTGGCTTGCTGACTGGCGACACTTGGACCGCAACCAATATCTATCTGGCACCGACTTCGTTGTCTGCGATCACCTTCAACTTCCTGATGTCGCTGTCAGGCGGTCTGATGGCGGCCTATGTGGTGTCCAAGGGCGATGCATTCTGGACCTTTTCCGGCGGTCTGGCCGGGATCATTACCGCCTCTGCGGGTAATGATTTGTATCACCCGATCCAGGCGATGCTGGTTGGCGCCGTTGGGGTCGTGATCGTCTACAATCTGCACTATTGGGTCGAACGCAGATTTAAGCTGGATGACGCTGTTGGTGCGGTTGCCGTACACGGGTACTCGGGCATTGTCGGACTGATCCTTGCAGGGTTCTTGCTGTGGGGTGCGCCGAGCTCGCCGTATGAGGGGTATGCAACCGTGAACCCGGTTGGTCAGACCATTGGCGCGGTGATCATGTTTGGTGTTCTGGGTTGGCTGCCGGGTTTCCTGATCGCCAAGATGCAGGCCGCCGCAGGTGTGCTGCGCATCCCGGTTGAGGTCGAACTGCAAGGTCTCGATTACGCCGAACATCATGCCTACGAAGAAGCCAAGGCCGAAATCATCGCCGCTGACAAAGCAGCGCTGAACGGTGGCAGTGTTCCAGCTGAATAAGGAGAATTGAAATGTCTACGATCGGTTACGACAGTTGGGCAGTGGACCTGGCCGAGGTAGGGGCGGTCTACCCCTTCCAGGGATCAGAAGGATTGATGGTGGTCCTGGGGGTCGTCTTCTGGATTGCCTGGCACCGGATACAGTTTGTGCGTGAGGGCGCCCATTTGGAGAAGGCCAAGCAAATGGGAGATAAGGACAAAATAAACTCCTTGCTTGAAAAATATTAACTCTGCCCCTTCAGGGACGCGCCAGATTGGCGCGTCCCACCATACCTTCCTAGGAAAAAAAGTTTCACAAGAGTTGAATGGCAGATCGCAAACTGCTAGCGTTGATTCGAGATGAAAAGCAGGAGGCTTACCCATGTGCGGGATTGTCGGTCTTTTTCTAAAAGACAAATCACTTGAGCCGAAATTGGGCGATATGCTCACAGATATGCTCATCACCATGACGGACCGCGGTCCGGACAGTGCGGGCATCGCAATCTATGGATCAGAGACGGACGGGCACACCAAGCTTACCGTTCAGTCTGATGTGCCGGACGAGGCCTTTGACGGGCTGGAAGGTGCGTTGGCAGAAGCGCTGAGCACCGATGTGTCGATCCGGGTGATCGATACCCACGCGGTGCTGGATGTGCCCGCGGGCAAAGCAGAGGAAGCCCGCAGCGCGCTGGCTGAACTGCGCCCCGGCTTGCGTGTCATGAGCGCAGGCGACACCATCGAGATCTACAAGGAAGTGGGCCTGCCGGAAAAAGTCGCCGAGCGTTTCGACGTGCGCGGCATGGGCGGCACCCATGGCATCGGCCACACCCGTATGGCCACGGAATCTGCCGTGACCACCGAGGGCGCACACCCGTTCTCCACCGGTTCGGATCAGTGCCTGGTGCATAACGGCTCGCTTTCCAACCACAACTCGCTGCGCCGCAAGCTGCGCCGGGACGGTGTGCGGATCGAAAGCCAGAACGACACCGAAGTGGGCGCGGCCTATCTGACCTGGAAGATGCAGAACGGTGCCACTCTGGGGGAAGCGCTGGAAGGTACTCTGGAGGATCTGGACGGTTTCTTTAACTTTGTTGTGGGCACCAAGGACGGTTTTGGCGTGGTCCGCGACCCGATCGCCTGCAAGCCGGCCGTGATGGCAGAGACCGACCAGTATGTGGCCTTCGGCAGCGAATACCGCGCACTGGTGAACCTGCCGGGCATCGAAGACGCCCGCGTCTGGGAGCCCGAACCCGCAACCGTTTACTTCTGGAACCATTAAGATGCAGACATATGATCTTGAAGCAAATGGCCTGCGCGGTCTGAACTCGACCTTGCAGGAACAGAATGGCGGCACCAACAAAACCGCCTGGGAAATTGTGAACGCCAAGGGCAGCCATGCAATTGCCGTGGGTCTGAATTCGCCGATTGAAGTCACTGTCAAAGGGTCCACCGGCTACTATTGCGCCGGCATGAACCAGCAGGCGACTGTCAGGGTCGAAGGCTCGGTTGGTCCCGGTGTCGCTGAAAACATGATGTCCGGCACCGTGATCGTCGAAGGCGACGCCAGCCAGTATGCCGGTGCCACCGGCCATGGCGGGTTGCTGGTGATCAAGGGCAACGCCTCCTCGCGCTGCGGGATATCGATGAAGGGCATCGACATCGTTGTGCATGGCAACATCGGCCACATGTGCGCCTTCATGGCGCAGGCGGGCAACCTGGTGGTGCTGGGCGATGCCGGCGACGCGCTGGGCGACAGCTGCTATGAAGCGCGGTTCTTTGTGCGCGGCTCGGTCAAGAGCCTGGGCGCGGATTGCATCGAGAAGGAAATGCGCCCCGAGCATATCGCGATCCTAAAGGATCTGCTGGCGCGCGCCGGCGCTGATGCCAAGCCGGAGGAGTTCAAGCGCTACGGGTCGGCCCGTCAGCTTTACAACTTCGATGTCGACAACGCGCAAGCGTACTAAGGATTAAGGCTATGTCAGATCAGGATACTAAAATCCCCCGCACCGAGCCGATCCAGTCGGCGACCTTCACCAACCCGATCAACGCAGAAATCCGCCGCGCTGCGGCGACCGGGATCTATGACATCCGCGGTGGCGGCGCCAAGCGCAAGGTGCCGCATTTCGATGACCTGTTGTTCCTCGGCGCCTCGGTATCGCGCTATCCGTTGGAGGGCTACCGCGAGAAATGCGAAACCAAGGTGACGCTTGGCACCCGTTTTGCCAAAAAGCCGATTGAGCTGGATATCCCGATCACCATCGCCGGCATGAGCTTTGGCGCGCTGTCCGGCCCCGCCAAGGAGGCCTTGGGCCGCGGTGCATCCGCTGCAGGCACCTCGACCACCACTGGCGACGGCGGCATGACCCCGGAAGAGCGTGGTCATTCCAGCAAGCTGGTTTATCAGTATCTGCCGTCCCGCTACGGCATGAACCCGGATGATCTGCGCAAGGCTGATGCGATTGAGATTGTGGTCGGCCAGGGCGCCAAACCCGGCGGCGGCGGTATGCTGCTGGGTCAGAAAATCTCGGACCGGGTCGCGCATATGCGTACCTTGCCGAAAGGTATCGACCAGCGTTCTGCCTGCCGCCACCCGGATTGGACCGGCCCGGACGATCTGGAAATCAAGATCCTGGAACTGCGTGAAATCACCGACTGGCAGGTGCCGATCTATATCAAGGTTGGCGGCACCCGGCCCTATTACGACACCGCGCTGGCGGTTAAGGCCGGCGCAGACGTGGTGGTTTTGGACGGTATGCAAGGCGGCACCGCCGCCACTCAGGACGTCTTTATCGAACATGTCGGCCTGCCGACGCTGGCCTGTATCCGCCCTGCCGTGCAGGCGCTGCAGGATCTGGGCGTGCACCGCGAAGTGCAGCTGGTTGTCTCCGGCGGCATCCGCACCGGCGCAGATGTGGCCAAGGCGATGGCGCTGGGCGCAGATGCGGTGGCCGTCGGCACTGCAGCGCTGATCGCGCTGGGCGACAATGATCCGAAATGGGAAAGCGAGTACCAGAAGCTGGGCACCACCACCGGCGCCTATGACGACTGGCACGAAGGTATGGACCCTGCTGGTATCACCACTCAGGATCCCGAACTGATGAAGCGCGTCGATCCCGTTGAAGCCGGCCGCCGTCTGCGCAACTATCTTAAGGTAATGACGCTGGAAGCGCAGACCATTGCGCGCGCTTGCGGCCACAACCATTTGCACAACCTCGAGCCCGAGGATCTGTGCGCCCTGACAATGGAGGCTGCCGCCATGGCGCGTGTGCCGCTGGCCGGTACCGACTGGTACCCTGGCAAAGCAGGGTTCTGATGATTGGCAGGCGCGGCCGGGCAATGGCCGCGCCTTTTTCAAAATACGTTCAACAGGGAAAGGGAGTGGGACCATGACAACAGATCTGGCTGCTTTCGCAAAAGAAAAAGGCGTTAAGTATTTCATGATCTCCTTCACCGACTTGTTCGGTGGCCAGCGCGCTAAACTGGTGCCGGCGCGGGCGATCGCGGATATGCAGAAAGACGGCGCAGGTTTTGCCGGTTTTGCCACCTGGCTTGACCTCACACCGGCGCATCCCGACATGCTGGCAGTGCCGGATCCCGACGCGGTGATCCAGCTGCCTTGGAACAAGGAAATCGCCTGGGTTCCAGGCAATTGCGTGATGGAAGGCGAAGACGTCGCCCAGGCGCCGCGCAACGTGCTGCGCCGCCTGATCAAGGAGGCCGCGGACGAGGGCCTGCATGTGAAAACCGGCATTGAGGCCGAGTTCTTCCTGCTGACCCCCGATGGCGAGGAAATCTCGGATCCCTTCGATAATGCCGAAAAGCCCTGCTATGATCAGCAGGCAATGATGCGCCGTTTGGATGTGATCCGCGAAATCAGCGATTACATGCTGGAGCTGGGCTGGGGCGCGTATCAGAACGACCACGAGGACGCCAACGGCCAGTGGGAAATGAACTGGGACTTCGACGACGCCCTGGCGACCGCTGACAAGCACAGCTTTTTCAAGTTCATGGCAAAATCGGTGGCGGAAAAGCACGGCTTCCGTGCGACTTTCATGCCCAAACCGGTAGAGGGTCTTACCGGCAATGGCTGCCATGCGCATATCTCGGTCTGGGACGCGCCGGGCGCGGATTCGCGCACCAATGTCTTTGCCGCCGAAAAGGGCGCTGGCGATATTGCGGAACTGGGTCTGTCCGAACAGGGTGGCTGGTTCCTGGGCGGCATTATGAAGCACGCCTCGGCCTTGGCAGCGATCACCAATCCGACGGTGAACTCCTACAAGCGCATCAACGCGCCGCGTACCATGTCGGGGGCAACCTGGGCGCCGAACACCGTCACCTGGACTGGCAACAACCGGACCCATATGGTGCGTGTCCCCGGTCCCGGCCGGTTTGAGCTGCGCCTGCCTGACGGCGCGGTGAACCCCTATCTGCTGCAAGCAGTGATCATTGCCGCCGGCCTTTCCGGTGTCCGCGCCAAGGCGGATCCAGGCCCGCGCCATGACATCGACATGTATGCCGAAGGCCACACCATCACCGACGCGCCGAAGCTGCCGCTCAACATGCTGGATGCGCTGCGGTTCTACGACAAAGACGATGGCCTGAAGGCGATGATGGGCGAGGAGTTCTCGGCAGCCTACCTGAAGATGAAGCAGCAGGAATGGAACTCTTTCGTCAACCACTTCTCCCGCTGGGAAAAGGACAACACGCTGGATATCTGACCCGGCAGTGATTCCCCTGTCTGGCCTTCGGGCCGGACCCTGCACGGCCCGGGCATTGCCCGGGCCCTTTTTGTTTGCGGCAGCACTTGCCGCATATGCGCCGTCTTTACCCCGGGTGAAATTCCGCCTGTTTCCGATCGGCGTCCGAAACACTGAAAAGGCCCTGTTTTTCAGGCGAATGTGGTCAGGAATGTGTTGACGTGCAGGAAAATAATTTAATTAATAGGAATATAAAGCACCTCGACAGGGCACGCGCCACGGGGTTTCAGCCAGAAGATTCGGCAAAAGGGAGAGAGCCATGAGCTACAAGAGTGACATCGAGATTGCGCGTGAAGCGCAGAAGAAGCCGATCCAGGAGATTGGTGCGAAGATCGGGATTTCCAGCGATGATCTGCTGCCCTACGGCCACGACAAGGCAAAGGTGTCCCAGTCGTTCATCAACTCGGTTCAGTCCAAGGAAGACGGCAAGCTGATCCTGGTGACCGCGATCAACCCGACGCCTGCGGGCGAAGGCAAGACCACCACCACCGTGGGTCTGGGCGATGGTCTGAACCGGATCGGCAAGAACGCGATGATCTGTATCCGCGAGGCCTCGCTGGGCCCGAACTTCGGCATGAAGGGCGGCGCTGCAGGCGGCGGTTACGCGCAAGTGGTGCCGATGGAGGAAATGAACCTCCACTTCACCGGCGACTTCCACGCCATCACCTCGGCCCACTCGCTGCTGTCGGCGATGATCGACAACCACATCTACTGGGGCAATGAGTGCGAGATCGACACCCGCCGCGTTGCATGGCGCCGGGTTGTGGACATGAACGACCGGGCCCTGCGGGTGATCACCGCGTCGCTGGGCGGTGTCTCCAACGGTTTCCCGCGCGAAGCCGGTTTTGACATCACCGTGGCCTCCGAAGTGATGGCGATCCTCTGCCTCGCGAACGATCTGAAGGACCTGGAAAAGCGCCTTGGCGACATCATCGTGGCCTACCGCCGCGACAAGACCCCGGTCTACTGCCGCGACATCAAGGCCGAAGGCGCGATGACCGTTCTGCTGAAGGACGCGATGCAGCCGAACCTGGTGCAGACCCTGGAAAACAACCCGGCGTTTGTGCACGGCGGCCCGTTCGCCAACATCGCGCATGGCTGCAACTCGGTGATTGCCACCAAGACCGCGCTGAAAGTCGCAGACTATGTGGTGACTGAGGCAGGCTTTGGCGCTGACCTCGGCGCCGAGAAGTTCATGAACATCAAATGCCGCAAGGCAGGCATCGCGCCGTCCGCGGTTGTGCTGGTTGCCACCGTGCGCGCGATGAAGATGAACGGCGGCGTCGCCAAGGCGGACCTGGGTGCTGAGAACGTCGAAGCTGTGAACAACGGCTGCGCCAACCTGGGCCGCCACATCGAGAACATCAAATCCTTTGGTGTGCCGGTTGTGGTTGCGATCAACCACTTCGTCACCGACACCGATGCCGAAGTGGACGCTGTCAAAGCCTACGCCGCCACCCATGGCGTCGAGGCGGTGCTGTCGCGCCACTGGGAGCTGGGCTCGGAAGGCTCTGCGCCGCTGGCCGAGAAGGTTGTGGAAATCGTCGATGCGGGCCAGGCCAACTTTGCGCCGATCTACCCGGACGAGATGTCGCTGTTCGACAAGATCGACACCATCGCCAAGCGCATCTACCGCGCCGACGAGGTGCTGGCCGACAACAAGATCCGCAACCAGCTGAAGGAATGGGAAGACGCAGGCTACGGCAATCTGCCGGTCTGCATGGCGAAAACCCAGTATTCCTTCTCGACCGACCCGAGCTTGCGCGGCGCGCCCACCGGCCATTCGGTTCCGGTGCGTGAGGTCCGCCTGTCAGCCGGTGCCGGCTTCATCGTCGCGGTCTGCGGCGAGATCATGACGATGCCGGGCCTGCCGCGCAAACCGGCCTCGGAAACCATCCGCCTGAATGACGACGGCCAGATCGAAGGCTTGTTCTAAGACAGGATATGCGACATTCAGCGGCCCGGGACATCCCGGGCCGCTGGAGTTTCAAGCGCAATCCGAAGTCTGAGGCACCGCCACTGGTCCGAGGGGACGAAGACGGGAACCGGTTTTCGGAATCAATTGCGCGACCACCAAAAATGGTCAGAACCTCACATGGCCCAAAGCAATGAAAGCCGAGGTTCTGACGCATGAGCACAGAGACACCGCCGCAGGACTGCCAGTCGATGGCAGAGGTGCGGGCCCAGATTGACCGGCTGGATATTGAGCTGGTGCAGCTTCTGGCCGCCCGGGCGGGCTATATCGACCGGGCGATCCGGCTGAAGCAAGCCAACGGCTGGCCGGCGCGGATCCCGGAACGGGTTGAGGAAGTGGTCATGAATGCCCGCGCCGCCGCGGAAGGGGAGGGGCTGGACCCCGATCTGATCGAAGGCCTGTGGCGGCAGCTGGTGGACTGGTCGATTGCCCGCGAGGCGCGGGTGATCCGGGAAGAGTAAGGCGGGCCGAATGCCTGCACAAAAAGGAAGAGAGCAATGGCAGCAACTCTGATTGACGGCAAGGCCTTTGCGGCCAAGGTGCGCGGCCAGGTGGCCGGGCATGTGGCGCGGCTGAAAGAAGAGCACGGCATCACCCCCGGCCTGGCCGTGGTTCTGGTCGGCGAAGACCCGGCAAGCCAGGTCTATGTGCGCTCCAAGGGCAAGCAGACCGTTGAGGTCGGCATGAACTCGGTTGAGCACAAGCTGGATGCGGACACGTCCGAGGCGGATCTGCTGGCGGTGGTTGATCAGCTGAACAACGACCCCTCGATCCACGGCATTCTGGTGCAGCTGCCGCTGCCGGGGCATATGAACGAGGATCTGGTGATCAATTCGATCGCGCCGGAAAAGGACGTGGACGGGTTCCACATCTCCAACGTCGGCCTGTTGGGCACCGGTCAGAAATCGATGGTGCCCTGCACGCCCTTGGGCTGCCTGATGATGCTGCGCGACTATCATGGGTCGCTGTCGGGCATGGATGCGGTTGTGATCGGCCGTTCCAACATCGTCGGCAAGCCGATGGCGCAGCTCTTGCTGGGCGACAGCTGCACCGTGACCATCGCGCATTCGCGCACCAAGGACCTGGCCGAAGTGGTGCGCCGCGCCGACATCGTGGTGGCCGCCGTGGGCCGCCCGGAAATGGTGCCGGGCGACTGGATCAAGGAAGGCGCCACCGTCATCGACGTCGGCATCAACCGGATTGATGCGCCCGAAAAAGGCGAAGGCAAGATGAAGCTGGTCGGCGACGTCGATTTTGCCAGTGCCGCTGAGCGCGCCGGCGCCATCACCCCGGTGCCGGGCGGTGTCGGCCCGATGACCATCGCCTGCCTGCTTGCGAACACCGTCACCGCCTGCTGCCGCGCCAACGGTCTGAAAGAGCCCGAAGGCCTGACCGCCTGAGGCAGCGCAGAACGCTGAAACCTGTACCAAACAGCTCCCGCCGGACGCCTCCGGCGGGAGTATTTTTTGGAAAGATGAAAAAGGGGCCGGGCGTTTAAAAACCCAGGCAGGCGATCCCGCCGAATGTGACGGCGACGCTGATCCACTGTGCGCGGTTCATGCTTTCGCGAAGCAAAAGCCAGGCGAGCACTACGGTGACCAACCCGAAAAGCGAGGCGCTGACTGAGGCGAATTCCGGCCGGGGCAAGGAGCCGGAGTAGATCACCAAGCCAAGTGCAAAGGCATCCAGCGCACCCATCAGGCAGAGCAGAGGCAGTATTTTTCGGCAGGGCAGCTGAACCATCCGGGCAATAAGTGCAAGCCCCAGAATGATCAGTATGGCAGCCAAGCGGGTCACGATGAGTACCGGCAATTCGGCGCCGGCTTGGGTGGCGGCTTGGCCGGTAGCAAAGGTCAGGGCAAACCCTATGGCCCCGCGAGGCCCCAGACCGCGGCCTGCAGGTTGACCGGACTGCCGTCGTCTTCGGTTGAGAAGACGGCAATGCAGCCGACGCCGCCAACCACCGCAGCGATAGCAGCCCAATGGCCGGGACCAACCGGCTGGCCCTGCAGCATGGCCATGGCAAGTGACAGTACCGGGTAAGCACCGATCAACGGGGCCACCAGCTTAACCGGTCCCAATGCAAAGGCACGGTAGAGCGCGTAAGACCCAAGAGCATAGATGGCGCCGGAAAGGCCGGCCAGCCGGGCTGCGGACGGGGTCAGTTCCTGCCAGTCCCCAAAGGCCCAAGCCGCTGCCGCAATTAGAATCGCTCCGGTCAAGAACACGGTTAGCATGGCTGGCAGGATACCGGTTCTTTGCGAGATAAAGCGCACGCAAAAATCATGAAGCCCCCAGGCAAGGGCCGCGGCCAGGCCAAGAAGCAACGAGTGCATCGGGCTTATCCTTTTGTTTGCGGCATTCACCCCCAGGAAAATGACGCATCCCGGGCATCTGCCATTTTACTGCAGAAAATCAACATGTTTGTTGATTAGAGTGGGGGAACGGAATATTCTTTTCAATAAATAAATATTCCGGCTGTGCAATTTTTGGCCGGTGTCCAACAGGAGATGCGCGATGAATGACATGAGCTTCCCTGAAGTTGCCAAAGGGCCGCCCAAGCCGTCCGGACTGTATCAGCCGTCGGTGTTTTCACTGCCCGCGGGGACCGAGCGTTACGTTGTCGAAGGTTGCGGTGCGATCCTGATCCGGGTGGAAGCCGGCGATACAGTGACGGTGACTAATGACGAGGGCGGCCAGCCTTGCGAGATCGTTGCGGCTGACGGCAAAGGGCGCATTGATGCGGGCATCATCGGCGCTGCAGCCAACAGTGATGCGGGCGGTTTGAAGGCGCTGCTGACCTCGGCGGACCGGTCCTTGCGCGGCTTGCGGCTGGGGATGGAAACACGCGGTATCGACTTGGCGCAGGGCGGTGCGGTGCGGTTGTTTGATGCGGCAACGCCTGCAAAGACCGGGGAGAGCTTTACCGCGCAGCGAAATGGTGTGGTGATCATCGCCGCACCGGGCGGGATCATGGACTTTGAACAGCAGGATACGGCAACGCCGCTGACGGCTATGGTCAAGCGGGCGGTGATCAAGCAGGCGGCGCGGTTTGAATTGCCTGATCCGCTGGCTGATCCAGTGCTGGACCTGCGGGTTAAAAGCGCAACGGCTGAAGCCTATTTTGTGAAGGCCGGCGACTATATCCAGGTGCTTGATGTTGATGGGCGCCAATGTACGGATTTTCAGTGTTTTGCGGCCCGCAAGCTGGACAAGGGGATCGAGCATGCGCTGGACGTGACCACAACCCGGACGCTGATGGGCCATGCTTATCCGATGCCGGGGCTGCACGCGAAATATTATGACCAGGACATGCTGCCGCTTGTCGAAGTGGTGCAGGATACAGTTGGCCGTCACGATGCCTTTGCCCTGGCCTGTGCGGCGAAATACTATGACGACATCGGCTATCCCGGCCATGCGAACTGTTCTGACAACTTCAACGGGGTTCTGGCCCGGCACGGGGTGACGCCGCGGGCAGGCTGGATGGCAATCAACTTCTTCTTCAACACCGGCCTGGATGAGCACGGCGTGATGCATGCTGACGAGCCCTGGACCCGGCCCGGCGACTATGTGCTGCTCAAGGCGCTGACCGATCTGGTTTGTGTCAGCTCTGCCTGCCCGGATGACACCAGTGCTGCCAATGGCTGGAACCCCACCGATATTCACGTCCGCACGTACAGCGGCCAAGAAACTTTCAAGCGGGCGATTGCGTACCGCGCGACCCCTGAATCGGAGCCCAAGATGACCAAGGAAACCGGTTTCCACGACCGCCTCAGCAAGATGACCCGCAATTTCATCGAGTATAACGGCTATTGGCTGGCCAATTGCTATGCCAGTACCGGGCCGCTGGAAGAATACTGGGCCTGCCGCGAGAAATGTGTGCTGCTGGACCTGACGCCCTTGCGAAAGTTTGAGATCCACGGTCCGGATGCAGAGGCGCTGTGCCAGTATATCTTTACCCGCAACATCAAGAAACTGGCGGTAGGACAGGTGGTCTATACCGCGATGTGCTACCCGCATGGCGGTATGATCGACGACGGAACCGTGTTCCGGTTGGGCAAGGATAATTTCCGCTGGATCGGCGGCTCGGACTATGGCGGAGAGTGGATCCGCGAGCAGGCAGAAAAGCTGGGACTGAACGTTCTGATCCGCTCATCCACCGACATGCAGCATAATATCGCCGTGCAAGGCCCCGAGAGCCGGGACTTGCTGAAGAAGATCATCTGGACGATGCCGCATAACCCGGCGCTGGAAGAACTGGGCTGGTTCCGGTTCACGCCTGCACGCATCGGCGGTGAGCATGGTGTCCCGGTTGTGGTTTCGCGGACCGGCTACACCGGCGAACTAGGGTATGAGATCTTCTGCCATCCGAAACATGCTGGTGATGTCTTCGACGCGGTTTGGGAAGCCGGACAGGACCACGGCATCCGCCCGATGGGGCTGGAGGCGCTGGACATGGTGCGGATTGAGGCCGGGCTGATCTTTGCCGGGTATGACTTCAGCGATCAGACCGATCCGTTTGAGGCGGGCATCGGCTTTACCGTGCCGCTGAAATCGAAAGAGGATGATTTTATCGGCCGCGACGCGCTGATCCGGCGCAAGACCACGCCAGCGCGCAAGCTGGTAGGGCTGGATATCGACTCGGCAATTGACGTGGCGCATGGTGACTGTGTCCGCATTGGCCGGGCGCAAATTGGCGAGGTGACCTCTGCAATGCGGTCGCCGCTGCTGGGAAAAAATATCGCTTTGGCGCGGGTGGACGTATCCTGTTCAGAGGTGGGAACAGAGGTGGAAATCGGTAAACTTGATGGGCATCAAAAACGCCTGCCCGCCAAGATCGTACCCTTTGCCCATTACGACCCCAAGAAAACCCGGCCTCAATCCTGAGGCCGGCCGGTTCGGTGCACGGAGGTTACATGGTTCAGAAGTTGATTGACCAGATCGGCGGCGAAGAGGTGATCCGCGCGCTGGTCGAGCGGTTCTACGATATAGTCGAGGAGACGGAAGTCGGCGCCCGGATCGTCAAGCTGCACAAGCGCGGGCATGGGATGGACCATGCCCGGATGGAGCAGTTTAATTTTCTGTCTGGTTTCATGGGCGGGCGCCGGTATTACGAAGAAAAACACGGCCACATGGACGTGAAACTGATGCATGCCCATGTGCCCATCACCGAAAAGGACGCCGAGAACTGGCTCCAGTGCATGGATCAGGCGCTGGCGGACCTGTCCTTGGAAGGGCCGCATGTGGAGCGGCTGCGCCAGGTGTTCCGGCGGGTGGCGCTGATGCTGGTCAATGACCTTGCCGAGTGGGGCGAGGCGCGCGCGTCAGCTTGAGCGCAGCGCTGTTGCACTTTCGGGAGCCTCCGGCGGGAGTATTTTGCAAAGGTGAATGGCTGGCTGCTGGATCAATCCGGCCGTCTAAGGAAGATTTGCACATCGGCCACATTAGTGCCGGTACCGCCGGTGAACAGCAATGCGCCCGCAGCCTTGAGAGCGGCAAAGCTGTCATTGTCGGCAAGCAGAGCGTCCGGGTCATGACCGGCAGCCTTGATCGCGGCCCAGGTGGCGGGGGTGGCGATGCCGCCAGCCGCGTCTGTAGGGCCATCACGCCCGTCAGTGCCGCCGGAGAGGAACAGCCAATCGCCATTCAGCCGGTCAGCACCCAGTTTGGCAACGCGCAGGGCCAATTCCTGATTGCGCCCGCCAAGGCCTTGGCCGCGGAGCTGAACAGTGGTTTCACCGCCGAAGATCAATGCGGCAGGTTTGTCCTCGGGGGCGGCCTCTGCAGCCGCAACGACCGTTTCGGCGGCCATTGACACATCGCCAACCAGCCGGTGGGTGACCAGCTTGGGATTCCAGTCTTCTGCGGCTGCCGCCATCATCGCCTTGAGGCTGTGGCGGTTGGAACCGATCAGGGTGTTGGTGGCCGGGGCGGGGCGTCCTTGGCCACCTCAGCGGCACTGAGGTGGTTTCTGACCGCCTCAGGCGCGCTGTCCCAGATGTCCGCCCGCTGCATGATTTCCCGCGCCTGAGCGCGTGTGCCGATGGGAGCCACGGTTGGGCCGGAGGCAATGGCGCGCAGGTCGTCGCCGATCACGTCTGACAAAATGAAGGCCTGCACTTGGGCTGGTGCGGCATGACGCAGCAGGCCGCCGCCCTTGGTGTCCGACAGCTGTTGGCGGATCAGATTCATCTCGTTGATTTCCAGCCCGGAGGCGAGCAGCAGTTTGTTCACTGCCGACTTGCCGGCCAGCGAGAGGCCGGGGGCGGGAGCCACCATCAGCGCGGAACCGCCACCGGAGATCAGCGCAATCAGCCGGTCATCGGGGCCCAGGGAGTGAGCCAGTTCCATGGCAGCCTGACCTGCGGCAGCGCTGGTTTCATCCGGCACCGGATGGGCGCCGCAAATCACTGTGGCGCCAGGAATTTCGGTGTAATTTTCCGGGTTTGTGATGGCCAGGGCCTGGGTGGTGCCGGGGATCAGCTCCAGCGCTTCGCGCATCATCGGGATGGCGGCCTTGCCCACTGCCAGCAGCACGTTTCTGCCGCCTTCCGGCAAGGCGGGGAGAGGGGAAGCTGTCAGTTGCGTCCGCAGTGCCCGGGCCGGGTCGGCCCGGTCTACGGCGGCCTGAAACAGGGCCTTGGCGGTGGTCAGCAATCCGGTCATCTGCATCTCCCTGGCGTAGCGGCATACAGCCGCCCCAGTGGAGCCGGGGCGGCGTAAAGCTTTGAAAACGAACGACGGCTTAGGTGCCGGCGATCTGCTTGGCTTTTTCCACCAGCACTTCTGCCTGACGGATCGAAGCATAGTCAATCAGGCGGCCGTCCAGCGACACCGCGCCTTTGCCGGCGGCTTCGGCTTCGGCCATGGCTTCCAGAATGCGGTGTGCCTTGGTGATTTCGGCATCCGACGGCGACATCACCTCGTTGGCCAGTTCGATCTGGCTGGGGTGGATGGCCCATTTACCTTCGCAGCCCAGAACCGCAGCGCGTTTTGCGGCGGCCTTGTAGCCTTCCGGATCCTGGAAATCACCGAACGGGCCGTCGATCGGACGCAGACCGTTGGCGCGTGCAGCAACCACCATGCGGGCCAGCGCATAGTGCCACATATCGCCCCAATGCACCTCGCGGGAGCCGTCTGCGGCGGGGTCGGTCAGCACCGAGTAATCGGGGTTCACACCGCCGATGATTGTGGTGCGGGCGCGCGTCGAGGCGGCATAGTCGGCAACGCCGAAATGCAGCGATTCATTGCGCTTGGAGGCTGCGGCAATTTCACTCACATTCTGCATGCCCAGAGCGGTCTCGATGATGTGCTCAAAGCCGATCCGCTTCTTCAGGCCCTTGGCGTCTTCGATCTGGGTGACCAGCATGTCGACGGCGTAGACATCGGCGGCGGTGCCGACTTTGGGAACCATGATCAGGTCAAGGCGTTCGCCTGCCTGTTCAACAACATCGACTACATCGCGGTACATGTAGTGGGTGTCGAGGCCATTGATTCGCACCGACATGGATTTGTTGCCCCAATCGATGTCGTTCAGGCCCTGGATGATGTTTTTGCGGGCCTGTTCTTTTTCGTCCGGCGCAACCGCGTCTTCGAGATCCAGGAAGATAACGTCAACGTCAGATTTCGCTGCTTTTTCAAACATTTGCGGCTGGGATCCCGGGATCGCCAATTCGCTGCGGTTCAGGCGGCCTGGGGCTTGTTCGATGGTGTGGAATGACATGGGTTTGCTCCTCATTCGTGACGGGTTTTCGTCCTCTCCTCCCTAGGCATTCCCCATCAGGGTGTTTCCTGTCAAGAAAAAAGATTTCATTTAAATACATTCGCGCGAGTGTGCGCCCGCGCGTCGCGCTCTCGCGTACGCGCGGGCGCACACTCGCGCGAGGGCGGCACGCCGGGGTCATTGTTCGAGGTGGAAATCCCCCTTGGCGGCGCGGTTGGCGTAGTAGAACGCAATCGCCTGGGCGCGGTTCTTGACCGAGAGTTTTTCGTAAAGGTTCGACAGGTGGAACTTCACGGTGTTGGTGGAGATTTCCAGCTCCTTGCTGAGCTCCTTGTTGGTCAGCCCTTTCGACAGTGCCTCCAGCATAGTGCGTTCGCGGCGGGACAGTTGCTCGATCGGATCGGCCTGCAGGCCGCGCACGTCGAGGAAGGGGAAAACCATCTTGCCCTCGGCGACGGCGAGGCAGGTATCCAGCACGTCTTCGACCGCGCTGGAGCGCGGCGCAAAGCCGGCCGCGCCCGCGCCCATCGCCTTGCGCGGCACGTCGCCGCTTTCGTCGGCGTAGACCACCAGCCGCGGCGCGTTGGCTTGCTCGCGCAGCACCTCGATCAGCTTGGCACCGCCAAGTGCCGGCAGGTTCCAGTCGATAATCCCGACCTGGACCGGCACCCGCATCACCGTTCCAAGGAAGCCTTCGGCGGTGGCGGAGGTCGCGACCAACGAGAATCGCGGGTCCTTGTCGAAGATCTCGGACATCGCCGACAGCACCAGCGGATTTGCGTCAGCAAGCATGACCGAAATCGGGGAAACTTTGTCGCTTATAGGAGCCATTTGGTGCCCTTTTGTTGAAAACTACCTGAATGGGTAGGGTCAGTTTCGGTATGCAACGGTATTTTTACCGGTTTGGGTAGGTTTTATACCATCCTATTAGATACCCAAAAGCAGGATATAGGAATGTTGCGGGTTTTGTCGACCTAGGGTTTCCTTGGGTTAACAGATGTTGCACGACAGGAAACAAACCTTCCCGCAGTGAAGACCACCGTGATGAAGGCCCGTGACCTCCGGCACATCGGCAACGGACACCAACAGAGGTTTGACCCGATGACAGAACCCACGATCTTCCCCAGCCTGGAAATCCCGGAAACCCTGGCCGCAGGCCCTGGCCCGGGTAATACCGACCCCCGCGTGCTGCAGGCCTTTGCCAACACCGGCCTGGCCGACCACATGCAGGCGGATGTGCTGCGCGGCATGATCGAGTGCAAGCAGATGCTGCGCGATCTTTGGGGCACTGCCAACACCTACACCTACGGCGTCGGCGGCACCGGCTTCTCGGGCCTCGATTGCATGCTGAACGCAATCCTGCCGGGCGACACCGTGGTTGCCTTCCAGAACGGCACCTTCTCGGGCATCGACGCGATGACCATCCGGATGAAGGCCGCCACCCGCGAGGAGCTGGCCGCCGACGCGATGAACCCGCAGCCTGCCTCCGTCACCGTGATCGACGTGCCGCATGGCGAGTCGGTCTCCGGCAAGCTGGTGGAACAGGTGCTGGCGGACAAGAAACCAAAGTGGGCCTTCATGGCACATTGGGAAACCGGCTCGGGCCGTATCAACGACCTCAAGGGCTTCTCGGACGCTTGTGAGAAGCACGGCGTGATGGGCCTGATCGACGCGGTGTCCTCGCTGGGCATCGAGGATTTTTCGATCGACGATTACCCGGGGGTGGCCGGCTGGGCGTCCTGCCCGCAGAAAGGCGTGCTCTGCCTGCCGCTGACCTATGCGCCGGTGTCCTTCACCGACCGCTACATCCAGACCGTGCGCGAGAACGGCTGCCATTCCTATGTCCACAACCCGATCCTGGAAGCCCGCCACTGGGGCATCGTGGACGGAGAGGATGTCGCGGCCGGCACTTACCACCGCACCCATTCCGGCTATGCGGTTGCCGCTTTCCACGAGGCGCTGCGCATCACCCTGCAGCATGGCCGCGCCCAGAAGGCCCGCGACTATGCCTTCCACGAGAAAGCCCTGCGCGATGCCGTGACCGCGATGGGTTGCGACGTGACCTCGAACATGACCAGCCTAGTGGTTTTGAACCTGCCCGGCGATCTGGCCGGCCGCGAAAAAGAGCTGGTGGGCAACTGCCGCGCCGTGGGCTTTGGCATCTGGCCGACCCTGTCGGAGCCGGTCCAGGTCCGCATCGGCATCCTGAACCAGATCACACCTGCCGCCATCACCGACATCGTCAACCGCTTCGGCAAGGCGATGAACGACATGGGGGCAAATGTCGACCTTGAGGCGATCAACGCCCTGCTCGACCAGCATTACACAGCAGCTCTTGAGCCCGCTGAGTAATAGATTTCCGCATCCATGAGGAGGAGAGGACCATGGATATCCACGAATATCAGGCCAAGGAAGTTCTTAGCAACTTCGGCGTGACCGTTCCGCCGGGCGCGCTGGCCTACAGCCCTGAGCAGGCGGCCTATCGCGCGCGGGAACTGGGCGGCGACCGCTGGATCGTCAAGGCTCAGGTTCACGCAGGCGGCCGCGGCAAGGCGGGCGGTGTCAAACTGTGCAACTCCGAAGCTGAGATCTATGAGGCGACCGAGAACCTGTTCGGCAAAAAGCTGGTGACCCACCAGACCGGACCCGAAGGCAAAGGCATCTACCGTGTCTATGTCGAAGGTGCAGTGCCGATCGCCCGCGAGATCTATCTCGGTTTTGTGCTGGACCGTTCCAGCCAGCGAGTGATGATCGTTGCCTCGTCCGAAGGCGGCATGGAGATTGAGGAGATCTCCGCCGAGCGCCCCGAATCCATCGTGCGCTCGACTGTTGAGCCGGCAGTGGGCCTGCAGGACTTCCAGGCGCGGGAAATCGCGTTTGCCCTGGGCATCGAACCGGCGATGACGCAGCAGATGGTGCGCACCCTTAAAGGCTGCTACCAGGCGTTCTCCGAACTGGACGCCACCATGGTTGAGATCAACCCGCTGGTGGTTACCTCGGACAACCGGGTCATTGCGCTGGACGCCAAAATGACCTTTGACGACAACGCCCTGTTCCGTCACCCGCAGATAGCTGAGCTGCGCGACAAATCCCAGGAAGATCCACGCGAAAGCCGTGCTGCTGACCGCGGCCTGTCTTATGTCGGCCTGGAAGGCAACATCGGCTGCATCGTCAACGGTGCAGGCCTGGCGATGGCGACCATGGACACCATCAAGCTGGCCGGCGGCGAGCCTGCCAACTTCCTGGACATCGGCGGCGGTGCAACGCCTGAGCGGGTTGCCAAGGCGTTCCGCCTGGTGATGTCCGACAGCAATGTGCAGGCAGTTCTGGTCAACATCTTCGCCGGTATCAACCGCTGCGACTGGGTGGCCGAGGGCGTCGTGCAGGCGTTGCGCGAGGTCGAAGTGGACGTGCCCGTTGTGGTCCGCCTTGCAGGCACCAATGTGGAGGAAGGCCAGAAGATCCTGGCACAAAGCGGCCTGCCGCTGATCCGCGCAACCTCGCTGATGGAAGCCGCTGAGCGGGCCGTCGGCGCGTGGAAAAACGACCTCGACCAGAACACTCGTGTGAGGGCAGTTAAATGAGCATCCTTCTTGATCGCGAAAGCAAAGTCATCGTTCAGGGCATCACCGGCAAAATCGCCCGGTTCCACACCAAGGACATGATCGAATACGGGACCAACGTTGTCGGCGGCGTGGTGCCGGGCAAGGGCGGCGAAACCGTCGAAGGCGTGCCGGTCTTCAACACCGTGAAAGAAGCGGTGGAGGCCACCGGCGCCAATGCATCCCTGGTGTTTGTGCCGCCGCCGTTTGCTGCCGACTCCATCATGGAAGCAGCGGATGCGGGGATCAACTACTGCGTCTGCATAACCGACGGCATCCCGGCACAGGACATGATCCGCGTGAAGCGCTATATGTACCGCTATCCCAAGGACAAGCGGATGATCCTGACGGGGCCGAACTGCGCGGGCACCATCTCGCCGGGCAAGGCGCTGCTGGGCATCATGCCGGGCCATATCTACCTGCAGGGCACCGTGGGCATCATCGGCCGTTCGGGCACCTTGGGGTATGAGGCCGCTGCGCAGCTGAAAGAGCTGGGTCTGGGCATCTCGACCTCGGTCGGCATTGGCGGCGACCCGATCAACGGCTCCTCCTTCAAGGATATTCTTGAATGGTTCGAGAAGGATCCGGAAACCGAGGTCATCGCGATGATCGGTGAAATCGGCGGCCCGCAGGAAGCGGAAGCCGCGGATTACATCAAGAACCACGTGACCAAGCCGGTTGTGGCCTATGTCGCGGGTCTGACCGCACCCAAGGGCCGCACCATGGGCCACGCGGGCGCGATCATCTCGGCCTTCGGCGAGAGCGCTTCCGAGAAGGTGGAGATCCTGTCGGCGGCCGGTGTGACCGTTGCCGAAAACCCCGCCGTGATTGGTGAGACCATCGCAAGCGTGATGAAAAAGAACGCCGCCTGATCCGGCTTTGGGTCAGGCGCGACGCTCCACCCCTGGCCTGGGGCAATGGCAGGGGTGGAGCGCATTAATAAAGCATAAGCACGACAGGGAGATGAAATCATGGCAAAGCCCAAGGTTCTGGTGACCCGCCGCTGGCCCGCCGCAGTCGAGGCGCAGCTTTCTGAAGCCTTTGATGCTGTGCTGAACACTGGCGACAAGCCATTGAGCGAGGCGCAACTGCGCGACGCAATGAGATCCTATGACGCTGTACTGCCGACGGTGACCGACAAGATCCCGGCCAGTGCGTTTGATATCACCAAGCCCCAGGCACGGATCCTCGCTAACTACGGTGTGGGCTACTCTCATATTGATATGCCCAGTGCGGCAGGCCACGGCATGACTGTGACCAACACCCCCGATGTTCTTAGCGAATGCACTGCCGACATCGCCATGACGCTGCTTTTGATGGTGGCCCGCCGCGCAAGTGAAGGTGAGCGTGAAGTGCGTGCCGGTGAATGGACCGGCTGGCGTCCGACCCATCTGGTCGGCACCAAAGTATCCGGCAAAACGCTGGGTATCGTCGGCTTTGGCCGTATCGGCCAGGAAATGGCCCGCCGCGCGCATCATGGCTTTGGCATGAAGATTGTGGTGCAGAACCGCTCCCGCGTGTCGCCGGACATTCTGGCCCGCTACAACGCTACTCAGGCTGACAGCTTGGAAGAGCTGATGCCGCAGTGCGATTTCGTGTCACTGCACTGCCCGGGCGGAGTTGCAAACCGGCATCTTATCAACACCCGGATGCTGAACCTGATGAAGCCGGACGCATTCCTTATTAATACCGCCCGCGGCGAGATTATCGACGAGCTGGCCCTGTCCCGCGCCCTGTGGTTCGAAACCATTGGCGGCGCCGGGCTGGACGTGTTCGATGGCGAACCGCGCATCAACCCGGATTTGATGGACTGCGACAATCTGGTGATGCTGCCGCACTTGGGCAGCGCCACCCGCGAGGCGCGCGAGGCGATGGGCTTCCGTGTGCTCGACAACCTGACTGATTTCTTTGCAGGGCGCGAGCCACGGGACCGGGTGATGTGATGGGAGATCCTGCTGAAACCGCGGACGCGGAGTACACCGGCGCAGGTTATGCCGCCGAGCTACGCACCGAATTGCACGCTCTTTGGCTGGATGTCCTGCGCCAGCGCGCGCCTGAGATGGCAGAACGGGCCACCGGCGAGCCTGCCTGGGATCTGTCCGATGGCCAGCACGCGACCGCCTATATGCAGGCGTTCAACATCTGGTTCCAGCTGCTGAAGATCGTCGAGGAAAACGCCGCCATGCGCGACCGCCGCATGGCCGAAACCCAGGATGGCCCGGAAGTGGTCGAAGGCAGCTTTGCCCGCGCCCTTGATCTGGCCGGCGAGCTGGCAACGCCCGAACGGCTGCAGGAGGTCGCGGGCCAGTTCTCCATCGGCCCGACCCTGACCGCGCATCCGACCGAAGCCAAGCGTGTCACAATTCTGGAAATTCACCGCCGCATCTACCGCGGGCTGGTGTCGCTGGAGGCCAAGCGCTGGACTCCGCGTGAACGCGCCGGCCTGCTGGAGGATCTGCGTTCGGAAATCGACCTGCTGTGGATGACGGGCGAGCTGCGCCGCGACCGGCCCAGCCTGCAGGATGAAATTCAATGGGGGCTGCAATTCTTCCGCGACAGCCTGTATGAGGCGGTGCCGCAGCTGTTCGAGCGCTACATCGACGCCGCCGAACCGCGGCTGGGTGACAGCGCTGATGCGCCCTGTCTTAAGTTCCATTCCTGGATTGGCGGCGACCGCGACGGCAATCCGAATGTGACGGTGGATGCCACGGCGGCAGCGCTGACCGCGAACCGCGCAGCCATTCTCAAGCGCTACCAGAAGGCGCTGGCCACCGCTGCTGAACGAATTTCGATCTCTGCCGCCGTGTTTGCACTGCCTGACAGCGCCTCCAGCCGGCTGGCAAAAATCATCACAGCGGCGCCGGGCGCTGCCGGCCTTGCGGCTCGCAACCCGGGCGAAGTCTTTCGCCAGGCGCTGACAGCTATTCATGCCCGTATCAAGGCAACCGCCGCCGAGCAAACCGGAGCCTATGCGCATCTGGGCGATTTCGTCAGCGATCTCACCCGGGTTGAGGAAGCGCTGGAGGAAATCGGCGCCAACCGGCTGGCGGCCCGTTACGTGCGTCCGATCCGCTGGCAGGCCGATGTCTTTGGCTTTCGCACAGTGACGCTGGACATCCGGCAGAATTCCACTGTGACCACTGAAACGCTGACTGAAATCTGGTCGCGCTCCGGCCAGGTGCCGGAACTCGGCAGCGCCGAATGGTCGGCGCGCCTCCGCTCTGAGCTGGGCAGTGCTTCGCTGCCCTATATGATGCCGGATGAATTGAGCCCGCAAAGCGGCGAACTGCTGAAACTGCTGCGGCTGATGCGCGATGCCGGTGCCGGCGAAGACCCGCATGCGATGGGGCCGTTTATCCTGTCGATGACCCGCTCTACAGACGACCTGCTCGGCGTCTATCTGCTGGCGCGCTATGCCGGGTTTGGTGCCGAAAAAGCTGCGCTGAAAGTTGTGCCGCTGTTTGAAACCATCGGCGACCTTCGGGCGGCCCCTGGCATTCTCAACGGCCTCTTGGACGTCCCCTTCGCCCGCCGCTCGCTGAAATCCGGCGACAACCGGATCGAGGTGATGCTGGGCTATTCGGACAGCAATAAGGACGGCGGTTTCCTTTGTTCCACCTGGGAGCTGGAGAAAGCGCAGCGCCTGATCACCCGCACCCTGGCCGCGCATCGGATGAAGCCGGTGTTCTTCCACGGCCGCGGCGGCTCGGTCTCCCGCGGCGGAGCGCCTGCTGAACGCGCCATTGCCGCCCAGCCCGCGGGCACCATCGCAGGCCAGTTGCGGATCACCGAGCAGGGCGAGGTAGTCAGCTCCAAATACGCCAACCGCGGCACCGCGCTGCACCAGCTGGAGCTGATGGCTTCCTCGGTCCTGCGCCATTCGCTGCAGGAAGGCACGCCGCCAGTGAGTCCAGAGCATGACGACGCGTTCGAGGCCCTCGCCGGCATGTCGCAGGCGGCCTATTCCAACCTTCTGAATGCGCCCGGCTTCCTGGACTACTTCCAGCAGGCCAGCCCGGTAGAAGAGCTGGCCATGCTCAAGATCGGCTCGCGTCCCGCCCGCCGCTTCGGCGCGGGCTCACTGGATGATCTGCGCGCCATCCCTTGGGTCTTTGCCTGGTCGCAAAACCGCCACATGATCACCGGCTGGTACGGCTTCGGCTCGGCGGTGGCCAGTTTCCGCAAGTTCCGCGGCGCGCGGGGTGATGGGGTTCTGCAGGACATGTTCCGTAACTCGCCACTGTTCCGTCTGGTGGTGGACGAGGTCGAAAAGACCCTTCTGCAAAGCGATATGGAGATTGCTTCGGATTACGCTACGCTGGTGCAGGACGCGGAAATCCGCGAGCGTATCTTCGGCACCATCCGCAAAGAATACCAATTGGCCCGAGAGGCGATTCTGTTCCTGACGGGTGACAGCAGCCTGGCCGGCCGCTTCCCGCGCTTGCGCGCCCGCTTTGGCCGGGTTGAGCCCATGCTGCGCGAAATTCACAAAACCCAGGTGCGTCTCCTGCGGGAAGAGCGCGCCGAGAAGCCTTCAACAGTGCCGGTCCCGCTGATGCAGTCGATGAACTGCGTTGCCGCGGGGCTTGGCTGGACAGGATAGACAGGAGCCCCGAATGTCCAAAGACCTCTTTTTCACCCAACCCCTCTCCGAGCGCGACCCTGAGCTTTATGCGTCGATCACCGCCGAGCTGGGCCGCCAGCGCGACGAGATCGAGCTGATTGCCTCCGAGAACATCGTCTCGGCGGCGGTGATGGAAGCGCAAGGCTCTGTGCTGACCAATAAATACGCCGAAGGCTATCCGGGGCGCCGGTATTACGGCGGCTGCCAGTATGTGGACGTGGCTGAAAACCTGGCCATCGACCGCGCCAAGGCGCTGTTCGGCTGCGACTTTGCCAATGTGCAGCCGAACTCCGGCAGCCAGGCGAACCAGGGCGTGTTCCAGGCGCTGATCCAGCCCGGCGACACCATCCTGGGCATGGATCTGGCCTCCGGCGGCCACCTGACCCATGGCGCGCGCCCGAACCAGTCGGGCAAGTGGTTCAACGCGGTGCACTACGGCGTGCGCGAAAGCGACAACCTGATCGACTACGACCAGATCCAGGCGCTGGCAACCGAGCACCAGCCCAAACTGATCATCGCCGGCGGCTCCGCCATCCCGCGCCAGATCGACTTCGCCAAGTTCCGTGAAATCGCCGACAGCGTCGGCGCCTATTTCATGGTCGACATGGCCCATATCGCGGGTCTGATCGCGGCCGGTGAGCACCCCTCGCCGTTCCCGCATGCGCATGTGGCCACCACGACCACCCATAAAACCCTGCGCGGCCCGCGCGGCGGCATGATCGTGACCAATGACGAGGCGATTGCCAAAAAAGTGAACTCGGCGATTTTCCCCGGCATCCAGGGCGGCCCGCTGATGCATGTGATAGCAGGCAAGGCGGCGGCCTTTGGCGAGGCGCTGAAGCCTGAGTTCAAGACCTACCAGAAGCAGGTCAAGGCCAACGCGGCGGCCCTGGCGGACCAGCTGATCCAGGGCGGGCTGGACATCGTCACCGGCGGCACCGATACCCATGTGATGCTGGTCGATCTGCGTCCCAAAGGTGTGACCGGCAACATCGCCGACAAGGCGCTGGGGCGGGCCCATATCACCACCAACAAGAACGGCATCCCGTTCGACCCGGAAAAGCCCACCGTGACCTCGGGCCTGCGCCTCGGGACCCCGGCCGGCACCACCCGCGGCTTCGGCGAGGCAGAGTTCCGCCAGATCGCCGATCTGATCATCGAGGTGATCGACGGTCTGGCCGCCAACGGTGAAGACGGCAATGCGGATGTGGAAGCGGCGGTGCGCGCCAAGGTCGCGGACCTCTGCGCCAGATTCCCGCTGTACCCGAACCTGTAAGCCTTTGCAGCATTGAGACCACAAACCGCCGCGGCCGATCAGCCGCGGCGGTTTTCCATTGCGGCAAGGGCAAGGCTCCCGCGCCCCGCAGGTGCATCAAAGATGCCCCGGCACGGGCCTTGGGCCCGGCAGCGCCCCTGCGGGGTGCTGCCCGCGCCGTGCACCAGCACGGCGCCATGCCCAACGCTTTCGGGTCTGCCTGTGGCAGGCTGGAAAGGGGCGGGAGCGGTTGGCGGCTGGACGCGAAGGTGCCCGTTTGCAGGAGAATGCCCGGCAAAAAGTGGAAAGACCCAAAAAAATGTGGGAAAATGTGGGTTGACCTTGTAAGCCGGAAAAAATCCATGCCTTATGGCGTCAGGCAGTTAATCGCGAACAGGCTCACTCTTGTCGGACTCACTTTCTCTATCTCACCGCGAATTGGAGCTGGTGGACGCTTTGCGGCGCTTGGGCGGATCAGCCCGCAGTGCAGAGCTTGCAAAAATGCTGGATGTTTCCGAGGAAACTGTGCGCCGCACCATCAAGGCTCTGAACAAGGCTGGAGCCGTGCAACGGGTGCATGGCGGTGCCTTTCTGGCAGGGCCGCAAAGCGCGACCAGCTTCGCCCGGCGGATTTCTGAGAACCAAAAGGAAAAAGCCCGGATCGCGGCCCGGATCGCTGGACATGCCCGTGATGGCATGGCGCTGTTTCTGGATGTCGGCTCTACCACAGCATTTGTTGCCGAAGAGCTGCGGCAGAAGACCGGGTTGATCGTGGTCACCAATTCTATCGGAGCGGCACAGGCACTGGCAAACCACAATGGCAACAGGGTGCATTTGCTGGGTGGTGAATTGCAAAGCAATGAGCGCGGCACCTTTGGTTTTGTGGCTGAGCAGCAAGTCCGGCGGTTTGCGCTGGATCTGGCCATACTGTCTGCAGATGCATTTTCTGCCAAACAGGGCGTACTCTATCACAGTGCGGCCGAGGCGCAGCTGGCCGGGGTGGTTGCCGATTGCACAGAGCAGGTGGCACTGGCCATGGCCCATCCTAAGTTTGCGGAATCTGCGCCGCATTGCGGACCCTCTCCGCGCAAGATCAGTCTGCTGTTTACCGACCGCAGACCTGACAAGAAACTCTCAGCAGCGCTGGCAGGCTGGGGGGTGAAAGTGGACGTTGTTCCAGGTGGTAAAGATGACTGACGAACAGCTGCCTCTGCGGCAGTCTGAAATGCAGGCCGCTTGATGGGCGGCCGCTGGAAATGCCCGCAGCAGCTGCCTCAGGAACGGGGTAAGATTGCATTGGTTGCGACTGGGACAGAAACACCCCGGCTACAGGCCGCAAGCAGGAACTGACATGGCGATTTTGACTTTTTTGATCAGTCTGGCGGGAGCCACGATGCTGCTTCTCTATGCGGTGCGGATGGTTCGCACCGGGATCGAGCGCAGCTATGGCGCCTCGTTCCAGCGGCTGCTGACCGGACGGCAAAGCCATCTGCAGGCGGGCCTGATGGGGCTGATGCTGGCGATCGTACTGCAAAGTTCGGCTGCCGTGGCGCTGCTCACCTCCGGGTTTGCGGCCAGCGGCTATCTGGCCTTTCCCACAGGGCTGGCCATCGTGCTGGGCGGCGATCTGGGTTCGGCGCTGATCATTCAGATCCTTTCCTTTGATCTTGATTGGCTGGTGCCGGTGCTGCTGGCGGCAGGCGGGTATCTGTTCGTCAAGACCGAGGCCAAGAAGGCGCGGCAGCTGGGCAGGATCTTGATGGGGGTCGCCTTCATTCTGATTTCGTTGCGATTTCTGCGCGAAGCGATGGATCCGATCCGCGACAGCGCTTTTCTGCCGGCGGTTGCAGGCTATTTGGCGCGGGATTACATCACGGCGTTTCTGGTCGGTGGCGCGCTGGCTTTTGTGATGCATTCGTCAGTAGCCGCTATCCTGATGTGCGTGACGCTGGTGCAAATCGGTGCGATCCCCTTTGCCGCAGGCCTTTCACTGGTATTGGGGGCGAATTTCGGTTCTGCCTTCATTCCCGTCTGGCTGAGCCGCGGAATGGATTTGCGGGCACGCCGCATCCCATATGCCAACCTGGCTTTGCGCGGCACCTGGGCGGTGATCTGCCTGTTCGGTGCCAATCTGGCGCTGCGCCAGGGGGTGTTGGGGGATCCGCAAGGCGGCCAGATGCTGGTCAACGCGCATCTGGCCTTCAATGCGTCACTGCTGGTGCTTGCGCTGCCGGTTTGCACAACGTTGGGAGAAATCTTTGCCCGGCTGTTCCCCGAACCCGCGCAGACAGAGATAAACCATCCTGGGCGGCCTGTCAGTGCGCTGGAGCAGGGCAGCTATGGCTCAGCTGCGGTGTCTGTTTCGAACCTTAAACGCGAGCTGCTGCGAATGTCGGATCAGGTTAATGCCATGTTCCGCCCGGTACTGGAACTGTACCAATCGGGTGGCAAGGAGAAAATCAAGACCGTCCAGCTGATGGACGCCGAGGTCAACGCTGGGCTCTCCGGTGTCCGGAAATATGTGGCTGCGATCCCCGAGGATGGCTTTGATAAAGAACAGCTGAAGACGGCCCGCAGCCTGATGGAATATGCGATCCGGCTGGAAACCGCTGGTGATGTGGTGGCGCGCCGGCTGACAGTTCTGGCGGGTGATTTGAACAAAAGGAACCTGAGCTTCTCCAGGGAAGGCTGGATGGAGATCACCCGGATGCATGAGGCAATCCTGGCCAATATGCAGCTGGCCTCCAATGTGCTGATCTCCGATGATTTGGAAAGTGCGCGGCTGTTGAGCCTGGAAAAAACCGAATTGAAGCGGATGGAGCACGACAGCCGGAAACGTCACCTGAAACGGTTGCAGAATGGTGCCCGGGAAAGCTTTGACACGTCCGATATCCATTTGGAAACGCTGCGTGCCTTGCGCGAATTCAACAGCCACATTGCAGCTGTGGCCTATCCGGTTCTGTACCGGAACGGTCAGCTGCTGGAGACCCGGCTAATCAATGAAATGCTGCCGGAAGACGCCGAGTGACGCTTGAAATCCAGCCGCCTGCCTAAAGGCCTGCCCAGAACATGACCCTTTTTATCATCGCTATCATCTTGTCGGCAGCGCTGTTGCATGCTGTGTGGAACGCCATCGTGAAGACGGCTGCGGACCGCACCACCACACTCGGGCTGGTTGCCTTTGGCCACGTGATCCCCAGTGCCGTGATGATCACAATTCTGCCGCTGCCTTCTGCTGAAAGCTCTGTCTATATCCTGCTCTCAACGGTGGTTCACTTCGGGTACTACTACATGCTTGGCCGCGCCTATCAGCACGGCGACCTCAGCGTCGTTTACCCGATCGCCAGGGGTATCGTGCCGGCGCTTGTCGGCATATGGGCGATGATCTTTGCCGGCGAGGTTTTGCCATTGCAGGCCTGGGCGGGCATTGCGGTGATTGCCCTTGGCATCCAGCTCAGCAGCTGGAAGGCGCTGCGCTCGGGTGTCGGGCGCGCGGCTCTTGGTTTTGCCGCGGGGACCGGTTTTTGCATTTCGATTTATTCATTGGTCGACGGTATCGGCGTGCGTTTGTCCGGTAACACGCTCAGCTACTGGGCCTGGGGGGCATTTCTGCACATTTTTATCGCCGGATTCATTGCTGTGCGCAAGCGCAGCACGCTAGCGGCTTTGCCCAGGCGGACATGGATCCTGGGGATTGCCGGAGGGCTGGTATCCATGACGGCTTACGGGCTGGTGCTTTATGCCAAGAACTTTGCCCCGCTTGGCGCTGTTTCCGCGCTGCGGGAAACGTCGGTGATCTTTGCCGCGCTGATCGGATTTTTCTTTCTCAAAGAAGGATATTGGATACGGCGGCTTGGTTCTGCGGTATTGATGGCCTGCGGTGTGGCCCTGATCGGAATGGCTGTCTAGATCCTGTGCGGCTTGATGCGCTGGCGCAATCAATGGGATTGGGTTGAGACCTCAGGCTCTTGCTCTGGGCTGCGTTTCAAGGGCGGCAGTATCTGTCAGAAATGATGCCAAAGTGTGCAGCAGAACTGCCTTTTTGACCGGCTTGGCCAAGAAGTGATCCATGCCCGCATCCAGGCAGGCTTGCCGGTCGCTGGAAAACGCGTTGGCCGTCAGGGCAATGATTACTGGCTGGGGAAAGGGCAGATTGCGGATCTCCCGGGTGGCCGCAATGCCGTCCAACTCGGGCATCGACATATCCATCAGGATAATATCCGGCTGTTGTTCCTTGAACATGTCAACTGCCGCGCGGCCATTCCCGGCTTCAGCCAATTCCACCGGCTGACCGCGCAGAAATTTGCGGATCAGCAGCCTGTTGGTCTGGTTGTCCTCAGCCAGCAAAACCTTGCAAGGCCTGATCTGAGGCGCGGTGTCCAATAAAAACTCTGCGGCCGGGGAGGGCGCTTGCCTGGCTGGCGACATTTGCAGTTCCAGCCGGAAGCAAGAGCCTTGGCCGGGATCTGATTTAACCGAAATGCTGCCGCCCATCCGCTTGGCCAGCATGCTGGAAATGGTAAGCCCCAGCCCGGTTCCGCCAAACTCCTTTGTCGTTGCCGCGTCTGCTTGGGTGAAGCGGTCAAAGATATGGCGCGCTTGTGAGTCGGAAATTCCGATCCCGCTGTCCTCAACTTCGGCGATCAGGCGGCATGGGTTTCCGTCGGCATGCGAGACGCGGACGTCAATTCTGCCTTGCGGCGTGAACTTGACAGCATTGCCGATCAGATTGACCAGAATCTGCCGCAATCGCCCGTCATCTCCATGCAGCCGCTCCGGTAGCCCGTCAGCGTAAGAGACCTGCAGCGACAGGCCTTTTTCCAGCGCTTTCGGGCGGAACAGCCCCGCCGCACTGCCAATACAGTCGCGCAGGTCGAAATCCTCTTCGGTTATAGAGAATTTCCCGGCTTCCAGCCGCGACAGGTCAAGGATGTCATTGATGATCTTCAGCAGTGCCTGGGCCGAACTGCGGATGGTTTCCACATTTTGCTGTTCATCCAGCGAAAGCTCCGCGTCAGCCAGCAAATCAGCCATGCCGATGATACCGTTCATCGGAGTGCGGATTTCATGGCTCATATTGGCCAGGAATTCCGTTTTGGCCCGATCGGCCTGTTCGGCCGCAACCTTGGCCTCGGCCAGTTCCCGTTCACGCAGTTTGCTATGGGTGATGTCGCGTTCAATGCCGATAATCAGGTCGACTGTGCCATCTTCGCGGGTCACTGGGACGATATTGGTATCGAACCAGGCTTCTTCCCCTGATTTGGTGTAGGTGAGCACTTCGTTGTGATAGCGGATGCCAAGGTCCTTGTGGCGGTTCATTTCCCGGATCACGCCAAGATCGGTATCCGGGCCGTCCAGCAATTCTGAAGGTGTCCGGCCAATTGCCTCGCTGGCGGCATAGCCTGTGACGCGGGTGAAGGCCTCGTTGACCCAGAGGATCTGCCGCTCTGCATCGGTCAGGATGATACTGTCGGACGCGTGTTTTGCGACCAGCGACAGACGGTGCAGTTCCGCCTGTTGTTTTTGCAATTCGGCATGGGCGTCTTCCAGTGCGCGTTTGCCGTGTTTCAGTTCGCTGTTCCGCTCGGACAGAGTCTGATTCGCACGGATCAGTTCTTCGCGCAGATGGACATCCTCCGACACATTCCAGTTGACGCCAATCATCCAGTCGCGGCCTTGCGCATCTGTAAACGGGCTGGCCAGCGCCCGGATATGCTTGAAGGTGCCATCTTCCAGAACAATCCGGAAGTCCGAGGCGAAATGTGTCTTGTCCCGTTCCGCTGACTGCAGTGCCTTGGCCACCCGGTCCCGGTCGCCGGGGTGCAGCATGGCCATCCATTCGGCTCCCTCCGGCGGCCCGTGCTGCACGGGTAGGCAGTAGAGTTCATGCATGCGGCTGTCCCAGCTCACCTTCTGACTCACCGTGTCGCATTCCCAAATGCCCACACGGGAAGTTTTGACTGCAATTTCCAACCGCCGCGAGACGGCCTCCAGCTCGGCTTCCCTGCGCCGCAGCTGGCCGATAACGGTTTGCCTTGCAGCAGACAGCCTGCCGGCCAGAAACGTCGGGAAAACGACAAGTGCCGCCGCCGCCAAAAGACCCAGCCTCAGCTTCCACAGGTTGCCAGGAATACTTTGCCAGCCGCCTCGGGGCCGGGCGGCCAATTTCCAGGAACCAACTGGCAGGTTTATGTCCAGCAGAACGGGATCTCCGGTCAGCATGTCCGGCACGCCGAAAAACTGGCGGCCAGAGGGGCCCGTCCCGTCTTGGCCGGTCAGCGCTATTTCCAGGCCGCCCTTGTTTCCATGGATTCCGGTCTCGGTGTAAAGAGTGCCGGTTGCGACCACAGCCGAGAGAATGCCCCAAAACTGCCGGTCAGTCCCCGACCCCGTGAAAATAGGCAGCCGGTAGATAAACCCGGAGCCGCCCTGTACCAGGTTTACCGGCCCGGCCAGCACCATGTCACCGCTATCGCGAACCCGGTGTGCCGCCGCCCGCTGTGCGGCATTCTGATTGTAGTCCAACCCGATGACGGGTTCGTTTCCTTTCACCGGATAGACCAAGGAAACCACTAGGCCGGGAGCTGCAGCGATGTGCCTGATGGCGGTCTTTCCCTCCAGCACCTGTGCGGCCATCCGGCTGAACCGCGCCTGCTGCATGTCCGGTTCGGTGGCCAGCATCGCTGCCAGCCCGCGCAGCCGCTGATAGTCGCCATTGACTTGGCCTTCCAGCCGGGACTTGAGCATCCCTGCCTCTTGCTGGACCCTGGCACGTTCAGACTGGTGGTGGATTGTGGCGTTTTGCTGCTCAGCGTAAAACCCTGCAGCACAGACTACCGCCAAGGCAAGCAGGGCGGGCAGGTATGTCCGGTTGCTGAAGGCGCGCAGCCAGCGAGCAGGAAGTTTAGACACGGCCATCTTGCCACCTTTGCATTTGCGCGAAGCACTGCTGGCATCCGTGTCCAGAATGTATGCCAAGTGTTCGGTTCAGCCCCAATGTCCTCTTAAAGTCTGAAAATAGGGTTTTCACAACACCGGTGCAGGCTGAGCGGCGCTGCGGCCGCCAACGCGGCGTCCGCAGCGGGCCGTTGCGCGACAGGTTTTGCAGCTAGGCTGTTGTCTTTGCCACAATGTGCTCTGCTCCAGTCGGGATCAAAAGTCCTGCCATTTTGCCAAGGCGGCCGAGCCCTCCGTGGCGGGAATGGCGGAATGCGTCTCAGGCAAATCATCCCAGCCATAGCCATGAGCGGATGGCTGGACTGGTTCCGGCACCTGGCGGGGCGAAGGTGTGTCCATACCGACATTGAAATTGTCCACCAGCCCGGCCAGCTTGGAGGCGTCGCCGTTCAGCAGCTGGCCTGCTGCCGTCATCTGCTCCACCATCGCGGCGTTCTGCTGGGTCACCTGGTCCAGTTGCATCACGCCGGTGTTGATTTCACCAATGCCCGTGGATTGTTCTGCTGCGCCCTCGGCAATCCCCGAGACAAGCCCCGAGATATGGGTAACCTGGGAGACGATGCTGTTCAGCGCCTCGCCGGCTTTGCCGACCAGATCCACGCCCTTTGCCACTTGGTCACCGGAATTGGAGATCAGCGCCTTGATTTCCATGGCCGCATCCGAGGACCGCTGCGCCAGGGCCCGCACCTCGGAGGCAACAACAGCAAAACCGCGTCCGGCATCGCCTGCGCGCGCCGCCTCGACGCCTGCATTCAGCGCCAGCAGGTTTGTCTGAAACGCGATATCGTCGATCACACCGATGATCTGCGAAATATGGGAGGCCGATGCTTCGATCCCGTTCATCGCAGAAACCGCGTTTCGCACCACTTCACCGCTGGCCTCGGCTTCGTCCCGGGCCTCGTTCATGGCGGTTTCCACCCGGCGTGCGCCATCGGCTGCAGCCTTAACGCTGGCGGTCATCTGATCCAGCGCGGCAGCGGTCTGCTCCAGCGTGGCGGCCTGGCTTTCGGTGCGCTGCGACAGATCATCCGAGGCCTGGCTGATTTCAGAAGTGCCATTGCGGATGCTGGTGGTGGCTTCCACCACTTCGCGCACTGTATTGTTCAAGGTGTCAGCCGTCTGGTTGAAATCAAGGCGCAGGCCCTTGTACGCTTCCGGGAAAGGTTCTGTAATCGGGTTCGAAAAGTCCCCGTTTGCCAGCCGCTTCAGGCCGTTACGCAGTTCACCAACAACGAGATCCTGCTGGCGTTGCAATTCAGCCCGTTCCTCTTCTGCCGTCTGGGCATTTTGCAAGTCAGTTTTGAAACCTTCGAGGATACCGGCAATATTGCCGAATTCATCGCCGGTGCCATGACCGGCGACCGGGTGATTGTAATCCTTGGCTGCGATGTGCTCGACACTGTCGGACAGGGCCGAAACCTTGCGGGCAATGCTGCGGGCTGCCACCCAGGACAGGAGTGCCACAGCCAATGCCACGCCAACGGCCTGCAGCATGGCGGCGTTGGACAGGCTGTTTTGGGCTGCCAGCGCCTCGGCGCTGTCAACTTCCAGGACAATGCCCCAGGTCCGGTCTTCGAGGGCGACGCCCGCAGCCATGGCTTCGACCGGTTGGCCCGCCAGGCCCGGAGTGCCCGAAAAACTGCTTTTCCCGCCGCCAAGTGCCGCCGTAATCTGTGCCAAACCGGGCAGGTCCGACAAGGCCTGATGCCCGTTGCCGCGGTCCGAAGCAGTCAATGCGACTCCATCGCCGCGCACCAGGTAGGCCTGGCCGGATTCCCCCAGCAGACTGGAGTGGGACAGAAGCTCAGAGATGTCTTCAACCGGGACGCGCAGCACCAGCGCCCCCATCATTGCGCCTTTCTTCAGGATCGGAGCTGAGATGAACATTGCCGGGCGGCCGCTATCGGCTTTGTAGGCAGCCATTTCCGACAGGAACACTTGGCCGCGCTCCAGTTCCAGCGCGGCGCGGAATGCTATGCCCAACCCGCTGTCCTGATACGGCCCATCCAGGTAATTCAGCGCAAAATCATCGTTCTTTTGCACCGCATAGACCATGTTGCCCTGCACATCCAAAAGATAGGCGTCCAGGAACCCCTGTTCTTCCAGAAAGGTGACAAATCCGGTGTGATTCATCTTGTGGCGGATGGACCAGGCGGATTTGTCTTTGGCATCGAGCAGCTTGTAGCGCTCACCTGCAGGGTTGGGGTTGCCGTCTGCATAGGCGGCGCGCAGATGCCCGCTGGGATCATCGCCCAGAGAATAGAAACCGTTGGAAAAATCCCGCAATGCCGTTTCAACTGCTTTACTGGCCACCAGTGTCCGGGTCTGCGAGCGCAGGTCGGCCACCCAGTTCTCCAGTGCCTCTTTGCGCTCTTCCAGCAGTGTCGCATATGCGGCTTCCCGGTTGGCCTTCAGTGCTTGCCCGGCCTCCCAGGCAAAGAATAGGCCAGAGGCGAGGGTCAGAATTATCGTGGGGGCGGCGATAGACAGCGGCAGTTTGCGGCCCAATGGCATATTCGCCCAGAATTTGAACAGTCGAGTCATTGCAGCGTAGTTCCCATCAACATTTGAGTCTGCCGGCAGCCTGGGAGCAGCCGTGAACGGTGCCAGCTGAGTGGCGCCTGATGGCAAAACACTTGATGGGATTCATTTCGGCAGCGTTAAATTATGTGCCAAAACCCCTGATTTGCTGCATTTGGCAGGTCATATGCAGCAAAAAAGCAGATCCATTTTATCTGTGCCCTTACGCGCCTGTTGCGAATCGCCGGTGCACCACTGAGCCGTGCCGCCCTCCGGCCGGGCTTGGAAGAGCAGCGAATCCCCTGCGCCAGTTTCAGTATCCGCTGCACAGGGTAAATTGCATTCAAGGGTGGCAGGACAGGCGGGCTGCGAGTCTGAGGATATGAAAACCCCTGTGCTCACGGTGATTTTGCGTGTTTGCTGCGCTCGTCTTACTGGAACAGGCTGCCGAAAAAAACCGGCACTATCTGGTCAGCATTCTGAAAACATTCAATTTTTGAAAGATGGTGCTGCTGGAGAGAATTGAACTCTCGACCTCTCCCTTACCAAGGGAAAAGGCCATTTAAAGAAAAGCAAGTAATATCAACATCTTGCGAAAACCTCAAAATGTCACTTCCCGGATTTTGCCCGGATCGCGCTTTCTGCCCGGCTTGCGCGCCCGTGCGGTTGTTCCTGGGTTTGGGCGGCGGTGAAAGGAAAATTCAAGTGCAAGAGCAAGCGACGGCGGATCAGCAGATCCTTGCCATTTTGGGGGAGCTGCAGGCGGCTATCGGGGGTGATGTTACCCGGCTCAAGCCTGATGAGGTGGACCGGGTGCGCGAGATACTCAGGCATGGCAAAATTCTGATTGAGATTGCCAAGTATGAGGAAGCCAAGGGAATTGTGCGTGCGCGCTGGCGCAGCGTGATCCTGGGGCTTGCGGCTGTTGCATCTGGTCTGGCGTTGCTTTGGGAAAAGTTTGCGGCCCTTGGTCGGTGGGCTTTGGGGTTGGTGCAATGAGGGGGCCGGTTCACCCGTGCCGTCGCAAGATGCGGCCTTTGGACTGGCTGAGCGCGGTGTTGATTGCGCTGGCGGTTGGATCTTCTGCAGTCCCTGTGGTTCTGCCGGAGATCCTGCGCGTGGTGCGCGCGGTTCCTGCAGCGCAGCCGGAATGCCCATCACAGCAGGCAGCGCCCCAACAGCTCAAAGTGTTTGATCTGTAAGGAATGCCAAAGGCCCGCCTGATGGCGGGCCTTTGGTGTGTTTTCAGTTGTCCGTGTAGTGGTCTTTGTTGGACTATTCGGTTTCGCGCGCCGCTGCGCGGTCGATGCGTTCAATCTCGGCGGCAATCAGGGCGCCAGCGCGCACCAGGTCCTCGCGTGGCGTCTTGGGCTTCCACCATCCAATATCCCAAGGCCAGAAGCCTTGCGGGTTGGCGGCATCGGCGCGGTAATTGGTGTTGGTGAAGGCACTGAAGGCATAAGCGGCAGCGGCGGCAGACATCGCGCCATCGCTGTGTTCGTCGTCATGCGCTGGCGTCCAGCCTTCCTTTTCAATCTGGCGCTGGCGCTCTGCCGCGATGGCTTCAATTCCAGTCATGGTTTGCTCCTGTGGTTTTGCGGGCATCCCTAGGAAGCCCCAATAGTCTTCCGGCCAAATATCGTCTGCCATGTCGGCCTCCGGGGCTTAGATGGATGAAATTGCGAGGGGCGCGCTCTGCTCCGAAACTGGTCGACGCAGGGAAAGATTGTCGCCAGCTCGCTTGCCAGCCTCGACGCCCTCGGAAAACACACTGACCTTGCGGTTAACCGCCTTTTTGAAGCCAAGGCTTTCATAGTGGTCATCCAGTTTCTTGTTTTTGACGATCATGACCTCTGTGCCAGTTCCTCGGCCTGCGTCGTCCAGCGTCTCGGACATGGCATAAAGCCGCTGCGCAATTCTTCTGGCCATGTAGATGGCAAATGACTTTCGGTCTTTTGCCCGAATATGTGGCGGATATGGCCCCGGATCGTAGTTTGCGCTTTCAACCTTGATGGCATTCAGGATGTGGCCATGCAGCCAAACTGCAAGGTCACGTTCTGCGCTGTAGCCGTGGTAAGTCATGGCCGAACCCTCAGAAACGCAACCTTTGAAGGCCACGCGGGTGTTGGTGAACGCGGCAATCGCATTTTGCACGTAAACCATTGCGCCGCCCGGCCTGCCATTGGTCCAGCGGGTGTAGCTGGCGCCGATATCTTCAGCCTGATCGCCGGAAATCTCATCCATCGTGAAGCCAAACTTACTCATCAAGTCCATGGACTTCTGCATGCACAGATTGACCTCTGCTTCACTTGATGCTGGGTCGTTCGCTCGGGCCAGCAGGGCCCGAGCGCGATCTCTCATAGAAAGTTGTGTCATGCTGTTTGCCTTCCATCTTCCTCAAAGGGTTCAAATTCTTCCGGCGGCAGGGGTGTGTATTCGTCTGCCGCCGCCGCGCGGGGTTTCGGTTTCGGGATGGCCGGCACATCTTCGCGCTTCATGCCCAAGGCGTGCCGGAGATCATCAAACATGGCGTAGACGTTGACCGGGTTGTCACAGGTCCATACGCCCGCCATCAGGATCGCGCGGGCGGTAACGCGCAGATGGCGGCCCGCGCTCACGGCGGCTTCGGTGGTGTCGGGGCCTGCGCCGAACATGGCCTTGATCCGGCTGGCCGCCGATTTCTCGACCATTTCGCGGGCGCGCTGTTCTGAGCTGAAGGGGCCTAGCACCTGGGCGGCACCTGGAAGTGAACACAGCCCGGCAAAGGTTTCGCCATTGGGGCCGGGCGTCCAGCCGGGTGAAACCTGCCCAACCTTGAGGCGGCCAATGAAATAGTAAGGCCCGGCCCAATGCGCTGCGGTCATTTGATGGCCTTCAGTTTGAAGCCGGTCCAGCCGGTAATTTGCTCCTTGAGGAAGCGGATCGACTTGCCGTTGATCTGGTCGATCTTCTGCAGGCGCATCTTGATTGTTGTCTGGGGCCATGCTGCGAGGCCTTCAGCCTCCTGCCATTTCTGGAACGCTGTGATTGCATCGCTTGTCGATGTGAAAGAACTGTCCGATCCGTCAACGCTGCAGCGTTCGGAAAGGAAGCGCTTGACGGTTTCCTGCGGGTCCTCAAGGGCGGCGCGCACAAGGGGATCGCTCTTGGCGGCCCCGGTGCCCCGCAATGTCTCGCGCGCCTCATCCCGCCGGTTTTCCTGGCTGTGCGCTTCATCCCGCAGCCGGAATGCCAGAAGTAGGAACACCTTTTTGCGGGCTTCTGCTTTGGCGCGCTGCTGGCCTTCTTCAAGGTTAAAGCTCTTGGGGTCCGCGCAGGCGCTTTCTCCGGTCACGGTGAAGCTGTTCTGCAGCTCAATAGTGCAGATGGTGAGCGTGGTGCCCTCTGGCACATGATAGAGTTCCCGGCGGATTTCGAGATCTACCATTTCGGGGGTAACGCGCAGGGCATCGGTTTTGTCGGTCATAGGGCTTCCTTTAAAGGTGTAAATACAGCTAAAAGGTGTCAACTGAGCAAAAAAAAGGTCGTGAGATCTTTGCCCGTCGTATGTGGGGCGAACGACCTGTTCTTGAAGTTCTCGATGCCCCCGGTTCATTGATGGGAGGGCGTACATGTGCCAGCGCCAACTTGCTTGAATTGCACGTGCGGCGGCCAGATTGGCGCTAGTGATCCCGTGTTTAATCTTGGCGCACTCAATCCGGTGCTCAAGATCCTGCAGTTCTGGTGACATTGGCTTCCTCCTATCAGCGCACGGCGCGCAGGTTGTTGGCGTTGGGTTGCAGTCCGCGCCGGAAGTCCCAGCCGTGTTGCAGCAGGCGTTCCGGCAGGTCGTCGGGCGCAATCTTGCGGTAAATGTTGGCGGTGTCCGCATCGGCCCATCCGCCTAGATCCAAGAGCTTTCCGAAATCCTTGGTTTGCGAATAGAACCATGTTGCCCATGTGTGCCGGATCGTGTGCGGCGTCACCTTGCGCGGTCCTTTGCTTTCCAGCCCGGCGCGGTCCCGTGCCTTGTTGAATGCCGTTTTGATCTGGCCGCCGGTGTTTTCGCGCGGCTCATAGGGTTTGCCGCGCGAGGTCAGAAACAGCTCGCGCGTTTCCGGCAGATCGTCGGTGCAGATCATCTGGCGGGCGCGTTCGGGAAACTCGACCATACGGGGGTGGCCGTTTTTCGTTTCCACAAGATACGCTTGCCGGGTGCCCTGGTAGAAGGTGGACGCTTGCAGGCTGAGGGTTTCGCTCACCCGTGCGCCCGTGCCGATCATGAACCCGATGATCCTGCTGAGATGTGGGGGCAGCTCAGCCGCGAAGGCTTCAAATTCCTCTGGCGTCAACCATCGGGTAGCTTTTGTATCTACCTTGCGCCGCCGGAGCTTGACCGCATCGCAAAGCTTGTCCTCGGCGGCCATGTTCATGATGGCTGAGACTGGTGTGATGAGCTGGCGGTTTATCGTGGCGGAACTGGCGTTCGGATACAGTTTTTTTGCTGCTGTATTGATCGCAGCATTGTCAATCTCGGACAGTTTCTTGCCCGCGAAATGGCGCAGCAGCGGCTCAAGAAAGCGTTCCTCACCGTCTGCCATCAGGTAATTTACTGTGGCTTCCTCGAAGGTGGCTGTCGCTTTCTTTCCAAGGGCAGCACGTTGGAGGATTTGCGCTTCCGTCCTGATGCGGATCGCGTCTGCCGCTTTTCGGTTACTAGTTTGAGTGCTGCGGTCAACGTGGATCCCTGCGACCGTGCCGCGGATGTACCAGTTGGGCGAGCCGGGTTTTTGTCTAAGCTTGAGGGGCATGTGTGTTGCTCCGTGATAAAGGCATCTGCCAGATCTTCGCGCCGGTAGAGTACTTTGAATTTTCCGCGGGTTTCGATCCACTTCAACCGGCCTTCACGGCGGAGAGTGTCAAGGCCGCTGCGATTGGTGACAATCCCATGCTTGGCCAGCCACGCAATGGCATCATCCGTATTGAGGTTCTTATCTGCGGTGAGGATCTGCAGCTTGTTCATTTGCCGGATCCCTCATGGAAAATCATGCCGCAGGTCAAAAAAAGAAAGAGAATCAATAGGCAAATGCCAAGTCCTGAGCCGTCAATCAGGGCCACAACCGGGCCATCTGATGGCGGCCATGCGCTTGCCTGTGGCAGTAGTGTGTCAACCTTGTCCATGCTCTCACCTTTAAGGGTGTATCCAAGGTGTATCACACATTTAAAGGTGTGACGCAAGCATTTAAGGTTTCAAAATAGAATTTAGGGTGTACATCTAGATGTAGTGCATCTCCGGGTTGACCGACGCAAGTTAGCGTCATATGGGTGTGTATATGCAGTTTTAAGGTTGGAAGGATAAAATAATGTGTGAGCCGCGATTGCCCCATATGGGCGGTGCGCAGCCAGTGCCGGAAAGCGTTGAGGCTTCCCGGTGCGGCGGTGGGGGTTCCCGCAAATTCAGTATGACGGGCCATGATCAAAGGCGGCCCGCTGTTGTTCAGGAAAGTGAGTTCGAAGTATTTGGCGCTCTTGCCGCCCTGGCTGCTGGCCGTGATGAGCAGGGTCTGAATGAGCTGGCCGATGATCTGGAAAATTTCATAGCAGCGCGTGGCTCTGCTTGATCAAACAAGAAAATGCGGCGCACGCGCCGCATTTCATTTTCTGAGTTTTGAATCTTTTGGCCTGATGCTGGCGTTAAGCCCCGCCTTTTTCGGCGGCAATAAACGCCTCAAGATCTCTTTCATCAATATTGTCGATTAGCTTAGCCAACCTGATCCGGGCCGGGGAAATTTGGTGATCGGATACGATGAGCGAGATCGGCACGCCTAACAGCTCACAAGCTGAAAGCAGGTTTGCTAAAGTAATGTCGGTTTCACCACGGCAGAACTTGCCTAGAACATTGTTGCTCATGCCGCCTTTTTGGGCAGCGGATGTTTCGCTGTAGTCGCTTAGCGCAATGGCCATTCTCAAATTAATGCGGGCGTTTTCGACTTTGCGCAGGACCTCGGGCCTGCGCTCGGACTTTGGTTTCGCCATTTGGATTACCTAATCAATTCTATTTTTTTGCGTGGCCGGGCTGTTGCCCCTGCTGGAATGGCTAACATTTAAAGGTGGGGTTGGCAACTTCAAGTATGGATTACCCCCAATAAGGTGCGATTGCCGGGTTGACCACACCCTTAAAGGTGTTATGCATACATATAGTGTTTGATTTGCGAGGAAGCACCAATGAAGGAACAAGGAATTTTGGCGGATTTACCGCCGGTCAACGTGTTTCGCGGCTGGCTCTTGTGTGCTGTTGCTGACTTGGAGCTTCCCGCCCAAGTTGTCTCCGGTGCTACTGGGGGTATTAATGCGGTTGGCCGTTTTTTGAGCGACGGCAGCAAGGATCTCATGTTGTCCCGTGCGAATGCCGTAGAGACATTTGTGCGAGCTGAGGCGGCCAGGAAAGGGCGGATCCTGCCGCCTGTCGCTGAGTATGACGTTCGATCCTATGCGGATCGCGTCTGCTCCAAGCTGGATGAGCGCTTCCCAAATTGGCGTAAGTCGTTCGCGGATCCGGCGGGGTGCGAAAATGTATGATTGCACCCTGACGTTGAGCGAGAGAGAGCAAAAAGACATTGCGCTCATTGCGCGTGATTTCGCCGCTCAAAATGGTCTGCCGCCGGTTTCGGTGGATGAAATGGCTACTGAACTGCTGCGCAGTCATTTGGTTCTTTGCCGCGATTGCCCTGGCGTCCTGCCCGCACCCGATCCGGACCGGCTTAAGCGGACGGTTCGCAAGCGACTGATCAAGGGTAAGGGCGGTGTGAGCCTGCAGGATGGCGTCAATGCAAAGGCTTGATCTGTCCCATTACGCTGCTGACTGTCGTCGCCTTGTGCGCCGTGATCAGCGGCGTGATCCCAAGATGCCGAATTGCGCAATTGGACTGCGCCGGATTTGCGGCACCTGTTCTGCCTTTCCGCCGGATGCGGAAATCCGGGCAAAGGCGCAACTTTGTTCGGTTCGGAAAATAGAAGTGGACGGCCCGCGTTGTGCGGCGTCCTGCCCTCTCTGGTCGCGCAAAAGCGCGCCTGTTTCTATCAATCACAAAGGAATTTCGTGATGCCCAAAGGTACACGTGAATATCGCACGATCATCGTTCATGGCCGGGCGGGCTGTGGGAAAACGCATCATGGCAAGGATCTCGCCCATGCCTTGGGTTGCCGCGAGGTCGTTGACGGCTGGGGCGATATGGGTCTTGCAAATGGTTTCCTGCCGCCGGTTACGCCCGGCGCGCTTCACCTGACAAATCTTGATCTGTCTCAGGCCGTTACGTGTCCGCCTAAGGATGTGCTTATCCTGTCGTTTGACGCGGCTATGTCGTCGGCCTTTGTTCTGGGGCGGTTTGATGGCGGGTTCACTTAACAAGGTGATGCTGATCGGGCACCTGGGCCGGGATCCTGAGGTGCGCTCATTCCAGAACGGCGGCAAGGTCTGCAACCTGCGCATTGCCACCTCTGAAAGCTGGAAAGACCGCAACACAGGTGAGCGTCGTGAGCGCACGGAATGGCATTCCGTCGCCATCTTCAATGAGGGCCTTGTGAAGGTGGCAGAGCAATACCTGCGCAAGGGGCCAAGGTCTATATTGAGGGCCAGCTGCAAACCCGCAAATGGCAGGATCAGAGCGGGCAGGACCGCTATTCAACAGAGGTGGTGTTGCAGGGCTTTGGCTCAACGCTGACCATGCTTGACCGGCGGGAGGGTGGCAGCTCGGGCGGTGGGTCTGGCGGCGGCTATGACGGCGGTTCCAGCGGTGGCTACGGTGGTAGCTCGGGCGGCGGATCCGGCGGTTTCGGTCACGGCATTGATGATGATGAAATCCCGTTCTGACATTGAACGGCCCGCGGGCGGTGACTTATTCCGCCCGCAAATCCCCCGATTTTCCCAACTGATTGAGGTGCCGCTATGGCGCTGGTGCATGATCCCCGGATTGATGATGCTCGCGACCGCTCGATGCGCGAGGTCTTGGACAAGTTGCCCCCACTCGCTGGCGTGAAATTCGGCAAGCGGGAAGGCGTTGGGCCGTGCCCCAAGTGCGGCGGCGATGATCGGTTCTCAATCAACCTGAAAACCCGTGTCTATAACTGCCGGTCATGCGGCGGAGGTGATCACATCGGGCTTGTGCGGCTCGTGCTTGATTGCGACTTCATGGAGGCAATTGAGTTTCTGGAAGGCGAGCGGGGAGTTGAGATTGATCCCGCTGAGCGCGAGCGTCGCCGGAAAGTCCGCGAGGATCAGAAGGAAAAGGATGAAGCCGATGAGGCGCAGTACCGCGCCTGGGCGATCCGCGATGCAATCAGCATTTGGCAGGCTTGTCAGCCGTTTCGGGGCACTCTGGCAGAGGAATATCTAGCCTTCCGGGTGCCGGGGTTTGAGTTCTTGCCTTTGGCCTTCATGTGTTTCCGGTTCATCCCTGACCTGCCCTATGTCAAGCGGATCAAAAAGCGGAACCACACGTTACATTCCGGCCCGGTTCTGGTTGCCGCGGTTCAGGCGCCTGATGGCATGATGCGCGCGGTGCATCGCACTTGGATTGACCTTGATCAACCAAGCGGCAAGGCGCAGATTTTCACACCCGATGGCAAGCCGCTGCCGTCCAAGGTGGTGCGCGGATCCAAACAGGGCGGCGCGATCCGTCTGACTGGCAATGCCTGCGGATCATCCATGGTTTCGGGTGAGGGTATTGAGACAACCCTGACCGCCCTGGTTGGCGGCGTCCTGCCGGGTGCGAGCTATTGGGCCGGTGTGGATCTCGGCAACATGTCGGGCAAGCGCGTCGGCGGCAAGTTTTCGGATGAGCCTGATATGGATGGCGGCCCGTCGTTTGTACCGCCCTGCACTGTAGATGATTTTTGGCTGATCAAGGACGGCGATAGCGAGCCGCGTGAAACCCAAGCAAAGCTAACAGCCTGCGCCAAGCGGGCGATGCGGATCAATCCCGGCCTTAGCGCGCACATCGTCCCAACTGTGCCGGGTGGCGATCTAAACACGATGATTAAGAGGCCGGGCGAGCAATGAATGAACAATACGATGATGTGCGCGCGTCCTTTGACCGGGCTGAGCGGGTCTATCCTGATGGCTATGACCCCGGCCCGGATCCCCGCACCCCTCAAGATGCCGGCCCATATGATCCCGCCCATGATCCCGATGAAATCCTTGCGCAGGAATGCGCGGTTTTTCCGCTGAACGACTACGGTAACGGCAAGCGGTTCAAGGGATACTTTGGTGCTGACTGCCTGTTTGTTCCGCGTGTGGCGTGGTTCACTTGGAAAGATCGCCTGTGGGAACAGGATGACGATCAGCTTGAAACTCGCCGCCTTGCACAGCAGGTTTCCGGCAAGATCACCCGCGAAGCGCAGTACATCCGCCTTGAAGAATGGGAGGAAATGCAGGTCGAGGCGGGTGATCAAGCGCGTGAGGAAGTGGCGGAGATCAAAGGGGTCACACCTTCCAAGCGCTCAGAGGAACAAAAGGCGCGTCTGCGGGATCTGGAAAAGGTTGTCGAGCGCGCCGACGATCTGAAAAAGAAACTGGCGGCCTTGCGCCGCGGGCACCATTCCCACGCCAAGGCGGCCGGAAATACAAGCCCGATCAACAACATGATGCGCGAGGCGCAGGTTGATCTTTATCAGCCGCTCACCCGGCTGAATGAGGATCCGCTAATGATCAACACCGAAACCGGCGTGATCCGGTTCCGGGTGGAAATGAACCCGCGGACCAATAAGAAAAAGCTGGTCCGCGAGGTGCTGCGGCATGACCGGGAACAGTACCTTTCAAAGATGATGGCGGTGGAGTTCAATCCGCAAGCTCAGTGCCCGGATTTTGACAAGTTCCTGCTTTCGATCCAGCCGGATCCTGAGCTGCGCGAGTTTCTGCAGCGCTGGTTTGGCTACTGTCTGACCGGCCTGACTGATGAGCAAAAGCTTTGCTTTTTCTACGGCGAGGGCCGTAATGGCAAGTCAACCATTGTGGATCTGATCGCAAAAATGATGGCGGCCTATGCCACAACGGTTCCGATTGAAAGCCTCGCCGGATCCGATCAGCGTAAAGGCTCGGATGCTACGCCGGATCTTGTGCGCCTCCCTGGTGCGCGTTTGGTGCGCGCCGCTGAGCCGGAGCGCGGCCAGAAGCTGAAAGAGGGCTTTATCAAGGCCATCACGGGCGGCGAGGAAATCCTAGTGCGTCGGATGCAGCAGGAATTTGTTGAGGTAACGCCTGAGTTCAAGCTGACGATCAGCGGCAACCATAAGCCGGAGATCCGCGGCACGGATAAGGGGATCTGGCGGCGCGTGCTGCTGGTGCCCTTTATGGTGTCTATCCCGGATGAGGATGTTGATCCGCTGTTGCCGCAAAAGCTGTGGGCAGAACGCGCGGGCATTCTGAATTGGCTGCTGGATGGGCTGGAAAAATGGCTCACGGATGGCCTGCAGATCCCGCAAGAGATCTTGGACGCAACAGAGGAATACCGCGAGGAAAGCGATCCGATGCTTGTGTTTATCAACAACTGCTGTGTTGTGGACGGCGATCAGAACGTGTTCACGCGCTCGCGTGATCTGATCGACGCCTTTAACTGGTGGTACGTTGACGCGGGTAAGGGCGATCCCTGGACGTCGAAAACGGTTTCCAAGCACTTCAGCGACAAATCAAAGTTTCACAAGACGCCTGACGGCAAAGGGTTCACCGCGGCCAAGGTCAGCGATACCGGCTATCGCGGGATCCGGCTCAGCCCGGAATTCATCCAGCTCCGCGAGGATGCAGAGGTGCGGGCAAAATACGGCACTGGCGGCGGCCCTGAGCCGGTTGTTTGAGGTAGTTATTCCTCAATCCAGCGGCAGCGCGTTCTCAGGTAATGCTCCAATGCTGGAAGGTCAAAGGTGCCTGCCTGAAATTGTTCTTCGATGAACCTGCCCGGTTCAGAGGATGAAAGGTTTATGTCAGCTTCTACCCCGTTGGCTTCGAGGAAGGCGAGCGCGGCAATGAGGGCGGTGCGCTTGTTGGCGTCATTGTATCCGTGAGCGATGGATACTCCGTGCCAGAGGCGAGCGGCCAAATTGATGAGATCGCAAATCCCGCCGATCTGGTGCGCGGTTATCGGTCGTCCAATGGCCGATTGCAGGTCATCTGTCTTTAAACACCCCTCCAGCCCGCCGGACTTGAGCGCCAATTCGTGAAAATAATCGATTTGGTCAAGCGTGAGGAAGACGATTTCTTCGCCTTCCTCCAAAACGGGTGAAAACATTAGGATAAGATCTGCATCGTCTCCTTGAACCGCTGTTCAATTCGAACGGCAGCTTTGAGCGGATCGCGGCGAACAACATTTTTGGGCTTTTGAGACGGGCCGAAATTGGCGTTTGCAACACGGTGCGCACTAAAGCGACCGCATTTGCAGTCCTGACAAGCCTTGTTTTTGCAGTTGTTCATTTTACTCACCCCTGGGAGAATACAAGCACTCTCCAAAGCCCATGTAAACAAGTATTGACTGAACAATTTGTTACGGTCTGGGCGTTAGCTGGGCTGATATATGGCCTTGAGTATGCCTGTCAAGTTGTGCGAGTCGCACGATTAATGATTGCGTTACACCTTTAAAGGTGTATATGTACCTATAAGGCGTTTGTGAAATTCTGTTCTGCTGAGGCTTGACACGGAATCAACAGATGGGCAACCTAAAGGCGCAGATCGCAAAAGGGTCTGCCAGGATTGAAGCCCTGTCTGTTCATAGACGCCTGTTAGCCCGCGTCATCTGTCGTGGGCTTTTCTTATGGTCAGGCGCATGGGGGCACCTTCGGGTGCGCCGTTTTCTATGGACGGTAGCTTCAACCCTGTGTGTCTGGCCGCCAGAGATTGAAGCCTCTCGCGGTTGGGTTTTGAAGCCTGAACATAGAGAGGGTCAATTATGACCATTCATACCCCATGTCTGAACCACCTGACCGCCGCAATGAATGTGGCGTCTGATGCTGTCGAGCTGGAAGGGCTGGCGCAGGCCATGCGCATCGTTGTGGCCGCTTTTGCCAGCGATCCCGATCTTGACGCCAGCAATGCCCTGGATGCCCTCGCTGTCGCGCTGCACGGCAAGGCCGTGGCTCACAGGCTGATGGCTGAGCAGGCGGGTGCTTTCTTCCCTGCAGATCTGAACACCTAAAGGGTGCGATCCACCTTTAAAGGTTGAATTTTGCTTGCATCACACATTTAAAGGTGGGATGCATACATTCAAGGCGCATCGCCTATTTCAGATAAGGACATGACATGATGAACCTGACTATTCAAGATTTCAACGGTGAACCCCGGATGCGGGATCTCGATATTGCAGAGGCGCTTGGTTACTCGCGGGCGCGTGACTTTCGCCAACTGCTTGACCGCTGCGCGGAGGCGCTAAGGGGATTTGGGGAAGTTATATGCGGTACGGTACCGCATATAAAAATGCGTGGTCGGGATCCGAAAGAATACTGGCTGAACGAACACCAGACGTTCTACATCTGCACGCAAAGCAAGACGGATAACGCCTTTGCCATAACCCGCCAGATCATCAACCTGTTTGTTGCGTGGCGCAATGGGCGGCTGAATGAGCAGCCGGAACAGGCGCAAACCGGCTTCCAGTTGGATGCAGATACTCAGACCTATCTCACCATGGTGCGTGAGGTCCGCATGACAAAGGGCAAGGCTGCCGCGAGCTGGCTGTATGACCGGCTGCCGTTGCCGCCTTTGCGGCCCAGCTCGGGGCCGCAACCCGTGGTTCAGGAGGGGCAAGAGGTGGACGATATCTTGCTGTTTTTGCAGGAAAAATGCGTGATATCGGGCCGCAAGTCGGATTGGATCCGCAGCCGTGATCTGTATGAGGCATACTGCGCTTATTGTGATGAGGGCGGAGTTACACCTCACCCTCACCGTGCTTTTGGCTTGCGCGTCAAGGCGCAGTCAGAGGTGTACAAGTGCCCTGATACGGGTGCCAGCTTCCGCCATGGAAAGCGCAGCGACACGGGCTTTCGCGGCTTGCGCTTGATGGAATAATTGCTCCACGGTGGAGTATATACGGGAACGCGCTCCGGGCTGGAGCGCGTTTTTTTTGTGCGCAGAGGTTTGCTCCACCGTGCAGCAAACCTCTGGTTATTGTCGCACCGTACGACAAATGCGTGGTGAAGCGCGGCGCCGTACCGCGCGGCGCGTATTTTCGAGTGAGTTGATCGTAAATTAGCCGCCCCAAGTTGTGGCCTGAGTTTGCGCCGACATGGCGCAAACCTTTAACCCACTGAAATAACAATAACTTCACTCGCCCGCGCATTCCTGCGCCCCTTCTCGCGATCCCCGCACCCCTCTTTTCCGGCTGCACACTTCTACCCCTAAGGCCCCTATAGGTATGTGGGAAAGGAAGGGGAAAGAAATGACTACGGGGTCATAGGGACCTGGATTTTGCGGGCCGGGACGTGGCATTTTCAGGGGTCCGGGTGATTTTCAAAGTAAATTCAACGCGTTGCGCAAAGGCTCGGGACCTAGGGACCTAAGGGACCTGAGTTGCAAGGTTTTGCCTCATGCATGTGCGCATGTGTGTTTTTGTGTTTTTATATTCTTCCTTATGTGTTTACGGGAAATCTGATCCCTTAGGTCCCTAGAGGTATAGGGGAAGTAAGAAAAACACCGAAAATACAGTCGGTTGGAAGGTGCGCGGCGGCAAAGTCTGTGGTCCCGTGACGGTCCCCCAGTCCGGGACCACGCATTTCACGGTCCCTAAGAAACATCTTTTAAGGTGTGGTACACCTCGTATATAGTGGCCGCACTTGGGGCGTTTCACTAGATTTTGTGGCTGAACAGAGGATTTGAGCATGAACCATGTAGCGGCGCGGCGGATCGCAGAGCGGGTCAACATCGCCATCATCACCAACCGGGCGCAGCGGCGGGCGCTGGTGGGTGTCGGCAGCGGCGAGCGGGCCACGCCCGGCCCGGCACGTGCAGCGGCAGAGCTGTGCGAGGCCAAGGGCAGCGCGCCAGCACCAACCACCTACGGCGGGGCAGAGGAAGCCTTTGAACTGGTGCCGCCGGGCGTGCAGGCAACCCGCCAGCGAATGCCCGCGCTGCTGCGCCGGATGGATGAACGGGATGCGCGCCGCGAGGCGGCGGAGGCATACGCCCATGCTGTTGAGAAAGTCGGATCCGTGGCAGGCGCATCGGCTGAGGGCGGCAAAGCTGATGGTGGCCCGGCCACCAATGACGGCGGGGTGACAACCCGGATCCTCTACGCTTGCACGATCTCGACGGTGCAAGGGGCGCTGGACCGGGCGGGCGTGGCGATGAAACCTAATGCGCAGGGTGGCGGCGCCCGCAAGCCGATCATGGCCCGCGCGCTGATGGATGCGATCTGCCTGGATGGCGCGGATATGAAAGCGGTGCTGCAGGGGGCCGGGTGGTCTGGCCATCGCCGTGATGTTGCCAAGCTGAACGTGCTGGCGGATGTGTATCTTGAGCTGATGGCCCGTGTCCTCGGGCTGGTGGCGCCCGATGCGCCCACGCCTTGGGATGCGTAACGCGGTACACTTTTTGGAAAGTGTTTGACAAAACGCGGAACCTCACCTTATAAGGTGTACCTACTGATTAAAGGTGTGTCCAGACGGCAACGCCCGCCCTGCAGCAGCAGCGCGGGCGTTTTCTTTGCCGCCGCCAGCGCCAGCCGAAAAGGGGTTTCAGCCATGAAGTAGCCTAGATCTCGCTCCACATAACACGAATATTTGCCGAACGCCCGCGAAAGCGGGTTTCTCAGCCCCTCGCCAAGGGGCAGGACCGCGTTAGCCCTAAGCACCTTGGGTGCAGGGCGCGCGGCCACAGTTTCAAATTGGCGCGCAACCGGAAACCCAACACATGATTGAACTGTCCGTAGACACGCGCGCCATAGGGCGGCGGCTGAACAGCATTGCATCAAGTCAACTGCCGTTCGCCGCTGCTCTTGGTATCAATGACGTGGCCGGTCAGATCCGCGACGCTGAGCAATCCGGCTTAGAACGCGATCTTGACCGGCCCGCCCCGTTCACCAAACGGGGAATGTTTGTCGCCCGCGCATCCAAGCGCCGCCTTGTCGGCGTGGTGGGCTTCAAGAAGGTTCAATCCAAATACCTCGGCCTGCAGGCTTCCGGCGGTAAGCGCCGTGCGAAGCGGCGGGCGGTGGTGGTGCCGGTGGCGGCCCGTCTCAACAAATACGGCAACATGCCCCGTGGCGCACTCAAGCGGCAGCTCGCCAAGCCTGATGTATTCTCCGGCACGGTCAAGGGTGTCGCGGGTGTATGGCAGCGGCCCAAGCGGGGCGCGCGCAGGACAAAGCTGGGCGGGGCGCAGTCGGGCCGGGTTGGAACGGTTGGAAAGCGCAAGGGCCTCAAGCTCTTGGCCGCTTACTTCTCCGCAGTGAAGTATTCGCCGCGCCTCAAGTTTGAGCGGCGGGCGAAGGTATTGGCGAGCCGTGAGATCGGCCCCGCCATCGCGAAGCATCTGGCCTATGCAGTGAAGACCGCGCGTTAAGGGTGTGTGGGGCTTTGGGTCCTTCCCGGCCCCGCACCGCATGCGGGTAATTCGCGCCCCGGTGCTTTGATGTGTTTCATGATGCTCAGGGATACAGATTAGGGTTGATGTTGTTGTTGCCCTGGCTCCTGACAGAAAGGGAGTTCCGGCATGTCAGAGGAAGCCGAAACCGCAGATGCAGGGGCAGCCGTGGGTGAGCCGCTGCTGAACCGTTCGCAGCTCGCGCAGATTTTCAACGTGTCGGAAAACACTGTCGATAAATGGCGCAAGAAAGGGATGCCGGTTGAGACTGAGGGCGGCAATGGCGTTGCCTATGAATACCAGTATTCCGCCTGCGAGGAATGGCGCGTCGAAACTGAGGCGCAAGCGGCTGAGGAAAGAAAGGCCGCGGATGATTTTGTTGCGCAAAAGCGCATGGCATTTCTCAATTTGGGGAAAAAGGATCAGGCGGCTGGGCTTACCGCCGCCCAGCGGAAAGAGCTGGCGCAGGCAGAGCTTGTATGGATGCAGGCGGCCCGGCAGCGCGGCGCACTTATCCATGTGGATGAGGTTGTTGAACTGCTGGATCAAATCTTTGGCGAGTTCCGGGCTGGCCTGGATGGGCACCCGGATTGGCTGGAGCGTGAGTTCAGCCTGACAGGGGATCAGGTGGAGCGGGCAGTTTCCTACAACGACGGTATCCTGCGCAGCGTTCAAGCCAAGATCAAAGCTGCCGCTCTGGGTGAGGATCCCGCTCAAGTTCTTGACCCGATGGATGGGAGATTGCTGTGAATGGTTGTGATGCCTAACCGGCAGGTTGGCGAGATCTCGGATCTGCCGCCTATGCCGCCCTATGCCGGTGCCTCGGTGGCGCTGGCGCGCGCGTTGCCCACTCTGACGCCCGCGGCCCGAATGGGGGTGATCGACGCGGCGGAGAAACACATGAAGGTCAACGCGAACGGGCGTTGGGTGGATTTTGACCGGAATGTCACGCCCTACATGAATGAACCGGCGGATATGACAGTCTCACGCCGTTATCGCGAGGTGGTCTTTGTAGGGCCAGCGCGTGCCGGTAAGACCGTCATGCTGCTATCGACGGTCAGTCACATAGTGCTTTGCAACCCCTGCGTCTGCCGCATCGTGCATATGACCGAAAAGACTGGCGAGGCATGGGTTGATGAGGAGCTGAAACCCATGATCGAGAACAGTCCGGACCTTGCCGCACGGCAAGGCACCGGGCGGTCAGATCGAAACATTCTGAGCAAGAAATTCATCGGCGGGGCCAAGATCCTAATCGGTGCGCCGACAAAGAATTTCCTTTCGGGGAACACAACGCAGGTTGTGCTCATTACCGACATTGACCGGATGAGCCTCAATGTCGGCAATCAGGGTTCGCCGTTTACCATGGGGGCTAAGCGGACGGAAACGCTTGGCTCGCGCGGCATGACGGTTGCAGAGGCATCGCCGGGTTATCTAGTCACTAAGGCAGATTGGAAACCTTCCACACCGCATGAGGCGCCGCCTTGTGCGGGGATCCTTGAGTTGTACAACGGCGGCACACGGGCGCGCTGGTATTGGGATTGCCCGGAATGTGGTGAGGCGTTTGAGCCGCACACTGACCGGCTGCACTATGACAAAAGCCTGTCACCCGCTGAGGCTGGTGAGGCCGCTGTGATGGTGTGCCCGCACGGCTGCTGGATCAGTCATGATCAAAAAGTTGAGCTGAACCGCAAGGGATACTGGCTGCATGAAACCGCTGAGGGCGGGCTTGCCCGGATTGACAGCGGTGACGTGCGCAAAAGTGAGCGGGTGAGCTATCACCTGAACGGTGCTGCTGCTGCCTTTGCGTCCTGGGCGCGGATCGTGACCAAGTACGAAACAGCCAAGCGGGCCGTGGATGCTGGTGGCGATGAGGAAACGCTAAAGGTTGTCGTTAACACTGATATGGGGCTTGCCTATGTTCCGCGGGCGCTCAGCACTGAGGGGGATCTGACCCTTGAGGCGCTGAAGCGGATGTGCCGGCCATTCGCACACAAGGTTGCGCCGGAGTGGGCGCGGTTCCTGATTGCCTCGGCGGATGTGCAAGGCAATCGCTTTGTGGTGCAGATCACGGCCTTTGGCCTGGATGGCCGCAAGCTGATCATCGACCGTTTCGATCTATTCACACCGCCGCCTGATGCGCCGCTTGTGGAAGGCCGGATGCTTGAACCGCATAAGTACATTGAGGATTGGGATGTGCTGCTGCCAGTTCTGCGGACACCTTACGCCGTTGACGGTCAGGACTATGGCCTGATCCCAATGGCCATGGGGTGCGACTTCCACGGCAAGCCGGGGGTTTCAGACCGGGCAACCAAGTTCTGGCAGGATCGCCGGGAAGAAGATGAGGCGGATCGCTGGTTCTTCATTCGCGGTCATGGCGGTTACAAGGTGCAAGGCCGGGTTTGGTACAGGGCACCGGAGCGCAAGAGCGATGGCGGGCAGGCCCGCGATATCAAGCTTTTGAATATTGCAACCGACAAACTGAAAGATACGGTTTTTTCTGCCCTGGCCCGCGAGGACGGCGGCCCCGGTTCCCTAATGCTGGGCGACTGGATGCCGGAGGATCCGCTGAAAGAGTTCACGGCGGAGCGGTGGACCGACAAGGGCTATGAGAAACTGCAGCCCCGAAACGAAAGCATCGACTTGAGCGGCTACGCGCAAGCGGTCGCTGAGCACAAGGGGCTGCAGCGCCTGGATCCTGCGGATCCGCACGATTGGGCGCGGGGCGGCCTGTCAAATCCATTTGCGGTGCCAATGAGCGAGGGCGGCGAGCCTGAACCTGTAGAGGGTCCGGTGCGACCCGTGCGGAAGGCGCCCCGCAAAATCAAGTATTTGGAGTGAGCTGCATGGCGACATACACGCAACAGGATCTTGCGAACATCAAGGCCATTATCTCGGGCGGTCTGGATCAAGCCATGATCGCCGGGGAGATGGTGCGCTATCGCAACTTGAACGATCTGCGCCGGATCCAAACCATGATTGAGGCGGATCTTGAAACCGCCCGCCCGGCGGTTTCGCTGGTTTATGCAGCCACCAGCAGGGGGCTTTAAGTCATGATGCATTTCAGCAATGCCTCTATGCTGGATAAGGCAATCCTTGCGGTTTCACCGCAGCGAGGGTTGTCCCGGATCCAAGCCAGGGCTGAGGCAAATATCCTCATGAACTATGACGCAGCGAGCAATGGCCGCCGCGTCAAAGGCTGGCGCGCTCCGGCAACGGATGCGGATGCTGCATCCCGACACGGTCGCGGAACAATGCGGCAGCGTTCGCGTGATATGATCCGTAATGCGCCCTTTGCCCGCCGGGCACAGTCGGTTGTGACAAACAATGTTGTTGGATCCGGGATTACGCCATCCATCACCGGCAGAAGCCAGAAACAGGCTAAAGATGCCGCTGCAATAATCCTGCCGTTTCTGCAGTCAACGGACCTGGATAAGCACCGGGCCTTAAACCTCGCTTCCATGCAAACCGTTGTGATGAACAGTGTGTTTGAAAGCGGGGAGGTTCTGGCGATCCGGCACGTGCGCCAGAATGACGGGCGGGCGCTGCCGCTGGCCGTCGAGCTGGTGGAAGTCGATCACCTGAACACGGTGATCACTGATCACGGTGGCAATGAGGTGCGGGACGGCATCGAATTTGACGCTGACGGCGTGGCGGTGGCCTATCACCTCTATGAGCAGCATCCCGGCTCCGCATCGCGCAAGATCTCGATCAAGACGCAGCGGATCCCGGCGGAGCATGTTCTGCACATCCGGCGGATCGACCGGCCCGGCCAGATGCGGGGCGTGCCTTGGCTTGCCCCGGTGATGGTGACGCTTGGAGAGATGCGCGATTATCAAGAAGCGCAGCTCCTTAAGCAAAAGATCTCTGCCCTGCTGGCCGGGGTTATCAAGCCCGGTGACGGTCCGAGGCCCAAGGATGCGCCGGGTCTTGATGAGATGGGGCCGGGCGCGCTGGTCTACGCGGATCAGGGGCAGGATGTGGTGTTCACCAACCCGCCCAAAGTGGACGATTTTGACGTGGTGATGCGTCTCGGGCTGTGCGCAATCGCTATGGGCAGCGGCATCACCTATGAAAGCCTTAGCGGTGATCTGAGCCGGGTCAATTACTCATCCATGCGGGCCGGGCGGCTTGAAATGGATAAGAACATCGAGACGTGGCAACAGCAGGTCATGATTGCGCAGTTCTGCGCAGGCATTGGCCGTTGGGCGCTGGATGCCTACCGGCTGACGCAGAGCAAGCGCCTAAGTCCGCTAGAAATCAAGTGGACAGCTCAAAGCCGCGCGATGGTTGATCCGGTCAAGGAAATACCGTCGATCCTTGCCAAAATTGCGGGTGGGCTTTCGAGCCTCAGCCGTGAGCAGCGGGCTATGGGACTGGATCCCGATATTGTTGCGCAGGAACGGGAAGCTGATGTGGAGCGCCTGAAATTTGTGGCTGCGGGCATGGCCGATCAGGAACGGCAGTCAGTCGGGATGCGGGCGGTGATCGCGCTCATGCAGCTTATCGCCGGGGATGATCCGGAGGATTTCACTGGCTCATTGAAAAAGGAAAGCGAGTATGAGCGATCTGATTAAGGCCGGAGCGATCTGGCTGTTTGGAACCATCGTCAAGGACGAATGGATTTGGCCGGGTGATACCGGCCTTTTTTCTGCGCAGATGGTGCTGGATGCCCTGGGGCAGTTTTCGGGTGACGTGACAGTCATGGTCAACTGTGATGGCGGGTCGCCCTCTGAGGGCGAGGCGATCCGGGCGGCGTTTGAGGCGCACCCCGGCAAGGTGACGGTGAAAGTCACTGGCAACGCCCATTCCGCCGCATCGCTGATGATCATGTCGGCGGGTCGCATCGAAATGTCGGCGGGTTCGCTGATGCTGGTGCATGACCCCTCCGGTCCCGCCTATGGCAATCCCAACCAATTGCAGGCTGCAGCGAATGAGCTGAGCGCGATGGCAGACGCTTATGCGGCTGTCTATGCGGCCCGCGCGGGCAGCACGCCGGACGCCGTCCGCGAGATCATGAAAGCTGAAACCATGTTCAACGCGCAAGAGGCGGTTGCAGCAGGGTTTGCCGATGCTGTCACGGCGTCGGCGGCGTCGGCGGATGTGGATCCGGTGATGCAATACGATGCTGCCAAGCGTGCGGCGCGTGCGGCGTTCAACCGTGCCCGAGAGGCACAAATGAAATTCGAGGCCCGCGAGGCGGGCCTTGGCGATGGCGCAAGCCAAGAAACAGGGCAGATGCCCAATGTGAATGAGGTTGTGAACATGTCCAATACCCCCAGAATGCGCCCGGCGCCGTGCCCCCGCAGCTCCGGCGGCTGTCGGTGTCGCAGGGCCAGAGCTGCAGATGCAGGCAGCCCCCGCGCCTGCCGCCCCGGCCCCGGCGCCCGCTCCGGCAGCAACCGCACCGCTGGTGCCTGCTGATCCGGCGCCCGTAATGCAGCAGGCCCCGGCTGCTCTGCCGCCTGCTGCTGCGCCGCAGATGAGCGCTGCGGATGCGGTTGCTGCGGATCGCACCCGGATGCAGGGCATCCGTGAAGCCGCGGCGCCGTTCATGGCACATATTCCGCAGGCGGAGGTTGATCGCATGTGCAGTGACGGCACCTCGCTTGAGCAGGCCAATGCACGGATCCTGGCGGTTATGTCAGCCAATCAGCCGCGTGGCGTGCGCGTCGAGGTGCGGCGCGATGAGGGGCAGACGCAGGTTGAGGGCATGATTGGTGCGCTGATGCACCGGGCGGCCCCGCAGATGCACGCCCTGGAAGGCCCTGCAGAACAGTTTCGCGGCTTGCGCCTGCGCAATCTGGCGATGCACCTTGGCGGCAGCTCGGCAGGCTTCAACGATCTCGACACGATCCGGTCAGGCATCCGCAGCACCACAATCATGTCGGGCGCCATGGGTGTTTCCGATTTTGCCTTTATTACCACAGAGGTGATGAACCGCACCCTTCGCGCCGCCTATGAGCGCCGGGCTTCGACCTGGCGCCGGATTTCGCGCCAGCGCAGCGCCTCGGACTTCCGCGCGCTGCATTCGATCACCGCGGGCGGTGATTTCCAGCTCAAGCCGGTGAATGAAAGCGGCGAGTATCTGCAGTCGAACATCACCGATGAGGCGTCGGGCCTCAAGGTGGCGAAGTACGGGCGTCAAATCAACCTGACCTTTGAGGCCATCGTGAACGACGATATGGGCGTATTCGAGCGCCTGCCGGGTGATTTCGCGCGTGCGGCGGGCACTCTGGAAAGCAAGATTGCGTGGGGTCTGATCCGCGACAACGCCAAGACCGGCGATGACAAGGCTCTGTTTCATTCCGATCACGGCAACCTCGGCGCCGCTGGTGCGATCAGTGTGGCCACGGTGGGCGAGGGTCGCAAAGCGATGTGGGAACAGCGCCCGGCGGGATCCAAAGATAAAGATGATTTCATCGCCGTTTCGCCGGATCTGCTGTTTGTGCCGCCCGCGCTGGAAACCACGGCACTGCAGTTTGTGACGGCGGCCACCCCGGCCAAAGCGGCGGATGCCAACCCGTTCGGATCCACCCTGACCCCGGCGGTTGAGCCGTCGCTTGGTGCGGCTGCGGGCGGCTCGGACAGTAAGTGGTATCTGTTCGCCTCGGATCTGCCCGTTTTGGAGCATGCTTTCCTGGATGGCTATGAGGCCCCCACGGTCATGACCAAAGAAGGCATGAACCCGGACGGTGTGAGCATGACCGCCCGCCACATTTTCGGCGCCTCGTCGGCTGAGTTCCGCGGGGCATACCGCCGCGGTTAACTCCCGGCCTTTCGGCTGATTTCGCAAAGGGGCGCCTGATAGAGGCGCCCCTTTGCGTTTCGCACTTTTAATCCTTCTGATCCAAAGGGGAAACCCCATGAAAAACTATATCCAGCCCGGCGACAATCTGACTGTTACCGCGCCTTATGACGTCAAGGCCGGTGAGGGTGTGCTTGTCGGCAATCTGTTCGGCGTTGCCACCAGTGACGCGGCATCGGGCGAGCTTGTGACTATTGTTCGCAAGGGTGCCTTCGATCTGAAAAAGACCTCTGCGCAGGCATGGACGGCGGGCGCCAAAGTCTACTGGAACGATACCACCAAGGAATGCACCAGCGCTGCCAGCGGCAACAAGCTGGTGGGCGCCGCGGTCAACGCTGCTGCTGATCCGTCTGCTACCGGCGCTGTGCTGCTGGACGGCGCAGTCCGCTAAGCGATGCAGGGACCGTTTCGCGGTGTCGCTGGCGCGCTGTCGCGCGCCTTTGGCGGCACCGTCACCATTCACCCCGGCACACCGCAAGCGCGTGATGTGACCGCGATTTTCCGCAAGGCTCCTTTCCTTGTTCCGGCGGCTGATGGCGCTGAGATCGAAACCCTTGTTCCAACCTTGCGGGCTTCGCGGGATGTGATGGCGGATCTTGCTGAGGGGGATCTGATCGACCCGAAAGACGGTCAGATCTACAAAATCCTCTTTGAGCGTGAAAACGCAAACCCGGCCTCGGATGCGCTGATCACGGCGGAATTGGAGGAAGTGCCTTGAGCGATATCCTGATTGCCAAAGAGCTGCGGCATCGGTTCAGGGCTGCAATCCTGGCAGATGGAATTTCCGTGGATCAGGGCGGTGATGCGGTTGCTGTCGAGATCCTGGAAACGCTTCCTGCCGGTTGGGTGCTCAAGGATGAAAAGCTGCCTGCGCTTTATGTGTTCGCCACGGGCGAGGGGTTGGATCACGGTCAGAGCATAAGCGAGGTGGTGCGCAGCCTATCGCTTGCGGTGGCGCTGATGGCCCGGCCCGGTGGAGATCCGATGGATCAGTTGGATGATCTGCAGCTCGCCGTTGAAAAGAAGGTGCTTGCCGCTGGGAACTTCGGCCTCGCCCAATCATGCCGCCTGTTGTCGGTGGAGATCGCGCGCAATCAGGGCGCGGCGATCATCGGCACGCGGATCATGAATTATGAGATCGTCTTTGGCGTCACGCCGGGTGATCCATCCCTTTAAACCCTGAAAAATCGGAGGATCTGATATGCCAGTGAGTTCGGCGCAGATCGGCATGGGCGCCACCTTTTCCATCGGTGATGGATTTGATGGCGGTTCGACCAACTACACCAAGATCAGCGAGGATGTGACTTCCATCACATCTCCGGGGGTCAACCGCGAAACCATCGACGCAACGCACTTGGAAAGCGAGGATGATTTCCGCGAGTACATTGCGGGCCTGCTGGATACGGATCCGGCAACCATCGCGTTCAACTATGTGCCGACGGCAGCGGATCCGCTTTATGCCGCGATGATCGCGGGCAAGGGCGATTTCCGCATCACCTATCCTGGCGGTGTCAAGTTGGATTTCTCGGGCATCCCGCAGAATTGGAAACCGGGCGATCCTTCGCCGGATAAGATGGCCGGGGAATTTACGGTGAAGCCTTCCGGCAAGCCGACGCTGAGCGCGTAACTGATGGGCGGCCAAGTGCCGCCCTCAGCATTTCAAACACCAGATAACAGGGGCGCTCTGATGGCGAACAAGGTGCGCGGCGAGATCTCCGCAAAATTCGACGGCAAGGAAATGAAGCTTGTCCTTTCGACCAATTCCATTTGCGATCTGGAAGAAAAAACGGGCCTGGGCATTCAGGACTTCCTTGATCGCTTCAGGGACACATCCAAGCTCAATATGAGTGATACGCGCCTGATGTTTTGGGCGTTGATGCTTGAAGATTGCGAGGATGCAACGATCAAGGACGCGGGGCGTCTGATCGACCAATTGAAAGGCCGTGAACACAGCATCATGACCGAAGCGGTTCTTGCTGCCTTTCCTGATGCCGAAGGTGAGCCGGGAAAGTAGACGGCGGGGCTGCGGTCTGGGATTGGCTTGAGCTGCACCGGGTCTATGTCTCCTATGGCTTGGACCCGGATAGCTTTTGGCACATTACCCCGCGTGAGATGGTTGCCCGGATTGAGGGCGCGCACCGCCGTGTGTCTGCTGAGCAGGATGGCCGGGCGTGGCTCGCCTGGACTACTGCCGCTCTGATGCGGCAGCAGAAGCTGCCGGAGCTTTCAAGCCTTATGGTCCGCGATGAGCCGCAGGCCCCGCAAACCCCTGCAGAGCAGGAAATTTCTCTCGACATGTTGTTTCTCGCCTGGGGCGGGGATCCGGCGGAGCTGGCGCAGATGCGCGAGCAGAAAGGGGCTGACTGATGACAAGCCAGAATATCGGTGATCTCAAGGTTCGGATCGGTTCCGATACCAAGGACCTCGCCCGCGGCATCGGGCGCGCTAAGGCTATGGTGCAGGGCTTTGGGCGTGTGGCCAAGGTGGCCGCGGGTGTGGCGGCTGCGTCCTTTGCTGCGGCTTCTGTCGGGCTTACCGCCATGACAAAGGGCGGGCTGTCATATGTGGATGCGCAAGCCAAGATGGCCCGTTCTGTGGATGGCACCATTGACGGTTTGCGCGCGCTGCAGATCGCGGGCGGGTATGCCGGCGCATCTGTGGAACAGGTCAACGGCGCCGTGCAACAGATGGGCAAGCGCCTTGCTGAGGCGGCACGCGAGGGCAAAGGCCCTGCGGCTGATGCTTTGAAACTGCTGGGCCTGAATGCAAAGGCGCTGATGGATCTGGACGTTGATCAGCGGGTTGGCGCCATTGCTGACCGGATGAATGAAATGGGCCTGAGTGCGCAAGACGCATCCGGGATCCTGCGAGATCTGGGCGTGCGCAGCAATGAAATGGCGCTTGTGATGCTGCAGGGGTCCGGCGCTATTCGCTCCGCCCGCGATGAGGTCCAGAAATTCGGGATCAGCCTGAGTGAGGATGCCGCTGCTGGCGTTGAAAGTGCCAATGATGCGCTGTCAAAGATTTCCTTTGTTATGGAAGGGCTTCGCAATCAGCTTGCAGTTGGGCTTGCCCCGATTTTGCAGCAGCTTGCATTAGATTTTCAGAATGCCAGTGTTGCGGGCGGCCCTTTGCAAACGTCGGTTGCGGCCCTGGTATCCGCGTTTTCCGATCTTGCGACTGCCATTTTGAACCCGGCCTTTGTTGAGGCGGCGGCGCTGTTTGGATCCACCATCGCGCGCGGCATCGCCCTGGCGGCAGATGCTTCGGTTGCCCTGGCCGAAAACGCAGAGCTTGCCGGGGTGGCGATGATAGCGCTCGGCGGCGCCATGGCGTTCTTTTCCGGGCCTATCGGGCTTGCTATTGCGGCTGTTTCGGGCGGGGTGTTTTTGCTGTCTACCCGGTTGGGGGATGCGGAAACTGCTGCCTATGATGCCTCAGAGGCAGAGCGCCAATTGTCTGTGGCGTTAGATGGCTTGGATACATCCAGTGGCAAGGCGGTGGATGCGGCGGTAGCGTTGACGGGCAAACATATTGAGCAGGCTGATGCAGCTTTGCGTGCCGCTGAGGCGGAATATGCCCTTGCACGCGCTCAGGCAGAAGGCGCTCTTGCTACCGCTCAAATGAAAGAGGGGGCGCACTTTACTCAGTTGGTGGGGCTACCTGAGGAATTTGAGAACGCAAAGCAGGAACTTGCAGATATTGATCAGTACTACCGGGAAAAAATTGAGAGTCTTTCAGCGCATAAAAAGCGTTTGGGGCAATCGTTGCAGGGAATTTATCAAAGGAAATTTCCTGGACGTGGCGAGCGCGGCGGTGCCTTGGGCGAAGGTGAGGGCGGTGGCGGTACTGATCCGCTTGCCGCAGATAAGTCCCGTGAGGCATTGGAAAGATTGCTTGGGGTAATCGACCCCGCAGCGGCCAAAGCAAAGCGTTTGGCGGAGGGTATGGCTGTTCTGAACGCAGCCTTGAAAAAGGGTGTGATTGATCAGGACGAATACAACCTGCGGCTTGACCAGCTCAATAAATCCCTTGGGGAAACCCCGGAAAAGTCGGGCGCAGCGAGTTCAAGCCTCTCAGAGCTTCTGAAAAGGTTGCAGGAAGGCGGAGACGCTGCCGGAACAATGTCTGATGATGTTAACTCGGCCATCGGATCGCTGATTGACCGGATTGATAGCGGAACAGATGCCTTACGCCAATTTGCGGTTGAGCTGGTCAAGATTTTTGCTGTCAGAGGGATTTCAAAGATCCTTGGTGGTGACGATTGGTTGAGTGCCCCGCTCATCGGCAAAAACGCCCTCGGAACCGATAACTGGCGAGGCGGCCTGTCATGGGTTGGTGAGCGCGGGCCGGAAGTGGTCAATCTTCCAAGGGGTGCGCAGGTCATTCCGAATAACCGCCTTGAGGGCGCGTTTGGCGGCGGCGGCGGTGGTTTCACCTATGCGCCCCAAATTGATGCAAAAGGCGCTTCATTGGCAGCGGTGCAGGAATTGGAGGGGCGGCTGGCAGAGGATGCTGTGCGTTTCAACGCCAAGGTTTTGCAGGCGGTGCAGCTCGGCCAAAAGGGGAGAAAGTTAAGGTGATTGTTTTCCCTCGCGCTGACATTTTCGACCTATGCAAGGTTAGGACCGCGAAATTCTGGCCGCTCTTGCGGCAGGAATTGAGCCGCACCGCAGGCGCGTCCTCGCAGGCCAAAGATCTCGGCTCGCCCCTATGGGCGGCCAGCTATACCACGGCGCCTGCGCATTTTCGTGATGCGCAGGCGATAGAGGCGGCCCTGATCTCTCTTAACGGATCTGTGGGATCTTTCCTCGCTTACGACACTCGTCGCCCATTTCCGTCCGCACATGCGGATGGTGATTTTGATGATACGGCACAGATTGCGGCGCTGGATGCTGGAAGTGCCTATCACTTGACGCTTGGCGGGCTTCCGCAGGGCTTCACGCTGAGCGCGGGCGACTATCTGGGGTTTTCCTTCGGCGCCAAGCCTTCCCGTGCCCTGCATATTGTGACGGTGGGCGGGGTGGCCGATGCTTCCGGGGAGATCCCTTTGACTGTCTCGCCCTGGGTTCGGCCTGGGGCGGCGGTTGGTGACGCTGTGACGCTCAAAAAGCCGTCTTGTGAAATGAGCCTGACCGGTTCGCCGCCGGAACCCGCTGCCGTGGATATGGTGGCCAGCTCAAACAGCTTTTCGGCTGTGCAGATCTTCTAACTCAACTCTGAACAATTGAGGTGCAACATGGCACGGGACATTCCTGCGGCCACTCAAGCCTTGCTTGAGGGGCGTACACTTGTTGTGCGCGATTTTTTGCGTATCACGGCGCGGCGCCGGGATAATGGCGCGCCTGTTTCTGAGTGCTTTTGGTCGGATCTTGGCGATGTGAATTTCCCGGTGATCGACCCGGAAACCCGTCTGGCGGTCTCGTATGATTTCAAGGGCGTTGGCGCGCTGATCGCGATGGATCCTATTCCGATGGTGTCCAATCTGACAGTGCAAACCCTGTCTATTCAGTTTTCGCAGTTGGAAGACCGAATTAATGAGCTGCTGCGCAAGTATGATCTGCGGCAGGCTGATGTTGTGGTTTGGCGTGGTGAGTTTGATCCGGCAACCATGCGGATGCTTGAACCTGCTGACGTGCGTTTTGTGGGGTATGTCGATGGCGCTCCTGTGGATACGCCAGCAGAGGGCGAGGCTGGTGAGATCACGCTTGAATGCGTGTCTACCTCGCAAGAGCTGACGCGCTCCAACTCGGATGTGCGTTCACATGAAAGCCAGCAGATCCGCGCACCCGGCGATGACTTTTTCAAGGATGTGGCGCAGGTCGATAAGATCAAGATCTTTTGGGGTGGTCCTCGCCGGATCAAGGCGGTGGGGGTTGAGGAATGAGCGGGCCGGTTCTGGTTCGTCCCGCGCGCTGGAGGGAGCGGTTTGGGGTTTTGAAGCTGGCGCGTGATTTTCACGCGGCAGCGGGGATCCCGTTTCCGTTCAATCCCGCGCACGCCTCTCAGGCCGCTCAGCGGTTTATTGAAGACCCTGACAAGCTCTGCCTTGTTCTGGAGGTTTCCGGCGTCCTGCGGGGCGTTCTGGCGGCGTCTTGGTCCATTTCTCCGCTGGCCCCTGTGCGGCTGGCTCAGGAGGTGATTTTTTGGGTGGATCCGCAGCACCGCGGATCCGCTGCGCGGCGGATGCTTGCGGCCTATGAGGATTGGGCGCGCAACCAGCGTTGCGATGCCGCCGGGCTGGCGGCCCTGAATGATCCGCGTGTTGCGCGGTTCTTTGGGGCTGCGGGTTTCAAGCCGGTGGAGGCAAAGTTTCTCAAAATTCTGGGGTAAGTCATGGCGGTTTTTTCTTCCATTGCTGCCGCCGTTAGCGCGGTTGCAACGTGGACTGTCACTGTAGGTGGCGTATCGGTTGCGGTTGGTAGTTTCCTGCTGCAAGCGGCGGTCAGTTTTGGCACCTCGGCGGTAGCTGCGGCGCTGGCGGGCAAGGATAGCGGCCCGGATAACTTTCCAATTCAAGGAACCCTCAGGGCTGGCGGGCAAGTGCCCCGGTCCTTTGTGATCGGGCCGGGTGGAACTGCCGGATCCCTGACTTGGCATACCGAATGGGGTCAGGAGGGAAGTACCCCCAATTTCTATTACACACAGGTCATTGCCCTGGCGGATTTTCCAGTTTCCGATTTGCGGCGCTGGTTCGTGGATGGTCAGCCCGTAACTCTTGAGGATACCGGGGCGGATCCGGGGCTTGCTGCAGTCGAATACCGTGTTGATGGGTGGGACCATGCGTGGATCCGGTTTTATGACGGGACACAAACAGAGGCGGATCCATTCCTTACGGATGTTGTTTCTGCCCGTGGATCGCGCCGTTATTCCCGCAGCCGGATAGGTGTTGGCGTTGCCTATGCGGTGGTGACATTTGCGATCAACAATGAGCTGTTTTCCGGCTTGCCAGAGTCATTTTTTGAGCTGGATGGTGTCAGGCTTTATGACGTGTCCAAGGATAGCACCGCGGGCGGATCCGGGTCGCACCGCTGGGATGATCAATCGACTTGGGGGGGCGATGGTGACGCGCTGCCTGCCGTCCAAGCGTACAACCTTGCGCGGGGTATCTATTTTGAGCGCAGTATCCTGAGCGGTGCCTTGGATGAAAATGGCACTGTTGAGCTGGATGCGGGTGCTTCCAAACTGTCTTTTGAAATTGTTGGCGGCGGCGGTGGCGGCGGCGCTGCCGCCTCTGCAGGTGGTGCAACAACGGTCACGCTCAAGGATGGTTCGGCTGTGGTGCAGCAATGGGCCGCGCAGGGCGGTGCTGCGGGTGCTGCGGCAAGTGGAATTGTCTATCAGCCGTCTGGCGAGGTTTCTGCGCTTTCGCCTCGCGGAGATGGTGGCCGCGGGGTTCGTGGTTACAAGGAAAAGGATCTGCCCCCCGTGAGTGGGGAAGCCGGTGGATCTGCCGGTGAATATCTGTCCGTGAAGGATTTTGATATTTCCGGTCTGTCTGAACCGTCACTTGAGGTTTCAGTTGGTGCGGGTGGTTCCGGGAACGGTAGCGCAGGCCGCGCAGGGGGGATCTCCTATCAGGCGGATGTTGCGCCGTCTTCGGTAGAGCCTCAGTGGCTCTACGGAATGCAGGGAGTAACGGGCGCCCGCTTACCCGCGGCGCACTGGATCGCTCAGATCGCGAAGTGCCGGAACCTGATTGAAAGCGGCTCGGGTTTGGAACCGGCTTACCGCTGCGCGGGTGAAGTCCGTGTGAATAGCGAGTTGGGCGCGACCTTTGAGGCGGTTCTTACTTCCTGTTCGGGCCGCATGAGTGAGATGGGCGGGGTCTACAAAATCTACGTTGGCGCCCCGGATGCCCCTGTTGCTCATATTGAGGATGGGGATATTTCGAGTTTGGCGCCGCAGAGCTTTACCCCGTTCCTTGGGTTGGCGGAAACGGTCAATGGCATTACAGCATCCTACCCGTCGCCTGATGAGGTTTTTGCGCTTCGGTCTACCCCGCCGCTCTACAGCGCGGAATATGAGGCTGAGGACGGCGGGCGGCGGCTGCTGGCAAATGTGCAGCTTTCTTTGGTGCCCTTCCCGGCGCAGGCGCAACGGCTCGTGAAAGGTGAGCTGGAAGCGGCCCGGCGTGCCCGGCGGCATTCGTTCACGCTGCTGCCGCGCTTTCGCCTGCTGGAACCGGGCGATACCCTGACTTTCACCAGTGTGCGGAACGGCTTTGTTGACAAGCTGTTCCGGGTGGATGGGATCATTGATCTGCCGAATGCGGATCTGATTGTTGACATTACGGAAGTTGATCCCGCGGATCACGGCAATTGGGAACCGTCAACCGATTACACCGATGTAACCCCTGCGCCGATTGTGCCGGTGGCGCCGGTCCCGCAAACAGTTAAGGGATTTGATCCGGCTCAGGGCGGTGTTCAGGATGGATCGGGTGCGGCGCGGGGCACTGGCCTGTTGATGCAATGGGATCCTGCGGTTGAGGATGTGGCAGGCATCCGGTTTCAGGTGCGGCTTGCCGCAACTGAAGTGGTTGTTGCCCGTGTTCAAACGCGGGATTTCAGCGACGGCAGTTTGCCGGTGACTGAGGGTATCGTGCGGGGTGAAGCCTATGAGGCGCGCGCCAAGTACATCCCCGGCAGTCATCGCCCTGTGATCTGGACAGGTTGGATACCTGTTACGGCGAGCGATGTGGGTGTTTCAGCTTCAGATCTCTCGGATGATGCCCGGCAGGATCTTGCGGATGATGCGGCGGCGGTTGCGGCATCGCTTGATGCGGATTTTGAGGTTCAGCATATCGCGCCGCTGCGCCGTGATCTGGAATTGCAGGCGGTCGAACAGCGCACGGTTGCGGAGGCTCTGGGCGTAATCAATGGGCACGTGCTTTGGGCGGTTCGCCATCTTTCGGATGTGGATAGCCGCCTTTCTGATGCGGGTATTGTGAAGGATCCCGAAACCGGCAATATCCGCATATATGGGCTTGAGGCGGAGGCGCAGCGGGTCAGCGAGGTTGAGGTTCGCGTGAGTGCTGCGGAGGCGATCTTGAGCCTGTCCGCAACGCAAGCCTACGTCAATCAGCAGATATCGGTTGCGTTAACCGATCCCGGTCAGTTCCCTCTGTTTGAGGGCCTGCAGCTTCAAGTTAATCAGGTGGCGATTGATCTGAATGCGGCAGAGGCGGCCCTTGCCTTGAAGGCTTCGCAAACCGTTGTTGATGGGATTGGTGCCCGGCTTTCGGTTGCAGAGGTTGCGGTTGATGCGGTTAAAGCGAAAATTGAGCTGAAAGCGGATCAAAGCGATTTCAGCGACCTGCAGGGCAGGGTGCAGACTGCAGAGGTGCAGATCAGCGCCTTTGATGGTCCTTCGATCTCGCAGGCTGTGGCGGATGGCCGGTATCTTTTGGATGGGCAGGATGCTGCTTCTGTCGGCACATTGAAGCAGCTACTGCAGGCCCATGACAACCGGGAAGCCGCAAAGACGGATCTTGGCTATGCCATGCAGGACATGCGGGCGAAAGTGGATGATGACCGTGCCGCAATGGCGAAAATCACAACTGCTTTGGGGCTGCGATTGGAGGTGCGAACGCCCTGATTGAGGCTGAGCGGAGTGTTCGGGCGACCGCGTATGAGGCGTTGTCTTTTGATGTTCTGACCCTGCAAGGCCGTGTTACATCTGCGGAAAGCGGGATTGCAGGAGGTGCTGAGGCGCATTCGCAACTTGCAACGCGGGTGACGGATGCTGAGGGTGCTATCACCAGCCAAAGCCAAAGCATTGTAAGCCTGTCTGCTCGTCTGGAAACAGCGGAAGGCGGGACCGCCGGTAATGCTGAGGCGGTCCAGTCTCTTGATACGCGGGTTTCAGGCACGGAGGATGCCGTTAACAGTCAGGCGCAAGCGATCACCACAATTGCAACCACGGTGGGCGAGAACACGGCCAGTGTGGAAGAGGTTGCGCAGAGCGTTGACGGGGTGATGGCTGAGAAAACCTTGAAGGTTGTCAGCGGAAACCGTGTTGCGGGCATGGTGGTGCGCTCTGAACTCGACGAGGACGATGCACCGATTGCACGGATTGCGTTTCAGGCTGACATGTTCGCAATCGTCTCGCCGGATGGATCAAACGAAACGGTGCCATTCACGGTTTACACTGAGGCCCGCACGATCAATGGCCGTGTGTACCCGGCGGGCGTCTATATGGACAATGCCTATCTTGGGGCGGCATCCATCGGGCGCGCTGAGATCGCAAATGTGATCAAGAGCGACGACTATGCGCAGGATGCCAATGGCATTCCAATCGCTGGAATAAAGATCAACTTTGATACCGGACAGATCAAAGCGGCGGGGCTGATTACTTCCCGTCCTATGATCCTTGCTCAAGGTTCATTTAGCGTTTCCGGGGATGTGCACGGCGGATCCCGATGGGCCTTTGTGAACACCGGGATCCGGGTTGGTAAGTCCGATGTTTGGCAGGCCAGCAATGTCGCTCTTGTGGCGGCTGCAGCGATCACATCCGGTGCAACAGCGCCGGGTGGTCTTGATCCGAATAACACCTTTTGGACGCTCAACGCTTCAATCCAGCCCGGCGCCCGCTGGAACGGATTTGGCGGCGCAAACCCGGATCCAGCCGCGTCCTGGCGCAAAGATCCGGCGGTGTTGGTGAACCCCTATTGGGCGACCGGAAATGATCAGCGGGTGTTTCTGGCAATCGACCTTGAAGCCATCGGGGGCGTCTATTTCAGCAACCCGAAAATTGAATGGACAGTGTTCCAAGTAACATGAGGAAAATCGAATGGCTTGGGTGAAATCGGGCACGGTAAGCGTGTCAAATGGAAGCTCTACCGTTGCGGGGACCGGCACAAGCTGGTTTGGCAGCCTGCAAACCGGATGGGCCTTTGTCGGCCCGGATGGCCGGGTTTATGAGATCCTGACCGTTGATAGCGCAACGCAGATTACATTGGCGTCTGACTATATGGGGGCCACGGCTGCAGCGCAGTCTTATGCTGCAATGCCGACAAGCTCGCTTGCCGCAGATCTGACAGTATCGCTGCAAACCCTGATTGGCAATTTTCAGGGTGTTTATGATGGTCCTGGGCAGGGAATGTTCGCTGGTCTGATCCGTTTCTTGGCGGATCAGGATACCGGGCTTGGAAATCCGTCCGCAAATGAGATCGGCTTGAAGGCTGGGGATGTTTGGCAACTTCTTCTTAAGGGCGGCGTGGCCAGCGGCGCGGCGGTGCAGTCCAGCGCGACGGATGCCACAGCAGACAAGCTGCTACTGACAAACGCCTTCGGTTGGGGCGACAAGGGCGCCCCGGTCCCGAACGACAACATTGATGACATCGCTACATCCGGATCCTACTTTCTGACCTCCGCGGTGTTGGGAAATTCCACCCTGCCAGCAGGCGAGGCGTTTTCTTCCGGCTCCTGTCTCCTTCAATTCCAGTACAACGCCGACAATGCGGCGCAAATCCTGATCGCGCATTCCAGCGGTAAGATGTTCACGCGGATCAAGGACGGCGGAGCTTGGCATGATTGGATCAGCCTAATCCCCAAGCGCGGCAGCGGCCCCAATGGCGAGTATGTGCGCTTCCCCGATGGGACGCAGATCTGCACTAAAGCCATCACTGCGGACAGTGGCGCTGACTCTGTTTGGGACTTCCCAGCAGCTTTCTCTACGACGACAAATCTTACCGTTCATATCACTGCCCGGTCCTCTGCAAATGCCATCATTGGTGGCGCACGGGCGCCGTCTGTTTTGGCCGTGTCCTGGAACGCGCACGACACTGCGGGCGTGCGAACTGCAACGCCTTGCAGCCTCAGGGCCGAAGGCCGCTGGTATTAAAGGAGATCATCATGAAAGTAACCTGCATCTGTGTGGCCGGTCCTCCCGGCCAATCTGAAACCAGCGCCAATGTGAGCGGCGATGTGATCACTGTGGGCGGCGTGTCCTTTGATCTGTCCGATGTGCCCGATGGCGGCTTTGCCGAACCGGAAGGCGAAAGCCATCCGTTCATAGGGCGCATCGAGCGGATCAATGGCGAGCTGCATGTTCAGCTGCGGTGGTTCTTTTTCGAGGCAACCGCAGAGCCGCACCAGCCCGCTGTCCCGCCTGCCTTCATGGTCATCATCGGCGCGGTGCCTGATCCGATTGTCCGTAAGCCTCTGATCAGCGAGGTTGAAGCATGACGTTTTCCCTGAAAATCACCACGGCTGAGCTGGTCGCCGCAGAGGCCCGCGCAGCGCTCCTGGATAATCTGGCCGACACCCGGTGGCAGATCCAAAACGGCGGCATCACGCTGCCCAGCGGGTTCCACGCCCGCACGGACCGCACAACCCGCGAAGACCTCACTGAGGCGCTGTTTGCTCTGCAACTGGGCATCAAGAGCGAGCCGTTCTCCTGGAAGGCCCCGATGGCTGGATCAAGCTGACGCGCGCGGACCTGGAACAGATCACCGCTGCCGTCGCGGCCCATGTGCAGAGCTGCTTTGATGCGGAGGAAGCCGTGGAGACGCAGATCGCCGCACTCAGCGACGCGGATCTGGCCGGGTTTGCTGTGCGGGCTGCGTTTGATGCCGCAATGGCGGCGTGACCTTCTATCAAAGTATTACTGAGCGCTTCTGACATTCTGCGCTTTGGCTTCTGTTGTTTGCCCGCCATTCGGCGGGCTTTTCTATTTGAGGAATGCGAAAATGAAACTCGTAGAAAACTGGAAATCCGTATTGCTGGGGGCTTGGTCTGTTCACCTCCTGGCGATTTCAACGCTTCTCTCTATTGCTGCCGTGCTTGTCGGCATCGTGGATGCTGAAATGCTGGGCATGAAGGCGGTTCACTTTTCGATCCTTGCGGCAGCGGCTTCCGCGCTAGGCCCGGTTGCCCGTATCGTCCAGCAGGCCGCAATTTCGGAGCTGCTGCGCAAGTTCCGCAGCGATGTATCGGGTGCTGTGCGGCGCGGTGTCTTGGCGGCGATGGCGGCAGGCGCGGTCGCAAGTTCTGCGGCCTTTGTGGCGCCTCGGGAGGGGTTGCGCACATCCACTTACATTGATGCCGTCGGGGTGCCTACGGTCTGTTATGGTCACACCTTGGGGGTAAAACCCGGCGATACTTACACTCCGGCGGAATGCGATGAGTTGCTGCGCGCAGAGCTGCAGCAGTTTGCCGGTAAGCTGGGTAAATGCCTCAAGGCTGAGCTGCCGGAGGGGGCTGCGGTTGCATTCCTGAGCTGGTCTTACAACGTTGGAACCGGTGCGGCCTGCCGGTCAACTCTGGTGCGCAAAGCCAATGCCGGAGATCTGCGCGGTGCCTGTGATGAGCTGCTGCGCTGGGATAAGGGCCGGATCCGCGGCAAGCTGCAACAGATCCCCGGCCTCACCAACCGGCGCGAGGCCGAACACCGCCTTTGCGTGCAATCTCTTGGGCCGCATCGCCCCTGGTGGGCGGTGCAGTCATGATCGGGGCGGCTTTGGTCGCCCTTAGCGCGCGCCCTGCGATCAGGGCGGCACTCTTGGCGGCGGCGGGTGGCCTGATCCTTTCTGCCCTTCTGTGGGGTGCCGTGGATCGCCTGCGGACAGACGCGGCGGTTGATGCGCGCCGCGATTTGGACGTGCAGCAAACTCAAGAGGTGAAAAATGCAATCAAACGGGCTGCGCCTGGGCCTCGCCCTGCTGGCGCTGAGTTTCTTGACTGCCTGCGGCGAGCCGGGCCGGGCTGTCTTTGATGCCTCGGCGGTGCCTGAACCGCCGCAGTACACGGCGAAATTCAAGCGCGATCTTGCGGCTGAGATTGAGGCCGCGCCGCGCAATGATCTGATCATTCAAGCACTCGTTGATGCCTCGCAGCACTATGACCGCATCCGGCGCTTGAAGGGAAAAGAGGGGAAACCCCAATATGAGTAGTAAACGCAAAACTGGCGCCAAGGATCCGGCGCGGGCGCAGCGCATCAAGGATGCGCTTGAGGCGGTGCTGAGGGATGGGTTTGACCCATTCCGGGATCCGCGCGGCGGTAAAGGATCCTCTGTTGTCGAGGCGGCGCGCAGGCTCACAGAGCGGGGTTATAAGACAAGCGAGCGGATGGTTAGATCCTTCCTGCAAGTTCAAGCTGCGGCTGAGGCCCGCGGCGATGAGCATTTCCTGCCGGATTGGGATCTGTTCGCCAAGCCTGGGGCGCCTGCTGCGGTTTTCCGCAAAGGCGAGGTGCGCCGCTGGCTGCTGACCTCGGCGCAGGATGATACAGATGTGCATCTGCGCTTTTGGTCCAACCTGCAGGCATATGGCCGCCACATCGGCGCAGAGGTGGTTGTTGGGGGGTTCACCTACAATCACGCGCTGTTTTCCGATCACCAGACCCGCAATGCGCAGTTTGCGCGCGAGGTGGAGCCGTTTATTCGGTTTGACCCCTATGACTGCGGGCCGGTGCTGTTCTGCGCGGAAATGAATACCCTGCCAACAGCCGTGCGCCCGCTAAGCGGTCTGACCACCTACGCGCAGGGGCGCACGGCAGTTTTCCCGCACGCTAAGCTTGCCTTTGAAAGCGTTCCTGCCATGCCCGGAAAATTCGTGCCATCGGTCATGACAACCGGGGCCTGCACGGTTCCGAACTACGTCAAGAAAAAAGCGGGCTTAAAGGCTGAGTTTCACCATGTTCTAGGCGCAACCCTGGTTGAGGCTGATGATCGTGGTAACGCTTGGTGCCGCCAGATCAGCGCCACCTCTGACGGGGCGTTTCAGGATCTTGACGTGATCGTCCGAAGCGGGCGGATCAGCACAGGAAACCGCGTCAAGGCGGTGACGTTCGGGGATATTCACATCCCAAGCCTTGCAGAGGATGTGTTTCAAGCGCTTTGGGGGCGGCATGGCGCAAGTCTGATTGACGCCCTGCGCCCGGAATATCAGTTCATTCATGATCTTATGTCGTTCGAGATGGCTTCGCGCCATGTGGACGGCGATCCGATCCATCGCGCCCGGATGCAGGCTGCCGGCCATTCCGGTATTCGCTGGCAGGTGCGTGAGGGCGCCCGGTTCCTGCGCCAGATCGAGCGGGAAACCTGTCGCACGGTCATGATCGAAAGCAACCACGATGATCGCCTGATGCAGTGGGCGCGCAAGGATGTTGACCGGATGGACACGGGCAACGCCGAATATTGGCATGAGTGCAATCTTGAATTGCTCCGGGCGATCCGTGATGAACGGGAGGGTTTCAACCTCTGCCGGTGGGCGCTCAAAAATGAGGATCCGCGCCAGCTTGAGGGGATCGATTTTGTGCCAATGGGCGGATCTTTCGTGATCTGTCAGGATAGCGGCGGCATTGAATGCGGGATGCATGGTCATCAGGGGCCAAACGGTTCGCGCGGCACTGCGGTAGGACTGGCAAAGATGGGCACGCGGCTTACGATTGCCGACAAGCACAGCCCGCAGATCCTGGATGGCGTCTATATCGCGGGCATGACCGGCGATCTGGATCAAGGCTACAACAGTGGCCCGTCGAGCTGGCAGCGCGCACATGTGATCACCTACGCCAATGGTAAGCGCGCTCTGATCAATCAGGCGCCGGACGCGAGGTGGCGGGCATGAGTGTTTCGCCTTGGCTTGCCGGTTCAACTCACCGCTGGCACACAAACCCGCTCTTTGCGGCGTCTGGGGATCGTGTGGATGGTCATTCTGCACGGGTTGCAATCCTGATCTTGCAATTCATGCCTGATGCGCCTGCCGAGCTGCTGCGGGCTGCTGTTGTGCATGACCTGGGTGAAAATGCGGTTGGGGATCTGGCATCCCCAGTCAAGCGCCGCAATCCAGACCTCTATGCAGAGTTTGAAGCACTTGAGGCTGAGGCGCTTGCAGTGATGGGGTTTGATTTCCCTGATCTGCCGCAGGATCTCGCCGCGCTATTGAAGCTTTGCGATGGGCTGGATGCCTACCTTTGGGCGGTGGTGTATCGCCCTGATTATGTGGGGCGCAATCAGGCTTGGGGCGCAATGTTCGAGCGCCTTTGCGCGCAAGCCTCGGATCTGGGGTTTGCTGAGAAATTTCATGAAATCGTGAAGGGGGTTTGTGATGGCAAATTCTAAGTGCCGAAATTGCGGCGGCCACGGCTGCCATGATTGGGCTTTCCTAGGGCTTGATGAGTGCAGTGTGTGCGATGGGTCCGGTGTGTCGCCGTTTGAGTTAGATCTAGGCAAGTCGGCGCGCCTGCTGATCATCGGGCATGGCCGCCACGGCAAGGATAGCGTTGGCGAGCTGTTATCCGAGAAATACGGAATGCGCACTGTGTCCAGCTCGGAGTTTGCTGCGCAGAAGGCGGTGTTCCCGCTGCTGCGGGATGTTTACCCGGATTGGCGCGCGTGCTTTGCAGATCGGGCAAATCACCGTGAGCTGTGGTTTCATGCGATTGCGGCTTACAATCACCGTCCTGGCCCGATGCTGGCGGAGCAGATCCTTGAGCATCACGACATTTACACAGGGATGCGCCGCCGAGGTGAGTTTGAGCGCTCGCGGCATCTGTTCGATATGGTGATTTGGGTCGATGCGGCGGATCGCCTGCCGCTGGAACCGCCTGGATCCATGGAGTTGACCGCTGCTGATGCTGATTGGATCGTTGACAACAACGGGCCTGAGGCAGCGCTTTCGGGTGAGGTGGCGAGGCTCGCCAGCGAGATAGGGAATCGGCTGGTATTGGCCGGTGCCTTTGACCGCCACGGCTAGGCGCGCGAATCCTTTCTTTTTGGCAGAACACTGCGCGAACACGCTTCCCGGATTTTGCCCGGGAAAAACGGGAAATGAACGGACGTAAACACTAAAGGTATGCAGTGAACCTTAAAAGGTTTGGTGTGCTTGTGAGTGCAGCAACACAAAAAGTGTGCTTGTTTTCAGTAACTTATCTGGTGAAAGATGGTGCTGCTGGAGAGAATTGAACTCTCGACCTCTCCCTTACCAAGGGAGTGCTCTACCTCTGAGCTACAGCAGCGCCGGTGAGGGGCTTTTAGGCATAAACGCTGAGGGGCGCAAGAGCATTCTGGACGGTTTTTTCCCACTCAGTTACAGAAGTCTTATGGCGGAAAAGAAAACACCGAAAAACGACAGGTCAGCGGCATCGCGCGAAGACCGGCTGAAGGCAGCGCTCAAGGCAAACATGGCCCGGCGCAAGGCTCAGGCCAAGGCGCGGGCGGAAAAGCCGGACCAGGATACGGGCAAAAACGGAGAGTAAGGGCAGATGGATTCGATTCTGGTAACTGGCAACGGCCCGCTGAACGGGCAGATTCCAATCGCAGGGGCCAAAAACGCCTGCCTCACGCTGATGCCTGCGACGCTCCTGAGCGAGGAACCGCTGACGCTGACCAATGCGCCGCGCTTGAGCGATATCAAGACAATGACATTGCTCTTGCAGTCACTGGGCGCCGAAGTGTCCAGCCTGCAGGACGGCCAGGTGCTGGCAATGTCGAGCCATGACCTGACCAGCCATGTGGCTGACTATGACATCGTGCGGAAAATGCGCGCCTCCAATCTGGTGCTGGGTCCGATGCTGGCGCGGCTGGGGCAGGCGGTGGTGTCGCTGCCCGGCGGCTGCGCAATCGGCGCCCGGCCGATGGATCTGCACATTCAGGGTCTTGAGGCGCTGGGCGCCGAGATTGAGCTGAAGGACGGGTATCTGCACGCCAAGGCCCCGGGGGGCTGAAAGGCGCGGTGGTGGAGCTGAGCTTTGCCTCGGTCGGGGCAACCGAGAATATCATGATGGCAGCCACCCTGGCAAAGGGCACCACCGTCATCAAGAACGCCGCGCGCGAGCCGGAGATCGTTGATCTGGCAGATTGCCTGCGGAAAATGGGCGCGCAGATCGACGGCGACGGTACCCCCGACATCACCATTCAGGGCGTCGACCGCCTGCATGGGGCGACTCATCAGGTGGTAACCGACCGGATCGAGCTGGGCACATATATGTTGGCACCCGCGATCTGCGGCGGCGAGGTGGAGCTGCTGGGCGGCCGCCGCAGCCTGCTGGAAAGCTTCTGCAGCAAACTGGAGGCGGCAGGAATCGAGATCACCGAGGGTAAAAACAGCCTGACCGTCAGCCGCAAGAACGGCCGGCTGCAGGCCGTGGATGTGGTGACCGAGCCATTCCCGGGCTTTCCGACCGACTTGCAAGCACAGATGATGGCACTGATGTGTACTGCTGAAGGCACGTCTGTTCTGGAAGAAAAGATCTTTGAGAACCGCTTTATGCATGCCCGGAACTCACCCGTATGGGGGCACAGATCGAAGTGCACGGCGGCCATGCAACCGTGACCGGCGTTGAAATGCTGAAAGGCGCTCCGGTGATGGCTACCGACCTGCGCGCCTCGGTCTCGCTGATTCTTGCCGGCCTGGCGGCGGAAGGCGAAACCAAGGTAAGCCGGGTCTACCACTTGGACCGCGGCTATGAGCATGTGGTGCGCAAGCTGTCTGGCGTCGGCGCCAAAATCGAACGGATCAGGGAAGAGTGATGGCGGATGCAAGCTTTGAAGACGGCCGCGAGGCGCCTCTGAATCTGGGCGCACTGGAGGAGGAGGATCTCAAGGTCCTGTCCTCATTGGTGCAGGATGCGGTGTTTCCGGTCACCGAAATGAGCTGGCGCGCTTCCGAACGCCGCTTTGCACTGCTGGTGAACCGTTTCCGGTGGGAGGACCGCGAGGCTGCGGAACGCCGTGGCAGGGCTTTTGAGCGGGTGCAGTCGCTGCTGGTGGTGAACAATGTCCTGGGCGTTTCCTCACAAGGCGTGGACCGCAAGGACAAGGACCTGGTCCTGTCGCTGCTCTCGGTTGAATTTGAGCCGGGGGAGGACGGTGCCGGCCATGTATTGCTGACCTTGGCCGGCGACGGCGCGGTTCGCTTGGCGGTCGAGGCGCTGGAGCTGTCCCTTCGTGATGTCACCCGCCCCTACCGGGCGCCTTCTGGCCATGCCCCGGACCACGGCAGCTGAACCATGCAGAACAAGCGCGGCATTTCCCAGGCTTTCGCCGCCCCGGCGGCACCGCTGGAAATCCGCCGCGCCAACGTTTTTGACGTCTTTGCCATGAGCCGGGTGCTCATCGCCTCGATCCGCGATCTGTGTCAGGCGGACCACGGCAGTGATGCCGCCCGGATCGCGGACTGGACCGCCAACAAGACGCCGGAGCAGGTCCGCGGCTGGATCGCCGGACCCGGGTGCTACTGGCTGGCCGAGCATGGCGGCGAGGCCGCTGCCGTGGGCGGGCTGTCTCCGGACGGCTCCATCTCCCTGCTGTATGTTGCCCCAGCCGCAGCCGGCCGGGGCACTGACGCCGTCATGCTGGCGTATCTGGAGGCGGAGCTGCTGCAGAGCGGCCATGCCGAGGGCCGCCTTGACGCCACCCGGACAGCACTGGACTTCTATCGCAGGCATGGCTGGCGGACGGCAGGAAAGACTGGTGGATGCTGCGGCACACCCTGCATTGCAATGCGCAAATCCTTACGCTGAGCTTCCCCTTCTTTCTGGTTCCAAATACCCCGGGGTGAATTGGCCGCCAGGCCAAGAGGGGCAGAGCCCCTTACCCTATTAAACCTGCGGGGCAGCGCCCCTGCCGCTTGCGTCCAATTGCACCGCTCGCACGCATAAATCTTGAGGCTCTGCGCCCTTGCGGATATGCGGGGGCCAAAGGAGATCCCGATGCCGCAGTTTCTGAACACCGCTGATGCCGGTTTTGAGCAGTCCTTCACCGCCCTTCTGGGCGCCAAGCGCGAGGATAGCCCGGATGTGGATGCTGTCGTGGCGGGGATCATCGCTGACGTGCGCGACCGCGGTGATGCGGCACTGGTGGAGCTGACGGCGAAGTTTGACCGGATGGAGCTGGAGCCTGCGCAACTGCGGATTACCGATGCTGAGGTGGAGGCGGCCATCGCCACGGTTTCCGCTGAAGAGCGTCAGGCGCTGGAACTGGCGGCCGACCGCATCCGCGCCTATCACATGCGCCAGATGCCGGAAGATGCGCAGTGGACGGACGAGGCCGGCGCAACGCTGGGCTGGCGCTGGTCGGCGGTGTCGGCGGCTGGGCTTTATGTTCCGGGCGGGCTGGCCTCTTATCCCTCTTCGGTGCTGATGAACGCGATCCCGGCCAAAGTTGCAGGCGTGCAGCGGCTGGCGGTCACGGTTCCAACCCCGGACGGCCAGATCAACCCGCTGGTGCTGCTGGCAGCAAAGATTGCAGAGGTGGATGAAATCTACCGGGTCGGCGGGGCACAGGCGGTGGCGGCGCTGGCCTATGGCACTGAAACTATCGCCCCGGTCGATAAGATAACCGGCCCGGGCAATGCCTTTGTTGCAGCCGCCAAGCGGCGGGTGTTTGGCAAGGTCGGCATCGACATGATCGCCGGGCCGTCTGAAATCCTGGTGATTGCGGATAAGGACAATAATCCCGACTGGATCGCACTGGATCTGATGAGCCAATCCGAACATGACGAAAGCGCCCAGTCGATTCTGATCACCGATGACGAAGGATTTGGCCTGGCTGTGGCAGCGGCGGTGGATAAGCGTCTGGAAACGCTGGAACGCCGCGCAATTGCCGGCCCCTCCTGGCGGGATTTTGGTGCGGTGATAACAGTGCGGGACCTGGATGAGGCGGCGGCGCTGTCCAACCGCATTGCACCGGAGCATCTGGAGTTGTGTGTCGCCGATCCGGTAGCCTTGAGCGAGAAAACCATCCATGCAGGCGCCATCTTCCTGGGTCAATACACGCCCGAAGCCATTGGCGACTATGTCGGCGGCCCGAACCATGTGCTGCCGACGGCGCGTTCAGCCCGGTTTTCCTCCGGATTGTCAGTTCTGGATTTTCTCAAGCGCACGACCCTTAGCCAGATGACATCGGACGCGCTGCGGGCAATTGGCCCGGCGGCAGAAATTCTGGCTCACAGTGAAAGCCTGCAGGCGCACAGTCTTTCCGTCACCGCCCGGCTGGATGCGCTGAACAAGTAAGCGGAGCAGGGGCGCTGCCCCTCTGCGCGAGCCGCGCATTCACCCCGGGATATTTTCCGCCAGATGAAAGGGATCCGCGCCCCGGGCCCGCCGGGGCGCTTCACCTGGCGCGGTCATCGGCGTCCCCGCCTGTACCGCAAGACTAGGGTCGCCAAGTTTGGTTAATGATCCGTTGCTTCATCTGGCCCCAATATCCCCGCCGGAGGCCGCAAGTCATTTTTCCCGGAAAAATGACGCAGCACTCAATAGTGCGCGGTATAGCCGCCATCCACAGCCAGCACCTGCCCGGTGATGTAGGACGCGGCAGGGGAGGCGAGGAACAGGATGGCGGGCGCCAGCTCCTCAGGCTCGCCCCAGCGGCCGAGCGAGGTGGCATTTTTCTATTTCACTGCAATTTCCGGGTCAGCGGCCGCGGACATGTTGGGGCTGGTTTTGAAGAAACCCGGGGCAATGGCATTCACTGTGATGCCTTTGGGGCCAAGCTCCGCCGCCAGTGCCTTGGTCATGCCGTTGATACCGGCTTTGGCTGTTGTATAGGCCGCATCCCCGGATTGGGCGATGAGACCGGCAATCGAGGATATGTTGATGATGCGGCCATACCCCTTTGGTGCCATTTGGGCGGCGGCCAATTGCGCAAGACGGAACGGGGCGATCAGATCAACATCCCATAGCGCTTGCAGATCGGATCGCGTGAAGTCCATGAGGTCGCGCCGGTCTCGCTGGCCCACGTTATTGACCAGAATATCGAGACCGCCTTCACCAGCGATGCCTTCGAATGCCGCGGTTGCAGATCCCTCATCAGCCACATCCAGAACCATTGCGCGGGCCTTTCCCGGCATCCGGCTCAAGGCCGCCGCCACCCTTTCTTTATTGCGTCCGTTCACCCAAACCTCGGCTCCGGCTTCAGACAGAAGGCGGGCAGCGGCAAACCCCAGCCCGTCCGTGGAGCCGGTCACCAGCGCGCGCTGGCCTTTGAGGGAAAACTGATCAAGCCCTGTCATCGTCCTGCCTCCTGTTGCAGGCAAGCTGTTCGTGCAGGCGTGGCCTGTCAAGCACTGCCGCAAATGGCGCAGGCTTTGACGCCCGCTGCTGCATTGCCCCAAGCGCGGCGGTGCGATAGTCATGGCCGGACGCCTTAGCGCATATTAGAGACAAAGACCCATGAGCCGCATCAGCCATATCGAATTGGACGACCGCAACCTGCCGCCTCCGACGCCCGAGATCGAGCAGGAGCGGAAAGTTGCGATTTACGACCTGATCGAGGACAACAGTTTTGCGCTGCCGTCCCGCGAAGGACGCGACCTGCCCGCCGGCCCTTATCATTTAGGACTGGCGATCCGCGACAAACGCCTGGTCTTTGACATTATCACGGAAGAGGGTGAGAAAGCAGCAGAGTTCCACCTGTCGTTGTCGCCGTTCCGTCAGGTGGTCAAGGACTACTATCAAATCTGCGAAAGCTACTTCAGCGCGGTGAAAACCATGCCGCCCAGTCAGATCGAGACCATCGACATGGCGCGGCGCGGCATCCACAACGAAGGCAGCCGGGTTCTGCAGGAACGGCTGGAAGGCAAGGCCGAAGTCGACACCGACACCGCCAGGCGCCTGTTCACCTTGATCTGCGTATTGCATTTCGGAGGCTGACGGGTGGAGGAGCTGCCGCAGTCCATTCTGTTCTGTTGCGACCACAATTCGGTCCGCTCTCCAATGGCGGAGGGCATTATGAAGAAATTCTTTGGCACCGGCACCTATGTGCAGTCCGCCGGTGTCAAGAACGACATGGAGATCGACGGTTTCGCCATCTCTGTCTGCCAGGAAATCGATGTCGAGCTGTCGCGCCACCGGTCGCGCTCGTTTGATGAGATGGAACGCTGGGGCGATGACCTGTCGTCCTTCGATCTGGTGGTGGCGCTGTCGCCTGCCAGCCAGCGCCGGGCGCTGGAACTTACCCGTTTTTTTCACCTCGATGTCGAATATTGGCCGATTATGGACCCTACCGGGCTCGGCGAGACACGCGCAGCCAAGCTAGATGTCTACCGGCAATCACGGGACCAAATCATCCAGCACTTGAAGAGCCGCTGGGGTGAACCGACGGAGAGAACATGACCGATACCATCGCGCGCTATTTCGCAGCCTTCAACGCCGCCGACACCGACGCCATGCTGGACTGCCTGGACGACCAGATTGCCCACCATGTGAACGAGGGCAAAATCCGGGTAGGCAAAGATAAATTCGCGGAATTCTGCGCCCACATGAGCCGCTGCTATAAGGAAGAGCTGACCGGTATGGTGATCTTTTCCAACGGCGACGGCACCCGTGCAGCGGCAGAGTTCATCGTCAACGGCACCTATCTGGTGACGGACGAGGGCCTGCCGGAAGCCAAGGGCCAGACCTACCGGCTGCCAGGCGGCTCGTTCTTTGAGTTGAAAGACGGCAAGATTTCCCGCGTCACCACCTATTACAACCTGGCGGACTGGATCGCCCAGGTTTCCGCCGGATGACGATCCGGGTTGAGACGATGACCGGCGCGGCGCTGGAGGCCGCGCTGGACGACGTGGCACACCTGCGCATCAAAGTCTTCCGCGCCTGGCCATACCTGTACGATGGCGACTTGGCGTATGAGCGGGAATACCTGCAAAGCTACCGTGACAGCACCCGCGCCGTGGTGGCCGGTGCTTTTGACGGTGAAACCCTGGTCGGGGCCTCCACTGGCGCACCGCTGAGCGATCATGCGGATGATTTTGCGGCGGCGTTCGAGGGCACCGGCATTGACCTGACCGGCGTCTTCTACTGCGCCGAATCCGTGCTGCTGCCGGAATACCGCGGCCATGGCGCCGGCCACGGTTTCTTTGATGCGCGCGAATCCCATGCCCGCAAGCATGGGTTCAGCAAGACCGCCTTTTGCAGCGTGCAGCGCCCGGCGGACCACCCGTTGCGGCCTGCGGACTACGCGCCGCTGGATCCGTTCTGGCACAAGCGTGGCTATGCCCCGTTGCAGGGTGCCATCGCGCATTTTTCCTGGAAGGATGTGGATCAGGCCGGGGAAACAGGCAAGCCGCTGCAGTTCTGGATCCGGGATCTGTAAGGGGGCAGGCGCCCGCGCGGGGCGCCTTAAACCTGAAATTCAGACGCCTTCGGGGCGGGCTTTTTGCAGCTCGTCCAGGGCCTGCTTGTGCTGGGCCAGGAAGAATCGCACGTCATCCTGAGCGGACTTGAAGCTGTTCTGCGCCGCAACCAGCGCCTTGCCGGTTGCAACCCGCTCCTTCTCGATGCCGGACTGTTTGGCGTATTGCTTCAGCAGGCTGGTGGCTTCCTTCAGGATCTTGGGCAGGGTTTCCTTGATGTTCTTGGCATGAAGCGCGATCTTGTGCTTCTTGATCAGCGCCCGAAGCGCTGCGTCGGCTTTGCCTTCGATATCCTCGCGATTGACGCCTTCCTTACTGTACTGCGTCTTCCAGGCCTTGCGGACGGCCTCCAAGTCCTTTTCAGCCTGTTTCACGTCCTTGACGATGTCATTGCAGGCGCCTTCGATCTTGGCACCACGGGTATGAAGATCCTTCAGCTCCTTCAGAACCAGCTTATTTTTCTGGTCATGCTCCTTCTTGAGCTTTTCCAGATGCTTGTCGGTTTCTTCATTTTCCTTCTCGACCTTCAGCTGCTGCGCCATCTGCTTTTGCTTGATCTTGTCCGCATTGCGGGCCAGCTCTGCTGCCGCATCCTCTCGCTTTTCGATCAGCTTGGCATAGGCCAGGCACAGGTCCCTGCTGTGCGATTGCAGCTTGCCGCATTTGCCGCGCGCCTTCAGCATCGCATTGGCCAGCATACTGAACGCCTGCACGATCTCAGGCATCTGGTCCAGATCTGCCTTGGACGGATCGCCCGACGGCGGCACGCCCATTTTCTCCAGCAGATCCATATATTTGCCCACGCCACTGCCCTTGCAGGCGCCGGCCCGGTATTCACGCCAGAATTTAGTGCGGAAGCCTTTTTTCGGGATGTCGGCAATAACGCCTTTCAGGTTCTTGTCATCAAGCTTGGTAGCCAAGGGAGTGGTCCTTTTTCAAATTAACAAATGAGTGTCTGCGCCCGAGAATGGCCAAATAGCCGCGCAACACCAAGATGGAACGCTGGATGCAGCTGTTTCCGTTGCAAAAATGCGCATCCTTTTCGAACTGTTTTTGCGGCCCGGTCCGGCGGCAGCTGCAATCTGTATACTGCCCCGCCTTGCGCCGGGCACCTTTGCAGGGCAATCCTGCCGGAAGGCCGCACCGGGATGCGGCTGCCGGCCACCGGAGAGACCGCATGAAAATCGCCACCGCCGCCTATCCGCTCGACTGGCTCAGCAGCTGGGCACAATATGAGGACAAGCTGGCCGCCTGGGTGGCAGAGGCTGCCGGAAATGGCGCCGAGCTGCTGGTATTCCCGGAATACGGCGCGATGGAGCTGTCAACGCTGGACGGCGCGGCGGTTGCCGCCGATCTGGAGCAGTCGATCCACTCGGTGTCGGAAAAAATGGAGGATGCTGCCGCGCTGCATCTGCGGCTCGCCGCCGAACACGGGGTGCATATCCTGGGTGCCTCTGCCCCGGTCAACAGCGGCCTCACCCGGCCGGTGAACCGGGCAGAGCTCTACACGCCCTCAGGTAAGCGGGATCATCAGGACAAGCAGATCATGACCCGGTTCGAGCGAGAGGACTGGGGCATCATGGGCGGCGGGCCGCTCAAGATTTTCGATACCGCCCTGGGCAGAATCGGGGTGCTGATCTGCTATGACAGCGAATTCCCGCTGCTGGGGCGTGCGCTGGCACAGACGGATGTGATTCTCGTCCCCTCCTGCACCGAAGCGCTGGCCGGATACTGGCGGGTGCGCATCGGTGCCATGTCCCGGGCGCTGGAAAACCAATGCGTGACTGCCATGGCATCTATCGTCGGCGCCAACGAATGGTCCGAGGCAGTCGACCTGAACACCGGTACCGGCGGCATTTTCGGCCCGCCGGACAAGGGCTTCCCCGGCACCGGCGTTCTGGCCGAAGGCACGCTGAACCAGCCGGGCTGGACCTACGCCGAGGCCGACCTGGAGGCCATCGCCCATGTGCGGGCATCTGGCGGGGTGTTGAACCGGCTGCATTGGGAAGAACAAATGCCGCGGGTGAAATCGGTCACAAAGGCCGCTCTTTGCTGATTGAGCCCTTGAAATATTGGAAAAATGACCCCATTTAGGCGCACGTCCCGCAGTTTGCGGGCTAACCCAATGATGGAGACAACATGGCCAAGGAAGATACGCTCGAATTTCCCGGTGTCGTGAAGGAACTCCTGCCTAACGCGACGTTTCGGGTCGAGCTTGAGAACGGCCATGAGATCATCGCGCATACGGCAGGCAAGATGCGCAAAAACCGCATCCGTGTTCTGGCAGGCGACAAGGTACAGGTGGAAATGACCCCCTATGACCTGACCAAGGGCCGGATCAACTATCGCTTTAAATAAGCTGTTGATCTGGAAGAAATATCAAGGCCCGGCATTCTGCCGGGCTTTTGTTTTTTCGGGCGGCCTTGCCGCCGCGGCCCCGGGCGGGGATATTTCTGACAGAAGGAAGGTGCAGGCGCACTTTTCCAATGCTGAAATCCACCCTATGACGGGCGCAAACGGACAAGAGGGCCACGGCATGGCATTCATTCTGGGATCGGGCAGCCCGCGGCGGCTGCAGCTTCTGGCGCAGCTCGGCGTGCATCCGGACGCGGTGCGTCCGCCGGAAATTGATGAAACGCCGCTGAAGGCTGAGCTGCCACGGGCCTACTGTGCGCGGGTCACACGGGAAAAAACCCAAGCTGTCCCCGCGGGGACAGAGGATATTGTTCTTTGTGCCGACACCACCGTTGCCTTGGGCCGGCGCATACTGGGCAAGCCGCGCGATGCAGGCGAGGCAGCAGAGTTCCTGCTGGCCTTGTCAGGCCGCCGCCACCGGGTGATCACCGCCGTTGCTGTGCGCTGCGGCGACCATGTCTGGGAAAAGGATGTGGTCAGCCAAGTGAAGATGAAAAACCTCTCCGACGAGGAGTTGAACGCCTATCTCGCCACAGGCGACTGGAAAGGCAAGGCCGGCGCCTATGCCATCCAGGGACCGGCGGGCGCTTTCATACCATGGATCAGCGGCTCCTTCACCGGGATTGTCGGGTTGCCGTTGTCCGAGACTGCCAATCTTTTGCGCGCCGCCGGGCTGCCGCTGTATCAGGAGGCCGCCGCATGAAGGGCCGCACCATCATTCTCGACCACATCCAGGACCGTGAAGCCGCAGCATTGATGGTGGACGGCAAACTGGAGGACTTCCTGGCCGAAAGCGACGCCCCCGCGCCCGGCACCATCTACCGCGCCCGCGCCGACCGGCCCGTGAAGGGGCAGGGCGGCATGTTCCTGACCACGCCTGACGGCCCGGCCTTCCTGCGCCAGGTCAAAGGACTGGCACCTGGCCAGATGATCCTGGTGCAGGTCTCCGGCTATGCCGAACCGGGCAAGGCGATTCCGGTCACCCAGAAGCTGCTGTTCAAGAGCCGCTATGCCATTGTCACGCCGGAGGCGCCGGGGCTGAACATCTCGCGCAGCATCCGCGACGAGGACGAGCGCGACCGGCTGCTGGAGATTGCACATGAGGAAATGGGCGAGTCGGGTTACGGCCTGATCCTGCGCTCTGCCTGCGCCGGCGCGGACAGCGAAGAGATCGCCGAAGACGTTGCTGCGATGGCGGCGCTGGCGGCGCAGGTAATGCAGGATGAAGGTTCCGAGCCGGAGGTATTGGCCGAAGGTGACACCCCCCATCTGCTGGCCTGGCGGGACTGGGTGGAACCTGCTGATGTGGAGCGCGAACCCGGCGGGTTCGAACGTCTGGGCGTACTGGATGCGCTGGACATTGCACAGGGTATCCGCGAGCCGTTGCCGGGCGGCGCCTTCCTGTTCATCGAGCCGACCCGCGCCCTGGTGGCGGTGGATGTGAACACCGGCTCGGACACCTCGCTTGCGTCGGGCGTTAAGGCCAATATGGCCGCCGCCAAGGTCCTGCCCCGCGCCTTGCGGGTGCGCGGCTTGGGCGGCCAGATCATCCTGGACCTGGCCCCGATGCCTAAGAAGGACCGGCGCGGCTTTGAAACCGCGCTGCGGTCCGCCTTCCGGGCCGATTCCGAGGAAACGGTTCTGGCTGGCTGGACCAACCTCGGCCATTTTGAGTTGCAGCGCAAACGCGGCCGCATTGCCCTGAATGAGGTGCTGAAATGAGCTGCCCGATCTGCGGCGGGGAAACGCAGAAGACACACCGGCCTTTCTGTTCCAAGCGCTGTGCTGATATCGACCTCGGGAAATGGCTGACCGGTGCCTATTCAGTGCCTAGCCAGGACCTGGAAGACATTGAAAACGCTCTGGAAGAAGCTGGCCGCGCGCAGGCGCCGGAAGAAAATCCGCAGCAAACCCGCCATTAGCGCTTTTCTTTGAAAAACCCTCTGGACACCGCCGCGCGCTCGTCATAGAACGCCCCCACCCAAGGCGAACAGCCTTCCCGTGCCCGGGTAGCTCAGGGGTAGAGCAGTGGATTGAAAATCCTCGTGTCGGTGGTTCGATTCCGCCCCCGGGCACCATTTACTTCAAATAACGCCTTTGAAGTCAGATGCTTACGTTATGTAGGTTGTTATCTATCCCCCTCTCTGTCCACCCGGTTAGGCTGGCTTGTAATGCGCCTACACATATGAACCGGGGTGCAACTTTTCGGTTTTGAAGACCGATGCTACTGGCGTGAGACGCAACACACTGAGGGGGCTTTGTTGTGGTTGCAACTTCGACGCAATGGCAGGCGCCACTATGCGCTCTCTACTGAAATGGCCAAGAAATTCGTTCTCAGGCTGCGTATGCCGAATGAAAACGATGGTGTGCTATCGCGGCCAAAAGAAGAAATCAGAAAATCTTGCCCACGCAGTAGTGGTGCCGCTAACTAAAATCAGGAAAAGGGCCATGATTAATATGCGTCACCCCACTTCAACAACGCCTCTGCCTGACTAAGCACGGTATTAATCGCAACGGGTGCCAAGTCGGGCGGATAGCCGAACTTCTTCAGAATGCGGCGGACCAACACACGTAGCTTTGCGCGCGCACTTTCTTTCAGGTGCCAATCCACGGTGACATTCTGCTGAAGCTGTTCGACAAGGACATGGGCAATTTTGCGCAGTTCTTCATTGCCCAGCATTTCAACCGCGCTTTGGTTCTGAGCGAGCGCATCATAGAATGCGAGCTCTTCCTCGCTCAAACCGAGGTCATCGCCACGCTGCACTGAGACCTTCATATCCTTGGCCATGTTGATCAGTTCTTGGATCATCTCAAGGCTAGTTATGGCGTTGGCGTGGTAGCGTGCCACAGCGGCCTCAAGGCGCTCTGAGAAGGCCTTGGCCTCTACAACGTTTCTTTGTCCGCGCGCTTTGATTTCGCCCGCCAACAGCTTTCTCAGCGCCTCCAAGGCGAGGTTCTTGTGCTCCATGTTCTGGATTTCAGCCAGGAACTCTTCAGACAGCACCGAGATTTCGGGCGTCCTAATGCCTGCTGCGGCCAACACATCGATGATGCTTGCATCGGCGATGGCGTCTGAGATGAGTTGACCGATGGCGAACTCTTTCTCTCGCTTACTCATGCCAGTCTTTGGCGATGACTTCGAAAGCGCAGCACGCACAGCTTGGAAAAAGCCCACCTCTTCCTTGACCGATTGTGCGTAGTCGCTAGCAGAGGCCAAGGCGAAGGCCTTGGATAGATTGGCGACCAGATCGGCGTAGTAGTTCAGCTCGGCCTTCTTAGCCTTTTCATCGGTTGCCTTGTCTGCGCGGGCCTTCTGTTTCTCCAGCGCCCATTCGATTGCCCCAGCGAGCGCCTTTAAGCGCTCCTGAGGCGCGCCTACGATCCCGGCCTGATAGTCGAAGCCCGAGAAGAAGTCTTGGCACCTCTCGACAAGCTCCTGAAGCGTGGCAACGGCCTCTTCCTCGTCAATCCCAGTTTGGTCACGGTCGGTGGCGGTATAGTTCTGGAGTGCCTTCTTCAAGTTCTGTCCGATGCCGATGTAGTCGACGACTAGCCCACCCGGCTTGTCCTTGAATACCCGGTTCACACGCGCAATCGCCTGCATCAGACCATGGCCACGCATCGGTTTGTCAATATACATCGTGTGCATACTGGGCGCGTCGAAACCGGTCAGCCACATATCCCGAACGATCACCAGCTTGAGTTGGTCTTCTGGATCACGCGCCCGTTTTGCCAGTAGGTCGCGGCGCATCTTGCTGCCGATGTGTTTTTGCCAATCCAGCGGGTCAGACGCAGACCCGGTCATAACGACTTTGACACCCCCTTCCTTATCATCCTCGGAATGCCATTCCGGGCGCAGTTCGGTGATCCTGTTGTAGAGGTCGACGCAGATTGCACGGCTCATGCAGACAATCATGCCCTTCCCGGCCATTGCCTCGACGCGATCTTCAAAGTGGGCCACGATGTCATGGGCAACCTTCTCAAGTCTCGGAGGCGCGCCCACAAGGCGTTCAACACTGCTCCATTTCGACTTGGCCTTCTCCTGCTCTGAGAGTGTTTCGTCATCAAAGAGCGCATCAACGGCGGCGTCGATCTCCGGCAGCTTGTCTTGCTGCAACTCCACACGCGCGAGGCGGCTTTCATAGTAGATCGGAACCGTGGCTTTATCTTCAACTGCACGGCTGATGTCATAAACATCAACATATTCGCCAAAGACAGCGGGTGTGTTCACGTCAGCAGCCTCAATAGGCGTGCCGGTAAAACCCGCGAAGGACGCATTGGGCAGGGCTTGGCGCAGATAATGCGCATAGCCATAGCGCCGCGCGCCCGTGGTGCGATCCAGTTTGGCATCAAAGCCGTACTGGCTGCGGTGTGCCTCGTCTGCGAGCACAATGATGTTCCGCCGATCTGAGAGCATAGGGAAGTCTTCCTCACCCGCCATCGGTGAGAATTTTTGCAGGGTCGAGAAGATCACGCCACCGGACTGGCGGTCCAGTTTTTGCCGCAGATCTTCGCGGTCTTCGATCTGCTCAGGCGTTTGGCGGATCAGGTCACGGCAAAGCGAAAACGTGCCATAGAGCTGGTCATCCAGATCGTTGCGATCTGTAACCACTAAGATCGTTGGGTTTTGCAGCTTAGGCGCACGCACCAGAAGTCCCGCAAAAAACGCCATAAGAAAGCTCTTGCCTGACCCTTGCGTGTGCCAAATCACACCTACCTTGCGGTCGCCATCCGCGCTGACAGCGTCAATAGCGCTTGCCAGTGCTTTGCGCGCTCCGTGGAACTGGTGATAGCCGCCAATGATTTTGAAAACGCCGTCGCCCTTGTCGCCAAAGACTGTGAAATCACGCACCAACTGCAAAAGGCGTTCAGGGTGCAACACGCCGCGAATGAGCGTCTCCATCTCTTTCGGCCCTTCGGGCGTGAAGTCGTCTTGTGCGCCCGTGACTGTGCGCCATGGCATGAAACGGTCCTCACCGGCGCTCAGCGAGCCAATCCGTGCCAGCAAACCGTCAGACGTGATCAGCGCTGCGTTCGTCCGAAACAGCGAAGGGATTTGCTGCTTGTAAGTCTGAAGTTGATTGAAGGCGTCCTCAATCGTCGCGTTTTCACTCGCCGCGTTCTTCAACTCGACCACGACCAAGGGCAGGCCGTTCACAAACGCCACGACATCCGGGCGACGATTATGGCCGCTTTCAACCACGGTGAATTGGTTCGTGACCATCAGATCGTTGTTGGCGGGACTAGCGAAGTCGATCAGACGCACCTTGTCGCCTTTGATGGAGCCATCCGGGCGGCGGTATTCAACGTCGATCCCATCGACCAGCAACCGATGAATGCGCCGGTTTTCTTCGATAAGTGACGGGGTTTCGGAGACCTGAACTTGGCGAAGCGCAGACTGCAACGCCTCCTGAGGTATATCCGGGTTCAGCCGCCCAGCAGCAGCTTCCAACAAGCCCCAAGAACAACCTCACCGTATGCCCCACGTTGCCGATTGGGACCATCAGGGGCGATCTCAAACGGGTCTTCAAAGCGCCAGCCCAGCTCTTGCAAAATGGCCAGAACGGCTTGTTCTACGAGGTCCTCGTTGATGCTCATGGCGCAGGCACCTCGCCGTCATCAGCCACATCGCGATACTTGTCTGGGTCTAAATCTCGGACACGCAACCGAAAGGCGTGGTTGAAAGCGTCCAACTTCTCAACCATCCAATCGTGATACTCTGGCCAGCGAGCTTCATCAGACAGCGGACAAGACTGTTTGTAGAGGATGATCCTGCACGCGCGTTTTTCGGGCAGCGGCAGCCATTCGGGCGCAAAACCAAGATCACTCTCGATCACCGCGCGATCTTCGGACAGCTCCAAGAAATGCGCATGGGCGTTTTCATCGCCCAGATATAACTCAATCCCAATCCATTCTTCGCGTGTATTGATCACTGCACCTAGGTGCATTCCCGATTTGCCGATAGGAAAGATAGTCCAAGACTGCGGGCGCGCTTTGCGAGAGCGCTGCAAGGGGTGTTCAGCCATGTGATCAGCCAACGACTGCCAATAGGCCAACTGACGCTGCTTGGTTCCTGTGAGGGCCTCGGTTTCGATCCGCCGGGTAGCCGCTCCGACAGTCTTTGACCACTCATTGGGCTTTGACACGATGTTGAACTTCGGGGCAGCAGGACTATCCCCAATGCGCCAAAGTTCGACCTCAAGCGCAAAGAACCGGAAGTCGTCGTCTGTGACCGTGTTCAGCCAATCCAACGCGGCACGATGCTCTTCTGTGAAGGTCGCTGCGACCCACACAATTGTCACAGCCTTCAGGCCCGCAGCATAGGTGATCAACTGGCCTAGATGCTTGTGATCGGTGCGCTCAAGCTGGTTCTCAATCAAGACCCAACTGTCGTTCCGCAGATCCTTGCACAGAATATCCGCGCGAAAAGGACCAACCTCTTTTTCTTGCGCCTCAACCTCCAATTCTAAGCCCAACGCATCGGCTAACAACCCGATGTTGCCTTCCCGCGCCAGCCATGGCGTGAAGTCCTGATCTTCGGTGCGCCAGATGTCGCGCAGGTCGATCTTTTCTAAACGGCCAAGGTCAGTCATCTTGCCCCCGCATGCGGAACGGTAACTTGACATTTACGCATTTTGCATACACTTAGAGTGTAGCTCATCTGCCATGCGTAGAAGGAGTATTCGAGGCCGCTCCGGGAAACCGGCGCGGCTTCAGCCTTTTTAGGGCGCGTTCCAAGCTGCATCCCTTTCCTTCCTAAGTTTTTGAACTCTATGATTTCTATCTGTGCAGTATGCCGTCTTCAGCAGGAAGTTCTGCTGCCGTGAAGCCAACACCACGAGATACTCTTCTCCGAGCCACAACAAGGTGTTTTGCTCGCGACCGCGCCGATTTTGCCAAACGTCGATCTCTGCACACCGAGCCTCGTTTTCAATGATCCAACGAACCCAAGCCAACCGCTCACATCGGCGCAAGTCCGGCGTGCGGTCATCTTCAACGCGACCCTCAGAGATCAAATGCCAGAAACCCGCCCACTTTCGCTCGTGCTCTGGTGTGCGCCTCGCGGTAACTTTGGCCCCGCGAAATCGCAGATTATGTTGCAGAATGTCCTGGTCAAATTGAGCATAAAGCGCGTCCTCATAGCGCGCCCAGTCACCGCCATACTCATTGAACAGTATAAGGTTTGGAAGGGTCATACGGCCCCACCGTTGGGAACCCAGCGCAAGAGGTTGAATTTCTCCGCGCCAAAAGAAGATGTTCGCGTCAAAACTTGATCCCCAAGGCGAACCTTCAGATCTTCTATCAATCGCAACTTCGCAGCACTGCCCGACAGACCACGATTTTCATAGCCTACCGCGCCGATCAGCAGGTCAGCCAGTTGTAAAACCGGGCTTTCGTGTGATCGAATTTGCTGCACACGACGAATGGTTTGATGGTCGAAGTCGTAAATTCGGTTACACAGAACATCGTGCAGACGATCCACCTTCTCACTGCCCAGCGTGTCCTTGATATCGAGATAGACGTTATAGGCGTGTGGCGGTTTGAACACGTATTGCAGCATGAGGTAATACATCTTGTAATACCAATCATCATGCGACTGATAATGTGCTTCATGATCCAAAATCGTCTTGTCCGGCACCAACACGCCTCGAAAATGCAGGGCGGTGTCGTTCAAGAAAAACGCGATCAGCTCGCGATAAAACGGCAATGCACCATTTGAGACTTTGGTCCATTTGATTTCGAACCCGGGCGCAATGGCGTGGCGATCCTTGATGCCGCGAATGGCGTTGGAAATGCGGCGCGTTTGATCTGCATCGCAATACACGCCGCCCAGTACCATGACCTGTTCCCGGTCATTTTCGAGGTGACAGCTTTCGTCGCAGTAAATGTTGATGAGCCTAGCGGTCATAGACAGGCCTCCGCGTCTTTCAGGCGGATTTCGCCGGACATGAGTTTGGGCAGAAGGAGGTCGCGGAGGGCGGCGAGGGTTTGGTTTTCTTCGGTGTTCGCCCTGACTTTCGCCAAAATCCTCCTTGCTACTTTGGAGTAAGCGTTTTCAAGGGCTTGCCCCGGACACAAGATTGGCATCGAACGAATGGTTTTCGAATTGACCGCGTTCGCAATCGAAGAAGTGCTTCCCAGAGTTCCATAGTCAAACTGCTTCATCCATGCATAAGTATATTCGGTAGGTGCAGATTTTTCGGTCGGATTGAGATGTGCAATCGCCTCGTTCGTGGCCATTGAATTCGCTGCTATTGCCACTCGACCCACAGTGAGTTTGAAGCTGACCAGAACCGTTTCGGCCTTGACGACCGGTACTCGACAGGAAGCGACCGAGCTTTCTTCTAGCGTTTCTGCCGTATTAAATGCGAATGCGCCGGATGAGCCAAGGTCTCTGATTGACAACCAAGGCACACCACGACCATCACTCCGAAAATGCCATTTTTCTTTTCTTGGTGGCGTTCTGCCAATTGTGATCTTGTAGCGATCAGCAAGCGCACTGTTCTTCCACCCCTCAGGCAGGCCATCGTCGCCCAGCTTGGCGGGGAAGAGGGGGCGAGGGTAGCGGCTGTTAGAGGTTTAGTGGTCGATATGCCGGACGCGGAACCGGTGACCACTTCCGCTGGCATATCTCCGGCGGGGAAGGCGTGGCCCATGATGGCGGCGGGGTCGGTGGCTCCTTCCATCTGACGGCGGGTGGGTCCGAAATCGACGAACCAATCCCGGAACAGCGCCCGCGCCATCTCTTCCAACGTCTCATTCATCCGCCGGTTCAGCTCGATTTTGTCGAAGATCAGTTTTACGCGCTTGGATACCTCCTTCTGATTGCTCAAATCGGGGAATGGTATCCTCAGGTGATTGATGTCCCGAATGGGAAGCTGAGGTTGAGCGCTCCCAGTCTGCAACGACGCGACCTGTCTGGAAAAGGCGGGAGACCGCAATGCGTAGTACAGAAACTCAGGATCAAGCGCGATTTTGTCGGGGCGCATCAAAACCATACCCGAGTTTATTCGAACATGCTCGTATGGGACGCTCTCGTCATACAATGCCAAGTTACCAACGGTCCCACGCGTGGTAAGTATTACGTCGTCTCGTTGTGCCTTACCTTTTCTAAGCAACTGGTCCTTCTCTTCTGATATGAAAGCCGTATCAGAAAAGCTAAACCCACTCGCCGAGACATTGCCAGCGTTTAGGAATAGGCAATGGCCGCGCGCTGAGAACTCGTTCGTTTTTGGATAATTGGCCCCTCGGTCACCATCAATTATTTCAAGTGGGAGTTCGCTCAAAGCCTTGTTTGGGAACATCACCTGCCCCCAGCTCACCAAAGAGACGAGCTATCGCAGTCTGTAGATCATTTGACTTCGAAAATTGAGCCATGGCCTTGGCAGAAAGAGCTTTGAAGCGTTCCTCAAACGGCACTCCGTCGCCTTCATCCTCTGCCGCCCCAACATACCGCCCCGGCGTCAGCACGTGGTCAAACTTGCGGATGATCTCCAGCCCTTCGGATTTGCAAAACCCCGCCTCGTCGGCGTAGGCCTCCCAGCCTTTCTCCTCCAGCGTCTCGGGCTCGGCGCGCCAGCGGCGGTAGGTGCCTGCGATCTTTTCGATGTCCTCGTCCGAGAACTCGCGCCGCACCCGGTCCACCATGTGGCCCATATTGCGGGCGTCGATGAACAGTACCTCTCCGCGCCGGTCCCGCAGCCCGTTTGCGGATTTGTTCCGGCTCAAAATCCACAGACAGACGGGAATTTGCGTGGAATAGAAAAGCTGCCCCGGCAGGGCGACCATGCAATCAACGCGGTCTTCCTCGATCAGGCGTTTTCTGATTTCGCCCTCGCCGCTGGTTTGCGAGGACATGGAGCCATTGGCGAGCACCACGCCCGCATGGCCGCGCGGGCGAGGTGGTGGATGATGTGCTGTATCCACGCGAAGTTGGCGTTGCCCTTGGGCGGGATGCCGTATTGCCAGCGCTCATCCTCGGCCAGCCGGTCACCGCCCCAGTCCGAGATGTTGAAGGGCGGGTTGGCGAGGATGTAATCGGCCTTCAGCCCCGGATGAGCGTCTTTGTGGAAGCTGCCCGCGCTGTCCCATTCGATGGCGGCGTCGATGCCGTGGACAGCAAGGTTCATCTTGGCGAGCCGCCAAGTGGTGTGGTTGATCTCTTGCCCGTAGACCGAGAGGTTCAGCGGGTTGCCGCCGTGGTCTTCGATGAACTTTTCGGACTGGATGAACATGCCACCCGAGCCACAGCAGGGGTCGTAGACGCGGCCTTGGTAGGGTTCGAGCATTTCAACGAGGGTGCGGACGACGGAGCGGGGCGTGAAAAACTCGCCACCACGTTTGCCTTCGGCGCTGGCAAAGCCCGAAATGAAGTATTCATAGACCCGGCCCAAGAGGTCGCGCGCACGGTCAGCGCTGTCGTGCATTTTAACGTTGGAGAAGAGGTCCACCAGCTCGCCCAGCATTGTCTTGTCGAGCGTGGGCCGGGCGTAGTTCTTGGGCAGCACGCCTTTGAGGGTCTCGTTGGTGGGTTCGGCCTCGATAGCCTCCATCGCGTCGTCAATGATCTTGCCGATGTTTTCTGAACGAGCATTGTCCTGAATGTAGGACCAGCGGGCGGTCTCGGGCACCCAAAATACGTTCTCAGCGAGGTATTCTTCGGGGTCCTCAGGGTCTGCAAAGTCGTCTGCGGTGAGCTGATCGTGCATCGCCTGAAAAGCTTCAGAAATGTATTTGAGGAAGATCAGGCCTAGCGCGACGTGTTTGTATTCAGAAGGCTCTAGACCGCCTCGCATTTTGTCAGCGGCTTTAAAAAGATCCGCAGCGAAGTCGAGGTCTGCCTGTCGTGAAGTGTTGGCCATGAAATGCGCGCCCTGCGAATTGCTTATTGTTTGCAACAATCCATAGCCAATTGCCGTTTGGCTGTCGAACCGAAATCAACCAGTGGTAGCGGGCGTGCTTCCTTGGCGCAACACGTGCACCCCGGTTCATCACATCGTTTTCAGCACGCGGTAGAGAGTGGACCGACCAAGCCCGAGCTGGGTTGCGATATCTGCAACCTTGACGCCCTGTGCTTTGAGGCTTCGGGCGCGCTCGACCTTCTCTACGGCCAAGGGCGCGCGGCCTCTGTATTTGCCTGCCGCCTTTGCTTTGGCGATGCCTTCGCGTTGCCGCTCCAACATCATCTCACGCTCAAACTGGGCCATCGCTGCGAACATGGTCAGCATCAGTTTACCGCTTGGGGATTTGGTATCCACCTCAGCGCCACCGAAATCAAGGATGCGGAGGGCTACGCCTTTGGCTTCCAGCTCATCAACGATCTTGAGCAGGTGCTGGGTGGAACGTGCAAGACGGTCCAGCTTGGTCACGACCAGCGTGTCTTTGCGCCGCACAAACTTCAGCACGTTTTCTAGTTCTGCGCGCTGGGCAACCGAGGAGACTTGTTCGCTGAACACCTCTTCGCATCCGGCTTCGATGAGATCACGTTTCTGGGCCTCGAACCCTGCGACTTGATCTGCGGTTGATGTACGTGCGTAGCCTACCTGCATGATGAAGGTCCCAATAGCATCTAGAGTTGGAGAGAAAGGCGTCTCTCTTTGTAAAACCATTTCATAGAGACAGGTTTTGAGCCGCGCGGTCTGTCTCTGATAACCCCGCCCTAAAGAGAACCGGGCAAGGTAAGAGCCGTCGCGCTGGGTTGTTGTTTCCAGCCAATATTGAACGCGTTGTCATTCTTGAACCGCTTCGGCTCCGTGCAGGGCAGAGAGGTCATCAGATGGTCTGCAAGGTCCTGCCAACCACCATGGCCGGTGTGGCCTTCGTTGAAGGCAGGGATGACGATGCAGGCAGATGCTCCAGCACTGCCGTCAGGATCGCGATGGTCCCAGATGTGCGCGGCGTAGTTCTTTTCGTTGCTTGCGCATTTGAGGCCGAGCCTGTGCCCCAGCGCATTCAGGCTGGCGGAGCGAAAGCCAGAGCGCACGATGACGGGGCCGAACTCAGACACGATGGGTTCCAGCACATTGGCGCACAGACCACGCCCCATCTCTATAGCCAGTTCAGCGTCATCGGGCATGTTGACGATGCCATACGCAGCGGCGATTTCAGAATGGAGGAACTGGCGGAACGTGAAATGTTTGGACAGCTTGACGCGTCCGAGCCTCTCCAGCTCCCAGAAGGTAGATTTCATTTTGGGCCTCATGGGGGATGGGTGCAAAGGGTGGCATCGCTGGAGCGGTCCAATGCGCGCGAGCAATCCACTGCCTTTGCACCCGGGTTCATTTGCGGGCGGGATCAGTCAAACAGCTTATGTATTGCTGCGTGATCGATCTGGCCCGTGAACTCGGCAAGATGCGCGCGCGGAGCGCCGGGGGCTTGGAAGGACTTCAGATCGCCAACGCTCGTTATGTGGCTAGATGTCAGTCCGTTGATCGGGGCGAGTGCCAACTGCCCATTCTGAAGTTTGCCCACGACAAACACATCCCAAGTAGAGGGGTTCGAGAACGATTGAAGAATGCACCCCACCAGATGCTGGTCATCGACGTTTTCGCGCCTGCAGCTAACGGCTCCATACCGCTTGTTGTCGAAGTAGGGTGAAGTCCCCCTCTCAAGGTTCATCTTATAGAACGCCCGAAGAGCTTTCAGAGCCTCCTTTGCGTCAGACCGGGGCGTTGCCGCAGCAAGTTCAGGCGTGATTACACCCCAGCCTTTGTTCTTTGTGCGGCAGTGCGTGGCCCAGGCGGCGTTCATTGAAAGGTTATTGAGCTCCCATTCTGCAATGCCGAGCTGAGACGCAAGATTGACCTGCAGTTTCCGCTGCAGGGTATCATACTTGCCTAATATGTCCCTGCGGGCTTGTTCGCCGGGATTGGCCTCCATTTCTGCATCGCGTTGCCGTGACAGGGCAAACACTTGGGTGGACATATCGCACCACTGCGCGATTGCTTTGGCATTGGACCTGCACCGTTTTCGTTCCGGTGTGTAGCTCATGTTAGGCGGCGATCTTTTCGAAAGCCACGGGTGATTTCCAGCCGATGGCCGAATGCCGTCGGCGTGGGTTGTAGAAGCCGTTGATGTATTCGAAGACGGCCAGTTCGACCTCTCTGCGGGTCTGCCAGGTCCGGCGCCAGATTAATTCGGCCTTCAGCGACTTGAAGAAGCTCTCGACGGCCGAATTATCATAGCAATTTCCCTTTCCGCTCATCGACGGCACCAAGTCGTGCTTGCGCAGACGCTTTTGATACTCGTGGGCACAGTATTGGGCGCCGCGATCAGTGTGGTGGATGCAGCCCGGGGGCGGCTTTCGTAGGGCAATCGCCATGTCCAAAGCGCGCAAGGCCAGATCCTGTTTCATGCGGTTGCTCAGGGCCCAGCCGATCACCCGTCGCGAATAGAGGTCGATGATCACAGCAAGATAGGCCCATCCCTCGCGGGTCCAAATATAAGTGATGTCTCCCGCCCACTTCTGGTTCGGGGCGCTTGCGGTGAAATCCTGACGCAACAGGTTGGGCGCGATATTGAAGGTGTGATTGCTGTCGGTCGTGCGCTTGAACTTGCGGCTGCGCAGCACCTGGATGCCGTTATCACGCATGATCCGCGCCACACGGCGTTGCCCGACATGGATGCCCAGTTCATTGAGTTCCTGCGTCATGCGCGGACGACCGTAGCTGCCCAGGCTCAAGCGATGCTGCTCTCGAATATGCGCCAAGAGCACCATATCCCGACGTTGGCGGCGTGACGGCGGCCTGTGCCGCCAGGCCCGAAGACCACGATCCGTCACCTGCATCAGGCGACACAAATGGCTGCGTGGCAAATCCCCGCGGTAATCCGCAATGAACTGAAATCTCATTGCTTTTGACCCGCGAAGAAGATTGCCGCCTTTTTTAACACCTCCCTCTCCTCCCGAAGAATGCGGTTTTCTTTGCGTAGGCGTTCGTTCTCGCGCCGAAGCTCAGAATCCTGGGTCGCGGTAGAAGGATCGTCCGAGAACTGACGTATCCATTTGCCCAAGGTCGAAAGGCCGACCCCCAGATCCGACGCGACTTGGCGACGCGTCAGCCCGCTGCTTGTCGCGATCCGAACCGCTTCGCGTTTGAAATCGTCACTGTGTTTGGGTGCCATTTCCGGTCTCCTCTATGGCGAGCATTGCTCGCAGAAAACCGGAACAAAAGTGAAGCAGGTCCAATGTGAGGAACAGGAAGCTGTCTCCGTACTCCCTTCGTCACTACGCTAAACTAGGGGCCTCAGGAAAAACTCCGGCGCAATTGGATTGCGCCGGAGCTCAGGGCTTAGGAAGTGAATTTCTTCAGCTCGCCACCTTTCAAGCGAGCGGTGTAGGAAAAGAGTTCCTTTTTCACCAGTTTCATCAAGAAGTAGAGGCAGAAGATGTTGACCACAGCCATGGCAAAGATCGCTGCATCAGAGAAGTCGATAACCGGACCCAGGCTTGCTGCTGCACCAATCACGATGAAGATGCAGAAGATGATCTTGAAGGTCAGCTCCGCCAGTTTGCTTTCGCCAAACAAGTAAGTCCAAGCCTTCAACCCGTAGTAGCTCCAGGAAATCATCGTCGAGAAGGCGAAGAGCACAACTGCGATAGCCAAGACATAGGGGAACCAGCTGATGCCGGAGGCAAAAGCGGCGGAGGTCAGCGCAACACCGGAGTTGCCATCGACAGTTGCAATGGCTGTGCCCGCTTCGTTCAGCATGTAGTTGCCCGTCGCCGGATCGATAAGCAGCTGCTGCGAGATGACGATCACCAGCGCCGTCATGGTGCAGATGACAACCGTATCAATCAGCGGCTCAAGCAGGGACACAAAACCTTCGGTGATCGGTTCCTTGGTTTTTACCGCAGAGTGCGCGATCGCCGCCGAACCGACACCAGCCTCGTTTGAAAACGCCGCTCGTTTGAAGCCCTGGATCAGCGCGCCAACCATGCCGCCTGCCACGCCAAGACCGGTAAAGGCGCCGTCAAAAATCTGGCCGAAAGCCCAGCCGATCTTGTCATAGTTCACCGCCAGAATGACCAGTGCGGCGCCGACATAGAGGATCCCCATAAAGGGCACGACCTTTTCTGTCACATTGGCAATGGATTTGATGCCGCCAATGATCACGGCAAAGACAATGCCAGCAAAAACGAGCCCGGTGATCCAGCCCGGATAGTCTCCGACGATGCCGGATATCTGGGCATGTGCCTGGTTCGCCTGGAACATATTGCCGCCGCCTAGCGCACCAAGGATGCAGAAGACCGAGAACATGATCGCCAAGAACCGTCCGCCCGGCAGGCCAAGTTCTTTGAAGCCCTTGGAGATATAGTACATTGGTCCGCCGGAAACGGTCCCGTCAGAGTATTCGTTACGGTATTTCACACCTAGGGTGCATTCGGTGAACTTGGATGCCATGCCCAGAAGACCTGCAAGGATCATCCAGAACGTCGCACCAGGCCCGCCGATTCCAACGGCAACCGCGACCCCTGCAATGTTGCCAAGGCCGACCGTGCCGGAAAGAGCGGTGGCCAGCGCCTGGAAATGGCTCACTTCGCCCGCATCGTTGGGGTCAGAGAAGTCGCCTTTGACCAGCTGGACAGAATGTTTGAAGAAGCGGAACTGAACAAAGCCGAAGTATAGGGTGAAGATGCTGGCAGCGATGACCAGCCACATTACAATCCAGGGAAAGCTGGTGCCTGGAAACGGTGCAAAGATCAGCCCTACAAAGGGGCCGGTCAGATCCGCAAAGACCTGATTGACCTTTTCGTCAATACCCATCGCCTCCTGAGCGGAAAGCGGGGTGGACGCGAAGGCCGCGGCTGCGGCCAGCCAGAGTTTGGTCATTTTCATGATCTGCCCCTATCCTACAACCGTGACGGGCACATCGGCGTGCATCACGAGGTTCTGCGTCGAGCTGCCGAAAATGCGTTTGGCAAATCCGTCCGAAGAGGCCCGGCCAACGATGATCTGCGATCCGCCGTTTTCGACTGTGATCTTGTTCAGGGTCTCGGCCACATCGCCGTGCCGCACCAGACCGGTTGCCTTGAACCCGGCCTCTTTCAGCGCGCTGACCGCAGGTTCGACAATCCGGCTGTTGGCCAGTTTGATCTCCTCCTCGCGCCGTTTGTGGCGCTGAGCGTTTTCTTCGGGAGTCTGAAACGTAAATGGCGACCATTCGATGACATAGACGGCAAGCAGCTCACAAGCGTCGATTTTCGACGCCAAGTCCTTTGCAAAAGTGAGTGCGCGTTCACCGGTATCTGTCCCGTCAAGCCCTATGACGATTTTGACAGTCATTTTTTCCTCCGTGTGCAGTGTATTTTTTGACTTGGAGCGCGGCTGCTCCTGGACTGAGGCAGGCGGGATGCAAATGATTGACACCCTTGATCCCCAGGATCAGTATCAGTGATATTCACTAGTAATTGGGCATGTTGTCAGCGTTTGTGCAGGAAATGTTGCCTGCAAACAGCCGAAGAACAGGGAATATCACTGATGGGCAGGGATTTGGATAAGATTGACAATCGGATCCTGGAAGAACTGGAATCTGACGGGAGACTTTCGATTGTCGAGCTTTCTCAGCGGGTGAACCTGACCAATACCCCCTGTTCAGACAGGGTCAAGCGCTTGGAGAAATCCGGCTATATCAGCGGTTACCGGGCAGTTTTGAACAAGGAAAAGCAGGGACTGGGCCATTTGACTGTTGTGCAGGTTTCACTTGCGGCAACTGGCGGTGACAATTCGCTTGATGCGTTTAACGCGGCTGCGGCCCTAGTTCCTGAAATTGAAAGCTGCCTGATGATCGCCGGTTCATTTGACTATCTTCTGACAATCCGCACCCGGGACATCTCGCATTTCCGCCAGGTTCTGGGGGACAAAATCAACAGGCTGCCGAACATCCACCAGACCAATTCCTACACAGTTATTGAAGTTGTAAAGTGATCTGTGGTGGAGGGGGCGGAGTTCGGCACGGCTGGGTTGCCAAGCTCAGCAAAAAAACAATCCAGAAAGTTGGAACTCGCGGCAATGTTCCTCGGCGTTTCCTGGCAGAAAACCCTTGCCGCAGCCGGGGCCGCCACCTCCTGCCGGATTGCTGCTTTCGGAACAATGACCCAAGTGCTTCGCGCGCTCGGCATTTTGGCGATTTTACAGAGCACGCACGCCTTCTCTGCTAGGCTTGCCACAGTCGTAACACATCGGACTTTGCGGCGAGCAAAGACAGCCTTCCCGCATCAACCGCATATGTCTTTAAAGCGAGACCCAGGACGTGTGCGACATTGAGTATCCGGGTGCCCTGCGCTCGATGCACCGGCAAATCGGCATTGGTGCAGCAGGCCAGACCTGCCATTCATAGCCGCCAGAGGCTTCACAAATGGCGAAAGCCGATTCCAAATTGCCAATCTGGCGGAGATGTCTTCTGGTTGCTGCGGGAGAACTGTTGATCTCTACCTGCCGGCCAGCCGTCCAACAGATGCACCACAAGGCTGGTTTTGGAGTCCTCAAACGCGATGATGCGGTCTGGCGTGGATCGAGTTTAATTGTTCACATCGAATTCCTGATCCTTGGTCATCTGCGGCCGCGAAGGCCCTTCTGCCGTTTGGGCGGCCGGACATATGGCGCGGCAGTTGCGGGATATTTTGCGACCGTATAACCACTGACTTTAGGTCTGCCTCAGGGCCGCCCGCCCGCCCGCCACCGGTTCACCGGATGGCTACCCGGAGAACCGGCCGGCTTCAATCAGACAGAGGCTGGATTGAGGGCAATATCGCACACATAACCCTCACGGGTGAATTGAGCCGCAGGCTCAAGAGGGGGCAGCGCGCCTGTGGCGGCAACTTGCGGGGCGGCGTCCCTTTGTCCTTATACGTCTCCCGCCTTGCAATCCGCGTGCGCGCTCCGCATATCCTTCGGGCAGTAACAACCGGAGCGCCCATGATCCGCCCAGCCCTGACCGCCCTTGCCATTATTCTTGCCTTGCCGGCTGTGGCAGAGACCCGTGTGCCGCAGAAGCAGGCGGAAGTAACCCTAGGCTTTGCGCCTTTGGTCAAGGAAGCCTCGCCTGCAGTGGTGAATATCTATGCCAAGGTGGTGCGCCAGGTGCAGCAGCGCCGCCGATCGCCTTTCATGAACGATCCGTTCTTCGATGATTTCTTCCGCGGCTTTGCCAAGCCGCAGCCGCGGGTGGAGAACTCGCTGGGTTCGGGCGTGATCTTGTCGGCGGATGGCATCGTTGTGTCCAACTACCATGTTGTCGGCAGCGCCACCGAAATCCGCGTGGTGACCTCTGACCGGCGCGAATACAATGCGCGGGTGATCCTGGGCGACAAGGCCAGCGACCTGGCAATCCTGCAGCTGGAAGAGGCCGCAGATCTGCCGCATCTGGACCTGCGCGACAGCGACCAGGTCGAGGTGGGCGAACTGGCGCTGGCCATCGGCAACCCCTTTGGGGTTGGGCAGACCGTCAGCAGCGGCATTATCTCGGGCCTCGCGCGCACCGGCATGGGGGCAGGCGATGGTTTCGGCTATTACATCCAGACCGACGCGCCGATCAATCCGGGCAATTCGGGCGGGGCGCTGATCGACGTGAACGGCGACCTCATCGGCATTAACACCCGCATCCTGTCCCGCTCCGGCGGTTCCAACGGCATCGGTTTTGCGATCCCTGCAAACCTGGTGACGGAGTTCGTTAATCAGGCCCGCAAAGGCGCGGAAGAGTTCCAGCGCCCTTGGGCCGGCATGGCCGGGCAGCCAGTGGATGCCGATCTGGCAGCCTCGCTGGAGATGGACGTGCCTGAGGGTATGGTGATTTCCGATCTGCATGTTGAGAGCCCTTTTGCCAAAGCGGGGTTCAAGGTGGGCGATGTGATCACCCATGTGGATGGCGAAGTGGTGAATTCACCTTCGGAAATGGTGTTCCGCATGTCTGTCGCCGGGCTGGACGGTATGTCCGCAATCACCCGGCTGCGCGGTGAGGCGCGGGAAGAGATTGCGGTGCCGATGATCGTGGCGCCTGATCAGCCGCCCGCAAATCCGGTGCAGCTGGATGAAGACACGGCATTGCCCGGCCTGACCGTGGCGCGGATCAATCCGCAGGTGATTGCGCGCCTCGGCCTGCCCCTGTCGGCCGAAGGCGTGGTGGTGACGGACCCCGGTCCCTATGCCGGACGCGGCGGGGTGCAACCCGGCGACGCACTCTTGGCGGTGAACGGCCAGCCTGTCGCCAGCACCGATGAAGTCTATGCAATTCTGGCAAACAGCGGCCGCTGGATTCAGCTGGATCTGAACCGGCGCGGCCAGCGTGTGACCCTGCGGTTCCGGACCTGATGGCGGATCTGTTCGGCAGCCCTGCGCCTGCAAGCGGCGATGCACAGCAGCCCAACCGGCCGCTGGCCGACCGGCTGCGGCCGCGGTCGCTGGCAGAGGTGATCGGCCAGCAACAGGTGCTGGGGCCGGAGGCGCCGCTGGGGGTGATGCTGGCGTCCGGCTCCTTGTCATCACTGATTTTCTGGGGGCCGCCCGGCGTAGGCAAGACCACCATCGCACGGCTGCTGGCGCAGGAGACCGACCTGCATTTCATGCAGATCTCGGCGATCTTCACCGGCGTGCCGGAGCTGCGCAAAGTCTTTGAGGCCGCGAAGATCCGCCGTCAGAACGGCCAGGGAACGCTGTTGTTCGTGGATGAGATCCACCGCTTCAACAAGGCCCAGCAGGACGGCTTCCTGCCGCATATGGAGGATGGCACTATCCTGCTGGTGGGGGCGACAACCGAGAATCCCTCGTTTGAGCTGAACGCCGCTGTTCTGTCGCGCAGCCAAGTGCTGGTGTTGGAGCGCCTGCAACTTGCTGATCTTGAACGCCTGACCCAGCGCGCCGAGAAGGAGCTGGGCCGCGCCCTTCCGCTGTCAGGCGATGCCCGCGATGCGCTGCACGAGATGGCCGATGGCGACGGGAGGGCGCTGCTGAACCTCATCGAACAGGTTTCTGCCTGGAAGGTGGAGGCACCGCTGGGGCGCGAGGCACTGTCTAACCGGCTGATGCGGCGGGCGGCCAAGTTCGACAAGTCCGGCGACGAGCATTACAACCTGATTTCCGCCCTGCACAAATCCATCCGCGGCTCGGATCCGGATGCCGCCCTTTACTGGCTGGCGCGGATGTTGGAGGGCGGCGAGGATCCGCGGTTCCTGGCCCGGCGTCTGACCATGATGTCGACCGAGGATATCGGCATGGCGGATCCGCAGGCCAATACCGTCTGCCTCAATGCCTGGCAGACCTATGAGCGGCTCGGCAGCCCGGAGGGCGAGTTGGCGCTTGCGAATGCCGCCGTCTATCTGGCGCTGGCGCCGAAATCCAACGCGGTTTACGTCGGCATCAAGGCCGCCCGGCGGCTCGCCAAGCAGACCGGCAGCGCGCCGCCGCCCAAGCATATCCTGAATGCGCCGACCAAGCTGATGTCGGAGCAGGGGTATGGAGACGGCTATGCCTATGACCACGACGCCGAGGACGGGTTCTCCGGCCAGAACTACTTCCCCGACGGGGTCAAGCGCCCGGTACTGTATCAGCCAGTTGAGCGCGGGTTCGAGCGCGAGCTGAAGCGGCGTACGGACTACTTCGCGAACCTCAGGGCGAAGCGGAACAAGTAAAGCGGCTTTGCAGGCAAAGCCGCTGCCTCCGGCGGGAGTATTTGGGGAAAGATGAAACGGAAGCTCTGCACCCCATGCAACACGGGCAAAACTTGACATCCTTGCCTGTGCCGGCGACAGGACGGGGATGATTTCTTCGGTTTCCATGGTGGCCCTGGGCGGCGCAATCGGGGCGGTGTGCCGTTATCTGGCCGGGCTGGGCATCATCCGGGTCATGGGGCATCACGACTTTCCGGTTGCGGTGGTCACCGTCAACGTGATCGGCTCCTTTCTGATGGGGATGTTTGTGGTGGCTGCGGCGATGCGCGGGCTGACCCACCTCAGCCCCTTGGTGATGACCGGGCTTCTGGGCGGGTTCACCACTTTCTCGGCGTTCTCGCTGGAGACCGCCAACCTGATCGAGCGCGGCGCCTTCGGGCAGGCGGCGCTTTATGTTGTTCAGTCCGTTGGATTGTCCGTGGGCGGTTTGTTTCTGGGCCTGATGGCCGCAAGAGGAGTGTTCGCATGAGCGGCGTTCAGATGATTACTGTCAGCGAAGACGATGGCGGCCAGCGCATTGACCGCTGGCTGCGGCGGCTGTTTCCGCATGTGAACCAGGGCCGCATCGAGAAGATGTGCCGCAAGGGCGAGCTGCGGCTGGATGGCGGCCGGGTCAAGGCCAATACCCGTGTCGAGACCGGCCAGGTGGTACGGGTGCCGCCGCTGGCGGACAGCGACCTGAAACCTGCCGCGCCGCGCGAGTTGAAGATCTCGGACGCCGATGCCAGGATGATCCAGGATTGCGTGATCTACCGCGACGACGATGTGATCGTGCTGAACAAGCCCGCAGGGCTGGCGGTGCAGGGCGGCTCTGGCACCACCAAACATGTGGACGGGCTGGCGGAGGCGCTGAAGTTCGGGCTGGAGGATAAGCCCAAGCTGGTGCACCGGATCGACAAGGACACCTCCGGCATTCTGGTGCTGGCGCGCAACCGCAAAGCGGCGCAGGGGCTGACCGCTGCTTTCCGCCACAAGAATACCCGCAAGATTTACTGGGCCTTGGTCGCGGGTGTTCCGACGCCCTATCTGGGCGAGATCAAGAACGGGCTGGTCAAGGCACCGGGCCATGGCAAGAGCGGCGAAGGCGAGAAGATGATCAACGTCCACCCGCAGGACATCGACGAGACATACGGCGCCAAACGGGCGCATACGCTGTACGCGACGCTGTACCGTGTTGCCTCCCGCGCTGCCTGGGTGGCGATGGAGCCGATTACCGGCCGCACCCACCAGCTGCGGGCGCATATGTCGGGCATGGGCCATCCGATTGCCGGGGACGGCAAATACGGCGGCTCGGGTCAGGAGAACCTGGGCGACGGCTGGGGTGCGCAGTTTGGCGGGGTGATTTCCAAGAAACTGCATCTGCACGCCCGCCGGATGGTGTTCGAACACCCGGTGACCCACAGGAATGTCTCGGTTGTGGCGCCTTTGCCCGACCATATGAAAGAGAGCTGGGACACCTTCGGCTGGAGCGAGGATCTGGCGGCGGATGACCCGTTTGAGGATCTGAAGTGAGTTCACCGCTGCGGCTGATCCTGTTTGATGTGGATGGCACGCTGGCGGACAGCCAGGGCGCGATCACCGGCGCCATGGCTGAAGCCTTTGAGGGGGCCGGCCTGCCGGTGCCGCCGCGCGCGGCGATCCTGTCGATTGTCGGCCTGTCGCTGCCCTTGGCGATGAAGGAGCTGGCGCCGGATCAGAATGCCGCGACGCTGGAGGCGCTGGTGGAGGGGTACAAATCCTCCTACATGCTGGCCCGCGAGGCGGCCGGGGCGGGGCATTCGCCGCTGTATCCCGGTGCGCGCGAGGCGCTGGCGGACCTGAATGCGGTGCCGGAGTACCTGCTGGGGGTTGCCACCGGTAAATCCCAGCGCGGGGTTGAGGCGCTGATTGCGGCGCATGGGCTGGATTGCTTTGTGACCCGGCAGGTGGCCGACCACCATCCGTCAAAGCCGCATCCGTCGATGGTGCTGACGGCGATGGCGGAAACCGGGGTGGAGCGCGCGAGCACCGTGATGATCGGCGACACGCGGTTTGACATTGAAATGGGGCGCGCAGCGGGGGTCACCACCATTGCCGTGCCCTGGGGATACCACCCGGCAGAGACATTGGGCGCCGATTATCTGATCCGCGATTTCGCGGAGCTGCGCCCGCTGCTGGCAGAGATTTGGAAGGTGTAAGAAATGAGCGGCTGGGCACAGAAACGGTTCTGGAAAGCAGTCTCGGTTGTGCAGACCGAAGACGGGTTCGCGGTGGAGCTGGACGGGCGCCGGGTAAAGACGCCGGCCAAGGCGCCGCTGGCGGTGCCGACCCGGGCCATGGGGGACGCCATCGCCGCGGAATGGGACGCGCAGAGCGAATCAGTTGACCCCGGAACCATGCCTTGCACCCGGTCTGCCAATGCTGCGATTGACAAGGTGACACATCAGCACAGCGAAGTTGCGGCCATGCTGGCTGAATACGGCGATTCCGACCTGCTGTGCTACCGCGCCGACGCGCCGGTTGAGTTGACGTTGCGTCAGGCTCGGGAATGGGACCCGGCGCTGGACTGGGCAGCAGGGGCGCTGGGCGTGCAGCTGCAGCCCAGGACCGGCATTCTGCACCAGCCGCAGGAGACAGCGGCGCTGGCGGTGCTGGCGGAAAAGGTGCAGGCTATGACACCGTTCCAGCTGGCGGCTTTCCATGATTTGGTAGGGATTTCCGGCTCTTTGATCCTTGGCTTTGCTGCTGCGCAGGGCTGGCGCAGTGCCGATGAGATCTGGCAACTGTCGCGTCTGGATGAACGCTGGCAGGAAGAGCAATGGGGTGTCGACGAGGACGCTCAGGCTGCGGCGGAGGTGAAGCGGCAGGAATTTCTGCACGCCAAGCGGTTTTACGATTTCTCCTGAGAGAACAGAAAATTACCGAATGACCCCGTGAGGCGTAAATAAATTTACTCACGGGCAAACTGTGCGTATGCCGCGCATCGAATTTCCTGATCCCACCCTTGACGTTTGTTGATGAATGCGCCCACACTTGGGCGCGAAAAAGGGGTAAACCCTTCTTCAGTCTCAATTCCGGCGGGGATCGCCGGTTAATAAGAACCGCCGAATGGCGGACTATTCCGCTGAATGGCGGGCTATCAGGAAGAGGTAAATATGAAAAAATCCGTACTTTTGGGCGCAATGGCTTTTGCCGGTCTTGCGGCTGGCGCGGCATCTGCCGGAACGCTGGACGATGTGAAGGCGCGCGGCAAACTGAACTGCGGCGTCACCGTCGGCCTGGTCGGCTTTGCGGCTCCGAATGCGAACGGGGAATGGGAAGGGTTCGACGTTGCCGTGTGCCGGGCTGTGGCTGCAGCTGTGCTGGGCGACTCGACTGCTGTTGAATTCGTGCCGACCACCGGCAAGACCCGCTTTACCGCGCTGGCGTCCGGCGAGATCGACATGCTGGCCCGCAACACCACCTGGACCTTCAGCCGCGATGTCGACCTGAAGTTCGAATTCACCGGCGTCAACTATTATGACGGCCAGGGCTTTATGGTCCCGAAAGAGCTGGGCGTGTCCTCGGCTAAGGAACTGGACGGCGCCACCGTCTGCATCCAGACAGGCACCACCACCGAGCTGAACCTGGCGGACTTCTTCCGCTCCAATAATATCTCGTATGAGCCGGTTCCGATCGAAACCAACGCCGAAGCGCAGCAGCAGTACCTGGCCGGTGCCTGCGACGTTTACACCACCGACGCCTCCGGCCTGGCTGCGACCCGTGCCACCTTTGATGATCCGGGCGCGCATGTGCTGCTGCCGGAAATCATCTCCAAGGAACCGCTGGGCCCGCTGGTCCGCCACGGCGACCACGAGTGGGGCGACGTTGTCCGCTGGACCCTGAACTCGCTGATCGCAGCTGAAGAGCTGGGCATCACATCGGCCAACCTGAGCGAAATGTCCGCCGGCACCGAGAACCCGGAAATCAACCGTCTGCTGGGCAGCGAAGGCACCCTGGGCGAGATGCTCGGCCTGGACGCCACCTGGGCACAGAAGGCCATCGCTTCGCAGGGCAACTACGGTGAAATCTTTGCCAAGAACATCGGCGAAGACACTCCGGTCGGTCTGGCCCGCGGCCTGAACGCACAGTGGACCGAAGGCGGCCTGCTGTACGCTCCGCCGTTCCGCTAATCACACCACCGGGAAGGGCGCAGGAGTTTCCTGCGCCCTTTTCCTATCAGAAAATAAGCTCCGGACCGCTGCGGAGCGGGGACAACCCCGCCAGGACAGAATACCGGAACCCAGGGGATCACACTATATGTCAACGTTAACTGACCCTCCAAAGGAGCAGTTCCGGCTGTCTATGCTCCTTTATGACACCCGGTACCGGTCGGGGACCATCCAGGTCATCGCCATGTTCGGCTTCATGCTTTTGGCAGCCTGGCTGATCAACAACACGCTGAGCAACCTGGCCGCACTGGGTAAGCCGATCGATTTCGGCTTCTTTGCGGAACCGGCCGGCTATGATATCAACCAGCGCCTGCTGGAATACACCTCGCGCGACAGCCATTTGCGGGCCGCGCTGATGGGGCTTCTGAACACGCTGGTTGTGGCCTTCCTCGGCTGTATCACCGCAACAATCCTGGGCGTGATCATCGGCGTTCTGCGGCTGTCGTCGAACTGGCTGGTGGCGCGTCTGATGACGATCTACGTCGAGCTGTTCCGCAATGTGCCGGTGCTGTTGTGGATTGTCTTTGTGATGGCGATCCTGATCGAAACCCTGCCGGCGCCACGGGCGTTCCGGGGCGAAAACCCCGAAGCCACGATGAGCCTGGCCGACAGCGTTGCCGTGACCAACCGCGGTGTCTACATCCCCGAGCCGTTGTTCTCGCGTTCGCTGGGCGATGCGCATCTGTTTGGAGAATCCTCGCTGCGGTTTGATGTCAGCCTGGACCTGATAGCCATTCTGGTGGTGCTGGGCCTCAGCCTGTTTGCGTCGATCAAGATCCGCCAGCGCGCGGACCGCATCCAGGAAGCCACCGGCGACCGTCCGGTCACTTGGCATATGCGCACCGCCGTGGTGGTGGTACCGATGGCGATCCTGCTGGCCGTGCTGGGTTTTTACCTGGGCTACCCCGAGCTGAAAGGCTTTAACTTTCAGGGCGGCACCCACATGCGCAACTCGCTGATCGCACTGTGGCTGGCGCTGTCGCTGTACACCGCCGCCTTTATCGCGGAAATCGTGCGCGCCGGGATCATGGCGATCTCCAAGGGCCAGACCGAAGCCGCCGAGGCACTGGGCCTGCGCTCCAACAAGATCATGTCGCTGGTGGTCCTGCCGCAGGCGCTGCGGGTGATCATCCCGCCGCTGATCTCCAACTATCTGAACCTGACCAAGAACTCGTCGCTGGCGATTGCCGTGGGTTACATGGACATCACCGGCACCCTGGGCGGCATCACCATGAACCAAACGGGGCGCGAGCTGGAATGTGTTCTGCTGCTGATGGTGGTGTATCTGGCGATCTCGCTGACCATTTCCGGGGTCATGAACTGGTACAACGAAGCCGTGAAGCTGAAGGAGCGCTGAGATGTCTGATATCGGATTTGTCCGCACTGAAATGCTTCCCGAGCAGGATCCGCCCGCCTCTGAGGTCGGGGTGATCGGCTGGGCGCGGCATAACCTGTTTTCCAACTGGTTCAACTCGATCCTGACCATCGCGTCCTTTGCTGCGGTCTATTTCGTGCTGGCCGCCATTGTTCCCTGGATCCTGTCGCCCACCTGGAACGGCACCTCGCTGTCCAATTGCCGTGAAACGCTGGCAGCCGCCGGCCACGGCGATGCTCATGGCGCCTGCTGGGGCGTGATCAAGGAACGCTGGGTCCAGCTGATCTTTGGTTTCTACCCAAGCCACCTGTACTGGCGCCCCATCGCTGCCTTTGTCCTGCTGGGTGCGGCACTGGCTCCGGTGCTGTTCTCGGACCGGGTGCCGTCGAAACTGCTGATCTTTTCGGCGCTCTACCCGTTCATCTTCCCCTGGCTTTTGTGGGGCGGCACCATCTGGATGCCGATTGCCGCGCTGGCAGGTTTTGTCATCGGCGGGCTGGTCTACAAATTCGCCGCAGAAGCGCTGAGCACACTTCTGGGGGTGATCCTGGGCGTTGCCGCGGCTGTTATCTGGTGGATGCTGCTGGCGGCGCCGGTCTCGGGTCTGCTGGATGGGATCCTGCCCATCGGCATCGAAGCGGTGGAAAGCCGCAAGTTCGGCGGCTTCATGCTGTCGGTGACCATTGGTGTTGTGGCCATTGCCTGCTCCTTGCCGATCGGCATCGTGCTGGCGCTGGGCCGCCAGTCGGATCTGCTGATCGTCAAATACATCTGCGTGGGCTTTATCGAGTTCATCCGGGGTGTGCCGTTGATCACGCTGTTGTTTGTGGCTTCGACCCTGCTGAACATCTTCATGCCGCCGGGAACCAATTTCGACATCATCCTGCGGGTGCTGATCATGGTCACGCTGTTTGCCGCGGCCTATATGGCCGAAGTGATCCGCGGCGGTCTGGCAGCCTTGCCCCGCGGCCAGTATGAGGGCGCCGACAGTCTTGGCCTCAACTACTGGCAGGCGCAGCGGCTGATCATTATGCCGCAAGCGCTGAAGATCTCGATCCCCGGCATCGTTTCGACCTTTATCGGGGTGTTCAAGGACACCACGCTGGTCTCGATCATCGGGCTTCTGGACCCTCTGGGCCTGTCAAACGCCATTCGCGCGGACTCCAACTGGAACGGCATTGTCTGGGAGCTTTACGGCTTTATCGCCCTGTTGTTCTTCGTCTTCTGCTTCTCCATGTCCCGCTATTCCATGTATCTGGAGCGCAAGCTTCAGACTGGCCACCGTTAAGGAGTTCAACATATGTCTGAACTTATGACCGACCGTCAAATCGACCGTTCCAAGATGCAGGTGAGCGACGAGGTCGCCATCGAAATCTCCAACATGAACAAATGGTACGGGTCTTTTCACGTGCTGCGCGACATCAACCTGACGGTGAACCAGGGCGAGCGTATTGTCATTGCCGGCCCGTCCGGTTCGGGTAAATCCACCCTGATCCGCTGTCTGAACGCCCTGGAAGAGCATCAGCAGGGCAGGATTGAGGTGGATGGCACCGTCTTGTCAAATGACCTCAAGAACATCGACAAGATCCGTTCCGAGGTTGGCATGGTGTTCCAGCACTTCAACCTGTTCCCGCATCTGACCATTCTGGAGAACTGCACCCTGGCGCCGATCTGGGTCCGCAAGACACCCAAGAAGGAAGCCGAAGAGCGGGCGATGCATTTCCTGGAGAAGGTGAAAATCCCGGAGCAGGCCGACAAATACCCCGGTCAGCTGTCGGGCGGCCAGCAGCAGCGTGTGGCCATCGCGCGCTCGCTTTGCATGATGCCGCGCATCATGCTGTTCGACGAGCCGACCTCGGCGCTGGACCCGGAGATGATCAAAGAGGTGCTCGACACCATGATCGAGCTGGCCGAAGAAGGTATGACTATGCTCTGCGTGACCCACGAGATGGGCTTTGCCCGTCAGGTGGCGAACCGGGTGATCTTTATGGACGCAGGTCAGATCGTGGAGCAGAACGAGCCGGAAGAGTTCTTCAACAACCCGAAGAGCGACCGCACCAAGCTGTTCCTCAGCCAGATCCTGGGCCATTAAGGCAGCTGTATCACGAAACAATGAAGGCCGGGCATTGCGCCCGGCCTTTTTTTGTTCAGGTGTTCTAGGCCGGGCCGCCTTGATCAGGCCGCCTCGATTAGGAGTGGCTGGCGAACACTTCTGCCGTGCCATCAGCCAGGATCAGCAGGGTGTCAAACGCCTCGCGCTCATCCCCCATCTCCATCCCCGGCGAACCGATCGGCATGCCCGGAACGGTCAGTCCCAGCGCCGCAGGCTGTTCCGTCAGCAGCCGCTGGATGTCACCTGCCGGCACATGACCCTCAATCACATAAGGCCCGGCCATTGCAGTGTGGCAGGAAGCCAGATCGCCGCTGACGCCGAGCCGTTCTTTCATTGCCCACAGATCCTCATCCGCCACATTGCGCACCTCGGCCGCAAAACCGGCGGCGGCCAGATGATCGGCCCAGGCCGTGCAGCAGCCGCAGGAGGGCGACTTCATGATGCGGATGGTTTCCGCTGCCGTGGCAAACCCCGGCAGGGCGGTGAGGGGGAGGGCGGCTGCGGCCAGCAGCAGGGAACGGCGGCGCATGGGGATCTCCAGTCCTGGCAAATACGGGTTCGTCAGGCAACCTAGGTCCGCGCCTGCAACCGCGCCATGCCCCTCCCGCGCAGGATGCGCGGTATTGCCGCAGCCGCAACCGTGCTATTCGCCCAGCAGTTCGCGCGGAACGGCAAAGCCGACGGGTTTGCCGCTGCTCCAGGCCAGGTCGCGCCAGCTGCTGATATCAAACTCCGCCACCAGCGTTGCCCCGGTCGGGTAATCGTCGAACCGCGAATGATCCGGCGGGCTGGAGACGATGGAATGGGCAAAGGCGGCGATGCCGGGATTATGCCCGATCAGCATGACCCGCGGCTGTTCGGCCTCTATCAGCACCTTGAACATCATTTCCGAATTGGCGTGATACAGACGCTCGGTGAACCGCGCAGGCACACCCAGCTCCATCAGCTCGCAGGTTTCGCGGGTGCGTTGCGCGGAGGATGAGATTACCTGATCCGGCACATATCCTGTGTCCCGCAACCAGGCGGCGATGGCCGGGGCAGACCGGCGCCCTCGTTTGTTCAGCGTTCGGGCGTGGTCGCTGGGGACATTGGCGTCCCAGGCGGACTTGGCATGGCGGGTCAGGATCAGGGTGCAGGTCATTGGGGGTGAAAATGCCTCATGTGATGTGCGGTTTGTTCCGGGTCGCGGCCGGCGGTGCGGCTCAGCGGGCAGGCGCGGCGGGCCAGACAGCCGCCTGCCATGCAGCCGGCGCCGGCGGGAGTGTCAAGATAGTCATGGCAGGCTGCCAGATCGTAGGGGCCGCCGTCTGCCAATGCGCTGACGGGACAGGCGCTGAGACAGGGGCGGGAGTGGCAGCTGCGGCAGGGAGACTCTGCCAAAGGCGGAGGGGGAATGTCAATTTCCTGTTGGAAATGAAGGCCCCCCGCAAGGATATCAGCATGCCGGCGCGATCATGCACCATCATTTGTGACGGGGATGTGAAAAACCGGCCCGATGCCAGTGCCCAATTGATGAAAGGCGTGTAGGGCGGCCCGCCAAAGGGGAAATAGGCGCTGCCGCGCAGGTCCTGGGCCAGGGCGCTGACCACCCGCTCGGACCAGCGGTCCACCGGGTGCGGGGCGCCGTCGCGGTGCTCCGGACTGCTCTTGAAGACGGGCCAGAAAGCGGCGGCGGTTCCCAGCAGGATCAATGTGCCATCTTCCAGCGCCTTGACGGGCTGGCGCGCTGGATGCAGGGCACCGCAGACCGCAAGCCCGGCCTGCGCGGCGGCGGCTTCGATCTGAGGATAAGACAGTGCCCCTTGGGCACATTGGACACGGTGGTCCGGCAGGTCGGTCTGGGTCATATGCGGCATCCGGTCAGGGGCTTAGCGCGAGCCTAACAGCGCAAGCCTGCTTGCCAGAGCGCAAAAACGTCCCGTCCTGTTCTGCCGGCGTCTTCCCGCCGGCGCGGTCAGAAGCGGCGGAACGGCAGCCGCCGGCTCCAGTCCAGCCTTGCCGGGGGTCCGCCCTGCCAGTGCAGCGCCGCCGCCAGCTTCGCGCTCATATGCCGGAACGCCTGAATGTGGTATGATCCGGCCCCGGGGGAATGCGGGCCGGGCTGTGCGGCATCGGGCCCATCGCCGGCTTGCAGGTTTCGCCCCAGGGAGAGACAGAATGCCAAGATTTATCGTGACCGGCTGTTACACGGCCTCTGCCATGAAAGCGATGATTGAAACCCCCAGTGACCGCGAGGCGGCAGCCCGCGCAATTGTCGAAGCGGCAGGCGGGACTTTGGAAAGCTACTATCTGACCACCGGCGACAGCGATTTTGCGATCCAAGTGACAATTGACGACGCAACGGGCCTGCTTGCGGGGCTGATGGCAACGGGCGCCAGCGGCGCCGTCAGCAACCTGAAAACCGTGCGGGCGTTCACCTCGGACGAATTCACTGCAATACAGAAGAAGGCCGGCGGCATCGCCAAGGTCTACAAAGCGCCAGGAAGCTAACGCAGCCAGCGCCGGACGGCAGCCGTCCGCTGCCATCCGGCTTCTTTCTGGTCAAAAATACCCCAGGGTGAATTGGCCCAAGGGCCAAGAGGGCAGCGCCCCTCATACCCTCCTTCCACCTGCGTCAGGCGCGGATCATCGAGCCGGCGCCGTGATCGGTGAATAGCTCCAGCAGCACCGAATTCTGAACCCGCCCGTCGACGATGGTGCAGGCGCGCACGCCGTTGCGCACCGCATCCAGCGCGGTTTCGGTCTTGGGGATCATCCCGCCGGCAATCACGCCGCTGGCGGTCATTGCGTCGACATCCGCGGCCTTCAGCTCGGTGACCACCTCGCCGTCGCCGTTTTTGACGCCCGCCACATCGGTCAGCAGCAGCAGCCGGTCAGCCTGCAGCGCCTTGGCGATGGCCCCGGCAGCAGTGTCGCCATTGATGTTGAAGGTCTCGCCTTCCCGGCCCGCACCGATCGGGGCGATCACCGGGATCATGTCTTTTTCAAACAGACCGTACAGCACCTTGGGGTCCAATTCGGACGGGGCGCCGACAAAGCCCAGATCCGGGTCGGCCTGATCGCAGGTTATCAGATTGGCGTCCTTGCCTGACAAGCCAACGGCACGGCCGCCCTGCCGGTTGATCGCCTGCACGATACGCTTGTTGACGACGCCGGACAAAACCATCTCCACCACCTCCATGGTGGCGGCATCGGTGACCCGCTTGCCGTTGACGAACTCAGACTGGATCTGCAGCTTTTCCAGCATCGCATTGATCATCGGTCCGCCGCCGTGGACGATCACAGGGTTCACCCCCACCTGGCGCATCAGCACGATATCGCGGGCAAAGGTCTCCATCGCCTCGTCGCTGCCCATGGCGTGGCCGCCCAGCTTGATGACAACAATGGCCCCGTCATAGCGCTGCAGATAGGGCAGGGCGCTTGAGAGGGTCTCGGCAGTGGCAATCCAGTCGCGGTTCATGTTTTGTGTCTTCATCGCTGTCATCATTCCTTTGACAGAAGGGTTTAGGCGGTTCCGGGGCCGCTGCCAAGCGTTGCGTGCGGCACGCCGGGCGCCGCCGCAGGCGGGAGGCCATTGCGGTTGCCTGCGCCGGTGGTAGGCTCAGCCTGGAAATCTCCTGTGAGGATCAACAGATGCGTCAGAAGACCTTGCTATTGACCGGCGCCAGCCGCGGTATCGGCCATGCAACGGTGCGCCGCTTCAACCGCGAAGGCTGGCGGGTTATCACCTGCTCGCGGCATCCGTTCCCGGCGGAATGCCCCTGGGGCGGCGGCCAGGAAAACCATGTGCAATTGGACCTGTCAGACCCGTCGGACACGATCAACGCGGTGGGCCAGATCCAGGACCTGCTGGACGGCCGCTTGGACGCGCTGGTCAACAATGCCGGGATCTCGCCGAAAGGGCCGGACGGCGAGCGGCTCAGCACGCTGGATACTGATCTGATGGATTGGGGCAAAGTATTCCACGTGAATTTCTTCAGCTCGGTTGTGCTGGCGCGGGGTTGAAGGAGGAACTGGCAGCCGCCAAAGGGTCCGTCGTCAATGTGACCTCAATTGCGGGCAGCCGGGTGCACCCCTTTGCCGGGGCCGCCTATGCCACCTCCAAGGCGGCACTGGCGGCGCTGACGCGGGAGATGGCGCATGACTTCGGCCCTTGGGGGTGCGGGTCAATGCCATTGCACCGGGCGAGGTGGAAACCGCGATCCTGTCGCCAGGCACCGACAAGATTGTCGAGAAGCTGCCGATGCAGCGGCTGGGCCAGCCCGAGGAGGTGGCCTCGGCGATCTATTTCCTGTGCTCGGAAGGGAGTTCCTACATCTCCGGCGCCGAGATTGAGGTGAACGGCGCGCAGCACGTTTGATTGCGGGCACACCGCCCGGCCTAAAGGCCGGGCGGTGCTCTGTCAGCTTACCGCGCGTTTCAGCACCGGCAGGTTGCCCAGCAGCAGCACGTCAATCGCCAGCACTGCCAGCAGCAGCAGGCCGGTCAGCGGGAAGGCCAGCGAGACCAGCACCGCAATCAGCGCAGCCCCCTTCCAGAACGGCATCTCTGCCGGTTCCGGCGGTGCGGCCAGGCGGCTGGCACCTGCGGGGCGGCGTTTCATCCACATTACCAGGCCGGAGACGCAGACAAAGATCACTGCCAGGCAGAACACCACGTTCAGCACGAAGCTCCAGGTGCCCATCAGACCCATGTGGAAGGGGATGCTGACGGCCATTGCCTTGCCCGCGAGCGAGTAGTCCTCGTATTTCACGTCAGCGAGAATCTTGCCGCTGTACTGGTCAATATGAATGGTGCGGTCGATGAAAGGATCGTCGCCGTCGCCGCTCATGCTGTCGCGGTTGATGGTCCAGACGCCATTTCCGCCGCCGGGATAGGCCAGGCGGAAGCGGCCCTCCATCCCCAAAGCGCGGCCTAGGGCGATAATGTTGCCTGCGTCTACAGGCTGGCCTTCGGAAATGCCGGTAATCCCGGCCTCAGAGCCGGAAGCTGGCATCGGGGTCTGTTCCAGCGCCCAGGGCACATCGTTTGTATGCCCATGGTTCATGCTGGCGTGAATATCGTCGGACAGGGGCACGTTGTCCCATTTGGCTGCCGGAAAGGTGCTCCAGGCCTGCATCATCTGGCCGCCCCAGATGCCGGTCCACGACAGGCCGGAGATCAGGAAGACAACCAGCAGTGCCGACATCCAGAAGCCGGTGACCGCGTGCAGGTTCTTCCACAGGGCGCGGCCCTTGGCGCGGAAATTGGGGACAAAGGCACTGGCGGCATTGCCGCGCGGCCACCACAGGTACACCCCCGTAAGGACCAGCACGATGCCAAGGCCCGCGGCGATCTCGATCAGCCGGTCGCCGGTGTCGCCGATCAACAGGGTCGAATGGATGTTGTCGGCCAGATCATACCAGCCTGCGCGGCGGTCCCATGTCTCGATCACTTCGCCGGTGTACTGGTTCAGTGCCACCAGACGCTGGCCAGCCTCGGTTTTGACGCGGAAAACGGCGGCCAGATCCGGCGCCTTGGGGCCGATCCATTCGGCAATGGTGCCGGGCTGGGCGGCCAGCACGGCGGCGGATTGATCAGCGATGCTGAGTTCAGCCGTGCCCTGCGTAACGGTGATGGTCTCGCCGTCGCGGCCGTCGAACTGAGTGATGAACATCATCATCAGGCCAGTGACAGCCAGCATGATCAGGAACGGCACCACAAACAGGCCGGCGTAGAAGTGCCAGCGCCAGGCGGCGAAGTAGAATTTCTCGGACAGCGGGCGCGATTGGCCCGCGGATTGCGGTTGGCTGGTCGCCATGGGAGTCTCCATGTCTGGGCGCCGGGCACAGATGTGCCGGCAGGTATATTGGGGGTTTGGGGGATGAAAGGGCCAGGACCCATTGATCCGGCCAGGTCCAGACATTGCTGCACGGGAGAACGCGCCGGGCGTTGATCCAATGCAGCAAAGCAGACAGGCGGCGCGGCTGTCAGGCGGCGGGCAGGGGGACCTGTGCGCTCAGCCAGTGCCGGGGGCCGGATGAAAGGGGGCTGACCCTAGGCCGCGGCGGGCGGGCCGCGGGCGTCGTAGCGCCAGTGGAAACCGGCGCTGTGATGAGTGAACACCTCGCGTGACCAGCGGTCGGCCAGCGGTGCATCAAGGCTGAGGTGCAGCGTGCCGTCCGGCAGCAAAGCCGCCGTGGTAAACCCTGAGAAGGGGCAGCTGCGGTCGTCCATTGGTTCAGCAGGATCATGTGAACCATCATCACCCGGATCGACCCAGGCCTCCTGCACGCCATCGGTGGTGCAGATCACCAGCAGCACCTTGCCGTCCTGTGCGGTGCTTGGCATCCAGCCGGCCGGGATCAGCCCGGCAACGGCCAGGGCGATCACAACCAGAAAGGAGGACAAGCAGCGCAGCATGCGGTTACAGCCCGGCGATGATCGAGCGCAGAGTGGCGATGCCGTCGCCCTTCTCGGACGAGGTCAGGACGATCTCAGGGTAAGCAGCGGGGTGTTTGGACAAGGCGTCCTTCACCTGCTCCAGCACCTTGGCGCGGTCCGTTTCCTTGACTTTGTCGGCCTTGGTCATGACGCATTGGAAGGTAACGGCAGAGCTGTCCAGCAGCTTCATGATCTCGGCGTCCACCGCCTTGATCCCGTGGCGGCTGTCAATCAGCACAAAAGCGCGGCGCAGGTTCTGGCGGCCTGACAGGTAGCGTTTCAAGAGCTTCTGCCACTGCTCCACCACTTTCAGCGGCGCGTTGGCATAGCCATAGCCGGGCAGGTCGACCAGATACAGCTCGGGCCTTGAGTGAAGAAGTTGATTTCTTGCGTGCGGCCCGGTGTGTTGGAGGCCCGCGCGATGCCCTTGGTTCCGGTCAGCGCGTTGATCAGGCTCGACTTGCCGACGTTGGAACGGCCGGCAAAGCATACCTCCAGCCGGTCGGCATCGGGCAGGCCGTTCATCGCAACCACGCCTTTCAGGAACTCGGTCTCGCCCGCAAACAGCTTGCGGCCTTTTTCGGCAGAGATGTCATCCGGCGCCTCGGCCAGGGAGAATTGCATTTGCATCACAGCACCTTTACCGCGTCGCCAAGACGGATCTCACCGCTGCGCACCACTTCGGTGTAAACAGAGAAATCCTGGTGGCCCCAGTTGTCTTTCAGGGTCTTGAGCGTATCGGCGTCGCGTTCGCCGGTTTCGGGATTGGCGGTGGTCGCCAGGCAGCGTACCACCCGTTCGCGTACCGCAAAAACAGCCTCGCCGATCTGCACTTCGCGGCCCAGCCAGTCGTTTTCGGCCCAGGCCTCATCCAGATCGAACCAGATGTTGCCGCGCCAGCGCTTGGGTGACAGATCATGACCGATGGCCTGTTCCACAGCCCGGTGAGAGGCCCGGTTGCACAGGGTAACCGAGGGGAAAGGGGTATCGGTCATGCCGCGGCCCGGCACCCGGATGATCCGGGCAGAGGCGGCACGGCCCGCCGGGGTCAGCGGCTTCTCCCAATCAAGGAAACGTTGCAGATCCGCAGGATTTTCCGGGTCGAATGTCAGGTCAGGCCGGTGCGGGTGGGTCAGCGTCAGCTGGCCGCTGGCATCGTCCAGGCGGGCATTGATGGCCATCAGCCCGGGCGCCTTGGAGCCGCGGGTGAAGTTCTGGCAGGGCGCCCATTCGGAACCGTCCGCCTTGGAGACCTCATGCGCCACCGCCCAAACGCGATCGCCGGGCATGGTTTGCCCGGCGGTCAGGGTTACATTTTCCAGCGCTTCACGCCCGTGGGACTTGAGCGGGTGGCGCCAGATGTCCGTAACTTGGTGCGTCATCAGCTGTCAGCCTTCGGCTTCTTCTTGAAGCCCGACTTGATGTTGCCGAACACGTCCGGCTTGTAGCCGTGGCTGCGCATGATCAGGTACTGCTGGCTGAAGGTGATCGTGTTGTTGGCAATCCAGTAGACGACCAGGCCGGAGGCAAAGCCGCCGAGCATGAACATGAACACCCAGGGCATCCAGGCAAAGATCATCTGCTGGGTCGGGTCGGTGGGCGCCGGGTTCAGTTTCTGCTGCAGCCACATCGAGATGCCGAGCAGGATCGGCAGGATACCGATGAAGACCAGCGCCATGATGCTTTCCGGTGCCGGGGAGGCAAAGGGCAGCAGGCCAAAGAGGTTCATGATCGAGGTCGGATCCGGCGCGCTGAGGTCCTGGAAGGGACCGAAGAAGGGCGCGTGGCGCAGTTCCAGGGTGACGAAGATCACCTTGTAGAGCGAGAAGAAGATGGGGATCTGGATCAGGATCGGCAGGCAGCCCGCGGCGGGGTTCACCTTCTCCCGCTTGTAAAGCTCCATCATCTCCTTTTGCATCTTCTGGCGGTCGTCGCCGGTGCGCTCCTTAAGCTTCTCCATCTCCGGCTGAAGCTCTTTCATCTTGGCCATCGAAGCATAAGATTTATAGGCCAGCGGGAACACCAGGATCTTGATCACAACGGTCAGGCCGATGATAGCCCAGCCCATGTTGCCGATCAGCACGTTCAAGTTGTGCAAGAGCCAGAACATCGGCTTGGTCAGGAAGAAAAACCAGCCCCAGTCGATGACATCCAGGAAGCCTTGGATGCCTCCCTTTTCATAGCCGCGAATGGCTTCCCATTCCTTGGCGCCGGCAAACAGCTGGGTGGTAACTTCAGAGGACTGGCCCTCTGCCACGGTGATGGTCGGCAGCACGATGTCGGTCTGATAGATCTCGCGGCGTTCGTCGAATTTCGCGATTGAGCGGAAGGCCTGGCCCGGTTCGGGGATCAGGGTCGACATCCAGTAGTGGTCGGTAAAACCGATCCAGCCGTTCTCTGCGACCTGTTTGACCTCGGCCCGGGAGCCGTCGCGCGGGTCGGGCTCAAAGTCGGCCATGTCGTCATAGTCGGTTTCGGCCAGTTCGGCGTCCGACATTCCAACCAGGCCTTCGTGCAGGATGAAGAAGTTCTTCAGGTCCGCAGGCTGGCCATGGCGGGCCAGGGTGCCGTAGGGCGCCAGGGCGACGCTGCCGCCGGAGGCATTGGCCACCGACTGTGTGACCGAGAACATGTAATCCTCATCCACCGCGATGGTGCGGGAGAAGGTCAGGCCCTTGCCGTTGTCCCAGGTCAGGGTGACGGGGCTGTCGGTGGTCAGGGCGGCGTCTGCCGGCGCGGTCCAGATGGTGTTGGCACCCGGCACATCGTCCAGCGACAGGCCCGCACCCGGCGCCCAGCCGTAGAGCGCGTAATAAGCACCTGCGTCGCCCACGGGCTTCAGCAGTTTGACGATCGGAGACCCCTCGTCCAGCGTCTCGCGGTAGTCCTTCAGCGACAGATCGTCGATCCGGCCGCCCTGCAGCGAGATGCTGCCGGCCAGGCGCGCGGTGTCGATGGCAACGCGCGGCGCATCGGGGGCTTCGGCCTCTTCCGCGGCGGTCTCGGCCACCGCGTCTGCGGAGGCGCTGGGGACCAGGGCGGTATCGCCTGCGGGCGCGGATTCGCTGACCGCGGTTTCAGGCGCCTGTTCCGGCTCTGGCGGCGGGAAAAAGGTGTACCACCCCAGGATCACCAGAAAGCTGAGTACGGTTGCGAGAATAAGATTTTTGTTCTGATCGTCCATTGGGGACTGCCACCTCGTGTAGGGAAGGACACGTGGGGTTCAACAGAGGTGGGCCGCAAAGGTCAAGCAGAATCGCGGCGCGCCGGGGCGGCATAGGGCCCTGGCGCAGCAGAAAATCAATGGAATTGAGTATTCAGGGGGTCTGGCGGCCGATCGCAGGCGTGTCCTGCAATTTGGCTTCATGGGACGTGATCCAGTCCAGCGTCTGGTCGAACGGCATCGGGCGGCCGATGCCGAAGCCCTGCACATGGCCGCAGCCCAGCTGCGCCAGCAGTGCGTGTTCGCCTGCGGTTTCGACCCCTTCGGCCAGGGTTTCCAGCTCCAGCCGTTCGGCCATGGTAAGGATCGCGGAGATCAGTTTCTGCTGTTCCGGATCCTGATCCGCTTTCATCACAAAGGAGCGGTCGATCTTGATGCGGGAGATGCTGAAGCGGCGCACCGCGGCGATGGAGGCATGGCCGGTGCCGAAATCATCCAGATCGATGTGGCAGCCCATTTCGCTGAGGGCGAGGATGTTGCGGGTGATCACACCGTCGGGCTGATCGGTCATCACGGTTTCCAGGATCTCCACACACAGGCGGCTGGGCGGCAGCTCAAATCGTTCAAGCTCCCATTTGATGCGCCCTGCAAGACCGGGATTGCGCAGTTCCTGAGTGGCAAAGTTCACCCCGACACAAGGCACCTGGACGCCGGCGGCATCCCAGGCCTTGATCGCCACCAGGGAATTGTAAAGCATCACCTGGCTCAGCCGGTCCATCAGCCCGGCTTCCTCCAGTGCGGGCAGGAAGGTCGAGGGCGGGATCAGCCCCTGCACCGGGTGCGACCAGCGGGCCAGTGCCTCGAACCCGGAAACCCGGCCGGTGTCGGTGCAGATCTGCGGCTGGAACCAAGCCTGAATCTGACCGGATTCAAGGGCCGAAGCAGCCTCTTCACGCAGGTTGGAACGGGTCCCGCCGCGCCCGGACATATCCACCGAAAAGGCGCGGATGCCGCCCGGGCCATTGCTTTGCGCCTCGGCCAGGGCAGTCACGGCGGCGCCGGTCCAGTCGGACCCGGTCTTACCCGGAGCCCGGTTGCGCTGGCAAAAGCCGATGGAGCAGGTCACGTAGATGTTGGTGCCATCCAGCGGCACAGGTTCCTCGGCGGCGGTCTGCATCCGGCCGGCCAGCTGGATGCACAATTCCAGATCCAGCTGCAGGGTCGGGGCCAGGCAGATGGCAAAGCGGCTGTCGCCGATCCGGGCAATTGTATCGTGCTGGCGCAGGACCGAGGCGATCTGCGTGCCGCAGTGCTGAACGATACGGTCGCCGGCCTCAAGCCCGTGCCGGTCCGCCATTTCTTTGTAATCGTCCAGTTCCAGGATGAAGACCGCGGAGCGCAGATCCGTTTCCGCGCATTCGTCATAGATGCGCGCGGTGTCATGCTCGAACCCGTCGCGCAGCATCATGCCGGTGACACTGTCGCGCGGCAGGCCGCCGCCACCGCCCAGTTTGCTGAACCCGCCGGCGACGGCAATCAGCACCGGCAGGCCAAGTGCCACCGAAAGCAATGCGGTTTCGCCGCCGAGCCAATAGGTGGCCAGGGTCAGGGCAGGCAGGAAAGCGAGCACAGGCGGCCCGAAAAGTGCCGGGGCAAGGGTTTGCCGGAGCCGTGCCAGGAGACCTGATCCTGTGTTTGTCATTCTCAGACCTTTCGTCTGCAGCCAGTCGTTTCGGCATGAGACTAGGGTGCTGATCTAACCCGGGAGTTAACGCAGCTTGGGAATATCCGGTATTTCCGGCCCGGAATCCGGGTTCTTCAGTTCCAAACCGGCAAAATCGAACAGTTTCGGATCCAGCAGGTGCGAAGGCCGGGCATTCATCAATGCGCGGAACATCACCTGGCGGCGGCCCGGGCTGTTTGATTCCCACTGATCCAGGATCTGTTTCACCTGCTGACGCTGCAGCCCGTCCTGGCTGCCGCACAGGTCGCAGGGGATGATCGGATAGTTCATGGAACGGGCGAATTTTTCGCAATCGGCCTCGGCCACATGGGCCAGCGGGCGGAACACAAAGAGGTCGCCTTCCTCGTTCACCAGTTTTGGCGGCATGGTCGCGAGCCGGCCGCCGTGAAAGAGATTCATGAAGAAGGTTTCCAGAATGTCGTCCCGGTGGTGGCCGAGCACCACGGCGGAGCAGCCCTCTTCGCGCGCGATACGGTACAGGTTGCCGCGGCGCAGGCGCGAACAGAGCGCGCAAAATGTCCGGCCCTGCGGAACCTTGTCCATCACGATGGAATAAGTGTCCTGATATTCGATCCGGTGCGGCACGCCCATCTTTTCGAGGAACTCCGGCAGCACTGTGGCCGGAAAACCGGGCTGGCCCTGATCCAGGTTGCAGGCGAGCAGGTCCACCGGCAGCAGGCCGCGCCACTTCAGCTCATAAAGAACCGCCAGCAGGGTATAGCTGTCTTTGCCGCCCGACAGGCAGACCAGCCACTTGGGCGTGCTGCCGTCCGTGCGGCGCTCCACCATGCCGTATTGGTCGATCGCCTCACGGGCATAGCGCACAATGCGCTTCCTGAGTTTCTTGAACTCGGTGGTCGAGGGGGCGCCGGCAAACAGCGGGTGGATTTCGTCCAGATCATCATCAAGCATGGGCGCGCCCTAGCTGAGGAAGTGCGTTTTGCCAAGAAAAAAAGGTGTTCCGGCTTCAGTCCTTGCCGCCAGGCACCGGGTCATAGCCATCGCCGCCGAAGGGGTGGCAGCGACCGATCCGTCGGGCAGTAAGCCAGGAGCCCTTGATCGCGCCATGCTTTTCGAGCGCTTCCAGCGCGTAGGCCGAGCAGGTGGGCTGGTAGCGGCAGTTGAAGCCGACCCAGGGGCTGAACAGCAGCCGGTAGGCGCGCACAGGCAGGGCGAGGATATGGGCCAGCGGGGTCATGCGGGTTAGATAGGGTGAGCTGCGCCGCATGGCAATGAGGGCAGCGCCCTCCCGAGGGGAGGGTCGGGCGCTGTCCAGCCTATCGGCCGGAGAAACTGCAGCCATAGTGGCACGGACTTCCCGCGGACATGCGCGGAGCCTGGTTTTTTCTGGCTTACTGGCCGTGGATCTTTTTCAGCGCATAAATCAGGTCGCGCTTCAGTTCCTCGAACGGGCGCTGGGCGGTCTCCATCGCGCGGCCGATCAGCACGTAATCCCATCCCGGACGGCCATGCGCGGGGAGAATCATCCGTGCGGCCTCGCGCAGCCGGCGCTTGGCGCGGTTGCGGGCGACGGCATTGCCGACCTTTTTGGAACAGGTGAACCCCATGCGGATGCCGCCATTATCCTGGCGGTTGCGGCCCTGGACCATCATGCCCTTGGTGCCCTGCTTGCGGGCAGGCGGGCGGGCACAGGCAAGGAAATCACGGCGCTTGGCCATGACCTCGATCTTTGGCGCATCAGCTGCGCAAACGGACACCGCCGGAGGCGTGTCCCCGCGGGCAGCAGTGCCGTCCTTGGGGCCTCCGGCGGTGTCATGTCCGTCAGAACTGGAACTGAGCTTATGCGCTCAGTTCTTTCCGGCCGCGGGCGCGGCGTGCGTTCAGGATCTTGCGGCCAGCTTTGGTGGCCATGCGCGCACGGAAGCCGTGGCGGCGTTTACGAACCAGGTTCGAAGGCTGATAGGTGCGTTTCATCGCTCCGGTCTCCACATTGTATCTTCGGGCAGGGCGCGGAATCGCCTCCCGGGGGTCTATCTCGAAGCCCGGTCTTTAGGAGGGAACGGCGGGTAAGTCAAACCCTGCGAGGTGAGAAAACACCTTTTAGGGTGAGAAAACCCCTGTAAGCATGGCGGCGCGGAACCCTGGCGTGCAACATTTCCGCCAAAAACCGCACCGGAACAGCCTCCGGGCAGGGCGGATGTAACATCCGGGCAGTGATTCTGCCACAAACCTCACGAATCCGGGGGCAAGTGATCAAGCAGCCGTGAGGCAGGGCTGCCCACCCTCGCCTGCGGGCCATTTAACACGTAGCTACACTGCACTGCCACAGAGACGGACGTATGAGCGATATGAGCGAGACACCCAAGACCGATTCCGAGCCAAAGGATCAGCCTGCGGCCAAGCCGGGCATGGCCCGCCATCTGCCGTTGATTGCCGTCGCGGTGGTGGCACTGATCGGGGCGGTGACGTTGAAGGACTACCTGAGTTTTGACACGCTGCGCGACAACCGCGAGGCGCTGATGGCGTTCCGGGATCAGAATTACCTTGGTCTCGTGGCGCTGTTCATGGGGCTCTACATTGTGATCGTGCTGTTTTCGCTGCCGGGTGCGGCGGTGGCCTCGGTCACTGGCGGGTTCCTGTTCGGACTGGCGGCGGGCACCGCGGTCAACGTGATTTCGGCCACCATCGGTGCGGCGGGCATCTTTCTGGCGGCGCGCTGGGGGCTGGGCGCCGCGCTGACCGCCAGGATGGAAGCGGCAGAAGGCCGGGTGCAGATGCTGAAACAGGCGCTGCGCGAGAACGAGGTCGAGGTGCTCTTGCTGTTGCGGCTGGTTCCGGCGGTGCCGTTTTTTGTCGCCAACCTGCTGCCCGCGCTGGTCGGTGTGAAGTTCCGCAACTTCCTGTGGACCACGGCGGCGGGGATTATTCCGGGCGCCATTGTGTTTACCTGGATCGGGGTCGGGGTCGGGGCGGTGTTCGACCGCGGTGAAGACCCGGATCTGAGCCTGTTGTGGGAGCCGCATGTGATCGGGCCTATTCTGGGCCTGTGCGTGCTGGCGGCAATGCCGATCCTGGTCAAATCCGTCCGCGGCACTCTGCGTGGCAAGAACAGCAAGGATACCTGAACATGAGCCGCATAGAATGTGATCTCCTGATTATCGGCGCCGGGTCGGGCGGACTGTCGGCGGCGGCTGGTGCCAGCCAGATGGGGGCGTCGGTTGTGCTGCTGGAAGGCCACAAGATGGGCGGCGATTGCCTGAACTACGGCTGTGTGCCCTCCAAGGCGCTGCTGGCCAGCGGCAAGGCGGCGCACGCCCAGGCGCATACCCAAGCCTTTGGTGTGCCGGATCAGCACCCGCAGGTGGATTATGCCGCGGCCAAGGATCATGTGCAGGCGGTGATTGATACCATCGCCCCGGTCGACAGCCAGGAACGATTCGAGGGCCTTGGCGTGCGGGTGATCCGCGAGTTCGGCCGCTTTGTTTCGCCAACAGAGGTCGAAGCAGGCCCGCACCGGATCATTGCGCGGCGGGTGGTGATCGCCACGGGGTCTTCGCCGCTGGTGCCGCCGATCCCAGGGCTGGACAAAGTGCCTTACGAGACCAACGAGACCCTGTTTGAACTGCGCGAGAAGCCGGAGCATCTGTTGATCATCGGCGGTGGCCCGATCGGCATGGAGATGGCGCAGGCGCATGTGCGCCTGGGCTGCAAGGTCACTGTGATCGAAGGGCTGAAGGCGCTGGGCAAAGATGATCCGGAGGCCGCAGCGCTAGTGCTGGACAGCTTGCGCGCAGAAGGTGTGGAGATCGCCGAGGGCGCCATGGTCTCGCGCATCGGCGGTCAGGCCGGCGCGGTTGAGGTGGAGGCCAGGGACGGCAGCCTGTTCAAGGGCAGCCACCTGCTGATGGCGGTGGGGCGCAAGGCCAATATGGAGCGGCTGAACCTCGCTGCCGCCGGGATTGAAACCAAAGGCAACGGCATCAAGGTGGACGGCAGTCTGCTGACCACCAACAAACGTGTCTATGCCATCGGCGATGTGGCCGGCGGGCTGCAATTCACCCATGTGGCGGGCTATCACGCAGGCATAATTATCCGCTCAGCCCTGTTCGGCCTGCCGTCCAAGGCCAAGACCAGCCATATCCCCTGGGCCACCTATACCGATCCGGAACTGGCACAGGTCGGCCTGACCGAGGCGCAGGCGCGGGATATCTACGGTGTCAAACTGGAGGTGGCACGGTTCGATTACCATCACAACGACCGTGCCATTGCCGAACGCAGGACCAAAGGCTTCATCAAGGTAATGGTTTTCAAGGGCCGTCCCGTAGGCGCCACCATCGCAGGCCATCAGGCGGGGGAATTGATCGGCCTGTGGTCGATGGCGCTGGCCAACCGTTTGAAAATGAGCCAGATTGCAGCCATGGTTGCGCCTTACCCCTCCATCAGCGAGATTAACAAACGGGTTGCCGGGGCCTATTTCACCCCGCGGCTGTTTGAGAGCGGTTTTGTGAAACGCGCTGTGCGCGTGGTGCAGCGCTGGATACCTTGAGGTAAGGGCGGCGGGATGCTCAACACGCTTTCGGGCAGATTTCTGGTCCTGACCACGGTCTTCGTGATGCTGGCCGAGATCCTGATCTTTGTGCCTTCGATTGCGCGGTTCCGCGAGGATTTTCTGGCCGACCGGTTGCAGCGGGCGCAGATCGCGTCGCTGGCGCTGCTGGCTGATGACATGCTGGCGACGGAACTGGAAGCGGAGCTTTTGGAGAACGCAGGTGTCTATAACGTCGTGCTGCGCCGCGACGAGATCCGCCAGCTGATGCTGGCCTCGCCGATTCCGCAGCAGATCACCGGCACCTATGATTTGCGGATGGCCGGGGCAATGACTCTGATCCGGGATGCGGTGCTGCGGCTGTCCCGGCCGGAAAACGAGATTATCCGGGTAATCGGCGCACCGGTGCGCGATGCGGGGATATTGATCGAAGTCACCATGGAAACTGCGCCCTTACGGATGGCGATGATCGATTACGGGGTGCGGATCCTGGTTCTGTCGGCGGTGATCTCGGTTTTCACGGCGCTTTTGCTGTTTGTTGCGGTGCGGATTGTGCTGGTGAAACCGATCAAAAGCGTTGTCGGCTATATGCAGCGCTATGCGGCGGCGCCTGAGGATGCGCGCGGCATCATCCACCCGAGTTCCAGCGTGGTGGAGCTGCGCGAGGCAGAAGAGGCTCTGATGCAGCTGCAGACCGAGCTGACCCACGCGCTGAAGCAGCGCGAGCGGCTGGCCCAGCTGGGCGGCGCGGTCGCCAAAGTGAGCCATGATCTGCGCAATATCCTGACTTCGGCGCAGCTGTTCACCGACCGGATCGAGATGAGCGAGGACCCCCTGGTGCGGCGGCTGGCGCCGAAACTGGTGAACTCGATCACCCGCGCGGTCTCCCTGTGCGAGGGAACTCTGGCGTTTGGGCGCGCCGAGGAGCCGTCGCCCACCTTTGCAGTGGTCTGCCTGCATGAAATCACAGCGGATATTGCCGAAAGCGAATTGCTGGCCGCGGACAGCACATTGATTGAGATCGTCAATGCAGTGCCCAAACCGATGATGCTGCGTGCCGATTCCGAACAGCTGTTCCGCATAGTCATGAACTTGGTGCGCAACGCCCGTCAGGCGATCACCGCCACCGGGAAACCGGGTCAGATCAGGGTTGATGCGCGCGAGGAAGAGGACGCCTGGTACATCACCGTTTCCGACACCGGCCCCGGTTTGCCGAAAAAAGCGCAGGACAATCTGTTCACCCCGTTCCAGGGCGGTGCCCGCAAGGGCGGCACCGGGCTGGGCCTGGCCATTGCAGGCGAGCTGGCCCGCGGCCATGGCGGATCGGTCGTGCTGAAGGAAACCAGCCCGGGCGGCACGGCATTCGAGATCTGCCTGCCCAAGGGCGACGGCACGATTTGACCGTGGCAAGCAGGCTGACGGGAATATGCAGGCCGGAGGAAACTAATTTTGGGTTTTGGGGTTGCGACTCTCCAGCGCTATGATTACACCCCGCGGCAGTGGACCGATAGCTCAGCTGGATAGAGTACTTGACTACGAATCAAGGGGTCGGGGGTTCGAATCCTCCTCGGTCCGCCACTTTTTCTATTTGTCAGATGCCAAGCAAAGCTGACCTTCTTGTCAGGTTTCTGACCCAAACCCAGAAAACGAACGTTCATGCGGTAGGCAGCGAAGGTGCCAAAAGAGCCCAACCTGTACCTTGGATTTCTTTGCTGCGAGCGCGCGCAGCGCGAGATTTGCCGCAGGCGCTCGGATGTCAGCGCCGCAGGGCAGCGGGAAGACCGGCCGTTCGTCGACCATGCAGAAAACTTGAGACGGCAGATTTACGAAGCGCCGGACAAAGCTGCCTTTTGCTGCGCACGCTCCAACGGCAGGATCATCCGCTTTGCGACTGCGGCTGACGGCCACTCAAACGGGAAGTGGGGCTTCTCTGCAAAAGCGAGCTGCCAGTTTCGGTTTTAAAGAGTGGACTTTCGGCTAGGTAACAAATTGACCTCCGCCGTCCGAAGGAAGCACCGCCTTTACCAAGTCTTGAGTGTCTCAACTAATTTGTGAATTTTCTTGTCTAAGTGGCCCGCAGCTTTTCTTCACAAGCTTGATGAAGGTTTTCACGACAAGGTTTGGCTCCACGCCGCGCTTGCGCACCAGCTTGATTTCGGACTTCAGGTCAAACATGCCGTCCCCCACAGAGCGCACCCGCCCTTCGCGCACCCAGATATTGGCAAAGCTTTCCGGCAGGTAGCCGATATAACGGCCGGTCAGGACCAGCATGGCAATGCCTTCGATCTGATGCGCGCTGGCGTTGGAGGGCAGCCCGCGCGAAACCGGGGCCACCAGGTCTTCGTTTAGATAGGCCCGCTTGCAGAAATTGGCCTGGGGCAGAAAATCCTCAACCTGAGCAGGGGTGTCAGCCGTGAACAGCGGATGCCCGCGGCTGCAATAAAGTCCGATCCGTTCGAACCCCAAGGTCTCATAGATCAAACCGGGTTTGTGCTTATGAAACACGCCAACCCCCAGCGCGATCAGCGCATCCTGTACCGCCATCTCAATGTCATCCGGCGCCAGGGAATGTATTTCGACCTCGACCTGCGGCGCAATCCGGGTGAATTCGCCCAAGGCACCCATGATCGGCGCCTCGTTGTTGAACACCCAGTTGTCGATCGCCGCCACCGAAAGCCGCCCCACCAGCTTGCCGCGGGTGCCGTCCACCGTCTCGCCGAACTGGTCCAGCGCTGCAAACAGCTTGTGCGAGGCGGCATAGACGATCTCGCCTTTGTCGGTCAGCCGGAACCCCTTGCGGCCGCGCTGGCACAGGCGCATGCCCAGCCGGGTCTCTAGATCGGCAATCTGCCGCGATATGGTCGACGCCGAGACATTCAAAGTGATCTGCGCCGCCGAAAACCCGCGCGCCTTCACCACCGTGCAGAACACGTAGAGCAGGTGCAAATCGGCTTTGGAAAGGGCGGGTGGCAGCATGAGCTCACCATACTTGTAAAAACGTAGAAGTTAAGTCCTTTAGTTTGTGGTTTAATAAAAACAAAACCCGGCCAATCCTGTTTGCCAAGCATGTAATGACGGGGAGGTTGAGCAGCATGGATGCAAGCACTGCAATGGCCAAGCGCTGGGGGATCAACAACGACTATGCCAAGCTGACGGATGTTCTGCTGGGCAAGCCGGAGTATTTCAAATGGGTCGAGGCCGGCCCCTTGATCGGCCGCACCCTGGCCAATGCCGATAAGACCGGCGTGCAGTTCGATCTGCAGCTGGCGATGAAGCAGCACTCGGAGATGGTATCGGTCTTTGAGGGGCGGGTGTCACCTGCCACTATCTGGACAGCGACGAGGTGCTGCACCGCAATTTCTTTGCCCGCGACAGCTCGGCCATGACGCCCTGGGGCGCGCTGATCTGCCATATGCAGCTGAAATGCCGCCGTGCGGATTACGCCACCGCGATCAAATTCTATCAGGAAAACGATATCCCGATCTGGAAGTTTGCCACCGCGGGCCATTTCGAGGGCGGCGACTTCAACATCATCGAGCCGGGCCGGGTGCTGATCGGCTATTGCGGTGAGCGCTCCGAGAAAGAAGGTTCCGAACAGGTCGCCGAGTTTGTCCGCGCCGAGGGCTGGGAGGCCGTGGTGGCCCCGATCAGCCGCGAATTTGTGCATATGGACGGGCTGATTGTTCCGCTGGCGGAGAAACTGGCAGTGGCCTGTATCGACGCAATGGAACCCTGGCTGGTGGACATCGTCAAGGGCTGGGGCATCGAGATCGTCGACGTCTCCTATGCCGAGGCCAAGAACCTGGGCGTGAACCTGGTTGCACTGGGGGACGGCAAGGTGCTGTCGATGGCCGGCGCCAAGGATCTGAACGCCAAGATGCGCGCACTTGGGTTCGAGGTCTACGACCCCGACATGTCGATGTTCACCCTGGGCGGCGGCGGCGTCCATTGCCTGAGCCAGGCGCTCTGCCGCGAAGACGCCCCGCAAAGCGCATGAGCAGCAACCACCGCATAAACGGCGCCCGGCTGTGGCAGAGCATCATGGAGATGGCCAGGATTGATGCCCTGCCGGGCGGCGGCTGCGGCCGGCTGACGCTGTCGGACGGCGATCTGGAGGCGCGCAAACTGTTCACCCGCTGGTGCGAGGACGCAGGCTGCACCGTTACCTACGACCGGCTGGGCAACATGTTTGCCCGCCGCGAGGGCCGCGACCCGGATGCCCTGCCCATCGCCATCGGCAGCCATCTGGACACCCAGCCGCATGGCGGCAAGTTCGACGGTGTCTATGGCGTGCTGGCGGGCCTGGAGGTGGTTCGCACGCTGAACGATCTGGGGTTGGAAACCGATGCCCCGATCGAAATCGTCAATTGGACCAACGAGGAAGGCGCCCGCTTTGCGCCCGCCATGCTGTGCTCGGGCGTCTATGCCGGGCTGTTTGATCTGGAATTCGCCCTCAGCCGCGAAGACGCCGAGGGCTTGAGCTTTGGCGATGAGCTGGAGCGGATCGGCTATGCAGGCTCCGAACCCTGCGGTGCCCACCAGTTCGGCGCCTTTCTGGAAGGCCATATCGAGCAGGGCCCGGTGCTGGAAGCCAATGAAGAGGTGATAGGTGTGGTCACCGGCGGCCAGGGCCAGCGCTGGTATGATGTCACCGTCACCGGGCGTGATGCCCATTCCGGCTCCACCCCGATGCAAGGGCGCAGCGATGCGCTGGTGGCGGCGGCGCGGCTGGTTCAGGAGGTGCAGCGGATCGCCCTGGCCTATGGCCCCGACGGCGTCGGCACCGTGGGTGAGGTGCACGTCAGCCCCAATTCCCGCAACACCATCCCTGGCGAAGTGCGCTTTACCATCGACGTCCGCCATCCCGACGACGCGGTTCTAGGCGGCATGGACAACGCCATCCGCCGCGCCGCCGCCGAGGAGCAAGAGGCAAAGGTCGTGCTGGACATGATCTGGCACAACCCGCCAGTGAAGTTCGACGGTAACTGTGTCGGCGCAATCGAAGCCGCGGCCAAGAACAGCGGATTGCCCTGGCGCCGGATGGTGTCGGGCGCAGGCCATGACGCCTGCCAAGTCGCCCGCAAGGTGCCCGCCGCGATGGTTTTTGTGCCCTGCCGCGACGGGCTCAGCCATAACGAAGCCGAATGGGCCGATCCTGACCACCTGGAGGCCGGTTGCAACGTGCTGTTGCAAGCCGCCCTGACCCTTTCAAGACAAATGGTCCTGGCATCCTGATCACGCGCCGGACGCACAATCAAAAACAAAGTGGCCAACCAACATGGGAGAAGAAACATGAAGACGACAAAGACTCTGGCAGCCGCCACATTGGCCGCCGCCCTCGGCAGCACTGCCATGGCGCAGGATGTAGTGATCGGGGTGCCGAACTGGGCCTCTGTCCGTGGCACCGCGCACATCCTGAAGGTAGCTCTGGAGGACAATCTGGGCCTCTCGGTGGAGCTGCAGAACGGCACAAACCCGATCATCTTCGAGGCAATGGATTCCGGCGCTATGCATGTGCACCCGGAGGTTTGGCTGCCCAATCAGCAAAACCTCCATGACACCTTCGTTTCCGGCAAGGGCACCGTGGCGTTGAACCCGAACGCCGTACTGTCCGACCAGCAGATCTGCGTCACAAAAGACACTCAGGAGCGTACCGGAATTTTGGCGCTCAGCGATCTGACCGATCCGGACATGGCCGCCAACTTTGACACAGACGGCGACGGACGCGGCGAGATGTGGATTGGCGGCGCAGGCTGGGCCTCGACCAATGTCGAAAAGATCCGCGCCAAATCCTATGGCTACGCCGAAACCATGAACCTGATGGAAATGGACGAAACCCTGGCGCTGGCCCAGGTCGACAACGCGGTGGCGCAGGGTCAGAACATCGTCTTTTACTGCTATACGCCGCACCACATGTTCTCGCTCTATGATCTGGTGCCGCTGAGCGAGCCCGCCTACGACGCCGGTGAATGGGACGTAAAACAGCCGACCGATGACCCAAACTGGCTGGAGAACTCCAAAGCGGGCACAGCTTGGGACGCAGCCAAGCTGCATGTGTTCTATGCCGCTGGTCTCTCCGACAGCCAGCCCGAAGCAGCGGAAATGCTGGGCAAGGCGAGGCTGACGACGGAGCAGGTGAACGCGGTGGTCTATGCGCTGTCGGTGGATGGCCAGGATCCGGCTGAATTCGCCCGCAAATGGGTCGATGAAAACGCCGATCTGGTGGACTCCTGGTTCCAGTAAACTGCCGGAACCCAAGGGTCACAGGCGGGCGGCAGCGCTGCCCGCCAAACGAACCGGGACATCCGGAGACTGAACTGATGACTGACAATGTGATCACGCTGGACGGCGTGTGGAAAATATTCGGGAACAATGCCGATGCCGCGATGGCGGCGATCCGTGAGCGCGGCCTGGGCAAGGCCGAAGTGCTGGCGGAATTCAACTGTGTGGTCGGCATCGCCGATGTGTCCTTTGAGGTGAAGCGCGGCGAGATCTTCTGCGTGATGGGGCTGTCGGGCTCCGGCAAATCCACCATGGTACGCCACCTGAACCGGCTGATTGAGCCTACTGCGGGCAATATCTCGGTGATGGGCCGGGATATGCTGACCCTGCCAGACGCTGCCTTGCGCGAAATGCGGGCGATGAACATCGGCATGGTGTTCCAGCATATGGCGCTGCTGCCGCACCGCACCGTGCGCGACAATGTCGGCTTTCCGCTGCAGGTGCGCGGCGAGCCGAAATCCACCCGCTGGGACGTCTCCCAGCGCTGTTTGGACAAGGTCAATCTCACCGGTTTCGAAGACCGTTTCCCGCGTGAGCTGTCAGGCGGTATGCAGCAGCGGGTCGGGCTGGCCCGGGCATTGGCGTCGGATCCCGATGTGCTTTTGATGGACGAGCCCTTTTCGGCACTCGATCCGCTTATCCGGCGCCAGTTGCAGGACCAGTTCATGAAGCTCTCGGCTGAGCTGAACAAAACCACCGTCTTCATCACCCACGATCTGGATGAGGCGATTCGGATCGGCAACCGCATCGCCATCATGAAGGACGGCCGCATCGTGCAGATCGGCACGCCGGAAGAAATCGTCACCCAGCCTGCCGACGATTACGTGCGCGACTTTGTCGAGGGCATCTCGAAACTGAAACTGGTCTTTGCCCATTCAATCATGGTGCCGATCAGCGAATACACACCTACCCGCTCGGTGGATTTCGACGAAAGCCCGCGGGCGCATCACGGCACCGATCTGGACCAGCTGATCGATATCGCGACCTCAACAGAGAACGTGATTGTCATCACCGGCGACGATGGCGCCGACATCGGCGTCGTCGACCGCGCCACGCTGCTGAAGGGCATTCAGGGAGGCAAGGCATGAAGGATACTTCGTTTGAATCACGCGGTCTCAGTGTCGAAGAGTTCGCGGTTGAAAACGGGCCGTACTATGCCCGAGAATTTGCCCGTATCCAGGGCAAGACCGGCTTTGCCTGGTCCTGGAACGCCATGGCCGCTATCTGCGGTCCGCTGTGGGGGGCTGCGCGCGGCGCCTGGGGCTTCTTTTGGATGTTCCTGGTACTGGAGCTGTTTGCCCTCGTGCAGATCGGCCGCGGCCTGTGGGGGGAGCTGGGCGCCGAACATCTGGTCCGCTATGAGCGGCTGCTCACCAACATCGCCAAACGCGAGGCCCAGGCCGCGGATCTGACCGCCGCCGGGGACGCCGCCGGCGCGGCTGCCAAGCTGAAGATTGCCGATAACCTGCGCGCCGCCGCCGACAAGGCGCTGGAGGCTGCCAATGCTGCCAACAGCACCGCAATCGCTATTCTTCTGACCGGCCTCGCGCTGATGGTTGCGATCAAGCTGGCTGAAGGTTTCTATGCCAACACCGCATTTGAGGCACAGTATCTGCGCTGGCGTTCGGGTCAGAAGGCACAGTCAGGCATGAACCGCAGCGGGCTGATCTTCGGTGCCATCGGGTTGCTGGCAATCTGGCCGCTGACGCTCGTGCGCTTCACCGTCGCCAAGCCGGATGAGGCGATGGCCAGCGTCACCGGCGGGCTGCTGGGGGAACGCTTGCCGATCACCGAATTCCCGGTCGGCAGGGAATACTTCGCCGCGCTGTCCAAGAAAGGCGATGCCGGGTTCGACTGGCTGGCCAACAACTTTGGCAATGTGTTCGACGGGGTGACCGCGGGTATCCGCTGGGTTCTGGATGGGCTGGAGGTGCTGCTGATTCAGACCCCCTGGCCGGTGGTGATGTTTGTAACCGTCATCATGGCGCTGCGCTTGGCCGGGCCGCGGGTGGCGATCTTTACCGCTGCCTCACTTGCTTACCTCGCCTTCATGGGGCTGTGGGAGCTGGCAATGATCACTGTGGCGCTGATTGGTGCCGGCGCCTTTCTGTGTGTGGCAATCGGCATTCCGCTGGGCATCTGGTTCGGTAAGTCCAAACGTGCCTATGCCATCGCGGAACCGGTGCTGGACTTCATGCAGACCATGCCCGCTTTCGTCTACCTGATCCCGATCATCGCCTTCTTTGGCACCGGCAAGCCGCCGGGTGTGCTGGCAACGCTGATCTTTGCCATGCCGCCGGTGATTCGCCTGACCGCTTTGGGCATGCGCGGCGTGCCAGAGACGACCAAGGAAGCCGCCGTCGCATTCGGTTGCTCGCGCCGCCAGTTGTTGCTCAATGTCGAGCTGCCGCTGGCACTGCCTTCGATCATGACCGGCATCAATCAGACCATCCTGATGTCGCTGTCGATGGTGGTGATCGCCTCGCTGATCGGTGCCGAAGGCTTAGGCGCCCTGATCTTGGAAGCGCTGCAATACGCGGCCAAGGGCCAGGGTCTGCTGGGCGGTCTCGCCATCCTTCTCTGCGCCATGGTGATTGACCGTATCGCACAGGGCGCCTACCGCAGGAGATCCGGCGAAAACTGAACCCTCCCCCGGGCTGTCCCGGACTGCCCCGGTGCCGCAACTTTAGCATCGGGGCCCTTTTCCCTCTAACCCCGAAAGACTGCTCATGGCTGACGAACACCTGAAATCCATGATGGAGAACCTCTATTGGTGGGGCATCCCCACCCTGTTCCGCTGCCCCAATGAAGGCCCGCAGGGCCAGGATATCGCCCTGGTTGGCGTGCCCCATTCCACCGGCAACGGCACCACCGAGCGCGACCAGCATCTGGGCCCGCGCGCGCTGCGCAATGTTTCGGCGGTCGGGCGGCGGATGCACGGTGAGTTCCAGCTGAACCCCTGGGAAGCCGCCAAAATCACCGATGTCGGCGATGTGCCTTTCCCGCGCGCCAATGACAACGAAGACTGCATCGAGCAGATCACCCGCTTCTACCAGAAGGTCGATGCCGCAGGCGCCCGGCCTGTCTCTGTCGGTGGCGACCACTCGATCACCGGCGGCATCGTGCAGGCTATCGGCTGCGGCCAGATCAGCAAGGGCGAGCCGGTCTGCTTCCTGCATTTCGATGCCCATACGGACGTCTTCACCAAAGTCGACCACTTCCTGGGCGCCAAGAAATCCGCCGCTCATTGGGGCGCCTATCTGGCTGATCAGGGCAAGGTAGACCCGCATCATTCCATGCAGATTGGGCTGCGCGGCCATCCCCGCACGCTCGACTGGCTGCAGCCGTCTTATGACTACGGCTACAACATCGTCACCATGAAGGAATTCCGCAAACGCGGGCTGGAGGACGTGATCGCGCAGATCCGGGAAGTGATGGCGGGCAAGCCGGTCTACATCACCTTTGACCTTGATTGCCTTGACCCTGCGATTGCGCCGGCAGTGTCCAATCTGGAGCCGGGCGAAAAGGGGTTTGATATCGACGAAGCCGTGGCGCTGCTTCACAGCGCGCGCGGCATGAATATCGTTGGCGGCGATATCGTCTGTATGATGCCGACCAAGGACAGCCCGAACCAAATCACCGCCCTGACCGCCTCGGCCATCATGTTCGAGATGATTTCGATGATTGCGGAAAACGTGAAGAACGGAGCAACAGCATGACCCAGCAAGGCGACACCTTCTTTCAGCCGGTCTCAGCCATGGACCTTCCGCGCTTTGCCGGGGTGCCCACCTTCATGCGGCTGCCGTTGCTGACGCCAGAGCACCCCCGTTTCAGCGACGTCCAGATGGGGCTGGTGGGAGTGCCCTGGGATGGCGGCACCACCAACCGCCCCGGCGCCCGCCACGGGCCGCGGCAGCTGCGCGATTACTCCACCATGATCCGGGCGATGAACCCGGTCACCGGCATCAGCCCCTTCGCCGCCGTCAACTGCGCCGACCTGGGCGACGTGCCGCCCAACCCGGTGGACATCCCGGACAATCTGGACCGCATCACCGCCTTTTACACCGGCTTGAAACAGCAGGGCATCACCCCGATGACCGCGGGCGGCGATCACCTGATTACCTTACCGATCCTGCGCGCTCTGGCCCAGGGCGGCCCGTTGGGGCTGGTCCAGTTCGACAGCCACACTGACCTCTTCGACAGCTATTTCGGCGGCTGCAAATACACCCACGGCACCCCGTTCCGCCGCGCGGTGGAAGAAGGGCTGGTTGACCCGAAACGCTTTGTCCAGGTCGGTATCCGCGGCACCGCCTATAACACTGAGGACATCGAATGGGGCCTGGAGCAGGGCATCCGCATCATCCGCGTGGAAGAGCTGTTCGACCGCGGCATCAAGGAGGTGATGGCAGAGGTGCGCAGCATTCTGGGCAGCCAGCCCGCCTATTGCACCTATGACATCGATTTTGTCGATCCCACCTATGCGCCCGGCACCGGTACGCCGGAAATCGGCGGCCCCAACAGCTTTCAGGCGCAGCAGGTGATCCGCGAACTGGCGGGCGTCACCCTGATCGGCGCCGATCTGGTGGAAGTGTCGCCGCCCTTTGACGAGTCCGGCGGTACCGCATGGCTGGGAGTGTCACTGATGTTCGAACTGATGTGCGTGCTGTCGCAGGCCCTGGCGCTGCGAATGGGATGAGCCAAAAAAATATATTGCATCCCAAGAATGGGCCGATGGTTGAACAGCCAGTAAAGAAACGTTGAACTCGAATGCCCGCTCTTTAGTTGCCGCTCTGAAGAAGATCAAACGAACGAAGAAGATTCCCTTGGGCTGACGCAGCCACGGCCAAGGACAACTTTGCTCGATTTCTGACCTTTCGTGCATTGAGCAGCACCCGGTGGTTTGGGCTCGAAGCTGCCGTCCACTGCATGAAGCAGCAACGTCAGCTGCCTGCGCAAAGAGGACACAGGATGGCGCCTTGGCTGCGTTTGCAGCGAAAAACGGCTTGGCTTGGGTCAGAAATGCTTGACAATTGGGGTGGAAATGCTTGGCAGGTGCAGGCAATTTGTCCTTAAAAACAGTCATCATCGGGTCAGTTTTGCCTGACGTTTGACACATGTTGTGAAGCGACACATAGCTTGTCCTTTTGGGACAGCACCTTCCCTTTTGATCAGCCCCACTTAAGTGGTCCAGTTTGAATGTTAGTGCATGATTGGCCTGGGTTTCATCGGGACGATGGTTTCCGGGGCCGGTGGGCGGTAGCCCAGGGCACTATGTGGTCGTTTCGTGTTGTAGTGCTTCCTCCATTTTTCAATCAGAATTTGCGCCTCTCGCAGGCTGTAGAAGACCTCCCCGTTCAGCAGTTCATCCCTGAGGCGGGCGTTGAAGCTCGCGCAGTATCCGTTCTCCCAAGGCGAGCCGGGCTCGATGTAGACCGTTCTGGCACCGGCCGCTGCGATCCAGGCCCGAACGGCCTGAGCTATGAACTCCGGGCCATTATCTGACCGAATGTACGCAGGCACGCCGCGCAGGATGAACAGGTCGGTAAGCGCGTCGATGACCTCGGTCGAGTTCAGCTTGCGCTTCACCCGGATCGCCAGACATTCCCGGCTGTGTTCATCCAGGATGTTGAGCGTTCGGAACGCTTTCCCATCATCGGTTCGATGATGCATCGAGCCATTGGGAACGCCATTGGTCCGAGTGACAATGGCGAGCGTCATACGACCAGACATGGTTGCGATACTCTGGCCGTAATCGAATGCATGAACCGTCCACTGCCCGGCAGGGCATTGCGAAGCAATGTCCCGAGAGGGTTCAGCCAGAGCCGCCCTTTCTTGGGCTGCTTCATTGGCACTTTAAGCCCCTCACGCCTCCATCGGCGTTCAACACGCTTGTCGTTCACCCGTTGCCCGGCAGGCGATTGCGAAGCAATCTGCCGGGAGGGGGCAGCCCGCATCTCGCAGCAAAGCCGCAATCCGGCGATAACCGTAGCGGCCATATTGCCTGGTCAATTCAATCATGTCGGCAACCAGCCGGTCTTCATCGGCACGGCCCCTCGGAGCTTTGCGCTGCGTCGAACGATTCTGACGCAACACTCGGCAGGCCCGCCGCTCTGAGATGTGGAGCTGACTTTGCACATGGTCAATGCAAGCACGGCGACGCGAAGGGCTCAGGGGCTCCGCCCGTTCAGGCCTGAATTGATCCACAGGATCAATTCCTAGACGGCCATCACTCCCCGTGCGGCCTCCGATAGGATCAGCTTGTCCAGCGTCAGGTCGGACACGGCTCGGCGCAAGCGATCATTCTCTTTCTGGAGCCGTTTGAGTTCTGTCAGTTGCTCGGGTCCCATGCCGCCATATTGCTTACGCCAGCGGTAAACCGTCTGCTCGGTTATCTGCACCTGGCGGATGGCATCAACACGCGGCATCCCTTGGCCGCATAGCACCTCAACCTGCCGTAACTTCGTGACAATCTCTTCCGGCTTGTGTCGCTTTATTCCCATATTCGATCCTCCGTTTCCTGACTATACGGGCGGACCACTTCAGTGGGGGAGGATCAATCGAGTCATTCAACGGCAGTCTGCGGGACGAACTCCTCAATGAAGAGCTGTTCGATACCCTGGACGATGCCCGCCGCAAACTGGCGCTGTGGCGTTACGATTATAACAACGTCAGGCCGCACTCTTCGCTGGGGAACAGAACGCCAAAGCAAGCGCGGCAGGTGCATGAGCTATTTGAGGGCTCCGCGCCCGCCGCGCTTGCCAAGCCCGAAACCGACGACTACCAAAATCAAATGCTCTGCCCCCCTGAAAACTGGACCGTATGAAGCTGGAGTTTTCCGCTAAGTTTCCCTGGCTGGGAGAGGAGCGGAATCGCATGAAAGCATCGAAGTTCACGGAGGTGCAGAAGGCGTTCATCCTGAAGCAGGGCGAGCAAGGCACGCCAGTCGCGGAGATCTGCCGCAAGGCGGGGATCAGCCAGGCGACGTACTTCAACTGGAAGAAAAAATACGGGGGTCTTCTGCCGGACGAGATGCGCCGGCTGAGAGCGCTGGAGGATGAAAACACCCGGCTGAAGAAGATCGTAGCCGATCTGACACTGGACCGGGAAATGCTTCAGGATGTCATTCGGCGAAAGCTCTGGAGCCTGGCCGTTTGCGCGAGATCGTCACCGGGATGTGCGTCGACTGGGGCGTGTCGATCCGGAGGGGTTGCCGGTGGTTGCGCCATTGGTCCGAGCGACCACCGGCGACGGGGCCATCTGCTTCGACACCTCTACCGACCACTACAAGCTCCGGCGGACGGACCAGGCTGCCGTCGAGCGGCGGATCAAGGAGATTGCAGAAACGCGTGTGCGCTATGGCTACAGGCGCGTCCATGTGCTTCTGACACGGGAGGGGTGGATCATCAATATGAAGAAGACCCGCAGGATTTACAACGAGTTGGGCCTGCAGCTCAGGAACAAGCACCCGAAGCGCCGGGTGAAGGCAAAGCTCAGAGAAGACCGCCAGGAGGCCACTGGGCCGAACGATGCCTGGGCGATGGACTTCGTTCACGACCAGCTTGCCCTGGGTAAAAGACTCCGCATCCTGACCATCGTCGGCACGCATTCGCGGCTTTGCCCGGCGGCTGATCCGCGCTTCAGCTATCGAGGCGAAGATGTCGTGCAAGCGCTCGAGCGGGTCTGCGGGCGGATCGGCTATCCGAAAACGATCAGTGTCGACAACGGCAGCGAGTTCATTTCGCGCGATATGGATCTTTGGGCCTACGCCAACCATGTCACGTTGGACTTCTCACGGCCTGGAAAACCCACGGACAACGGGTTCATCGAAGCATTTAACAGCAAGCTCCGGGCGGAATGCCTGAACGCCCATTGGTTCATGAGCCTTGCGGACGCCCGCGAAAAGCTGGAGGATTGGCGTAGACACTATAACGAGGACAGACCTCACAGTGCGATCGGATACAACGTACCGATCGCCATGCACTATTCCGATGGCGTCACTAGCCCGTCATCGTGACAGAGCCGGAAAAATCCAGCTTCCGGCGGTCCAAGGTTGGGGTTCAGAGCACAAACCCGCAGACTCTCGTCATGAGCGAGGGAACAGCGGGGGGCACGTCAAAAGTCATCGCGTATCGTCGGATCGCGTCCGCCTGGTTTTCTGTCGAGTAGCGCTGATGCTCGGTCGACATGCGCACATAATGCGCTGCCTTGCGACGATTTTCTTCTTTTTGATCAGCATCTGGCCAGCTCAATGTTGCCGCCCTCCATCATCCAAGTTCGCAAATCTGCGCGGGATCTCTGCGATTCCTTTCTCAATCTTAATGGGAGAGGGGCGGAAACATGTTGCATAAAAAGGGCAAGTCGTTTCATCGAGAATGCGAAGGGCGCGTTTTCGCGTCAGAATACCGACAGGCGATCAGCTCAGCTCTGTCACAAGAACTCGGCGGTGCGGGCCAGGCGGCGAAAGCAACCATGCGGTGGACTGGAGCGAGTGAACGAACGGTGAAAAACTGGATATCTGAGCTACCCCCTGAATTTCGGACACTGACGTAAGCTGCGATTTGCTGTCTGCTGATCTTCGACGAAGAGGAGATCAGAGATGTCGAAACGGAAGAACCATTCGCCCGATTTCAAAGCGAAAGTCGCGCTTGAGGCTCTGAAGGGCGAGCGGACTGTTGCTGAGCTGGCGAGCCAGTTTGGCGTTCACCCAACGATGATCCACAGCTGGAAGCGGGCTCTTCTGGAGGGCGCGTCCGGCGTGTTCAAGCGCGGCGGCAGGAAGCCCCAGGAGATTGACGAAGAACAGGTCAAAGAGCTGCACGCCAAGATTGGGGAGCTGGCCGTTGCCAACGATTTTTTGTCACGAAAGCTCAAACCGTGGATCGGCAAGTGAGGAGGAAAATGATCGAGCCTGCCAATGCCAATCTGCCCATTAGCAAGCAGTGCAAGCTGCTGTCGATCTCGCGGTCGTCGTTCTATTATCAGCCCAAAGGCGAGACGGCTCTGAACCTGATGCTGATGCGCCGGATCGACGAACAGTTCCTGGAAACGCCGTTCTTCGGTGTGCGGCAGATGACTTGGCATCTGCGCAATGAAGGTCATTTGGTGAACGAAAAGCGGATCAGGCGGCTGATGAGGGTGATGGGGCTCATGCCGATCTACCAGAAGCCCAACACCCGCTGCCCGGCAGCACATGCAAAGCATGTGCGAGAGGGGGCAGGGCTGCGAAGGGGCACAAGACCTACCCCTATCTGCTGCGTGGTCTGCGGGTGGGGCGCCCGAACCAGGTCTGGGCGGCGGACATCACCTATCTGCCAATGCGCAAGGGGTTCCTGTATCTGGTGGCGATCATTGACTGGCACACGCGCAAGGTGCTGGCCTGGCGCATCTCGAACACGCTGGAAGCGGACTTCTGTGTCGAGGCGCTGAACGAGGCCATCCACAAGTTCGGCCCGCCCGAGATCATGAATACAGATCAGGGCAGCCAGTTCACGTCCTTCGCCTGGACGGACAGGCTGTGGCGATCCGGTGTGCGCATCTCGATGGATGGCAAAGGCCGGTTCCTCGATAACATCTTCGTCGAGCGGCTTTGGCGGAGCCTGAAATACGAATGCGTCTACTTGCATGCTTGGGAGACCGGATCAGAGGCGAAGGTCGGCGTCGGAAAGTGGATCGAGTTCTACAACCGAAAACGCCCACATTCCGCCCTTGGCGGCAAACCCCCGGCCGTGGTCTATTGGCTGAGAAAACACAAAACCCAACCCGATCAGCAGGAGCAGAGAGTAGCTTAAATTACGCCAGAACCTGTCCAACAATTGGGGAGTAGCTCAATCCGGTTCTTACGGACCAACGGCTGAATATCTTATTGAACTTATGAGGCATTCAGACACGGTGCTTGCCGTCGTCCTTGAACTGGCTGGGCGCAACGAATCGATGACGACAGAACGTCTCAAGCGCGTGAAAGCAGAACTGGCAGATGTTCTCATGACTTTGGATGCATTCTGCGCCGCTGAGGACGATCAAACAGCAGAATAACAACTGATCTAGAAATCTGGTTCATAGCGCCGAATGGAAGACCTACGAGTCGCAAAAGGCAAATTCGCTGCGCTGATCGTCAGAATTTCCCTTTGAAACCAACGATTAGGCTTCCTGAAAAGGGTAAAACTATGTGTCGCCCCACACATGTAATGTCGGGCGACACATAGTTTTGCCATTTGCGACAGAACCTTTCCTTCTTCGTGTCTCCAACATTCCCGCTCGCGCCTCCTGTTCCGCCAGTGGCGAAGCCTTCCCTGATTTTCACTTCGGAAGACCTCGTGTCTTCCGGATGGCAGGCGGACCAATCAAACGGAATATGCCAGGCGCGCTAGATCGAAACGGAGGCGCGGCTGACTTCTGTACAAGCGATCGCGGTCTCGTCAGCGATCACATTCTAAAATTGGCAGGAAGGACAGGAGGAAAGCAGCCCGCGAGATCTTCAGCTGCCAATCACCACGCCAGCCGCAAACTCACACTGCGCGGGACAAGCCGACTTTTTTAAGGGGCCCCAAGAAGCAGCTTAACCATCAGCTTCAGCCATTTGCACTTTCCATCTTCCACGCCGCCAGAAGTTTCGGCAGCGCTTCGTTCCAGTCCAGGACACCGGTGGTTAGCGCCCAAGCCTGCTACTGGCGGATCAGATCTTTCTCAAGGGCGGTGTTGCGGCCCGCAAGGTCGGTTAGTTCGGTGCGGTCGGCTTCGATGTCGTAAAGCTCCCAAGTGCAATCATGCAGCCGAACCAGCTTGAACTGGCCTAGCCGGATCGCGGCGTTGCCCTCGTGCTCAAAGAAGATCGGCTGTTCACGCCGCCAGTCTTTGCCCTGAAAGAGACCCAGCAGCGACTCTCCTTGCAGAGGCTGGATCTCATGGCTGCCGACCTCGGTCTGATAGGCGGCGCCGGCGGCTTCCAGGATGGTCGGCAGGATATCGGCCACGTGACAGGCCGCATGGGCGATGCCGCGCGGTGTGAACCCCTCCGGCCAATGGGCCACCAGAGGGGTCGAGATGCCGCCTTCATGCACATAATGCTTGTACAGGCGGAACGGCGCATTGGAGACATTGGCCCAGGGCTTGTCATAGCTCTGGAAGGTCTGGGCATCGCCCGGACGCAGGCCGGTCACATTGCCCATGGTGATCTGCTTCCCGTCGTGGGTTTTGTCCGGGTAGAATTTCGCCCAGCCGTCCTCAGCCATGAACTCGGCGCAGCCGCCGTTGTCGCTCAGGAAGAGGATCAGCGTGTTGTCGAACTGCCCGAGCCGTTTCAGGGCCGCGATCAACGTGCCAACCGACTGATCCATGCGGTCCACCATCGCCGCATAGGTGGCCATCTTGCTGGCTTCCCAATCCCGGTTCTTTTCCTGTTCCCAGCCATGCACGGTGCTGTCACGCGGGGAGATGTCCCAGCTGCGCTGGAACACACCTTGACCGTTCATCGTTTCATGGCGCGCGGTGCGGATACGGTCCCAGCCTTTGGCATAGACGCCGTCGTATTTTGCAATGTCCTCTGGGTGGGCATGCAGCGGCCAGTGCGGCGCAGTATGGGCGAGGTAGAGAAAGAAGGGTTTTTCGTCCGCCACCGCGCCTTCAATCATGCCGATGGCCTTATGGGTGATGGCGTCGGTGAAGTAGAAAACATCCGGGAAGGTTTCGACCCGGCTGTCATCCTCCAGCATGTAATGCGGCGAAAAGAAATGCGTCGCCCTGTCCATGATTCCGTAGAAACGGTCAAAGCCGCGCTGGCGCGGGGTTGGATGCTCAACATCGCCGATCCGCCAGTGGTCTACGCTGCGGGGGGCGAAGTCGCCTGCCACGTGCCATTTCCCGGACATCAGCGTGGCATAGCCGCTGGCGCGCAGATGCTCGGCAATTGTGGCGCTGTCGTTGCGCAGGAACCACTGGTAGGCAGGCGAGCCCAGATTGGCACCCATATGCCCGACGCCGGCATCATGCGGGTAAAGCCCAGTCAGCAACGACGCCCGTGTCGGGCAGCAGCGGGCACAGTTGTACATCGCAGACAGCATCACACCCCCACGCGCAAGCGCATCGATGTTGGGGGTCTGGATTTCAGACCCGGTGCAGCCAAGGTCGGCAAACCCCATGTCGTCCGCCAGGATCAGGATGACACTGGGCCGGGCGGATACTGCCTGGGGGCTATTGCTGGTCATAACTGAGCTTTCATCAGGGGGCAGGCCGCGGGGGCGGAGGCAAGCGGGCAGCCCTCGACGGTGACACGGTGCATCAGGCGGCGGAAGCCGTGATAGTCATTGATCGCCTTGTGCCAGGTGGCGCGGTTATCCCACATGGTAATGTCACCGGCCCGCCAGCGCACGCGGCATTGAAACTCCGGTTGCTGGCAGTGGGCATAAAGCATGGCCAGAAGCGCCGAGGATTCTTCCGGGTTCAGCCCTTCAATGCGGGTGGTGAAGACCGGGTTCACAAAAAGGCCACGCCGTCCGCTCAGCGGATGGGTGATGACCACCGGATGACGGACATCCTGGGTGGCGGCCTCTGCATTGCCCAGACGGCCCGATTTTACGGCCTCGCTGTCCATCGCGGCGGCGCCGAACACATGCCGCGAGGAATGTACAGCCGTCAGACCATCAAGAAACCGGCGCATCGGTTCTGAGAGTGCTTCATAGGCGGCACGCATGGAGACAAACAGCGTGTCGCCGCCATAGGGCGGCATCTCGATGGCGTGAAGAATAGAGCCCATCGCCGGTTCTTGATCATAGGAATGATCGGTATGCCATCCTTCACCAACGGCCTCTGTCTGGTCCTTCTCTTTCAGGACCGTGGCGATTTCCGGGTGGCCCTCGACCGGCTTGAAGAACCGGTTGACATTCACAGGTCCAAAACGGCGGGCAAAGGCCAGGTGATCCGCCGGTCCGGCGGTCTGCCCCCGCAGCACAATCACCGAGTATTCCGCAAATGCGTCCCGGATGGCGCTGAAATCCTCTCTGCGGCGGATATCCGCCCCCAGGATTTCCGCACCTAGCCCGCCGGTCATTGGCAAAATGTCCATGATATCCTCCGCCGTTACCTGCAGGCAGCATAGGGCCTGCCCAAAGGCTGGAAAAACTGATTTAATCTGTTTCAAAGAGAGATTTTCCCAATGGTTCGCTTCACCCTTCGCCAGCTTACCTACCTGACGGAAACCGCACGGCAGGGCGGTATTGCCCAGGCGGCGCGGCAGCTGAATGTCTCTGCCGCAGCCATCGCCTCGGCTCTGGACAAGCTGGAGGCCGCCACCGGCCTGACCCTGTTTGACCGGTTTCCCGCACAAGGCATGCGGCTGACCCGCGCTGGCGAAGAATTCACGGCCCAAGCCAACGCGCTTCTGACGCAGGCAGGGACGCTGGACAAACACGCCGCAGATTTAGCGTCAGGCCGCGCCGGCAGGCTTCACATCGGCACCCATCACGCACTGGCGCAGCGGATTGTTCTGCCTGCGGTGCTCGCCTTCTGCGAAAGCCATCCCGGTGTCCGTATCGAGGTGAAGGAAGCAGTCTATCCGGCATTGATTGACTCGCTGGATGCTGGCGAGGTGGATGTGCTGGTGGTCTTCGACCAGGGGCTTGATCCAAAGCGGCATGAAGCTGAAGTTCATTTGGAGCTGCCACCCCTGGTTCTGTTGGCAGCGTCACACGCCCTAGCAGCGAAGAGTCAGATCAGCCTGTCCGACCTGACCGGTCTGCCATATATCTCCGTCTCGCCTGCTGGCCCCGGCCCAAGCTACCTTCAACTGCTGCAAGCTGCGGGGATTCACCCCGACGTGCCGTTCCAGTCCCAATCCCGCGAGCTAGTGCAGGCCTACGTCGGCAAGGGGTTCGGCTTTACGCTTGCAGGCTTCCCGCCCAAACAGGACTGCACGACTGAAGGCGACCCCATCGTGGCGCGGCCGCTCAAGGAAAACATCGGGCAATACAGGGTGGTGATTGCCCGCTCACGCCAAGCTGTGCAAACAGCGCTGATTGTCCGGTTTTTAGAGATCTGTAGGTCGCCGACCTCTGTTTCAGGCCTTGCAGGCATCCAAAACTCTGCAAACCTGTGATGCTGCCGTACGTCTTTTCTGCAGCATCCGGTAAAGATGGGCTCGCTACCGACCAACGCTGCGTTTAGGTTGGGCCTCCGCTTCGGAATGGCGAACGGCTGCACCGTTCGCCAAGGTAGGTCAGATGTCGATACGCTCAGCGATGCTCAAAGCATCTTCAAGTTCAACGCCCAGGTAACGCACCGTGCTGTGACCAAGCAGAAGTTGGACTGCGCGGAGATTGCCAGTCTTTTGATAGATTTCCGCTGCCTTCGTACGGCGGAGCGAAAGCGTGCCGTAGGCGCTTGGTTCCAACCCAATCGCTATTACCTAGTCGCGGACCAGCCGACCGTACTGGCGAGTCGAGATGTGAGGCCGATCATGGAAGCGACTTGGAAACATGAACGGGCATGCAAACATCTCGGGCGACTTGACCCAGGCCAGTACAGTTTCTCTAGTATTTTCGGTCAGTTCGAACTGCACAGGTTGCTTAGTCTTGCTTTGGATCACCGAAACACGCTCCCGGACGCGATCATGCGCTGCCCGCTGACCAGACCCTCCTCGATACACAGCGCGACGGTTGTCTCGAAGACATGCCGCAACAGTTCGCTGTCGTGAAACCGGCCATGCATTGCCCGGCAGGCGATTGCGAAGCAATCTGCCAAAAGGGGCGGTTCTTCAAAAACGTCGAGTGATCCGGGACCCGGTCGCTCAGATCAAGCCGGCAGAACCAGCGATAGGCGAGGTTCAGGTGGACCTCTTCACACAGCCGCCGTTCCGACCGGATGCCGAAGCAATAGCCGGCCAGCAACATGCGGATCAGCAGCTCGGGATCAATCGAAGGCCGACCCGTGTGGCTGCAGAAATCGGCAAGGTAGCTGCGGATCCCGGACAGATCCACAAACCGGCCGATGGAGCGCAGGAGATGGTTTGCGGGACATAATCCTCGAGCGAGAACTTGTAAAATAGCGCCGGTTGCGCCTCTTGCCGCGGTCCTATCATCGCCGATCCTCCCACCCAATGAGGGAATCGAATTAGCCGCGGACACCTCAATCAAGAAGGAGTTTTTCAATATGGCGCAATCATCATCTGGGCCTACCAAGACACTGTGGTGTCTGGACCGTACGTAATTTTGAGGAGCTACCAGATGGATTACTTTGCCGGGTTGGATGTCTCAATGGAAGAGCCCCATATTTGCGTCTTTGATCGCGAAGGTACTTTGATCCGGGAAGGGAAAACCCAAACGTCGTCAGTTGCGATAGCAGAATTCTTGGCCGCTGGACCTGACTGTAAGGACGCGGTGTTTGAGACCGGCAGAATGGCTCCCAGGCTGTATCACGGCCTCACAGAGCGCGGCGTTCCTGTGCAATGCATTGAAAGCAGACAGGCCTACCAGGCGCTCAAATCGCTGGCAGGGCATAAGACGGATAGGAACGATGCGCGCGGTTTGGCCCACTTGGCTCGGACCGGATTCTACAAACCGACCCGCGTCAAATCCCTGCCTGCTCATGCAGTCCGGTCCCTTATCGCAGCTCGCAAAAAGTTAGTCGGGCAGCGCGTGATGATTGATTGAGCTACTCCCCAATTGTTGGACAGGTTCTGGCGTAATTTAAGCTACTCTCTGCTCCTGCTGATCGGGTTGGGTTTTGTGTTTTCTCAGCCAATAGACCACGGCCGGGGGTTTGCCGCCAAGGGCGGAATGTGGGCGTTTTCGGTTGTAGAACTCGATCCACTTTCCGACGCCGACCTTCGCCTCTGATCCGGTCTCCCAAGCATGCAAGTAGACGCATTCGTATTTCAGGCTCCGCCAAAGCCGCTCGACGAAGATGTTATCGAGGAACCGGCCTTTGCCATCCATCGAGATGCGCACACCGGATCGCCACAGCCTGTCCGTCCAGGCGAAGGACGTGAACTGGCTGCCCTGATCTGTATTCATGATCTCGGGCGGGCCGAACTTGTGGATGGCCTCGTTCAGCGCCTCGACACAGAAGTCCGCTTCCAGCGTGTTCGAGATGCGCCAGGCCAGCACCTTGCGCGTGTGCCAGTCAATGATCGCCACCAGATACAGGAACCCCTTGCGCATTGGCAGATAGGTGATGTCTGCCGCCCAGACCTGGTTCGGGCGCCCCACCCGCAGACCACGCAGCAGATAGGGGTAGGTCTTGTGCCCCTTCGCAGCCCTGCCCCCTCTCGCACATGCTTTGCATGTGCTGCCGGGCAGCGGGTGTTGGGCTTCTGGTAGATCGGCATGAGCCCCATCACCCTCATCAGCCGCCTGATCCGCTTTTCGTTCACCAAATGACCTTCATTGCGCAGATGCCAAGTCATCTGCCGCACACCGAAGAACGGCGTTTCCAGGAACTGTTCGTCGATCCGGCGCATCAGCATCAGGTTCAGAGCCGTCTCGCCTTTGGGCTGATAATAGAACGACGACCGCGAGATCGACAGCAGCTTGCACTGCTTGCTAATGGGCAGATTGGCATTGGCAGGCTCGATCATTTTCCTCCTCACTTGCCGATCCACGGTTTGAGCTTTCGTGACAAAAAATCGTTGGCAACGGCCAGCTCCCCAATCTTGGCGTGCAGCTCTTTGACCTGTTCTTCGTCAATCTCCTGGGGCTTCCTGCCGCCGCGCTTGAACACGCCGGACGCGCCCTCCAGAAGAGCCCGCTTCCAGCTGTGGATCATCGTTGGGTGAACGCCAAACTGGCTCGCCAGCTCAGCAACAGTCCGCTCGCCCTTCAGAGCCTCAAGCGCGACTTTCGCTTTGAAATCGGGCGAATGGTTCTTCCGTTTCGACATCTCTGATCTCCTCTTCGTCGAAGATCAGCAGACAGCAAATCGCAGCTTACGTCAGTGTCCGAAATTCAGGGGGTAGCTCAGATAATCTGATCCGCGGCCTAGTGGTCGTGTTTGGTGTGCGGCTGCCTCGAGCCTTGTCGCCTGCGTTCAGGGATGCGGCACTGAAAGTCAGCGATGGTGTACCCGGCTTGCATGCTGCGCTACGTGGCTCTTTGCAGCGCGCGAAGCTATTCTGACAGCCCTGTCCGTCATCGACGCCGACATCAGGAAGATGACTCGAAAATCTGACGTTTGCCGACGTTTAATGACAGTGCCGGGCGTCGGCCCAATAACCGCGCTGGCCTTCGCGGCCGCTTTTGACGATCCATCACGCTTCAAGAAATCGCGTGACGCGGGAGCGTATCTCGGGCTCGTGCCGCAACGGCATCAGTCCGGCGAAATTGATTACACGGGCAGCATCACAAAACGTGGAGATGTCAAAGTGCGGACGCTCCTCTATGAGGCGGCAAACGTCATGCTCACCAGATGCACGGCTCCGATCAAACTGAAATCGTGGGCGCTCGGCATTGCGGCCCGCTCAGCAATGCGCAAAGCCAGAGTCGCCTTGGCTCGGCGGCTAGCGATAATTCTTCACGCCATCATGCGCGACCATACCAAGTTCAAAGCAGCCTGAACCAAAAGGACCAAAGCGAGGATTCCAACAGCCGGTTCCCAGCGGGAACGACGCCCGAGGGAGGGCGTAGGACACGGCGCGGATTCAACCCTCTCCGGCGCATAAGGCACTAAATCGACCCAAAATCCGGCTGCCTCCGAAAAATCGACTGAAACATCCCCATCGTCGGGAAACCAGGTGAGTTTCCACACACCCTCAGACCAAAGCGGGCGTGCCGAATTTCTTTTGCGCGAAGCATGCAAACCAGCTGCGCAGCTACAAATCCACTGCTGCATTGCAGAGGGGAAAGCAGTCACTCACGCAGTTTGCAGCAAGTTTGAATCATGGCCATGTGATTTTAGCTGTTTAATTAACTTCTGATAGCCACTTGCCGCTTTGGCTACGGCCGACCGCAAGGCAGATGCGGTCGGCTTCGCGTTGCATGGTTCTCGACGATCGTGGTCCCCCGATACGGGTGCCCGGTCGGAAGGACCGTTCTTCTTGTGCCGCCTTTTTGCTGCTACGCGGCGTCCAAATCCTGCGCTGGCCCGAAAAATTCGTAGAAGATTCGGTTCTCGTCAACGCCAGCCGCCCTCAGGCCGTTCACAGCCATCGACATGAATCCCTTTGGACCGCAGATGTAGTATTCAGCCTGATCTGTATTGGTGTTCCGGGTCAGCCACTCCGGAGTGATGCGGCCTTCCACATCGAAGTTTGCTTCTGCCCGGTCTTCGGAACTGGGATCCTCAAAAAATGTGACGCACCGGCGGGACAGGGATCGCGCGATATCAGACATGACGTGATGCCTGCTGTCTTGTGTGGCATGCAGGTAGGTCGCACCGCGATTGTTTGCGGCCAGAACCTCAAGCATGGAAATCATCGGCGTCAGCCCGACACCGGCCGACAGCAGGACAACATCAGCCTCCTGGCCACTTTTCAGGAAAAACTCTCCAGCCGGTGCAGCAACATTAACCATGGTGCCTTCGACTGCCTGCTCATGCAGCCAGGTGCTGGCCTGGCCGCCTTTCTGGTGCTTGACCGTGATCCGGTAAAACTCATTCGATGGCCCTGAGGAAATCGAATAATTGCGGCGCAGCTTGCCTGCCCCGGGCACATCAAGATCGAAGGACAGATATTGTCCCGGCTTGTGCTTCAGCAGGGGCTTGCCATCGACGGGTTTCAGGACAAAAGACATCACGTCAGCACTCTCCTGGATCCGCCTGTCGATCCGGAACTCCCGCCAGCCGCGCCAGCCGCCCTCTGCCGCTGCGGTGTCCTGGTAAAGCTGCTCTTCGCGGCCAATCAGGATATTGGCCAGGAACCAATAGGCTTCACCCCAGGCGCGGACCACCTCCTCGGTCGCCGCCTCTTTGAGAACTGCCTTGATCGCGGCCAGCAAGGCGCTGGCGACATGATCATAATGGCGGGGTTCGATTTGCAGGCCCACATGCTTGTTTGCAATACGCTCGACCGCTGCGGCCATCACCGGGAGGTTTTCGATGTTCTGAGCATAGGCCAGAATCGCGTTGGTCAATGCTGCGTGCTGCGGGGAGTCGCCGTCCTGGTGCGACTGGTTGAACAGTGTGCGGATTTCCGGATCGGCCAGCAGCCTGTCGTACATCTCTGCTACGATCTCGCGCCCATGCTGCGCCAGCGCCGGAACGGTCGCCTTTACGGTGTCGATGGTGGTTTGGCTGAGTGGCTGTGCCATTGCACGCTCCTGATTTGTCGGTTGGCAAGCCTGCGGCCTGCGTCGTGAGTTTCACCGCCTGAAACATTCAGGCTGGATGCATGTATGATTGCGGCATTGAAAGATGCAACCCAAATGAATATTAAAAGCGTGATCGGAGCCCCGCATGAAGCTGAACCTGACAACTGATTACGCGTTGAGAATTCTTATTTTTCTGGCGTCCAAGCCCGAAGAGCTGCACTCGATTGAGACATTGAGCCGCATCTACGGTCTGCCGCACAGCTCTTTGATGAAGATCGTCAGCGAGCTGGTCCGGCAAGGCTACGTCATGAGCGTTCGCGGCCGCTACGGCGGCATCAAGCTCGGACAGGCCGCTAGCGAAATCAATGTGGGGCAAGTCGTACGGAGCATGGAGGAAAGCTTCGAAGTTGCCAATTGCGGAGAATGTCTGATCCAGCCCCAATGCGGGCTTCGAGGGGTCTTTGCTGAAGCGGTCAATGCGTTTCTGAGTGTCCTCGACCGCAGCACCGTCGCCGATCTGATCAGAAACAAGGCGGATCTGGTTCCGTTGCTGACATTGTCGGAGGCGGCAGATAATCCGTAATCCGCCGTGAACCGGCCAGGGAACCCAAACTGGCCAAGGGCAGTGACCAGGGGCTTGGCAGGACGCTAATTGCAGGGAGTAGGCTGAAATTTGCGACGCCGTCCCCGTTCGGCCTGCTAACTGCAAGACAGTCAACCATAATTGATGTCGATCAATATCGGTGCGGACCTGTCACAGCAATCGGTCCTTCGGTTCCAACGATGTCCTCAATCAAACGCACAAGATGCGGAATGCAAGTGGGTTCGCAGAATTGCTCCGAGTCCGGGATATGCTGCCGTTTCAAAACACTCAGCACGCACGCCATATTGGTGCATCTGCAAGATTTACACTTCAGATCCAAACAGGTTCATAAAGGATCCGATCAGCCAGATGCCGGGGCTGAACACTTAGGCGCATGTATCCAGGGACGTTAAGAATTTTCTGTTGGTTTCACGGTACTTTCGGCGCGAGCCATCGAGAATCAGGAACGCGCGGAGAAATTCATTGTTTTTCAAATTCAAAGCGTCCAGGCCCGCAGAGCAGGATAGCGGTGCCAGGATTATTGCCGGTATGGTCGATCGCACTCAGGCGACAATCCAATTTAAACCGGACGGCACAATCCTGACCGCAAACGGCAATTTTCTTGCTGCTTTGGGATACCGGCTGGAAGAAATCACGGGCCGGCATCATTCGATGTTTGTGGCGCCTGAAATTGCCGCGGGTGCGGAATATAAGTCATTCTGGAAAGACCTGGCCGCTGGCCGTGTGTTCACGGATCAGTTCCCGCGGGTGACCAAAGACGGCGCCACCATTTGGATCCAGGCGACCTATGCTCCGGTTGAAAATGCGGATGGCACAGTGGAAAGGGTGGTCAAAGTGGCCACTGATGTAACGGTGCGCCGTCTTGGGCTGCAGGAAATTGCCAAGGGGCTGGACGCGATGAGCCAGGGGGATCTGGGCTTCCGGGTCAAACTGTCCGATCAGGCGGACATTGCCGCACTGGGCGAGGCGTTCAACCGCTCGGCGGAGCAGCTTGGCACAGCGATGGGCGCGGTGACGCAAGTATCCGAAGCTGTCGGACGCACAGCGGATGAGATTTCCAAATCAGCCAGCGACCTGTCTCAGCGTACCGAGAGCCAGGCTGCCACGCTGGAGGAAACCGCAGCGGCCATCGAGGAGCTGACCGGCACGGTGCATTCCTCGGCGGAAGGTGCAGAGAAGGTGGAAGGCATCGTCAGCGAGGCCCAGACTGCCGCGGAACGCAGCGGCCAGGTTGTCTCGGACGCTGTTGCGGCGATGTCGCAGATCGAGAGTTCCTCTGAGGAAATCGCCAAGATCATAGGGATGATCGACGACATTGCCTTTCAGACCAACTTGCTGGCGCTGAATGCCGGGGTCGAAGCGGCCCGGGCGGGGGAAGCAGGCCGTGGCTTTGCGGTTGTTGCCTCAGAAGTGCGGGCGCTGGCGCAAAGGTCTGCTGGGGCGGCCGGCGAGATCAAACAGCTTATCGGTCAAAGCAAACAGCAGGTGGCCAGCGGTGTGGACCTGGTTGGCAGAACCGGAATTGAGCTTAAGCAGATCATTGACAGTGTGGGTCATATTTCCACCCACATCAGCGGGATTGCCACTGGCGCCAAGGAACAGGCAACGTCGCTGAGCGAGATCAACCTTGGTGTTTCACAGCTGGACCAGGTGACCCAGCAGAATGCGGCGATGGTTGAGGAAACCTCGGCCGCCAGCCAGTTGCTGTCCGCGGACGCCAGCCAGCTGACCCGCGAAGTGTCCAAGTTCAGCTCCGCAGGCAACCCGGCCCCCGTCCCGGGTGCGGATGTGGTGGCTTTCCAGCGCCCGGCGGCAGCAGCGCCGACAGCAGCCCCGGCGGCACAAGGCGCCGGCGGTTTGGATGCAGAGGCGCTGCCTGCGGCGCAAGGGTGGGATGATTTCTGAAGCCGGCTTGCGGTTCTTGCCTGTGGCAGCGGCAAGGCTTTCGATGAATTGACATGTTGACACTCTCTGTTTGCACCGCAACGCTTGCGCGCAAAAATGACGGGGTGAAAACATGAACAGCCAGGACGCACCAGCCTATCCGCTGGTCCGGCGGGCCGGGCAGAACGGCATGCTGGTGAGCTTTGACAGCAGCCTTAGCGAGGCCTCGAACCGTGCCGCGCTGGCTTTTGGCAGTGCGGTGGAAGCGCTGCCGCTTGAAGGGGTTGTAGAGACCATGGCCTCTTTGGCCTCGGTCTTTGTCCGTTTTGATCCTGCAGAACTGCGGCATGAGGCGCTGGAGGCTGCTTTGCAGACCCTTCTGACGGCCCAAAACTGGCTGCAGGCGCCGCTGCCGCCCGGGCGCCGGTTCTGGCGGGTGCCCACAGTATACGGCACCGATCTGGCACCCCAGCTGGGAGAAGCAGCCGATGCCGCGGGGATGAGCGAGGCACAGGCCATCGAAAGCCTGGGTGCTGCACAGGTGCGGGTGCTGACCATCGGCTTTGCCCCCGGCCAGCCCTACCTTGGGTCTTTGGGGCCGGAATGGAACCTGCCACGGCAGACGGAGCTGACACCGTTGGTGCCGCGCGGCGCGCTGGTGCAGGCGATCAGCCAGTTCGTCTTGTTCTCCAATCCGGCACCAACCGGCTGGCGCCATGTGGGTCAGACCGGGCTGACCCTGTTCCAGCCGGGGGCAGCGCAGCCTTTTGTTCTGCGCCCGGGTGATGAGATGCAGTTTGAGCCGGTCTCCAAACCGGACTTCCTGAAACACTGTCAGGATGACCCGCTGCTTGGCGGCGCCGTCGTTTCGGAGATCGCAGCATGAGCGGCCTCAAGATACTGCGGATCGGACCGGCAGCTTCGGTCCAGGATATGGGGCGGCCCGGTTTGCTGGGGCAGGGGGTGTCCCAAGGCGGCGCTGCTGACCCGCTGGCATTGGCCGAGGGGGCTGCGCTGCTGCGGCAGGATTCCGGATTGGCAGCCTTGGAAATGGGTGGCATGGGCGGCGAGTTCGAAGCAACCGGCCCCCTGCGCATTGCCCTGACCGGCGCGCCGATGGCGGCGGTGCTGGAGGGTGAACCGCTGGCCTGGAATGCGTCGCACCGGATGGAGGCGGGCCAGCGTCTGTCAATCGGTGCCGCCCGCCGCGGCGTCTATGGATACCTGCATCTTGGCGGCGGCATTGCCACGGAGCCGCTGCTTGGCTCCCGCGCTGTGCATCTGATGGCGGGGCTGGGGCGGGCGGCCGAAGCCGGAGACTTGCTGCCTGCCGGTACAGACCGGAATTGTGAAACAGGTCTGGTGCTGGCCGCCGAGGACCGTTTTCAGGGCGGTGATTTGCGTATTATCGAAAGCTTCCAAAGCAGCCTGTTTCCCGAGGCGGTCCGTGCCCGGTTTGCGGCCACGGCTTTCCGGCGCGGCAGCCGTGCCAACCGGATGGGGGTGGAAATGGTCTCGGACGGCGAAGGCTTTGCCGCTGATGGCCAGCTCAACATCCTGTCCGAAGTGATCCTGCCGGGGGATGTGCAGATGACCGGCGATGGCAAGCCCTTCGTGCTGCTGCGCGAATGCCAGACAACTGGCGGTTACCCGCGGATCGGCACCGTTCTGCCATGCGATCTCCCCAAGGTGGCGCAGGCGCAGGGCGGCGCTGCGCTCCGCTTCTGCTGGACCAGCCTGGAACAGGCTCTGGAAATTCAGGCCAGGTTTGAGACGGTTTTAAAGGGGCTGCCCGCAGCTTGCCGCCCGCTGGTACGCGATCCGGCAGCGCTCCGGGACCTGTTATCCTATCAATTGATCAGCGGGGCGGTCTCTGCGGAGGCGGACCCATTTGCAACGGGAGAGACCGCATGACCAAGACCGTCGACCTGAACGCCGACATGGGTGAAAGCTTCGGCCCCTGGACCATGGGGGATGACGCGGCGCTGCTGGACATCGTCTCCTCGGCCAATATTGCTTGCGGCTTTCATGCGGGCGATCCGGATGTGATGGCCCGGACCATGGCGCTGGCGCATGACAACGGCGTCGGGATCGGCGCCCATCCCGGGTTCCTGGACTTGCAGGGCTTCGGGCGGCGCAAGATGCATGTGCCGCATGGCACACTGGCCAATATGATCCGCTACCAGCTGGGCGCAGCGCAGGGCATGGCACGGGCGGCCGGAACTCAGGTGCGCCACCTGAAACTGCACGGGGCCCTGTCCAACATGGCCTGCACCGATCACGCGCTGGCGCGGGCCTGCTACGAG
>NZ_CP038234.1:205000-3195000 GCF_004535885.1 Leisingera sp. NJS201
AGACACTCTCGCCGAAAGTCCAAGGGTTCCTGCTTAAAGCTAATCTGAGCAGGGTAAGCCGGCCCCTAAGCCGAGGCCGAAAGGCGTAGGCGATGGGAACCACGTTAATATTCGTGGGCCAGGAGGATGTGACGGATTGTGAAGGTAGTTCATCCTTATCGGATTGAATGGGCTGCTGATCAGTCCCTGGAAATAGCCCTCCATCAGACCGTACCCTAAACCGACACAGGTGGACAGGTAGAGAATACCAAGGCGCTTGAGAGAACGATGTTGAAGGAACTCGGCAAAATACCTCCGTAAGTTCGCGAGAAGGAGGCCCGGGTCCTACGCAAGTGGAATCCGGGGGCACAAACCAGGGGGTGGCGACTGTTTATTAAAAACACAGGGCTCTGCGAAGTCGCAAGACGACGTATAGGGTCTGACGCCTGCCCGGTGCCTGAAGGTTAAAAGGAGGGGTGAGAGCTCCGAATTGAAGCCCAGGTAAACGGCGGCCGTAACTATAACGGTCCTAAGGTAGCGAAATTCCTTGTCGGGTAAGTTCCGACCTGCACGAATGGCGTAACGACTTCCCCGCTGTCTCCAACATCGACTCAGCGAAATTGAATTGCCTGTCAAGATGCAGGCTTCCCGCGGTTAGACGGAAAGACCCCGTGCACCTTTACTACAGCTTCGCACTGGTATCAGGATTGTGATGTGCAGGATAGGTGGTAGGCATCGAAACCGTGACGCAAGTCGCGGTGGAGCCTCCCTTGAGATACCACCCTTCGCACTCTTGATATCTAACCGCGGTCCGTTATCCGGATCCGGGACCCTGCGTGGCGGGTAGTTTGACTGGGGCGGTCGCCTCCTAAAGAGTAACGGAGGCGCGCGAAGGTTGGCTCAGAGCGGTCGGAAATCGCTCGTTGAGTGCAATGGCAGAAGCCAGCCTGACTGCGAGACTGACAAGTCGAGCAGAGACGAAAGTCGGCCATAGTGATCCGGTGGTCCCGAGTGGAAGGGCCATCGCTCAACGGATAAAAGGTACGCCGGGGATAACAGGCTGATACTGCCCAAGAGTCCATATCGACGGCAGTGTTTGGCACCTCGATGTCGGCTCATCTCATCCTGGGGCTGGAGCAGGTCCCAAGGGTACGGCTGTTCGCCGTTTAAAGAGGTACGTGAGCTGGGTTTAGAACGTCGTGAGACAGTTCGGTCCCTATCTGCCGTGGGTGTAGGATACTTGAGAGGAGTTGCCCCTAGTACGAGAGGACCGGGGTGAACGAACCACTGGTGGACCTGTTGTTGCGCCAGCAGCAGTGCAGGGTAGCTATGTTCGGACAGGATAACCGCTGAAGGCATCTAAGCGGGAAGCCCCCTCAAAACAAGGTATCCCTGAGGGCCGTGGAAGACCACCACGCCGATAGGCCGGAGATGTAAGTGCAGCAATGCATTCAGTTGACCGGTACTAATCGCCCGATAGGCTTGATTTGATCCAGTAACAGACAGTGTTACTCAAAACCAAACAAGCAAACACATCCCAAGTGCAAGACTTGGACAACGTTGATTGTAACCGACGCAAGTTGCCCGTGCCTGCCGCCACCCGGCGGTGACACAGCAACCGGGCGGCATCTCGCGCATTTGCTGAAGCAAATACGCTGCCTGCCGCTCGCCAGCCTTGCTTCGCAAGGCCGTCGGAATTGGATTTTTCTTGGTTTGGTGGCTACAGCACAAGTGAAACACCCGGTCCCTTCCCGAACCCGGAAGTTAAGCACTGTCGCGCCGATGGTACTTGGGCTCAAGCCCTGGGAGAGTAGGTCACCGCCAAACCTAGTAAAATCCAATAATCTCTCAATACGGTCTCAAAAAAACCTGACGCGGGATGGAGCAGCCAGGTAGCTCGTCAGGCTCATAACCTGAAGGTCGCAGGTTCAAATCCTGCTCCCGCAACCAACACTAATTAACCTGACATATCAAAGGCTTCTGGCGCATCGCGCGAGGCTTTTTGCTTATGCGCATTCCAAGTCAACGCCACGTCAACGTTTGGCGAGTCGCGCAACAAATATTCAATGACATCAATGCCACGGCTCAAAAGCCGATATTCTGTCATCGCAGGCAGTTTCCAGGTATGGTTCTTTGAAACTGATCCCGAGTAACCGCGATGTCCTAGAAAACACTGAATAAAGCCAATCTCGAAAGCCATGCCAACGCCTCGACAGCATATACCTGTTTCGGAGGTACCCGCTGACGCGGGTGGATCACTAGAGTCGCGGGCAAATGAGATAGTCTCAAAATGGGCAGGGACAGCAGCTTTTGAGGCTACCTGGACCTGTCGCGGTTTGATGCCGCTCCTTTGATAGCATTTACTGCAACAAAGGAGACGAACTATGGGACGTGGAAGGACTGACGAATTCCGCAAGGACGCGGTGCGCATTGCGTTGACCAGTGGGCTGACGCGCAAGCAGGTGGCTGACGATCTGGGTGGCGGGATGTCGACGCTGAACAAATGGATCACGACGCACCGAGACACCGGTGTAGTGTCGAAGGAGGATTTGAGCCTTGCCCAAGAGAATGATCGGCTTCGGCGCGAGAACCGCATTCTTAAGGAGGAAAGGGAAATCTTAAAAAAGGCCGCGGTGTTCTTCGCGAGCCAAAAGCCGTGAGGTTCAGGTTCATTGAAGAACAGCGAAATCAGTTTCCAACAGCACGCTTGTGTAAGGTTATGGACGTGAGTGCGCGTGGTTTGCGTGCATTCCGCAGCCGCCCTGCCACTCGCAGGCAGAGATCTGATCTGGTGACATTAGCCCACATCAAGGAGCAATCGCGTCTCAGCCTGGGCAGCTATGGTCGGCCACGCATGACTGAAGAGCTGAAGGAGATCGGCCACAAGTTCAACATCGCACCCAATCTGCTGGATCGGAACTTCATTGCCGACCAACCAAACCAAAAATGGGCTGGCGATATCAGTTACGTCTGGACCCGTGAGGGTTGGCTATACCTCGCTGTCATCCTGGACCTGCATTCTCGGCGGGTCATCGGTTGGGCCGTCAGCAATCGGATGAAGCGGGACTTGGCGATCCGGGCGCTGAACATGGCTATAGCCTTCAGATCACCGCCTATGGGCTGCATTCATCATACGGATCGTGGATCGCAATACTGTTCTCATGACTATCAGAAACTTCTGCGACAACACGGGTTCAGCGTGTCCCCCTCTCATGCATGTAAACATGCACTGCCGGGGCAGTGGATGAGCGGCAAAGGAAATTGCTATGACAATGCGGCCGTCGAGACCTTCTTCAAGACGATCAAGGCAGAGCTGATCTGGCGAAGGTCATGGCCAACGCGACGAAAAGCGGAGATGGCGATCTTTAACTACATAAACGGCTTCTACAATCCGCGCCGCCGACACTCAGCACTCGGCTGGAAAAGCCCGGTCGCATTCGAACGGAAAGTGGCCTAAACGAGCACTTGGGGCGGCACGAAACCGCGTCAGGTCCATTCCTATTCCACCTCACTCCCGTGCTCGCGACACAGCTCGGCGGCAGGCACACCGCCCTCCATCTGGCGCAGCACACCCATGATCGGGCCTCGGTGAATCGTGTCTTCTTCATCGGAATCTCCTCGTTCATCCTGCCGAGAAAATTCTACTTCCGCATCCGCTTAAGATCGGGGGGGATTACCAATGCACTGAAAACGCATTACCAGCGTCTGGTTCGCTGCAGGGCAGCAGGAACAAAGCCTGAGGATGATGCCCCGGCGCCACAGCATGGATGGTTCGTCAGAAATATGCAATTTCACTGATCAGGTCGCACGCTACTGCAAACTGTCGCCAGTCAGCGAAGTTCGCCCGGTTTGTGCCATTGCGATACTCAATTCTTCACTAAGAGTATCCCACAGTTGTTCCAGGCCTCGTTCGCCAGCAACCGCAATTGCATATTGCAGAATTCTCCCGATAAAGACAAAGTCTGCACCAAGTGACAGAGCTTTGAGAACGTCTTCGCCTGATCGGATTCCACTGTCGTAGAAGAGAGGAAAATCCGGTCCAAGATCAGTGCGAATTTTTGCGAGCACTTCAATCGCGGCTGGCGCAGATTCCAACTGCCGCGCACCGTGGCTGGAAACCTGAATGGCATCAACACCTGCAGACACCAGCGCGCGGGCGTCTTCAACGTCCAGCACCCCCTTCACCACCAGCTTGCCGGGCCAGGCATCGCGCAGCCGGGCCAGCGTGTCCCAGGTGGCGCGCGCCCGGCTTTCGGTGCGGTCGAAGTCATAGCCCTCCATCTCGAAATTCGCCATCACCGGCTTGCCCTTCAGCAGGGTGGTCAGCGACCAGCGCGGGTGCAGGGCAAAGTCAAAGAACTGACGCGGGCCGATGCGGAACGGCATCTTGAAGCCATGGCGCAATTCCCGCGGGCGGCGGCCCACTTCCGGCACATCGACCGTGAGAACCAGCGTCTGATAGCCAGCGGCGCGGGCGCGCTCGGCCAGCTTAAAGGTGCCGCTGCCGTCGCCGCTGAAATAGAGCTGAAACCAGGCATAGCCCTCTGCCGCCTCAAGGATGGTTTCCATGGGGGTCGAGGCGACGGTGGAAACCCCATGCGGCACCCGGTAGCGCGCCGCCAGCCGGGCCAGCATCAGGTCGGCGCCGGGGGCAGACAGGTTGCACATGCCCATAGGGGCAATGCCAAAGGGCCGGTCAGCCTCGGCGCCGAAAATCCGGACCGCCAGCGAGCGCCGGCTGACATCGCGCAGGATGCGGGGCCGCAGGGTGAGGGCATCCAGGGCCGCCCGGTTGCGCGCCGCCCCGGTTTCCTGCCCGGCGGCCCCGTCAATGTAATCAAACACCATCCAGGGCAGCCGCCGCCGGGCCAGGCGGCGGGCGTCCTCAGCCGAATGGATGGCGCCTGCGGCCATCAGCCGGCCACGGCTTTCATAAAGCGGTCGCGGATCACCACAGGGTCCATCGTGATCACCGGCATCTTGGCGTTGCCGCTGTCGCATTTGACCACCAGAACTGTGGGTTCACCGCTGGCCAGCGCGTCCTCCAGCGCAGCCCCGGTGTCCTTGTCCTGCACCTCCACCACCCGGGCGCAGCCAGCGGCGCGGGCCATGCCGGCCAGATCAGTGCGCTGGCTGGTATAGGTCGGCTGATCGCCGGTGGAGCCATAGGAGCCGTTGTCGACGATCATCAGGATGTAGTTGCCGGGCGCGTTGTTGCCAATGGTGGGCAGCGTGCCGAGATTGGTCAGAATCGAGCCATCACCATCGATCACGATCACCGGCTTCGGCTGCGCCAGCGCCAGCCCCAGACCGATGGAGGAGGCCAGCCCCATGGTGCCCAGCATGTAGAAATTGGTGGGCTGGTCGTCGATTGCGTGCAGCTCCTGTGATGGAATGCCGATGTTGCAGACCACCAGCTGGTCCCGGAGGATGGGCGCGATCTCTTTCAGGATTTCGGAACGGATCATTGGTCGCCATAGCCTCCCCAGAAGTTGGCGTCGGTCAGGATGGCAACGGGCTTGTTGCACATGAAGGTGTATTTCAGGATGTTGTCCAGCTCCTGCACGTCCCGCTGCCAGTGGAAGTGGTAGGTGGGAACGTTGAGCTGGGCCAAGAGCGCCTTGGTATGCACTGCCATCTCCACCTGGCAGGCCACAGGCTCGCGCAGCTCGCCGCGGTAGGAGATCAGCATCGGCAGCGGCATCCGGTAGTATTGGATCAGCGTTGCCAGCGTGTTGATGGTGACCCCGATGGCCGTGTTCTGCATGATGATGGCCGGGCGCTTGCCGCCCATCCAGGCGCCGGCGCAGAGCCCCATGCCCTCATCCTCCTTGTTGGAGGGGATATGGAAGATGTCGTCGCGCTGGTCGATTTCCTCGATCACGCCGGCCAGCTGCTTGCAGGGCACAGTCGTGACGAAGGAAACGCCGTTGGCCGCCAGATCGTCGGCGATCCTCTTGTCGATATTCATGGTCGGTTGCCTTTGCTTCGGAAGTCTTGTTTCGGGGTCAGGAGGTGCGGCAGACATGCACCGCGCAGGGCGCGTGGCGGACCACGCGGGCGGCGGTTGAGCCTAGGAAAAAGTCGCTGAGGCCCGGTTTGTGGGAGCCGACGACGATGCAGTCCACGCCGTGCTGTTCAGCGTATTCGACGATGGCGCGGTAGGACCGGCCCTTGATGATCTCTGCCGTGACATTGCCGTGGCCTGCGGTTTTTTCGGCCAGCGCCTCGCGGGCTTTGTCAAAGCCTTCGCGCACGGTGTCCTCGTCCAGGTAGGCGGTGACCGAACTGTGCGGCGGCTCGTAGACATGCAGCGCGGTGATCTGCCCGCCGGGGTTGCACAGGGTGGCGGCGGCCTTCAGCGTTGTTCCGGACACCCCGTGATCCAGGGCCATGGGAACCAGGATATTGTCATACATGGTTGCTCTCCGTTTGTTTGGGGCGCGCGGTCAGGCCCAGGGGTCGAGGATGATCTTGGGCGCCGCCACCGCACCGCTGCGCAGGTCGCGGAAGGCAGCAGCGCCGTCTGACAGTGGCCGCGTCTCGGGCCAGTCCAGCGGACCAAGGCAGCCGTCAAAGATCGCTTGCGCGGTGTCGCAAAAGTCCTGCGCAGTATAGGTGTAGTTGCCGATGAAGGTGATCTCCTGCAGGGTCATACGGCGGATATCCAGGCCGCCGGTGTCCTCGCCCAGGCCGACATGGGCAATCACCCCGCCGGGCGCAGCAGCGGCTGAGGCGGCGGTGCGGGTGGCGGCATAGCCGACGGCGTCCACCACCAGCGGCACCATGCCCTGAAACTCCGCCACTGCCTGCTGGCCGCAGCGGTCTGTCAGGAAGGCCCGGCGCGCGGCGTTGGGTTCCTGGATCGTCACATCCTCCACCGCCATCGCCCTGAGCGCCAGTGCCGCCGCCAGCCCGATGGCACCGCCGCCGATCACCAGCGCGCGGCGTTCGGTGTCCGGGTGCAGCGCCTCCAGCGCCAGCCGGGCGGCGTGCCAGCTGACCGCCAGCGGCTCGGCCAGCGCGGCCTTTGCAAGCGGCACATCGTCCGGCACGGTCACCAGGTTGCGCTCCGGCATGGCCACAAACTGGGCAAAGGCGCCCTCGCGCGGGGGCATCGAAATGATCTGGCGGCTGGCGCAGAGGTTTTCGCGCCCCGATGCGCAGGCAGCGCAGCTGCCGCAGGTGACCAGCGGGTTGATCGTCACCCTTCGGCCCGCTTGCGGCCCGTTCTCGATCACGCCAGCGGCCTCATGCCCCAGGATCAGCGGTGCGGGTCGGCGGCTGTCATGGCCCAGATAGGCGTGCATGTCCGAACCGCAGATGCCGGAGGCGCGGATGCGGACCAGATGATCGCCTGCCCGGCCCGCCGCCATGGGCACGTCGCGGACCACCAGCGTCTCAACCCCTTCATAAACCAAGGCTTTCATTTCGCGGTGAACCCCCGTCAACCATCAGGATTTGCCCGGTGACATAGGCCGAGGCCTCGGAGCACAGGAACAGCAGCGGCCCGTCGAGATCCTCCAGCCGGCCGTTGCGGCCGACGCAGGTTTGCGCGGCGTTGCGGGCGGCGCGGGTGTCATCCTCGAACACCGCCTGGGTCAGCTCGGTCGGGAAAAAACCCGGCCCGATTGCGTTGGCGGTGATGCCATGGGGTGACCAAGCCTCTGCCATGGCGCGGGTCAGCTGGCCGATCCCGCCCTTGCTGGCGCCATAGGCGATGCCGCCGGGAAAGGCGCGGGTGGTCTGGAGCGAGGCAAAGTTGACGATCCGCCCCCAGCCCTGCTTTTTCATCCCAGGCACCAGCGCCTGGCTGAGGAAGAAGGGCGCCGACAGGTTCAAGGCCAGAGTCTGATCCCAGCCCTCTGCCGTCACTACATCTGCGGGTTGCCGCGTGTTGACGCCGGCTGCGTGGATCAGGATGTCCGGCGCGCCGAAGGGGGCCGTGACGGTGTCCCGCAGCGCCTCCAGCGCGCTGCGGTCCGCCACATCCGCGACCGCATAAGCCGTAGCCGGGCCGATCTCGGCACAGAGGCTTTCCAGCGCCTCCGCCCGGCGGGCCACTGCGACCACCTGCGCCCCGGCGGCGGCCAGCGCGACGGCCGCCCGCCGTCCCAGGCCAGAACTGGCGCCGGTGATGCAGGCGGTCCGGCCTGTCAGATCGAACAGGGTGCGCGGGTCAGCCATTGGCGGTCAGGTCAAAGGTTTCGTCCGGGAAATACTTGGCCAGCCGCACGTCGGCGGCGCGGGCGTGGCCCTCCATCCCTTCCAGCCGGGCAATCCGCGCCGTGGCCTCGGCCACCGGTTTGGAGCCTTCGCGGGTGGCGCGCTGCCAGGTGACGATCTTCATGTATTTGTGGACCGACAGCCCGCCGGTATAGCTGGCCGCGCGTGAGGTCGGCAGCACGTGGTTGGTGCCCGCGGCCTTGTCGCCGTAAGAGACCGTGGTCTCCTCCCCTAGGAACAGCGAGCCGTAGCAGGTGAGCTGCTGCAGCCACCAGTCCAGATCCGCGGCTTGCACGGTCAAATGCTCCGGCGCGTATTCGTCGGAACAGGCCGCCATGTCCTCGCGGTCCGCACACAGGATCACCTCGGCATAGTCGCGCCAGGCGGCGGTGGCGTTTTCGCGGTTCACCTCCGGCAGGTCGTCGATGTAGCCGGGCACCAGCCGCATCACCTCTTCCGCCAGCTTGCGGTCGTCGGTCACCAGCCAGACCGGCGAGTTGTAGCCATGCTCTGCCTGGCTGACGAGATCGGTGGCGACGATATGGGCGTCCGCCGTGTCGTCGGCCAGGACCAGGCTGTCGGTGGGGCCTGCGATCATGTCGATGCCGACGCGGCCGAACAGGATGCGCTTGGCCTCGGCCACAAACTGGTTGCCGGGGCCGACCAGGATGTTGGCCTTGGGCAGGCCGAAGAGACCGAATGTCATGGCCGCAACCCCCTGCACGCCGCCCATTGCCATGATCTGGTCCGCGCCGCAGATATGGGCGGCATAGACAATGGCAGGGGCCACGCCCACGCCGGGACGCGGCGGCGAGCAGGCGGCGATGTGCTTGCAGCCGGCCACCTTGGCGGTGGTCACCGTCATGATGGCGCTGGCGATATGGCTGTAGCGCCCGCCGGGCACATAGCAGCCCGCCGCATCCACAGGGATCACCTTTTGCCCGGTGATGAAGCCGGGAGAGATTTCGGTTTCCACATTCTGCATCGTGCTTTTCTGCAGCTCGGCAAAGCGGCGCACATTGTCGTGGGCGAACCGGATGTCGGCCTTCAGCTTCTCCGGCACTTGCGCACAGGCGGCCTCGATCTCCTCTTCCGTCAGCAGCACATTGCCTTCGTACCGGTCGAATTTGGCGGCATATTCCAGCGCCTTGGCGTCGCCGCCGGCTTCGATGTCGTCCAGGATGCCCTGCACGGTCTTATGGGTCTCGGAGGCATCCGACTTGGGGGTCAGGTCGGCCTTCTTGAGATATTCTCGGGTCATTTCCAGGGGGTCCTATTTGAAGATATCAGGAAGCAGCGTGGTCGAGATCGGCGGGATGTAGGCGATCAGCAGCACCACGATCAGCATGGTCAGAACAAAGGGGATGGCGCGGGCGGCGATCTTGAGGATGGACTCGCCGGTGATGCCGGAGACAACGAACAAGTTCAGGCCCAGCGGCGGGGTGATGAAGCCCACCCCCAAGGCGGTGATCATCATGATGCAGAACTGGATTTCGTTCATGCCGATGTTGTCGGCCAATGGCTTCAGGATTGGTGCCAGGATCACGATGTTGGGGGTCGTCTCCATCACGCAGCCAGCGGCGATCAGGATGCAGATCATCAGCAGGATCAGCACTGAGGGATCATCGGTCAGCCCGGTCACCGCGGTCACGAACCCCTGCGGCACGCCCATGATGGCCAGTGCCTCTGCCAGCGGGGCGGAGAATGCGATGATCGGCAGGATCACCCCGTTCACCTTGGCAGAGCTGACCAGCATTGCCGGGAAGTCCGACAGTTTCAGGGTGCCGAGCAGGAAGCCCATCAGGATGGTGACGACCACGGCGGTGGCGCCGGCCTCGGTCGGGGTCAGGCGGCCGGAGAAGATGCCGTAGAAGATGATCCCCGGCACGATGAAGGCATACCAGCCGGATTTCAGCGCATGGCCCAGGTTGCCCAGCCACTCGCCCAGCCCCATGTTGCCGCCGGTCTCATAGGTATAAAGCCGGTTCATGATGATGTTGGTGATCAGGATCGACACCAGGATCGCGATGCCCGGGATCAGCGCCGCCAGAAACAGGGTGGAGGCGGAAATACCCAGCACCAGGCCGATGATGATATAGGCGATAGAGGGCGGGATCAGGATGCCGGTGCAGGCGCCCGCCGCCACCAGGGCGCAGGCATAGGGGCGCGGATAGCCGCTTTCGACCAGCCGGGCGATGGTCATCCGCCCGACTGCCGCCGCACCCGCGGCGTCAGAGCCGGAGATTGCTGCGAACATGCCGCAGACCAGCACCGTCGCCGAGCCGAAGCCGCCCCGCGTCCAGCAGGTCAGCGCCTCGGCCACATCGAGGAATTTCTTGCTGAGCCCGGTTCTGACCAGCACGTCACCGGTCAGGATGAACAGCGGAACCGCCGTCAGGGCAAAGGCGTCGATGCCAGTGAACAGGCTTTCGCCGATGGCGCTGAGCGGCAAATCTCCCGACATCACCAGCATGGTGATAGCCGCCGTGCCGATGGCGGCCCAGACCGGCACCGCCAGCGCAATCAGCGCCACGAACATGATCACCGGCAGGTAGAAGTCCCAGCCCAGTTCGACCGTTTGGTTGAGTGAATTCCACAGCATCGCGTAAGGCCCCTCAATCAAACAACTTGTCGCCTTCAAAGACGGGGGTGCCGTCGCGAAGGCTGCGGTAGTCGCGCAGGAAGGATTGCAGCAGTCGCCAGACCATCAGGGTGAACCCCGCGGGCACCGCCATCAGGAACCAGACCATGGAGACCCGCAGCCCGTGGCTGACCGATCCGAACTTGGCCGAGACCAGCACCGTCTCAAACGACCAGTAGAGCGCCACCAGGGCCACGATGAACATTACCAGATCGCCGAAGATGTAGAGCAGCGCCTTGGGCCGGGGTCCGAGGTAGTGCATCAGAACATCAATGCGGATATGGGCGCGTTCCTTGACCGCTGCCGCGGCGCCGATCCAGGCGAGGTAGATAAAGGAATAGCGGACGATTTCCTCGCCCCAGATCGAAGAATAGGCAAACAGCTCGCGCCGGATCACCTCGATCGCCATGGTGATGACCAGCAGCACATAGAAGGTCAGCAGCAGCCAGCGCTCTGCGTTCTTGTCTATCGTTCGCAGGATCTTCATCGCTATTCCCGGGGTTCAGGCACACCCCCGCAGCCAGCCGGCAGGCTGCTGCAGAAGCGGCGATTTCGAAAGCGGGCGGCCGCCGGTCTCCGGCGTGCGCCCCTGCAGCGCTCAGGCGTCGTGGACGTAGTATTTGCCCTGGGTGCCTGCGGCCTCTTCCAGCTTGGCGAAATTGTCCATCGACCCGGCAAGTTCGGTCTTGAAGGCATCCCACTCGCTGCGCTGATAGCCGCCGGCGTCCTTCCACTCTGCCAGCTGGTCATCGCTCAGCGCATGGAATTCGACGCCTGCCTTGGCCAGTTCCGCCATTGCATAGGCGCGGGCGGAGGGCACCTTTGACAGGTTCTGATGCGCGGTCATTTCTGAACCCCACATCACACCGTCCTGCACGTCCGCAGGCAGCGCGTTGAACCACTCCAGATTGCAGGAATAGACCTGGCTGTCCGGCACCGCCTGGGTAAAAGTCACATGGCTGAGAATGTCCTTGAAGCCAAAGACATAAAGCGCCCCGACGGACGGATCGAGCGCATCCGCCACCCCCTGTTTGATGGCTGAGGGAGTCTCGCCCCAGGCCACCGGCGTCGGGTTGGCGCCGACCATGCGGTAATACTGCTGCAGCATCTTTGATCCCGGCACCCGAAATTTCACGCCCGCCATGTCGCCCGGCGACATTACCGCGTTGCCGCCTTTGCGCACCGCGACCACGCGGGGGTCGATGTTGACATAAAACAGCGCCTTGAAGCCGTTTGCCTCCACCTTGGGATGGACCTCGGTATTCCAGAAACCGGAGTTCACCAGATTGGTGAACCGCTGGTTGGAGCCGCAAAGATAGGGCATGTTGATCAGGTCAACGGTGGAGGCAAAGGGCGCGAAGTTCGACAGCGAATGCTGCGCGGCCTGGATTGTGCCGCCTTGAACCTTCTGCACCAGCGCGCCGCCCGCACCAAGCTGGCCGCCAGGGGCGAGCTTGACGTAGATCTTGCCGTTGGTGGCGTTCTGGATGTTCTCTTTCAGATCCAGCTGCATGATCGGATAGCTGCGCGAGGCACCCAGCACGTATGCGGTCGCCAAGGTCATGATGTGCTCGGCCGCGCGCTCGCGCTCCTTCTCTTCTTTGGCAGTCTGGGCGGCCGCCTCGGACGACCAAAGCATACCGCCTGCACCCGCCACCAGCGCTGCGGTGAATGAGCCGGCTGAGGCCAGTTTCAGAAAATTGCGGCGCTCAGCAGATTTGAGGCCATCCTTGCCATTCGTCATTGTCTTCCTCCCTTGGAAATCCGTCAGCTGCCGTTCTTGTTCTTGTGGTCAGCCTCGCGCTTGAGGATCGCGGCAACGAACAGGACTGACGCCGCAAACAGAACCAGCATCTCTCCGACATCGCTCAGGAAACCGCCGCTGCCAAACGCGCCCAGGGCGACATTGGCAAAGAACACGGTAAAGACGGCTGCAGCAGCAAAGAGAAACATCAGCAGATCCCGATTTTTGATCCCAACACCATTTGTAAGCGCTTACATCAATAATGCAAGCGCTTACATGGGTGGATGGCATCGGCGGCATTTTGTGATAAGACAGGGGCAATGGAATGGCAGGCGTGACATGGGAAAAACCCGCTCAGCTCCGACACTTAACGATGTTGCACGGGAGGCCGGGGTTTCGACCGCGACGGTGTCGCGCTGCCTGAACTCGCCGGAACGGGTGATTGAGCCGACCCGCCAGCGGGTCCTGCAGGCTGTCGAATCACTGGGCTACACGCCGAATTTCGCGGCCCGGGTGATGGCGGCCAAGCGCAGCTTCACCATCGGGGCGATCATTCCAACCATGGACAACGCGATCTTTGCCCGCGGCCTGCAGGCCTTTCAGGATGAGCTGCGGGAGCGCGGCTATACGCTGCTGGTCTCCAGTTCCGCCTATGATCCCGAAGTGGAGCGTGAACAAATCCGTACCCTTGTTGCGCGCGGTGCTGACGGTCTGCTGTTGATCGGGCACGCGCGCGATGCGGAAATCTACGAGTATCTGGATCGCCATCAGGTTCCCTCGCTGGTTGCTTGGTCCTATGATCCGGCGGCGCAGCGGCAGTCTGTCGGATTTAGAAACGCAGATGCCATGTGCGAACTGGCGCGCAGCGTGATTTCAGTCGGCCACCGGCGGATTGCGATGATCTCCGGCATGACGCAGGGCAACGACCGGGCGCAAGGCCGGGTGGAAGGCGTCAGGCAGGCGATGGAGGCGAGCGGACTGGATACCGGCAGTTTGACGCTGATCGAGACCGCTTACGAAATTGACAAGGGAGCGGAGGCCTTTGGGCGGCTGATGGCCTTAACTCCGTGCCCGACAGTTGTAATGTGCGGTAACGACGTGCTGGCGGCTGGTGCTCTGCGCGAGGCGCACAGATTAGGAATTCAGGTGCCGGAGCAGGTTTCGGTGACAGGGTTCGATGACATCGAATTGGCGGAGATCGTCAGCCCAGCCCTGACGACTGTTCATGTTCCTCACCGTGAAATGGGACGAAAGGCAGCGTGTGAACTGACAGCAATTGTGGAAGGTAAATCGGAAGGCCGGTCGATCTGCATTAATACCAGAGTTGTTACCCGTCACTCATTGGCAAAGCCGCCTTATCAGTCATAGGGAAAATAGTTGCTGCTGTTGTTGGTGCATCTTGCGGATTTGGAAGCCTTTTCCTCTTGAGCGTGAAGGGCCGCTCGTTTCCAGCCCGAAAGGGCCTTGTTGCACGAATCGGGTGAGGGATTCACTGTATGAATCCAGCATGCTAGCTGAATGATATGAGAAGTGGGACCCCTACGAAGTACAAGACCACGAACTGGTCGGCTTACAATGAAGCGTTGAAGCGGCGTGGATCGCTGACGGTGTGGTTCGATTCAGAAATGACATGGCGGCCGCCACCGACCGGCAAGCGCGGTCGACAACCGAGCTTCAGCGACGCGGCGATCCAGACCTGCCTGACGATGAAGGTGCTGTTTGGCATGCCGTTGCGGCAAACGACGGGGGTCGTACAAAGCCTTTTGCGGCTGGTCGGCCTGGACTGGACCGTGCCGGACTTTAGTACCCTGTGCCGCCGTTAGACACGCTGAATGTGAGCATCCCCTATCGTGGCGGTTCGGGCCCGCTGAACCTGTTGATCCCCTCTCGTGACATCACTGCGTGATGCACTGCCGGGCAGCGGACAGCACCGGCATCAAGGCCGAAGGAGAAGGTGAATGGAACGCCCGCAAGCCCCCTCTCGCACATGCCATGCATGTGCTGCCGGGCAGCGGGTGGCCCCAAGCTGCGCATCTGGCGCAAGATACATATCGGCATCGACGAGGAAACGGTGGAGGTTCGGGCCGTCGGGATCACGGGCAGCAACATTGGTGACGCGCCCGTGTTGCCAGAATGACTGGACCAGATTCCGCCGGATCAGAAGATCGGCAGCGTCACCGCCCCCTCTCGGCAGATTGCTTCGCAATCGCCTGCCGGGCAGTGGATGGAGCCTATGACACACGCAAGTGCCATGAGGTCATCGCGGTGCGAAACGCAGCGGCCGTCATCCCGCCCCGCAAGAACGCCAAACCCTGGAAGCTGACGAGCCCGGGCGCCGAGGCACGCAACGAAGCTCTGAGAGCCTCAAAGCACCTCGGCCGCGCTATCTGGCGGCGATGGAGCGGTTATCACCGCCGGAGCCGTGTCGAGATATGAGGAGGATCAGAAAAGGATCTGGGGGATCCTTTTCCCGACGATTGGATGAACTGCATCAAGCTGCTTGGTCAGTCATTGATGGTTCGAGACTTCGAACGCCAGGTCGCCGAACTCCAGGTCCGCATCGCCGTGCTGAACGGCTACACTGCGCTTGGCATACCCGTCACTGTGACTGTGGGATAAATCCGTCCGGGGAAAGGGGAACTGGGGTCAGACCCCGATTTGTGCAACAAGGCCACCCGGCTAGACAACCGTCTTGACCAGCTGGTGAACATCGACATGGGCGAGCAAGGGGTCGAGCATCTGTTTGAAGCCGCGCGAGCGTTGCAGGGCGGCTCCTTGTTGGGGGCGGCGGCGGAGGCGCCGATGGCGGTGCCCGAGGGCGGTACTGTGGTGCTAACCACAGGTTCGGTCTCGCGTGCCTGGATCACGCCCGATCTCGGCGAGAACGACGGCCCCTCCGGTGCGGCGGCCATTGCCCGGGCGCTGGTGCTGGCGCGAAATACGACTTGCGTGATGCTCTGGGAGGAAACGCTGCTGCCTGCGATCCGCAACACCTGTCAGACGGCGGGGCTGTTTCCGGTGACGCTGGAGCAGGCGGCGATTGCGCGCGCCGACAAGAGTTTCGCCACCATCGTGATGCTGCCCTATGCCACCGAAGACGAGGTTTGGCAGGCGCAGGCCACGCAGATGCTGAAGGACTTAAAACCGGACCTCCTGTTCTCGACCGAACGGGTCGGGCGCAATGAATTCGGCGTCTACCATTCCATGCGCGGCATCGACTACGGCATGGGCCGGGCGCGGGTGGACTGTCTGTTAGACGAAGCCTTGGCCCGCGGCATTCCGGTGGTCGCGGTCGGCGATGGCGGCAACGAGATCGGCATGGGCAAAGTGGCGGATCACGTCAAAACCCATGTGCCCTATGGCGATACATGCCAATGCGGTTGTGGCGGCGGCATCGGAGCGATCACAGGTTGTGACGTGCTGGTCACAGCCGCCTGCTCCAACTGGGGCTGCACCGCCATTGCTGCCGCCATGGCGGCGCGCGCGGGCAATGCCAGGCTGCTGCACTCGCCCGGCCGCGAGGCCTTGCTGCTGGACGCCATGGTAGCCAGCGGCCTCATCAACTCCACCCACGGGATTGTTGACGACAGCGTCGACGGCTTCCCCCGGCACAGCCACCTTGCGGTGGCCGAGCTGTGCCGTACTATCGTGAGCCGCGCGCTCTGACCTCTGACATCTGACAGGACTTTTAGGATATGATCCAGAACAACCCCGCCCTCATCAGTGCAATCCGTGACCGCTTTGCCCATGTGGACAACTGCCCGTTCCAGGGTGAGCGCATCTTTTTTGAGAACGCCGGGGGCGCGCTGACGCTGAACTCGGTGGTAGAGACTTCGGCCTTCTATGCCGCGATCCCCGACAACCCTGGCCGCATCAACCCGGCGGGTCAGGGCACGCAGGGCAATATCAACAAGGCCAAGGAAGACCTTGCCGTGTTCATGAACGCCGCGTCTGGCCAGTTCTTCGCCGGTGAAAGCGGTACCGAGCTATTGTTCCGGTTGATCCGCACTGCCTGCGTGAACGCGTCCAAGGGGGCCAAGGTTGTCGGATCCTCGATTGAGCACCCGGCCACACGCAGTGCTGCGCGCCGCTGGGCGGAGATTGCGAGTCTTGAGTATGTGAACGTCGCCCATGACAACGAAACCGGACTGGTCACGGCAGAGGATTACGCCGCGCTGATGACACCGGATGTTGCGGTAGCCACTATCCTGCATGCCTCGCCGGTGACCGGCATGGGCATGGATGTGGCGGCGATCTCGAAGGCGATCCGCGCTGTGGCGCCGGATTGCCTGATCATCGTCGATGGCATCCAGCACGCGGCCCATGGCCAGCTGGACCTGGCGGCCTATGATGTCGATGGCTATACGATCTCCCCCTACAAGGTGTTCTCGCGCCATGGCTTCGGCATTGCCTGGATCTCAGACCGCTTCAGTGCCTTGCCCCATGACATGCTGATTGGCGCGCCGGCCACCGGTTGGGAATTCGGTACCCGCGACACCGGCTCTTATGCCACTCTGTCGGACGTAGTGGACTACTTCGAGTGGCTGGGTGGAGAGGTTTCTTCTGAGACTTCCCGGCGCGGCAAAATCGAGGCCGCAGGCCGTGCCATCCATGCCTATGAGACCCATCTGACCAATGCCGCGATCAACGGCACCGGCAATCTGCCGGGTCTGCGCGACATGGCACACGTCAACATCCTGGCCGGTGCCGACAACACGGCGCGTGAAGGGCTGGTGTCGATTGTGGTGGAGGGCATCGCCTCGGAGGAGGTGGTGGAGATCCTGAACACCCAAGGCATCCGCACCCATACCCGCAAGGCCGATCACTACTCTGGCAACGTGCTGACGCCGCTCGGCCTGACCGACTGCATCCGCATCTCCTTCTGCCACTACAACACCGAAGCCGAAATCGCCAAGATGCTGGCAGCGGTGAAGGAACTCGGCAAAGACGGGTAGCCCGGCCATTGGAAAACAAACTGCCTGCTTCCGGGGGCGCCCGGGATCAGGCGGCGAACCGCTGGAAATCAGCGCACAAAATGTCCGAACTGGCGCACAGGCAGGGCTGATCCGCCAGGCCTGAGCCTCTTCCTGCGGCCAGTGCCCTGCAGGCTGGAGCCGGACGGCAGCAAAATGCCTGTTTGACTGGCCACCGCATCCGCACGGGCAGAAATAATTCAGGGGGAGACTGGAAATGAACATGCAAAAACCGTCCTGGACCGGGAAACATGCCCGCAGAGCCAGCCAGTGGCCTTGCAACCGTCCTGCAGCCGGCGCCTGAACATCGGCCTGGTGGTCGGGCCTGGGTTCTCCCAGATCAGCCTGGCTGCGGTCTGCGATATCTTCTCAGCCGTGAACCAAGTGGAGTGGGCAGGCCAGTCATTCGTGCTCAGTGCAACACTGTGATGGCTACTGAGGTTGGCGGCGGGTCGAGAACCTTGCGGAGCGATGCCAGTTGCTTTCCGCTTTCGCAAAGCCATGCTGCGGTCTAAACATCCCCATCTTCGCTAGTCCGGGAAAAATCATGGCGCAAAATGCCACCATTTATAAAGTAGAGCTTTCCGTATCTGATATGGATCGACACTATTACGAGACCCACAAGTTGACCGTCGCCAAGCATCCTTCGGAGACGGATGAACGGTTGATGGTGCGTATTCTCGCTTTTGCGCTGAATGCCCATGAGCAATTGGAACTTACTAAGGGCCTTTCAACGGATGATGAGCCAGATATTTGGCAGAAAAGCCTGAGCGGCGAGCTTGAATTATGGATAGCGTTAGGACTTCCCAGCGAGAAGATTGTTCGGCAATCTTGTGGCAAGGCCAAAGAGGTGATTGTCTATAGTTATGGCAGGACCGCTGAAGTGTGGTGGGAAAAGATCAAAAACAGCACCACCCGGTTTGATAACCTTCAGGTTGTCAATTTTTCAGAGACGGATACCCGTGACTTGGGAAACCTTGCAAGTCGATCGATGAAACTGCAGGTCAATATTCAGGATGGTGATGTCATGGTCAGTGTTGATGATAGTATCGTCTACGTGACCCAGGCCAAATGGAAGAATACGGTTTAGGCACGGCAGATTAGGCATCTGCTTTCCCACAGGATGATGTCCTGTTTTAAGTGCCATCACCAACTCCCCCCAAAGCGACCGGACCTAAGGGGCGTTCAACAAAACTCAACTTTGGTGGCCAAAATGCTGAACTTTGGTGTCCCGGTGGGGAGATAAAGTTTCTCGCCTGCATGGTTGAAGGTTGTGCTCAGCCCCCTGAAAACTGGATCGTTCGGAGCTGGAGTTTTCCGCTAAATTTCCCTGGCTGGGAGAGGAGCGGAATCGCATGAAAGCATCGAAGTTCACAGAGGCACAGAAGGCGTTCATCCTGAAGCAGGGCGAGCAAGGAACGCCGGTCGCGGAGATCTGCCGCAAGGCCGGGATCAGCCAGGCGACATACTTCAACTGGAAGAAAAAATACGGGGGCCTTCTGCCGGACGAGATGCGCCGGCTGAAAGCGCTTGAGGACGAGAACATCCGGCTGAAGAAGATTGTGGCGGACCTGACGCTGGACCGGGAGATGCTTCAGGATGTCATTCGGCGAAAGCTCTGAAGCCTGGCCGTTTGCGCGAGATTGTCACCGGGATGTGCGTCGATTGGGGTGTATCGATCCGGAAGGCTTGTGGGGCCATCTGCTTCGACACATCCACCTACCACTACAAGTCCCGGCGGACCACTGCCCGGCAGGGCATCTCGCGGCGATGTCCCGAGAGAGGATCAGGCTGCCGTCGAACGGCGGATCAAAGAGATCGCAGAGACGCGTGTGCGCTATGGCTACAGGCGCGTCCACGTGCTTCTGAGACGGGAGGGCTGGGTGATCAACATGAAGAAGACACGCAGGATTTACAACGAGTTGGGGCTGCAGCTCAGGAACAAGCACCCAAAGCGCCGGGTGAAGGCAAAGCTCAGAGAAGACCGTCAGGAAGCCGTTGGGCCGAACGATGTCTGGGCGATGGACTTCGTTCACGACCAGCTCGCCCAGGGCAGGAGGTTGCGTATCCCGACCGTTGTCGAAACGCATTCCCGGCTCTGCCCTGCGGCCGATCCGCGCTTTATCTATCGGGGCGAAGATGTCGTGCAGACGCTCGAACGGGTCTGCGGGCAGATCGGCTACTCCAAGACGATCAGAGTCGATAACGGCAGCGAGTTCATCTCGCGGGATCTTGATCTCTGGTCCTGCGCCAACGACGTTACCCTCGACTTCTCACGGCCTGGAAAGCCCACGGACAATAGCTTCATTGAGGCGTTTAACAGCAAGCTCCGAGCGGAATGCCTGAACGCACACTGGTTCATGAGCCTTGCAGATGCCCGCGAAAAGCTGGAGGATTGGCGCCGGCACTACAATGAGGACAGACCCCGCAGCGCAATCGGATACAACGTCCCGATTGCCATGCATTATCCCGATGGCGTCACCAGCCCGTCATCGTGACAGAGCCGGAAAAATCCAGTTTCTGGCGGTCCAAGGTTGGGGCTCAGAGCACAAACCCGCGGACTCTCGTCATGAGCGAGGGAACAGCGGGGGGCACGTCAAGGGGGATCGACGAGGAAACGCTGGGGGTCCGCGCCGTTGAAGTCACGGCCAGCGATATCGGCGATGCGCCTGTCTGACGTCAGCACCAATGGGACAGTCTAGGTCGATTTGATAAGAGAGGGTTTCTGGCTCATCGTAACCGCCAAGGAGTGAAGGTGAGAAAGAAACCCGGAACCAAGCAGAGCCATGGTGAGAAGGTCGTAAAGGACATTCGCCGTGCGACCCGCAAACAGTATGGCGCCAAACGGGCCCGTCACGCCTTCCTTGTTGAGCACTTCTGCGATCTTCTTCGGGGGCAGAGCCAGTGATCAGTTTTTCGATGCTCTGTACGAACTTGGTGTTACACCTGTCCACCGCCGGAAAGCGCGGTGGAAATTCGCGGGAGAGGAGAACCCGACATCCTGAGAGATTTCTTCGATGCTCTTGCTCCCGGCCTGAAGGTCATGAATGGCTATGTCCCGGCGCAGCCCGTCCTTGATCGCCTGAAAGGAGGTGTCTTCCGCATCCAGCCGCCGCATCAAGGTTCTAGGTGTGACGTTCAATGCGCGGGCGGCATCTGCCAAGTGGCCGCCCTCCCAGTTTGTTTGATAAAGGAACTCCCGCACTCTCAAAGACTGCTTATGTTCCCTATACCCTGTGAACATCCAGTCACGGGGGCCCGGCTTAGAAACTCCTTCAGTTCCGCAGAACTGCGTCTTTTTGTTGGCCCCAGTTTCGCGACCTCAAACGTAATTGCCGAACACGGTGCCATGAAGCTGATCTGCGCCGGAAATATCACCGCGTAATCGTCTGAAAACCCAGGGCGCTCAAAGGCAAATTGAACCGCCTGGACAGGCACTTCATATCCTGCAAGCCAGGACAGCAGCCCATGCGCAAGTTTCAGGATCAGCATATGGCCGAACTGCTGACAGGGCTGCGCACCGCGCGGCACAAGCCGCAGACTGATGCTGCCGTTTCCGGACGCGAGTTCAATCTGGTAATCGTCCAGCAGCAGGTTCCAGAACGTAGAGAACCGGTGCAAGGCTGAGGGAAGAGAGCTGGCTTCGCGGACCGTTGTCAGCAGGTGCTGCAGTGCTCTGGCCCGGATCGGCCGGCTCCAAAGGCCCATCATTTCATCATTGGTTTCGATGGCAGCGATTTGGTAAAGCCGGACAATCTGATCCAAAGTAATGCGGTGGGCAATCTGACCCTGGACCGCATGCATCCCCGCGCGCTGCAGGAAGGAGGCCAATTGGGCATCCGTGCAACAGTGCCGCAAGGCCATAATCCAATTCCCGGCAAACTGCGACGAAACCGTGGCCAGGCTTGAAGGATCCGAGGTTGTCATTTCCATAGACTCCAGCGCCGATTGTCATTTTTGGAGAACATATCGCCTATTTTAAGCGTGAATTTGGTCAGCTGCTACACGCATCTGGCATGAAGTAACAGTACGCGCCCACGGCGGAAAGCAACAGCCGCGGGACCGCTTCTGTGTGCTCTCAGGTGAAATTGCGGCGATTGTGGCGTGACCTGCTGCCGGGCATTCTCAGGCCCTAGGCCGGTTCGGCTGCCCCAATTCTGTTCCAAAGCTCACTGGCAACGACGCCGGGCGGGCGGTCTCGGCGTCTCATCTTGAAGATCATCGTTCGGCGTACAGGAAATCGTTCCAGGTTGAGGGGAAGCAAAGCACCGGACAGCCGCTCCGCCTCGGTCATATGGTCCGGCAGGCCGCCCCAGCCGAGACCGGCGAGGATTACCTTTTTCTTGGCGGCAAGATCGGAGACGGTCCACTTCAGCCCGCCCGGCAGCAGATCGCGGCTTTGTTCATGCGCGGCGCCGCCTGTGCCCGCCGCGACCACCTGCACGTGGCTTTGCATTTCGGATGCTGAAAGTGCACGGGAGCCGGCCGGCAGGTTCAGCCCGGGGCTGGCCACTGGCCGTATTGTCACCTCCGTGACCGGCTCAGCTTCCACATCATCCAGCGGCACCCCTTCCAGCGAAGCAAGCGCGATATCTGCCTTGCCCTCCATCAGCCGGGCAATCGGGCCGCCCATCATTTCCATCCGCAGCCGCAGGTGGGTGGCCGGGTGATGCCGCCCGGTTTCGGCAAGCGCCGGCAGCAAAGGATCCAGATCCATTGTGGCGCTGACGGCAATGTTCAGTTCTGGCTCTTCGCGGGCGCGCAGCCGGGCGGCAGTGGTTTTCAGGCCTTGCATCTGCCGCAGCACCCGCGACGCCTCGCGGTAGAAGATTTCACCTGCCGGGGTGAGCGCCGGCCGGTAGGCCGCGCGGCTGAACAGCTCCAGCTCCAGTTCCTCCTCCAGCAGACGGATTGTGTGGCTGATGGCGGACTGTGATTTGTGCAGCCGCTCCGCCGCGCCGCGGAAGGTGCCGGTTGAGACAATCGCCTCCAGGGCAACAAGCTGGTCGTGTTTCATGTAGTTGCCATATGATCTGTTTTTTTAATCATTACTGTGAGAACACAATATTATCAACAAATCATGTCAAGGGGTAGTCAGGAGCATCACCAAGCACAGGAGATAGTGATGAAGCTCTACTACAAACCCGGCGCTTGCCCGCTGGCCAGCCATATCGCCCTGTATGAGACAGGCCAATCGTTTGAAATCGAAGCCGTCGATACCGCCGCGGGCCGGACCGCAAGCGGCGCGGACTACCGCGCGATCAACCCCAAAGGCTATGTTCCGGCCCTGGGCCTGGACGACGGCAGCGTTCTCACTGAAGGGGCGGCGGTTCTGCAATATATCGCGGACGGCAACCCGGAAGCGGGTTTGGCGCCGGCGGCAGGCACCTTGGCCCGTGCCCGGATGCAGGAACAGCTCAACTGGATCGGGACCGAGCTGCACAAGGCCTTTAACCCGCTGTTCCGCGACGGAATATCCGAGGGCGGTAAAGACGACGCGCGCACCGCTGTAGCGGGCAAGTTCGATTTCATCGAGACGCAGCTGGAGGATGGCCGCGAGTGGCTGGTAGAGAACCGGTTCTCGGTCGCGGACGCCTATCTGTTCGCGGTCTCGAACTGGGCGAACTTCACCGGCATCGACCTGGCCCGCTGGCCCCGGCTGGCGGCGTTCGTGAGCCGCAGCGCGTCCCGCCCGTCCGCTCAGGCTGCAATGCGCGCAGAAGGGCTGATCCAATGACACCAGCCGATCACAAAGTGGTCGGCGCATTGATGGAGGCCTATTTCGAGGGCCTCCATCACGCCGACAGCACCATGCTGCGTGAAGTTTTTCACCCGCAACTGGCCTATATCTGCGCAACCGAAGGCGATGAACTGCACCTGGATCTTGAAACGTACATGGCCCGCGTCGATGGGCGCGAGCCGCCGGCCAAGCGCGGCGACCCGCGCGAGGAGGAGATCCTGGAGATTGCCTTTGCCAGCGACCGGCTGGCCCGTGTCAGTGCCCGGATGACCATGATGGGCCGGGATTTCCATGACCTGCTTACCCTTGTCCGCCACGGCACCGAATGGCGCATCGTTGCAAAAGTGTTCTCATACGTACCGCGAAAGGGCTGACCGATGCCTTATGTGAATATCAAAGTCACCCGCGAAGGCGGCCCTGACGGCACCGGCCCGAGTGCGGACCAAAAGGCGCAGCTGATCACCGGAGTTACGGACCTGCTGCAGGAAGTTCTGGGTAAGAACCCGGCAACCACATTTGTGGTGATCAACGAGGTTCCTCTGGAGGATTGGGGCGTTGGCGGCCTGCCGGTGCAGGAGTACCGGAAGCAGGCGCAATGAAAACGCGGCTGACAGAGGCGCTGGGGATCACTTGCCCGGTGATCCAGGCGCCGATGGCCTTTGCTGCAGGTGGCGCGCTGGCCAGCGCTGTCTCCAGCGCCGGCGGGCTGGGCATGATCGGGGGCGCCTATGGCGATGCCGCTTGGATCGACCAGCAGTTCGACATTGCAGCGGGCGCCCGCGTCGGCTGCGGGCTGATCACCTGGAAACTTGCGGAACAGCCGCAGCTGCTGGACCGGGTGCTGGCACGCGATCCAGCGGCGCTGTTCTTGTCCTTTGGCGACCCGGCACCATTTGCGTCAGCGATCAAGGACGCGGGTGTGACGCTGATCTGCCAGGTGCAGACACTGCGCGATGCGCGGCAAGCGCTGGGCTGCGGCGCAGACATCATTGTCGCCCAGGGTGCGGACGCCGGCGGCCATGGCGAAGCCCGCGGCACCTTTGCCTTGGTGCCCGAGATCGCTGACGAGATCGCACGCCGGAACAGCAAGGCGCTGCTCTGTGCCGCAGGCGGCATCACGGATGGCCGCGGCCTTGCAGCGGCCTTGATGCTGGGGGCGGATGGGGCGGTGATCGGCACGCGGTTCTGGGCCTCGCGCGAGGCGTTGGTGCATCCGCGCATTCTTGATCGCGCGCTGGCGGCAACGGGAGACGACACGATCCGCACACGTGTGGTGGATGTGGTCCGCGGTTATGACTGGCCCGGCCGTTACAACGGCCGCGTTCTGCGCAACCGGTTCATTCAAAAATGGCACGGTTCCGAGGAGGCCTTGAAACTGGAAGCGGGCGCAGAGGCCGCAAAATGGTCGGCAGCCCAGGAGGCTGGCGATCCGGATGTTGCAACCGCTTTTGCCGGTGAAGGCATCGGTCTGATCAAAAATGTTCAGGCCGCCAGCGAAATTCTGGCGGGCATCACGGCGCATGCGCAGCGGTGTCTGGCAGGATAAAGCCGGTCAGGACTGCAGTGAACAATTGGGCCGGAACAGGCGGGAACGCTCCCGTCTGTTCTATTTTCAGCAGGTTTCAGAATGCATGGTCCAGAACAAGTTTGCCTGTATGCCCGGGGGTCGCCAGCCTGCGGTGCGCTTCCGCGATCTGGTCAAGCGGCAGGATATCTTGGACCTCCGGCGCCAGGACGCCCTGGGCCAGCCAACCCGCCAACGGCTGCAGAACCTCCTGATTGGCGGGGTTTTGAACCGTCACCGGGCAAATGCCCCGCGATTCCGTAAATACCCCGCCTGGCTTCCACCACTCCGGGACAATGGTTGCATAGGCGCCGCCATCTTTCACGGCGGCAAATGCCTGCTGCGCGTGTTTGTGCCCGCGCACGTCAATAGCGCCGTCCACCTGCCGCGTGTCCGGGGCGGCGGGTTCGAACCCCAGCAGAGGGGCAATTGCTGCCGCCATTGCGCCAACCGCCCCCTTTGGGTTGTTGATCAGGACACGCGCGCCCGGCGGCAAAGCCAGGGCCTGAAGAGCCGCCAGCGCTGTGCTGCCGGTCAGCGGCACTGCGGCGGCAGTGGTAAAGGGAACCGTGTCCGCAATCTTTACAACCTGACTGGCTGGCAATGCTGCAAATTCCGCGTGGGTCCCAACCAGTGATCCCGGCTGCGGCGAAATTGCCATCACCCGGTCGCCGGGGGCAAACCCCTCTGTTTCCGGGCCAAGCGCCTCGACTGTCCCTGCCGCATCCCAACCCAGGATCATCGGGAAAAGGGCGGGATCATCGGGCAGGATGGCCCCTGACCGCACGCCCGCATCCACCGGGTTCATGCTGGACGCATGGATGCGGATCAGTACCTCTCCCGGCTTGGGGTCGGGACGCGGCAGGTCTGCCATCCGGAACACATCCACGTCGCCAAAGGATACTATGATTGCAGCTTTCATCCGTGCCTCCACTATTTTGTAGTGATCGTTAAATAATGGGTTGCTTGCCGGGTCAAGCGTTTTGTGTAATGATCGATAAGTAATTTGGAGGCGACCTTGGGGCGGCAAAGATCTTTTGACACCTGCCATGTGATTGAACAGGCGATGCTTCTGTTTTGGGAGCGCGGATATGAAGCCGCATCGATGGCCGATCTCAGCGCGGCCATGGGGGTGAACCCCCCAAGCATCTACGCGGCCTTTGGCAACAAGCAGGCGTTGTTTGAGCGCTGTGCGAGCCATTACGCGCAGAACATTGCGGCCTATGCCCCCGCGCACTGGACGAGGAAGCAACGGCTGCCAAAGCCCTGCGCCGCTATGTGTTTGAGGCCATTGAGGCGTTTTCCGGCAAGGAGAGACCCAAAGGCTGCTTGCTGGTCAGTGCTGCAACCAATTGCGGTACCGCCAGTACCGGCGCGCAGAAACTGCTCGCCGGATACAGGCAGGCCAGCGAGGCAATGGTCGCGGCCCGGATCCGGCGTGGTATCGAAGACGGAGACATGCCGGCAGCAAGCGATCCGGATCTGTTGGCGAAGTACATTGCAGTTCTGATTCAGGGGCTTGCGGCGCAAGCCCGCGATGGCGCCACAGCTGATGCTTTGCACAGCGTGGCTGAACTGGCGCTGGGCCAAGTTGCGGTTTTGCCTTAGAAAAGAAAGGATACCCGTCTGCTGGCCCTATCTTTAAAACCGCTGGATCAAGCTTAACTGCTGCCGCATCTGAAATATGTTCAGAGGTTCCAAAGAACGTCTCTGCAGACCTGTTTTAAGGCCCGGATCTGTTCCCAAGCAGATGTTTGCTGTCCGTAAGAATCTTGCATCACCTGGAAAACACCAAGTCCCAAAGCTGCCTTTGTCAGACTGAGGCATGCGGCCTTAGCCGCCGGCGGGCAGGCTGGTGCCCGCGGCCGCGGCAAGCAAAAATGCTGCCGGGCCTTTGGCTGAAACGGGGCATTGGAATCCCTCTCGCAAATCTCGATGCCGCTGCGTTTACAGCCAAATCCACCGCTGTCCTGGCCAAGGTTACGGACAATCATCACTTACACACGCAGTTTAACTAACTTCGACGCAAGTAGTTATGGGCCCGTTAACTCAGTCTTTCCAAGCGTCCCGCGCCAATTGCGGCGGAAATTGGACGCAACCGCCTTGATTGCCTGAATGGCGCCGCGATCTTTCCGCATTCTGCTTTCAGCGTTGGGGTTCATCCGCCCCGCTCCGGCCAAAGCCCAGGCTGCCACAAGGAATTGACGCTGTGCCTCACGACACATCTTCTGCTGACCCGGCTCTCGCCTGTGAACTGCCCTGCGGCTTCAAACTGCTGCAAGGCCAGTATCAGATCGAGCAGCCGCTGCTCAGCGGCGGCTTTGGGATCACCTATCTGGCCCGCGACAGCCTGGAACGCCGCGTTGTCATCAAGGAGTGCTTTCCGGCAGGTATCTGCCGCCGCAGTGGCACGGATGTCGAACCCAATACGGAAGAGCACGCCAAATCCTGCCGCAATGTCTTGCGCAATTTTCTGCGCGAGGCGCATCTGCTGGCCCGCGCCCGGCATTCCGGCATCGTTGGCGTGCATCAGGTGTTCAAGGAAAATCAAACCGCCTATATCGCGATGGAATTCGTCGACGGTTTGGACTTGCTGACCGTGCGGGAGGACCAGCCTGAACGGCTGACCGGGCCGCTTCTGCGGCACATTCTTTGCCAGGCACTGGAAGCGCTCGACTGCCTGCACGGGCAAGGGATTTTGCACCGCGACATCTCGCCGGACAACTTCATCCTTGGAAAGGATGGGAGCCTCACGCTGATCGATTTCGGGGCCGCCTGCGGCACTCTTCCCAATGATGATACCGCGCTGCCGGTGCTGCTCGCGGTCAAGGATGGGTATTCCGCGCATGAGCTGTACAAGCCCGAGTTGCCTCAACGCCCGGCCTGTGACCTCTATGCGCTGGGTGCCACGCTGTACTACCTGATTACCGGTAACGTGCCCGCAAGCAGCCAGCAGCGGCTGAGCGCAGTAATGGCAGGTGACCTGGACCCGTGCAATCCGCTGCTGGGCAGACCGTGGAACGCGGATCCTGCGGTGCTTGCCACCGTGGATATGGCGATGTCCGTGCTTCCGGCTGAACGGTTCCAATCGGCGCATGACTGGGCGGGCGCGCTGGCCGAAAACGGCTGCGAAACACAGAACGCTGCGGAATCAGACGCTCAACTGCCCGGCACGGTTGCGCCAGCGCCAGAAGACAATGCCAATCTGGACGCCGTCATCGCCGAGCTGGTCGCGACGGCCAATGGCGGCCTGACACCTGGGCAACCGCGCTCGGCCAGGCAGCAGCAGACCGCACCTGCCAGCAAGCCCTCCAAGCCGCGTCGCCAGCTGGTGAATATCTTCGGCGAGCCGGTCAGCGACGTGGAAGCCTGGCTGGAGGAACAGGACGCAATCCCCGGCGGAAGAAAAACGCTCCCGCCGTGGAACGGCTGCCCGCTGCCGTTTCTGCTGCGGACCTCCCGGCTGACCCGGTTCTGGAACTGCGCCAGGAAAAGCCCGGTTTCGCGGGCCGGCTGCGAAAAATCTTCGGGCGCCAGCGCAGCACCCCGGAAACGGTTAAGAACTGAAGGGAATGGGTATGAAGTTCATCAAGGATATCATCGGCGAAAAGCGGGAGAGGGTCCGCCTGGACGGTTATGCCGCACCAGAAGCAGACCCGGCCCAGGCGCCTGTGCAGGATGCGGTTGCTCCTGACGTCGCCAGTACCGGGGCTGCCCCTCCGCCTCTCAGCCTCGACCGTGGTTTCCTGCTGGATGCAGTGCCGGAAACAGCTCAGGCGGCATCCCCCGTGGAGACTGCTGCTCCGCTGGCTGGCAAGCCCGCGGATGACGGCTGGACTTATGACGCAGGGCCTGATGACGCCTTGGCAGAAGGCGAAGGTTTGCCAGGCTTTGCTGAAGAGCAGCCGCAGGACCCGGCCATTGCGGCCTTTTTCGCCCGCGAGCAGGAAACCGTGGCAGTGCCAGCGGTCAGTGCTGACCCTAGGGATGCCGGAACCCTTGGCAGCCTCGCAGGCGCCGCATCAGATGATCCCTTCGCAGCTGGCGCCGAAGCGCCTGCGCGCGTTGGCATTGAGGATAGTTTCCGCAGCCCGGAACTGGCGGAACCAGCAGCCGAAAGCAGCGAATCCTACAGGGTCTTCAAGCGAACCCAGGCCGGCGTACAGGAGCAAGGCAGCGCGCCGGAAGTTGAGGAGACTTTTCCTACAGCCTTCGCCCCAGTAAATCAGCCTCAGCAGCAGCCGGAAACCAGCCCGCGCGGCGTCGAAGCACAGCCTGCCAGTATCCTGGCCGGCACCCCCAACCGGCTGCTCCTGCTCCGCAGGCGGCTCCTGTTGCCGCCCCGCAGCCGGCGCCGGCAGCTTCGCAACCTGTGGCCTCCATGGACAGCCCGGCAGACGCGTCAATTGATGTGCCGGCACCGTCGATGGGACGCGGCGCCAGCCGGGCCGGACGGGTCAAGACCCGTCTGCTGGGTTTCAGCCCGGCTCAAACCGAAGACAGCGATCCCTTTGCCCGCAGCCAGAAAGACACTGCGCCCGGTTACACCCGTTTCCCCGTCGGCTGGCTTGCCATCGTGCAGGGGCCGGGCCGCGGTGCTGCCTTTACTTTGTTCAGCGGTGTCACTGTGATCGGCCGCGGTGCCGACCAGACCGTTAGGCTGGACTTTGGTGACAACAGCATTTCGCGCGACAACCACGCTGCCATCGCCTATGACCCGGAACAGAAGGCTTTCTATATCGGCCACGGCGGCAAGGCGAATCTGGTGCGCCGCAACAACCGCCCTGTGCTCAGCACCGAAACCCTGTCGGCGGGTGATGTGATCCGCATTGGTGAGACCACCCTGCGCTTCGTGCCGCTGTGCGGCGCCGATTTCGGCTGGGACCAGCCGCAACCCAGCGATACCGACCATGCTGTGCACCGCTGAGTTCGAATATGATGCCGCGACGGCCATCAGCAAGGGCCGCCGCGAGCGCCAGGAGGACGCGCTTGCCGCCGATTTCCTGGCGGGTACCGGCACTGGTTTTGCGGTGCTGGCCGATGGTATGGGCGGCCATGCCGCCGGAGATGTCGCCAGCAAGATCGTGGTCACCGAAGTGTTCAGCGATCTGAAACTGCGCGCGGACGACCCGGGTGCGCTGGAACAGTCGATCGGCGCAGTGCTGCAGCAGGCTGCCAGCGGCGCAAATGCCTGCCTTGGCGAATACGCCAGCCATCAGCCTCAGGCCCGCGGAATGGGCGCGACGCTGCTGGCTCCGGTGCTGTTCAGCGACCGGCTTTACTGGATCTCGGTTGGTGACTCGCCGCTTTACCTGTTCCGCGACGGTGCGCTGATCCGGCTCAACGCCGATCACTCGATGGCAGCAGAGATCGACAGGCTGGCCGCCCAGGGCCGCATGGACCCGGCCGAGGCCGCCAGCCATCCGGACCGGCATTGCGTTACCTCAGTGCTGACAGGGGCGGAAATCCCCCGCATCGACTGCCGCAGCACACCTGTCCGGCTGCAGCATGGCGATATAGTTCTGGCCGCCAGCGACGGGCTGCAATTCCTGGAGGAGGACGAGATCGCCGCCGTCCTCGCTGCAGAATGCGGCAGCTCCAGCGCCCGTATCGGTGCGGCGCTGATGCGGCAGCTGGAGGTGCTGAATGCCCCGGAACAGGACAATGCCGCGTTCTGCGTGATCAAACCGATTGACCCGCAGGCCGCTCTTCCTGCCCAGGCACAGCCATCAGCGCTGCCGATGGACGCGCCGGTTCTGGACCCGCCGCCGCCCGAACAGCCGCCCGCGCCGCCGCGTCAGCGCAGCGGCCGCCGGGTGATCACCCTCCTGGCTTCGGCGACGTGGGATTCAGCACCCGCCGCCCGCCGCAATAAGACGGATGCATCGGCTTGAGCCTTCCTCAGACAGATATCAGCCCGCTGGCAGGCCAGCTGGAGCACACGCTCAGCGCAGGGCAGCTGCCGACAGAGTTTTCAGGCTGGGGCAGCCAGTTGCTGCGCCGGCTGCGCCAGCCGGTGCAGATCATTGTCACCGGCGTCACCGGTTCGGGCAAGTCGGCGCTGATTGATATGCTGTTGGGGCGTGTGGTCATTGGCCGCAATGCGGGCAGCGCGGTCATTGACATTTGCTATGGCGATCAGGAATGCGCGGTTTTTGAAAGCGTCAAGGGCGAGCGCCTGCAGCAGGCGGGTGTTCTGGCTGATCTTGACATGCCGGCAGGCACGCTGCGGATCCGCCAGTTTCTGCCGGACCCGCGGCTGCGCACGCACAGTTATACGGAACTGCCGCTTGCAGGCCCGCAGGCCCGCCAGCAGAACCTGCTGCAGCAGGCCTCTGGCGCGGCGGATATTATCCTGTGGTGCAGCCAGGCGTTTCCGGACACAGAGCAGGCCCTGTGGGCTGAAATTCCTGACAGCACCAAGGATCACAGCTTCCTGGTGCTGACAATGGCCGACCGGCAGATCATGCGGGGAACCTTGGATGGGTTGATCAAGACGGTGGAACCGGTTGCCGCTGAGGAGTTCCTGGGCGTTTATCCGGTTGCCGCGATCCAGGGGCTGACAGCCCGGACAGCAGCCGCACCGGCACATGATCTTTGGCGCTCCAGCGGTGGCAAGCAACTGGCGGATGGCGTGATGCGGCAGGTTGAAACGGGGCGTGCCTCGGACGTGGATCAGGCCGAATTGCTGATCCGCCAGTTTGGCGGTGAAACAGCCGGCCCTGCCGGCCTGCAGTCCGCAATTCCTGCTGCGGCCCCGCCGCTGACCGCTGCCGCCGGCCTCAGCAGCGCATTGGACCAGATGCAAGCCCGCGCAGAGGAAATGCTTGCCGAGGCCGAAGCCGCAGGCGGCCCGCAGGCCGGCCCGGTGCTGGCGCAATGCATGGAGACTATCCGCGGCTTGTCGCAGACATTGGCGGCAATGCCAGGCAGCACAGCCGTTGAGGCAGCCCTCGAAGCAGCGCAGGACGGGGAGGAAATGCTGATGCTCTGCCAGCTGGAGCAGGACGAAGACGCGGCCATCGACGCGGTGACGCTGCTGATTCAGCTGAAAAAGGAGCTGATCGAAGACACCACTGAATGATGACCAGCCGCACCTCCTTTCCCGCCGCCCCGCGGCCCGGCAGAGCAGAGACACACGCCAAAGCAAGACACAGCAAGGTTCAGCCATGAATATGGAAGCTCAGATCGAGAGTGCCACCGACATCCACGCCTCCGCGCGTCCGACCAATCTGAATGCGGGGCTGGAACCGCTCTTGGAATTCGCCCGCAAAGCGCAGCGGATTGAAACCGCCCTGTCTGCTTTGTCCGCAGTTTCGGGGATGCGCGTCCAGCGCAGCCTGTCGCGGCTGCTGTCGGAACTCAGCACATTTGAACCCAGTGTCACGCTGCTGGGACAGGTGAAGTCGGGCAAGACATCCCTGGTCAATGCGATGGCGGGCTGGGCTGACCTGCTGCCGTCGGACGTGAATCCCTGGACCTCGGTTGTCACCTCCTTGCATCTGACACCGGGCGATGCCCGGATTGAGAACAAGGCCTGTTTCCAGTTCATGACCGAGGATGAATGGGACCGGCTGCTGACCAAGGGCGGGCGCATCGGTGAAATGGCGGGCCGTGCCGGCGCCAGCAGCGAGCTGCAAAAAATCCGTACCCAGATCGAAGAGATGCGGGAACGCTCGCGCCAGCGGCTGGGCCGTAAATTCGAACTGCTGATGGGGCAGAAACACGAATACGGCTATTTCGATAAGAACCTGATCGAACGCTACATCTGCCTGGGCGACGACTTTGACGAGGAGGAGGGCGGCGCCGGCGAACAGGGGCGCTTTGCCGATATCACCCGCGCGGCCGACCTGTACCTGAATTGCCAAAGCGTGCCCCACCGCCTGTGCCTGCGCGACACGCCTGGCGTCAACGACACCTTCATGATGCGCGAGCAGATCACCATCCAGGCAATCCGCGACAGCCGCCTTTGCGTGGTGGTGCTGTCGGCAGGCCAGGCGCTGACTTCGGTCGACATGGGGCTGATCCGGATGATCTCCAACCTCAAGTCCCGCGAGGTGGTGATCTTCGTCAACCGCATCGACGAACTCGCCGACCCCGCCGCCCAGATCCCCGAGATCGAGGCCAGCATCCGCCAGACACTGGACACTCATCACGGGCCCGAGGACGCAACCGTCCTTTTCGGCAGCGCCTATTGGGCTAACAAGGTGCTGACCGGCGGGCTGGAGGACATGGACAAGGCAAGTTCCGCCGCGCTGCTCAATTGGGCCGAAGCCTCGGTCAACAGTTCCCATGCGGATCTGTCGGCCCAGAACATGGTTTGGGAGCTGTCCGGGCTGCCTGCGCTGAACCGGGTGGTGGCTGAGCGGATCGTGACCGACCTTGGCACGCCGCTGCTGACCCGCGTTGCCGGCTCTGCCGTTACCGCCGCCACCGGCCAGCAGGCGGCAGATGCGGTCAGAGTGCAGGGCGAGGGCGGCGCGCAGGCCGGTCTTCACGACACCAGCGCCGCGTTTGAGAATATCTGCAAATCCCATCTGGACGCACTGGAGGCCGAGACCGCGCAAATCCTCGACGGATTCCGCGACCGCGCCGACCGGGCTCATGCCACCTTTACAGACCGCGCCACCCACGCGCTGATCGAGCATCTGGAGAAATGGGGCGAGGACTGCCACTGGGAATATGATCCCGCCGGGCTGCGGATGCTTTTGCGCTCTGCTTATTCGGTGATGGCCAGCCGCCTGCAGGCTGCCGCCCAGGCCCGGTACAAGGCCGCGGTGCAGGACATTGCGGAACTGCTCTATGACGGTTTCGGCGCTGCGGTCGAGGGTATTCAGCTGTCAGTTCCCGAGGTGCCCCCGGCCAGCTCTCCGATTGCGCTGGGGCAGGCCATCGCACTGGATTTCAATGACAGCTGGTGGGCCGCCTGGTGGCGCCGCACCCGCGGCTATCAGGCATTTGCCAAACGTTTCCGCAGCCTGATCGCGGGCGAGACCGAAGATTTCATGACCCAGCTTAAATTCGTGCAGACAGCAGATGCCGGCGCTGCTGTCCTTGCCCGGCTGCAGGGCTTTTTCGACGACCAGCGCGACATCCTGATGGAAATCGCGGACCGCAGCCGCCGCGGCGGTGATGTTCAGGGGCTGATCGCCAATGACAGCCGCCGGACACAGGCCGACGACGCCTTGCAAACGCTCAGGAGCTTCACCGAATGACACAGGAATCCGCCATGCACACTCCCGTCTTCCCGGCTGCTGTACCACAGCGCAAGCCACGCCTGGCACTGATGGGCGAGTTCAGCGCCGGCAAAAGCACCCTGACAAACCTGCTTGTGGGGCGTCAGCCGCTGCCCACCCGCGTGACCGCCACCCGGTTGCCGCCGGTCTGGATATCGCACGGGCCCGAGGCGGCCAGCATCACCGGCATCGATGGCGGCGAAACTCCGCTGCTGCTCGGCGACCTTGCCAATGTGCCGATGGACACCACTGCGCTGATCCGCCTGACCCTCCCGGCAGAGGCCTTGGAGCTGTGCGATCTTATTGATATGCCGGGCATTTCGGACCCCAACATGCCGTCCAGTGTCTGGCAAAACCTGCTGCCCGAGGTTGACGGCGTTATCTGGTGCACCCATGCCACCCAGGCCTGGCGTCAGTCCGAAGCCGCCGTGTGGGAGGAAATTTCACACTGCTTTGAAGGCCCGAGTACATTGCTGATCACACATTTCGACAAGCTGCGAAACAGCCGTGATCAGGACCGTGTGGTCCGGCGTGTCAGAAAGGAAACCGGCGATGCCTTCGGCGCAATCTTTCCGCTGTCGCTGAGCCAGGCGCTGGCTGCGGGCGAGGACATGGAAGTTTGGAAGACCAGCGGCGCTGACAGTTTCATTGAATTTCTGGTGGATATGCTGGTGACTTGGGCACAGCCAAACCGCGTTGCGCCTGTACAATCCAAACCTGCGGTTTCTGCACCAAATCCGCAAACGGAGCAGCCTTTAGGGGCTGACGTGCTGGACTTTGGCGGCAGACGCGAGAGCGGTGAACAGCCGCAATTGCAAGAAAGCCCTGCCTGCGCGGAAGCCGGCGACCGTGTGACACCGCGCCGGGTCACCCCGGTCAAGCGCAGCAAGCGGCCGGCCCGGTCCCAGCCCGAAACCCATCCTACTGGTGAATAGCACATGATACCCAAACGTCCCGCAGCAGAATGCACAGCGGCCCTTGCCGGGAACGGGAGGATTCTGTGACGCTTTCCCTGCAGCTTGATGCGCTGCGTCAGACCGCCAAGGGCTGCCGTTTGGCCGCCTTTGGTGATCTCGGCGCCAGCATTGTCCTGCGCAGCAGCAGCGCCGCCAGCCATCCGCAGGAATATCTTGACGGCCTCTGCCAGCAGGCCCGGCTGGGGTTCTTGCTGCTTGATGCGGCTGTGGCAGCCGGAGATCCGCAATCCGCAGCACCGGCCGATGATGTCCTGATTCTGGCTCCGGGCGAAGCACGCGTTTTCATTCGCGCCGCAGATGGTTCGGATGATGCGGTGTTGTGTGTCTGCTCCGATGCGGCAAGCGCTGGGCGGCTTGCTGTCCCGGCGCGGAGCCTGCTGGCAGCAATGGCCGGGGGGGCATGATGGCAGACGCGGCTGCTTATCTCCTGCCGCATCCGGCCGGGGCAGCCGGCGCGCTGCAGCAGGCATTGGACCGGCTGGCCGAAACACCAACCGCAATTCGTGCACGCATGCAGCAGGCTGCTGCCGGGCGGGAACCGCTCGCCGTTGCTGTGCTGCGCGAAATCAGCGAAACCGTATTGCCCCGGGAACTGACCATCTGTGTCGGCCAGCAGCCCGCCGCGGTGCTCACCGTTGCGCAACGCAGGCTTACGGGGTTGACCCTGGGTCGCTCCGCAGATCCCGCGGACGGGGCAGAGGATCCAGACACAGCAGCCCGGATATTTGCCGCGCGGCTGCGCACATTGGATGCCGTTGCCGATGGCGCAGGTTTCACAATCAAACGCCGTCCTTGCAAGGCAAACGAAGGTGCTGGCAGCTGTACTGCCAAGATGCTGAGCGACGCCATGGGCGCAGCCGAAAGCAGCAGCCCGCTGGACCGGTTCCACGCTCGCGCTACCCCTCAGGCAGAGGCTTGGATTTCATGCGGGCGGGGTGGAAATCTGTCCGGCAGCGGCGGGCCGGAGGAGCTGCTTTGCCAGTTGGAAGCAGTGCGTACCGTCCTCGCGGCCAAGGGTGCTTGCCCCTCCACGGCCAGAATGCCTGCGTCCAAGCCGGAATGCCTGCTGCTGCCGGTCTCACCTCAGAGGCGCATCATCGTGGTCTCAGCCTGCGGCGAACAGCTGCTCTTGGCCCTGCGTGCCGGCGCGGCAGATGCGATGCTGCGTGTGTGGACGGAAATGTTTCCCGGCTCTTGATCCGTGCTTGCAGAAATCCGCCCGCATCAAACAATGCCCAAACCCTGTTCTGGTCCTGACCGGTCCGGATGCAAGCTTTTCCTCCAGAACAGGACGATAACCCCCGTAGCGGATATTTGCGCGGCGGCAAAAAGGGCCATTGCAACCAGCAGCCCAAAGGTGTCGGCCAGCGCGCCGCTGGCAATGACCGGCAGCGAAAACCCGCAGTAGGCATAGACAAACAGGCCCGCCGTTGCCCGCGCCCTGTCATCAGGTGCGCGCAGCGACACCTCTGCCAAGGAGGCAAGATAGGTGAAGCCATAGCTTGCCGCGCTGGTGATGCAGGTTCCGGCAAGGACCAGCACCAGTGATGTCAGCCAGACGCCGGCCAGGAGCACGAGAAAGCCCAGCGGGATCAGCACAAAGCCGAGTGCCAGCGCCCGACCGTTGGACATGCGCCGGGCGATGGGTTGGCAGAGAAACCCTGCGAAGATCGCCAGAAAAATGACAAGCCCGGTCCATCCGCCAAGCCCATTGGCGGCCAATTGCAACGGCACGACGGCAATGGTCATGCCGGTTGTCGACCAGGCCAGCGCCATTGCCGCACCGAACACCCAGGTGCCGGACGGAAAGACCGGCAGCCGCAGCGGTGTGACGGGTTTCGGACTGTCCGCCTTGGGCAGGGCCAAGGCGGCTGCGGCCAGAACCGGCGCTGCTGCAAGAAGCGCAAGATAGCTGAACGGCAGGAATGTCGGCCCTTGCAGGCCAAGGCTAAGCCCGGTTGCCAGAGCGCCGCCGCCGAAGCCAAGCGACGTTGCCGATGTCACAATCAAGGCCGCGGTGCGCGCCCGGGTGGCGCCAAGGATTTCGGCCATATACGCAGTGCCCGCAGTGGTCGCCAGCCCGGTCCCGATACCCAGCAAAACCCGCGCCGTGACCAGGCTTGTCCAGTTTGGGAACTGTACCAGCACCGCTGTCGCAACCGCGCCAAGGACCAGGGCCAGAGCAAGAGGGATACGCCGCCCGGTCCGGTCTGACAGCCCGCCAAGCAGCAGCAGCGTTGGCATCAGGCCGCCTGCATAGGCGGCGAAGGCAATTGTAACAGCAGTGGCACCGGCAGTGTTCTGCGCGGCGTAGGCGTCATACAGCGGCGCCTGCAGGTTAACGGCAAAGGTCACAGCGAACAGAATCACGGCAAGCAAAGCAGCAGACAGGAAACGGAGCATTGGGCGGACCTCGCAGGTTGACTTGCTCCGCAATGCCATGAAGTTTCGACGTATGACAATTTTTCTATTGTCCTAATGACAGTGAGCAGATGAAGAAAGCCAGATATATCCGCCTTGCCGATATGCTCGCCAATGCGATCCGCGAGGGCAAACTGGCGCCGGGCTCCAGACTGCCGACACACCGGGCCTTTGCGGAGAAATCCGGCGTCGCGCTGGCGACTGCAACCCGTGTCTACAAGGAACTGGAGCGCAGGGGGCTTGTCAGCGGCGAGGCCGGGCGCGGCACCTTTGTGCGCGATCCTGGCCTGCCCATGACACTGGGTGTGCATCAGACCGCGGCTGCGGGGATCACGGATCTGGTGTTCAATATGCCAGGCGGACCCGCGGACGCAGACATTTTGCGGGCCGGATTGCGGCGGCTGGCGGCGGCGGGCGATCTGGATGCGATGCTGCGCTATCAACCCCACGGCGGCCGCATGCACGAACGCCGGATCATCGCCGAAAGCCTCCGGTGGTCGCTAGGCCGGATTGACCCCGAGCATTTGCTGGTCACCTCAGGCAGCCAGCACGGGCTGGCGATCACGTGTCTGGGCCTGTTTCAGCCCGGCGATGTGATCGCTGCTGATGCGCTTACATATCCAGGGTTCAAATCCGCTGCCGCATTGAATGGTCTGGAACTTGCCCCGGTCGGGACGCAGCAGGGTGTCATGGACCCGGATGATCTGGACCGGCAATGCCGCATGCGGAACATAACTGCTGTCTATCTGATGCCGACGGTCCAAAGCCCGCTGGGAACCGTCATGGATGAAACAGTCCGGCTGCACATGCTTGACGTGGCACAGCGGCACAACCTCCTTATCATTGAGGACGCGGCCTATGCGTTTTTGGAACCGGATCCGCCGCCCGGTTTCCTGTCTTTGGCACCGGACCGGACGGTGCATATCGGCGGTTTTTCCAAAAGCCTCGCAACCGGTTTGCGGTTGGGATATGCGGTCGCGCCTGCAAACCGCACTGCAGCGCTGCTGGAAGCGATCCGCGCGACGACCTGGAACGCGCCCGCATTGATTTCCGCATTGATCACAGGCTGGATCGAAGACGGGACGCTGAAAAACTCCGAGGAAGCCCGCAGGCAGGATGGCGCCGCGCGCCAATCGGTATGCCGGGAGGTCTTTGGCGAGGCTTCGGTCATTTCGCATCGAAACGCGGGGTTTGCCTGGCTGCCGCTTGAAAAAGGTGCCCGTGCGCAACCTATCGTGACGCGATTGAACGGTCAGGGGATCTCGGTATCCGGCGCAGACGCTTTTGCAACAGCTGCCGCAGCTCCGCAGGCCCTGAGGCTGGCGTTTGGCGGTTTGCCGATGGCAGAGCTGCGCGGCACGCTGGAGACGGTGCGCCAAGCGGTTCAAGCTGAGAGGGCAGGCTAGGGCGGGCATCCCAAAAATGCGGCCCGCTGGTCATGTGTTTCTTCAGCCGTTGCCGGCTGGGTTCAGAACCACTGCCCCGGCTCCATCAGCCCCAAATCCAATAGTTGGCGCGAATGCCATTCAAACGGCGCGGAGTTGTGCCACCGGAAGGTTTCAATATCGAAGGTGGAGCCGGGATTGCGTTTCAGCGCCTTGGCGGTGCGGAAAGAACAGACCGCAGCAGTCAGGTTATGATGCCAGGGGCAGGCATAGGTGTTGTATTCCTGATCGTTGAAAGTGTGGTCCTGCTGCAGCACCAGTCCCGGTTTGGCCTTGAACAGTGATATCCGGTCGATTTTACGGCTTTTCTCCGGGATATGCTCTTCGAACCGCCAGCGCACCCCGCCAAAGAAATCCAGCTGCCGTTCGCGCGGATGGCCGGTTTCTGGGTCCTTGCGCGACTGGGCATAGTAACCGGATTTGTCGAGATAGGCCGCCTCCAGCGAGACAGCGCCGGGGCAGGCCTCCAGATCGCCGGCATAAAGGTCGATCACATAGCTGAGCACCGCATCCCGCCGCTCTTCGGTGTGGAAGGTCAGCATTTCGCCAACGCTGCGCGTCTCGCAGAACGGGTAGAACAGATATTCGGCATTGTAGCAGTAATAAAGCCAGCAACCGGGTTGCGCGGCAGCGATCACCGCATTGACAGCCCCTGTCAGCGCGCCTTCAGGGGCGCAGTCAAACGGCACCCGGTGCACCTTGGCGCGTACATCCTGCGGCAAGTCAAAGGCATCCGGCATCAGGGCCACAACCGCTTTGAAACCGCTTTGCAGGTGGTGGCGCAGCGTGGTGGCGATTTCCACCTCATCCTCGACAAAGACCAGCGCAACCGGTCCTTTGGCCAGCAACGCCTTGCCCTCTTTCAGGAAATCCTGCAGCGAAGAATACATCATGCCTGTCTGCCTTTTGCCTTTCTGGCCATTGCGGCCAAAATCGGGTAAATCCCGCCTCATTGCAAGCGGCGGCATTTGTCTGTAAGGCAGGCCGCTGTTTACCCACCTTGGCTGGAAGGCTGACCCGCATGAGCGCCCCGAAGAAGCTGTTTATCAAGACCTATGGCTGTCAGATGAATGTCTATGACAGCGAACGCATGGCCGAAGCGCTGGGCGGTGAAGGCTATATCGAGACCAAATCGGCAGATGACGCCGACATGATCCTGCTCAATACCTGCCACATCCGGGAAAAGGCCGCCGAGAAAGTCTATTCCGAGCTGGGCCGTTTTAAAGGGCTGAAGGCAGAGAAGCCGGATCTGAAGATCGGTGTCGCCGGCTGTGTAGCCCAGGCCGAGGGCGAAGAGATCATGCGCCGCCAGCCGCTGGTGGATCTGGTGGTCGGCCCGCAAAGCTATCACCGTCTGCCCGAAATGGAAGCCAAGACGCGCGAAGGGGAAAAGGTGCTGGACACCGATTTCCCCGAGGAAGACAAGTTCGAAAAGCTCAAGAACCGCCCCAAGGCCAAGCGCGGCCCCACCGCGTTTCTGACGGTGCAGGAAGGCTGCGACAAATTCTGTGCCTTCTGCGTGGTGCCCTATACCCGCGGCGCCGAAGTTTCGCGTCCCGCGGACCGCATCCTGACCGAAGCCCGCGATCTGGTGGAGCGCGGCGTGCGCGAAATCACCCTGCTGGGCCAGAATGTGAATGCCTACCATGGTGCCGGCCACAATGGCGACCTGACCCTGGCGCAGCTGATCTGGGAGTTGGACAAGGTCGACGGGCTGGAGCGTATCCGCTTCACCACGTCGCATCCCAACGACATGCAGGACGACCTGATCGAGGCGCATGGCACCTGCGCCAAGCTGATGCCTTATCTGCATCTGCCGGTGCAGGCGGGATCGGACAAGATCCTGAAGCGGATGAACCGCGCCCACACCGCCGAAAGCTACCTCCGCCTGATTGAGCGCATCCGCGCCGCGCGGCCCGACATCCTGATCTCCGGCGACTTCATCGTCGGTTTCCCGGAAGAGACCGAGGACGATTTCCAGGCCACCATGGACCTTGTGGAAGAAGTGAAATACGGCACTGCCTATTCTTTCAAATACTCGACCCGCCCCGGCACCCCTGCAGCCGAACGCGCCCAGGTCGATCCGGCCGCGGCGGATGACCGTTTGCAGCGCCTGCAGGCCCTGCTGACCCGGCAGCAGCGCGAGGTGCAGGACAGCATGGTGGGCCGCGAGGTGGGTGTTCTGTTTGAGAAGCCGGGCCGCCGGCCGGGCCAGATGGTCGGTAAATCCGACTACCTCCACGCCGTCCATGTCGCTGATTGCAACCGCGCGCCGGGGGACCTGGCCCGGGTGCGCATCATTTCCTCTGGTGCAAATTCCCTGGCCGGGGAGTTGATCGGCTAAAACTCCCGCCACAGCGCGAATCTTCCCAGCCGCTTTTTACAGGGCGGCTCAATTTCCGTTTATTCTGAATGCGCAGGTGAGCCCCGATTGCATCGGTTCCGGCGACAATTTCCTTTTGGTGCTTTGAGTGTCCCGGAAAATGCGATTAATCTGCGCGGAATAACAATTAATTTAGCAGGTATACTGCATCAATTTCAGGTAGTTTGACTCTTATGGCCTGAGCGGTGGGCACGTAAGCGGCAAGCGCGCTGGGGAACTTAGGTGAAGGAAATCTGGTTGTGTTGATACTCAAATTTAATAAGGCGGTTGCATTGGCCGCCGCTGCTGCGGCCGCGCTCAGCATCGCTGCCGCGCCTGCCAGCGCGCAAACTCAGCGGACCATCAAGGGCGAACGTTATGTGCCCACCATCTGGGTTGACCCGGACGGCTGCGAACACTGGGTGATGGATGACGGTGCCGAAGGCTTCATGTCCCCGCATGTGACCCCGGATGGCAAGCCGGTCTGCCGCCGCGGCAACATTTGCGGCGTGATGCCGACAGATCAGTTTTTTGCCACAGACAAACACTACATCAATGCCGCAGGCCGCAAGCGCCTGGGGGAATTTTTCCAGCAGGCGAAATCCAATGGCGCCCGCGCCTTTATCGTGGCAGGCCATACCGACAGCCGGGCCTCGGATGAATACAATATCCGCCTGTCCGAGCGCCGCGCCCATGCCGTGGCTCAGGCGGGCCGTTCGGTGGGTGCGCGGATCAAGGATGTGCGCGCCTACGGTGAACGCGATCCGCGGGTGCCTAACACCAGTGCCGGAAATATGGCGCAAAACCGCCGTGTCGAAATCTATTGCCTGCGCTGAGGAGACAAAACCCATGCTGATGCGTAAAACACTTCTGCTCCTCGCCGCCGCGGCCCTGGTCCCGGCCTGTTCCGAAACCCTGGACAAAACCCGTGACCAGCATGCCGGCGATGGCTCCTCCAGCCATCTGTCGAACATGACCGCGGGCATCTGGGTCGACCCGCAGGGCTGCGAACACTGGATCATCGACGACGGTCTCGAAGGCTACGCCGACCTGCGCCGCACACCCGACGGCAAGCCGGTCTGCAACAGCAACCTGCCGCGCAACACTGCCACCGGCCCGTTCAAGGCAGGTTCAACTTTTGCCGACGCGCTGTAAAACGGAAAGAACGGTACGCTAAGAAGCCGCCCTCCGGGGCGGCTCTTTTGTTTCAATTGAGTGATTTTCCGCTGCTGATGCTTGCGCAAACGGGACAACGGCGGCAAACTGAAAGGGCAACGCCAGATTGAGGAGATCAGCTTGGCCATCAGTGCCCTGAATGACGCGCAAGACCAGTCCGCAACCCATGAAGTGCTTCTGGAATTTCCCGACAACCGATTGCTGATCGACCTGTGCGGCGAATACGACCGCAACTTGGCTGACATCGAACAGAAACTGGGCGTGCAGATCGTCCGCCGCGGCAACCAGCTATCGGTGATGGGCGAGGAGTCGGCACGCGGACAGGCGGCAGGCGTGCTCACCGCGCTTTATGACCGGCTGGAAACCGGCCGCAGCGTCGAAAGCGGCGATATCGACCGCGAATTGCGCATGGGGCAAGAGACTGCGGATGCCGAACCGGACGGCCAATTGCAAATGTTCCGCGGCGGCCGGGTGGAAATCAAAACCCGCAAAAAACTGGTGGAACCTCGCACCGAAGCTCAGAAGGCCTATGTGCATTCGCTGTTCGAAAGTGAACTGGCCTTCGGGATCGGCCCGGCAGGCACGGGCAAGACCTATCTCGCCGTTGCGGTGGGTGTTTCCATGTTCATCACCGGCCATGTGGACCGTATCATCCTCAGCCGCCCGGCGGTGGAGGCGGGCGAAAAGCTCGGCTACCTGCCCGGCGACATGAAGGACAAGGTCGATCCTTACATGCAGCCCTTGTACGATGCGCTGAACGACTTCCTGCCGGAAAAACAGGCGGCCAAACTGATCGAGGAAAAACGCATCGAAATCGCGCCGCTTGCTTTCATGCGCGGGCGCACGCTGTCCAACGCCTTTGTGGTGCTGGATGAGGCGCAGAATGCGACCACCATGCAGATGAAGATGTTCCTGACCCGCCTGGGCGAAGGCTCGCGCATGGTGATCACCGGCGATCGCTCCCAGGTCGATCTGCCGCGCGGCGTGCAATCGGGTCTGGCAGACGCGGAACGGCTGCTGAACGCGATCCCGAAAATCAGCTTCAATTACTTCACTGCCCGCGACGTGGTGCGGCACCCCCTTGTGGCGGCGATCATCGAAGCCTATGACGCGGATGCTAAACCGGCCTGATGCAAAGGCTCTGCCGGGTTTCACCTTTGTAAAAATACTCCGGGGGTGCGGGGGCTGGCCCCCGTATGTGCAACGGCTCCATGACGCTCGACATCACGATCGAAGACAGCCGCTGGCAAGAGGCCGGGCTTGAAGCACTGGCTGAACAGGCTGTCTCAGCGGTTCTGGCACACTTTGCGTTGGACCCGGAGGATTGCGATATCTCGCTTCTGGCCTGTGATGATCCGCGGATTGCGGATCTCAACGCCGAATTCCGCGAAAAGGCCAAACCGACAAATGTGCTGAGCTGGCCCGCCGAAGACCTTGCCGCGGAAGAAGACGGCGGCACCCCGGCGCTTCCCAAGGCGGATTTCACCGGCGAATACCCGCTGGGCGACATTGCGGTTTCTTATGACACTTGCGCCCGTGAAGCGGCGGAAGCAGGCAAGCCGCTGGGCGATCATACCCGCCATTTGATCGTTCACGGAATGTTGCATCTTTTCGGTTATGATCACATTCGTGACCGCGATGCCGCATTGATGGAAGGGATTGAGGTGCTGCTACTTGGCAAAATGGGTATCGCGAACCCATATATGAGTGAGGACGCCCCTTAAGCGGGGCCTTTGGATAGGATCGATGGGCGACATAGAAGGCAGTTCTAACGCGGCGCAGGGCGCGCTGCAGAACATCAATGGCACGGCAGCGGATGCGCCGGCCTCTGGGAAAACCGGTTTCTGGGCACGGCTCTTCGGGGCCTTCAGCGCAGAGCCGCAGTCCGAAGAAGACAGTGGCCGCGAACAGCCCGTTTCCGGCACAGAACCGCGCGGCATGATGAACCTGCGCCGGCTGCGGGTTGAGGATGTCGCTATTCCATCAGCAGAAATCGCTGCCGTGCCGGTTTCCATCGCCAAGGAAGACCTTGTCGGCATTTTCCGCGAAAGCGGCTTTACCCGGATCCCGGTGTATGAGGGCACGCTGGACACGCCGCTGGGCTTTGTCCACCTCAAGGATTTCTCGCTGACCCACGGCTTCAACGGCGGCACCTCGGACTTCGAGCTGCCCCAAATGCTGCGTCCGCTGCTGTTTGTGCCGCCTTCGATGCCGATCGGGGTGCTGCTGACCAAGATGCAGGCCGAGCGCCGCCATATGGCGCTGGTAATCGACGAATACGGCGGTGTGGACGGGCTTGTCACCATCGAGGATTTGATCGAGCAGGTGGTGGGCGAGATCGAGGACGAGCACGACGCGGATGAACTGCAGACCTGGTTCGAGGAAAAGCCCGGATGCTACATCGCGCTTGCCCGGACACCGCTGCCGGAATTCGAGACTGAGATCGGCCAGTCTCTGACCAGCCACGATGACGTGGACGAGGAGGAGATCGAGACCCTGGGCGGGCTGGTCTTCATGCTCTCGGGCCGGGTGCCAGCCCGCGGCGAGGTGATCGAACACCCCGAAGGCACTGAATTTGAAGTGATGGACGCCGACCCCCGCCGGATCAAGCGGCTGCGGGTGCGGTTGCCGGACGCCGCTGCATGACGGCAATCGGGCTGCGGCAGGCCGTGCGGCAGCTCCGCCCGGCCCGGGCCGGGCTGGCCTTTGGCGGCGGCGCGCTGGCGTCTCTGGCACTTGCCCCCTGGAGCTTTTTGTTCGGGCTGCCGCTTGCCTTGGGTGCCGCAGGCTGGCTGGTGCTGCAGGCCGCCACGGCGCGCGCGGCGATGCTGGCCGGCTGGATGTTCGGGCTGGGGTATTTTGCCTTTGGCCTGTCCTGGATCCTGGAACCTTTTCAGATCGACCCGGAGCGCCATGCCTGGATGGCGCCTTTTGCGCTGGTATTCCTGGCGGGCGGGCTTGCCTTGTTCTGGGGGGCTGCATTTGGACTGGCCGTCCGGTTCAGCGCCGGCGCCTGGCGGATCCCGATGCTGGTGGCAGCCTGGTCCCTGGCGGAAATTGGCCGCGCTTATCTGCTGACCGGCTTTCCTTGGGCGGCTTTCGGACAGTTCTGGATTGATACGCCTGCCGCAAACCTGCTGCCATGGATCGGTCCGCAAGGGCTGGCGCTGCTGACGCTTGCGGCCTTCCTGCCGTTGACCTTGCTGCGGCAGGCCCCGGCGGCGGCCTTGGCGCCATTGGGACTGGCGGCAGCCGCTGCCTTTGCCGTTCCCGCTCCGCCGCAGGCAAATCCAACAGGCAAGACCGTGCGAATCGTTCAGCCCAACGCACCGCAGGATTTGAAGTGGCATCCGGATCACCGCTGGGAATTCGTCCGCCGCGCTGTTGCCTTTTCTGCCGAAGCACCGCGTCCGGATCTGATTGTCTGGCCGGAAACCGCGGTGCCGCAGCTGCTGAATTATGCGGATGACACCCTGCGGGTCATTTCCGAAAACGCCGGCGGGGTTCCGGTACTTCTGGGCATCCAGCGGGAGGAGGCCGGCGCCTTTTACAATTCTGCGGTGCTGCTGGACACGGATGGCCAACCCGCTGCCGCCTATGACAAGGCGCATCTGGTGCCGTTCGGGAATATGTGCCCTTTGGCGACGTCATGGCCCGGTTCGGGATCTATGGCTTTGCGTCGCGGGCAGGTGCGGGCTATGCCGCCGGGCCTGGCCCCCAAGTCATGGATCTGCCAATTGGCCGCGCCTTGCCGCTGATCTGCTACGAGGCTGTTTTCCCACAGGATGTGAATGCCGCAGAGACCCGCCCCGACATGCTGGTGCAGGTCACCAATGACGCTTGGTTCGGCACCCGGTCCGGCCCGTACCAGCACCTGGTGCAGGCCAGGATGCGGGCCATCGAGCAAGGCCTGCCAATGATCCGGGCTGCAAATACCGGTGTGTCTGCAATGATCGGTGCGGACGGAACCCTGCTGAACAGCCTGCCGCTGGGTGAAGCGGGTTTTATTGACGCGGCGCTGCCTGCGCCGCTGCCGCCGACGCTCTACAGCCGCACCGGGGATTGGCCGGTGTTCCTGCTGTGCCTGTTGGCTGCAGCAGCGGTTTTTTTGCGCTCCCGCGCCCTTGTGCCGCGGTCATAGCTGCTTAACTCTATTGGAATATAGATTGACCCGCGCGGATGGGCCGCGTACTGCGGCTTGATACCTGCCACAACGGCTTCCTGGCGTGGCAAGGATGGAACCAGTGGAGCACTTTTCATGACCCGTATGAACTACACTTTCACTTCGGAATCTGTCTCCGAAGGCCACCCGGACAAGGTTTGCGACCGCATTTCAGATGCGGTGCTGGATGCTTTTCTGGCGGAAGAACCCGAAGCACGCGTGGCAGCTGAGACTTTCGCCACCACAAACCGTGTTGTCATCGGGGGCGAAGTCGGCCTGTCCGACCAGGACAAGCTGCACGATTACATGGGCAAGATCGATGAGATCACCCGGGCCTGCATCAAGGACATCGGCTACGAGCAGGACAAATTCCACCACGAAACCGTGGAGGTGACCAACCTGCTGCACGAGCAGTCCGCCCATATCGCGCAAGGCGTGGATGCGTCCGGCGACAAGGACGAAGGCGCTGGCGACCAAGGCATCATGTTTGGTTTTGCCACCAATGAAACCGATGCGCTGATGCCTGCGCCGATCCAGTATTCCCACGCGATCCTGCGCCGCTTGGCGGAAGTGCGCAAAAACGGCACTGAGCCTGCGCTGGGCCCGGATGCGAAATCGCAGCTGTCGGTGGTATACGATGGCGGCAAGCCGGTGGGCGTCAGCTCGCTGGTGCTGTCGACCCAGCATCTGGACGAAAGCCTGACCTCGGCTGATATCCGTGCATTGGTGGAACCCTACATCCGTGAAACCCTGCCCGAAGGCTGGCTGACGGACGCCACAAAATGGCATGTGAACCCGACCGGCAAATTTGTGATCGGCGGCCCGGATGGCGATGCAGGCCTTACCGGCCGTAAAATCATCGTGGACACCTATGGCGGTGCGGCCCCGCATGGCGGCGGCGCGTTTTCCGGCAAGGACCCGACCAAGGTGGACCGCTCGGCAGCCTATGCCGCGCGCTATCTGGCCAAAAACGTGGTGGCTGCGGGCATCGCGGAGAAATGCACCATTCAGCTGTCTTATGCCATTGGCGTGTCCAAGCCGTTGTCGATTTATGCAGACACCCATGGCACCGGTGAAGTGGACGCCGCAGCGATTGAAAAGGCGATCGACCAGGTGATGGATCTGACCCCGCGAGGCATCCGTTCGCATCTGGGCCTGAATAAGCCGATTTATCAGCGCACCGCTGCCTATGGCCATTTCGGCCGCGACCCGGAAGCCGATGGCGGTTTCAGCTGGGAGCGCACTGACCTGGCCGGGGCGCTGAAGAAAGCAGTCTGACACCGGGCTGATCGAAACAAGAGAGCGGGCCGCAGGGGCCGCTCTTTTTCGTTTGGGTGATGCTCCCGCCCGTTTCGGCGCATTCTGGGAATGCGCCTCTCCCGTTGGGCCGGGCGCCGCGCTGCGGCGCGGCGGACCGGTCAGCAATGCTGACCGGGTGTTTCGCGCGCGAAGTATTGAGGCAGAAGAGCTGGCGTTTTGAGGCTGGAAGACACCGCTCTGCTGCACCATAGTGCAAGTAAGACTGTTTCCAGCTGCCGGGACCGCGATGCTGCGCGTGATAACTGTATTTTTCTGCCAGGTTCTGGCGTCTGCCGCGGCCGCTAAAGAGGCATTGCCGCAAAAGTTCAGCCTGCAAGGCGGAACGCTGGTTTATGACACCGAAACAGAGGTGGAAGGAGAACCGGCAGAAATAACCGATGACGATGTCTTAGAGCTGCGGGATATCCTGACGAAAAACCCGGAAATCTCGGAGCTGCAGCTCAACAGCATTGGCGGCAGTGTCTATGCCGGGGAAGAGATTGCCGGGCTGGTGCTGGAACACGGGCTGGACACTTTGGTTGATGGCACCTGCATCAGTGCCTGCGTCGATGTCTTTCTGGCCGGCAGCCGGCGGCGGATGACAATCGGGTCCAGCATCGGTTTTCATCAGCGCAACTGGCCTGCTGATGCTGTGCATAAATACTATCGCAGCGAACGCAAAAAACGCCGCTGGGCAACTCCGTATGATTTAGGGTCCTGGATATACGAGGATACTCAGCGCGAGATTTATGACCATCTCAGCTATATGGTGGCGCGCGGCGTCGATCCTGGCTTTGCGATTGAGACGCTGCGCACGGACCCGGATGGCGAATGGTATCCCAGCCGATTGCGGTTGATTGCAGCGGGCGTTCTGCGCGAGGTCCGGCAGGGGCAAACCCGCTAGCCGGCTTGACACAGGCTTGACCACGAGGCCCGCATGCGGCAGAGGAGCGGCCAGCCTTTCAAAAGACGCCCTGAACAGGAGCCCAGACGTATGTCCGGCGACCAGAAGCCCCGCGACGACCAGACCAAGAATGCCCGGACCGCTGTTGCCAATGCGGCCGATAAACATGCCAGCGGCGCGCCTTGGCGCAACTTTTACGGCCGCTTCAAGGGCAAGACCCTGAAAGACAGCCAGAAGCGCTATCTTGACGAAGATCTGGCCAGCCTCAGCCCCGGTGCGGTCGATTGGGATGTGAACCCGGACCGCACCCCGCTGGACGTGAACGCACTGTTCGGCGGCAAAGATGTCTGGCTTGAGATCGGCTTTGGCGGCGGTGAGCATCTGGTGCATCAGGCTGCCAGCAACCCCGATGCCGGTATCATCGGGGCCGAACCGTTTATCAACGGCGTTGCCATGCTGCTGGGCAAGATCCGCAAAGCCGGTGCCGGCAATATCGCGGTGCATCCCGGCGATGCGCGCGATCTGATGGATGTGCTGCCCGAGGCCTCCATTTCGCGCGCCTTTCTGCTGTATCCCGATCCCTGGCCCAAGGCCCGCCACCATCGCCGCCGCTTTGTGACCCAGGAGCATCTTGAGCCGCTGGCCCGCTGCCTGAAACCGGGCGCGATCTTCCGGGTGGCAACCGATATTCCAGACTATGTGCGCCAGACCCTGGAAGAGGTGCCAAAGGCCGGTTTCGAGTGGTTGGCCGAAGGTCCCGAAGACTGGCGCCAGTCCTGGGATGACTGGATTTCCACCCGTTATGAGCAGAAAGCCCTGCGCGAAGGCCGCACGCCGCATTACCTGACCTTCCGCCGCCTTGGCTAGGGCAGCTGAGGGGCGGCGGGCAAAGGCTCTGGACCGTCCAGCGCCAATCCGTTACCGATAGCGCCAACGCAAGTAAGTACCGACAGACGAAGGAAGCCCCATGTCCGGACACGGCACGCCCATCCCGATGACCTCCCACCGTGCCGACCCGCTTAAGGGCGTGGCAGAGGTGCCCGGCGACAAGTCGATCTCGCACCGCTCGCTGATCCTGGGCGCACTGTCGGTGGGGGAGACCAGGATCTCCGGCCTGCTTGAGGGCGAGGACGTTCTGGACACGGCCAAGGCGATGCAGGCCTTTGGCGCCGAGGTGGTGAACCATGGCGGCGGCAGCTGGTCGGTGTTCGGGGTGGGCGTCGGCGGCTTTGCCGAACCGGGCAATGTGATCGACTGCGGCAACTCGGGCACCGGGGTGCGGCTGATCATGGGGGTGATGGCCACCTCTCCGATCACCGCGACCTTCACCGGCGATGCATCGCTGAACAAGCGCCCGATGGCGCGCGTCACCGACCCGCTGGCGTTGTTCGGCACCCAATCCGTGGGCCGCTCCGGCGGGCGGCTGCCAATGACCATCGTGGGTGCGGCTGATCCGGTGCCGGTGCGCTACGAGGTGCCAGTGCCGTCGGCGCAGGTGAAATCCGCAGTGCTGTTTGCCGGCCTCAACGCACCGGGCAAAACCGTAGTGATCGAAAAGGAAGCCACCCGCGACCATACCGAGCGGATGCTGGCGGGCTTTGGCGCCGAGATCACCACCGAGGAAACCGAAGAGGGCCGCGTCATCACCCTGACCGGCCGTCCGGAGCTGAAACCGCAGGTGATCGCGGTGCCGCGCGATCCGTCCTCGGCGGCCTTCCCGGTCTGTGCTGCGCTGATCACCCCCGGTTCCGACGTGCTGGTGCCGAACATCGGCCTGAACCCGACCCGCGCGGGCCTCTACTATACCTTGCAGGACATGGGCGCAAATCTGACGTTCGAGAACATGCGCGAAGAGGGCGGCGAGCCGGTGGCTGATCTGCGTGCCAAATACTCTCCCGATATGAAGGGCATTGAGGTTCCGCCGGAACGCGCCGCCTCGATGATTGACGAATACCCGGTGCTGTCGGTGGTTGCCGCCTTTGCGGAAGGCAAGACCATGATGGCGGGCGTCAAGGAACTGCGCGTCAAGGAAAGCGACCGGATTGACGCGATGGCCAAGGGCCTGCGCATCAATGGTGTGACGGTTGATGAGGGCGACGACTGGTGGGAAGTCACCGGCCTTGGCATCGACGGTGTGCCTGGCGGCGGCACCTGCGAAAGCGTCCTGGATCACAGGATCGCCATGTCCTTTATGGTGATGGGCATGGGGGCGCAAAAGGCTGTTTCTGTCGATGACGGCGGCCCGATTGCAACATCTTTCCCGATCTTTGAGAGCCTGATGGGGGACCTCGGCGCCAAGCTGGAGCGCACATGAGCGAAAGTTACACGATAGCTGTCGACGGCCCCGCGGCGGCTGGCAAGGGAACGCTGTCCAAGGCGCTGGCGGCCCATTACGGCTTTAGCCATCTGGATACCGGTCTTTTGTACCGGGCGGTGGGTGCCAAGATGCTGGATGGTGTGGCGCCAGTAGAGGCCGCGCAGAACCTGACACCGGAAGACCTGGCGCGCGACGACCTGCGCGGGCGGGAGGTGGCACAGGCGGCCTCCAAAGTGGCCGTGATAGCCGAAGTGCGCGCCGCACTGATTGACTTCCAGCGCGCCTTTGCCCGCCGGGCCGGGGGCGCGGTGCTGGACGGGCGCGACATTGGCACCGTGATCTGCCCCTATGCGCAGGTGAAATTCTTTGTGACCGCCAGCGCCGAGGTCCGCGCCCGGCGCCGGTTTCTGGAACTCGCCGCTGCGGGCAAGGTAACCACGCTGGATGAGGTGCTGGGTGACGTGAAGGCCCGCGACGAGCGCGACATGAACCGTGCCGAGGCGCCGTTGCGGCCGGCGGCTGATGCCATCCTGATCGACACCAGCGATCTGAGCATCGAGGAAGCCTTGGCCAAGGCGATCACCGTGATTGAAGCCCGCCGCGAGGCCGGCGAAACACTGGCGTAGACATCAAACAACAAAAAACACCCGCAGCTGACGCATCAGCCGCGGGTGCAAGGGCAGGCGGGACGGAGCGGACCGCCTGGCCCTCCGGGACGCAGGGTGGTGCGTGATCAGAGCTCGCTGACGGCGGTGTGCTTGATCTGGCCCCACTGGGTGTCTGCGGTTTTGGCGGTGCCTGCCACATCTTCCAGGAAGGCGGCACGGGTGGCGGCGTTCAGGAACAGGAACAGCTTGCCGTCATGCACCAGATACTGGTCCGGGTCGCCGTCGAATTTCTTGCCCACAGACACACCATAGGAACAAAAGCCGCCGTGCTGCGGCAGGTATTTCGCCGGATCGGCCTCAAACGCGGTCTTGTTCTCCTCAGAAGTGAAGTAATAAGAGGCGCCATCCACGGTGGCAGAGTAGTTTGCCACGCCGCCCACCGGGTTGCGGCTGTCCAGCAGCGACACAAGGTCAACACCATGCGCGGCCAGCGGCGCACCGCCGGCAGAGATACCGTTGGAGACATTGAGTTCATCGGCGGCAAAGGCCGGGGCAGCCAGCGCGGCAGAGAGCGAAATCAGGGCGGTTGTCAGAAGAATTTTCATAGGTGTCCTCATCAGGTTCAGTTGCGGGTTTTTCTGTTCAGTTCAGGTTGTGCAGCCCGATGAGTTGAATTTAGGTCCGGAATCTTGGACGCTTAATTCCTGTTCGTTCGCCTGATATTGCAGATCGTCCCAATCTTCGTTTGGGCTTAGTCACGGAGCCTCACTCATCTGTGCATGGAGCCTCGCGCCGCGGCGCAGTAGCCTGTGTGCATGTGTCAATGAGGAGATGCCGTTATGGCCTGGTTGCGGACGATTGTGACAGCGTGTGTTCTTGCGGTGCCTGCCTTGGCGCAGGACGCGCCCGAAGCCCCCCAAGCCCCGGAGCCGCCGATGACCTATGAACGGTTGGGGCGGATACTCTTTGCGCTGGACGAAAACGCACAGCCCGCGGGCACCGGGTTTCAGCTGACCATTTCCGGCGTGCCGATGCTGATCGTGACCGACCGGACGGCAGACCGGATGCGGGCAATGGTGCCGCTGCGCTCGGCCGAGGGGCTGACAGCGGAAGATATGATGCGGATGATGCAGGCCAATTTCGACACGGCTCTGGATGCGCGCTATGCCGTTGCCAAGGGGCGGCTTTGGGCGGTGTTCATCCACCCGCTGTCATCCTTGGAGAAAGATCAGCTGATTTCCTCGCTCGGCCAGACGGTCAATATCGCCCGCACCTATGGCACGCTTTACACCGGTGGCGCCTTGCAGTTCGGCGGTGGCGACAGCCCCGGCATCCAGCGGCAGCTGATTGAGGAACTGCTGGAAAAGGGAGAGGAAATCTAGGCCTTTGATCCCGGACTGCAGCCCGCGCGGCCTGCATTTTTGACAGATACGAATTTCAGCCCGTAACCCGTCCACGGCAATAAATTTCGTCACAGCCGCTCGGGAAATATACGCGCCAAGTCATGTTTCGCAGAATAAGGTCGCTGCAAACAGCTTGGGGAACGCATATGAACAGCTTTCAGGACCGCCTGACCGCGCTGCGCCGGGATTTCCACCGGCATCCGGAGCTTGGCTTTCAGGAAGACCGGACCAGGGCCAAGGTTGCCGATTATCTGCGCGGCCTTGGGCTGGAGGTGCATGAAGGGGCCGGTGTTGCCGGCCTGCTGCGGGCGGGAACCGGCAACCGGGCCATCGGGCTGCGGGCCGATATGGATGCGCTGCCGATCACTGAAACCTCCACCCACGGTTATGTTTCTGAAACGCCGGGCAAAATGCATGCCTGCGGCCATGACGGCCATATGGCAATGCTGTTGGGCGCCGCGGAACGGCTGGTGCAGGAGCAGGGGTTTGACGGCACTGTTGTGTTCATCTTTCAACCCAATGAGGAACACGGGCTGGGCGCGCAGGCGATGATTTCCGAGGGGCTGCTGGAGCGGTTCCCGATTGAAGAAGTCTATGCCATTCACAATCTGCCCGGCGCGCCGGTAGGGCAGGTTTCGACCCGTCCGGGCCAGATTTGCGGCAGCGAAAGCCTGTTTGAAATCTCGATTAAGGGGCAGGGCGGCCATGCCTCGATGCCGCAGGCGGGGGTTGATGCCATCACCGTCGGGGCGGAAATGGTGCTGGCGCTGCAAACCATCGTTTCGCGCAAGCTGGCGCCGGGGGCGGGCGCGGTGGTCTCGGTCACCGAGTTCCTGACAAACGGCCAGCGCAATGTGCTGCCGGGTCACGCCGTGCTGAAGGGCGACGTGCGCGCGCGGGTGCCTGCGGACCGCGAGGCCATTGAACGTTTCATGCGCCAGATTACGGCTGGTGTTGCGGCCACCCATGCGGTGGAGGTTGAGATGAGCTTCAACACCGAATTTGTCGAAACCATCAATGCGGAAGGCCCGGCCGAAGCTGCCTGCCGTGCGGGCGAAGCTGCGGGTTGCGAGGTGATCCGCAACCGTCCGCCGATGAGCTTTTCCGAAGATTTTGCCCATTTCGCCGCCGCTGTTCCGGGCTGCTTTTTGCTGATGGGCAATGGCGAGGACGGGCCGAACGGCCAGCCGCTGCATGCGGCGGATTATGATTTCAACGACGCTCTGCTGCCCATCGGCGCAGAGTTCTGGGTGCAGCTGGTGCGTGACCGGCTGCCAGCGGGAAAGGACTGACCATGTTTGAACAATTTACTGTTGCCATGCGCCACACGGCAGGCAGCCCGAAACCCGGCGATGCCGCTTATACCGTTCTTTCCGAGCAGGATTTTGGCAATGCCTGTGCAGAAATCACCGCTTGGGACGGCTATGAAGCGACGCCGCTGGTCTCGCTGGCAGGGCTGGCGGACAAGATCGGCGTAGGCCGGATTGATTATAAACACGAAGGGCCGCGGTTCGGCTTGGGCAGTTTCAAGGCGCTGGGCGGGTCTTATGCAGCGCTGCGGGTGCTGCAGCGCGAGCTGAGCCGCCAATCGGGCCAGGACGTCAGCCTGGAAGATATCCGCAAGGGCGCCCATAAACAGGCCTGCGCCGGGATCACCCTGGTGTCTGCCACTGATGGCAACCATGGCCGCTCGCTGGCTTGGGGCTGCCAGCGGTTCGGCGCACCCTGCCGGATCTACATTCACGCCGAGGTCAGCGAAGGCCGCGCTGTCGCCATGCGCGAACTGGGTGCCGAGGTGATCCGCATCACCGGCGATTACGATGAATCCGTGCTGCTGGCCAAGAAAGAAGCCGAGGAAAACGGCTGGTTTGTGGTCTCGGATACCTCCTGGGAAGGCTACACCGAGCCGCCGCGCGATGTGATGGCCGGTTACTGCGTGATGACCCGCGAAGTTTGCGAGACTCTGGAGCAAGCGCCGACACACGTCTTTCTGCAGGGCGGTGTCGGCGGTCTGGCGGCTTCGGTCGCGGCGGCGCTGCGGCAGTACTATGGCGCCGAGGCACCGCGGGTTGTGATCGTTGAGCCGGAACTGGCCGCTTGCCTGTTCGACAGCGCCCGCAATGGCAAGGCGACCAATTTCGCAATTCGGGAAGAAACCATCATGGCGGGCCTGTCCTGCGGCGAGCCGTCGGGAATGGCCTGGGAAATCCTGGCCGAGGAAGCCTCGGATTTTCTGACCATCCCGGACAGCATTGTGGCCCCTGCGGTGCGGCTGCTGGCCAATGCGGAAACTGGCGATCCGGTGATTGAAGCGGGTGAAAGCGCAGTTGCGGGCCTTGCAGCCCTGATTGCCGCCTGCCAGGCGCCGGATCTGGCCGAACAGCTGGGGCTGGGGCCAGACTCGAGGGTTCTGCTGATCGGCTCTGAAGGTGTCACCGACCCGGCGATCTACGCTGCGATCATGGCCGGAGAAAACAATGTCTAATGCGCCCATGCGCGGGTTCCCGGACGCGGAATTCGCTGCCCGGACCCAAAAGGCGCAGGCGCTGATGGCACAGCAGGGGCTTGATGGGCTGTTGCTGCTGACCGAGCCTGAAGTGCGCTATTTCAGTGGTTTTCACACCCTGTTCTGGCAAAGCCCGACCCGGCCCTGGTTCCTGTTTGTGCCGCCTGCGGGCAAACCCATTGCGATTATCCCGGAAATCGGCGCCGACCTGATGCGCCGCACCTGGATCGGGGATATCCGCACCTGGAGCGCCCCTGCGCCCCAGGACGATGGCCTCAGCCTGCTGACAGAACTGCTGTCGCCGATTGCCGGCCGCGGCGGCAGCATTGGCATCATGAAAGGGCATGAAACCGCGCTGCGGATGCCGCTGGGTGATTATGAACGCCTGATGACTGGCTTGCCGGGGCTGAAGGTCGCGGATGCAACACCGCTGGTGCGCAGCCTGCGGATGGTGAAATCCGCGGCGGAGATCGAAAAACTGTCGCATATCTGCGCCATCGGCTCGCGCAGCTTTGCGCAGGTGCCGCAAATCGCCCATGAGGGTCAGCCGTTCGAGGACCTGTTCCGCGCCTTCCGCCGCGAGGCACTGGCGCAAGGCGCGGACGATGTGCCCTATCTGGTCGGCGGCGCCGATCAGGGCGGCTATAGCGACGTGATTTCCCCGCCGACCGGCCGGCCGTTGCAGGCAGGCGACATTGTGATGCTGGATACCGGGTCCACCTGGGACGGGTATTTCTGCGATTTTGACCGTAACTTTGCCATCGGCCGCGCCGACGATCTGTCGCGCCGGGCCTATGACGTGCTGTGGCGGGCGACCGAGGCCGGGATTGCTGCCGCCAAACCCGGCGCCACCTGCCGGGATTTGTTCCAGGCGATGCAGGACGTGATTGCAGAGCTGGACGATCATGGCGGCGATGTGGGCCGGCTGGGCCACGGATTGGGAATGCAGCTGACCGAATGGCCCTCGCACGCGGTGTTTGACGGGACGGTGATCGAGGAAAACATGGTGCTGACGCTGGAGCCTTCGCTGGGGTACGGTGACGGCAAGATCATGGTGCATGAGGAAAACATTGTGGTGCGCGCTGTTGGTGCGGAATTGCTGACAACCCGCGCCGCGCCTGAACTGCCGGTGATCTGAAGGAGGACCCGCGATGAAGCTCCCTTATGACACGGACGCCGGCATCGGCACCCGCGCGACCCTGGGTGTGATCGTGCTGGAAACCGATGAGACGCTGGAGCCGGAATTCTCCCGGATGATGGCGCGGGACGGCGTGGCGCTTTATCACAGCCGCATTCCGATGGTGCCTGAGGTCCGGCCTGAAACCCTGGTACAGATGCAAGCGGATCTGCCGGCCTCGGCCCGGTTGTTCCCGTCTTCCCTCGACTTTGATGTGATCGGTTACGGCTGCACCTCGGCGTCAACCGTGATCGGCTCGGCCAAGGTTTCCGAGGTGGTGCAGACGGTCTTGCCCAAGGCCAAGGTGACAGACCCGCTGGCGGCGATCATCGCGGCTGGCAAAGCATTGGGCGTGTCCCGGCTGGGGTTTGTCACGCCGTATTTGCCAGAGGTTTCAGCGCAGATGCGGGCCAATCTGGAAAAGGCGGGATTTGCAATCGCAGGCTTTGGCTCGTTTGAGGAAATGGACGACCGGGTGGTGGCGCGGATCACCGAGGCGGCGATTGCGGATGCGGCGCAGCAGGTTGCCCAGGCAGGGGACTGCGATGCCATCGTGATTTCCTGTACCAACCTGCGTTGCCTGCAGATCATTCCAGAGATTGAGGCGCAAACCGGGGTGCCGGTGATCTCCAGCAATCAGGCGCTGGCCTGGCACATGCTGCGTCTTGCAGGTGTTACGGAGCCGCAACCGCAATTCGGCAGGCTGTTCACACGGGGCCTGGCCGTCTGATAGATACAATTGTCCAGGATTTGTCAGCTGACAACTTTTCAGATTGCATCCTGCCGAGCGGTGTAAACGGTGCTTGAAATCCCTGTGCAGATCGCGACAGATTGCCAGTCTAAATCTGTCTTGTGCCTGCAAGGATGCCCGGATGCCTGCCAATCACCCCGAGACCCGTCCCGCAAACCGGAACGTGCTGTTCATCATCATCGACCAGCTGCGCGCGGATTGTTTGTTTGGCGCATTGGCGGAACATGTGGAGCTGCCGAACATCCGCGCCTTCATGAAGGATGCGGTGTCCTTCAAACGGCATTTCTCGGTCACCAACCCTTGCGGGCCGTCGCGGGCCTCAATCCTGACCGGGCAATACGCAATGAACCACCGCTCGGTCCGCAATGGCACGCCGCTGCGCCATGACACGCCGAACATTGCGACAGAAATGCGCAAGGCAGGCTATATGCCGATGCTGTTCGGCTATACTGATACGTCGCAGGACCCGCGGGCATTTGATGCCAATGATCCGGCGCTCAGAACCTATGAATTCCCGATGAACGGGTTTCATGAGATGACCGAGATGCGGATGGAGATGTCCTATCCGTGGCAGTCGCATCTGATGAACCGGGGCTATGCGTTCGAAAACTATTGGGATGTCTACAAACCGGTGCCGCCAAGTGGCGGCGCGCCCAGGCTGAACGATCCGGCGCTCTATGCCGCTGAAGACAGTGACACCGCGTTTCTGACCAATTCCTTCCTTGGTAAAATGACCGCCTACCACAAGGAAAGCTGGTTCGCGCATCTGACCTATATCCGCCCGCACCCGCCGCTGGTGGCGCCCGCCCCCTATAACACCATGTATGATCCTGCCTCGCTGCCGCTGCCGGAACGGCTGGCGACACCGGATGCGGAGTGCGAACAGCATCCGTTCTTTGATCCGGTACTGCGGAAGAGTACGATCGCGGGCTTCGTAGAAGGGTTCCCGGATCTTGAGCCGACAGATGATAACATCCGCACCTTGCGCGCGGTTTATCTGGGGCTTGCGAGCGAGGTGGACCATCACGTCGGCCGTGTGATCGAGTTTCTTAAAGACACGGGCCAGTACGACAACACGATGGTGGTGATCACTGCCGACCACGGCGAGATGCTGGGCGACCGGCATTCCTGGGGAAAAATGACGGTCTATGACGCCGCCTATCACACGCCGCTGATCATCCGGATGCCGGGCAATGAGGCGAATGCCGGAGCCTGCCTCAGCCAGATCACCGAGTCGATTGACGTGACGCCGACCATTCTGGAATGGGTCGGGCAGGAGATCCCGAATTCGATGGACGGGCGGTCGCTGCTGCCGCTGTTGCGGGGAGAGGAGCCGCAGGACTGGCGGCAGTATTCCTTCTCGGAACTGGATTTCTCAGAGCCGCAAAAGCCGACGCTGTGGCAGCAGGCGCTGGGCACATCGCCAAGCGAGAGCGGCCTGGGCATCCTGCGGGACGAACGGTTCACACTGGTTGAGTTTGCCGCTGATCTGCCGCCGATGCTGTTTGACAGCGAAGGGCAGGGGGAGCTGGAGAATGTGGCCGGGCAGCCGGACTACGCAAGCGATCTGAACCGGCTGACCCGGATGATGCTGCGGCACCGGATGAAAAACATGGATCACACGCTGTCGCTGATGTCGATCACCCCGGATGGTGCGCGCGGCGTGGCCCGGTTTCCGCAGTCGAAAACCTGACCGCGGTTTTCTGCGGGTTGTACCGGGGAAAAGAAAACACCCGGCCCCCTTGACGGAGACCGGGCGTTTGTTTTCATGCGGACCTTAGATGAACCAGTCGTCGGTCAGCTCGGCATTTGACCTCACCCCTTTCAGATAAGCGATCTGAAACGCGTCTTCGCCCCCTCACCGTCAGCGTCATACTCCAGCCAAACTGCACGGCTGTCGCTAAGGCTCAGGTTGCCGCTGGACAAGGCGTCGTCAAGATTGGTGCCCAGATCCTGAAGCAGCCCGTCGATGTCGAGCAAGTCCCCATCGCTCAGCTTGAAATCGCTGATGGTGTCCCCTGCGTCCTCGGCCGCGGCAAAGATAAACACATCGGCATCCCTGCCGCCTTTAAGGAGGTCCGCCCCGGCGCCGCCTTCCAGCCGGTCCATGCCGGTCCCGCCATCCAGCTTGTCTATTCCAGCACCGCCCGAAAGTTCGTCGTTTTCTGAACCGCCTTTAATCTTATCAGTGCCGTCGCCGCCGCTGAGGCTGTCATCCCCTTTGCCACCATCCAGCTTGTCATCTCCTGCGCCGGCCGACAGCGTGTCGTCGCCGTTGCCGCCTTTCAGCTGGTCGATACCGCTGCCGCTGCTGAGCATGTCATTGCCATCGCCGCCATCGGCCTTGTTATTGCCATCGCCAGCCGAAAGCGTGTCATCCCCCAGGCCGCCCTTCAGTTTATCGGCACCTGCGCCGCTGGTGATCTGGTCGTTTCCGTCACCGCCATCCAGTTTATTGTCTCCATCGCCGGCGTATATCGTGTCGTCCCCTTCGCCGCCTTTAATGTTGTCCTTTTCGCTGCCGCCGGACAAGCTGTCATCGCCTTCACCGCCGTCCAGTTTGTTTTCGCCATCGCCTGCGTAAAGTGTGTCATCCCCTTCGCCACCTGTCAGCTTGTCTTTGCCGCTGCCCGAGGTGAGGACATCATCACCGCTGCCGCCATCCAGTTTGTTGTTGCCATCGCCGGCCGACATTGTGTCGTCGCCCTCGCCGCCTGACATTTTGTCATTGCCGCTGCCGCCGGACATGCTGTCAGCACCGCTGCCACCATCCAGCTTGTTGTTGCCATCGCCGGCCGACATCGTGTCGTTGCCCTCGCCGCCCAGCATGTTGTCTTTGTCAATGCCGCCGGTTATGGCGTCGTCCCCTTCGCCGCCTTCAATCCGGTTCTTGCCATCGCCGCCGTCCAAATTGTCATTGCCCAGACCGCCATAAATCCGGTCTGTGCCGGAGCCGGCTGTCAAAGTGTCGTCACCCTCTTCACCGGTCAGGAAGTTTCTTCCGCCGCCGCCGTGGATCGCGTCGTCCCCGTCGCCGCCATAGATTTTGTCGTTTCCGTCCTCGGCTGTCAGGCTGTCATCGCCCAGGCCGCCATAGATCTTGTTGTTACCGATACCGCCGTCCAGCGTGTCATTGCCGCCGCGCCCTTCCAGTAGATCGTTGCCGGCACGGCCTTCGATCAAGTTGGCAAGGTCATTGCCATAGGCCTTGTCATTGCCGCTGCCCAGGATGGCGTTCTCAATCTCGGTGCCTTCACTGATTGTCAGGCTTTTGGAGCCTATTTTGCTGGTTGCCCCGCTTGCCAGGTCGATCGTGGAACCCCGCGTGACAGCACTAAGATCCAGTGTGTCAATGCCGCCATTTGTGTCAGTGACGGTGCCGAGTTGAATGGTCCATTGCGTCATGAAGGTGTCATCGAAGACATACACGTTATCAATAGTCCCTGGGGTCGGGTCCGGGTCGGGAGTCGGGTCCGGATCAGGGGTCGGATCCGGATCAGGTGTGGGATCAGGGTCAGGTGTCGGATCCGGATCGGGTGTTGGATCAGGATCCGGTGCGGGTTCAGGATCGGGTGTTGGGTCCGGTGCCGGCCCCGGGGTGCCGGAGGTGTTAATGATCTCTGCCAGGCTGGCGTCCTCATTCACGCCGACAAGAAAGACCAAAAGAGCATTGTTGCCGCCGTGTGAAATCTTCAGCCAGGATCCGCCGCTGCCGGCCTGCAGCGTTGCAACGCCGTCGCCTGCCGGATCATCTCCTTCATAGCCGATTGCTTGCAGCAGCTGCGCGAGGTTGATCCTGTCGCCTGCTGCCAGATCAAAGTCAGCAATGGAATCGCCGGCTTCGCTGAGGCTTGTATATACGAACCGGTCCGCACCATTGCCGCCGGTCAGCAGGTCAGCACCATCGCCGCCGATCAAGGTATCGTTGCCGTCACCGCCCTCAATCTGATCATTTCCGGCGCCGCTCTCCAGCTGGTTATCCGCTGCATTGCCTGTGATATGGTCGATACCCGAGCCGGTAATCGCGTTTTCGATCACGGTGCCGCGGGCAATGGCGAAATTGCCGGTCTTACCGTTGAGGCTGGAAAAGGTTTCCTCATTCAGGTTCAGCGTCTGATTGTAGCTGCGCGAGCTGAGGCTGATCAGATCAATGCCGCCGTTATCTACAACAGCCACGCCGAAGCTGCCGTTCAAATCCATGCCGAAGCGGCCGGTGGTTTGCCCGTCGCCATAAATGGTGTCGCCCGTTTCGATGTCCACGGGTGTGCCATAGAGATGGTGAACCGCTGCGATATCAGCAAGCTGAGCGGTTGCCAGATAGGCAAAGGACGCATCCACCGCGGTGTTCTCGGACTGGCTGAAGTAGGACATGATCGACATTTGCCAGCTGTCATTGGCAAAATGCGCGTCCGAGCCGTAGCTGGCGCTGCCGTTGTAGCTGCCGGTGTGGCCCAGGCCCAGGGCGTGGCCGATCTCATGGATGTAAGTTTGCAGGTAGTAATTGCCGTATTGTGCCCAGGCATCGTCGATATTGATGCTGGAGCTTAGAATGGTGCCATTGCTGACCGAAGAACTGGCATAGGCGCCGGACCGGTTGTCGTCGAAAGTGATCTTGGCGCTGCCGGTGGTTTCGACAAATTCGATCCCGCTCAGCGCCGTCCAGCTCTCCAGCGCCTTGCGTGCGGTTTCTTTTCCGGTTCCATTCAACCCGCTGAGGTTGACAGTGAGCTGACCGCCGGTTTCCACATCAAAGGAGCGCTCTGTGCGGCCGGTCGACTGCCAATATCCCTTGTAAAGATACTCTGCCACCTGATCGACGGTGTAGGTGGGTTTGCTGCCAGCAGACTGGCCGCCCGAGCCTGTGCCGCTGCCATCGGTGCTTTCGGGAATTCTGTGATTGGCTTGACCGCAATATTCACACATGTCCGTGCTCCATCCTAGATCGTTAAATTACAAAGGGAATTCAGTGTGCTGGACCAATTGGCCGGCATAGCCCGCAAGACTGTCACCGCTCAGCTGCCCATCCATGACCGACTGTTCGATGACCGGGCCTTGGCCGCTGCGGCCGTCACTGTGCCGCCAGGCCAACCAGCCGGAGATCCAATCCGCCGACCGGTTCTGTTCGACGAAACGCAAGGTCAGGTCCGGACCGGCCTGCAAGCCGTCAGCAGCGGTAACCGCGGCGCCGGTGAATTTCTGGCGCAAGCCGCCGGCCAGCGCATCGCAGAGCGGTTGCTGCAGAGATCCGCTGCATTGCAGCTGAACAATCTGCACCGGGCTGCCAGCCACAGAAGTGTCAGTGATCAGCAGCTGGATTGCATCGGAACAGCTGGAAAGATTTCCAGGTGAAGTCATGGGGAATGTGCTCGCTCAGTAGGTCGAAGGATCAGGTTCAGTCCCGCGCCGTTCTGGCTGCAGCTTCAGGTTTAGGCGGTGATTGGGGCGAAATGCCGGTTACGATACGGGCAACATTAAGACGTCATTAACCGCCGTTAACCATTTGGCAGGGAAGCGGCGGCGGTTCGGCCCCGGTCGGGCGATGCCCTGTTGTTGCAAATCATTCGCAATTTCATTGACAGTTGCGAATGATTTGCAATAACAGGAGGTCAAAGACATCTTCAAAACGGAGAATCGGATGTTCCCGAACCTGCTCAAGACAGTTTCCGCCGCCGCTGTTGCGGCTGTTGCTGCCAGCGCTGCCATGGCTGAAGACAAGATGAAGGTTGTCACAACCTTTACCGTGCTGGCCGATATGGCGGCAAATGTGGCGGGGGATGCTGCCGAGGTTGTTTCGGTCACCAAGCCGGGCGCCGAGATCCACGGTTATGAGCCGACCCCGCGTGACATCGTACGGGCACACGATGCCGACCTGATCCTGTGGAACGGGATGAACCTGGAGCTTTGGTTCGAGCAGTTCCTGTCGAATATGGAAGACGTGCCCTCGGTGACGCTGACCGATGGCATTGACCCAATCCCGATTGCAGCGGGCTCTTATGAGGGCAAGGCCAACCCGCATGCCTGGATGGGGTTGGATAACGCGCTGATCTATATCGACAACATCGTCGAGGCTTTTGCCGAGCACGACCCGGAGAACGCCGCAGTCTATGTCAAGAATGCAGGTGAATACAAAGACCGCTTGCGCGCCACAATCGAACCTCTGCGCCGCGCAATTGCCGAAATCCCGGAGGACAAGCGCTGGCTGGTGACCTGCGAGGGCGCCTTTAGCTACCTGGCCCGCGATTTCGGCATGAAGGAGCTGTATTTGTGGCCGATGAACGCCGATCAGGTCGGCACTCCGCAGCAGGTGCGCGGTGTGATCGACGGGGTGCGGGCCAATGATATCCCTGTGGTGTTCTGCGAAAGCACCGTCAACACCGCCCCGGCCGAACAGGTGGCCCGTGAAACCGGCGTGGCCTATGGCGGTGAGTTGTATGTGGACTCGCTCAGCGAAGCGGACGGCCCGGTGCCAACCTATCTGGATCTGCTCAGGGTCACATCCGAAACCGTGGCACGCGGCCTGACCGAGGTCACCAACTAAGCCTTCCAACGGAAATCCCTACACCCCGCAGTTCATGCTGCGGGGTGTTTCATTTCACAAAGCACATTTTCTGTGTGTAACTCTGCAGGACAGCCCCATGCTTGATGCCAGTGAGACCCACATAATGAATACCAGCGCCACGCCCGCAGATGACGGGATCGCCGCAAAGAATGTCACCGTCACTTACCGCAATGGCCACACGGCCCTGTGGGATGCCAGTTTTTCCATTCCCCGCGGCACCGTTGCAGCGCTGGTCGGGGTGAACGGGGCCGGCAAATCGACCCTGTTCAAGGCGATCATGGGGTTTGTGCCGGCCGCGCAGGGTGAAATCCGCATCCTCGGCCTGACCGTCAAGGAGGCGCTGCGCAAGAACCTGGTGGCCTATGTGCCGCAATCCGAGGAGGTCGACTGGGCCTTTCCGGTGCTGGTCGAGGATGTGGTGATGATGGGGCGTTACGGCCATATGGGGTTCTTGCGCCGGCCCAAGGCGGCGGATCACGAGGCGGTGAACGAGGCACTGCGCCGGGTCAATATGCAGGACTTCCGCCACCGCCAGATCGGCGAGCTGTCCGGCGGCCAGCGCAAACGGGTGTTCCTGGCCCGCGCCCTGGCACAGGACGGGCAGGTGATCCTGCTGGACGAACCTTTTACCGGCGTGGACGTGAAGACCGAGGAGCAGATCATCGCCCTGCTGCGCGAGCTGCGTGCCGAGGGCCGGGTAATGCTGGTTTCCACCCACAATCTGGGCAGCGTGCCGGAATTCTGCGACCGTACCGTGCTGGTCAAGGGCACCGTGCTGGGGTTCGGCCCGACCGAGACCACCTTTACCCGCGCCAATCTGGAACATGCCTTTGGCGGTGTTCTGCGCCATTTCACCCTGGGCGGCGATGCGTTGCATGACGACGGCGACACCCGCGAGGTCACCATCCTGACCGACGACGAGCGGCCTTTTGTCCAATACGGCGAAAAAACCCAAACCAGCGAGGGCAAGGCTGAGGGCGGGGGCAAGCCGTGATGGAATACCTGCTGGAGCCGTTCACCTACGGCTATATGACCAATGCGATGTGGGTCTCTTCCTTGGTGGGCGGTGTCTGCGCCTTCCTGTCGGCCTATCTGATGCTCAAGGGCTGGTCGCTTATCGGCGATGCGCTGTCCCACTCCGTGGTGCCGGGGGTGGCAGGGGCCTATATCCTCGGTCTGCCGTTTGCGCTGGGCGCGTTTATTGCGGGCGGGCTGGCGGCGGGGGCGATGCTGTTTTTGTCGGAACGCTCGGGCCTTAAGGTGGATGTGATCATCGGGCTGATCTTCACCTCCTTTTTCGGGCTTGGCTTGTTCATTGTTTCAATCAGCCCGATGTCGGTGTCAGTCCAGACCATCACCATGGGCAACATCCTGGCGATCACGCCCGAGGACACGGCTCAACTTGCAATCATCGGCTTTGTCTCGCTGGCAGTGCTGCTGGCCAAGTGGAAGGACTTGATGGTCACCTTCTTTGACGAAAACCACGCCCGCACCATCGGGTTGCGGCCCGGGCTGCTGAAGGCGGTGTTCTTTGTCTTGCTGTCGGCCTCTGTCGTGGCGGCGATGCAGACCGTGGGGGCGTTTCTTGTGATTGCCATGGTGGTGACGCCGGGCGCCACTGCCTATCTGCTCTGCGACCGGTTCCCGCGGCTGATCTTGGTGTCCGTGCTGATCGGTGCCCTCACCAGTTTCTTCGGCGCCTATGCCAGTTACTTTCTGGACGGTGCCACCGGTGGCATCATTGTGACATTGCAAACGCTGATCTTCCTGGCGGTCTTTGTTTTTGCTCCGAAACACGGGCTTCTGGCGGCAAAACGTAAAGCACGCGAAGCATTGAAGCGCGGCCCCGCCGCACAACAGGGAGCCGCGTGATGGACCTTGATACGCTTTTGATGCCGTTTCAGTTTGCGTTCATGCAGAACGCCTTTCTGATCTCACTGATCGTTTCAATCCCGACCGCGTTGCTGTCCTGCTTTCTGGTGATGAAGGGCTGGGCGCTGATGGGCGACGCGGTCAGCCATGCGGTGCTGCCCGGCATTGTGCTGGCCTATATCGTGGGGCTGCCGCTGATCCTTGGCGCCTTTGCCGCTGGGATGCTCTGCGCGGTTGCGACCGGCTATCTTTCCGGCAACAGCCGGGTCAAGCAGGACACGGTGATGGGGGTGGTGTTCTCTGGCATGTTCGGCCTCGGTATCGTGCTTTATGTCTCGGTTGAGACCAACGCCCATCTGGATCACATCCTGTTCGGCAATATGCTGGGGGTTGAAGGGCACGAGCTGCTGACGGCAGGGATTATTTCCCTGGTGGTGGGTGTGGCGCTTGTCTTGAAATGGAAAGATCTGCTGCTGCACAGCTTTGACGCGGCACAGGCGCAGGCGTCCGGGCTGCCGGTCACGGTGCTGCACTATGGGCTGCTGGCGGCCCTGTCGCTGACGATTGTGGCCACCCTGTCGGCGGCGGGGCTGATCCTGGCGATTGGATTGCTGATCGCGCCGGGGGCCATCGCCTTTCTGGTAGTGCGCAAGTTCAGCACCATGCTTTGGGTGTCCGTTCTGATCTGCATGTTCTCGATGCTGGCGGGGACCTATGCCAGCTTCTTCCTCGACAGTGCGCCGGCGCCGACCATTGTGCTTATCCTGACCGTGCTGTTCATCCTCGCCTTTGTGCGGCGGCTGTATGTGACCCGCAAGACATCGATGCAGCGGGCCAAGGACCCTTCCGGGATCGCGTAAGTCACGCGGCGCCGGGCTGGGCCATTTCCAACAGCCACTGCCGCACCAGTTCGGCAGTGGGGACCAGATCCTGGGTCTTGGACCACACCAGGTAAAACCCGGCGCCGGTGGTCCAGGACCAGTTCTTGCGTGCGGCCAGCAGCCCCTGTTTGATCAGCGGTTGCGTCACGTGCTGCCAGCCGAAGGCAAAGCCTTCGCCGGCAATCGCCGCCTGCAGTACCAGCGCGTAATCATTGAGCCGCAGACCTGCCGCGGGCAGGGGGCCTGTAACTTCGAAATGGGCAAACCACTGCTGCCAGCTGGGGCGCTCGCGGATCGGTTCCTCCAGATGAATCAGCCGCTCGTGCAGCAGGTTTGGCACTGTCGCCAGGTTGACGGCCGAGGCCATCACCCGCGGGCTGGCCACCGGATAGATCACCTCGGGCGCAATCAGGGCGGAATGGCAGTCCGGCCAGTTGCCGTGCCCGCGCCGCACCGCTAGCGAGATGCCTTCGGTATTGATATCCGGCTCCCGGTCCGAGCTTTGCAGGCGCAGGTCGATATCGGGATGCGCATCATGCAGCCGGGGCAGTCTTGGCATCACCCAGTAGTATGCAAAAGCCGAAGAGCAATTGAGCGTAACGTGGTCATTGCGTCCGAACTGGCGTACCGCTTTGGCAGAGGACAGGATGTCCTCTAAAGCCTTGGACACATCGGTGTAAAGCCGCATTCCCGCCCCGGTCAGCTCCACTTTTCGGTGGCCTCGGCGGAATAAAATAACACCTAACGACGCCTCCATCTGCTTTATGGCCGCACTGACAGCAGGTTGCTGCACGTTCAGCTCCTCCGCCGCACGGGTAAAGGAGCCGTGCCGGGCGGCGGCCTCAAAAACAATCAGGTGACGGGGGCTGGTGAGGAGTTTCCAGAGTTCTTGCATAACTCCTGATTATCTAAACGATCAGATTTTTCAACCGTCACAAACGCGGGTGCCAGAAGTATCGTAATTCATCATTTGGATACTGGAGAGCCCCATGGCCCGACGCGCCCGCGCATCCCGCGATAGAAACACCGCCCCGGCGGGTGCCCCCGCATCGCCATTTATCCAGCGCACACTGCCGTTCTTTGATGTGCTGGATGAGGAAAAAACTGACCAGGATCGAGGCCCAGGTGGACTGGATCTTTGAAGACGTCGGCATTGCCTTTCGCGATGATCCCGAAGCGCTGAAGATCTGGAAAGAGGCCGGTGCGCGAATTGATGGCGACATCGTGCGGGCGGATGCGCAGTGGGTCCGGTCGCTGTGCGCCAAGGCACCGCGGGAATTCACCCAGCTGGCCCGCAACCGTGAACGGTCGGTCACCATCGGCGGTAATAATCAGGTGTTTGCCCCGATCTATGGCGCGCCGTTTGTGCGCGATCTGGAGGGCGGCCGCCGCTATGGCGACATGGAGAGTTTCGAGAAGCTGGTGAAGCTCACCTATATGCATCCGAACCTGCACCATGGCGGGCTGGTGATCTGCGAGCCCTGCGATGTGCCGGTCAGCAAGCGCCATTTTGACATGCTCTATGCTCATATGACCCTTAGCGACAAACCGCATTTGGGCGCGATCACCGAAATGTCCCGCGCACAGGATAGTGTCGACATGGCCGAGATTGTCTTTGGGCGTGAGGTCATGGACAACAACTGCGTGATCATGGGCAATGTGAACACCAACTCACCCTTGCTGGTGGACAAGGTGGTGACCGAGGCCGTGCGCACCTATTCCGCCCGCGGGCAGGGGATGATCGTTGTGCCGTTCATCCTGACCGGCGCGATGGGGCCGGTGTCCACCGCGGCCTCTGTGGCGCAGGCGATGGCCGAGGCGATGATGGTCTGCGCCTTTACTCAGCTGGTGCGTCCTGGTGCGCCGTTTGTGCTGGGCAACTTCCTGTCGTCGATGTCGCTGAAATCCGGCGCGCCGACATTTGGGATGCCGGAGCCAGTGGTCTCTAACTATGCCATTGGTCAGCTGGCCCGCCGGGCCGGGCTGCCGCTGCGCTGCGGCGGGTCGCTGACCGCGTCCAAGATCGAGGATGCGCAGGCGGCCTATGAAAGTGCCGACTCGATGCACTCCACCATGTTGGCCGGAGCCAACTTTGTGCTGCATTCTGCCGGTTGGATGGAGGGCGGTCTGTGCACCGGTTTCGAAAAGCTGATCATGGATGCCGACCGGCTGGGTTCCTACCAGAAGGTGCTGAGCCAGGGGCTGGACACCAGCGACGAGGCCTTTGCCCGCGATGCTTATGCTGAGGTGGAACCTGGCGGGCATTTCCTGGGATCGGGCCACACCATGCGCAACTATCAGACCGCGTTTTATGAACCGAAGCTCAGCGACAGCGAGAATGTCGAAAGCTGGGAAGAAGGCGGCTGCAAGGACATGCGCCAGCGCGCCTATGAGCGCTGGAACCAGATGCTGAACGAGTATGCGGCGCCGCCGATGGATGAGGCGGTGAAAGAGGAGCTGGCCGCCTATGTCGCCCGCCGTAAACAAGAAATTCCGGATGCTTGGTACTAACCCGCTGCTCCGGCCCGCTAACCAAGATCTCTCACGGCCCAGCTGCCGCTTGCCCCAGACCTGAGGACACAACCCATGTCAGACAATTTTGCCCAATCGACGCTCAACATTCACAAGGAGGATAGCACTGGCGACAAGAAACTGCCCAGCCACGCCAAGGCGGTGATCATCGGCGGCGGTGTTGTTGGCTGCTCGATCCTGTTCCACCTGGCCAAGTTCGGCTGGAAAGACGTGGTGCTGCTGGAGCGGGACGAGCTGACCTCCGGCTCCTCCTGGCACGCGGCGGGGCAGATCCATACGATCTCGTCGGACCCGAACATCTCGCGGCTGCAGTCTTATACCATTGATCTGTATAAAGAGATTGAGGAATTGTCAGGCCATTCCGTTGGCCTGCACATCACCGGCGGGTTCTATCTGGCGTCGAACAAGACCTGGTATGATTACCTGAAGCGCGAGCGTTCCAAGGCGCGTTACATGGGGTTGAACCAGGAATTCATCAGCCCCAAGGAAGTGGCCGAACGCCATCCGCTGATTGATCCGAAACACTACCATGCTGCCCTGTGGGACGATCAGGACGGCGATCTGGACCCGTCGGGCGCGACCTATGCCTTTGCCAAGGCAGCCAAGGTGCATGGGGCGCAGTATTTCACCCATACGCCAGCCACCGCGACCACTCAGCGCCCCGATGGCAGCTGGGACGTGGTGACGCCGCGCGGGGTGATCAATGCTGAGCATATCGTGAACTGCGGCGGGCTGTGGGCGCGTGAAGTCGGCCATATGCAGGGTATCAATCTGCCGGTGCAGCCGATGGAGCACCACTATCTGATCACCGACAAGATCGACGCGGTGGCAAACCACCCGACCCGCCTGCCGGCCGGTATTGATTACGAGGCGAACATCTACTTCCGGCAGGAACGCCAGGGGATGCTGCTGGGCACCTATGAGCCGAAGGGCACACCCTGGAAGGTTGATGGCACGCCCTGGGATTTCGGGCATGAGCTGCTGCAGCCGGATCTGGACCGGATTGCCGACCGGCTGGAAATGTCGTTTGAGCGGATCCCGGCCATCGGCGAGGCGGGCATCAAGGACATGATCAACGGCCCCTTCACCTTCGGCCCCGACGGCAACCCGATGATCGGCCCGGTGCCGGGCATGAAGAACTACTGGTGTGCTGTGGGCGTCATGGCGGGCTTCTGCCAGGGCGGCGGCGTTGGCCTGACTATGGCTGAGTGGATGATCGACGGCGAGCCGTCCATCGACGTCTGGGCGATGGATGTGGCGCGGTTTGGCGATTTCGCGACGCCGGATTGGGGCACCGTGAAATCAACCGAGAATTACGAACGCCGTTTCGTGATGACCTTCCCGAATGAGACGCTGCCCAAGGGGCGGATGCAGAAGACCACCGCGCTCTATGACCGCTTGGTGGCCAAGGGTGCCCGAATGGGCCAGGGCTTTGGCCTGGAGAACGCGCTTTGGTTTGCCGACGGGCCGGAAGACGCGCATGAGGAGCCGACATTCGAGCGCAACCGCAGCCACGATTATGTGGCGCGCGAGGTCAAAGCCGTGCGCGAGGCAGTGGGCGGCATCGAGGTTGCCAACTTTGCCAAGCATGAATTCAAAGGACCGGGTGCGCGTGCTTATCTGGACCGCGTGCTGGCGGGCTATGTGCCGAAACCGGGCCGGCTGACGCTGACACCGATGCTGACGCCCAAGGGTAAGCTGTACGGTGATCTGACCGTGGCGTGCTTGGCAGAGGAACACTTCATGCTGTTCGGCTCCGGCGCCATGCAGGAGGCGCACCGCCGCTGGTTCGAGAAGGATCTGCCGGAGGATGTGAGCTATCAGAATGTCTCGGATGACTGGCACGGCATTGCGCTGTCGGGTCCGAAATCGCGGGAGCTGCTGCAGCGGATCACCCGCGAGGATATCTCGGGCGAAGCAATGAAATTCCGCGACCTGCGCCAGACATTTGTGGGCGGCGTGCCGGTGATCCTGAACCGGATCAGTTTTTCGGGCGAGCTGGGCTATGAGATCTACTGCAAGCCGCAGTATCTGCTGCGCCTGGCGGAAGCGATCGAGGAGGCGGGCAGCGATCTGGGCTACCGCTGGTACGGGGCGCGGGCGCTGATGTCGATGCGGCTGGAGAAGGGCTGGGGCGTCTGGACGCTGGACTTCCGCCCTGACTTCGACGCGGCGGAAAGCGGCATGGATGTCTTCATCAACTGGAAGAAGGGTTTTGTTGGCAAGGAAGCCGCGCTGGCCGCCAAAGAAGCCGGACCAAACCGCAAGCTGGTCACCATGACCATCGACGTGGACGGCATTGATGTCTCCAATGACGAGGCCATCCTGAAGGATGGCGAAGCGGTGGGCTATATCTCCTCGGGCGGTTATGCGCATCACGCGCAGACGTCGATGGCGATGGGCTATGTCTCGGCGGAACATGCGGCGGCGGGCACCCGGCTGCAGGTCGAGATCCTGGGCGAAATGTATGACGCCGAGGTGCTGGGCGCGCCGATCTATGACGCCAACGGCGCCAATATGCGCGCCTGACCGGACCAAGGGAGCGGATATCATGAGCCACCCCATGCGGACGCTCCCCGAGGCGGCCCAGGCCGCTCCGGCCTGCCGCTGCATCTTCCTGCTGCTGCCCACCTTCTCGCCGCTGGATCTGTCCAGCGCGGTGGCAGCGCTGGAGGCGGCAAACCAGCATGACGGGACTGCGCGCTATGACTGGCGCGTGGTCAGCGAAGACGGCCTGTCCGTTACCGCCCCTAACGGGCTTGGCGTGGCAGTAGACGGCGGCCTGCCGGACCTGGTGCGCGGCGACATGATTTTTGTTTGCGGCGGCCAGGGGCAGGAGCCGGGGATATCGCTTAAGGTGCTGGGCTGGTTGCGCAAAGCGCAACGCATGGGGGCAGCTCTGGGTGCGCTGGGCGGCGGTGTGCTGGCGCTGGCGCGTTCGGGGCTGCTGGCAGGGCGCCAGGTCTCGGCACACTGGGCGCTGCGGGCGGTTCTTGCCGAGGCGCATCCGGACGTGGAGGTGAAGAATTCGCTGTTCACCATGGAGGGCAAGCTGATCACCTGCGCTGGCGGGACTGCTACCATCGACATGATGCTGAACTTGATCTCGGATCATCACGGGGCGGCCGTGGCAACGGGTGCGGCGGATCTGATGGTCTGTTCCTCGGCGCGCAAGGGCAATCAGGATCAGACGGTTTCCGAATACGGCCGGACTGGCGTTCGGCATGAAAAACTTGCTGCCGCGCTCAGCCTGATGCGCAGCAACCTGGAGGAGCCACTGACGCCGGGCGGCATTTCCGATCTGGTCGGCCTGTCGGTCCGTCAGCTGGAGCGGCTGTTCTCCAAGTACCTGCAGACCACACCCAAGGTCTATTACACAAGGCTGCGGCTGGATTATGCGCGCAGCCTGCTGTTGCAGACCAACATGCGGATCATCGATGTGGCACTGGCGTCGGGGTTCAACAGCCAGACCCATTTTGCCAAAGTTTACCGCCGGTATTTCGGCAAGTCACCGCATCAGGAACGGCCGTTTTAGCCCTTGGGCTGGGCCTTGCCGGACCCGGTGATTTGCCCGGCAAGACAGAGGGTGGTGTCCCTCTTCTGATCAGAGACCGAGATCACTGAGGCCGGGTTGATCCGCCGGACGCGGGCCTTGCGGCCAGTGGAACAGGCGGTCTTCTCCGTCGATTTTCAAGTCGTTGACTGAGGCGAAGCGGAGCGCCATACGGCCCTTCCGAGAGGGCGGCTTGGCCAAGGCCGCCATCTGTGACGCAAGGAGAAACCCGGGTGGAGTGCGGCCAAAAGTTTGAGAGAAAATGCGCACGCGCGGCCCATTCCTAAGCATGGATGAGCTTGATCTTCATGCTTGGGGAAGGGTGGTAGCGGAGGAGGGATTTGCGATTTTGCACCATAAGGTACTGTATATATTGAGTTTTATTTTGAGGCAAGTGTACCCATGTGTACCACCCCTGGCGCTCAGCCAATCAGTCTGGGGACTGGTTTGATACGGCTTCTCGTTCTTGCCATTTATGGTAGGTCAGCTTTGCTCCCTCGACCTTCCATTCAGTCCGGCCATTGCTATTCCTGTCCAGCACGACAGCGGCGGCGGCAGAAGGGCTGGAGAATGACCACGGCTTCACAAATCGCAGGCGCTCGTTTCCGTTTGGCATGAGTATTCCGTCCGCAAGCAACCGCTCTTTGAGCCTCCCATAGCTTTGCTGGACATAGTCGGTTCCCGAGAGAGCCTCTGACCCTTCAAGAACGATGAACTCTCCGTCCTCCTCGACCGCAAAAGCCCGCACCCCGCTTTTGTGGCGGATCTCGAACCGAACTTCGCCTGTGGTTCGTTCTGCGACCGGCTGCTGTGATTGGGTTACAGCACGTGGCTGAGGCTTCAACATGTCCAACCCAATCACGGGCAAAATGATGCGGAGGTTGGACAGGAATTGTTCCATGTTGGCGACGTCTGCTTCAGGCAAGCGGCGTCGGCTGGTGTCGGGCTGTGTGTCGTTGTCTAGCGCCACACGACCGGCTTGAGCCGTTAACTCAATAAGTCGTGCTTCAAGGTACTCGGCATGGCCTTTTGATAAGTCATCGTCACTTGTCGTGATGGTTATTGCAGTTTCCCAAAACTCGCGCTTCAGCGCACTCTGTTTGATGCGCTCTGCTACCGAGTTGCCGGAGCCGATATACACACGCACAGTTCTGGCGTTGTCTGGGTCTGGTCCCGACAGGATGTACACGCCTGTGCGATCAACTTCCTCTCGCGCGGTCAGGTCACCGAATGCCGACGCGCCGCTAACAAACAGGAGCCCTGTCCATCCGTGGATCGTTGCTTTTCGCAGACCTGAGGGTTTGCCATCGACCAGAAACAGCTGAATGGTCTTGCCGAAGTTCTCAGCTGCGGTCATGTGCGGGTCTCCATGCATGGAAGGGGATCAGGATGCCGCCTTTTTCTTGCGGGCACGTTTGGGTTGGGGGGCATTTGCGCGGGCCTCGCGGATGCGGGCGAGGAGGGCGCTGGCGGGCTCATCCGAAGGGTCTTGGGGGACAAGCTCACCCCGGAAGGCCTTGGCGAGAAGCTGCTGTTCCAGCCGCTCCAGCAGCGCGAGCGCCTTTGCGGCCTCAGCCACCATGCGGTCAATCCGGGCAAAGGCGGCCTCGATCCGGCGGACGATTTCGGTTTGTTCTTCGACTTCGGGGAGCAGAATTTCGTACACCTTGAGATGCTTTAACCCTACCCGAGGGCGTGTTGCTCCATGAACAAGCTTCACAAAATCAAGATATGTTTCACGCGCTGCTAACCTGAACTCTAGGAACTTCGGCAACACCTTTGATTGGTCCGCCCGCAAACAGAAGCAATCGGCCTTGTTTATCGCTGCTTGGTGCAGCTCTTCAGGTACACGGCAAACGCGAATTTCACTGTCAACGAACGATGAAAACAGCACGTCATCCCCGTGGAGTAAGTGGCGGGACAATTCCGTGAACTTGGCTTCAGACACGAAGCTCTCTTTTTCCATGCGGAAGGATAAATGCCCAATGTTTTCAAGTCGTACCACGCGCCGCCCGTTCTCGGTGTAGTCTTGGGTCTTCAGCTTCGACCCAAATGGACCATCGAAACTCGTTTCTAGAAGGTCGACAACTCGTGACGTTGTCGCATTCATTTCGTTCCACGGCGCAACAGCTTCGGCAGCGAGGGTGGCTTGTTTGGCGCGGGTGGCGAGGGTTTGGACGTGGGTCAGGTGGTCTTTGGCCGCGCGGGTGCGGGCCGAGAGCTGGTCCAGCTTCTCCACAATCCGCCTCTGCTCCGCGAGGGGGGGATCAGGATGTCTGTTGCCTTGATAACCGTCTGGCTGATGTTTGGCTGCGCTCCACCTTGGCCAAGCGCTCGAAAGTCCGCCAGCCGGTGCTGAAAGAGCTTCCATAAAAACGGAATAATCTCTGTTGTGTGCTCATCGGCCAACAGGGCGGCGCAAGCCTGATTAGTAGTAGCTGGAAGCCGTAGCAGGCCTGTTCTACCAATCGTAGCGCCATACATGGCGACAAGTAGTGACCCTGCCGGGAACCATTTGGCGGAGCTTTCCGCCAATCCATCTTCCGTGATGCGGCCCTCGACGTCGTGGATTTCATTGTCGCGTAGATCGCCAGTTCGCACCCACGGAATTTCACCGCCATAGTACTCCGGGTGTTTTTTGTTTGGGGTGCCACCGCTAGACCACGTTCCAAGCTCGCCAAGCTTGGTCGCCTCCCACCCTTTCGGCAATTCATTCATTCCGCCGCTACCTCAGTTGGTTCGGTGGGGTTCAGCTCCTCAGACAGGGCCTCGATCTCGCGGAGCGCCTCCGACAGGTGCCCCATGATGGCCGCTGTGATCTCGGCGGGGTCGGTCAGCCCGTCTTCCGGGTCGTCCTCTGCATCGCGTAGCCAAGTGATGTCGAGGTTGTCTCCCCGCGCGGCGATGTCTTCGCGACTGAAGCAGCGGAAGCGGCCTTCCTCGCCTTCATCCTTGCGCTCTGCCTTGCCATATGGGTCGTCACCGAATGCAGCCTCGAACGCGGCAAAATGCGCCTCAGTCAGCGGGTTGGTCTTGCCGAATGACGGCATCTGCGCGCGCATGTCGTAGACCCAGACGTCAGACGTGTTGCCGTCCTGCTCCTCTCCACGCGTGAAGAAGATCACGTTGGTCTTCACCCCTTGGGCATAGAAGATGCCGGTCGGCAGGCGCAGGATCGTGTGCAGGTCGCACCAGTTCATCAGCATCCGCCGCAGGGCTTGGCCGCGCCCGTCCTCGAACAGCACGTTGTCGGGCACGACAATGGCAGCCCGCCCGCCGGGTTTCAGTTTGCGGATGCAATGTTCCACAAAGGGGAGCTGATAGGAGGAGACGTTATGCGTCTCGGTAAAGTCATCGCGGGTTGGCTTGCCCCCTGCGGGGCCAAAGGGCGGATTGGCTAGGATCAGGTTTGCGTCTTCGACACCAGCGCCATGCGGCGCGAGGGTGGAGGCAAGGTCGATCTTGTCTGTGCCAACACCGTGCAGTGCAAGGTTCATCAGCAACAGGCGGTAGGTGCCAGGCACGTTCTCAACCCCTTGGATGGCGCGGTTGATCTGGAAGTCCTGATCCTTGGGGTCCAGTTCAAAGAAGTCATCGGTTGCCGCCCGGATATAACTGTCAGCAGCGATGAGAAAGCCGCCGGTGCCTGCTGCCGGATCCGAGATGATCTCCCCTGGCTGCGGCTTCATCAGGCGCGTCATGGAAGCAATCAGAGGGCGCGGGGTGAAGTACTGGCCTGCGCCGCGCTTGGTCTCTTCGGCGTTCTTTTGCAGTAGCCCCTCGTAGAGGTCGCCAAAGCTATCGCGCTCGTCGGTGAACCAGTGCAGCTCATCAATGGCCGTGGTGAGCGCATTGGACCTGCTTCACTTTTGTTCCGGTTTTCTGCGAGCAATGCTCGCCATAGAGGAGACCGGAAATGGCACCCAAACACAGTGACGATTTCAAACGCGAAGCGGTTCGGATCGCGACAAGCAGCGGGCTGACGCGTCGCCAAGTCGCGTCGGATCTGGGGGTCGGCCTTTCGACCTTGGGCAAATGGATACGTCAGTTCTCGGACGATCCTTCTACCGCGACCCAGGATTCTGAGCTTCGGCGCGAGAACGAACGCCTACGCAAAGAAAACCGCATTCTTCGGGAGGAGAGGGAGGTGTTAAAAAAGGCGGCAATCTTCTTCGCGGGTCAAAAGCAATGAGATTTCAGTTCATTGCGGATTACCGCGGGGATTTGCCACGCAGCCATTTGTGTCGCCTGATGCAGGTGACGGATCGTGGTCTTCGGGCCTGGCGGCACAGGCCGCCGTCACGCCGCCAACGTCGGGATATGGTGCTCTTGGCGCATATTCGAGAGCAGCATCGCTTGAGCCTGGGCAGCTACGGTCGTCCGCGCATGACGCAGGAACTCAATGAACTGGGCATCCATGTCGGGCAACGCCGTGTGGCGCGGATCATGCGTGATAACGGCATCCAGGTGCTGCGCAGCCGCAAGTTCAAGCGCACGACCGACAGCAATCACACCTTCAATATCGCGCCCAACCTGTTGCGTCAGGATTTCACCGCAAGCGCCCCGAACCAGAAGTGGGCGGGAGACATCACTTATATTTGGACCCGCGAGGGATGGGCCTATCTTGCTGTGATCATCGACCTCTATTCGCGACGGGTGATCGGCTGGGCCCTGAGCAACCGCATGAAACAGGATCTGGCCTTGCGCGCTTTGGACATGGCGATTGCCCTACGAAAGCCGCCCCCGGGCTGCATCCACCACACTGATCGCGGCGCCCAATACTGTGCCCACGAGTATCAAAAGCGTCTGCGCAAGCACGACTTGGTGCCGTCGATGAGCGGAAAGGGAAATTGCTATGATAATTCGGCCGTCGAGAGCTTCTTCAAGTCGCTGAAGGCCGAATTAATCTGGCGCCGGACCTGGCAGACCCGCAGAGAGGTCGAACTGGCCGTCTTCGAATACATCAACGGCTTCTACAACCCACGCCGACGGCATTCGGCCATCGGCTGGAAATCACCCGTGGCTTTCGAAAAGATCGCCGCCTAACATGAGCTACACACCGGAACGAAAACGGTGCAGGTCCAGTTTGATTGTTGCTCCGGGCGTGAGCGCAGGGGTGAAAGCTGGGTTATGTAGTGTGGGATGTCGCCCCTCTTGGACGGCTTCCAATTTGCGGCGCGCCATTTCGAGATTGGCCTCCGCCAGCCTGTCGGACAATTTCTGAAAGCCAAGGATGGTCCTGAGTTCCGCACTGACCTTTAAGCGCCGGTACTCTTTGGTGGTGTTGCCACGCTGCCGTTGGAAGACCTCTTCGTAGTCTTCCCGTTCGAGGAACTGGTACTTGATAAGCTGCTGAAGAGCCTCGTGGTGGAAGGCTGTTTCAATGGCGCGGTCGGGGTATCTGACGTCTCTGCTTTGGTCGCCCACGTGTATGGCGTCGGCTTCTTCGTACTCCTCAGTGAGTTCGATCAGCACTTCGCGTCGGTTGTCGCTGGTCACGCCTTTGCGATAGCCGCCGCTGCTTTGCACGCCTTTCTCAAGCTCATGGAAGTATGCGATGGCGATCTGGTCGATCTCGTGATCTGTCAGCTCCAAGGTGAACCCGGGTTCATTTTGCTTTGGAGACGCAGAGCTGACGAGGGTGCGCGAAAGCTGGCCTTCGTAGCGTTTGATTTCCGCATCGGTGCGGACGCCGAATGTCTTGGCACGCTCACATGCTTCGCGATGGCTAACCCCGCGAGCCGCTCGACCCATTGGGTCTTGCCAATCACGTCTCGTAGCTTCTCCGGGACCCTCCGGCGGAGCTTCCAGCCCTTGTTGTCTTTGCTGAGGTACTGCTGTCTAGGCATGTCTGTCATGCCCAATGTGTACCACCGTTGTGTACCACCGCTCAATGAAAAGCCCTTTGTTAGTAAGGCTTTCCAGCAATAACAACGCTTTAAGGGAAGGGTGGTAGCGGAGGAGGGACTTGAACCCCCGACACGCGGATTATGATTCCGCTGCTCTAACCAACTGAGCTACTCCGCCGCTCGCTGTGTGGAGGCGATTTACGGAATGCTGCCGGTCGGGTCAAGAAGAAAAGCGGAAGAATTGCGGATTCCGTTGAGGTTTTTCCGGCTGGATGATTAAGCTTTTTAAAAACAAACACTTGTGTAGGGAGCGGGATTGGCGTCTCTGGCCTGCAAGGTCAGCCGTGGCCGGAGTTGGCAAGCCATGCCCGGGCGGCCTTAATCACTCGGGGTGTCCAGGGCAGCCAGTTCAGGCAAGGGCAGCTGGTCCAGAAGGCCAAACACCAGTGCGCGGCAAGTTTCACCTGTCCAGTCCGCAGGATGAAAGCTGGGCGGTAAATCCGGATGGCGCAGAACCACGCGGCGCCAGCGGTGCACAATCAAGGTGCGCAGAGTGCCGGTTTGAGCCGGAGACAGCCGGGATGGCGGCGGGGTGATATGTTTCAGATCCTGCTGCAATTCCTTGCAGGCTTCACACAGTGGCGGCGGAAACAGCCGTCCCTTCAGCCAGCCTGGAACAGCGATGCTGCTGACCTTTGCGGCCATCATGTCATCCAGATTGTGCGGTATCGGCCCATGCCCCAGGGCAGTGGTGCGGTTCACGGCCACGTAGTTGGGCAGCAGCAGAACCTCGTCCAGGGTGGTTTGGCCGGTGCCGTCCTCGGCGATGAGCACATGCCAGTCGCCAGGCGCCGCGGCACTGCGGCCGTAAATCCGGGGTGTCACGGCGGCGGATTGGTTGCGGCCGTATTCGGTCAGATAGTGGATAGATGCGCGGCCTGCGCGGGCGCTTTCGATCCAGCCGTCCTTGCGCAGCCGGTGCAGCGCCACACGGATGGCTTCGGGCTTGATTCCCATCGGGGTGATGATGCGGGTCAGGGCGCTGCCGCTGATCCGGGCGCCCTTTTCCTGTGCCAGATCGCCGAACAGCGAAACAATCACCGACCAGACCCGCTGGTTCTGCGGATCATTCAGTTGCTGGACAGTCGCGTCAAACCAGGGGTTTTGCTGTTCGTTCATAGAGATAAACATAGTTCGCCCGGACAGGTTAGACCAGCCCGGGCGCACGGCAGCGTTACCGCTGCCTACCACTTTTGCGCAGGTTCAGAACGCGTTCATCGTCAGCAGCTCATACTCGGCTGCGATTTCATCGTCCTGATTGGTCAGGGTGACGTGCCAGCGGACTTCGCCATAGTCCTCATTGCGCGGGGTCTTCTTTTTGACGGTCAGGCGGACCTTGATGCTTTCGCCCGCCGAAATCGGTTTCATGAAGCGCAGGTTATCCAGGCCGGTATTGGCCAGAACCGGGCCTTCGTCAGGCTGCACGAACATGCCGGCGGCAAAGGACAGCAGCAGGTAGCCATGCGCCACCCGGCCCGGGAAGAACGGGTTCCGCTTGGCGGCGTCGTCGTCCATATGGGCATAAAAGGTGTCGCCGGTGAAATGGGCGAAGGTTTCGATATCCTCCAGCGTCACGGTGCGCGGCGCGGTGTGCAGGGTCTCGCCGATGGACAGCTCGCCGAATTTGCGGGTGAAGGGGTGCGCGGGGCCTTTGACCTCAGCGCTGCCGGGGACCCATTTCTCACCGATCGCCGACAGGATATCCGGGGAACCCTGTATCGCTGTGCGCTGCATGTAGTGTTTGACGCCGCGCACGCCGCCCAGTTCCTCGCCGCCGCCGGCGCGGCCCGGACCGCCGTGCACCATGTGGGGCAGGGGGGAGCCGTGACCGGTCGATTCCTTCATCGAGTCGCGGTTGTTGAAATAGAGGCGGCCGTGGTAGGCGCCGGCGCCGATGGAGACCTCGCGGGCGACGGCAGGATCTTGGGTAATGACCGAGGCCACCAGAGAGCCTTGGCCGCGGTTGGCAAGGTCGATGGCGTGGTCCAGATCGCGGTAGCCCATGATGGTAGAGACGGGGCCGAAGGCCTCGGTGTCGTGCACGCGGCTCGCATTGTCCGGGTCGGCGCAGTGGAACAGCATCGGCGGCACAAAGGCGCCTTTGTCTGCGTCTGCACCGTCAACGGAGAAGTTTTCCGGGTCGCCAAAGACGCGCTCGGCTTCCTGGCCGATGATCGCGGCCTTTTCCAGCACGTCGCGTTTCTGGCTGTTTGAGACCAGCGCGCCCATGCGGGTGGTTTCCAGCCTGGGATCGCCGATTGTGGTCTTGGCGAGGCGGGCAGAGAGCGCTTCGATCACCGCGTCCACCTGCGACTGCGGTGCGATGATGCGGCGGATGGCAGTGCATTTCTGACCCGCCTTGGTGGTCATCTCGCGGCTGACTTCCTTGACGAAGAGGTCGAACTCCGGCGTGCCGGGGGCCGCGTCGGGGCCAAGGACCGAGGCGTTGAGGCTGTCCTGTTCGGCGACGAAGCGAATGGAGTTTTCCAGGATCACCGGGTTGGCGCGCAGTTTCAGCGCGGTATTGGCAGAGCCGGTGAAGCTGACCACGTCCTGCATCGTCAGGTGGTCCAGCATGTCGCCGAGGCCGCCGGAGACCAGCTGCAGCGCGCCTTCGGGCAGAATGCCGCTGTCGAGCATCAGTTTCACCGCCAGCTCTGTTACATAGCAGCTGTTGGTGGCGGGCTTCACGATGGCCGGAACGCCGGCCAGCAGGGTCGGGGCCAGTTTTTCCAGCATGCCCCAGACCGGGAAGTTGAAGGCGTTGATATGCACCGCAACGCCGCGCAGCGGGGTGCAGATGTGCTGGCCCAGAAAGGTGCCGTTGCGGCTGAGCTGCTCTACTTCGCCATCCAGATAGACATGGCCGTCCGGCATCTCGCGGCGGCCTTTGGAGGCGAAGACAAACATGGTGCCGATGCCGCCGTCGATATCGATCATGTGATCGCTTTGTGTGGCGCCAGTGTTGAAGCTGAGATCATACAGCGCCTGCTTGTGCTTGTTCAGATGACCCGCCAGCGCCTTCAGCATCCGGGCGCGGTCGTGGAAGGTCAGCTTGCGCAGGTTCACACCGCCCACGCTGCGGGCGTAGTCGAGCATTCCCTGCACATCGAGCGCATCGTTGCCGGCTGTGGCCATGACCTCGCCGGTGATGGCGCTGGCGATGTTGCGGGCACCTGCGCCCGGTGCGGCCCATTGACCCGCTGCAAAGCTGGAAATCTCTAGAAGGCTCATGATGCTGTCCTTTTCATCAGGCCGGCGCCGGGCCGGCTGGTGGAATCCGATGTTGAGATATATTGACCGTCCGGTCGGTTTATGCAAGAAGTTTGTCAAATGTGCCGCTGACGAGGGTGAGGGAGCGATGAGCGATACGATTCTGGTTGAGGACTACGGAACCTGGGTGGAGATCACCCTGAACCGCCCGGACCGGCTGAACAGCTTTAACGAAGAGATGCACAACGCTTTGCGCACAGCGCTTGAGGCGGCGCGCGATGGCGGTGCCCGCGCGGTGCTGCTGACCGGCGCCGGGCGGGGCTTTTGCGCCGGGCAGGATCTGGGCGACCGCGATCCGCGCAAGATGGACGGGCCGCCGGACCTGAGCCAGACCGTGCGCAAATTCTACGCGCCGCTGGTGCGGCTGATCCGCGAGTTGAACTTCCCGGTGATCTGCGCGGTGAACGGTGTGGCGGCCGGGGCGGGGGCCAATCTGGCGCTGGCCTGCGATATGGTTCTGGCTGGCGAAAGCGCCAAGTTCATCCAGTCATTCTCCAAGGTTGGCCTGATCCCTGATACCGGCGGCAGCTGGCACTTGCCGCGTCTGCTGGGCGAGGCGCGCGCCAAGGGGCTGGCGCTGACTGCCGAACCGCTGCCCGCGAAGAAGGCCGAAGACTGGGGGCTGATCTGGAAGGCATTGCCGGATGACCAACTGATGGCCGAGGCCCGCGCAATGGCGGAGAAATTCGCCAACGGCCCGACGCTGGGCCTGGGCCTGACCAAGCAGTGCATCCAGGCTGCGGCAGTCAACACGCTGTCCGATCAGTTGGAGATTGAAGCGGATGCGATGAAAACCTGCGGTGAGAGCGCGGATTATGCCGAGGGCGTTGCCAGCTTCCTGGAAAAACGCGCCCCCGCGTTCATGGGGAAATGACCATGACCCCCAAGGAACGCGCCGAAAAATCCGCAGCTGCCATGTGGGCGGACGACCATGCGTCCAAATGGGCGGGGATGGAGATCACCCATGCGGATGAGGGCGAGGCGACGCTGGAGCTGACCATCGCCCAGCATCATTGCAACGGCCATGGCATCTGCCACGGCGGTGTCACCTTTATGCTGGCCGACAGCGCCTTTGCCTTTGCCTGCAACAGCCGCAATCAGGCGACCGTGGCGCAGCACAACGTGATCAGCTTCACCGCGCCGGGACGGCTGGGTGATCGGCTGATTGCCAAGGCCCGCGAGATTTCCCTGACCGGGCGCAGCGGCATTTATGATGTGGCAGTGATCAATCAGGACGGCCGGCAGATTGCCGAATTCCGGGGCTTTTCCCGGGCGGTCAAAGGCCAGTTGTTTGACGAATAAGGCGTGGAGGATGCCATGAAAGACCTGACCCCCAACAAGGCTGATCTGGATCCGATCGAGATCGCCTCGATCGACGAAATCCGCGCTCTGCAGCTGGAACGGCTGAAATGGTCGCTGCGGCATGCCTATGACAACGTGCCGATGTATAAGCAGCGGTTCGACGAGGCGGGCGTGCATCCGGACGACTTGCAGCAGTTGCCGGATCTGGCCAAGTTTCCCTTCACTTACAAAAACGACCTGCGCGACAATTACCCCTTTGGCCTGTTTGCGGTGCCGCGCGAACAGATTATGCGCCTGCACGCGTCCTCTGGCACCACCGGCAAGCCGACGGTTGTGGGCTATACGGCAAATGACATCAGCAACTGGGCCGATCTGGTGGCGCGGTCTTTGCGCGCGGCTGGTTTGCGCAAGGGCGACATGGTGCACAACGCCTATGGCTACGGGCTGTTCACCGGCGGCCTGGGCGCCCATTACGGGATCGAACGCCTGGGCGCGACCGTGGTGCCGATGTCCGGCGGGCAGACCGAAAAACAGGTTGGCCTGATCACCGATTTCCAGCCTGACGGCATCATGGTGACGCCCTCCTACATGCTCAACATTCTGGAGCAGTACCACAAGGTTGGCTTGGACCCGCGGGGAAGCTCGCTGAAAGTCGGCATCTTCGGCGCCGAACCCTGGACAGATGCGATGCGCAAAGAGGTTGAACAGGCTTTCGACATGCATGCGGTCGATATCTACGGTCTTAGCGAAATCATGGGGCCAGGGGTGGCCAATGAATGCGTCGAGACCAAGGACGGTCCGGTGATCTGGGAGGATCACTTCCTGCCGGAAATCATTGATCCGCAGACCGGCGAGGTGCTGCCGGACGGCGAGATGGGGGAGCTGGTGTTCACCACGCTAACCAAGGAAGGCCTGCCGATGGTGCGCTACCGCACCCGCGACCTGACGCGGCTGCTGCCGGGCACTGCGCGCACGATGCGGCGGATGGAGAAGATCACCGGGCGCAGCGACGACATGATCATCCTGCGCGGCGTCAACGTCTTTCCCAGCCAGGTGGAGGAGCAGCTGATGGCCACCGGCGGGCTGGCGCCGCATTACCAGATCGAGCTGTATAAATCCGGCCGGATGGACGCGATGCGGGTCTATGTGGAGGCCAATCCTGATGCCACGGATGAGCTGAGCAAAACCGCCGCGGCGCGGATGCTGACCAAGCGGATCAAGGATATGGTTGGTGTTTCCACCGAGATCATTGTAGGCGACCCGGGATCGGTCGAGCGCAGCCAGGGCAAGGCCAAGCGTGTCGTCGACAACCGCGGCAAGTCCTGAACAGGGGAGTGAGTTTTGGCCCGCACCATCGCAAAAGACCATGATCAGAAACGCGTGCAGATCCTGAAATCCGCAGCCAAAGTATTTGCGGAGGCAGGCTATGACCGCGCGTCAATGACCCAGCTGGCGCGGGAATGCGGGATCTCCAAGGCGAATATCTACCACTACTATGACAGCAAGGATGCCGTGCTTTTCGGCCTTCTTGACACCTATCTATGCGAGTTGCGCGACCGGGTCTGCGGGGCGGAGCTGGAGGGGCTTGGCCCGAGGACCGGCTGCGCCGTATCGTGTCGGAAATCATGCTGGCCTATCAGGGCGCGGATCATGAGCATCAGGTGCAGATCAGCGCCATGGGCGCGCTGCCCGAGGATCAGCAGAAGCTGCTGCGCGCCTATCAGCGTGAGATGGTGCAGTTTGTCAGCGACGCGCTGGCGGCTGTGGCACCCGGGGTGTTTGCGGGCGAAACGGCCAAGCTGCGCGGCGCCACCATGTCGGTTTTCGGCATGCTGAACTGGTACTACATGTGGAATTCCGGTGCTGGTGCGAAGGCACGTGATGACTATGCGCGGCTGGCGGCAGATCTGGTTTTGAATGGCGTCAAAGGGCTTTGACGCCCGCGCAGGCCTGCACAAATGCTTGAAGCTAACAGGCGGCACAGTTTCTTTTGCGTTTGCGCCGCTTCGCGCTAAGCTATCGCCCCAATAGGAGGGCGGCATGGCAAACCCTGAAAGTTTCGAAAAGTTCTACTACAAGAAAGTCGGGCTGGGCGAGGGCTGCGGCTGCGCCGAGCGGGTGATCGACAACCACGAATTCGACCGTCAATCGGGCCACCCGCAGCTGAAATCATTTGGCCGCAGATTTTCACTGCGGTCTTTTGCGCTGAAGTACGGGCTGATCTCCCGGCGCCGGCCGTCCCCGGACGCGGAATAGGCGCTCGCAGGGGCAGCAAAGGCTACGCCACCAGCCTTGTGCAAGGCCAATGGCGTAACTGGTTTTGTCAGATCTGGACCGGCGGTACCATACCGACGATTTCATAAGTTTTGCGCAGGATCGGCGCGGTGATTTCGCGCGCGCGCTCGGATCCGCGGGTCAGAATGCGGTCGATCTCGTCCTGTTCACCCATCAGCCGCGCCATCTCGGTCGAAATCGGCGCCAGTTTCGACACTGCCAGATCCGCCAGCATCGGCTTGAATTCCGAGAACTGCTTGCCGCCGACATCCGCCAGCACCTGATCTACGGTCTGCTCGTTCAGCGCCGCATAGATGTTCACCAGATTGCGCGCCTCGGGGCGGTCTTCTAGGCCCTTGGCCTCGGACGGCAGCCCTTCGGGATCGGTCTTGGCCTTGCGGATCTTCTTGGCGATGGTGTCGGCGTCATCGGTCATATTGATGCGGCTGGCATCCGACGGGTCAGATTTCGACATTTTCTTGGAGCCGTCGCGGAAGCTCATCACACGGGTGGCGGCGCCCTCGATCACCGGTTCGGTCATCGGGAAGAAATCGACGCCATAGTCATGGTTGAACTTGGCGGCGATGTCGCGGGTCAGCTCCAGATGCTGTTTCTGGTCCTCGCCCACAGGCACATGGGTGGCGTGGTAGGTCAGAATATCAGCTGCCATCAGCGCCGGATAGGCAAACAACCCAAGCGAGGCGTTCTGGGCGTTCTTGCCGGCCTTGTCCTTGAACTGGGTCATCCGCTGCATCCAGCCCATGCGGGCGACGCAGTTGAAAATCCAGGCCAGCTGCGCGTGTTCGGGCACCTGGGACTGATTGATCAGGATGGATTTTTCCGGATCCAGGCCAGCGGCGATGAAACCTGCGCAAAGCTCGCGGGTGGATTTCATCAGGTCCTTGGGGTCTTGCCAGACAGTGATCGCATGCAGGTCCACCATGCAATAGATGGACTCCACATCCTTGGCCTGCCAGTCGACGAACCGCTTCAGGGCACCAAGGTAGTTGCCCAGGTGCAGGTTGCCGGAGGGCTGAATCCCCGAAAAGACGCGCGGGGTGAATGTGGTTTCGCTCATCTAGCGTAACTCCCGTCTGGAAATAGCGACCCCGGTGGCTTACCCATGGGGCTTGGATAGGTCAACAGGTGCAGAGGGTTCTGCACTGCAAGGAGACTCAATGAGCAGCCCGAATAACACCGCACCCGTCAACCCGCTGCCTGCAGCCGTCGTTGCGATAGTGCTGATCATCATCGGGATCGAAGCGGTGTTCTCGCTTGGCGCCCGCGGAATCCTTGGCGGGCCTGAGGCCATCGGCTGGCGGCTGGAGGCAGTCCAATCCTATGCGTTTTCCAGCGAGATCTTCTGGTGGATGCAGGAAAGCGGCCGCTGGCTGCCGGAACATCTGAAGCGTTTTGTCTCGTACATCTTTGTGCATGGCGCTTTTACACATGCGCTGTTTGTCTGCGTCTTTGTGCTGGCGATGGGCAAGATGGTGGGCGAGGTGATGGGCGATCTGGCGATGGTGATCATCTTTGTGCTGTCCGGTGCCGGCGGCGCACTGGGCTATGCGCTGCTGGTCAGCGGCGGCCAGCCTTTGATCGGCGGCTTTCCGGCGGTCTACGGGCTGATCGGGGCCTTTACCTTTCTGTTGTGGCGCTCGCTGGCTTTGGTCGGGGCGCAGCAAAGCCGGGCGTTTTCGCTGATTGCCTTTCTGATGGGGGCGCAGCTGCTGTTCGGGCTGCTGTTTGGCGGTCAGAAGGACTGGGTTGCGGATCTGGCAGGCTTTGCCACCGGGTTCGGTCTGTCGTTCTTCCTGGCGCCGGGCGGCTGGGCGCGGATCCGCAACCGCATCCGGCACGATTGACGCCGGGGGCTTCCGCCTGCTGTCAAAGCCCCTGGCGGGGCATCTCCAGCCGTTGGGCCGGGCCGGCCTGAAGGGGCGCGGGGGTCAGGCCTGTTTCCGGCGGCTGAGGGCGGCGCGGAACTCTGACAGGCGGAAGGCGCCAAGCGCTTGGCCTGCGGCGAAGTAGACCAGGCCGCCCAGCACCACCAGGCCTAGCAGGGACAGGTAGCGCCAGTAATCCAGCGTGAACAGCCAGCCCGCAGCCGAAGCAACAGCATAGAGCACTGCCCCCATCACAGCAGAGGCTGCCAGGATGCGCCAGGCGCGGGTGCGGAAGCGGGCGTCGAAGCGGGCCTCTTCCCCCATGCCGCGGGCGCCGAGTGCCAGTAGTGCCACCATCACCCAGCCGGCAGCGGACGCGGCGATTGCGGGGGCGATCCAGCCCAATACAGGCTTCAGGCCAAAGGCCAGCGCGGCGTTGACAGCCATCGCAACCAGCGCGTAGCGAAAGGGGGTTTTGGTGTTCTCCCGCGCGAAGTAGAGCGGCTGCAGGACCTTTTGCAGCATGAAGGCTGGCAGGCCTGCGCCATAGATAGCGACGGCGATGGCGATGGCGGCCACGTCTTCGGGGCCGGTTGCACCGCGTTCATAGAGCACAGACACCAGCGGCACGGGCACGGTGATGAAGGCGACGGCAGAGGGCACGGCCAGCAGCAGCGAGAATTCTCCGGCGCGGGACAAGGCGCCCTGTGAACCGGCGCTGTCCCCGGCCCGCAGGCGGCGGGAAAGGGCAGGCAGCAGCACGATGCCGACAGCAATGCCAACCACGCCCAAAGGCAGTTGATACAGCCGGTCGGCGATGAACAGCCAGCTGGCCGCCTTTTCGATGTCAGAGGCCACGTATTGCCCGACCACCAGATTGATCTGGGTGACTCCCATGGCCAGAGCAGCGGGCACGGCAACACGCATCAGGCTGCGCATTTCGGTGTTCCAACGGGGCAGACCGGGCCGCAAGGTTATACCAGCACGGGCGGCGGCGGCCCAGACAAGCGCCAGCTGCGCGACGCCCGCCACCGGGATGGTCCAGACCAGCCACAGGACAACATCGCCGCCCATGAGGGCGCCGGCTGTCATCGCCGCACAGGCAAAAATGTTAAGGAGGACCGGCGCGGCGGCGGCGGCGGCAAAGCGGCCGGTGGCGTTCAGCACGCCTGAGAACAATGCGGCCAGCGACATGAACAGGATGTAGGGAAAGACGATGTAGCCGTAGCCCACCGCCATATCAAACCGGGCATCGCCGACAAATCCGCCGGCCGTCAGCCAGACCAGTCCCGGCATGAACACCATGCCGAGGCCAACCAGCGCCAGCACCGCAGCGGCAAGCAGGTTGAAGGCCTGCTGGGCATAAGTTCTGGCGTCCTCACCGGCCTCATACCGCTTGGAGAAAGCGGGCACAAAGGCGGCGTTAAAGGCACCTTCGGCAAAGAAGCGGCGGAACATGTTGGGCAGGCGGAAGGCAACGATAAAGGCATCCAGCACCGGACCGGGGCCGATGAAGGCGGCAATCAGGATCTCGCGGGCGAATCCAAGCACGCGGCTGGCCAGCGTCCAGAACCCGACGGTCAGGAAGCCCGAAAGCAGTTTGATCGGTTTCATACATCCGCCCGTTTTGCGCCTGCGGTGATGGCCTCGCGCAGTTTCTTCTCCAGAGTCCGCTGTTTGGATTCTGCATAGTATTTCAGGCCGAACATGTCTTTGACATAAAAGGCGTCCACCACCTGCTCGCCATAGGTCGCGATGACTGCGTTAGCAATATAGACATTGGCGGCCGCCAGCGCCCGGGCCAGATCATAGAGCAGTCCTGGACGGTCGCGGGTGTCGACCTCGATGATGGTGTAGATTTCCGAGCCGTCGTTATCGAAGGTGATATGGGTCGGGACCTTGAAGGCGCGCTCCCGTTTCTTGATCTTGTCACGGGATTTCAGCGCGTCGCGGGTGATCACCTCGCCCTTCAGGGTCTTTTCAATCATCTGCTTAAGCCGGTGCAGGCGGATCGGATCGAAGGGGTGCCCCTCGCTGTCCTGGATCCAGAAGGCATCGGTCACATAGCCGTCCTTGGTCGTATAGGAGCGCGCATCCACAACATTGGCGCCGACCAGCGCCAGCGCGCCGGCAATGCGGGCAAAGATGCCGGGGTGATCCTCCATCACGAAACAAGCGCGGGTCGCGTCACGGTCCACGTCCGGATAAAGCCGGATCATCACCTCTCCCGCGTCGCCCTTGGCAATGTAGTCGCGCAGCATTTCGGCGAAATCCACATGCGCGGTAATGTGCAGCCCGTGCCAGTACGGCGGGTAATGCCGGGCGGTTTCGGTTTTGAGGTCGGCTTTGGTCCAGTCCTGCAACGCCTCGCGCAGGGCCTTCTTGGCCGACGCACCGCGGTGTTCGCGGTTCAAGGCTTCCATGCCGCCCTCAAGCGCTGCACGGGTCTGGCCGTAAAGCGCCCGCAGCAGGGCCGCCTTCCAGTTGTTCCAGGTGTTCGGACCAACGCCGCGGATGTCGCAGACGGTCAGCAGCAACAGCAGATCCAGCCGTTTGACCGTTTGCACCGCCTTGGCGAAATCCCGCACCGTGCGCGGGTCGGCAATGTCGCGTTTCTGGGCCATGTCCGACATCAGCAGGTGGTAGCGCACCAGCCATTCCACGGTCTCGCATTCGGATGGCTTCAGCCCCAGCCGCGGCGCCACCTTGCGGGTGATCTGCGCGCCAAGGATCGAATGGTCCTGTTCGCGTCCCTTGCCGATGTCATGCAGCAGCATCGCCACCATCAGCACTTTGCGGTTCAGCCCCTTGCGCAGGATCGAGGAAGAAAGCGGCAGCTCATCCTCCAGCTCTCCGCGCTCAATCGCGGCAAAGTTGGCGATTACCTGGATGGTATGCTCGTCCACGGTATAGGAGTGATACATGTTGAACTGCATCATCGCCACGATGGGTTCGAATTCGGGCAGGAAGGCGGATAGCACGCCAAGTTCGTTCATCCGCCGCAGCGCGCGTTCGGAATTGCCGTGTTTCAGCAAAAGGTCCAGAAAAATGCGCCGGGCTTCTTTGTCGTTGCGCATGCCGTCATCAATCAGGCGCAGATTGGCGGTGACCAGCCGCATGGCATCGGGGTGGATCAGCATGCCGGTGCGCAGGGCTTCTTCGAAAATCCGCAGCAAATTCACCCGGTCGGCCAAAAATGCCGCCGGGTCCAGCACATCCAGCCGGTTGTGCACCACCTTGTAGCCGGGCTTGATTCGCGGGCGGCGGCGGAAGATGCGTTCCAGCAGCGGTGCGCCTTTTTGCTGACTGGCCTCCAGCTTGGTCAGGAAAATCCGGGTCAGGTCTCCGACCCGCGTCGCATGGCGGAAATACTCCTGCATGAAGATTTCCACCCCGCGGCGGCCGGCCTTGTCCTTGTATCCCATGCGGCTGGCAACCTCGACCTGCAAATCAAAGGTCAGCTGTTCCGTGGCGCGGCCGGTGGCAAGGTGCAGATGCGACCGCACCGCCCAGAGGAAAGTCGCGGCCTTGGCAAACCGCTCCAGCTCTGCCGGGCGGAACAGGCCCAGCGGCACCAGGTCTTCGGCGTCCTGCACCTGGTACAGATACTTGGCAATCCAGAACAGCGATTGCAGGTCGCGCAAGCCCCCTTTGCCCTCTTTCACGTTGGGCTCAACCATATACCGCTGGCCCTGCTTCAGGTGGCGGGCGTCGCGTTCGGCCAGTTTCGCCTCAATGAAATCAGGCGCATCCTTGGAGAACAGCTCCGACTTCAGCCGCTTTTCCAGCTCCTTGGCCAGCGGCGCGTGGCCGGCCAGAAACCGTTGTTCCAGCATCGCGGTGCGGATCGTGTAATCTTCGCCGCCCAGCCGGATGCAGTCCTTGATGGTGCGGCTGGAATGGCCGACCTTCAGCCGCAAGTCCCACAGGATATAGAGCATGGATTCGATCACGCTCTCGGCCCAGGCGGTGATCTTGTAGGGGGTCAAAAACAGCAGATCGACATCCGAGGCCGGGGCCATTTCCCCCGGCCATAGCCGCCGACCGCGATGACCGCGATGCGTTCGCCGCGGGTCGGGTTGGCCAGCGGATGAAGCAATTCGCCGGCGACATACAGTGCCGTGGTCACCAGGCCGTCGGTCAGGAAAGTGTAAGAGCGGGTCAAGTCCCGCGCAGCAAAGGGGGCCGCGGCGAAGGCTTCGGCGATCGCTGCTCGTCCGGCCTTGTTTGCCGCCTTCAGGATCTTCACCGTTTCCGCGCGCAGGGCCGCGGGGGTGTTGTCTTCCGCCAAGGCTATGATCCGGGCCCGCACGGCTGCGGCATCAAAGATGTCCGCAGGATCGCAGATCAGCGGACCCTGCGGTTCGGGAAAGCCGTTGGCGGCGGGCTGCGCGGGGCCGGCAGCGGGTTCAGAATCCGGCGCCGGTGAAGCTGCTTGGGGCAGGGTCAATGATCACGACCTTCTGTTCTTGGATGGTGGCAACCGCCAGGCCGCGGTCGTTGGTGCCGTCAGGCAGCAGTCGGAAGATGCCGCCGGCCCCCTGGAAACCGGCCCCTTGTGTCAGGGCCGCGCCGGTCAGAGCATCGGATTTGCCAGCAGCCACCAGCGCGCCGATTGCGGCAATCCCGTCATAGGCCAGGCTGCCGATCGAATGCGGCGATCCGCCATAGCTTGCCTGGTAGCGGGCGCTGAACTGCTGCACCTTGCCCTGGTCGGGCATCGCAAACCAGCCGCCCTGCACGCCGGGCAGGGCCAGGGTCTGGGCCGGAATATCCCAGCGGGTCAGGCCGATATACTGCTTCTCTGCCGGGTCCACACCGGCTTCGGGCAGCAGTTGCGCCAGCAGCGGCAGTGCTCCGGCGGTGGTCGAGGTCAGGAATACCGCATCCGCCTGGCGCGATTCATTGCGGATGGCAGGAATGGCGTTGATCACCCCTGCTGGGACAGCTCATAACCGACACTGCCAGCGATATTGGCCCCGGTCTGGCTTGCGGCGCGCTGAATGGCGGTGCGCCCGGCAACCCCGGCAGCATCATTGCCGCCGACAATCAGAATGTTCCGTTTGCCGTTGCGGGATGCAAAACCGGTCAGCCTGCGCGCAGTATTGTCAAAGGTCGGGCCCAGGATAAAGACATTTCCGCCGGCAATCGCAGGGTTGTTCGAGAAGGCCAGCACGTTGACGCCGCGCTGGCGTGCTGCAATGCCCGCCGCATTTGCGGCTTCGGCGTATACCGGGCCCAGAATGATACGGGCGCCGTCCTTCAGCGCCTGTTGCGCTGCACCCGAGGCCACTTCGGGACTGCCCGCCGTGTCATAGACCCGCAGATCGATCTGCACGCCTTGCAGATCGGCAATCGCCATGCGGGCCGCGTTTTCCAGGCTTTGCGCCAGCACGCTGTCGCCCTGCTGCGCCGATCCGCGCGGCACCAGCAGCGCCACCGGCACCGGCTTGGAGGTGTTGATTGTCGGACCAGTGCCGAGGGAAACCGGGTCACAGGCAGTCAGGGCAATGGCGGAAACTGCCGCGGCAGCTGTCAGTGCCGCCTTGCGGGCGCGTTTGAAAACAGCAAACATAATGGACTTGAAACTCCGTTCTCCCGGCGCGCTGCGCCGTGTGGGTTTAAGGGCGGATCATAAACGACCAAAAAGGCGGGTCCAGCGTTGAATCACCAGAATGTCATATTGGCCCCAGGGCTTTACTTTGTTGCCACGCCCATTGGCACGGCCCGCGACATTACCCTGCGTGCGCTGGATGTGCTGGCCTCGGCCGATGTGCTTGCGGCTGAGGATACACGCTCGCTGCGCAAGCTGATGGAAATTCACGGCGTGCCCCTGGGCGGGCGGCGGATCATTGCTTACCACGACCACAGCGGCGCCGCTGCGCGTGCCAAACTGCTGGAAGCGGTGGCAGAGGGCAAATCGGTAGCCTATGCCTCCGAGGCCGGAATGCCGCTGATTGCCGATCCGGGCTTTGATCTCAGCCGGGCGGCGGCAGAGGCGGGGCATACCGTCACCTGCGCGCCAGGCGCCTCGGCGGCGGCAACGGCGCTGACGCTGGCCGGGCTGCCCACGGATGCGTTCTTCTTTGCTGGCTTTCTGCCCAATGCCTCCGGTGCCCGGCGCAAACGGCTGGAAGAGCTGCGGGAAATCCCCGGCACGCTGATCTTCTATGAATCCCCGAAACGTGTTGCGGCTTCGGTCGCGGATATGGCGGCGGTGCTGGGCAACCGCCCGGCGGCGATGGCCCGCGAGCTCACCAAAAAATTCGAAGAAGTGCGCCGCGCGCCGCTGGCGGATCTGGCCGCGGGGCTGGAGGAAAAACCGGTCAAGGGCGAGATCGTGCTGCTGATCGACCGGGCGCAAGAGACCGAGGTGAGCGAGGGCGATCTGGAAAGCGATCTTCAAGCAGCTCTAAAGGATAATTCGGTCAAGGACGCCGCCGGGATCGTGGCTGAGATGCACGGGCTGCCGCGCCGCAAGATTTATCAGCTGGCGTTGCAGCTGGCGAAGGACAGTTAGGCCGTGTCCCGTGCCCGGCAGTATCGCGGTGCCCGTGCCCATCTGGCGGGAGAGGCGGCGGAAGAGATTGTTGCGCGCCACTATGAAAACCGCGGCTACACCGTTGCGGAACGCCGTTGGCGCGGGCCGGGTGGCGAGATCGACCTGATCCTGCGCGGCCCGGAAGAGCTGGTGTTTGTGGAAGTGAAACACAGCTCTACCAGCGCCGCTGCGGCTCTGCGGATTACGCCGCGGCAAGTGGAGCGCATCTATGCCAGCGCCGGGCAATATCTGGAAAACGAGCCGCAAGGACAGCTGACCCCTGCCCGGTTCGACGCCGCACTGGTGGACGGCACCGGCGCGGTTGAGATCATCGAAAACGCCATCGGCCTGGACTGATCCGCTGCCGCCCCATTGAACACCGGGGCACGGTGGGCCATGTATCTGGCCAGTTTACAAGGGATACTGCCATGAAAATCGCCTTTCAGATGGACCCGGTCATGGGCGTGGACATCAACGCGGACAGCAGCTTCCGCCTGGCCGAAGAAGCGCAGGCGCGCGGGCACGATCTGTTCTACTACGCCCCCGACCAGCTGGCCTATCAGGAGGGCCGCATCACCGCCCGTGGCCATGACATGACCGTGCAGCGGGTGGCAGATGCTCCGGCGGTGCTTGGCCCGGAGCGCGAGGTGGATCTGGCGGATTTCGACGTGGTCTGGCTGCGTCAGGACCCGCCGTTTGATATGCATTACATCACCTCGACCCACTTGCTGGACATGCTGAAGGGCCAGGCGCTGGTGGTAAATGATCCGTTCTGGGTGCGTAACTATCCGGAAAAACTGCTGGTTCTGACCTTCCCGGACCTGACCCCGCCGACCACCATTGCCCGCGACCTGCAAACCATCAAGGCGTTCAAGGAAAAGCATGGCGATGTGATCCTGAAACCGCTTTACGGCAATGGCGGCGCCGGGGTGTTCCGGCTGGATGCAAACGACCGCAACCTCACCTCGCTGCATGAGCTGTTCACCGGTTTCAGCCGCGAGCCGCTGATTGTGCAGAAGTTCCTGCCGGACGTCAGCAACGGCGATAAGCGGGTGATTCTGGTCGACGGCGAGCCTGTGGGCGCAATCAACCGGGTGCCTGCAGCGGGCGAGACCCGTTCGAACATGCACGTGGGCGGACGGCCCGAGAAAATCGGGCTGAGTGAGCGCGATCTGGAGATCTGCGCCGCCATCGGCCCGCTGCTGCGCGAAAAGGGCCAGATCTTTGTTGGCATTGACGTGATCGGCGACTACCTGACCGAGATCAACGTGACCTCGCCGACAGGTATTCAGGAGCTGGAGCGCTTTGACGGTGTGAACATCGCCGAAAAGGTCTGGCAGGCGATCGAAGCCAAGATCAGCTGATGAGCTGGCAGCGCCGGGCCCTGAACGCGTGGATGCGCTATGGCATGAAGCCGGTGCTGCAGCGCACCAGCAGCCCGGAGCTGGCACGCCGGAGTTTCGAGCTGCTGGCGCCGCTGTTCTGCCCGCCGCTGCCCTATACCCGGCTGCTGCCGCGGCCCGCGCCGGTGCCGCTGAACCTGATTTCAGTGGGCCGGACGCGCCGCAAACAGATCATTTTGTTCCTGCATGGCGGCGCCTATCTGGCAGGCAGCGCCCGTGCCTATCAGGGGGTTTTGTCCCGTCTTTCTTTTGCTGCGGGCATGGAGATTGCTGTGCCCGACTACCGGCTGCTGCAAGAGGCACCGTTTCCGGCGGCTTTCGAGGATGCGCTGGCAGCCTGGCAATACCTGCGAAGCACGGGCTATGCCGCCGCCGATATCCTGCTGGCAGGCGACAGTGCCGGCGGCGGGCTGGCGCTGGCCTTGCTCGCGGCACTGCTGGGGGAAGGGGAACGCCCCGCCGGCCTTGTGGCCTTATCCCCCTGGTGCGATCTGACGCTGAGCGGGGCAAGTATTGAGGTCAACCGTTCCAGGGATGTGATCATCCCGGCAGGGCGGATGAAGGAAGCCGTTGATCAGTATCTCGCGGGTGCGGATCCATCAGATGCCCGCGCCTCGCCCTTGTTCGCTGACTTCCCGAACCCGCCGCCGGTGCTGATCCAAGCCGGGGATACCGAGGTGTTGCTGTCGGATGCGCAGCGTATGGTGCAGCGTCTGGAGCAGGCAGGCGGCGCTGTGCGGCTCAGCCTTTGGCGCGATGTGCCGCATGTCTGGCAATTTATGGCGGGTCAGCTGCCCGAGGGGCAGGCAGCATTGGACGAAGCTGCCACCTTCGCCATATCCGCCTTCGACGGCGGCTCAGCGGGCTGAGGGCAGCCTGAAACTCAGCGCCTCGGCGAAATGCGGGCGTTGCACCCGGTCTTCGCAGGCCAGATCGGCAATGGTGCGCGCAACGCGCAGAATCCGGTGGTAGCCGCGGGCGCTGAGGCCAAACCGTTCGGCGGCCCGCAGCAAAAGATCACGGCTTTCGGCATCCGGCGCTGCAATATCTTCCAGCACAGCGCCTTCGGCATCTGCGTTCTGGCGCAGGCCGGGATGGCTGCGGAACCGCTCAGCCTGGGTGTTCCGGGCAACTGCGACCCGTTGCGCCACCTGTACCGAGCCTTCGGCGCTGGCGGGCAGCTCCAGGTCGGACACATCCACCGGCGGCACGTCCAGATGCAGGTCGAACCGGTCCAGCAGCGGGCCGGAAATCCGCCCCAGGTAATCCGCACCGCATATTGGTGCCCGCGAACAGGCGCGGTTGGCATCAGCCAGATATCCGCATTTGCAGGGGTTGGCCGCAGCGATCAGCATAAAACGGCTGGGGTATTTCACATGGGCATTGGCGCGCGCCACCATCACCTCTCCGGACTCAAGCGGCTGGCGCAGGGTTTCCAGCACGGGACGGCCGAATTCCGGCAGCTCATCCAGAAACAGCACGCCATTATGCGCCAGGCTGATTTCCCCCGGCTGCGCCCGCCGCCCGCCACCGGCAATCGCCGCCATGGAGGCAGTGTGATGCGGTTCGCGGAAAGGGCGGGCGCGGCTGATGCCGCCCGCATCGATCAGCCCGCATAAGGAATGGATCATCGAGGTTTCCAATGCCTCGGCAGGAGACAGCGGCGGCAGGATCGATGGCAGCCGTGCCGCCAGCATCGATTTGCCGGATCCGGGCGGGCCGATCATCAGCATGTGGTGGCGTCCGGCGGCAGCAATCTCCAGCGCGCGCTTGGCCTGTTCTTGGCCTTTGACGTCGCGCAGGTCCTTGCCGCCAAGCCCGCTGAGGGCTTCACCGGGCATGGACGGCTCAATGCGCCGCTGGCCGGTGAAATGCTGGACCACCTCGGTCAGTGTGGCCGCACCGATGACCTGTGCCGCATCGACCCAGGCGGCCTCGGGTCCGGACGGTTCCGGGCAGAGCAGCATGCGCCCTTCCTCTACCGCGGTGACGGCTGCGGGCAGGGCGCCCGCGACAGGCATCAGCTGGCCGTCCAGCGACAGTTCGCCCAGGGCTATGGTTTCCTCGGCCTTTTCCGCTGGGATGATGCCGATTGCCGCCAGCAAGGCCAGCGCAATCGGCAGGTCGAAATGACTGCCTTCCTTGGGCAGGTCCGCGGGTGACAGGTTTATGGTGATCCGGCGGGAGGGCAGGGCGATCGACATCGCCGCAAAGGCCGCCCGCACCCGTTCGCGGGCCTCGGAGACGGCTTTATCCGGCAACCCAACCACCGAGAACGCTGGCAGGCCAGGGGCGACTGCGCATTGCACCTCGACCAGCCGGGCCTCAACTCCTTGAAAGGCAACTGTGTACGACCGTGCCGTCATTTCTCCCCGCCCCTTCTGGTTCAGGGAGAAATGCTTGGCGATCGTGGTTTCCGAAGTGTTAACGCTAGCGGTGCCGCCCGGCGAATTCACGCAGAATTCGCGCTGGCCGCCGGTTCAGTCCAAAGACCAGGGCCGCCGCGGCAGATCCCGCGCATAAGGCTCCGGGTCATAGCTGACCTCATGCGCCTGCTCTTGCCAGCGCAGTACTGGCGGGTCGGACAGCAGCAGCTTGCAATAGGCACGCGTGGCGGCAGAAACCGGCAGCCCGTAACCGATGATGCGTGCGGCAACCGGGGTATAGAACGCATCCGCCAGCGAATACTCTCCGAACAGACAGCCCGCTGACTGGCCGGACACCTGGCGCGCATGGGCAAACAGCGTTTCGATCCGGTCCAGATCCGCCTGAACCGCGCCGGAGGTCTCAAACCCTTCGTAGATATGGGCCAGCTGCATCGGACATTCGCTGCGCAGCGCGCTGAAGCCCGCAACCATCTCTGCCGCCAGCCAGCGTGCAGCGGCACGCTGTGCCGGGTCCGCGGGCCAAAGCCCGGCGTCCGGGTTCTGTTCGGCCAGGGTCTCGGCTATCGCCAGGCTTTCGCCAACAACCGTGCCTTCAGGCGTGCGCAACGCGGGCACCAGCCGTGCCGGGGCCAGATGCGCCATCTCTTGCGCCATGGTTCCTGAGTACAGCCCCACCAGTTGCACCGTATGGGGAAGGGAGAATTTTTCGAGCATGAGCCAGCCGCGCAATGACCAGCTGGAGAACATGCGGTCGCCGATATAGATTTCATAAGCCATGCGCAAAGGCTAGCGCGGTGTGTCCCATCGTGAAACGGAATGTTTGTGATGGCATCCGTCACGGCAGATGATTGATAGCCCCCGCCCGCCAGCCTTCGGGGCCGAACGCGATTTCACTGACCGACAGATTGTCGATTCGATGGGCAAAGGCTTCCTCTGGGGTCAGCATCTCCGCCCGCTGAACCTGGGTCAGGATTTGACCGAAATGCCCGACAACAATCAAATCGCGACCCTGATTCGCAATGATCAGCCCGTCAATTGCTGCGTTCACCCGGTTTCGGACCTGATTCCAGCTCTCGCCGCCCGGCGGTGTCACATCACCCGGCGTCTCCCAATAGGCCCGGATCCGGTCCGGATCCTCGGCGTCCACCTCGGCCCAGGTTCTTAGCTCCCAGGCGCCGAAATGGATTTCGCGCAGCGCTTCAACATGGGGCAGGCGCTGACGGCTGCCTTGGATGGCGTTGGCAGTCTCCACTGCGCGCAACAGGTCGGACGACACGATCAGCGCGCCCGCCGGCAGGTAATCCGACAGGCGTTTCAGCGCGGCGGTGTCAGACAGGTCCGCGGGCAGATCTGACCAGCCGACCATGCATTTTGCGTGCGTTGGCCCGTGCCGTACCAGAAACAGCCGGCTTGTCATAACGCCCCTTTCAGCACCAGCGGCAGCCCGGCGGTCACTTGCACAACAGTCCCGGCACACGCAGCCAGTGCGATATTGAGCCGCCCCTGCGCTTCGCGGAAGCGGCGGGCCAGCTTGTTCTCAGGCACGATGCCAAGACCGGTTTCGTTCGAGACGATCACCAGATCCGCGCGGCAGCGGCCGATTGCGGCCAGCAGGTCCTCTTGTGCAAACGCCAAATCATGCCCGGCCAGCAGATGGTTGGTCAGCCACATGGTTGCACAGTCCATCAGGCAGATTTGCCCCGCAGCCAGTGCGTCCAGAACCCGGCCGGCTGTTTCCGGTTCTTCGACAGTTGCCCAGCCTTCCCCCCTTTGTTCGAGGTGGCGGGACACTTTTTCGCGCATTTCGCTGTCAAAAATTTGTGCAGTCGCCCAGTAAACCCTGTCTTTTTCAGTGTTTATACAGAGCTGTTCGGCAAAGGCCGACTTTCCAGAGGCCGCCCCGCCCAGAATAAAAGTTACATTTGCAGGCATTTTTTGCTAACCTGTAAGAACGAAGCCGTTCCTGTGGGTAAACGCAGGGCCCGGTTAAGACAAGAGACAGCAGTATCCCGGGGTTCCACTTATTAAGGCCGGGAAAGTCTGCACAGGGGCCAAAAAACCATTTTGTTTTTCATTTTTGGCCCGTGGATGTGCCGAGAGTCGTATCCAGTGCATTGATACTGCCGGTCTGCAGAAGACCCGGGCTCAACTTTGTTTCATGCGCATCCCCAGGCGCCGGTAGTTTGTTAATTAGTTTCCGGGGGAAATAAAATGGCACTAGATTCCACAATCGAAAACCCATTGCCGCGGCAGGCAATGAAGGCAGAACTTTTGGACGCCGAAACCGAACGGCGTCTGGCATACGCGTGGCGCGATGACCGCGATGTGAAGTCGCTGCACCGGCTCATCAACGCCTACATGCGTCTGGCGATTTCCATGGCGTCCAAGTTCAAGCGGTACGGCGCGCCTATGAACGATCTGATACAGGAGGCGGGCCTGGGCCTGATGAAGGCCGCCGACAAATTCGACCCTGACCGGGGGGTTCGGTTCTCGACCTATGCGGTCTGGTGGATCAAGGCGTCGATTCAGGACTACGTGATGCGCAACTGGTCCATGGTGCGCACAGGCTCCACGTCGTCGCAGAAATCGCTGTTTTTCAACATGCGCCGGGTGCAGGCGCAGCTTGAGCGCGAGGCGCGTGCTTCGGGGGCGCGGCTGGACCGGCATCAGCTGCATCAGAAGATTGCGACTGAAATCGGGGTGCCGCTGCGCGATGTCGAGATGATGGAGGGGCGCCTGTCGGGTGCCGACTTTTCGCTCAACGCGGTGCAGTCCACCGATGAAGAGGGCCGCGAGTGGATCGACGCTCTGGAAGATGACACGTCTCAGGCCGATGAACTGGTGCAGGAGCGGCACGACCGCCGCCAGCTGCGCAAATGGCTGGTGGGGGCGTTGCAGGCGCTGAATGACCGTGAGCGCTTTATCATCACGGAACGCAAGCTGCGCGAACGCCCGCGTACTTTGGAAAGCCTGGGAACCGAACTGGGGCTGTCCAAGGAACGGGTCCGCCAGCTGGAGGCCGGGGCGTTCCAGAAAATGCGCAAATGCCTTGAAGGACAGTCGCGCGAGGTGCACAGATTGCTTTCATGAGAAAGCAGATCAATTTCCTGAAAGTAATGTTAAGCGCTGCCTGTCTGGCGGCGCTTAGCCTGTCTGGCGCCCGAGCGGATGATGTGTCCGCGGCAGCCCGGCTGCTGAGCGGCGCTGACGTAGTGATTCTCGGCGAAGTGCATGACAATCCAGTGCATCACCAGCAGCAGGCAATTCTGCTGGCAAAGCTGCAGCCTAAGGCGGTGGTCTGGGAGATGATCACTCCAAAGCAGGCAACCGCACTGGACCCTGAAACGCTGGCAAATGCACAGCTGACGGCCCGGCAACTGGATTGGCCGAATTCCGGCTGGCCGGACTTCAGCCTTTACGCGCCGGTGTTTGCAGCTGCTGCCAATGCCCGCCAGTATGGCGCACAGGTGCCGCGGACAGAGGCTGCGAAGGCCTTGGAACGCGGCGTGGCTGTCTATTTCGGGGCTGAAGACGCCGCCCGCTTTGGCCTTGATCAGCCGTTGCCGGAGGCAGAACAGGCCGCGCGCGAGGCGGACCAGCAGGCGAATCACTGCAATGCGATGCCGGTTGAGATGCTGCCTGTCCTGGTGGACTTTCAACGTCTGCGGGACGCCGCCCTGGCAGAGGCCGCGGATATGGCAATTGCGGAAACCGGCGGTCCAGTGGCTGTGATCACCGGCAATGGCCATGCCCGCACCGACCGCGGGCTGGCAGTCTATTTGGCCAAGGCCCGTCCGGGGGTGCAGATCCGCAGCTTGGGCCAGTCCGAGGGCGGGCGGATCAGCGGGATTTTCGATCTGCTGCTGGACGCGGACGCGGTCAGCCGCCCTGATCCCTGCCTGGCCTTCCAAAAAGGCGGCTGAAGGCCTCTGTGCAGCACAGGGCCGGTCTGATTGGAAACGGTACCGCGCCGTGCGCAGCACCGTCAGGGGCGGGGGCCGCGGGCCCGTGCCGCGCGGGGGCGGGAGCCTTTGCTTTGGCTTAGGCCGTCTCCGCTGGGAAAACCGTTTCACACTTTCGCCGCAGCGCAGTAAGGTCGCGGGAAACGGGACAAGGGCGGACAAATGCTGGCTGGCAGACATATTCTCCTGATAATCAGCGGCGGTATCGCGGCCTATAAGTCGCTGGAGCTGATCCGCCGCTTGCAGGACCAAGGGGCGCGCGTGACCCCGGTGCTGACCAAGTCCGGCGCGGAATTTGTGACACCCCTGTCTGTCTCGGCACTTGCCGGAACCCCTGTGCATCAGGAGCTGTTCGACCTGACCTCCGAGGCCGAGATGGGCCATATTCAGCTGTCGCGCAGCGCCGACCTCTTGGTTGTAGCGCCGGCCACGGCGGATCTGATGGCCAAGATAGCGCAGGGTCTGGCAAACGATCTTGCCTCTACCTTGCTGCTGGCCACCGACACCCCGGTGATGCTGGCACCTGCGATGAATGTGCGGATGTGGGAGCATCCGGCGACACAGCGCAACATCGCGGTCCTGAAGGAGGATGGGGTGTCTTTCGCGGGTCCGAATGACGGCAGCATGGCCTGCGGTGAATTCGGCCCGGGCCGGATGGCGGAACCGGATGAGATCGTGACTGCGATCACTGCCAAATTTTCGGATGGACCATTGAGAGGCAAACGCATTCTGGTGACCTCCGGCCCGACGCATGAGCCGATTGATCCGGTACGCTATATCGCCAACCGCTCCTCCGGGGCGCAAGGGGCAGCGGTGGCCCGTGCTCTGCGCGATTCTGGCGCGGAAGTGGTGTTTGTCACGGGCCCGGCAGCGGTGCGCCCGCCTGAGGGCGTGCAGGTTGTGGCGGTTGAAAGCGCCCGTGAAATGGAGGCGGCTGTGCAAGCGGCACTGCCTGTTGATGCCGGGGTGTTTGCTGCGGCGGTGGCGGATTGGCGGGTCGCCAGCGCCTCGGACCGCAAATTGAAGAAGTCCAAGGACGGGTTGCCGGTGCTGGAATTTGCAGAAAACCCCGACATTCTGAAAACAGTTGCACGGATGCCAAAGGGCCGTCCCAAACTGGTGGTTGGATTCGCGGCTGAGACAGACGATGTGGTGGAAAACGCCACCGCCAAGCGCAAGCGCAAGGGCTGCGACTGGATCGTTGCAAATGACGTCTCTCCCGCAACCGGCATCATGGGCGGCAGCGAAAACGCAGTTGTCCTGATCTCTGATGACGGTGCCGAGGAGTGGCCGCGCATGGGCAAAGATGACGTCGCCCGTAAACTGGCTGCGCGGATCGCTGCGGCGCTGGCCGGGTGAAATTGAGTATTTGAACAAAGATGAAGCAGGGGACGGGGATGGTAACAATCCGTGTGATCCACGACGAAGGCGCGGACCGGGATGTGCCGCTGCCGGCATATGAGACAGCTGGCGCTGCGGGAGCGGACCTGCGCGCTAACCTGCCGGGCGGGGGCACGCTGACGCTTGAACCGGGGGCACGGGCACTGGTGCCGACCGGGCTGCGCATCGAGATTCCTGCAGGCTACGAGGTGCAGATCCGCCCGCGCTCGGGCCTGGCTCTGAAGCACGGGATCACTCTGCCCAACACGCCCGGCACAATCGACAGTGACTACCGCGGGCCGCTAGGGGTGATCCTCTTGAATGCAGGACAGGAATCCTTTGAAATCCGCCATGGCGAACGCATCGCGCAGATGGTTGTGGCGCCGGTGCTTCAAGCCCGGTTTGAGCGCGCGGAGGCGCTCTCCGGCACCACCCGCGGCGACGGCGGCTTTGGTTCAACCGGGCGCGGCTGATGCTGCGCATTCTGATCCTGGCAGCGCTGATCTGGTGGGGCGGGCGTTTCCTTGGCCTGCCGCGCAATCTGCGTTTTGGTTTGCTGGTTTTGCTGTTTGCGGCTGTACTGGCGGTGCAGTTGACCCTGCCGGACGGGCACGGTTTGCGGGAGGGCACCGGGGGCTCGGCAGCGCCTTGGCTTCTCTTGGGCGGTTTTGCCATTGTGGCTGGTTTCTATGCGCGTATCGTGGCCGCCCTGAAGACCCGCGCCCAGCCTCAGGAAACGAACATGAGCCAGCCTGCCAGCACCTTCACCGAAAGCGAGCTTGACCGCTATGCCCGTCATATTGTCCTGCGGGAACTGGGCGGGGCGGGACAAAAGAAGCTGAAGCAGGCCAAGGTTCTGGTGATCGGTGCCGGCGGGCTGGGTGCGCCTGCGCTGCAGTATCTGGCTGCCGCCGGCGCGGGCATAATCGGGGTGATCGACGACGACGTGGTCGACAATGCCAACCTGCAGCGACAGGTGATCCACCGCGACGCAGACATTGGCAAGCCCAAGGTGTTTTCGGCCCAGGCCGCGATGCAGGCGCAGAACCCTTATGCCGACGTGCGCCCTTACAACCGGCGCCTGACCGGGGAGGCCGCGGAGGAGCTGTTTGCGGAATATGATCTGATCCTCGACGGCACCGACAATTTCGAAACCCGTTATCTCGCCAACCGCACCGCAGTGGCCCTGGGCAAACCGCTGATCTCTGGCGCGCTGTCGCAATGGGAAGGCCAGCTGAGCGTTTTTCACCCGGCCAAGGGCGGACCCTGCTACCAGTGCATCTTCCCCGAGGCACCGGCGCCCGGTCTTGCCCCCAGCTGCTCGGAGGCCGGGGTGATTGGCCCGCTGCCCGGTGTTGTCGGGGCAATGATGGCAGTCGAGGCGGTCAAGCAGATCACCGGTGCCGGTGCGGTTCTGCAAGGTGAGATGCTGATCTATGACGGGCTCTATGGCGAAACCCGCAAGATCCGCATGGCCAGGCGGCAAGATTGCCCGGTTTGCGGCAGCGCCGGACATTCCTGACGAGACCTCCCCGTGAACGAAGCCTATTTCATTTCGCTGCTCTGCGGCGCCCTGTTCGGCGGCCAGCCGGAGACAGTGCATAAGTTCACCTATCCCGGCGGTGCGGCGTCGATCCGCACAGATTGCGAAAACAGTAACCGTGTCATCGAGTTCGGCCTCGATAAGCGCAGCAGCCTGGACAGCATTCAGCAGGCGTTGTTTGCGGCAGAGATCACCGGTAAGGAGCCGGTGGTGGTTCTTATCGATACCGATAGCCGTATGGGCCGTTTCGAGTGGCGGATCGCCCGGGCAGCCAATATCGCGGATGTTCCGATCCGCATCGTGCCAGCGGCGCTGACCAAAGGCGATGGCGCTGGCGGCTGACCCGCCCGTGCCACAAGGTCAGAGCAACCGGTTCCGAGCGGCGATCAGGTCTTCGGTGTCCTCCAGTACGGCGGACAGGCGGAAAATGCCGTCGCCTGCATAGGTGCAGTTTTCTGCCTCCTGCGCCGGGTCGGGACGCAATGCCTTTGCAGATATTGCCCTGGGCGATCGGAACCAACTGACGTTCCGCAAATTCCGGACTGGTGCGCCCAGTCAGTTGCAAGCCTAATTGCAGCTCCACGGCTTTCCCGTTAGCGTTCCCGGCAAAGGAGACCCGTAAATGTCCAATCCGCTTCTGTCCCGCTGGGACACGCCGTTTGAAATTGCCCCGTTCAACAGCATCTCTGACGACGATTTTGCCCCTGCGCTGGAGCAAGCACTTGCGGCGCACGCCGCACAGATCGACACCATCGCAAACAGCAGCGAGGCGCCTGGGTTTGCTAATGTGATCGAGGCGCTGGAAACTCCTTGCCGTGAGTTGGAGCAGGTGCTGGGGGTGTTCTTTACTGTGGCAGGCGCCGACAGCAACCCCAAGCGCGAGGAGCTGCAGCGGGCGTTCTCGCCCAGACTTGCCGCGCATTTCTCGGCGATCACCGCCAACAAGGCGCTGTATGCACGGGTCAAGGCGGTCTGGGATCAGCGCGATGTGCTGGATCTGACGCAGGAGCAGCAGCGCGTCCTGATGCTGACCCACCGCGGCTTTGTCCGTGGCGGCGCGGCGCTGGAAGGCGAGGCGGATACGCGGATGCAGCAGATCAAGGGGCGGTTGGCAACACTCGGCACTGAGTTCACTCAGAACTTGCTGGCTGATGAGCGCAGCTGGTTCATGGAGCTGACCGAAGAGGATCTGGAAGGCCTGCCGGAATTCGTGATCAGCGCGGCCCGTGCGGCGGGGCAGGAAATGGGCAAGGACGGCCCGGTTGTGACCTTGTCGCGGTCCTTGATCACGCCGTTCCTGCAGTTTTCCCCGCGCCGGGATCTGCGCGAGACAGCCTTTAACGCCTGGGCAGCCCGCGGTGCGGGCGGCGGCGAAACCGACAACCGCGCCATTGCGGCGGAAACTCTGCAGCTGCGCGAAGAGCGTGCCCGGCTATTGGGGTATAAGAATTTCGCTGCCTATAAACTGGAAACCGAAATGGCCGGGACGCCGGACGCGGTACGCGGCTTGCTGATGGATGTCTGGGGCCCGGCCAAGGCCCGCGCCGATGAAGACGCCAAGGTCCTGACCGCGATGATGCAGGCGGACGGCATCAACGGTGACCTGGAACCCTGGGACTGGCGCTACTACGCCGGGAAACGCCGCAAGGCCGAGCACGATCTGGATGAAGCGGCGCTGAAACCTTATTTGCAGCTTGACCGGATGATCGAGGCCGGCTTTGCCTGCGCAAACCGTCTGTTCGGGTTGGAGTTCGCACCGTTGGACGTGCCGCTCTACCACCCGGATTGCCGCGCTTGGGCGGTGACCCGGAACGGTGCCCATGTGGCGGTCTTCATCGGCGACTATTTTGCCCGCGGTTCCAAACGCTCGGGCGCCTGGTGTTCGGCAATGCGCCAGCAGGCGAAATTCCCGCAGGTACAGGCGCCGGTGGTGATCAACGTCTGCAACTTCGCCAAGGGCGACCCGGCGCTGCTGTCCTGGGACGACGCCCGTACCCTGTTTCACGAATTCGGCCACGCGCTGCATCAAATGCTGTCGGATGTGACCTATGAAAGCATCTCGGGCACCTCGGTCGCGCGTGATTTTGTCGAACTGCCGAGCCAGCTGTATGAACACTGGCTGGAAGTGCCGGAGGTGCTGCAGGAATTTGCCACCCACGCGGAAACCGGCGAACCGATGCCGCAGGAGATGCTGGAGAAGGTGCTGGGTGCCGCCAACTTCGACATGGGGTTCCAGACGGTGGAATACGTCGCCTCCGCCCTGGTGGATCTGGCCTTTCACGACGGTCCTGCGCCTTCCGACCCTATGGCAAAGCAAGCTGAAGTGCTCGCAGAACTCGGGATGCCGCGGGCGATTATCATGCGTCACGCCACCCCGCATTTCGCCCATGTCTTTGCCGGCGACGGCTATTCCTCGGGCTATTACAGCTACATGTGGTCTGAGGTGATGGATGCCGACGCCTTTGCGGCTTTTGAGGAAGCAGGCGGTGCCTTTGATGCCGAACGCGCCAAGGCGTTGGAGGCGCATATTCTATCCACTGGCGGTTCGGTTGACCCGGCTGAGCTTTACACGGCATTCCGCGGGCGGTTGCCCGGTGTGGAAGCGCTGCTGCAAGGCCGCGGCTTGACCGCACACTAGCCGGCATTGCGCAGGGCGATGCCCCTGAACTGGGTATTTAGGACCAGAAAGAAGCGATAGACCCCGGGCTTCTTTCTGGTCGAAAATACTCTGGGGGAATGCGCTGTCAGGCGCAGGGGGCAAAGCCCCGCCCTAATAACCGAGGTTGCGGTCCACCAAATGCAGCAGCGGCTCTCCAGCCTCGGCGCGGCGGATATTCTCGGCGATCACTTCGGCAGCGGTGCTTTCGCGGGTTTCCGAGGCGATATGCGGAGTCACTGTCACATTGGGATGCGCCCAAAAGGGGTGCTCCGGCGGCAGCGGCTCAACGCGGAACACATCCAGAGTTGCATGCCCGATCCGGCCGCTGCCGAGTGCCGCCAGCAGGGCGTCATCATCTATCAGCGGTCCGCGGCCCGGGTTGATGATCTTTGCCCCTTGGGCAGCCAGCCAAGCGTCTCGGCATTCAGCGTGTTTTCGGTGGCGGGTGTATCGGGCAGCAGCAGGACCACAATCTCCGCTTGCGCCAGCGCGTCCTTCATACCCTTAGGCCCGGCGTGGCAGGTGATGCCTTCGATTTCTTTTTGCGACCGGCTCCAGCCCGATACTTGAAACCCCAGGGCTGACAGCGCACTGGCCGAAGCAGTTCCAAGGGCGCCCAGACCCAGTACGGTCACATGGCGGTCCTTGGCCAGCGGCGGCGCCTTTGGTTCCCATTGCCCGTTTTGCCCAAGGATATGCGCATCCATTCCAAGGTGATAGCGCAGAGTGTGGCCAACCACCCATTCGGTCATGCCCTGCTCCAGCCCGCTATCCACCATCCGCGTGAGCGGCACGGAGGCAGGCACGGCGGGCACGACCTTTTCTACGCCCGCCCAAAGGCTCAGCACGGCCTTTAAGCGATCAAAGCGCGTGAAGTCGCTGATGGGTCCGCTGGGCGCAAAGACGATGTAATCCACCTCTTCCGGAGCGAAATCATTGCGCAGTTCGGCATCCAGACCCAAACGGGCGAATTCCGCGTTCAGCAGCGGCTGGTAAGCGGGCCAGGCATCGGCGCGGCCGGCGAACAGGACATTGGCGGTCATGGAAACTCCCTGATCTTCAGCGCGAGGATTGGCGCGGGCGGTGGATATGGGCGCTTTGCACAATGCCGAAGGCCCCGAGCAGCACAAGCATTGCCGAGCCGCCGTATGAGACCATCGGCAGCGGCACGCCGACCACTGGTGCCAGACCCATCACCATCGACATGTTGACGGCAAAGAACAGGAAAAAGGTGATGGCAATGCCCAGGATCACCAGCGAAGAAAACCGGTCCTTGGCGGCAATCGCCGAGGCAATGCAGAACAGGATGATCAGCATGTAAATGAACAGCAGGGTAACGCCGCCGATGAAGCCGAACTCCTCCGCCAGGGTGGTAAAGATGAAGTCGGTGTGTTTCTCCGGCAGGAAGTTCAGCCGCGATTGCGTGCCCTGCATGAAGCCCCGTCCGGACCAGCCGCCGGATCCCAGCGCAATCTGCGACTGGGTGATGTGGTAGCCCGCGCCTAAGGGATCCTGCGAGGGGTCCATAAAAGTGTCGATGCGGCGGAACTGGTAGTCCTTCAACAACTGCCAGTCGGTGCCGCGGCTTTGAAATACCGCGCTGACCAGCCCCGCGCCGGCTGCGATCACCGCCACGAAATAGGCCCAATGCACCCCGGCAAGGAACATCACCCCGCCGCCGGCCGCCATCAGCAGGATCGAGGTGCCAAGATCCGGCTGTTTCAGCACCAGCGCCGTTGGCACCAGGATCAGCGCCACCGGCAGCAGCACCCACATGGGCCGCGAGGTCTTTTCGGGCGGCAGCCAGTCGTAATAGGCTGCCAGCAGCATTACCAAGGCGATCTTGGTCACCTCTGAGGGTTGCAGCCGCATGAAGCCGATGTCGATCCAGCGCTGTGCGCCCATGCCCACGGTGCCGAACAGCTCCACCGCGACCAGCAGCGCCAGGGATCCCAGATAGGCCAGCACCGACACATTGCGCCAGAACCAGATCGGGATCATCGCCACCACAAACATGACGCCCAGGCCCAGGGCAAAGCGTTTGACCTGCGGTTCCACCCAGGGGCTGAAGGATCCGCCCGCTACTGAGTACAGCATCAGAAAGCCGACGCTGGACACCGTGATCAGCAGCAGTGTCAGCCCCCAGTTCAAATACAGTATCTTGCGCAGGCCGGAGGGCGTCGATTTGGCGTGATACTCCAGATAGCTCATGCCTTGCTGCTCCTGCTGCCCAAGGGGCGCTTGACGCGCTCGCGCTCCAGCCGCTCCTGTTGTGCCTTGATGCGGCTGCGGTCCCCTTTGGGGTAGGCCTCCAGCGGCGGGGTGCCATCGTAAAGCGCCTGCAGCAGCACGTCGCGGGCAATCGGTGCCGCGGCTCTGGAGCCGCCGCCGCCATGTTCAACCACCACAGCCACCGCGTATTTCGGGTTATCATAGGGAGCAAAACAGACGTACAGCGCATGGTCGCGCCGGTCCCAGGGCAAATCCTCGTTGCGGATCACCCCTGCGGCCCGTTCGGCGGCGGTGATGTTGCGCACCTGGCTGGTGCCGCTTTTGCCGGCCATCCGTATGTTGTCAGCGATAATGCGGGAGCGGTAGCCGGTGCCCCGGCGGTCGTTGCTGACCGAATACATGCCGCGCCGCACCATGCGCAGGCTGTTTTCGCTGACATCCAAAGGGTCGCCCGCGCCGCTGGGCAGTTCCACCCCGTCGAGCGATTTCAGCAGCCGCGGCGTTACACTGCGTCCGGTGGCGATCCGTGCGGTCATCACCGCCAGCTGCAACGGCGAAGCGAGGGTGAAGCCCTGGCCGATCGAGGAGTTTGCGGTGTCGCCGATCAGCCAGTCCTTGCCATAGGAACGCGCTTTCCATTCCTTGGTCGGGGTAATCCCCTGGGCCACAGCCGACATCGGCAAATCGTGCCTGATGCCCAGCCCGAATTTGTTGGCCATCGCCGAGATATTGTCGATCCCGGTCTTGATCGCCACGTCGTAGTAATAGACATCGCAGGACCGTTTCAGCGAGGTGTTGAGGTCCACATGCCCGTGGCCTGCCCGTTTCCAGCAATGGAAGCGGCGGCCGGCAACTTTCAGATGGCCCGGGCACCAAACAGTTTCCTCCGGCCCGATTACACCCTGTTCCAGTGCTGCCAGCGCCGTGATCATCTTGAAGGTGGAGCCGGGCGGGTAGGTGCCCTGCACGGTTTTGTTGGACAGGGGCCTATAGTTGTCCTCGGTCAGCATCCGGTAATCAGCGACTGAGATGCCCCGCACAAACAGATTGGGGTCGAAACTGGGGGAAGAGCAGATCGCGCGGATATCGCCGTCTTCGCAGTCAATCACCACCGCTGCGGCGCTTTCCCGGCCCAGCCGGGCCTGCACGTAGTTTTGCAGCTCAGCGTCAGTGGTCAGCTGCATGTCTGCGCCGGAAATACCCTCGCGCCGGTCCAACTCGCGCATTACCCGGCCGGTGGCGTTCACTTCCACCCGTTTGGCACCGGCTTTGCCGCGCAGCACGTCCTCGCGCTTGGCCTCAAATCCAACCTTGCCGATCTGGAATCGCGGGATCAGCAGCACCGGCTCGGGGTCTTCCATCTTGCTCAGGTCATAGTCGGACACCGGCCCGACATAGCCCACTACATGCGCGAAATCACCAAGCTGCGGATAAATCCGCGTCAGGCCGACCTCGGGCGTTACACCCGGCAGGGCGGGGGCGTTCACCGCCACCTTGGAGATATCCTCCCAGCCGATCCTGTCGGCCAGGGTGATCGGCAGGAATGGCGGCGACCGCCGCATCTCGGTGCGGGCGCGCTCCAGGTCTTCCGGGTCCAGCGGCAGCAGGCTCGACAGTTTATCAATCACCGCCTCCACATCGCCGGCATCCTCGGGCACCACGGTAATCCGGTAGGAGGGGGAGTTCTGCGCGATGATCAGCCCGTTACGGTCGAAGATCTGGCCGCGGGCAGGCGGCAGCAGGCGGATGTTGATCCGGTTTTCCTCGGCCAGCAAGCGGAATTCATCCGCTTGATCCACCTGCAGAAAGCGCATCCTTGCTGCCAGCCCGCCGGCAAAGGCCACCTGCAGCCCGCCCAGCAGCAGTGCCCGCCGGGTCATCTTGCCATGAGAGACGTCCAGATCCTTGGAATTGCGTTTCATCGGCGGCTCATCAGGGTTTCGGCTTCGGAAGGGGACAATTTGCGCACACCCAGAATAGCCTGGCTGACCCAAACTGCCAGCGGATAGGCGGCGATGGTCATCACAATCTGGATCACGGTCAGGCTAAGCGGCGCTTGCGCCACGCCAAAAACCACAAGAACCAGCCGGTTCAAAACGGCCATCCCGATCAGGGTCACGCCGGCTGCCAGCCATTCGCTGATGAAGGTGCTTTCCCGGTGCGGGGCCGCACGCGCCTTTAGAAACTCGCAGGCCAGCACCGTCAGCAACGCCAGCAATCCAGGCGGGCGATGAAACAGCAGATCGGCCAGCAGCATCACCAGCGCAATCGACAGCGCAGGCACAAAATCGGGTCGCCGCAGCGACCAGGTGATTGCCAGCAGCAGCAGGAAATCCGGCGGCGCCCAGAACCTCGGCTCGGTGTTCAACGGCAGCAGATGAAAAAACATGATCAGCAGCGCCAGTGCGGGAAAGGCTGCACGCATAGCCCAGATCCGGGCGGGCGAGGTATTAGCCATTGCCGGCCTCAGCAGTGCCTTCGGCGCTGCCGCCGCCCAGCCCTTCGGGCCGCGGCTGCGGAACCGGATCACCCGGGGCTGCTCCGACCAGCCCGCCGGGATCCTGGATCACCTCGGTGCCGTGATGGCGCAGCACCCGCAGAAATTCCAGCCGGCTGTAATCGGCGGACAGCCGCACCCGCATCCGGCCCGAGCGGTCCTTGGCCACCTGGCCGATCAGCAGGCCCGCTGGAAACACCGATCCGTCACCGGAGGAGATCACCCGGTCGCCGGGCCGCACAAGGTCGGGATTTTCCAGAAAGCTCAGCACTGGCGCGGCGCTGTTGTCACCGGTGACAAGAGTTGTCTGTCCGGAGGGCTGAATGGTGGCGGGCACTGCGCTGGCGGCGTCGGTCAGCAGGATCACCCGCGCGGTGTCGTGCCCGGTGCCGGAAATCCGGCCCACCAGCCCGATCCCGTCCATCGCCGCCCAGCCGTCATGCACCCCGTCGCGACTGCCCACATTCAGCAGCACCGATTGCCGGAAGGGTGAACCGCTGTCGGCCATCACCACCCCGGTGATATAGGTAAGCTGCGGGTCCAGCCGCACGTTGTTGAAATCCAGCAGCCGGGCGTTTTCCTGTTCCAGCTGCAGTGCGGCCTCTTTCCAGGCCCGCATCTGCCGCAGTTCGCTGCGCAGCTCGCGGTTCTGCTCGGCCAGTCGCTGATAGCTTTGGAAATCGCGCAGCAAGTTTACGGTGGCGGTGACCGGCACCATGGCCCAATCCATGCTGGGCACCACGCGGTCAGCCACCTGGGCGCGAAACCGTTCCACGCGCGGGCTGTCGATCCGCCAGACGATGAACACAGCAGCCAGGCACAGGCACAAAACCGCTGTCAGCAGACGCCGCAGCGGGGTTGCATAATCGTCGCGCTGTGACTTGTCCTTTGCCACGTCTCTCCTTCCAGCCGCCCCTCCAGCCCGTTGTCAGCTGGCGCCATTCAGGCGGTCAGGGGCGTTTAGCTGTCGTAGTCGATGGCGTGGGCCAGCTGCTTTTCATATTCCAGCGCCTTGCCGGTCCCCAGCGCCACGCAGTTGAGGCTTTCGTCGGCGATGGATACGGCCAGGCCGGTCTGTTCGCGCAGGGCCAGATCCAGATCACCCAAAAGCGCGCCGCCGCCGGTCAGCATCACGCCGCGGTCGACAATGTCGGCGGCCAGATCCGGCGGGGTGGTTTCCAGCGCGGTCATCACCGCCTCGCAAATCTGCTGCACCGGTTCGGCAAGCGCCTCGGCCACCTGGGCCTGGGAAATCTCGATTTCCTTCGGCACGCCATTCAGCAGGTCGCGGCCGCGGATCTGCATCGACTGGCCGCGGCCGTCGTCGGGCATCCGGGCGGTACCGATGGAGGTCTTGATGCGTTCAGCGGTGGCTTCACCCACCAGCAGGTTCTGCTGGCGGCGCAGGTAGCTGATGATCGCTTCATCCATGCGGTCGCCACCAACCCGGACTGAGCGGGCATAGACGATATCGCCCAAGGACAGAACCGCCACCTCGGTGGTGCCGCCGCCGATGTCGACAACCATGTTGCCGGTCGGGTCGGTGATCGGCATGCCTGCACCGATGGCTGCGGCAATCGGCTCGGCAATCAGCCCGGCGCGGCGCGCACCAGCGGACAAAACCGACTGGCGGATCGCACGCTTTTCAACCGGAGTGGCGCCATGCGGCACGCAGACGATGATCTTGGGCTTGGAGAAGGTCGAGCGTTTATGCACCTTGCGGATGAAATGCTTGATCATTTCTTCGGCAGTGTCGAAATCGGCAATCACGCCTTCGCGCATCGGGCGGATCGCCTCGATCGAGCCGGGGGTGCGGCCCAGCATCAGCTTGGCGTCTTCGCCCACGGCCAGCACCTTCTTGACGCCATCCTTGACGTGATAGGCCACCACCGACGGTTCGGAAAGGATGACACCGCGGCCCTTGACGTAAACCAGCGTGTTCGCAGTGCCGAGGTCGATGGCCATGTCCGAAGAGAACAGACCGCCCAAGTTTCCGAAAAGCGCCATATAGAAGGGATCCTGTGAGTGCTGTCATTTTTACCTTAGGCGACTCCCGGTGGGGCCGCCAGCACCAACCTTATAAGCGGCAGTGCAGTGCCGCGAAAGGGCGTATTATGGTGAAACAGCGCCTTTCCGCCAAGTCCACGGCGTCATTACAGGCCCCGTCCAAGCGGTCAGGCCAGGATGGGCGCAGAAGCCCGCCTGGGCGGGCAGCAGCGGGATCAGGTCAACTGGAGAAAATCCGCTTCATTTCAGTGTCAAAATGCGACCAGGTCAGGCTGGCGCTGTTGCCGGCATAACCCTCATAATAGGATTTGCCGCTGGAGGTCGGCAGCCCGGCCCAGATCTTGGCCAGGTTCAGCATGAAGGTCTTGCGCGGCATTTCTGCCTGCAGGAAGGCACTGTAGCCGGCTTCTTCGATCAGCTGATGCGCCAGCTGATCCTGCAGTTCGGGCGAAAAGCGGGCCTGCGGTTTCACACCCTGATGCTTGACCAGCCGCCGGAAGGTTGCGGGGATCAGCTGGTAGCGCCCGATGGCATGGGGCTGTCCCGGCGTTGCTTTGATCCAGGCGTTGATCTCGGCAACGGTCATCTGCGTGGGTTTCTTTGGCGGCTTGCGTTTGGCGCCGTGCTGCACGGCATCATAATTTGCCTTGCCCGCCTCGGCGCTGGCGATCAGCGTCAGCAGGCGGCTTACGCTTGGCGGCGCGCTGAGAAGCGGGGCGAACAGGCTGCCGCCGCTGCGGCCGCGGAACAGGCTGGCGGCTCCGGGATCAAGCGAGACCGCGCCGCGCCCGGGATCTGCACCAGGCAGCGTATCGGGTAAAATGCTGGCCAGCGCCTGAGGCGCCGGACCCGGCGCTGCGCCGGGCTGGGGGGCAGAAGCCTTGTGCAGGAAGAACTGGTTGCCAACCAGCGAATACCCCTGTGCGCTGACGGCCCCTGCGGCGCACAGCAGCATAGCCAGAAATGTAAGGAAGAGGGCAACGGCGCTCGTTCTGAGGGGCATAGGGACCTGCATTCTGCGGTATCTCGACTGGCTGCAGTCTGCCCCATCGGGGTTGAGATTCCGTTTATCCTGCGTCCGCTGCCCCTTCCGCCCTGCGGCATTTGCCGCTAGAGGGGGCCTATGCTCTCTTATCAGCACATATACCACGCCGGGAATCTGGCCGATGTCCAAAAGCATGCGCTGCTTGCCTGGATGCTGGCCTATCTCACCCGCAAGGACAAACCGCTCAGTTATATTGAGACTCATGCAGGCCGGGGTCTCTATCGGCTGGACGCGGCTGAGGCGGTCAAGACCGGCGAGGCGGAGCAGGGCATCACCCGCATTCTGGCGGACCAGGGCCTGGCAGCGGATCACCCGCTGCACCACGCCCTGACGGAAACCCGCAATCGGCATGGCGGGGCTGCCTATCCAGGGTCGCCGCTGGTTGCAGCCGCTTTGCTGCGCCCGGGCGACGCGATGCATTTTGCCGAACTGCACCCGCAGGAACATGCCGCCCTGCGCGCCGCGCTGAGACCCTGGAAAGCCAAGGTGCATCAGCAAGACGGGTTTGAGCTGGCCATGTCACTGGCGCCGCCAACACCCCGCCGCGGCCTCATGCTGATTGACCCCAGTTACGAGATCAAAACCGACTATGCCCGCATTCCCGGCATCATCGGCCAGCTGCACAAGAAGTGGAATGTGGGGATCATCGCCTTGTGGTATCCGATCCTAAAGGACGGTGCGCACCGGCAGATGCTGACAGCGCTGGAGGCGCAAGACCTGCCTGGTGCCCTTCGCCATGAGGTTTCCTTTCCGCCGGTCCGTGACGGGCACCGGATGATTGGCAGCGGCATGTTTGTGGTGAATGCTCCCTTTGGCATCGAAGAAGAAGCTGCCCGGCTGTCGGCGCTGTTTGAGGGGATTTCCCGCAAGTAACCGCGCACCACCCGATCTGTCCGGCCAGAGGTTTCGCATAGAACAAGAAAGGGCGCCGCAGCGGGCGCCCTTTGTTTGTTCTGTCCGGCCAGCAGTGGCTTAGGCGAGGTCTTTATAGGAAATCTCGCGGGTGTCAGCGCCTTCGCCAACCCGGCCACGGCGCACGATCAGGCGGTTCAGCGCGTTCACATAGGCCTTGGCAGACGCCACCACCGTATCGGTATTGGCGCTTTCGCCGGTGGCGATGATGCCGTCTTCTTCCAGCCGCACCGACACTGTTGCCTGCGCATCGGTGCCTTCGGTCACCGCATGCACCTGATAAAGCTGCAGACGGGCAGAGTTCGGGTGGATCATGCGGATCGCCTTGAAGGTCGCATCAACCGGGCCGTCGCCCTCAGCCGTCTCGGTGACGTCCTTGCCGTCGATCTCCATCTCGACTGTAGATTCTGCCGGGCCGCCGGTGCCGCAGACCACTTTCATGGAAACGATCTTGAGGTAGTCGTTCTCGGCGTCTACCCCGGTGCGCATCAGCGCGATGAGGTCGTCGTCAAACACCTCTTTCTTGCGGTCGGCCAGTTCCTTGAAGCGGACAAAGACATCCTTCAGCTGGTTGTCGCCAACTTCATAGCCAAGATGCTCCAGCTTATCACGCAGCGCGGCGCGGCCGGAATGTTTGCCAAGCGGCAGCGAAGTGCCGGAGAGGCCCACATCCTCGGGCCGCATAATTTCAAAGTTTTCGCGGTTCTTCAGCATGCCGTCCTGGTGGATGCCCGACTCGTGCGCAAAGGCGTTCTTGCCGACAATCGCCTTGTTCGGCTGCACCACAAAGCCGGAGACAGTCGAAACCCGGCGCGAGATATGCATGATCTTGGTGGTGTCGATGCCGGTGTGCCAGGGCATGATGTCATTGCGCGTCTTCAGCGCCATCACCACCTCTTCCAGCGCGGTGTTGCCGGCACGCTCGCCCAGGCCGTTGATGGTGCATTCGATCTGGCGCGCACCACCCGCAACCGCGGCCAGTGCATTGGCGGTCGCCATGCCCAGATCGTTGTGGCAATGGGTGGCAAAGATCACCTCGTCAGCACCGGGCACGGTTTCGATCAGGCGTTTGATCAGGTCGGCCGACTCCATCGGCGCGGTATAGCCCACAGTGTCGGGGATGTTGATGGTGGTGGCGCCGGCCTTGATCGCGATCTCGATCACCCGGCACAGGTAGTCCCACTCGGTCCGGGTCGCATCCATCGGCGACCACTGCACGTTGTCCACCAGATTGCGGGCGTGAGTGACTGTCTCATGGATCTTGTCGGCCATCTCATCCATTGTGAGGTTCGGGATGGCGCGGTGCAGGGCCGAGGTGCCGATAAAGGTATGGATGCGCGGCTGCGCGGCCTTGCGCACGGCCTCGGCGCAGCGGTCGATATCCTTAAAACTGGCGCGTGCCAGGCCGCAGATCACCGAATTCTTGGAGCGTTCCGCAATCTCGGACACCGCGCGGAAATCGCCCTCAGACGCAATCGGGAAGCCGGCCTCGATGATGTCCACGCCCATATCGTCCAGAAGCCCGGCAATCTCCAGCTTCTCGTCATGGGTCATGGTGGCGCCGGGGCTTTGTTCGCCGTCGCGCAGGGTTGTGTCGAAAATGACAACACGGGATTTGTCGCCGGAATTTGCGCCGGCAGTCGGGGAATTATTGGTCATGTCGGTATCTCTTGTCTCTGTCCTAAGCCCTTTGGGGCATCATAAGCCTATCGTGGCGCGCGTGCGGCAATCCTCTGAGCGGGCGCGCCGGAAGGGCACGCTCAGAGGCGGGCTAGGATCAGTAGGGCGCGCAGAGCGGCACCGCGGGACGCGGTGGCGGCAAGGGGGATATCTGCGCAAATGGTCATGCAGGGATTTATACAGAGGCAATGGTAAATGAAAAGCCCATAGGCAGAGAATTTCAGCTTTGTGCCACGATCCGGCGCAGCGCTCCAATTTGGCCGGGCAGGGCATCGGGCTGGCTTTGGCAAAATCCGATCAGCAGCCCCTGGGATTGCTTGGCCGGATCATGCGGCGACAAAGGCCGGACGGCGTAGCCCGCTTTGGCAGCATTGCGGCAGATCCGCGTGTCACTTTGTCCGTCTGCCAAGTGAAAGGCGATCTGCATCCCGGCATTGTGGCGCCGGAAGGAACCCAAATCCTCAGGCCATGCGGCCAGCGCCTCTGCCGCGGCAGCATAACGTTCGGCATAAAGCCTGCGGGCGCGGCGGATGTGGCGGTCGTACTGCCCCGAGGCCATGAACTCGGCCAGGGGCCGCTGTGCGGTGATCGCGGCGCCTGCACTGGGGTGGATGAACCGGGCGCGGAACTGCGGCACCAGCGCGGGCGGCAGGATCGCATATCCCAGCCGCAAAGCGTGGGAGAATGTCTTGGAAAAGGTGCCCGCATAGATGCAGCGCCCTTCGCGGTCGAGCGCGGCCATGGCGGGAACCGGCTGCCCGGCATAGCGGAACTCACTGTCGAAATCATCCTCGATAATCCAGCCGTCCCGGTCCTTGGCCGCTTGCAGAAAGGCCTGCCGCTGCGGAACGGGCAGGGTGCCGCCGAGGGGAAACTGATGCGACGGGGTCAGCAGCGTGACCTTGGCCATCTGCGGCGGCACTTCCGCGCCGCGTTCCCCGGCCCGCAGCCAGCGCACCTCCCAGCCGCGCGACAGGGCAAACCGCTGCGTCGGGGTGAAACCGGGTGCCTCCAGCGCGATGTCTTCGCCGCCAACCAGGAAATCCATCGTCAGCTCCAGCGCTTCGCGGGCGCCGCTGGTGACCAGAACCTGTTCGGCACTGCAGTCGATCCCGCGCCAGCGGGCGGCATATGCAGCAATCTCGCGGCGCAGCTCAGGATCGCCAAAAGCATCTTCCTGGTGACTGAGGCTAAGCGGATCCATCCTTGCCACACGTGAAACACAGCGCGCCCAGGACCGCGCCGGAAACACCGCCGGATCCGGCGCGCCGGGCAGCAGCATCCCCGGGGCCGGCGCTGTCACCGTCGGCAGAGGCCGGGACGGGGCCGCCGGCGGGCGGATCGGGGCGACATCGCAGACAAAGATCCCCGCGCCGCGCCGGGGTTCGGCGAACCCCTCGGCCACCAATTGATCATAGGCCGTCACCACAGTGGACCGTGCCACCCCCAGATCCTGCGCCAGCGCCCGCGATGACGGCAGCCGGGCGCCGATAGCCAGGCTGCCTTCACTGATCCGCCCGCGCAGTGCGGTGACGATCTGCTGATACAACGGTTCAGCATTTTCACCGGAGAGCATACCGGACAGATCAATCATAGTGGACTGCTCATTTTGCAAGGAACTGGAGCTTAATCATAGGCCAATTTGCGCATAGCTGTCGTGAAAAGACAATTAGCAACAAGAGATCAGCCGATGAGCCAGTCCGAAGTGGAAACCGCCTTGAAATCCGAACGCAGCCGTCTGCGCCGCGCGCATGAACGCGGGGTATACGACCGCGAAGCCGTGTATCAGGTGCTGGATGCCATGCCGCTTGGCCATATAGGCTATCAGATCGATGGCAGCACATCGGTTCTGCCGACGCTGCAATGGCGCGAGGGCGATCACGTCTATTGGCACGGTTCCGCAGCCAGCCGCGCCATCCGCGCGATGGAAGGGGCCGAGGTCTGCCTGACCGTCACCTGCATGGATGGTTATGTGCTGGCGCGCTCGGCCTTTCACCACTCGGTCAATTTCCGCTCTGCCATGCTGTTTGGGGTGGCTGAGAAAGTGACGGATGAAGACGCCAAGGCTGCTAGCCTCAAGACGATGGTGGACCACATCTTCCCCGGCCGCTGGGAGGCTTTGCGCCCGATGACCAGCCAGGAGCTGAAAGCAACAGCCCTGCTGCGAATGCCGATCGAGGAAGGCGCCGCCAAGGTCCGGTCCGGCCCGCCCAAGGACGACGAGGAGGATTACGCGCTGCCGATCTGGGCCGGGGTGGTGCCGATGGCATTGGAGCTGAAACCGCCGCAGCCGGACCCTGCCAATCTGGAAGGCGTGGCGATGCCCGACCACCTGAGCCGCATCCGCATCGGCTGAAACGAAAAGGCGCGCCACTTCGGCGCGCCTGAATTCCGGTCCGGAAATCCCGCCTGGCTTACTCGGTCTGCGCGGCGTCCCCGGCCTCGCGGCTCACCAGCGCGCCGTTTTCCCAGGTGCCGTCCGCCTGCTGGCCGCTGGCGTATTTCATCGTGCCCGGCCCCTGCCGCTTGCCGTTGACAAAGCTGCCCTCATAGACGTCGCCGTTGGCATAGGTCGCGACACCGTCGCCAAAGATCTTACCCTCTTGCCAGCTGCCCTCGTAGACGAAGCCGTCGGGCATTTCGATCTTGCCCTGACCGTGCCGCTGGCTGTCCGCAAACGCACCAGTATAGACCGAGCCGTCGGCATAGGTCACCTTGGCGTCGCCATGGCGCTGCCCGTTCTGCCAGCCGCCCTCATAGCGGTAACCGTCGGCATAGGTCATAACACCCTGGCCGTGGTTCTTGGCATTCTGGAAATCCCCGGTATAGGTGATGCCGTTGGGATAGGTCGCGGTGCCTTTGCCTTCGATCACGCCGGCCATCCAAGCGCCTTGGTAGGTAGAGCCGTCGGGATAGGTGATCTTGCCCTGGCCCTCAGCCAGGTCGTCCCGGAAGTCACCCTCATAAACCGACCCGTCCGGATAGACCGCTTTGCCTTTGCCTTCGATCTGTCCCTTCACCCATTCGCCGGTATAGGTGTAGCCGTCTTTCTCGGTGAAAGTGCCCATGCCGTGGCGCTGATCGTCCAGGAAATCGCCGGCGAAGACATCGCCGTTGGCATAGGTCTGCTTGCCGGTGCCATGACGGCGGCCGTTTTGCAGCTCGCCTTCGTAGATATCGCCGTTGGGCTGCATCAGGCGGCCGGTGCCATGCATTTGGCTTGCGGCCCATTCGCCCTCGTAGACCAGCCCGTCCGAGGTCTCCAGCTTGCCTTGGCCCTGCAACTGGCCGTCAGCCACAGCGCCCGCGTAAACAGTGCCCTCGCCGTAGGTGATCTTGGCCTGTCCTTGCTGGCGGCCCGCAACCCAATCGCCATCATAGGAATAGCCGTCGGGGGAGGACATTGCGCCCTTGCCGTGCCGCTTACCATCGGCAAAGCTGCCGTGATACCGCACGCCGCTGGCATAGACCGAGGTGCCGTCGCCGTGGATTTGCCCATCCTGCCAGCCGCCCTCATAGGTGCTGCCGTCGGCGCGGGTCAGTTTGCCCAGCCCGTGCGGCTTGCCTTGCGCAAACCCGCCCTCATAGACCGAGCCGTCCGGAAAGCGCGCCACGCCTTGGCCGCGCACTTCACCATCGACCCATTCACCGGTGTATTCATAACCGCTTGGCAGCTTGTAAGTGCCGGTGCCATGCTGCAGCCCGCCCCTGAAGGTGCCTTGGTAGACACCGCCGATTTCGTCCTGAGTGGTTATGACGTCACTCTCCTGGGCCAGCGCCGGTGCGGCCAGTGCCAGAAGTGTGGTAAGCGCGAATGCGGTGCCGAAACGGGTCATTGAAACCTCTGCCTGCCCAGGAATTACGGTGCTGCTGCCATAGTGGGTTGCTCGCCCGGAAACTAAGCTACCGCAGGCGGGGCCGCAATGTCTTTTACCCGGCCTCCGCGCCTTGCTCTTTTACTTGGCGGTCAATCTGGTAAATGGCTCTGAGTGAGTTTTGCAAAGGGCCCAAGCAGCATGGCAGACCGTTTCCGCGTGACACTGGCGCAGCTGAACCCAACCGTGGGCGATCTGGCGGGCAATGCCGCCAAGGCCAAAGCCGCCTGGGAGGAGGGCCGCACCGCCGGCGCCGATCTGGTGGCGCTGCCGGAAATGTTCATCACCGGCTACAACACCCAGGATCTGGTGATGAAACCGGCCTTTCATACGGCGGCCATCGCCGAAGTTGAAAGGCTGGCAGCAGACTGTGCCGATGGTCCCGCGCTGGCAATCGGCGGCCCCTGGATCGAGGGCGGGCGGCTCTATAATGCCTACCTGATCCTCAAGGGCGGCAAGATCGCATCGCGCAGCCTCAAGCACCACCTGCCCAATGAAACTGTGTTCGACGAGGTGCGGATTTTTGATGCCGGCCCCTTGGGCGGCCCCTATGCAGTCGGCAACACCCGTATCGGCTCGCCTATCTGCGAGGATGGCTGGCACGAGGATGTCGCGGAAACCCTTGCCGAAACCGGTGCCGAATTTCTGCTGATCCCCAACGGCTCGCCCTATTTCCGCAACAAGATGGAGGTGCGTTTCAACCACATGGTGGCGCGCGCGGTCGAAACCCATTTGCCGGTGATCTACCTCAACATGGTCGGCGGCCAGGACGATCAGGTGTTTGATGGCGGCTCATTTGTGCTGAACCCGGGCGGCGCCCTGGCGCTGCAGATGCCGGTGTTTGACGAGGCTTATGCCCATCTCGACCTGGAGCGCACCGAAGACGGCTGGCGCGCGGTGGAGGGCGAGAAGGCACATCTGCCGGACGCGTGGGAACAGGATTACCGGGTGATGGTCGAATCCTTGCGCGACTACATGGGCAAGACCGGCTTCAAAAAGGTGCTGCTGGGGCTGTCCGGCGGTGTCGATTCGGCGATTGTCGCGGCAATTGCGGTGGACGCGTTGGGTGCCGAGAATGTCCGCTGCGTGATGCTGCCTTCGGAATACACCAGCCGGGAATCGCTGGAGGATGCCGAAGCCGTCGCAAAGGCGCTGGGCGTTCATTACGACTACGTGCCGATCTCCGAAGGCCGCGAAGCGATCACCAGCACGCTGGCGCCGCTGTTCGCAGGCATGGAACCGGACCTGACCGAAGAAAACATCCAATCCCGCCTGCGCGGGCTGCTGCTGATGGCGATGTCCAACAAGTTCGGGGAAATGCTGCTGACCACCGGCAATAAATCCGAAGTCGCGGTGGGCTATGCCACCATCTACGGCGACATGAACGGCGGCTATAATCCGATCAAGGACATGTACAAAACCCGGGTGTTTGAGACCTGCCGCTGGCGCAACGCCAATCACCGCCCCTGGATGAAGGGCCCGGAGGGTGAGGTGATCCGCCCCAATGTGATCGACAAGCCGCCCAGTGCCGAGCTGCGCGAGGACCAGAAGGACAGCGACAGCCTGCCGGACTACCCGGAGCTGGACGCGATCCTGGATATCCTGGTCGATCAGGACGGTTCAATCTCCGATTGTGTTGCCGCCGGTTTCGACCGGGATGTCACCAAACGGGTCGAGCATCTGGTTTATATCAGCGAATACAAACGCTTCCAGTCCGCGCCCGGCGCCCGCCTGACCCCAAGCGCGTTCTGGCTGGACCGGCGCTATCCGATCGTGAACCGCTGGCGCGACCCGTCCTGATCCAAGCACTAACCCCTTGAGGGCGTAGATTTTTTTACGGTATCCAGGCCGTCGCTAGACCCTTGCCCGGCGCCGGCAACGCTCTGATATGCGGCGGAAAAATCACAATGCCGGAAACCAGCACAAGGCGCGCGCCTGCATGCTGGACCGGCGATTCCGCAGCGGGCATAGATGCCTGCATGCCCGGACCAAAGCTGCCTCATTTTCAATCCGATCTGGCCTTGCCCAAGGCCGTCGACGCCGTTGTGATCGGCGGCGGCATCATTGGCACAACGACGGCATTGGAGCTGGCTGAACGCGGACATTCCGTGCTGTTGTGCGAAAAAGGCCAGATTGCAGCAGAACAAAGCTCGCGCAACTGGGGGTGGGTGCGGATGTCCTGCCGCGATCCCCGCGAAATTCCGCTGATGGCCGAGGCGCTCAGGCTCTGGGAAGGGCTTGCAAAGCGCACCGGCAAAGACACAGGATTTACCCGCTCCGGTATCCTTTACACCGCGGAGACCGGCAAGCGAGAGGCACAGCTGGTGCGATGGCTGCGCAATCTTGACAACTGGGGGCAGGACGCCCGTATGATCCGCAGCAATCAGATCGAGAAGCTGATGCCGGGCCACCAGACCAAGACCCGCAGCGGGCTGCTGACGCCGATGGACGGGCGTGCAGAACCGCAATTGGCCACCCATGCTATCGCCACCGCAGCGCAGGCCGCCGGCGCCAGGATTATGACCGAATGCGCGGTACGCAGTGTTGAAACCGCCGCAGGCCGTATCAGCGGCGTGATGACAGAACGCGGCCGCGTGGCCTGTTCCACGGTGGTGGTGGCCGGAGGTGCCTGGTCGCGGCTGTTCCTGGGCAATGCCGGTATCAACCTGCCGCAGCTCAAGGTTCTGAACTCGGTCCTGCGCACCTCGCCGGTGCAGGGCGGGCCGGAAACAGCCATCCGTGCCGCCAACCTTGGCCTGCGCAAGCGCGCAGACGGCGGTTACACCGTGGCCGATGCCCATGAGAACATCGTCGATATCGTGCCCGACAGTTTCCGGCTGGGCTGGAAATTCCTGCCCAGCTACCGGCAGGAATGGCGGGCGCTGCAGTTCCGCCTGTCAGACCGCTGGCGCGAAGAGGCGGCGCAGGCCCGCCGCTGGCAGCCGAACCAGACCACCCCGTTTGAACTGTGCCGGGTGCTGGACCCTGCGCCGTCGCAAAAGGCGCTGAAAAGCGGCTGGGCAACGGCGCAAAGGGCATTCCCAGTGCTGCAAGGCGCCGATGTGGTGCAAAGCTGGGGCGGGCTGATCGATGTCACTCCGGATGCGATTCCAGTGATCTCGCAGGCCGATGGGCTGCCGGGGCTGTTCATTGCCACTGGTTTCTCCGGCCATGGTTTTGGCATTGGACCGGCGGCAGGCAGGCTGGCCGCCGATCTGGTGACCGGCGACGCACCTGTGGTGGATCCGCATGATTTCCGCCTGTCCCGGTTTACAGACGGCAGCAGATACGGGCCGCAAACCGGCTATTGAACCGGGCCGCTCAGCCCATCAGCTGATAACTGACCGGCACATAGCGGAAACCCTCGCCGCGCGTTTCGACAAAACCGGCGGCGGGGAAGGGCATGTGGTAGCCGATCATCGGCACCTTGTCGGCGGCCAGCATCCCCAGCACCCGGCGGCGCGACGCGCTGGCAGCCTCGGGATCGGCATCAAAACTGAACGCCCAATCCGGCCGGGCAAAGCTGTAAACATAATGGTTGGCCAGATCCGCCGTCAGCAACAGCTGCCGACCGCCGCTTTCCAGCATGAAACCCATATGTCCCGGCGTGTGGCCAAAACTTGCCATCGCAGTGACCCCCGGTGCGATACCGGCGCCATCGTCAATGAACGTGGTCTTCTCTGCCAACGGCGTCACATTGCTGGCTACCAGATCGCCAACACGGTTGCCCGCCTCCATCTTGGACCAGAAATTATACTCGGCAGATCCCATGATATAGCGGGCATTGGCAAAGGTGGGCGCACCGTCTGTCATCAGCCCGCCGATGTGGTCTGGGTGCATATGGGTGATCACAACCACATTGATCTGGTCCGGGGTAACTCCGGCTGCGGCCAGCGCTTTGGCGATGCCGCCCGCACCTAGGCCGGTATCAAACAGCACCAGCTCTGCCCCGGTATCCACCAGCGTAGGCGTGAAGTAGAATTGCAGTGTTTCGGCTGAGACAAAGTTCTCAGCCGAAACCTCGGCAAACTCCGCATCGCTGGCCGCGGCACCAAACAGCGGTTTTGGCCCGTCACGCAAGGATGAGGCATCCAGCAGCGTGGTGACCGGCATCTCGCCCAGCATGAATGTATGGGCAATGGGTGCTTCGGCGCGGCCACCGTGGGCGCCGGCCAAAAGCGGTGTTGCAGCAGCGGCAAGGGGCAGGGCGGCGGCACCGGCCAGGGCCGCACGGCGGGACAGGGGAACAGTCATTAGGGAACCTCCAAGTTGCATTGGACTGCCCGCATCCTAGCGCCGCGGCGGCAGAGGGCTGTAAACAATCCCGTGATGCGGGTTAGGATGCAGGCAGGAGGGCCCCCGCCATGAGCCAGAACAAGACCGTCCCGACCGGAGCAAGCGTTGCAGATTTCCTTGCCACGGTTGAACCAGAGCGCAAGGCGGCGGAAGCACAAGAGCTGGATGCCCTGTTCCGCCAAACCACCGGTTTTATGCCGCAGATGTGGGGGCCTTCCATCATCGGTTACGGGCGCTACCACTACCGCTATGCCACGGGACGCAAAGGAGACTTCCTCGCCACCGGCTTCTCGCCACGCAAGGCGCGCCACTCGATCTACATCATGCCGGGCTATCAGGACTATGGCACCATCCTTGCACGCCTGGGCAAGCACAAGCTGGGCAGAAGCTGCCTTTATGTGAACAAGCTGGCCGATATCGATCTGGAAGTCCTGGCTGAACTGATCCGCACCGGCCTGAAAGACCTCAACGCAATCTGGCCGGTGCAGCCAAGCTGACCCGCGCTTTCCTCTTGCCCCAAATATCCCCGCCGGAGGCACGCGCCGCGAGGCGCGTTAACCCTGCTGAAACTGGACAATCCGCCGCCCATGTGACAAGGCATCGGCAACAGGAGAACCGTGATGACCACCACCCGTTTTGCCCCGTCGCCGACCGGCTATATCCACGTCGGCAACCTGCGCACCGCGCTGATGAACTACCTGATCGCCCGCAAGGCCGGCGGCACTTTCATCCTGCGCATCGACGACACCGACCCGGAGCGGTCCAAGGAAGAATACGTCGATGCCATCAAGCAGGACCTGGAATGGCTGGGCCTGACCTGGGACAAGGTGGAGCGCCAGTCCGAGCGTCTCGACCGCTATGTCGCAGCCGCGGACAAGCTGCGCGAAATCGGCCGTTTCTATGAGGCGTTCGAGACCCCGGTCGAGCTGGACCTGAAGCGCAAGAAACAGCTGAACATGGGCAAGCCGCCGGTCTATGACCGCGCTGCGCTGGCATTGTCAGAGGACGAAAAAGCCGCATTGCGCGCCGAGCGCGGCGATGGCGTCTGGCGCTTCAAGCTGGATCATCAGCGCATCGAATGGCCTGACGGCATTCTGGGCGATATCTCCATCGACGCGGCTTCGGTCTCGGACCCGGTGCTGATCCGCGGTGACGGCCAGTTCCTGTACACGCTGGCCTCGGTTGTCGATGACACCGAAATGGGCGTGACCAATGTGGTGCGCGGCTCGGACCATGTGACCAACACTGCCACCCAGATCCAGATCATCGAAGCGTTGGGCGGTACCGTACCGTCCTTTGCCCACCACTCGCTGCTGACCGGCCCGCAGGGCGAGGCGCTGTCCAAACGTTTGGGCACGCTGGCGCTGCGCGACCTGCGTGAAGCCGGGGTGCAGCCGATGGCGCTGCTGTCCTTGATGGCCCGCCTTGGCTCTTCCGATCCGGTGGAGCTGCGTTCGGAATTGGCCGAGCTGATCGATGGCTTCGACATCAACCGCTTTGGGGCAGCCCCCACCAAATTCGATGTCGAGGATCTCTATCCGTTGACTGCCCGCTACTTGCAGTCGCTGCCGCTGGAGGCGGTGCAAAGCCATGTAGACGCGCTGGGCGTGCCTGCCGCGAAACAGGCAGCCTTTTGGGATGTGGCCAAGGAAAACATCACCACGCTGAAGGATCTGGCGGGCTGGTGGGAGCTGTGCCGCGACGGTGCCGAGCCGCTGGTAGCCGACGAGGACAAGGCGTTCATCGCCGAAGCGATGGCGCTGCTGCCGGAAGGTCCGTATGACGCGGACAGCTGGAAGAACTGGACCACCGCAGTGAAAGAGGCGACGGGCCGCAAGGGCAAAGGCCTGTTCATGCCGCTGCGCAAGGCGGTCACCGGCATGGAGCGCGGCCCGGACATGTCGGCGCTTCTGGCGTTGATGGAAACTGTCCGCGCCCGCGGCTGATTGAGGTTCGCCTGAATTTAAAAAATAGGCGGCGCTTCAGGGTGCCGCCTATTTGCTATCCGGGGCTCCCGCCCGCCGGACCGGCATCAAAGATGCCGTGCCGCCGGTTGGGCCCGGCGCCGCGCGGAGGCGCGGCGCTGCACCGCTCCCCTTGGGGAGCGGTGCCATACCCAACTGTGCAAAGCGTATATTTCATGCGCCGGAACAGACGGGAGCACACCCTTTTGCCAGTCACAAGCCGCTCAGCCCCAGCTGCCATCCTTCAGTTCCCGGCACATTTCCCTGGCGGCTTTGGCCATATCCGGGTTCGGATGCTCGCCAAGCGCGTCCAGGGATTTTCCCATCCAGCGCATGACTGATGGGGCATCACTGCCGCAGCGGGCAATCGGGGGAAAGGCGCAGGCCAGCAGATGCTGTGCGGTGACCGGCGGGATGCAGACATTGGGATAGGCAGCCTTGCGGGCGTCGCTGGTCTCATCCGCGGGCGTGTTCTCCCACAGCAACCGTTCCAGCCGGCCCATGACTTCAACCGCGGTACCGGGATCATTGACACCGGGCGACAGCGCCTTTTGCGCGGTCTCTGCCAGCAATGTCAGGCCGAAAGACGGGTCCTGATCAAAGCTGCGTACATCCCCGATGTCGATCGCAGCTGAAGCCGCCTTGCAGAAGTCATTGTCCCCGGCGGTGGCCCAGGCCACCGGCTGGCCGCGCAGAATGTATTCGCCGGGTGCGCGCGCCAGGGTGATCTGCGTGCCGGCTTCCTCAGCCAGATCGTTCAACCGGGTCAGCCCGGCAAAGCGGACAAAACCGCTCTTGGCGGCTGGGATATCAACGGCGTCGCCGGGTTTAGCCTCTTCACGTGCGCACAGCCCGCCCAGACAGGGTTTTTCCATCCGCGCGCGCAGGCTGGCGCGGGTGCGGATTTCGATCAGCCGCAGGGTGTGGTCCATGCTCCCAAGGCTCGACAGGTGATCAATCCAGCGCAGGATGGCACCGACGATCAGAATCACCACGATGATGGTCAAGCCAAAGACCACCAGCGCGCCTTCCGGCGTGTAATAGCGGGCCCGGAACAGGATCACCGCGCTCAGCGAATAGATGAATCCGCCCACAAAGGTTGCCAGAACCCGGTGGGTGACGGTGTCTTCCAGCAGCAGCCGGTAGACCCGCGGCGTCGCCATCGAGGCGGCGGTGCGGTAGGCGCTGACCATGACGTTGAGCGAAAAGGTGGTGACTGCCAGCATGCCCGACGCCAGGATCGTCAGCACCGGCAGCACTGCCTCGCGTCCGAAATCCTCGCTCAGACTGTCCGGCAGCAGCGGTTTCGCCAGCGGCGCCAGCAGCAAAGCCAACAAGGAAAAAAGGGAAATCAGAACAACTCTGAACCAGAGTTGCCGTGCAATCCGGCCGAGGTGCAGCAGCGCCTTTTCTATCATGACCCTGAGACTATCCGGCGGGAACCTGTACTGTCGATCAGTTCATCAAACAATTTACGCTCGGCCACTGAAACCGGCTGGTGGCGCGGATAGCGCGGCGCGGCGCGGTCGTTCAGAACCGGGGCGTCCCAGCCATCGGTGGTTGCAACAAAGCCGTGCAGCCCGGCCTCGCCAAAGACCTGCAAATAGCCCAGCAGCACCACATCAAGATAGCTCAGCAGGATAGGGTGCCGCGCGGTGATGCCATTTTTGTTTTCCGCGGCAACGGCATAGACTGAAATTTCCGGCGCCCCGCCCAGCCCGTGCTGCACTGCACCTGATGCAGGCAGCCGATCATAGGCGAACTCGCGTTCATCCAGTGCTGCCCAGTCTGCTCCGGGCACTTCGGCAATCAGCCCGTCAATTTCGCTGTCTGCGCAGGGCACCGCCGACAGGAAGGCGACCTCGCGCAGGGCGGTATGAACCCAGGCCCGCCGCCAGCCGCGCAGCCGTGCCGGTGCCGCCCCGCCATAGGCATGCGTTGCAGTGTTCACCAGGCTGCCGTAGCCAAAGAAATATGGGGCTGTCATCCGCTCTGCCTATCGTTCGTGTTTCCGGTTATTGATGTATGTCAAACCGCTTTTTGCCGCCATGTGCAATAAGCGATGCACCATAGCTGCGGGAGCGACCCATGCGGATTACCAAAAGGACCAACATTGCCGTGCGGCTGCTGATGTATTGCGCCGCGCACAAAGACCGTCTGGTGACCAAGGCTGAGATCGCCGAATGCTGCAATATCTCGGAAAACCACTTGGCGCAGGTGATCAACCAGCTGAGCCAGCTTGGCTATCTGGCGACCCAGCGGGGGCGCAATGGCGGTATGAACCTGGGCAAGCCCGCATTGGATATCCGGATCGGCGACGTGTTCCGCGATGTCGAAGGCGGCCTGCCGATGGTGGAATGCTTTGCCGACGCGGACAACACCTGCCCGTTGACCGATGCCTGCCGTCTCAAGCTGGCACTGGCTGATGCGGCACAGGCGTTTTACACCTCGCTTGATGACATCACGCTGGAGGCATTGGTGTGCGACAACCACGACCTGTTGCGCATTTTGCAGCCGGTCTCCTGCGGCGCCCGCTAAGACCGCCGCAGCGCCGTCTATTCCCTTGCGCGCAGGATGCGGGCGGGCTTTGCCGCCAGAGGGCGCAGGGCAAAGACCAGCCCGGCCAGCAGTGTTGTCAGCACCCCGCCTGAGATCACCATCAGCGCATTCGGCCAGATCACCGCATAGCTGGTCTCGAACACATAGGCATTGATCGCCCAGGCTCCGGCAATGCCCGCCGCCAGCGCCACCAGCCCGGCGGCGGCGCCCAGCAGGGCGGACCGCAGGGCAAAGCTCAGCAGGATCTGTTTGCGCGGCGCCCCCAGGGTTTTCAGCAGTGCCGCCTCATACCGGCGCGCAGGTTCTCCAGCCGCGGCGGTGCCCAGCAGTACCAGAAACCCGGTCAGCAGCGTTGCTGCGGCGCCATAGGCGGTGGCGGCGGCCAGCTGGCGCAGAATGTCCGCCACCCGGTCGATCGCATCACGCATCCGGATCGCGGTGATATTCGGCATTTCGCGGGCCAGATCGCGCAGGATTGCGGCCTCGGCCTGCTCTTCGGCATAGACGGTGGCGATGAAACTATGCGGCGCACCGGCCAGGGCGGACTCGTTCAGGACCATCACAAACCCCATGCCCGCGGTGGAGAAATCCACATTGCGGAAGCTGGTGATGGTGCCCGTGATGTCGCGGCCCAGGATGTTCAGCGTCAGCGTGTCGCCCAAGGACAGCCCCAGTTCCTCCGCCTCCTCGGCAGCAAAGCTGATCTGCGGCGCCCCGGCGTAATCCGCAGGCCACCATTCACCGGCGGTAACCTCGGTGCTGTCAGGCCGGGCTGCGGCATAGGTGATGCCGCGGTCGCCGCGTACCACCCAGTGGTCGCCTGCAACCTCTGTGGCGGGCTGGCCGTTGATGCGGGTCAGAACCCCGCGCAGCATCGGTGCGTTCTCTACCCGGGTCACAGCCGGGTCATTCTCGACCCGCTCCAGAAACCCGGGCATCTGGCTGCGCTGGATGTCGACAAAGAAGTAACTGGGCGCCACATCCGGCAGGTTGCCCGCAATAGCGCGGCGCATGTTGCCGTCGATCTGGCCGATGGCGGCCAGCACTGTCAGGCCAAGACCCAGTGCCAGCACCGCAGGCACCGCACCGTCCCGCGCGCTGCCAATGGACGACAGCGCCCAGCGAAGGGCAGGCCGCCCCCGCGACGCGCCGGAACCGCGGCGGGCGAGAAAACCAATCCCCAGCGCCGCAACCAGCAGCACCATAAGCGCCCCCATCAGCCCGCCCGCTGTCCACAAGGTCAGCTGAGCCGAGCCGCTGAACCAGGCAGCCATCCCCACCAGTGCCCCCAATGCCAGCGCGGTCGCCAGCAGATAACGGGGCGCAGGCAGCCGGGTTTGGCTGGCAAAAGCATCCCGGAACAGCGAGGCGGCGCGGATGCGCTCGGCCCGGGCCAGCGGCCACAGGGCAAAGATGAAGGCGGTCAGCACGCCATAAATCGCCGCCTCGGCCAGTGCGGACGGATAGATTGAAAACACTGCCGGGAACGGCAGCTGCGCGGCAATCAGCGGCCCCAGCAGCATTGGCCCCAAGCCGCCCAAAACCAGGCCGATCCCCACCCCGATCAGCGTCAGCGCGCCGATCTGCAGGAAATAGGTCAGGAAAATTGTCTGCCGCTCCGCCCCCAATGTGCGCAGGGTGGCGATGGTGGCGGTCTTGGTTGCCAGATAGGCGCGCACCGCAGCAGACACGCCAACCCCGCCCACCGCCAGGCCGGACAGGCCCACCAGCACCAGAAACCCGCCGAGACGTTCCACAAATGAGGATATCCCCGGCGCGCCATTTCTTGCATCGCGCCAGCGCATGCCGGTGGTCTCAAACAGGCCCTCTGCCTCTGCCTGCAGTGCGTTCAAGTCACGGCCTGTCGGCAGTTCCATGCGGTATTTGGTGTCAAACAGTGTGCCCGGCTCCAACAGCCCGGAACCCGCCAGATCCGCTGTCCGCACCATAGTGCGCGGGCCCAGTTCAAAGCCCGAGGCCGCGGCGTCCGGCTCCAGCACGATCAGCGCCATCAGCCTGAAATCCTGCGTGCCCAGCCGGAACGTATCGCCCGGCTGCAATCCCAGCCGGTCCGCCAGTACCCGGTCCATAACACCGCCCGGCAGGCCCTTTGCGCCTGCCAAAGCGGTCTCCAAGGGTATCGGTGGCGAAAGCTGCATCGCTCCCTTCAACGGGTACAGCCCGTCCACCGCCTTCACCTGGGTCAGCCCGCGCTCCTCGCCTACAGTTGCCATCGAGCGGAACTCGGCAATCTCGGAATAGCGGACCGCATTCCGGTCCAGCCAGCCGCGCTCGTCCTCATTGGCAAAGCGGTAGGTGAAGTTCAGCTCGGCGTCGCCGCCCAGGATGGTCGCGCCTTCGCGCGACAGCCCGGTTTCAATCGACGTCCGGATTGAGCCGATGGCAGCAATCACCCCGACCCCCAGCGCCAGACAGGCCAGAAAAATGCGGAAACCTTTCAGGCCGCCGCGCAGCTCGCGCAGGGCAAAGCGCCAGGCGAGGCGGAAGGCGGCAGCATTCATTCCGCGGCCTCGCGCGCGGCGGCGTCATCCACCCGTCCGTCGCGCAGCCGGACCACCCGGTCGCAGCGGGCCGCCAGTTCCGGCGCGTGGGTCACCATCACCAGCGTGGCGCCGTACCGGTCGCGCAGACCAAACAGCAGATCCATCACTGCCTCGCCGTTGGTCTCGTCCAGATTGCCGGTGGGTTCATCAGCCAACAGGATCGCAGGCCGCGGCGCCAGTGCACGGGCCAAGGCAACGCGCTGCTGCTCACCGCCCGACATCTGCGCCGGGAAGTGGCCGGCGCGATGGCCAAGGCCAACTGCCTCCAGTTCCGCCTGGGCGCGGTCAAAAGCATCCTTGACGCCCGCCAGCTCCAGCGGCGTGGCGACATTTTCCAGCGCCGTCATGGTCGGGATCAGGTGAAAGCTTTGAAACACCACCCCCATGTTGTTGCGCCGGAACCGTGCCAGCGCGTCCTCGTCCATTGCCGTCAAATCCTGGCCAAGCGCTGTGATCGTTCCGCCGGTTGCCTGCTCCAGCCCGCCCATCAGCATCAAGAGCGAGGACTTGCCGGACCCGGACGGCCCCACCAGCCCCAACGTCTCCCCCCGCCGCACATCCAGCGAGATGCCGTGCAAAATCTCTACCGGGCCGGTATTGCTATTCAGGGTCAAAGACGCATCTAACAGATGCAGAACGGGGCTGTTATCGTTGGTCATCGGGCCTGCCTGTTGGATCCACCTATCGGATATGGAGTTTTTGCGGCGATGCACAAGATACTGGCGCTGTTGAGTTTGCTGCTTTTTTCAAACACCGCCTGGGCTGAGCCGCTGCGGATCACGGCATTGGGCGACAGTCTGGTGCAGGGTTACGGGCTGCCGCAGGACCAGGGTCTGGTGCCGCAGCTGGAGCATTGGCTGAATGAAAACGGCGCCGAAGTGGTGCTGCAGAATGCCGGTGTGTCCGGCGACACCACCGCCGGCGGGGCAGAGCGGGCGGAGTGGACGCTGTCGGACAATCCCGACGGTTTGATCGTGCTTTTGGGCGGCAACGACCTGCTGCGCGGCCTGGCGCCAGCGGCGGCACGGACCAATCTGGCCCACATCCTGCAGGAAGCCGAAACCTTGGGTATTGAAACCCTGCTGATCGGCATGAAGGCACCGGGCAATTACGGGCCGGACTACAAGACCGCTTTTGACGCGATATACCCGGACTTGGCTGCCGAATTCGATGCGGTGCTGCATCCGGATGCTTTTGCGGGCATTGCAGCAGAGGCGGGCGGCGACCCGGCAGCGGCGCAGGCCTATTTGCAGGATGACGGCATCCACCCGAATGCCCGGGGCGTTGCGCTGAATGTGGCTGCGATCGGACCGGCAGCCCTGCAGCTGGTCACGGCGATTCAACAATGAAAACAGCCCCGGCGGGCAGGGCTGTTTGAAAGCTCTCAGGCGTGATCAGAAGTTCGGATCAGGAGGCCAGTGCGATATCAACCGCGGACTCGCGGCCGTCGCGGCCAGCCTGCAGTTCGTAAGTCACTTTCTGATTGTCGGCCAGGCCGGTCAGCCCTGATCGCTCAACTGCGGAAATGTGGACAAAAATGTCCTTGCCGCCATCATCGGGTGCAATAAAGCCGTAGCCTTTGGTGGTGTTGAACCATTTGACGGTGCCAGTCGCCATCGTCGTATTCTCCTAAGTCGTCTCAATTCTCTGCCCGCGTCATGCGGCAGAACGGCAGCGGTCTGCAAAGAGTCATAACCGCGCCGGTAAGGCAACAGTGATGATACTCGCGTGACGTTGCGGTGACAGAATTGAGTAGGAATCACCCCAGGCGCAAGAAAAAATCCAAAGTGACGCCGTGTCTCCGGCAGAACCGTGCCTAAAGCACTGTCACAACCGTGCCGAGCGGAACCCGCTGATACAGATCCGTAACGTGCTCATTCATCATCCGGATGCAGCCGTTGGATACCGAGTGCCCGATGGTCTGCGGCTGGTTGGTGCCATGGATGCGGAAATAGGTGTCGATGCCGTTCTGAAACAGATACAGGGCCCGCGCTCCCAGCGGATTTTCCGGCCCGCCGGGCTGAATGTACTCATTGTCGACAAACTTGGCATAGGCCCGCGGATCGCGTTCGATCATCTCGTCGGTCGGGCGCCAGGTGGGCCAGACCTTTTTGCGTTCGATCACGGCAGTGCCGGTGAACTCCAGACCGGCCTTGCCGACACCAACGCCATAGCGCATCGCCTTGCGCTTGTCGGTGACAAAGTAAAGGTAGTAGGAGCGCGGCAGCACCAGGATCTGCCCCGGGGCAAAATCCTTGCGGATCCGGACCTCCTGCGGGGTGGGATCAAAGGGAGCGGGGTCTTTCTTGCGGGCCAGCGCAGGCAGCGGAAGCAAGGTTGCTGCGGCGGCCGCAGTACCGGTACTCAGAATTTTCCGGCGTGAAATCATGGCTAAATCTCCGGATGTCTGTTGTGTCGTCTAATCATCTTCCGGCGCGGAATGCGCTGGGTCAACGGGTTTCCGCAGACGGGCCGGCAAGTGTTGCAAGCGTAGCAGCAGCCAGGGTGCAGACGGCAATCCAGCCAAAGTACCAGAATTTCCCGGCCAACAGGTCCTCGGCGTAAGACGCGGCGAATTGCGCCTTGCCTGCTGCCGCGATGGCAAAGGCCGCGGCACCGAAGACCGCGAAACCCGCGGCTGCCAGCCAGCGTGGCAGGTGCAGCAGCCGGACGGCAAGGGCCAGCGCAAGACCGGGCAGGGCGCCCAGCCAGATCACTTTGCCCGCCCACCAGGGATGTGCCCCCAGGCCTGCGGTCAGATTCATAAAATGCGCCAGTTCGGCGGCTGCCAGAACGGCCGCAAGCGGCGGCAGGAGGCGAAGTATCTGTTGCATGCCTTTGATATTGAAGCGGCGGCCCGCAGCTTCCAGTGCTGATTACAGGTTTGTGAAGCTCCGGCGGCGTCTCTTGCGGCCTGGCAGCCGATGTCTGTATCAGGGCAGGATTGAAGCGGAGGAACCATCATGGGTGCCAAGACCCTGACCTGCCTGGCCTGTGCCCAGCTGAACCGGGTGCCGGAGGACAAGCTGGGCAAAGGCCCCAATTGCGGCAGCTGCGGCGCGGCGCTGATGCCGGGCAAGCCGGTGGACGTGGACCCGGCCACATTGCAGAAGGCGGCGCAGAATGACGATCTGCCGCTGCTGGCCGATTTCTGGGCGCCCTGGTGCGGGCCCTGCCGGACAATGGCACCGGAGTTTACCAAGGCCGCTAAGGCATTGGGCAGCAAGGCGCGGCTGGTCAAGCTGAACACCCAGGACCACCCGTCCACAGGCGCGCGATACCGCATCCGCGGCATCCCGACCCTGGTCGCCTTTGAACGCGGCAAAGAGAAAAAGCGCCAGGCCGGCGCGATGCGGCAAGGCCAGATCGTCAGCTGGCTGCGCAGCTAGGCGCGGTTGCCGTAGGCTTGTCCGATGACCGGCTGCGACTGCAGCCAGCAGCGCAGGGAAAGAACAGCGATAACCAGCACGGTCGCGCCCAGCCCGGCTGCCGGATACAGCAGCAGGCTCAGCCACAGCGGCAGCGCGGCCACAAAAAACCCAAACGCCGTGGCGCACATTCCGGTGATCATGCCTGCGAACAGTCCAGCCCAAACCATGGCAACTCCTTCTCCGGGAGCAATCTAGCCTGACCGCCCCAGTGTCTCTCAAGACTATCTTGCGGGCAATTTTGCTTAAAAAAGGTTTAAAATGTGTCAATAGGCTGGGCAGAGCTGCGCGAAAGGGTGGTGCAGGCCTATTTTGAGGTCAGCGCCACGCCGTCCTTGGCCTTGGGCATCTTGCCCTTGCCCTTCTGCAGCACATGGGTCAGCTCATGCGCCAGCAGGTCGGTATCCTTGGCGAATGCAGGCTTCATCACATAGATGTTGTTGCCGACGGTAAAGGCTTTGGCTTTCAGTTCCTTGCAGACGTCCTTGGCATTGCCGCCGACATGCACCCTGACCTTGCCCAGATTACCGCCGAAATGCGCCTCCAGCCCTTTGCGCAGATCGCCGGGCAGTTTCTTCTCGGACGTGCCTTCGGGTTCGGTCTTAAGCTTTTTGCGCTTGGCCTGCTTGCCGCCAAGCGCCTCGACCTGTGCCTTCACTTCTTCCGGTTTCAGGGCCATGGGATTCATCTCCAATGCATAAATCAACAATTGGCGCACAGAGCGCCTGAGGCGATGGTAGCGCGGAGTTGCGGAAAGACGAAACAGAGAGGAGGCCGTTGATGACGCTCCCTCATTGACGGTTCAGCCACGCATCATCAAGCATCATAATGGCTGTTCAGGGGGCGGGAGGCCAATCTCCCGGGTCCGCCCAGGCAGCCGCTGTCGCAGCTGTTTGATCCCGCGGTATGATGGTGCGGTCCTCTCGGTGGAAGGGAAGCAAGCACTAGCCCACCTGGCACTTTCCCCGTGACACAGGGTGTGCATCAAAACCCCTAAAGTGTGCAAGGTTATGCTTCATTGGCAACTAAAGGAATTGGCGATCCCTGAAGGACTCGAACCCTCAACCTGCTGATTAGAAGTCAGCTGCTCTATCCAGTTGAGCTAAGGGACCGCTTGGCGCCAGTTATGACAGGCGGGTGCCAAGGGTCAAGCCGCTGCGCGCAAGTCCAGGTGCATGAATACTGACCACGGGTCCGCTGCGTAGTCCCCAAAGGGCGCGCATTGCTTAAAACCAAGGGATTCATACAGCCTGCGCGAAGGCAGAAAATCATCGGTGGAGCCAGTCTCCAGAAAGAGGCCTGTGGCCTCTTCTTTGCGGGAAAGCTGCAGCAGGAATTCCAGCATTGCGCGTCCTGCTCCGCTGCCGCGGGCCTCGGACACCGTGTGCATGGACTTCAATTCGCGTGCGCCGCCTTCCAGCAGTTTCAGCGCCCCCATGGCAACCGGTTTGCCGCCCCGGCGCAGCAGAAAGAACTGTACATCAGGACCTTCAAGGCCGCTTGTATCCAGCGCGTGACAGCTTTCTTCCGGCGATTGTGCCGCCATTTGCGAAAGATGCCGCCGGATCAGGGCTGAAGCTTCCGGTCCGGCCGGGTCTTCCGGGCTGATCTCAAAGCGGGGCATAATGTGCTGCACCTCCTGCTCTTGGGGATGTGTATAGAATTTCTGCAATCTGTCTCAGGCACAAGACAGCTACCCTTTACCCCTCAGTGTCAAGATATGACGGCACCTTGCCATCGCATTGAAAACGGCCCGGAGGTGCGGCACGTTTGGCATGGCTGCCGGTGTTTTTCAGACGCAGAGCCGCAACAGTGCTGCGGATCAGGTGCCGGGGATAGGGAATTCGACAATCCGCCAATAGCGGTCAACCATATCGACTAGTTGCAAAAAATCACGCCCTGCTGTTTCCTTCACGATATAGCCTGCTGCATTCAATTCATAGGCAGCTTCGATGTCCTGCTCGTGGCTTGAGGTCGTCAGGAAGAATACCACTGACCTGCTGAGTTCAGGATCTGCGCGCAATTCCTGGACCAGCTCGATGCCGCTCATCCGCGGCATCTTGATATCAACCAGCAGCACATAGGGCTGTTGGACCTTGTCCTTGCCGCCCGTCCCGCGGAGGTAATCCAGCGCCTCAAGCCCGTCGATCGCGCGTGTGATCTCATTTGCGATTTTGACTTTCTTGAATGCCCGCTCAACGGCCTTGGCGTCCCCGTGGTCATCATCCACCAGAATGATGTTCAGATCCTTATGAGAGGTCTGCCCGCCGCTGTTCATTCTCATCATACTTTGGCTATCCTTTGTTTGGGCAGGCCGGCTTGGGCCAAGTGAACCGGAATGCGCAGCCTTCGCCCGGCGAAGACTGCAAAGAGATTTTGCCGCCCGCATTTTCCACGTGTTTCTTGACGATCGCCAGGCCGATACCGCTGCCTTCGACCACGTCGCGCGACTTCAGTGTTTGAAACATCTTGAAAATCTGCTCGTGAAACTGCGGATCAATACCGGGACCGTCATCGGCGACCGTAATGGCATACATGCCGGCGTCGTGTTCCAGCAGCACGTCAACCACGCCTGTGCTGGTTTCGTTGTGCTTGATCGCGTTGGAGATCAGGTTGGCCAAGATCTGCTTCAACGGCATGTTCGGAAGCTGGATGGCGGCGAAACCGGGGTCGGTATTGATGGTGACCCCCTTTGGCTGGTCGACCAGCATCAGTACTTCATCCATCAAATCGCTGCCTGGCATCAGCTGTAGATATCTGGCGTCCGTCTTGCGCCCGGCACGGGAATACTCGTGCAAGTCGTCCAGCAGTTGTTCCATCCTCGAAATCCGGGACTGGATGAGCTGCAGGTTTTCCCGGCTCTCATCGTCCAAGGCGTCGGCGAGATCCTCCTCCAGCCAGCTGGAGGCGTTTCCGATAACCCGCAGAGGCGCCCGCAGATCATGGGAGGCAATATAGGCGAAATCGTCCAGATCCTGGTTCGAACGGGACAAATCACTGATGAACTGCTCGCGCTCCGCTTCTGTTCGGATATGTCGCGGACAATACCGCTGAACAGATGGTGGCCGCCGACCCGGACTTCGCTGACAGACAATTCTAGCGGGAAGACACTGCCGTCTTTGCGTTGTCCCTGAACCTCACGGATAGTGCCAATGATTTTCCTTTGTCCGGTCCTGAGGTAGTTGCGGAGGTAGCTATCATGCTCGGAATGGTAAGGATCCGGCATCAGACATTTGATGTTCCGGCCAATGACGTCACCGGCCGCATATCCGAAAATACACTCGCAGGCGCGGTTGTAGCTCAAAATTGCCCCTTCGGTGCTGATGCTTATCATCCCTTCGACTGTGTTGTCCTGGATGGCGGCAAGCTCAGTCGTTTTCTGCACCAGCGAAAGCTGGGCTGCTTTCTGCTGGCGAACGATGAAGGCAAGCGCCCAAAGCGCCAATACAGTTAGTGCCCGGTTGGTCAGGACGATCCATTCATTGACCCCGACACGCGGAAACAGCAGATAGCCAAGAATCGTCAGCACAGTGGTAGCTGCCGCATACTTGTAGGCCGTGTTCGGATTATCATCCCAAAGAGCGCACAGGACAACGGCCACATAGATAAGGCCGCCCGCAATCCCAAGCGGCGTCAGCAGATCGAAGATAAAACCGGCGCCAACGAGCAGGGCTGCAGTGCCGTGCGTCAGGTACCGGATGCGATTGCCACGGAGTGGCTGGGAGGCGTCCATTTGTCTTGAAAATGTCATCCTTGGGGCTTTCTGCTGCTGCGCAAGCGGACCAAAGCCTGCTTACTGATCGCTGGTATTCCCTGCTGCGCGCTGCATACGGGCCGGCATTTTTGACCAGATTACACTCTTTAGAGATTTCAGCAATAGGTGCGCAACTCTAAGTTGCTGATTGCAGACAGGCTGCTTGCTGGGCGCTTCTTAGGCTCTGGCACATAACCAAAAAGTAACCGTTGCAGCCGGGTCGATGGCAAAGAGGACACGGGCTGCTCCCCGATGCCTGGGCAGTTTCGAGCACAAATTTGGCTACTCTCTGCTCTTGCCGATCGGGCAGCGCTTGAACTTTTGCCGCTTTGGTTTGCCACCCTCGGCGTCCGGCAGTCTGGATATCCCGCGCCGCTGCAAGCAACGATGCTATGAATGAGACTGCCAGCGCCGCCGGTTCGAGAGAGCATTTGAATCGCGGCAGGTGCGGGATCGCGGGCTGTAGAGCGCAGCCGTATCATCAGAGCCGTGGCGCCTCACCCGATTGATCTCTCCGGGAAATTATGTGCATCAAGGCTGTCATGGTTTGCAAGCTGCCGCATATCCGCCCGGGCCAAAGCGTCGGGCTTCTGGGAGGGTCCTTTGATCCGCCGCACCGCGGCCATGCGGCGATTTCCCATGCGGCCCTGCGGCGGTTCGGACTGGATCACCTGTTCTGGCTGGTGTCCCCGGGCAACCCATTGAAAGCGCGCCAGCCGGCCGCCCTGCGGCGGCGGATCGCAGCGTCGCAAGACCTGATCCAGCACCCGCGCATCCACATCAGCGGCATCGAGGCGGATCTCGGCACCCGCTACACCGCCCAGACTTTGCGCCACCTGCGCCGCCGCCATCCGGGCGTGCGCTTTGTTTGGCTGATGGGGGCGGACAACCTGACCCATTTCCATCGCTGGAAAGACTGGCAGCAGATCCTGGACACAGTGCCGGTGGGGGTGCTGGCACGGCCGAACGACCGGATCTCAGCGCGGTTTTCCCCCGCAGCGCGCTTTGCCCGGCAGTCAATGCTGAAAGGCTGCCAGAGCCATTTGCTGGCGCGGGCAACGGCTCCGGCCTGGTGTTTTGTCAACGTGCCGATGGTGGATGTCAGCTCAACCGAAATCCGGGCCCGCGGCGAATGGTCAGCGGCGGAGCACGGCTGAGGCCAGACCGGCGGACAGCACCACCGCCAGCCCGGCCCAGGTCCAGGCATCGGGCAGCTGGCTGAAGACGGCCCAGCCGAGGCTGACAGCGGCGACCAGCTGGAAATAGACCATTGGCGCCAGTTTCACCGCCTGCACCCGGCCATAGGCAAACAGCAGCAGCAGATTGCCGGTCATTGAAAACGCCGCGCTGCCCACCGTCAGTGCGGCGGTCGAGGGCGAAAACTCCGGCAGGCTGCCGAGGCCCAGAGGCAGCATCAGGATGGCGGAAAGCAGCAGCTGGGTCAGGCTCAGCTCCAACGGCGACCCCAGATGCGCCAGCCAGCGCGAACTGGTCAGGAAACCGCCATAGAAACATCCTGCCAGCACCGCCCACAGCAGGTTGATGGAGCCTCCCAGGCCAGGCCGCACCACCATCAGCACGCCGAGGAATCCAAGTCCCATCAGCAGGCTGCGCAGCAATGTCGCCTGTTCCCGCAAAAGCAGGACCGACAGCACATAGCTGATTACCGGACCGACAAAGAAGGCGGCAAAGACATTGGCCAGCGGCTCGGTCGCGAGCGCCAGCTGGATCGAAAAGATGCCGCCGGTCAGCAGTCCGGCCCGCAGCCACAGCCGCCAATCGCCCAGCAGCGCATAGGCCCGGCGCGGCACAAACGGCAGGATCAGCGCGGTGCCGATGGCAAACCGCGACCAGGCGACAAACGCCGGTGTGGCCAGCCCGCCGCCCGTCAGCAGCTTCCCGCACAGATCGCCCGCAGGGATCATTGACATGGCCACGAACATAAGGATGACTGCTTGCAACATGCTGCCAGCGGTAGCAGGACTTCCCACCGGGAAAAACCCCGGATCCTGCGGCGGATTGCCGTGGAAACGGGATTGAAGAAGAGCAGGTCCTGACACTAAAAATGAATAAGATGACTTCACGCCGGACATTCCTCCTTTCCGGGCTTGCCGCTTTGGCGGGTTCCTCAGCGCTGGCCAATGCGCCGGCGGTATCGCTGCGGCCCGTGGCGCGCCGCGTCAGCTCTCTTGCGGCCGGAGCGGACGGGCTCAAGGCGCTATTGGCGCGGGCCAATCTGCCGGGCCAGGCGGTCTGTGCGGTGGCCGATGTGAAAACCGGCAAGCTGCTGGAATCTTCGGGCCGGGCTGAAGCCCTGCCGCCTGCCAGCGTCGCCAAGGCGCTTACCGCGCTGTATGCGCTGGATGTACTGGGTGCGGATCACCGGTTCGAGACCCGCATACTGGCGACCGGCGGTGTCGCGGGCGGCGTGGTCAAGGGCGACCTGATCCTGGCCGGCGGCGGCGACCCTATGCTCAACACCGATCATCTGGCACTGCTGGCCAAGGCGTTGAAAAACGCCGGCGTGCGCGAGGTGCGGGGCAGATTCCTGGTCTGGGACAGCAGCCTGCCTGCGGTCAGAACCATCGATCCGGGCCAGCCCGACCATGTCGGCTATTCCCCGCCGTGTCCGGCATCGCGCTGAACTTCAACCGGGTGCATTTCGAATGGAAACGCGCGTCCGGCGGCGGCTGGGCGATCACCATGGACGCAAGGACAGAGAAATACCGTCCCGAAGTGGTCAATGCGCAGATGAAAATCGCCTCGCGCTCGGGGCCGGTCTATACCTATGCCGAAAAAGGGGGCGTCGATCACTGGACTGTCGCCGGCAAGGCGCTGGGCAAGGGCGGATCGCGCTGGCTGCCGGTCCGCAACCCTGCGGCCTATGCCGGCGATGTGTTCCGCACCCTGGCACGGGCAAACGGGATCAAGCTGGACAAGGCAAAACCCGCCAAATCCTTGCCCCAGTCGCAACTGCTGGCCAGGCATCACAGCCCGCCGCTGGACATGATGCTCAAGGCGATGCTGAAATACTCCAACAACCTGATGGCCGAGATGATCGGCATGTCCGCCACCGCCGCACGCGGCAGCCGGCCTGCTTCGCTCAAGGCCTCCGCCGCCGAAATGAACCGCTGGGCTGCCGGAAAATACGGCATGTCCGGCACCAGGCTGGTGGATCATTCCGGCCTTGGCGAGGCGTCGCGGATGACGCCGGGGGATCTGACCGGTGCATTGGTTGCGGCCTACAAGGCGGGCCGGCTCAAGCCGCTTTTGAAACCCTTCCGGATGCGTGATGCCAAGGGCGGTATCGTCAAGGGCCACCCGATCAAGGTTGCTGCCAAGACCGGCACGCTTAATTTTGTCTCGGGCCTGGGCGGTTTCATGACCGCTGCGGACGGGACGGTACTGGCCTTTGCCATTTTCACTGCTGACCAGAAAACGCGTGCCCGCATCCCCCGCGCACAGCGTGAACGCCCCAAGGGCGCGCGCGGCTGGAACCGCCGCGCCAAGAAGCTGCAACAGCAACTGATCGAACGATGGGGCGCGGTCTACGGCAGCTGACCCGGGTCTGGGACAGGCGGGATTGGTCTGGGCATATTGCCAAAATCTGGACGTTTTGTCCGGTCCGGTTGCATGGCAAACCTGCGCAGGACGGCGGCGCAAGCTGCCGCGGAACTGCTTAGAAAAGGATGCCTGCCATGACCGGTCTCACCAACGAACACGGCCAGCCCATCGGTGCGCCGCTGCCGGACTGGCGCGGGGCCCGGCACCCCGGCCACACCGGCATGGCTGGGCAATACTGCCGGGTTGAGCCATTGAACGCGGACCGCCACACCGCGGATCTGTTTGCGGCTTTCCAGCAGGACCGAACCGATGCGATATGGACCTATGTGCCCTATGGCCCCTTTGAGACGCCGGCTGGACTGCGGGCCTGGGTGCAGGCGGTCAGCGGCGTGGAGGCGCAGCCCTGCTTCGCGGTCATCAACGGGGACAGCGGCAAGGCCGAAGGCATTGCCAGCTATATGCGCATTCAGCCCGCCCACGGCGTGATCGAGGTTGGCGGCATCACCTTTGCCCCGGCGCTGCAGCGGACGCGGGCGGCGACCGAGGCGATCTATCTGATGATGGCACGGGTGTTTAATGATTTGGGCTGCCGCCGCTTTGAATGGAAATGCGACGCCTTGAATGCGCCGTCCTGCCGCGCGGCAGAGCGTTTCGGTTTCACCTATGAAGGTCTGTTCCGCCAGGCCATTGTGTATAAGGGCCGCAACCGCGATACCGCTTGGTATTCAGTGTTGGATGTTGAGTGGCCCAAGCTTGAAGCCGCCTATCAGGCGTGGCTTGATCCAGCAAACTTCGGTGGCCAAGGACAGCAGAAGCAAAGCCTCCGCACTTTGATCGCAGTAGCCAGACGGACGGGCTGATACCGCAGGACCCTGAGCAGCCAGTCCCGCCCGCGCTTGGCTGCTTATACTTCACCAGGTCAAAAGTCCGGAAAACCGCACGGTGGCAGCAATTTCCGCCACGCTGGCCGACCCGGCACCGGGTTCTTCTTCTGGCTGAAAATATCCGGGGGGAGGCCGCAAGGCCGGGGGCAGCGCCCCCTTCCGCCGTTCAGATCATACGTCGTTCAGACCATGTGCCGCGCCCGTGCCCCGCGTTCGATGGCCGCGGCATGCAGCCGGTCGATGTTCAGCTCATAGCGGACCTCCGCCAGGAACTCGAGCTCGGTTTCGCCCAGGATCCCGTCAGCAGCCGCCACATCGCAGGACAGCGCATAAGCGGTTTCAAACAGCCGCTCCGGCAGATCGCCGCGGATGAGGCCGAACAGCGCCGCCAGACCGTCTTCCTGTTCAAACAGGTCCAGAACCGTCTGCGAGACCCGCGTCACCCGGTCGATGTCGTAATCGGCAAACACCGGCAGCATGTTGACCGCGGACTGGATTTTCACCAGCTCGGCGGTGCGGATATTTTCGTCCGAGGCAGAAACCGCTACCATCAGCGCCACCAGACAGTCCTGCGGGGACATCGGGTGCGGGGTTTGCTCACTCATGGACGGAATCCTTCTTTGCGCAATATTGATCCGGCCACGATAGGTAGGCCTGCGGCGAGGTTCAACAACAGGCTGCGGCTGCGCGGAGTTTTTATCTGCTCTGCGGCGGCAAAAGACGGCGCTGCCCGGCCAGTGATTATTGACTCATGCTGCATCAGCACAATAGAGGAAAGGGCTGGATGCATGGGGCATCCGCACTGATCTTGCGGCCCCTGGAAAACCGGAAATGACGCCGCCGATGGAGAACACAAATGTCTGATGTGCGCGAAGAAGCTCTCAAGAGCAAAGCCTGGCCGTTTGAAGAGGCCCGCCGGGTTCTCAAACGTTACGCCAAGGGCGCGCCGGAAAAGGGCTATGTTCTTTTTGAGACCGGCTATGGCCCCTCGGGCCTGCCGCATATCGGCACCTTTGGCGAAGTCGCCCGCACCACCATGATCAAGACCGCGTTTGAACTGATCTCGGACATTCCAACCAAACTGATCTGCTTCTCGGATGACCTTGACGGGATGCGCAAGGTGCCGGGCAATGTGCCCAACGCCGACAGCCTGCATGAGCATCTGCAAAAGCCGCTGACCTCGGTGCCGGATCCGTTTGGCACCCACGAAAGCTTCGGCCACCACAACAACGCCATGCTGCGCCGCTTCCTTGATACCTTCGGATTCGAGTATGAGTTTTACTCGGCGCAGGAGTTCTACAAATCCGGCCAGTTCGACGAGGTGCTGAAACGCGCCGTCGACAAATACGACGACGTCATGGCGATCATGCTGAAGTCCCTGCGCGAAGAGCGCCGCCAAACCTATTCGATCTTCCTGCCGATCCATCCGGAAACCGGCCGCGTCCTGTACGTGCCGATGAAAAAGGTCTGCGCCGAGACCTACACCGTCACCTTTGACGACGAAGACGGCAAGGAATGGACCCTGCCGGTCACCGGCGGCAACGTGAAGCTGCAGTGGAAGCCGGACTTTGGCGCCCGCTGGGCGGCGCTGGAAGTCGATTTTGAGATGTACGGCAAGGACCATTCCACCAATACCCCTATCTATGATGGCATCTGCCGGGTGCTGGGCCACCGCGCACCGGAGCATTTCACCTATGAGCTGTTCCTGGATTCCAATGGCCAGAAAATTTCCAAGACCTCTGGCAACGGCATCTCAATCGACGAATGGCTGACCTATGCCTCGACCGAGAGTCTTGCGTATTTCATGTACCAGAAGCCGAAGACCGCCAAGCGGATGCATTTCGACGTGATCCCCAAGGCGGTCGACGAATACCACCAGCAGCTGCGCGCCTACCATGGCCAGGACCTGAAGGGTCAGCTGAACAACCCGGTCTGGCACATCCACGGCGGTGACGTGCCGCAGTCGGATATGGTGGTGCCGTTCTCGATGCTGCTGAACCTCGCTTCGGCCTCCAGCGCCGAGGACAAGGCAACGATGTGGGGCTTCATTAACAAATACGCGCCTGATGCGACCCCGGAAAGCAATCCCGCGATGGATCAGGCGGCAGGTTTTGCCGTGGCATATTTCAACGACTTCGTAAAACCCGCCAAAGTATTCCGCCTGCCCACCGACCAGGAGCGTGCAGCGCTGCAGGATCTGGCGGATGCACTAAAAACACCGGAGGCCGCCCTGGCAGCCATCGCCAAGAAAAACGAGCTGGCCGGCAATGATGATGAGCTGCCCGAGGCTGATTTCGCGGATGAGGAATTCCTGCAGTCCGTGGTTTTTGCCATCGGCAAGATCCACGGCTTCGAGCCGCTGCGCGCCTGGTTCTCGGCGATCTACGAGGTGCTGCTGGGGGCCTCCCAAGGCCCCCGTTTCGGCGGCTTCATCGCGCTTTACGGCGTCGCGGACACCATCGCGCTGATTGAGCAGGCGCTGGCGGGCGAGCTGGCGTAAGCTTTCGAGCAATCGTGATCAGCAATGGCGCGGGTTTCCGCGCCCTTTTCTTTTTCAGCCATGCGCGGCGGTCTGCGGCCTTGTCCCGCGCTATGCGTCAGCTCCGTCAAAAAACTTTTTGACGCTACGTCACTTTGCCCTAACTGGAGTCAAACGGACCGGGAGGGGCAGATGCGCAGTGTTCTGTTTGCGGGGGTAAGTGTTTTTCTTCTGGCCTTCCCGGCAATAGCTCAAAGGGAGCCGGTCACAGCTGTGATCGGCTCTCAGATTTCTGCCTTCCTGAACAATGATACCGAAACCGCTTTCTCCTACGCTTCGCCGTTGATCCGGCGCATTTTCGGCACCCCGGACCACTTTGCCGCGATGGTGCGCCAGGGCTACCCGATGGTCTGGCGGCCTGCCGAAGTGCGCTATCTGGACTTGCGCGAAGTGGCAGGCAGCCATTGGCAGCGGGTGATGATCACTGACACAAAGGGCCGCGTGCACCTCTTGGATTACCAAATGGTTAAGCCTGGAAGTGAATGGAAAATCAACGCGGTACAGTTATTGAACGGGCATGCTGAAGGCGCCTAGGCCCAGGCCTGCGCACGCACCGCTGGGCGGAATTTAACGCGGCATCTGTAAACCCTTTTCCCTGAACGCGACATGCTCAGCAGGAAAAGGAACTCTCATGAACAAGGCAATCACCGAAGGTTTGCAGCTGATGCCGCCAGCATTTGCGGATGGTCTGGACGTCTGGTCCAGCGGCGACGGCACTCCCGGATCAGACACCTATGACGGCGCCGCCAATGCAGTCTTTGTGGCGGCGGATGCTGATTTCGGCGGCTGCCTGGAGATGCAGAAGACTGAGAACACCCAGAAGCTGCGCTTCATGGGTCAGACGCCGTTGCAACCGGGCTGCTATCTGCAGATCAAGGTTCGTGTCAAAGCAGTGAGCGGCGCGCTGCCTGCGGTCCGCGTTGCAGGCTGGGCGGGGGCCAGCGGCGGCAGCCATATCGGCGGTGTGACTGAGACTGCGCCGCAGGTCTCGTTGACCGCCTATGGCCAAGTGGTGGATGTCACCGGCATTGTCGGCAGCGGTAGCCGCGGCGGCGTGGACATGCCCTGGGGGCGCAATGCGGCCTACGGCCATTTCGGCCTCGACCTGACTGGTGCCAACGGCGGCGTGGTGCGGATCGACGACATTGAGATCACCGACATCACCAGCGCCTTTGTGCGGGATATGCTAAGCGTGGTGGACGTCACCGACTATGGTGCGGTGGGCAATGGCAGCTTTGATTGCACGGCGGCCTTTGAAGCGGCGGACGCGGCAGCAGACGGGCGGCGCATCCTGGTGCCAGCAGGGGATTTCCGCCTGAGCAGCACCGTTTCACTGAACCACCAGGCCGTGTTCGAAGGCACCGTTTCCATGCCGGACAGTCAGATGCTGTTGCTGACAAAGAACTTCGATTTCCCCGCATATGCGGCGGCATTCGGCAATGAGGAGCTGGGGTTCAAAAAGGCGTTTCAGGCGCTGATCAATAACGCAGATCACGAATCCCTGGATCTGAAGGGCCGCAAGATCACCGTCACCGGGCCGATCGACATGCAAGCCGCAGTCCCGAACAAAAGCTCTTATGCGACCCGCCGGGTGATCCGCAACGGCCAATTGGAGGCCGCCAGCAATGCGGCCTGGGACACCGGTACGGTGACCTCGCAGGCAACCTACAGTGCCTCGGACTCCAAGAAGCTGACCAATGTTGCGAACATCGCGAATATTGCAGTTGGCTCGTTGGTTGAAGGCGCCGGAGTGGGCCGCGAGATTTATGTGAAATCCAAAAACACCGGTGCCGGAGAGCTGACCCTCAGCGGGGCGCTATATGATGCCGAAGGCACCCAGACGTTCACCTTCCGCGACTTCAAATACCTGGTGGATTTCAGCGGCTTCAGTTCGCTCAGCAAGTTTGGCATGGAAGGCATCGAATTCCAGTGCAATTCCCGCTGCAGCGCAGTGCGGCTGGCGCCGACCGGGTCGGTGAATTCGTTCGACAGCTGTTTCTTTTCACGCCCAAAGGACCGCGGCATCACGTCGGCCGGAACCGGCTGCCAGGGTATTCTGGTCGACAATTGCCAGTTCCTGTCAGCTGAGGACCCGCTGGACGTTCCAGACCGGGTCAGCATCGGCCTTAACGTCAATTCCAACGACGCCAAGCTGCGCAGCAACCGGGCCACAAGGTTCCGCCATTTCGCGCTGCTGGCGGGCGGCAACAATACGGTAACCGGAAATCACTTCTTTCAGGGCGACAGCATCGCCAACGGCGTGCGCACAGCAGGTCTGGTGCTGGCCTCCAACAACTGCACCTCAACCGTGTCGGACAACTACATCGACAATTGCTTTATCGAATGGACCAACGAGCGGGACGCAACACCTGATTTCACCGGCGGGTTTTCATTCAGCGCCTTGTCAGTGAGTGCCAATGTGTTCCTGTCCGGCGATGTCGCACCGTGGTTCAGCTACATCGTCGTCAAACCCTACGGCAGCGGCCATTTCCTGAACGGGCTTTCTGTCACCGGCAATAAATTCCGCTCGCTGCAGGGCAGCATTGACCGGGCGGAGCGCGTGGATACCAGTTTTTCGGATCTGGATTTTAGCCGGTCCAAAAACGTCGATTTCAGCGGCAACATGTATCATAATGTCACGGCGCAAACCGCCAATCCGCTGCGGGTGCGGCATGATCAATCTTCGGCCTCAACCTCCTGGCCGGTGCGGGCCGAAGGGCTGCTGCCGTTCCAAGGGTTCGCCCGCTATGTCGACAGCGTGGTGCCGCTGGGCGCGCTGAAAAGCAGCGGCAACAGCACCCGCTACATTGTTCCGTATACCGAAGCGCAGCAGGGCCCGGACAACGACGAGATCAGGCTGCGCTGGGGTGAAGCCGTCAAGGGCGAAGTTCAGGTCATCATGCGGATGGACAGCTAACCAGTGCCGCCGGAGTGCTGAAGATCGGTGGCGGCAAGGCGGAAGGCCTTGCCAAAGCCGCCGTTCAGATGCGCCCCCGTCACAGTAAACCGCACAAAGGTGAAATCAGCCAGTTGCAGATACAGCTTGGCCTTCGGCTGGCGGCGCAGGTAATGCGCGGCCAGCACTTCATGCTCCGGGTCCTGGCGGCTGATGAAACGCGCCCGGCACATCAGGCTCAGGCGCGGATGGGCTAGCGGATCGCCTTTGCCTCCCGGCTCTCCGACAAGCAGCGAACAGGCCGGCCGCTGACGCAGCGCAGCCGTGTGCAGCGCCAGGCCGGAGATCAGGCTGACAGGATCCCCCTGCGGATCCAGTCCGAAAGCCACCCGTGTGACCAGCGGACTGCCATCCTCCAGCAGCACGCCAAGGGCGGCAAAGCGGGCGCTTGCCATCAGGCTTTGGGCCAAAGCGCGGGCGTCGTCATCTGCGGGGCGGACCGGGTCGGGCATCGTCATTTCTGGTTTCCTTGAAAGGCTTCAGAACCTTTGCCACACCCCCATCTCCAGACCAAGGCTGCGCCGGCCTGTGTTGCGGTATTCCAGCCCCAGGATCAGCTCGCGGCTGCCGTCCAGCGGATAGCGCAGCGCCGGGGTCAGCGCATAGGAAAACCGGCCGCCGCCCGGTTTGGACGTCTCGACCTGCAGCATTGGTGCGACTTTTCCAGGCCGGTTCAGACCGATGGTGGCGTCCAGTTTCCAGGCCGCATCAAATCCGCTGTTGCGCAGCTCGTATGCGGTATCGACCGCCAGCCAGCCGGTGCTTTGGCCGGTCTCAAAACTGCGCCCGTAAGACAGTGTTGTCTTTTGCATCATTTGCCAAAGACCCTGGTAATGATTGCCGCCGACCCCTGTCTCAACCGCCAGCCGGAAACGGGGACCGGCGTGCAGCTGCGATCGGGCAAACATCAGCGCGTGGCCGGAGCCAGCCGAGCTTTGGTTCAGGTCAATGCCGAGGGTGAGCTTGGAGGTAATGCCAAATGCGCCATAATAGCTCAGCTCTTGGGCGCCTTCATCACCGGTTTGCCGGTAGGTGGCGCTGGCGGAAGCAAACCCCCTGCCTGGCTTCTCCAGCCATGCACCGCCAGCCACCGGCTGGGCCAGCGTCAGGGCAAGACAAATGGCACAGGCAGGTTTCATCCCAAAACCCTCAGAACACTGCGGTAAGAGTTTCGACTTATGGTTAAGGTTGTATTAAATTTTGACTTTACACGAAATGATTGCCGTCCCAAAAAAGGTGGTGCGCTTCATGCGCGAACGGGCGTAGGCTGGGGGAATTCAACGGAGGGGCCAATGCCGAAAATAGCAAAAACCGCTGATATCCAAACCGTTATCACCACATTTGAGATGACGCCGGGGACCTGTCAGGACCTTTTGGAGGCGCTGCAGGATGCCTACGCGGACTTCATCTCGAAACAGCCCGGCTTTGTTGCGGCGGGACTGCATGTGAATGACGCGCAGACCCGTATCGCCAATTACTCGCAATGGCGCCGCCGCGAGGATTTCATGGCAATGCTGCGCAGTCCCGAGATGCGCGAGCGCAACCGCAAGATCAATGAACTGTGCCGCAGTTTTGAGCCGGTGATGTATGACGTGGCAGAGGTGTTCGGCACCTAAGCTTTTGCCAGTTCCACCCAAAACGGCGCCTGCTTTGACCCCGGTCATGGCGGGACGCCACCGGCAGGGCTATCATTGACAGGAACATCAACCGACGGAGGTTTGCTATGTACCACAATGTCCTGGTGCCGATTTCATTCGATCCCGAACGGGACGTGACCGGGCCGCTGAAAGTGGCGCGGCTGCTGTCCGCCCCCGGCGCCAACGTGACGCTGCTGCATGTGATCGAGCAGGTCCCGGCCTATGCGATTTCCTACATTCCGGCAGATTTCATGGACGGCACCCGCAGCGCGCTGCAGGCCGAGCTGGACGGGCTGGCCAAGACCCTGCCCAATGCCCGCGGAGAACTGGTTGAGGGCCATTCCGGCCGCACCATTCTGGACTGGGCCGAGCAGAACCAGCCGGACCTGATCATCCTCGCCTCGCACCGCCCGTCAATGCAGGATCTGCTGTGGGGATCGACCTCGGGCCATGTGGTGCGCCACGCTGCTTGTGCGGTGCATGTGGTGCGCTGACGCCGCCCCGGTCAGGCCGGGACCGCCGCCTTTAGCAACCTCCAGGCCAGCCGGATCGCCGCCCCCGGCAGCAAGGCTGAGCGCAGCAGAACCTTGTTGGAATTCACCGCTTCGGCGATACGGGCATAGTGCACCTGCTTGTCCGCAGGCGAGCGCAGCAGGATGGTTTCGGCCTGCTGCATCGCCCGCTCGGTCTGCCGCTTGATCTGCGGCACAGCAGCTGGTTTTACCGCACGGTACAGATTCAACCCCTTGCGCTTTGGCTTTTGCGCCGGGTCCAGATTGCTGTTGACCGCCTGGGTCAGCGTATCCTGCACCAGGACCAGCGCCTTGGTTGCTTCGGCATAGGCATGGTTGCCGCCCAGCTGCTGAACCGCCAGTTTATAGGTGTGGCGGTAGCAGTCGTATTTGTAGACCTTCGGCAAGGTCCCGCAGCGGTCAAAACCGCGCGTCAATGTGGTGACAACGTTTTTTGTTGCCCGCGAGCTCAGCCCGCTGCGCTGGCCGCCGCCGCTGCTGCTTGCGCCGCTGTCCCGGCTGCCGCCGCCGCCGCCTTCGCCGCCAAAGGCAGGGGTGCTGGCGAGGATCAGGGTCAGAACTCCGGCCTGAATGGTTTTGCTGCTCAAGTGTGCCTCCGCGGTTTTTGCTGTGATTTTTGGTCAGCTTACCACGGGTCAGCCCCGTGTGAATGGGCGGAATCCCGCAATTATCGCGAATTTACGGCACTGTTGTCTTGTGCCGGGCTGCGGCGCTGCCCACCTGAGTTGCTGGAGTTGTTTAAGGAGACGCAGATGCAGTGCCCGATTGACGGAACCCAGCTGGTCATGAGCGACCGCGCCGGGGTGGAAATTGATTATTGCCCGAAATGCCGCGGCGTGTGGCTGGACCGGGGCGAGCTGGACAAGATCATCGAGCGCTCCGCCCAGCCAGTGCAGACCGCCCCGCAGCAGCCGCAGCGGAATGACGACCGGGGCGGCGATTATGATCCGCGCTACGGCAAGAAACCCTATAAGAAGAAAAAGAAGAATTTTCTGGAAGATCTGTTCGACTTCTGACCCGCATCAGGCGCCGCCCCGGTGACGCGGGGGCGGCAGGCCATTGGCTCAGGGGCGCTAATGCATGGTGCAGAAGGATCCGTGTTTGGCATCCTTCATCAGAGTGTCGAAATCATCCCCCTTCATTTCCACCAATGTTTTGTGGTCGCCGGCCTCGAACCAGACTTTGTCCAGGCCGCTGAGGCTGTCGTCAATGACCGTCGGCACATGATAGGCTTGGCCCACGCAGGGGGCGGCACCAGGGTCGCAATCGTCAAAGACCTGGTTCAGCTCATATTCCGGCGCCAGGCCAAGGCGGCGGTCCATCATTGATTGCAGCGCGTGCAGATCAACCGTCTGATTGGAGGGCACCACGGCAAGCACCGGGCCTTCCTCCATGTGGATAAGCACCGATTTTGCCAGATGGTCCCCGGCACATGGGCGCTTTCGGCGCATTCGGCGGACGTGGCGGTATAGGGATGGCGGACCGTGCCGAACGGCAGGCCTTGTGCCTCCAGATGATGTTTCAGGCGTGAGGCGATCATCAAAGGGTCCTCCTGTGTTAGGAAAGGCCCCCGGCCGCTGTGGCGCAGGTCTGGAATGCCGCCGGTGGGTTTGTGATCCTGGAAAGGGCGGCATCGTCAGGTCTGGGCGCAGCCAGCGGCAAGCCGGGGCGCCCCGAAGTTTCCGGTGCCATCCAGTCTGCGGCAGGAGGGGTGAGTCGGGCAAGAGGCAGGTGTTCCTGCCCCGGCGCGCACGCTGGTTCCTGCCCTCTGCATCCCTCATTGCCCCGCCGCCGCCCATCCGCTATCACACCAGCCAGCTAGAATTCCCCCATCATGGAGCAGTCACATGGCCGCCTATCAGTACGTCTACCACATGCAGGGTGTCTCCAAGACCTACCCCGGTGGCAAGAAATGCTTTGAAAACATCCACCTGTCTTTTCTCCCCGGTGTGAAAATCGGTGTGGTCGGCGTCAACGGCGCCGGTAAGTCCACCCTGATGAAGATCATGGCCGGTCTTGATACCGATTTCACCGGTGAAGCCTGGTCTGCCGAAGGTGCCAAAGTCGGCTATCTGCCGCAGGAGCCGAAGCTGGACGAGAGCCTGACTGTGCGGGAAAACGTCATGCTGGGCGTCAAGGCCAAGAAGGACAAGGTCGACCGCTTCAATCAGATCGCGGTCGAAATGGCCGAAAACTACACCGACGAGCTGATGGAAGAGATGACCGCGCTGCAAGACAGCATTGATGCGGAAAACCTCTGGGATCTGGACAGCCAGATCGACATCTCGATGGAGGCGCTGCGCTGCCCGCCGGATGATGCCGAGATTGCCAACCTGTCGGGCGGTGAACGCCGCCGCGTAGCCCTGTGCAAGCTGCTGCTGGAAGCGCCGGAAATGCTGCTGCTCGATGAGCCGACCAACCACCTGGACGCCGAGACCATCGCCTGGCTGCAGCAGCACCTGATCGACTACAAGGGCACCATCCTCTGCGTCACCCACGACCGCTATTTTCTGGACGATATCACCAGCTGGATCCTGGAGCTGGACCGCGGCCGCGGCATTCCCTACGAGGGCAATTACTCTGCCTGGCTGGAGCAAAAGGCCAAACGCCTGCAGCAGGAAGCGCGCGAAGACAAATCCAAGCAGAAGACGCTGGAGCGCGAGCTGGAATGGATGCGTCAGGGCGCCAAGGCGCGTCAGGCGAAATCCAAAGCCCGGATCAACGCCTATAACGATCTGGCCGGCCAGTCCGAGCGTGAAAAGCTGACCCGCGCCCAGATCGTCATTCCCAACGGCCCGCGTCTGGGATCCAAGGTGATCGACGTCGAAGGCATCTCCAAACACTACGGCGACAAGCAGCTGGTGGAGGGCCTGTCCTTTGATCTGCCCCCCGGCGGCATTGTCGGCGTCATCGGCCCCAACGGCGCCGGTAAATCAACACTGTTCCGTATGCTGACCGGCCAGGAGCAGCCCGATGCGGGCACCGTCACTTATGGTGACACCGTGAAACTGTCCTATGTCGATCAGTCGCGCGATGACCTGAAAGACAATGAAACCGTCTGGGAAGCGATTTCCGGCGGCTCCGAGATCATCCAGCTGGGCGATGCGCAGGTCAATTCCCGCGCCTATTGCTCTTCGTTCAACTTCAAAGGCGGCGATCAGCAGAAACCGCTGAATCTGCTGTCGGGCGGTGAACGCAACCGGGTCCATATGGCGCGGCTGCTGAAAGAGGGCGGCAACGTGCTGCTGCTCGATGAGCCGACCAACGACCTGGACGTGGAAACCCTGCGGGCACTGGAAGACGCGCTGGTGGATTTCGCCGGCTGCGCTGTGGTGATCTCGCACGACCGTTTCTTCCTCGACCGGATCTGCACCCATATGCTGGCGTTTGAAGGCGACGCGCATGTGGAGTGGTTCGAAGGCAACTTCGAGGACTACGAGGAAGACAAGAAGCGCCGTCTGGGAGCCGACGCGCTGGAGCCCAAGCGCCTGAAGCACAAGAAGTTTGTGCGGTGATATGCACGAACGGGGCGGCCAATTGGCCGCCCTTATTCGTTGTGGCTAAAGCAAGTGGTAAGCCTGGGCGCGCGCAGGTTTCTGGTGTCTGCCAGCCTGCGCCTAAAGGGCAGGTCGGGCAAGGGTGCGCGCGGCGGCGTGCGTGGCAGGTGTGAATGAAAGGGGGGGGGCTGCGAAACCTTGTTTGTTGATAGATGGTTAACGGATTTGCGGTGTTTTTGCGGAGGAGTTGCACGGCTAACCCGTGCATCGCGCCCGACTCGCCCCCGCCGCACCAAAGGTGCGCCGACTATGGATGGCACGCCTTCGGCGTGACAGAGGGAGCGAACGCCCGCCCTCGGGATCGGACGCTGGGTTTGCCGGATTGGAACGCACCGGAGTGCCGCAAGAAGCCGCGTGATAATTGAAAATTCTAAACGTCATTCTTGCGTCGACTTTCCCAGTCCCATTTGCACAAATAGTATTCAATGGATTCTAGGAGAATTTGAGCCTCTCGCGGATCGTGGCGGGTTGACAAATTTCCAGGCAGATTGATCGCTTCTTTGACAACTTCAACAGTATCACGCAAGGCATCTAATAAGAAATCTTCGTAGTATCCTGCAAGCATCGGCCTTGGATGAGAAAAGTAGTCACGCATTTCCTTTATTCGAACTAGGCCTCTGGTAGGAGATGGAAGTTCTCCGGTTGTATCTCTTGGTATTGCAGCGCCCGATGGCAAGGCAGCTCGTTTAAGGAGAATGCCCAAGCCAGCTATGCTTTGGTTTAGCGATTTATTGTTTAACTCCCTAAACTCAGACGATCTTGAATCCAAACCGGCCCGATAAAACTCAGCAACCTCTTTTTCGAAGGCATCCTTGAAAATTCCGAAGCCATCGGTTTGTGTAAGTTTTTCAATGAGGAGCGCATAAAGTGCGTCATGGATACCAATGACAATCCACCTTACGTTTGCTTCATCTTTCTGACGTTGCCGGATGTTTTGATCTACTAACTGCAGACAGCTTACGAAGTGTATTCCTTCAACGTATGTGAAAATGGGCGACATCTAATACACCATTGTTGTTGCTGGAAAATAACTAGCCGCCCACTGAGGGCAGTCAAAGCCTTGTGGTGAAATTCCAGGCCTCACGAAAACTTCTTCTGCGACTTGCCCCGGTAGGCCCGCGTCCCGGCCTTGCCCGCGGTTGAACGCCCACGCGACTTGACCGCCGCTTCGGATGCCGCCTCCACCGCCGATTGCCGGGCCAGCGGGTCGTCGGAGATGGCGAGGTCCACCGCCTCCAGCCGTTTCACTTCGTCGCGCAGGCGGGCGGCTTCTTCGAACTCCAGGTTCTCGGCGGCCTTGCGCATCTGGTCACGCAAGCCGTTCAGATGCGCCTCCAGATTGGCGCCGTGCATCGGCTTGTCGATCTGGGCGGTGACGCGACTCATGTCGGTGTCGCCGGCATAAAGCCCGGCCAGCACGTCCTCGACGTTTTTCTTGACGGTCTCAGGCGTGATGCCGTGCTCGGTGTTATAGGCGATCTGCTTGTCGCGGCGGCGGTCGGTTTCCCCCAGCGCGCGCTCCATCGAGCCGGTGATGCGGTCGGCGTACATGATGACGCGGCCGTCGGCGTTGCGGGCGGCGCGGCCGATGGTCTGGATCAGCGAGGTTTCAGACCGCAGAAAGCCCTCCTTGTCGGCGTCCAGAATGGCGACCAGCCCGCATTCGGGAATATCAAGCCCCTCGCGCAGCAGGTTGATGCCGATCAGCACGTCAAAGGCGCCAAGGCGCAAATCACGCAGGATTTCAATGCGTTCCAGCGTGTCGATGTCGGAATGCATGTAGCGGACCTTGATCCCCTGTTCGTGCAGGTATTCGGTCAGATCCTCGGCCATGCGTTTGGTCAGCGTGGTCACAAGCGTGCGGAACCCGTCAGCAGTGACGCGGCGCACCTCGTCCAGCAGATCGTCCACCTGCATGTCGACGGGGCGGATTTCGACCTGCGGATCCAGCAGGCCGGTGGGGCGGATCACCTGTTCGGCAAAGACACCGCTGGACTGTTCAAGCTCCCATTTCGACGGGGTGGCAGAGACAAACACCGATTGCGGGCGCATGGCGTCCCATTCCTCAAACTTCAGCGGGCGGTTGTCCATGCACGACGGCAGGCGGAAGCCGTGTTCGGCCAATGTCATCTTGCGCCGGTGGTCGCCCTTGTACATGCCGCCGATCTGCGGCACCGAGACATGGCTTTCGTCGGCAAAAACAATGGCATTGTCGGGGATGAATTCAAATAGGGTGGGGGCGGCTCACCCGGTGCGCGGCCGGTCAGATAGCGGGAGTAGTTCTCGATCCCGTTGCAGTGGCCTGTCGCCTCGAGCATTTCGATATCGAAGTTGCAGCGCTGTTCCAGCCGCTGGGCCTCCAGCAGCTTGCCCTCGCCGACCAGGTTTTCCAGCCGCATCTTCAGCTCGTTCTTGATCGAGATCACGGCCTGGTTCAGCGTCGGTTTCGGCGTCACATAGTGGGAGTTCGCATAGACGCGGATCTGGTCGAAGCTGCCGGTCTTTTCACCCGTCAACGGGTCGAATTCGGTGATCGCCTCCAGTTCCTCGCCGAAGAAGGACAGCTTCCAGGCGCGGTCTTCCAGGTGGGCGGGGAAGATTTCCAGCGTGTCGCCGCGGACCCGGAAGGAGCCGCGCTGAAACGCTTGATCGTTGCGCTTGTACTGCTGGGCGACGAGGTCGGCCATGATCTGGCGCTGGTCGTAGATTTCTCCGGCTTTGAGGTCCTGGGTCATCGCCGAGTAGGTCTCAACCGAGCCGATGCCGTAGATGCAGGAGACAGACGCGATGATGATCACGTCATCGCGTTCCAACAGGGCACGGGTGGCGGAGTGGCGCATCCGGTCGATCTGCTCGTTAATCTGGCTTTCCTTCTCGATGTAGGTATCCGAGCGGGGAACATAGGCCTCGGGCTGGTAGTAGTCGTAGAAGGAGACGAAGTATTCGACCGAGTTTTCCGGGAAGAAGCCCTTGAATTCGCCGTACAATTGCGCGGCGAGGGTTTTGTTCGGGGCGAGGATGATGGCGGGGCGCTGGGTTTCCTCGATCACCTTGGCCATGGTGAAGGTCTTGCCGGTGCCGGTGGCGCCCAGCAGCACCTGGTTGCGCTCGCCGTCCAGCACGCCCTCGGACAGTTCGCGGATCGCAGTGGGCTGGTCGCCGGCGGGCTGAAACGGGGTATGCATCACAAACCGCTTGCCGCCTTCCAGCTTGGGCCGCTGCTGCGGTGCCCGCTGGGTCATCATCGGCATGGTCTTATCGGAATGGGCATAGGGCATCAGGCGACTCCGTTGGCGGCTGGCGCTGATTTTGGTCTGTTTTTGTTCCGGTGCAAGGGGGCAGGGCGGGGTTTCGCCGGAATGCAGCCTGTTTTTGTCAGCTGCGCGCAGGACGATGGAATTTGCCAAGCAGTTCCGCCAGCCGCCGTGCTTCGCCCGGGCTGAAACGGCTGCCGACTGCCTGCTGCATGGCATCGGCGTAAACCGCCCAGATGCGGGCGCGCATGGCGGCGCCGTCCGGCGTGATCACCAGTGTCTGGCCGCGCCCGTCGCCGTTGCAGGTCTGGCGTTCCAGCAGGCCCGCCTTGGCCAGCCGCTCCGCCAGGCGCGAGACGCCGTATTGCGGCAGCAGCAGTTTTTCCTGCAGCTCAAAAGGGCGCAGACCGGTGCCGCCGGCGCACTCAAGCTCCCACAGCAGATCGTACCAGTCCAGGCCCGGCAGGCCCGCCTGTTTCAATGCAGCCTCCACTGTGGCGAGGATGGATTTATGGGCGCGGGCCAGCGGCAGCCAGATGCCGAACGGGTCAGGTGTTTCCATGCGGGAAATTTAAATGCATATGCATTGATATGCAAGGGCGGGCCACCCATCTGATGTGCATGCAATTGCATTAAGTGAGGATCCCATGACTGACTTGCATCTGATCAGCCACCATCTGTGCCCCTATGTGCAACGCGCAGTGATTGTGCTGCGTGAAAAAGCCATCCCGCACCGGCGCACCTATATCGATCTGGCGGACAAGCCCGAATGGTTCCGATCGCTGTCGCCGCTGGGCCGGGTGCCGGTGCTGGAAACCGGCGGGCGGGTGTTGTTTGAAAGCCAGGTGATTGCCGAATACCTGGATGAAGCCACGCCCGGCAGCCTGCACCCCGCCGATCCGCTGGAGCGGGCGCGGCACCGGGCCTGGATCGCATTCGGCTCCGAGACGCTGGCGGACATCGGCAAACTGTACAGTGCCGCGGATGAGGCGGCATTTGCCGCGGCTGCCAGAGATCTGCGCATCCGGCTTGCGCGGATTGCGCCGGAGGTGGAGGGGCCTTTCTTTGCCGGAGAAACATTCCGCCTGGTGGATGGCGTCTGGGGCACCATCTTCCGGTATTTTGAGACATTTGAGGCCATTGGGGATTTCGGACTGATGCCGGAGGCCGCGCATATGGCAGCGTGGCGGGCTGCTGTCATGGCGCGGCCCTCGGTGCAAGAGGCGCCGCCGCAGGGGTATCCGGCCCGGCTGATGGAATTCCTGTGCGCGCGGCAATCCCATCTGGGCGGGCTGGCGCGGGCGGCCTGTGGCACGGCAGCAAACCCCGGCTAATCCTGTGCAAATGGCACCTTGCCGCAGCGCCGTATCCGGCGCATAAAAGCGCTGGACGAAGACTCGAAGCGGGAGACAGCCCATGCAAGCGCGGATTTACCGGCCGGCACGCAATGCCATGACCTCTGGCATGGCCAAGACGCGGAAATGGGTGCTGGAATATGCGCCTGCCTCGGCCCGTGAAGTGGATCCGCTGATGGGCTGGACCTCCTCCGGTGACACCCAGAGCCAGGTCAAATTGCGGTTCGAGAGCAAGGAGGCGGCACTGGAATATGCCAAGGACCACGGCATCGAAGCGCAGGTGGCCGAGCCCAAGGAACGCAAGCCCAACATCCGCCCGGGCGGCTATGGCGACAACTTCGCCACCAACCGCCGCGGTCCTTGGACACACTGAAGGTTGTAAATCTTCCACGAGTTCCCACCGTTTCGGCACGAGTTCTCACCAAGATCTACATATAGGGCGCCCGGCGGGCGCCTTTTCTATATCTGGGCTGGTGCATAGTGGCAGAGGCTGACTGCATTGCGGAAACAGAGAACAGACTCCCTCGTTTTGCTGTGCATACATACTCGGGGCTGGGTAACTTCATGCCCGGCGATGGAGGCTGCGGCCACTTTCTGTAGCTGTGAAAAGTTAGAGTTTTGCATCAACCTGCTCAAAGGCGGCAGTCAGTTAAAAGCGGCATAGCCGCGGATTGTGGCCCTAAGGATGCTGCAAGAGCGAAAGTAACTATGCATCTCAGCTAAAACGGCCATACAAAATTACAGGCACACTACGGACAAAACGGTGGTTAGCACCAGTGGCAGCGGAGCGCAGGGAACGGCTTTGCAAGGTTTGCGGCGCAGTTGTGCAATGTGTCGGTTCTTGGAGATACTGAGCTACCCCCTGAATTTCGGACACTGACGTAAGCTGCGATTTGCTGTCTGCTGATCTTCGACGAAGAGGAGATCAGAGATGTCGAAACGGAAGAACCATTCGCCCGATTTCAAAGCGAAAGTCGCGCTTGAGGCTCTGAAGGGCGAGCGGACTGTTGCTGAGCTGGCGAGCCAGTTTGGCGTTCACCCAACGATGATCCACAGCTGGAAGCGGGCTCTTCTGGAGGGCGCGTCCGGCGTGTTCAAGCGCGGCGGCAGGAAGCCCCAGGAGATTGACGAAGAACAGGTCAAAGAGCTGCACGCCAAGATTGGGGAGCTGGCCGTTGCCAACGATTTTTTGTCACGAAAGCTCAAACCGTGGATCGGCAAGTGAGGAGGAAAATGATCGAGCCTGCCAATGCCAATCTGCCCATTAGCAAGCAGTGCAAGCTGCTGTCGATCTCGCGGTCGTCGTTCTATTATCAGCCCAAAGGCGAGACGGCTCTGAACCTGATGCTGATGCGCCGGATCGACGAACAGTTCCTGGAAACGCCGTTCTTCGGTGTGCGGCAGATGACTTGGCATCTGCGCAATGAAGGTCATTTGGTGAACGAAAAGCGGATCAGGCGGCTGATGAGGGTGATGGGGCTCATGCCGATCTACCAGAAGCCCAACACCCGCTGCCCGGCAGCACATGCAAAGCATGTGCGAGAGGGGGCAGGGCTGCGAAGGGGCACAAGACCTACCCCTATCTGCTGCGTGGTCTGCGGGTGGGGCGCCCGAACCAGGTCTGGGCGGCAGACATCACCTATCTGCCAATGCGCAAGGGGTTCCTGTATCTGGTGGCGATCATTGACTGGCACACGCGCAAGGTGCTGGCCTGGCGCATCTCGAACACGCTGGAAGCGGACTTCTGTGTCGAGGCGCTGAACGAGGCCATCCACAAGTTCGGCCCGCCCGAGATCATGAATACAGATCAGGGCAGCCAGTTCACGTCCTTCGCCTGGACGGACAGGCTGTGGCGATCCGGTGTGCGCATCTCGATGGATGGCAAAGGCCGGTTCCTCGATAACATCTTCGTCGAGCGGCTTTGGCGGAGCCTGAAATACGAATGCGTCTACTTGCATGCTTGGGAGACCGGATCAGAGGCGAAGGTCGGCGTCGGAAAGTGGATCGAGTTCTACAACCGAAAACGCCCACATTCCGCCCTTGGCGGCAAACCCCCGGCCGTGGTCTATTGGCTGAGAAAGCACAAAACCCAACCCGATCAGCAGGAGCAGAGAGTAGCTTAAATTACGCCAGAACCTGTCCAACAATTGGGGAGTAGCTCACTCCCCCTTTCCCCTCCGAACTTAGGCGACGCGGATGATCTCGGCGGTGCCTAGTGCGTTGAAGCGGTTGATGAGTGCGATGCGGATGTGGATTTCGGCGGTTTGGCGGTCGGGGTCTCTTGCGGCAATGCGCTCGCCGAATGCCTTTAAACAGCGCATCTTTGCCTCGATCCGGCTCCGGACGTGGTATCCTGTCCAGCGCTTCCAGAAGGCTCGACCGTAGCGTCGGGTGGCTCGCAGAGTTTCGTTTCTGACCTGCGCAGCCGGACAATCTTCTTTCCACAACCGACCATTCTTGCGGATCGGGATGATCGGGGCCGCGTCGCGTTCGAGGATCGCGGCATGGCAGCGTCGCGTGTCATAGGCACCATCGGCGATCACGGTGCCGATGTCTTCGTCCTCGGGGAACTGACCCAACAAGTCCGGCAGGACCGGGCTGTCGCCGTCGCGGCCGGGGGTGAATTCGACGGCACGGATGCCGGACGTGGCAGCATCCATCGCAAGATGAACCTTGCGCCCCTCTCATTGATTGCTTTGCAATCAACTGCCGGGCAGTGATTGGCGCCGCCCCTGAACGCCGTGCTTGCGGGCCTGCCACTCACCATCGCCAAGGAACTTGATCCCGGTGCTGTCCGCTGCCCGGCAGTGCATCACGCAGTGATGTCACGAGAGGGGACCAGCAGGTTCAGCGGCCCGTCGGCGCGGCGATATGGGATCTGGACGGCCAGCGTTCGATGGGCTTACGCGGCCCCGCTGGGGCCACGGTCCCAACTCACTCTGTCGGCGGCACAGCGTAGAGAAATCCGGAACGGGCCAATCCAGACCCGCCAGGTGCAAAAGGCTGGTGACCATCCCGACGGTCTGCCGGAGTGGCAGCTTGAACAGAACCTTGATCGACAGGCAGAACTGGATCGCCGCATCCGGGAAAACCGCAGGGCGGCCGGGGCTGCCATCATGCGGCGCGAGCCAGGTCATCTCTTTGTCCAACCAGATCAGAAGCGACCCGCGCTTTCTGAGCGCATCATTGTAGCTGGACCAATTCGTCGTACGGTAGCGGGCAGGTGCGGGCTTGCTCATCTGCCCCGTCTAACCGCATGGATTCGTGATGTGAATCCTTAGCACTCAGAGTCCTGCAACAACGCCGTGACGCGGCAGCAGCGGTACTTCGCCCAGTTCCTGCCGCGGACGCCGGAGCACAGGTTCGTCGCCGGAGAGACCCATCACTACCTCGGGCGCCAGTACCGGCTGTATGAGCACAACGCCGCCTTGTGCTTCATCTATCTGAATTGGGTGGTGCAGGAAATCGAGCGCAACCGCGGTGAGATCGACTATGGTCAGCTGATGCCCTGGCACGGCCCGGTCGGCCGGATCGACGGCTGACAGGCTATCGCCGCGCAGCAAACGGGGGGCACGCATTCTCACACAGCTGAAATCCCATGCGGGATTCCGGCCCCCAGCCTGTTCGGACAGGCTCCGAGTGAAACGTGCCAGTCTTCATAGCCTTAATCCGTGGTGCCCTGCGCCGACGTGCTCGGGTTTAGGCAGAAACCGGAACAAGTTCAGCGGCAAGCTCCAGTACAAACCCGCTAACCGCTTCCCGGGCTTGGTCCTGGGATTTCTTCCCGCGCAGCTTGCGGGCAAGCGCTGAACCACGGGTTGAGGTTTCCTGCGCCAGCAGCAGCACGGCAATTTCCCGCAGCTGATGCATGGCCAGATCAGCCTCGTCCCGCCCCAGAAACCCTTCAAGCTCAGCCGGCGCGGCACATTCGGCCAGCAGGCGTTTCAGAGCCGGTCCATTCTTTGTCACCTCGGCCCAGGCAATGCAGATGTCGGTCATGCCGGCCATCTCGAAGTGAAAATCCGCAATCGGCAAACCAGCAGTCTGCCTGGAGTAGCCAGCCTGCCGCTCGACCCGGAGATCCCGCCGCGCCGGGTCATAGGATATTTTGAGTCCATCGATTGTCACATCCGATGCAATTAGGTGCCCAAAGCGCTTGCGCAGACTGAGCGCTTCGGCGAACAGCACAAGCTGCAGAAGGCCGGCCTGCGGCAGGTCGCAGGAAATGCGCTGGATGCCGCTGCGGCCGGCGTGTTTGTAATTGAGCGCGAGCCGGGCACCGCCGTTCTCCCGCGCCTCCATTGAAAAAATCTGTGCAGGCATGGAGCGGGTTATATGGAAGGCTGCCGGACCTTCAAGTTGCGGCCGACAAAGTTCTGCGGGGCTAGGCGGTCATGCGCCTAAGGTAAGGCAGCACATGGAAGGGACGCATCTGCAACGTGGCGTCCTTGGCCGTTCGAGTATGGTTCAGAGCGTGGAGCTGCCGGTCAGGCTGGATCTCTCGGTCTGGGAAGAGCAATTTCGGGGCGTTTTCCCCGAGCAATGCCACGCAAGATTCGCTGAAAACTGACCTCGGAGGTGCTGGTTTCCACTGCGCCCTTGCCCGATTGCTGACCATAAGCGCTTGCAAAGGAACAGATATTCCCAAGGTGCATAGCTCCAATGTGCAGGTTGCATACCCTATGCGATATCGGCATTTCACAGACGCCGCGTCACCGGATAGCGTTCACGCCATAATCACAGGGGAGTATGCCTAATGACGAAATTTGTCAGAAGCCTGGCGGCCGCAGCCGTTGTGGCGGCGATGGCACCGGTTGCCTATGCCGAGACCACAGTGCGCGTTGCCTATGACGCTGACCCGGTTTCACTGGATCCGCATGAACAGCTGTCCGGCGGCACGCTGCAGCTGTCGCACATGGTCTTTGACCCGCTGGTGCGCTGGACCCAGGACCTGCAGTTCGAACCGCGCCTGGCCGAAAGCTGGGAACAGATCGACGGCACCACCATGCGCTTCAAGCTGCGCAGCGGCGTCACCTTCCACAGCGGCAACGCGCTGACCGCCAAGGACGTGGACTGGACCTTTGACCGGCTGAAGGAAAGCGACGATTTCAAAGCGATTTTCGCGCCCTTCACCGATGTTGAAGTTGTCGATGACATGACCTTCGACCTCAAAACCTCGGAGCCTTATCCGCTGGTCCTGCACACCGCGACTTACATCTTTCCGATGGACAGCGCCTATTATTCCGGCACCACTGCCGACGGCAAGGAAAAGGCCGAGATCGTCAAGCACGGCGACAGCTTTGCCTCCCGCAACGTCTCGGGCACCGGACCGTTCATTGTTTCCGAGCGTGAACAGGGCGTGCGCGTGGTGTTCGACCGCTACGCCGATTACTGGGATGCAGATGCCGGCAACGTCGACAAGATCGTGCTGACCCCGATCAAGGAAGACCCGACCCGGGTGGCCGCGTTGCTGTCCGGCGATGTTGATTTCATTGCACCGGTTCCGCCGACCGACCTGAAGCGCGTGGCGGATGCCCAGGGTGTCGACCTGATCACCATGCCCGGCACCCGCATCATCACCTTCCAGATGAACCAGAACCGGGTTGAGGCCTTCAAGGACGCCCGCGTCCGCAAGGCGATCGACTATGCGGTGAACAACTCCGGCATCGTCGACCGTATCATGCGCGGCTTCGGCACTGTTGGCGCACAGGCCAGCCCGGCCGGCTACCTGGGCTACAGCGAGGATTTCGCACCGCGCTTTGACCTGGAGAAAGCCAAGTCGCTGATGGCTGAGGCAGGTTATGCCGACGGCTTCTCGATCACCATGATGGCGCCGAACAACCGCTATGTGAACGACGACAAGATCGCACAAGCGGTGGCCTCGATGCTGGCGCAGATCAACATCAAAGTGGATCTGCAGACCATGCCCAAGGCGCAGTACTGGCCGACGTTTGACGAGCGCGCAGCGGACATGATGATGATCGGCTGGCACGCGGATACCGAAGATTCCGCCAATTTCCACCAGTTCCTGACCGCCTGCCCGGACGAAGCAACCGGCAATGGCCAGTACAATTCCGGCAACTACTGCAACCCGGAAGCCGACGCGCTGATGAACGCCGCCAACGCGGAAACAGACCCGGCCAAGCGTACGGAACTGCTGCAGAAGCTGGAAGGCATCCTGTATGATGAGGCCGCGTTTATTCCGCTGCACTGGCAGAACCTGGCATGGGGCGCCAAGTCCGGCATGAACGCAGGCGACATCGTGAATGCGCTGAACTTCCCCTATTTCGGCGACCTGATCGTCGAAACCGGCAGCTAAGCCGTTGATCTGACCCGGGCCGGTCTCCTCCGGCCGGCCCGGGCTACCAATACAACAAGCGGCCGCCAAAGCCGTGTATGCAGAACCCGCGGTTCCCTTGAACACGGTGTTTTACGCTGTAACCAAACTCTACAAAGGTCAGGACGATGTTTGCCTATCTCGCCAAGCGAGTGATCCAGGCGATTGCCGTGATGTTCGTCATCTCGCTGATTGCCTTTGCCATCCAGGGCAACCTGGGCGACCCGCTGCGCGAGCTGGTCGGGCAGTCGGTCTCGGAAGAAGTACGTCAGCAGCTGCGCGATGAGCTGGGTCTGAACGACAGCTTTGTGACGCAATACCTGCGGTTTGCGGGCAATGCGCTGCAGGGCGATCTGGGCACCTCCTATTTCTTCAAGGAGCCGGCGCTGGACGTGATCCTGAAGAAGCTGCCGGCAACGCTGGAGCTGGTGTTCGGCGCGACGCTGATCATCGTCGGCTTCTCAGTGCCGCTGGGTGTCTATACCGCAATCAAACCCAATTCGATCCTGAGCCGTATTATTATGGGCCTGTCGATCATCGGCATTTCGATCCCGGTGTTCCTGACAGCGATCCTGATGATCTTTGTGTTCTCGGTGGAATACGGCTGGCTGCCCTCCTACGGGCGCGGTGATACCGTGCAGGTCTGGGGCTATTGGCAGACCAACTTTGCCACTGCCGATGGCTGGCTTCACATCATCCTGCCGTCGATTGCGCTGGCCTCGATCATGCTGCCGTTGTTTGTCCGCCTGATCCGGGCCGAGATGATGGAAGTGCTGCAATCGGAATACGTCAAATACGCCAAGGCAAAGGGCATCAGCCCGTGGCGGATCTATTTTGTCCATGCCTTGAAGAACACGCTGCTGCCGGTGATTACCGTGGGCGGCGTGCAGATCGGCACTATGGTGGCCTATACCATCCTGACCGAGACGGTGTTCCAGTGGCCGGGCATGGGCTTCATGTTCCTTGAGGCGGTGAACCGTGTCGATACCCCGCTGATCGTGGCTTATCTGATTGTTGTCGGCTTCATCTTTGTGGTCACCAACACCATTGTCGATCTGATCTATGGCCTGGTGAACCCGACCGTGAATATTGCGAGGATGGGCGCATGAGCACCGAAACGCTTTCCCCGAAATCCGAACCGTCGCGCTGGTCCAAGGCCTGGAATTCCAACATGGGCTACAGTTTCCGCCGCAACCCGGTGGCGATGGTCAGCATGATCATCTTCCTGGTGATTGCCGGAGCTGCCTTTCTGGCCCCGCTGATCGCGCCCTTTGACCCGTACGATCCGGGGTCCATTGATATCATGAACTCGGAGTATCCGCCGGCCTGGGTCAGCGGTTCACTGCCTGAATTCATGCTGGGCACCGATGATCAGGGCCGCGATCTGTGGTCGACCATCCTGTATGGCACCCGGCTGTCGCTGCTGATCGGTATCTGCGCGGTTGCGCTGCAGGCCTTTCTGGGCATCTCCATCGGGCTGGTGGCCGGCTATGTCGGCGGCCGCCTGGACAGCCTGCTGATGCGGCTGGCAGACATCCAGCTGTCGTTCTCGACCCTGATGGTGGCGATCATCTTTCTGGCAGTGACCCAGGCGATGTTCGGGACTGATACCTTCAACCGCTATGCTGTCGTGTTCCTGATTGCCGTCATTGGCGTCGCGGAATGGCCGCAATATGCCCGCACCGTGCGCGCCACCGTGCTGGCCGAGAAGAAAAAGGAATATGTCGACAGCGCCCGCGTGCTGGGTTTTGGCCCGCTGCGGATCATGGTGCGGCACATCCTGCCGAACTCGCTGTCGCCGATCTTTGTGATCTCTACCGTGCAGGTCGCTAATGCGATCATCTCCGAGGCCTCGCTCAGCTTCCTGGGGCTGGGGATGCCGCCCAGCCAGCCGTCGCTGGGCTCGCTGATTTCCTCGGGGTTTGATTACATCTTCTCGGGCAGCTGGTGGATCACCGCCATCCCCGGCGTGGTGCTGGTGGTTCTGGTCCTGGTTATTAATCTGCTGGGCGACTGGATGCGCGATGTCCTGAACCCGAAACTTTACAAGGGGTAACGCGATGAGCCTTCTTTCCGTTCGCGACCTGACCGTGAAATTCGCCATGCGCGACGAGACGGTCACAGCCCTCAACGGCATTTCCTTTGATCTGGCCAAGGGCGAGCGCTTGGGCATCGTCGGCGAAAGCGGCGCCGGCAAGTCGATCACCGGGTTTTCGCTGATGAACCTGCTCAGCCGCCCCGGTTACATCGACAATGGCCAGATCCTGTTCGATGGCGATGATGTCGTGCAGATGAACGACAAGCGCCTGCGCACCATGCGCGGCAACCGGATGGCGATGATCTTTCAGGATCCGATGGTGACGCTGAACCCGGTGCTGACCATCGGCCAGCAGATGGTTGAAACCCTGCTGGCGCACCGCAAGCTGAGCCGCGAAGAAGCGCGCCAGATCGCCATCGTCAAGCTGCGCGAAGTTTATATTCCGTCGCCGGAAGAACGTCTGGAACAATACCCGCACGAGCTGTCGGGCGGCATGCGCCAGCGGATCATCATTGCAATTGCGCTGCTGCTTGATCCGCAGCTGATCATCGCGGATGAACCCACGACGGCGCTGGATGTGACCATCCAGGCCGACATCATGGAGCTGCTGCTGGAGCTGTGCCAGTCGAACCAGGTGGGGCTGATCCTGATCACCCATGATCTGGGCGTGGTCAGCCAGATGACCGAGCGCACGCTGGTCATGTATGCCGGCCGCATCATCGAGGCGGGGCGCACGCGGGAAATCATCAATGATCCGCAGCACCCCTATACCCAGGGTCTGATCAACGCGCTGCCGCAGCAGACCGTGCCCGGCCAGCGGCTGAAGCAAATCCCCGGCAACATGCCGGGCCTTACCAATGCACCCGCAGGCTGTGCCTTTAATCCGCGTTGCAAATACGCCACCGACCTATGCCGCAGCCGGGTGCCGGAAACCGTGCAATACGGTGAGGTCGAGGTGGCCTGCCACGAGGTGCAGCGCCTGCACAGCGACGAAGACCGTAAGGAGGCACGGGCATGAAAGACGCAAAGACTGACCGCCCGCTGCTGCAGATCAAGAACCTGGAAAAACGGTTCGATCTGGATCAGGGCTTCCTTGAGACGCTGAAGTTCAAACAGGGCAAGATCGTGCGTGAAAGCCGTGCGGTCCATGCGGTGAACAATGTTTCGCTGGAGGTGGGCCGCGGCGAGGCGCTGTGTGTGGTCGGCGAATCGGGCTGCGGGAAATCCACTGTGGCGCGGCTGGTGGCGGGCCTGCTGACCCCCACCGCAGGCGAAATCCATTATGACGGCCAGCGCATTGATGACCTGTCGCGCGGCGCTATGCAGCCCCTGCGCAAGAAGATCCAGATGATCTTTCAGAACCCCTATGCCTCGCTCAACCCGCGCATGACCATCCGGCAAGCGCTGGAGGAACCGGTGCGCCATCACAACCCCGGCGCCTCGGCGGCCGAGGTGCGCGACAAGGTGACCGAGGTGATGCTGTCGGTGGGGGTCGATCCTAGCTGGGCCAAGCGCTACCCGCATGAATTCTCCGGCGGCCAGCGCCAGCGGATCGCCATTGCCCGCGCTCTGACAGTGGACCCGGAATTCATCATCGCGGATGAGCCGATCAGCGCGCTGGACGTGTCGATCCAGGCGCAGGTGCTGAACCTGATGCTGGAGGCCAAGGAAAGCCGTGGCCTTACCTATCTGTTCATCACCCACGACCTGAGCGTGGTAGAGCATTTCGGCACCCGTGTTGCGGTTCTGTACCTTGGGTCGGTTTGCGAGGTTGCGGACACGGCAACGCTGTTCTCCAACCCCAAACACCCCTATACTCGGGCCTTGCTGTCCGCAGTGCCGCAGCTGAAGGATGACCGGCCGAACCACATCCGCCTCAAGGGCGAGATCCCGACGCCGATCAATCTGCCGCAAGGCTGTCCCTTCCAAAGCCGCTGCGCCTTTGCGGACGCACGATGCAAAAGTGAACAGCCAAAAGCCATTCACCAGCCCGATGGCAGCACCGTTGCTTGCCATGCTGTCGAGGAAGACAGGCTGGATGCGGTGGCCGCCGGTTAAGACGGGACACCCAGTTGGACATCATCTGGCTTAAGGATTTCGAAGCTTTGGTCGCGTGCAAGAACTTCTCGCGCGCGGCCGAGGAACGCAATGTCAGCCAGCCGGCCTTCTCCCGCCGCATCCGGGCGCTGGAGAATGAGATCGGCGTGCGGCTGATCAACCGCGAAACCCTGCCGCTGACCCTGACCCCGGCGGGCGAGGTGTTCCTGTCCCAGTCCCGCATCATGCTGCGCACCTACGAGGAAACCATCGAACGCTGCCAGACGATTGATGCGGCGGGCGAAAATGTGATCCGCTTTGCCGCCTCGCAGTCGCTTTACATGACGCATTACAAGACGCTGATCGCGCCCCTGGCCAGCGAGGGAGGGGTGGATACCGACCTCAATTCCACCTCCTGGGCCGCCGACCAGTTCGTCAGCGCGCTGCAGCAGGGCTATTGCGATGTGATCCTGACTTACTGGCATCCGTCGATGGATTTCCTTGGGCCCCTGGAAGTCGCCAACTTCGAGCATCTGACCCTGTCCACCGACCGATATGTGCCGGTTTCCCGCACAACCCCTGACGGCGTGCCGGAATTCTCCTTTCCCAAAGGCGGCAAGGACGCGGTGCCGCTGTTGTCTTATGGCGCGGTCTCGGCGCTGCGCTCGGTTCAGGAATTCGCACTGGCACAGCTGTTGCCCGGCCAGAAGGTCTTTGTGGTCAACCAGAACGCGCTGGCCAACAGTGTCAAGGCGATGATCCAAGAGGGCTTTGGCATGGGCTGGCTGCCCCTCAGCCTGTGCCGTGAGGAAATCAAGCAGGGGCGCTTTGCGGTGGTGGACGACCGGCTGGCCACCGATCTGGAAATCCGCCTTTACCGCGATCCGCGCAGCACCAAGCCGGCGTTGGATGTTCTGTGGAAAAAGCTGCATATGTCCGCGCTGGCAAAGGTCTGATCCCACCTCCAGAAAGCACTGAGCACCGCTTCAAAAAACCACCCTAAGGCACCTTGTTATATTGGCCGGAGCGCGAGAGTTTGAACCTCCCGCCCCTGTCTTCCGAAGACAGTTCAGCGGGGGTGGGGCTTTGTTTTGTTGGGTTCAAGGGGATCTTAGGCGCCGCTTGAGGGCTTTCAATGTCGGTATTTCCTGGCAGTGCCAAGAAACACCGCTAGGACGGCTCCGAGACGCTACTATCCGTAAGCGGTTGTGGCACCGCCGTACCACTGGAAAGACTGTTCGAAGTCCCGTAAAGGTTGCGGTGCCTGTTTGAGTATCACCCAATCATTTGCGAGTACCGAAACATGGAAAACAAGCACGGACTACCAAGGCAAATTGACGCAGATACGTGCAGAACGATCCGACAGGAAGCAGGTTTCGGATGTGTGATCTGTGGCCACGCAATCTGTGATTACGAGCACATCGACCCGGTCTATAGCGAAGCTAAAAGCCACGACGCGGGGAGGATGACCCTCTTGTGCAAACGGTGTCATGGCAACGTCACCAGTAAGCTATGGTCCAAGGAAAAAGTTTGGGAGCACAAGAGTAAACCAGCATGTCACAGAGACGGGTTTTCACACGGTATTTTCGACTTTTCAGGCGAGATGCCAATTGTGAAACTCGGACCAGTGACGGCTAAGAATTGTGATTACATTCTTACTATCAAGAATGAGCCGGTTCTTTGGTTCAACCCACCTGAAGAGAACGGCGGCCCGATCCGTCTGAACGCTGACTTTAGAAACTCTGGTGGCAAGTCTATTCTCAAGATCGAAGATAACGAGTGGCGGTCTGACGCTGAAAACTGGGATGTCGAGCAAACCTGTAACGCACTAATCTTTAGAAACGGGCCAGGAAGTGTCGCTCTTAAACTTAGGGTGGTCCCCAGGTCCAAAATTATTGTCGAGAGTATGGATCTTTCAAGTTTCGGGTACCGTCTGACTTGCGACGGTAAGGACTTAGGAATTACAAATCCAGATGGGTACCATCAGCATGCGGCCGGCCAGAAAATCAACGATTGCGTTGTGGCTTTGGGTGTCGGTGACGATAGAGTGGCGTATGACCCTGCCGTACCTCTCGCAAGAGGCCAGGGTGCTGCATTGAGCCTTGCGGGAATCGACTATGGAAGAGGAATGAAGCCCGGTAGCGTAGTTGAAAGTGGCCGAATAAATGTAGGTGCGCCAGTATCGCCAAAGATCAAACGCACCCAAACGTTGGCAGCAAAAGTGGGACGGAAGCTTGGTCGTAACGCCGCCTGTCCTTGCGGAAGTGGCCAAAAATTCAAACGCTGCTGCGGACAGTAGAGTACCTTAAATGCGCCCAGGGTAACTCCCCAAGGCACAACAAGTCTGAGCGGCTGAGGTTTCAGATTTGGTTGCCCAATTTCCATGCGGCTACTGCAGCGTTTTCTTCGCCGTCCCGCGGATCGTCGTCTGCTTCGGCTTCGCCGGGTGACAAATGGTCGCGCAAACGTCGCATGTTCTCGATAACCTGGGGCGCCCGGGCGACGGCATCGGAAACGGATCGTTCGAAGTCCTGGGCTTTCAGCTGCATTCGCCCGCCGTAGTAAAAGCCGGTAATCACGCTCACCAAGGCCCAGTAGCCCGTCGGCAGGAGCGCGAGTGCAGCGAAGGTGACGGCCATCTGTTCAGGCCACAGCATCACCGCCGGGATCACGCCCAGGACGGTCAGGGTTATCACGGGCCGCACCATGCGGTTCAGGCTGTCCATCAGGCTGTCGAAACATGTGCGCTGCTGGTGGGCTTGGAACTCTGCCGCGTATTGCGACAGGGCGGCAGCGTCAATGTCATGCGCCCGCGCGGCGGACGCCTCCGCATTTGGGCGAAAAAACCCGCCGACCCGCTCCACGGTCGCCCCGATCTGCTCGGCGCCGCCGCCAATAAGCCACTTGATCAGCCCCATGTTGCTACCCTCTGTTTGAACTGCGTTTCGGTCAGGCGGTACTTTGGCGCCATGAATTCTTCGGCGCGTTTGATCCACCCGTCTTTATCGCCTGCGCGGACCCGGGCGTATTTGCGCGACGCCGGGCGCTGGTCTGCCAGCCGGAAAGTATAATCGCGCCAGGCGATGCCGTAGGCATCGACCAGATACTGCCCGGCCTTTGCAAAGGCGCGATTTGTTGTGCCGATGGATTGCGGTCCCAGCGCGCCGTCAACGGTCACACGCTCGCCAAATTCAGCCATAAGCCGCTGCAAGATCCGCACACCATTGGAACCAGTATCAACTTGCATGTCGTAGACGCTGGCCTGTAGCGGCGCGGGCTGCTGGTCGATCTTGGGGCCGTAGAAATAGTGACGCTTGTAGATTTCGACCGCCTCAGACACGTTCAGCGCCCGGACGTCTGCCGCCGTGGCAGAGCCGCGAAGACGGCGCAAGGTGCGGATCGTGACGCCGTATTCGGTCGGGCCGCCGGGGTCGTTGGGGTCGTTCACATACGCCAATACCCGCATGGTCTATGTCGACACCAAGCATGAACGCCCCGCGGCGCCGAACACGGTTCGTCGGGAACTGGGCTGCCTCGAAACGGCGCTGCGGTATTTTGTGAGGGAAGGACACCAGACCCAAGCTTCAAAGGTAACGTTGCCCGCGAAAGGGGAGGCCAAAGAGAGCTGGCTGACCCGGGACAAGGTCGCGAAACTGATCCGGGCGGCACGCGCCCGCCCGACGGAGGACAGCACAAAGAGCAAGAGCCGGCATATGGCGTGGTTCATTCTGGCGGGGGTCTACACGGGCACGTGCAAAGAGGCGTTCTTGAACACCAAGCTCGAACACCAGACCAAAGGTGGCTGGATCGACACCACTACCGGGACCTACCACCGGAAGGGCGTCGAAGAACGCACGACTAAAAAGCGGCGCGCTCCAGCGAAGTTGCCCCGAAAGTTCCTGGGGCATGTTCGGCGCCTGAAAGCGAACGGCAAGATCTGGCTGGTGGAACACGACGGCGCCCGTGTCGGCTCCATCAAAACGAGTTGGCGGACGATTCGTCAGAATGCCGGGCTAGGGGGCGACGTCACGCCGCACACTCTCAAACACACAACGATTACCTGGGGTGGGCCCTGATGCACAAATCGGGGTTTGACCGTAGTTCCCCTTTCCCCGGACGGACTTACCCCACGGGCCGCGTAACAGATATGCCAAGCGCAGTGTAGCCGTTCAGCACGGCGATACGGACCTGCAGCTCGGCGACTTGGCGTTCGAAGTCTCGTGCCATCAAGGATTGGCCAAGGAGTTTGATGCAATTCATACAATCGTCGGGAAAAGGATCCCCCGGATCCTTTTCTGATCCTCCTCATATCTCGACACGGCTCCGGCGGTGGCAGCCGCTCCACCGTCGCCAGACGGCACGGCCCAAGTCCTTCGAGGCTCGCAGCGCTGCGTTGCGGGCGACGGCGCCGGGACTCGTTGGTTTCCAAGGCTTTGCGTTCTTGCGGGGCGGTATGACAGCGGCAGCATTTCGGGCAGCGATTGCCTCGTGGCAATTTCTTGTGCCGCAGGCCCCGTCGGCTGTGACCGGCGCGACGTCCTGATCCGCTCCGGTCTGGCCCAGCAGTTCCGGTAGTATGGGGGCGTCGCCGATATTGCTACTGGTGACATCAACCGCCCGAACTTCCAGCGTTTCCTCATCAATTCCCCTCTCGGGATCATGCTGTGCATGACCCTGACGGGCAAGGGATGTGTATCTTGCGCCAGATGCGCCGCTTGGAGCCACCCGCTGCCCGGCAGCACATGCAGGGCATGTGCGAGAGGGGGGCTTTCGGGCATTCCACTCACCTTCGCCCTCGGCCTTGATCCCGGTGCTGTCCGCTGCCCGGCAGTGCATCACGCAGTGATGTCACGAGAGGGGATCAACAGGTTCAGCGGGCCTTTCCCTCCACGGTAGGGGATGGCCACGTTCAGCTTCCGTCGGCGACGGCACAAGGGGCTGAAGTCCGGGACCGGCCAGTCCAGCCCGACCAGCCGCAGGAGGCTTTCGACGAACCCAGCCGTCTGTCGCAACGGCATCGCGAACAGCACCTTCATCGTCAGGCAGGTCTGGATTGCGGCATCGCTGAAGCTCGGCTGCCGTCCCGTCGGCGCAGGTCTCCACACAATGTCGGGATCAAACCACACCGTCAGCGAACCGCGCCGCCTTAGTGCCTCATTGTAAGCCGGCCAGTTCGTGGTCTTGTACTTCCTAGCGGCCCAACTGCTCATGGCTCACAGCTAGCATGCTGGTTTCACGCAGTGAATCCCTCGCCCGATTTTTGCAACAAGGCCCCGGGGCGATGCAATCCGGCCTGAAATTGGCGGTTGCGGCCAATTTTTTTTCGACCTCAATTGAGACATCAGAGCGCGTTTGTTACCACCACCACCCGGAGTTCCAAACCGAAGCGGCGGAGCTTATGAACGGCAAAATCGAGGGGTTTCTGGGTGACTAACCAGAAACGCGCCGCCTAAAAATAAAAAAGACGCCCTAAGGCGCCTTGTTTTATTGGTCGGAGCGAGAGGATTCGAACCTCCGGCCCCTGCCTCCCGAAGACAGTGCTCTACCAGGCTGAGCTACGCTCCGACCGTGGAGGGCGAAATAGCTCAGGGGCGGGGTTTGACAAGGGCGATTCCGTAGAAAGCTGTGGTTTTCAGGAATTCTTTTTGCGGGCGCCAAAGGGGCCTGCGCGATCATGGGAGGGGCATAAAAAAAGCCCCGCGCTGACGGTCAGGCGGGGCTTTGAAACGTGCTTGGACCTGCCTCAATATCAGAGGCTTGCCTCCAAGGCGGCAAGCACGGCATCGCCCATCTGGCTGGTGGAAACCGGCTCCACGCCGTCTTCACCCAGCAGGTCGGCAGTGCGCACGCCGTCGGCCAGCACCTTCTCAACCGCGGCTTCCAGTCGGTCGGCCTCGGCGCCCTGATCAAAGCTGTAGCGCAACGCCATCGCAAAACTCAGGATGCAGGCGATCGGGTTGGCCTTGCCCTGACCGGTGATGTCGGGGGCGGAGCCGTGCACCGGTTCGTACAACGCCTTGGGGCGGCCGTTTTCCATCGGTGCGCCAAGCGACGCAGAAGGCAGCATGCCAAGCGAGCCGGTCAGCATCGCCGCACAGTCGGACAGGATGTCGCCGAACAGGTTGTCGGTCAGGATCACGTCGAACTGTTTAGGCGCGCGCACCAGCTGCATCGCACCGTTGTCGGCATACATATGGCTCAGCTCAACCTCGGGGTAGTCAGCCGAGACACGGGTCACCACTTCACGCCACAGAATGCCGCTTTCCATCACATTGGCCTTCTCCATCGAGCAGACCTTTTTGCCCCGGCGCATCGCCAGCTCAAACGCGGAGCGGGCGGCGCGTTCGATCTCGCTCTCGGTGTAGCGCTGGGTGTTGATGCCGACGCGTTCGTTGCCTTCTTCAAAAATGCCGCGCGGCTCGCCGAAATAGACGCCCGAGGTCAGCTCGCGCACGATCATGATGTCGAGGCCGGCCACGATGTCCTTCTTAAGCGAGGAGAAATCTGCCAGCGCGTCAAAGCACTGCGCCGGACGCAGGTTGGAATAGAGGTCCATTTCCTTGCGCAGACGCAACAGGCCGCGCTCGGGTTTTACCGAGAAATCCAGATCGTCATAGGCCGGGCCGCCGACGGCGCCGAGCAGAACAGCGTCGGCCTCCTGGGCCTTGGCCATGGTTTCATCCGCCAGCGGTAGCCCATGCTTGTCATAGGCCGCGCCGCCGACCAGATCCTCGCTCACATCGAACTGCAGGCCGCGCTTGCCGCCGAACCAGGAGATGATCTTGCGCACTTCGGCCATGACTTCGGGGCCGATCCCGTCGCCGGGCAGAATCAAAATCGATGGGTTGGGCATGGGAGTCCTCCTAAAAACAGCTGGCAAGGGCGTAGCGGGACAGCGGGGCAGGGTCAACAATAGGCCCTGAAATTAAAGGGGTTTGGTTGGGATTCGCGCAGGCCGGGCCGGGTCCTGGCCCTAGTCCAGCGCGATATCGGCCCAAACCAGCCGGTGGCGGCTGGCAATGGCGGCTGCTGCACCCGGAGCATCCGGCCAGACAACGCCGCTGCCGGTGACGGTCAGCCCGGCAGAGGGCAGCACATAATCCACCCGCATCCGCCCGGCGCCCTGCCACTCCACGGTTGCAGTTCCGGCTTGCGGGCTGAGCGGCTGCGGGTCCTGCAGCCGGGGATCGCCCAGCAGATTGCGGATGGCGTCCTTGCGGCCTTCACCGCGTTCGGGGTCGAGATTGGCGTCACCGGCAATCACAAAGGGCGCTTGGGGTACGGCGCCCAGTCGGCCATCCAGCAGCAGCTGCCACAGGCGGATTTCATCGCGGTTGCGCCGCCCGTTGCGGTCTTCCGGCCCGTCAAACACTGGCGGCGTAGCGTGGAATGTCATCACGTTCAACTGGCCGCCGCCGGGCAATTCCAGCGGCACCAGCCAATGCGCGGTGGCAGACAGGCGCTGCACCTTCTGCACCTCGCTGGAGGGAAACGGGCGCCCGTCCGGGTGTTCAGGCAGCAGCGCGCCGGGCAGGTCCCGCCACAGCAGGGCCGAGAATTCGCGGATACCGTCGCGATCAACCGGCAGCCGCGACAAAAGCGCAATACCGCCCTGGCCGCGGAACCGGCCATAGCCCTGATTGTCACGCGGCCCGCCGGTCCTGCCATTGCCATCCATATCCAGCAGGGCCGGGGGCGGCAGCCCGGTATTGGGCTGCAGAAAAACACGGTAAGGATAGGCGGCCCCGGCCTCTGCCAGCAGCCCGGCCAGGGCGGCAAGGCTGCGGCCTTCGTAGTCCCAATCAATCCCCTGCAGTGCCAGCACATCCGGCTGTGCGGCAGAGATCACCTCTACCACCGCGGCAATTTGCGGATCGCCGCCGCGCTCGATGTCGCGCAGCAGCAGGCCGGGCCCGTCCCGTGACAGCTCTGTGTTGAAGGTTGCGATGCGCAGGGTGCCGGCCTGGCCTGCTCCGGCGGCAAGGATCAGAAGAAGGAGGCTCGCCGCCAGCCGCCTCATGCGGTTTGCAGCGCCTCGTCCGCGGCGCTGCCGGCGGCGCGCCGTTTGTGCATGATCAGCCCGGCGATGCGCTGCATGGCCATGCCGCGCATGATCATCGAGGCAGGCACCAGCGCCCAGGCGCTGATCACCCAGATCAGCATATGCGGGGCTGCCAGAATTCCGGGATCGACCAAGCCCGAGGCCATCTTGACCGCGGCGGGCAGGGCAAACGGCAGCAGCACGCCGCCGATGACATTGACCCGCGCGTCGCGCTGCAACCGCTGCACCACATCGCCGCCAGTGGTGGGGTCGAACAGCGGCAGGTTGACCCACACATTGAAAGCGCCGCTGCCGACAGGCCAGTGGCCGACACGGATCACCAGCGCAAAGCCGGCAATCGCGGCGCCGGCGATCGCATAAACCAGCCCGGCGGCATCGCGCACCATCAGCATTGTGGCTTCCGGGACCTGCGGCGGCAGCATCAGAACCGTCAGCTGCACCGGCGAATAGGCAAAATCCAGCTGTCCGCCCAGCCAGCCGCCAAGACGGTGGATCAGCGCGGTCAGCCCGGTCGGCTCCAGCGGATGGGCCGCCAGCAGGCTCAGCGCGCCGACAGACGCAGCACAGGCGGCAAAGCGCATCCGGTTGATCGGCGGCGCATTGCGGAAATCCACGAAGCTGGGGAAGTGCGAGTTGTATTCGGTGAAGGCCAGGGCCGACCCCAGGAGCGCAATGAACAGGATGATTTCCGGCGACTCGGTGGCCGATGCCGGCAGGATCAGCGTCGGCATGGCAAACAGCATAGCCACCAATATGCCGCGGAACGCCGCGCCTGTGATGCGTGCAAACACGTCTCTCAATCCCTTCAAACTGGAACGGGCGTTTTCGCCTCTGGGTCCAGAATTGAAGCCCCCGGGAATGGCCCAGGGCGCTCTGCCTCATTTTTGCCCTATTGTTGCCGGGCGGCGGCTTTCCGCTCAAGGCCCGGCGGCAGGGCAGGGGCCACTTTCCCCGCGGCACTGGTGCCCGATTGCATCAGGGTTTTGGTGAAAAACAAACGGGGTGGGGGCCGCCTACCAGATGCAGTGGAAGAGAGCCGGGGGAGCACAACGAAAGGGTCAGAGCTGAATTGCGGCGGGAATGCGGCGCGAATCTGGCGGGCGAAAACAGAAGAGCCGCCCGGGCCGGGCGGCTCTGAAGTGTTTTTGGCAGAATGCGGGGGCAGACCCAGGGTCAGACCCAGGGCGGGCCTGCGCGGTCTTGTCTTCAAATGTCTTGATGGCGTCCGCTTTTTCCATCGTCAGGCCGATATCGTCCAGACCGTTCAGCAGGCAGTGCTTTTTGAAAGCATCCACTTCAAAAGAGATCACTTCGCCGTCCGAGGTGGTGATCTCCTGCGCTTCCAGGTCCACGGTCATGCGGGCGTTGGCGCCTTTTTCCGCATCGGCCATCAGAAGGTCGACCTGTTCCTGCGGCAGCACGATCGGCAGGATCCCGTTCTTGAAGCTGTTGTTGAAGAAGATGTCGGCAAAAGACGTCGAAACGATGCATTTGATGCCGAAATCGGCAATTGCCCAGGGCGCGTGTTCGCGCGAGGAACCGCAGCCGAAGTTGTCGCCCGCCACCAGAATCTCAGCGTCCCGGTACTGCGGTTTGTTCAGCACGAAATCCTCGATCTCGGTGCCGTCGCGGTTATAGCGCATCTCGTCGAACAGGTTCTTGCCGAAGCCGGTGCGCTGAATGGATTTCAGGAACACCTTGGGGATGATCATGTCGGTGTCGATGTTCACCAGCGGCATCGGGGCGGCGATACCCTGCAGTTTCTGGAATTTTTCCATTACTCGTTTCCTTGTTTCTGGTGCTTCAGACCGCTGAGATCAAAACCGATCTCCTGCGCGTGGCGTGCGATGAAGCTGTGTTTTTCGGGCCGGTGCGTCTTGTGGTAGCGGCGCACCATGGATGCGTAGAGATGAACGGCCAGCGTGTTTTCGGTGAGCCAGCCGTCTTCCTGGCACTGGCCGCTGAACAGCACGTCGGTCAGAACGCCGCGGATCGGATAGAATACCTCCGGCTCGCGGACGTGTTCGACCTCGCCGGTCAGGTTCAGCGTGTAATCCAGTGCCCGGGGGCCAAGCGACGGGCGCTGCAGTTCAAAGGCTGCCAGCAGGCGCTTGCCGGGCGGAGCGGCCTCCACCTCCTTGCGGATCTTGCGGCCCAGCCAGGGCGGCACCCATTCGGGATCCTCAAACCAGTCCAGCAGATGGTTCAGCGTTGCGGAGCCTTTCGGCAGCCGCAGCACCGCGCCGTTGATCGAGCGCGTCGGCTCATAGCCCACGTGATAGTCCACGTCCGGCAACGGCCGGCAGCAAAGCATATCTGTGTCGATCCAGATCATCTCCGTCTGTTTCAGCAGATACAGGCGGAACAGATCCGACAGCATAGACGCAGGCGCCTCCCCGTGCCCCGCCTGGACGGGGTCCCAGATTTCCGCTGCCGGGCAGGTGCGGACACCTGGCGGCACCGGCGGCGCCGCAGGCCCGGTGTGGAACAGCACAACCTCGTGGCCGCGCTGCACGAAACTGGCCAATGACAGCTCGTGCAGCCAGTTCAGGCTGTCACCGATCCACAGGCTTGCGACTGCGGGAAGGGAAGGGCTGGACGGCATCGGTGCCCCCTTAGGCTCAGATCAGCTCACGCACATCGGTCAGCTTGCCGGTCAGTGCAGCGGCGGCTGCCATGGCTGGCGACACCAGATGGGTGCGGCCCTTGTAGCCCTGACGGCCCTCGAAGTTCCGGTTCGAGGTTGCGGCGCAGCGCTCGCCCTCGGACAACTGGTCAGGGTTCATCGCCAGGCACATGGAGCAACCCGCAAGACGCCACTCGAAACCGGCAGCCTCAAAGATCCCGGCCAGGCCTTCTTCTTCGGCCTGGGCACGCACCAGGCCGGATCCGGGAACGATCATGGCGCGCATGCCGTCCTTGATCTTCTTGCCCTTCACCACCTCGGCCACGGCGCGCAGATCTTCGATGCGGCCGTTGGTGCAGGAACCGATGAATACGGTGTCGATCTCGATGTCGGTCAGTTTCTGACCGGGGGTCAGCCCCATGTATTCAATCGAACGGCGGGCCGCCTCAACCTTGCCGCCGGTGAAATCCTCAGGTGCGGGCACCACACCGGTGATCGGCAGCACGTCCTCAGGGCTGGTGCCCCAGGTCACAACCGGCTGGATGTCTTCGCCCTTCAGGGTGACAACCTTGTCGAAATGGGCGCCTTCATCGGTGAACAGGGTCTTCCACCAGGTCAGCGCGGCTTCCCATTGGGCGCCTTTGGGGGCGTGCGGGCGGCCTTTGACATAATCATAGGTGGTCTGGTCCGGGGCGATCAGGCCGGCACGGGCGCCGCCCTCGATCGCCATGTTGCAGACCGTCATGCGGCCTTCCATCGACAGATCCCGGATTGCTTCGCCGCAATACTCAATCACATAGCCGGTGCCGCCGGCGGTGCCGGTCTCGCCGATCACAGCCAGAGTGATGTCCTTGGCGGTCACGCCCGGCTTCAGCTTGCCGGTGATCTCCACCTTCATGTTCTTGGACTTTTTCTGAATCAGCGTCTGGGTGGCCAGCACGTGCTCGACCTCGGAGGTGCCGATGCCATGCGCCAGCGCGCCAAAGGCGCCGTGGGTGGCAGTGTGGCTGTCACCGCAGACCACGGTCATGCCGGGCAGGGTCCAGCCCTGTTCCGGGCCAACGATATGCACAATGCCCTGGCGGACGTCATCTACCGGGTAGTAATGCACGCCGAATTCGCGGGCGTTCTTGTCGAGCGCCTCAACCTGGATGCGGCTTTCCTCGTTCTCGATGCCTTTGGCACGGTCGAGCGTGGTCGGCACGTTGTGGTCCGGCACCGCGATGGTTTTATCCGGGGCATGTACGCCGCGGCCGGCCATGCGCAGGCCTTCGAACGCCTGCGGGCTGGTCACTTCGTGGACCAGGTGGCGGTCGATATAAAGCAGGCTGGTGCCATCCTCGGCTTCATGCGCAACATGCGCATCCCAGATTTTGTCATAGAGTGTTTTGGGGGACATGGGTCCACTCCCGTATGTATTTGGGTATGCTGGCTTTGGGCTGGGCAACGGCCTTATAGGCGCGCCAGGACCGTGCGGGCGGCGCCATAGAACCGTTCGCGCAGCCGTGCGCGGTCTTGCAGTTCTATCTTTTGCGCCAATACGAGGGTCATGGCTGTCAGATACATCCGCAAGGGCCGGCAATCAAGATTCGTTCTAACGCCGGGGTGATGCAGGCGGCAGAGACATCAAACCGCCGTGCCGTCTGCCCACGGCCGGGCGCCGCCCTTGTCTCATCTTGATCAAAGCATTCAGGAGCGGCACACTGGCGGAAAAAAGGGGGCGTGATGGAGCCGGAAGAGCAGACCCTGCCAAAGGACGCAATCGCGGAAAGCACCGCCGACGCGCTGGAATTCGGGCAGCAGATCTGGGACTTGCTGATGCAAGGGGGCGAGCTTCTGCTAAGGCCTTGGAACGCCTATCAGGTTGGCATTGCACTGGCGGTGTTCGTGCTGGCTGCCCTGATCGCCAAGCCGTTGGGCAGCGCGTTCCATGACTGGCTGCGCGGGCGCGAGGGCTGGCCGCGCTGGCGGATGCGGGTGGGGCTGGTGCTGCACAAACGGATCCGCGGCATCCTGTTTGTGCTGCTGATCTGGCTGGTGGTGCTGATCATGCAGGAGGCGACCTGGCCCAGCCGCTCGCGGCTGCTGGAGCTGATCGGCAACCTGTCGCTGGCCTGGCTGATTGTCTCATTTGCGACCAGACTGGTCGGCAATCCCTTGCTGCGGAACCTGGTGAAATACGGCGCCTGGACCTGGATCACCCTGCGTATTCTGGGCATCACTCAAGAGGCAATTCATCTGCTGGACGGCGTCGCCATCGAATTCGGCGACCTTAGGATCTCGCTCTATCTGGTGGTTCAGGCGGCGGTCATTCTTGGCGTCATGCTGACGCTGGCGCGGGTGATTTCATCGGTGGCGGCCAACCGTATCCGCGGCAACGCCGATATCTCCCCGTCAATGCAGGTGCTGGGCGCCAAGATGGCGCAGATCCTGCTGTTCGGCGGTGCGTTCTTCATTGGCCTTAAGGCCATCGGCATCGACCTGACCGGGCTGGCAGTGCTGTCCGGCGCCATCGGTGTGGGTCTTGGTTTCGGCCTGCAAAAAGTGGTGTCGAATCTGGTGTCGGGCCTGATCATCCTGTTGGACAAGTCAATCAAACCGGGCGATGTGATCAGTCTCGGCGATACCTTCGGCTGGATCAACGCGCTGGGTGCGCGCTATGTCTCGGTCGTGACCCGCGACGGGCGGGAATACCTGATTCCTAATGAGGACCTGATCACGTCGCAGGTGGTGAACTGGTCGCATTCCGATAAATTCGTGCGGCTGGATCTGACGTTCGGCACCAGTTACGGCGACGACCCGCACAAGGTGCGCAAGATCGCGATAGAGGCGGCCTTGGGAGTGAACAGAGTGCTGAGCGCAGGCGGCAAGAAGCCGGTCTGCCATATCACCGGTTTTGGCGACAGCAGCGTTGATTATGTTCTCAGAATCTGGATCGACGATCCCACTGGCGGCCTCACCAATATCCGCGGCAATGTCTATCTGGCGCTGTGGGATGCGTTCCAGGCCGAAGATATCTCGATCCCCTTCCCGCAGCGGGAAGTGCGGATGCTGAACGACCCGCTGCCGGTCAGGGTTGCACCTGCCGGAAATGAGGGATAAAGCACAGGGCTTGCATCGCCGGAGCGGGGTTTCATTGAAAATTCACCATCTGGTTGCTACATTATTAATAGGCCCGGCGCCGGGGCTTGGCGGCGCGTTGCAAGGAGGACTCTGTCCTGTCACCCGTACCTCAAGCGGCGGATGCCGCTGTCAATGGGGCAGCCGTGATGGCTTCCCAGTCCCAGCCCACCAGCGAACAGCTGCTGGAGCGGATTCTCTCCTCACTCAGCGATGACAAAGCCGAAGATGTGGTGCAGATCGACCTGCGCGGCAAGACGGCGATCGGCGATTACATGGTGCTGGCCTCGGGCCGCTCCACCCGCCAGGTTGCCGCCATGGCTGAAAAGCTGACCGACCGGCTCAAACAGGAATACCAGCTTGGCTGCAAGGTCGAAGGCAAGGATACCGGCGACTGGGTGCTGATCGACACCGGTGATGTGATTGTCCATATCTTCCGCCCGGAAGTGCGCGAGTTTTATCAGCTCGAGAAGATGTGGATGCCCACAGGCACTGCGGCAGCCCCGTCAACCCCGGCTGCCGAGGGCTGATCCAAGGCTGATTTGATGCAGGCCCGCGCCTGGGTGCGGGCCGGATTGCTTTTGGAATTTCATGCGACTGCATATCTGCGCGGCCGGCCGGTTGCGGGCTGGCCCTGAAAAATCCCTCATCGACGACTATATTGCCCGGTTTGACCGGACCGGCCGCGCGCTGGGCCTGGGGCCTGCGCGGGTGGTTGAGATTGAGGACAAGAAGAATGGCGGCATGGCGGCTGAGGCAGCATTGCTGCGCAAGGCCTTGCCTAAGGGCGCGGTGATCTGCACCCTGGATGAGCGCGGCAAGGTGATCTCTTCCCCGGATTTTGCGGACAGGCTGGCAGGCTGGCGCGACAGTGGCCGTCAGGACCTGGCGCTGATTATCGGCGGGGCAGACGGGATTGATCCCGGCTTGCGGGCCGAGGCCGATTTCTCGATCTCCTTTGGCAAGATGGTCTGGCCGCATATGCTGGTGCGGGTGATGCTGGCCGAGCAGATCTACCGCGCAGCAACCATCCTGGCGGGCAGCCCGTACCATAGGGTCTGAATGCGCCTGCGGCGCGAGTATTTTCAGAAAGATGAAGATCAGGGCAGGGTGAGGACGTATGTGTCCTGGCTCCACCCGTCCACCAGGCAGCGGGCCTGAATTTGAACTTGGGTAGTGCCATCCGGGACCTGCACACCGCTGAGAGACCGGGTAAAAGGCTGTTCGTGTTCATGCGGATGCGCCAGCACGCGCAGGCCCAGCTCCTTGCCCGCCATGTCCAGCACCCGCCATCCGTCGGCATAATGACCCCAACCGGTATCGGGGTGGGAAAGAGTGACGCTGACCGTCCAGCCGCCGCCGGATTGACGGGCTGTTGCATTTTCGATCACCGGCTCTTCCGCAAGGGCAGGAATCGCGATGGAGCAGAGTACGAAGACGGCAAGGGTCTGTTTCATGGCGCTACCTTAGCCGCGCGCCCGGAAGAGGTGCAGTCACGAAACTGTGTCCCCTTTGCTGATTGGCGGGATGCGCAGCAGGATTGTGCGGGAGTGCGAGGCAAATTCCCGCCGGTACAGCACCGCAAAGGTGATCACCGCGGCGCCTGCCAGCGGCAGCGCGCCCGCCAGCCAGGCCACGGCAGCCAGCGCAAAATACGTCGCCCGCATGCCGCGGTTGAAGCTGCGCGCGGCGGTGATGCTGATTTCGGCGGCCTGCGCGGCGCGGGGGTAGGCAAGCGGATCCTTGCGGTCATTCGGCACTGCGGCCATCAGCACCGCACAATAGCCGAACAGCCGGTGTGACCAGACAAATTTCAAAAACGCATTTGATAGAAACAGCAGCACCACCAGGATCTTAACCTCCCAGACAAAGGCCGGGGCGCTGTCCTGGATCAGGTCTTCGGCCACTCCGGCAAGCTGCTCGGTATTGCCGATCAGGGCCAGCCCGCCGCCAATCGCTATCATCGCGGCGGAGGCAAAGAAGGCCGTGGCCTGGCGCAGGTTGCCCGCCAGCTGCGCATCAAAGATCCGCGGATCGCGTTCGACCATCTGTTTCATCCAGTCGCGCCGGAAATCCGCCATCAGCCAGGACACCGAGGGCCGCCCCGCAGGCGGGTTCTCGATCCGCCAGCCGATCCACAGCCAGCCTGCAATCAGCAGGGCGAGAGCGGCAAGGTCGAACAGGGAGAATTGCGCAAGGCGGGTGGTCCAGATCATGGCCCGACACTAGGGGGCTGATCCTGGCGCGGCAATCCGTCTCTTGCCAGGTGGCGTAATTGGTAATATTACTTTACCAAATAGGAGAGCGCCATGGAGATGCCACCCCCGAACCCCGCCATTCTGGCCCGCAAAGCGCGGCTTGCCGAGCGGCTGCTGGCTGTGCTGCCTGATGATGCGGTGATCCAGGACGCGGCAGAGACCCGCGCTTATGAATGCGACGCGCTGACGGCCTATAAATGCCCGCCGCTGCTGGCGGTGCTGCCGCGGAGCACGCAGGAGGTCTCGGACATTCTGCGGATCTGCCACGCGGAAGGCGTGCCGGTAGTGCCGCGCGGTGCTGGCACGTCGCTGGCGGGCGGGGCGCTGCCGACGGCGGATTGCGTCATCCTTGGCGTGGCGCGGATGAACGGGGTTCTGGAAACCGATTACGGCAACCGCATCATCCGGGTTCAGACTGGGCGCACCAACCTGAGTGTTTCCGGCGCGGTGGAGGAGGAGGACTTCTTCTATGCGCCCGACCCGTCCTCGCAGCTGGCCTGTGCCATTGCCGGTAATATCGCAATGAACTCGGGTGGGGCGCATTGCCTTAAGTATGGCGTGACGACGAACAACCTGCTGGGCGTCACCATGGTGATGATGGACGGCACCGTGGTGGAGATCGGCGGAGAGCATCTGGATGCAGGCGGGCTGGATCTCCTGGGTGTGATTTGCGGCAGCGAAGGCCAGCTGGGCGTGGTGACAGAGGCCACCCTGCGGATCCTGCGCAAGCCCGAAGGCGCGCGGCCGGTGCTGATCGGGTATGACAGCAATGAGGTGGCCGGTGCCTGTGTCTCGGACATCATCAAGGCGGGTGTCTTGCCGGTGGCGATCGAATTCATGGACCGCCCCTGTATCGAGGCCTGCGAGGCCTTTGCCAAGGCTGGTTACCCGATGTGCGAAGCGCTGCTGATCGTCGAGGTCGAGGGCAGTCCCGAGGAAATTGATCACCAGCTGGGGCTGATAACTGAAATCGCCCGGTCCCACAATCCGGTGGAGCTGCGCGAGGCCGGCGATGCGGAAGAGGCCGGCCGGATCTGGCTGGGCCGCAAGTCGGCCTTTGGCGCGATGGGGCAGATCAACGACTACATGTGTCTCGATGGCACTATCCCGGTGTCCTCGCTGCCGTTTGTGCTGCGTCGCATTGCTGAGATGAGCCGGGAGTTCGGATTGGATGTGGCGAATGTGTTCCATGCCGGGGACGGCAACATGCACCCGCTGATCCTGTTTGATGCCAACAAGCCCGGCGATCTGGAAACCTGCGAGGCTTTCGGGGCAGAGATCCTGAAACTCTGTGTCGAGGCCGGCGGCTGTTTGACCGGTGAGCACGGGGTCGGGATCGAAAAACGCGATCTGATGCTGCATCAGTACACGGCGGCGGACCTTGAGGCGCAGTTGAAGGTCAAGGATGTGTTCGACCCGAAGTGGCTGCTCAACCCGGCCAAGGTGTTTCCGCTATCGGTGAGCGAGGGCCGCCGGGCGGCGGCATAGGCGGCTGAATGATTGGGGCTTTGCCCCAAACCCCAGAGTATTTTTTGGAAAGATGAAGATGCTGACACCTCAGAGCGAGGCCGAACTGGCCGAAATGCTAGCAGGAGCAAGCGGACCGCTGTGCGTCCAGGGCGGCGGCACCCGCGGGCTGGCCATTGACGGCGAAGGGCTGAGTACCAGAGGCCTGTCCGGCGTGGAGCTTTATGAACCCGGCGCGCTGACGCTTGTGGTCCGGGCGGGCACGCCGGTGGCTGAGGTCGAGGCACTGCTGGCCGCGGAAAATCAGCAGCTGGCGTTTGAGCCGATGGATCATCGCGGGCTGCTGGGCACCGAGGGCGAGCCGACCATTGGCGGGGTGATTGCCGCAGGCGTCTCCGGTCCCCGCCGCATCCAGTCGGGGGCGGCGCGGGACCACTTGCTGGGAGTGCGCTTTGTGGATGGTTCCGGCCAAGCGGTGAAGAACGGCGGCCGGGTGATGAAGAATGTCACCGGCTATGATCTGGTGAAACTGATGTGCGGCGCCCATGGCACCCTGGGAGTGCTGAGCGAGGTGTCGATGAAGGTGCTGCCGCGCGCCGAGGCGTCGGCAACAGTTGCCATTGAGGGCGCTGATCTGGCTGCCGCGGTGGCGGCGATGTCCGCGGCGTTGGGGTCCCCCTATGACGTGACCGGCGCGGCCTATGATCCGGAGAAGCAAACCGCCTTTGTCCGGGTCGAGGGGTTTGCGGACTCAGCGGCCTACCGGTGCCGCAAGCTGGTATCGGAATTGGGTGGCTTTGGCAGTCCGCAGATCGAAAGCGAGGACGCCGGCCTGTGGCAAGGCATCCGCGATGGCGCGGGCTTTCACGGGCGGGCAGGCGATGTTTGGCGGATTTCGGTGAGACCCTCCGATGCCGTTGCGCTGGCACCGCGGCTGCAGGCCGAGGTGCTGCAGTTCGACTGGGGCGGCGGGCTGATTTGGGCACTGGTGCCTGCGGGCACCGATCTGCGCGCGCGCATCGGCGTGCCGGGCCATGCCACGCTGGTGCGGGCCTGCGCGGACACCCGCAAGCGGCTTGGCGTGTTCCAGCCGCAGCCCGGCCCCCTCGCGGCAATCTCCGAAGGGCTGCGGCGCCAGTTCGACCCGAAGGAACTCCTCAACCCCGGACTGATGGGATAAGCACATGCAGACCACCTTTACCGATGCGCAGCTGCAGGATCCGGGCACCCGGCGCGCCAACGAGATCCTGCGCTCTTGTGTGCATTGCGGATTTTGCACGGCGACCTGCCCGACATATCAGGTGCTGGGTGATGAGCTCGACAGCCCGCGCGGCCGCATTTACCTGATCAAGGATATGCTGGAGAACGCACGGGTGCCGGACGAAAAGACGGTCAAGCACATCGACCGCTGCCTGTCGTGCCTGGCCTGCATGACCACCTGTCCCTCGGGCGTGCATTACATGCATCTGGTCGACCACGCCCGCGCCTATATCGAAAAACACTATGACCGGCCCTGGAGCGACCGCGCCCTGCGCTGGCTGCTGGCCCGGATCCTGCCTTATCCGGGCCGGTTCCGCCTGGCGCTGTTTGGCGCGAAACTGGCGAAACCCTTGAAGGGGCTGATGCCGGACGCACGGCTCAGGGCGATGCTGGATATGGCGCCGGGGCACATCCCGCCGGTCAGCCGCAACGACGATCCGCAAAGCTTTGCCGCTGCTGCAGTCCGCAAGAAACGGGTGGCGCTGATGACCGGCTGCGCGCAAAAGGCGCTGAACACCGATATAAACGACGCCACCATCCGGCTGCTGACCCGGCTGGGCTGCGAGGTGGTGGTGGCCAAAGGCGCGGGCTGCTGCGGCGCGCTGACCCATCACATGGGGCGCGAGGACGAAAGCCACGCCACCGCAGCAAAGAACATCCGCGCCTGGGGTGCGGAGATGGACGGGCAGGGGCTGGATGCCATTGTCATCAACACCTCGGGCTGCGGCACCACGGTCAAGGATTACGGCCATATGTTCCGCAATGATCCGCTGGCCGCGGATGCTGCGCGGGTGTCGGAACGCACCATGGATATCTCTGAACTGCTGATGCAGCTGGAGTTCCCTGAGGGTGCGGATAAGGGGCTGACCGTCGCCTACCACGCCGCCTGTTCGCTGCAGCATGGCCAGCAGATCAAGACACACCCCAAGACGCTCTTGAGGCGTGCAGGGTTCACGGTGGTGGAACCCGCAGACAGCCATCTGTGCTGCGGATCGGCCGGCACCTACAACCTGATGCAGCCGGAGATTTCCACCGAACTGAAGGCCCGCAAGGTCAAGACGCTGGAAGCCAAGCAGCCCGATCTGATCGCCGCGGGCAATATCGGCTGCATGATGCAGATCGGTTCCGGCACAGAACTGCCCATTGTGCACACGGTGGAGCTGCTGGACTGGGCAACTGGCGGGCCGCAGCCGCCCGCGCTGACGGCGCCGGGCAAACGCGCGCCGGGGGTGCCGGTCCTGCGTTAAAGCGCGCAAAAGGAATCGGGCTGCATAAACTGCGCATTTGCCCTAATTTTGCCTGAACGGACCCGTAGTCTCCCAACCGGTGGATAAGAGGAGAGACATGTGAGGCAATGGATTCTGGCGGTTCTGGCAGCCGTGCTGCCGGCGGCGGCGATGGCGCAGGACAGCCTTTTGCAGCGGATGGACACAATGGATGCGGGCCGCAAATGGGAAGCGGTCGGGCGTCTTGATGTGAACGGCGAGGGGTTTTGCACCGGCGCGCTGATTGCGCCGGATCTGGTGCTGACCGCCGCCCATTGCCTTTATGACAGCCAGACCAAGGCGCGCATCGACCCTGCCACCATCGAATTCCTGGCCGGCTGGCGCAACGGGCGCGCCTCGGCTTACCGCAGCGTGCGGCGGGCGGTTGAACATCCCTCCTATGTCTATGACGGCGAACTGTCGACCGACCGGGTCCGCAACGACATTGCCCTGCTGCAATTGCAGCGCCCGATCCGCAACACCACCGTGACACCCTTTGAAACCGACGAGCGCCCGCGCAAGGGGGCCAGCATCGGTGTGGTTTCTTATGCGCATGACCGGTCCGAGGCGCCGTCGCTGCAAGAGGTCTGCGCGGTGATGGCGCGCCAGCAGGGCGTGCTGGTGATGTCCTGCGACGTCGATTTCGGCTCCTCCGGCGCTCCGGTATTCTCCTTTGAGGGCGGCACTCCGCGGATTGTCTCGGTGATCTCCGCCAAGGCCGAAGTCAGCGGCGAGCGGGTCTCGCTTGGTTCTGCCCTGGCCGAGGAACTGACCCTGCTGCAGGCGCAGCTGACGGGTGTGAATACCCGTGGCCGCCTGCCGCCTGGTGTTGGCCGGGTGAAGGTGGGGGAGGGGCGCAGCTCCTCAGGTGCGAAGTTCATCAGCCAATGAATTGGCGGGCACTGATGCTGGCTGTTGCCACCCTGGCGTACGCTGGGCAGGCAACGGCCCAGGGCGCCGGTCTGCGGCGGCTGACTGACCGCGATGACCTGCTGGGCTGGGAGGCCGTCGGGCGGCTTGAGCTGAACGGCCAGGGCTTTTGCACCGGCACGCTGATCGCACCGGAACTGGTGCTGACCGCAGCGCATTGCGTCTATGACCGCAACAGGAATTTGCGCGCGGCTGAGCAGATCACCTTCCGCGCGGGTTTGCGCGACGGGACAGCCATAGCCGAACGCCGGGGGCTGCAGATCGCCGCGCATCCGGGGTTCAACCCGCGGGGACGGCTTGATTCGAATAACATCCGTCACGACGTGGCGCTGATCCGGTTGACTGCACCGGTGCTCAGCGGTCAGGCAGATGCTTTTGCGCTGCATTCGGGACGCGAATACGGCAGCGATATCTCTGTCACATCTTATGGGCAGGGCCGCGCCGAGGCGCTGTCGCGGCAACGCCAGTGCAACCTGATGGGGGAAAGCGGTGACGTGCTGATGATCGACTGCAATGTCACTTTCGGCTCTTCCGGGGCGCCGGTGTTTTCGCAAGTGGGCGGGCGCGGGCGAATCCTGGCGCTGGTCTCGGGCGGCGGCAATTTCCGCGGCAAGCAGGTGGCGTTCGGCATGAAACTGCCGCAACGGGTGGCGGAACTGAAGGCGCAGCTGCGCCGCAATCCGGTGGCCGCGCCCGACCGGCGGATCAAGCGCGTCCGGGTAGGCGGCGGCGCGTCGGCGGGCGGCGCGAAGTTTGTGACCGTGGGCGACTGATCCCCCTCTTGAAGCCGCATTTTGCGTTCCTATCTCAGGTCTATCCGGGCCGCCGCTGATTGGGGCCCGGAAAAGACCAGCCTGTCCCTGCGGGGAAGGCGCCCTGAAATCGCTCATGAATGAGGATGACACTATGCGTACGTTTGATTTTGCACCGCTGCACCGCGCCACCATCGGTTTCGACCAGATCGCCAGCCTGATGGACCGCGCCCTTAGCGCGGATGCCGCCCAGTCCAGCTACCCGCCCTATAATATCGAAAAGACCGACGCCGACAGCTATCGCATTTCGATCGCGGTTGCCGGTTTTGCCGAAGACGATCTGAATGTCGAGGTTAAGGAAAACGCGTTGGTGGTGACCGCCAAAAAGGCCGAGGACGGCGATGACCGCTCCTTCCTGCACCGGGGCATTGCCACCCGCGCCTTTGAGCGCCGTTTCACCTTGGCCGACCATGTCCGCGTGACCGGTGCCAGCCATGAAAACGGTATGCTGCATATCGATCTGCACCGCGAAGTGCCCGAGGCGCTGAAACCGCGCCGGATCGAAATCTCCTCCTCCCGCCCGAACCGCGCCGAGATCGAGGCCACGGCGGTCAACTGATCCCGCGATCAAGGTTCGAGTGCTTCAGCCCCCTGGTTCTGCCAGGGGGTTTTTTCGTTTCACCGGGTTGTCCCCGCGGGGACAGCTGCGGGTATGGTTGAAGGCGTAAATGTTTCTTTAGGTATTGGGAGGCAGGATCGGAGGCAGAGTAATTGGTGCCGCAGCGCAAAGGCGGATTGATGAACCCTCAGGAAATCCAGCATGTTCAGCAAAGCTTTGCCGGGATCTTTGCCCGCAAGGCGGATCTGGCTGAGCGTTTTTATGTGCATCTGTTCACCCGCCTGCCAGAAGCACGCGGCATGTTCCGTGGAAATTTTGTGAAGCAGAAGGCAATGCTGACAGCGATGATTGCCGCCTGCGTGCGCAATCTGGACGATCCGCGCACATTGGAAGACCTGGGCGCGCAGCTGCTTCAGGCGCATGCGCATCTGCAGCTTGGCGCGCGGGAGAGCGAGGCGGCAAAGCGGGCGCTGATTGCCGCTTTGCGCGATGTTTTAGGCCCGGCGCTGGACACAAAGACGGAAACCGCCTGGGCCAGCGCCATCAGTCAGGTGGCCGGGACGCTGACCCGGCACTGACACGATACTGCCCTGGTGCTGACCGCCAGCCGGGTCAGACTGCCATGCAGATGTATTTCATCTCCAGGTAATCCTCGATGCCGTGGTGGCTGCCTTCGCGGCCCAGGCCCGATTGCTTTACGCCGCCGAACGGGGCCACCTCGGTGGAAATGATGCCGGTGTTCACACCCACAATCCCGTATTCCAGCGCCTCGGCGACCTTGTACACGCGGCTCAGATCCTTGGCATAGAAATAGGATGCCAGGCCAAAGATGGTGTCATTGGCCATCGCGATCACCTCGTCCTCGTCCTCAAACTTGAACAGCGGAGCGAGCGGGCCAAAGGTTTCATCCGTGGCGAATGCCATGTCGCGGGTTGCGCCCTTGACGATGGTCGGCTGAAAGAAGCTGCCGCCCAGTTCCGACGGGTTGCCGCCCAGGATCACTTTGCCGCCTTTGGCGGTTGCGTCGGCAATATGCTCCTGCACCTTCTCAACCGCTTCCTTGTTTATCAGCGGGCCGAAATGGATGCCGTCGTTAAGGCCGTCGCCGACGTTCATCTTCTCGACCGCGGCTTTCAGCTTCTCCGCAAAAGCATCGTAAACGCCGGCCTGCACATAGATCCGGTTGGCGCAGACGCAGGTCTGGCCGTTGTTGCGGAACTTGCACATGATGGCGCCTTCGACCGCTGCGTCCAGATCAGCGTCGTCAAACACGATGAACGGCGCATTGCCGCCCAGCTCCATCGAGCATTTCATCACGGTGTCCGCGGCCTGGCGCATCAGGATGCGGCCAACCTCAGTCGAGCCGGTAAAGGTCAGCTTGCGCACGGCGTCGTTCTCGCAGAACTCCTTGCCGATCTCCGAGGCGCGCGACGACGGCACGACGTTGAACACGCCCGCCGGAATGCCTGCGCGATCCGCCAGCACCGCCAGAACGGTGGCCGACAGCGGGGTTTCGGCGGCGGGGCGGGCGACAAAGGCACAGCCTGCGGCCAGCGCCGGGCCGGCCTTGCGGGTGATCATCGCATTGGGGAAGTTCCACGGCGTGATCGAGGCGGCCACACCGATCGGCTGCTTCAGCACGGTGATCCGTTTGTCGCGCTGATGGCCGGGAATGGTCTCGCCGTAGATCCGCTTGGCCTCTTCCGCGAAAAACTCAATGAATGACGCGCCATAGGCGATCTCGCCGCGGGATTCCGCCAGCGGCTTGCCCATCTCGGCGGTCAGGATCACCGCCAGGTCTTCCTGGTTTTCCATCATCAGGTCGTACCACTTGCGCAAACAGTTGGCGCGTTCCTTGCCGGTCCATTTAGCCCAGTCTTTTTGCGCGGCTTCGGCCTGGGCGATGGCGCCTGCCACCTGGGCGCGGCTGATATCGGCCATCCTTGCAATCACGTCGCCGCGGGCCGGATTTTTCACGTCAAAGGTGCTTTCGCCTTCAGCGAATTGACCGCCGATATAGCCGCGGGTTTCCAGCAGGCTGGGATCTTTGAGCAGGGATTTCAGGTCTGTGGTTGCGTCGAGCATTGCGGGCCTCCCGGATGTTTTGTCGCTGGAATGCAAATCAGCTGTGCTTAAATAAGTCCAGAATCATCGATGAGTCCAGAATTTGATCAAATCCTACGCCGCGGGGTGCAGCTGGAGTTTTTCAGACGGGCAATTTGACATGTCCTGTGTCAGACTGTCAGGTAGCCGCAAAGAATAAAAACAGGGGAGATCGGGCATGGAATTGGATGATGCCTATGCCAACGGGGCATATATCGAAAATGCGGACAGCTACCCGCCGCGCTGGGCGGCCTCGGCTGAGGATTTCCGCAACAGCCTGCATGAGCGCGCCCGGCTGGACCTCCCCTATGGCGAGGGCGCGCGGCAGCGGTTCGACCTGTTCCTGCCGGAAGGAACGCCCAAGGGGGTCTTTGTCTTTGTCCATGGCGGGTATTGGCTGGCCTTCGACAAAAGCACCTGGTCGCATCTGGCCCGTGGTGCGATGGCGCATGGCTGGGCGGTGGCGATGCCGTCGTATGATCTGTGCCCCGAGGTGCGGATTGCGGATATCACCCGGCAGATTGCTGCGGCGGTGACCCGGATTGCGGAAGAGGTTGCGGGGCCGATTGCGCTGGCGGGCCATTCGGCGGGCGGCCATCTGGTGGCGCGGATGCTGGACCGCGTGCTGCTGCCGGCAGATGTGGGTGCGCGGATCAAGACGGTGATTCCGATTTCGCCGTTGTCGGATTTACGCCCCTTGCTGCGCACCACGATGAACCAGAAGTTCCAGATGGATTCCGCGGCTGCGATTGCCGAAAGCCCGGTGGACATGCAGGACCGCTACCCTGCAGACGTGACGGTCTGGGTCGGCGGCGAGGAACGCCCGGCGTTTCTGGATCAGGCGGTCTGGCTGGTGGAGGCCTGGGAGGCTGATCACGTGATCGCCTTTGGCAAGCATCATTTCAATGTGATCGAGCCGCTGGCGGACCCGGAAAGCGATCTGGTGATGCTGATCGTGAATTGAGACCTCTTGTCCGGCCGGCTGACCGGACAAGTAGGCCAGACAAGGATGCGGCAGGCGGCAGGCAAGATTTCACTTGCCAGAATCCCGTTTCCGCCGCATCTTCTGCGCAAGGGCCAGGCGATGGCGTCGCCGCATGGAATACATGCCGCCCCCAGCATTCCAAAACCGTCCTGAACGCCGGGACCTTTCTTGTAAGAAGGAAGGGTCTGATATGACTTCACGTCCTGAAATGTACCGTTTTCACAATGGTGAAAAAGCACCGCTGCAATTTGCCGTCTCGGAATACGAGGCACGCATTGCCGGCCTGCGCAAGATCATGGCTGAGACCGGCGTGACTGCCGCTGTCTTCACCTCGATGCACAACATCTCGTATTATTCGGGCTTCACCTACTGCGCCTTTGGCCGCCCTTATGGCATGGTGGTGACCGCCTCCGAGGCGGTGACCATTTCGGCCGGCATCGACGCGGGCCAGCCCTGGCGCCGGTCGTTCTGCGACAACATCACCTATACCGATTGGCAGCGCGACAACTTCTGGCGTGCAATCAAGTCGGTCAGCGGCGCGGGCGCGGTGGTCGGTTTTGAAAGCGATCACTTGACCCTGATGCAGAAGGCCAAGCTGGAGAGCTTCCTGGAGCCGTCCAGCCTGGTTGATCTGTACCACCCCACCATGGTTCAGCGGATGGGTAAATCGGCTGCGGAACTGGACATGATCCGTGCCGGTGCCGCGGTGGCAGACGTCGGCGGCTTTGCAATCCGTGACGCAGTCAAGGAAGGCGCGCGCGAGATTGATGTGGCGATGGCCGGCCGGGACGCGATGGAGCTGGAGATTGCCAAGCGGTTTCCGGATGCCGAATACCGTGACAGCTGGGTCTGGTTCCAGTCCGGCATCAATACAGACGGCGCCCACAACCCGGTGACAGGGCGTACCCTGCAGCGCGGCGATATCCTGTCGCTGAACACCTTCCCGATGATCTCGGGCTATTACACCGCGCTGGAGCGGACCATGTTCGTCAAGGAAGTGGACGCCGAGAGCCTGCGCATCTGGGAGGCCAATGTGGCGGCCCATGAACTGGGCATCTCGCTGCTGAAGCCGGGTGCAAGCTGTGCGGAAATCACCCATCAGATCAACGCCTTCTTTGAAGAGCAGGATCTGTTGCAATACCGCACCTTCGGCTATGGCCACTCCTTTGGCGTGCTGTCCCACTACTATGGCCGCGAGGCCGGGCTGGAGCTGCGCGAGGACATCGATACGGTGCTGGAGCCGGGCATGGTGATCTCAATGGAGCCGATGCTGACCATCGCCGACGGCCAGCCGGGGGCCGGCGGCTACCGTGAGCATGACATCCTGATCATCCATGAGGACGGCAACGAGAACATCACCAAATACCCCTATGGACCGGAGTTCAACGTCGTCGGCTGAGGCGGGCAGAATGCGAAAAAGCAGGGGGTGCATGTGTGCCCCCCTGTGCACCGGCGAGGAGAGCCAGTCTGGTTGAGTGAGGGATTTAAAGCGGCCTGTCAGCCGTCTTTGCTGTCCAGAACTTTTGCGATTGCGGCTTCACCGCAGGCCTCTTCAATGTTCGGGTCCGGCGCACCCGAAAGACCGATCGCGCCGATCAAAGTGCCCTCGTGGAACAGCGGCAGGCCTCCGGTGAGCAGCAGGATGTCGTCTTCCATTTTCCCCAACTGGCTGAAACCGTCCGCCTGCGGCGCCATATTGAGAACTGAAGTAGGAATTTTCAGGGACGCGGATGTGTAGGCCTTCCGGAAGCTGGTATGAATGGTGTTTGCACCAGTGCCTTCACCCCGGAAGAAATAGAGCAGCCGTCCTTGGTCATTCACGACCGATACCGATACCGATGTCTCTTTTGCGCGGCAATCTGCAAGCGCTTCTTTGGCGATTGCTTCGGCAATTTCGGTTGTCAGAGCCGGGCGGTTCGGAATTTCAACCGCTGCGGCGGTAGAAGCTGCGAGTAAACCGGCCGCAGCCGCGCCGAAGAGTACCATTTTCATCTATTTGAATCCCTTGTAGCAGATGCTGCGGACACTACGTGTAAAGCCGGAATGAAAAGACAATCTGGGTTGTTTTCCCGATGAAAAATGTGAACTTCCGGAATTGGCTTGACCATTGCTCTGATGAAACCAGGCAGGCGGTGCATGGCAAGGCACGGGGGAGGTGCATCCCCAAAGACGGCTTGGTTCACGAAATCGCTGATCCTGCGCAGGAGCTGTACTTTATTGAAACTGGAACGGTACGGTTCGGGGCGACACACGAGGGCGGCAAACAGCTGATCGTCCGCGACCTTGATGCAGGGGACTGGTTTGGTTTCATCGGGTGCCTTGGGTCCGGTCAGAGGCCGAATGCGGCCTATGCAGTAACGGAGACCCGGTTGCAGGTGGTCGGTTGGAAGGACATCGAGGAAATAGGTCAGGCAGATCCAAGCCTATGGCAGGCGATTGCAGCTGTCCTGGCCGGGCTTGCTGGTCATTTTTATAAGAGTTACGAGAATACGGTTTTTCTCTCGCTGGAACAAAGACTGAAAGCCACGCTGCAACAGATTTCCATTTGGCAGAACTCGCGAAAGCTGCAAATCAGCCAGGAGGAACTGGCTGCCATCTTGGGCGTGACCAAAGAAGCTGTGGGCCTTCATCTGAACGGCTTGAAGGCCAAAGGCCAAGTGCAGCTGGGATACAGGAGCATTCACTTGCTGGAGAAGACTGGACCTTAGCCGGATGGCAGCGCGTCAGGCTAACGCCGGCATATATTGGACCCGGCAGACGCGGGGCGCATGAATGAAAAGAATGTAGCTTGGTCTCCGGGCAAATGGCCTTTTGGCACGGACGTTGCGCCGGGGCGGGTCTTGGGGCATATGTTCCGCCACTGCATCGCCAGCCTATATGTTACCCTCTTGCAGACGGCGCACGCACGTGCGCCCCGCGAGGAAGAAAGAGCCACCGCCATGTATGACGCCCCGGAAAAGAAGAAATCGGAATTTGCGCTGATCCAGCTGATGCCGAACATGATGACCATTGGCGCCATCTGCGCTGGCTTGACGGCGATCCGCTTTGCGGTGTTCGGAAATTACACCCTGGCGGTGATGATGATCATCCTGGCGGCGATTCTGGACGGTCTTGACGGGCGGCTTGCCCGCGCCCTGCACAGCGAAAGCAAGATGGGCGCCGAGCTGGACTCGCTGGCGGATTTTCTGAACTTCGGCGTCGCGACACCGCTGGTGATCTATTTCTGGGCCTTGCAGGACGTGCGCGGCGCCGGGTGGATTTCGGTTCTCGTGTTTTCTGTTTGCTGCGTGGTGCGGCTGGCGCGGTTCAATGTCAGCACCAAATCCGAGGAGGCGCCAAAGGGGCGCAGCGGCTATTTCGACGGCATCCCGTCGCCCGCCGGCGCACTGCTGGCATTGCTGCCGATGTTTGTCGCCTTTGCCTTTGACGGCAAGGTGCTGCTGCCGGAGCTGCTGATCTGCCTGCATATGGTGGTGATCGGATTGGCAATGATCAGCCACATTCAGACTTGGTCGCCAAAGGCGGTTAAAATCTCCCGCGAGAATGTTAAGTATCTGCTCGTTGGCTTTGCCTTCATGGCTGCGGCATTACTGACCTATGCATGGACCGTGCTGGTTGTGCTATGCCTTGGCTACGTAGTGATGGTGATTTGGGGGCTGGTTTCAAAGCCAAAGGACTAGCCCGTGACGTCCGGGGAGGGACGAATTGGATATCAAGGCAGTTGAAGAATCTTACGCGCGCTGGGCGCCGGTCTACGACAAGACCTTTGGCGCGGTGACGCGCTCGGGCCGCCGCCGCGCGGCCCGCTATATCAACACCCGTCAGGGCAGCGTGCTGGAGGTTGGCGTCGGCACCGGGCTGTCGCTGAAGCATTACGCACCGCATCTGCAGGTGACTGGCATTGATTTCAGCCATGACATGCTGAAGAAGGCGCAAAGAAAGGTGCAGGAGCTGGGCCTGAACCAGGTCAAGCAGCTGCGCCAGATGGATGCGCGGTGCTTGGACTTTCCGGACAATTCCTTTGACACCGTGGCCGCGATGCATGTGCTTTCGGTGGTGCCGGATCCTGAACAAGTGATGCGCGAGATAACGCGCGTCCTGAAACCCGGCGGCGAGGTGGTGATCACCAACCATTTCAAAAGCGGCAAGGGGGTGCGGGCGTCGCTGGAGAAACTCTCGGCGCCGCTGGCCAATGTGATCGGCTGGCATTCGGATTTTGCGCTGGAGACGGTGCTGCAGGAGGACCGGTTGAGCATCAAGCAGCAAGAAAGCATTCCGCCCTTCGGGATGATGACTTTTCTGGTTCTGGGCAAGCAGCAAACCATGTGAAACGGCGCAATTCAGCGAAGCGGCCCCGGAGTGTTCTCCGGGGCTTTTCTTTGTGCGGCCTCTCTGCAACAGTGCGTTTGAACCAGGCGGAATTGCACCGCCTCAGGGGATGTAAATGCTTTTTACATGCCTATATCCGGATCATGAATTTGAGGGGAAGGAACGGATACTATGAGTGTTTCCCAATTTGAGAAGATGGTGGCGGAGAGCCAGGAAAAGGTCCGGGAGTCCCAGGCCAAGATCGGGGCGCTGACCTCACGCATTGAGACCGCGCGCAACAAGATCGAGGCGGGCGAGGATGCCAGCATCGACATCGAGAACGCGACGCTGGAGGATGTGCACGCCCACACCGACGTGATGAACGCCAATATCGCCGAACTGATTATGGGGCTGGACGATGTGACGGCGGCGTTCTCGAAAGATTTTGACGAGATGCGGGGCAAGACCGGCTGGGAGAGCTTTGTCGGCTTCTTCAGCAGCGGCAAATCGGATTCGATGCGCCAGGAGCGGATGCGCACCGCCAATATTGATGACAAGCTGCAGGATCTGATTGCCAAATCCGATGTGATCGTGAAGCTGCTGGAGGGACAGCTGGCGACGCTGGAAGAGCAGCGCGAAAAGGTCCAGGCGAACCTGACGGCCACCCTGGACGACCGCGAGTTCACGGTGCAGGAGCTGGAAGCCGTACGGGCCGGGATCGTGGCGCTGGACCCGCAGATCATCGCGCTGGAGAACAAGATATCGGTCGAGCAGGACGCCGCCGCGCGCACCAAGCTGGAGACCGAGCTGGCGGATCTGAATGCGAAGTATAACGCGATGGTGCAGGAGGAGCAGGTCAAGCTTGCCAAGTCCCAGACGCTGGAGCGCTATATCGAGAAGGGCAAGACCTGGGTCGACAGCTTGCAGAACCAGGCGGCAACGCAGATGGTGCTGATCAACAAGCTGCGGACGGACACGGCGCAGCGGGTGGTGCTGTATGACGCGCTGACCAAATCGCTGAAGACCGCACAGCAGCAGGATGTGGCGCACCGGATCAACGAGATCGGCGTGCAGACCGACAAGGAAGCCCAGACCGCGATGGCCGCGATCGGCACCGCGACCAACCAGAAGATGGCCGACATGCTGGAAGCGCATGAGGACAACATGGTGTTTGCCCGCGATGTGCTGGAGAAGAAGGCCAAGGCGGATGAACGCTTTGCCCGCCGGTTTGCGGCGATTGTCGAGAAGCACGACAAGAACCTGTATGGGGGGTGAGACGGTTGCGTTTTCCTTTGTTGCAAAACCCGAAGAGCTGGCGTGACTGGTGGTTGGACTTCTGCTGCCTCGCTCTGCTTTTGATGGTGCTTGGTGTATTTACCTCCCTTTCCAAAGCCATACTCATTGCGGCGGGAGTAGGCAGTATGATCGGCACAGCACTTCATCTGCGGTCGCGCTTGAAGAAAGCCCAAAGTGAGAATCCCCTTGAGGGGGCTGGGTGATTTTTCCGCGCTGCGGAAAGAACTTGGGAAAGCCGGAGCAAGATGTCGCCATTGAATTTGAGAAATGAAACGGGACAGCTCCCGGCCGCGGATGGGGGCGTAGTGCCCGCCGTTTTGCCGGAGGCAAACCTGCGGTTTGGAGAGGGCGGCCGGGCGCTGTCCGTGCCGCAAGCGGCACGTCCGGAAAGGGGGCTGGCATGACTGATCCCGCACACGACCACGCAGGCCTCAGCGATACCTTCGCCTCGCGCCGGTATTTCAAGAAGTTCGAGACCATCATCCGGCATCTCACCCGGGTTGCGGCGGCGATGCAGGCGGAGGGGCGGCTCAGCAAGTCCGATGTGAAGGTGCTGACCGGCTACCTGATGCGGCTCAATTTCACCTTCCGCGCGCTCTCGATGAAATACCTGATGGCGGGGCGGGACACGGGCAGGTTCTTTGGCAGCCTGGCGATGGACAAGCGCGACAGCGGCTTTCCGGTGGCGGCCGAACTGATGACTATGGCCAATGACGCCCAGCAGGCGGAGCGGCACCTAGCCAATATGGCCAGCGAGGCGCAGTTGAAGGATGATATGGTGCGCACCATCATCGCTGACCGCACGGTGCCGTCAAAGCTGCAATTCGCCCTGTCGCAGCGGCTTTATTATCAGGAACTGCTGAAGGGGCAGCTGTTCTGGACCCAGAACGACCCGGAATGCGAATGGCTGGAAAACATCGGCGAGCGCCGCCGGCGCTTTCTGCTGCATTGGGCCGCCTATGACAGCCAGGTGAACCTGCCGGTGATCTACCTGATGGAGCTGGAGGACAGCGGCAAGGTGGCGCTGCCCAAGGATGAGCGCCGCTGGCCCGAGGTGCAGGCGCATCTGATGGCTCAGGCGCTGGCCGGGTTGAAGCTGGTGACCATTGCCAAGGGGTTTGACGAGGATTTCGACGATCTGCATCCCAAGCAACTTCGACGCTATCACGTGGGGCCGATGTATTCCTCGGCCTATACCGAGCAGTCCGGCCCGTTGCACCAGGTGCTTGAGGAGGCAGAGGCGCCGGCGGGCCAGGACTGGGCGCTGGCCTGGACGCTGGAAGAGTTGGAAAGCGAAGAGGTGCGCGAGGAGCGCTCCGGCTGGTTCGGCACCGTGGAGCGGGAGATTTTTGCGCTCGATCCCTTTGGCGGGCGTGGTGCGGATACCGGGGCGACACGCACCCAGCGGGCCATTATCCTGCCGCAGCGTCCGTTCCAGGTGCTGGCAGAGCTGGACCCGCCTGGGTTCGGGGATGTGCAAAAGTTTGTGGTGAGCGAGGCGGGGCAGGTGCTGCGGTATTGAGGCCTGCGCGTGTTGCCGGTGCGGGAGCCTCCGGCGGGAGTATTTTGGGAAAGATGAAAAGCGGGCCGGATTTAAGGCTGCGCGCTGCGGATTGAGAGGGTGAGATGAGCATTTCAGGCAATCAGATGGAGCTGCGGGAAGAAGATATCCGCAAGCATTACGCCGCTGCGGCGGCGCTGCTGGAGGGGTTTGACCACACCCCGCGCATTGCCAAGCCGCAGGCAGAGGGCAAGGCGCCGGAGCGGTCGGCAGGGATTGGCTCGCGGCGGCGGTTCCGCTCGACCACGCCGGGGCTGGTGACGCGTTCCACCGCGCGGCCCGAAGGGGTGCATCTGATTGCCCGCATCGAGGCGGCGGATGAGGAGGATCCGCTGACCTCGCCGCTGCAGGCGACCTTGCAGCATGCCTTGCGCCGGGCGCTGGCGATCTCATTGGCGATGGGGGAGGCTTATGCGGATGTGTCCGGTCTGGGTGAACTGAAACGGGCCAATCTGGCGGGGTCCTTGGACGCGGCCCGCAAAGGTGAGTTCACCGAGCTGCTGGCGGCGGAGGCGCTGGTATCGGCGCATGTCTTTGCCAATGCCGTGGCGTTTTTGCTGGCGCCGCACGGGTCCGAAGCGCAGGCTGAGGTGGGCGAGGCGGAGGAACTGCTGACCGACAATGCGCCGCTGGCCCTGCACGGGGCGCTGTGGGAACTGGACCAGAAGCTGGCGCTGTATGGCACTGATGATGCGCATCTGATTGCGGCTGCGGCAGCTTATGCCGAGCAGCTGCTGGAGAAGGCTGCTTTGCGGGCGCAGAATGCAGGCCGGCTGGAAGCCTTCACGTCCGCCGCCTGGAGGGTTGAGGCGGATGACCTGACCATCAGCGGCTTTGACGCCGCGGCCAAGGCGAAATCCGCCACCCTGACCATGACGTTCAAGAAGCCGCATGAGGTGGTTGGCAACCATATTGCCAAATATCAGGCGCTACGGCTGTCGAAGATGCTGATGGCCTATGACTTTGACCGCCGATTGAACCCGTTTGCCGAGATGGGCGGATTCATCTTTACCTTCATGGGCGATGGCAAGCCGGGCACCGGTAAGACAACCCTGATTCAGATGATGGCGGGGCTGATGCATGATTATTGCCAGAATGCAGGCTATGCCTTCCGCTATCAGAATTTCGGCATCGACAATATCGACAGCTATCAGGGTAAATCGGGCCAGAACGCCAAGTCGTTCATCCAGAACGTGATCGACCCCGGCGTCATCGGCTTTGGCACCATCGACGACATTGACCAGATCGCAGGAAAACGCGGCGACCGGCAGTCCAGCGCGGGCCAGCAGGAGGTGACGGCGGTCTTCATGGAGGCCTTTGCCGGCGCCAACACCGTGGTGCGGGGCAATTGCACCTTTGGCATGTTCTCCAACTATCCGGAGAATGTGGACGACGCCCTGCGCCAGCGGGCGGGCGCGCGGTTCCTGGTCGACGGGCCGCAGACGCGGGAGGATTACATCGACATCCTGACGCTCTTGATGGGCAAGAACCATGCGATCCCGCTGGGGGAGCATGATCTGTACGGTGCGCAGGAAATCAGGAAGGCGGTCGCGCGGTCCTTCGAGGCCTACAACCGCCCGCAGGAGCCGGGGCTGGCGGAGGTCTTTGGCCGGGTGCAGGATCAGCTTGGAGAGCTGGATGATCTGGCCAAGCTCGGCACCTATCTGAAGGCGATCCAAGCCGCGGATGAACGGTTCACCGGGCGGGCGATCAAGAACATCACCGATGCGGTCAAGGTCCGGGCGATGGATTTCGAGCTGCCGGATGAATGGATGGAGAACCCGGAGCTGTTCCTGTTCAAGGATTACGAGACCAAATCCGCGATGATTGCTGAACTGCGGGTGCCCATCACGGTTGACATGGTGGTGCAGGAGATCAACCGCTACGCCGACAGCGAGTTCCGCTATGCCGACAAGTCGGATGAGGTGGCGATTGAAAACATGGTGCGTGACTTCGGGCGGCAGGAAGAGGCCAAGCGGCGGTATCTGGAGGGGAAGTGACCGTTGGGGATTGCTCTCTTATATCTCGGAATTGTGGTGACGGTTTTTGCCGCGCTCTTCACCCTTCCAGCCGCGTGGGTCAACGGCGACAGAGTTGGGAACAAGGAGAGGGTTTGGTGGCGGGCAGCAGGCTTTACACTATTGACAGCCGGGATCATTTGCTTTGCGGCCTATGGTCTAGCTGGCATTGCCTTTTTGCCTGGCTTGTCTCCTGGTCCAGTTAGCGCCTTTGAGTATTTGCAGTTTGCGGCAGCCGGAACGGCAGCATCGTGTGTTGTGCTGGTTCCAATCTCAGCGCTCGTTTTTGGTGCGGCTTGGTTCCTGGGCAGACGATCATTCACCCGTGCACGGGTGCAGGAGAAGGCCTGATGAGTGTTGAGCAAAACAACGGGGCAGAACATGTCCGTGGGTGGAAGCGGAGCGCCCGCCCGTTTTGCCGGAGGCAAACCTGCGGTTTGACGGGGCGGACGGGCGCTGCCCGAGCCGCAAGCGCCTCGGGCGGCGAAATTGTGCAGCCGTTCTCACAACAAATGCGCCACTTTCGTGATGCACACAGGAGGACAGTATGAAACGCCTCATCCAGCATGGCCTGATGTTCGGCAATCTCTTCCATGTGGCTTCGCCCGCGCTGGTGGAGCGGTATAGGCGCGCGCTGAAGCATCTGACCGGCAAGACCACGGACCTCACGGATTTCCACGTCGATATCTCGGGTTTTTCGCCCGAAATCGGGGATGAGCTGGGGGATGATCACTATCTGAACCATGCAGGCGTGAACCGGCAGTTCATTCTGCTGTCGACCGAGCAGAAGCGCTGCCCGCTGCTTCACGTGAAATTCTCCACCAGCCGGGACATTCTGCGCCGATTCATCGAGGTCAATGAACGCCAGCTGTTTGCGCTGACGGCGACGGATGCGGTGGCAGGCGAGCTGGTGAATTCGGTGTTTGAGGTGCCCTCTCCGGCCAAGCTGTTCGACATCCGGCAGGTGCGGATCGAGGCGGATACCACCAAGGGCACCTTGCGCCATGCGGACCACCTGGCGCAGCTGGTGGAGCGGTTCAAAACGCATGAGGATGCCTGGTTTGACGATGCGCTGATCGGGGAGATGATTGCGACGGCGGAGAAGACCGGCGATGTGACCCGCAATCCGGTGCATCTGGAGCATGAGGTCTTTGAGCAGTCGAACTTCTGGACTGCGCATTTCGGCGGGCTTTATGTGTTTCAGGACGTTGAGCACCCGGCGGTGATTGCCAGCGGAGCGAAGCCCGAGGACGTGCCGCTGGCCCGCGTGTTTGATCTGAGCGAGCGCAATGCGATTGCCAAGTTTCTGGAACTGAACGGGCTGGCAGAGCCGGTGATCCGGTCGCGCGGCGTCGATGGCGCGGCGATCCTGCGGCAGAAAATGGGGTTCCTGGCGGTGAGCGTGCTGACCGGGAAGGGCCGGGACCTCACTGGCCTGTCGCGCGGTGACCTGCGGCGGATGGCGGCGCGGCATGCGGATGAGCTGCCGGCGGAGTTCGAGGGGCTGGCGGCGCTGGTGCGCTGGGCCGAGGGGGGCGGCAAATGGCCGAAGATCCGCTCGGACCATCCGGCCTATTTCTATTCCTTGCGGGCGTCGGACACTGCCCAGCGGGACTTGGTGAATATGCTGCTGGCGGAGCTGTGCCCGCATGACTTCCGGCAGATGTTCATCTGCCACAAGGAAGAATTCTACCGTCAGTACCGGGGCTGGCCGGAGACGAAAAAGGCCTATGCGGCTGAGTTCCTGGCGCGCGAATATGCGGTGGACAAGGCCGGCGCGCGCGCCGCGCTGTTCGGGCATGAGCCGGATATGCAGGACCGTCTGCCCAAGCTGCCGCGGGTGCAGCGCAAGGGGATGGTCGATCGGGTCGGCCCCTGGGGCGCGGTCAGCCGGGTAAGGGACCGCTGAATGTTCGGTTTTTTTCGCCTGATCCTGATCCTGCTGGTGGTGCTGACCGTGGCCTATGGCACGGTGTCGCTTTATTCGCGTGAGGTGCGGCGGGCGAAACTGAAACGCCGCTGGAAAGAGAAGGGGTTGACCGGCGACCGCTCCGCCTTCATCCAGCGGGGGCTGAAACAATACGACCGCTCGTTCCGGCGCAAGCTGATCCTGCTGGTCTATATCATTCCGCTGGGGGCGCTGGCGTTTCTGGTCTATGTCATTAACTTCATGTGAGGTGCAGCAGATGCGTTTCATCAAATGGGCTTTCCTGATCACCATCTGGGTGCTGTTCGGGGCCTTTCTGCATTATACGCTGCCGCAGTACGATGTGGTGCGGATCGTCAATACCTACGAGGAGCGGCAGGAGCTGAACGACTGGACGCGGGTTTTCTGGTCGCAGCCGGATGACCAGTCGGCGGAGCTGATCAACCGCGATGTGCAGTTCATCCAGGCGGTGCGCCCCAATGGCCGCAATATCGTGTACCGGAATGAGGATACCGGCTGGAATTGGCCGCCCTATTTCAAGTTCGATACGGCCAATCTGTATACGGATGCCAATGACAGCATCTCAACCAAGGCGAACCCGGAATGGGTGGCGGTGATGCACTATGGCTGGCGCAATGAATTCCTGTCGGTCTTTCCCAACGCGGTGACGATCAACCCGGTTGCGGGACCGGAGGACAAGCCAGCCAACTGGTTCACGATCATTGTTCTGGTGCTTCTGGCGGCGGTATTCTGGGCCGTCTATGTGCGCTGGCGCCGCTTCCGCCGGGCGCGGATCGACCCGATGGTCGAGAATGTCGAAGACAGCCTGTATGCCGCCGGCGATGCGCTTGCCGAGCGCAGGGGACGGTTCCGGCGCTGGCTGGACAGCTGGAAGTCGAAGTGACGAGAGGGGCCGCGGACCGGGCGGCTCTGAAACTTGCAAACGGATGCGCGGGCCTGAACGGGCCCGCATTTTTTTTATTCGATACGGTCGAGCACCCAATCCAGCGCCGGGGTGAAATCGCCAGCCGAAAGCGCCCCGCGTGGTGCCGCGGCGGCAGCAAAGGCGAAACCGTGTGTGTAATCCACCAGCAGGCAGAGAATGGTGCGGGCCTCTGCGCCAGATACGTCTGCGGCGGTGATTTCCGCCTCGATCAGCCGGGTCAGCCCGGTCAGGGAGGGGCCGATCAGGGCCGGGTTTTCCAGGATGCACTTTGCAAGCTCCGGATGCTTGGTCACCTGGGCGCAATAGCGTGTCATCAGGTCGCGCAGCCGCAGTTTGGGCGTTGCCGCTTCTGACGGGGTGTCTGAACCTGCAAACGCAATGGCGACGAGGGATGCAATCATCTCGTCCTTGGTTCCGGCGTGATGGGCAACGGCCATCGGGGTGACGCCAAGCGCCTTTGCCAGTGCTTTGAAGGTGAGGGCCTTGCTGCCGCCCTCATCGAGCAGCTGCAGGGCCGTTTTCAGCACATCATCCTTGCTGAGGGTCCGGCTGCCCCTGGGCGGGCGGCCCATGCGCGGGGGCATTGGTCAGGCTACCCGGAACGTGGTCTGGACCATGCCGGTGGGCAGGATGCGGGAGCTTGCCGCCTGGAGGTCGATGTCCCGGTCCAGGCTGCCGAACAGCGGAATCCCGATGCCGATCAGAATCGGGACCGTTGTGATGGTCAGATCGGCGATAAGCCCCTGGCGCAGGAAGGACTGCACCATCCGTCCGCCGTCGATATAGGCGCGGGTCCAGCCCTCTTCTTGCAGCTCCTGCATAAGGTCTGCGGGCGCGGCGGTGCTGAGGCGCACCTTGTCCTTCAGCTCCTCGGGAATGTCCTGTTCGGTCAGGCTGCTGCTGAGGACCACAACAGGTTTGCTGTAGGGCCATTGGCCGAACCCGAGCAGGGTGCGGAACGATCCGGTTCCCATGACCAGCCCGTCGACGCTGTACATGAAGGCGGCAAAGCCGCCATCGTCATCTTCGGCAACAGGCTGTTTGTGCAGCCAATCCAGCGAATGGTCCTGGCGGGCCACAAAGCCGTCGAGGCTGGTGGCGATGAAGACGTGGCCGGTGGTCATCGGGTTCTCCTGTGCATGCGGTTAATTATACGACATATAATTAACCGCATGCCGCGTTCCAAGGGGCTGACGCAAGATTCACTGCGTGCGAATCGATTCGGTGGGATCAGCCGCGGGTAACCGCATGAAAGATAAGCGCTTGCCGCAAACGGGCTGGCGGATGCCGGTTTGAGTTTCTGGACATCCCTGTCCCGCCCGGCGCGGTAAACCTGCATGTCTTATTCCGGTTTCGCCGGGTCGGTTTTGTTTCCGATGGCCGGAAATTTTTCAGGCAATACCGCAGATAGCAAGGTGCCGTCCTTCGGGCGGAGAATTGGGAAGCTGGTGAAACTCCGGCACTGCCCCCGCAACGGTGACCCCGGGCAAGGCATGGCAAACAACCACTGAAGCCAATGGCTTCGGGAAGGTGCCAGGCCCCGCCGCCAAAGCGGCCCCGGGACAGTCCGGAAACCAGCCTTGCCATGTAAACGTCAACCGCGGACGGCGGCGGGGCGGTTGCGGCGCGTGTCCGCAATCCCTTTGCTTATGCCTGCACCCAAGCCAACACGCCGCGGGGATGCGGCAGAGGAGAGAAGCAGATGCTTCACGACAGCGAAATTCTGGCCAAGCTGATGGCGCGGCAGAAAAACTATTCTCTGGAACAGGCGTTCTACACCGATCCGGGTGTTTTGGATCTGGACATGCGGCAGATCTTCTACCGCGAGTGGCTGTTTGCCATTCCCGCCTGCGAAGTGCCGAAACCGGGCAATTATGTGACCCATCAGGTGGGATCGTATAACGTCATCATCGTGCGTGGCACTGATGGCGAAGTGCGTGCTTTCCACAACGCCTGCCGCCACCGCGGTTCGGTTGTGTGCAAGGCGAAAAAGGGCAATTCGCCCAAGCTGGTCTGCCCTTACCACCAGTGGACCTACGAGCTGGACGGCAAACTGCTGTGGGCGCGTGACATGGGGCCGGATTTCGATGCCTCCAAACACGGGCTGAAGCCGGTGCATTGCCGCGACCTGGCCGGGCTGATCTACATCTGCCTGGCGGATGAGGCGCCGGACTTCGACGCCTTTGCCGCTGTGGCGCGTCCCTATCTGGAGCCGCATGATCTGGGCAATGCCAAGGTGGCCTTTGAAAGCTCGATCATCGAGAACGGCAACTGGAAGCTGGTCTGGGAGAACAACCGCGAGTGCTACCACTGCGGCGGCAACCACCCGTCGCTGTGCCGGACCTTCCCCGAGGACCCTTCGGTCACTGGCGTAGAGGGCGGCGAGACCCCGCCGCATCTGCAAAAGCACTTTGACCGGATTGAAGCGGCAGGCTGCCCGGCGCAGTTCCGCATGGATGCGCGCGGCCAGCACCGGCTGGCGCGGATGCCGCTGAATGAGGGCGCGGAAAGCTACACCATGGACGGCAAGGCGGCAGTGGCCAAGCCGCTGGGCCGGGTGCCCTTTGCTGATGCCGGCACGCTGCTGAAGTTCCACTATCCGACCACCTGGAACCACTTCCTGCCGGATCATTCCCTCGTGTTCCGGGTCACTCCGATCAGCCCGACCGAAACCGAAGTCACTACCAAATGGCTGGTGCACAAGGATGCGGTCGAGGGCCAGGATTACGACATCAAGCGCCTGACCGAGGTCTGGATGGCGACCAATGACGAGGATCGCATTGTGGTCGAAGACAACCAGCAAGGCATCAACTCCCCCGCTTATGAACCCGGTCCCTATTCCGAGGTGCAGGAAAGCGGCGTCATCCAGTTCTCCAACTGGTATGCTGAACACCTGACCCGCGCGCTGACCGGCCGCCATCTGATTGCGGCGGAGTAAGATCATGGGATTGCAGGCCAATTTTGAGACTCTGGACGAAACCCTGGCGTGGAAGGACGACGAGATGCTGGAATGCGTCTCGGTTGTTCCGGAAGCGCCGAACACCGCCACCTTCAGCTTCCGCGCGCCGTCGGGCGCGTGGTTCAAATACCAGCCGGGCCAGTTCCTGACGCTGGAGCTGCCGGTGCCGGAAGGGACAGTCTGGCGCACCTATACCATCAGCTCGTCGCCCTCGCGGCCCTTGTCGATCTCGGTCACGGTCAAGGCCCAGGGCGACAGCATCGGCACCCGCTGGATGCTGGACCATCTGCGCCCCGGCAGGATCCTGCGCGCCTCCGGCCCGGCAGGGGTGTTCACCCTGCCAAAGCGTCCGAATGGCAAGTTTCTGTTCATCTCCGCAGGCTCGGGCATCACACCCAGCCTGTCGATGACCCAGTATCTGTTCGACCGCGGCCAGTCGCCCGACATCTGCTTTATCAACTGCGCCAAACGCCCCAGCGAGATCATCGCCCGCCAGCAGCTGGAAAGCATGGCGTCGCGGCTGCCGGGGCTGAAGCTGAACCTGGTGGTGGAGGAGGACGACCCTTATCAGGTCTGGACCGGCTACCGCGGCCAGCTGAACCAGATCATGCTGGGCCTTATCGCGCAGGATTACCTGGAGCGCGAGGTCTACTGCTGCGGGCCGGAACCCTTCATGCAGGCGGTGCGCGACATGCTCAACGGCCTGGGCTTTGACATGGAGAACTACAACCAGGAGAGCTTTGGCGCGCCGGTTGAAACAGCCGCTGATGTGCCAGAGATCGACGATGTGGTGCCGGAGGAAACTGCTGCCGCCGAGATCAGCTTTGCGGCTTCCGGTGTTATGGCAACCTGCACCGAAACAGATACGGTGCTGGCGGTGGCCAAGGCCTCGGGTCTCAACATTCCGTCGGGCTGCACCTTCGGAATCTGCGGCACCTGCAAGGTCAAGAAAACCGCAGGCGAGGTGCATATGGTCCACAACGGCGGCATTTCGGAGGAAGACGTGGAGGCCGGTTTCATCCTGGCCTGCTGCTCCAACCCGATTGGCCGGGTTGAGGTCGATATCTGATGAAAACGGGCGCGCGCCGGATCTGGTGCGCGCCCTTGTTTTCGGGGCCTGATCAGGCTTCCAGTGCCAGCTTGTGCACATGGATTTCGTTGATCGGATGGCTCTCGGCGCCGATAACTCCGGGGCGGGCGTGGCGGTAGAGCGAGCGCCAGTAGGGCTGGATCACGGTGCCGTCGTCGCGCATGAACTGCTCGATCTTTTCCATGTGGCCGCGGCGGACATCGGCGTCGGCAATGGCCGAGGCAGCCTCCAGCATGGTATCGAACTCGGCGCTGGCAAGGCCGGTTTCATTCCAGGCCACCCCGGTTTTATAGGCTAGTGTCAGCACCTGCACCCCCAGCGGACGGTGGCCCCAGTCGGTGGAGCTGAACGGGTATTTGTCCCAGTCGTTCCAGAAGGTGTTGCCGGGCAGAACCGTGCGTTTGACCTTTAGGCCTGCGTCGCGCATCTGTGCTGCCAGCGCGTCGGTGGTATTGCGCCGCCAGTCGTCGTCGATTGAGTACAGCTCATGCTCGAAATCGAGCATCCCGGCCTCCTCCATCAGCGCGCGCGCGGCTTGCGGGTCGCGCACCGGGGCGCCGATATCGGCGTATTCCGGGTGGATCGGGCAGACGTGGTGGTTTTCCGCCAGGGTGCCGCGGCCGTCATAGCCAAGTTCCAGCAGCACCGCGTTGTCGCAGGCCAGCGCCAGGGCGCGGCGGACGCGGGCATCGGCATAGGGCTGCGCGCCATCGACCTCGGCGTCGCGGTTGGTGCGCAGCACCAGCGTGTTGGCCGAGATCGACTCGCTCACGTTCCAGCCGATGGAGGTGAAGATATCGACGTATTCCCCCACGGTTTCATAGACCATGTCGATTTCTTCGGCCTCGGCGGCTGACAGATGCGTGGAGCCGTCGGTGCCGAAGTCAACAAACTCGATCCGGTCCAGATGGGCGCCTTCGCCCCACCATTCGTGGCCGGTGTTCTTTTCCAGCGCCACTTTGACGCCGACCTCGTATTCCACCAGTTTGTAGGGGCCGGTGCCGACCGGGTCGGCGCCCGGATCGCCCGACCAGCCGTCCGGCACAATGGCCGCGGGGTATTCGGTCACTGCCGGGATGATGGTGATGTCGGGGCGGGTGAGCTTCACCTTCAGCGTCAGATCGTCGACCACCTCCAGCGCGCCCTCGGCGGGGCCGTCGCCGGCCTCGTTCTGCAAGGAACCCATGCGGGCCGCCATTGAGTTGCCTTCCCATTTGCCATCGCACCAGCGGGCAAAGTTATAGGCCACGTCCTTGGCGGTCAGGGTGCCGCGGCCGTCGTTCCAGTTCACGCCGGGGCGGATGTGCAGCAGGTATTCGGTGGCATCCTCGTTGACCTCCCAGCTTTCCAGGAGGCGCGGCTCAAAGGTGCCGTCTGCGTTGTACTGCACCAGATATTCCAGATAGCCGCGCACCAAGTTGCCAAGTTGCGGCCAGTTGAACAGCGGCGGATCAAGCAGCGCCCGTACCACCTGCTGGATGCGGATGGTGCCGCCCTCTTGGATATTGGCCGCCGCCTGCACCGGCTGACTGAGGCCGATCATGCCATAGGCCGCGGATGCGGTTACACCCAGCGCGGTTGCGCGGGACAGGAACTCGCGGCGGTCCAGTTTGCCTTGGGCTGTTTCCTCCGCATGCATGCGCACTGCGGGTGGAGGGTTTCCCTGTTATAGTATTGGGTCATTTTGCTTCCTTTGTTGCTGTGTTCAGCGCCGGAAAAGATGCGGGCAGCAGTGGAAAGGGTGTGAATGGCTGCCCCGCCCGCCAGCAGCCATCCGCCGGGGGCTTTATTCCGCCGGCTCCTGGATGATTGTGGTGGCGATCCCTGCCTGTTCGCGGCGGCCGTCGTTGTAGATTGCCTTGATCAGGGCCGCGCATTGCAGCACCATCACCACCGAGAAGGGCAGGGCGCCGATCACCATAGCGGTCTGGATCGCCTTCAATCCGCCGACCAGCAGCAGCGCCGTCACCACCGCGCCAAGCGCCACACCCCAGAAGATGATATGCGGGCGGGCCTTGGGGCCTTCGTCACCGGCGGCGTTGATGGTGTTGACGATCAGCACCGCGCTGTCCGCCGTGGTCACCAGATAGGTCATCAGCAGGATCACGATCATCACCGACATCGCCCAGCCGACCCAGGGCGACAGCATGTATTGTACCATGGCAAAGATCTTGTCGCCATCAGGTGCCGAGGAGATCTGGCCGCTTGCGCCGCCGTTCAGTTCCAGATCAATTGCCGTGCCGCCGGCCCAGGTGAACCAGACAAAGCACATCAGCGACGGGACTATCATGGCGCCCAGCACAAATTCGCGGATGGTGCGGCCCTTGGAGATGCGGGCCAGGAACAGGCCGACAAACGGGGCAAATGCAATCCACCAGGCCCAGTAAAACACCGACCAGGCGCCCTGCCAGCCTTCCAGCTTTGTGGCTACGCTGTCCGGGCTGCCGTCGCCGGTCCAGACGCGGAACATCATATCCGGCAGTGCAATCAGGTAATCCCACAGGCCGACAACCAGCGCCTGCAAGCCAAAGAAGGTGGAACCAAACAGCAGAAAGAAGCTGAGCAAGGCGATGCTCAGCACCATGTTGATGTTCGACAGCCACTTGATCCCCTTGCCGACACCCGACAGGGCCGAGGCAGTGGAGGCAGCCATAATCACCAGGATTGCCACAATCACCCCTGCGGTATTGGCGGTGCCGGCCTCGTTGGTCAGCCCGTCAATGCCAATACGGGTGAGGCCGGAGACAAACTGTTCCACCCCGAAACCCAGGGTCTGCGCCACGCCAAGGATGGTGGCGACCACGGCGACGATATCCACCACATGGCCGATGGATCCGGACAGCCGGGCGCCGAACAGCGGTGTCAGCGACGAGCGCATGGTCAGCGGCAGCCCGCGGCGGTAGCTGAAGAACCCCAGCGCCAGCCCGGCAATTGCATAGCAGGCCCAGGCACCTAGCCCCCAATGCAGGAAGGACCATTTGTAAGCCATGCGGATATTGTCCGCAGCACCGCCATTGGTCAGGCCTTGGATCACTTCGGGGTTATTGTTCCAGTGGTAGATCGGCTCGGCCACCGCCCAGGTCAGCATGCCGACCCCGATGCCGGCCCCGAACATCATCGAGAACCACGAGAAATTGGAGAATTCGGGTCTGTCGTCCGGCTGCCCCAGTTTCAGTTTGCCCGCCGTTGGCCAAATGGCCAGCGCGATGCAGCACAGCACGAACAGTGCCACGGTCCAGATGTACCAGGCGCCGAAGGACGCGAGGAGGAAACCGTTGATCGAATTCAGCACCGCACCGGATTGTTCGGGAAAGGCAATGGCCCAGACCACCAGCCCGCCGATCATCAGTTTTGACGAAATGGTGACGATCTGGCTGAAGCCCCGGTAAAATCCGCTGTCGGATGTGCCGATCGGCAGATCCGTTAAAGGAGGTTTGATTGACATGAAAATTCCCTGTTTCTGTTGATCTGCCCGTTGATGCCGCCCGGGGCTACGGCTTAGCAGACCTTACACAGGGCATTTTCTGGTACAAAAATTCTGCATTTTGCAGTAGGCAATAATTTATGAATGACATTAGCAGCATTAATAGGAAGCTGAGCTATAACCTGGTCGCGCTGCATAGTTTCGACCTGGTGGCCCGGCATGGTAATTTCACCGGCGCAGCCGAGGCGCTGGGGCTGACACAATCGGCGGTCTCGCAGAAAATCAAGGGTCTTGAGACGGAATTGGGCATTGCTTTGTTCCGGCGCGAGCACCGCGGTGTGTCGCTGACCAACGAGGGTGTGCGGCTGTTGAATGTGGTCCGTCCGGCGATGGCGCAGATGGGGAACTCGGTGGCGTCGCTGCTGGAGCGGAAGTCCCGGCCAAGGGTGCGGATTTCGGCGGATTTTGCCTTTGCCAGTTTCTGGCTGTTGCCACGGCTGTCGCATCTGCGCGCCGAACTGGGGGATGAGATCGAAATCCAGATCCTCGCCTCGCAGGTAGCGCCGGACGACTATGGCGAGGATTGCGATATCAAAATCCACGTCGGCCCGCGCAGCAGTATGGGTGACGGCGATGTGATGCTGCTGCAGGAGCGCGTCGGGGCGGTGTGCAGCCCGGCCTATCTGGAACGGCATGGCCCGGTATCTTCAGCAGCAAGCCTGCTGGACTTTCAGCTGCTCAGCTTGTCGAAACCGGCCTCGGCGGAGTGGCAGACCTGGCAGGGCTGGTTCGACCGCTTGGGTATCGCGGGGGAGCGGTCGAAAAACTACATCAGTTTCAACAACTACGACATGGTGGTGCAATCCGCAGTTTCGGGGATGGCATCGCCCTGGGCTGGCTGGGGCTGATCGACCGGCTGCTGCAGAACGGGTCGCTGGTCAGGGTGGTGCCGGATGTGGTGGTCAGCGATGCCGGCTATGTGATGTCGCGCGACTATTCCAGCCGCCTGCGGGGGCCCAGCCTGGTGTTCGACTGGATCGCCGAACATCTGGCAGGTTCCGCCGTGATGTAGGGCTGGTGCCGGACTACCAGCCGCGGCGCCCCAGCAGGGCGTGCAGCCGGTTCTGCGGGGCAAAGGCATCGACCGCGGCAGGCCGGGTCAGCCGCAGCAGCACCCGGCGCACCAGCAGCCCGCCCAGGCAGGCAAAGATCACCCCGCCGGCTGCCTGGCCCAGCAGAACCCCCGGTGCGCCACCCAGGGTGCCGCCCAGCACCGCCAGCGGCCAGGTGCCCAGGGTGTGGCGGCCCCAGTTGATCCAGGTGGAATAGACCGGGCGGCCCAGATTGTTGAAGCTGGCGTTTTCGACAAACAGCACCCCGTTGAAAAAATACGCCAGCGCCAGCGGCCCGCAGAACAGGTAGATCAGCGCGCGGGTTTCACCCGTGGCCGAGAACAGATCCGCAATTGGCACCCGCAGGGCAAACAGCACCGCCGCCATCAGCAGCACGTAGACCGCGGTAAAGGCGATGCCGGCCAGAAACGCCTGGCGCACGCGGGCAAACTGCCCGGCGCCAAAGTTCTGGCCGATGATCGGGCCGATGGCGCCGGACAGCGCAAAGATCACCGAAAATGCCACCGGCATCAGGCGCCCGATCACCGCCATCCCGGCGACCGCCTCAGTTCCGAACTGGGCGATTTCGCGGAGCACAATAGCATTGCCGAGCGGGGTTGCGACATTGGTCAGCACCGCAGGCACCGCAATTGCCCGGATCGTCCGCAGGTCGCCGCCGATCTGCCGCAGCGAGGGCCGCATGAAGCCCTGATGCACCCTGATGGCGGGCCAGAAGGCGGCCCCCAGCATACAGGCCCGCGCCAGCACCGAGGCAATGGCTGCCCCGTCCAGCCCCAGTCCCAAACCAAAGATCAGCAGCGGGTCCAGCACCGCGTTTAAGCCGCCGCCGTACAGCGTCGCCATCATCGACCGGCGCGCATCGCCATGGGCGCGCAGCACCGCCATGCCGGTCATTGCCAGCGCCATTACCCACATCGTCGGCAGAATGATCCAGACATAGCGCATGGCCAGCCGCAGCACCTCGCCCTCGGCGCCGAGCAGCGCCAGGATCTGTTCCAGAAAGGCCAGCACCAGAACCGGCATCAAAAGCCCGGCCAGCACCCCGATGGCGGCCACGCTGGTGGCGTAGTGCTGCGCCTGATCCGGCCGCCCCGCGCCCAGCTCCCGCGCCACCAGCGAACCTGCGGCGATCGACAGTCCGATATTGATCGAATTGGTGAAAAACAGCAGCGTTCCGGCATAGCCCACCGCAGCGGCCAGAGAGTCGTTTCCCAGCATCGCGATAAAGGCTATGTCGACGAAATCAACCGCAAACATCGCCATCAGCCCGATGCTGGCGGTCAGCGACATGCGGGTGACATGCCGCATCAGGCTGCCGGTCAGGAAGACGGCTTTGCGGTCCGGCTGGTCTGCCATCGTTCATTCCTTTCGGTCTTCTTGGCCCAGGTCCGGGGGGGCGGGCAAATCCGACCGCCGGCCTAAGGCAAAGCCGCAATCCCGGTCTTGTCAATGCGCGCTGCCGCGCACGCGGCGGCCGGATCAATCTGCGAACAGGTAATGGGTTCCTGCAATCTGCATGGCTTTCTCCTCGGTCAGCCCCAGGAAACCGCGCAGCTGCCCGGCGTTTTCCTCCGGGCTGCTGCTTTCCCGCATATGAAACAGCTGGCTGAACCCGGCATCGCGGATGCGGTCGTTTTCATGCAGGATGTCGTTGCGGATAGTCGGCAGCAGGCGCTCCAGCGTCAATTGCGGTGTGCGCTCACCCGCCAGTCCGACCCGGTGCGCGTGGCCGGTCAGATAGTCGTTGCTGAACTCGCATTCGATCTGCAGGAAACGGGTCGAGGAGCGGTCGGAATCGAAATCGTTCATCAGGTCGATGGCGCCGGGATCCAGGCAGATGATCAGCTGATCGGATTCGTAGTATTCGAACAGCATCCGCATCAGCGCGCGGCGGTGCCGGGTGCGCTTCATCAGCGCCGCCTGGATGCCGCCGAGGTCGGGCAAAGGGGTGTCTTCTTCGTTGAACAGGTATTCGATGGCCGGGATATTGGTCACTTGGCGGATCTGCTCCAGCAGCCGCTTGGCCACGTGCCATTTCTTGCAGATCACGATCAGCAGCTCGCGTTCACGCCCCAGCGAGCTTTCGGTCTCCCAGAACCGCGGTGCAAACCGGCGCCCGATCCGGCCCCGCTGGACCAGGAATGTATACAGGCTGCGCCCCTCGTTCGAGATTTGGAAGTCGATGCCTTGCGCCGCATAAAGCCGCCCAAGCCGCGATTTCAATTCTGTCGCTTCGGGGCTGATCTTGCGGGCGAATAAAAAGTCCTGGCTCAGCAGCAGGTCGTAATGGTCATTGTGGAAATTCACCGGCATCCCGTAATCGGTGAACATCAGGAAGGTGAGGGTCCGGGTCTCGATTTCTCCTTCCGGGATCAGGTGGCGCACCAGGGTCTGAAAGAAGGTTTCATCCGGGATCCAGGTGGTGCGGAAGAACCGCATCACATCGCGGCGCCTGCGGGTGAAATCCAGGATCCACTCCACCGTGCGGCGGCGCAGGCACCACCACTGGCTGCCGATCTGCACCTGGATATCGGCCGGCACCTCGCGCTGCAGCCCCAGGCGTTTCTGCAGGCCGTGGCTCCAGTAGAACAGCTGCTTGTGCTTGCGCTCGTTAAAAATGTGCCGGTAGATCAGCCGGTCTTCCTTCATGCCGGTCTTGATCCAGTCGCTTTCGAAGAAATCGAAGCTTTCGATGAAATCCTTGTCATGCTGATCAAGGAACCGGTGGGCATACTCCGCAGTTTTCACCGCCATGCAATCGCCCGACAGCATGTAGAAATGGGTGGCACGCGGGAATTCATCAACCGCGCTGCGCAGCGCGTGCAGCGTCGCCTCGACCAGCGACCATTCCCCCCAGCCGCATTTGATCCGCTTTTTGGCAAAGGTCACATTTGGATTGTCTGCCAGTTCAGCCCGGATCAACTGGTAGTCTTCCGGCGCCGCCCGCCCGTCAAAGTGAATCGCCATGTAATCACCAGCCGCGGTCAGCCGCTCAGCCTGCTGGATGATCGCCTCGGGGTCTTTATGGCAGAGCAGAATATATGCGATTTTTGCCATGGCGTGGACGGATTGCCTTGTTTTGCCTGATTGTTTCCCTTGATAAGCGGGCTTAAGGCACGAATAAACCAGATAGTTCCCGTTTCGGTAAACATATGCGAATACTGCTGGGGACAAGGCAAGAATAATCAAGAGGGCAGCGGATGGGGTTTCCCGGCACTTGGATGACGGAAAGTGAAAGTGTGGTCTACCGGGTGGTGCCGAAATGCGCCTGCTCGACGATCGGGCAGATCCTGCATTACTCCGATCATGGGCAGTTTTTCGATGGTGACATTCATGACGCCAAGCAGGGCCTGCACAAATGGGCGCTGGAACACAGCCAGGGTCCGATCACCCGCAATGTGCAGGGGCATCGGTCTTACGCCTTTACCTGTGTTCGCAATCCTTACACCCGCGTGCTCAGCTCGTTCTTTGACAAGATCTGCGGCATCCAGCGCAACGGGCGGCGTTACCGCGGCAATCTGGTGCCCAAGCTGGCCTATGAATACGGCATCGAGGTCGGCGGCGACGACGGCAAGCAGGAATTCGACCAGATCGCCAGCTTCCGCCGGTTTCTGCTGTTCGTGCGCGACACCATCCGCTGGCGCCGCCCGATGGACCCGGACATCCACTGGTCGGCGATGTCGGGGCATGTGTCCACCTTCATCCTGAACGGCGGCCGCTACAACCGCATCTTCTGGACCGAGGATTTCAACGCCGGCATGCAAGGGGTGCTGGACAGCATCGAAACTCCGCATGCGGTAGATTTGGCGTCGATCCCGCGCTTCAACGAAAGCGAAGGCCACGGCCCCAAGCGCGCGCACGCCGTTGAGGACTACTTCGACGACCTGTCGATGCATCTGGTCTACGAGATCTACAAACGCGATTTCGAGCTGTTCAAATACGATTTCGAGAACCCGGGCAACAAGATGCCGGTGGGCGAAATCGACCTGGACGAGGTGCACGCCAAGCTGGGGGAGTAGGCCGCAGGGAGAAAAAGGGGCTCCCGCGCCTGAGCCGCAGCATCAAAGATGCAGCGGCAAGCCTTGGGCCGGGCGCCGCTGGCGCGGCGCGGCGGCGCTCCTGAAATGTCTGCACAGCTTCTTTCTGGTTCCAAATACTCACCGCCGGAGGCACGCCGCGCGTTAGCGCGGCGCTTGGCCCAACGCCGCTTGGCGCGCTGGCGTTAGCTAGCGGGGCGTAGCGGGGGCGGGAGTTTTTTGCTGAAACAGGAATGATGCTGAGAGGCGGTTCAGGGACAGGCGCCAAAAGAAAACCCGCCGCGTTTTTTGCGGCGGGTATTGAATGTTTCGTGACTGAAGGGCTTCAATCCTCGTCGGGCAGCGCGCGGACGGCGCCCTTGGCGGCGGAGGTGGCCAGCAGTGCATAGGCCTTCAACGCCTTGGAAACCTTGCGCTTGCGCGGCTCGGCGGGTTTCCAGCCTTTGGCGTCCTGTTCCTCGCGGCGTGCCGCCAGCTCTTCGTCGGAGACTGCCAGGTGGATCGAACGGTTGGGGATGTCGATCTCGATGGTGTCGCCCTGTTGCACCAGGCCGATCAGACCGCCCTCGGCAGCCTCGGGCGAGACATGGCCGATCGACAGGCCGGAGGTGCCGCCGGAGAAGCGCCCGTCAGTCAGCAACGCGCATTTTTTGCCGAGGCCTTTGGATTTCAGGTAGGAGGTCGGGTAGAGCATTTCCTGCATCCCCGGACCGCCGCGCGGGCCTTCATAGCGGATCACAACCACGTCGCCTTCTTTGACCTTGCCGGTCAGGATGTCGTTGACCGCCGCGTCCTGGCTTTCGCAGACATAGGCCGAGCCGTTGAAGGTGAGGTTGCTGGCATCGACACCGGCTGTTTTCACGATGCAGCCGTCCAGCGCGATATTGCCGAACAGCACCGCAAGGCCACCGTCCTGGCTGAAGGCGTGCTCTTGCGAGCGGATCACGCCGCCTGCGCGGTCCACGTCCAGCTCTTTATAGCGGTTCGACTGGCTGAAGGCTTGCGTTGTGCGCACGCCGCCGGGGGCTGCCTTGAACAGCTCTTCGGCTTCGGGGTTATTGGCAACCTTGACGTCCCACTTGGCAATCGCCTCGCCCATGGTCGAGGAGTGCACGGTGCTGCAATCATTATGCAACAGGCCTGCACGGGACAATTCACCCAGGATCGAGAAGATACCGCCGGCCCGGTGCACGTCTTCCATATGCACATTTGCCGTGTTCGGCGCCACCTTGCACAGGCAGGGTACCTTGCGGCTCAGCTGGTCCATGTGGGACATGTTGAAGTCGACTTCGCCCTCATTGGCGATGGCCAGCAGGTGCAGCACCGTGTTGGTGGAGCCGCCCATGGCAATGTCCAGGCTCATCGCGTTCTCAAACGCCTTGAACGTGGCAATCTCGCGCGGCAGCAGGCCCTTTTCCTCGCCGACATAGTGACGCTTGGTGATGTCGACGATCTTGCGGCCGGCCTCCAGGAACAGGTGCTTGCGGTCAGCGTGCGTTGCCAGCGTCGAGCCGTTGCCGGGCAGCGCCAGGCCCAGGGCCTCGGCCAGGCAATTCATCGAGTTGGCAGTGAACATGCCCGAGCACGACCCGCAGGTGGGGCAGGCGTTCTCTTCGATGTGCTGGACCTGTTCATCGGTGAACTTGTCATTCGCTGCGGCGACCATCGCATCGACCAGGTCGATCTTCTTCATGTCCAGATCGGCAATGTCGATCTTGCCTGCTTCCATCGGGCCGCCGGAGACAAAGATCGCCGGGATGTTCAGCCGCATCGCGGCCATCAGCATGCCCGGAGTGATCTTGTCGCAGTTGGAGATGCAGACCATGGCATCGGCGCAATGGGCGTTGACCATGTATTCGACGCTGTCGGCAATCACTTCGCGCGACGGCAGTGAATACAGCATGCCGTCATGGCCCATGGCGATACCGTCATCCACCGCGATGGTGTTGAACTCCTTGGCGACGCCGCCGGCCGCCTCAACCTCACGGGCGACCATCTGGCCCAGGTCCTTGAGATGCACGTGGCCGGGCACGAACTGGGTAAAGGAGTTGACGATGGCGATGATCGGTTTGCCAAAATCATCGTCTTTCATGCCGGTGGCGCGCCACAATCCGCGCGCGCCCGCCATGTTGCGGCCATGGGTGGAGGTTCTGGATCGGTACATTGGCATCAGGCTATTTCCCTTAGTCTTTGCCCTCATGGACACGATTTGCGCAATAAAGGCAACCTGCCGGGGGGCTGTTCGGTAATTTTGGCGCAGTTGGCGCCGGATTTCAGCGGTGAAATGTCTCTCGGGTTGTTTCTCAGGCGCGGGCGGGCGCTGGTTCGGGGCTTTTCAGCCAGTGATTCACCGCCAGTCCCAGCACCAGCGCCCAGAACGGCGCACCGATTCCAAAGAAGCTGACACCGGACACCGTGGTCATAAAGGTGATCAGTGCCGCCTCCCGGCCTTTGGCATCTAACAGCGCGGCAGACAGGCTGTTGCCGATAGTTGACAGCAGCGCAAGGCCCGCGACGGTGGCCACCAACGCCTTGGGTGCGATCAGAAACAGGCTGATCACGGTGGCGCCGCCCAGACCCACCAGAATGTAGACGAGACCCGTCATGACACCGGCCAGATAGCGGGTGTCCGGGTTCTCATCCGCCTCCGGCCCTGCGCAGATCGCAGCTGTGATGGCGGCGAGGTTGAAGGCAAAGCCGCCGAAGGGCGCAAGGATCAGCGAGGCCAGCCCGGTGACGGTCAGGCTGGCGGAGACAGGGGGCGCGTATCCGCAGGCCTTCAGCGCGACCACACCAGGCATGTTCTGCGAGGACATGGTGACGATGTACAAGGGCAGGCCGATACCGATCAGCACAGGCAGCGAAAAAGCCGGCATTATGAATTCGGGGCGGGCCAGGGTGAGGTCCAGCGCCTCCAAGCTGCCAAAAGCTCCGGTGCCTGTGCACCAGGCCACACCTGCCGCCAGCACCGCTGGGATTGTGTAGCGCGGAAACAGTTTGCGGCCCGCAAGGAAGGTGAGACCCATCACCGTCACCAGCGCGGTGTCACTTTGCAGCGACGTGAAAGCCGAGAGGCCGAACTGGAACAGAATGCCCGCCAGCATAGCGCTGGCCAGGCTGTCCGGGATAAGGCGGGAGAGGGCGGCAAACCAGCCAGTGACGCCGGTAAGGGTCAAGAGCACGGCGCATAACAGGAAAGCGCCGACCGCCTCAGCCAGCGGCACGCCGTTCAGGCTTACCGCCAGCAGCGCCGCGCCGGGGGTGGACCAGGCTGTCAGGATCGGCATCCGGTAGATCAGCGACAGGATCAGGCAGGTGATCCCCATGCCCAGCCCCAGCACCAGCATCCAGCTGCCCGCCTGGGACGGGGTGGCGCCGACGGCCTCAATCGCCTGAAAGATGATCGCAACCGAACCGGTATAGCCCACCAGCACGGCCACCGCGCCGGAGACAAGATGCGAGAGTTTCAGATCCTTGAGCATGCGGCTTTTCCTCTGGCGCCAGATCGGCTAGGGGTGTTGTGCGTTATAGCGCACACTACACATCGTGCGCTATAACGCACAAGTGTTTTTTGAGCGGCGGATCTTATGAGCGATGAAACCATCACCCTGAACCTGCGGAACATCCGTACGCAGGCGGGGCTTAGCCTGTCCAAAGCGGCGGAGATCACAGGGGTCAGCAAGGCAATGCTGGGGCAGATCGAGCGCGGCGAATCCAGCCCGACGATTGCCACCCTGTGGAAGATCGCCAAAGGGTTTCACCTGCCGCTGACCGCGTTGATCGGCGAAGCGACGCGACCCGTGGGAGAGGCGGCGGGTGTCTATGAAACCGTGCAGTTTCCCGGCAGCATCGGTGTGAAAATCGTTTTTCCCTTCGATCCGCTGCTGGGGGCCGAGACCTTTAAGGTCACGCTGCGGCCAGGGCAAAGCCACCAGTCCCAGCCGCATGACACCGGTGTGACCGAGGAAGTGTTTGTGCTGCACGGGTCAATGGAGGTGCTGCGGGGCGGCGAATGGGTGCCGCTGGAGGCCGGGCAGGGCTTGCGCTTTGCCGCCGACCAGCCGCATGGCTACCGCAGTGCCGGGACCGGCGCGGCTTTTCTCAACATGCACCATTACCGGCAGGCAGGTCTGACGCAGCGGGACTGAAATCCTTCACTTGTGCATTGTCTGCGGCGGGCCTACCACTTGCCCAAGTCATTGAGTTTTCTGGATTTGAAAGGGCACCGGAATGGACACGCTGCGCGGAAGCCTGTTGATGGTGCTGGCCATGGCCACTTTTGCGCTGGAGGATATGTTCATCAAATCCGCGGCCCGCGACATTCCTGTGGGAGAGATTCTGATCCTGTTCGGGTTGGGCGGCATGGTCATCTTTGCCGCGATGGCGCGTGCGCAGGGTCACGCTCCCTGGCACCCGGGTTTCGGCACGCGCCCGATGCTGCTGCGGTCTGTGGCAGAGGTCGCAGGACGCCTGTGTTACACGCTGGCGATTGCGCTGACGCCTTTGTCCTCGGCCTCGGCCATCCTGCAGGCAACGCCTTTGGTTGTGGCTGCAGGTGCTGTGGTGTTCTTTGGCGAAACGGTGGGCTGGCGGCGCTGGCTGGCGATCGGGCTGGGGTTTGCCGGGGTGCTGCTGATCCTGCGGCCGGGGCTAAGCGGGTTTGAACCTGCCTCGCTGTTTGCGGTTGCCGGCACTTTGGGCTTTGCGGGCCGTGATCTGGCCACCCGCGCGGCGCCTAAGGACATGAGCAACAACCAGCTGGGGTTCCTTGGCTTTGCCATGCTGGTGGTTGCCGGTGTGGCCGCGCTGGGCTGGACGGGCGGGGCGGTCTGGCCAAGCCTGGGCAATTCGCTGCAAATCACGGCAGCCACGGTGATCGGCGTCATTGCCTATAACGCTTTGTCCGGGGCGATGCGGGCGGGCGAAATCTCGGTGATTGCGCCGTTCCGCTATACCAGGCTGATCTTTGCCATGGTGCTGGGGGTGCTGGTTTTTGGCGAACGGCCCGATATGCTGACCCTGATCGGCAGTGCGGTGATTGTCGGCAGCGGTGTTTTCACGCTGCTGCGCAGCCGCAAGGCGTGATGCGCGCCTTGCGCCCGCCGCCGCGCCGCCTTACATCTGCCTCCCATGGCCAATAAGAAGCAGACATCCGACCCGAATTACAAAGTGATCGCCGAAAGCCGGCGGGCGCGGTACGATTACGCGATCGAAGATGATATCGAATGCGGCATCATGCTGGAGGGTTCCGAGGTCAAGGCGCTGCGCGGGGGCGGATCCAACATCGCCGACAGCTATGCCGCGGTGGAGAACGGCGAGCTGTGGCTGGTGAACGCCTATATCCCGCCTTACGAGCAGGCCAAGCTGTTCAAGCATGAAGAGCGCCGCCGCCGCAAGCTGCTGGTATCGCGCAAAGAACTGTCGGATCTGTGGAACGCCACCCAGCGCAAGGGGATGACCCTGGTGCCGCTGGTTTTGTACTTCAACCACAAGGGCCGCGCCAAGATCAAGCTGGGCATCGCCAAGGGCAAGAAGAACCACGACAAGCGGGCGAGTGAGGCCAAGCGCGACTGGTCCCGCCAGAAGCAGCGGCTGCTGAAGGACGCGCGCTGATCAGGGCAGGGCGCTGCCCTCTTGGCCTGGCGGCCAATTCACCCGAGGGTATTTCCAACCAGAAAGAAGCAGGGTTTGTGCGCCTGCAAGCTGATACCGATGCGTGTCATGGCATTGGTGTTTTTCTGCCTGACAATCCCCTGCAGCCGGCCGGTGCCGCCGGGGCTGGTCCCGGGGTCCTGGGGGTGCTTTGGGTATCTGACTGGTTAAGTCAGATATGCGTTGCCCTGCAGGTTTGCTTTTGGATCAAGCCCGGACAGAGACCGCGGCCCGGCGGGACGTGCCGCTGCCGGTGCTGAAGATCAGCGCCAGTGCAGACAGCATTGAAACTGAACCTGTTAGGGGGTGGCTGCGATGTACTGGGCTATATTCTCTTTCCCAAGCAGGCGCCTGTGCGTCTCGAAGTCAGGGCCGGCAAAGACAATCCGCAGGTTTTTAACCTCCAGCAGCGGCTGCAGCGCCTCGACGGGCAGACCGATCGCCCGGAGAATCGAAAGCTCTTTAAGGTTCTTAAGCGGGGTGAGATCGGTGACGGCTGTTCCGGAAATGCTGAAGTCCCAAAGGGTCTCCATGTCCTGCACCGCAGCAAGGCTGGACACGGCAGTATTGGTGAGCGACAGCACACGCAGGTTTTTGCCCGCCAGAGGCGCAAGGCTGGAGACAGCCGTGTCTGTCAGGTTCAGCTTGTGCAGCGCATCCAGCCCTTTCAGCGGTGTGATGTCGCTGATCCGGGTTCCGTCCAAGGCCAGCTCCTTCAGACCGGTTGCCCCTTTTATCGGGATCAGGTCCGCCACCTGCGTGTCTGACAGGATCAGGGTGTGCAATGCAGGTTTTCCCTCCAGCCCCTCCAGGTTTTTCAGCTGGGTTCCATCTGCGCGCAGCATCTCCAGCCGGTCGGAGGCGGCCAGTGCAGCCACGCTTTGGACCGGGCAATTGGAGATCCAGGCCACCTGCAGGTTGGTGCCTGCCAGCGGGCTGAGGTCAGAGACCTGAGTGTTGAAGGCAAGAAAGACTGCCAGATCGGCAAGGCCTGACAGCGGGCTTAGGTCGGAGATACCGGAATCCGCGATATTCAGGCTTTGCAGCCGGGTCAGGCTGCTGGCAAAGGACAGATCGGTGACGTCCCCGGCGCCCCAGACCGAGAGGTGTTCAAGCTGTGTCATCCGGGCCAGCGGGGTGAAATCCGGCGCGCGGACAGAATCAAGGCTGAGCCGCTTCAGCTGCGGCAGCCGGGTCAGTGGCGCAAGGTCTGGCGCGGTGATGTTGACCAAGGCCAGCCTTTCCAGCTTTGGCATCGCGGCGAGGGGGACAGATCGACAGGCTCCTTGAACCGCAGGTCGGCCATCAGTGTAAGATCGGTCAGCTCAGTGAACTGGATCAGCCCCTGCAAGTCCGGCGTGTGGTTTCCAATCCGGACTTTTGCCTTCAAGTCGTTGCTGCCAATGCATGTTTTGCCGATATCCACGCATTCCGCGCGCAAGGCACCGGGGCAGCACATGCCCGCTGCAATCAGAAATGCTGCAAGGAAACTGGGGAAACCGGACATACAATGGGCCTTTGCAATGATATGCTGAAACTGGGGTCCATGTTATTACCGCTCCGTTAAAGCCCCGCAAGATTTTTGTAACCGCAGGTAGAGGGCGGCGCGGTCTTGCACCGCTGCGCCGCCGGATGTACCCATGGCGCATGCGCAGAAAGGGAGACGCTTTGATGCAGGATGATCCGAAGACGCTGGTTTCCACCGACTGGCTGGCCGCCCATCTGAAGGATCCGGACCTGCGGGTGCTGGACGCATCCTGGTATTTGCCGCAGGAAGACCGCGACCCCAAGGCTGAGTATGATGCGGCCCATATCCCCGGCGCGCGCTTTTTTGACATTGATGATATCTCGGACCACCGCTCGGAATTGCCGCATATGGTGCCGCCGGTTGAGAAGTTCATGTCCCGCCTGCGGGCGATGGGTGTGGGCGACGGCCATCAGGTTGTGGTCTATGACACTGCCGGGCTGAAATCCGCCGCCCGGGTCTGGTGGCTGTTCCGGCTGATGGGCCAGCACAACATCGCAGTGCTGGACGGCGGCTTCCCGAAATGGCAGGCCGAAGGCCGCCCGGTTGAAGACTTGCCGCCGGTGATCCGCGACCGCCATATGACCGTGCGGGTGCAAAACCACATGGTCCGTGATGTCACACAGGTGTCGTCTGCTGCCAAACTGGGCGACCATGAAATCATCGACGCCCGCGCCGCCGAGCGGTTCCGCGGCGATGTGCCGGAACCCCGCGAAGGTCTGCGGGCAGGGCATATCCCCGGATCGAAAAACGTGCCCTTTGGCAGTTTGCTGAATGCGGATGGCACCATGAAAGATGCTGATGGACTGGGCGCCGTGTTTACCGCGGCCGGTGCCGATCTGAACAAACCTGTGATTACCACCTGCGGGTCGGGCGTCACCGCCGCCGTCCTCAGCCTTGCACTGGAGCGCATCGGCAAGACCGATCATGCGGTCTATGATGGGTCGTGGTCGGAATGGGGTGCCTTCCCGACCCTTCCCGTTGCTACCGGAGAGAACTGATGTTCGAGACCCTGAAACCCCAGCCCGCTGACAAGATCCTGGCGCTGATGCAAATGTACCGCGACGACCCGCGCGCGGACAAGATCGACCTTGGCGTCGGTGTTTACAAGAACGCCGAGGGCGTCACCCCGGTGATGCGCGCGATCAAGGCGGCTGAGCACAAGCTGTGGGAAGAACAGACCAGCAAGGCCTACGTCGGCCTGGCCGGCGATCCGGCCTATGCGGATGCGATGATCAAGCTGATTCTGGGCGATGCGGTGGCGCGTGGCAATATCGCGGCAGCCGCGACCCCCGGCGGCACCGGCGCGGTGCGCCAGGCGTTTGAGCTGATCAGGATGGCCAACCCCAAGGCCCGGGTGTTTGTGTCGGATCCGACCTGGCCGAACCATGTGTCGATCCTGAACTATGTCGGCATTGAGACCATCACCTACCGCTATTTCGACCGCGAAACCCGCGGTGTGAACTTTGATGGCATGATGGAAGACCTGAAAGGCGCGCAAAAAGGCGACGTGGTGCTCCTGCACGGCTGCTGCCACAATCCGACCGGTGCCAACCTCAATGAAGTGCAGTGGAAAGAGGTCATCGCGCTGCTGAACGAACGCGGGTTGATCCCGATGATCGATATTGCCTATCAGGGCTTCGGCGACGGTCTGGAAGAGGATGCGCTGGGTGTGCGCCTGGTCGCCTCCAGCTGCCCCGAGGTGCTGATTGCGGCCAGCTGCTCCAAAAACTTCGGCATCTACCGCGAGCGCACCGGCCTGTTGATGGCGGTGTCCAACGATGCGGGGGCGCAAGGGTTGAACCAGGGCACGCTGGCGTTTCTGAACCGCCAGAATTACTCTTTCCCGCCGGATCACGGCGCGCGTCTGGTGACGATGATCCTGAACGATGAGGCTTTGCGCGCCGATTGGGCGGCAGAGCTGGAAGAAGTGCGCCTTGGCATGCTGGACCTGCGCCAAAACCTTGCGGATGAATTGCAGCGGCTGACCGGCTCGGACCGGTTCGGCTTCATCGCCCAGCACCGCGGCATGTTCTCGCTTCTGGGCACCACGCCGGATCTGGTCGAGAAGATGCGGCAGGACAACGGCATCTACATGGTTGGGGACAGCCGCCTGAATATCGCCGGTCTTAATGCGCAAACCGTGCCGGTGCTGGCCAAGGCGATCGTCGACGCCGGCGTCTGAGGCCACGCCGTCAGGACAACCCGAAACGCGCTCCTTCCGGGGCGCGTTTTTCTATGGCGGCTGTAGATCCAAGACTTTTGGAAAAGTCTTGGCAAAAGTTTTCCAAAACTTTTGTGCGCTGCAAATGCACAGACGGCGCTCCATGAAAGCGCCGTCCTTTTGTTTCAATGCTGTGCAATGGGTCAGCTTGGCGAGAATTCCGGATAGGCCTCCATGCCCAGCTCCGCCATGTCCAGCCCGTTGACCTCATCCTCTTCCTCCACCCGGATGCCGGTGGTGGTGCGCAGGATGATCCACACTATGGCCGAGGCGGCGATGGTGAAGACCCCCACCACGGCAATCCCGGTCAGCTGTTTCAACAGTGTTGCATCAGGGTTCGACAACACGACCGCAACAGTGCCCCAGATACCGCAAAGCAGATGCACCGGGATGGCGCCGACCACGTCGTCGATCTGCAGCTTGTCCAGGAACGGTACTGCAAAGACCACGATCACGCCGCCAATGGCACCGATCAGGGTGGAGAGCCCCAGACCCGGCGTCAGCGGTTCGGCAGTAATCGCCACCAGACCGGCCAGCGCGCCGTTCAGGATCATGGTCAAGTCCGGCTTTTTGAACAGCAGTTGCGTCAGCACCAGCGCGGCCACCGCGCCACCCGCTGCGGCGGCATTGGTATTGGCGAAGATCCGGCTAATGTCAGCCACATCCCCAATCGACCCCATCGCCAGCTGCGAGCCGCCGTTGAAGCCGAACCAGCCCATCCACAGGATGAACGTGCCAAGCGTTGCCAGCGCCAGGTTGGAGCCGGGCATCGGGACGGTCTTGCCGTCCTTGTATTTGCCAATGCGAGGCCCCAGGATCAGCGCCCCGGTCAGCGCCGCCCAGCCGCCCACCGAATGCACCACGGTCGAACCTGCGAAGTCCAGGAAACCCATCTGCTCCAGGAAGCCGCCGCCCCATTTCCAGCTGGCCTGGAACGGGTAGATCACCGAGGTCAGAACGATGGTGAAAATCAGGAAAGGCCACAGTTTGATGCGCTCTGCCAAAGTGCCCGAAACGATCGAGGCAGTGGCGGCACAGAACATCAGCTGAAAGAAGAAGTCCGAGCCGGTGGCGGCATAGGAATAGTCATCTGCACCTTCCGCGGTGATCCCCACCGCCTCCAGCACGCCGGGGCCGAATACTCCGGACAGCACACCGTCAACCGCCCAATTGCCCAGCGGATACATCAGGTTGTAGCCGATCAACCAGTAGAATACGGCAGCCAATGAAAATAGCGCCATGTTCTTGGTCAGCTGCATGGTCACGTTCTTGGAGCGCACCAGGCCGGCCTCCAGCATGGCAAAGCCAGCGGCCATCCAGAACACCAGGCAGCCGCCGATCAAAAACAGCAGCGAGTTCAGGATGAATACGGTATCGGTCGCGGGGTTCACGCCCGGCGCAGGGCCGTTTTGGGCCAGTGCCAGACCCGGCAGCGCGGCCAGTGCCAGCGCCGCCAGGGGAAGTTTCAGGGTATTCATAAGTCTTTCCTCCATGCCGGGCGCCTTCAGAGCGCCTCGAGGTTGGTTTCGCCGGTGCGCACCCGCACGGCCTGTTCCACGTCCAGAACAAAAATCTTGCCGTCGCCGATCTTGCCTTCACCCAGCTTCCCTGTGCGGGCGGACCCGGAAATTGCGCTGATGGCCTGGTCGGCCTGATCGGCGGGCACCACCAGTTCCAGCTTCAGCTTGGGGACAAAATTCACCTCGTATTCGGCGCCGCGGTAGATTTCCGTGTGCCCGGCCTGCGCGCCAAAGCCCTTGATTTCGGTGACCATCAGCCCGCTCACGCCAAGACCGGTCAGCGCCTCGCGGACCTCGTCCAGCTTGAAGGGCTTGATGGCGGCTATGATCATTTTCATCTCTGCATCCCTTGGTTTCCGCGCTGCTCCGGCCCTGAGCATCATGTCTGGGCCGATGCATTGTGCACCTGCAGCAAAACCCCCGGCCCGAGTCGTGCAAAGCCCAAGGCCAGCAAGTTTCCGCGTGTCATTCTGCGCACGCACAATAATTTTGCGCCTTTTGCCTGCTTCGCTTAAAAACCGGCCATCTGGCAAAGGGGGAAAGCTCCGGATTCTGCCCCCTCTACAAACCGGGGCGGGCAGGGTATTGTCCCGGGAAACGGGCAAACCGGGCAGGACATGACGATGGCACAAGGATCCGGGCGCAAGCCTTTGGTGGCAGAAAAACGCTATTCCGCGGGCGGCAAGGGCAAACCTTCCGCTGCGAAAAAGCCTGCGCGCAAGAAACCCGCACGCAAGGCCAAACCCAAGAAGACCGGCCTGTTCGGCCTGTTTTCCCGCAAAAAGACACGGGCGAAACCAGCGCCAAAGAAGCGCGGCTTCATCGGTCTCTTGCTGGCGCCTTTTGTCTGGGCGTTCCGGCTGGTCTGGGGCTTCAGCTGGCGCGTCGGCATGGTGGTCTGCCTGCTGGTCGGTCTGGCGGTGGCGCTGCAATATGCCAAGCTGCCCGAGGTCTCGGCCTATCTGGACGGGCGCGCGCGCGGGTCGGTCACCCTGCTGGACCGCAAGGGGGACGTCTTTGCCTGGCGCGGCGATCAGTTTGGCGGGGTTATTCGGGCAGATACCGTTTCGCCGCACCTGAAGAACGCGGTTGTCGCGACCGAGGATAAGCGGTTTTACCGCCACTTCGGCATCTCCCCGCGCGGCGTCGCCAGCGCCATCCGCATCAACCTGCGCGAAGGCCGCGGTCCGCTGTCGGGCCATGGCGGTTCCACCATCACCCAGCAAGCCGCCAAATTGCTGTGCCTGGGCCGGGTCTATGATCCGGACGAATGGAAAAGCGAAAGCGCTTATGAGGCCGACTGCCGCAAGGGCTCGCTGTGGCGCAAGGGCACCGAGGCGATCTTTGCCCTGGCGATGGAGGCAAAGTACACCAAGGACGAGATCCTCTCGATCTACATGAACCGCGCCTACATGGGCGGCGGTGCATACGGTGCCGAGGCTGCAGCGCAACGCTATTTCGGAAAGTCCGCCAACCAGCTGAACCCGGCCGAAGGTGCGATGCTGGCGGGTCTGCTGACTGCGCCCTCGACGCTGGCGCCCACCAACAACCTGCAACGTTCACAGGACCGGGCGGCCACCGTGCTGCGGCTGATGCGGGAGCAGGGCTATCTGACCACCGCCGAGATGCAGCAGAACCAGAACGCCCCCGCCGTGCTGAGCGAAGCCGCGGCGGCACGGGCAGGGGGGTACTTTGCCGATTGGGTGATGGATTCCATCCCGGATTTCCTGGGCGATCAGACCACCGAGGATGTGGTGATCCGCTCGACCCTGGATCAGCGCCTGCAGGGCGCGGCAGAGGAAGCACTGAAATACATCTTTGAGAATAAGGTCCGCCCGGGCTCCAAGGCACAGGCGGCCATTGTGGTGATGAGCGCCGATGGCGCGGTGCGCGCGATGGTGGGCGGCCGCAAGACGCGGGTCTCCGGCGTGTTCAACCGCGCGACCCAGGCCAAACGGCAAACCGGATCGGCCTTTAAACCTTTTGTTTACGCCACGGCACTGGAGTTGGGCTATTCCCCCTACGACCGGGTGCTGGACGCAAAATACTGCATGAATATTCCCGGCTCCGGCCAGTGGTGCCCCGAGAATTATACCCGGAAGTATTATGGTGAAGTCACCCTGGCACGGGCGTTGCGGGATTCGCTGAATGTGCCGGCGGTGAAAGTCTCCGAGGCGGTGGGCCGGGACAAGGTCAGCATCGTGGCCAAGGATTTCGGCATCGACAGCGATCTGGCCGCAGGCCCGGCGCTGGCGCTGGGGGCCTCGGAAAGCACTCTGCTGGAGATGACCGGAGCCTATGCGGGCATCCTCAATGGCGGTTCGTCGGTGACGCCCTATGGGGTGACCGAGCTGAAACTGGTGAACGACAGCGACGCGCTGATGGGTGCCAGCGGCGGCATCGGCGAGCGGGTGATCCGCCCCGAAGCCGCCCAGCAGCTGGTCTGGATGATGGAGAAAGTGATTTCGGGCGGCACCGGCAAGCGGGCGCAGATCCCGGGCTGGCAGGCGGCTGGCAAATCGGGGACGACTTCTGCCGCCAAGGATGCCTGGTTCATCGGGTTTACCGCGGAGTATGTGGCAGGGGTCTGGATGGGCTATGACGACAACACGCCGCTATCGGGTGTGACCGGCGGCGGCCTGCCGGCCGAGATCTGGCGCGAGACCATGGTGCGGGTGCATGACGGACTTACTCCCAAACCGCTGCCGATGCTGGAGCCTGCCCCGATCGCCCCGCCGCCGCAGCAAGCCCGGCGCGAGCGCCGCCGCCGTCAGGGGCCGCAGCTGGGCAAGGAACTGGGCCGCGCGGTGGACAACATCCTGCGCGACATCCTCGGAAACTGACCGATTGCAGCAAACGTGGGGCTCCCGCCCGGTGCAGGCCCCCTGAGGGGGGCCTCCGCCAGTTGGGTCCGGCGCCGCACCTGACGGTGCGGCGCACGTCCTGCCCGCCGGGCAGGACGCCAGGCCCAACGGGAGCGCAGCATCCTGGATGCTGCAGCGACGGGCGGGAGCCTTTGCCTTTGCTCCGCAATGCGCCAGGCCGGACTGCAAACAAGAAAAGGCTCCCCGAAGGGAGCCCTTTGACTGTCATTCTTTGTGTGCCTGTTTCAGCTCAACCGCTTCAACTCTGCAATCAGCGCGTCGATGTCGCCCTTATGGCTGTCCAGAATGGCGCCGATCTCGGTGCGTTCGGTCAAGAGCAGGTTCACGCCTTCGATGAACATATTGAAGAACAGATCCCGGCCGGAGCGGTCCGACACCAGGAAGGTCACTTCAAACGGCGACTGGCCCTTGAGGTAGGCAATGGTGCTCACCTCATACCATTTCTTCACCTTCTTGACGCCTTTGACTTCCAGCTTGCCGCCGATGAATTCGCGAAAGCGCTTGCCGTATTTGCGCGAGATGTAGCCCTGGAACGCCTTGGAAAAGGCCTTCTTCTGGGACGCAGAAGCCCGGCGCCCGTCCACACCCAGCGCATAGGCTGCGATATAGGATGTGTCGCTGTAGCGCTTGAAGATCCGCTCGAACTCGCGGAACATGGCGTTCTCACCCTTGCCGGAATCGATCACCCGGTTGATGTCGCCGACCAGGCCGTTGATCAGCGTGCTGGCTCTGTTTTCGGTCAGCGCCCACAGGGCTTGCGGTGCGGCAATCAGAGCAGCGGCTCCGGCGCCCAGGCCGGTCAGGAATTTGCGGCGGTCCATATTCAAAATCCTTCAGTGTTCAGTTCGAACGGATCGATCTCCTGGATCTCCTCTCCATCCCCCAGCTGGAACCGGCGGTTCTGCAGATAGATCAGGCGTGATTGCGCATAGCTGTCGGCGCTCTCGTAGAGAATCGAGTCGATCGTGTCGGAATAGTTGCCACGATCGCCCATGCGGCGCACGATCTCAGCGTAAATTGTGATATTGTCGGCAGTATTCTGCTCGGCGTAGCCCAGCGGGTTGGTGAAGAAATCGACAGCGACCCCCACGGCATCGCGGCTGGTGGAGGGGCCCAGCAGGGGCAGCTCCACATAGGCGCCTTCGCCGACGCCCCAGGTGTGCAATGTCTCGCCGAAATCGGTATCGACTGCGGGCACGTTGAATTCGCTGGCCGGGTCGGCAAGCCCGGCAAATCCGACGGTGGAGTTGATCACAAACCGCGAAAATGCATTGCCGGCCAGTTTCAGATCGCCCTGCAGCAGCGCATTGACCATTTGGCCGGGCATCGACAGGTTCTCGGCAAAATGCGAGAAGCTGGTCACCATCGGCGCCGGAACAATTGCCACATACCCTTTGGAGGCAGGCCGGAAGGCCAGCCGGTCAACGCCGCGGTTAAAGCTGTGAATGGTGCGGTTGGTGCGCTCATAAGGATCAAAGACTTCACCCGAGGCCCGTGCAACCGGATCCTGCGTTGCGCAGCCGGCCGCAAAAACGGCCAAAATCAGCGCAGATACAAATTTCAGCGGTCGCAAAAGAAAAGGCATTCGGGTAAGTGTCCAATTGATGCTGGAACAGACGGGTCGGAGGGCAAATAAGGGTTCCTCAGCCTATTTCCAGTGCGATTACATTTATTCACCAGCTTGTGTCTGTTCTGATACAAATTCAGGCACTACCAATGGCCCGGGAACTTCTATTGCAGACTGACCATGAATAAAAGCATTTATAAGAGCGGTTATGATGAGCTTCGGGCTGTGCGTCAGCAGAGCCGGGGGCTGTACTGGTTCACCGGGATTTTCAGTTTCTTCGTGAACCTGCTGATGCTGACCGGGCCTTTGTACATGATGCAGGTCTATGACCGGGTGCTGGGCAGCCGCTCGGAGGCGACGCTTTTGGCGCTGTCGCTCCTGGTGGTGTTCCTCTACGGCATGATGGGGCTGCTGGATTACGCCCGCGGCCGGATCATGGCGCGGGTCGGGGCGCGGCTGCAGGCGGCGCTGGACCACCGGGTGTTCGATGCGATGATCCGGCGCTCGGCGGTGGCGCAGGATCCGGCGGCGCAGACCGGGCTGCAGGATCTGGAATCGGTGCAGCGGCTGATCTCCTCGCCGGTGCTGACCGCCGCCTTCGACCTGCCCTGGACCCCGGTCTTTCTGGCGGGCATTGCCCTGTTCCATCCCTGGCTTGGGCTGCTGGCCCTGGGCGGCGGCGCAGTGCTGGTGATGATTGCGATCCTCAACCAGCTGTTCACCAGGCTGCCGGTGCAAAAGGCCAATATGACCGGCCACAAGGCCAATCTGATGTCCGAGGAGATCCGCAACGAGGCCGAGATGATCCAGTCGATGGGCATGCGCGGCGCTGCTTTCGGGCGCTGGAAGCAAGGCCGCGATGCGGCGCTCACCGACAGTGTGACGGCCAATGACACCGGCGGCGGCTTCACCACGCTGACCAAGACGCTGCGGCTGTTCCTGCAGTCGGCGATGCTGGGGCTTGGCGCCTATCTGGTGCTGCAGGGCGAGGTGACGCCGGGGGCGATGATCGCGGGGTCGATCCTGATGGGCCGCGCCCTGGCGCCGATCGAACTGGGCCTGGGCCAATGGGCGATGGTGCAGCGGGCGCTGAAGGGCTGGCACAGCCTGGCCGAACTGCTGGCCAAAGTGCCGGAGGAGGCCGAGCGCACGGCGCTGCCGAAACCCAAGGCGCTCTTGGATGTGCAGGGCATGGCGGTGGTGCCGCCGGGCAGCAAGACGCCGCTGTTGCGCAATGTCAGCTTCCGGGTGCAGCCGGGCCAGGCAATCGGGGTGATCGGGCCGTCGGGCTCGGGCAAATCGACCCTGGCACGGGCGCTGACCGGGGTCTGGGCGCCGGCCGCGGGCTCGGTGCGGCTGGACGGGGCGGCGCTGGATCAATACGCGCCGGATGTGCTGGGCGGCCACATCGGCTATCTGCCGCAGCGGGTGCAGGTGTTTGACGGCACCATTGCCCAGAACATCGCCCGGCTGCAGCAGCAGCCGGATGCCGAAAAGGTGGTGGAAGCCGCCAGGAAGGCCGCCGCCCATGAGATGATCCTGAAACTGCCCGAAGGCTATGACACCAAGGTTACCGCCACCGGCGGGCGGCTGTCGGGCGGCCAGATGCAGCGGGTCGGCCTGGCCCGGGCGCTTTATGCCGATCCGGTGATCGTGATCCTGGACGAGCCGAACTCGAACCTCGACAATGAAGGCTCGATCGCGCTCAATCAGGCGATCAAGCAGATCAAGGCCGAGGGCCGCTCGGTGCTGATCATGGCGCACCGGCCCGCGGCGATCCAGGAATGCGACATGCTGCTGGTGATCGACAAGGGCACCCAGACCGCCTTTGGCCCCAAGGACAAGGTGCTGCAGGAAATGGTCGCCAACCACCAGAACATCCGCCAGGCCACTGGCACAGGAGGCGTGCGATGAGCGGGCAAAGCAACTGGCCGGCCCGGCGGCCGCTGATCATCGGCCTTTTGGCGCTGCTGGTGCTGGTGGGCGGCTTCGGTTCCTGGTCGGTGCTGTCGTCGATTTCCGGCGCGGTGGTGGCGACGGGGCGCATCGAGGTCGACCGCAACCGCCAGATCGTGCAGCATCTGGACGGCGGCATCGTGGCTGAAATCCTGGTTGATGAGGGCGACACCGTGGCCGAAGGCGCCACGCTGATCCGGCTGGACGCCAATGAGCTGACCTCGCAGCTGGTGATCACCGAGGGCCAGCTGTTCGAGCTGATGGCGCGCCGCGGCCGGCTGGAAGCCGAGCGCGACACCGCCGCTGCGATCACCTTTGAGCCGGAGCTGCTGCAGGCGGCTGAAGTGCAGCCGGATGTCAGCGATCTGGTGCAGGGCCAGCGCCGCCTGTTCCAGGCCCGCAAGGACACCACCGCCCGCGAGATCGAGCAGCTGGAGAAGCGCCGCACCCAGATCCAGGAGCAGATCCGCGGCGTCGAGGCGCAGCAGACCTCGATGAATGTGCAGCTGGGGCTGATCGGCGAGGAGCTGGAGAGCCAGCAATCGCTCCTGGACCGCGGGCTGGCACAGGCGGCGACGGTGCTGAACCTGCGCCGCACCCAGGCCGACCTGCAGGGCCGGCTGGGCGAGCTGGTGGCCTCGGAAGCACAGTCCGAGGGCCGCATCACCGAGATCGACATCGAGATCCTGAAGCTGGCCACCAGCCAGCGCGAGGAGGCGATCAGCCGGCTGCGCGACCTGCGCTACCAGGAGCTGGAGCTGGCCGAAAACCGCCGCTCGCTGCAGGGCCGCCTGGCGCGGCTGGATATCACCGCGCCGGTTTCCGGCATTGTCTACGGGCTGCAGGTGCAGACGCCGCGCTCGGTGATCCGCCCTGCGGATCCGGTTTTGTACCTGGTGCCGCAGGACCGGCCGCTGGTGATTGCGGCGCAGGTGGCGCCGACCGATATCGACCAGCTGTACACCGGCCAGGAGGTCACTTTGCGGTTCTCGGCGCTGGACCAGCGCTCGACGCCCGAGCTGTTTGGCCATGTCACCCAGGTCTCGGCGGATTCCTTTGAGGATCAGGGCAGCGGGATTTCCTATTACCGCGCCGAGATCGAGCTCAACCCCGGCGAACGCGGCCGCCTGCCTGCGGGCACGGTGCTGATTCCGGGGATGCCGGTGGAAAGCTACATCCGCACCGCCGACCGCTCGCCGCTGGCCTATCTGGTCAAGCCGCTCGCAGACTACTTCAACAAGGCCTTCCGCGAAAGCTGAAGGCTGCCTGCCCCGGGAAAACGGCGTCCCTTCAACGGGGCCAAGAATGCGCAAAGCCGCACTGGTGCTTCGCATTTGCTCTTTCCGAATTCCATCTGTCCGGGTAGCGTCCCGGCCAGCAAAGACTCGGAAGGAAATCGGCCATGAGCATTGAAGCAAAACTGAAGGAGCTTGGCGTAACCCTGCCCGAAGCACCGGCACCGGCGGCGAACTATGTGCCTTATGTGGTTTCGGGCGATATGGTTTACATCGCGGGCCAGATCTCGGCTGATGAAAACGGGCTGATCACTGGTAAGCTGGGCGCTGATCTGGACGTCGAGGCCGGCCAGGCTGCGGCCAAGCGCTGTGCAATCGCGCTTCTGGCCCAGCTCAAGGCAGCTTGCGGCGGTGATCTGGACCGGCTGGTGCGGGTCGTCAAGCTGGGCGCATTTGTGAACTCGGCCCCTGACTTCACCGGCCAGCCGATGGTTGTGAACGGCGCCTCCGACTTCCTGGTCGAAGCCCTGGGCGATATCGGCCGCCATGCGCGTTCGGCGGTCGGCTCGGTGTCGCTGCCACTGGGTGTTGCAGTGGAAATCGACGGCGTTTTCCAGATCAAATGAAGCCTGCCCTGCCTGCCGCTATCCTGACTGTCCCGCTGGCCCATCGTGCGCTGCATGATGCCGCGGACGGGCGCCCGGAAAACAGCCGCGCTGCCATCCGGGCAGCGATTGCGGCGGGTTATGGGATTGAGATCGATCTGCAGCTGTCCAGTGACGGCTGCGCCATGGTCTTTCATGACAACGATCTGGACCGGCTGGCGGAAGCCTCGGGGCCGGTCCGCGCCAGGACCTGCAGCGCGTTGCAGGCAATTCCGTTGAAAGGCGGCGACGGGGAAGGCATTCCGGAACTGGCGGAAGTGCTGGAGTTGGTGGCAGGCCAGGTGCCGCTGCTGATCGAGCTGAAGGATCAGAACGGGGAAATGGGCCTTACAGATGGTGCGCTGGAGCGGGCCACGGCAAAGGCGCTTAAGGGCTATGCCGGCCCTGTGGCCGTGATGTCCTTTAACCCCAATTCAGTTGCGGAACTGGCCCGGCTGGCGCCGGATATTGCCCGCGGCATCACCACCAGCGCCTATGATCCCGCGGAATGGCCGGAGCTGCCCAGGGCGGTCTGCGACGGCCTGCGCGGCATTCCGGATTTCGCGCGTACCGGGTCGAGCTTTATCAGCCACGAGGCCGGCGATCTGCCCCGTCCGCGGGTGCAGGCGCTGCGCAACGATGGGGTGCCGGTGCTATGCTGGACCGTGACCTCTGCGGCGGAGGAAACCGCGGCGCGTGTCTTTGCCGACAATGTGACGTTTGAACAGTACCTCTCGCCGCTAACACCTTGATCCCGCAGGCGCAGACCCCACATCTTTGAAGCGGTGCGGAGGAATTGCATGACCCAGGCGCAAATCGAAATCCGGATGCTGGCCTCACTGTCGCAGATCGCGGCAGAGGACTGGGATGCCTGTGCCTGTCCTGAGGCGGCAGACGGCACCCGTCCGCTGGACCCGTTCACCACCCACCAGTTTCTGAGCGCGCTGGAAGACAGCGGCTCGGTCGGGCCGGGCACCGGCTGGCAGCCGCAATATCTGACAGCCTATCAGGACGGGCTGCTGATCGCCTGTGCGCCGCTTTACGCCAAGGGGCACAGCCAGGGCGAATATATCTTTGATCACAATTGGGCGCATGCTTACGAACAGGCCGGCGGGCATTACTACCCCAAGCTGCAGGTCGCGGTGCCCTTTACCCCGGCCACGGGACGGCGTTTTCTGGTGCGCCCCGGCTTTGACGGTATCGGCCATTCGGCGCTGGTTCAGGGGGCGGTGCAACTGGCAGCCGACAACAAGCTATCCTCGCTGCATGTGACCTTCTGCACGCAGGACGAGGCAAGGATGGGGGCGGAGATGGGGCTGATGCGCCGCTCTACCCAGCAGTTTCACTGGCAAAACGACGGTTATGCCGATTTCGAAGGTTTCATGCGGGCGCTGTCCTCGCGCAAGCGCAAGAACATCCGCAAGGAGCGGATGCAGGCGCAGTGCTTTGGCGGCGAGATCCGGGTGTTTCAGGGCAGCAGCCTGCAGCCTGAGCATTGGGATGCCTTCTGGGAATTCTATCAGGACACCGGTGCGCGAAAATGGGGTGCGCCTTATCTGACGCGGCAATTCTTCGATATCGCCCATCACACGATGGCGCAGAACATGGCGCTGATTCTGGCGGAGCGCAACGGGCGCTATGTTGCGGGCGCCTTGAATTTCATAGGCCGCGAAACGCTTTACGGGCGCTATTGGGGCTGTGTTGAGCACCATCCCTGCCTGCATTTCGAGCTGTGTTATTATCAGGCGATAGAGCTGGCGATAGCCCTGGGGCTTGACCGGGCTGAGGCGGGCGCGCAGGGTGAACACAAGCTGGCGCGCGGCTATCTGCCGTGCGAGACGCACAGCTTGCACTGGATCGGCGATCCCGGGTTTGCCGGGGCCGTTGAACGCTACCTCAAGGCTGAACGGGCCGCCACCGAGGAAGAGATTGAAATCCTGACCGATTACGGCCCGTTCCGCAAAGCCCAAGTGGAGGAGCAAGAATGACGGAGAAACTGTCCGACGCCACCCGCGGTCCGCTGCTGGAGCCGCTGTTTGCCACCGGCTGGGAAATGGTGGAGGGCCGGGATGCCATCACCAAGATCTTCAAGTTCAGCAATTTCGCCGATGCCTTCGGCTGGATGACCCGGGCCGCGATCTGGGCCGAAAAATGGAACCACCACCCGGAGTGGAGCAATGTCTACAATCGGGTGACGGTGGTTCTTACCACCCATGATGTGGACGGGGTCAGCGCGCTGGATGCCAAACTGGCGCGCAAGATGGACGGGCTGTTCGGCGAGCCGCAGACGTGAACGGACGCTCTGACGAAAAGGTCAGCAATTGTGTCCAAATGTTTCGCGCGCGAAACATTCCGGCAGGCATGCTGACCTTATTTTTCACCGTTTATTAAGGGGTTGCCCTGCGGCCGCCGGGGCAGGCAGCCGCAGCCGGAACAGGGGTCAGCCCATTGATTCCAGCAAACCCTCGCCCGCGGAAAGTTCGCACTGGCCGGGGTTTTCTTCCTTGTTGAGAACTTTCACTTCACCGTCCTCCACCAGCATCGCATAGCGCAGCGAGCGGCCGATCAGACCGGCTGAGGGCACGTCCAGACGCATGCCGATTGCCTCGGTCAGCGTGCATTCGGCATCCGACAGCATGGTAATCCCGGCCTCGGCCGCACCGGTGTTTTCGCCCCAGATGTTCATGACAAACGGGTCATTGCCCGCCAGGCAGATGATTTCCTCAACACCTTTGGCCGCGAACTGATCCTTGGTGCGGATGAAGCTGGGCACATGCGCCGAATGGCAGGTGCTGGTAAAGGCGCCGGGAACCGCGAACAGCACGACTTTGCGCCCCTTCAGCTTGTCTGACAGCTGCACCTGCTCGGGGCCGTTGTCTCCGATGAGCGTCAGTGTCGCGTCCGGCAGTTGGTCTCCAACAGAAATCATCGCAGGTTCCTCTTTCTCATGATTGCGTTTTGGAGCCCCGGGTATATAGGGTCCGATGAAAGCGTGACGGGAACTGCTGAGGGAGGCAAGGGATTATGTCCCACATCGTCGTTATTGGAGCAGGGCAGGCGGGATCGTCGCTGGTGGCAAAACTGCGCAAGGACGGGTTTGACGGGGAGATTACCCTGATCGGCGCTGAAGCGGCGCTGCCCTATCAGCGCCCGCCCTTGTCCAAGGCCTATTTGCTGGGCGAGATGGAGCTGGAACGCCTGTTCCTGCGGCCAGAAAGTTTCTATGCGGACAACAACATCACCCTGAAGCTGGGCCAGCGGGTGACTGGCATTGATCCCGCAGCCAGAACTGTGAGCCTGGGCGATGAGCTGATCCCTTACGACCAGCTGGCGCTGACCACCGGTTCCGACCCGCGCCGCTTGCCGGCGGCAATCGGCGGCGATCTGGACGGCGTCTATGTGGTGCGCGGATTGACCGACGTGGATGCAATGGCGCCGCATGTGACCGAGGGCAAGCGCGCGCTGATCGTCGGCGGCGGCTACATCGGGCTGGAGGCAGCCGCGGTCTGCGCCAAGCGCGGCGTGCAAGTGACGTTGGTCGAGATGGCCGACCGCATCCTGCAGCGGGTGGCGGCGCCGGAAACCTCGGACTTCTTCCGCAGCCTGCATTCCTCCCACGGAGTGGACATCCGAGAAGGCGTCGGGCTGGAGCGGCTGGAAGGCGAGAACGGCAAGGTGACCCGCGCAGTGCTGAGCGGCGGTGAAGCCGTTGAGGTGGATTTTGTCGTCGTTGGCGTCGGTATCACCCCGACGTCGCAACTGGCTGAAATGGCCGGGCTGGAGCTGGACAACGGTATTAAGGCAGACGCCAAGGGCCGCACTTCGGACGCCGCGATCTGGTCGGCGGGCGATTGTGCCTCCTTCCCGTTTCAGGGCAAGCGCATCCGCCTGGAAAGCGTGCCGAACGCCATTGATCAGGCCGAAGTGGTGGCGCAGAACATGCTGGGTGCGGACAAAGAGTATATTGCCACACCCTGGTTCTGGTCCGATCAGTATGACGTCAAATTGCAGATCGCGGGCCTGAACACCGGCTATGACAATGTAGTCACCCGCCAGGGCGAGGGCCGGCAGGTGTCGTTCTGGTATTACAAGGGCGATCAGCTGGTGGCAGTGGACGCGATGAATGACCCGCGCGCCTATATGGTGGGCAAACGCCTGATCGATATGGGTAAGACAGCGGATAAAGCGGTGGTTGCCGACCCGGCTGCCGATCTGAAGCCGCTGCTGAAAGCGTGAGGATCATCGCAGGAGACTTCCGCGGCCGTGCCTTGGCCGCGGTGGGCAAGGGCGATGCGGGCGCCCATCTGCGCCCGACCACCGACCGGGTGCGCGAAAGCCTGTTCAACGTGCTGATGCACACCGGGGCCATTCCCGGCGCCCGGGTGCTGGACCTGTTTGCAGGCACCGGCGCGCTGGGGCTGGAGGCGCTGTCACGCGGCGCGGCTGAGGCGGTTTTTGTGGACGACGGGCGCGTGTCAGGCGGTTTGATCCGCAAAAACATCACCATTTGCCGCGCCGAAAACCGCTGCACCCTGGCCCGCCGCGACGCGCTGAAGCTGGGGCAGAACCCGGCGGCACCCTTTGATCTGATCTTCCTTGATCCGCCTTATGGCAAGGGGCTGGGGGAAAAGGCCCTGGCCGCAGCTGTGGCCGGCGGCTGGGTGGCGCAAGACGCTCTGGTGGTCTGGGAAGAAAACGCACCGGTCGCCGCACCGGAAGGATTCGAGCTGCAGGACAGCCGGAAATACGGCGATACCCACATTTCGCTGATGTGGAAAGCCGCCTGAGGCAGCCTTCCTGAGGCAATTTGCTGCAAGTCCTGCACGGATAGTGGAAAACAGGGCATTTTCCGTGCAGTTTACAGCCGCTGGTCCGGCGCGTTTCCCAGTGCAGGGCCGCAGTCTTTTGGCGCATCACTGCTGCGGAACCCCGGCAGGTTTTGCCAAGGCTGTTGCCGTTTCCACAGCGAATACGATCCCGGCGAAACCTCGCAATTATCCCACCCTTGCCCCGATCTTGCCCGATTTCACCCGCATCACTGGGGGCAACACGGATACACGAGGATGGGTGAATATGGACCGACTGACCGAGATGGAGGCCTTTGCCAATGTGGTGGACCAGGGCGGCTTCACCGATGCGGCACGCAAGATGGGGATCTCGAAATCCGCAGTCTCCAAGCATGTTTCAAGCCTGGAAACCCGGCTTGGCGCGCGGCTTTTGAACCGTACCACCCGCCGGGTGTCCCCGACCGAGATTGGCCTCGCCTATTATGACCGTGCCCGCCGGGTGCTGAATGACGCAGGCGAAGCGGATGCGCTGGTCACCTCGATGCAATCTGCCCCTTCGGGTCTGCTCAGGATTTCGGTCGCCACTGATTTCGGCGTCAATCACCTGTCGCCGGTGCTGTCGGACTTCCTGCAGGATTTCCCGGACATCACCGTCAACATGGTGCTGAATAACCGCTATGTAGAGCTGATCTCCGAAGGCTTCGACATGGCGGTCCGCATCGGCGAGCTGGAAGACAGCTCCCTGCGGGCCCGCAAGCTGACCGAAACCACCAAGCGGATGATCGCCTCTCCCGCCTATCTGGAGAAATACGGCCGCCCGCAAAAGATTGATGAATTGAACAGCCACAAGCTGCTGCATTACTCCAGCCAGTCCAGCGGCAACGTCTGGAAGATCACAGCGCCGTCGGGTGAAAAACGCCAGGTGCGCACCTCAGGCTGGTTGTCGGTGAATGACGGGCAGTCACTGCTGAATGCGGCGATCTCCGGCCTCGGCATCGCCTACCTGCCCAGCTTTCTCTACTCGGAGGCGCTGGAAGAAGGGCTGGTCGAAGACGTGATGCCCAGCCTGCCGGTGGAAACCCAAGGCATCTATGCGGTCTACCCGCCCGGAAAATTCACCCAGCCAAAAGTCCGGGCCTTCATTGACTTTCTGGTGCAGGCCTTTGCCGACCGCGACCCGTCGGAATGGAAAACCTGAACCGGTACTACGGAAAACCGGACCAAGATATCCCTCGAAGACCTGCCCCCGCACCGAATGCGGGGGCCTTTTTTGGGTCGACATTCTGCCGTCCGCGAAAAACACAGCCGGAAGGCTCCCGCCCGTCCCGGATCAATCACAGATTGACCCGCGCCCGTTGGGCCTGGCTCGGCGCACAGCGCCGAGCCAGGTCCAACGCCGCCAAGGGGTCTTGGCAAAGCCAAGGCACCTGCGGTGGCGGGAGTTTTCCGGTGCGCATCTTTTGCAGCGCCTCATTCGCCGAGCAGCACCGCTTCCACCCGCCGGTTGGCTTCTCGGCCTTTCGGGATCAGATTGCTGGCAATCGGGGCCAGGAAACCGGCGCCGGCGACCTCGATCCGTGCCGCATCCGCGCCCAGCTCTTTGATCAAACGGTCTTTCACCGATTGCGCGCGGCGTTTGGAAATACCGATGTTCTGCTGCTGCGAACCCACCGTGTCGGTATGCCCCACCAGCAGCAGGCGGTATTGCGGATTGGCGGCCAGATAGTCTGCAAGCGCGCGCAGGCTGGCATAGGAGCCGTCCTGCAGCCGGGTGGAGCCGCTTTGAAACACCAGATCCGTCAGAACAGCGTGGCCGCGCACCTCCAGCAGCTTGGCCAGTTCTACCGGCCGCACCGTTCCGGACGTCCCGGCGTCAGGTTTCACCACTGCCGGCGCGGCTGTTGCCGTTGCAGCCGATCCAGGCGGATGCACTGTGATCATTTGCAAAAAAGCCGCGCCGCCTGCGCGCGACACCAGAAGCGAGACCGCCTCATCCCCCTTGGCCGCAGACAGGAAGTGATAGCTGGAGATATCCACCATCATGTCCGGCGACGGCACCACCTCGATCCCGAAGCGGAAGCCGAAACCGCCGCAATCGCGCGCGGCACAATCCAGCAGCACCTCATAGCCATCAGCCTGCAGCTGGTCCCGCAAGGGCGCCAGAATCTGCAGCACGGTGCTGTTTCCCTCGACCCGCCAGGTGCGGCGCAGAATCCGCCCTTCGAACCGGCGCGAGGGGACTTTGTCCGCCTCTTCCGGCCCGGTCGGCAGCTGGTAGACACCAAGTGCCGTGATCCGTTCCGAAACAGCAGACGCGCCGGCCGGCAGGGTGATCCCAGCCGCCGCCGGCAAAGCCGGAAGCAGCATCACCGCGGCTGCCCAAATCAAACGTCTTAGCGGCACTGGCTGTGGTATTCCGGGTTGGGAACCATGGCAGTGGCGCTGGCCACCCGGTTGGACATGTTGAAAAAACCGGCAACGTTGGCAATGTCCCAGATGTCCCGGTCGCTGAAGCCTGCATCCCGCAGGTCTTGCCGGTCCGTCTCCCCGATTTCCGCGCTGGCAGTGGTCATCCTGGCTGCAAAATCCAGCATTGCGCGCTGACGCGCCTCCAGAGGCGCCACCCGGTAGTTCATCACCAGCATTTCACCCAGAGCCGGATCGCCCGACAGCTGCCGCACTGCTGCGCCATGCGCCACCAGGCAGTAGAAACAGCGGTTGATCGCCGAGACCACCACCGCGATCATCTCCCGCTCCAGCTTGCTAAGGCCGCTGTCCGCCAGCATCAGGTCATTGTACATGGCGGTAAACGCATTCAGCTTTTCGATATCAAAGGCATTGGCCTTGAGCACGTTGGGCACAAAGCCCAGCTTTTCGACGCAGATATCGAAATACTTCTGCGTCTCAGGCGGCAGCGGATCCGCCATCGGCAGATCCAGGGCTGTGGGCGGGGTCTGATCCGTCATTGTTCAATGACCTTCCTGTAAAATCCGGTAGTGGTACTGTCCGGCGCATTTCATGCCGAGGGAAGCATAAAGCCCGTTGGCGCCCTCGTTACGTTTCGTGCACAGCACCGCCAGCTCGGTCGCGCCGTTTTCCAGCGCCCAGAATGCCGCCTGGCGCATCATCCAGGCGCCCATGCCGCAGCGGCGCTGGTGCGGCAGGATTTCCAGTGCGTGGACCATTGCCACCCCATTGTGAATGGCGACAAACCCGGCGCCTGCCGGTTTGTCCTTGTGACGGGCCAGCAGCCCGGTCTTTGGCCCCTGTACCCGCTGCATCACCGCCAGGCGTTCAGGCCCGATGCCGCCCTGCGCCCAGATCTCGCGCTGGATCGCCAGCGGTTCCCAGACGCAAAAGGCGGTGACCCGCGGCACCGGGATGTCCGTCAAATGCGCGGCCGGGCAGGTCCACAGGCTGACCGGATCCTTGACCGCATAGCCGCGTGCAGCCAGCTGCGCGTCCAGGTCCGTCTCGCCATCGCGGATCATGAACAGGCAGTTCTGGCCCATCGCGCGCATTGCGTCCTCAGCGGCGGCAATTTCCGCATCCGAGGCAGTGCCGTGTACGGTCGCCGCCGACACCCGGCTGCCGCCGCCCTGACCGTCGCGCAGGGTCACGGGGCCCAGGCTGCGGGTGGCGGCAGGCGGCCATGTCGCGTCGGTCACGGCGTAGTAACGGTGATCGGTGGTCACTGATCCAGCTCCTTTGCCAGTTCTGTCATTGCCGCATCAATGCGCGCGCCATCGGTGCCGCGGATCACGATATTGGCGCCAAAGGCGCCGTCTTTTTGGAACGGATAACAGCCGACTGACAGATCCTCGTAAGCCTCGGCCAGTACGCGCAGCGGTCCGGCAATCTCCCCTTCGCCGCGCAGCACCCGCAGGGTCTGCGACAGCATCGGCTGGCCGCCGGTCAGGGTCGGCATCACGCTGGCCACCATCGCCTGAAAGATCAGCGGCACACCGGCCATCACATGCACATTTCCAAGGGTGAACCCCGGCGCGGCCGAGACCGGATTGTCGATCAGCGCGGCGCCCTCCGGAATGCGTGCCATCCGCAGGCGGGCCTCGTTCAATTCCAAGCCTTGGGTGTCGTAATGCGCCTGCAGGATCGCGCGGGCGTCATCGCGGACACCCAGATGCGCGTCAAAGGCTTTGGCGATGCAATCGGCTGTGATGTCGTCATGTGTCGGCCCGATGCCGCCGCTGGTGAATACATGGCCGTAAGCACCGGCCAGCGCCTGTACTGCGGCTATGACCGCGGTCTCAGTATCGCTGACAATGCGCACTTCCATCAGATCAATGCCGTGTTTGGCCAGCTCGCCCGCCAGATAATGCATATTGGCATCGCGGGTGCGGCCCGACAGGATTTCATCCCCGATGACCAGCATGGCAGCCGTTGGATTGGCCATGATCTTCCTCCCTTGATACCTCGTCTTTGCAGATATAGGCCTAAGCCCATGCGCTTTGAAACCCCTCTGATCCCCGCCGTGCTGATCCGCCGCTACAAACGTTTCCTTGCCGATTGCCGGCTGGAGGACGGGCGCGAGGTTACCGCCCATTGCGCCAATCCCGGCAGCATGATGGGGCTGGCAGAGCCGGGCATGAAGGTCTGGCTGGAGCCGAACGACGACCCGAAGAAAAAGCTGAAATACGGCTGGCGCCTGGTTGAGCACGCGGACGGCCATTTCACCGGCGTTGATACTTCGGTTCCGAACCGCGCCCTGCGGGCTGCGCTGGAGGCTGGAGAGATCGCGGAACTTAGCGCTTATAATACCGTGCGCCCCGAGGTGAAATACGGCGCGAACAGCCGCGTCGACTTTCTGTTGCAGCAAGGCGGTCTGCCGGATTGCTATGTCGAAGTGAAAAGCGTGACGCTGTCGAGGGAACCGGGCCTGGCGGAATTCCCGGACAGCGTCACCGCCCGTGGCACAAAACACCTTGGCGAATTGGCCAAAATGACGGCCCAGGGCCACCGCGCGGTGATGCTGTATCTGGTGCAGCGCACCGACTGCGACCGGTTTCAACTGGCTGCAGATATCGACCCGGCCTATGCCGCCGCCTTTGCCAGCGCCTATTCTGCCGGGGTGGAGCGGCTGGTACTGGGCACCAGGATCACGCCGCAAGGGGTCGAGGCCGGCGCACCGATCGCCGCTGCACCTTAGCAACGCCGGCCTGCTGGTCAGGCGGCCTTGCTGGCCTCGTCTTCCTGGCTGGCAGCTTCGGCGTGAACCAGTGTCCGGGTCGGGAAGGGAATATCGACCCCGGCTGCATCCAGAGCTTCTTTGACCTTGCGCTTCATGTCGGCCTGATACTGAAAGTACTCGGCTGCATCGACCCAGACACGCACCAGAAAATCCACCGAACTGCTGTTCAGCGCATTGACCTGGATGAAGGGTTCCGGATCGCTGTGCGAGCGGCTGTCGGCCATGATCGTGTCGCGGATCACCTGTTCTGCCGTGGCCAGGTTGGCGCCATAGCCGACACCAAAAGTCCATTCTGCCCGGCGGGTGTCGAAAGACGAGTAATTGGTGATCGTATTGCCCCAAACCTCGGAGTTGGGAATGATCACCTTCAGATTGCTGAGGCTGGCGATGACAGTATTGTTCAGGGTCATTTCATGCACCGTGCCCATTTCGCCGTTCACATCGATGAAATCACCCAGCTTGAACGGGCGGAACAGGATGATCATCACGCCTGCTGCTACATTCGATAGCGCACCCTGCATGGCCAGGCCGATCGCCAGGCCGGCGGCACCGATGGCCGCCACAATCGAGGTGGTCTTGACGCCAAAGGTATTCAGAACAAACAGCACCGCAAAGGCGAGAATAACATAGCGCGCAAGATTGCCGAGGAAATGAAACAGGGTCACGTCGAGTTTGGCGTGGGTATCGCCCAGTGCCACGATCCGCCGCTTGACCCAGCGCGCAGCGATGAAGCCTGCCAGAAGAATGACAGTTGCGGCCAGCACGTTGCCCAAGGCCTGCGCCAGAAATTCCAGCGTCACCAGATCGGCCAGTGATTTTCCTCCGTAAATCTCAGTCTTCATCAGGTCATCAATGTTATCCATGCTGCTGCATTCCTCCTGGCTTGTGCTGTTTCCGCTCTCCCGGTCCAACGCAGCAAGGTTGAAAAAGTTCCACCAAGCCGCCGCTGCCCCCTCTGGCCCTTTTGGCCAAGACCCCTTAGATAGCTACGGAACAAAACCCGATGGAGCTCCGCCTGATGAGATCGAAAGACGGCCGCACAACCAAGGACGGCATCCGCATTCATGAAGCCGGCGATTTTGCCGGCATGCACAAGGCGGGTGCCTTGGCGGCGCGTATTCTGGACGAGATTGCCGCGCATGTGTTTCCGGGCCAGACCACTGGCGAGATCGACCGCCTGATCACCCAAAAGGTTGAGGATGCCGGCGCCAAGTCCGCAACCATCGGTTACAAAGGCTATCAGCATGCCAGCTGCATCTCGGTGAACCATGTGGTTTGCCACGGCATTCCCGGCGACAAAAAGCTGAAGGATGGCGACATCCTGAATATTGACGTGACTGTGATTGTCGACGGCTGGTTCGGCGACACGTCGCGGATGTTTGTGGCGGGCAAGCTGCCGCGCAAGTCCGAGCGTCTGATCCAGGTCACCCATGATTCGCTGATGAAAGGGATCGAGGCGGTGAAGCCCGGCAATACATTTGGCGACATCGGCCATGCGATCCAGGTGTACGCCGAAAGCCAGCGGATGAGCGTGGTGCGCGATTTCTGCGGCCACGGATTGGGCACGGTCTTTCACGCGCCGCCCAACGTGCTGCACTATGGCCGCCCCGGTACCGGCCCGGTGCTGGAAGAGGGCATGTTCTTCACTATTGAGCCGATGATCAACATCGGCCGCCCGGAGACCAAGATCCTGGCGGATGAATGGACCGCCGTCACCCGCGACAAGTCGCTGTCGGCGCAGTTTGAGCATTCGATCGGGGTCACCGCGGACGGGGCCGATATTTTCACCCTGTCGCCGGCCGGGAGATTCCACCCGACCTACGGGTAAGCTGTCAGGGCGGCGGCGGGGGCCGGCCCCCGCACCCCCGGGGTATTTTCAACCAGAAAGAAGCAGCAGCGGGCTGCGGCTTTAGCTGTCCCGGTCCTCTGCTTCCTGCTGCTGCCACAAGGCCAGCAGCATGGTGCTGCCTGCCCATGGGGTTACCGCGTCCTGAATGAACAGCGGTGCCCGCAACGGTTCCGGCTTGGGTCTTGCCCTGGTTTCAGTCTCTGCAAGGGAGGGCAGAAACGGGGTGCGCAATGTCTGCTCCATGCGGGCGACAATACCACAACGGCCTCAGATCGACAAAAGGGCCGGCACCTCTGCCATATCGTTGAACACTTCAGCCCCCAGCGCGGCAAGCCTGCTGCCGCTGCCTTGCGGAGCATACCCGAGGCAGCGCATGCCCGCGCGCACCGCAGCGGTGACGCCGCTGCCGCTGTCCTCGATCACCAGGCAATCGCGCGCCTGCACACCGAAGTGGCTGGCTGCGGCCAGGAACAACCCCGGTTCCGGCTTGGCCACACCCAAGGATTGGGCTGAGAACATCGCCTGCGGGTGGAACCGCTCCCACAGCCCGTTCTGGCCCAAAGTGATGCGCATCTTTTCCTCGCTGCCATTGGAGGCCACGCAGACCGGGATGCCATGTGCATCAAGCTGTGCCAGCAAATCGGGAATACCCGCTGTGAGCGGTATGCCCTCTTTCAGCCGGGCATAGGTCTCGGCATGGATTTCCGCGACCCAGTTTTCCGGCAGGTCCGCGCCCAGGCTGCGGGCCTTGGCCATCACATCCGCCATGGTGCCGCCGGTAAAATAAGCCATTGCCTGCTCTAAGGTCAGATCCAGCCCGTGGCGCGCAAGGTTGTCTGCCATCGCCTGGTTCGAGGCCGGCTCACTGTCTACCAGCACGCCGTCGCAGTCGAAGATCACCAGTTTCGGGGTCGGATAGGTCTTGGGCAAGGTGGTCTGCCTCTATTCGGGAATGGCTGCAGGTCACAAGCTTACCCGTCATGCCCGGCTGCGGCAAAGCCGGAAACAAAAAATGCAGGAAGAAGACCCCCTGCATTCCTGTTTATACCCCGAAGTTCAAGCGGCTTCGAACTTGCAACGCTTCTTCTTTGCCAGACCGACCAGCACTTCGTGACGTTTGTTTGCCGCCTCCAACGCCTCGTTTGCGTTGGCATAGTTCCCAATCACGGCGGGCCAGAACAGCAGTGCCGCCGCAACGTTCTTTCCAGATGCCGTTTTGCCTTTCTTGGCTTCGGCACGGATTTCATCAAGCTGGCCCATCTGGGTCTTGATCCCTTCGCAGGTCAGCGAAGCGTCATCGACATTATTTGTGGTGACAACGTCCGGTGAAACGCAGCCCGACAGGAGCAACGAACCTGCTGCGAGCAGGCCAAGAAACGATGCAGTTTTCATATTGGATCCTTTTAAACCGCAGGAAAAGGCCGCGATTTGGGTTAATTCACCTGCTAACTACAATCTGTGATTTGATCCTGCAAACAAAAATCACGCATTCGGAGAAAGCCCCATCAGATGGTACGGGCTGCGCTCTGGCGCCGCACGCTGCTGCTGGTGGCGGGCGGCGCTGGCCATGTGCCGCACGCCACGCCGGATGTTTCGGAACTGATCACCATCATCGTCGCGTAACGTTTCGGTCTGGACCGAAGCATCCAGGAGGCGGTGCGGGCTAGACAGGAGGTTCCGAAGAAACAGAGGACTTTCACATGCTGACCTGCATAATCCGTTACCGTATCGACCCTGCCAAGAGGGCGCAGTTCGAACACTACGCCCGCAACTGGGGGCAGGCGATCCCGCGCTGCGGCGCGGATTTGGTCGGGTATTTTGCGCCGCATGAAGGGTCGTCGACACTGGCTTATGGCATCTACAATGTGGAGAACTTAGCTGAGTATGAAGCTTATCGTGCCCGGCTGGCGGCGGACCCCTTAGGGCGCGAGAACTATGAGTTTGCGCAGAAAGAGCGGTTTTTGCTGTGCGAGGACCGGACCTGGCTGAAACTGGTCTCGGCACCGCATGGGGCTGGTTGAGGGGTAGATATGATAGCCGTGATGTTCGAAGCGGAGATTGCTCCGGGACAAAAAGAGTCTTATCTGCAGGCCGCGGCCGCGCTGCGAGAGCTGCTGGAGCAGGTGGACGGCTTTATCTCGGTTGAGCGGTTCCAAAGCCTGAGCGCGCCGGAGAAGCTGTTGTCACTTTCTTTCTGGCGGGATGAGGCAGCGGTGCAGCGCTGGCGCGAGGGCGCAGAGCACCGGGCAGCGCAAGGCAGCGGCCGGAAGGGTGTCTTTGCGGATTACCGGCTGCGGGTGGCTGGAGTGATCCGGGACTATGGTATGGCCGACCGGCTGCAAGCGCCGGCGGACAGCCGGTCAATGCATGGTTGACCGGGACTGAATTACAACAGATGCCCGTTCCGGGGGAACCCGGCCGGGAGGCAGCCTGTGGCGGCTGCGGAATAAGGCAGCGCACCGGGTGGCGGCTCCCGCCCGGCTTAGGAGCATGAAACATGCTCTGCGCCCGTTGGGCGTGGCAGCGCGCCTTTGCGCGCTGCCATCTGCCGCGCCGCAGGCGCGGCCGGGCCCAACTGCAGGCCGGGTCCGTCAGGGCCTGGAGCGGCAGGCGGGAGCGCCTTGCCTGCTTTTAGAGTTCCGCCGCCAGCCGCGTGCCCTGGTTGATGGCGCGCTTGGCGTCCAGTTCCGCGGCGACGTCGGCGCCGCCGATCACATGCGCAGTGATGCCATGCTCAGCCAGATCATCTGCAAGCGACCGGTCGGAGATCTGTCCGGAGCATAGGACGAGGGTGTCCGCCGGAACCAGAGTGGGATTTTCGCGTGCGTCGCCAAAGGAGACATGCAGACCGTCCTCATCGATGCGCTCGTAGTTCACGCCGCCCAGGAATTCCACGTCCTTCATCTTGAGTGTGGCGCGGTGAATCCAGCCGGTGGTCTTGCCCAGCCGCTTGCCATGGCGTTCCGCCTTGCGCTGCAGGAGTGTTACACGGCGGGCAGGGGCGGCAGGCTGCGGGCCTTCAGGGGCGAGGCCCGCGCGGTGCTCTGCCGGGTCGGTGACGCCCCATTCCTTCATCCAGGCGGGCAGATCGGTGGCGGGGCTGTGGCCCTCTTCCAGCAGGAATTCCGAAACATCAAAGCCGATGCCGCCGGCGCCGATCACCGCAACCCGCTGTCCGGCCGGTTTCTTGTGGCACAGCACGTCGATGTAGCTGAGGACATTGTCCCCGTCCTGGCCGGGAATGGCCGGATCGCGCGGGATCACACCGGTGGCGACAACGACCTCGTCAAAACCGGTCAGGTCCCCGGCGGAAACGTCGCGGCCCAGTTCCAGCTTGACGCCGGCCTCGGCCACCATGGTGCGGTACCAGTCGACCAGGCCCCAGAATTCCTCTTTGCCCGGAACCTGTTTGGCCATGTTGAGCTGGCCGCCGATTTCATCTGCCCGGTCGAACAGGGTGACCTGGTGGCCGCGCTGGGCGGCGGTGACGGCAGTGGCAAGGCCGGCAGGGCCTGCGCCCACGATGGCCACGGTTTTCACCGCGGCGGCGGGTTCGATCGCCAGCTCGGTCTCGTGGCAGGCGCGCGGGTTGACCAGACAGGACGTCAGTTTGCCGCTGAAGGTGTGGTCGAGACAGGCCTGGTTGCAGGCGATGCAGGGGGCGATGCGATCCGAATGGCCCGCCGCGGCCTTGGCCACGAAATCCGCATCTGCCAGCATCGGCCGCGCCATCGACACCATGTCTGCGCAGCCCGTTGCCAGCACGTCTTCGGCCACTTCCGGGGTGTTGATCCGGTTCGAGGTGATCACCGGAATGCCAACTTTGCCCATCAGTTTCCTGGTAACCCAGGCAAAGGCGGCACGGGGAACCGAGGTGGCAATGGTCGGTATGCGCGCCTCGTGCCAGCCGATGCCGGTGTTAAGGATGGTGGCGCCGGCCTTTTCAACCTCTTGCGCCAGCTGCACAACTTCCTCGTGGGTGGAGCCCTCAGGCACCAGGTCGATCATCGACAGCCGGTAGATGATGATGAATTCCGGGCCCGCAGCCTCGCGGGTGCGGCGTACCACTTCGATGGGCAGCCGCATCCGGTTTTCATAGGACCCGCCCCAGCGATCGGTCCGTTTGTTGGTACGGGTGACCAGGAACTGATTGAGGAAATAGCCCTCGGACCCCATGATCTCGACCCCGTCATAACCTGCCTCCTGCGCCAGGCGGGCGGCGTTAACGATGTCGGCGATCTGCTTCTCAATCCCGTCCTCGTCCAGCTCATGCGGCGGAAAGGGGGAGATCGGCGATTTCACGGGGCTGGGGCCAACGCATTTCGGCCCATAGGCATAGCGGCCAGCGTGCAGGATCTGCATGGCGATCTTGCCGCCTGCCTGATGCACGCGATCCGTCACCACACGGTGGTTCTCGACGTCTTTGGCACAGGTCATCATTGAGGCACCGGGCAGCACCGAGCCTTCGAGGTTCGGGCCGATTCCACCGGTGACCATCAGTGCGACCCCGCCGCGGGCACGGGCGGCGTAAAACTCAGCGACCCGGTTCCAGTCGCCGGTTTCCTCCAGCCCGGTGTGCATCGAACCCATCAGCACCCGGTTCTTCAGCGTGGTAAAGCCCAGATCCAGCGGGGCAAGCATTTTGGGGTACGCAGTCATCTGAAACTCTCCCTGGCAGTTGCGCCTAGGATCGTGGGCGCGGGCCGCCTTGTCACGTGCAAACGCCGCGTCACCCCCTTGCGTGCCCCGGCGGCAAGCGGTCTAAGGTTGAGCAATGTATGGTTAGGAGAGCCTGATGACGCCGGAAGAGATTGCCAAGCTGCCCTACCGCCCCAATGTCGGGGTGATGCTGATCAATGCCGAGGGCGCGGTGTTTGTCGGCCAGCGCAAGGACCGCTATAAGGACGCCTGGCAGATGCCGCAGGGCGGGATTGATGCGGGCGAGGACCCGCGCGCGGCGGCCTTGCGTGAACTGGAAGAGGAAACCGGCGTGGTGCCGGAACTGGTGGAGATCATCGCCGAGAGCGATGGCTGGCTGCCCTATGACCTGCCGCATGACGTGGTGCCCAAATTCTGGGGCGGCAAGTACCGCGGGCAGGAGCAGAAATGGTATCTGATGCGGTTTCTGGGGGCGGATGATCAGGTTGATATTGAGACGGATCACCCGGAATTCTCGGCCTGGTGCTGGCAGCCGGTGGCGCAGCTGGTGGAGAAGATCGTGCCGTTTAAGCGCGAGGTTTATGCGCGGGTTGTGGATGAGTTCAGGGAGTATTTGTGAGATGGGATTGCGACGGCCTCTCCTAAGCTTTTCAGCCTGGCCGAAAGGCCGGTTAACGCCTGACCTTCCCGCGGGACGGCGCTTTGCACCTCGCCAAGGTCAGGCGCTGCCCTAAGCGTTCTTATCGCAACCATGGTTGTGACAATATTCGCCAACTCAGCTGCCGCCCTCAGCTGCCTTCCTTGGGGACCTGCGGACGCCTATCTGCAGGCCGCAAAATCGGACAGCGTCTACAATGTCATCGCGGGGGAGCTGAGGTTCGACGAGAATCTGCTGCCGCAATCCCATGCTGACAACCCGAATGACACGCCGCCGCTGACCCGCATCCCGGCGCAGCTGTCAGGCAAGATGCTGGACGGCAAGTATTTCTCCAAACGGGTCAACGTGCAGGCAGTGCTTGAGGTGGAATGCCTCGGCCCCTGGTGCGGCGGCATGGCCTCGGGCGCGGGCCAGGTGTTCTTTGCCGAACAGCGCGGGGGCGAACTGGTGATCCGGGCGGGTGCCTGCGGCGGTTTTGTGTTTGCCGATACGTCTGAGGTGCGGCGGCAGGTTCTGGATTGCCACCGCGGCAAGGCGTGCGAGCCCGCAATGCCGCGGTGACCGGGGTTACTCCGCCGGGGCTGGGTGCCGTTTGGCGCGCAAGCGCAGCCGCGACTGGCCAAGCCACAGGCTGAACAGGGCCAGCAGGGCGCCCAGCATCTGGTTGGGCGTCAGGGTCTCAGCCAGCAGCAGCCAGCCCAGGATCACGGCCGACAGCGGGCTGAGCACACCGAGCAAAGACACCTGCGACGGCTCGATCCGGGCCAGGCCGCGGAACCACAGGATATAAGTCAGCGCGCCGCCGATCAGGCTCATATAGGCGAGGCCGGCGATGTTGGCGGCGGTGAAAACGGGGATCTCCGGCACCATCCACAGTGTTACCGGCACCAGCAGCAGCCCGCCTGCAGTCAGCTGCCATGCAGTGAAGGTGAGCGGCGGCACAGGCGGCTGCCATTTGCGGCTTAGAACCACACCGCCAGCCATTGACAGCGCCCCGCCTAGGCCGGCCAGCACGCCCCATGTGTCGAGTCCGGCCGCAGGGGTCAGCACCAAAAGAGCAACGCCGGCGATGCTCAGCAGGGCGGCGGCAACGGCGGCGGCGCGGATCTGCGATTTCAGCAGCAAGGCCGACAGAAACACCACGATCAGCGGCTGCACTGCGCCCAGCGTCGCGGCGACGCCGCCGGGCAGGCGGTAGGCGGATACAAACAGCAGCACCCAGAACAGCGAGAAATTCAGCGCCCCCAGCACCGCCAGGCGCGGCAGCCAGTTGAGCGGCGGCAGCCGGCGCACCAGCAGCAGCAGCAAAAGCCCCGCAGGCAACGCCCGCAGCAAGGCCACCACCAGCGGCGAGTGGCCGGGCAGCAAAGAGGTCGTCACGATATAGCTGCTGCCCCAGATGGCAGGGGCAAGCGCGGTCAGCAGAAGGGTCAGGATGGGCATGGGGTTCTCCTTATCTTGATGTCGAGATAATGAATTTTATCTTGACGTCAAGATGCAATCTTCTAAACCGGGGATATGGACCATGTGGATTTTATTACCCAGCAATGGGAACGGGAGCGGCCGGACCTTGATGTCACGGCCATGGGCGTGATTGGCCGGGTGGCGCGGCTGTACCTGGCGTATCAGCGCGGAATGCACACGACCTTTGCAGAGTTCGGGCTGAATGCGGCCAAATTCGATGTGCTGGCCACGCTGCGCCGTTCGGGAGATCCTTATACATTGTCGCCGGGCGAATTGCTGAAGGCAACAATGGTGGCCTCGGGCACGATGACCAACCGGATCGACCGGCTGGAAGCGGACGGGCTGGTCAAGCGCGACGTGAATCCGGAGGACAGCCGCAGCTTTCTGGTGGGTCTGACTAAGGAGGGCCTTGCCTTGGTTGACCGGGCGGTAACCGCGCATGTGCAGACGCAGGCGCGGCTGCTGGAGGGGCTGGGGACACAGGAGGTTGAGACCTTCAAGACGCTTTTGAGCAAAGCCCAGGCGGCGGCTGACAGCTGACGCCAAGAGTTCAAAAAGTCCAAATGCGCTGAAGTAAGAGGGCTGCGCGGGCTGGCGCCCTTGCGTCCTGCGGACGGCGGGGCGGGGGTGGCGCAGAGCGGCAAAGCCGCGCTGCGCCACCCCCAACGGGAGAAACTGCACCGTCAGGTGCTGGTTCGACGGGCGGGAGAACGCCGCTGAATTCAGGCCAGTCCGGCTTCTTCAAGCAGGTGCAGAACATTGGTTTCCGGGCGCGGGCCGATGTGGCGGATCACTTCGCCTGCACAGATGCAGCCCATCCGGGCGCAGACTTCCAGGCTGCGGCCAGTGGCCATGCCGAACAGGAAGCCGGCGGCAAACTGGTCGCCCGCGCCGGTGGCATCGACCGGCACAATGGCTTCGACCGGGACGTCGATGCGCACGCCGTCATTCAGCACGGTCACCCCGTCGCTGGACCGGGTGCAGACCACCAGCGGGCAGATTGCGGCGGTCGATGCCATCGCGGCCTCCAGGTCATCGGTCTCAAACAGCGCGCAAATTTCGTCCTGGTTGCCGATCACAAAATCCAGTTCGTTGCCGATCAGGCTCAGGAAGCTGTCCCGGTGCCGTTCAACGCAGAACGGGTCGGAAATCGACAGGCCGACCCGGCCGCCGCCCTCGCGGCACTTGCGGGCCGCTTCCATGAAGGCGGTCTTGCCCTTGTCCTTGTCGAACAGATAGCCTTCCAGGAACATGATCCTGGCCTTCCCGGCGGCGTCTTCGGGAACATCCTCCGAACTCAGCTCGGAAGAAATCCCCAGATAAGTGTTCATTGAGCGTTCACCGTCGGGCGACACAAAGATCATTGACCGTGACGTCGGCTGCTCGCCATCGGTAACCGGCGGGTTCACAAAGGCGACGCCTTCGTTGTTCATCGCGTCGGCATAGAATTGTCCCAGCGCATCGCCGCGGACCCGGCCGATAAAGGCGGCCTGCAGCCCCAGCGCGCCGGCGCCGGCAATGGTATTGGCGACCGAGCCGCCCGGGGTCAGCACCCGGTTGCCCATCGCAGCATAAAGATCCTCGCAGCGGTCGCGCTCGATCAGCTGCATGATGCCTTTTTCGATGCCCTGTTCGGCCAGGAAGCTGTCTTCGCATTGTGCAATCACATCGACGACGGCGTTGCCGATACCGACGAGCTGATAGGTTTTGGTCATGGTCCCTCCTCGGGAAAATCCGGAGCGGTTCCGGTTCGGAAAATATGCCGCGCCAAAGGTTTATAGGTTCTTGTCTTCATACATGCACAGATCGCGGATCAGGCAGCTGCCGCACATCGGTTTGCGTGCCTTGCAGTGATAGCGGCCATGCAGGATCAGCCAATGGTGGGCGTGCTGCTGGAAATCCGCCGGGATGTTATCCTCCACCGCGCGTTCGACGGCGTCCACATCCTTGCCCGGGGCAATGCCGGACCGGTTGCCAACGCGGAAGATATGGGTATCCACTGCTTGTGCGGGCTGTTTCCACCACATGTTCAGCACCACATTGGCAGTCTTGCGGCCCACCCCCGGCAGCGATTGCAGTGCGGCGCGGGAATTGGGCACCTCGCCGCCGTAGTCATCAACCAGGATCTGGCTGAGCTTCATCACGTTCTTGGCCTTCTGACGGAACAGGCCGATGGTCTTGATGTGGTCGGTCAGCCCTTCAAGGCCCAGATCCAGCATTTTTTGCGGGGTATCGGCGATCTTGAACAGCGCGCGGGTTGCCTTGTTCACGCCGGCATCGGTCGCCTGCGCCGACAGCGCCACTGCCACCACCAGCGTGTAGACATTGACATGTTCCAGCTCGCCCTTGGGTTCGGGCTCAGCTGCCTGGAAGCGCGTGAAAATCTCGCGCAGCGTATGATAGTCGAGTTGCTTTGCCATGGCAGCGCTTATGTACAGGTCAGACCTTAAAGAGCAATTGAAATTGCGGTGCCGGGGCAGTTTGCGGCGGCATGTAAGAGAGCAGTCGGGCAGCTTTTAATGCTGCGTTTGCGGCAGCGGATTTTACAGAATTTTTCCGGTCCGGCCCGGCACTTCTGTGATTGCCGCTCCGGTCCCGCTTTTCCAAGCGAGTGCGCGGGGCAGGGGATTTCGCAAGTTCCGGGTCGAACGGCCGGAGCGGGCGTAGTAAGTTGGTCCGTAAGTCAGAACAGGTTGGGCCGATGAATATCGAAACACGGGAAAACACCTATCATTACGGCGTCATGCGCCGGGCGATTGAGCTGATCGACGACGGCGGCGAGGATCTGACGCTGGAGCAGCTGGCCGCCCGCATGGATATGAGTCCGGCGCATTTTCAGCGGCTGTTTTCCTCCTGGGTCGGTGTTTCGCCCAAACGCTACCAGCAGTATCTGCGGCTGGGCCATGCCAAGGCGCTGCTGCGCGAGCGGTTCACCACGCTGGAGGCCTCGCACGCTGTGGGGTTGTCGGGGTCCGGCCGGCTGCATGATCTGTTCCTGCGCTGGGAGGCGATGAGCCCCGGCGAATATGCCCGCAAGGGGGATGGCCTGCGGATCTTTTGGGGCTGGTTCGACAGCCCCTTTGGCCTGGCGCTGGTGATGGGCACGGAAAAGGGCATCTGCGGGCTGGGGTTCGCTGCCGAAACCGGGGCGGAACCAGCCATGGCAGACATGCGCGCGCGGTGGCAGCAGGCGGAATTCGTCGAGGATCCCGCAGCCCTGCGCCCGCTGGCAGAGGCTGCATTTGCCCAAAAAGGCGAGACCGCGCTGCACATGATCGGCGCGCCGCTGCAGATCAAGGTCTGGGAAGCGCTGCTGCGCATCCCATCAGGTCACGTCACCACATATTCCGAGCTGGCGCAGGCAATCGGATCCCCAAAGGCAGTGCGCGCGGTTGGAACTGCCGTCGGGCGGAACCCGGTCAGCTGGCTTATCCCCTGCCATCGGGCCCTGCGCAAATCCGGGGCGCTGGGCGGCTATCACTGGGGCCTGCCGGTCAAGCGCGCGATGCTTGCTTATGAGGCGGCGCGGGACGAGGAGGCTGCGGCAGATGATATGCGCGCTGCCGGCTGAACAGGCGCCGCAGCAGGCCCGGATGTGACGGTTTGGCCGGTAACCGGGCTTCGTGGCGCTGGCGGGCGGCTTCGCGTTCCGCTTCATAAGGTTTCGGCAGATGGTGCTGCGTGTCCCAGCGGTCCTTGCCCAGGGTGATCATGGAAATCCATTCATAAGTCAGCATTGTGTGTCTCCTTCTTGGAGGTGCAGACAACCAGACCACTGCTGACAGCCTGTTGTCAGTGGATTGTGCTAGGGTGTCAGCAGACTGTCACAGGAGCCTGCCCATGCCGCGCACTGGCCGCTTGTTCGAAATCATCCAGATCCTGCGATCCGCCGCAGCCCCGCTGCGGGCCGAGGATCTGGCAGCGAAGCTGGAGGTTTCCAAACGCACCATCTACCGCGATATCTCTGCCTTGCAGGCGATGCGCACCCCGGTCGAGGGGGAGGCCGGGATCGGTTATATTCTGCGCAAAGGCTATGATCTGCCGCCGCTGAATTTTGACGAGGAAGAGCTGGAAGCGCTGCACGTGGGTCTGGCGATGCTGATGCGCACGGGGGACGGCGCCTTGCAAAAGGCCGCGGAACGGGTCAGCCACAAGATCAAGGACGTGCATGCCACCGCCGACTGGTTGCAGGTGGCTCCTTGGGGGGCACCGCTGGATGATCCCGAACTGGGCTGTGTGTCCAAGGCGCTGCTGCGCCAGGCGGTGCGGGACAGCTGCAAGCTGCACCTTACCTATCTAAGCCCGGAGCGGGGTGAAAGCCGCCGGACCTTGCGCCCCCTGGCGCTGATCTACCACATTGAATGCACCATGCTGGCTGCCTGGTGCGAGCTGCGCGGCGGGTTCCGGCATTTCCGCACTGACCGGATGCTGGCAGCGGAGTTGCTGGAGGATAGTTTTGCACCAGAGGCCGGCGCCTTGCGCAAGCTGTGGATGGAGCAGGAAAGCTGGGACTTTGCCTTTGCGCCATAACAAGGGCTTAGGCGGATTTTGCGCGGTATTTCGCCCATGATTGCGGATCCTGACTTGAGATGGCGGCGCCGCACCCCGATATTCGTTCGGAATACCGGGCGTTGCCCGGGACTGAGAAAACAGAAGGCAATTTGATGATGCAGATGAAACTCACCACGGCAGGTATTGTTGCCGCAGCACTGGGCCTGGGCGCCTGCACCGATCCGGCAACCGTTGGCACGCCGGGCAGCAACACCCAGCAGGGCGCGATCCTGGGCGGCATTATCGGCGCCGGCGTCGGCGCTATTGCCAATGATTCTGACCGCGGCCTGGGGCGGTGACCGGTGCACTGGTCGGGGCCACTGCGGGCGGCGTGATCGGCAACCAGCTGGACGCGCAGGAACGCGAGCTGCGCCAGACCCTGGCCAATGACGATATCACCATCGTCAACACCGGCGACCGGCTGATTCTGTCCTTCCCGAACGATCTGACATTTGCCACCGACAGCGCCGCAGTGGCGCCGGCTGTGCAGGGCGACCTGCGCCGGGTGGCCGACAGCCTGGTGCGCTATCCCAACAGCACCATCCAGGTGATTGGCCATACCGACAGCGATGGCGATGCCGGCTATAATCAGGGCCTGTCCGAGCGCCGCGCCAATGCGGTGGCCAGCCAGATCCAGGCTGGCGGGGTGCCCTATCACAGGATGCGCATCATCGGCCGCGGCGAAGAGCAGCCGGTGGCCTCGAACCTGACGCCCGACGGCAAGGCCCGCAACCGCCGCGTCGAGGTGGTGGTGATCCCGCAGGCGGCCTGATCCGCCGGCCCCCGGCATGTTTCGCAGCCCGCCCCTTCCCCGGGGCGGGCTTTTTCCGTCTCAGGGGCACCGGCTTACGTAACGCTGCACATGGCCTGCGCGGTGAAAGCTGTTTCTTCGCGGGGCCTGCCTCCTGCATGATGGCCGCAACAGAGACGCGAACAAAGAGGTACTCCTATGGCTGACCCTGTCTTGCTGACCCTTTCCGGCTCCCTGCGCCGCGAGGCCACCAACCGCAAACTGCTGGCCGAAGCTGCGCGGGTATTCGGGCCTGCGACCGTGGTCGAGGCGGATCTGCACCTGCCGCTGTATGACGGCGACGCCGAAGCGGCGGACGGCATCCCGCCTGCTGTGCAGCTTTTGGCGGATCAGATCGCGGCAGCAGATGCGGTGGCGATCTCTACCCCGGAATACAACAAAGGCCCGTCCGGCGTGCTGAAAAATGCGCTCGATTGGGTAAGCCGCACCGAGGGCAACCCCTGGGCGGACAAGCCGGTGGCGGTGATGTCGGCGGCGGCAGGCCGGGCCGGGGGCGAGCTGGCGCAGGCGCTGCTGCGCGGTTTTCTGGTGCCGTTCCAGCCGCGGATCCTGACTGGGCCGGGGGTGCATCTGGCGGGATCCAGCAAGGAGTTTGATGAGACCGGCAGGCTGACCAGCGATCACTATGAGGCGACGCTGAGCAAGCTGATGCTGAAGCTGCGCGGTGAACTGGACCGCTGAGCTTGCCTTGCCGCAGCGCGGGGTTAAGGTGACGGCATGAAACGTGATATGGCCTTCACTTCCGTGCAGCATTCTATGGACATGATAGACCCGGCCCGGGCGGCTGCCTTTCAGGCGGCGCTGGGGCGGCGTATGGACATTTCGGCGGGCAGTGTGCTGCCACCGTTTTTTCATCAACTCTACTTCTGGAAGCCGCTGCCGCCCGCGGATCTGGGCCGCGATGGCCACCCTAAGGTGGGCGGCGCCGGGCTGATCCCGGACATGGGCCTGCCGCGGCGGATGTGGGCCGGCGGGCGGCTGCGCTTCGCGGCGCCCTTGCGGGCCGGGATTGCGGCAGAAAAAACGTCCGTGCTGGAAAGAGCTGAGAAAAAAACGGGCCGCACCGGGCCGTTGGGGCTGGTCACGTTGCGTCATGAGATCCGCCAGCAGGGGGCGCTGTGCCTGACGGAATGGCATGATCTGGTCTACCGCGAAGACCCGGATCCGGCGGCCGCCAAACCGGTGCCGCCGACAGCCCGCACTGATGAGACAGAGGTGCGGCAGATCTCGTTCAACTCGACCCTGCTGTTCCGGTATTCTGCGCTGACTTTCAATGGGCACAGGATCCACTATGACCTGGAATATGCCCGCGAAACAGAGGGCTACGCGGGGCTGGTTGTTCACGGCCCGCTGCTGGCGCAGCATCTGATGCTGCTGGCGGAAGAACTGATGGGACCGCTGGCGGAGTTTTCCTTCCGGGCGTCTTCACCGCTGATGCATTTCGAGACCGCCAGCCTGTGCTGCAATGGCCAGGACCTGTGGGTGCGCGGCCCGGACGGGCGGCAATGCATGAGCGCAGTCGCAGTGCCCAGAGGCTGAAACGGGAGGCTCCCGCGCCCCAAGCTGCCCTTGCCGGGCAGATTAGCGGCTTGGGCGTGGCGCTGCTGCGCAGCGCAGGGAATATTGCTGAGAAGCGCTTGACGGGCAATGCTGCCCCTCAAGGCGCGAATTCAATTGTGAACTGCCCGTTGACGCCTCAAGGGTGAACCGCGCGTGCCGCGCGACGGCTGCGCCGCCCTTGACCCGCCAAAGGGCAGGAGGCGCGCGCAGGTCAAAGATTGTTTTCGACGCGGAAACCTTCGGGGATGCTGTCCGCATCCTCCAGCAGCAGGTCAGCCATCACTTGGGCCGCTTTGGGGCCATGCCAAAGCCGATCTTGAAGCCGCCGTTGGCGATGAAATGACGGTCGCGGCCTGGCCAGGCACCCAGCATCGGGGCGCGGGACTTGGCGCGAGGGCGCACGCCGGCCCAGCGTTCGATCACCTCGGCGCCGTGCAGCACCGGCACCGCGGTGCGGGCGCGTTCGACGATATCGTCGAGCTGGGCGTCGGTCGTCTTGCCGTCCTCAAATTCACGCTCGCTGGTGGAGCCGATGGCCAGGGTGCCGTCGGCGTGCGGAATGATGTGCAGGCTGTCGGCGTAAAGCTGCGGCACCGCACCCTCGTGAAAGCGCAGGAGCGCGGCCTGGCCCTTGACGCCGCCGCCCACAGTTTTGCCGAACGCCTCGTTCAGCTCCAACAGGCCGGCGTAGCCTTTGGCATGGACCACCTTGCCCTGATCGGCGGCCTCCGGCTGCACCTCGACCCCCATCACAGCCAGGGCAGAGACCAGTGCCGCACAAGCGCGGCGGGGGTGCATCCGGGCGCTGAGAGTGTCGTGAATGACATAGCCCGTTGCGCTGGGCGGCACCCAGGGGCCGAGGCTGTCCGCCTTGCAGACGCGCCATTCGGCGGCGTCCTTCCACAGCTCGCGGGCGGTGATTTCGCGTTGGCGGGCAAGTTCCAGCGTGCGCGCGTCATTGATCGGCTGCAGCCGCCCGGTGCGGCCATAGCCTGCGGAGACGCCGCCGGCCGCCTCGACCCCGGCCCAGAAACCTTCGGCCATCAGCAGGCTTTCCAGCTGAAACTGCTTCTTGGCGTTCCAGTTCTCCGGCACATGCGGTGCCAGCGCACCGACAAGACCACCGCTGGAACCGGCGCCTGCTCCGAACGGGTCCGCGACCTGCACATGCGCGCCGCGCCGGGCGCAGATCCAGGCGATGGACAGGCCGAATATGCCAGCCCCGCGCACCGTTACATCTGCCATTGCCATTTGAGGATCCTTTCGCCAGTGTCGCGCCGTTCCGGATAACCACTTAGGGGATTATAGCATGGCAGACCAGCAGGCCCGCCTCAGCTGGCGCGATGGCACCGTGCCGGTGTCGGACCAGTTCGATGATCCCTATTTCTCGCTTCAGGACGGGCTGGCGGAAACTGAGCATGTGTTTCTGGCCGGCAACGACCTGCCTGCGCGCTTTGCGCCCGGATTCCGCATTGCCGAACTGGGGTTCGGAACCGGCTTGAACATGCTGGCTGTCTGGCGCGCCTGGGAGGCGGCAGGGCAGGCAGGGCCATTGCACTTCACCAGTTTCGAGGCTTTCCCGATGGCGCCCGCCGACATGGCCAAGGCGCTGGAGGCCTTCCCCGCGGTTGCCCCCTGGGCCGCGCGGTTTCTGGAGAAATGGCAAGGCACTGGCACCTGTGATCTGGGCAGCCTGCGGCTGGAGGTGATTGCCGGCGACGCGCGCGTGTCGCTGGCGGAGTGGACAGGGCAGGCGGATGCCTGGTTTCTGGACGGGTTCTCTCCGGCCAAGAACCCCGAATTGTGGGAAGAGGCACTGATGGGCGAGGTTGCGGCGCATACCGCGCCGGGCGGTTCGGCGGCGACCTACACGGCGGCAGGTTTTGTGCGCCGCGGGCTGGAGGCCGCAGGATTTGAGGTGACCCGCATCCCCGGTTACGGGCGCAAGCGGCATATGACAAAGGCAGTGAAGCCATGACACAGGCAGCCCCGGCCCGGGCCCAGACCAATAACGTGCCGCTGGGCATTCTGCTGATGATTGGCGCGACGGTTGTCTTTGCATTGCAGGATGGTATTTCGCGCCATCTGGCGGGCACCTACAATACCTACATGGTTGTGATGGTACGCTACTGGTTTTTTGCCGCCTTTGTGATGTTCCTGGCAGCACGGGCGCCGGGCGGCATCCGGGCTGCGGCGCGGACCGATCAGCTGTGGCTGCAGATATTCCGCGGTGTTTTGCTGGTCGGTGAAATTTGCGTGGCGGTTTATGGCTTTACCGTGCTTGGCCTGATTGAGAGCCAGGCGGTGTTCATCTGCTATCCGCTGCTGGTGGCGGCTCTCAGCGGGCCGGTGCTGGGCGAAAACGTCGGCTGGCGGCGCTGGGCGGCGATTGGCGTCGGGTTGATTGGCGTGCTGATCATCCTGCAACCGGGCATGGGGGTGTTCAACCCGGCAGCAATCATCCCGTTTGTCTCGGCGCTGATGTTTGCCGTCTACGGGCTGGTCACCCGCTATGCGGCGCGCAAGGACAGCACCGCCACCAGCTTCTTCTGGACCGGGGTTGCCGGCATGGTTTTCATGACCGCCATCGGTATCTGGTACTGGGAACCGATGAGCCAGACCGACTGGTTCTGGATGGCGCTGCTGTGCGTGTCCGGCGTGACCGGCCATTGGCTGCTGATCAAATGCTACGAGATGGCCGAGGCCAGCGCGGTGCAGCCTTTTGCCTATTTCCACCTGATCTGGGCGGCGATGCTGGGCATGGCTGTGTTCGGCGAGGTGATCCGCACCAATGTCGCCATCGGCGCCGGTATCATCATCGGGGCAGGTCTGTTCACCCTATGGCGCGAACGCGTGAAGGGTTGAGCCGCGCAGTTCCTCTGAGAACGGGACGGGCAGCGGCGCCTTGCCCAGCCGGGCGCGATAGACCGGCAGGCTCTCAGTAACCCGCATTACATAGTTGCGGGTCTCGTTGAACGGGATGTGCTCGATCCAGTCGACAATATCAGGACTGCCGCCGCGCGGATCGCCATAGCGCTGCATCCACGCTGCGGGCCGGTGCGGCCCGGCATTATAGCCTGCTGCCATCATCACCACATTACCGCGGAATTTGCCGGCCAGCCCAGCCAGGTAATTGGCCCCCAGCTTGGCGTTGTAATCCCATTCGGCGGTCAGGCGGGAGGTCTTGTGGCCTGCCAGGATGCCCAGCTCAGTCGCCACCAGTTTCGCAGTGGCGGGCATCACCTGCATCAGCCCGCGCGCGCCGGCATGGCTGATCACGGCCGGGTCGAACTCGCTTTCGCGGCGGGCGATGGCCAGGGTCATTTCCTCGGCCATCGGCAGTTGCCGCTTGGCCACCGGGTGCAACGGGTAGTAGGCGCCTTCCAGCTCCACCCCGCCGCGCGCCGCGCGTTTGGAGATCATCACTGCCAGATGCGGCTGGTTCAGCTCCACCGCCATCTGCCCCAGCTGGCGCGCCTGCACCGGCGGCAGGGTTTCGACCAGATGGGTGAAAAAACGCTCAGCCAAGGCCAGATCGCCAGCTTTCAGAAGTTCGAGCCCGGCCCTGGTGACCGAGGATTTGGCAAAACCGGCCTTGCTCCAGTCCGGCAGGTCTGCTGGTTTCACCAGCGCCGGATCAAACGGGCGGCCCAGCTGTTCGGCGGCCAGCAGCCCATAGAATGACGTCTGATACTCCGCACCCTTGGCATAGGCCTCATGCGCCTTGTCCGGCTGGCCCATCGCCGCATAAGCGCGGCCCAGCCAATAGCCGCCGCGTCCGATCGAAATCGGGGTCTCGACCGAGGCCAGGAAGCGCTGAAAATGCACCGCGGCCAATTCCGGGTCCCGCAGTTTTTGCAGGGCGATGTATCCCGCCAGCCATTCACAGTCCGAGTAGCCATAACCGTCCTCGGGTGAGGAGAAATGATAAGCGGCCAGCTGATAGGCGCGTTCGTAATCCTTGTCCCGCATCACTTGCCGCGCCAGATCGCGGCGGCGGCGCAGCCATTTGGCTGGCTCGCCCAGTTTTTCGGCACTGGTGCTGCGTTCCATCAGCATCTGAATGGCGCCATCCTGCAGCCGCTTGCGGTCGCGCCAGGCAAACCGGTCATAGGCAAGGCCTGCAGATCCCTTCAGCCGGTCCGGAACGGCCTCGATTTTGGCATCCACTCCGGGCGCGCGTTCCTGCAGGGCGATGCGTGCCTCCGCCAGCTTGCGCTCGCCCTCGGGCACCAGTGGCAGCATCCGTTTGGAACTGACCAGATGATCCTCCCACAACAGCCGGTCCAGCCGCGCCGCATGATGCGGTTTCAGCAGCTTGGAAAAATCCCTCAGGTATGCCTTTTGAATTGCGCTGCCCATTGCCTTGGTGCGCCAGGCCAGAACGATCTCCGCCTCGCCATCGCCGCGCCGCCCGGCGGCAATCAGCGCCTTGCCCAGGCTCAGCGCGCCTTCGGCGGTCTGCGGGCGTTCATCCGCGTAAAACGCCAGAATGGCATCGCGGCCGGCGGCCGCAATCGCATCCTCGTTCCGGCGCCGCAGATAGGCGAGACCAGGCCAATCCCGCCGCCGCTCCAGAAACGCCATCACGTCGCGGGCCGAGCCCAGCCCGGCCCGCAGCCGGTGCCATTCGATGATATCGCGGGCGGTGCTGTGCCGTTGCCCGGCTTCGCGGGCGGCCAGATCCCATTTCTCTGCCCGCATCAGATCCAGGGCGGACCCAAGGCCGCGCGCCAAGGCAGGCGACCCGGGAAGGGCCGCCGAGATTAGCAGAATAAGGGCCAGGATGCGTGTCATCTCTTGCATTTTCCAGCGGTCCGGGGATAGAGGCTTGAACGTTACTCATTGGCGTGCCGGTATCAACTCAAATCCCCGGCATTCTATATCTTGACGGCGGCGGATTGCCGCCTGCACCTGCAGCAAAGGGAGCGTGCCCATGTTCAAAGGCTCTATGCCAGCACTCGTCACCCCGTTTTCGAACGGCGAGCTGGATCTGGATGCGCTCAAACGCTTGGTGGAATGGCTGATTGCCGAAGGCTCCACTGGTCTTGTGCCCGTCGGCACCACCGGCGAAAGCCCGACGCTGACCCATGACGAGCACGAGCTGGTCATTGCGGAAACGGTCAAGGCGGCAGCAGGCCGGGTGCCGGTGATTGCCGGTGCCGGCTCTAATAACACCGTCGAGATGATTCGATTCGTCGAGTTCGCCAAAAAGGCCGGCGCCGATGCGGCGCTGGTTGTGACCCCCTATTACAACAAGCCGACCCAGCGCGGGATGGTGCAGCATTTTACCGCAGCCCATGACTGCGCGGATCTGCCGATCATTATCTACAACATCCCGGGCCGTTCGATCGTCGACATGACCCCTGCCACTATGGGCGAGCTGGCCAAGCTGCCGCGCATTGCGGGTGTGAAGGATGCCACCGGCGATCTCGCCCGTGTCAGCCAGCAGCGCGCCTCCTGCGGTGCGGAATTTGTGCAGCTGTCCGGCGAAGACGCCACCGCGCTGGGCTTCAACGCTCATGGCGGGGTGGGGTGCATTTCGGTCACCGCCAATGTGGCGCCGAAACTTTGCGCCGAATTCCAGGCCGCGACCCTCGCAGGCGATTACACATCGGCGCTGGCCTATCAGGACAAGCTGATGCCGCTGCATGAAGCGATCTTCATCGAGCCGGGCCTGGTTGGTGCCAAATACGGCCTGTCGAAACTCGGCATGTGCAGCGAAGAGGTCCGCTCGCCGCTGACTACGCTGGAAGACAGCACCAAGGCCGCCATCGACGCTGCCATGGGGCATGCCGGCCTGCTGTAAGCCTCGGGTCACTGTCACAAAATCAAGGGCGGCCTCCGATGGAGCGCCGCCCTGTTTGCTTCTTTCTGGTCTTCAATACCCCGGGGTGAATTGCCCCTTGAGGGGCAAGAGGGGCTGGCCCCTCTCTCCCGCTCAATCCAGTGCTTTGGCCAGATGCCGCGTCTTGTCGGGATTGCGGGTCACGTAGATCCGGGAAATCCGGCCATCCCGGATTTCCAGCGCTGTTGCTTGCAGAATGCCGTCCTCTGCCCAGTTCAATATGGCCGGCTGGCCGTTCAACTGGCAGAACCGCCAGCGGTCCGGCGTCCTGCGGCCGGATTTGCGGGCAAGCCCCTCAAGCAGCCGCAGCACCTTGTGCCGCCCGTAGATCGGGTTGAGGGCCGCCATTGCCTTGCCGCCGCCGTCAGAGATCAGCTGAACCTCCTGGGTCAGCAGCCGGGTCAGCGCCGCTGTGTCGCCGGTCTTGGATGCGCGGAAAAAGGCTTCGGTCAGATCGCGTCCCTGGTCCGGATCCGCGGGGCATGCGGCCGAAGCTTCTGCACCTTGCGCCGGGCCCTTGCCGCGAGCTGGCGGCAGGACGCCGGGGTTCGGTTCAGCGCCGCGGAAATGTCCTCATAGGCGTTGTCGAAGATATCGTGCAGCAAAAAGGCGGCGCGTTCCAGCGGCGACAGGGTTTCCAGCGCCAGCAGCAGGGCAACGGTGACATCGTGATCCAGAAGCTCGGTCGCGTCTTCTGTCAGAATCGGTTCGGGCAGCCATTCACCGGGGTAGGTCTCGCGCCGGGCGCGGGCCGATTTCAGCTGGTCCAGGCACAGACGCGTGGTGATCCGTATCAGATATCCGGTCGGATCCTGCACCTGCGCTTGCGGGGCTGCCTGCCAGCGCAAAAAGGCATCCTGCAGGATGTCCTCGGCGTCGCTTACGCTGCCCAGCATCCGGTAGGCGGCCGCAAATAATCGCGGCCGCGCTTTCAGAAACGCATCGGTTTCGTCTGTTTCGGGGTTTGCAATCACGCGGCAGTGGCCTCCTGTCCGGCAGGATGCGAGGTGCGGAAGCCGATTGCAATCCGGTTCCAGGCGTTGATGGTGGAAACCACCAGTGTCAGCGCCGCCTGTTCACGGGGGGAAAACTGCTGTGCGACCAAATCATAATCCGCGTCCGGCGCCGCAGTGGCTTCAATCCTTGTCAGGGCTTCGGTCCAGGCCAGGGCGGCCTGTTCCCGTGCGGAGTAAAGCGAGGACTCCCGCCAGGCATTCAGCAGATGCATCCGGTCTTCGCTCTCACCTTTCGAGCGCATATCATGCGTGTGCATGTGAATGCAGTAAGCACAGCCGTTGATCTGCGAGGCCCGCAGTTTCACCAATTCAATCAGGCTGTGTTCCAGCCCGCTGTCTTTGAGCGTGGCTTCAAGCGTCAGCATCGGCTGAAACAAGTCGGGGGCGGCTGCGAAGTAATCAAGGCGCTGGGTCATCATTCTGTTCCTTTTCAGATGGCTTCAGGAACAGGACGAGACAGCAGGGGCGTTTGTGACATGCCGCCGTAAAAATACACAAAAAAAATCGGGGCGCCGCAGTGGGCGCCCCGGAATATGTCAGCGTTTGCCGTAATAGAGGCCGACCACATGTTCGGCCTGCGCAAAGAACAGCCAGCGCGATACGGCGATGCCTGCGATGTGCGAAATGACCGCAAGGGCTGCAAAAAGATGTTTGATCGCAACGCCCTGAACCGGGGTCAGGATCAGCAGCAGGGGCAAGGCAAAGCCCAGCACAAATGCAATCATCCGCAGCTTCTGCGCGTGTTTGCGGCCCACCACATGCACAAATTCGCGCAACAGGTAGTTGGAGCCGGTGTGCGGCGGTTCAAAGGCGCGGACCGCGCCGCGCTCACCCAGACCGGTGGCGGTGCCGATGTCGGTGCCGGAGGCTTCCAGCGCGCGGTCGCCCTTGGCCCAATAGGCCAGTTGCACAGCACCTGCGATGGCCAGCAGCCAGGGCGCCACGGCCTCGGCCCCCGCCAGCAAGGCGCCGCCAGCAAGGCTGAAGGAGAGGAACATCACCGGTGTCAGTTCCATATTCCAGCGCGGGATGGTCTTGAGCTGTGTGTAGATCATCGAGGTGGTGAATACCGTGGCAAGGCTGAGAGCGGCGCCGATCCAGCCCAGCAACGTCCATTGGCTGTCCAGGAACACCGCGCCAAGCGCGTAAAGCCCTATGACCAGCAAGGCACCGACGGCGCAGACACCCTCGCGCGACAGCCAGCTGGTTTTCCACTGGGTGAATGCACGCCAAGCACGCTCCGGGCGGCCAAGGTGGAAGGTCGAGGCCATCAGGCCGCCGCAAGCCAGGCCAAAGGCGATGGCGTAAAAGACAAAGGCCACTGTGCCGGTCACCGCGGGCTGGCCAAGACCAAGGAATGCCAGCAGGCCAAAGCCCAGCCCCGACAGTGTGGTGAAGATGATGACGGATGGTGCGGGATGCATCAGTTCGCCCCCCCTGAAGATCGGCCTGAAGATCGGCCTGAAGATTGACCTGGAATTTTGTCGAGTGCCTTGTCCAGCCAGCCCAGGAAACCCTGAGGTTCTTCAGCGACTGGCGCCAGCAGCGGGGCGAGGATGTCGATCTCTTCTTCGATTGTGTCCTTGGGCCGGGGCGGCAGGTATTTATTCACCGGTTTGGTGCCCATTTCCGGCATCAGATCCATGCCGCCGCGCTCCGCCACCAGTTTGGAGACATCGCTGCCGGGATCGCCAAGGTCGCCGAAATGGCGCGCACCTGCCGGACAGGTCCGAACGCAGGAAGGAACGCGGTCCACCTCCGGCAGGTTTTCGTTATAGATCCGGTCCACGCAAAGCGTGCATTTCTTCATCACACCTGCGGCCAGGTCCAATTCGCGTGCGCCGTAAGGGCAGGACCAGGCACACAGGCCGCAGCCGATGCAGTGGTCCTCGTTCACCAGCACGATGCCGTCTTCCACCCGTTTGTAGCTGGCGCCGGTGGGGCAGACGGTGACGCAGGGCGCGTCTTCGCAGTGCAGGCAGGATTTGGGGAAATGGATCAGCTGCGCTGCCGGGTCCGGCTGACTGCTGCAAGGGGATGGCTTCACCTCATAGGAATGCACCCGGTTCAGGAAGGTGCCCGAAGGGTCGCTGCCGTAAGGATCCTGGTCCGACAGGGGGCACCGTAGTTTTCGGTGTTCCAGCCTTTGCAGGAAATCACACAGGCATGGCATCCAACGCAGGTGTCCAGGTCGATGACCAGACCCATTTTGCGGTCGGTCTTGGCGGGAAGCTCAGTCATTGCATACTCCGTGTGCGGCTTGCGGAGCCAAGAAAATTTGAATTTTCCTGGCAATTTTCTTCGAAGAAAATTGCGCCCGTCATTTGCCTACTTTCCACTTCAGTTCTTTCGGGCCGGTGCCAACGGGCGACACCTGAGCAGGGAAGGCCGGCTGGCTTTCCTGCAGGTCAGCCGGGGCGGCGGCCTTTTCGATTTTGACTTTCAGGTCGAACCAGGCCGCCTGGCCGGTGATCGGATCCGAGTTTGCCCACCGCATGCCGTCGCCCTTGGGGGCAGCAGTTCATGGATCAGGTGATTGAGCAGGAAACCCTTGGTGGCCTCCGGCGCGTCTTCTTCCAGCGCCCAGGCGCCCTTGCGCTTGCCGATGGCATTCCAGGTCCAGACGGTGTTGTCGTTGAGCGCCGCCATTTCCATCACCGGCACGGTGATCGACCCATGCGGCGAGGTGACCTTGGCCCAGTCACCGTCCTGCAGGTTGTTCTCGCGCATCAGCTTGGTTGGAACATACAGCGGGTTGCGGCCATGCAGCTGGCGCAGCCAGGCGTTCTGCGTGCCCCAGGAGTGGTACATCGCCATCGGGCGCTGGGTCAGCGCGTTGACAGTGAAGCCCTCGTTTCCCTGCTGGTCGGTCTCGTACCAGATCGGCAGCGGGTCCATCACGTCCTTGACCCGCTGGCGCAGATGTTCGGGCGGCTGGCGGTCGCCATGGCCTTCGGCAGCCAGCTGGAACTTGCGCATCGGCTCGACGTAAAGCTGGAACAGATAGGGCTGTGGGCTGTCATAGATACCCATGTCCACGGCCCAGTCCTGATAGGCGGTGTTCCAGGGTTTGTAATACCCTGCCTCTTCGGGGATGTGGGCCACATGGAAGCCGCCGTTTTCGATGTATTGGTTCAGCTGCTCCGGGTTCACTTCGCCGCGGCCGGTCTTGCTGCCGTCTGTGCCGCGGAAACCGGACAGCGGGCCAATCCCCGGCTTGCGCTCGTGGTTGACGATGTAGTCGGCGTAGTCTTTCCACTTGGCGGTGCGGTCTGCATTGGTAAAGCCCGGCAGCTTCATCCGGTTGGCGAGCTGGACCAGCACTGTCTGGAAGCCGCGCACATCGCGGTCCGGCTCAATCACCGGCCAGCGGATGGCATCGGCTGCGGCATCCGCCTCGCAGATCGGGCGGTCCAAGAGCGAAATACAGTCGTGGCGCTCCAGATAGGTGGTATCGGGCAGGATCAGGTCGGCAAAACTCACCATCTCCGAAGAATAGGCGTCCGAATAGATGATGTGCGGGATCTTGTAGTCGCCGTTTTCATCCTTGTCGGTCAGCATCTCCATCACACCTTTGGTGTTCATGGAGGAGTTCCACGACATGTTGGCCATATACATGAACAGCGTGTCGATCTTGTAGGGGTCGCCCGCATGCGCGTTGGAGATCACCATATGCATCAGCCCGTGGGCCGACATCGGGTTTTCCCAGGTGAATGCCTTATCGATCCGCGCCGGGCTGCCGTCTTCTTTTAGTGCCAGATGTTCCGGTCCGCGCACGAAACCCAGGTGCGGACCGTCCAGCGGGGTGTCGGGGGTTGCCTTGCAGTGCGGGGTCGGGTGCGCCTCGACCGGTTTGGGGTAGGGCGGTTTGAAGCGGAAGCCGCCGGGGACCTCAACCGTGCCAAGGATGATCTGCAGCACATGCAGCGCGCGGCAGGTCTGGAAACCATTGGCATGGGCCGAGACACCGCGCATCGAGTGCATCGAGACCGGGCGGCCGGTCATCTTGGTATGTTTTTCGCCGCGGAAATCGGTCCATTCAACGTCCAGCTCAAACGCCTCGTCAAAGGCGACTCGGGCCAGCTCGCCCGCAATTGCGCGGATGCGCTTGGCCGGGATGCCGCATTTTTCCGCGATGGCTTCGGGGGCGTATTCATCGGCCAGATAACGCTCGGCCATCTGGTGGAACACCGGACGGTGGGTGACGCCGTCTGCCTCGTACACAGCCGACAGGTCGGGCCGCACGCCGGGCTGGTCAAACGGGGTCAGCTTGCCGGTGTTGCGGTCGATCACCAGCATCTTGCCGTCATCGTCCCGCAGGAACAGGCCCTTGTCCGGCCCTTCGGAGGCATTCACCAGCACCGGAGCATTGGTGTAACGGCTGAGATAGTCGAGGTCGATCTTGCCGGCCTTCATCAGCACGTGGATCATCGACAGAATGAACAGCCCGTCGGTGCCCGGCGTGATACCGACCCATTCATCTGCAATCGCGTTATAGCCTGATCGGATGGGATTGACGCCGATTACCCGCGCGCCGCGTTTCTTGATCTTGCCCAGACCCATCTTGATCGGGTTGGAATCGTGGTCCTCGGCGACGCCGAACAGCATGAACAGCTTGGTGTGGTCCCAGTCGGGCTGGCCGAACTCCCAGAACGCGCCGCCCATGGTGTAGATGCCCGCGGTCGCCATGTTGACCGAGCAGAAACCGCCGTGCGCCGCATAGTTCGGAGTGCCGAAGCTTTGCGCCCAGAAGCTGGTGAAGCTTTGCGACTGGTCGCGGCCAGTGAAGAATGCCAGCTGCTCGGGCGCCTCGTGGCGGACCGGCTCCAGCCAGCCCACCGCAATTGCCAGCGCCTCGTCCCAGGAGATTTCCTTGTATTGGCCCGAGCCGCGCGGGCCGGTGCGGATCATCGGCGCCTTCAGCCGTGACGGCGCGTTGACCTGCATAATGCCGGCCGAGCCCTTGGCGCAAAGCACGCCCTTGTTCACCGGGTGGTCGCGGTTGCCCTCGATATAGGCGACCTTGCCGTCTTTCATGTGCACGTTGATGCCGCAACGGCAGGCGCACATGTAACAGGTGGTCTGCCGGATCTCGTCCGAGACCTTGGGCGACGTGTTCAGGATTGGCTGCTGATGGGTCATGGGCGGGTCCTGTTGGGTGTTTCGGGCGACCGTATGACGGAAAGCCTCAATTTGGGAATAGTGTTCTGCGAGGGTTCGGATTTTTGGGAGGATGGTTCAAATATCCGGACCCGGGGCGCCTGCGGCCTGCAGGATGGTGACGGCGATGATCTGGGTGACGTCTTCGGCGCTGCAGCCGCGCGACAGGTCGTTGGCGGGTTTTGCCAGCCCCTGCAGCACCGGGCCGATGGCGGAATAACCGCCCAGCCGCTGGGTGATCTTATAGCCGATGTTGCCGGCATCCAGATTGGGGAAGATCATTACATTGGCCTGGCCCGCAACGCTGGAACCGGGCGATTTGCGTTCCCCGATGGCAGGCACAAAGGCGGCGTCGAACTGCAGTTCGCCATCAGCCTGCAGATCAGGATGCGCATTCTGAAACAGCCCTAAAGCCTCGGTCACCTTGTCCACCGCCGGATGCTTGGCGCTGCCTTTGGTAGAGAAGCTGAGGAAGGCCAGTTTCGGATCCACCCGCAGCAGCGCGCTGGCTGACCGGGCCGAGGCGGCGGCGATTGAGACCAGCTCAGCCGGGTTCGGATCAATCACCAGGCCGCAGTCGGAATAGAGCATCGCCCGGGCATCCTGCGGGGCGCCGCCGGGCGGGTACATCAGAAAGAAAGAGGAGACCATGCCCGCATCCGGCGCCATGCCGATCACCTGAATGGCACTGCGCACCACATCGCCGGTGGTGTGGACTGCACCGCCAACGGTTCCGGTGGCGTGGCCCAGACGCACCAGCATGGCGGCATAGACCAGCGGGGTTTCGGCAGCGGCGCGGGCCTTGGCCTCATCCACGCCCTTGTGCTTGCGCAGGCTGTGGTACTCAGCCGCGAAGGCCTCGGTCAGCCCGGATGCGGCCGGGTCATGAACCGCGACACCCTCGCTTGCGCTGGCACCTTCGGCTTGCAGGGCGGCGGTGACGTCGGCTTTGCGACCGATCAGGATCACATCGGCGATGCCGGCCTGATGCGCGGCCAGGGCACCCGCCACGACGCGGGGATCGCTGCCCTCGCTGAGCGCGACAACAGGACGGATGGCCGGGGCTTCGGCCTGCAGCAGTTCGAGGGGCGAGAGTGTTTTGGTCACGGGCATTGGTCCTGTAGCTGCGGTTCGGGGCGTCGGGCGTTCAGAACGCCAGCCGCGCAATATTGATCAGCGAAAAGGCGGTCAGCATCAGCACCACCGCGCGCCGGAACAGTCTTTGCGAGACCGCATGAAAACCGCGGGAGCCGGCCCAGATGCCAAGCCCCAGAATGGGAAAGGCCAGCAGGATGCCGGTCAGCGTTTCCGGACCAACCAATCCGTTTGCGGCCATCACCGGCAGCGCCATCAGGTCGATACCGGTCAAAAATACGATCATCGTGGCGCGGAACACCGCAGGCGGCACCGGTTGTGCGGTCAGGAAGGCCGCCACCGGCAGCCCGCCGACCCCGGCGCTGTTGGCGATGCCTGCAATGGCGCCGACGCCTGCGGTGCCATTGCGCCCGACCGGGCGTTCCAGTTGCCAGCCGCTCAGCAGTACCAGGCTCAGCACCAGGATCAGGCACGAGATCGCCAGCCTCGCCTCATACTCTCCCAGCCGGGCCATGATGGCGATGGCGGGTACAGTGGCGACCGCGGCACCGGCCAGCAGGGCAAAGGCGCGGCGCCAGTCGATATGCGGGCGGATGCCGCGCGCCTGAAAGACGGTCATGGCGATTTCGCAGGAAAACACCACCGGGATCAGCGGCAGCGGATTGGTGGTCAATGCTGCCAGAATGATAAAGATCGCGGAAAATCCAAAGCCGGAAAAGCCGCGGATCAAGGCCGCCGCGAATAACGCGGCGGCCAGATAGGCCCCCTGGCCCATTGAAAGGTCAAAGGGCAGGGGCATCAGGTTCAGACCTGCTGCGGACGCATGTCGTCCTTGCTGATGCCAGCAACGGCGACCGGTTTCTTCATTGCGTCGCGGCGGAAGGGCTCACCCAGTTCCTGGTTGATCATCGCTTCGATCAGGGTGGTGATGCCTTTCTTCTGGTTTTCGCAGGCCTGACGCAGGGCGTCGGTCAGCTCGTCCTGGGTGCGGGCAATCACACCTTTCAGGCCGCAGGCATTGGCGATGCCGGCATAGGAGACCTGCTGGTCCAGTTCTGTGCCGACAAAGTTGTCGTCGAACCACAGGGTGGAGTTACGTTTTTCCGCGCCCCACTGGTAGTTGCGGAAAACAACCTGGGTCACGGCGGGCCATTCCTCGCGGCCGATCGCGGTCAGCTCGGTCACTGCGATGCCGAATGCGCCGTCGCCCGAGAAACCAACAACCGGAACGTCCGGGCAGCCGATTTTCGCGCCGACAACCGCCGGCAGGCCGTAACCGCAGGGGCCGAACAGGCCGGGGGCCAGGTACTTGCGGCCGTCTTCAAACGACGGGTAGGCGTTGCCGATGGCGCAGTTGTTGCCGATGTCCGAGGAGATGATCGCATCTTTCGGCAGGCCGGCCTGGATTGCACGCCATGCGCGGCGCGGGCTGAGCCAGTCGGGCTTGGCAGCGCGGGCACGTTCGTTCCAGGTGGTGCCGGGATCGTCCTGCTCGCTGTCCATCGAGGACAGTTCCTGGGCCCAAGCCGACTTGGTGTGCGAGATCAGCGCCTTGCGCTCATCGCGGCCCGCGTCGCCTGCAGTGTCTGCCAGTTGGCCAAGGATCGTGTCTGCAACGGTTTTTGCGTCGCCGACGATGCCCACGGATACTTTCTTGGTCAGGCCGATGCGGTCCGGGTTGATGTCAACCTGGATGATTTTCGCGTCGGTCGGCCAATAGTCGATGCCGTAGCCGGGCAGGGTCGAGAACGGGTTCAGGCGGGTGCCAAGTGCCAGCACTACGTCAGCCTTGGAGATCAGCTCCATGCCGGCCTTGGAACCGTTGTAGCCCAGCGGGCCTGCAAACAGCGGGTGCGAGCCGGGGAAGGCGTCGTTGTGCTGGTAGCCAACGCAGACCGGGGCGTCCAGACGCTCGGCCAGGGCCATGGACGCGGGGATCGCGCCGCCGATGACAACGCCGGCACCGTTCAGGATGACCGGGAACTTGGCGTTCGACAGCAGCTCGGCTGCCTGGCTCACCGCATCCGCGCCGCCGGAGGGCAGTTCAAAGTCGACGATTGCAGGCAGGTCGATGTCGATCACCTGGGTGAAATAGTCGCGCGGCACGTTGATCTGGGCCGGCGCCGAGTTGCGCTTGGCCTGCATGATCACGCGGTTCAGGACTTCGGCCATGCGCGAGGGGTCGCGCACTTCTTCCTGGTAGCAGACGCAGTCGGCAAACATGCGCATCTGTTCCATTTCCTGGAAACCGCCCTGGCCCATGGTCTTGTTCGCGGCCTGCGGGGTGACCAGCAGCAGCGGGGTGTGGTTCCAGTAGGCGGTTTTCACGGCGGTCACAAAGTTGGTGATGCCGGGGCCGTTCTGGGCAATCATCATCGACATCTTGCCGGTGGCGCGGGTGTAGCCGTCCGCCATCATGCCGCCGGAACCTTCGTGGGCGCAGTCCCAGAAGGTGATGCCTGCCGGCTCAAAGATATCGGAAATCGGCATCATGGCCGAGCCGATGATGCCAAAGGCGTGTTCGATGCCGTGCATTTGCAGGGTTTTGACGAAGGCTTCTTCGGTGGTCATTTTCATGGCGGGTTCTCCTGAGTGAGACGCGGAATTCCCCCGGGCGCAGTGCCGGGAATTGACTCTGGTTTAGGGGGCGGGGGAGGCCGGGTTAGGGCCAGTTACCAAACCCGGATAGGTCCAAAAATGGCAAGATGAAAATAGCAAAGGTGGATTTTCATATACGCTTCAGCCGGTCACGCTGTGCAGGCGCATGAATGCAGATGGCGCGGCAAATGATACGTTTGGTATCATTTGCCGCGCCATGCTCTGCTGGATTCCGGGTTCAGCCTTGCTTCAGTGCCTTGGCGATCAATGCCAGGCCAGGCTCGATCCTTGTGACGGGTATCGAAGAATAGCCAAGCCGGTAATAATTCTGCTGCCGGTGCTCGGCGCCAAAAAACGGTGCGCCGGGCTCAATGATAACGCTCTTTTCTTTCAGCCGTTCTGCAACAGCGGTGGTATCCACCCCGTCCGGTGCCCGCATCCACAGGGCCGAGCCGCCAAAGCTGCCGACGCCGGCAATGGCGAGGCCGTGCTTGCGGATGGCATCCTCGATCACTGCGCGGCGGTCATGCAGTACCTTGGCGGTACGCCGGATCTGGGCGTCGTAATGGCCCAGCGACAGGAAATAGGCGACGGTGCGCTGGACATGGCCCGGCGGGTGCCGCAGCACGCTGGCGCGCAAGGCCCTGGCCTGGCGGATAAACGGTTCCGAGCCGACCAGATAGCCAAGCCGCAGACCGGGAAACAGCGATTTGGAAAAACTGCCGGCATAAATCACCCGCCCTTCGGTATCGAGAGACTTCAGCGAAGGGGAAGGCGCGCCCAGAAAGGACATTTCGAATTCGTAGTCATCCTCGACGATCACCGCGTCGATTTCACCGGCCCGCTGCAGCAGCTCCTTGCGCCGTTCCATCGGCATGGTGAAGGTGGTCGGGCTTTGATGGCTGGGGGTGCAGAAGATCACATCGGTGTCTTGCGAAATCTGCTCGGGCGGCAGCCCGCCGTCATCGACCGGAATGCAATCCACCTGGCAGCGGGTCTGCACCACCTGGTCGCGCAGGGTGTAATAAGCCGGATCCTCCACCGCAGCCCGCCGCCTGCGGTTCAACAGCAGCTGGCAGGTGATCCACAGCGCATTCTGGGCGCCCAGGGTGATCAAAACCTCTTCAGGCCGCGCAGTGATCCCGCGCCGCGGCAGCGTGTGGCGGGCGATGTACTCGATCAGCAGCGGATCGTCCTGGTCAAAATAATCATTTGCCAGCGCGGCAAAATCCTTTTGCCCCAGCGCCCGCAGCGCGCACAGCCGCCAATTGGCATGGTCAAACAGCGAGGCATCGGCTTGCCCGTAGATGAACGGATAGCGGTACTCGCGCCAGTTCTGGGGTTTGCGCGGGGTGTCGCCGCCGGTAAAGCTGCGCGCCAGCACCTTGCCCCAATCCATCGCATCGCCGGACTTCTGCTGCGGCGTGTAGGAGGGCGGCACCGGCGCATTGTCGGAAACAAAGTACCCCGACCGCCCGCGCGAGGTAAGGTAGTCATTGGCCAAAAGCTCGGTATAGGCCAGCGTCACGGTGATCCGGCTGATCCCCAGATGCGCCGCCAGTTTGCGCGACGACGGCAGCTTTTCCCCGACCCGGAACCGGCCGGACAGAATGCCCTCGGCAATCATCTCCTGGATCTGCGCTTGCAGAGTGCCCTGGGCGTCAGGGTTGAGGAAAAAGGTATCGACGGAAATGCCCATGCGCGCCACCTTAGGGTGGACTTAAACGCGGTGCAATCTGGACTTAGGGCCAGTTTCGGAAAATCTGCGGCTTGCTTTGGTCTAGCTGGGAGTGGCAGCTTGCCGCCATGCTTAAAGTATTAGGCCATTTGGCAATTGTTGTTCTTTTTACGATTCTCAGCCAGTTGGGCGGCATCGCCTGGTTGACCGCGCTAATCTTCCGGCGGCGGCTGTTGGCGTTCCTGATCTTATACACAGGCCTCAGCATGGCTGCCGTTTGGGTAGCGCCGCATTTCGGCCGGGTAGCACTCAGCTGCGGGGGGCGCGGGCCTTTGCATGTGCAATCCTGGGTCTACTGCGCCTTGAACCGGAACTACGTGACGCCAGAACTGGCAGAGTTGCTGCAGGACACCGCCGTGGCTATGAACCAGGCCTTTCCCGGCACGGTGACACAAGTACTGGACGCGAATTTCCCCGTGCTGCCCGGGTTCCCGCTGCTGCCGCATCTGTCCCATGACGATGGCAACAAGGCCGACCTTGCCTTTTACTATGCGGATGCCGAGGGGTATGCGCCTGGGGTTACCCGGTCGCCCTTGGGCTATTTCGCATTTGAGCAGGGGCCAACGGACTGTCCCGGCAACTGGCTGACTCTGCGCTGGGATATGGGCCTCTTGCAGCCGCTCTGGCGGGATTTGAAGGTCGACGCCGACCGGACCGGCCATCTGCTGCAGGTCTTGGCAGCGGATAAGCGGGCCGGAAAGATTTTTTTGGAACCGCATTTGCAGGACCGCTTAGGGGTTCGCTCCAGCAAGTTGCGCTTCCAGGGTTGCCGGGCGGCGCGGCATGACGACCATATTCACTTGCAACTCTGATCCGTGCTGCCTGCTTATGCTTCTCCGGGCGCAGCGTCTCATGCGGCCAAGAAGTATCAGGTGAGCCGGGCGGCACTGGTGTTTTGACCCGTTTCTTGCGGTTTTAAACACCCGGCGGCGGCAAGCGCAAGAAACGGGTCGAGCGCAGCTGGGCGGGGCGTTTAGGTCAAAGCCATTCAACCACTGGAGGCTTTGACGATGGAACTGAAAAACAAAACGCTCATCATTACCGGCGCCAGCAGCGGCATAGGCGCCGCCGCGGCACTGCTGTTTGCAGCAGAAGGGGCCAATGTTGTGCTGGGGGCCCGGCGGCAGGCCGAACTGCAGACCCTTGCCGGGCAGATCAATCAAAGCGGCGGCAAGGCTGCCTGTCTTGCCGGCGATGTCACCAGCGAAGCTTACTCGGCAAACCTGGTGGCCCTTGCCGTGGAAGAATTCGGCGGGCTGGACGGGGCCTTCAACAATGCGGGCATGATGGGCGATATGGGGCCGGTGGAGCAGATGGACGCCGCCAATTGGAACGCGGTAATCGCAGCCAATCTGACGGGGGCATTTTATTCGGCCAAGGCGCAGATACCTGCCCTGAGGGCGCGGGGCAGCGGTTCGATTGTCTTTACCGGGTCCTTTGTCGGCATCAGCAACGGCGGCATGCCCGGCATGGGGGCCTATGCCGCGTCCAAGGCCGGGCTGGTGGGGCTGGTCCAATCGCTGGCCTCTGATCATGCGGCCGAAGGCATCCGGGTGAATGCCCTGCTGCCGGGCGGGACCAAGACTGCGATGGCCGGCGATGATCCGGAGACGCACAGCTTTATCGCCGGGCTGCACCCGATGAAGCGGATGGCCGCCCCGTCTGAAATTGCTCAGGCCGCGGTGTTCCTATTGTCGGACCGGTCCAGTTTTGTGACCGGAACGCCAATGGCTGTGGACGGCGGGGTTGCCGTGCGGCTGGTCTAGGCCCCTGCACCTAAAACCTAAAACGAAAAAGCGCCCCGGAATTTCCGGGGCGCAGTTTGTTCGTCCAACAGGGAGAGGTTGTCAGCCGAATACTTTGGTCAGGGCCTTGTCGACCGCATCGCAGATCTGGTCGATGTCATCCGCAGTGGCGATCAGCGCCGGGCTGAAGCACAGGGTGTTGTTGCGGCCCGGCAGCGAGCGGTTGGTGACACCGATGATCACGCCCTGCGCGCCGCATTCCGCGACAACCTGCTGGGCCAGCTTCTCGTCCACCGGCTCCTTGGTTTCGCGGTCGGCAACCAGCTCGGCGCCCAGGAACAGGCCCTTGCCGCGCACATCGCCGATCACTGCGTGCTTTTCTTTCAGCGCGGCCAGGTTGCTGAGCATCCGCTCGCCCATGGCGGTGCAGTTGTCCAGCAGGTTCTCTTCTTCGATGATGCGCATGTTTTCCAGCGCAGCAGCGGGACCTGCGGTGCAGCCGCCAAAGGTCGAGATGTCGCGGAAATAACCCATCGGGTCCGAGGCATCTTCCTTGAACATGTTGAAGACTTCCTCGGTGGTCACCATGCAGGCAATCGCCGCATAGCCCGAAGCCACGCCTTTGGCCATGGTCACAAAGTCGGGTTTAATGCCGTACTGCTGGTAGCCGAACCATTTGCCGGTGCGGCCAACGCCGCAGACCACTTCATCGATGTGCAGCAGCACGTCGTGCTTCTTGCAGATCTCCTGCACGCGCTCCCAGTAGCCTTCGGGCGCTTCGATGACACCGCCGCCTGCGGTCACCGGCTCCAGGCACAGGGCGCCCACGGTTTCCGGGCCTTCGCGCAGGATCACTTCCTCAATGGCGTCTGCCGCGGCAATGCCGAACTCGCGGCCGGACAGATGTTCCAGGCCCAGCTCATGCTTGCGGTATTCCATGCAGTGGGGGACGCGGACAAAGTCCGGCGCAAAGGGCCCGTACTGCGCGTTGCGCTCGTCCTGGCCGCCTGCCGACATGGTCGCCAGGGTAGAGCCGTGATAGTCGCGGTCGCGGTACAGGATCTTGGTTTTCTTGCCGCCGTATTTCTTGTGGGCGATCTGGCGGATCATCTTAAAGGCCTTCTCGTTGGCCTCGGATCCGGAGTTGGTGTAGTAGACGCGGGTCATGCCCGGCATCTTCTCGATCAGTTTTTCGGCAAACAGCGCACCGGGGATGGAACCGGCGGAGTTGGCGAAATAGCAGATCTTCATCATCTGTTCGTAGACAGCTTTGCAGACGCTTTCGCGGCCATAGCCGACGTTGACGGTCCACACACCGCCAGAGACCGCATCCAGGAACTCCTTGCCGTTCTGATCCCAGACGCGCATGCCCTTGCCCTCGACAATGATGCGCGGGTCAGCAGTTTCCAGCGCCTTGTGCTGGAACAGGTGATGCCACATGTGGGCCTTGTCGGCCTCAACCACACGGGAGAGATCGTTTTCGTTGAACGTGCCGTCCATGACATGTCCTTTCGGCGTTAGAAGTGAAACTGGCTGCCCGGAACCCTACAGGGCTTCTGAGGCGTATTATGTACCAGAAACGTCAGATTCCGGGAATTCGTTAGGGCCAGAGCATGTGCTTGCTTAGGTCCAGAGACGTCCGGTTCAGCGAATTAGCGGCGCGGCGACGGCTGCGGATTGCCCTGGAACAAATGTTCTGAAGTTACCGGCTTGAGAGCGGATGTCCCAAAGGAGCAAGCTGCAGGCATCCTGGGCGCAAGTCGCGGCTGGGCAGACCGCAAAGGAGGTAACCGGTGGCGGAATACAGATTGATGGTGGCCCCGAACGGCGCCAGGCGCGGACGCGGCGATCATCCTGAATTGCCCGTGACGCCGCAGCAGACGGCAGCGGCGGCTGCAGCCTGTTATGCGGCCGGCGCCCAGGCGCTGCATCTGCATGTGCGCGACGATGCGGGGCGCCATTCGCTGGATGCGGGCCGTTACCGCGAAGCCCTTGATGCGGTGCGGGAAAGCGCGCCGGGAATGGCGGTGCAGATCACCACGGAAAGCGCCGGTGTCTACGACACATCCGCCCAGCTCGCCTGTTTGGAGGCGGTACGCCCTGCTGCGGCTTCGGTTTCCATCCGGGAAATGGCCCGGGACACCAGCGTCGCCGCGCGGGCCTATGCGCTGTGCGCGGAGGCAGGGACGCAGGTGCAGCACATCCTGTATGGTCCGGACTGCATCGCTCAGCTGCGCGTCTGGTATCAGGACGGCACCGTGCCGGGCCGTATGCGTGATGCGATCTTTGTTCTGGGCAAATACACCCCGCCGGTTCTGGCGCAGCCTGACGGGCTCGCGGCCTTCCGTGACGCGGCGGCAGATTTGCGCCTGAACTGGACTGTCTGCGCCTTTGGCCGCCACGAGCACGCCTGCCTGCTGGCCGCCATCGCCGCAGGCGGGGATGCGCGAATCGGATTTGAGAATAACATCGAAACACCGGAAGGCGGGCTGCTGGCCGACAATGCAGCCTCGGTTGCCGCCTTCGTTCAGGCCGCGCGGGATGCGGGCCATCGCCTTAAGGAGTGCTGATCATGTCCCACGTCTTTCCCCGCCACACCAAGGCTGCGCTGCCCACCGCCGTCGCGGGCGAGGGCTGCTATCTGATCGACGCAGACGGTAAGCGCTATTTCGACGGCTCTGGCGGTGCTGCGGTGTCCTGCCTCGGCCATTCCGACGCTGATGTGATCAAGGCGGTTCAGGATCAGGTCGGCAAGCTGGCCTTTGCCCACACCGGTTTCCTTACCTCGGATCCCGCCGAGGAGCTGGCGGATCTGCTGGTGGCCAACGCGCCCGGCGATATCGACCGGGTGTATTTCGTCTCCGGCGGCTCCGAGGCGACTGAGGCGGCGATCAAACTCGCCCGCCAGTACCATCTGGAACGCGGCGAGCCGCAGCGCTGCCGCATTATCGCCCGCAAGCAGAGCTATCATGGCAACACCCTTGGGGCGCTGGCCGCAGGCGGCAACGAATGGCGCCGCACCCAGTTTGCCCCGCTGCTGATCGAGATCTCCCACATTTCGCCCTGCTACGAATACGTGGGCCGGGGTGAGGGAGAGAGCAGTTTCGACTATGGCCAGCGGGTGGCAATTGAACTGGAGGCGGAAATCCTCCGCCTTGGCCCCGAGACCGTGATGGCCTTCATGGCGGAACCGGTGGTCGGTGCAACCTTGGGTGCGGTGCCGGCGGTTACGGGCTATTTCAAACGCATCCGCGAGATCTGCGACAAATACGGCGTGCTATTGATCCTGGATGAAGTCATGTGCGGCATGGGCCGCACCGGCCATCTGTTTGCCTGCGAGGCGGACGGCGTGGCGCCGGATATCCTGTGCATCGCCAAGGGGCTGGGCGCCGGTTATCAGCCGATTGGTGCAATGCTTTGCACCCGCCAGATATATGAGGCGATCGAGCACGGCTCAGGTTTTTTCCAGCACGGCCACACCTATATCGGCCACCCGGTGGCGACGGCTGCCGGCCTTGCCGTGGTCAAGGCGATGCTGGAGCGCGGGCTGGTGCAGCGTTGTGCCGACATGGGAGAAAAGCTGCAGGCAGCGCTGGAGGACCGGTTCGGCCGGCATCCCAATGTCGGCGATATCCGTGGGCGCGGGTTGTTCCGCGGGGTCGAGCTGGTCGCCGACCGCGACACCAAGGAACCTTTTGATCCGGCGCTGGGTCTGGCCAAGAGCATCAAGAAGGCAGCGTTTCAGGCCGGTTTGATCTGCTACCCGATGCCGGGCACCCGCGACGGTCAGAACGGCGACCATATCCTGCTGGCACCGCCGTTCATCATCACCGGGGAACAGATTTCCGAGGTGGTGGATAAGCTGGAGGCCGCCATCACCCAGTGCCTGCCGCAAGCTTAAGCCGCTCAAAGAAATACTAACCGCCTGGCCGCAGGCCGGGCAGCGCCCGCCCCATGGGCGGGCGCTGCCCTCAGCGCATTTTGCTCCCGGTGTCGCCTAGCTGATCCAGAATACCGGCGTAATTCTCCACCCCTTGCGCCCCGGTCACCAGATGGCGGCCATCAAGCACCATCGCAGGCACACCGCGGATGCCCTGGCTCACCCAGAACGCTTCGCGCTGGCGCACGCTGTCGGCATGATTGCCGCTGTCCAGCGCAGCACGGGCTTCTGAACCGTCCAGGCCTAGGTTGCCGGCAGCTTGCGTCAGAACCTCCGGATCGGAGACATCTTTGCCATCGGTGAAATAGGCCGCCAGCAGCGCCTGTTTCATCTCATGGCCTTTGCCGCGTTCTTCCGCCCATTCGATCAGCTGATGCGCCTGGAATGTATTGTAGATCCGCATCCCGTCAAAGAAGCGGAAGGTGAAGCCCAAGGCCTCCCCCAGTTCCGTCAGTTGCCCCCTGACCTGCGCCGATTGTTCCGCCGTGCTGCCGTATTTCGCGGCCAGATGCTCCCTCAGGTCTTCACCTTCCGCCGCCATGTCGGGGTTCAATTCAAACGGCTGCCAGTGGATGTCGAGAACCGCCCCGGCGCGGCGGGCGGCAAAGGCCAGTTGGTTGTACCCCACCGCGCACCAGGGGCAAACCACGTCCGAGATGATGTCCACCCGAAGGGCGGGGCGGGATTCGGAAGTTTCCATGAGGCGGGTCCTTTAATTTTCAATGCGTTGAAGGGGAGATGGGGGCGGCGCATTCGGAAAGCAACCTGCGAGCGGCGCCCCATCTATGCAGAATAGGCCTGGTTACGGGCTCGCCGCGAAAGGATCAGCGGACTGGAGCGGTTTGGGCGTGGCGGTATCCTTGCCGGCGGCGGCCTCGCCCGGGCCGCGATTGCGCCGGCTTGCCAGGATTGCAAATTGCGTACAGCCTTAGTTCAGGCCTGACTGCAAGCCGCCTGCTCTGCCCGGCCCCGTCAAAGGAGACTGCTATGCCCCGGATCGACACGCTCCTCTCTGCCTTCCCGCGCGCAAGCCTGCTGGCAGGACCGACACCCCTGGAACGTCTCAACCGGCTGTCCGCTGAGCTGGATATCGACCTGTGGATCAAGCGTGACGACCTTACCGGTCTGAGTTTTGGCGGCAACAAGACGCGCCAGCTGGAGTTCTATATCGGTGCTGCGCGCGCGGCTGCGGCCGACACCATCCTGATCACCGGGGCGGTGCAATCGAATTTTACCCGCACGGCCGCCGCCGCGGCTGCGAAATACGGCATGCAAGCGGTGCTGCAGCGAGAGGAGCGGGTGCCGGGCATGGATCCGCTCTACCATAGTTCAGGCAATGTTTTCCTGTCGGACATCCTTGGTGCCGGGGTGATGATCTATCCCGGGGGCGAGGATGAGACCGGCGCGGATGCCGCGCTGGAAACCCGTGCCGAAGACCTGCGCGCCGAGGGCCGCAACCCCTACATCATCCCGCTTGGCCTTGGCCATCCGCCGCTTGGCGCGCTGGGCTATGTGCAGGGCGGGGCGGAACTGGCAGCGCAGATTGGCGGCTTTGATGCAGCCGTGGTGCCGTCGGGCAGTGGAGCGACCCACGCCGGGTTTCTGACCGGAGTGCGTCTTGCGGGCATCACCTCGCCTGTCTTTGGCATCTGCGTGCGCCGTGATGCTGCGTTGGAGAAGGCGCGATTGGAGGCAGTGGCGGATGCGCTGGCAGACCTGATAGGCATCCCGCGCCCATTTGGCAGCGACGGAATCCTTACCTGGGACGGTGCGCTGGCACCGGGCTATGGCCGCGCAGGTCCCGCCACCCGCGCCGCACTGCAGCGCATGGCCAGGGCAGAAGGGATCCTGCTGGACCCGGTCTATTCTGCCAAGACCTTTGCCGGTCTGCTTGGCCTTTTGGAGGAGGGCAGCATCCGCAAGGGCCAGAAGGTGCTGCTGCTGCACACCGGCGGGCTGCCGGCGCTGTTTGCCTATCAAAACGACCTTGGATTTGGTGGCGCGCAGGCACCATGACCAGCTGCCAACGGATATCGTGCAGGCCCTGGGCTGATCTTTTGCACCGCTGTCCCCGCGGGGACAGGGCGGAATAACGACGGGCCGTGAAAAGGCCGCCGGTCATGGCAGGAGCGGAGCTGACTGGTGGGCTTTGCGGTGGCTTAACTCTTGCCCAGCTGGCTTGCGTCCCGGGCAACTGCTTCGATTGCGGCCCAGTTGCCAGCCTTGACCAGATCGGCAGGCGCCACCCAGCTGCCGCCGGCGCAGACCACGTTGGGCAGGCTCAGATAGGTTTCCGCATTGGCGGGGCTGATGCCGCCGGTGGGGCAGAAGGAGATTTGCGGCAAGGGCGCGCCGATCGCTTTCAGCGCGGGCACGCCGCCTGAGGCTTCTGCCGGGAAAAACTTAAGCATCCCATAACCGCGCGCCAGCAGGCGCATCGCCTCGGTTGCTGTCGCAGCACCGGGTAACAGCGGCAGGCCGATGGATTCGCAGGCGTCCAGCAAGTCATCCGTCGCGCCGGGAGAGACGCCGAACTGCGCGCCGGCCTCCTTGGCGGCTTCGGCGTCTTCGGGGGTGATCAGCGTGCCGGCCCCGACCACACCGCCCTTGACCTGTGCCATCTCGCGGATCACATCCAGCGCAGCACCTGTACGCAGGGTGACCTCCAGTGCCGGCAAGCCGCCCGCGATCAGCGCTTCGGCCAAGGGGCGGGCATGGGCCGCGTCGTCGACCACCAGCACCGGCATTACCGGCGCCAGGGTGCAGATCCCGCATGTGCGCAGGCTGGCGTCCTGAGGGGTTATCCGCGTCATTTCAAACTCCAAAAACGCTGGCGCCTTCGTCGGCCGAAGCGACCGAGCGGCGGAATAGGGAAAACAGCTCACGCCCGGTGCCGTGCTGATAGGCGCTGAGGTCGGCAGTGGCGGTATCGCGCTCCAGCACGCCTTCGGTGAGGATTTCCATCGTGCCGCGCACCGCGTCCAGCCGCAGCATGTCACCGTCCTTGAGTTTGGCTATCGGGCCGCCGTCCAGCGCTTCGGGCACCACATGGATCGCGGCAGGGATCTTGCCGGAGGCCCCGGACATCCGCCCGTCGGTGACCAGCGCCACCTTCTGGCCCTTGCCCTGCATGATGCCCAGCATCGGGGTCAGGCTGTGCAATTCCGGCATGCCGTTGGCCTTGGGGCCCTGGAAGCGCACCACAACAATCACGTCGCCGGTCAGCTCGCCTGCCTTGAAGGCGGCCTTGGCTTCTTCCTGGTCATGAAAGACGCGGGCGGGGGCCTCGATCACTTGGTGCTCCTTGGCCACTGCCGAGACCTTGATCACTGAAGTGCCCAGGTTTCCGGTCAGCCGCTTCAGCCCGCCGGTCGCCTGGAACGGCGCATCTGCCGGGCGCAGCACCGCGTCGTTCAGGCTTTGCCCCGGACCGGCGCGGAAAGTCAGGCCGTCTTCGGACAGGAACGGTTCCATCACGTAATTTTCCAACCCGTCGCCTGCCACGGTTTTGGTGTCGGGGTGCAGGCAGCCGGCCTTCAGCAGTTCGCCGATCATGTAGCCGAGGCCGCCGGCCGCGTGGAAATGGTTCACGTCAGCAAGGCCGTTGGGGTAGACCTTTGCCAAAAGCGGCACCGCTTCGGACAGATCTGCAAAGTCCTGCCAGTCCAGCAGGATGCCGCCCGCACGGGCCATTGCGATCAGATGGATCAGCAGATTGGTGGAACCGCCGGTGGCCATCAGCCCGACGATGCCATTGGCATAGGCTTTCTCGTCCAGAACGTCGCAGACCGGGGTATAATTGTTCCCCAATGCACTGAGCGACAGCGCACGTTTGGCGCCCTCAACCGTCAGCGCCTCGCGCAGCGGTGTGCCGGGTGTGACAAAAGAGGAGCCGGGCAGGTGCAGGCCCATGAACTCCATCAGCATCTGGTTGGTGTTGGCAGTGCCGTAGAAAGTGCAGGTGCCGGGCCCGTGATAGGCCGCCATTTCTGCCTTCAACAACTCTTCGCGGTTGATTTCCCCGGCCGCAAACTTCTGGCGGATCTTGGCTTTTTCATCGTTGGCAAGGCCGCTGGTCATCGGACCTGCCGGCAGGAAAACCGCCGGGATGTGGCCGAACGCCTGGGCGCCGATCACCAGCCCCGGCACGATCTTGTCGCAGACGCCAAGAAAAACCGCGGCGTCGAATACATTATGGCTGAGCGCGATGCCTGCGGCCATGGCAATGGTGTCGCGGGAAAACAGGCTCAGCTCCATGCCGGCCTCGCCTTGGGTGACGCCGTCGCACATGGCAGGCACCCCGCCCGCCACCTGGGCGGTGCCGCCGGCCCGGCGCACAGCGTCGCGGATCAAGCCTGGGTAGGTTTCAAACGGCTGATGCGCCGACAGCATGTCATTATAGGCGGTGACAATTCCCAGATGACCCTTGGCGCCCTGGGCCAGTGTCTGCTGATCCGCCCCGGTGGCGGCATAAGCATGGGCCTGGCCGGAGCAGGACAGATGCGCCCGCGCAGGTCCCTTGCCGCGGGCAGCAGCCATCCGTTCCAGATAGGCCGAGCGGGTGACCTCGCTGCGGGCGATGATACGGTCGGTGACGGCGGCCAGGGTGGGGTTCAGGGTCATGGGGTGCCTTTGTAGCAAACTGCGGGGGCAAAGGGGAGGGCAGTCATCTCAGGTTCCGATACTGCGCCAGCGGCGGCCGTCGCGGTGGATCAGCAGCAATGAGTCATCAGGTCCGGTGCTGCCGCTGTCATAGGGCTGCGGCGCTTCGCCCGCGTCCTCCCAGCCGGCGATGATCGGGTCGGCCCAGGCCCAGGCGGCCTCAACCTCGTCGCCGCGCATGAACAGGGTCTGGTTGCCGCGGATCACATCCATGATCAGCCGCTCATAGGCGTCCTGCGGGCGGCCCGATTCTGGCAGCTCATCCGCAAATGTCATGTCCAGATTGGCCCCCGTCAGGCGCATGCCGCCCGGACCGGGGTCCTTGATGGTGGTCTTCAGCGTAATGCCCTCATCCGGTTGCAGACGGATCACCAGCACATTGCCATGCACGGTGCCGGAACCTTCGAAGATGTTGTGCGGCGGGTCGCGGAAATAGACGGCGATCTCGCTCACCCGCTCGCGCAGGCATTTGCCGGTGCGCAGGTAGAAGGGGATCCCGGCCCATCGCCAGTTCGCCACTTCAACTTTGAGCGCGATATAGCTTTCGGTGCGGCTGGACGGGTTGGCGGCGTGGTCTCTGTAGCTGCCGCCGGCTTTGCCGCCGTTCCGGCTCCGGTACTGGCCGCGGGCGATGCTGGATTGGGGCACCGGGCGCAGCGCCTCGATCACTTTGACCTTTTCATCGCGCACGGCGTTTGGGGTGAATTGCGCGGGCGGCTCCATCGCAGTGAGGCACAGCAGCTGCATCAGATGGTTCTGCACCATGTCCCGCATGGCGCCGGATTTATCGTAGTATTCCCCGCGCCCTTCAACGTCGATGCTCTCGGCCACGGTGATCTGCACATGGTCGATGTGCGAGGAGTTCCACAAGGGTTCAAACAGCGAATTGGCAAAGCGCAGCGCCATCAGGTTCTGCACGGTTTCCTTGCCCAGATAATGGTCGATCCGGTAGATCTGCCGTTCCTCGAAATGGGCCCGCAGCGCGGTGTTCAGGGATTGGGCTGAAGCCAGATCATGGCCAAAGGGTTTTTCCAGCACGATGCGGCTGTCCGGCGTGGCAATCCCTGTCTCGCTGAGGCGGCGGGCAATGTCGGTGAACAGCGGCGGGCCGACCGAGAGGTAGAAGGCGCGCACCGCATCGTCGCGCAGTTTCCCGTGAATCACATCCCAGCCGGCATCGCCGCGTGCATCCACCGCGACATAGTCCAGAAGGGCGGTGAAAGCGGCGATTTCCGCAGGCGTGGTCTCCACATCCTGGCCGAAATCGCGGATAGCATCGGCGGTCTGGGCGCGGAATTCTTCGGCGGTCAATGTGCTGCGCGAGCTGCCGATGATACGGCACGCATCGCTGAACTGACCGATCTGGAAGCGGTGAAACAAGGCCGGCAGGATCTTGCGGCGGGCCAGGTCGCCGGTCGCGCCAAACAGCACGAGGTCAAAGGGTTCAACGGGGATGACGCGGGAAACCATTGATTTTACATCGCTGTTCTACAGAGGCCAGGCCATTGTGCCGCTTGGGGCGGGGCAATTCAATTGCCTCTGTTGCCATACGGCTGGTTAAAGTTGAGTTATCGCTAACATATGGGGCCGGTGAGGGCCATCCGGAAAAACACGGCGGCCCGTCCGCTTGCAAACAGGTCAGCCTTGCTGCCGGAATGTTTCGCGTGCGAAACATTGGGTCAACAGTACTGATCAATTGTTGCCCTGTCCCGGACTTCCCGCTTGAATTGACCGCCGGCTTGGGGAATTGGGAAGCCATGAGCATGTTTCACTGCCCCAATTGTGCCAGCCCGGTGACCCCGAAGGCCGCCACGGTCAAGCTGACCGCTTGCGAGGCCTGCGGCACTACCCTGTTCATCGAGGATGCGCGGGCGCGGCTCGCAGGCGACGCAGGTGTCATGCATGACACCCCGCTGCTGTTCGGCCTTGGCAGCGCCATCCGGTTAGGCGGCCACCAGTTGCAGATCCTGGGCCACGCGCGGTTTTCCTATGGGCGCGGATATTGGGACGAGTTTTGGGCGCTGGATGTCAAAGGCGCCCCCTGCTGGGTCTCGATAGATGAGGGCGACATCGTGATGCAGCGGGTGCTGCAGCGCGCTGCCTGGCCGCGGTATGACGGCTATCTACGGCTGGGGCAGCGCATTGACCATGACAGCGTGGAGTTCGCAGTTGCCGAAGAAGACGATGCCGAATGCATCGCAGTGCGCGGCAGTTTCGATCAGCACCTGCTGGTGGGCGAGCGCTATCGCTTTGTAAACTTGCAGGGCGATGACGGCACGCTGTTGTCAGCGGAGTTTCAGGGCAGCCGCCGCGAATGGTACCATGGCCAGTGGTATGACCCGTTTGAGGTCGAGGTGCTGGCATGACCCGGAACGCTGAATTGAAGGCGGTCAACTGCACCTCCTGCGGCGCAGGGCTGGATATCCTGGGCGGCGGCCGGGTGACGGTGCATATCTGCCCCTATTGCGGCACTGAACTGGACGCGTTGGACAATTACCGCGCTGTTCGCACGTTCAACGATATCAAACGCCCGATCAGCCCGTTCGCAATCGGCATGACCGGCACTCTGTTCGGTGCAGACTACACCGTGATCGGCACATTGCAGCACGAGGAACGCTGGGGCGTGCGGACCTGGATCTGGGTGGATCACCAGCTTTTTTCCCCGACCCACGGCTATGCCTGGCTGACGATTGAAGATGGCCATTTGGTTTTCACCCGCCGTTACCGCCGCCCGGTGTGGATGTCGGTGCATTGGGTGGAACGGGCGGAACACCGGCCAAAGGTGCATGCGGGACCCCGCACGTTTCAGTATTACGGCACCTCTACCAGCCGGATCACCTTTGCCGAAGGGGAGTTCACCTGGTCCCCGAAAAAGGGCGAAAAAACCACAACGGTCACTGCGCTTGCTGATGACGCGATGCTGAGTTTCGCCCAAACCGGCAGCGAGCGTGAAACTTGGCTGTCGCAATACTTGCCTGCCGGGGATGCTGAAGCAGGATTTGGCATCCAGACCGGGTTGAAGCCGCATGGCACACATCCGTTGCAGCCCTTTAAGACCGGGCCGGATTTCGACTTCATAAAATGGGCCTCTGCCGCCTGTGCCGTGGTGTGCCTGATCATCGGAATGAACCTGCAGGGACGCTCTGGCGAGACTGCGCTGAAGCGGACGGTTCTGACGGCTGCTGACCTGCCGGCAGAGCTTCCTGTGATAGTCAGTGAAGCCGGCAAGCTGACACGCATCAGACTCGCAGGAAATACAAATAACAGCTGGGCTTTTGTCGGGATTGAACTGACCGACCCGGAGGATGAACCCGTGTTCCAAGCTGGACGCACGGTTGAGTATTACCATGGCCGCAGCTCGGATGGGAACTGGAGCGAAGGCGACAACAAGGCGCAGCTGACCTTCCGGCCGCTGATGGCCGGCACCTACACGCTGAGCCTGGAGGTTGAGGAAAGCGGCCACTGGACGGAGCTGAGCTACCCGCAATCCACGCAAGCGCGCCCGAAAACTGCGGCACAAAACCGGCCGGCGCTCAGCAAACTTACGGTTTCAGCGAAATCCGGATTGTCCTCCGGGCTATACATGGGCTTTCTGGCCATCGCATTCGGCCTGCTGGCCGGGCAGGGTTTCCTGCGCGCCTGGTGGCACCGCAAGGCGCGCTGGCGCGGCAGTGATTGGGTGGAAGACGACGACTAATGAACCTGTTCCGCATCATCTTTCTGGTCATGTCCGGCCTCTCCATCGCCGGGGCTGCTTATGTCTCGTATCAGGGCTACGGCGGCGAGAGCCGCGATCTGGACACATCCATCCGCGCCGCCAGCGGCGGGCGCTATTCAAACGGTAACGTCAAATAACCGGGGGACCCCATGGAGTATTTCTCTGCCATCCAAGCCGCTGAGCTGATCAGCACTGTGTTTTATACCTTTGTCGGCGTGGCGCTGATGGGGGCGGTCTGGAAAGTGATCGACTGGATGACGCCCTTTCCGATCATGAAGGAGATCGAACAGGACCAGAACATGGCGCTGGCGGTGCTGATCGGTTTTCTGTTCCTGTCCATCTCGATCATCATTGCGGCTGTCATCCTGTCATGACCGGCGCGGCCCCTGACAGCGGGGGCGTGCGGCTGCGCGAGTTCTGGCTGCTGGCGGCGACCTTTCTGGTGGCGGTCTCGGGGCTGATTTACGAGCTGATCGCGGCGACGCTGTCCAGTTACCTGCTGGGAGATTCCGTGCGCCAGTTCTCGCTGGTGATCGGGGTGTTCCTGTCGGCGATGGGGCTGGGCGCCTGGCTGTCGCGTTTTGTCGGTCAGGCGATGAGCGGCTTTATCTGGGCGCAGATCGGGCTGGGGGTGGCCGGCGGTTTCATGGCGCCGGCGATCTTCTTTTCCTATGCCTGGATGGAGAGCGTTTCGGTGCCCCTGTACGGGCTGCTGGTGCTGGTTGGTGTGCTGTCTGGGATGGAAATCCCGTTGATTGCGCGGGTGCTGAAACAGATCGGCGCGCCGGAGTTCCGGTTCGAAAACGTGCTGAGCGTGGATTATGCCGGCGCGCTGGCGGCCTCGGTCGCCTTTCCGCTGCTGATCATTCCGCAGCTGGGGCTGATGTCGGCCAGCCTGAGTTTCGGGGCCTTGAACCTGGGTGTTGCCGGCCTGTCGCTATGGGTGTTCCGCGCTGATGCCAGCCGGGCGCAGGCCGCAGTCTGGACCGTGGTTTTTACCGCCACGCTCGCGGGCCTGTGGCAATCCGAGCGGCTGGTGTCGGTGGCCGAAGCCGATCTGTTTGAGGACGACATCATCCTGAGCGAGGCAACGCTGTATCAGCAGATCACCGTGACCCGCTACAAGGACCGGGTGCGGCTGTTTCTGGATTACTCGATCCAGTTCGATACGTTGGATGAGCACCGCTATCACGAAAGCCTGGTGCATCCGGCGATGGGGCTGGCGCCGCGGCGCAAGGATGTGCTGATTCTGGGCGGCGGCGATGGCATGGCAGTGCGCGAGGTGCTGCGCTGGGCGGAGGTGGAAAGTGTTACGCTGGTGGATCTTGACCCGCGGGTGACGGAGCTGTTCCGCGGCCATCCGCAGTTGTCGGCGCTGAATGGCGGGGCGCTGAAGGATTCACGTGTAACCATCCGCAACATGGATGCGTGGAAGTTTGTAGAGGGGACGGATCGCGTCTTTGACGTAATCATCGCGGATCTGCCGGACCCCAAGAATCTGGCGTTGTCCAAGCTGTATACCCGTCAGTTTTATGGCGCGCTGATGGAACGGTTGAGCGCGCAAGGGGTGGTGGTGACCCAGGCCGGCTCGCCCTTGTTTGCCCGCAGCGCTTTTTGGTCGGTGGCGGGGACGCTGAAGGCGGCGCGCAATCCCTACCGTCCGGGCGAGGGGCTGCAGGTACTGCCGTATCACGCCTATGTGCCAAGCTTTGGCGATTGGGGATTTGTCCTGGCCACGCCGCAGGCGCTAAGGCCGCGGGAACTGACACTGCCTGCGGGGCTGAAGTTCTTGAATGCCGCTGTGTGGCAGGCGGCGCAGGTCTTTGGGGATGACACCGGGCCGGTTGACGTGGCGATCAACTCGCTGCAATCCCATGCGCTGGCCGGGTATTACCAGGACGGCTGGGACCAGTGGTTTGAGTAAGGCCGTATCCCGGCACGGGAAACAGCCCGGAACATATCTGTTTTTGGCAGCCGGCCTGTCACGGGACCCGGGCAAGCGTTGATTTGATCAAATCTTGCCCGGAGCTGTTTCAGCCGTTAAGCATATCCAGCAAAGACCAACGCACCAACAGGGAGGAATGCCCATGACCCCGCTAGCCGGCCTTAAGGTGGTTGAGCTTGCCCGTATCCTGGCCGGGCCCTGGATCGGCCAGTCGCTGGCGGATCTGGGCGCTGAGGTTGTAAAGGTGGAAAGCCCGGACGGCGACGATACCCGCAAATGGGGGCCGCCGTTCATTGAGCGGGACGGCGATAAAACCGCCGCTTATTATTATGCTGCCAACCGGGGCAAGGACTGTGTCGTTGCTGATTTCCGGACTGAGGAAGGCAAGCAGACTGTCCTTGACCTGATCCGTGACGCAGACATTCTGATCGAGAACTTCAAGGTCGGCGGTCTGAAGAAATACGGACTGGATTACGACAGCCTGGCCCAGATCAACCCGCGGCTGATCTACTGCTCGGTCACCGGTTTTGGCCAGGACGGGCCTTATGCCAAGCGGGCGGGCTATGACTTTCTGCTGCAGGGCATGTCAGGCTTGATGTCGATCACCGGCGCGCAGGATGGTCAGCCGCAGAAGGTGGGGGTGGCGATCACCGATATTGTCACCGGGCTTTATGGCACGATCGGCATTCTTGCGGCGGTGGAGCAGCGCCACACAACGGGCCGCGGCCAGCATCTGGATATGTCGCTGATGGACTGCGCGACGGCCTTGCTGGCGAACCAGGCGATGAACTATCTGGCGACTGGCGACAGCCCGGTGCGGTTGGGCAATGACCATCCGAATATCGCGCCTTATCAGGTGATGGCAGTGAAGGACGGCCATGTGATCCTGGCGGTGGGCAATGACGGGCAGTTCCTGCGGCTGTGCGATGTGCTGGGGCTGGCCGAGGCCAAAGCGGATGCGCGGTTCCAGACCAACCAGCTGCGGGTTGCCAACCGCAAGGTGCTGACGGCGGTTCTGGAGGAGGTGCTGGCGGCCTGGACGCAAACGGATCTGCTGGCAGCGCTGGAGGCGGCAACAGTGCCCGCGGGGCCGATCAACACCATCGGGCAGGCATTTGAGGATCCGCAGATCCAGCACCGGCAGATGCAGATCGCGCCGGAAGGCGTACCGGGGGTGCGGGGGCCGTGGACGTTTTCGGAAGCGGAGCTGGCGCTGGAGAAATCAGCGCCGACGCTGCCGGAGTAACCCGCAGCCCGGCACGCGGCAGAGCGGGTGCGGTTAAACCTGAGGGCCTGCGCTCAGGCTCAGCGGCGGTTGTTCTCCCAGCAGGCGCCGTACCTTCGGGTCAATGCGGGGGCTGGCCTCAGGGTAAGCACCGGTTGCGGCAAGCGCCTCGCGGGCCGAGGTCCTTTCGCCGATCCGCACCCAGACGGTGTTTGTGGCGAAGGGCGCCTGGCCGGGGCCTGCGGAGATCCCCAGGGTCAGCCCCTGCAAGTAGGAGACCTGCTGCGGATGGGCGGGCATCAGCACTGTTTCGGACAGGTAGCCGCCGCCGCGGCGGGGCGTTTCATACATGCAGATCCGGTTGTTGCGGAGGGTAGCCATGCCGGCATAGCGGCTGCGCTGGCGAATACTGCCGTCGCGGGCAATGGCGCGCTCAAACGTGTGGGTAACGGCGCAGCCGTCCTGCGGGCGCAGCCAGATCAGCGTGCGCAGAATCTGGCCGGGCCAGGTCGGGGTGCGGAAATAACCGTGGTAGACGCCCATGAAACGGCTCAGCCGCCGGGCCTGATCGCGGAACAGGCTGCCGAATTGCACGGCCGGGGCCGACACCGCGGCGGCAGCACCCCTTTGCTGGCGAAAGTCCTGATGCGGGGTAAACAGCGCCTCCTCCTCCAGCCCGAAGTAACGCGCGATGCGGTGCAGATTGTGGGCCGAAGGCAGGCCGTGCCCGTTGAGATACCGGTTAAACTGCTGCCGGTTCATACCGATCTCGCGGCAGACTTGAGCGATGCTGCCGGTATCGGCGCACAGCCTTCGCAAATTGCGGGAAAAATCGTCGGGCATCGGTGCGGGCTTTCACGGAATGGCTGTCTGACTGCGTACACTCGCTTACATATGCGTACAAGTGATCACTTTTCTTTCGATGCCGGTTTGGCAAGAGTACCGCCAAAGGGCACCGCCCGGAACTGAGACAAGGAAGACCAAATGCCCGGCACATTCAGCATCATTGAAAACACCTGGATCACCCTGCCGGACGGGCGCAAGCTGGCGGCGCGGATGTGGATGCCCGAAGGCGAGGGCCGTTTCCGGCAATTTTGGAGTATTTGCCCTATCGCAAGCGCGACGGCACAGCGCCCCGCGATGAAACCACGCATCCGGTTTTCGCCACCGAAGGCTATGCCTGCATCCGGGTGGATATTGCCGGCACCGGCGACAGCGAGGGCGTGTTTGACGATGAATACTCCGAGCAGGAACTGAGCGATGGCGAGGCGGTTCTGGCCTGGATCGCAGCGCAAGACTGGTGCGATGGCAATATCGGCATGATTGGCATCAGCTGGGGCGGTTTCAACGGGTTGCAGCTGGCGTTCCGCCACCCGGAGGCGTTGAAAGCGGTGGTCTCGGTTGCCTCGACCGTGGATCGTTATGCCGATGATATCCACTACATGGGCGGTTGTCTCCTTAGCGACAACGCCAACTGGGGCAGCCAGATGTTTGCCTATCAGTCGCGCCCTGCGGATCCTGAGCTGCGCCCGGACTGGCGCGCGGATTGGATCAAGCGGATCGAAGAGATGCCTTTCATGGCCGCGGACTGGCTGCGGCAACAGACCAGGGATGGCCAGTGGAAGCATGGATCGGTCTGCGAGGACTGGCCGGCGATCCAGGCACCGGTGCTGGCAATCACCGGCTGGGCGGATGCCTATGTGAATGCGCCGCCCGCGCTGGCCGCCAATCTGACCGTGCCGGCCAAGGCGATGATCGGCCCGTGGGAACACCGCTATGCCCATATCGCCAAGCTGGATCCGGCGGATTTCCATGGCGAGGTGCTGACCTGGTTCGGCAAATGGCTGAAGGGCGAGGAGACCGGGGCGGAAGACCTGCCGGACTACCGTGTCTACATGCAGGAGCATTTCAATCCGTCGATGCAGAACAAACCGCGTCAGGGGCGCTGGGTGGCGGAAGCCGCGTGGCCCTCACCCAATGTGCAGGAGCGGGTGATGCATCTGGGCAAGGGCGTGCTGGCCGGAGAGGCTGCAAGCGGCACTCAGACAGTCAGCAGCCCGGCGACGGTGGGGCAGGCGTCGGGCTATTTCTGTCCGGGGATGCGGTTCGACAATGAACTGGCGGGCGATCAGGCTGGCGACGATGCGCTGTCTGCCTGTTTCGACAGCGCGCCGCTGGCAGAACCGCTGGAGCTGCTGGGCCGGCCGCGGGTCAAGGTGGCGTTCAGCGTCGACAGGCCGGTGGCGCAGCTGGTGGCGCGGCTGTGTGATGTCTCTCCTGAAGGTGTCTCGCAACGGATCACCTTCCGGCCGCTGAACCTGACCTGCCGCACCGGGTTTGAGGCGCCGCAAAACCTGGTGCCGGGTGAGCGGTATGAAGCGGAGATCGAGTTGAATGAATGCGCGCACCGTCTGAAGGCGGGGCACGTGCTGCGGCTGGCGCTGTCGACGTCCTACTGGCCGATTGTCTGGCCCGCGCCGGAGGCAGCAAAAGTCACGCTGCATCTCGAAGCTTGCACGCTGGTGTTGCCCGAGCGGCGGGTTTCGCAAGAGATCGACCCGCAGGCCCCTGGCGCGCCGCGGGACTATCCGGTGCTGCAGGCGGAGCAGCTGCGGGCGGCTGGCGGCACCTCCAGGACCTGGACCCGGGAAGACGGCGCGCTGGTGCTGGATACCTTTGACGATTACGGCAAGGCGGTGGATCCCAGCCACGGCATGAGCGCAGGCAGCCATGTCTCCATGCATTACGAAGTGCATCCGGATGATCCGGCCACTGCAGCCTTTGCCAGCGACTGGAACTTCGAATTCGAGCGTGGCGGCTGGCAGGTTGCAATTGACACTGAAAACAAGGTGACCTGCGACCGGGAGAATTTTTACCTCTGGCGCCGGGTGACGGCCTATGAGGGCGCAAACAGGGAAGTGGTCCTGACCAAGGAATGGCAGGAAGTGATTCCGCGCGGCGTGCTGTAATCCAGGGCGGGATGCGGGCGGGTTTTCGGCAATTCGTCCGCATTTGCCTTGGTTTTGACATAGTGCGTTACCAAAAACACACAGGCCTTTAACCATTTGATTGCAAATTAAACCCTCAGCGGGCTGCCGTTGCCTTGGCCGTGCCGGATCGGCCAGTATCTTGGTTAACGAGCGGTTAACAAACAGTATTGGGGGCGAGAAAGTGCAGCTTTCCGTTGTTGTGCCCTGCTACAATGAAGAAGAGTCGGTCCCCATGCTGGTGGAGCGGCTGGTGCAGGCCATTGAACCATGGGCGCAGGACGCCGAGATCATCCTGGCGGATGACGGATCCAGCGACCAAACCTGGGCGGCGATAGAGGCGGCCCATGCCAAATATCCTGTGGTGCGCGGCATCCGCCTGTCGGCGAACCGCGGTCATCAGGTGGCGCTGACCGCGGGGCTGGAGGCTGCGCGTGGCGCGCGTGTCTTTATGCTGGACGCCGACCTGCAGGACCCGCCGGAAATCCTGCCGGACATGATGATGATGATGGACCGCGGCTATGACGTGGTTTACGGGCGCCGGGCCGAACGGCAGGGGGAGACCCTTTTCAAGAAGATCACGGCCTATGGGTTCTACCGTTTCCTGAATACGCTGTCGGATGTGGATATCCCCAAGGACACCGGCGATTTCCGTCTGGTCAGCCGCCGCGCGCTGGACGCAGTGCTGGCAATGCCCGAGCGCGCGCGGTTCATCCGCGGCATGTTTGCCTGGGCAGGCTACAAACAGATCGGGTTGGAATATGTGCGCGATGCGCGGGTTGCCGGTGTCACCAAATACCCGTTCCGGGCCATGCTGCGCTTTGCGACGGACGCGCTGACCGGGTTCTCCACCAAGCCGCTGAAAATGGCGACACGGCTGGCGTTCCTGAGCCTTTATGTGACTTTCCTGATGGCGGTCTATGTGTTCCTGTCGCTGATCCTTCACAACACCGCGCCGGGCTGGGCGTCGATGCTGCTGGCGATTTCCTTCTTCTCGGGCATTCAGCTGCTGACGCTGGGGATCATGGGGGAATACATCGGCAGGCTCTATATGGAGAGCAAGCAGCGGCCCATGTACTTTTTGTCGGAAGAAACCGGCACTGCGGCGGCAGCAGATCCGGTGAACATCGAAACGGCCCCCCGGCACAAGGAAGCGTCGTGACAATGCGCGATTGGGGCCAGATCATCCGGTTCTGCATCGTCGGCACCTTGGTCGCCGGCATCTATTTCTCGGGCTACCTGCTGTTTCTGGCAGCCGGGCTGGCACAGGGTTTTGCCAATGCGGCGGCCTTTGCCTTTGCGGTGACGGTGCAATACGTTTTGCAAACCTGGTGGACGTTCCGCCGTCCGCTCAGCCTGCCGGATCAGATGGTGCGGTTTGCCTGCTCCATTGGTGCCGGGTTTGTTGTGTCGGCCATGATAACGGCGGTGCTGGGGCCGGCATTGGGGTGGCCGGATTGGGTTTCCGGTGCCTTGGTCACCGTTTGGCTGCCAGTGCAGAATTACATCGTCTTTCGTGTTTGGGTTTATGCCGCGGCCTGTTGAGGCCGCGCTTGGAGCTGAAATGGCACCTGATCAGCCTGCCCAAATCCCCCAGTTACCACGCTACCGGCCGGAGACCGCAGCATGACCATGTCCCTCAATTACAGCGATGTTTCCAGAGTGAAGCCATCTGCCCGGCTGTGGCAGCTGATTGCTGCCGTGTTTGCCATGCTGCTGCTGAGCGCGCTGTTTCAACTGCCGGACCCGATGATCCGGCATGATGATTACCCGGCACTGCTCGCTGATCCTGAGCTGTTTTATTCCAAAACGCTGACCGAAGGGCGCTGGGTCAATTACCTGTGGCATCTGCGCGGCGTGGTGACGCCGGCCTGGGTCAATTTTGTGCTCTATCAGCTGTTTTGGGCCATTTACCTGGGCTGCCTGGTTCACAATGCCCTGGATCGTGAAGCGGAGGTCTGGCAGCAGGTGATGGTGGCGCTGATGGCGGGTCTCTGCCTGCCGTGGGTACTGATCTCGCTGTGGTTCAACACATTGATTCCGGGGCTGGCAGTTCTGGCGCTCTATGGCTGGCTTGCCACCCGGCTGAGCGAACGGGCGTGCCGCTGGCTGATGCTGGTCTTTGTTCCGGCGGCGCTGATGTCTTATACGACCTACCCGTTTTTGATCCTCGCGATGAGGCTGACCCGCGCAGACGCCGCACGTTCGGCAAAGGACCTGGCGGGTTTGCTGGTGCTGTTCATTGCCAGCTTTGCCCTAGGAATGCTGGCAATCTACGCGCTGAACTACGCCGAGCACGGGGTGTTCGGCGTGCCGATGGCAGACTGGCGCAATCCCAGCCCTGCGAAGGATCTGGCCTCGGCATTGAAAAATTCCAAACTGGCCGCGGATTTCCTGGTGAACCTGGTGCTGAAAGGCGGTTACAGCATCACCGGGCTGGCGCTGCTTCAGACTGCGGTGCTTGGCTGTGCCGTTTGGGCCGTGTGGAGCCGGGACAAATGGCGGGCGCTGTACATGCTGTCCGGAGCCGGGCTGGGGCTGGCGCTGATCTGCCTGCAGGTCATTCGCAGCGGCATCGACATGCCGGTGCGGTCCGGCGGGTTTCTGTGGGCATTTGGCGCAATCTTTGTCGGCTTGTTCGCCCTTCAGTTGCGTGACGGCGGGCGGGCCCGGCTGAGCCGCAACCTGCTGTTTGGCTTCACGGCCCTGTATGTGATCTTTGCCGGGCTGACCCACTATTTCTCTACCGAATGGAACCGGTTGAGCCAGGACATGGCGGCAGAGCTGGCTGGCGGGGAGGGGACGGTTTATGTCACCGGAACCTATCTGTCCCTGGAAGCGGCCAACAAGTCGGACCTGCAAAAGGATCAGTCAGTCGAATTCCGGCTGAATTACCTGACGGGGCGGGACATCGTGATGTGCGAAAGCCGGCCTGAAGCCTGTGCCGGCCTGCCCGGGGAGTTGCGCGGCGGCTTGCTGGAGGGGCAGGGCTATGAGGTGCGCCATATTGATGGCGGTTCTGTGCTGATGCTGTCGCCCAAGGCGCTGCGGGAAGGCAAGCTGGAGGCCGCCCGGAAGAACCGCCAGGCTGACGAATAACGCCGGGCACTGGCCCGGCGGTATGTCCGGCGGTTCGGGGCTGCCTTAGAAATCAAGGCCCAGATCCAGGGTGCGCGCCGAATGGGTAAGCGCGCCGGAGGAAATGTAATCAACCCCGGTTGCAGCCACTTCGGCAATGCGGTCAAGGCGCATGTTGCCAGAGGCTTCGGTCACCACCTGGCCCTTGGCGATCTCCACAGCCTTGGCCAGGGTAGGGGTATCCATGTTGTCCAGCAGAACCACATCTGCACCGCCGGTGGCGATGACTTCGGTCAGCTGGTCCAGAGTGTCGACTTCGATTTCCACCTTCATCATGTGGCTGACGCTGGATTTGGCGGCGTCCAGAACGGCGCGCACCCCGCCAGCCGCGGCGATGTGGTTGTCCTTGATCAGGATGGCATCCGACAGGCCGAAACGGTGGTTGTAACCGCCGCCATGCAGAACTGCCTGCTTTTCGGCGATGCGCAGGCCCGGCGTGGTCTTGCGGGTGCAGGTGATGCGGGTGGCGGTGCCCTTGGTCTCGGCGGCAAAGGCAGCAGTAAGGGTGGCAATACCGGTCAGCCGTCCGGCAAAGTTCAGCGCCACACGCTCGCCCGACAGGATCGAGGCGGCAGAGCCGTCGATGGTCATCAGCGTGTCGCCCTTACGGCAGGGGCTGCCGTCGGGCAGGAGCGTTTCCACCTTCAGCCCGGCATCCACCAGGTGAAAGGCGATCCGGGCGATCTGCATGCCGGAGACCACGCCGTCCTCGCGGGCGTTAAGCCGGGCGGTGTAGGCGGCGGTGGCCGGGATCACAGCGCGGGTGGTGATGTCGCCGTTCTGGCCTAGGTCTTCCATCAGCGCTGCACGCACCATCGGTTCCAGGATCAAGTCGGGCAGGGTGGCGAATTGAGTGCTCATGTCGGCTCCTTCACGGCCCGGGGGCAATCCGGTCACGGATCGCCATGGCCTCGTCCAGGGTGATGCGGGTGCGGTGGGCCTGCGCAGGGTCGGCCGTGGGGAAGTCGTCGCGGAAATGACCGCCCCGGCTTTCCTTGCGCTGAAGCGCAGCGGCGGTGATCAGCGTGGCGGTAGCGCACATATTGGCGAAATTCTCGTCTGCGGCCTGCCCGGCTTCGAGCCGGGCAATGGCTGCCAGCGCCTGTTTCAGGCCTTGGGCGGTACGGCGCACGCCGGCATGCGCGGTCATGGTTTCCCGCAGGTTTTTGACCGCTGCAGCGTCCAGATTCTGTCCGCCCGGCGGGAAGCTCGGGTGGATCTCATCCACATTTACGGGGGTATCCAGCGACGCGATGTCCTGAGCTGCGTTGCGGGCATAGACCAGCGCTTCCAGCAACCCGTTAGAGGCCAGACGGTTGGCGCCATGCAGGCCGGTGGAGGACGCCTCGCCGCAGACCCAGAGGTTTTTCAGGCTGCTGCGGCCCTGCATGTCGGCCTCGACCCCGCCCATGTGGTAATGTGCGGCGACGGCAACCGGGATCGGGTTGTGCACCGGGTCGATGCCTGCACGGGCGCAGGTTTCTGCGACCGTGGGGTAGCGGGTCAGCACCTCGGCGCCGAGTGCTTCGGTTGTGTCAAGCATCGGGCGGCGGCCGCCTTGGGTCTCGGCAAAAATCGCGCGGGCAACGATGTCGCGGGGGGCCAGTTCGGCGTCCGGGTGCTCAGCCAGCATGAAGCGTTCACCATCCGCGTTGATCAGCACCGCGCCTTCGCCGCGCAATGCTTCGGTCGCCAGCGGGGCCGGGTCCTCGCCGATGTCAAAGGCGGTGGGGTGAAATTGCACAAATTCCGGGTCGGCGATGCGGGCGCCGGCGCGGGCGGCAAAACCGATCACCTGACCGCGGATGCGGGGCGGGTTGGTGGTATGGGCATAAAGCCCGCCGGAGCCGCCGCCGGCCAGCAGCACGCCAGGGCATTTGACCAGCACCGGGGCAGAAGGCGTATCGGCGCGGGTGATCCAGATGCCGGTAACGGTATTGCCTTCGGTTTCCAACCGCACTGCCTGGGTGTTTTCCAGCACCTGCACGGACGGCGCTGCGCGCACGGCAGAAATCAATGTCTGCATGATCTTGCCGCCGGCCTGGTCGCCCTTTACGCGCACCACGCGGGCGGCGGAATGGGCAGCTTCGCGGCTCATCACATAATTGCCGTCCGCATCGCGGTCAAATGGCGTGCCAAGGTCGGTCAGGTCGACGATATGCGCGCGCGCGACCCGTGTGACCATCGCGGCCACCTTAGCATCGACCGTGCCGGCGCCTGCCTGCAGAGTGTCGGCGGCGTGGGCCTCGGGCGTGTCGTGGTTGGCCATGGCTGCCGCAACGCCGCCCTGCGCCCAGGCAGAGCTTGCGCCCTTGCCCAAGGTTTCCGGTGAGATCACCAGAACCGGCCGCGGTGCCAGCTCAAGCGCGGCGTAGAGCGCGCCAAGACCTGCGCCGGCAATAACAATGCGGCCGGTTTCGATCACAGATCAGACGCCAAGTTTCTGGCTGAGGTCAATCATCCGCTGAACCGCCACACGGGCCTTTTCGGCCACAACTTCATCGACCACGACCGGCTCGGACATGGTGTGCAAAGACCAGAGGATTTTCTCCAGCGTGATCTTCTTCATGTAAGGGCACATGTTGCAGGGGCCGACAAAATCCACCTCGGGCAGCTGATCGGCGATGTTCGAGGCCATCGAACATTCAGTGATCAGCATCGCCTTTTCCGGCTTTTCATCAGTCACGTATTTAAGAATGCCGCTGGTGGAGCCTGAGAAATCGGCCTCGTTCACCACATCGGGCGGGCATTCCGGGTGGGCGATCAGCCGCGTGCCGGGATTCCATTCGCGGAAATCGCGAAGATCCTGGGCGGTGTATTGCTCGTGCACGATGCAGGAGCCTTCCCACCAGACCACGTTTTTCTGCGGCACCTGTTTGGCGACGTTCTGGGCCAGATACTGGTCCGGTGTCATGATCACGGTGTGGCTGTCTTGCGCCGCGACGATCTGTGCCGCGTTCGACGAGGTGCAGCAGATGTCAGATGCGGCTTTCACCTCAGCTGTTGTGTTCACGTAGGACACGACCGGTGCGCCGGGGTATTTGGCGCGCATTTGTTCGATGCCCTCGGCGGTGATTGATTCCGCCAGCGAGCAGCCGGCCTCCATGTCGGGAATCAGCACCGTCTTGTCCGGGCTGAGAATCTTGGAGGTCTCAGCCATGAAATGCACGCCGCACTGGACGATCACATCGGCCTCGACGTTTGCCGCCTCGATCGCCAGCTGCAGGCTGTCGCCAACTACGTCCGATACGCCGTGATAGATCTCGGGCGTCATGTAGTTATGCGCCAGGATCACCGCATTGCGCTGCTTTTTCAGCTCAAGGATGGCTGCAACATAGGGCGCATGGGCGACCCATTCGATGGGGTTCACCACACGGTTCATCCGCGCGTAAACATCCGTCATCTTTTCGGCAAGGGCAGGATTGGGCGCCAGATCATACTGGCTGGCGAGTTGATCCCGCATGGATTGCAGGTCGAACATGGCAAGTCCTCAAAGTTGCGTCCAAGGGGACACTTTGGACGGGGGTTGTTTCATGTTCATTTGGCGCACGCAAGCACGCGAGAAGGCTTTTGCAGCCAAAAGCGGTGATTTGGCGCTAACAGGCGGCATCTTCGGGAAGCCGTTACTTCTCAAATGGGTATCGGGGGCAGAATTTTCCAGCCGGATTGCCGTTTTTGGCTGTCCCGGCGTCTGCTCCTGTGATTTGGAGCCGCGCAAAGCCATGTTAGACCGGGCCGGCAGTTGGCCTTTGGGAGAGTGACCGGACGCGATGAATGATCTGTGGGCAGGACTTAGCCAGGCCTTTTGGTTGCTGGCGGCGCTGGACGCGGATCTGGTGGAAATCACCCTGCGCTCGCTGCGGGTGACGCTGACTGCGCTGGCTATTGCCTGTGCCATTGCGCTGCCCTTGGCGGCGTTTCTGGCGGTGCGCAGGTTCCGGCTGCGCCGGGCCACAATTGCGGTGCTGAATGCGCTGATGGGGCTGCCGCCGGTCGTAGTGGGGCTGGTAGTCTATGTGTTCCTGTCGCGGGCCGGACCGTTTGGCGTGTTTGGCCTGCTGTTCACGCCCACAGCGATGATCATCGCGCAGGTGATCATTGTTGTACCCTTGGTAGCCTCGATTGCGCATCAGTCATTGCGGGAACTGTGGAGCGATTACCATGATCTGCTGATCTCGATGAACGCAACCCAGCTGCAGCGCATTCGGGCGCTGTTGTGGGACGGGCGGCGGGCGCTGCTGACTGCGGCGCTGGCGGGCTTTGGCCGGGCGATTGGCGAGGTTGGCGCGATCATGGTGGTGGGCGGCAATATCGACCACGCAACGCGGGTGCTGACTACGGCAATAGCGCTGGAAACCGGCAAGGGCGAGTTTGCCATGGCGCTGGGGCTGGGATTTGTGCTGATCGCGCTGGCAATTGCCGTGAACCTGGCGATCCACTGGCTGGGCCGGACGGAGAGCGAGGGGCGCTGGTGATGCAGATGTTCCCGCTGGTGGCCAAGGGCGCCATGGTGCGCCGCCGCAGCAAGGTTCTGGTCGGGCCGGTGGATCTGACGCTGGGCGGGCAGGGTACCTCGATTGTGGTGGGTCCCAATGGGGCGGGCAAAACGACGCTGCTGAAGATGCTGCATGGCATAGTGCGGATGAACGGCGGCAGCCTGGACTGGGCCTGCCCGCTGGAAGAGGCGCAAAAGCACCAGGCCTTTGTGTTCCAGACCCCGGTGATGATGCGGCGCTCGGTGATCGAGAACATCGCCTATCCGTTGCGGTTGACCGGCCTGGCCCGCAAAGAAGCGCGTGCACGGGCGGCGGATTGGGCCGGCCGGGTGGGGCTGGGGGCAATCCTGGAGCGCCAAGCGACTATGCTGTCCGGCGGTGAGCGGCAGAAGCTGGCTCTTGCGCGCGCCCTGGTGCGTGAGCCGCAGGTCCTGTTCCTGGATGAGCCCTGCGCGGCGCTGGACGGCCGCGCCACCCGCGAGATCGAGGATATTCTGGCCCATGCATCGGAAAGCGGCACGCGGCTGGTGATGTCCACCCACAATATGGGCCAGGCCCGGCGGCTGGCGGATGAGGTGATCTTTGTCCTGCAGGGCCGCATTCATGAATTCAGCCCGGCAAAAGATTTCTTTGCCGGACCCGGAACCCCTCAGGGACGCGCATTTCTGAACGGAGATATTGTAGAATGAAACATCTGATTATTGGTGCGGTTGCCTCAATGGCAATGGCCACGGCAGTGCTTGCGGAAGAGATGAAGATGGCGGTGACCACTTCCTTCCACAATTCGGGCCTGGCCGGGATCCTGCTGCCGGAGATCAAGAGCGATCTTGGTCTGGATCTGCAGCTTTTGGTTGTTGGCACCGGTCAGGCGCTCAGGCTGGGCGAAGCCGGTGACGTTGATGCGATTCTGGTGCATTCCAAGACGGCTGAGGGAAAGTTCCTGGCTGGCGGGTACGGCACCCACCGCCGCGAGATCATGTATAATGATTTTGTCTTCATTGGTCCAAAAGCGGATCCGGCCGGCGTGTCCGGTGCCGCGGATGCTGCAAGCGCGCTGCAGAAGATTGCAGGCGCAGAGACCGCCTTTGTCAGCCGCGGCGACGACAGCGGCACCCACAAGAAAGAGCTGAGCCTGTGGGCATCGGCCAGCCTTGATCCTAAGGATTTCGGCGACTGGTACCGTGCGGTTGGTGCGGGGATGGGGGCTGCTCTGAATACGGCGTCAGGCATGGACGGTTACATCATGTCGGACCGTGCAAGCTGGCTCAACTTTGGCAACAAAGGCGGCTTGGCGCTGCAGTTTTCAGGCGATCCGGTGCTGTTCAACCAATACGCCTATATCCCGGTGAACCCGGAAAAACATGGTCACGTGAAGAACAGCCTGGCGGTGCAATTGGAGGCTTGGCTGGTTTCTGACAAAGCACAAGAGCTGATCAACGGGTATCAGATCAATGGCGAGACGCTGTTTGTGTTCAACGCCAAACCATAGCGATTTTCGATCTGCACGCTGAGCCTCCGCTGTCTGCGGGGGCTGTTCCATTGCGGTGGTACTCCCGCCCATTCCGGGTATCAAAGATACCCTGCAATGGTTGGGCGTGGCAGCCGCGCTGCGCGCGGCAGGGGGCGTTGCAATCGAACACACTGCAGTTGCGGCTGAAGCGGTTGCGCGCCGCGCGCCAGCGCGGTGCCCGGCCCAACTGAGAGGTGCATTTTCAAAATGCGCCGGAACAGGCGGGAGCTTTTTGCTTCAGGCCTCGCCGCCGACGGTCAAGGTGACCCGGTCGCCGGCAAACCAGGTTCGGCCAAACTCGACGGGGCGGTTCTCAGGATCTGTATTGATGCCGGTGGTGCGCAGGATCGGGCTGCCTTCGGCAATCTTCAGATGCAGGGCCTGGGTCGCGTTGGCGAGTTTGGCCGTGATCCGGGTTTCGGCGCGGGTGTAGTCCTCAACACCCTGTTTTTGCAATGCCGCCGTAACCGAGCGCAGATCTTTCAATGCGTTCAGAATTCCCGGAAACCGGTCCGCGGGAAAGATGCTTTGAAACAGGGCAATGGGCTGGCCGTCAGCAAGGGACAGCCCGTCATAGACATGCACCTGGGCGCCGGGATCCAGCTGCAGCGCATTGGCTTCACGGGGCGCCGCGGCGCGGGTCTCCAGCATCAGGATCTGTTTGGCAGGGCTGCGCCCCTCGCGAGTCAGGTTCTGGTGAAAGCGCACCCGCTTGCCGATTGGATAATCCGTCGGCTTGGCCGCCACGAACACCCCGGCGCCGCGGCGCGGGTGCACCAGGCCCTGTTCCGCCATATCGGCCAACGCCCGGCGCACAGTGTGGCGGTTCACTCCGAAACGGGCCGACAGCTGCGCCTCGGCGGGCAGCTTGCCGCCAGTCTCGTAGCGGCCCTGTGCGATGTCGTCTGTCAGGGCAATGGCGATGGACTTCCAAACGGGGGTGCGGGCCATGTCATGTAACTTTCACAAGTCTTGGATTGCGCCGGCAGGGGCGACTCAGATAGCATTTGTCTAGTTGTATAGTTTTTATAGACAACCTGGCCAAGAGACTTAGACAAATGAACAAGAAATTTCCCGCAGAAGACCGCAAGGGCTGGATGAGCTTGCTGGCCTCTGCTGATGAGGTCCGGCTCGCTGAGCTGTGGCAAGAATACGGGGCCGATCCCGCCTGTGAATGGCTGCGCGCGCCGGAGGCAGGCGGCGTTATGGTCCGGGGCCGGATTGGCGGGTCCGGCGCCTCGTTCAATCTGGGTGAGATGACCATCACCCGCTGTGCGCTGTCATTGGAGGACGGAACGGTTGGTCACGGCTATGTGCAGGGCCGCAGCAAGGCAAAGGCCGGAGTGGCCGCCAAGATCGACGCGTTGATGCAGACCGGTGCGGCGGCGGCCCTGCGTACTGCAGTGCTGGAACCGCTGGCCGCCGAACGCAAGGCCTGCAAGACGGCCCGGGCCGCCAAGGCTGCGGCAACCAAGGTTGAGTTTTTTACAATGGTGCGGGGGGAAGACTGATGCCTCGGCAGTCTCAGAACACGGCCTATGCCGGCGGGTTCAGCAATCCGCCGGTGGTTTCGGCCCAAGCGTTTCGCGCAGCGATGAATGCGATGGCACGGCCTGGCCGGATCGAAGATATCACCGGCGCCATACCGCCCGACGGGATATCGGTTGCTGCTGGAAGCCTGCTGCTGACCCTGTGCGATCCGGAAACCGGTGTCTATCTGGCCCCGGACGTGGACAGCGAAGCCTTGCGCTGCTGGCTGTCATTTCACACCGGCGCGCCTATCGTGGCGGCGGAACAGGCGGATTTTGTCCTTGGCAGCTGGGCTGCGCTGATGCCGCTTGACCGCTTCCGCATCGGGACGCCGGAGTATCCGGATCGCTCTGCCACCCTGATTGTGGAAGTGCCGGCGTTCGGCGCGCCCAATGCCGTCCTGTCCGGGCCCGGTATCAAGGATACCGCAAAGATGGCGCTGCCTGAGCTGGAAGCCTTGCAGAACAACGCGATGCTTTACCCGCTGGGGATGGACTTTTTTTTTACCTGCGGGGCGCAATTGGCTGCGCTGCCCCGGTCCACCCAAATCAACGCGGAGGCCTGAACGATGTATGTTGCAGTAAAAGGCGGCGAGCGGGCGATTGACAACGCCCACGCCTGGCTGGCGGAAGAGCGCCGCGGTGATAGGGATGTGGCGGAGCTGTCTCTTGCCCAGATCCGCGAACAGCTAAGTTTGGCGGTAAACCGGGTGATGGCGGAAGGGTCTCTTTATGATCCGGATCTGGCGGCGCTGGCGATCAAACAATCGCGCGGCGACCTGATTGAGGCGATCTTTTTGATCCGAGCTTACCGCACCACCTTACCGCGGTTCGGCTATACGCTGCCGGTGGAAACCGGCGGGATGGCCTGCGACCGCCGGATTTCCGCGACCTTCAAGGATGCACCGGGGGGCCAGGTGCTGGGTCCGACGTTCGACTATACCCATAGGCTTCTGGACTTTAAGCTGGCTGCGGACGGCGAAGTGCCCGAGGCTCCGGTTGCCGACCCGCGCATGGAAGAAACGCCGCATATCACCGGATTTCTGCAAGGCGAGGACATTATCGAGCGTGAGCCGTCCTCGGACGCTGCGCCGGGCGATCTGACCCGCGAGCCGATGTCCTTCCCTGCTGGGCGTGCCCTACGCCTGCAGTCGCTGACCCGCGGGACGAGGGCTTTATCCTTGGCATGGCGTACTCCACCCAGCGCGGCTATGCACGCAACCACGCCTTTGTCGGTGAGCTGCGCATCGGCACGGTGCCGGTGGAGATGGAAATCCCGGAGTTGGGCTTTGCCATCGAGATCGGCGAGGTGGAGCTGACCGAATGCGAAACGGTGAACCAGTTCAAGGGTTCCAAGACGGTGCCGCCGCAGTTCACCCGCGGCTATGGCCTGGTGTTCGGGCAGTCAGAACGCAAGTCCATCGCCATGGCGCTGGTTGACCGCGCGCTGCGCTGGAAGGAACTGGGCGAGGACAATGTCGGCGCGCCTGCGCAGGATGAGGAATTTGTCCTGAGCCATGCCGACAACATTCAGGCCACCGGGTTTCTGGAGCACATCAAGCTGCCCCACTACGTGGATTTCCAGTCCGAACTGGAACTTGTCCGCAAACTGCGCCGGGAAGCGGCGGAACTGGCAGAGACGCTGGCGGCACGGGAGGCTGCGGAATGAACGACTACAACTTTGCATATCTGGATGAGCAGACCAAGCGGATGATCCGCCGGGCAATCCTCAAAGGGCTGGCGGTGCCGGGCTATCAGGTGCCTTTTGCCAGCCGTGAGATGCCGATGCCCTATGGCTGGGGTACAGGCGGTGTGCAGGTCTCGGCAGCCACGCTGACGCCGGATGACACGCTGAAAGTGATCGACCAAGGAGCCGACGACACCACCAACGCGGTGTCGATCCGCAAGTTCTTTGAAAAGACTGCGAGTGTTGAAACCACCGAGGAAACCGAGAAGGCCAGCATCATCCAGACCCGCCACCGGATCCCCGAGGCGGAGCTGACCGAAGATCAGATCCTTGTTTATCAGGTGCCGATCCCGGAGCCGCTGCGGTTTCTGGAGCCGCGGGAAACAGAAACCCGCAAAATGCATGCCTTGCAGGAATACGGGCTGATGCATGTGAAACTGTATGAGGACATCAGCCAGCACGGTGCAATTGCCACCGCCTATGCCTATCCGGTGAAGGTCGAAGGGCGCTATGTGATGGATCCCTCGCCGATCCCGAAGTTCGACAACCCCAAGATGGAAATGGCGGCGATCCAGCTGTTCGGCGCAGGCCGGGAACAGCGCATTTATGCAGTGCCGCCCTATACCAAAGTCGTCTCGCTGGATTTTGAGGACTACCCGTTTGAAGCCAGCAAAGCGGATCACGCTTGCGATCTATGCGCGGCGGAAGACAGCTATTTGGACGAGGTGATCCTGGATGATGCGGGCAGCCGGATGTTTGTCTGTTCCGACACTGATTACTGCCGCTCGCGGCGCGGCGCAGGCCATACTGGCCGCCTGGGTGAGGAGGCAGCGCAATGATACCTTTGCTGCAAGTGAAAAACGTTGCCAAAATGTATGGCGCGCGGGTCGGCTGCACGGATGTGAGCTTTGATCTCTACCCCGGCGAGGTGATGGGGATCGTGGGTGAAAGCGGCTCGGGCAAGTCGACGCTGCTGAACAGTCTGGCGGGCCATCTGACGCCGGACCGGGGAGAGGTGATCTTTGACACCCGCGGTGATGGTCCTGTGGATACCGTCACCATGTCCGAGCCGGAACGCCGGATGCTCGGCCGCACTGACTGGGCGTTTGTGCATCAGCACGCCCGCGACGGGCTGCGCATGTCCGTCAGTGCCGGCGGTAACATCGGCGAACGGCTGATGGCAGTCGGGGACCGCCATTATGGCGCGATCCGGGAACGCGCTGCGGACTGGCTGGGCCGGGTGGAGATTTCCGGCAACCGCATTGATGACCGTCCGTCAGCCTTTTCCGGCGGCATGCAGCAGCGGCTGCAGATCGCCCGCAATCTGGTAACCGGCCCACGGCTGGTGTTCATGGATGAACCGACCGGCGGCCTTGATGTCTCGGTCCAGGCGCGATTGCTGGATCTGTTGCGGGGGCTGGTTCGCGAGATGGGGCTGAGCGCCATCATCGTCACCCACGACCTGGCGGTGGTGCGTCTTTTGGCGGACCGGCTGATGGTGATGAAGGACGGCCATGTGGTTGAAACCGGGCTGACCGATCAGGTGCTGGATGATCCCCAGCATGGCTATACCCAGCTGCTGGTCTCCAGCGTGCTGCAAGTCTGAGGACAGGGTGATGATTGAACTGAATAAGGTAAGCAAAAGCTTCACCCTGCACAATCAGGGCGGCGCAGTGATCCCGGTGATGGAAAACGCCACGCTGCGTGTAAAGCCGGGTGAGTGCGTTGGCCTGACCGGCGCGTCCGGGGCGGGTAAGTCCACCCTGATGCGGGTGATCTACGGCAACTATCTGGCAGCGTCCGGCAGTGTGATGGTCGGCGGGGTGGATGTTGCCAAAGCCGCGCCGCGTGAGATTCTGGCGTTGCGCCGCGAGACCTTGGGATATGTCAGCCAGTTCCTGCGCGTGGTGCCGCGGGTTCCGGCACTGGATGTGGTGGCTGAGCCGCTGCTTGCGGTTGGCACGCCAATAGAACAGGCGCGTGATACGGCGGCCTCGCTGCTGGCGCAGCTGAACATTCCGGAACGGCTGTGGAGCCTTAGCCCGACCACATTTTCGGGCGGGGAGCAGCAGCGGGTGAATATCGCCCGCGGCTTTGCCTATGGCTATCCGGCGCTGCTGCTGGATGAGCCGACAGCGAGCCTTGATGCCAGGAACCGCGCCATCGTGCTGGGTTTGATAGAAAGTGCCAAGGCGCGCGGGGCGGCGATCATCGGCATTTTTCATGATGAGACGGCGCGCCAGCAGGTTTGCGACCGGTTCGTGGATGTGTCGGGCTTTGCGACCCAGGCCGCGGCATGAGTGCGCCTTCTGAAAAGGGACCCGTCATCGCGGTGGTCGGGCCATCGGGGGTGGGCAAGGATAGTTTAATGTCTGCCCTGGCGGTATCCGGCCCGCAGCTGCGGCTGATGCGCCGGGTTATCACCCGCGCGCCAGAGGCGGGCGGAGAGGACTATCAGGCGGTTACGGAACCTGAGTTTTCGGCGCTGGCAGAAAATGGGGTCTTTGCCCTGCACTGGCGGGCACACGGGCTGCACTATGGCATTCCACGCGACATTGAAATGCTGCGGGAAGGATCGGGCGGCGTGCTGGTGAACCTTTCGCGTTCCGTGCTGCTGAAGGCACAGGACGTGTTCGGGGATTTCATCGTGCTGTCAGTGACAGCCGCGCCGGAGGTTCTGGCCGACCGTCTGCTGGCACGCGGGCGGGAAGATGCGCAAGAGGTGCGGCGCCGTCTGACGCGCGCCGCCAATCCGCTGCCTGAGGGGCTGGCCCGTGTGCATGAGATTGACAACAGCGGTGCGCTCAGCGCGGCGGTGCAGGCCGCGCTGGCCGCCATTCAGCCGGAAAGGGGGTAGCGATGGATCAGGTGGAACCGGCCGTCCGCTGCTTCGCCCACCAGCGCCAGATCCCGGATCACGAAGGGAGCAGGCAGCAGCGGGAGGAGATGCGTGTCGAGCGCGTCCTGCACCGCGGGCAGCTGCGGCTTGGGCAGCTTGCCGGTCAAGGTGACGTGAAAACGGAACTGGTCAAGAACATAAGGGTAGCCCCAGCGGCTGAGGTTTGCGTCCTGCTCCGGGGGCAGCCCCGCGCCGCGGCGGCGCTCCAGCTCAGCCTCAGAGGCAGGCGCGCGGAACCGGTCAAGCTCTGTCACGCAGGCGGCGGCCAGCGCCTTCAGCGCGGTCTCGTCTCCGGCCGGGCGCAGGGCCAGGAAACGGCCCAGCCGCGCCAGTTGCAGACCGTCCAGCGTGACCGGTTTATGCGTGGCGGCCAGCGCCGCGCAGGCGTCTTCAAGCGCCGAACGGGTCTGCCCCTCGGCGAGGCGCATCGGCGGCTTCAGGGTGGCGTGCAGCCCGTATTTGCGCGGGACATCGGTGATTGCCGCCACATCCAGCCCGTGAACCTGCGGGTGAGGCATGTCCAGACCCGCTTCCATGTCCCAGCCCAGCCAGCCGGCGGCAAACCGGCTCCATGCTGCCCCGGCAGGCGGGGCGTAATAGATCGCGTATCGCGTGAATGTCACATTGGCCTCCTAAACGTGGCCTTCCATAGCTCGAAAGATGTGAAGTTCAGATGACAGAAGATTTAATCTTTGCCAATGCCATGCTGGTGCTGCCGGGCGAAACCCGGACAGGCAGCGTTAAGGTCACCGGCGGTGAAATCACTGATATTGCCGAAGGGGCTTCGATCCCGGCAGGCGCAATTGACTGCGAGGGCGACTGCGTCTGCCCGGGGCTGGTGGAGTTGCACACCGATAATCTGGAACGCCACATCCAGCCCCGGCCCAAGGTGGACTGGCCGCATGCCAGCGCCATCATCGCCCATGATGCGGAACTGGCGGGCACTGGGATCACCACGGTGTTTGATGCCATGCGCGTGGGGTCGATCAGCCGCTGGGAAAGCCGCTATGGCGCCTATGCCCGCGGACTGGCGAGCGAGCTGCTGGAGCTGCGGGCGGCAGGCGCGCTGAAGATCTCGCATTTTTTGCATCTGCGGGCCGAAGTTTGCAGTGATACTCTGGTAGATGAATTGAATGCATTTGGAGATGCGGACCGTGTAGGGCTGGTTTCGCTGATGGATCACACGCCGGGTCAGCGGCAATTTCGCGATCTCGCAAAGCTTGAGCAATATGTGAAGGGAAAGCATGGGTTTGATGATGCGGCTTTTCAGGCCCATGTCGCGCATCTGAAAGGGCTGCGCGAAACCTACGGCGACGTGCATGAAGCTGAGGCGGTGAAAGCCGCCAGGCGGTTCGGTGCGGTGCTGGCCAGTCATGACGATACCACCGCGGGTCAAGTGGCTGTTTCAGCCCGTCATGGCATCAGCCTGGCGGAATTTCCGACAACGGTAGAGGCGGCGCAGGCCTGTCATACGAATGGGATCAAAGTCATGATGGGGGCGCCGAACCTGATCCGCGGCGGTTCGCATTCCGGCAATGTGGCGGCGCATGAGCTGGCGGAGCTGGAACTGCTGGACATTCTTTCGTCAGACTATGTCCCTGCGGCTTTGCTGATGGCGGCAGTTCAGCTGGGCGATCTGTGGGGCGACATGGCGCGCGGCCTGGGCACGGTAACCCATGCGCCGGCCGATGCAGTTGCGCTGGGTGATCGCGGGCGGTTGGAAACCGGTCAGCGCGCGGATCTGATCCGGTTCCGGCTGAAAGCCGGCGCACCCGTCCTGCGCGGGGTCTGGTCGCGCGGGGAGCGTGTGGCCTGAGCGGCCCAGAATCCGGAAGCGGGAGGAGCGCCCGCCCTCTTGGGGCGGGGGCGTGCGCTGCCCGGCCTTCCGGGCCGGGCGGTGACCCGGATCAGCCGGCCCGGTAGAACATGTAGCGCCCCGGCTGGATGCCATCGGGGCCGTCCAGTTCTTCAAAACCAACCAGCGGCTGGCCGGAGACGATGATGCCGCCAGGGGCCATGACCTGCGCAATGACGGGGGAGAGGCCAGCGGCCTCGGCGACGTCCTTTTCCTTGATCCCGAAGCCGAAGTCATAATGCGCCAAGGCGATTTTGCGCCCCTCAGCCGCCAGCCGTTCCAGCATTGGTTTTGCCTCGCCTTGCAGGAAATCCTGCTCCGGCGGCACGCAGGAGGGATGGCATTGCAGCAACCGGTCAATGACCCAGATCCGCCGGCTGGCGAGGGTTTCGCGCAGGTGATCATAGGTGCGGCCGTTGCCAAGCCCCATGTCCAGCACATCGCCCTGCAACGGGGCGACCTGATTTGCGGCCCAGTTCAACCCGTCGCGCTGGGCGGTTAGGCGGCGCAGCATGGAATCAAGACGGCTCATTCAGGACATCCTTTCGTCATAGATCCAGGCCTCTGCCGGGCCATCCAGCAGGCGCACTGCAAGAGCGGCGGCAAAGTTCCAGACTGCCTCGTCATGCACCAGGTGGTGGGTCAGCAGCCCGTAAGGCTCTGCATTGTCGGCATCGCCAAGCCGGCGGTCGCGCAGCTGGCGCGCCACTTGCGCAATCAGCTGCTCCGGTGGCAGCAAGCTGCGGCCGCCTTTCCAGTCGATGGGATCCAGGTGGGTGTTCACCCGCAGCAGGCCGGAGGCGGGTTTGGCGCTTTTGCGCGGTGTAAAAGTGGAAACTGCGGTGAAACCGGTACCCGCCAGCCATGTCAGCATTTCCGGAGAGACCCGGTTCCAGGGCGGCACGAACATAGGGCGCAGGCTGGTGCCGAATATCTCTTGCAGAGAGATCAGGCCGCGCTCGGCATCGTCCAGCAGTTCCTCCAGCGGGCGGTGCGCTCCAAACTCGGCTTTCTTCTCGCCGGCGGGCGCGTGGTTCTGATGCGTCCAGCCATGCACCACCGGGATCAGTTGCGGATGATCTGCAACAAAACGGCCAAGATCCGGGGTGACGCCGTGCGGGATCACCGCGAGATGCACCGGCAGGTCCAGGTCCGCAGACAGTGCTGCCAAACGCTCCAGCTCGGTTGAATGGGACATCGCGTCATCATCCCGCCACCACAAAGGCAGCGTCAATCCTGCCGTCTGCCAGTGCTCCAGTTCCCGGTCCAGACCGCTCCAATCCGGTGTCATTCGCGCCCTCCCGCAAGTTCTGCGGCAATCTCCACACTCCGGGCGGCGCCGTCAAACCTGAAACCGCCTGCAACCCGCGGCGGTGCGTGCAATACCGCCTTGACCGCAGCGCATAGCGTCTCAGCTGAGAGATCTGCGGTTTTGACCACTTGGACGCCGTTCAGGGGCGCAAGGCTGGCGGCGCGCAGACCCTGTTCGGTTTCATTCCCGGCATCAAACGGGATCAGCACCGCAGGCGTGCCGGCTTGCAGCAGATCCAGAGCAGTGTTGTAGCCGCACATGCTGACCGAGGCCGCGGCATGGGAGAGCATTTGGCGGAAATCCTTGCGCGCTGGTTCCAGCAGGGCGGGGGAGCCTGTTTCGGCAAATTCTGTGATGCGCCGGGCGGCGTTTGATCCGCCAACCAGCAACCGCCAAGGCGTGTCCGGCATCAGCTTTGCCGCGTCAAGTGCTGCCTGGTATAGCGGCGTTCCTACGCTGCCGCCGCCAGCACTGACCAGCACCTCGCCTGACCCTGCCTGTGACGGATGCGGGCCGGCAGCCGGAGGGGCAACGTAACCGGTATAGCGCAGCTTGCCTGCAAGCATGCGGGTGACCGGCCAGCTGGCCTCCAGCTTGGTTGCTGCGGGGTCGGAGTGGACCAGAACCGCATCATAAAATTGGGCGATTACAGCATCGGCTTTGTCCGCTTTCCCGGGTTTGGAAGGCGGGGCGAGAATGTCGCGGATAGAGGACAGGATCACCGGCCGCCGGGGCAACGCATGGGCGGCATCAAGCAGCGCAAGAAACTCCTTGCGCAGCGAGCGGCGGCCAAAAGGGTAAAGTTCGGTAATCAGCACATCGGGCTGCATTTCGTTCAAAGCGGCACAAAGAACGTCTTGGCGCCGGATCAAATAGGCCGCGTCCGCCAGCCCTCCGCCCTCTGCCAGCAGCCGGGTGAAATCCACTCCATCGGAACGCAACGGCGGCAACTGGATCAGATTGATTCCATCCGTGTCGAGCTGCGGGGCAGGGAAGCCGCCGGAAACCACCTGAACCTGATGGCTGGCAGCGGTGAAAGCGCGGGCCAATGTCAGCGCACGGGCCAAGTGGCCGGTGCCAAGCAGATGGGTTACGGCGATCAGGACTTTCATGGCGCGGCCTTGCGGATCAGCCGGACCGGTTCGGGCCAAGGCATAAGGGCGGAGCCGCTGATTTCCACCACAAACAGCCGGTTGCGTTTGATGCGGAAGGGGCGGGGCCGTCGAAATCCCAGCCATGGGCGCGTGCCAGGATCATCCGCATGATGCCGATGTGGCAGACCGCTACTGTATCCCGCGTCAGACTGCGCAGCCAGGGTTCTATACGGGTCCAGACCTCGGCAGGGGTTTCACCGCCGGGCGGGCGGTAGTGCCAGCCCCAGTTCTCGATATCGCGGAAACCGCTTGCCGGGTCGGCCTTCAGGTCCTGCCCATGCAGCCCCTCCCAGTCGCCCCAGTCCATTTCGGTCAGTTCATGTGCGGTGCTGGGTGCGCGGCCTGTAATCAATTCTGCGGTCTCCGCCGCGCGCATCAGCGGGCTGGACCAGAGGTCTGCCTGCGTCCAGTCAGCGGGCAGGGCGTAGCCGCGCAGCTCTTTGCGGGCCTGATCATCCAGCGGGATGTCACTGCGGCCCTGGATGCAGCCGGCGCGGTTCCAGGCGGTGTGGCCATGACGCAAAAGGGCGAGGCGGATCATACGCGGGTCTCCATTAGCGGCAGAACGGTTGCCCAGAACTGCCGGGCAGCGGCGGGAGCAAGGTGGCGGGACAAAATGAGGTCACGTGCATCCTTGCCAGCCTCAACGCGCAGTTCGGGGTTTGCAAGCAAGCCTGCGGTAAAACCTGCGAGAGCCTCGGCCCCTTGATCCGGAGCGGGATAGCCAGCGGGCAGCAGCACATCCCGCACGCCGGGCCGGTCCTGGGCTGCGATGGGCAGACCATGGGCCTGGGCTTCCAGATAGACCATGCCAAAAGCTTCGTTCACGCCCGGCCAAAGGAACAGGCTGGCGTTGCCATAGGCGGCTGCCAGCTCCGCGCGGGAAAGCTGGCCGAGGAAGCGCACTTTGTGTCCGAAAGGGGCCATCAGTGCTTCAACCTCGCTGCGGGCGGGGCCGTCGCCGGCAATGTCCAGCCGCCAATCGCCAGGCAGATGAGACAGCATTTCCGAGATAATTTGGTAGGAAGCCAGCTTGTCACCCGGACGCATCATGCCGGCGGTCAGCATCGGGCCGTCCAGCGACGAGGCTTCGGGCAGCTGATCCAGCGGCAGGAAGGGCGGCAGATGGGCCACTGCCTGCGCGCCGCAGCGGTCGCGGTTCAATGCGAAATGGTCCTGCTCGGTGAAATAGAAGATCGCCGCGGCAACGTCGGCAGCGGCATGGGCCGCTACAGCAAAACCGGCCCATGGTCCGGTCAGGCGTTTCTTGGCGCGGGTGGATTCGATCTGCACATAGGGAATTCCACGGGCGCGGGCGACAGCGGGGCCGATCAGATCCGGCGCCTTGTAATAGTTGTGATAGCTGACCCAGAGGTCCGCGCCGGGCAGGTTGCGGATCAGTCGTTCAGCCTCGGCCTCGGCCTGATTGCGCAGGCTGGACTGCAACGCCGCGTCGCCGGTCTTGTCATAGATCCGCAAGTCTGAAACCAGCTGCACCGCCGCACCGCTGGCGGTGAGCAGCTCCATCAGGTTGCGGGCAATCTCGCGGTCGCCGGAGGGCACCGGGTGATGCGGCGGCTTCATCGGTGCGTAGAAGGCGACCCGCTTTCCGGCTCCCGGCTGCATGGCCGGTCAGCTTTCTTGCAGCATGGCATGCAGCCGCCTGGACAGCTGGGCGATGCCGGGATCCATGCCGAAATCAGTGCGCAGGCGGGCAAGTGCTGCGCCGGCCATTGCTGCCAGCCGTTGCGGGTGCCGGGCCGCATACAGCAGGGTCTCGGCCAGCGTCTCGGGGCGGTCCTCGCTCAGCAGGCCATGGGTTCCATGAGTGATGAACTCCGGGATCGCAGAAACCGGCGTCGACAGGATTGGCAGGGATTGCGAGGCCGCCTCCATCAGCACATTGGGCAGCCCGTCGCGGTCGCCGTCCGCAGCCACCCGGCTGGGCAGCACAAACAGATCCGAGCGGCGCATTTCCTCGATCACTTCGGGCTGGTCGCAGGCGCCGCGCCAGGTGATGCGGTTGGCAATGCCAGCATCCTCAGCCATGCCCTGCAGCAAATCGCCCAATCCGCCGCCGCCGATATGGGTCCAGTGCCAATCAAGCCCTGGGGGCAGCAGAGCCAAGGCGGCGATCAGCCGGTCAAAGCCCTTTTTCTCGACCAAACGCCCCACGGACATGAACTGGATCGGTTCCTGCGGCCGGCGCAGGCCGCGTTCAGGGGGGGCGGGGAACCGCGACAAATCCAGCCCGTGGTAAACCAGATCGACGCGGTCGGGCGTATCGGCCATCTGTTGCAGGTGTTTGGCGCCAAAGCCGGTGCAGGTGGCGCCGAAGGCCGCGCCGTAGTGGGCGGCGGAGAGCTTTTCCTTAAGCTCCCAATCGGGCGAGGTCCAAATGTCCTTGGCGTGGGCCGAAAAGCTCCAGGGCAGCCCGCGCATGATCGCGGCATAACGCGCAACCGAGGACGGCGTGTGCAGGAAGTGGGCGTAAAGCCCCAGCACGTCCGCGGGCATTTCTGCGGCCAGCACACAGGCCTGGCCAAAGCGGCGGATGCGGTTGGGTGTCAGGTCACGGCGCAGATCGGCGCGCCAGATGCGGTAGGCCTCAGCATAACCGGGCAGTTGTTGCGCCATCGTGCGTGCGCGCCAGACCCGCTCCGGCTCATCATGGAGGTATTCGGGAAGGTAGTTCACGCGCGCCTGCAGCTGCGCATGCAGCGGGTGGCGCTTGATGTCGGTGGGGTGGCGCAGCGACCAGATCTCAAGCGCGTGGCCGGCGGCCTCCAGGGCAACCAGTTCCTGTGCAATGAAGGTCTCGGACAGCCTCGGCCAGCCCTTTACCACCACCGCGAGCGGCGGGCGGGGCGTGCTCATTCGGCGGCCTCCTGATGTGTGTCCTGCAGCAGTGCGTCCACCCGGCGGGTGACATAGTCCAACCCGTCCAGCAGCCCCTCAGACCCGGCGGCAGAGGGCGGCGGCTGGGTGGCCAGCGCGCGGATCGCCTTGGCCAGGGATGGGGGTGTCCAGCCGTCACGGGATTCGTCCAGCATGGTGGTCAGGCCGATTTCCTCGGCCCGGCTGGCGCGGATCCATTGCTCCAGCCGCGGCGTGGTGCGGGGCACGATCACGGCGGGTTTGTCAAAGGACAAGACCTCGCAGAACGTGTTGTAGCCGCCCATGCAGACCACCCCTTGGGCGCCGGCAAACAGCGTCTCGATCTGTGATTCAAAGCCAACTGCGGTAACCCTGCCATTCAGGCGGGCGACACGCTCCTCGAAATCCTCCCGGGTTTCCCCGGACAGGAAAGGGCCATAGACAAGCACGGCGCGCGGGGAGAGCTCCGCGTCGGCTTCATAGGCCGACAGCACCAGGTCCACCATCATCTCGCCATCGCCGCCGCCGCCAGGAGTGACCAGCAAATAGGGCTGTTCGGGCGGTTCCCCCACCTGGCCAAGATCGCGGCGCAGGTAGCCGGTCCAATGCATCCGGGCCTGCATCTGCGGGGTGAAGGGCAGCCCCGCGGTGGGATCGTACACGGACCGCGGCCCGTAGACCCAAATCTCATCATAGAAATCGCGAGTGGCCTCAACCGCGTGCTTGCGCTCCCATTCGGCGGCCAGCACTTCGGGCTCGTCCAGCACATCGCGCAGGCCCAGCACCATCTTGCAGCGGCCCCGTGATTTCAGCAGGTCCAGCGCCGGCATCAGCTCACCGCGAAAGCCGGTGGGTTCCTTGTCGGCCACCAGCACGTCAGGGTCGTATTGCTCTACTGTAGAGCGGATCAGCGCAGCGCGCAGATCAGCAGTTTCTTCGATGCTCATGCCCATGGTGCGCGAGGCATAAGAGCCGTCGGTACGCTTGATCACACCCGGCAGGCGGACATGATCGACCCGGGTCGGAAAGGAAAACCGCCCCGCAACCGGTGAACCTGTCAGGATCAGCGCCGAGGCGTCGGGATTGGCTGAGGTGAGTGCACCTGCCAGCGCACGTGAACGGCGCAGATGCCCCAGTCCGAAAGTGTCGTGGCTGTAGAACATGATCCGCGGCCCGCGGGTGCACGCCGCTGCCGGTGTGGTGCTTGCGGTCGTCATTGAATCGCCTGATCGGGTTGCCGGGCGGCGGATGGCCGAAATCCGGGGCCGGCGGCGCAGGAACCAGGCCAGCCGGTTTTGCCGCTCGTCCCCGGGCGCGTGCTCGTGTGCTCCGCCATCTTCCGCCTCAGTTTGCGCGCCCCTGAAGCCGGTTGCGGCGGGGGCACGGTCAGTGTTTGCTTTTGCTGCCGCTCAAGCCCGGAGGGTGTTTGCCAGTCCAGTCTCTGCAGCAGTCCGCCCAAGGGGCGGGTATATGAATTGGTATAGCCCGGAGCCTGTGTGCATGCAATCATGCGCCTTTGTTGCCTGCCGCACAGGAAATTGCGTCCGCGCCATTTGCGCAACGCTCCGCTGCGTGGTTAATTTGACGCAAGTTTCCAAAAGGATAGGCGGTCATGCTGCAAGTTTTGTTCCGGGTTCTCATTTGCGGCCTGCTGAGTTTTGGCCTGGCCGCTCACGCAGGCGCGCAGGAAAGTGAAGCGAGCGGAGCAGATACATTGTCCCGTGCGATCGAACAGGCGGCGGAAAGCGGTGTCAGTGTGGTCGTGGTGGACAGCAGCGGCAAGTTGCTGAACGCGCCGCCGGACGCGGAACAGGCAGCGGACCATCCTGCATCCGACACGATGGAGCAGCCCTCGGCGCTGATGAAAGCGCAATCCAGGGTCGGCGCCTTCCGGGCTGAATTGAGCAGCCGCCTGGAGGCGCTGCCCTATTCGCGGCTGGAGGTGGAATGGATCCTGCGGGAAACCAGCCCGGACGGCCGGATCATGACCTATGTCGAGGTGCTGTTCTGGAGCGTGCTGTTCCTGCTGATCGGCCGCTGGCTGTCGACGGAAATCTACGGAAAGCGTTTTGCCAAGCGTTTCGTCGTGGCGCGGATCCGGCAGAACCCGGAAGGTTATCAGGAAAAGATGCCCTTCCTGGTCTACCGGTTCCTGATGGGGATTGGCGGGACCGTCTTTGCGATGGTCTTTGCGGCGCTGATTTCCTATCTGATCTTCGGTGCTTCGGGCGACCCCTCAATCGAATTCACGGCAACTGCTGTCTACACGGCGTTTTTCCTGGCCCGCACGGTGTCCGATCTGTGGCGGATGGTGCTGTCGCCGTTCCTGGCCCAGTACCGGATACCGGTGTTTTCAGACCGGGACGCAAAACGGCTCTATATCTGGGCGTCCCTGCTGGCGACCTATGACATTTCCTCGACGCTGTTTGCCACCTGGGTCGGCGATTTCGGCCTGAATTACAATGTCTATGCACTGGTATACGGGGTATTGGCACTGGTCGGGATGCTGGGCAACCTGCTGATGGTGCTGGTCAACGGGCGCGCCATATCCAATGCCATCCGTGCCGGCCGAATGCCGGAAAAATGTTCCTGGCTGGTGCGTGTTCTGGCAGTTGCCTGGGCACCGGTTCTGATGGCTTACATGGCTTTTGGCTGGCTTAAGCTGGCCTTTGATCTGGTGCTGGAAAGGGATGTTTCGATCCCGTTGATGGCGGGCAGTTATTTCGTTCTGACCACGATCCTGATTGTCTATGGCGCGATCAACTACTTCATCGAGCGCTATTTCAACCGCACCCGGCGAATGCAGGCTGCCATGGCAGCAACCGGGCAGGAAGGAGCCGCCACGGAAGCGGAGGGTATTTCTGAGCAACGGGGTGAAGAGGCTGCTCCGGATGAGGCGGAGACCGCTGCGGAAGCCGCAGATGCACCGGCCGCAAGACATCCTATTGGCACGTACCAGGATCTTGCCCGCAGAGTGGCAGGCATTCTGGCTTTTGTAGTCGGGGCCTATTCACTGGTGATTGTCTGGAACCCGGACGCCCAATGGACCGAAACCACTGCGGCTGAACGGGTGATCGATGTGACGGTGATCCTGTTCATCGGCTTTATCGTCTATCACCTGTTCCGGATTTGGATCGACAGCAAGATCGATGAGGAAGCCGGCGATGTTTCGGAGGCAGAGCTGGGTGATGAAGGCGGGGCCGGGGGTGCCAGCCGTCTGGCCACTTTGCTGCCCTTGTTCCGGGGCACGATCCTGGCGGTTGTGCTGGTCTCGATCGTGCTGATCGTTCTGCTGGAACTGGGTATTAATGTCAGCCCGCTGTTCGCCGGTGCCGGTGTTGTCGGTCTTGCGGTTGGCTTTGGTTCGCAGACGCTGGTGCGGGATATTTTCTCTGGCGCCTTTTTCTTGATCGATGATGCCTTCCGCAAGGGCGAATACATCGACATCGGCGACGTGAAGGGCACGGTCGAGAAGATCTCGGTGCGGTCTTTCCAGCTGCGCCATCACCTCGGGGCGCTGCACACGATCCCCTTCGGCGAGATCAAGGTTCTGACCAATTATTCGCGTGACTGGGTGATGATGAAACTGCCGATGCGCGTGACCTATGATACTGACGTGGAGAAGGTTCGCAAGCTGATCAAGAAGCTTGGCCAAAAGCTGATGGATGACCCTGTTGTCGGACATACCTTTATTCAGCCGCTGAAGTCCCAGGGTGTGATCGAGATGCAGGATTCAGCGATGATTATCCGCGTGAAATTCATGACCAAACCGGGGGATCAGTGGATTGTCCGCAAACGGGTGTACCAGGAGATCCGTGAATTGTTTGCCCGCGAGGGCATCAGATTTGCTCATCGCGAGGTCACCGTGCGGCTGGCGCCGGACCAGGCTGATGAGATGACGCCGAAGCAGAAAGAGGCTGCCGCAGGGGCAGTGCAGGCGGCGATTGACGACGATCTTCTGGACGAAATGGGCGGCCCGGGCGGCGATGACCGCTGAGCAGATGCCTGACCGGCGACCTCCCGCCCCCGCGCTGGACCGCTAGCGCGCTCCGCTTGGGATTGGGCGTGGCGCCGCGCTGGCGCGCGCCGCTGCCTCCGGCGGAGGTATTTCTCCCAGAAAGAAGCCGCCGCTGCGGAATCCGGTTTTGTCCTGGTTGAGAATTTGCCGGGGTGAACTGGTTGCAAGCCAGGAGGGGCAGCGTCCCATTTTCATTGGTTATTCCGGCCAGCATGCCGGGGCGCTGCCGCAGTGGGAGGCGGGCCGGCCCCAGCGCATTTTGCTGGTGTCCAGGGCAAGCGGCGCAGCAAGGCGGCGGCCCGGCCCCCAGCCGCTGTTTTCGATCTCCTGGGTGAAGTCGCTGTGTGCCGGTTTGGCGACATACGGTCCTTTGGCACATTTCTGCATTCCACCAAGCAGTTCTGCGGTGCGGGCAAGCGATAGATGCGCTGCGGGCACCGCCGCCTTTTGGGCAGCAGTTGCCAAGGCCGAGAGCACCGCTGCTGCCATCAAATAACCCGTGGCATGGTCCAGCGCTTGTACCGGTAAAGGGTGCGGATCGTCCGCCTTGGCCTGGACGCGGCCTGTATCGGCGATGCCTGCACTCATCTGCACAAGGCTGTCAAAACCGCGCCGCTGGGCCCAGGGGCCGGTCCAGCCATAGGCATCCAGAGAGGCTTCAACCGCATTGGGAGCGATCCGGCGGCGGGCGTCCGCGCCGTAGCCCAGACCATCCAGCGCACCGGGACGGTAGCCATGCACCAGCACATCGGCCTTGGACAGCAACGCCTCAAACCGCTGGCGGTCCACTGTATTGCGCAGATCCAGGGAAGCCATGCGTTTACCCAGCGCAACATCGGTGATGACACCAGGTTCGTCCCAGCCAGGCGGGTCGATACGCAGCACATCGGCGCCAAATCCGGCCAGAGTGCGGGTGGAAACCGGACCGGCCAAAACCCGCGTGAGGTCCAGCACTTTCAGTCCGGCCAGCGGGCGTTCGGCTGTTGCCTTTGGCCGCTCACGCAGTTGGATGACACGGGGCGACTGCCATAGGATCAGCGGTTCCGCCGCCACAGAAAGACCTTGCGGATGCGTCAGCCAAGCCGCTCGGCTGCGCATGGCGGCGGCCACACCACCTGCGTTTACGATTTCGTTTTCGAGATGACTGGCCTGCCATTGTTTTACGGCAACTGCCGCGGCCGCGCGGTCGCCTGCGCAGTCCAGTACTTTCAGGGCAGCTTGCCGGTGGTGCGGCAGGTTGGTGTGCAGGCGGATCCAGCCATCTGCGGTTTCATAATTGCCGGCCACCGGATCCCACAGGCTGGGAAGCTCCCAGCCCTCGGGGCGGAAACTATAGCTGAACCAAAGTGATGCCAGGCGCTGGTCCACCGTGACGTCCGGTGCAACGGGCGCAAGGTTCAGCGCCTTTACCAGCCGCGCCAGCTCCAGCCCCACGGCGGCGACTGAGGCATTGGCAAGTTCCGTAACCGCAAAGGCGCTGCGCCAGTGTCCTGTGCCGGTCAGGCGGTAGCTGCCAGGCGCCGGCAGGGCAGTGAGCAGGGTCATTGCTGGTAAGGATCCAGGCTGTCGCGCAACCCGTCACCGAGGAAATTGAATGCCAGAACGACAATCACAATCGGCAGCATCGGGATCGCGGTCCAAGGGTAGATTTCGATCGAGGCCAGGTTTTGCGCGTCATTCAGCATGACGCCCCAGCTGACCGCCGGCGCGCGCAGGCCAAGGCCGAGGAATGACAACGCGGTCTCGCCCAGGATCATCGCCGGGATTGACAGGGTGGCCGAGGCGATCAGGTGCGACATAAAGTTCGGCAGCAGATGCTTGCGGATTACCCGGCCTGAAGATGCGCCCATCATTTCGGCGGCGCGCACGTATTCCTCTTCGCGCAGGGACAGGAATTTTGCCCTCACCGATCTTGCAAGCCCCGGCCAGTCGAGAATGCCAAGGATGATCGAGATGACAAAGAACACCGCAACCGGCGACCAGTTCGAGGGCACCGCGGCAGACAGCGCCAGCCACAAAGGCAGCTCGGGCAGGGATCGCAGAACTTCGATCACCCGGTTGATCAGCCAATCGGTTTTGCCGCCAAAATATCCCGCCAGCGAGCCAAAGAAGATACCGAGCACAAAGGACACGGATATGCCGATCAGCCCCACGGTAAGCGACAGCTGCGCACCATAGGAAACGCGGCTGAAGATGTCGCGGCCCAGCCGGTCGGACCCCAGGATAAAGATTGTCGCCTCTTCGGTTGCGCAGAACAGGTGGCGGTTGCTTTCGATGAGACCGGCCAGTTTATAGGTCTTGCCCTCACAGAAAAATTCAAGCTTCAGCGGGCGCGAGGTGTCGGGACTGAACTCCCACTGGAAGGTTTCCAGGTTGGCCTCGGAGGTCATTGGATAAACGAAGGGGCCCACGAATTCGCCCTCGTGGAACAGCTTGATCGATTGCGGCGGGGAATACAGATGCTCTGAAAAGCGCTGGTTTGGTCCGTAGGGCGCAAGGAAGCCGGCGAACGGGATCATGAGGTAGGCGATCAATAGGAACAGGCCTGAAATCAACCCCAGCTTGTGGGTCTTGAATTTGCGCCAGACCAGCAGCCAGTTCGGCGCGTCCAGGTCCTTGCGCTCCAGCTCCAGCAGCGAGGCCTGCGGGTCGAAAGCTTCATCATCGACATAACGTCCATCAGGCAGCCGGGTCATGCGCCGCGCCCCTCATACCGGATCCTCGGGTCAAGCAGCACCAGCAGAACATCTGAAACCATGGTGCCGATCAGCGTCAGCAAAGCGACGAACATCAACACAAAGCCCGACAGGAACATGTCCTGGGTTTTAAGCGCCGTCAGCAGGGTCGGCCCGATGGTTTGCAGCCCCAGCACCACCGACACCAGCACCGAGCCTGAGATCATTGCCGGCAGCAGGTTGCCGATGTCGGCGACAAAGGGGTTGAAGGCGACGCGCAGCGGATACTTGGCCAGCATCCGCGAGGGTTTCATGCCCTTGGCGATGGCAGTTTCCACATATGGTTTACCCAGTTCGTCCAGCATGTTGGCGCGCAGCCGCTGCATCATCGCGGACGCACCGGCGGTGCCGATCACGAAGGTTGGAACGATCAGGTGGACGAGAATGGACTTCACTTTGTCCCAGTTCATCGGCACGCCTTCGTATTCGGGGGCCATCAGCCCGCCGATCGGCAGGTCGAACCAGCGGTGGCCATAGTAGAACAGGATCAGCGCCAGCAGGAAGTTTGGCGTAGCGAGACCCAGGTAACCGATGAAAGCCGAGGTGTAATCAATCCAGGTGCGGGCCCGCGCGGCAGCCAGCACCCCCAACGGCAGCGCCACTGCATAGACAAAAACCACGGCGGACAGGTTTACCAGAACTGTAAGCCACAGGCTGTCGCCGACGATATCGGCAACCGGGCTGTCGAATTCGAATGACCAGCCGAAATTTCCCTGGATCATGCCGGAGAACCCGTGCGGGCCGGGCATGAAGCCCATCCAGATCATGTATTGCTGCCACAGCGGTTTATCGAGCGCATATTCCTGCCGCAGGAATTCCGCCTTGGCGACGCCTGCGGACTGGCCGGTGGCCTGCAGCTCGGCAATCTGGTTCGACAGATAGTCGCCCGGCGGCAGGTTGATGATGGCAAAGACCAGCACCGACACCACCAGAAGCGTAAGCAGCATGGTGCCAAACCGGTAAATGGCGTAACGCAGAATTTCCATCAGCCCTGGCCATCCTCAAAAAAGAACTCATCCGGACGGTAAAGGCCGAAATGGGCGCCGGGGTCCCAGGCCCATATTGCCTGTTTGGGCACATTGCGCAGGCGGTTGCTGACCACGACGGGCTGCGGTGCGGCGGCCACGACGCCGATGGCATAGACCTGATCAGCGTGGATCTGCAGCATGGCGCGCCAGGCGGCGGCACGCTCGGCATCTGTGGTGGCCATGTTCCAGTCCTGCATCAGATCCATCAGTTGCTGAGCCGGAGCCATGTCTGGCGGCTCGCCTGCGTCGCCGCCGGTTTGATAGAATTGGCCCCACTTCGGCCAGGACAGGAACACCTGGTCTGTTGGCGCCAGATAGGCAGGCGAGGTATAGACTTGCGGCAAGCCATTGTCCCAGCCGAACCAGGCAGACGCCATGGTGCTGCCGGAAAACACCCGGTTGCGCAGGATGTCGCGGTCCAGCGGGCGCATCACCAGTTTGACCCCGACATCGCGCCAGTCGTCCGAGATTATCTGAAGTGCATTCTCGACTTCCTGACGCTCACCGGCTGTTTCCACCACCAGCTCCATCAGCCGCCCGTCGGCCAGATAGCGGATGCCGTAGGCGTCTTTCTTTGTAAGGCCGGCCTCGTCCAGCAGCCGGTTGGCCTGCTCCGGGTCGAAATCCGCCCAGGCGGCACGCAGGGCGGGGTCGAAAAATTCGCTCTGCTCCAGCACCGTCATGGCGCCGGACTTGGCCAGATTGAAATAGAGCGCCCGGTTGATGGCCCGGCGGTTGATGGCCAGGGACAGCGCCCGGCGCACCCGGACATCGCGCAGCACCTCGCGCCAGACCGGATCCTTGGCATTCAGGTTCGGATAGATTGCAATCTGCGAGGCGGCACCGGAGCCCCAAAGATAAGTCTTGTAGTTTGCGCCGTCTTTTTCGCCTTTGCGCAGGATCGGGATATCCCGGAACCCCAAACCGCGGGCCTGCAGGTCGGCTTCCCCTGCGTTGGACTTAGCCGCTACCAGCCCGGCAGTCACAATTTCCATTTCCACGGTGTCGATATAGGGCAGCTGCACGCCGCGGCTGTCGATCCGGTGGTAATAGGGATTGCGCACGAACTGGTGGCGGATCTTCTTACCTGGCGAGGCGTTGATCCAGGGCTGCAGCGTCGGAAGCTCGTGGTTATCGAACTTGTACATGTTGTCGTATTTGTTGTGCAGCGCGGCCCAGCTTTTGACGCGGGCGTAGTCGACTTCCTCTTCCAGCGCATCCGGGTCGGCGTAATCGGCGTGGAATTGTTTCAAGTATTCTGCAGGCCGGTAGATGAAAGGCGGGCGCGCCTGGGCCAGCATGTGCAAGAAACTGGGGTTCGGGTCGTCCCATTCGTAGATGATTGTGGCTTCGTCCGGGAAGCTTACGCGCGGCAGCTTGCCGTTGACGCGCAGGAAATCCGGCGGACCGGCCGGGCTGAGCAGCTCGTGGTTGGCGACATCCTCCCACCAGTAGCGGAAATCGGCAGAGGTGAAGGGATCGCCGCTGGACCAGCGGTGGCCGCGCCGCAGTTTGAGGGTGTAACGCCGGTTTCTTTCGTTCTCATAGCCCAGCAGAATGTCAGGCTGCAGGCGGTAGCGTTCGTCATAGCCCGCCAGGCGGGCATAGCCGTACACCACCATCTGGCGGATATCCTTGGAACGGGTCACCATGGTGTTCAGCGTGCCGCCTTCGGTGCCAAAGTCCCGGCCCTTGGCTGCCAGGTCGACCACCAGCGGCACCTCTGGCAGGCGTTTGGCCACCGGGGGCAGATAGCCCGCCTTGACTTCGGAACTCCAGAACTTGCTTTCCTGGACCTCGGGGCCGCACAGGGCAGAAAGCGGGGCAAGGCAGAAGGCAGCCGTCAAAAGGGGTTTCAGGGCATCAAGCATGGCAGCGCACCTTATGGCCGGGTTCCAGGTGTTTCAGGTTTACCAGTCGCGGGGCATCAGATCCGTTAAAGCGGAATTCCTCGGGCCAGCAGTCCGGCGCGCCTGCGCCCTGGGCCACCAGTTTCAAGTCGATGGGCCGGTCGATATCGGGTTCCGGCTGGGCTGCGATCAGCGCCTTGGTGTAGGGGTGCTGAGGATTATAGAACAAGGTTTCCGGCGGTGCCTGCTCGACAATCAACCCGCGCCGCATCACGGCGACCTCATCTGCGATGCGGGCGACCACGGCCAAATCATGGCTGATGAACAGATAAGACAGGTTTTGCCGGTCGCGGATTTCCTCCAGCAGCAGCAGGATCTGCTCTTGCACTGAAACATCCAGCGCCGAGGTCGGTTCGTCGCAGACGATCAGCGCCGGCTCCAGCATCAGCGCGCGCGCGATCGACAGCCGCTGGCGCTGACCGCCGGAAAACGCGTGCGGGTAGCGTTTCAGCATGTCCGGCGACAGGCCGACCAGCCGCAGCATGTCCGCCGCCTTGTCCCGGCGTTCGGCACGAGAACCGATGCGATGGATGTCCAGCGGCTCGGCCAAAGTGTCCTGAATGCGCATCCTGGGCGAAAGCGAGGAGTAAGGGTCCTGGAACACCATCTGGGCCTGCCGCTGAAAGGCGGTGCGCGCGGCGCGGTCCATGCTGTGCACGGTGACCGCCGGCTGATCCGGATCAGGGCGGAACAGCACCTCGCCGCCGGGATCCGGAAGCTCTGCCCCCAAGGCAATTCGTGCAGCCGTGGTCTTGCCCGAGCCGCTTTCACCGACAACTGCCAGGGTTTTCCCGCGGGCTAACCGCAAATCAACCTCGCGGCAGGCGTGGATCAGGGTCGGAGCTTGCCAGCCCTTGCTGGCTCTTAATGTGTAGGTCTTGGAGACCGACTTCATTTCCATGATCAGGTCATCGCGTGACGGCGGGATGGCGACGACCGCTTCATCCGGAATTGCCGGTGCAGCGTTGAACAGGGCCTTGGTGTAGGGGTGGGCAGGGGTGCGCAGCATCGGTTCCGCACGGCCGGATTCCATCACCCGGCCCTTGTGCATCACCACCACTTGCTCTGCCATATTGGCAACCACCCCCAGATCATGAGTGACCAGGATCATCGCCATACCGGTTTCGCGCTGCAACTCTTTCATCAGCCCCAGAACCTGGGCCTGTGTGGTCACGTCCAGCGCCGTGGTCGGCTCATCCGCGATCAGCAGGTCCGGCTTGGCCACCATGGCCATGGCGATCATCGCCCGCTGGCGCATCCCGCCGGACAGTTCGAAGGGATAAGATCTGTAGGTGCGTTCCGGATCGGAGAAGCCGACCCGCTCAAAGCATTCAAGAACCTCCTTGCGTGCCTTGCGTTCGGACTTGCGGCCATGCAGCCACAGCACTTCGGACACCTGATTGCCGATCCGGTGCAGAGGCGAAAGCGAGCGCATAGGCTCCTGAAAAATCATCGCGACGGTATTGCCGCGAACGTCGCGCATCCGCCGTTCGTCGAGCGTCGCAAGGTCAAGTTCGCTGCCGCGGGTGTTCAGCAAAATGCGCCCGGAGCGCAGCTGCGCCACCTTCGGCAGGATGCGCAGCACGGCCCGGCAAGAGACCGTTTTCCCCGAGCCGCTTTCCCCGACCAAGGCGAGTGTTTCGCCTGGCTGCACAGCAAAGCTGACGTCCTTCACGACGGGGTCGCCCTTGCCAAACCCAATGCTGAGATTTTCAACGGAAAGCAGCGGGTGCATTCAGAATTGTCCGCCCGGCTGGTTCAAGGCACTCATGAGATCTTGTTTTCCCCTGTTTTTTGGCCTCACCTTCGCGCGCTGAAGGCTGCTTAGTCAAACCCCATTTGCCCAGATGCCCGTTGTGCAAGGAAAAATTGATGGGCTTCCCGGTTGCACTGCGGGCACTTCACCAGTGCCGTCATCCCGCAATCGCCCTGCATATCCGGTGTTTTCGGTCCGGTGTCCCAAGGAGGAATAACAGTTTCTCACATTAGCGTGCCGGCACGTGTTTTATGGTGCAATGCTAAATTCCGCCCTCCGGACGCTGCGGACCTGCTGTGGCCCCGGCGCCACTCGGTCCTTGCCGCAAATGGCTGCTGACAGGATTGCCTTGTTGGCGCCGGCAGTCAGCCCGGCATAGGATGCCAGGGAACGCACGCATTCCGAAAGGCCGCACATGGCGCAAAAAACTGTTCTGCACCGGGACGATCCGGAAGCCGAGCCGCTGGTCGGCAATATTAAGGTCACTCGCAACGACTGGTTGAATGTCGCGATGGACGTGCTGATCTCGGACGGGGTGGAGCAGGTGAAAGTGCTGGCGCTGGCCGAGCGGATGCAGGTTTCGCGCTCGTCGTTCTACTGGTATTTTAAGTCACGCCAGGACTTGCTGGATGCGCTGCTCAAGACCTGGGAGCAGACCAATACCGCCGGCATGGTCCGCCAGGCCGAGGCGCCGGCCAAGGCCATCACCGGGGCAGTGCTGAATGTGTTCCAGTGCATCGCCAACCCTGATCTGTTCAACACTGCGCTGGACTTTGCCGTGCGTGACTGGTCGCGCCGTTCCGGCAAGGTGCGCAGCCTGCTGGACCGCTCGGACCGGCGCCGGGTCGAGGCGCTGACGGCGATGTTTGCCCGCTACGGCTATGCGGACCGGGAAGCAGTGACCCGGGCCAAGGTGCTGTACTACATGCAGCTCGGCTATGAGATGGCGGATCCGAATGAAAGCCACGCGCACCGGCTGGAAGTGACGCCCGAGTACCTAAAGGTCTTTACCGGGCGCGACCCGTTGTCCGAAGAGATGGCGGACTTCACCGAATTCACCAAGCAGCACTGGGACGTCTGATACACCAGCCGTGGCCGCGGGCGTGTGGTGTTACAGGCTGCGGAGAATACCCTCAGCCTGCGTGCGCGCCTCCTCAGCCGCTTTCAGCCGGACCGGGCCATAGCCGCGGATATCCATCGGCGCTTTCAGTACCTTCAGGCAGGCCTCATGCGCATCGGCACGGTAACGGCTGGCGATGGTCTTCAGCGCTGCCTCGAACCAGGCCAGCAGATCGCGGTGCAGGCGGGCTTCTTCGTGATAACCGAAGATATTGAAGGCCGAACCGCGCAACGTCTTGCCCTTGGCCAGCAAGTGCATCGCCGGTCGCAGCCAGGCCCCAAAGGCCCGTTTTGCCGGGCGTCCGCGGGCGTCCTTTTTCCAGTTCAGCAAAGGCGGCGCGAGGTGGTATTTGACACTGAAATCCCCCTCGAACTCATCCTCAAGCTGGTGCTGGAAGGCGTCGCTGGTCAGGAGCCGGGCAACTTCATATTCGTCTTTGTACGCCATCAATTTGAACAGCGCCCGCGCCGCGGCTGCGGTCAATTCTTCCTGTGCCTCCGCAGGCAATGCGTCGCGGAACCGGCTCAGGGCAGCGGTGTAGCGTCCCGCATAAGCCATGTTCTGATAGCCGGTGAGGAAAGTGGCGCGGCGTTCGATCAGCGCGTCCAATGTTTCCGTCTTTGCGGGTGTCTCCTCAAAGTGGCTGGCGACCAGTTTCGGGTCCTCCGCCATGGCACGGCCTATGGCAAAGGCGAGGCGGTTTTTTTCAATGGCAACGCCGTTCAGCTCAATCGCCTGGTCCAGCGCCCCGGCACTGACCGGCACCAGCCCTTGCTGCCAGGCAAAACCCAGCATCATGACATTTGCCAGCACAGCGTCGCCCAGCATTGTCTCGGCGGCTTCATTGGCGTTGAAACCGGACAGGTTTTGCGGTCCGACGGCCTCGGCAATGGTTTTCTCGCGCAGGCCTGCCATCAGATCAGCATCGCGGCGCAGCACCAGATCGCCAGTGGGCATTTCCGCCCGGTTCAGCACCACCTTGGTGCCTGCGCGGTAATGGGCCGAGGCCTTGGGCGCCGAGCTGACCACCACGTCGCAGCCGATAACCGCATCCGCGCCGCCTTGTTCGATGCGCACCTGGTTCAAGGTGCCGGGTTCTTTGGACAGCCGGATGTAGCTGAGGACAGTTCCGAACTTCTGCGCAAAGCCGGTGAAATCCAATACGCTTGATCCCTTGCCTTCCAGATGCGCCGCCATGGTGATCAGAGCGCCGACCGTGACAACACCGGTGCCGCCGACTCCGGTGACCAGCAGGTCGAACGGCGTCTTGAGAGAGGGCAGTTCCGGCGCCGGCAGCTTGGCGGTCAATGCGGCGGCGTCCAGACCAGCGGGTTTTTTCTTCTTCCGGCTGCCCCCTTCGACAGTGACGAAAGAAGGGCAGAAGCCGTTCAGGCAGGAGAAATCCTTGTTGCAAGTGGACAGGTTGATCTTGCGCTTGCGGCCAAAGGGCGTTTCCTTCGGCTCGACGCTCAGGCAGTTGGATTCAACCGAGCAATCGCCGCACCCCTCACACACCAGGTCGTTGATGAAGGCAAAGCGTTTCGGGTCCTCCATCTTGCCCCGCTTTCGGCGGCGGCGTTTTTCAGTTGCGCAGGTTTGTTCGTAGATCAGAACAGTGACGCCGGAGATGTCGCGCAATTCCCGCTGCACCGTGTCCAGCGCGCTGCGGTCATGGAAGGTGGTGCCGGCGGGGAAGTCGCTGCGGACAAACTTGCCAATGTCGTCCGAGACCAATGCAATCCGTTCCACTCCCTCGGCGCGGCAGGTCTGGGCGATGCCATGCACCGAGACCGGCCCGTCCACCGGCTGGCCGCCCGTCATCGCCACTGCGTCATTATACAGGATTTTGTAAGTGATATTGGTGCCGGCCGCGACTGCCTGGCGGATCGCGAGGCTGCCGGAATGATACCAGGTGCCTTCGCCCAGGTTCTGGAACACATGCTTGTTTCCATTGAACTGCGAGGCCACGGTCCAGGGCACGCCTTCGCCGCCCATCTGCGCATAGCCGGCTGTATCGCGGTCCATCCAACTGGCCATCACGTGGCAGCCGATGCCGGAAAACGCCTTGGATCCTTCGGGCAGCTTGGTCGAGCTGTTGTGCGGGCAGCCGGAGCAGAAATAGGGCGTGCGGGCGGCGCCGGGCACGTTCAACAGCTTCGGCGGTTCCGCCGTGAGTGCTGCGGCTTTGGCTGGCAGGTTTTCCTCCGGGAAAAAACTATCGAGCCGCGCGGCAACAATGGGGGCAAGCAGCAGCGGGCTCAACTCCCCGGTCCAGGGGATCAGAGGTTCCCCTTGGCTGTCGTATTTGCCGACCATTTTTTCGGGCTTGCTGCCGGGCCAGTCATAGAAGTTTTCCTTGAACTGGCTTTCAATGATACCGCGCTTTTCCTCGACAACCAGCACTTCCTGCTTGCCTTTGACGAACTTCAGCGCGTCGGTGCGGTCCAGCGGCCAGACCATGCCGACTTTGTAAATGTCGATCTTCAGGCGGCGGCAGGCGGCCTCATCCAGCCCAAGAAGGCGCAGCGCTTCCATCAGATCAAGATGACCCTTTCCGGTGGAAACAAAACCAAAACGCGCGTCCTTGATGTCGTAAATCCGCTTGTCGATCGGGTTGGCCTCGGCAAAGGCGCGAACGGCATCCAGCTTGGCGTGAATGCGGGTCTCAATCTCGGGCGAGGGCAGGTCGGAGCGGCGGATATGCAGCCCGCCCGGGTAATCCGCCAGCTCCGGGCAGATGAATTCACGGTCCGGCTGCAGGTCCACCGAGCGCGCGCTCTCAACGGTCTCCGACACCGCCTTGAAGCCGACCCAAGTGCCGGAGTAGCGCGACAGGGCAAAGCCGTATTCGCCAAAAGCCAGATACTCCGACACATCTGCGGGGTTCAGCACCGGCATGAACCAGGACATGAAGGCCACATCCGACTGATGCGGCATCGAGGAGCTGACACAGCCGTGGTCGTCACCAGCCACCACCAGCACACCGCCCTTTGCGGAGGAGCCATAGGCGTTGCCGTGCTTCAGCGCATCGCCGGAGCGGTCGACGCCCGGCCCCTTGCCGTACCACATGGAAAACACACCCTCGACCTCGCAATGCGGGTCCAGCACGGCCTGCTGCGCACCCAGGACAGCTGTGGCGCCAAGATCCTCGTTCACCGCGGGCATGAACTTGATCCGGTTTGCCTGCATCCGGTCCTTGGCGCGCCAGAATTCCAGATCGACTGCCCCCAAAGGCGAGCCGCGATAACCTGAGACAAAGCCAGCGGTATTCAAGCCGGCTTCCTGATCGCGGCGCGCCTGATCAAGCATAATCCGGGCCAAAGCCTGAGTGCCGGTCAGGAAAACCCGGCCCTGGGTCATTTCGTACCGGTCGTCCAGCTTGTAGCTGCGGAAATCGTGGCTCAGCTTGGTCATCTCGGGGAGTCCTTGCGCGGAAAATGTGCTTTCCGGAAAAGTAATCCACAATGTTTGAAAAGATTTGCCCGAGTTACTGTTATTGCGGGAATTTATGGTTAGAATTTCCGAATGACAGTTATCTGGTGAAGAAAGTGACCGGAACATGAAGCTTGACGACCGCGATTCCCGTATCCTCACCTTGCTGCAGGAAGACTCCCGCATTTCCAACGCTGATCTGGCTGAGGCCGTGGGCATGTCGCCGTCGGCCCTGTGGCGCCGGGTGCGGGCGTTGGAGGAGGCGGGCATTATTGAACGTTACGGTGCGGTGGTGAACGCACCGGCAATGGGGCTGGGGTTCCAGGCTATCGTGCATGTGCATTTAACCCGCCACGATCCGGACAAACTGGTGGAGTTCATTCGCGCGGTTGAGAGCAGTCCGCTGGTTCAGGAATGTTACGCAACGACGGGGCAGTCCGACTATCACCTACGGGTTCTGGCGCCGGACCTGGATGCTTATAACCGGTTTCTGGAGGGTTTCCTGTTCCGCCTGCCAGCGGTAGCCAGCGCCCAGACCAATGTGGTGTTGCGCACGATCAAACGGGACAGGCCTGTTGTGCCTTAGAAAGTCCGCCTGCGGCGGGAGCATTGCTGCAAGAAAGACCCGCAAGATTGGCGGGAACGAGGACCGCCCTTCAATTTCATCTTTGCAAAAATACTCCGGGGGTCTGGGGGCTGGCCCCCAGCGTGCGGTTTTTTCACATCGCCGCGTATTTCACCCAGGCCCAGGCCATGGCGATATAGGTCAGCTGGTGCAGTGCCTGATCTGATCCCATGGCCTGCCAGAACATCGCTTGCTGCGGGTTCAGCTTTTTACGCTCGGAAAACCGGGCCTTGCCGAAGTCGATGTGAAAATGCACGACCCATTCCAGCGCCGCCAGCACCAGGATGAACGGCACAGGTGCGCTGAACAACGCGTAGACAATGGCTGAGCCGATCACGTGGACACCCGCATGCTGGGCACGGCCCATATGGACATAGGCGCAGCGGCCGGACAGCATCTTGGGGGTTTGCAGAAAGAAGTCGGCAAACAGGTGTTTGACCTGCAACGCGCAGAGCAGCAGCAGAACGGATCCGACATATTCCGGCAAACCTATTGACCTCCAGCATGGATACCTCGCTGGAACCTTACGGATTTTTCGCCGTCTGGCAAATGCCGCGCCGGCAGGGTGCCGCAACGGGACAAGGCGGTCTTCTGCCCATTGCCTGTTCCTGCCAAACCGCGCTACCCATAAGGCAGACCACATCCGAAGCCGCCAATTATGGAGCTTTCCCCATCGAACGCTCTTTGTTCCGTTTCATTTGGAAGTACTCGAAACGCGACCAGCTGGTGCTGCTGCTGGTCACGGCCTGCCTGTTTCCGCTTCTTTACCTGACGCTGGAGCTGCCGAAACGGATCATCAATGATGCAATCGGCGCTGAGACCTCCACCATAACCCTGATGGGGCAAAGCTTTGATCAGCTGACCTTCCTGTGGATTCTGTGCGGCGGCTTTTTGTTGGCGGTGCTGTGCCACGGCCTGCTGAAAATGCGCATCAACACCATGAAGGGGGTGCTGGCCGAGCGGATGCTGCGCCGCTTCCGGTATCAGCTGATTGCCCGGGTGCTGCGCTTTCCGCAACCATATTTTGAGCGGGTCAGCCAGGGTGAACTGGTGTCGATGGTCACCTCCGAATCCGAGCCGATGGGCGGGCTGATGGGGGATGCGGTCAGCCAGCCGGTGCTGCAAGCCGGGCAGATGCTGACCATCCTGTTTTTCCTGTTCCTGCAGAATTTCTGGTTCGGAATGGCAGCCATCGCGCTCATTCCTTTGCAGGGCTGGCTGATCCCGATGCTGCAACGGCAGATCAACCTGCTGAACAAGAAACGCATCAAACAGGTGCGGGCGCTGGCGACTGAGATCGGCGAAAGCGCCGCGGGTGCTGCGACGCTGCGGATCAATGGCGGCTGGCGCTACCGGATGGCGATCATCACGGCGCGGCTGGGGCGGCTGTATGACATCCGCTTCGAGATTTACCAGAAAAAATTCTTCATGAAGTTTCTCAACAACTTCATCACCCAGCTGACGCCGTTTTTCTTTTACGCCGTCGGCGGCTTTCTGGTGCTGCAGGGCAAAGTCTCATTGGGCGCATTGGTGGCGGCGCTTGCCGCATACAAGGATCTGGCGTCGCCCTGGAAAGAATTGCTGACCTATTACAACCAGACCCAGGACATGGGGTTGCGCTGGGACGTGATCCTGGAGCGCTTTGCACCGCAGGGCATGGTGGATGAAAAACTGCTGGTCGGCGAGCCGGAGGAGCTGGAGCGCCTGCGCGGAGATGTGGTCCTGGATGCGGTCAATGTGCGTGACACGGATGGTAATCCGGTGCTGGAGGAGCTGAGCGCAACCTTCCCCGCAGGGCAGGTCATCGGTATTGCGGCCCCCTCCGAAGAAGACCGCCGGGCCCTGGCGGAACTGCTGACGCGGGAAATCCTGCCCGCAACAGGGACGGTGACGGTGGCCGATCAGAACCTCAGCGGGCTGCACCAGGCAACGGTGGCAGCGCGGATCGGCTATGCCACCTCGCGGCCGGTTTTGTTTAAGGGATCTTTTGGCGACAACGTGATGATGCCAATGCGGCTGCGCCCGTTGGGCGCGGCCCACAACTTGCAACAGCTGGAAATAGCCAAACGCGCGGGCAACAGCCCGGACCCCTTTGATGCGCCCTGGCTTGATCCCAAACTGGCTGGCTTTTCCAACGAGGCGGAACTGCGGAGCTGGTGGCTGCAGCTGGTTGAGGGGATCGGATCCGATACCGCCCTGTTCCGCCGGGGTATCGAACAGTGTTTCGAGGCACCCGCCCACCCGGATCTGGCGGAGCGGCTGGTCGGATTGCGCGCGTCGGTGCGCAAGGCCATTCTGGACGCCGGTCTGGATGTGCACGTGCATTTTCTGGAACCAGAAGCATACAACCCGGCGCTGCCGGTTGCGGAAAACCTGCTGTTTGCAGCCTCGCAGCAGGCCATGACCGGCGAGGTCTTGCATGGTCATGCGGAATTTCTCGACCAGCTCAAGCAGCTGGGGCTGGACGAAGGGCTGGTGGCGCTGACCCGTGACGTGGTGGAGATGCTGCGCCAAATCTTCGGCATGGATGGCACTGGCCACCCGCTGTTCCGCAAGTTGGGATTGGATGTGGGCGCCTATGAAACGGCACTGTCGCTGGTCGACCGGCCCGGTACCGTCAATGCGGCGGCGCTCAGCCGTGAGGAGCTGGCGCAGCTGCTGATCGTGCCTTTCACCATCTCGGCGGAACAGATCGGTCCGGCCTTTGAAGAGGAAATGAAAGAACGGATCCTAGGCTTTCGCCGCAGCCACGGGCAAAGCTTGCTAAAAGCTTTGGGCGCGGGCTTTGTGCCGTTTGCAGAAGAGGCCATCGCCCCCACGCTGACGGTTCTGGAAAACGCTCTGTTTGGCAAAATATCGGACGCAGCCGGGGCCAAGGGCGATGAGGTGCGCAAACTGGTTTCCGAACTGATGGTGCGCGAAGGCTTGCGGGACAAGGTGGTGGAGCTGATCTTTGACATGCCGATTGCGGTGGGCGGGCAGGGGCTGGCCGCCAGTTTTGCCGAGCCGCTGGCCTTTTGCCGGGCCACAATCAAGAAACCGGATATCCTGATCCTCGATTCCGCGATGGCAAGCTATGATCAGGACACCCGGGTCGCGGTGCATAAGAACCTGCGAAAGCTGTTGCCCGGCACCACGCTGATCTATCTTGCCCCAAGCTTCCAAAGTCCGGATGTCTTTGACGTCTTCTTTGAACTGCGCCAGGGCCGTCTGGTCAGCGACGAGGCGCAGGCCGCGGCAGCGGGCGACGGGGCGGCCAGCCAGGACCTGGCCCGCAAGCTGAGGGCACTGGAACAGACTGAACTGTTCTCCGGCTTGAACCGCCGCCAGCTTCGTCTTCTGGCCTTTGGCGCCCGCTGGTATGATGCCAAGGCGGGCGAGGTGGTGTTCCTGAAGGATGATGAAGCATCGGACGGGGCGTATATGATCCTTGATGGCGAGGCAGAGCTTTTCTTGCCGCAGCCGGGCGGCGAGGACCGGCTGATTACCACGGTTGGCCCCGGGCGGCTGGTGGGGGAACTGGGTCTGATCCGGCATGAAGCCCGGGCGCTGAGCATGATTGCGGCGACGGACCTCAGCTGCCTGCGGATCGGCGAAGAAGAATTCCTGGCAGTGGTGGAAAATGACGCTTCTACGGCATTCAAGCTATTGCAGGTGGTGGCGGGCTACGTCTCCAATTGATCCAGGAATTGAGACAGGGAACAAGAACATGAAACTGCTGCGGTACCGCGCGGGCGGGCAAGTACGGCCTGGCCTTCTGGACAGTACAGGCGCAGTCCGGGATCTATCGGCGCATGTGCCGGATATCACCGGTGCGGTGCTGGGGGACGAAGCCTTGGGCCGGCTGGCAGCGTTGGACCCGGCAGAACTGCCGCTGGTGAAAGGACATCCGGAGCTGGCGCCTTGTGCCGGGCAGACGGGGAAGTTTCTTGGCATCGGCCTCAACTACACCGATCACGCCGAGGAGATGGGCATGGCGCTGCCGGAGCATCCGATCCTGTTCCTCAAGGCGTCCTCGTCGATTTGCGGACCGGATGATGACGTGATCCTGCCGCGCGGCTCAGTGGCGGCGGATTGGGAGGTCGAGCTGGGCGTGGTGATCGGCACCGCAGCCAAATATGTCTCCGAAGCAGAGGCATTGAACCATGTGGCGGGGTATTGCGTGGTTAACGATGTGTCCGAGCGCGACTATCAGACCAAGCTGACCGGCCAATGGACCAAGGGCAAGAGCTGTGACACCTTCGGGCCGATCGGCCCCTGGCTGGTGACGCGGGACGAGGTGCCGGACCCGCAGAACCTGTGGCTGACCTGTGATGTGAACGGCGCGCGGCGGCAGACTGGAACCACGGCCACGATGGTGTTCACCGTGGCACAGATCATCTCGCATCTCAGCCAGCTGATGACCTTGCATCCGGGCGATGTGATCGCCACCGGCACCCCGCCGGGCGTCGGCAAGGGGTGCAAACCGCAACCGGTCTATCTGCAGCATGGCGACGTGATGCGGCTGGAGATCGAAGGACTGGGAGTGCAGACCCAAACGGTGCGGGCTGACTGCTGACAAGCTGCTGGCGGGGTCTCCCGCCCGTTCCGGCGCATTCGCAGAATGCGCCTCCGCGGTTGGGCGTGGCGCTGCGCCATGCGCAGCGCGGGCCTGCGTGCAGCAACGTTGAAGCGGGCTGAAAGGAAGGTGCCTGGCTGCCAGATTGACCGCCGCCAGCACCCGCGGAAACAAACGTTCAAGCGCCGCTGCAGAATTGCTTGTAAAGCAAGGCTATCAATTCTTGTGTGTTGCCGTCGGTCAGAGAATAGAAAACCGTCTTGCCTTCCCGCCGAGTGGCAACCAGATCATCTTCACGCAGCCGGGCGAGCATTTGGCTGACCGCGGCCTGGCGCATATTTAACAGGGCTTCCAGCTCGCCCACGGATTTCTCGCCGGTGCCAAGATGGCACAGGATCATCAGCCGCCCTTCATGGGCAAGCGTTTTGAGGAAAGCAGCCGCTGCTGCGGCGCGCTCCTGCATGTCGACTGGCGTTTCCGGGTCGATGAGGTCGTTGATCTGGGCAGGCAATATGCGGCATCCTGGCTGGTCGTCTGCCGCATATTGCCTCTATTTTCCGGACCAAGTCACCCAGGAATTACGGCCTCAGTCCACGATCGGCGGAGAGCCACCGGCAAAGGCGTTGCCATTGGCGTAATCACAAGGCGCTTCTTGCATATTGAGGTGCAAGTCAGTTCCGGTGAACGGATGGGCGCGGGCAAGGTCTTCGTCCACCTCGATGCCCAGCCCCGGTGCCTCTGGCGGGGTGACAAACCCGTTCTCTACCCGGATAGATCCCTTGATCAGCTGATCGTGAAAGGGGGTCTCGATGGTTTCCAGCAGCAGAATGTTGGGGATCGAGGCGGCGAGGTGGATGTTGGCAGCCCATTCCACCGGTCCGGCATAAAGATGCGGCGCCATCTGCGCGTTGAACACTTCGGCGATGGCCGCGACCTTTTTCATTTCCCAGATCCCGCCGGCGCGGCCCAGGGCGGGCTGCAGAATCTCGGCGGCACCAGCCCGCAGCACTGCAGCGAATTCCGCCTTTGTGGTCATGCGTTCGCCGGTGGCCACAGGAATGCGCAGGTTGCGGGCAACGCGGGCCATGTCTTCGATATTGTCAGGCGGTGTGGGTTCTTCGAACCAAAGCGGAGAATAGGGTTCTATTGCCTGGCCCAGGCGGATGGCACCGGCGGTGCTGAACTGGCCATGGGTGCCAAACAGCAGGTCCGCCTTGTCGCCCACGGCATCGCGGATCGCCTTGCAGAACGCCACCGACATGGAGATGTCCGACATCGCAGGCATATGCCCGCCGCGCATCGTATACGGGCCTGCGGGGTCGAATTTAACCGCAGTGTAGCCTTCGCTTACCTTTTGCGCTGCGGCCTCGGCAGCCAAGTCAGGCGAAGTCCAGAACTCCGTGATGTTCTGATGCGGCAGCGGGTAGAGATAGGTATAGGCGCGGATGCGGTCATTCATCCGCCCGCCAATCAACGCATGAACGGGACGGCCGCGGTCCTTGCCCAGAATATCCCAGCAGGCGATTTCCAGGCCCGAGAAGGCCCCCATCACCGTGAGGTCCGGACGCTGGGTGAAACCCGAGGAATAGGCGCGGCGGAACATCAGTTCGATGTTTTCCGGGTTTTCCCCGGCCATGTGGCGCGCGAATACGTCGCGGATCACATGGGTCATCGCATCGGGGCCCACTGACGACGCGTAGCATTCGCCCCAGCCGGTGATGCCGGTGTCCGTGGTGACTTTCACCAGAATCCAATAGCGTCCGCCCCAGCCAGGGGCAGGCGGGGCGGTTACGATGATATCCAGATCTTGCAGTTTCATGGTTCAGGTCTCCGAAGCCTCGGCAAAGGCGGCTAGTTCCTTGCCGATCTCATCAACTGCGGCCCCTGTGCTGAAAAAGGCCAGGTCAGGGGCCTCTGCATCGTCCATGAAAACCTCGATCTCGATCTGCACCCGCGATCCGTCAAATGCGCCGTCAATCCGCCAGCGGCGGGCTTCGTTCAACGCCATGTCCTGGATCGCGCCGGTAACGGAAGTGGTGAAGTCCGCAGGCAGGCCGAAACGGGGGTTGTTGGCCAGCCGGATCAGGAATGGGCCGACACTGCCGGCTTCAAAATTCATCGAAGTCTCAGAGGTGATCGGCGGCGCCTTGGAGGCCTCGGGTTTGAAGAGATCGGTCAAAAATTTCAGCACGCCCTGCGCTCCGCCTTGAAAGTGTCAGCCGAAGACAATCACATTGCGTTTGGCTGAACCAGTCTTGGTGTCGGCAATCGCCTCGTTTATCTGGTCCAGACGCCAGCGGCCCGAGATCAGCTCATCCAGTTTCAACCTGCCCTGCTGGTAGAGGTCCACCATCCAGGGGATATCGCGCTGGATCACCACATCGCCCATTTTGGAGCCGATCAGCCCCTGGCCAACAGCTGCCAGAACCACCGGTTCATAAGCAGCCTTGGCGCCTGAATGCGGCATCCCGATCAGCACCGCCTTGCCGCCGCGCGCCAGGTAGCGGGGGCCTGGTCATAGGCCGGGATGGCGCCAACGGTGATCAGCACCGCATCAGCGCCGCGGCCGCCAAGCGCCTTGTATGCGGCCTTCCATGGCTTTTCTTCGGTGGCGAGCACCCCGTGGGTGGCGCCGAACTCCTTGGCGATCTCCAGTTTCCCGGGGCTCATGTCCACTGCAACGATGCGGCGGGCGCCGGCAATGCGGGCGCCCTGGATGGCGTTGAGGCCGACGCCGCCGGCACCGATCACCACCACATCCTGGCCCGCACGCAGCTGCGCCGCATTGACCACTGCGCCCACGCCGGTGATCACCCCGCAGGAAACCAGCGCCGCGGCGTCCTTACCCATGTCTTCCGGGATTTTCACGATCTGGCGCTGGTCCACCACAACCTTCTCGGCAAAGGCGCCGCAAGCCATGGCCTGGTCCAGCGGCTTGCCGTCCGCGGTTTTCAGCGGGCCGCGCAGGGTGTCATGCGGCGTTTCGCAGATCACCGGCCTGCCGCCAGCGCAGGAGGGGCAGGTGCCGCAGCTGCGGATCAGGGTCACCACAACAGAGTCGCCCCCGGTAAACCCCTGCACACCGGTGCCGACTGCGGTGATCACCCCTGCGGCCTCATGCCCGTAAACTGCGGGCAGATGCCCGCCCCAGGCGCCCTCGGCATAAGAAATGTCGCTGTGGCAGATGGCAACCGCGTCCAGCGTGACCTCGACCTCGCCCATTCCAGGCGGCGCCAGCTGCACCTCCTCGATCACCAGAGGAGCGCCGAATTCATGGCAGACGGCGGCTTTGATGGTTTGCATGTTCTTTCTCCCCGTTTTCAGGCAGCGTGGCGCGGTGGGCACCCGGCAAGCAAGCTGGAATGCGGCAGCAGCCCGGCAGAGCGGCGCTTTTACGCGACGGAAGTTTTGCTGCGCAGGAACACTGCGCAGCCGATCGCCATCATCAGCAGCGCCAGCAGGAACGGCGCGCCAGGCAGGTAGAGGCCGGCGCCTTCGCCGGTGAAGCGGGCAAACACCGCCGTCATCATCAGCGGTGACAGGATCATCGCCAGCGCATTGACGGCGGTCACTACGCCTTGCAGTTCACCCTGCTGGTTGTCCTCAACCGCCTGTGCCATCATTCCTTGCAGCGCGGGCTGGACAACTGCCCCCAGGGCCGAGACCGGGATCAGCAGCAATGCAAGGGTGCCGCTGGAAATAAAGGCGAGAATGCCGAGGGCAATAAACTCAAACAGCTGCCCCCAGATCACCGTCCGCCGCTCGCCGAACCAGATCACTGTATAGCGCAGCAGCCAGCCCTGCACCAAAGCCATCGAGATACCGTAGACCGCCAGCGACAGGCCGATCACCTGCGGCTGCCACCCGAAACGTTCCAGCGTGAAATAGGCCCAGATCGCAGGGTAGACATAGATCGCAACAGAATAGAGGAAATAGACCCACAGCAGCGGTTTGACGCCCGGAATGCGCCCGACTGCGCGGAAGGCACCAAACGGGTTGGCGCGGCGCCAATCAAAGGGGCGGCGGTTCTTGTCCTGCACCGTTTCGCCCATCACAAACCATCCGAGGGTGAAATTTGCCAGCACCAGAACCGCGGCGGCATAAAACGGCGCCCGCGTGCCCAACTCGCCCAGCAGCCCGCCCATCAGCGGCCCCAGCACAAACCCGGCACCAAAGGCCGCACCCAGCAGGCCGAAATTGGCGGCCTTTTTCTCCGGCGGCGAAATGTCGGCGATATAGGCGCCCGCTGTCGAATGCGTCGCGGCGGTGATCCCGCCCAGAATGCGGCCCAGAAGCAGCAGCCACATAGTGCCGGCAAGGGCCATGATCAGATAGTCCAGCGCCATCGCAAACAGCGACACCAGCAGCACCGGCCTGCGCCCCACCGCGTCGGACAGGCTGCCGAGGATCGGGCTGAACAGAAACTGCATCACTGCAAAGACAGTGCTGAGCACACCGCCCCAAACTGCTGCCTGCGCCAGCGAACCGCCCTGCACCCCGGTGATCAGGCCAGGCATCACCGGCATGATCAGCCCAATGCCCATGGCATCGATCATCACGGTCGCCAGGACAAAGATGAGGGACAGGCGGCTATGGTGTTCAGCCCTGCCGCATTCGTCCATTTTTGCCGGCAGCACAGGCAATTATGCTCTCCTTAGCGGGTTCTATTCGCCGCCCGGTTTTTCTGTCTTCTTGGCAAATTGCAAGGCTTCCCACGGGGCCCGGCCCATCTGCTGTGCCGGATCAAACAGGGCTGCCGCGTCCAGTTCCGGGTACGCCCGCGCTACCAGCTCCTGCAGCGGCGTTTGTGTGGACTGCGCTTCCTGGCACAGCATCTTGACCGCCGCCTGCGCATCAGGCCGCGGCATCTTTGCGGCGAGGGCAAAACTCAATGCCTCGGCGTGGATCATGCCCAGCCCGTCCGACAACGCGGATGCCATGGCCGCCGCATTCGGCGCGAGGCCGGCGCTGAGCGCCCGTCCGGTCTTTGCGGCACTGGCTGCACCCAGCACGATTTGGGGCAGGCACATCCATTCGGTGAACCAGGCCGCCCCGTCACGCTGATGCTGCTGGATTGAAGCGCCTTGCAGGACGGAAAGCAGACCGCTGCCCTGCCGCGCCAGCGCCGCCAGAACCGAAGGCGCCACCGGGTTCTGTTTCTGCGGCATGGTTGAGGACGCGCCGGCTCCACCCAGCGAAATCTCCCCGATACCGCTTTGCACCAGTGCAATGCAGTCTTCGCCTAGCTTGCCGAATGCCAGCGTCACGCGCACCAGCCAGTCCGCAATCCGCAGGACCGGGGTGCGGTTGGTGTGCCAGCTGTGTCCGGGATCGCCCAGCCCCAGCCCATTGGCCATGGCCGCGCGTACCTCGGCTGCTTGCGGCCCCAATGCAGATGAGGTTCCCGCAGCGCCCGACAAGGACACCAGCAGGCAGGAGCGGCGCAAGCCGGGCAGTTCCTCCAGCAACCCCAGCAGCGGCGCACCCCAGCCCGCCGCCACCGCACCGAAGCTGGTCGGGGTGGCGTGCTGGCCATAGGTGCGGGCGGCCATCGGCAGCTCTGCATGTGTTTTGGACAATGTGCCAAGCGTTTTTACTGCTGCGGTCAAATCCGTTTCTATCAGCGCCAGCACCTGGCGCAGCCGCAGCATCAGCGCGCTGTCCATGATGTCCTGCGAGGTGGCGCCCCAATGCACATACTGCGCGTGCTCTGGCGCTTTCATTTCTTCCCGGAACGCTGCGACCAGCCCTGGCACCGGCACGCCGTTCTGCCCTGTGGGCCGCTTCAAAACACCGGGATCAATGGCGATTTCCACCACGGCCCGGCTGATTGCGGCGGCGCTCTCCTGCGGGATCACTCCGGACGCGCCCTGCGCCTTGGCCAGCGCGCCTTCCACCAGCAGCATGGCGCGCACCTCTGCGCTGTCAGAGAACAGGCGGCTGGCCTCGCCGCTGCCGAAGAGATTACCGTAGACTTGGCTGTCAAAGACGGAACCTGCCATCAGAAGTCCTTTGCGATTTGCCCGATCAGATCGGCGAGCCCGTTGGGGTCCGCAAAGAAGGGCGAATGGGATGTTTTCATGTCATAGACCCGCTGCGGCGGCAGCTGCGCTGCCATTTGCGCCTGGTATTCCGGAGGGATCACCCGATCGCCTGAGCAGCGGATATAGGCCTTGGGCACGCTTTCGAACCGTTCAGACAGCTGGATCGCTGTGTCCTGAGGCCGGATCGGCTGAAGGCAGAGGTTTTGCAGAGCAAAGCGAACAGCCTCCGCCGGGCAATCGTGATAAAATAAGTCCGGCGCGGTTTCGGGCAGGAAAGTGTAGCCAGTGCCGGTCTGGTTCTTGGCGGCCGTGCCCGTCAGCGTTTGCCGTGGCCCGGCCTTGCGCATACCGATCAAGGACATGCCGTTGACAGGGATGTAGGCGCAAAGATAGATCAATCCACGCAGGTTTTCAGGTGCTGCCTCAGCCGCGGCGGAAATGGGAAAACCGCCCCAGGAATGCCCCAGCACGAGGGTGTCCGGAGTGGAGGCTGCTGCGATGACCTCAGCCGTTTCTGCCAGCGTGACGCCTGCCGGATCCCGGCCATCGCCATGACCGGGCAGAGTGATTGCACGGGCGCTGTGGCCGCTGGCTTCCAGTGCCGGGATCACATCGCGCCAGCACCAGGCGCCATGGCAGGAACCATGGATCAGAAGAACCTCAGCCAATGTGCCCGGTCTCCTGCAGAAAAGCGGTCAGGCGCGCTGCGTATTCTTCAGGTTGCTCAACGCAAGGGATATGACCTGCGCGGCGGATCAGGTGGAACCGGCTGCCGGGGATAAGATCGACCGTCTCGCGCACCAGATCGGGCGGGGTGGCACCGTCCTCCGATCCCGCGATGCCCAGGCAGGGAAGCCGCAGACCGCTGGTGGGTGTATAGAAATCAGTGCCCGCAATTGCCGCGCAGCAGCCGGCATAGCCATCGCGGGACTGTTGAACCAGCATGTTGTGCCAAAGCTGCAGTTGAGGCGACGCGCGATAGCCGCGGGAAAACCAGCGCTCCATCACGCTATCGGCCAGTGCCCCGATACCCTGCGCTTGCACCATCTGCACGCGGTCCTTCCACATCTCGGCGGTGCCGATCTTGGCCGCAGTGTTCGACAGCACCAGCGCCCGGATCTGGTCCAGCCGCTTCATTGCCAGCCCTTGTGCAATCATGCCGCCGATTGACAGCCCAACAAAGACGCAATCGCGTACCTCCAGAAGATCCAGCAACCTTTCCGCATCGCGCACCAGCGCGCCCATCGAATAGGGGGCAGGCGGGCAGGACGACAGCCCATGGCCGCGCTTGTCATAACGGATAACGCGCAGGCCCGCGGGCAGCCGCTCTACCACCGCATCCCAGACCCTCAGGTCCGTGCCCAGCGAATTGGCAAAAACGATGGGGCGCCATCCGCATTTCCGTCAATGCGGTAGTGAAGCTGGACATCGCCCAGGTCTGCGATCTGCATGAAATGCCTCATTTCTGTTCCGCCGCAGTCTACCTGCGCCTGGGCGGCGAGGTAAACCAACCGCCTGCCGCAGGCGGTGGAATTTTCTTGAGGAAGAAAATTGGCCGGGAAAATCGGATTTTTCCGGCCCCCCTCAGCTGCGCAACTCCATATGGGCCATGATCTGCCCGTGATCGGAAGCGAGTTTGTTGTAAGGCGCCTCCGGATGGCTGCCGTCGGTCAGATGATCGTTGAAGACACTGTAGTACTGCATCTCCCCCAGTGCGCCGTTCCAGGCAGGGTCGAAATGGCGGGACATGTAGATCTGGTCGATGCTTTCATGCACGCCGCCAAAGGCGGTGGTGTAGACCACATCACGCAAGCTCTTCTTCAGAAACATCTTCTCGGCCGAGCGCAACCGCACCCGATCGATTGCTTCGCGGATCTGCCTGTCTTCTTCTTCGCTATAGCGGTCGCCGCCGTGCCGGGCGTCATGGCGCAGCATCCAGGCGTAGTTCCTGAATGGTGCTTCGCCCGAGATGATTTCGCTGCTGACCGCGTGTTCGCCGTCATTGAAATCCCCCAGCACCATGACCGGGCGGCCTTGTTCCAGCTCGTCCAGCACCGCACGGCGCAGCACCCAGGCTTCTCCCATCCGCCGCAACGCTGCGCGCAAGGCCCCCAGGGCACGGCCCGCGGCGTCATAAGCTGTCAGCACGGATTCCGGGGCGTAATCCGCCCCTTGCGGCGTGATGTATTCACCCAGCTTCGATTTCAAATGGCAGTTGAAGACGGTGATAACCTGATCGCCAACCGGCACGCGCACTTTCAGAACCGGGCGCGACAGGCGGCGCAGGGTATAGAACCCAGCGTCGTCATCTTCGCCCAGGCAAGCCATCGGAATGTCCAGCGGCTGAGCCAGCTCCTGGATCACCTCTGCTTCGCCTTCGAAGCCGAACCGCGACAGCACCGCAAGACCCGGGCGCCGCTTTCCAGGCTCGCCCGTGTCATTGACATTCGGAGCGAATGCCAGCGCAGCCTCAGCATAAGACCCATAGGCCAGCTTCTGAAAAATCGCCTTGCGGTGATAGCGCTTGGAGGGGGCGGGGATGCTGGCTGCATTCGCCTCTGCCCCGCGCCGGTCCGCTTCGGCAATCACCTGGCGCAGCGGGGCCTCTTCAAAGATCTCTTGAAACCCAACGATATCCGCATTCAGTGTCAGCAGCTGGTCGGCCATCCAATCTGCTTTCCACGCATATTCCTCGGGCGTGTAGCTTTGGAAACGGTAGTATTCCCGCTCGGGTCCGATCAGATTTTTGACGTTGAACGAGGCGATGGTGAAACGTGTCATGAACGGCCCCCTTGGCTGCCGGACGGATTGCCGTGCGGTCAGAGTTCAAGCATAACGCGCCAGCGCCTCCTGGAACAGCGTTGCATCCACATTGCCGCCAGTGGCGACTGCAATCACGGCCTCGCCGCCGATCTTGCCAGGGTGGAACAGGGCCGCCGCCAGCGACGCAGCCCCACCGGGTTCCAGAACGATCTTCAGCCGCAAAAAGGCCAGCGCCATTGCCCGCAGCGCCTCTTCTTCGGTGATGACCAGGCCCGGCCCGCACAGGCGGCTGAGGATGGGAAAGGTGATCTCACCCGGCTGCGGTGTCAGGATCGCGTCGCAGATGGAGCCTGATTGGCTGGGGTTCTGCCGGATTTCACCAGCGGCCAGCGAGCGGGTCACGTCGTCGAACCCTTCCGGCTCCACCGGGCGCACCCGCAGGCCTGGCGCGTGTGCCTCCAGCGCCAAAGCGATCCCCGACGACAATCCGCCGCCGCCGCAGTTGACCAGAACATCCGCTCTGGTGACGCCTTCGCCAGCTGCCTGCTCTGCAATCTCCAACCCGCAGGTGCCTTGACCGGCAATTACCAGCGGTTCGTCATAGGGTTTGATCAGAGCCAGCCCGCGTTCTCCGGCCTGCCGGGCGCCAACGGTTTCGCGGCTTTCCCCGCCGGCGCGGTCGTACAGCACAACCTCGGCTCCCAGATCACGGGTGTTCCGGATCTTCAGCTGCGGCGCATCAGCGGGCATCACGATCACAGCAGGCGCATTGTGCGCTTTGGCTGCCGCAGCCACGCCTTGCGCATGGTTGCCGCTGGAATAGGCAAGCACGCCCCGCGCGCGGGCCTCTTCCGGCAGCGCCGAGACCGCCGACCAGCCGCCGCGGAACTTGAAGGATCCGGTGTGCTGCAGGCATTCCGCCTTCACAAACAGACGCCGTCCGGCGATTTCGTCCAGAAACGGCGAAGACAGCAGCGGCGTGACGCGGGCATGGCCTTTCAGCCGCGCTGCCGCAGCTTCGATCATGGCGATTGAGGTCATTTGATTTGGTCCAGTACAGCATGGATGAGGGCAAGCGCCTCTGGCTCGTCCAGAAAGGGCACATGGCCGCGGTTCGGAATTTCCACGGCTTGCAGTGCAGGCAGGCGGCGCTGCATTTCCACATAGGTTCCGGCGCTCAAAATGTCCGAATTTGCGCCGCGGATGATTCCGCAGGGCAGCCCGTCCAGGGTCATGAAGAGAGGCCAGAGATCCGGGGGAGGGCCAGCCGCCGCTTGTGCCAGCAGCGCGTCCCGCAGACGCGGATCATAGCGCAAGCTGAGCCCGCCGGCATCTTCGTCATAGAATGCCTCGGCCTCCTCGCGCCAGCGTGCAGCCGGAACACCGGGAAAGGCCGGCGCCATCAGGGCAGAAAGTGCTTCTGCAGCCTGTGCATGTGTCTTTGCAGCCGGGCGCCTGCCAACGTAGTCCATGATCCGGGAAATGCCATCTGCGGGGATCTCGGGGCCGACATCATTCAGGATTACCGCTACGAGCCTGTCTTTGGCGATGGCGGCCAATGTCATCGCCACCAGGCCGCCGCGCGAGGTGCCCAGAATGGCAGCGCGGCCCAATTCCAAATGATCCATCAGCTCCAGCACATCCTGTGCCTCGCGCAAAACATTGTAGGTCATGAAGTCCGGATCATGATCCGACTGCCCCCGTCCGCGGGCGTCCAGGGTGATCATCCGGCAGCCTGCGGCATGCGGCGCGAAATAGCGGAAATCGCGGCCGTCCCGGGTCAGGCCAGCCAAGCACAGCAGCGGTACACCCTCCCCGGCATCGGAGTAATGCAGCTGCAACCCGTCTGAGGTCTCAAAAAACGGCATGTGTGAACGTTTATTCCTTGGCCAGATCGGGAATTGTGGTGAGGTCCGGAAGGATATGCGCCGGCTTCCAAGGCAGCCTGTCAACAGGCTCGCCCGCCCGGTTGACCCAGGCGGTGACAAACCCGTAGCCGGATGCCCCCGCCGCGTCCCAGCCGTTGGAGGAGACAAACAGCACCTCCTCGCGGGCGCAATTGAACCGGGCGCCAACCATATCGTAGACGCGGGCGTCGGGCTTGAAGATGCCGACGCTCTCCACCGACAGCACGCCGTCCAGCACATTGCCCAGCCCGGCTGATTGTACTGCACCATCCAGCATGGCAGGGGATCCATTGGACAGGATTGCGGTGTTCATGCCGGCGGACTTCAGCGTGTTCAGCATTGCGGGCACTTCCGGATAGGCCTGCAGCTGCCAGTAAAGATCAAGCAGCCGCTGGCGCAAGGCGGCATCTGCTGCCAGCCCGGCCGCCTCCATCGCCCAATCAAGCCCGTTCTGCGTCACATCCCAGAAATCGGCATGGGCATTGGTGATCGCCCGCAGCCAGGTGTATTGCAACTGCTTCAGCCGCCAGTTGTTGGCCAGCTCCGCCCAACTGTCCTGCAGATGCGGAAATTCCGGCTCGCTGGCGGCCTGCCGCGCCGCAGCGGTCACATCGAACAAGGTCCCGTAGGCGTCAAAGATACAAGTTGTAATTGGCATGGGGCGCTCCCTTTGCTGAAGCGTTGCACGAAGCCCCGGGCGGGCAAAGCGTGAAATTGTATCCATACGGGTTTACATCACATTCGCGGACGCTAGGCTGCGCTCCTTTATCAACCCGCAACCGATTGGAGGTCATATGACCGGGGTAAAGAACGGCGACACCGTGCGCATCCACTACACAGGCAAGCTGACGGATGGCACCGTTTTCGACAGTTCCGAGGGCCGTGATCCGCTGGAATTCACCGTCGGTGCGGGGCATGTGATCGCGGGCATGGATGCGGGGCTTGAGGGCATGTCCGTGGGGGAGAGCAAGACGCTGGAAATCCCCTGCGCCGAAGGATACGGCCCGATCAACCCCGCCGCACGCCAGGAGATCCCCGCGAAGGCATCCCCGAGGATATCCCGCTGGAACTGGGTACTCAGCTGCAGATGCAAAGCCCGGACGGCCAAGTGCTGCCGGTGACCGTGGTCGAGGTCGGCGACGAGACAGTCACTCTGGATGCCAACCATTTCCTGGCGGGCAAAGATCTGGTTTTCGATATCGCGCTGGTCTCGGTATCCTGATGTCTGGCCTGCGGGCAGGCGGTACTCCCGCGCCCGCAGGTCTTCCGGCTGTGCCGGAAAACACCTGGCGGCCTTGGGCGTGGCACTGCGCCACGCGCAGTGCCACGCCCAACGGAAGCGGGCTTTGCCAAAAGTCCGGCGACGGGCGGGAGTGCGCCGGGTAAAAGGCAGGCGAACGCATTGCAAAGCCCCGGCGTCCTGAAACCACTGGTGAATAAGAAAAAAGGCGCCTCCCGGGGCGCCTTTCCAGATGTCAGCGGCTTCTGGCTGCTTACAGATAATCCTGCTGCGGCATTCCCAGCACGTGGAAGCCGCCATCGACCCGGATGACTTCACCGGTCGTGCAAGAGCCTGCATCAGACGCAAGGTATACTGCGGTTCCGCCTACCGCCTCCAGCGTGGCGTTGTCACGCATTGGCGCATTCTGGGCTGTGTGCTTGAAGGTCTTGCGCGCGCCGCCGATGGCAGCACCGGCGAGTGTCTTCATCGGACCGGGCGAAATTGCATTCACCCGGATGCCCTCGGGGCCCAGGTCATTGGCCAGGTAGCGGGTCGCCGATTCCAGCGCTGCCTTGGCCACGCCCATCACATTGTAGTTCGGCACCACCTGGTTTGATCCCTGATAGGTCAGCGTCAGCAGGGTGCCGCCGTTTTCCTTCATCAGCGGATGTGCCCGGCGCGCCACTTCGATGAAGGAATAGGCCGAGATATCCAGGGAGTTCTTAAAGTTTGCCCGGCTGGTGTCCAAGAACCGCCCGGTCAGTTCGGATTTGTCCGAATAGGCAATCGCATGGACCACGAAATCGATCGACGGCCAGCGGCTGCCAAGCTGTTCGAACGCCGTATCAAGCGAGGCGTCGTCGGTCACATCCACGTCGACCATAAAGTCCGAGCCGACGCTCTGTGCCAGCGGCTCCAGCCGCTTGCCAAAGGCTTCGCCCTGATAGGTAAAGGCCAGCTCGGCACCGGCTTCGGCCATGGCCTTGGCAATGCCCCAGGCGATGGAGCGGTCATTGGCAACGCCCATAATCAGGCCGCGTTTGCCGGTCAGCAGTCCCGCCATCGTCACTTATTCCTTGTATTTGCTCAGAACCATCGAGCCATTGGTGCCGCCAAAGCCGAAGCTGTTGGTCATCACCGAATCGAGGCCTGCGTTTTCCACCAGTGCGGTGGCAATCTCGCCCGGCTGAATGCCTTCGGCGAGGGTATCAACATTGATCGACGGCGTGATGAAATCATTGTCCAGCATCAACAGGCAGAAGATCGCCTCTAGCGCGCCGGCAGCGCCCTGGGCGTGGCCGGTCATCGACTTGGTCGAGGAGATCGGCGGTACCTGGCCTTCGCCGAATACACGGCGCGCGGCCTCGACTTCGCCGACGTCGCCGACCGGGGTCGAGGTGCCATGCGCATTGATATAGTCCACCTTACGGCCTTCAGGCAGGGTCGACAGCGCTAGCCGCATCGCCCGCTCGCCGCCTTCACCGGAGGGGGCCACCATGTCGTGGCCGTCAGAAGTGGCGGCAAAACCGGTCACTTCGGCGTAAATTTTTGCACCGCGGGCCAGCGCGTGGTCGAGGTCTTCCAGCACCACAATGCCGCCGCCGCCGGAGATCACGAACCCGTCGCGGTCCTGGTCAAAAGCCCGGCTGGCCGCGGTGGGGTCGTCGTTCTTCTTCGAAGACATTGCGCCCATAGCGTCGAACAAGCAGCTAAGGGTCCAGTCCAGCTCCTCGCCGCCGCCGGCAAACATCACGTCCTGTTTGCCCATCATGATCTGCTCGGACGCATTGCCGATGCAATGCAGCGAGGTCGAGCAGGCCGAGGTGATCGAATAGTTGACGCCCTTGATCTTGAACGCCGTTGCCAGGTTGGCGGAAATGGTCGAGGACATGCATTTTGGCACGGCGAAGGGGCCGATGCGCTTGGTGGCGCCTGTTTTGGCGACCACCTGATGCGCTGCCAGCATGGCCGAGGTCGACGGGCCGCCGGAGCCTGCCACCAGACCTGTACGCTCGTTCACCACCTGATCTTCCGAGAGACCTGCATCGGCAATTGCCTGGCTCATCGCGATATGGGCGTATGCCGCACCTGGCCCCATGAACCGCAGGGTGCGCTTGTCCACATGCTGGGCAGTGTCGATTTTCAGCGTGCCGGCCACCTGGCTGCGAAAGCCGTGCTCAGCCATCTCGGGGCTGGCTTCGATGCCGGACTTACCGGCTTTCAGCGCGGCGGTGACCTCTTCAGCATTGTTCCCGATGGAGGAGACAATCCCCAAACCGGTGACGACGACGCGACGCATAGGCGTACTCCTTGGATTCGATCAAACGGATAGAGGTCAGCTTTCGTCTGCCAGCCCGACCTTCATGTCCTTGACTTGATAGATTTCTTCACCATCCGCCAGCACACGGCCATTGGCAACGCCAAGCTTGAGCTTGCGGTCAATGACACGGGTGAAATCCACGAAATAGGTGAGCATTTTGCGGTCGGGTTTGACCATGCCTTTCAGCTTGACCTCGCCAACGCCCATGGCCATGCCCTTGCCGGTCATGCCGCGCCAGCCCAGATTAAAGCCGGTCAGCTGCCACAGCCCGTCCAGGCCCAGGCAGCCGGGCATGATCGGGTTGCCAGGAAAATGGCAGTCGAAGAACCACAGGTCCGGGGTGATGTCGAATTCCGCAACAACATGGCCTTTGCCGAACTCGCCGCCATCCGCACTGATGTCTGTAATGCGGTCCATCATCAGCATCGGCGGTGCCGGCAGCTGGGCGTTGCCCGGCCCAAACAGCTCGCCCCGCGCGCATTTCAGCAATTCGTCCTTGTCAAAGCTGCTCGGGTAATCGGCCATTCGGGCGCATCTCCTGCCTGGGGTCTGGTCTATAAGTATATCTGGTTTCCTGTAACACCCGGCCAAAGGGTCCTGCAAGGGGACCCCGCGTCACTTCCTGCGCTGAATGTGCCACACGCACACAAGAAACACCTGCCTAGCTGCGAATGAATTTCATTTGAAAAACCCTGGGTGTTGCACCTATATATACGGTCAGCAACGCGATGCAGGATCTGCTCATGACGCCAAACAGCGAAGACACGGCCACCCGCTGGCTGACAGAGGCCGGGCTAAGACCCACCCGGCAGCGGGTAGCGCTTGCCGAATTGCTGGTCGGCGACGGCAAACACCGCCATATCACCGCCGAAAGCCTGTTCGAGTCGGCCAAGAAGAAAGGCGCCGCCGTATCGCTGGCCACCGTCTATAATACTCTGCGCGCCTTTTGCGACGCCGGCGTGCTGCAAGAGATCCCGCTGGACGGCTCCAAAAGCTATTTTGACACCAACACCCATGATCATCCGCATTTCTTCTGGGAGGATGAAGGCCGCGTCAGCGACGCGCCCGCACAGGAACTGGTGATTCACAAACTGCCGGAAGCCCCTGACGGGATGGAGATCGCCTCAGTCGATGTGGTGATCCGCCTGCGCAAGGTCTGACCTGCCGGCACTTAGCACTGTGCGCAGAATGTCACGCGCCTTAAAGGCCGGCGAAGCATCCGGCAATTGCGTATGCGCCGCCAGAATCACCGGCTCTTCTGCGGTCTGGTCCGTGATCCGAACAGCGCACAATGGCTTGCCATCGTAACTCATCCCGCCAGGCGGCAGGCTGTAGCTGATGCCGACACCCTCGCCATTGGCGGCCAGGCTGCGCAGCAATTCCAGCGAATCCGCCCGGTGGGCAATCCGCGGCACCAGCCCCTGCGCCTTGAACAGTCCCAGCATGTGCTGCACAGATAAGCCTTCCTGTGACAGTACCAGCGGATGCAGCACCACCTCTGCCAGGGTAAGGCCGCTGCGCGTTGCCAGCGGATGTTCAGGCGGCACCAGCGCGTGGGGTGAAAACCGGTCCAGTTCCGCCCGGCTGAACCCGGCATCCAAACCCAGGTCATAGGTGATGGCCAGATCCGCCTCGCCTTCGGTCAGCGCATTGATCAATGGGTCTAACTCGCAGGCACGGTGGCGGACCTCCACCTCTGGCAGCGCTTGGCGCAGAGCCTTCAGCGCCGGTGCCAGCAGGAACGGCGCAAGGTCTGAGAAACAGGCCAGCATTAGCCCTCTTTGCCCGGCACCGGACCCCTTCGGGTCTTCCAGCCGCCGGGCATGATCCAGCAGTTCCTGCGCCTGTGCCGCGAAGTCCCGGCCCTGCGGTGTCAATGTCAGTGCCGTTCCGCGGCGGCGCAGGAACAATGAATAACCAAGGTGGTCTTCGATCCGGCTGAGGGCTGCAGACAGGGCAGGCTGGCTTACATGCACCGCCTCGGCCGCTGCGGACAGGCTGCCATGCTGCACTACGGCGCAGATATATTCGTAATGGCGTAACGTAAGGTATAACATGAAGTTAAATGTATAATAGAAAGATATGATTTGAAACTATGTCCGTTGACCGGCAGGAATGACGAAACAGAATTGCATCATTCAGCAGCGGAGGCCGCCATGGTCCACCCCCTTATCACCTCTGAACACATCGAACAGTTTCAGCGCGACGGCGTTGTCCTTATCCGCGGGTTGTTTGCCGAACAGGTTGAGCTGCTGCGCGCCGGGGTGGCCGCCAATATGGAAAACCCTGGGCCATATGCGTCCAATAACGAAAAGGCCGGCCAGACCGGGCGCTTCTTTGACGACTACTGCAACTGGACCCGCATCCCCGAGTTCCAGCAGGCGATCGAACAATCGCCAGCGGCCGAAGTCGCCGCTGACCTGATGCAATCCCAGTCAGTGCAAATGTTCCACGATCATGTTCTGGTCAAGGAACCGGGCACATCAATGCCGACCCCGTGGCATCAGGACGGGCCATACTATTTTGTCGAGGGGCAGCAGACCATCAGCTTCTGGTCGCCGCTGGATGAGGTGAAGGACGCCGCATTGCGCTGCGTCGCAGGCTCCCACAAATGGGAAAAGGAAGTGCTGCCGACCCGCTGGGTCTCCGAGGAGGATTTCTTTGCGGACGAAGGGCAGTATATGGCTGTTCCTGATCCTGACGCCGAAGGCATGACCGTGGTGGAATACCCGATGCAACCGGGTGATGCGATCGCCTTTAACTACAAGACGCTGCACGGATCCCGCGGCAACACCTCAACTGCGCGCCGCCGTGCGTTTTCGCTGCGGCTGGTGGGCGATGATGCACGCTATGTTGAGCGTCCCGGCCCCACATCGCCGCCCTTCCCGGGGCATGAAATGCAGCCCGGCCAGCGGCTGCGCGAGGATTGGTTTCCGGTCCTGCTGCAGCGGTAACAGGGGAGGGGGCTTTGCCCCCTCAGGCCTGGCGGCCTTCACCCCCAGGGTATTTTTGACCAGAAAGAAGCAGAAGCGGGCAGCCTTGGCCGCACGGTTATTTTTTCAGATCACGGCGGATGCCCATGTTTTCGGCGTTGGAAAACGAACAGGTTTTGCAGATGCCGAACTGTTTGAGAAAGCCGCGCTTGCGGGCGCGGGCGGCCTCGTCCGAACGGTAAGCGGCGAGGAAGCCGTCCTGCTCGACATTGGGCAGCTGGATCACCTGGTCATAGTCGATACAGCACAGGCCCAGATCGCCGTTCCAGAACACCACCGACTGAAACAGCGGCACCGTGCACATCGCATGGCTGGTGTGGCGCGGGTGGCGGCGCAGCTCTTTCTGACGCGGCAGGAAATGCGCAAACTCGCGTTTCTGGTCGGCGGAGGTATAGGAGCCGATCGAGAATGTCTTGAACCGCACCCGGTCAAAACCTGCGTTGCGCGCCCAGGTCTCCATTTCGTCCATCTGCGGTTCGGAATAGCTGGTCAGCAGTGTCTGCAGCACTGTGACCGGGGTTTTGAAGCCCAGGTCCTTTTTGATGTTCAGGAACTCTTCAATGCTGACCTTGACCTTATCAAAGTCGGAATTGACCCGGTAAGTTTCCTGAGCCTCCTTTGAAAAACCGTCCATGCACAGATTTACGCGGGCAAGTCCCGAGCGGATCAGCCGTTCACTCATATCCGGAGTGAGGCGGGTGGCATTGGTCGACAGATAGGTGTCATGGCCGTTTTCATGGGCGTAGGCGATGAAATCGGGCAGGTCTTTGTGCAGGGTCGGCTCACCCGAGAAGCTGAAATAGATCGCAGGCTTTTCCCGCTGGTCCTTGAAATCGTCGATGATCTTGCGGAACACGTTCGGTTTCATCATGCCGCGTTTGCGCTGCATGGCAAAGGTGACCGGGCACACCGGGCAACGCAGGTTGCAGCTGTTGGTGGCGTCGATGATGATGATCTTTGGAGGGCGGCGGAAGTACGCCAGTGGCAGCAGCCGGGCCAGCACATGCAGTGCCCGTTCATGCAGTGCCGGCGGTTTGGCGGGCAGGTCCGGCTGCGCTGTTTCCGGCTTCAGGTCCGGAACGGGGGCTAGATCTTTCATGCGTTGGCCTCAGTATGCTGCGTACGGGATCCACCTTAAGGTCCGGGAGAGGCGAGGCAAGCCTTTGCGGGGTCACATCGCGTGAGCATTACGTGAGCGGCCAAGCAGCAAAGTGCACCCGGCCTGTTCGGAGACGAAGCCCGCAGACAGCAATTAAAAGCTGCATTGTGTGGAAACGGAAATTCTACACTGCGGTCACCGCCGGTTTTGGACGGAATTGCTGCCTTCAATTGGTGTCAGCTGTGCGCCGCAAAGGGCAGCAATATGCTGAATGACAAGCGACGGCTGGCGGTTGCAGGCCCAGCAATGCGGCCACACCTCGGCAGAAAAGGCATCTGTGGCTGATCCAAGATAGCGTCCGGGAGCCGATCCCGGCGCCTGCCAATAACACCGGCAGCGATTGATCAGATACACCGAAGACGCCATGTGCACCGGTTGCGGCCTATGCCAGCCTGCGCCGGAACTTTCGGATTGACCTTGAGCCTCGGGATCCGGCCCTCCGGCGGGGCTGGCTGGAGCGGCAGCCTTCCGGGGCTTATTTCGAGAAACTCATAGGCAGGTTAAGGCTGATTTGATTGATCTGCAGCTTTTTCGGCGCTGATGGGAACTTGCCGGCCCGGGCGACGGCTTGCAGGGCTGCCTGATCAAAGGCTGCGACACCTGAGGATCTGGCAATCCGGTGGCTCAGCAGCTGGCCTGACCGGGAGACGGTAAGACGCACCACAACCTGGCCTTTGCCGCTGGTGCCGGCGGGGTAGCGTTTGCGCCGTTCCACACGGGCGCGGATCTTGGCGCCCCAGATACTGCGCAGCTTGGCCCGGCGGCCGGACTCTGCCGTTGCCGCCTGTGCTCCGCCGGATTGCCCGGCCTGAGCGCCGCCGCCCGATCCGGCGGCCCGCTGTTCAGCCCGGCCGGCCGAGGCCTGTTCGGATTTACGGGCCTGCTGCGGTTGCGGTTCAGGCGCGGGTTTAGGCTGCGGTTCCGGCTTTGGCTCTGGTTTCTGCGGTTTTGGCGGTGACGGCGACGCAGTGTCGATTTGCAGATTTTCCGTTCTTGCAGGCGTGGGTATTGCAATCTGTGCTGCAGCCCGCGGTGCCTGGTCAAGTGCCAGCTGCGGCAGGGAAGGGACGTTGGCCGGCGGCAACGGTTCAACGCTTTGGGCTGCGATCTGCGGGGAAGTCTGCGGCGGCTTCTCCCAGGCCTCGGCCATTTCCGCTACAGCTTCAGGCGCCGCCTGGATTGACACCATCGCCGTGCCGCCCGCGCCGCTGGATTGCGCGCCGGAACCGGGCACGCGGGCAAACAGCGCCACATGGATCAACACGGCAAGGCAGGCAAAAACGGTGAATTCAGCGGCACGTTTCATGGCTGGCGGACCACCAGTTCGGCCTGGCTGAAGCCTGCTGCCGCCAGCTGGCGCAGGAGGCGGGCCAGGGCCGTTGCCTCCAGCCGGGCGTCGGCGCGCAATTGCAGAACCGGGGTGCCGCCGCTGACTGCAGCCAGCCGTGCGAGGGCTTCGCCGCCTTCGGCCCCATCGAAATGCATCCTGCCTTCGGCATTGATGTACAGCACAGGCCCGGCTCCGGGATCTGCCTCGATTGCTGCGTCCGGCGGCGTTACCTCAAACGGATCAGGCTGCGCCAGGCGCGAGGTCATCAGGAAAAAGATCAGCAGCAGGAACACCACATTGATCATCGGTACGATGGATTCGGTCCGCGGACGGCGGGGCGCCTCTGTCAGGTCCATGCGCGGTTCCTTATTCCACCAGCACAAAGTTGCTGTAGCCCGCCTGCCGCAGCAGCCCGGTCACATCGGTGATACGCTGCAAGTCGGCGCCGTCGCGGCCGCGCAGGATCAGCATATCGGTGGGTTTTCCCATTAGCGGTGCCAGTGCCTGGGTCAGGTTGCTGTCTGCCACCGGCACGCCATTCACATCCAGATTTCCCGCACCGATTCCGACCAGCCGCGGCGGCCCCGAGTAGCTGCCGCCCTGGGCCGCCAGTGGCAGCTGCAGCACCGCATCGGTGCCAAAGCGCGACGCCAGCATGAAGAACACCAGAAGCAGAAACACCACGTCGATCATGGGCGTCAGGCTTGGCTTGCGCCGCGGTTTCAGGGTTTCGGTGAACTCCATGGCTCTACTCGGCCGCCAGTTTCATCGGCTGCGGGTCATGGGCGATAAAGATACGGGCGGCACTGTCCTCAAGGTCACGGCGGATGCGGGTGATCACCGCTTCAAACCAGGTCAGCGCGGCAGAGGCGGGGATCGCCACTGCCATACCAGCGGCAGTGGTCAGCAACGCCTCCCAGATGCCGCCCGCCAGCAGCGCAGGGTCAGCCTTGGAGCCGGCCGCTTGCAACGCCTGAAAGGCTGCAATCATGCCCAGAACGGTGCCCAGCAGGCCCAGAAGCGGGGCGATGGTGGCAATCAGCTCCAGCGCGCCAAGACCGGTGGCCACGCTGGCAAGGTGCAGTTTGGCCACCCTGGCGGTTTCCTCGCGGGCGCGGTCCTCGGGCAGGGCAGCGGCGGCGGTCAGCGCTGCGCTGACGACTTTGGACCGCACCCCGATCCGGTTTTTGACGATCGCTTGGGCCGCGGTGCGGTCCCCGCGTTCAAACGCTTGCACGGCCTGTCCTGCCTTGCCGCGCGACCAGGCGCCGATCAGCGCCAGGCGCCAGATCTTCCACAGAATCAGGGCCATTGTGATCACCGACAAGACGGTGATCGCCCAGATTGAAGGGCCGCCATCGCGCAGAAATATCAAGGCCTTGGATGAAGCGTCACGTGCCGCCTGTGTCAATTCATCCTGACTGGCGGGCGGGACTGATGGGGGCATCGGGCCGGCCTTGGGTGCTGTCACCGGGTTCCCGCTCCCCTCGGGCACTTCAGGTCCCGGCGCGCTGGCTGGAAGTTGAGTCACAGAGGCCACGGGTGCGTCCAATGCAATCTCCGGCACCGGCGCGGCAGGGGTTTCCTGGGCTGCCGCCCAGGCCGCGGTCAGCATCAAAAATGCTGCCAGCGCTGCAGGGATACGAATGGTCATGTCTGGCTCCAATTTGCTGCGGTGTAATTGGTTTTAGGATCTGCCCGTTCTGGCTTGAGCGCTGCGCGCGGGTGCTGGGTTTCGGCCTTATCACAGGCAAACAAAAAGGGAGTACCCAGAGTATTGCCCCCGCTCCGCCAGCATTCCGCTGACATCCCGGCTGAGCCACGTGAATTTGATGCTGTCATCACACCGGCCTGCATGTTGCCTCGAAACAGTGGTAAGCGGCCCAAGAGATCGGCGGCGGTCAGCAGCTGGGCGCCGATCACGGCAGACAACAGCATCACCCAGCGCATACCCGCGCCGCACAGCAGCATAATGGCAATTCCGCCCGCCCAGGCCAGGGGGCGCTGGCGCCTTCCCACTCGGGGTGCTCCCGCGGATGACGGATACCCGGCTCCCGGTCCGGGTGATGACAGTCTCGGTGCGTCCGGAAGTTCCTGTGGCGGCGCCATGCGTGTGCAGCATCTCCTGCCAGGGCGTGCCATAGGAGCCGAACTCAGCCCGGGGGGCGTCTCCCATCGCACCATGGCCCCAAGGCCACACGCCGGAGCAATCGTTGCCATGCCAATTGAGAAAATTGATTGGCGTCTGGCCCGGGGCCGGCAGAAAACTATGCCCGAAAAAGCTGACAGAGACGATGCGCTCGGGTTTGGCAGGCACGGCGGCCAAACCGGACAGGTGTTGTATTTCTACCGGAAACGTATCTGTTGCCGCGGGCAGAGCGGTGGCCAGCAGCATGGCCGCCGCCTGTACCGTCATTCCAGTTGTTCGGCGCAGCAGGCCACAGCAGATCGGCTGCGCGGGATTGGCACCCGGAGGTTTCAGCCACAGCCTCAGCGTCACAACATCTCTCCAGCCGGCTGCCTCAGGAGGTTCCGAAGGCCATGTTCTTTGGGGATGGCTGGACTGACGGCGGGAAAAACCGCCCACGTCTTGCTGAACTCGCGCCCGTATGGCGCGCGGGAATCCGTAAGAAATCCTAGTGGTTTTGTCAAGAATGTTTCGCATGCCAGCAGGCAGGGCACGGTTTCAAGCTGGTGTTCGAGGAATGCCAACACCATTTTGCCATCGGCTTTATCCACCGGCTGTGCCGTCGCGACTTTGCTGGTACGATCAATGGCCGCAAAGAGATGGAGCTTTCAGCCATTTCGCAACCGTCTTCGGGGTAATGCCAAGCTCCCGGCTCAGCTCTGCGATCGAAGCCTGCGTATCCCGGGACATTGCTGTGCAACACCCCGCCGGGTGACAGGGTGCGGCGCTGCCATCACGACGTCTGTCCCATAGTGTTTCCGTCCACTCCTACGCAAGGATCACACCATCAAACTGCGGGATCATATAGCCGGGGCGCAATGGGCGCCCCGGCTGCGGATTTATTCGCCGGGAACTGCCTGAAGCTCCGGCTCATCATGGTGGTGATGCTCTTTGACCGGGCGCATCAGCAGGTTGGCAAAGAAGGCCACCGCCAGCAGCGCCGCCATGCAATACATGGTGGTATTGTAGAGGCCGGGGTCGGATCCAGAGTGCCGGCCGGGGCGATCTCCATCAGTTTGGCGATGGTCACGGTTTTGGCCGCAACCAGCTGATCCAGCTGCGCCACGGGGGCGCCGAACTTGGCCGCAAAGGCAGCCGGGTCGACTTTGGCTGCCAGATCCTGAACCGCGCTGGTCACCGACATCTGCCGCAGCGAGGTGATGGCCAGCGGTCCAAGGACCCCTGCGGTCGACCAGGCTGTCAGCAGCCGGCCGTGGATGCCGCCCACATGCATGGTGCCGAACATGTCGGCCAGATAGGCCGGGATGGTGGCAAAACCGCCGCCATACATCGAGAATATCAGCATTGTCGCCAGGTAGAAGCCCGCCAGATAGATCAGCGACGGATTGGCTGCAGCGGCAGAGGCGAAATAGGGGATCGACAGATACAGCGCGGTGCCCAGAATGAAAAAGAACATGTAGGTGGCTTTGCGTCCGATATAGTCTGACGCAGAGGCCCAGAAAAACCGCCCGACCATGTTGAACACGGAAATCATCAGCACATAGGTTGATGCAAAGGCGGCAGTCGCCACCAGCGGCATCACCGAGCCGAAGATCTCGGACATCATGGTCTTGGCGACGCCGATCACGCCGATGCCGGCGGTCACGTTGAAGCACAGCATTACCCACAGCTGCCAGAATTGCGGTGTCTTCAGCGCCTGGTCGATATGCACGTCGTTCTGTGTCACCAGCCCCGAGGCGGCGGGTTTCGGTGTCCAGCCTTCCGGCGTCCAATCCTTGGCAGGCACCCGGTACTGGAAGGCGGCCAGGATCATCACCACGAAATAGACGATGCCAAGCGTCATGAAGGTCTGCGCAGCGCCGGTGCTGCCGGTGCCTACCGCATAGGCGCCGGCTTCGCCGCCAAAGGCAGCTGCCTGGGTGGCGCTGGCAAGCACCACTTCGACCTGTCCCTGGGCTGTCTGGGCAAACACCCGGCCGTTCTCGACCACCGTCTGCAGTGTGTCCTGGGTGCCAAGATAGGTGGGCGCGGTCTGGTACAGGCTCAGCAGCCAGCCTTTGACCGGTGCGGCGATCATCGCGCCGCCGCCAAAGCCCATGATGGCCATGCCGGTGGCCATTCCGCGGCGGTCGGGGAACCAGCGGATCAGCGTCGAGACCGGCGAGACATAGCCCAGACCAAGCCCGCAGCCGCCGAGCACGCCGTAGCCGAGATAGACCAGCCACAGCTGGTGGCTGGATATGCCGAAAGAGCCGACAATGAAACCGCCGCCCCAGAGCAGCGCGGCCACCACGCCGACCATGCGGGGGCCGACCTCTTCCAGCCATTTGCCGGCAAAAGCTGCGGCCAGGCCCAGGCAGACGATGGCCACCGAGAAGATCCAGACCACCGAAGCCAGGCTCCAGTCGTCGGCGCTGGAGGCGATCACCCCCAGTTCGCGGGTCAGCGGCGGATTGAAGACCGACCAGGCATAGACCGAGCCGATGCAGAGGTGTATGGCGATGGATGCCGGCGGCACGCGCCAGCGGTTAAAGCCGGGTCCGGCGGTGATGTGGGCCTTGTGCAGGATCCCCAGCCCGCCGGGTGATCGGTTGCTCATGTGTTGTCCTCCCTTGTGCTGTTCCGGCTGCTGCAACCTCCTATTGCGGCGGTCCGGAATGGCGTTCGGCAATGTGCCGTGGCTTGACAAAGGCGGAGGATTGCCACAGCTGTCAATTAAATAATTTAGTAATAACAACAGCTTATCGTGACACTTTGTCTGCCGGGGTAAGGGCCGCGGGGCGGTGCCGGGACATTTTGTCCGCACCTGTACAGCGGTGGCGCCGAAATTTGCGCCAAATTGTCCGGATCAGGCAACAGCCGGGCAGGGCAGAAAAATCTCGAAGCGGCTGCCTTGTCCGGGCTCCGACTGGACAGTGATCCGCCCGCCTGCGCGACTCACCAGCTGGTGGCTGATCGACAGGCCCAGCCCGGTGCCCTGCGCCTGTTTAGTGGTAAAGAACGGATCAAAGATGCGGTTCTGCAGCTCGGGCGGAATACCGGTGCCGGTGTCTGTGGCGGTCAGCAGCACGCCCTCCGGGGCATCTTCAGCGGTCAGAGTCAGGCGGCCGCCGGCGGGCATGGCCTGCACTGCGTTGAGGATCAGATTGACCAGCACCTGCTGCAGTTCTGTGCGCGACATCCGCACCTCGCGGGTGCTGGTCAGACGGGTCTCGGCCTCGACCGAACAGGCGTCGAGCTGATGGCGGGTCAGCACCAGGCAGTCCGACAGCACTTCGGCCGGGGAGATCAGCCCGGAGGCGCCAGAGTATTCTTCCGGGCGGGCGAATTGCAGCAGTTTCGAGACGATCACGCCGATCCTGTAGACCTGATCGTCGATGAGGCGGAATTCTTCCTCGACCGGGGCGGCGTGTTCGCCCAGCACCGAGCGGGCGAGGTCGAGATTGCCCTGGATCACCGCCACCGGGTTGTTGATCTCATGCGCGACGGAGGCAGTGATTTCACCAACCGCGGCAAGCTTTTCAGAGACAATCAAACGTTCGGTGGTCTGTTCCAGCCGCCGGTTTGCCTCGCGCAGGTCGGCCGTGCGTTCTCCGACCTTGGCTTCAAGGCTTTCGCCCCAGTGCCGCAATTGGCGGTCGCGCTCCTGAACCTGGTCCAGTAGGCTGTCGAAATGGGCGGCCACGCGGGCAATCTCACCGCTGGCAGCCTGCGGGCGGTTGCGCGCGGTGAAGTCGCCCTGTTCGACACGGGCGATGGTCTGGTTCATGCCCTCAAGGGGCGGAAAATACGCCCGGCCCACCGCAGAAAGATCGGCACCGACAAGGCAGCGATCAGCAGGAAAGCCCCCCCAGCGCCAGCACCGAGCTGCGCTTGGCCTGGCGGAACGGGGTTTCCAGAAAGCCGACATAAAGCATCCCGGCCCGGCTGCCGCGGCTGTCGAGGATCGGTTCATAGGCGGAGATGTACCAGTCATTCACCACAAAGGCGCGGTCGAGCCAGATGTCGCCACGCCCCAGTACCTGGCCGCGCACCTCGGCCGAGACCCGGGTGCCGAGGGCACGCACGTTTTCGAACAGCCGCACATTGGTGGAGATCCGCACGTCTTCGAGAAACAGCGTGGCGGTGCCCTGACTGCCTTCCGGCAGGCTTTGCTCGCGATAGACCAACGCGTTGATAGTGTCGATGAAACCGAGATTGCGGTTCAGCAGCCGCCCGCCGGCCAAAAGCGCAGGACGGCCATCCGGCAGGGTGACCGGGGCGGCCGAGTGAATGATCATGCCGCGGGTTTCGGCGCTGCGGCTGGTGGGCACCGCAGCTTCGGTTGCGACCAGCGGGATGGCGGCGCGGGCGGCAAGGCCGGGGACCAGCGTATCAAGCTGGGCGGCGTTCAGAATGTCGACGGCGCTTTGCCATCGCCCGGCCAAGGCACCGCTCAGAACCGGCCAGTCGGTGGGGGTAAACCCGGGCTGGCCGCCGGGGCCTGTAAGATACAGGAAATCAAGGCCGAGCCGGGCCTTTTCCTGCGCCAGGAAATCCGCGGTACTGCCCGCCGTCAGCGCGCTGCGGAGGCGGACCGATTGCGCCACCGCGTCCAGCTGCTCGCCCGAGGTGGCGGTCAGCCGAGCCAGATACTGGTCGGCAATGGTGAGATCGCCGGTCACCTTGCTGATCAGCAACCCGTCGATTTTGTCCGACCAGCGCCAGGTGGTGAAACCCAGCAGCAGCGGCATCAGCACCAGCATCGGCATCAGGGCAATCACCAGCAGCCGGACCCGGACCGATTGCAGCAGCGGGCGCAGGCGGTTCATGGGCTTACAGTCCCCAGGCCGCGCATTTGCGGTCGATTGTCTTGCGCGAGACACCCAGCTGCCGCGCTGCTTCGCTGCGGTTGCCGCCAACGGCCTCCAGCGCCTGCAGGATCTCGCGGCGTTCGACCTCCTCCAGTGGCAGGATACTGGCCGCGGGCCGGGCGGGCGCAAGCGTGTCCAGGGAGAAGCTGCCGAAGATCAGGGAGCGTTCAATGAAATTCCTGAGTTCGCGGATATTGCCGGGCCAGTCATGCCGCAGCAAAGCCGATTTGACGCCGGCGGGCAGCACCAGCGGCGGCAGCTGCAGCTGGGCGGCGATTTCAGTCAGGAACAGTTCGGCAAGGTCAATTATGTCGGAGCCGCGTTCGCGCAAGGGCGGCATCGCAATGTCGATCACATTGATGCGGAACAGCAGATCGGCGCGGAAACTTCCGGCGTTCACGGCTTCGGCCAGCGCGCGGCTGGAGCTCATCACAAAGCGCAGATCAAGCTGCACCGTGCGTTCGGTGCCGATCGGGCGGATGCGCCCGTCTTCCAGCACCCGCAGCAGCGTGCTTTGCGCCGAAGGGCTGAGCTCGCCGATTTCGTCAAAGAACACAGTGCCGCCCTGCGCCGAGGCCAGCAGCCCTTCGCGGCCTGCCGGAGCACCGGGAAAGGCGCCGGGGGCATGGCCGAACAGCTCGTATTCGATCACATCAGCAGGGATGGCGCCGCATTGCACCGGCACAAAGGGCGCCCCGGCGCGATTGGAGCGCATATGCAGGTGGCGGGCGGCGACCTCCTTGCCGGTGCCGGAGGCGCCGGTGATCAGCACCGGCGTTGAAACCTGTGCGACCCGGTCCAGGGTGCTGCAGACCCGGGCAATTGCGGGGGAGGTTCCGACCAGTTCGCGGCGGCGGCGGCGGCCGGCGCCGGTGGTTTCCAGCTCGCGGCGCAGCAGCATGTTTTCCCGCTTAAGGCGGGCGGTTTCCAGACAGCGGCGCAGGGCATTGAGGATCTGGTTCGAGCGGAATGGCTTAAGGATAAAGTCCGACGCACCGGCGCGCAGGGCGTCGATTGCGGTTTGCAGATCGGCATAGGCAGTGATCAGTATGGTGTCGGTAAAGCCGCCGTCACGGCGTTGCTCCGCCAGCCATTCGAGGCCTTTCTGGCCAGGCATGATGTTGTCGAGAATCATCACGTCATATTGCCCGGTGTTGAGCAGGGCGGCGGCAGCTTCGGTGTTTTCGGCTTCGTCCACCAGCCGGCACAGAGGGCGCAGGGTTTTCACCAGGAAATTCCGCATGCCCGGCTCATCGTCCACTATGAGTATGCTTGCCAGTTCAAGCGGGTCGGTCAGCGCTGCCAAATCTGTAACTGTCATACCTGCCGCTTTTCGGTGGGGGCGGGAACGGACTATTGTCGCTTTCCAGCGGTTTGTCGAGAGAACAGATCCATCAGCCGGGGCTGGACTGATTTGCGTAGCTGGAATGAAGCAACGAGGCTGCCAATGTGTCTCCGCAATGAGCGGCGTGTTTGCAGCAAGCCGTCACAATACCAATGCCTAGCGCGGCTAGATGCGTCAGGGCGCCGTTGCAGAAATTTGCGCCCGCAAGTTTCACATTTAGAAACCAAGAAGTTAAAGGGATTCCATGGTCAAGCCAACGCCTGCCCGCTACCATACGGCAAACTGGTCCAGCTGCAACCAAGCGCACAGGGCGCTCGGGGTTCTGCTGATCCGGGTGGACAAGAAGATGGCTTGGTACGCTCAGCATGAAGGCTGCCCAGGCCGGCCGCCGATCTTCTCGAATGCAGCAATCCAGTTCTGCCTGTCGATCAAGGTATTGTTCAATCTGCCGCGGACGCGCCGCGCCCGGGCAAGGAAACCGTCACTACGGCTCTGCCACCCTATCACATCTTCGCACTGACCTTGAACCTGCTCAGCTGCTTTTCAGTCGGCGCCAAAACGTGCTCATCGCCAATCCGCTTGACATGGGCGAGTTCATGGAAACCATGAAGAAGCATCCCTTCAGCGTCATCACCGGTGTGAACACGCTGTTCGGAGGCATGTTGCAGCATCCCGAATTCGGCAAGCTGGATTTCTCGAACTACCGTGGCGCGATCGGCGGCGGCGCGCCGGTGTTGTCCTCGACATCGGAGAAATGGCGCAAGATTACCGGTGCCGATACTGCCTGAACTGCTGGACCAGATCGAAGCGGATCAGGACATCGCATCGGTCACCGCCCCTCTCGTGCATGTAAACATGCACTGCCGGGCAATGGATCGGGCTTACGATACCCGAAAGTGCCACGAGGCAATCGCCCCCGAAATGCAGTCGCTGCCATCCCGCCCCGCAAGAACGCCAAGCCATGGAAGCCGACAAGCCCGGGTGCCGCCGCACGCAACGAAGCTCTGCGGGCCTCAAAGTACTTGGGCCGCGCTATCTGGCGGCGATGGAACGGCTTTCACCGCCGGAGCCGTGTCGAGATATGAGGAGGATCAGAAAAGGATCTGGGGGATCCTTTTCCCGACGATTGGATGAACTGCATCAAGCTGCTTGGTCAGTCATTGATGGTCCGAGACTTCGATCGCCAGATCGCGGAGCTGCAGGTCCGTATCGCCATGCTGAACGGCTGCACCGGGTTCGGCATACCTGTCACAGAGCCCGTAGGATAAATCCGTCCGGGGATAGGGGACGTCCGGCCCCAACCGGTTTGTACAACAAAGCCGGTCTGGTGGGCATTTCCGGCGGCCTAGCCCGCATCGCTGGGCCAGTCTCCCAGAAGGCAGTTCATTTGTAATTTCCGGTGAGTTTACGGTTTGTTTTCCTGCACTCGCGTATCGGTCTTTGCGACGCAAACGGCAACCACCGGCAAGGCAGCCGGCATCCGGAGGAATTTGGTTGCTCTTTTTTCACAGTAAAATTGAAAGCCGAACAAGATTATGCCGATACCAGACTGGGTCCTTGACCTCGTAGCTTCCAAAACCGGCACGAATGCTGGTGACAAATTGGATGGAACCACCGGCGACGACACAATCGAAGCCGGTGCAGGCGAGGATACTGTTGCCGGTGAAGAAGGCAGCGACCTGATTGACGCCGGCGATGGCAACGATACCGTTTATGGCGACATGGGCGATGGGTTCGACCAGGGGGTGGACGCCACGCCGCTGGTGCTGGATATCAACAACATCCAGAGCATTTCCCACGACGGCTGGTCAGGATCCACAGGCAATAATGCCGTTTTCAGCGACGTCGCCACCTTGGAGGACGGGACTAAAGTCTGGGGCAGGCTGGTGCTGGTGGAGAAATCCAACCCGGACATGTCAGTGCAATTCGGCTACACAGCCGGCGCGGAAATTCTGCTGGGCGGTGACGATCCGGGTGACCAGGCGACCTTCCGGCTTGAGTTCTTTGATCCTGACACCGGTGAGCCGGTCTACCTGAATTCAACGGCAACCTTCAATGACGTGGATGACAACAGCGGCTATGGCGATGCCGAGGCAGTCATAATCGACGGCGACAGTTTCACCTCTTTCGGGGTGTCTTCGGACACGTCGCTTGGCACGGCTGTTGACGGCAGCTTGGTCACCGCAACCGGATCCGACTACAACGATTATACCGATCAGGATGCCTGGTTTTCTGCCGGTTTCGAGGATAAATCGTCGATCGAATTCACGCTGCAAACACGCGAAGGCTGGGCGGGATTTACCCTTTCGGGCAGCACGATTGATGACCCGGTCACCACCGCCTTAGAACAAGGGGCCGATACTGTTTTGGCCGGTGACGGCAGCGACGTGGTCTATGGCCAGGGGGGGGATGACTCTCTGTTCGGCGAGGCTGGCGATGACAGTTTGGATGGCGGCGACGGCGACGATGTTCTGGATGGCGGCACCGGTGCGGACACTCTGATCGGCGGGGCCGGGGGCGACACGCTCTCTGGCGGCGAAGGCGACGATTACATCGAAGGGGGCGCAGGCAACGACAGCCTGACCACCGGCCTTGGCAACGACACGCTGATCGGTGGCGAAGGCGATGACACGCTGATGAACTCTGCCGGTGATGACAGCCTGGTCGGCGGCGTGGGCAACGACAGCATCGTGGCAACCGACGGCAACGACACGCTGATCGGGGGTGATGGCGCCGACACCATGTACGGCGGCAACGATGACGACCTGCTGGTTGGCGGCAACGATAACGATCTGATGTACGGCGAGTCAGGCCATGACAGCCTGGAGGGCGGCGGCGGCGATGATGTGATGGACGGCGGCCTCGGCAACGACACCCTGATCGGGGGTATCGGCGCCGACACGATCGCCGGTGGCGATGGCGACGACTACATCGAAGGCGGCGACGGCAACGACAGCCTGACCACCGGTCTTGGCAATGACACGCTGATCGGCGGTGCGGGCAATGACACGCTGCGGAACTCTGCCGGTGATGACAGCTTGGTAGGCGGCACCGGTGACGACAGCATCGTCGCAACCGATGGCAATGACACTCTCGAAGGCGGCGACGGCGCCGATACCATGTACGGCGGCAACGACGATGACTTGCTGGTGGGCGGCAGCGGCGACGATCAAATGCACGGCGAGGCTGATGCGGATACGTTCCAGATGTCCGACGGGTTCGGCAATGACACCCTGACCGGCGGCGAGGCGGGAAACGACTACGATACGGTCGACGTCTCGGCGGTCACCACCGGGGTCACGGTCACCTATACCGGCGATGAGGCCGGCACGATCACCGACGGCACCGACACAATCACCTTTTCCGAGATCGAGGCGCTTAAGCTGACGGATCAGGCGGATGTGGTGGATGCTTCGGCTGACAGCGCCGGGGTGTCGATCGACGCTGGAGCAGGCGATGACACGATCACGCTTGGCGCGGGCAATGATTCCATTACCACCGGGTCCGGCTATGACGAACTGATCCTGACCGGGGCGGGCGGCATCGACACTGTCAGCGATTTCAGCATTGCCGACGATGACAGCGACGGTTTCTTCAATGACCAGCTTGATGTTTCCGATCTGACCGGCGGCACCGGACCCGACGGGGCTGTCCGCACCAGCGATATCTCGGTGACAGACGATGGATCCGGCAATGCGCTGCTCACGTTTCCGGGGGTGAAAAACTTGTTCTGCAGGGGGTGGCCCCGTCACAGATCACAACCACCGCCCAGCTCATTTCTGCAGGCATCCCCTGTTTCACGCCGGGTGTGCTTCTTGCCACCAGACGCGGTGCAGTGCCTGCGGGCGGGATCCGGGTGGGCGACATGCTGCAAACCGCCGACAATGGTTTTCAGCCAGTAATCTGGGTCGGCAAGCGCACGCTGAGCCCGGCAGAGCTGGCGCAGCACCCGCATCTAAGACCATATTGTGTCCGACCGGGCGGCCTGCTGTCTCCGGAGCGCCCGATGCTGCTGTCCCCCCAGCACCGTCTGTTAACCGGCCCCAAAGCAATTGGACAAGACACGCAGCTTGGCGAAAGTTTTCTCTCGGCGAAACTGCTGGCAGCAGTTGACGAAAACTGCACACAACAGGCCGGGGCAGCCAATCCGGTCACCTATGTGCACCTCATGACCGAGCGGCATGAGGTGATTTTCGCAGAAGGTATCGCAACTGAGACATTCTGGCCCGGTCCCGAAGCCATCCGCGGGTTGTGCGCTGCAGACCGGCGGGAACTTTTCGGTCTCTTCCCTGAACTGGCTGCGGTTCATGGCTTGGCTGGTGAACACGGGCGCGGGCTGGTCCGCAGGGCTTACGGCGACCTGGCCCGCCAGGCGCTCAAGCGGCGCAACCTGCCAAACTTGCACGCCGCCTGACAGCATCCGGGCCTAGCCGTGAAGTGCCCCGCGTGGCATGCCAGGGACCTGCATTTCCGCCATCGGGTCTGCTCAGTTGATTTCGCGGCTTCAATATTGACCCGCCGCAGGTCCATGCCGAATTCCAGTGTCACGCCAAGCCGAGAATTTGCCGCGCCTGGGCCGGCGTGGCGACCGGGCGGCCGTGCCGGTGGCAGATCTCTGTCACCCTTGCCACCAGTTCGGCGTTGGACGAAGCGAGCCGGTCTTTGCCGAGACGGATGTTGTCCTCCAGTCCTGTCCGCGCGTGGCCGCCATTGGCGACGCACCATTCGTTCAGGGTCAGCTGGTCCCGGCCGATCCCCGCAGCGCACCATTCTGCACCGGGCAACAGGCGGTTTACGGTCTTCACGTAGTAGTCAAAGACATCGCGGTCGGCGGGCATGGCGTTTTTCACCCCCATCACGAATTGAATGTACAATGGCCCCTTCAAACGCCCGTCCGCCTGCATCCGTGCAGCCTGGTGAATGTGGCTGAGGTCAAATGCCTCGATCTCGGGTTTCACACCGTGGGTGATCATCTCAGCCGCCAGCCAGTCCACCAGATCCGGCGGATTCTGGTAGACGCGGGCGGGGAAGTTGTTCGACCCCACCGAAAGCGATGCCATGTCCGGCCGAAGGTGCAGCATGCCGCCCCGTTCCTTGCCCGCACCCGATCGCCCGCCGGTGGAGAACTGGACCACCATTCCGGGGCAGTGCTTTTCCAGCCCTTCCTTGAGACGCGCGAACCTCTCCGGATCCGATGAGGGGGACTCGTCTTCATTGCGCACATGCGCGTGGCAGATGCTGGCCCCGGCCTCAAACGCCGCATGGGTGCTTTCGATCTGTTCTTCGACCGTGACCGGCACTGCCGGGTTGTGCGCCTTGCGCGGCAGGGAGCCGGTGATCGCGACGCAGATGATGCAGGGTTTGCTCATGCCGTCAGCCCTTAGCCAGAACAAAGTCGTGCTCTACCAGGTAGAAAGCCTCATCGAAACCGGCCTCCTGCAGCGCTGCCGGGTCTTCGATCAGGTCGAATTTGGCCATCAGGCTTTCCTTCACACCAAAGACCGCGTCGGAGTTGATGTAGGGGTCATCCGGGTCGAAGATGTGGGTGGTCAGGCTTTCAAACCCGGCGGCCTCAAGGATGTAGTGGAAATGCGCAGGCCGGTACGGGTGGCGGCCAAGGTCGCGCAGCAGCTTGCCCACCGGGCCATCGTCCGGGATCGGGTAGAATTTCGGCTTTACGGCGCGAAAGCTGTAGCTGCCATCGGCACCGGTGCGAAACACGCCGCGCAGGTTGAAATCGGGCTGGATGCCCTTTTGCTGCACATCGTAAAACCCCTCGTCATTGGCCTGCCAGACGTCGATCTTGGCACCCGCGACCGCGTTGCCATCCGTGTCGAGGATCCGGCCCCTGACCAGCATCGGCTCGCCCTTGCCATCAAGGCAGATGTTCGAACCCATCGGCAGTTCCGGCGCCTCGGCCACGTGGAAGGGGCCAAGCACCGTGCTTTCGGAGGCGCCGGAGGGTTTGCGGTTGTTGATCGCGTCCACCAGCATGGAAACGCCCATGATGTCCGACAGCAGGATGAACTCCTGCCGCCAGTCATCGCAGGTATGGCCGGTTTCCGTCAGGAACATGATGGTCTTGAACCACTCTTCCTGGCTGGGTTCCATTTCCTTAATCGCGGCATGGACATGCTTCACCAGGATATTGACGCAGTCGCGCAGCCGCTCGTTTTCGGCCTTGGCGTTGCGGGCGGCAACAGCCTCGGCGCTGGTTTCTTCGGTGAAATAACCCTTTTCGTGTTCATCAAGCATATTGTTACTCCGCTGCCATGGAGGCCGCCGCGCCGCGGCCGAAAATATGGGAAAGCACCCGGCGCAGTTCGCCCTCGGGATCCGAGGCCATTTCTTCGGCGCGCCAGCAGACGTGATGGTCGGGACGGACCAGGATACAGCCGGAATCAGTAATTTCCGAAGCCCGCGCCCAATCGCCGGTATGGTCTGCGAATTTGCGCCGCGGTCCGATCAGACGTACCGTCAGCGGCAGACCGAACTCCGCCCCCACGGCCTTTGCCGCCTCTTCCCAGGCCTCGCCGCCGATGCCGGTCAGCAGGGTAAAGGCCCCTTGCCGCATAGATCCAGAGTTGAATGCTTTTCTCCGGTTTCAGGGTCGAAAACCCAGACATGCGGCAGCCGCGCGCCGGGCCAGGTGGTGGGCTGGTAGTGCAGTTCCGCGTCCAGCTCGAATGCCGGTTCCATCTGCCCGTCGGTGACCACGGCATCGGATTTGTAGCGCTGGTTCATTTCCACCCCATGAGCGTCGAACTCGTATTTCTTGAAAGCGATTGCGTCGCGGATTGCGGCGCGCTGCTTTTCCGCCTCCGGCGTTGTTTCGCAGCGGGCCGCGACGCTGGAGCGGATCTCCTCAAGACCGGTGCCGCCGGTCATGCCGAGGGAGTCAAAGATCGGGCCGAATTCGCTGATGGACTGGTTGGCGCGGGTCACGATCTGCTTGGCAACCGGTGCGCGCTCGGCGGTGTAACTGTCCAGCAGCGCAGGCGCGGCCTGGCCGTTCAGCACCGCGGCCAGTTTCCAGGCGAGGTTGAAACTGTCCTGGATCGAGGTATTGGAGCCAAGCCCGTTCGAGGGCGGGTGCCGGTGTGCCGCATCGCCCATGATGAAGACACGGCCGTTGTGCATCCGGGGGGCATAGGCGTTGTTCACGGTCCATGTATTGGCTGAGATCAGCTCGATTTCCAGCTCCGGGTCGCCGACCAGCTGCCGCGCGACCTGTGTTGCCATTGCCTCGTCCACAACCGGTGCGGGTTCATTGATGTCATAGCCCCAGACGATCAGCCATTCGTTCCACGGCCGCACCATGCGCACCAGCCCCATGCCGATGCCGCCGACGTCGGCGCCGGGCTGCATCACCCAGTACAGCACGCTGGGCCGGTGAGCGACGTATTTCGACAGATCCGCGCGGAACAGGATGTTCATCGACCCGCCCACGCCCATCTTGCCTTCGATCGCAAGGTTTTCGTTCTGCGCCACTAGCGAGTTGCCGCCATCAGCACCGACAAGGTACTTTGACCGGACCGTGAATTCGCGGCCAGACAGGCGGTCGCGGCAGGTGGTGGTCACGCCCTCCGCGTCCTGCGTGTGGCTCAGGTATTCGGTGCTCATCCGGGCCTGGGTGCCGCGTTTGCAGGCGGTTGCAAACAGGATCGGCTCCATGAAGGTTTGCGGCAGGTCGTTCATCATCGTCGGGCTGGACAGCAGATGCTCGGCCTTGGACAGGGGATGGTTGCCCCAGCTTTTCATACGGCCGATCTCTTCGCCGGCAAGGCTTTCGCAAAAGACATTCTCGCCCATCAGGTCCTGGTGGGCCGCATGCATATAGGCCTCCGCTTCGACATCCTGCCCCAGATCGCGCAGCACCTCCATTGTGCGCTGGTTGGTGATATGCGCGCGCGGGGTGCTGGCCAGCCAGCCGTAGCGGTTGATCGCCATATTCGCGATGCCGTAACTTGACAGAAGCGCCGCCGTTGCAGAGCCCGCAGGCCCGGTGCCGATGATAAGCACGTCGGTTTCGATCTCAGCCATGGTTATTCCTCCTTGAGTGTGCCGCCGTTCAGACGCCGCTGAACGGGAAAAAGCTGAATGCCGGTCCGGTCGGAGAAAAACCCCCATAGGCCGCGCGGCGCCAGGAGCATGACCGCGATTCCGATAAGACCAAGCGTGAACAGATACCAGCTGCCAAAGTCGGCCAGCAGCGATTGCAATGCGAAGAAAATGAGCACGCCCAGGATCGGGCCCTCGATTGTGCCGATGCCGCCGATCACCACAATGAAAATCACGTAAGCCGTCCAATCGGTGACGCTGAAGGCGGCATCGGGGCTGATGCGGGCTTTCTGCACATAGATCAGCGCCCCGGCCAGCCCGGTGCCAAAGCTGGCCGCCAGGAACACCAGCCATTTGATCCGGCCAGCATCGACGCCGACGGATTTCGCGGCTTCCGGGTTGTCGCGCACAGCCGACAGTGCCAGTCCGCGGCGCGAGCGCAAAAGCGCGTAGATCGCCGCGATCACTACCACTGCCAGCAGCAGCGCCAGCCAGTAGGTCAGGATATCGCGCGCGGCGGCGGTCTTTACATCCAGTGCGGATTTGATCCAGTCGGTCGCCCACATCCCGCGGGTGGCGGTGCGGGGCAGGGAGGTGCCGGTGCCGCCGCCAAGTGTTTTAACCTGCGCAAGGAGCAGCCGCGCGACTTCGGCCATGACCCAGGTGCCAATGGCGAAATAGGCGCCGGCAAGGCGGAAGGCGAAAAAACCCATCGGTACTGCAAGGACCGCTGCCGCCAGCCCGCCCAGCAAGATTGCAGCAATCGGATCGATGCCTGCGATGATGACGCCGCCGAACATCGCATAGGCGCCGATGCCGGCAAAGGCCTGTTGGCCGATGCTGACCAACCCGCCGTAGCCTGCAAGCAGGTTCCAAAGCTGCGCCAGCACCAGCATGGTCAGGATGAAAAACAGATCCTGGATCAGCCCGCGCCCGGCAAAGAACGGCAAAACGGCCAGCAGAAGGATCACGCCGCAGGCCAGCAGGCCGAACATATTGGACGCCTTTGTGCGGGTCGTTACGCGAAACGGTGCCGCCGCAGAAAGTGCCTCAGATTGTGCCGGAGAGTGTGTAAGATCAGCCATCAGTCCACCGCCCTTGGAAACAGCCCGCGCGGCTTCACCAGCAGCACGAGGAGGAAGGCCAGGTGCCCGGCCAGGATTTGCCATTCTGGGTTCACGGCGGCGCCCAGCGTCTGTGCGACGCCAATGATGATACCGCCCGCCAGCGTGCCCCACAGGCTGCCAAGGCCGCCGATGATCACAGCCTCAAAAGCATAGATCAGGCGGGCAGGGCCGATTGCCGGATCAAAATTCGCCCGCATCCCAAGGTAGAGCGCCGCCAGCGTCATCACCAGCATGGCAATTGCCGTAGCTGTGGCAAAAATGCGCCCGGGGCGGATGCCCATCAGGCTTGCCGTGACCGCATCATCCGAAGTGGCACGGAAGGCGCGGCCCAGCGCGGTGCGGTAAAACAGCTGATTCAGCCCCAGGATCACTAGGACGGCGGAGGCAAAGGTCAGAAGCGGCAGCACTCCGATGCTGAGATCGCCCAGCTTCACCGAGGCGGTGGCGATCGCACCGCCCGGCAGGCGCTGGCTGTCGGCGCTGAACCCTTCGAGCAGGGCGTTCTGCAGCGCGATCGACAGGCCGAACGTCACCAGCAGCGGCGGCAGGATATCCGTCCCCAGCGTGCGGTTCAGCAGGTGCAATTGCAGCAGCCACCCGGCAGCGAACATCACCGGCGCGGCCATCAGCGCCGCCGCAAACGGCGGCAATCCCAGAAGCGTTACCAGAACAAGGATCAAGTAGGCCGCGCATACAATCAGGTCGCCATGGGCCAGGTTCACCAGCCGCATAATACCGAAAACGAGGCTGAGACCAGCCGCGAACAGCGCATAAAGCCCGCCCAGCAGGATGCCCTGCAGAATTGTGTCGATCCAGATCATGCGGCGGCTCCGAAATAGGCTGCGTGGATATCCTCGCGGCGCAGATCTTCGGGCCGCCCTTCAAGGGTGATGCGACCCTCCATCATGCAGCAGACCCGGTCGGCGGCTGCCATTGCCTGGCCGATATCCTGTTCCACCACGATCAGGCTTGCGCCGCTGGCCTGGATTTTCGGCACGGCGGCATAGATGTCCCGGATCACCACCGGCGCCAGGCCGAGGCTGATTTCATCACACAACAGAACCTTGGGGTTCGACATCAGCGCGCGGCCGATGGCCACCATCTGCTGCTGCCCGCCCGAAAGCGCAGTGCCCGGATGGTGCCGCCGTTCTGCAAGGATCGGGAACAAGTCGTAGATCGCTTCCAGGCTCCAGTACCCTTGGATCTTGCGCCCGTAGGTGCCGATCAGAAGGTTCTCCTCGACCGAGAGAGACGGGAACAGTTTGCGCCCCTCTGGCACCATCGCAAGACCCAGCGGCATGATCTGATCCGCACTCAGGCCCCCTACGGGCCGGCCCGCCAGATGCACCATGCCGGGGGCCGATGGCAGTACACCTGCCAGCGCCCGCATCAGGGTTGTTTTTCCCGCGCCGTTGGCACCGATGATGGCAAGGGTTTCCCCTTCGTCCAGCCGCAAGTCGATGCCGAACAGCGCCTGAAAGTCACCGTAACGGGCGGTAAGGCCGCGTGTTTCCAAAATGGGCATCAGACGCCGGCCCCCAGATAGATCTCCCGGACCTCGGCCCGGTTCATGATTTCATCCGGCGCGCCAAGGCCGATCACCTTGCCGAAATTCAGCACCAGCAGCTGCTCCACCACCGAGTTGAGCGCATGCAGAACATGTTCGATCCAGATAATGGTAACGCCGCGGGCATGGATGCTGCGGATGGTGTCTACCAGAGACAGGCATTCGCCCTCGGTCAAACCGCCGGCGATTTCGTCAAGCAGCAGCAGCTTGGGATCCGTTGCCAGCGCACGCGCCATCTCCAGCCGCTTGCGCTGCAGCAGCGCGAGGCCGCCAGCCGGTTGGTTGGCCGCCTGCAACAGACCGCATTGGCTTAGAATGCGGGCGCAATCAGCCTGCACATCCCGTTCGGAGGCCTTGCGGCCGTGGGTGGCGGCCACCAGCAGGTTCTCGAACACGGTCATGTTGCCGAAGGGCTGCGGCACCTGGAAGGAGCGGCCGACACCGGCAAGACAGCGCTGCATGGCGGGAACCGCCGTCACGTCGCGCCCGTCAAAGCGGATGGTTCCGGCGTCGCTGCGCAGATTGCCGGTGATGAGGTTGAAAAGCGTCGACTTGCCCGCGCCATTGGGCCCGATGATGCCAAGCGCCTGGCCCGCCGGAATCTCCAGGGTGACGTCATCAGCCACTTTCAGCTGGCTAAAGCTTTTCGAAACGTTGCGCAATGAGAGAAGGGTCATGTCAGCAGCTCCACCCGCCCCATCGCGCCGATGCGGCAATACAGGGTTCCTTTCAGCATCATGAAATGGGTTCCATCACGCCGCCCGGCGGCACCTCGGGGGCGGTGGAACTGTCAACGATCACAAGGTCATAGCTGCCGCTTTCTGTCAGCCGCCATTGACCGCCCACCAGCGGTGTCTTGGCCACGTTCGCCTGCGCAAACGGCGGCAGGCCGGTGCCGTCAAAGGCGATGCGTCCGACGATGGAGGCAAGCTCGGTGGCGGCGATTGCTTCGGACACGGAATCGGCATCCCCTGCATCATCCACGCGGGCCATCACATCAGCGGCCATCTCGAACAGCGCATGGGCAAAGCCGATCGGCTGGGTCCACTGCCGCCCGGTTGCAGCGGTGAAGCCGTGGGCAAGACCGGCTGCGGACTGGCCCGTCAGTGAGGAGCTGAACGGATGGTTCGGGGACCACCAGACTTCGGAGCTGAGGTTGTGGCCTGCCTCCCCCAGTGTTTCGACAGCTTGCGGAAACAGGACCGCCTTGCCGATGGTGGCAGCCTTGGGCGCAAAGCCCTGCTGTTTGGCCTGGGTCCAGAATGTGGTGAAATCAGGCGGGACCGGCACGCCTGTCACGATCTCCGCTTCGGCCTGTTTGAAGGCGTTGATCTGGGCGGAGAAGTCATCCGTCAGGTTCTGGTAGCGCCCAGGGTCGGTCAGCCTGTAGCCGCTCTGCTCCAGTGCCGGCGGGAAGCCCAGCACCGGGTCGCCCCAGGCATTGCCGTCGCCATCGTTCGGGTAAAGCGCACCGACGGATTTGTTGGTGTCCAGCTGGCTCCACATGGCATTGAAGACCGCGATGATGTCCTCCAGCCCCCAGAAGAAGTGATAGGCATAGTGAAACCGCTCCCACGACCCCGGATCGCCGGAGTCGCCCTGTTGACCGGCGAACCACGGCTGCCAGGGGGCAACGGTGGAGATGCAGGGAATTTCCTCAGCCTCGCAGGTTGTGGCAACCGGGTTGGTTGTTTCCGGCGTAGAGGCGACAAGCATCAGGTCGATGCCGTCATCCACGATCAGCTCGCGCGCCACATCCGCCGCGCGGTTCGGGTTCGATTGGCTGTCTTTGACGATGACCTCGAAATTCCGGCCCGCGTCGGTTGCGGCAAAGCCGTCCAGGATGAACCGGTCCGCCTCGGAAAAGGCCGCGAGCGGGCCTGATTGCGGGCTGATGTAGCCCAGTTTGATTTTTGCGCCCCGGGCCAGGGCGGGCGCGGCAAGTCCGCTTGTGCTCAGCAGCCCGGCAGCGGTGCCTGTTTTCAGCAATGTTCGGCGGTTGATCATGGGGTCTCCTCCCTGATGACAGCTCATGGTTCAGTTACCCGGCGCGTCTCCTCCCCAGGCGCGCGCCAGCAGGTCCCGAATGCCCGGCCGGGTGATTTCTTTTGGGTTCCAATAGGGGTTCTGCACTGCCAGATCGGCAGCGCGGTCCAGATCCGCCTCTGCCAGCCCCAGATCGCGCAGCGCCATCGGGGCGCCGTGATCCTTGGCGAATTGCCACAGTGCGGCCGCCGGATCGGCACTTCCAAAGATTTCGCCAACGGGGGCCAGCAGGCCGGGCACGGCAGCAGCGTTATAGGCGGCGGAGTGCGGCAGCACGATGGCATGGGTTTCTGCGTGCGGCAGGCCGAAGCTGCCGCCAAGTGTGTGGCAAAGCTTGTGATGCAGCGCCATGCCCACCTGTCCCAGTACCGTGCCGCAGGCCCAGGCACCCTGCTGCGTGGCAAGGCGCGCTTCCAGACCGGCCGGATCCTCCATCACCCGCGGCAGGGCGCCGGCAAAGATACGCAGCCCGGTCAGCGCCAGTTCAGTCGACTGTGGATTGCGGTCCTGCGCATAGAGCGCCTCGACGGCATGGGCCATGGCATTGAGCGTGCTTGTCACGGTCATCGGTACCGGAAGGGTTGCCACCAGTTCCGGGTCATAAAGCACGGCGGCCGGGCGCAGATTGCTGTCATTCACCGTGGTTTTCACCCCGTTCTCAGTCTGGCCGAGGATCGGCGTGCATTCGCTGCCGGCATAAGTCGTGGGCAGGGCAATCTGGGTGACGCCGATGCGCAGAGCCAGCGCCTTGCCAAGCCCGATGGTCGAACCGCCGCCGGCCGCCAGCACTGTGTCCGCGCCGACATCCTGCAGATGTGCCAGGGCTTCCTCGGTCACCTCGACCGGCGTATGCATGGCGGCGCGGCAGAACACACCTGCCGCCTTGGCGCCCAGCTGCGCCGCCAGCTCCAGCCCGAGATCCGATTGATGCGGTGTGGTCAGCACCAGAACGCGGTTGGCATCCAGCGCAGAAACATGACGGTCCAAGGCGCGGTGCAGCCCCGCCTCAAAGATGACGGTCTGATCTGATCCGTATTTTGCAGTGTCGAACATGCCGGGTGCCTCCAAACCGGGTGTGACACCAATATGATGGATAATTTTTCGAACTTGATCGAACTTGAGGGCGTTAATATAACCTTTCGGTATGAAGCTTGATCCCCGTCACCTTGAATTGCTGTTTGCCATCGTTGATCGCGGCGGATTGACTGAAGGGGCAGAGCTGCTTGGCAAGTCGCAGCCAAGCCTGTCGCGATCGCTTGCGATGCTGGAGGAGCGAGTCGGCGCCCCCTTGTTTGAGCCGGGCAGGCGCCCGCTGCAGCCGACCGAATTGGGCCTTGCCCTGGCCGAGGAAGGCAGGAAGGTCTTTCTGGCAGTGCGCGGCAGCGGTGCGGTTCTGGAACAATTCCAGCGCGGCAAAAGCGGCGCAGTGCGGGTTGCCGGCACGCCTGTGTTCCTCGACGGGGTGATCTCGCCCATGATCGCCGAGTTTCAGATGGGCTACCCGGGCGTGCGTATCGACCAGAGCTACGGCTACCCCGGCGACCTGATGCCGAAGCTCAAGGAGGGAACCCTTGATCTGGCCGTTCTGCCGTTGCGGCAGGCGTCAATTCCCGAAGGGTTCTCCTTTGATCAGATCCTGCCTGGCCGCAATGTAATTGCCTGCCGGGCAGGGCATCCGTTGGTCCGGCGCGGTGCAGTGAAGCTGCCGGAAATTGCGCAGTATTCCTGGATCGCGCCACCGGCGGACAGCCCGCTTTACCACGACCTGCGCGCGGTGCTTGAAGGGATCGGAGTGAAGGACTTCAAGGTCAGTTTCTCCGGCGGCTCCCTCAGCGCGGTGGTTAGTATCCTTACGGGGTCCGACGCGCTGACAGTGCTGCCGTTTTCCGTGGTGTTCATGATGCGGCGCCAGAAATCAATCAGCGCCTTGCCGGTCCGCATTGGTGATCCGGACCGGCATTTGGGCATTTTACGCTATGAAGCCCAGCCAATGCGGCCCTCTGTCAAGCGGTTCGCGGGCTATATCCGGAGCGAGTTCAAGACCCTGTCCGCCAGTATCACCCGTGTGGGCCAGGATGCTGTCTGGCGGCCCTAAGATGCAGGTTGCAGGCGCTGGGCATTTCCAATTCCGAACCTGGTGCCAGCACCGCAGGCCGCCAAGCGTGCCGGCGCAAACCTTACAGATGAGTGGTCATTTTATATCCGGGAGCAAAAAACAGCTTTGCCAGCGTTACAGGCTTGGTGCGCAGCCAAGTAATCCTTTCCGCCGTGAACAACGGGTCCCCCAGAGGGGCGTCCAGAAATTCGGACACTGTCTGATCGGCCTTGGTCGCCATGAAGCTCAGCTCAAGATTTGTGAAGGGAACTTTTTGCACCAGCCAGTCATTCGGACCGGATTTGGTGAAATCCGCCTCCAGTACTTCAGGGATGCTGTCTGTCACAACCCAGCGCACTTCATACTGGAACGGAGCATTGCCGGCATAATGCATACATCTGATATGCAGAACCTCCTGCTTTTGAGGGATATCAAGCCGGGCTGACAGCCATGCCGGGGCGGGCATGATACGGCTTTCCACCAGGGAATACCGGTAGGCGGCGCCTGTTTCAGCAATTTCATCCCGCACCAGGGGGATGGAAAACTGGGCTTTGCGGACCGGTGAATTCAAAACCCGCGTCCCGGCCTTCCGCTTGCGTTCCAGATAGCCTTCTTCGGCCAGCTCCCGCAGTGCCCGGTTCACAGTGGTGCGCGTGCTTGAAAATTCAACTGCCAGGTCCGTTTCGCTGGGCAGCAGACTGTCCGGCGCCCAGATTTTGTTTTGGATCCGGTCCAGAACGACCTGCTTGATATCCCTGTAGCTCATGTTCTCGCGGGGGGCTGGCATTCGGATTCCCAATTCGATTAAAGAATTTTAATGACTATATATATACACATAATGTTCGGGCGGGAAAGCGTGATGAACGACTGAACAGCCTTGTTCGGCCGGATCTGTTGCCCGGCCGAACAAGGCCTGCAAGTACGCGCGCAGAAGTGTGGCTGGCCTTTTCCGGCAAAATAGTTGGCAATGTCAATTAGCGTGACGGTCTGGCGCTCCCAGGTCCACAACTCCCTGGGTTGCAGGATCACCCTGCTGGCACGGGTGATCGAGCGCCCTTTTGTATAGCGGAATGCCGGACGCAGGCTGACCCGCGTCACCTGGTGCGTGCTGCGTTTGACCGCCGCCAAACTGTTGCTGGTTGGGCCGCGCATCGTCGCCAAGCTGTAACACATCAGGGGCAAACCAGGGGGTGAACTGTTTTCCTGCCGCAACCGGCTTGTGCACCCGTTCGATACCCTGAAAAACGTGGCGGATCCCACCTCTATATCAATGAGGCGAACGCCGCCCGGGTGCCGGAACGGGCCGGCCTGTTCGCTCGCTCCCTGTTCGGCTATCTCGGTAAGGGCCTGCAGGAGGCCGCCAAAACGGTAGTTACGTCCGCAATCTCGGCTATCCTGCGCGAGTGCATTCGGTGATGGATGGCGGAGTGCTGCAACCGCCCTTGCTGCTGTTGTCCAGCCTCGGTGACGTTTCCCGCATCGGCGAGGTGATGCTGTACCCCGTCCTCGGCCCCCGGCTGAAATCCGGCGCCATGTGCAGCCGTTGCAGGAAAACCTGTCCCTGGAAACTCAAAGAGCTGTTTGCGGAGCTGCCGTTCCGCTGGGCTGCGAGGAACCTGCCGGGCAGCGCGCCCCTGTTGGCGAAACCAGCGGCCCGCTCAAAGTACCAGATCGCAGTGCTGTACATAGACATTGGCCGCGGCGGTTCCAAGCTCATGCACCGGATCTTCGAGGAAGGCTGGATGGTGTTCAACTCCAAGCCCATCAACCACTTCGCGCTGGTCGAGGATGCCGCCAATTCCTATTTGATACGCCGTGACGCATCGCCTGCAGGCCTTGGATAGAGACTTTGAATTCCGCTGCTCATGTTCGGAAAGGCAAACGAGAGTTTGTTGAGGACCCGCAGGCCGTGCCCTGGGTTAAAAAATACATCTGCATTTCTCGAACCAAGGCTCCCGCGCCGGCGAACCGGACGGTGTGCAGGAAATCGACCTCTAGGCGGGCGGCGCAATTTTCTTAAGTAAGAAAATTGCCAAAAGTTTTTGCAAAACTTTTGTGCGCGGCAGCGGTTAATACGGCTGCCGCTCTCCCAGCAGATACCGCGCCGCATCCACATAATCAAAGGCCAGCGAAATTGCGATCACTGTGCAGACAGCCAGAATGATCCGCCGTGGCCAAACGGGCATACCGGGCTGCGCCCGCTGCCGCCACAGCCAGATCAGCAGAGGTGTCCACAGGACTATATGCGGCAGTCCCAAGAGGCGTACATATCCAAGCTGCCCGTATAGCCAATAAACTCCGGCCCCCGCCAATACACTGGCCGCCACGGTGGCCAGCCCGGCCACCCGGCTGGGCTTCCAGATCAGCAGAGCCAGCGGCAGGACAAAAGCACCCAGGAACAGAATGTTGACCCAGATTTGCACCCAGAGCGGCTGGCTTCCGATCGCTTCGTTCAGTGTCATTGCAGACCCTCCCGTTCACGAGCCTAGGGAAAGGCCGGATCGTCAGCAAGCACTACAGCGGCGATCCGGCGGCGCTGGCCGGCATAGGCGCGGGCATTGACCTCTTCCGGATCGCAGGTCGCCCGCAGCCGCCGCCCGTGCCGGCACGCACATGGGGAGGGCGTATAGGCCGAGGTGAGCATCGTGCCGCGTGCGGCCAGCGCATCCGGGTTCGGGGTTTTCACAATCGGATGGCCGGCGCAACCCATCGCATCCTTGCGGTGCTCGCCGGAGATGATGACAAGGAAATTCAGTTGCTGGCTCATATTGTGCCCGCTTTTGACTGCCGGTCCAGACTGCAAGCGAAACACAGCGGCTGAATGCCGTTTTGCGTTATCCGGAAAGCGGAAGACACCCATTAGCCATGGCCCGTCTGCAGGTTTCAGGGTTGCGGGTTGCGATACAGGCTGCTATCCAGCCTATGATTTGTTATGATATAACACTTAGAGATCCCGCATGATAGATAAGAGGCTGCCGGTTACGGTCCTGTCCGGCTTTTTGGGGGCGGGCAAGACCACGCTCTTGAACCACGTCCTGAACAATCGCGCGGGCCGCAAGGTTGCGGTGATCGTCAATGACATGAGCGAAGTGAATATCGACGCAGACCTGGTGCGCGGCGGCTCCGAACTGTCGCTGCAGGACGAAAAACTGGTTGAGATGACCAACGGCTGCATCTGCTGCACCTTGCGCGATGACCTGCTGCAGGAGGTGCGCCGCCTCGCGGGGGAGGGGCGCTTTGACTATCTGTTGATCGAAAGCACCGGGATTGCCGAACCCTTGCCGGTGGCCGCAACGTTTGATTTCCGGGATGCCGATGGCGCCAGCTTGTCGGATGTTGCCCGGCTGGATGCGATGGTGACGGTGGTCGATGCGGTGAACCTGTTGCAGGATTTCAGCAGCCACGATTTTCTCAGCGACCGCGGCGAAAGCCTGGGCGAGGAAGACGACCGCACATTGGTCAACCTGCTGACCGACCAGATCGAGTTCGCCAATGTCATTATCCTGAACAAAGTGTCGGATGCGGGGCCGGATCAGACCGCCGCAGCCATGGCCGTCATCAAGGCGCTGAACCCGGATGCCGAAGTTATTCACGCGGATCATTCCAAGGTGGACGGTAGTAGGATCTTTAACACCGGCCGGTTCGATTTCGACCGCGCGCATGAGCACCCCCTCTGGGCCAAGGAACTCTACGGGTTTGATCGCCACGTGCCGGAGACCGAGGAATACGGCATTTCCTCCTTTGTCTACCGCGCCCGGCGGCCTTTTGATCCCGCCCGGATCCACCCGGTGCTGAATGGCGATCTGCCCGGCGTGATCCGGGCCAAAGGGCATTTCTGGCTGGCAACCCGTCCCGAATGGGCTGCTGAGTTTTCGCTGGCCGGGGCAATTTCCTCGGTCCGGCCGCTGGGGTTGTGGTGGGCCGCTGTGCCAACAGACCGCTGGCCAACCCATCCCGAAGCCCGGCGCGAGTTTCTGCAGAACTGGGATGAAACCTGGGGCGACCGCCGCCAGGAACTGGTGTTTATCGGGGCGGGCCTGGACAAGAACGCGATCACCGCCAGTCTGGACGCTTGCCTGATGCCGGAACCCGCAGGCGGCTTCGATCCCGCTTGGGCCGCGCTGGACGATCCTTTCCCGGGCTGGCGCCGCAATGGCTGACGGCAAGGCAGGCCGGAACCTGAATTCCGGCCTGAAACGCCGGCGCCGGGCAGGGGACCCGATGCAGGCCTATGACGCATTGCCGCCCGGGCTGCGGCGCTGGCTGGCCTCTGCCTGCCTGCCTTGGAGCCCGGCATCGGCCCTGAGGATCTGGAATAATGCGGGCGGCAGCAAGGATCCCGGTGCCGCCGCGACCCGGCTGAACGCCGCGGAACAGTCCCTAATGCGGCGCGATGCCGGGGTCTGGAATATCCGCAAGTAGCAAACCCTCGCGGTAGGCACTGATCCGGGTACCCTGCCATTCAGCGCCATCAGGCGGATTTCTTTTCCGCCTCCGCAGCCGCATCGAACTCCGCCCGTGCGGCATCGATCACCGGCAAATGCTCCAGCGCCCAAAGCCCCAGCGCGCGTAATGGCTCGCGGAACGACTCTCCCAGAGGTGTCAGCGCGTATTCCACCTTGGGCGGGATCGTCGGGTAATAGGTGCGGCTGACCAGCCCGTCGCGTTCCAGGCTGCGCAGGGTCAGGCTCAGCATCCGCTGGGAAATCCCCAGGTTCCGCTTCAGCTCGTTGAACCGCAGCACCCCGTATTGCGCCAGCGAGATCACCACCAGCACGCTCCAGCGGTCCCCGACCCGTGACAGCACCTCGTTTATGCGGCTGCAGTCCGGGCATTTGGCGGCGTCTGCCATGGCGGTTCCTTCCGTGTTACCGGGGCTCAAACCTGTGCCTTCTTGCGCCCCTTCCGGTACCCCTTATATAGCCAGTCACAAATGTATACCACCCCTGGCAGTCTGCCGAGAAAGGACCCAAGACATGAGCAAGAGCACCCTGATCGAGAAACTGAACTGGCGCTACGCAACCAAGAAGATGGACCCGGCAAAACCTGTGCCGCAGGAAAAGGTCGAGCAGATCATCGAGGCGATCCGCATGGCGCCGACTTCCTCGGGCACCCAGCCGTTTGAGGTGTTTGTCATCACCAACCCCGAAATCCGCGCGCAGATCCGCCCGCACGCCTGGGATCAGGCCCAGATCACCGACGGTTCGCACCTTCTGGTCTTTGCCGCCTGGGACAACTACTCGGAAGACCGTATCGACGCCGTCACCCGCCAGATGACCGAGGAGCGCGGCGAGGTACCGATGCTGAACCAGTACTATGATAACCTCAAGGCGACCTATCTGCCGCGTGAAGAGCGCACCAACCACGACCACGCTGCCCGCCAGGCCTATATCGCGCTGGGCTTCGCCCTTGCCGCCGCCGCCGAACTGGAGGTCGACAGCACGCCGATGGAAGGCTTCACGCCGGAAAAAATCGACGAAATCCTGGGGCTCAAGGACCGTGGCCTGCGCTCGGTCCTGCTCTTGCCGCTTGGCACCCGCGCCGAAGAAGGCGACTGGCTTCTGCCGATGAAAAAGGTCCGCAAATCCCGCGACACCATCGTGACCGAAATCGCCTGAGGCGTGAACAATGCGGCAAGCGGCAATCCAGGCCGCTTGCCGCAGCTCTGATCAGCTTCCTCTTGCACGCACCCGGGAATCCGCCTATACGCGCGCTGTCGGTACAAGGGCGGTCAACGTCCGGATGACACATCTGAGCAGGGCTGGGGCACACCTCGGCCCTTTGTGTTTGTTTGATCAGATGTGATCCGGGCCACGTCCTGTGCGGCTGAACCAAGACCGGCGGAGACAACCGCATGGCCAGAAAAACCGTATGAAAAGGAAATCTGAGACCTCATGGCTCAAAACGTATCAATGGAGGATTTCGAAGCCCTCCTGAATGAAAGCTTCGAAATGGACACTCCGGACGAGGGTTCGGTTGTCAAAGGCAAAGTACTGGCAATCGAAGCCGGTCAGGCCATCATCGACGTCGGCTACAAAATGGAAGGCCGCGTTGATCTGAAAGAATTCGCAAATCCCGGCGAAGCTGCTGAAATCGCTGTCGGCGACGAAGTGGAAGTCTTCCTGCGCTCGGCTGAAAACGCCCGCGGCGAAGCCGTCATCTCGCGTGAGATGGCCCGCCGCGAAGAAGCCTGGGACCGCCTGGAAAAAGCATACGCAGACGATCAGCGCGTCGAGGGCGCGATCTTCGGCCGCGTCAAGGGCGGCTTCACTGTCGACCTGGGCGGCGCTGTTGCGTTCCTGCCCGGTAGCCAGGTTGACGTGCGCCCCGTGCGCGACGCGGGCCCCCTGATGGGTCTGAAGCAGCCGTTCCAGATCCTGAAAATGGACCGCCGCCGCGGCAACATCGTTGTCTCGCGCCGCGCCATCCTGGAAGAATCGCGTGCCGAACAGCGTGCCGAAGTCATCGGCAACCTGACCGAAGGCCAAGCGGTCGACGGTGTGGTCAAGAACATCACCGAATACGGTGCGTTTGTTGACCTGGGCGGCGTTGACGGCCTGCTGCACGTCACCGACATGGCATGGCGCCGTGTGAACCACCCCTCCGAGATCCTGTCGATCGGCGAAACCGTCAAGGTTCAGGTCATCAAGATCAACAAAGAGACCCACCGTATCTCCCTCGGCATGAAGCAGCTGCAGGAAGATCCGTGGGATCTGGTTGGCGCCAAGTACCCGCTTTCCTCGGTCCACAAGGGCCGCGTCACCAACATCACCGATTACGGTGCATTTGTTGAGCTGGAGCCGGGCGTCGAAGGTCTGGTGCACGTCTCCGAGATGTCCTGGACCAAGAAGAACGTCCACCCGGGCAAGATCGTCTCCACTTCCCAGGAAGTCGACGTCATGGTTCTGGAAATCGACGGTGCCAAGCGCCGCGTGTCCCTGGGCCTCAAGCAGACCATGCGCAACCCGTGGGAAGTCTTCTCCGAAGCCAACCCGGAAGGCACCGAGGTCGAAGGCGAAGTCAAGAACATCACCGAATTCGGTCTGTTCATTGGCCTCGACGGCGACATCGACGGCATGGTTCACCTCTCCGACCTCAGCTGGGACGAGCGCGGTGAAGATGCGATCCAGAACTACCGCAAGGGCGACATGGTTTCGGCCGTTGTTTCCGAAGTGGACGTCGACAAAGAGCGTATCTCGCTGTCGATCAAAGCTCTGGGCGGCGACAAGTTTGCAGAAGCGGTTGGCGGCGTGAAGCGCGGCTCGATCGTGACCGTGAACGTGACCGCGATCGAAGACGGCGGCATCGAAGTGGAATATGAGGGCATGAAGTCCTTCATCCGCCGCTCCGACCTGGCGCGCGACCGTGCCGACCAGCGCCCCGAGCGCTTCTCGGTTGGCGACAAGGTCGACGTCCGCGTCACCAACGTCGACTCCAAGACCCGTCGTCTGGGCCTGTCGATCAAGGCACGCGAGATTGCAGAAGAGAAAGAAGCAGTGGAACAGTATGGCTCCTCGGACTCCGGCGCATCGCTGGGCGACATCCTGGGCGCCGCACTGAAGTCGGGCGACGAGTAATCTCCCCGGCCTCACGGCTGCTGAAAACGAAAGCCCCGCAGGTGTCTGCGGGGCTTTTTTCTTGGTTGGGAGGGCTGGTTCGAGCCCATTGCGGAAGTGCCGGATTCTCGCGGCGCGCGTGCAGCACGACGGCCCGCTGCACTTCCGGAAACCGCCCGCTGCATGGCAGAAGGAAGTGCGGAGGGTTAGGCATGGTGCAGGGACGTTTTGGCGGGCAGTGCCCAAGGCGCGCAGACGCCTTTCCTTCACCGCGGCTGCAAGCAGACAGGGCAAGAGGAAACACTTTTGCCACTAATCGCAGAAAGTGAACCTTCCAGTTTTCAACTGGCATTGGAAAGGAGCAACGACGGGCTTGCCTGCATTGCAAAAGCTCGCCTCATAGGTCCCGCATGAGATTGAACAGCAGTATCGGCCGCGGTTCGACATACTCCCTTTCAGACTTAAGCCGCATCCCCGGTGCTCAAAGCCGAATTTTCTTCACGAAGATTCTCGGACGTAAGTGTATAAATTTAAACAATTGTTTTTTCATTTCACCTTGCAGTCAATCCATAGCAATCTCGATTGAGTTTGCTTCCGCTTGACAGAACAAATCCGGTTTGCCTAAGTCGCGCCTATTCTGGTCCGGCTGGGAAACCACCCGGGTAAAAGGGAACACGGTGAAGTGTAGCCAACAGGCGCTGAATCCGTGACTGCCCCCGCAACTGTGAGCGGAGAGCAATGCTGCGAAATGCCACTGCCCCAAGGGGCGGGAAGGCGCGGCAAAGCTTCGACCCGCGAGTCAGGAGACCTGCCAGGATGATCACCCTATCCCGGTGCGGGGCGCGCCGTAGATAACGGATTTCCGTAGTGGTGGCAGTTTTCACCGTCTGCGGAGGCAGTGCCTTCCAAAGACCCGACCCGAATACACTGCCCGCTTGGGCAGTCACTTGGCCTGCGTTTGTTGCGCGGGCCGGGAGGAATGGAATATGCGCAAGGCAAGCTTGTCCCTGGCCGCGGCCCTGGCCGTCACCCCTGCAATCGCAACCGCCCAGGATTCAGAGGTCACTGACCTGGCGGAGATCATCGTCTCCGGCGGCCTGACGCCGATTGAGGCCCAAAAATACGGCCGCTCCGTCTCAGTTCTGACCAGCGAAGAAATCGAAGATCGCGGTATCACCACTGTCCAGGACGCGCTGCGTTCGGTCCCCGGCCTGATGATAAACGGCTCCGGCGACAGCTTTACCCAGGTCCGCATCCGCGGCGCCGAAGCAAATCACACGCTGATCCTGATCGACGGTGTCGAAGCCTCTGGCGGTGACAGCGAGTACATCCTGTCCGGCCTGGACACTGCCAACATCGAGCGGATCGAGGTCCTTCGCGGCCCGCAGTCGGTGTTCTATGGCTCCAACGCCTCAGCCGGTGTGATCAACATCATCACCAGGACCGGCGGCATCGGCACCGAATATGGCGGTAGCGCCGAGGCGGGTTCGGACGGCTACCGGGCGTCGGCGCGGATCTCGTCACGGACCGAGCGCGGCGGCATTTCCTTCAGCTTCGCCCATGACAATGACGACGGCTACGATACCTCCGGCGATGGCGGTGAAGAGGACGGCATCCGCCGCAGCACCTTGCAGCTGAAGGGCGATTACCTCGTCACCGACCGGCTGAAACTTGGCTTCAACGTCCGCACCTCGGATGAGCGCCATGACAGCGACAGCACTTCTTTCACCGCAACAGACGCAGCCAGCTATGTTGTGGATGATCCCACGCAATTCAGTGACCGCGATGAGCAACTGGCCCAGATCTACGGCGAACTGGACACGTTGGGCGGCCGCCTGAAGCATCGGTTGTCGCTGGAACGCACTGACTTTGACCGCGCTTTCAATGGCGGCACCCCGACAGAGACCAAGACCGAAGCAGCAAATTACCTGCTGAGTATTGGCCTGGACGGGCAGCCGGCGGATCAGGCAGACCACCTTTTGAACGCAATGCTGGAATGGGAAAAGGATTCCAGCAGTTCCAACCCGGCCTTTGCGCGCGAAACCAGTTCGATTGCCCTGGAATACCGCGGCAGCTTTGCCAACGGCCTGGATCTGCAGCTTGGCGTGCGCCACGACAACAACAGCGTATTCGAAGATGCCACCAGCTGGACGGCCAGTGCCTCTTATACTTTCGCAGGCAGCGGTGTGCGGCTGCACAGCTCCGCCGGGACAGGGATCGTGAACCCGTCTTACTTTGAGCTGTTTGCCAACAGTACATTTGGCGCCACCACCTACCTGGGCAATCCGAACTTGCAGCCGGAGGAAAACCGCAGCTTTGATTTCGGGGTAGAGGTGCCGTTCCTGCAAGGGCGCGGTCTGGTTGATGTGACCTATTTCGACGAGACGCTGACAGGAGAGATCGAGAGCTACATGGTGAACGCAACCACGTTCTCCTACCGCAATCAGGCAGGCGACAGCGAACGCAAAGGCGTTGAGTTGGCGGCAAGCCTGGATGCCACAGAAAACCTCTATCTGAACTTGTCCTACACCTATCTGGACGCCACCAACCCGGATGGTTCGGTTGAGGTTCGCCGTCCGGAGCACGAACTGCTGCTGAGCGCAACTCTGAAAACCTTCAACGGCCGCGGCTCTGTGACGACTGATGTCCGCCATGTAGCAGGCAACTGGGATACTCAGTTTTTCGGCTCTTTTGCTACTGCTGAACTGCCGGAATACACCACCGTCAACGTCTCGGCCCAGTATGACTTGACCGACAAAGTGGTGCTGACCGGGCGCGTCACCAACCTGTTCGACGAGGACTACGCCGACGTCTGGGGCTACGCCAAGCGCGGCCGTGCCGCCTATATCGGCGTAAGGGCCGCGTTCTGACCCATGCGCATGCTGCCCGGCATAGTCCTGGCTCTTTTGTGGGCCGCCACCGGTGCTATTGCCGGGCCGTCGCGCGTGGTCACGATGAATCTTTGTGCCGACCAGCTGGCGATGCTGCTGGCGGCCCCCGGCCAGCTGGCCTCGGTCTCCTATATCGCGCGGGACACACGCGCCTCGGCCATGGCTGACGCAGCAATGGCTTATCCCGTCAATCACGGGCTGGCTGAGGAGATATACCTGCTGCAGGCTGATCTGGTGATTGCCGGCGCCTATTCAACACCTGCCACCACGGATATGCTGCGCCGTCTTGGCGTGCCGGTGGTGGTGTTCCAGCCTGCCAGCTCACTGCAGGATGTGCGCGCACGTATCCTGCAGATGGGTCAGGTTCTGGGCCGCGAAGAGGCGGCCCGCGCATTGCTGGCAGACTATGACCAGCGGCTGGAAAAGTTCGAGCAAGCTGGGCCGGAGGCACCACGCGCCGTGCTTTATGCCGCCAACGGGTTCACTTCCGGCAGCATGACCCTCGCGGGCCAAATCCTGCGCGCGGCGGGACTGCGCAATATCGCGGATGAGCTGGGCTATGCGCACTCCGGTCATATGCCGCTGGAACTGCTGGCGTTGGCCGCGCCGGATCTGCTGATCGGCACGTCGCCCTATCCGCGCGCCTCCCGCAGCGAGGACAATCTGGCGCATCCGGTGGTGCGGCAGCTGGCCGCCCGCAGCGGTGCCGGGCAGATCCGCGATGCGGATTGGGTCTGCGGCACCCCGCATGTGCTGCGCGCGGTGGCGGCGCTGGCGGAGGAACGCCGCATTTTTCTGGAAAAGGAGGGCCGGGAATGACCCGTCTGATGCTGATGCTTGCCACGGCCGTTCTGGCGTTGTTCCCTCTGTCGCTGACCGTGGGGCCTGCGGATGTGGGCATCGGCGAAAGCCTCGCGGCCCTTTTTGACAACAGCTATGGCCCGCTGACGCTGGTGATGCGCGAAATCCGGCTGCCGCGGGCGCTGCTGGCGGTGATTATCGGCGGAGGTCTGGGGCTGACGGGGGCCGCGATGCAGGGCTATCTGCGCAATCCGCTGGCGGAGCCGGGACTGATCGGCGTGTCCTCCTCGGCGGCGCTGGGGGCGGTTTTGGCGATCAACACCGGACTGGCGGCCAGCCTCACCCTGGGCCTGCCGCTGGCCGCTCTGGCCGGTGCTTTGGCGGGTGTGTTTCTGGTGATGGCGCTGGCCGGGCCGCAGGGCGGCTCGCTGACGCTGATCCTGGCAGGGATCGCGATTTCGGCGATGGCGGCGGCGCTCACCTCGCTGGTGCTGAACCTGTCGCCCAACCCCTTTGCCGCCAATGAGATCGTGTTCTGGATGATGGGCTCGCTGGCGGACCGTTCGATGCTGCATGTCTGGCTGGTGCTGCCGTTTGCGCTGACCGGGGCCGCGATCCTGATGACGCTGTCGCGGGGTCTGGATGCGCTTACTCTGGGCGAAGATGCGGCGCAGACCATGGGAATGAACCTGAACCGCCTGCGGCTGCTGTTGGTGGTCGGGACTGCCGCCATTGTCGGCGGCGCCACTGCTGTGGCGGGCGCTATCGGCTTCATTGGCCTGGTGGTGCCGCATATCCTGCGCCCGCTGGTTGGCGGCCAGCCGTCGCGGCTGTTGTGCGCCTCGGCGCTTGGCGGGGCCATCATGCTGCAACTGTCTGATATCGCTGTGCGGATCATCCTGCCGTCGCGGGATCTCAAGCTGGGGGTGGTCACTGCGCTGGTTGGCGCGCCGCTGTTCCTGCACCTGATCTACAAGACGCGGAAGGGGCTGGCATGAGCGTGCTTTCAGTCCGGAACCTCGCTGTCACATTGCGGAACCGTCCGGTGCTTCGCGATGTGTCGTTTGAAATCCAGGCAGGTGAATTCGTCGGCCTGTTGGGGCCGAATGGCGCAGGCAAAAGCAGCCTGATGCGCGCCGCCCTGGGGCTGATCCAGGCGCAAGGGCACAGCTCGCTGGCAGCGATGAGCGCGGCGGAGCGCGCCCGCGCGGTGGCCTGGATGCCGCAATCGCGCGAGATCGCCTGGCCGATCCCGGTGGAGCGGCTGGTGGCGCTTGGCCGCCTGCCGCATCTGCCGCAGGGGCTGCGGCTGCCGCCTGGCGATCAGGCGCTGGTCAATCAATCGATTGGGCGCATGGGACTGGATCCGCTCCGCCAGCGTGCTGCATCGCGCCTCTCGGGCGGCGAGCAGGCCCGCGCGCTGATTGCCCGCGCGCTGGCGCAGGATACGCCGCTTTTGATGGCCGATGAACCTGCCGCAGGGCTGGACCCGGCGCATCAGATCTCCACTATGGAGGTCTTTGCCAGCCTCGCTGCCGAAGGCCGCGCCGCGCTGGTATCTCTGCATGATCTGGGGCTGGCGGCGCGCCATTGCACAAGGCTGATCCTGCTGGCCGAAGACAGCATCCTCGCCGACGGGCCGCCCGCCGAAGTGCTGACACCGGACTTGATGGCCCGCGCCTTTGGCATCTCGATCTGGCATGAGACCACGGCGCAAGGGCCGGTATTCCAGCCGCTGGAGGTGCTGTGATGGGCAGGGTCACCCTGGAACACCCCTGGATCGAGTTTGACCTCGGTGCAGAGATGCAAGTGCTGAGCTTGGCAGTGAACCGCCCCGGCTTGGTCACCGCCCGCCGCATCCTGTGGCGCGAAGTCCGCAACAGTGACCTGCCGCGGGATCTGGATGTCACCGAATGGTTTGCCGGTGAACTGGCACAGCGGGGTGGCGGGGATGCCGTGGCCTTTCTCACCTCGCGCGATGTGCGCCGCTACTGCGAAGCCATGGCTGAGGTGGAGGGCATCCAGGCCCATGCGGTAGCCACCGTCGGGCTGTCCAACGCCGAGCGGGTTGGGAGCCGGATGGACTACGCCGGCCGCAACTGGGGCACCATCAATGTCGCACTGCGCCTCTCCGAAGGGCTGACCCACGCCGGGCTGATCGAAGCGATGAGCATCGCGGTCCAGGCCCGCACCGCGGCCGTGATGGACGCTGGCATCATTTTGCCAAGCGGAACCGCGACCGGCACCGGAACCGACTGCGTCGCGGTGGCCGCCCTGGCCGGCGCAAACCCCTATGCAGGGCTGCACACCGCCACCGGCGAAGCCATCGGCAAAGCCGTTTATCAGGCCGTCCACACCGGCGCTCTGGAGCGGAAAACAACCAACAGGTGGGCCGCAGATGCCTAAGCTTCAACAAGTGCTGAAAGACGCGCTGATGCAGGAAGACTGCGGTTGGAACATGGGGTCTTTTGGCGCCATAGGTGAGTTCCACCACGTCTATGGCGACCCGGCGCCGCAAGAACATGCCGGGCTTATGCAGGTCACGGACCGCGGCGGGGTGCGTATTGATACGCTGGAGGGCGTGCGCCCGGTGGCCTATGAGATCCTCAGCCCCAAGCCGCACCGCTGGACCCAGGCGGTATCCCTGTGCCTGCCGCATGACGCCGCCGCGATGAACCAGCGCGATGTGCTGACCGCGCTTGGCCCCGACGAAGATGCGCTGCGCGACGAAGACCGCGGCGCCCAGTTGTTCGACATGGGGCTGGGCCAGTACCAGGCGGATTTCTGCATCCGCACCGCCGACCCGGAACTGCTGGAAGTTTTGAACGAAAACGCCGGCCGGTCGCTATTCGAGCACGGCAACCCGGCGATGGGTGCGATCCTGAAGCACCATCCGCATCGGGTGCTGCTGACCCGCCTTGGCCGGGTCGAAGTTTATCAAATGATCTGCGGTCCCGACACCGGTGGCAAATCCCCCGAAGGCCCGCACACCCATGTGCTGCCCAAGCTGCTGCGTGCCGAGCGTACCCATTCCGCCAACACCCCGATCCCCGAGGGCTGGGTGCCCTGTTGCGGCGTGCATCCGGAGAACCCGGTGGTCAACCGGCTGGGCGAGGACAAGGTGTTCAACCGTGCCGCCTTTGATGCCTTTCAGGAGCTGCTGGGTGCTTGGGGCGCCGAAGCATATTGCCAGGGTAAGCAGGCAGTGTGGGGGCTGCTGAATACAGAAACACCTGCTGAGGATGCCGAAGAGCCCGGCACCCGCGAAGGCCGGGCAGGCTGGCGCAATGGCATCCGTCAATGGCGGTTGCTGCACGGCCCCAGCCGCCTGAGCGTATCCTATGCCGAACGCTTTGACCGCGGCGCAGAGCAAACCGACCCGGAAAACCCGGGCCACTGACGGAGGCTGCGCTGTTCCTTGCCCCTCTCCTTGTTTTCATGGCCCGCGGCGGCCCCGCCCTGTGGGTGATTGCAGGGCTGTCGGTGCTGACCCCGCGCTGTTTTTCTGGTGTGCAACCCGGCTTGCGCTGGCGGGCGCCTGGCACAAACCGCTGACCGAAGCATGGCTTGTTCAATGGGGTGAGGGGCACGCGGCGCCTAGCCACCGCAGGACGCACACCGCTGGACCGGGTAACGCTGTCTGCGATGCGGGCCGCGCTGAAGCCTGAATTCACTGCGGAGACGGCAGAGAAGGAAACCACCCGCACCGCCAAGGCGGAACTGGCCGCCCGGCATTGCGGCACGCTGCAGAATGAGGCTGGCCTTTGGACCACCGCGCTCAAAAAAAAGCGCCTCAGCTTCACGCCGATGATCGACGTGGTGTTCCTGCTGCTGATCTTCTTCCTGCTGACCTCGCAGATCGCTCCGCGGGCACCTACTCCGTTTGCGCCGCCCAGGCTTGAGAACGGAGACAGCGCAACACCGGGAATTCTGCACGTGAAGACCGGCTGAAGCGACGGTAGGGTGCGGCTGTACTCTCCCGAATCGTACCTCAGATGCGGCTGCCCCGGGGAGGAGAACAGGGGAAAGCAAGGGTGCGTTTAAGGGTCTCGGCCCAAGGGCCGCTGACTGCGGCGGCGATTTCCAAAAGTTCCGGCAGTTCAAACCTGGACCGGGCTGCGTAGCAGGCCGCACAGAAGGCCGGGTATCCACGCGCTTCTATGGCGCTCGCCCCTGGGAGTTATGCATTCGAATTTCCGCCCTGTTTCACGAACTGGAACAAGCGCCTCGGCGCTGCCTTGCGCGGCGCGGCTTGACGCGGGCGGGAAGTTCCTAGGCATGAGGTCGTCGATGCGGCTTCTGGGATGGCCGTCGAGCAACGCGCGCAGCGTGCCGGAAAGGCAGCTGACCGGATCGACGTCGCACATTTTGCAATTCGCAATCAGGCTGGCGCGCAATGCCCAGTTCTCAGCGCTGATCCCGTCTTGTCGAAGACGCGCCCCGGCACGGTGTGTGTCGTGTCGAAGACGCGCCTCGCGCACAGTGTATGCAGCATGCTGGCCATACCGGTCCGTGCGCCAAGGCGCTTGGGGGCCGCAGCGATGGTCACGACCGTTTGTGCCGGCGCCCGGAACAGCAGGCCGCCCGCTTTTTCCAGAAGGCGATCTGCGTGATCCCGGCGGGCATGGTGAAGACCAAGTGGAAATACCAGGCCGGCAGCAGGTCCTCGACCCGCGCCGCCATCCAGTCGCGCACGGCCGGCCCCTGGCACCTCGGGCAGTGCCCCGCTCTCGGCAGCATGCTTTGTATGCGTCTGCCGCGCAATGGCGTCTTGAAGGAGTAATAGGCGATGTGCTTGTGACCGTACGTGGTGCAACCCGCCACAGGCCCGCCGGGCGCCTCGGTCCGGCACCCGGGCAACCTGTCACTTCAAGCTTCGCCCGAGTGTCTGATCCTGCAACTTCGCCAACATCCCGTAGGGGCTGACGTGCCGTAGATCCTCCTGGCGGCGGCATCGGTGTACTGCGCTGCCGTGCTCAGCTTAGCATGTGTGCGGAACTGAATGTAGCGTTTCGTCTCCCCGCGCCCGAAGGCCATGCCGAAGCAGGTCCTGAGCGTCACGGTCCAGGCGTTGAACGTTGCCGGCGTTATCCCAGTATCCGTCAAGTGCAATTGATAGGCGCGAAGCGCCTGCGGCGTGGCAGTATCTGCGGGTGCCCGGGGAAGACGGCAAAATCCTTGATCGCCCGGATGTGCGCTTTCTGCGCCGTACCGCCCATCCCGCGGATGCGCATGTCCTCGATCATCCGCTCTCGGAGCGGGGTCGATCTTGGGCATGATGCAGCCATTCGAACGCCGGCCACTCACACTGAAAGCGACCGTCTGTTTGTTACCTCTTCCAAAGCCATCACTGTCCCGCGTCTGGACTGTTGAGACTGACTGCAGCGAATGGGCAGATTTGATAATCTGCGCTTCAGCCTGGCCCTCAACGACCGCTCTGCCGGTAATGTTGCTTCATAGCGGAAACCATGCCGCGCCCGCGAGCGGATGCTGCGCAAGCAATAGCCGCACGGGCAAACGTCCGAAAAGTGCCGCACCGCGGACCTTAACAGCCACCGCAGCGGCCGGCGTTTCAGCCGCGTCCGAGCCAGTGCCGGGCCAGTGCCGCGCCTGTCCGCTGCGCCCGCTAGTTCGGCCGAACGGCCACCAGCACAACGCCCAGTTCCGCTTCCAGCTCCTGCAGTTTCTTCAGCTGGTCTTCGGGCAGGGAGGCGGTGTTTGCCTCGACACCCGCCAGCGCCACCACAGGGCTGCCGATGTCCTTTTCCAGACTCTTGATCGCGTCCAGTTTGTCGGCCTCAAGCGAGGCAAGCGGGTACAGCATGGCGGTCTCCTCTTTGTTGATGAGAGTGACTATAGCCGATTCCCGCCGTATCAGGGGCGCGAACGTAAAAGGCCCCGGCTCCCGCCAGGGCCTCTCTCTCGCTCCCGGCGCGATCAGGCGCGCTGCAGGCTGTCCGCGTGGGTGACCACATCCGGCTCTAGGTCCCAGTTCTTGCCGTCCAGCCCGTCGATCTGGTCGTCCTCCGGCACCCGCAGCCCCACGGTCCGCTCCAGGATGAAGGACAGAACCAGCGCAGTGACAACACCGGTGCCGATGCAGACAGCCGTGCCCGCCAGCTGCATCACCAGCGAAATTTCCCCGTGCTGGAACGCATAGGCGCCTTCCTCAACCCCGAAGTAGCCGCCGCGCGGGGTGCCGGCCTTGAACAGGCCCAGCATCACCATGCCCAGGGTGCCGCAGCCCAGGAACAGCGGGAACAGCTTGTGCTCGTCGATGCCGCGCTTCAGCGTGAACTCATAAACCGCATAGGCCGCAAAGGGCGCCACAAGCCCGACAATGAACGCCTGCCAGGGCAGGTAGACGTCGAACCCGGACGCGCCGGCGACATAGCCCGCCAGCGGCCCCAGCAGCGTATAGGCGTATTTGCCGGTCGCATAGGCGATCAGCAGGCCGGTAACCGCACCGCCGGCCCAGACCAGCGCGTAATTGTTGATCGCAATGCCGACGCTGGTGTCGGCCATGGTGATGCTGACTGCCAGCGCTTCGGGATCAAAGAAGAACAGGCAGGACAGGATCACCATCGGCAGGCCGGCAAAGATCAGCAGAAGGCCCGGAGCGCACAACCCGATGCTCGGTGCCAGATAGGCCGAGATCCGCGGGTGCGGCGCCATCATGCCGGGGCGCGCGCCCAGCTTGGGGGTGAATACCAGCGCCATTCCGGCCGGGAACAGATACACGAAACCCACACCAAAGAAGTCGTGGAAGCCCGCATTGGTCAGCGGCCCGACCGACCCCCAGGTCGCCCAGCTGAGGGCTGAGGACACCACCGTGGCCACAATGCAGGTGATGAAATAGGCCGAGGCCTTCATCCGTTCCGACACCGCGAAATGAAGCAGAATGTTGATGATGCCGGCAAACACCGCCAGGAAAAAGATGAAGATCTGGAAGGTGTTCAGCCCCGGAAAGGTCCCCGGATCCGTATGATGCGCCATCGCATTGGTCAGGGCGCCGCCCAGCCACCAATCTTTGATGGAGTCCATCATGGTCGCGCCTTCCATGATGTAATACTGCCCGGCCCACAGGCCAAAACCGATGATATAGTAGGTCGCAAACCCCAGGAAGAATCCCAGTGTCTTTTCAATCGTCGAGTTGAACAGATTCCTGCGCCGGGCAGTGCCTGCGTCGATCAGCAGCAGGCCGACGACGACCAGAATGGCTCCGACGATCCCAGAAGCGTACAGAATATTCTGCACCAGTGAATTCAGCGTAACTTGCTGAGCGTGTATCGTGCTCACGTCCAATGGCATTTCCAGTTTTCTCCAAGTTGGTTTGTCTTCCCGCCGGTTGTTTGCCACCAGCTTTGACAGGCCGGCCTATGCTGCCGCCAATGGGCCGAGCATGCCGGTTCGAAACGCACCGGGCGGGTCAGGTCCTCTGACACGCCTGGTTCACGGAAAGGATGGCGGATCCAGGGCGCTTTACAACAAATTATTTTACCTTGTGGAAATAAAGTTTCATTTGCGGCGTATGCGGCGGCTGCATGCCGCATCCTGCGCTGCCGGTTAAGTGAATGGTTTAGGCTTGGGCAGTCCTTGGCGGCGGAATCAACCGGTCTCAGCAGATTTGGCGGCAGGGAAAAATCACGCCGCTGTGGCCGGTGCACCGCAGTGGGGGGCGGGGAGCCTGTGTGATCCGGGGGCTGTTTGCCGCTCCGAATCAAGTCGCCGCAGCGCGCCTGGCAACGGGGATTGCTGCACTGCGGCGGCAGCTTGCAGCCCCGAAATGGCAGCCTGGAGGCGGAAAACCCGGTGAACTCCCGCCGATTAAGCTGCCGGACCGGCGGCATTTTGTTCCCCCACGCAAGAATTTTTCCTATACTCTCAAAATAATAGCCAGAACATACCGGCAGCCTGGGAGGAAATTGAACATGATCCGCTCTGAGTTGATTCAGATGATTGCAGACGAAAACCCGCACCTGTATCAGCGGGATGTGGAGAGGATCGTGAACACGGTGTTCGAGGAAGTGACCGATGCGATGTCCCGCGGCGACCGGGTTGAGCTGCGCGGCTTTGGCGCCTTTTCGGTCAAAAAGCGGGACTCGCGGACCGGCCGCAATCCCCGCACCGGTGAAACGGTCCATGTCGATGAAAAACATGTGCCGTTCTTCAAGACTGGTAAGCTCTTGAGGGACCGCCTGAACGGGAAAGCCTGATGCGTTACATTCGCTACGCGGTTCTGGGGTCTCTGGCCATTGTGCTGGTGTCGGTTGCCCTTGCAAACCGGTCTTTTGTTGAGCTGAAACTGATGCCCTCGGCACTGGGCGAGCTTTTTGGTTTCAACTTCACCATTGCGCTGCCGCTGTTTGCGGTGGTGCTGGGCGGGGTTGGCGCCGGGCTGGTGATCGGCTTCCTGTGGGAATGGCTGCGCGAGCATAAGCACCGCAGCGAAGCCGCGCAGAAGACGCGCGAGGCGCGCAGGCTGAACCGCGAAGTGAGCAAGCTGAAAAAGCAGAAGAACGAAGGCAAAGACGAAGTTCTGGCGCTTTTGGAAGACGCAGGCTGACACCGCCATGACAGAGATCCGGGTCAAGATCTGCGGCCTCAGCGCGCTGCAGGATTTTGCGGCCGTTGCCGGGGCAGGGGCGGCTTATGCCGGTTTTGTGTTTTTTCCCAAATCCCCGCGCCACGTCAGCATCGAACAGGCTGCAGCTTTGGCTGTCGAGGCCCCCGCCGGTCTGTGCAAGGTGGCGCTGACAGTTAACGCCTCAGATGCAGAGCTTGATGCGATCACAGCCGCGGTGCCGCTGGATATGTTGCAGCTCCATGGCAAAGAAAGCCCGCAGAGGGTGGCCGAGGTGCGCGCCCGCTACGGCCTGCCGGTGATGAAGGCAGTGGGCATCGCCGATGCCGCCGACCTGCCGCAGATTGCGCTTTACGAACAGGTGGCCGATCAGCTCTTGATCGACGCCAAACCACCCAAGGAAGCCACGCTGCCCGGTGGCAATGGCCTGGCCTTTGACTGGCGGCTGCTGGCGGGCCGCAAGTACTGGCAGAAACCCTGGATGCTGGCCGGCGGCCTGACCCCGCACAATGTCGCCGAGGCGATCCGCATGACCGGTGCGCGTCAGGTCGATGTCTCCTCCGGTGTTGAAAACGCGCCGGGACAGAAAGACGCCGCGCTAATCGAAGTTTTCACCCGGGCGGCGCACGCTGCCCGCGGCTGAAGCCCCGCACAGCAGCAGCCTATGCAAATGCGGCAGCCGGCGGGATTTGAGTATTTAGAGAAAGATGAAGATGCATCGTCCCATGTCTTCATCTTTCCAAAAATACTCACTTCGCGACCGTGCCTGCCTGGTATGCCATCCGGGTGTTGCGCAGCCGGCGTAGGCCGCCCTCACGCAGTCTTAAACCCGTCCTGCCATGCTCTCCCCTGATTGCGGTCACGCTGGTCCTGACACTTCCGGCACCTAGGAACAGGGCCTCATTCATTTGGGTCGTGCGAGACAGCGTTTAGAACGCAGGCGTATCCTCTGGATTTTCAGGACCGGCAGCAAGCAGCAGCAGACTGCCATTCCGGCAGGGCATCGGCCTTCGCCGGATGTGCCTGCTTGCTTGAACCCCTCTTTACCATGGCAGCGGCGCGCTATAGTCATTGCGGGCGCTGCGAGAGAGGGAAGAACCATGGCCGACGATCTTTTCAACAGCTTCATGAACGGTCCGGATGAACAGGGGCGTTTTGGCATCTTTGGCGGGCGGTTTGTCTCGGAAACCCTGATGCCGCTGATCCTGAGCCTTGAGGCGGAATACAACCGGGCCAAGGACGACCCTGCCTTTTGGGCGGAGATGAAGGATCTGTGGACGCATTACGTCGGCCGTCCCAGTCCGCTCTACCACGCCGAGCGTCTGAGCGCCGAATTGGGCGGCGCCAAGATCTATATGAAGCGTGACGAGCTGAACCACACCGGTGCGCATAAGGTGAACAACGTGCTGGGCCAGATCCTGCTGGCACGCCGTATGGGCAAGACCCGGATCATTGCCGAGACAGGTGCGGGCCAGCACGGGGTGGCCACCGCCACCGTCTGCGCCAAGTTCGGCCTTAAGTGCATCGTCTACATGGGCGCCCATGATGTGAAACGCCAGGCGCCGAACGTGTTCCGCATGCGCCTTTTGGGTGCTGAAGTGATCCCGGTCACCTCGGGCCGCGGCACCCTGAAGGACGCGATGAATGACGCGCTGCGCGACTGGGTGACCAATGTGCGCGATACCTTCTATTGCATCGGCACCGCAGCAGGTCCGCACCCGTATCCGGCGATGGTGCGCGATTTCCAGTCGATCATCGGAAAAGAGGTCCGCTGGCAGCTGGCCGAGCAGGAAGGCGAAGGCCGCCTGCCGGACACCGTGATCGCCGCAATCGGCGGCGGCTCTAACGCCATCGGCCTGTTTCACCCGTTCCTTGATGACCCTTCGGTGAAAATCATCGGGGTTGAGGCCGGCGGCAAAGGTGTGGATGACCGGATCCAGCATTGCGCATCGCTGACTGGCGGACGCCCCGGCGTGCTGCATGGCAACCGCACCTATCTGCTGCAGGATGAAGACGGGCAAATTCAGGAAGGTTATTCGATTTCCGCCGGTCTGGATTATCCGGGCATCGGCCCCGAACATTCCTGGCTGCATGAAACCGGGCGCGCTGAATATGTCTCGATCACCGACAAGGAAGCGCTGGAAGCCTTCCAGGTCAGCTGCCGCACCGAAGGCATCATCCCGGCGCTGGAGCCCAGCCACGCGCTGGCCCATGTGATGAAGATCGCGCCCAAGCTGCCGTCGGACCACATCATTGTGATGAACATGTGCGGCCGCGGCGACAAGGACGTGTTCACCGTTGCCAAGCATCTGGGCTTCGATATGTCCGACACCGAAGAAGGCCGCAGCTTCGAGGAGTAACGGCAACATCCCAGTAACACAAAAGGCGCCCCGCAGGGCGCCTTTTTCAGTTTAGCTCAGGCCTCATGCAGGACGGTTTCGAACCCTTCGAACTGCGGATGCCCCAGGATCGGGCTTTCGCCTTCGCGCTTGCCTGCATCGCGGTGCGCAGCGCGGAACTGTTCGGATTTGGTCCAGGCCTCAAGATCTTCGCGGCTGTCCCAGATCACATGGCTGGAATAGAGAAGGTGATCCTTGCCTTCCGGGCCTTTCAGCAGACGGAATTCGCGGAACCCCTTCAGCTCTTTCAAGCGGCTTTCCCGCTGTTTCCAGATGGTCTCAAAATCGGCTTCGCGGCCCGGGCGGATCTTGAAGCGGTTCATGGCGATGTAGCTCATGCAGGAGCCTCCTTGTCGGTGTGGTGAAATGCAGGGAGGCTGGCGCAGGCGAGGGTCCGGCGGGCTGGCTTGACGATGCAATAACGGTATTTCCCGCTGCCGGTCAATCCGGGAGGGCAATCGGGCAGGTCAATCCAGCAAGCCGGGCCGGTTCAGGCCGGATCGGCGGCATAGCTTTGCAGAATGCTGAGCGGCACAATATCGAGTGCTCGCTGATGGGTGGCCTCAAGATGCACCTTGGGGGCGCAGCCCTCATCCGCTGCCTGCAGGAACCGGGCTGCGCACAGGCACCAGCGGTCGCCGGGCTGCAGGCCGGCAAAGCCGAACTCGGCCCGCGGGGTCGACAGGTCATTGCCGACGTATTTGCTGAACGCCAGGAATTCCGCGGTCATCACCACGCAAACTGTATGGCTGCCCTGATCCTCGGCGCAGGTATTGCAATGCCCATCGCGGAAAAATCCGGTCACCGGCGCAGTGGAGCAAGGCGCCAGCGGGCCGCCCAGAACATTGATGCTGTCGTCTTTTTCCATGAGGCCCGTCCTTGGCGCGTTCAGGGGTAAGGATAGCGCGTTTGCGCCGCCGGTCCCGTAGGTTCCGGCTTGAAATGCCAGGTTTGCACAGGATTGCCGCAACTGGCTGCAAAACGCAAACCGCCCGCCAGGCTGCCTGGCGGGCGGTTGAAAATCAGGCTGCAATCCCCGGGTTACTTACTGAACAGGAAGTGCAGAACATCGCCGTCTTTGACGACATAGCTTTTGCCTTCCGCCCGCATCTTGCCGGCTTCCTTGGCGCCTTGCTCGCCATTGCAGGCGATGAATTCGTCATAGGCGATGGTTTCGGCGCGGATGAAACCCTTCTCGAAATCGCCATGGATCACGCCGGCCGCTTGCGGCGCTGCGGTGCCGGTGCGGATGGTCCAGGCGCGGGCTTCCTTGGGGCCGACAGTGAAATACGTCTCCAGGTGCAGCAGCTCGTAACCTGCGCGGATCAATCGGTCGAGACCGGCCTCGGCCAGGCCCATTTCCTCCAGGAACATCTGGGCTTCGTCGGCGTCCAGCTGGCTGATCTCTTCCTCGATCTGGGCCGAGATAATCACATGGGAATTGCCCTGCGCCGCGGCCATTTCGGCCACTTTGGCGGAATGCGCGTTGCCTTCGACCGATTCCGACTCGCCCACGTTGCAGACATAGAGCACCGGCTTGGTGGTCAAAAGCTGCAGCATCTTCCAGGCCTTGGCGTCATCGGCGTCAACCTCGACCAGGCGGGCGGGCTTGCCGTCTTCCAGCATCGCTTGCGCGGCGGCCAGCAGCCGGTCCTGCTGCAAAGCCTCCTTGTCGTTGCCCTTCAGCTTGCGCACCAGATTGGCGCGGCGCTTCTCGATGCTTTCAAGGTCCGACAGCATCAGCTCTGTCTCGATCACCTCGGCGTCCGCGACGGGGTCGACGCGGCCCTCTACATGGGTCACGTCGCCGTCTTCAAAACAGCGCAGCACATGGGCAATTGCGTCGGTTTCGCGGATGTTGGCCAGGAACTGGTTGCCCAGGCCTTCGCCCTGCGACGCGCCTTTGACCAGACCGGCGATGTCGACAAATGTCATCCGGGTCGGGATGATCTGCTTGGAGCCGGCGATTGCCGCCAGCTTGTCCAGACGCGCGTCCGGCACGCCGACCTCACCCACATTGGGCTCAATCGTGCAGAACGGAAAATTGGCCGCCTGCGCCGAGGCGGTTTTGGTGAGCGCATTGAACAGCGTCGATTTACCCACATTGGGCAGGCCGACGATTCCCATCTTAAAGCCCATACCGGCCTCCTGATACCACTTGGGAGCTGCTTCTAGGCAGCATTGGGCCTGCACGCAAGGCAAGGATGGCTGGCATATGTGCCACAATCGCTCTCTGTGCGGGGCCGCACAGTGAACCCTCATATTGCTTTTTCGTGAGGTGGCTAGGAAAAGCAGCAAATTAAAATATCTTGGTGCAAAGAAAATAATTCTGCGAGGGGCTAGAAATGAAACAGACAGCTTTGCTGGCGGCCGCGTTTTGTGCTGCTGCAGCCATGCCTGCTGCCGCCCAGGAAATGACGCTGGGGCTGGGCTATTCCAATTACTCCCGTGCGGGTTCCGAAGACAGCGCGCTGTTTGCGGTGGAGTATCTGCACGCGCCGTTCCACGAGGGGCGGCTGCTGTCGGCGCGGTTCGGCGCCGCGCTGGAGGTACAGGAGACCGGCGATGTATTTGCCGGCGTCGGCATCAGCGGCGTGGTTGACCTGAACAACAACTGGTTCATTGAGACCAGCGTGATGCCGGGCGCTTATCACGAAAGCTCGCTGGGCAATGATCTGGGCTCCACCTTTGAAATCCGCAGCCTGCTGGCGGTTGGCAAGCGGTTTCACAATGGCAAGGCGGTGTCGCTGGCGTTTAGCCACAAATCCAACGCCTCGACCGCGGATCAGAACCCGGGCGTGAATTCGCTGACGCTGCGCTGGCATATTCCGCTGAACCGCTAACAAGTGCATTCCCGGGCCTGCGCGCGGCCCGGGATTGATTTCCCGCGCAACATTCGGCACACCATGGCGGAAACCTGAATAAAAGGCCCGCCCATGACCCGCATTGATGCCAAATTCGCCGACCTGAAAGCCGCCGGAAAGAAAGCCTTTGTCACCTATGTGATGGCGGGCGACCCCGACTATGACACCTCGCTGGAAGTGGTCAAAGGGCTGCCGGGCGCCGGTGTGGACATTATTGAGCTGGGCCTGCCGTTCACCGATCCGATGGCTGACGGGCCGACAATCCAGCTGGCAGGCCAACGCGCGCTGGACGGCGGTATGACGCTGGAGAAGACGCTGCAGCTGGCGGCAGATTTTCGCAAAACCGACGACACCACCCCGATCGTGCTGATGGGCTATTACAACCCGATTTATAACCGTGGCGTCGATACCTTCCTGGAGGACGCCAAGGTGGCCGGCATTGACGGTCTGATCGTGGTGGACCTGCCGCCGGAAGAAGATGACGAGCTGTGCATCCCGGCGCAAAAAGCTGGGCTGAACTTTATCCGCCTGGCGACCCCGACCACCGATGATGCGCGCCTGCCCAAGGTGCTGCAGAACACTTCGGGCTTTGTCTATTACGTCTCGATCACCGGCATCACCGGCGCGGCAGAGGCCGAGGCCACCGACGTCGGCCCCGAGGTTGCCCGCATCAAGGCGGCCACCGATCTGCCGATTATCGTGGGCTTTGGCATCAACACGCCCCAGAAGGCGCAGAACATCGCCTCAATCTCGGACGGCGCCGTGGTGGGCAGCGCCATTGTCAGCCAGATCGGCGCAGGCAAGTCGCCGGATGAGGTGCTGGCATTTGTGAAATCGCTGGCGGATGGCGCCCATAGGGGCTGAGTTTCAAAGCGCAAATTGACTGTAAAAACCGCACCCTCGGGTGCGGTTTTTGCGTTTCCGGGGTGCGGCAATCGCGGCGTTGCCTTTGCTTTGATGAATTGGTAAGAAAACCTTACCAAATGAAAGCGGGAGAGAGTCCGGTGCCGGTGATCACAAATATCAACGACCTGAAGCGCATCTATGAACGCCGTGTGCCGCGGATGTTTTTCGACTATGCCGAAAGCGGCAGCTGGACCGAACAGACCTTCCGCGAGAATACCTCGGATTTTGAGCAGATCCGCCTGCGCCAGCGGGTGGCGGTGGACATGACGGGGCGGACAACCGCGGCCCAAATGATCGGTCAGGATGTGGCGATGCCGGTGGCGCTGGCACCGGTGGGGCTGATGGGGATGCAGCACGCCGATGGCGAGATCAAGGCGGCGCGGGCCGCCGAGGCGTTCGGGGTGCCGTTCACGCTGTCCACCATGTCGATCAACTCGATCGAGGAAGTGGCGGAAGCGACCTCCAAGCCATTCTGGTTCCAGCTCTACACGATGAAGGACGAGGACTATATCCGCCGCCTGATCCAGCGGGCCAAGGATGCCAAATGCTCGGCGCTGGTGATCACGCTGGATCTGCAGATCCTGGGCCAGCGCCATAAGGATCTGAAGAACGGGCTGTCGGCGCCGCCCAAGCTGACCCCCGCGACCATCGCCAACCTGATGACGAAATGGACCTGGGGGTTGCAGATGCTGGGTGCCAAGCGGCGCAACTTCGGCAATATCGTCGGCCATGTGCACGGCGTTTCGGACACCTCGCAGCTGGGCGCCTGGACGGCCGAGCAGTTCGACCCGGCGCTGGACTGGGGCAAGGTCGAAAAGCTGATGGAGCTATGGGGCGGCAAGGTGATTCTGAAGGGGGTCCTTGACGCCGAAGACGCCAGGATGGCCGCCAAACTGGGCGCCGATGCCATCGTTGTGTCGAACCACGGCGGGCGGCAGCTGGACGGCGCGCTGAGTTCGATCCGGATGCTGCCGGAAATCATGGATGCTGTGGGCAGTGACGTCGAGGTGCATCTGGACAGCGGCATCCGCTCTGGCCAGGACGTGCTGAAGGCACTGGCGCTGGGGGCCACCGGCACCATGATCGGCCGCGCCTTTGTTTACGGCCTGGGGGCAAGGGGCCAAAAGGGTGTTGCCGAGGCGCTGGAGGTGATTCGCAAGGAGCTGGACACCACCATGGCGCTGTGCGGCGAACGTTCGGTTGACGGCTTGGGGCGCCATAATCTGCTGGTGCCGCAGGATTTCGGCGGGCGCTGGCAGGAATAACGCGGCCCCGGAACCGGGCAGGGGGCTTTGCCCCTTCCCAAATTGCCGCAAGCGGTCTATAGGCACCGCTTCACGCGGGGTGACAGCCTTGGAGGCACTCCGCCCTAGATACATTGGAGAATTGACATGGCAAAAGAGATTCCTGATCTCGTCGCCGAAGTACGTGCGGGGACGGGCAAGGGCGCCGCTCGCGCTGCGCGCCGCGCAGGCATGGTACCGGGCGTTGTTTACGGTGGTGACGTGGATCCCGTTGCGATCCAGATCCCGTTCAACGTTCTGCTGAAAAAGCTGAAAGCCGGCCAGTTCAAGTCCACTCTGTGGAACCTGAAAGTGGAAGGCCAGGACGACGTGCGCGTGATCTGCCGCGACGTTCAGCGCGATGTGGTGAAGGACCTGCCGACCCACCTCGACCTGATGCGTCTGCGCCGCACCTCGAAAGTCAACCTGTACATCCCGGTTGAGTTCATCAACGAGGACGAAGCACCCGGCGTCAAAAAAGGCGGCATGCTGAACGTGACCCGCCCGAGGTTGAGCTGGTCGTGACCGCCGGCGACATCCCCGAGAAGCTGGTTGTCGATCTGGCAGGCCTGAACATCGGCGACGTTGTCACCATCTCGTCGATCGAGCTGCCGGCCGGCGCCAAGCCGACCATCGACCGCGACTTCGTGATCGCCAACATCGCATCCCCGGGCGGCCTGACCGCATCGGATGACGAAGAAGGCGAAGAAGGCGAAGCCGAAGCAGTGGCTGCCGAAGAATAAGCACCGCGCCCATTGGGGTAAGGTTGGCGGGCTCCCTTTGCGGGGGCCCGTTTTTTGTTTGCCGGTCCTGCAGGCGAGTGATTGACTTTTCCCTGCGCCGCTGCCCCATTTCCGCCTGAGGACAGGGGAGGGACGGGCATGGCGGATTTTGACATTGCCATAGCGGGCGCAGGCGCGGTGGGGATGAGCTGCGCGCTGTGGGCGCAGATGCGCGGGCACAGGGTGCTGCTGATGGACCCGGAGCCGCCCGGATCCGGCACCAGTTACGGCAATGCCTGCACCTTGGCGACTTATGCCTGCCTGCCGGTGAATGACCCGTCGGTGCTGACGTCGCTGCCCGGCCTGATGTTTTCCAAGGACAGCCCGCTGTCGCTGTCTTATGCCCATGCGCTGCGCAATCCGCGCTGGATGCTGTCGTTTCTGGCCAATTGCCGCGCCGCACCTTCGCACCGGATAGCGGGCCACCTGGCGGATCTGTTGTCCCATGCCGATGCCGGAATAAACCCGCTGATCGAGGCCGCAGGCGCCGGCGATCTGGTGGTGGCGCGCGGCCAGCTGTCGGTCTGGTCCACCGGGAGGGCCGGGAAGGCCGCCACAGCAGGGCTGGAGCGCCGCCGGGCGCTGGGCGTGCCCTGGCGCGAGGTCGGACCGGATGAAGCGCTTGAGATGGAGCCGGGCCTGCATCTGCCGATCAAACGCGCGGTGCATTTTCACGCCGCACGGCACTTGCGTGATCCGCAGGAATTCATCACCCGGATGCACCGGGCCTTCACTGAGCTGGGCGGTTCAACATTGACGGCGGCGGTTGAGGCCGTGAGGCCCTCAGCCTGCGGGGTGGAGTTGCAGGCAGAGGGGCAGTGCCTCACCGCTGGCCATGCGGTGATTGCCTGCGGCGCCTTCTCCCGCCGGATCGAGGGCACGGGCACGCAGAAACTGCCGCTTGGCACCGAGCGCGGCTATCATGTGATGTTCAGGGACGAGGCGCACCGGGTGACCCGGCCCGTCGGCTGGGGCGAGGCCGGGTTTTACGCGGTGCCGCACGCGAACGGTTTGCGGCTGACAGGAACGGTGGAGATCGCCGCGCTGGACGCCCCTGCGAACAAGCGCCGCCTGGCCTATATCGCCCGCAAGGGCGCAGAGATGCTGGGCGCATTGCCGGAACCGGACAGCGAGTGGCTGGGCTACCGCCCGACGATGCCTGACTCGCTGCCGGTGATTGGCCGCAGCCCGCAGTCGGAGCGGGTGCTGTATGCCTTTGGCCATCAGCACATCGGCCTGACCCTGGGCGGTATCACCGGGCGGCTGATTGCCGATCTGGCGGAGGGGCGGCAGCCCAATGTGGATCTGGCGCCCTTTGCGGCAGACCGGTCCTATGCCTGAAGCCGGCGGCACTGGATTCCGCAGCCCAAATAGGGCATCAATCGGCTTCCTTGAAACGCAGATTGAGCTCCGCCCATGAAACTCTTTGTCGGCCTTGGCAATCCCGGCCCGAAATACGAGCGCAACCGCCACAACATCGGGTTTATGGCGCTGGACAATATTGCCGGCGATCACCGGTTCAGCCCCTGGAAGTCCAAGTTCCAGGCGCTGATCTGCGAGGGCAATCTGGGTGGCGAAAAAGTGCTGCTCTTGAAGCCGCAGACCTTCATGAATCTCTCTGGCCAGTCGGTGGGCGAGGCGATGCGGTTTTACAAGCTGACGCCGGCCGACGTGGTTGTGCTGCATGACGAGCTGGACCTGGCGCCGGGCAAGGCGCGCATGAAACAGGGCGGCGGTCATGCCGGCCACAACGGTCTGCGCTCGATCCATTCCCATATCGGCGCGGAATATGCGCGGGTGCGGCTGGGGATTGGCCATCCGGGCCACAAGGACGCGGTGGCGGGCTATGTGCTGCGTGACTTCCCCAAAGCGGATGAGGGCTGGCTGGACGACGTGATGCGCGGCATCTCGGACGGCGCGGCGGACCTGGCCAGGGGCGACGGCGGCAAGTTCATGAATGCAGTTGCGCTGCGCGTGGCGCCGCCGCGCAGCTCCACCACCAAGCCCAAGGCGGAGGCGGAAAAGCCCTCCCGGGAGGAGCCTGCGCCCGACACCCGCTCAGCGATGGAAAAGCTGATGGACAAGTTCAAGTAAGCCGGGAGGCAAACAGATGGTGAAACTGATTATCGACACCGATCCGGGCATCGACGATGCGATGGCGATCTTTTATGCTGCCGCGGCGCCGGATATTGATCTGCTGGGGCTGACCACGATTTTTGGCAATGTCACGACGGCCACTGCCACCCGCAATGCACTGCGCCTGCTGGAGGCCGCCGGGCTGGATGTGCCGGTGGCCGGCGGCGCCGCCACGCCGCTGGTGCTGCCGCCGTTCAAACCCTCGGCCTATGTGCATGGCGAGGAGGGCTTTGGCGATATCCCCGCCGCTGAGCCAAAAGGCCGGGCGCTGAACGAGGAGGCTGCGGATTTCCTGTGCCGTATGGCGCGTGAGCACAAGGGCGAACTGGTGGTCTGCCCGATCGGACCGCTGACGAACATTGCGCTGGCAATGCAGCGCGATCCGGAGTTCATCGGGAACGTCAAATCCATCGTGGTGATGGGCGGTTCGCTGGAAGAGGGCGGCAATATCACGCCCCACGCCGAGGCCAATATCTATCACGACCCGCATGCTGCGGACGTGGTCTGCCAAGGCGGCGCCAAGGTGGTCTTTGTGGGTCTGGATGTTACCCACCGGATCCTGTGCCGGCCGGAGGATTTTGCCGCCATCGCCGCCAAATCTCCGGACCTGGGCGGCCTGCTGCAGCAGATGTCGCATTTCTATATCAAGTTCTACAGGGAGGTTGCGGGCCTCAACGGCTGTTCGCTGCACGACCCGGCGGCGGTGATTGCCTGCACCCATCCGGACCTGTTCGCAATGCGCGACGTGCCGCTTGAGGTGTCCTGCGAGGGCGAAACCTCTGGCGCGACCCTGGCAGCACCGGACAGCGGACGGGCGCCAGTCAAGGTCTGCATGACGGTGGAGGCGGATGCGGTGAAATCACTGTTTCTGCGGCGCCTGGCGCTGTTGCCCTAAGCCGGGACCGGACCGGGGCGAGCTCCATTGTTGGGCACTGCCCCTGAAAACTGGACCGTTTGAAGCTGGAGTTTCCCGAAGATACCCCGGCTGGGAGAGTGAGGCGGATCAGGAAACAGTCCAGTGGACTGTTTTCCCGCTGAACCGGAAATGCCTGAAGGCATCAAATTTCACGGACGCGCAGAAGGCGTTCATCATCAAGCAGACGGAGGACGGCAAGTCCGTTGCCGAGGTTTGCCCAATATCGATGCAGGCCCTCGGCCCGATTGAAGGCGCGCTTCGGTACTCTGTGTGGCTACCGGCCAGATGCTGCCTGGAATCTGCTGAAAACCCAAAACGCTCGACAGCCTTGCGGTTTCAGATTGCCGGTCCCTCAGATTGGTGTTCGAGGCCAACGTATGCCCCTCAAGGGCGCGCACCTGCCAGTTGCCGACTGTGACGTTTGATCGTTGATGCTCATAACCAGCCCTCCGTTCTCTGGAGGGGGTCGGTTCGCGGCTCGAAAGGCGGAAACACTCAACCACATGAATTGGGACCAGGGGCGCGCTCGGGAGCTTGAGTGCCGGGGATAGTACCTCTGGGTGATCCTAGGGTGGAGACGCGATCAGGGAATACACGCTTTGGGAGATGATCGAGTCTTGCCCATAACCATCGTAATTCCAGGCCTTTTGGCATCATTTCAAGGGGGTGGAGCCGCCGGTGCGATTTGTGAGAAAAAGGGAAACTTGGCTTTGCATTCCGTATGCTTGCGCAGATATACGGGTCAGCGGAGACGTGGCCGAGTGGTCGAAGGCGCTCCCCTGCTAAGGTGTATGTTCTAGTATCTAATACCCTTAAAAAACTACTAAAAATGCGATCTGCACGAGTTTTGCACGGGTTTGCTCGCCTCAAGCTTGCCGCACTCCGTCAGCGGGTGTTCCCTGCTGGAAGCTCCGCCTGCTTCCGGCAGCCTGTTCCGGACTGTCTCATTGGAGCATAGGGTGCTGTGTCGGCTGATCTGGACAATCATCACGTTAGCAGTACGTCATGCACTCCTTGAAGGCGAAAGGATGGTTCTTGTCGCGTTCTCTTACCCAATCGAATTACCGGGCTGAAGGCGCTCGAGCTCCTTCAGCCGCTTCATTTCGGACGACATCAGGCCGGCCTATTTTTTCTTCCAGTTGAAGAAGGTCGCCGTGCTGATCCCGGCCTTCCGACAGACTTCGGCGACAGTCGTGCCGTCCTCTGCCTGTTTGATGATGAACGCCTTCTGCGCGTCCGTGAACTTCGATGCCTTCATGGAATTCTTCGCGGAAATCTCTAACAAGCTTCGAGGATGTTTTCGAGGATCACATCATGCAGCGCATCCATTCGGTGATGCAGCGAATTCGCCGAACCGGACCTGAGCTACTCCCCAATTGTTGGACAGGTTCTGGCGTAATTTAAGCTACTCTCTGCTCCTGCTGATCGGGTTGGGTTTTGTGTTTTCTCAGCCAATAGACCACGGCCGGGGTTTGCCGCCAAGGGCGGAATGTGGGCGTTTTCGGTTGTAGAACTCGATCCACTTTCCGACGCCGACCTTCGCCTCTGATCCGGTCTCCCAAGCATGCAAGTAGACGCATTCGTATTTCAGGCTCCGCCAAAGCCGCTCGACGAAGATGTTATCGAGGAACCGGCCTTTGCCATCCATCGAGATGCGCACACCGGATCGCCGCAGCCTGTCCGTCCAGGCGAAGGACGTGAACTGGCTGCCCTGATCTGTATTCATGATCTCGGGCGGGCCGAACTTGTGGATGGCCTCGTTCAGCGCCTCGACACAGAAGTCCGCTTCCAGCGTGTTCGAGATGCGCCAGGCCAGCACCTTGCGGGTGTGCCAGTCAATGATCGCCACCAGATACAGGAACCCCTTGCGCATTGGCAGATAGGTGATGTCTGCCGCCCAGACCTGGTTCGGGCGCCCCACCCGCAGACCACGCAGCAGATAGGGGTAGGTCTTGTGCCCCTTCGCAGCCCTGCCCCCTTTCGCACATGCTTTGCATGTGCTGCCGGGCAGCGGGTGTTGGGCTTCTGGTAGATCGGCATGAGCCCCATCACCCTCATCAGCCGCCTGATCCGCTTTTCGTTCACCAAATGACCTTCATTGCGCAGATGCCAAGTCATCTGCCGCACACCGAAGAACGGCGTTTTCAGGAACTGTTCGTCGATCCGGCGCATCAGCATCAGGTTCAGAGCCGTCTCGCCTTTGGGCTGATAATAGAACGACGACCGCGAGATCGACAGCAGCTTGCACTGCTTGCTAATGGGCAGATTGGCATTGGCAGGCTCGATCATTTTCCTCCTCACTTGCCGATCCACGGTTTGAGCTTTCGTGACAAAAAATCGTTGGCAACGGCCAGCTCCCCAATCTTGGCGTGCAGCTCTTTGACCTGTTCTTCGTCAATCTCCTGGGGCTTCCTGCCGCCGCGCTTGAACACGCCGGACGCGCCCTCCAGAAGAGCCCGCTTCCAGCTGTGGATCATCGTTGGGTGAACGCCAAACTGGCTCGCCAGCTCAGCAACAGTCCGCTCGCCCTTCAGAGCCTCAAGCGCGACTTTCGCTTTGAAATCGGGCGAATGGTTCTTCCGTTTCGACATCTCTGATCTCCTCTTCGTCGAAGATCAGCAGACAGCAAATCGCAGCTTACGTCAGTGTCCGAAATTCAGGGGGTAGCTCAGCAAGCGTGTGAGGGTGCCGAACAACATTGAGGGTCATAAGCAAGTTGCCGGACTGGCTCGGGACCTGGATGCGCTCGGTTGTTTCGAGGCCACTGGTGGTCAGGAATGGCGGTTATGGGCAACTTTGGATGGTGCGGGTTTGACAACACGGCAATTGCCGCCTGCACAGATAAAAGCCTTTGCCGCCAGCCGAGGCACACGGGCCAAGACTGACAGGATTGACGCCGGACTAATTGCCCGGTTCATGGTGTTCCGGCCAGATTCCGGGCGCAGCCTTCCGCATGAGAAGTTACGTCTTCTCAGAGCCTTGGTGTCCGAACGTGGGCAGATCGTCGAAACACGCAAGCGGCTTCTGGCGCAGATCAAAGCGCACAGAAAGCTGGGATCATCTGAAGTGTTTTCAGATATGGACGCCGACTTGAAAGACCTTCTGGATCGTCAGATCGCTGAGTTGGAAGCCCAGATTGAGCAAATCATCGCGGCTGATGAAAACCTTGCGGAGACCTCAGAAATCTTGCGGTCAGTTCCAGGAATTGGGCCAGTCGCCAGCACAATGCTCATAGCGGAAATGCCGGAACTTGGACACATATCCGGTGAACAGGCCGCAGCTCTCACAGGCCTTGCTCCCATCGCGCATGACAGCGGTGCCCTTCGCGGAAAACGTGCCATTGGCGGAGGCAGAAGGCTATTGCGCCACGTCCTACTCCAGGCCGCACTCGTTGCCAGCCACCACAATCCGGTTCTCAAGCCCTTCGCCGATCGCCTGCGCGCGGCCGGAAAACCACACAAGGTTGTCATCAAGGCGGTCGCCCGGAAGCTCGTAACAATCGTTAACGCGCTCTGCAAATCTCGCCAGAAATGGACCTATCAGACCGTCTGAACAATACAGTTGCTAGTGCGCTCGCCATTGTGCTCGAACCAACGCGCATCAATGGCTCGTTGTACGATGGCCAGTTCGTGATCTTGTACCTCGTCGGGGACCAACTGCTCATGGTTCCCAGCTATCATGCTGGATCCGCAAGATGAATCTCATCACCCGATTTGCGCGACAAAGCTGATCGAAGTGGACCTGCACCGTTTTCGTTCCGGTGTGTAGCTCATGTTAGGCGGCGATCTTTTCGAAAGCCACGGGTGATTTCCAGCCGATGGCCGAATGCCGTCGGCGTGGGTTGTAGAAGCCGTTGATGTATTCGAAGACGGCCAGTTCGACCTCTCTGCGGGTCTGCCAGGTCCGGCGCCAGATTAATTCGGCCTTCAGCGACTTGAAGAAGCTCTCGACGGCCGAATTATCATAGCAATTTCCCTTTCCGCTCATCGACGGCACCAAGTCGTGCTTGCGCAGACGCTTTTGATACTCGTGGGCACAGTATTGGGCGCCGCGATCAGTGTGGTGGATGCAGCCCGGGGGCGGCTTTCGTAGGGCAATCGCCATGTCCAAAGCGCGCAAGGCCAGATCCTGTTTCATGCGGTTGCTCAGGGCCCAGCCGATCACCCGTCGCGAATAGAGGTCGATGATCACAGCAAGATAGGCCCATCCCTCGCGGGTCCAAATATAAGTGATGTCTCCCGCCCACTTCTGGTTCGGGGCGCTTGCGGTGAAATCCTGACGCAACAGGTTGGGCGCGATATTGAAGGTGTGATTGCTGTCGGTCGTGCGCTTGAACTTGCGGCTGCGCAGCACCTGGATGCCGTTATCACGCATGATCCGCGCCACACGGCGTTGCCCGACATGGATGCCCAGTTCATTGAGTTCCTGCGTCATGCGCGGACGACCGTAGCTGCCCAGGCTCAAGCGATGCTGCTCTCGAATATGCGCCAAGAGCACCATATCCCGACGTTGGCGGCGTGACGGCGGCCTGTGCCGCCAGGCCCGAAGACCACGATCCGTCACCTGCATCAGGCGACACAAATGGCTGCGTGGCAAATCCCCGCGGTAATCCGCAATGAACTGAAATCTCATTGCTTTTGACCCGCGAAGAAGATTGCCGCCTTTTTTAACACCTCCCTCTCCTCCCGAAGAATGCGGTTTTCTTTGCGTAGGCGTTCGTTCTCGCGCCGAAGCTCAGAATCCTGGGTCGCGGTAGAAGGATCGTCCGAGAACTGACGTATCCATTTGCCCAAGGTCGAAAGGCCGACCCCCAGATCCGACGCGACTTGGCGACGCGTCAGCCCGCTGCTTGTCGCGATCCGAACCGCTTCGCGTTTGAAATCGTCACTGTGTTTGGGTGCCATTTCCGGTCTCCTCTATGGCGAGCATTGCTCGCAGAAAACCGGAACAAAAGTGAAGCAGGTCCAAAGCCATTCAATGGGAGAAGCTTGACGCCAATTCAACTTGCCCCCTTCAGTCCGTCGGCACAGCGCTGCTGGACATTGCGTACGATCACATTGATCAACGCGCGGGAGACTTGAAGCTCCTCTGCAATTTCCTTTTGTAGCACGCCGGCCAGCCGGTGACGCAGGAATACGTCGCGGTTCCGCGGCGTGCTGTCTGCAAGGCTCTGGACAACCGCTTGCAGCGCCTGTTTGCTTTCAAGTCTTGCCCGTCCGCACAATGGAGTCACGCCGACCGCTGCCAGCTGGCCCTCGTCCTCGAAATCCGTGGGGATCTCACGGCGCGATTTGCGCAGGTAGTCGATGGCCGCATTGCGCACCATCCGCGCCACATAGGGCCGGGGTCTGTCCGGCAGGCTGCCGGGCTTGAAAGACAGGCATTTCAGGGCAGTGTTCTGGATCACGTCTTCGGCGGCGTCTAGCGAGCCTACCAGTTTCAGGGCGGAACACAGATGCAGCCTGCGGTGGCTGACAAGTTCTTCAATCAAGGCTTCACAGACGCGTGGTCGTGGATGATCCGGCATGGCAATCCCATCGGTATGAACCCGGATAAATGTCCGGAAAGGTGATGTTTTTTTGGGAAAACTGCCTTTGGGCGTGCAGGCCCTGGGTTGCGCTCCCGTTATCAACCAGGTGGATTGCAAGGTCAATCTTCGCGTGTGAAATTGGCGGGTAATTGCCGTTAACGGGTGTGCGGCCCGCTGCTGCGGGCCGCCGGAGGCGAGCTATTCCGCGGCGGCGAGTTGTGCGGGCTGCGGCGTCAGGAGTGCTTCGGCAATCTCATCCACGCGCACCGCCAGAACCGACAGCAGGGTATCGCTCAGCCCATGGGTCTCCTCGCAGTAGCCTTGCAGGAAGATGCGGGGGCGGAAGGTCCCGCAGGTCCGCATCCGGTAGTTCCGGTCCGGGCTTTCAAAATGCACGTGCGGCTCGAGCCCGGCCAGCAGGGTTTCTCCCAGACGGCGGCGGTAGCCCGTTGCCAGGATGACCAGGTCATAAGCGCCGCTGCGGGATTCGCCGCCCTGGGCCGGTTGCAAGGTCAGCAGCGTCTGTTGCCCGCTGGCTGCTGCAGCCATGACGCAGGTGCTGCGCAGCAGCCTGTAGGCAGAGCCTCCAGCCACTTCCTGTTCGTAGAACAACCCGTAAACCTGGTCGATCAGATCACCGTCCACGACTGCGTAGTTGGTGTTGGAATACTCCGCCATCAACGCCCGGCGCTGGTCTGCAGGCTGCTGGTAGACGTGGGAAGTGAAGCTGGCGTCGAAAATCTCGTTCACGAATGGACTGTCGTCCGAAGGCTTCAGCGCGTGGCTGCGGAAGATGAAGTCCACTTGGGGCCGGGCCGGGTCCTTGGCGAGGTCCATAAAAATCTCGGCACCGCTCTGGCCCGAGCCGATGACCGCTACTTTCAGCGGCTTGCCCGCTGCCGCCAGCCTGGGCTTGACGGCACTGAGGTAGCTGGAGCTGTGGACCACGCCGGGGTGGTCCTGCAGTGCAGCAAAAGTGTCCGGGATGGCGGGTTTGCCGCCGATGGCCAGCACCAGATCGCGGGTCAGGTAGCGGGTCTGCCTGCCGGTCTCGTCCTCGGCGGTGACGGCCAGCACCTCACCGCTGCCGCCGGGTTCCTGGACGGGTTCGGCACCGGTCACCCGCTGGCCATAGCGGCAGGTATCCTCCAACTGCGCGGCGGCCCAGGCGAGGTAGCTGTTGAACTCCTGCCGGCTGGGAAAGAAGCTCTTTCGGTTGACGAAACGCTCAAGCCGGCCCTGGGCATGCAGGTAGCTGAGGAAGGAGTAGGGGCTGGCTGGATTGCGCAGGGTGACCAGATCCTTGATAAAGGAAACCTGCATGTCCGAGCCTTCAAGCAGCATGTCCGGGTGCCAGGCGAAGCGGGGTTTGGCCTCCAGATAGAGGGCGTCCAGCTTTGGCGCCCCGGCCTGCGCACGCTCTTGCAGGGCGATGGCCAGGGCCAGGTTAGAGGGGCCGAAGCCCACGCCGATCATGTCATGGATGTGTTGCGGTTCGCTCATCGGGTTTCTCCGGGTTTCAGTTGGGCAAAGGGGGATAGTTGCAGCGGACGGCCGGGATTTGCGGCGCTGGGGCGGGACCAGAGGCGGGCCTGAAAGAAATGCTCCCGCTCCAGCCGCACCAGCGTTGCGCGCTTGTGGGCAAAGTCGAATTCCTTGACTGCGGCAAAGCCGGATCGGGTCAGGTTGCGCAGCTGCTGGGTGTGGCTGGCCGCGGGTTCGCCGACCAGCGCCTGGGTGCGGGGCTCCGCCAGGAACATGTAGTGCATCAGCGAGGGCAGCCAGGCGGTGATGTAGTCGGCGCCGCGGGCTTCGGGGTCACCCACCAGCACATGCCAGCCGCGGTCCCAGTCCCCGGCAGGGTAATGGGCACCAATGCGGTTTTCACGGGCCCAGTAGAGTTCGAAGTAACAGAAGGGGCGTCCGTCGAGGCAGCCAAAGACCGGCATCATATGCGGATCAACCTGCATCCGGGAGAGGTAGTTCCGGTGGTATTCCAAGGTTCCGGATTCCTCGAAGAAGGCGGCGACGCGTGTGTCGTTCATCCAGGCGTGGAACAGCTCCAGGTCCGCAGCAGGATCCAGCGCGCGCAGCGAGAAGGTCTGCTGCAGCCAGGGGATGCGGCGATGGTAGAGGAGGCCTGACGGCTTAGGCGGCCGCAGGGGGTGGCTGCCATGCGGCCCGGCCACCTGCGCCTGCGGGTAGCTGCGGGGCGGCTGCGCCAGCCATAGGTCCGGAACCTGCCAGAGCATCTCTGGAAAGACTGCTAGCCAGCTGCCGTCCAGCAGGCTGGCAGCACCGGTGGAGAGTAGTTCTTGTTCGAGAAAGGCGAAGTCTTCCCGTTTCAGCAGGACCAGCACTTCCTCGGCCGCGTGGCTGGTCAGGGCCTCGCAGGCAGCCAGCAGGGCGGCCAGGCTGAGCGTGCTGGCGGGCGCCGCGAGCTGCAGTTTGCCACCGCCATGGTCCGTGACGGCGATCTCTTGCGCGGTGCCCTGGCTGTAAACCGTGACACCGCCGGGTCCGGGCCGGGCCCAATGGGGCGGGCTGTGATCTGAGGCGTTATCCAATGACACGCAGGGTCCTCCGTTTGCTGGCCGGCGCGGGCGTGCGCCGGCACTGCTTTGAGAACGCTGCAGGGCGGAGGAAATTTACAAAAAATATCAGGTATTCTGTATTTTCCGGATTTGCACGGAGGAGCCTGTTTGGAAACCTGAAAACCCGGCGCCTGAAGACAGGGCCGGGAGACAGTTTCACAGTGAAATCGGGTGTTAACTGAGGGAAAACACCTTCTGAATGGCGCGGTTTACTGCCACAGACAGCACCGACATATGGTTTTCTCCGGCATAGGTTTCATAGTCAGATTTAAACCCCGGAAGCTGGTTCAGAGCGGCGGCCATGTCCTGTGCTGCGGCGATAGTCCGGGTCTTTTCCTTCTCGGCCAGCCGTTCGGAGGCATCTGCGGCCTCCGTCTGGAAAGGGGCGAGGTGCGCGCCCTCCCATTCGCCTGCGGAGAGATGCACATAGGGGCTGTGCGGTCCGGGATCGAAACGGATCAGATGCTGCAACAGGAAGCTGTCTTCCCAGGTGATCGCAGGGCTGGCAGCGATCCAGTGGCTGAAAGTGCCCGGCTGGTTGAACAGCAGCCACAGGGCAAACAGCCCTCCAAAGGAATGCCCGAACAATCCGCGGTGCGCAGGGTTGAGCGGCGCACAGGCCTCTGCCAGCGGCAGAACCTGTTCCAGCAGGAAGCGGGCCATTTCTTCTCCACCGCCGGTGCGCACCGGTTCGCCGCCTTCGTGGAACGGAGGATAGGTCTGCCCTGGCGGCGGACCGAGGTCCCAGCTGCGCCGGAAAGGGTCATAGGCGCCGTCCGTCGGGTAGCCGATGGCGATCAGCACGCCCCAGCCGACATTGGTGCCTGAGGGATAACAGGCTTGTGCCCGCATTGCGTCGATTGCGGTGCCGATCACTGCATTGCCGTCTGTCATGAACAGGGCGGGCCAGCCGTCGGCGGGGGCTCTTCAGGTGGCACCCAGATGAAGATGCGGCGGATGACGCCGGTCATGCTGTCGGCCACGTCGTGCCAGCGGGCGCCTGTCCAGGTCTCGCCGGTGGCGCAGGCAGGGGGCAGTGGTGTCATTGGCGCGCCTCCGCGATGGCTTGCAGGACATCCGCCACCAGGTCATCGGCGTTTTCCAGGCCGGCAGCAAGGCGCACCGATCCGGCGGGGGTGCCGAAGCGCTGGAACACATTGGCCGGCCCGGAAAGGCTCAGGGCGGCCTGAGCGGGGATCACCAGGCTTTCCGGGCCGCCCCAGCTGACGCCGATTTTCACTACTTTCAGCGCATTGGTGAAACGGGGAATGTCGACGCTGCTGTCCAGATCAAAGGCGAACAGCCCGCCATAACCCGACAGGCAGGCGTTGCCCGGGTTGGCCTCAAAGGCAGGATGGCGGACGCGGGCGACGGCGGGATGGGCAGAAAGGGCCCGCCCCAGAGCAAGCCCGTTCTGCATGTGGCGGGCCATTCGAAGATGCAGGGTGCGCATGCCTCGCAGCACCAGCCAGGCGTCGAAGGGGGAAAGCTTTCCGCCGAGAAAATGATAAGCCTCGTGGTCGATACGGGCAAGCAGCGCCTTGGGGCCTGCAATCAGGCCTGCCAGCGTGTCGGAATGGCCTGCGAGATATTTGGAGGCGGCGTGAACCGTCAGGTCGATGCCGAACTCCGCCGGGCGCTGGTACAGCGGCGTGGCCCAGCTGTTGTCGATCACCGAGATCACCCCCAGCCGGCGCGCCTCGGCACCGATGGCGCGCAAATCCTGGGTGGTGAAGCTCCAGGAGGCCGGGCTTTCCAGATAAATCAGCGCGGCGCCTGGCAGGGCATCAAGCACTGCCTGGGTATCGGTGCCGTCTACATACTGGGTGGTCACACCAAACTTCTTCAGCAGGCATTCGAACAGGCGGAAAGCGTCGGAATAGAGGTTCTCAACCGCCACAACACGATCGCCGGATTGCACAAAGGGGATCACCGCGGCAGCAATGGCCGCCATGCCGGAGGCAAAGCCGCGCGCTGCCTCCACGCCCTCCATCCGGGCGATGAGGCTTTCCAGCTCAGCCACCGTGGGGTTGTTGCCGCGGCTGTAGACATAGCGGCTGGACTCGCCTGCAAAGACGGCGGCCAGGTCCTCGTAGCGGTCGAACAGAAAGGAAGAGGTCTGGAACACCGGCACCGAACAGGCGCCATGCGGCATGGGATCATGCGGGGCGATGAGATCGGGTGTGAGCCGGTCGGACGCGGCGGGCAGGGTGGGCGAGTAATCGTTCATGCGGGAAGACCTTTCAGAGTGGTGTGCGGCAGGCGCAGCAGGATCAGAACGGCGGCGAGGCCAGTGAGGAGCGCCGCAAGCGACAGTGCTGGGGCAAGCCCGGCGAAGCCCAAAAACCGGCGGCAGTGAACAAGAGCGGCAGGAACAGCCAGCCGAGCGGTGCGAGGCCCAGGAGAGCTGCATCGCGGGCGCGGGCGGTGGCTTGCAGGCTGACTTGGGCCGCGTGGCGCAAGGCGGTTGCGGGCAGCGACAGAGCGAACGCTGCCAGCGCGGGTTCGGCAAGGGACTGAACCGCAGGATCAAGGGTGAACAGGGCGCTGATTTGCGGCGCTGCCAGCAGACCCGTCAGCAGGAACAGGCTGGCGGTTGCGGCGGCGATGGCTGCGGTGGTGAGCGCCGCGCGGGCAAAGCGGGCGGTATTGTTTGCGCCGGCGGCATAGGCCAGCACCGCCTGCGCGCCGAGACAGAAACCCTCGACCGGCAGAGTTGCGAGCACCCAGAGCCTGAGGGCGATGCCCATGGCGGCCTGGCCAGCGGTGCCCTCGTGCTCGCCGGCCAGGCGGTAGAGCAGCAGAAAGGCGAGGCTGGCCCCCAGCACTGAGGCAGCCTCAGGCAGGCCGATGCGCAGAACCGGCCAGAGGCGGGCAAGGGCGCTGCCGGAAAGGCGCGGTCGCAGCCGCAATGGGGTGCGGGAAGACGTGAAATACCAGCCATAGAGGGCGAGAGTGGCAATCTGGGCCAGTACGGTAGCCAGCGCGGCACCGCGCACGCCGAGGCCCACGGTGAAGATCAGCAGCGGATCCAGCGCCATGTTGAGCGTGAAGCAGAAGATCAGGCTGAAAAGGCTGAAACGGGCATGGCCGCTGCCGATTGCGGTAAAATCGCACAGGATTTGCACCATTCCCAGCCCCGCCGAGAGGGTAAGGATGCTGATGTACTGCAGGGCAGGCTCCCGCACCGCTCCCGTGGCGCCAAGCACATCCAGCAGCGGTAGCCGGGCCAGCCAAAGCGCAGCAGCGGACAGAGCTGCCAGCAGCAGGCAGAGCGCCATGGCGGCGGAGGCTAGACGGGCGGCCTCCTGCTTGCGGCCGGCGCCTAGGGCACGGCCGGCCGCGGCGGCGGTGCCGATGCCGAGCCCCACGCCAATCGCGGCGGTGAGGCCGGTGAGGGGCAGGGCCAGGCTGACGGCGGCCAGCGCCTCTGGTCCGAGCTGGCCGACAAAGTAGCTGTCCACTCCTTGGTGGGCGGCATTGATCGACAGGCCGCCTGCGGTGGGCAGGCCTGCGCGCAGCAGCGTCCGGAGGAGATCCGGGCTGGCAAGGTTCAAGGCGGTCATGGTCTGGGGCTTCTATCTGATGAGGGTCTGTCCTGACCTTTGACGCAGGCGGGGCGGGGAAATTCACAAGCCAGGTGCAAGTTTTCTGCTGGGAGGGGTGAATTGCGGGCGATGTGCTGCGTCTTTCCGGGGACAAGAGATGAATGGAGACCCGAAGATGACCCAACCTGGACCCGATCAATGGATCTGCGTCAGCAACAGTGAAGGCCGCTGGTCCGTCTGGCCTGCAAACCTGCCGGTTCCTGCGGGGTGGCAGGCCAAAAGCACGCCAGCGGACCGCAGCGCCTGCCTCGCGGAGATTGAGGTGCGCTGGGCCGACCCGCGTCCCGAAGCACTGCAGGAGGCGATGGCATGAGCGGCACGCTGGCGCTTGAAGATGCGGTGATGGAGCTGACACCGGGGGAAAAACAGGTTTGCGCCCATGATCAAGTGGGGCAGCTGGCGCCCTACGGGATGCAGGTGCTGCTGCTCAGGGCGGATGCGCGCTGGCAAATCGCAGAGGTCCGTCAGGCCGCGGAAGCCGTCCTGGAAGCGCATCCGGTTTTTTGTGCCCGCCTTCACCGCCAGGCGGGCGGCGAGATGCGCCGCTCTGAACAGGAGAGGAACCGGATTGGACTGGCGGAACGCCCGGCAGAGGGGTTGGAGGCCGCGCTGGCCGGGATGCGTTTTGATCTGGACGGCGGTGCGGGGGCCTTTGCTTGTGTCGCAACGGATGACAGGGACCATCTGTTCGGCGTGGCTTTGCACCCTGCCTTTGGCGATGCAGGGGTGCTGAACGCTGTGGCTCTGGGCTTTGCCCGGGCGTTGACGGGAGAGGCGGATGTTGCTGTTTCAGCGGTTGGGGCTGCAGCTGAAACGGGCCGGGATCAGCTGCCTGGCTGGCGGGAGATGCTGGAGGATACGGCCTGTGCGGTTGCCCGCTTACCGCACCGGCACGGCGGCAGCGAAGGCGTCGCACGGGGCCGTGCAGAACATGTGCTGCAGCCGGCGCTGGCGGAAACCCTGCACAGTGAAAGCACCGGAGCGGAAGCCCGGTTCGCTGCGGTACTTGGTATTGTGCTGTCGCGCTGCAGCGGGCAGGGGGATCTGCGCTTTGCAACCGGTTCCGTGCAGGCGCAGGCTGGGCGGCGCAGTGAAGACATCCTGCCGCTGCGGCTGCGAATTGATCCGGGCAGCACTGCAGGGGCAGTGCTGGCACAGGTGCAAACGGAATTGGAGCTGGGCAGGGCGCGAGCAGTGCCTTCGGAACTCCTGGTGCAGGACATGCTGCGCCGCGAGGGCGCGGACCGGCATCCTTTGGGAGCCGTCACCCTGCATGTGCGCAGGGATGTGCCGCTGCCGGACGGGCTGGCGTTCTGCGCTTTGCCGGAACCTGCGGCGCAGGGGGAGTTGATGCTGCTGGTGCGTCTGAGCGGTGATGGCAGGGTGATCCTGCGGGCCAGCTATGCGCGGGACTTGTTCGAGCCTGCCTTGATCGGGCGTTTTCTGGCGCATCTGGAGCGGGTGCTGAATGCCGGGCTGGCGGACCCGGAGCAAGCGGCAGGGCGGATTGCCTTGCTGAGCCGCGAGGAACTGGACACGCTGTCGGCGCCATATGAGGACAGCGTGGTCAACGATCCCCGCATGGTGCATGAGATCATCGCCGGCCACGCCTGCCAGACGCCGGACAAAACGGCGCTGATCTGCGGTGGCGAGGCCTGGAGCCACGGCACCCTGAACCGCAGGGCCAACCGGCTGGCGCACCGGTTGCGGGCGCTGGGGGTTGGCGCCGAAGTGCCGGTGGCCGTCATGGTCGAACGCGGCAACGAGGCGGTGATGGCGATCCTGGCGGCGCTGAAGGCAGGCGGCGCCTATATCCCAGTGGAGCCGGATCATCCGGAAAGCCGCAATCACCACATTCTGAGCGACGCAGGTGTGCAGGCGGTGATCACCCGCCGCTGCCACCTGGGCAAGCTGCCCGAGGGGCTCAAGGCCCGGATCCTGTGCCTGGACGATGATCCCGGGGCAGGTCAGCCGGAGGTGGACCCGGATGTCCCTATCCACCGGGACCAGATGGCCTATATCATGTATACTTCCGGCTCCACCGGTAAGCCGAAAGGCGTTGCAGTGGAACATGGTCCGCTCAGCGATCATCTGCAGGATACGGCGCGTGTTTATGAGATGAGCAGCGAAAGCCGCGAGCTGCCGTTCCTGCCGTTCTCCTCGGATGGCGGGCATGAGCGCTGGATGAATCCTCTGATGATGGGCGGGTCGGCGGTGATCCCGGACGGGGTGCTGTGGACGCCGGAGCAGAGCTTTGCGGCGATGCGTAAATACGGCTGCAATAATGCCTCTATCCCGACGACCTACCTGCAGCAGCTGGCGGAATGGGCGGAGGAGACCGGCGAAGCGCCGGATATGCGGCTCTATTCCTTTGGCGGCGAGGGGCTGGCGCAAGCGACCTTTGACCTGCTGTCGCGGGAGCTGCGGGCGCCCCTGCTGATCAACGGCTACGGGCCGACCGAAACCATCATGACGCCGATGGTCTGGAAGGTGCGGGCAGGCACCCGTTTCGAAGGCGCTTATGCGCCCTTGGGCCGGGCAGTGGGCAACCGCCGCGCCTATGTGCTGGATGCGCAGCTGATGCCGTGCCCCGTCGGGGTGGTGGGAGAGATCCACCTGGGCGGCGAGGGGGTTGCGCGCGGCTATGTGAACCGGCCCGGCACCACCGCGGACCGGTTCATCCCCGATCCTTTTGCACCGGAATTGGACGGGCGGGATGGTGCGCGGATGTACCGGTCCGGCGATCTAGGGCGCTGGCGCGAGGACGGCACCATCGAGTTCCTCGGCCGGGTGGATCACCAGATAAAGCTCAATGGCTACCGGATCGAGCCGGGCGAGATTGAGGCGGTGCTATTGCAGCAGCCGGGGGTCTCCGAAGCGCTGGTTCTTCTGCGCGAGGATGGCGGCGAAAAGCGGTTGGTCGGCTATGCTGTGGCGCCGCGGGAAGTGCGGGAGGAGCAACTGATGCGGGCGCTGGAGGCGCAGCTGCCCCGGCATATGGTGCCCTCGGCCATTGTTGTGCTGGAGCGGATGCCGACCAATCCCAATGCCAAGGTTGACCGGGCGGCACTGCCGCTGCCGGGGGTGCGGCGGCGGGCCGGCGAAGGTGCCGCACCAGCCGGGGAGGCCGAAGCCGCGGTGCTGGCGGTTTGGCGGGAAGAGATCGGCAATCCGGAAATGGGCGTGACCGATGACTTCTTTGACATGGGCGGCAGGTCCCTGACCGCGTTGAAGGTGCTGGCCCGCATGCGCAAAGCCTGGCCGGGCATTGCGCTGACCATTGCGGACTTGTTTGATGCGCCGACGGTCCGGGCCCTGACACGGCGGCTTGTGGCTGGGGATGCCACCGGGCGGCAGGCGATTGCGCTGCGCAGTACCGGCTCAAGGCCGATGCTGTATTGTTTCCCCGGGCTGCTGGTGTCGACCCGTGAATACCTGCGGCTGACGGCATTTCTGGGAGAGGATCAGCCAGTGACCGGCTTCCTGTGCCATTCGCTCAATGAAGAGAAGCATTTGAACGTGTCAGTGCAGGATGTGGTGGCGCCTTATGTCGAACATATCCGCCGGGAAAGCGCCGGGCGGCCCTGCGCATTTCTGGGCTGGAGCTGGGGCGGTCTTCTGGCCTGGGAGGCGGCGCGGCAGCTGCAGGGCGAGGTGGATCTGCGGATGATCGGCATGGTGGATGTCTGCGATCTGGGCCGCGATTTTGCCCCTGGCGCGGTGCCGCGCTTTGCTCTGGACGAGCGGGCGAAGCTGGAAGCGGAGCTGCAGGCGTGGCTGGGCAAGACCAGGATGCGGTCACAGTGGGACGCCCTGATCGGGGCGATGGATGCGCTCTGCTATGACCAGTTCCTGCGATTCATCGGCAACGAGGCAGAGCCGCTGCCCTTTGACGGCCCCGAGGTTTCCAGCCGCGAGCATACATTCTGGGTGCTGATCGACAACGCGCTGGTGTTTCGCCAGTACCAGATGGCACAGCTGGATGTGCCGGTGGCCTCCTTTAGTGCAGGGGACACGCTGAGCCGGGGTCTGAACCTGGTGGACTGGCGGCAGGTATCCCCGCGCGCCGAACCGGCGGAAGTGGTGCCAGGCACCAACCATCTGCACATCATTGGCGACCAACTGTTCCATGGCCGCTTCAAGGCGGCGCTGGAGCGGGCTTTTGCAGCCGTGTAATGGCAGCAGCCGGGGCTGAAAAAGCCCCGGCTGCCGGCCGGACAAAGGCGGCACGGGTTATCCCCGTGCCGCTGTTTTTTGTTTGATCAGAAAGATCTGCCGATAGTGAAGGACACGGTGCGGCCTTCACCGCGGGAGCAGCCGTAGCCGTCGTAGCAGACGCTGTCGTAGCCCTTGTCGAACAGGTTGGAGACCCGCAGGTTTACCTCCATTTCCTTCCATTCATAGCGCAGGGCCAGATCGGCAAGCGTGTAGGAGGGTGTCACCCGTGCGTTGCTTTGGGTGGCGAAGGCATCGTCATTGTAGCGGATGCCGCCGCCGATGCTGAGACCCGGCAGCAGGGCCGCGGCATCATAGTCCAGCCACAGCGACAGCTGATGCGGCGGCGCCATGGCGTTGTCGTTTCCGGTGAGGCCTGCAACCAGAGATTTGGTGATCTCGGTGTCCAGGTAAGTATAGCCGAACACACCTTGCAGATTATCCGTGATCCGGCCCCGGGCCTCCAGCTCAAACCCGCGGGAGCGGATTTCGCCTTCCTGAGTAAAGCTGCTCCAGGTCGGGTCGTTGCGGTCGTAGTCCTTCACGTTGGTCTTGCGCAGGTCAAAGATGGCGGCGCTGAGCATATAGCTGCCGTGTTCCGGCAGATAGCGCAAACCGGCTTCCCACTGTTTGCTTTCGGAGGGGTCCAGAGGCGCGCCGGCGATGGTTTTACCGAAGTTCTGGACGAAGCCCTCGGTATAGCTGACGTAGGGGGTCATGCCGTTGGCCATCTCGTAGGTCAGACCCAGCATGCCGGTGGTTGCCGCGTTCTTCTGCGACTGGGCGGTGGAATTCAGCAGATCGTCAATTTCATTTTCGAACCAGCCGCGGCGCAGGCCAGCGGTGACAGCCAGGCCGTTGCCGAACTTGTGGTGGTTCTGCAGGTAGATCCCTTTTTCAGTATACTCTTCCCGGTTATGTGCCGACAGCGGCGGGTAGGCGACGTCGAAATCGAACACCGGATTGGCGAAGCTGACGGAATAAGCGCCATAGGCCAGGTGCTGGCGGTATTCGGTTTTGCGGCGCTGGTAGTCGGCGCCGACGATCAGGCTGTTACCGCCGCGTTTCCATTCCAGGTAGTTGTCGAAGCCCAGGTTATAGGCCTCTTCGGTGTTGGCCTGTACAGTATAGCCCATGTTGCCGGTCGCAAAGTCGGTCGAGGCGAGGTACAGGTGCTGGTAGTCGATCTTGTCGCGGGCATAGCGGGTCTTCTGATTGAAAGTGAAGCCGTCGCCGAAGCGGTGCGAGAATTCCCAGCCGATGGAGCCGCTGTCGCTCTCATAGGAATTGAAGTCCGACTGCCGCGTATAGAAGTTCTCGGGCAGGCTGCCGAGGGCCGCGTCATACTCTACACCCGCTTGCGGCACCCATTGCAGCGGGGTCCGTTCGTCCTGCTGCAGATGCAACAGCACCGTCAGGCTGGTGTCATCGCTGGGCGCCCAGGTCAGGCTGCCCGCAACCAGATTCCGGTCGTTGTGGGAATTGTCCAGTTCAGTTTCGCCGTCGCGCAGCAGCACCGTCAGCCGCCCAGCCAGCGTGCCCTCGGCATTCAGCACCCGGGACACGTCCACGCCGGCCTCGGCGGCGCCAAAGCTGCCATAGCCGGCATAGGCAGAGCCTTCGTTTTCAAATGTGGGACGCTTGGTGACCAGGTTGACCAGGCCGCCTGCGTCGTTGGAGCCATAAAGAACACCCGCCGGGCCGCGCAGCACCTCGACCCGGTCCAGCATGTAGGGGTCGATCTTGAAACTGGCGAAATTGTGCGCCTTGTTCGGCAGCCCGTCGCGGTAAAGCGCACTGGTGCCCATGTCGAAGCCGCGGATCGAGAACTGGTCGAACCGGTCATCAGTGCCCCAGGTGGAGGGGTTGATGCCGGGAGTGAACTTGATTGCGTCCTCGACCTGGGCGGGCTGGCGCCGTTCCAGCTCAGTAGAGGTTACGACGGAAATCGACTGCGGCACCTCGGCCAGCGGCACGCCTGATTTGACGCCGGTCTCGGAGGCGGGCGCGAGGTAGCTGTCGACGGCGCCGGCATATTGCAGCTTGTCACGCACGATGATCGGCGCGAGCTCCAGCACGTCCTCTTCCTGTGCTGTAGCGGGTTGGGCGGCGAACGCAGAGGCGCTAAGCGCGGTGCCGCAAAGCAGCGCTCGCAAAGCGGGCCGACCGGTAGCGGCCGGGGAGGGTAGGGTTGTCATCACTGTAGTCCCAGGTTTTTCGGCCAGGCTGCGCTGCAGCAGGAAACCGGCCCTATTGGTTGGCAAATTGCAAATGTTGCCTGGGACGTTCCTGGGTGGCGGCACCATACATTTAACGGGTGAAGAGTCAACGGTGGCACCGCCGTAACTCTTGATTTGGAGCGGTTTTTCCGGCTCTTCATTTTCCGCCAGGTCCGCAGGCAGAGAGATGGAGCGCCCTGCAGACCAGAGCCTCGCCGCGGCGTTGCGGCGGCAAGACGTTGGGTTACGGCAGGCTCCAATAGGCTGCGATATAGCTTTGGCCAGGCGGCACGCCGGCGGTCCGGGCGGCGGCGCGCAAGGGTTGCGCCTCGGATTTTTCGCCGGCGAACCAGAGGAAGGCGCCGGGGGCTGCGGGAAGCCCGCCCGGGCACAGCGGCCGAGGCTGTCTCCGGCCCGCCGGTCCAGCCAGCGCAAGGAAATGCCGGGCGGGGCGGTGACCGGATACCCGCAGGCGGCGCCGCCATCCGCAAGCAGCGTGGCGCTGCCGCAAGTACCGGGCGGCAGGGTTTCGAGAATGCGGGCTGCTGCGGGAATGGCGGTCTCATCAGCGTAAAGCAGGATCTCTTCCGTATCCGGAATGCCGCCGCCGCCGGGGCCTGCGATAGCCAGCTTATCACCCGCTCCAGCGTTTTGCGCCCAGGCAGAGGCCCGGCCGCCGGCATGCAGGAACAGGTCGAATTCCAGCAGACCGCTTTGGGTGCAGACGTTGCGGGCGGTATAGACCGGCCGGTGCAGCGTCTTGGCGCCTTTGGGCCAAACTGTCCGGCCACCGGCATCGAGCTTCGGGTACTCAGGATCGGTGCAGCCCGCGGGCGGCAGCAGCAGGCGAAAGTGGATGGCATCATCGCCAAAGCCGGACAGATTCTGCGCCTGCAAGCGGATGCGCAGAAAACTGCGGCCCAGCGGAATGACGGAGAGCAAGGTGGTGAATTGCACATCCGGAGGCCGTGTGCTTGCTACGCCATTATCCGGCCAACGGAGTGAAGCCGCCGCGCCAGGCTGCAGGTGTTCGAGGTGTTCAGCAAAGCCCTCTTTCAGCATGTGGAGCCGGTCCGGCAGCGCAGCTGATACCCGGATCGCGGTGCCTGTCCCCTCCGCGGTAAAGCGGTAGCGGCCAAAAGCGGGGACTTCGATCGTGAGGCTGGCTTCAGTATCGTCGACGACCGGCAATTCATGCTCTTGCGCCATGCCGCGCAGTGCCGGCCGGGCGGCGGCAAAGGGCAGGGCAGGCAGATTGGCCTCGGCCCGCAGGGGGAAGCTGGGAAGGCTGTTCATCGGTGCGGGCCTCATTCCGGGATCACGTGGGGGGTGCCATGCAGCGGATCGGGGATGATCCGGCAGGGGAGACCGAACACCTCCTGCATGACGGTCTCGGTGACCACTTCGGCCGGAGTGCCCTGGCAATGAACGCGGCCGGATTTGAGAGTGATCATATGGGTGGCAAAGCGCGCCGCGAGGTTGATGTCGTGCAGCACCATCGCGATGGTGCGCCCGGTCTCGCGGTTGAGTGCCTGCACCAGTTTCAAAAGCTCGATCTGATGCGGCAGATCAAGGTAGGTGGTGGGTTCGTCCAGCAGCAGAATACCGGTGTCTTGGGCTAGCGCCATGGCAATCCAGGCGCGCTGGCGCTGGCCGCCGGAAAGCGCCTCAAGCGGCCTTGAGGCAAGGGGGGCCATGCCGGTGCGCTCCAGCGCTTGATCAATGGCGGCGGCATCCTGGCGGGACCATTGCCGCAACGGGGACTGATGCGGAGTGCGGCCGCGGGCGGCAAGGTCGCGGACGGTCAGCCCTTCGGGGGCTGCGGGGGATTGCGGCAGGATCGCCAGCCTTTGCGCGACAGAGCGGCTGGGCTGACGGTGGATTGCCTTGCCGTCCAGCACGACCTGGCCCGCGGCGGCAGGCTGCAGCCGTGCCAGGGCACGCAGCAGGGTGGATTTGCCGCAGGCATTGGGGCCGGCGATGACCGTAATGCTGCCATCGGGGATTTCTGCGTTCAGGTCAGTGAGCACTTGTGTCCCGGCATAGGCAGTCGACAGGTTCTCTGCACGCAGGCGGGCGTTTGGGGCGTTGGAGGCTTTGAGCATCAGAACGGTCCTTTGCGGAAGTGGCGCAGCAGCATCCAGATCAGCAGCGGTGCGCCGGCAAGGGCGGTAAAAACGCCGGCGGGCAGCTGGATCCCGGGCAGAGCACGGGAAGCGGTGTCGGCAAGCAGGGTGATCAGCGCGCCTGCAAGAGCCGCGCCTGGCAGGGCAGGGTGCCCGCCGGGTCTAAGCGCGCGGGCGAGGGGGCCCGCGGCAAAGGCCACAAAGGGCAGCGGCCCGGCGGTGCTGACCGCCAGTGCCGCCAGCAGGGTGCCGGTCACGGTGAGCGCCAGCCGCAGCGCAGGCAGGTTCAGGCCCAGCCCGGCGGCGGTCTCCTCGCCCAGGGTCAGCCGGGCGAGCGGGAACTGCAGCCAGAGCGCCAGGGGCGCCAGCAGGGCCAGCCCGGCCCAGACCTGGACCGCGTCGTCCCAGTTGCGTGCGTTCAGCGAGCCGGTGAGCCAATGCGCCATGCTGACGGCGCTTTGGATGTCAAGGCGGCTGAGCAGCAGGTCGGCGGTGGCACTGAGCGCGAGACCGGCACCGATGCCGGTGAGGATCAGCCGGGCGGGGACAACCCGCCCTTCCACGCCAGCAGGGTGACGGCGGCGGCGGTCAGCAGCGCCCCGGCGATTGCGCCGGGCAGCACCAGGCCGCCAGTGAGGATCAGCGCCGCCAGGGCACCGCAGCTGGCGCCGGCGTTGAAGCCGATCACATCGGGCGAGGCGAGCGGGTTGCGCAGCATCGCTTGGAAGATAGCCCCGGAGAGGCCAAATGCGGCTCCGGCGCCGAGAGCTGACAAGATGCGCGGCAGACGGAGATCAAGCAGAACCAGTTGTTCCATGGCGCTGCCCTGACCTGCAAGCATCTGTAAGCTGCGGGTGAGGCCAAGAGGGTAGCTGCCAAGCTGTGCTGCAAATGCGGCCAGCGCCAGCAGCATGGCCAGCAGCAGAGCACCTGCCAGAAGGGCCTGACGCGGGATCTGCAGCGAGAGGGAGGCGATACGAAAGGTCCAGTTCACAGGCTTCGGGCTCCGTTCCGGCGTACCATCCAGATCAATGCGGGCCCGCCCAGCAGCGCGGTCATCACCCCAGCCTGCAGGCTGCCGCCAAAGAACGGCAGACGACCGGCCAGATCGGCTCCAAGCAGAAGAATGGCACCAAAGGGGCAGACAGGGCAAGGCCCCAGCGCAGGCCTGGCCCAGCGGTCCAGCGGGCCAGATGCGGCACGATAAGACCCGCAAAAGCAATCGGGCCTGCCAGGGCGACGGCACTGCCGCTTAGCAAAACGATTGCGGCGCCGGCCAGCAGCCGCGCCGCGCCGGTGCGCACGCCCAGGCCACGGGCGCTGTCTTCGCCCAGCAGCAAGGCGTCGAGGCCTGACGCCGCCGCCAACGCCGCCAGCGTGCCCAAAACGAAAAAGGGAGCGAGCGCTGCGATTGTCTGTATTTGGACTCCCTCAAATCCGCCGAGTACCCAGAAACGGTAAACATCCAGCGCCTGCTGGCTGGCCAGCAGCAGCGCCCGGGTAAGAGCAAGGAACAGAGAGCTGATGGCGGCGCCGGCCAGCAGCAGCCTCAGCGGGCTGGCCAGAGCACCGCCGCTGAGCACGGCCACCAACAGGGCTGCCGCCAGCGCGCCGCCAAGGGCGGCCCAAACAAAACCCGCAGGATCGGTGATGCCCAGCAGCAGGATGCATCCGGTCACCGCCAGCGCGGCGCCGCCGTTGATGCCGAGAAGGCCCGGGTCGGCCAGAGGGTTGCGGGTCAATCCCTGGATCAGCGCTCCGGAAATTCCCAGCGCGGCTCCTGTCAGGACAGCGCCGAACAGCCGCGGCAGCCGCATCTGCCGGATGACGATCTGTTCGGCGCTGGCCGGGTCATAAGCGATCATAGCCTGCCAGACCTCGGCCCAGCTGACAGGGCGCAGGCCCAGCCGCAGCGATACTGCGGCTAGCAGTACCAATGCCACAAGCGATCCAGTCAGCCAAAGCGCACGGCTGGAGAGGGCGGCGCGGCGGCGAGGAGCTGCCAGGGCAAGTGCGGTGTCAGGCATCTCAAGATCCCCCAGGCAGAAGCCCGGCCTCAGCCATTCCGGGAACCGGTGTCGCAGGGGTCCCGTCCGCTGCTGCCTCCAGCAAAGGTACCAGGCGGTCGAGCGCGTAATCCAGGCTGAGCGGGCTGGAGTGGGAGAGGGCAGCGGCCAGTAGCGGATCGGCGTGGATTTCCCTGCCCTCCCTGTAGGCGCGCAGGGTCGGGCGCAGCGGCATCCGGGCAATCTCCGGTGCAGAACCGCCGTAGTCGAGCCAGATCAGCACATCCGCGTCGATAGGTGCGGGGGCCTCGGCCGGGATCAGCGCGTGAAAACTGTTGACGCCTGCGGCAGTGTTGATTTCAGCGGGCACTTGAAAGCCGAGATCTTCCAGGAAGCGGCCGCGGATATCGCGGCTGGTGAATGCTCCGGTCTGCCCGGCCCAGACCATGGCAGCGCTGGCGCCTTGCCAATCGGGATGGCTTGCACGCAGTTCCTCGAAACGCTTGCCGATGCGTGCGATTACCGCCTCCGCCCGGTCCGTTGTGCCAGTGGCAGCGCCGAGCCGCCGCAGCATCAGTTGCCAGGGGGTACCGTAATCACCAAACCCGGCCGGTGGTGCAAGGGTGGGGGCAATGCGGGACAAAAGGGCATATTCCCGTTCTGTGATGCCAGACCACTGGGCGGCGATCAGATCGGGTTCAAGCGCGGCAACCGCCTCGATATCTATGCCGCCCCGTAAGACCGCCGGGCGGCTCTCTCCCATTACCTCCAGTGCCCAGGGCCAGACGCCGGAAGGATCGTTGCCATACCAATTCCGCAAGGCGGCCGGGGTTTCACCAAGCGCCAGCAGGAAGTCATGGCCGATAAAGCTGATCGAAACGATGCGGCGGGGTTTTGCCGGGACGGTTGCGTCCCCGAAACGGGTTTCAAGCCTCACAGGGAAGCTTTGTGCCGCAGCAGCAACAGCAAACAAGGAAACCATAAGGCAGGCAAAGGCAAGACGCATAGCCGGTTATATGTCCAAAGGCGGGCATCGCCCGTTGTTAAAGTTTCGTTCAGCTGTCTTCAGCAGTAGAAAATTTAACGTTTTACTGGACTCTGCACCTTCGTTCAGGTGGCTGTAATCTTGCTAATACGCTTTTGATGTGTGGTGTTGACCCGATATAGACTCTCGATTCCCCGGTCAAGGAGCTTGCGGCACCAACTCTTGCCAGGGGCACGAAGCGAATGCCATTCTGCTTGTTCAGGCAAGACCGGTTGATGCTGTTATTCCGGCCGCTACTGAACAGAGGTGGTCGCGCTTTTTTGACCTGTTTGCAGCCCGTTTAAGGTGGATCAGGGTTTCACATCAGGCTGCCATTCTCATGGGTTCTATTTTGCTTTCACAGGCCTCATCCGGGTCAATATGCCATGGGCTGATGTCGTTGAAAAACTCCTACTTGATCGGCGATTAAGTGGCTGATTCAATATCCGCATTGAGCGGGAGGGTTGGCGATGACGGGACCGAGGCAGGAGGCGCAGGCCGAACTCTTTTACGAGTTCTCTCTGGAGGAGCATGTCCCGTAAGATCATCTGCTGCGATCGATTGACCGGCATCTCGATCTGAGCGGCATCCGGGGTCATCTGGCGGGTTTCTACAGCCGCACGGGCCGACCATCGGCCGATCCTGAACCAATGATCCGCATGCTTGTGGTTGGCTACTGCTTTGGCATCCGATCCGAACGGCGGCTTTGCGAAGAGGTGCATCTGAACCTGGCCTGTCGCTGGTTTTGCCGCCTTGATCTGACTGACCGCATCCCGGATTACTCGGCATTCCCCAAGAACCGGCACGGCCGCTTCCGCGACAGTGATCTGCTGCGTCATGTTTTTGAGACGACTGTTGAAAGATGCGTGTCGGAAGGGCTTGTCGGTGGCCAGTGAGTCGCCGTGGATGCCAGCCGCTCGATCCGGCAGGCAGAGGTGGGTGCCATGCGCAAGATGACCGACCGGACGGCAGAGCGCTTTGGCCTGAAGCCTGATTGGGTCGCAGCGGACACCGCCTATGGCTCATCTGATAATCTGGTTTGTGACCTGCCCCCGGCTCTGTTGCACAAATCGGAGCGTGAGCGTATTTTCCCTTTCCCCAGATGAACTTATCCTACGGTCACAGTGACGGGTAAGCCAAGAGCGGTGTAGCGGTTGAGCACCGCAATCCGGATTTGGAGCTCGGCTGCCTGCCGTTCAAAGTCCCTCGCCATGAGGCCCTGGCCGAGTAGTTTGACGCAGTGCATCTTTGTCACTGCGCGGCTGCGGCGGTGATAGCCGGTCAACTTTCGCCAGAGTGCCCGTCCAAGATACTTGCAGGCTCTCACGGCTTCGTTTCGCGCGATAGCTCCCGCCGTGGCTGGCTTCCAAAGCTGGGCATTCCTGCGCGGCGGGAGCGAGCCATTGATGCGCCATTGGTTCGAGCACAATGGCGAGCGGCTGCGGCTCCCCGAGCGGCAATCACATTGTGGCACTTGCGAGTGTCACAAGCCCCGTCAGCGGTGACGCTGGCATCCCCTGGCCGGGCGGGATTTGTTCCAGCAAGTCAGGTAGAATGGGTGCGTCGCCGACGTTGCTTGTCGTTACACCGACCGCCCGGATTTCCAGTGTTTCCTCATCCATCCCGAGGTGTAGCTTGTGCCAAAGGCGCTTTTTGCTACCGCCATGCTTGCGAGCGTTCCACTCGCCCTCACCTTCGGCCTTAATCCCTGTCGCATCAATCAGCAGATGCAGCGGCCCCTTTCCGCCACGGTAGGGGATGGCGACTTGCAACTTCTCTTGGCGACGGCAAAGAGTGCTGAAATCCGGGACCTTCCAGTCGAGCCCTGCCAGATGTAGCAGGCTTTCAACGAAGCCGCCTCGCCATGGTCTCTCGGACCAGTGGCGTTCCCATGGCTCGATCTGACGAAGTGGCATCCCGAACAGCACCTTAATCGTCAAACAAACTTGGATCGAGGCGTCGCTGAACTCAGGCTGACGACCACGCTTGCCGGTCGGAGGTGCATGCCAAGGCATCTCAGGATCAAACCAGATAGATAGCGAACCGCGCTGCTTTAGCGCTGTGTTGTACGAAGGCAAGTTCCTGGTCGTGTACTTCGTAGGGGACCAACTGCTCATGTTCGCCAGCTATCACGCTGGTTTCATAAGGTGAATCCCCTACGGATTTGTGCAACAAAGCCCACCACCATCAAAACGAGCAACCATCATCTCCTTCAAGAGATGCGCCGTCCCCATTTCAGCTTGCTGAGAAGGGGGCGGTGTCAGATCACATCAAGACTAATTCAAGTCAGCCCATTATTTCCGATTACTGCGTCTTGCTTGAACTAGCGCGAAGCTCGCAATACTGACGTTCGCCACGGAAAGCTCGGACCTTTACGTTCTCACACCGGTTTCCCGGGGCACCGTTGTGCAGCCCTCCTTGGCGGACTTTCGCTGCAGTCTCGAAGCTGTTGGCAGCGTGACCTCATGCTTAATCATCTAAGGTGGTTGCACATTCATGGATGATTAGATGAAATCTTGTCTGTGAGTAGCCAACTGCCGCCATTGAAATTCGTTTCGCAAGATGATGTGGCTGCGCGTAGCAGGAGCCCTCGGAATGGATGAATTGAAGCACGCGTTTTGTCCCAATACTGTGTCAGGAGCATGCAGAGTTGGATTCGTCCCAAAGAACGGCAAACGTCAGGCTTCGAAGGTAATCTGACCGCCGCAGATTGTCAGTGCCACCCTTGCCAAACTGAGCTGGCCTGCCTGCTGCGCCTCAAGGTCGCGGTCCATGACAGCCACATCTGCCATCATGCCCGCACGCAGCCTGCCCTTGCGGTGTTCGTTGAATTCGGCCCATGCCCCGTCGCAAGTATAGGCTGCCAGCGCATCACGCAGACTGTGGCATTGATCCTGCCAGGCGTCCGGCAGCGCCTGGCAGTCCACCGCGCCCTGGATCGTGGGCATCACATCCACCGGAACCACGGGCCAATCGGTTGAGAAAATGACCTTGGCGCCGCTATCACGGAGTGTCCGTGACGGGAAAGCCAGTGGGATCTGGTGACCGTGCAACAAGGGGGCGAGCTCAGGGATTGCCTCCGGGCTGGTATGCGGCGCGTGCAAAGGCTGCATGGAGGCGGTGACGCCAAGCTCTGCGAAGCGCGGGATGTCTTCGGGGCTGATGGTTTCGATATGTTCTATCCTGTGCCTGCTGTCGCGGGCGCCATTGGTACGCCGGGCGGCCTCAAACGCATCCAGTGTTCGCCGGACACCCGCGTCGCCGCAGGCGTGAACGGAAATCTGCAGCCCCATGGCATCGGCGCGGATGCAGGCTTCCTTGAAATGCTCATCGGAAAACAGTGGCGCGCCCCGGTCGTCAGTGCCTGGATAGGGCTGCAGCATGAAGGCGGTCCTGTTTTCAATCACACCGTCGATGAACATCTTGACCCTGGCGGACCAGAGATGGCTGCTGGCGTAGGTCCGGCGCATGAACCCGGCCTCCTCCAGCCGCTCCAGCGGGTCGGTGTGTTTGAGGTGCAGCGGCACTTCGGCCCGGCACAGCAGTTTGCCTTCCCCCTCCAGTTCCGAAAGCAACTCCAGCTGGTAAAGGTTGCCATCCATATTGTGCAGCCCGGTGATACCGTGCGACGCGCAGTGCAGCAGCCCTTTTTCCAGCACTGCCTTATCGATTGCGCGTTGCGCGGGTGTTGGTGCGGGAACCGGATCGGCGCCGGTCATCGAGCCTTCCTGATCGCGCCCGCCCAGCGGTGTGAACTTCATCAATGGCGCCAGCGCGCCGGCCTCACGCAGCTCTCCGGTTGCGGTGCCATCGCTGCCCAGGACGATTTCGGAGCCTGCCTCTACGGTTCTGCCGTGCAGAAGCCCAGCCAATTCAAGTGCCCTGGTGTTGGCCCAGGCGGTATGGCAATCCGGCGCCATGCAGGCAAAGGGGCGGTCCGGCAGGACTGCGTCCAGGTCGTGGCGGGTCAGTGAGCGGTTCCCCATCGCGTGGTAGCTGGCTGCATATGCATACAGCAGAACGTCATCCGGACGCTGTGCCGAATAGGCACGGATAGCTTGCGTCAAGGCGTCCAGTCCGGCGATACCGGTCAGATCCAGATATTCCAGTTCCGCTGCACCTTGGAACAGGTGAACATGGCTGTCGATGAACCCCGGCAGGACCGTGTTGCCCTGGGCATCGAACACGCGGGCCGTTCCGGCCATGGCCCGGATTTCGGCATTGGTCCCCACTGCGGTGATGAGGCCGCCCTTGATCGCCAAGGCCTCAGCATCGGGGCCGTCGAATGTCAGAACTTTGCCGTTCAGGATTACCAGGTCGGTCATTGCTGCCTCTGATCTTGCAAAAGTATCGGGACCGGGAGAGGTGTTTTCTCCCGAGGCTTCAGTTTGAGTATTGAAGAAGTGTGCCTCGCGGCGTTCTGCTACAGCGCTGGCCGCCGGGATGCCTGATCCAGCCAAGGCATCTTCTCTTGCAGGACCGAGGCCACATGAAACGCCCTGGGGTCGTCAAAGGCCCGCGCCACGATCTGCACCCCGATCGGCCGACCGTTTTCACCAATCCCGGCGGGCACGGCCAAGGCCGGCAGGCGCGACAGCATGTTGAACACAGCCAGCGTGTTCAGGTCGTATTCGCTGTCGAAGTCCCGGTCTCCGATTGTGATGCGGTCCCAGGGTTTTTGCTCCGCCAGCATCTCGTAGCTGGCAAAGGACGGGCAGATGAAGGCGTAGTAGCCGTTCTCCATCATCGGCCCGAATCGGCTGTAGATGTCCGCGGCGGTGTCAAATGCAGCCAGAAATTCCTCCGCCGTGGTTTCCGCCGCGCAGCCGGCAAAGTACTTTGTGTAGTCGCAGACCTGATCGGGGTGCGCCTCGACCTCGCGGGTCAGGGCGGCCCCCATCAGATGGTTGAGGTAGTTCTTACACCCCTCCCGCACCTCATGGCCCCAGCCGAGCTTGACCTCTTCCACAATGGCGCCGGCATCCGACAGCGCGTCCAGCACCTTGAAGGTCTGATTGGCAACGTCTTTCGTGACGACCTCATTGCTGATGTCCAGGCTATAGCCAATGCGTTTGCCGCTGAGGCTGCCGTATTCCATCGGAATGGTCATCTTCTGCCGCACCGTTGCGATGTCCTGCGGATGGTGGCCGGAAATCACATTCTGCATCATTGCGCAGTCATTGACCGTACGTGCCATGGCACCGACATGGCAATAGGGATCCAGATTGAAGGGGGCTGCATCCGGCACCCTTCCGTAGGGCGGTTTAAAACCGACAACCCCGCACATCGCCGCCGGGCCCCGGATTGAGCCGCCAATATCCGATCCGGTCGCCAGCGTGGTAGTGCCCGCAGCCAGCGCCGCACCGGCGCCGCCTGACGATCCCGAGGGGTATATTCCGGGTTCCAGGGATTGCGGGTCACCCCGTGCAGGCGGGTTTCGGTGGTCCAGGCACTGCAGAATTCAGGCGTGGCCGAACGGGCATGGAAAATCGCACCCGCATCGCGCAACCGCTGTGCCACGGGGTGGGTTTCGTCAGCAATATGATCCTTGTAGATCAGCGAACCCTGGGTGTTGCGCTGGCCTTTGACATCCATTTCGTCCTTGATGGCAACCGTGACACCTTCGAGAGGGCGGGCGTCGCCGGGGCGGTTCATATAAACCTCTTCGGCCGCCCGGGCGGCATCCATTGCCGCCTCGCAGTAGATGTCGGTGAAGGCGTTGATCACCGGTTCGACTGCTTCGGCACGTGCAAACTGGGCTTTCAGCACATCCACCGGGGACAGCTCTCCGGATTTGAACAGCGCAATCTGCTCCGTCGCGGGCAGGTAGCACAGATCAAGATCGGACATGGCAAGGGTGTCATTCAACGGCATGGAGTTTTCTCTCTTGGTTTGGTGACTGTTGGTCCGGCAAGGCGTGAAAAGACGCGGCAATCAGCCTGCGGGTGTATTCGTGACGTGCGCCGGCAAAGAGCTGCGCCGTGGGGCCGGTTTCAACCAGTTCGCCTTTCAGCATGACAATCATACGGTCGGCAGCGTGGCGGACGACGCTCATGTTGTGGGTGATCAGCAGGATCGACAGGCCCATCTGCTCCTGCAGAGCATTCAGCAGGTTGACGACCTCTCCCTGGACAGAGACATCCAGCCCCGCAGTCGGTTCATCCGCTACGATCAGGGACGGCGACAGCGCCAGAGCGCGCGCAACGCCGGCGCGGCGGGCCTGCCCGCCGGACATTTCATGCGGATACCTGTCGGCAAACGACGCATCCAGCCCGGCTTGGGTCAGCAGATCGATTGCCCGCGCGCGGGTTGCTTCGGATCTGCGCCCGTGGACGGCAAGAGGTTCGACCACCTGCTCGGCGATGGTGACCCGCGGCGACAGCGAACCGGCCGGGTCCTGGAACATCATCGCAACCTGCTCGCGCGCTTGGTTCCAGCCGGCGGCATCCGCCGCAGTCAACTCAGTTCCATTGAGGGTTATGCTTCCGGCGCCCGGGCGGACCAGTCCCATGATGCTGCGTGCAACCGTTGTCTTGCCCGATCCGCTCTCCCCGATCAGCGCCAGCGTCTCGCCCCGGCGGATGTCAAAGCTGACATCCTGAACCGCTTGGATGATTTCGCGCCAGCCACCCAGGGTCGGCGGCAGAATACCGGCCCGGGTGAATGAAACCGACAGGTTCCGCACGTTCAGCACCGGTTCTGCGTCCGTTTCAATCCGCCCCGCCCGGCCTTGCACGATACCGACAGGCTGTTTCAGCGCCTCGTTCATGGTCGGCAACCGCCTGGTCGGGGTATCAATCTGCGCCGGATCGCAGCGCAGCAGCGCTTTGGTGTAGTCGTCCTGCGGTTCAGTGAACACCGATTGCACGGGCCCTGCCTCGCGGATTTCGCCGGATTTCATGACCAGGACATCATCACAAAGCGACGCAACGACGCCGAGGTGATGGGTCACAAACACGACGGCACATCCAGTCTCCTGTTGCAATCTCCTCAGCAGCTCAAGGATCTCCACTTCCAGCGTCGGATCCAGCGCGGTGGTGGGCTCATCTGCCAGTACCAGGTCAGGCCCCAGCATCAGCGCCATCGCGATGGAGACCCGCTGGCGCTGACCGCCGGACAGTTCGTGCGGGTACATGTTCATCCGCGCCGCCGGGTCCGGCAGGCTGACCCAGTCCAGCGCATCGATGGCGCGCTGCCACTTCTCGCGCTTGGGCCAGGGCTCGCGGTAGAGAAGGTCTGTCATCTGCTGGCCGATGGTCAGCCCCGGCGCCAGTGATGTCATCGGATCCTGGGAGATGTAGGAGATCCGGGAACCGCGCAGCGCCCGCATCCGGGCGGGCGGCTGGCGCAGCAGGTCGTCACCGTCAAACCAGACCTCGCCCGAGTTCAGAGTGGCAGCATCCGGCAGCAGCCGTGTCAGCGCCCAGAGCAGTGTCGATTTGCCAGAACCGCTTTCCCCGACAATGCCCAGGGTGCGGCCCTTCTGCAGTGTGAAGGACACCCATTTCACCGCCTGAATGGGACCGAACCGCACGGCGAGATCGACAACTTTCAGAAGCGTATTCGTCATGGCTCAGCCCTTTCCGCCAAGTTTCGGGTCAAAGGCATCGCGGAGCGCTTCGCCAAGGAAAGTGAAGCCAAGGGTCGCCAGCACCAGCGGGATGCCGCCCGCCACCACCAGCCAGGGGGTGTGGCCGACAAAGTCGAACCCGTCCTGCAGCATCAGGCCCCAGCTGGAAGCAGGGGGCTTGACGCCCACGCCGAGAAAGCTGAGGCCGGCTTCGGCGGCAATGAAGGCGGGGATGTCCATCGATGCGACGATCAGCACCGGGCCGATAACATTGGGCAGGATGTGGCGCGCCACAATACGCACCCGCCCGGCCCCCATCGCGCGCAGCGCCTCGACATATTCCGCATTGGCCTGCGCCATCACCGACGCCCGCATGATCCGTCCGTAATAAGGCACTGAGGTCGCCACCAGCAGCCCCACCAGCACCACCATGCCGCCGCCGAAGATCGGGCCGATGGCCAGCGCCAGGATGATCACCGGATAGGCGCGCACGGTGTCGAACCCCAGCGTCAGCACATAATCCAGCCAGCGCGGCCCCATCGCCGCCATCATGCCAAGGATACCGCCCAGAATAACCGACAGCGCAGTGGATATCAGCGCCACGCTCAGCGCGATCCGGCCGCCGTAAAGGGCGCGGGACAGCACATCGCGGCCCAGCTGGTCGGTGCCCAGCCAATGGGCGGCGCTTGGCCCTTGCAGCTTGGACGGGATGTCCATGGCATTGGGGCCGTAGGGCGCGATCCAGGGGGCCAGCAGAGCCGACAGGATCAGCAGCAGCGCAAGCAGCAGCCCGAACATACCCATCGGGTCATGGAGCAGATTTGTGAACCCGCTGGGCCGCACGGGCCTGCGGGCGGGTTGAATATCAGCCGCAGTCATTGCTCCTGGCCCTCCTTGAAGCGGGGATCGATGATGGCGTTGAGGATGTCGGCGGCGGTGGTTGCCGCGATCAGCAGCGCGCTGGAAGCCAGCACCGCCCCCAGCGTCACCGGGTAGTTGCGCAAGATCACCGCGTCATACATCAGCTTGCCGATGCCCGGCCGGGCAAAGACGATTTCGGCAAAGACCGCGCTGCCGAGCATGTAGCCGACCCCGACCCCCAGCACGGTGATCGTCGGCGCCACCGCCACCCGCAGCGCATAGCGGTAGATAATGCGCGGCTCGGTCAGGCCAAAGGAGCGGGCGTTGCGGATGTAGTTTGCCGACAGCACCTCGATCATCGAGGCCCGCACCAGCCGCGCCAGATAGCCGACCCAGCCGATGCCGACAGCCACCGCGGGCATGATCAGATGATGCAGTGTGGAGCCGAAGCTGCCCTCGCCGGCACCGATGGCCGGCAGCCAGCCCAGCCGGGCGGAGAACAGCAGCATGCCGTAGATTGCGATGATCACCGAAGGCACCGCGATGACGCTGACCGACAGCACCCCGATCAGCCGGTCGAACAGCCCGTTGCGGCGCACCGCCGCCAGGCAGCCCAGCGGAATACCCAGGCCTGCCGCCAGCAGCATCGCTGCCGTGATCAGCTGCACAGTATGCGGAAGATGCGCCATCAGCACTTCGCTGACAGGGCGGCGGCTGCGCAGATCGGTGCCCAGATCGCCCTGGGCCACTGCCCCCAGATATTTCACGATCTGCACCGGCATCGGCTGATCCAGCCCCAGCCGCTCGGCAAACTCGGCTTTGATGGCAGGTGTTGCCCGTGGCCCCAGCATCGCGCTGGCCGGATCGCCGGGGGCCAGTTGCACCAGCACAAACAGCGTCGAGACTGCCAGGATCAGCACAGTCACCCCTAGACAGGTGCGGCGGAGAATATAGCCAAGCATTTCGGTGTTTCCTCAGAAGAAAAATCCGGGCGGGGCTGCAGGCCGCCGCCCGGTAGGAGGGAGGTCAGTTTGCGGTCTTCTTGAAGCCGGCAAAGACTGGACGGCCGTCCGGCAAAGTGGCCGGCACGATCTTGTCGTTCCACAGGATGGTCAGGGGTTCATTGGTCAGGAACAGGAAGTTGCCGGATTTCTCCATCATCTCCTGCATCTGTGTGTAAAGTCGGCCGCGCTCTGCGTCATCGGTGCTGCGGCGCGCCCTTTCGACCAAGGCGTCATAGTCCGGGTTGCTCAAACCTTCCCAGTTCCAGACGCCGACCTGATCGGAGGTGAAATATTGCATCGTGTAGATGCCGTCGGGATTGCCGGTCCAGGATTTTACATGCAGCTGCAGATCCGCCGCGCGGGCTTCGTCAACGCTCCAGAAGGTGCCTTCGTCCTGGCCGTTCAGCTCAACAATCAGCCCGATCTCGGCCAGGTTGGCCTGGACGATCTGGGCAATGGTGGCGCGGTTGGCGGTATTGACGAAATCCAGCCGCAGCACGGTTCCTTCGGCCCCCGCCTCGGCAATCAGCGCCCGGGCGCCCTCGAGATCCCGCTGCTTTGGCGCGGCATCGCGGTAGCCCAGCAGCCCCGGCGCCACGATACCGGTGGCGTGATCCGCCCGCCCGTTTGAGATCGCTGCCAGAATGGTGGGCACATCCACGGCCTTCTGGATGGCCTGGCGCACGCGGATATCCGACAGCCCCTCATAAGTTTCGGAAATGCCCATCCACAGCGGATCAAGCGAAGACCGCAGTTCGGTGTTGCCGGAACTCTTGGACCAATTGTCATACTCCAGCGCCGAAGCGGCATAGGTGTAGTCTATCTCGCCCGCGTCAAAGGCCACCCGGGCAGCGTTGTCATCGGCAATGGCGATGATGGCCACTTCCTCGAACTCTGCCGCCGCGCCGCTCCAGTCCGGGTCTTTCTCCAGCATGAAGGGCTGGCCCGGCTCATGCGACTTGAACCTGTAAGGGCCCGCAGTTGCGACCGGGGTGGCCTCGAAATATCCCTCCGAGGCCTCGGCTGCCGCCTTGGAGATGATCGCACCCGAAGTGTAGGACAGCGTCGCGCTCCAGAACGCAGGCGACGGCGCGCTCAGATGAATGATGCCGGTGTATTTTCCGGTGACTTCAACATCTTTCAGCAGGGAAAACTCAGCGGAAACGCCAGACTCCAGATCCGGGTCCAGATGGCGTTCAAAGGAGTATTCCACGTCCTCTGCAGTCAGCTCGCCATAGCCGCCGGACCACATGATGCCGGGCTTCAGCTCAAACGAGATGTGCTGCGGGTCTGAGAGATCGACGGATTGCGCCGCGTCCAGTTCCGCCTTCCAGCTGTCCCCGGCCGCGTATTTCGCCAGCCGCGGATACAGATTGTCGATCAGCAGCTGTTCGGAGCTGGATCCCCAGTAGGCCGGATCCAGATAGCCCGGATCGGCAGCAACCGCGATGCGGAGGGTGTCAGCAGAACCTGCACCTACTGCAGCGGTCCAGATGGCAGCAGCCACGCTTGAGCATATCGAAACCTGCCGGGCCGGCTTTGTCGGAATTCTGGTCATCTTCCACTCCATCTGTTGGCATCTTTTCCAACAGTCTAGAGGGCGCGCGACCTGCAAAGCACGCACCGTTAGACCCCAAAAATTAGGCTGGACGCAGCTATAATGCATAAAGTAGCGTAAACGCATGCCTGAAACTAATCTCTCCGCCAATCTCAGGATGCTGTGCAGCTATGGGCGTTCCGTCTCGGAGGTTTGCCGCCGAATCGGCATCAACCGGCAGCAATTCAACAAATACCTCACCGGTCAGACTGCCCCGTCGCTGGCCACGCTGCGCCGGGTCTGCGATTTTTTCGGAGTGGATGAGGCCGAGATCCTGCAGGATAAGAAGGCCTTTGCCAAACTGGTCCGGCTGCGGCCGCCGGTTCTGGCCCGGTCGGATGATCCGCTTTCGGAGCAGATGGAAAAGGTCATCCGCCGCGACCGCCGCAATGCCGGCCTGCTGGAGCGCCATGAGGGATATTACCATATCTACATGAGCCCAGACCCGTCCAAGCACAATCTCCTGAAGAGTATCGGGCAGATTTTTGGCAGCGGGAAGGACTGGTTCTCAAAGGAGCTGGAGCGCTATGAGAATGACGAATTCGCCATTCCCTCGACACTCAAACACTCTGGCCTGGTGTTTGAAGCGCACAACCGGATCTTCATAACCAGCCGCGAGCAGGGGCAAGGAAACGGCATGTGGACCACTGCCCTGATTGCTTCGGATTATGAGGAGCCCTCGTTTCTTCCCGGGCTTCTCCAGGGGATCGAACCGGAAGGCGGGCATATGCTCTATGGCACCCGCGTGGTATGGGAGTATTTGGGCAAATCACCGAACTTACGGGAAATTCTAGAGAGATGCGGGGCCTACAATAGTGACGACCTGGAAGTGCCCGAATTCGTGCGCAATTCCATTTTTTCAATGGAGGATTCTCACACGGCAACTTTGACAGCCGCTTTTTAGTCGCTGGGAAACACCCCCTATCGCAGCAGCCGGAGCGGACACAGAGGAACCAGATTATCTCTCAGATAATGGCCGCCACACAGGCCTTTTCATGCGATTTCTTTCAGACACATCGTTCAACATCCAGCGTCTACTTTAACGGTCTGTTTTAGTCATTCTTGCAACTTCGGCGAGTTATCAATTTCCGTCCTCCAGTGCATTGTCGCAAACACAATGCGCAGTTTTCCGCCATTGTGGCAGCTTGCAGCGAACGGCGGCTCCGTCCGGCACTATGTGAGCTCACCGGCTGCAATCCTCGCAGTCGCAGCGAATGGCCGGAACTGCGGGCTGCTCCGCAGCAGAAACCCTCGGTTGGTTGCGTCAAACGGCCGAGTTTGCAAAGGGCGCTCCCTGCGCAAAGGTGTCGTTAGCTGTGCGCTATCATGTGTTTATGCGATTGCGGAGAGGGCAGGTAGGATACGGCGGTTGCCTGCTCCCGCAACCAACGCCTCGCACTCATCTGGGTTAAGGTCGGACAAATCATCTGCAATGGATGAACTGTCACGCTCAGAGGCGAGAGACAGTATTCCTGCCAAATCACCAACAAGATCGATAATTGAGCCGTCACGGTCTTCTGCAGGGGTGAGCACAATGGCTTCGATCATCGACCGGATCAGGTCTGAAGCTTCGCTCCGGTGGCTTTCGCTGTTGAGCAGGTCGATCAGCCTTGCCACTTCCTTGCGGTAACGCGCAGCCATGCCAGGCTCGAACAGGACAGGCCGCTCGGTGACTCCTTCCAGTTTCCGGTTCAGCTCTTTCATGCGCCCGTCGATGCGAACCGCGTCATCCTTCAGAAGATCGCCGGGCACCCCGTTCAGGATAGACTTGACCAGAGCACTTTTTTCTTTCTCCAGTTGTGCCAGCTCCGCTTTGTAGAGATGCAGTGCAGAATTGTGGCGCTTGTTGAGATCGCTCAGATGCCGCGTGTATTCCTCGCAGAAGAGCTTGCAGAGCTCTTCGTCCATAAGATGTTCCCGCAAAGAACCCAGAACCGCTTCTTCAAGCGTGTCGCGCTTGATGGTCTGCCGGTTGCCGCAAGTGCCCTTGTTGCGGGCGTTCGAGCAACCGATACGCCCTGTTGAGACCGTGGAACAGCCGCCGCCGCACACACCGCATTTGATCAGGTAGGCAAACAGGTTGCGGGGGCGGTTGGTCTGCCAAAGCTCAGATTTGCGGGTGAGCGCAGCTTGGCGCGACTTAACCTGGTCTCACAAGGCCTGATCTAAGATCCTGAGTTCCGGAACGTCCTGAACAATCCATTCTTCTTCGGGATTGAGCTCTGACACCCGCTTGCCTGTTTCCGGATCTTTGACATAGCGCAGGCGGTTCCAGACCATTCGCCCGATATAGAGCTCGTTGTTTAGAATACCGGTTCCGCGCTGGCGGTTGCCATTGATAGTGCTTTGTCCCCAGCCTTTACCTGATGGCCCCGGAATATTTTCCCGGTTCAACTGAACGGCGATGGCTTTGGGCGACTTTCCATCTGCGTAATCTTCGAAGATCCGCTTGACGATTGCCGCATGGACGCCGTTGATGACGCGTTCGCCGCGTTCTTCACCGGGCACAACATCATAGCCAAAGCACTTTCCGCCGCCTGATTTTCCGGCTTCTACCCGGCCTCTCAGGCCACGGCGGGTTTTGTCGGCCAGATCCTTGAGAAACAGCGCATTCATGGTGCCCTTGAGGCCGATATGCAGGTGGTTTATTTCCCCTTCGGAGAGGGTGACGATTTTTACCCCTGCAAAGCTGAGCCTTTTATAGACTCCTGCGATATCTTCCTGGCCACGGCTGAAGCGGTCCAAGGCTTCCGCGTAGATGACATCCACCAATCCCGAGGCTGCGTCCTGCAAAAGCATTTGAATGCCGGGACGCATCAAGGACGCCCCTGAGACCGCGTGATCGGTGTAGCTTTGGAAGAGATTGTCCCCGTTTGCCTCCGTACGCTCTGTGCACAGCAAAATCTGGTCTTCGATGGAAGACTGTTTTTGCATGTCAGTTGAATAACGGGCGTAAATGGCGGCGCGTGGCATGGTGTGTCTCAATCCTTGTTTTTGGGTTCCTCTGTTGTTTTGGAGCGCTGGCGCGCAACGAAGCGGCCAAAATCCTCTTCAGCGGCGCGGCGCGCCAGATACCGGACCAGCTCTCGTAAATGTGGGGCCGTGCGCGCGTTGCGCAATGCCTCACGCCAGCTATTGTCTAGCCGCCGGGTCATAATATGCCACTTTCAGGACCATCCAGGTCCAAAATTCCTGTGGATAACTTTTGACCCCTCATAAGCGGCTTAGGAATGGTGTCATTGCCTGTATCGTTCATTTCGAGCCCTTTCAGCGTTTCATCAGGCCGCAGCAGACGGTTCACGCAAGTTTGCTCGGCCAGGACGTGTTTTGATCTGGTGCTTGTCTGTTGGCGCGTCTCACCCCCTTCGAGGTCGAACGCTCCGGCTCTTTACATGGGTGGATCAGACCCCGATGCGAGCCTCTTGGCGTCTATCCAGCGCTCAGCGCGGGAGATACGCCTTTTGTACATTTTCATAATGACATTCATAGGTTGAGTTGTGCAAACTTACCTCTCGCGTCCTTCGCGCTCAGAGCGCGCCTGCCGTCGGAATTCCTTCCGGCCATCGGCGGATTTGGAGCGCAGCCGTGCGCGTAAGGTCTCGATCATCTCGCGGTGTTTCTTGCGTGCCTGCGCGTTGGAGGCAGCACGGATGTCGTCCATCTCGAAGCGCAGTTCCGATGCGGGTTCTTTCGGTTCATCCCGCGCCAGCTTATCGAGATGGGCGTTGGTGAGGGTTCCTGCAGGCTGGATCGTGCCTTGTGCTTTGTTCCGATCCCGCGGGCGGGCATTGTTGCAGAACCCGCTCTTGAGGCCTGCCTCCCCCTTTCCCCTCCGAACTTAGGCGACGCGGATGATCTCGGCGGTGCCGAGTGCGTTGAAGCGGTTGATGAGTGCGATGCGGATGTGGATTTCGGCGGTTTGGCGGTCGGGGTCTCTTGCGGCAATGCGCTCGCCGAATGCCTTTAAGCAGCGCATCTTTGCCTCGATCCGGCTCCGGACGTGGTATCCTGTCCAGCGCTTCCAGAAGGCTCGACCGTAGCGTCGGGTGGCTCGCAGAGTTTCGTTTCTGACCCGCGCAGCCGGACAATCTTCTTTCCACAACCGACCATTCTTGCGGATCGGGATGATCGGGGCCGCGTCGCGTTCGAGGATCGCGGCATGGCAGCGTCGCGTGTCATCGGCACCATCGGCGATCACGGTGCCGATGTCTTCGTCCTCGGGGAACTGACCCAACAAGTCCGGTGAGACCGGGCTGTCGCCGTCGCGGCCGGGGGTGAATTCGACGGCACGGATGCCGGACGTGGCAGCATCCATCGCAAGATGAACCTTGCGCCCCTCTCATTGATTGCTTTGCAATCAATTGCCGGGCAGTGATTGGCGCCGCCCCTGAACGCCGTGCTTGCGGGCCTGCCACTCACCATCGCCAAGGAACTTGATCCCGGTGCTGTCCGCTGCCCGGCAGTGCATCACGCAGTGATGTCACGAGAGGGGACCAGCAGGTTCAGCGGCCCGTCGGCGCGGCGATATGGGATCTGGACGGCCAGCGTTCGATGGGCTTACGCGGCCCCGCTGGGGCCACGGTCCCAACTCACTCTGTCGGCGGCACAGCGTAGAGAAATCCGGAACGGGCCAATCCAGACCCGCCAGGTGCAAAAGGCTGGTGACCATCCCGACGGTCTGCCGGAGTGGCAGCTTGAACAGAACCTTGATCGACAGGCAGAACTGGATCGCCGCATCCGGGAAAACCGCAGGGCGGCCGGGGCTGCCATCATGCGGCGCGAGCCAGGTCATCTCTTTGTCCAACCAGATCAGAAGCGACCCGCGCTTTCTGAGCGCATCATTGTAGCTGGACCAATTCGTCGTACGGTAGCGGGCAGGTGCGGGCTTGCTCATCTGCCCCGTCTAACCGCATGGATTCGTGATGTGAATCCTTAGCACTCAGAGTTCTGCAGCAACGCCCATTGACGCCAGCCTCATCAGCGAGAGCGAGCCTTGTCCGCCATTGGTCCGAGGACAATGGCGAGCGCGGTGGCCGAGGAGAACCGGCGGCTGAAGCGCATGTACGCCGACGTCAGCATGCAGAACGACCTGCTGAAGGAGGCGCTCGGATAAGTGCGATCCTCAACGCCACTGGTTCGAGAGAAGGATCGAACGATCCGGCCATCCACTGCCCGGCAGGGCATTGCGAAGCAATGTCCCGAGAGGGGCAACGCCGAGAGTTGGCCGTGAAAGCGGTGGCGATGAAGGGCGTCAGCATTGCGCTGGCATGCCGGGCATTCGATGTCAGCGAGACGTGCTATCGGTACAGCCCGAAGCTGGACGGGGAGAACGAGCAAATCGCCGGCCTGCTCCTCGGCCTGACAGCTGCAAGGAAGACCTGGGGCTTTGGCCTGTGTTTCCTGTATCTGCGCAACGTGCAGGGTCACAGGTGGAACCACAAGCGTGTCTACCGGATATACCGTGAGCTGGAGTTGAACCTTCGGAGTGAGCCATTGAGGCGCCATTGGTTCAAGCTCAATGGCGAACGCCGCGCAAGCGTCTGAAGCGGGAAAAGCCGGACGAACTGGCTGTGCCTGACGCCCCGAATGAGGTCTGGTCGATCCCTGCCCGGCAGGCGATGCCAGCATCGCCGATAGGGGACTTCATGGCCGACAGGCTGGGGGATGGACGGCAATTCCGGCTGCTGAACGTTCTGGACGACTTCAACTGGACCTGTCGCGTTTTCGTGCCGCCCCAAGTGCTCGTTTAAGCCACTTTCCGTTCGAACGCGACTGGGCTTTTCCAGCCTAAGGCAGAGTGCCGTCGGCGCGGATTGTAGAAGCCGTTTATGTAGTTAAAGATCGCCATCTCCGCTTTTCGTCGCGTTGGCCATGACCTTCGCCAGATCAGCTCTGCCTTGATCGTCTTGAAGAAGGTCTCGACGGCCGCATTGTCATAGCAATTTCCTTTGCCGCTCATCCACTGCCCCGGCAGTGCATGTTTACATGCATGAGAGGGGGACACGCTGAACCCGTGTTGTCGCAGGATTATCTGATAGTCATGAGAACAGTATTGCGATCCACGATCCGTATGATGAATGCAGCCCATAGGCGGTGATCTGAAGGCTATAGCCATGTTCAGCGCCCGGATCGCCAAGTCCCGCTTCATCCGATTGCTGATGGCCCAACCGATGACCCGCCGAGAATGCAGGTCCAGGATGACAGCGAGGTATAGCCAACCCTCACGGGTCCAGACGTAACTGATATCGCCAGCCCATTTTTGGTTTGGTTGGTCGGCAATGAAGTTCCGATCCAGCAGATTGGGTGCGATGTTGAACTTGTGGTCGCTCTCCGTCGTGGCCTTGTGTTTGCGGGTCCTGACAACGGATATGCCGTTCTGTCGCATCAATCTGCCCACACGCCGATGCCCAAGATTCAGGCCGATCTCCTTCAGCTCTTCAGTCATGCGTGGCCGACCATAGCTGCCCAGGCTGAGACGCGATTGCTCCTTGATGTGGGCTAATGTCACCAGATCAGATCTCTGCCTGCGAGTGGCAGGGCGGCTGCGGAATGCACGCAAACCACGCGCACTCACGTCCATAACCTTACACAAGCGTGCTGTTGGAAACTGATTTCGCTGTTCTTCAATGAACCTGAACCTCACGGCTTTTGGCTCGCGAAGAACACCGCGGCCTTTTTTAAGATTTCCCTTTCCTCCTTAAGAATGCGGTTCTCGCGCCGAAGCCGATCATTCTCTTGGGCAAGGCTCAAATCCTCCTTCGACACTACACCGGTGTCTCGGTGCGCCGTGATCCATTTGTTCAGCGTCGACATCCCGACACCCAGATCGTCAGCCACCTGCTTGCGCGTCAGCCCACTGGTCAACGCAATGCGCACCGCGTCCTTGCGGAATTCGTCAGTCCTTCCACGTCCCATAGTTCGTCTCCTTTGTTGCAGTAAATGCTATCAAAGGAGCGGCATCAAACCGCGACAGGTCCACTGTCCACCAACTGTTGAATTGGGTGCTCGAAACTCTTGTCCGGTCTGCACGACTTCGACGGTAGGTAAATTTTCTCGGAACAAAAGTCATCTTCAGAATGTTCAGTCTGTGAAGCAAACAGAAAAGGAACATCACATGTCTCGCCTTGCCTCTATTGCCCTTATCGCTGGCATGACCGCGGCGCCGGCCGTTGCGGAATCCCTGATGGATACCGAAAATCTGATCCGGACACGCGACATCACCGGTGGTGACATCTACACGCTGAATGGTCCCATGGACGAAGATACCTGGGGGAACTGGGAAGCTGATGGTGTCGGCCCGGACTGGAATGACATCGGCGAAATCGAAGATGTGATCCTTGATCGCGGTGGCAAGATGATTGGTATTGTGGCCGAAGTCGGCGGCTTTCTCGACATTGGCGACAAGCACGTGCTGATCCCCGTTGAAGACATTCGGCTCACGCCGGTGGATGACAAGAGCTATGTCATCGTAACCCGCAAAACTGAAGAGCAGCTCGAAGAGATGGAATCGGTGGATGAAGGCTGGTGGGACTGATCCGGCCCTTATAACGGCATATCAAGCGAAGGGGCTGTCGCGAGCCCCTTTGACCTTATTCACTGGGTCTCACTCCTCAGGAGTTGTTACCCTGGCGCGATCAGGCGGTGATCCGACATGAATGACGAGACAAAATCTCCGAAGTTAGAGAATGCCCCCACGCTGATGATAGTGCTTGGTTGGTATGCGATTATTGGCTGTCTTGTGTTTTCCGCCGCCATCATTGCGGCTGACTTTATTGTCCCTGATCACGATTGGATCGCTGATACGATCAGCGACCTGGGCGCAGGCAAATACGAGTTCATTGTCGATATCGGCATATACGCTTTCTCGGGCTCTCTGATTTCCGTTGCGCTGCTGGCTGCGCATGTTCACATGGGCGGATGGGGCTGGAGTTGCGGGATCATCGGCCTCGCCCTGCTGGGGCTCATCGTCTTTCTTGTCGGGGCACGGAATGAATATGGCGACAATGACAGTGACGGCGTGGTGATCCATATCTATCTTGTCTACGCGCTGGGTCTGCTCATGGCGATCATTCCCTGGTTGATGTCCCAAGGGGCCGCCCGAGCGGGACGCTACTATGGTCAGGTGCTCGTCGGTATTTCAATCGTCTGGGCGATCTCTGCACCGGTCTTCTTTTTCCTGCCTGACGAAATTGATGGCATTTATGAACGCTATCTCGGGCTCATAGCCTTCGCATTTGTTTTTGTGCTTGCCAGACTCTTCATCAGGCGCGGGCGAAAGCTCACAGGGTAACGCCATTGCCAAGATGCGGCGCCGATTTCGTTTGCGGCGCTCATTAGGCGAAAGGACAGATTATGCTGTACGATCTCTTAGAGATACTTTTCCGCGCGGCCGTATGTGTCGCCACGGTTGTCGCACTCACCCGGCTGAACGGCCTGAGATCCTTCTCGAAGATGTCCAGCTATGATTTTGCGGTCACGGTTGCCTGCGGATCAGTCATTGCCAGTTCAATAATCTCGCCAAAGGAGAATTTGCTTCTCGGGGTTGGGGCGCTTGTTGCGCTGTTCGCCGTGCAAAGCCTGATCTCCTTCGTTCGGACGGCGTCTCCGAAGGTCCGCAAGAGTATTGAGAACGATCCAGTGCTCGTCATGGAAAACGGCGAGATTCTACATCAGAACCTCCGCGATACGCGTATGACAGAAGCTGATCTATTCGGAAAACTGCGGGAGGCGAACGCATTCGATCTGCGCCGCGTTCATGCGGTCATCCTTGAGCCGACCGGTGATGTCAGCGTTTTACATGGCTCTGGCGACGAGGACGAGGAAGTGAGCGCGCGGGTGCTGGAAGGCGTGCGAAGGTAGGCCCTTGGCAAGCTGAGAGACGATCCCGGTCTGTTGATGCGGTGATATTGCTGCGAGTCCGCTGTCTTATTACTTGGCGGAGCCACGGTTCTGCAGCCCTCTTCGAAAAATCCCAGGAACCAAAACAGGCAGCCAGGAGTTAGGTACTCATAAACGAGCCAGTCAATCCGAAGGGTGCTCAATGCGTAGCATTTCCACCCGATAGGTTTTGAATTGCTGCCCTGGCCTTCCTGAGGTTTTTTGTTTTGAGTTCGGAGAGACCCTTGATGGCCGCGAAAGGCATGAAAATCCGGTGTCGGCGCGCTTTCGGATACGTTCAAGCCGACAGGAGCGGACCTGAGCCAACTGGGGGCGGCGTTAATGCCGGCCTCTCGCACTGTCAATTCCAGCGGAGACAGACATGACACGCGGCCGCAACGCTTCAGCACCCCATGAAATTCCAAAGACCGGCTGGAAAGACATCGCCCTGCGCTTGAAAGACGAGATCGCGGAGGATCATGTCGGCCTGATTGCGGCTGGTGTGGCATTCTATGGATTGCTCGCCCTGTTCCCCGCGATCACCGCGGTTCTGGCAATCGGCGGGCTGTTGGTGGAGCCCAGCCAGATTATCGATCAGCTATCGGCCTTTGCCGGCATCGTGCCAGACGAGGTCATGACCATCGTCACCAAACAAGCCACTGAGGTTGCCGGATCACGCGAAGGCGGTTTGGGCCTCGCCGCAACAGCGGGTATCCTGATCGCGATCTATTCGGCCTCCAAAGGCATGAAGAGCCTGATTGAGGGAATGAATGTGGCATATGACGAGAAGGAAAGCCGTGGATTTGTCGTCAAGACCGCGACGACGCTGCTGCTGACCATCTTCCTCATCGCGGGCCTTCTGATCGGTCTTGGTGCAACGCTGGTTGTCCCCTCCGTGGTCGCCTATCTCCAGGCTGGGGTGATTGCCGAGATGCTTGGCACAATTGTCGTCTGGGCACTGCTCCTGTTGTTCACGCTGTTTGGACTGGCGGTTCTCTACCGCTACGGGCCGTCTCGGGATGCACCCGAGTTCCAGTGGGTATCGCCAGGTGCAGTTGCTGCCTGCCTGCTCTGGATCGTCGGCTCTGCCGGGTTTGCGTTCTATGTGGGCCATTTCGGCTCCTATAACGAAAGCTTCGGTGCGCTCGCGGGTGTTGTCGTGCTGCTGATGTGGTTCTGGATTTCGGCCTTCATCATTTTGATGGGGCGGAGTTGAATGCCGAGATCGAGGCGCAGACCCGCCATGACACGACTGTCGGCAAAGACCAGCCCATGGGGCAACGTGATGCCGTTAAGGCGGACAAGCTGGGTGAGGCAAGTCAATCCTGATCAGAGCACGTGCCGCGCGGCGGCTTCTTCCAGTCCAGAGGAGTGAGATAGAGGCCAATGGACCTTGCTCGCATCATCCTGACGGTGATTAAACCGCCGCCCGGTGTGTTCTTCAATGTGGGTCTGGGAGGTCTTTTGGCTGATTGTTCTTCTCACCCTCCTCGGCTTCATTCCGGGCACCGTTCATGACCTGTACATCATCGCCGGGAAACAGCCGGGATATGCTGTATGAACTCGACCATCTTGACCGGATCTCCACACTTCTAGACATCAAGTTCCCTCTGCCGGGCACACAGATCCCGTTTGGTTGGGATACAGTTGCGGGGCTGATCCCAAGAATTGGCGACGCGGTGACTTTGTTACCGGCAGGCTATCTGCTCTATAAAGGGTACTGGTTGGGCGCGGGAAAGCGGACAATGGCCCGCATGGCCATGAGCATCGGTCTGGACGCTAACGCCGGCGCGGCTCCGGTGGTGGGGGACGTTTTTAACAAGTTCTTCAAGTCCAAGAACCGAACCGTCACAATTTTTCGGCGCGCGCTGGAGAACCGCCAATGAAAAGCAACATGATGGAGGGCGTGGACGTGCTACTTGTATTAATGAAGACTGTGATCTGGCTGCTGAGTCTCCTTGTCCTCGCAGTCACGGTTCTGCCGCTCTTCAACTCGCATCAATGGTGGATCCGGATGTGGGACTTCCCGCGGCTGCATATACTGGTCGTTGCAGTTGCGCTTGCAGTGCTTGCATTCTTAACCTGGCGATCGGGAGCGCTGATCCTTCTTCTCATCCTTGCGGCCAGCGCGCTCAACCAGGCGCGGATGATCTTTCCGTTCACGCCCTTGGCTCAGGTCGAAATCGAACTGGGGAACTTCTCTGGCGGGGCGGAAATTTCGATCTTGTCGGCCAACGTGCTGATGGAAAACAAAGAGCATGACCAGTTAGCCGCGCTGATAGAAGAAGAAGATCCCGACGTGCTGTTTCTCATGGAGACGGATTCAAAATGGGTCGAAGGGCTGGAGCACACACTATCAGGTTTTGACACTGTGCTTACACATCCATTGGATAATCACTACGGGTTCATTTTCGCGACAAATCTTGAAGCACCATCTGCCGAGACCATTTTTCTCTCAGACGACAACACGCCAACACTTCTGGCTGAACTCAAAGCACCGGATGGCCGGGGGTTTAATTTCATCGGCATGCACCCACGTCCCCCGGTTCCGGGCAACGATACCGAAGAAAGGGATGTGCAGATCAGGCGCGCGGCGACATTGACAAAAAACTCTGCTCTCCCGGTTATCAGCATGGGCGACTTTAATGATGTCGCTTGGTCTTGGACGGCGAAGCGCTTCAAACACCACGGCAAGTACCGTGATCCGCGCGTCGGCCGTGGCATGCTGCCGAGCTTTGACGCGGAACATCCGATCCTCAGATTTCCGATTGACCAACTGTATGTGACCGAAGGGGTGGATCTCATTTCCTTCGAGCGCAAACGCGCAGTGGGATCCGATCATTTTCCGATGGGTGCAGTTGTGGCAATCAGCGGCGGGAGCGAGAAGTAAATGTCCGAATTCAAAACCCAAACAGACTCTGATCAGGATCATCGCGCGGGAATTCTCCGCGGTATCAAGCTGGCTGGCTTCGGGATATTCTTTCTGCTTCTCATACAAACACTTGTTTGGGCCAGTGATTTTCTGATCCCGGTGACAGGCGCTGTGCTTGGATACTTTGTGCTGAACCGCCCGCGGCGCTGGCTAAGCCGGATCGGCATTCCACCTGTGGTGAGCGCAGCTATGTTCACACTTTTCCTGATTTCCGCAGTTGGCTTTGCGATTGTGACACTGAGCCAGCCTGTCTCGGATTTCATCGCGGATCTGCCGGCCATAGTGAAACAAATAGACGAAAAACTCTCTACAAAAGGAGGCGCCTTTCAGGCCGTCAACGATGCGGCAGATGCCGCTGGCGAAATCCTGAATCCCAGAGAAGGCGAGACGGTAGAGGTGGAGGTCGTATCAAAGACCGGCTTCGCAACCGTGATCGCAGGTCTGGCGCCGTCGTTGCTCGGCCAGATTGCTTTTGCCATCCTGCTGCTCTTTTTCCTGATCTCTTCCGGGGATATGTTCATCCGCAAGACGCTCCAAAGCCTCGGCGGGTTCAAAGACAAGCGCCGCGCCGTCAGCGTTGTGCATGATATTGAGGACCGTCTGGGCCGGTATTTAGGGGGGATCACGGCGATAAACGCCGGTCTCGGCCTCAGCGTCGCTGCGGCGATGGCTCTCTGGGGGCTGCCTAACGTTCTGATGATCGGTGTGATGGCTTTCGCATTCAATTTCATCCCGTTCGTGGGCGCAATCCTGGGGACCGCGATCGTAGCCGTGCTGGCATTCGTATCTCTCGAAGGTCTCTGGTCGGCGCTGGGTGTCGGACTGACATACATGGCCTTGACGTCTGTTGAAGCACAGTTGGTGACCCCGGCGCTGATCTCGCGCCATATGAAATTGAACACGACCGTTGTTTTCCTCAGCATCGCCTTCTTTGCCTGGATCTGGTCGGTAATGGGAATGATTGTTGCGTTGCCGGTTCTAACGGTCATCAAGATAGCGTGCGACGAGATCGACGGCTTGAAGACGATCGGACTGTTTCTGGGGCAGGACGAAGCGGTAGAAGACAAAAATCCCGATAGCTGATTTGTGATGCCTTCTGCCAGCAAAGACGTCCCGTTTGGCGACCAACTCCACAACGAAAGTTCGTATGCAGGCCAGGCGCATTCACAAGGCCACCAGCAGCGCGGACACTCCCGATGATTTTCGGCTCAAAGCCAAAGTCAAAGCTGCGGTTAGAGTGGTGCAAGCGAATTTTGGCCGTTGGGTTCATTTTTCTCTTGGTTCCACTTGAGGAGCGGCTGAAAATCAGCGCAATACTCAGATGCCTGATTGCCCAAGGAAGCAACACGAGCAGTGCAGGTGCCGACATCGGCGCTGCTGCCGTCCGTAAAGGTGATGCGCAGCGGAAGCTCCCTTTTTATAGATGAGCGCGGCCTTGTTGCACAAATCGGGGTTTGACCGTAGTTCCCCTTTCCCCGGACGAACTTATCCCACGGGCCGCGTAACAGGTATGCCAAGCGCAGTGCAGCCGTTCAGCACGGCGATACGAACCTGCAGCTCGGCGACCTGGCGTTCGAAGTCTCGTGCCATCAAGGATTGGCCATGGAGTTTGATGCAATTCATCCAATCGTCGGGAATAGGGTAAGCGGTGTCTGCGCCCCACGCGGGATCAACTTGACGGGTTGAAGTTCCAGGGAAGCAGATCGTCGATCTGGCTGGCTGGGTGACCGGCGGCGATCACCTCAAGGCTCGCCTTGAGATACGCCAAGGGCTCCACGCCGTTGATCTTCGCGGTGGCGATCAGGGAAGCGATGCGGGCCCATGTGCGACCGCCTTCGTCATGTCCGGCGAAGAGCGCATTCTTTCTCGTCAGGGCAATCGGGCGGATCAGGTTCTCGATGGGGTTGGAGTCGATCTCGACGCGGCCGTCATGCAGGAAGGTCTGCAGGCCGCCCCACTGTCGGTGGATATAGGCCAGCTTCTCGCCCAGCTGCAACTTGGCCGGGACACGCAGGCGTTGCGCCTGCAGCCAGTCGCCGAACCCGGGCGACAAGGGGCGCGCTGCGGGCTTGGCGGGCAGACAGGCGCTGACCGGGGCCCATGCCGCGGATCTCGGCCTCAATGCGGTAGAGCTCGGCGATCCGGCGTAGCCCCTCGCCAGCGATCTCGGAGACGTCGCGGTCGAATATCTCCTTGAGCTTGCGACGAGCGTGTGCCCAACAATGCGCAACCGTGATCGGCGCGCCGCCCTTGCGGGAGGGGCGCGTCAGCCGATCGTAACCGGTGTAGCCATCCAACTGCAGGATCCCGCCGAAGCTCTGCAGGATTTGCTCGGCATGCGCGCCGGCGCGGCTGGGATGGCAGGTAAACACCACGCCGGGCGGGTCCTCTCCGCCCCATCCACGGTCATCGCGCGCCAAGGCCCATAGGTAGCCGGTCTTGGTTCGGCCTCTGCCCGGGTCGAGGACAGGAGCCGTCGTCTCGTCTATTACCCGGCAGGCGCATGCGAAGCATGCTGCCGAGAGGGCATGAAGAGCTTGGCCGATCCCTTCAGCTGCTCGGACAGCCGGTCGACCACCGGGCCAAGGTGGAACGCGGCTGTCCCGGCCCAGTCCGCCAGGGTGCTGCGGTCGATCTGGAGGCCGGAGCGGGCAAGGATCTGGCTCTGTCTGTAAAACGGAAGGTGGTCCGCGAACTTGGACACCAGGACGTGGGCGATGGCACCTTCTGTCGGCAGCCCGCCCTCGATCAGCCGCGGCGCGGCGGGCGCTTGGGTGACACCGTCCGAGCAAGCGCGGCAGGCATACTTCGGCCGGATGTCGACCAGCACCCGAAGCTGCGCGGGCACGATGTCCAGACGTTCGGTCCGATCCTCGCCGATCCGGTGCATGCGGCCGCACCCACAGGGGCAATCGAGGCTCGCCGGTTCGATGACACGTTCGATGCGCGGCAGATCCGCGGGCAGATGGCCGAGATTGCGCTGCCGCGTCCGGCGCGGCGTCGTGGTGGATGGCGCGGCCTGCTCCTTGCGGGCCTCGACCTCCGCGGCGGCGGTTTCCAGGTCTTCGAAGGCCAGCTGCCGGTCGTCTTCGCTCAGCTTCTCGGACCGTTTGCCATGCACGACATGGTTCAACTCTGCCACGAGATGCTCGAGCCGCCGGTTGGCGTCCTTCACGCACCATTCTCCTGCAGCAGCGCCAGAACGGCGGCGCGCTGGCTCTCGGGGATCGCGGACAGGTCGATGGGCGGGGCGCTGGACATGCGCGGATGCCCTATCATTCCCTGGGGCGAGTCACTCTGCCACAGCTGGTCTGCGCACCTCCAGCGATCGCACACGGCGCCAGTCCAAGCCGGCAAACAGGGCTTCGAACTGCGCACGGTTCAGCGTCATGGCCCCGTCGCGGATCGCCGGCCAGGTGAACGTGCTTTCTTCCAGCCGCTTGTAGGCCATGACCAAACCGCTGGGCTCCGCCCGTTCTTGCCTCAAACTGTCCCCCGGACAGTTTGCTGCGTTTCACGCAGGCCGGCGCAAACTCCCAGAACAGGATCTTCATCCGGTCGGCGCGCTTTGAGCGGAAGACGAAGACCGTGCCGGTGAATGGATCCTCGGCCAGCGCGGATTGAACCAAAGCCGCGAGACCATCATGGCCCTTCCGGAAGTCGACAGGCTTCGTCGCCACCAGGATCCGCACGCCCTGCGAGGGCATCAGCATGGATGCGCCTCCAGCGCGTGGACGATCTCCGCTACTCGGGCGACGGGGATGTCATGCGCGAGTTCGATCACAACAGCACCCCGAATGATCCTGATCGAGGCCGCCTGCGATGCGACTTCCGGATGCGCTTCCTCCTCGGCGACCTCGCAGACGACGAGAGGCGCAAAGACAGGTTCCTCAACTTCGGCCGCAGGCAGCACAAGCTTGCCTTGCTTGGCCTCTCGACGCCAGGCCGAGAGCTGATTGGGCAGAATGCCAAACCGTTCCGCCACGGCATTCACCGTCGCACCGGTCTCCAAGGTCATCGAGACGGCCAGGGCCTTTGCCTTATCCGGCCAACGGCGGTGACCCGACGCGTAGATCTCGACGCCCAGTGATTTGAGAAACGAATTTGTAGCGCACATTGCGAAACGCACTCCCCATCATGAGATGGAGATCACCTCGCATCCGAACCTATCATCAGCAACGTGGGGTCGAGACGCCGCTTACGGAAAAGGATCCCCCGGATCCTTTTCTGATCCTCCTCATATCTCGACACGGCTCCGGCGGTGGCAGCCGCTTCACCGTCGCCAGACGGCACGGCCCAAGTACTTCGAGGCTCGCAGCGCTTCGTTGCGGGCGACGGCGCCGGGACCCGTTGGTTTCCAAGGCTTTGCGTTCTTGCGTGGCGGTATGACAGCGGCAGCATTTCGGGCAGCGATTGCCTCGTGGCAATTTCTTGTGCCGCAGGCCCCGCCGGCTGTGACCGGCGCGATGTCCTGATCCGCTCCGGTCTGGTCCAGCAGTTCCGGTAGTATGGGGGCGTCGCCGATATTGCTACTGGTGACATCAACCGCCCGAACTTCCAGCGTTCCTCATCAATTCCCCTCTCGGGATCATGCTGTGCATGACCCTGACGGGCAGGGGATGTGTGTATTGCGCCAGATGCGCCGCTTGGAGCCACCCGCTGCCCGGCAGCGCATGCATGGCATGTGCGAGAGGGGGGCTTTCGGGCATTCCACTCACCTTCGCCCTCGGCCTTGATCCCGGTGCTGTCCGCTGCCCGGCAGTGCATCACGCAGTGATGTCACGAGAGGGGATCAACAGGTTCAGCGGGCCTTTCCCTCCACGGTAGGGGATGGCCACGTTCAGCTTCTGCTGGCGACGGCACAAGGGGCTGAAGTCCGGGACCGGCCAGTCCAGCCCGACCAGCCGCAGGAGGCTTTCGGCGAACCCAGCCGTCTGTCGCAACGGCATCGCGAACAGCATCTTCATCGTCAGGCAGGTCTGGATTGCGGCATCGCTGAAGCTCGGCTGCCGTCCCGTCGGCGCAGGTCTCCACACCATGTCGGGATCAAACCACACCGTCAGCGAACCGCGCCGCCTTAGTGCCTCATTGTAAGCCGGCCAGTTCGTGGTCTTGTACTTCCTCGCGGCCCAACTGCTCATGGCTCACAGCTACCATGCTGGTTTCACGCAGTGAATCCCTCGCCCGATTTTTGCAACAAGGCCGTCCGCTAAGGAAGATGGCAAGGGACAACGGGAGAGAAACGTGCCCTTTGCTTAGGTTCTTTCGCGCGCGATATTCGGGCGTGTTCGATAAAGCTCTGCCGCGGTACATCGCCGGTTGGCGGCAATGCTCTGAGACCATGGGAACAGCGGCGCTGGACATGGCGGAAAGCGAAGGGAATTAAATCACCTGCGCGGAAACACCGCAGCCTCTCAGGCATCCTACGGGACGGGGCTGTCACAGGCACTCAAGGAGAGCGGCCGAAGCGCCTTAGAAAACTTCCCGCTCCATTTTCAAAATGGCGCTCTGAAAGCTCGACCCGGCAAACACCATCACCCCAGTATCCTTCAACTCGGCGAGCCCGCGCTCGTCGTTCGTACTTAGACCGTCTTCGGAAATCCGAATCAGCACTGCGGCTATACGCCCTGGGTGGCGGCGCACCGCGGCGCAGTAAACCGAGGCGTCCTCCTGCCCGGTGTCGCCGATAAGAATTGCGGTCAATTCAGGATGCGCCTTCAGCAGAATGCCGATGCTTTGACCTTTGTGGCTGCCGTGGCCTGCAGAGATAAACTGGGTCTCGCTCAGGCCGAGATCCCGCAGAAACATCGGGCCGCGCAAAAGCTCCGCCTGATTGAAGACCTGGGCCAGAAAGGCGTGCATATTCCACGGGGATGAACTGACGTAATAGACCGGATTCCGCCCCTGCTCAGACAGCCGCTGCAGTAAGGCGGCGGAGTCCGGGTAGATGCGCCGCGTCAGCGCGTTGCCGCTGAAAGTTGTCCATAGGTTACGGAGCAGGGAATAGGCGGAGGTATGCAGCACAGTGTCATCGATATCGGAGATCACCATAAACCTGGCATCCGGCCGGGGCACGAACACCGGACAGGCTGCTGGGGTGCCGCCGTCTGCAACCGACACCTCAATTTCATGCCAGCCCGGTGCCCGGCCAGCCGGGAGCGGCAGCTGGAAATAGCCTTCCTCGTCGGTGATGGCTGTGGTGCCGCCGTGGCTTACCGTGACCCCGGCAACCTCATCCGTCAAAAAAAGTGAGGTCATTTGCATAAAGTTCCGCAGCACGCTTTGCCCGCTGACGGCAGCTTTGCTGCGCGCCCCAGCCAGGACGCGGCCCCGTAGGATCAGGTGCTCCGGGGTGGCGTATCCGATATACGGATCGATAACCAAGGTGCCGCTTCCATGATTGCGGCGCGGCTGCAGCCGGTCCAGCAAACGTTCGGCACCAAGGGCGGTCCGGTGCAGGACTTTTTTCAGCATGGCTTTCTCGGCTCCCATTTTTTGGCTCTAATTTGCGATGCGGTAAAATGCTGTTCCGCCGTTTCTTCCGGTGGCGGCCGCCTGACTGCCTTGCGGCTGTTCAAAAAGAGAACTGCCGCGACCACTCCTCAAGCCGGGCCAGGAAGGCCCGGTCGCCGGCGTCCTCGGGCGGCTCGAAATTCGGCAGCCCGCGGAGAATGGTCCTCAGGCCGCGCAGGTTCCCTTCGCGATCCAGCCAGTTCGCCGAGAACCGCGCCAAGCCTTCAGGCAGGCGGTAGTCAGGATCGGGGGTAGAGTAGTAGAGCGCGTGGGGAACGCTGGTCAAACCTGCCACGAGATCGGCAAGCGCGTGCAAATCCCAGGCGCGGCTGCTTTCAAAATCCTGGCAGGCTGCGGCATGGGCGAGGAACGCGCGCCCGGTCTTGACGGTTTGTGTTGTGTTCAGAACAAAGCTCACCGACAGCGTCATCACGATCATTCCATTCACGGCGACAAGCACAGTCGCCAGCTCCCAGCCTGTCGACCCCGGGCTGCTGTTGCCTGCGCCCAATGTGGACAGTGCTTCACCGATAAAACCAAGATCCATCACCCATCCGGCTGGCTGGCGGGTGTCCGTGACCAGAACTGAAGTGTCGGAGGCTTGAAATATCAGCAGCCACGACAGCGCGGTGCCGGCTATCCAAAAACCGGCAATCGATGACATCACCAGCGGGCCGATCAGGATGCGACCGCCCGGAACATGCCGCAAAACCCGTTTCAGTATCTGCCAGGCAGCCCGGGCAACCCGCCGCGACGGCAGGCGGCGGCCGGTAATCCCCACTGTTGTCAGGAGGAAGTCGCCGCAAACTGATATCAGCCCGCATATGCCAAGAAGAGCAAACCCCATAACATCTCAACGTTGGCACCCCGCTCCGGGTTCCCGGTGGTTTTTCGCCCAAGCCGGTGGGGGCAGGCTTGCCTGTTGCGGGATGGGAACATAAAGTGAACAAATGGCTGGAATGAGTATTCAAGACAAGTTAGCGATTCTAAGCGATGCCGCTAAATACGACGCCTCCTGCGCGTCGTCAGGCTCCACCCGGCGCGACTCTCGGGATGGCAAGGGGCTGGGGTCGAACACCGGCGCGGGGATCTGCCATGCGTATGCGCCGGACGGGCGCTGCATCAGCCTGCTGAAGATCCTGATGACGAATTTCTGCATCTACGACTGCGCCTATTGCATCAACCGGGTGTCGTCGAACGTCCCGCGGGCGCGGTTCACTCCGGATGAGGTGGTCAAACTGACGGTGGAGTTCTACCGGCGCAATTTTATCGAGGGTCTGTTCCTGTCGTCGGGCATCATCCGCTCGCCCGATGCAACGATGTCGGACATGGTGCAGATCGCCCGCAAGCTGCGGGAGGAGGAGAATTTCCGCGGCTATATCCACCTGAAGACGATCCCCGACGCGGCGCCGGAGCTGATTGCGGAGGCCGGGCGGCTGGCCGACCGGCTGTCGATCAATGTGGAGCTGCCGACCGATGCCTCGGTGCGCCAGCACGCGCCGGAGAAAAAGCCGGAACAGATCCGCAAGGCGATGGCCGATGTGCGGCTGCGCGGCGAAGCCGCTAAGGAGCGCAGCCATACCGGCAAGCGGCCGCCCCGGTTTGCGCCTGCCGGGCAGTCGACGCAGGTGATTGTAGGGGCCGATGGCTCCAGCGATGCGGTGATCCTTGGGCAGTCCACCCGGCTTTATGGCAGTTACGGGCTGCGGCGGGTCTATTACTCGGCCTTTTCGCCAATTCCCGATGCCTCGGCCCGGCTGCCGCTGGTCAGCCCGCCCTTGGTGCGGGAGCACCGGCTCTATCAGGCGGACTGGCTGCTGCGGTTTTACGGGTTCGGCCTGGAGGAGATCACCAGCGCCGCGCCGGACGGCAATCTGGATCTGGAGATCGACCCCAAGCTGGCCTGGGCGCTGGCGCACCGGGGGCTGTTTCCGCTGGATGTGAACCGCGCCAGCCGCGAAGAGCTGCTGCGGGTGCCGGGGTTCGGGGTCAGGACCGTGAAGCGGATCCTCAGCACCCGGCGGCACCGCAGCCTGCGGTATGAAGACCTGCAGCGGATGGGGGCGCTGCTGAAGAAGGCGCGGCCGTTTATCACCGCGGTTGGCTGGACGCCGGGGGCGCTGGCAGACACCGCGGATCTGCGGGCGCGCTTTGCGCCGCCGCCCCGGCAGCTGAGCCTGTTCTGATGCAGGTTGCGGCCCTGCCGCCCATCGGCACCGCGGCCGCCTGGCGGGAGGCCGCGCGCGGCTATCTGAGCGCCGGGGTGCCGCCGGAGGAGCTGCGCTGGCACTGCGGCGCGCAAGCTGAGGCGGGGCTGTTCGACATTGCCGCAGCGCCGCCCGCACCGGCGCGGCAAGTGGCGGTGCCGCGCAGCTTTGTCAGCCTGGCGGAAAGTGTCTCCTGGCATTCGGACCCGGCGCGGTTTGACCGGCTTTATGCGTTCCTGTGGCGGCTGAAGGACACGCCGCAGCTGATGAGCGACCGGGGCGATGCGCAGCTGGCGCATCTGCGGCGGATGGAGAAGGCGGTGCATCGCTGCCAGCATAAGATGAAGGCCTTTGTCCGGTTCCGCGAGACCGGCAGCCCGGAGGCGGCGCGGCGCAGCTTTGCCGCCTGGTTCGAGCCGGAGCACCGCACGGTCGAACCCACGGCGCCGTTCTTTGCCCGCCGGTTCGGGGACATGGACTGGCGCATCCTGACGCCGGAGGTCTGCGCTGTGTTCGAGGACGGCGTGCTGCGGTTTGAGCCGGGCGCGCCCAAGCCCGGCATGCCGGAGGATGCCAGCGAGGGGCTGTGGCTGACGTATTTCCGCAACATCTTCAACCCGGCGCGGCTGAAGGTGAAGGCGATGCAGTCGGAGATGCCGAAGAAATACTGGCGCAACATGCCCGAGGCGGCAGCGATCCCGGAGCTGATCGCCACCGCGCCGGCCCGGGCGCGGGCAATGGCGGAGGCGGCGCCGACGCTGCCGCCCGCCCGCACGGCGCGGGTGCAGGCCGCGGCAGAGCAGGCGGCCAATGCGCATTGGCAGGGACCGCAGGACGGGCTGGCGGCGGCGCTGGCGGGCTGCACCCGCTGCCCGCTGCATGGCTCGGCCACCCAGGCGGTGCCGGGAGAAGGTCCGCAGGATGCGGCGCTGATGCTGGTGGGGGAGCAGCCGGGCGACCGCGAGGATCTGACCGGACGGCCCTTTGCCGGTCCCGCCGGGCTGCTGCTGAAAGAGATTGCGGCTGAAGCCGGGGTGGAGCGCGGTGCGGTTTATCTGACCAACGCGGTGAAGCATTTCAAGTTCCGCCCGCAGGGGCGCCGCCGCCTGCATCAGCGCCCGGACGCGGGCGAGGTGCAGCGGTGCCGGTGGTGGCTCGATGCCGAAGTTAAGCTGGTGCAGCCACGGCTGATTGTGGCGATGGGGACGACGGCGGCGCTGGCCCTGACCGGCAGCGGCGACAGGCTGATGGCACGACGCGGCACGGTGGAGACCGGCCGCCAGGGGGGCCGGTTCTGCTGACGCTGCATCCGGCGCATATCCTCCGCACGCCGGACCCCGCCGCCCAGGCCCGCCTGCGCGAACTGCTGCGCAGCGACCTGGCGACGGCGCGGGACCGGGCCGGGCTGGCAGCTCAGGCAGGGGAGGCGGGGAAGGGGGCGGCTTAGGCGGCTTCGGCCGGGCGGACCTTGGGGAAGATGTCGATATTGCGCTCTTCGGCAATCCGGTTGCCGGCCGCAATGATCATCTCGCGGGCCTTGCAGGCGACATCCCAGGAGGTGTTGGGATCGGCGCAGGGCAGGGCGAACCAGACGTCCTTGGCGAACACATCCTGCCCGGCCACCTGCACTTTGGCGTCATCGGGATCGCCCAGCTCGTCCTTGTCCAGTTTGCCGACGATGTCGTCAAACGCCTCGCGCAGCGCGTCCACATCGGCATTTTAGGCGCATTTCAGCTTTATAATGCGCAGCATCTTCGGCTCTTTCATCGTCCAGTTTTCAAACGGCGTGGAGATGAACTCCTCCACCAGCACGATGAGGCGGATGCCGTCCCAGTCGCGCAGCTGCACATAGGTGAAATTGATCCGCTCCACGTGGCAGAGGTAGTCGTTATAGACGATCCGGTCGCCGATCTTGGCGGATTGATTGAGCGCGATCTGCAGCGAGGCAATGATTTTGCCCAGCACCCGGCGGGCGGCGAAGCCCAGGATCAGGATCAGGGTCAAGGTACCGGCGGTGCCCAGAATGGTAAAGCCGAGGTTCCGGAAGATGTTGCTTTGGCTCAGGAAAACACCGCCGCCGATCAGCACCGCGGCCACCACAAAGGCGCGGCGGGCCGCCGCCAGACGGGTGACCACGGCGTGAACAGTGCGCGCCATCTTGGCAGCAATCGCGGTATAGGCCTTGCGGCGCAGATGGGCATTGTGCCGGTCTTTTGAGGTGTAACGCTCGAACTTGCCGCGGAAGCTGTTCGTCTTCTTCAACGCGGCCGTCTGGCCCGCCATCCAGAGCGTGCGCCGGCGCCGGGCATTGCCATATTTGGAGATCTTGCTTTGCCCGCGGAACATCCCGGACTGTACGGTGGCAAGATCGCTCTCGGCAGATTGCTGCGCAATCGCCTTCCGGGCAATGCATGCCGCAGATCTTAAGGAACTGGCGGTGATGCCGGAAACGGCGCAGGTCACCTGCTTCAGCCAGGATGGTCATTGCGTTGATCGGGCCGATACCGGGGATGGTCGTCAGCAGCTGATAGTCAGGCAGATCGGACAGGAGCTCGACGGATCGGGCCTCAATCTCATCGCGCTGCCGGATCAGGCTGCGGCCTTCGGCGGGAACGAGGCGGAACATGCGCACTGCGTCGGAATCCGGGCGGACAGGAAGCCCGACTAGATCCGCGGAAGTCGTGTAAATATCTGAAAGCAGGCGTTCTTTGAAAAACTTGCGGCCAACGACTTGCCAGGCATCGGCGATGAAAGCCTGCCGGCTCATGGCCGAGATCATGTGTGGCGACGGGTACTTCTCGAGAAACGCCAGGAACCAATCCGTCCGGGAGCTTCTGTGAAACCGCTCGGCCTCGGGAAAATACAGAGGCAGGTAATGGGTCAGGATGCGGTGCCAGAGTTCGGTCTTCGACCGCGAAACGATCTCATGGGTCTTTGACAGTTCCTGAATGTCAGCGGTTCCGGTGGCCAGCGGATCATGGAAGAACTGCACGGCCCGATCTCCAGCTGTTGTGCAGGGCCTCCCGCGTCCGGACCAAGCCCACGGAGGACACGAGCTTCAGCTCGAAACCGGCCTGGCCGAGATGATGCGCCAATGTCCGATGATAATTGCCGGTTGCTTCGAACCCGATCCTAACCGGCAAGCCGTAACCGGAAAGAGCCGCCACCAAACGCCCGAAGTCATCCAGAGTATTGGTGATGGTCATGCGGCGGCGGCGCTTCTTGCCGGGAGCGCCAATCAGAACTTCGTGGCGGTGTTTGGAAATGTCGATGGCGACCAATAAGGTCGGCGCAGTAGAATAGGTGGCGGTTATAGCCGGTCTCCTCAGCGGTGTGGGTTACGCAAAACCACTGTTGAGACCCGAGACCCGGTTATGGCCACCCGCTGCGCGATTGGAGGGCTGCGCGCGTTGCTATAACCTCTCGGCGGCTAGTCCTCCCGACGTGCTATGGCCCGGAGTTTATTGCTCAGGCTGTTCGGGATTGGATCGCGGCTGTCGGTGCCAGGACGGCTTACATCCAGCCAGGAAGCCCCTGGGTAAATGGATACTGTGAAAGCTTCAACGCAAGGTTCCGGGATGAGTTTCTGAACGGAGAAATCTTCTACAGCCTGCGTGAGGCACAAATCCTGATCGAAAGCGGAGAAAACACTACAACACCAAACGCCCCGCAGTGCTCTGGGCTACCGCCCACCTGCGCCAGAGGCCATCGTCCTGATGGACCAAAGGCCAATCATGCATGTAAGGATGCCCCCTGGTGTGCAAGAAGTTTATGAACGGCTCGGGTATGTGATCGGATGCGGTCATGTATCAGGCCTCCTCATGCGGCAACTGTTTACTTGGCCGCGGGCCGGTATGGCGATGCGCAGACCGGGTCCAATTCACTAACGCGAGCTTTTTGCTCTGTGCATGCGGATGGTTTTCCCGGTCCGGATCTGGTCGATCCATTGCCCTTACAGTTCTTTGACCTCCTCACCTTCCGGCAGCTTCAGCACAGGTTCGCTGTTTACGCTGTTTATGCTGCCACGGCCGGATTCCGGTAATCTTCATCTTTCGTAAGCATTGCCCAGATTGACCGGGCCATCTTGCTGGCCACAGCAATGGCAACCAGCATTCGAGGTTTGCGCCCCAGCATTCTAGCAAGCCAAGAATCCTTTGCCGCGCCGTGCCGCAAGGCCGCGCGAACCACCGCCATTGCCCCAATAATCAATAGCTTCCGAATGTCGCGCTGACCCATCTTTGATGTTCGCCCCAGCCGTGATTTGCCGCCAGAGGAATGCTGCCGCGGCACGAGGCCAACCCACGCGGAGAAGTCGCGCCTGCATCTAAAGCCTGACATGTCAGGAGCGAAGGCTTCAATCGCCAGCGCCGTTACCGGCCCAACACCTGGTGCGGTCTGCAGACGCCTCAATGTCTTCGATGACTTCGAAGCTGCCCGCGTTTTTTCCTCGAGCCTGGCAATATGGATGTCAAGAGTGGCCACCTGTTCGAGAAATTGATGCCCCAATTCACGTCCCATTTCTGGCATGTCGGCGTCATCGCAGGCCAGCGCTTCAGCCAGAGCCTTGAGATGCACACGCCCGTTTGGCGCGATCATACCGAATTCGGCCAGGTGCCCGCGCAATGCATTGATCACCTGCGTGCGCTGGCCAACCGGCATTTGCCGTGTCCGGAAAAGCATCGCATGCGCCTGATGTGGACCTGCTTCACTTTTGTTCCGGTTTTCTGCGAGCAATGCTCGCCATAGAGGAGACCGGAAATGGCACCCAAACACAGTGACGATTTCAAACGCGAAGCGGTTCGGATCGCGACAAGCAGCGGGCTGACGCGTCGCCAAGTCGCGTCGGATCTGGGGGTCGGCCTTTCGACCTTGGGCAAATGGATACGTCAGTTCTCGGACGATCCTTCTACCGCGACCCAGGATTCTGAGCTTCGGCGCGAGAACGAACGCCTACGCAAAGAAAACCGCATTCTTCGGGAGGAGAGGGAGGTGTTAAAAAAGGCGGCAATCTTCTTCGCGGGTCAAAAGCAATGAGATTTCAGTTCATTGCGGATTACCGCGGGGATTTGCCACGCAGCCATTTGTGTCGCCTGATGCAGGTGACGGATCGTGGTCTTCGGGCCTGGCGGCACAGGCCGCCGTCACGCCGCCAACGTCGGGATATGGTGCTCTTGGCGCATATTCGAGAGCAGCATCGCTTGAGCCTGGGCAGCTACGGTCGTCCGCGCATGACGCAGGAACTCAATGAACTGGGCATCCATGTCGGGCAACGCCGTGTGGCGCGGATCATGCGTGATAACGGCATCCAGGTGCTGCGCAGCCGCAAGTTCAAGCGCACGACCGACAGCAATCACACCTTCAATATCGCGCCCAACCTGTTGCGTCAGGATTTCACCGCAAGCGCCCCGAACCAGAAGTGGGCGGGAGACATCACTTATATTTGGACCCGCGAGGGATGGGCCTATCTTGCTGTGATCATCGACCTCTATTCGCGACGGGTGATCGGCTGGGCCCTGAGCAACCGCATGAAACAGGATCTGGCCTTGCGCGCTTTGGACATGGCGATTGCCCTACGAAAGCCGCCCCGGGCTGCATCCACCACACTGATCGCGGCGCCCAATACTGTGCCCACGAGTATCAAAAGCGTCTGCGCAAGCACGACTTGGTGCCGTCGATGAGCGGAAAGGGAAATTGCTATGATAATTCGGCCGTCGAGAGCTTCTTCAAGTCGCTGAAGGCCGAATTAATCTGGCGCCGGACCTGGCAGACCCGCAGAGAGGTCGAACTGGCCGTCTTCGAATACATCAACGGCTTCTACAACCCACGCCGACGGCATTCGGCCATCGGCTGGAAATCACCCGTGGCTTTCGAAAAGATCGCCGCCTAACATGAGCTACACACCGGAACGAAAACGGTGCAGGTCCACTGAGATCTTTAAGGGGGTCGTGATGTAGGTCGAACATTGTCGTTCTCCTCTGCAGCACCCTCGCAAAATGCTCGGGTTTCAAGACGCCTGATTTCCTCCTTGGATTTGCGCAATTGTCTGTTCGGAGAGGCTGCGGTCTCTCGGCTGGTCGAATTTTCTGGTTTGTTTGTCCTTGTTTGGGGCTTCCTAACGACTGCCCAGAACAAGGAAAAACAAGCCAAGATGCAGGAAATATTGAAAAACCCAAGGTCTTCCCATCAATCTACGGACGCTTGCTGATGACGTCAGAAGTTAGTGAAGGAGGGCACTTGCGGTGAAGCAACGGCGCGGCCGCAAGCGCGCCCGGGGCTATCGAACGCCAATGCCCGAGGCCACACAACCCAGCCAGCGCTGCCTCTGGATTTTCTGGCGGACATTGCTGTCAGTACAGGAGGCATTGCATCTCCCTGCGCCGTGTTTGCCTGCAAATCTAAAAGAGCAGCCCCCTATTTTTCGGATCTGTCCCTTGGGGACTTTTTCGTGTTCCTGAAGCTGGGCGAGACCGAAATCAGTTCTCCGAACTTCACCGGCTTTCCTGGATCTGCACGAAAATCCCAGCCATGCGCGAACAGTTTGTTACCGAGGTTTTTCGGGGCGAGTTTGCGGTATCTGTTTGCAGTGTCGGACCGGCTCCAGCCGCCCTGATCCAGCAGAGCAGCCCAGTCCCTTGTTTGAGCGTAGAACCAGGTCGCCCAAGTGTGCCTAAGTGTGTAAGGCACGACGTCCTGGCCAAGACCGGCAGCCTTACGAATTTTGCTGAATGCGACGGCCATTTGTCCGCCGCGGTTGTCCCTTAGTATATACGCTTCGCCATTTGGTGCGGGAAATGCGGGCCCGGATCCGGGAATCTCACCAATCAGTTGGACCACCCGTTCGGGCAAAGTAACATAGCGTGCGCGATAAACCGTTTTTGTCCCCGGCAGCCACCATTCCCGTGTCTCTGGATCCCAGCCCGAGGCCGTCAAAGACATGGTTTCTCCTGGTCCCGCACCTGTCCCCAGCATGAAGGCGATTTTTCGCAATGTCTGCTTTTGCCGGTCCCGCAGACCTGCGTCTTCCGGGTTTGCGGCTGCAACAAGCAACCGCTCGGCTTCCTCCGGGCTGAGCCACCGAGTTCGCCGGACGTCGAAAGATTTTTGCCGGCGTTTTCCCTGCGCAAAATTCTGGACGGCTCTGACTGGGACACGGACCTGCCGCCTGAGTGTATCAGGCCGGGCGTTAGGGTAGATAGATTTTGCCGCTTTGGCGATTTCTATCTCGTCGATTTCGTTGGCAAGTCTTGTCTTGCCAAAGTGATGCACGAGTTTTGGTAAAAAGCGTTCTTCCCCCCGGCCTGTACATACAGGTCCGCGGCTTCAGCAAAGGTAACCTTTTTTGTCGAAGCAGACGGAGCAAGTTCCTCCGCCCATGCGTCTCGGTAGATGCCCTCAGCCAACCTGGTGGCCAGAGCCTGCATCTTGATGTCTTTGATGGGCAGGCGTCGGCGGTACCGCTTGCCGCCGACCCTGAAATCCACCGCCCATACTCCAGGTTTCTCCAGCCAGAAGGGATGCCAATTTTCTGCCACGCGGGAGGTTTTCCTCTTTCTTGTTTGTGCCGGAGAAGGCCGTTGAGGCACCTCCCGGAGTAAAGATTGGCTAAATCTCAAAATCCGAAGTGCTTCCGTTAAAAAAAGGCAGCTTCAGACCTTCCTTCAATTTGATAAGCGCCTGTTTTTTGTTTAGGGCGGTGGGGGCAGTGCGATGGGTTCATTCGACTTCGCTGGCAATCTCAACGAGCTTCTCAACCGCCAGAGTGATCCTGAGTTTCGCTGCAAGAACCTCGTACTCCTCCTGGGAGATCAAAGACTTGTGCTGCAGCACGATTGAAACCTTCAAACGGTCTGCGCCTTGTGCAACCAAATGGTCAGCCCAAATGGTTCTCAAAAGGTGGGGAGAGTACCCGACCAGGTTCTGGAAATGCTGCGTCAGCAAACTTCTGGAATGCGGCTGCCCAGTTTTCCAATCGGACCAAAGACATTGCCCCGTTCGCCGCTCGTAAGCCGGCCACAGATGGTCCGGGTCGTCTCCTTGCAGCAAAGCAGCGTCGAGAATTGGCGTGACTTCAGGTGGAAGGCGGAGGGGTTCCGTCAGCATACCTGTCTTTTGTGTTGGCAGGCCGGTGAGACACCAGCCGGTTAACACGCGATGCAACTCATGGCCAAAGCGCAACCGGATAACGTCTGCCCGTCGCAAGGGGTAGAAGCAGAGCAGTACCAGAACGGCTGCCGTATTCGACAGCCGGCTGCGGCTCTTGGCACTTGCGTTCTCAGCTTTAGCAGCCAGGTCTCGCGCCTTCAGGTAAAGGGCCGGAAGCGTAACCGGCTTTTCCGCCAGAATACGTTCCTTGCGCTTGGGTTCTTTCGCAGCTTCCACGTGATAGTCCCGTGCATCGTGCAAAATATCTTGTTTCAGTGAAACATCCTCAACAAACAGCGCCAGCTTTTCCAGAGTGCGGGCGATATAGACAGCGCTCCAGCCGCCACTGCCAGCGCGTTGAGCGAGAAACTGGTTGTTTGCATGATCCGCAAACATGTTCAGCGCTTCCCGATCAAGGCGGAAGGATTGGCCTGACGCGGCAAGCAGATCGTGGACAATGAAGAGTGCTTGCCTTTGCGCATTCTTCGTCCGTTCAGAATAGCGCCGGCCGCGGGAACCGCGTTTTTTCTGACGGGCACTCTCCACCAGTTTTTCGATATCGGCCGGGATGTCACGCCTCGCCTTTCTGACGGGATTGCGCGCTTGCCTGATTGACCTTTGGGTGATGCGGAGAAGCCCGGCGTCGGGGGAACCGGGGAGTAGCATGTCAAGTGCATGCGCCGCATATCCAAGGATTGCGCATTGCCGAAGTTTTGCAGGCGGGTGAAACCAAAATGCCTCGGCAACCCTCTTGGGGTCTTTGGGCAGAGCGCCCTCACGGTCGATGACACGCGCGTAGAGATCGAGTGCCAAGATATGCTGGCGCGTCAGCGAGCCGGCCTCAACAGCCCGCAGGGCCAGTCTCCGAATTTGGTGCGGCATATATGGCTCGGTTGCCATTTCCTCGATGCTGCGGGTGTCGATGAAGTGTTCGCGTATCTGATCACGAAGTGTGGCATTATCTCCTTCGAGGGCGATCCGGGCCAGAGCACTGGCATAGCTGTTCGCAACCGAATAAGAGATTGATGCCCACATTTGTTCCCGGTGCGCGATGAGGGTCTCGAATTCCAGGAAGCCGTGTCCAGATGTCTTGCAATAGCTGACATGGCGCCGTGCGGCATAGATAGTCTGCCTCCGGATTTGCTTGCTTTTGGCGTTGGCAAGCGCGGCCTCCAGTGCGCGCTGCCACTTTTCCGGCCAGCCCTGAGGGGCGTCCTGTTTTTTGCAGCTCACAATCCCAACTCCCTGTAGATGGTTGCGATTTCGTCGGCGGCTTGTTGCATGAGTTTTGCCCGCTCAATGTCGACGTAATTGTTAAGTACGGTATGCTCACTTATTCCGAGCAGTTCCGCGATGAAGTCGGTCTTCACCCCGCGCGCGTAAAGAACCGACCCCGCAAGGTGCCGAACCATATGCGCATCGAGCCGAAGGCCTGCTTCCGCGGTGTAGCGTTGAAACTTGCGCGCCATTGGCTCGCGTGAGATACCTCCGAAAAGCAGGTTCGGATTCCTGTTTTCTCCGCGGACCTTGTGTTCGACCACGCGGTGATGGGCCTCGCGCAGATACCAGCTGATGATCTCCGCTGGATCCACCGTCTTTGACTTGAGCAGCGGCACACCGGAGAACAATCGGTCGTTCTTGACGATGTGTCCGGGGACATGAACCCGGAGAGGGTTCTTTGAAGACGGCTCTGGAAGAACAATGTGCGGAGCCGGACCCGAAGATCTCAGTTTAATCCGTGTCGCCAGACGCAGAGGAAAACGTGTTGTGATTGCGAGATCAACGGCGAGCATGGAAAGGTCGAGCGCGCGGCCCTGCAATTTCGAAAGGCGCCCTTTCCCGGCAACCGGTCCGATTTCATCCCATCGCTGGACCAGTTCTCGGGCTTCGGAAAAAAACCGCCCAGGCATGCCGTAGAAGATTGCTTGCAAAGCGGGGCTGTCGACGAAGGAAAGGGTAGTTTCACGTTTCCACTTTGCCTTCTCATTTTCGGCGTTAGATGGTCTGTTTAGCTCTGAGTGCTCATAAAATGCCGTATCGACCCCGGATCTGTATCCTTGGAATACCGTATCCAGGAACGTCACGACCGCTTTGATCCGGTTTGCCCGTGTTTCCTCATTTGTCGATCGATGCATTGCACCGGCAACATCAAGCTCGACAATGTGATTGAGGAGGGCTGGATCGGCCACGGTATTCCATGGGAATGGCCGCTCCAGGTCGACGAGATTGCCGGCAACCAGGCCGTGGTGAAACCAGTCGATGGCTTGGCGCAGTGATTTGGCTCGGGCTGGGCTGATTTTGTTGCGGGTCGTGATTTCGACATTCTTCGAACCAAGGCGAGCACACCGGTTTCCGGAGAGACGGTCATCGAGGTATCGATCTCGTTCCTCGGCGAATTCAGGGTGAACCGCCGGGGTCTCCCAGTACCCAGCGTAGCGCACATCGGACAAGCTGCCGAACCGTTCCGGCGGCAGAAGCTCGGACGGAATTCTTGCGTCTTCGTGGAACTGGTCTAATTGAGCGGCCGCATCTTTCATTGACCGCACTTGCTCTGACGGCAATTGCACCAGAGCATTTCGCAACCAAGACGGCGTTGCAGTCCGGATTTCGATCCGGTGCTCTCTGCAAAGCCTGTCAAAATTTGTGACCGGAATGATTTCCGCGCCGGAGAGGATCGGCTCCTTGCCGTCCTTGCCTCCGAGCAACTGGAGAAGCCGGCTGCCGCTATCATCCGAGGCTTTCCGCCGCAAATGCATGTCGCGGCGTCCGGAGATGAGGTCAAAGAAACTCTTGGTTTGAGAATGCCACGCATAAAACGACTCGAAGCTGGGAAACTTGCAATTGGGCGGGGTGGATTTCGATTTCAAATAGGGTTCGGCAAGGGTCCTCAATTCATCCGGATCGCAAAGGATTTGCCGATCGGATGCTGTACCGGCCAGCACCCGGTAAACGCGGGTGGCGGTGGTAAGCGATCCGCGAATTTTTTTCCACCTGGAGTCTTTCCAGGGGATTTCGATTTCTCCGGCCTCAACGGCTGCGCGGGCGTCGGAAAGGGTAATTTTGGGCAATGCGGTTGTGTCTTGGTAGGTCACTGTTTTTTCTCCTGCGAGGGCGATGAAAACGACGCTTCATGGAAAAGTGTCGTGCTTCGTCGGGTGAGCGTGATGACGAAAAAAATGCTTGTTGACGGGGTTGTGGACACGGATGACGAAACCAGTCGGGCGGATTTCCGATGTGAACCCGCTTGAGTGTTTTCGTCACTGTCGTGCGGTGATGCGGGGTTTGGGCATTGATGGAACATGTCGTCACATTCCGCCCGGATGACCGGGGGTGAGCAGGCGCAGCCGTTCGAGATCGGAAATTTCCGGCCGGAACAGCCAGCGGTTTCCAAGCTTGAATGCGGCGCGTTTTCCGGCTCGCGCCCGCCGCCGAAAGGTTTCCAGACTGCGGTCCGAAAGACAGGGGTCGAGGAGCTGGAGATCTTCAATACTGAGGAGGGGGGCCGAGAAAATCCTGCGGTCATCGTCAGAACCAAGTGCCCAAGCAGCTTCGGGGTCCGGAATTTTTTCGATTCTAAGGATATCGATCAGATCGAAGCGCGGATGCTCGTCGGCGGGGCCGGAAGATTTCAGTTGGTATTTCTTTCTGAACCTTTCGACGGATGACCGGCTGCATTGCCAGCGCGTTACGAGGTCAAAGATGCTGAACTGGGGCGGAGGGAAGAGTTGTAAGGCCCGTGCGATTTGGCGCAGTTCGCTTGCGCCGGACTTCCTACCCGCTGCTGCCTGCGGGATCTGATCTTTTTGGTCTGGCTGTGACATGCTCTACCTCCGTTCACCGAAGGAGGTGTGTTCATGTCCGCATTCACGGAAGCCGGAGCCGGGACAGTTGCCTTTCGACCGCAGGTGATACGTTTGCAAGAAATCTGATGCCTGCCTTCCCGCCAAACCTGTTCGGTTGGATCTGTAGGCTGGCGGCAGCAAAAACGGCGCTTTTAGAAGCCTTTCCGCTTCCTTGAAGGCGGGTAAAAGTTGACCAAATCTTGCCCAAATCCAGTGCCGCAGAGTGCTATTCTGTGCCATTCCAACAGGTTCCGGCTGTTCCGAAAAAAAACCGGCCTGAGGCAGAATTGGCCTTGTACCCCCGTGACTTGCTGGGCTATACGCGTCGACGGAGACGTGGCCGAGTGGTCGAAGGCGCTCCCCTGCTAAGGGGCATGCACCCAACAGATAACACCTCTAAAACAATCGGAAAAACCAGACTACACGTACCCCTTTGCACGGATTTTGCACAGGTTTGCTCGCAGTAGGCCTACCGCACCCGGTCAGCGGATGTTCCCTGCTGGAAAGCCCCGCTTGCTTGCATCAGTCTGTCCTGATCTTCTCATTTGAGCATGCGGAGCTGCACTGGCTGACCTCATTCATCATCACGTTGGCAGTACGTCAATCACTCCATGAAGGGGAAAGGGCGGTACTTGTTGAGTTCTCTTACTTAATCCAATGACCGGGCTGAAGGTGGCCGGGCCCGAAATAGCTGGCTTGACCGGCACGTGCATTGGGGACGGGGGACGCCGGATAGGCGTGCGACGGAGCTTCTTTTGAAGGACGTGGAAGAGCAAAAAATTAGTACTGGGGTGTGTTTTTCCGAAGCGGGTGATTTTCTGAACCATTGGCGCGGCGATGCTCAATGCGGAACCAGGATCCGGCATTTTTTGATGCGGGCAGACTTCAGGAACGTGCCGACCCGTCGGATGGAAGCTGCCGGGGAGATCAGAAACTAACTTTCACCATCCCTGCCACAACTCACACAGTGCGGAACTTTGCAGCCGTTGCCTTTTCGGGTGTTTGCTGACGCAGCATCCGCTCGCAACCGCGGCACGCTCATCGCAGCTTTCCAGCCACTGCTGGTGATGTCGAAGAGGTCAGCCAGGCTCAGACCCTTTGGCTCAGCCTCTGCTTCGTGCTCGGGTTCTCAACGATATTCATGGCACTCGGGGCTTCGGCAACGGCCCTGGGTCAGGCACTGTTGCGGTGGCGTTATGAACTCAACCTCGTTGGCGGTGGCATCGTGATTCTGTTCGGGCTGTTCATGATCGGCGCGGCGCGGATCGGCGCCATGGAACGGGATCTTCGGTTCCATCTCGACGTCCCCGGCGGCAGGCCGGCCGCGTCCTATGTTCTGGGCCTCGCGTTTGGCTTCGGCTGGACCCCCTGCATTGGCCCAATTCTCGGCGCGATCCTCACCGCCAGTGCGGCGAGCGCCATGGTTGGGCAAGGGGTCTTGCTACTGGCGATTTATTCTGCAGGCCTCGGCGCGCCGTTCCTGATTGTTGCGGGTTTCACCGATCGGCTTGTCGGCCGATTGCGCGGCGCCAGACGGGTCGGGCGCCGCCTGCATCAGGCCGCGGGCGCGGTCATGGTTGTGATGGGACTGGCGATGATGACCGGGCAGCTCACCGCGTTGTCCTACTGGCTGCTGGATGTTTTTCCAGTCCTCGGGCGGATCGGCTAACAGCCAAATGATTGTCAAATTCCTAGCATCGATCCTGGGATCAAACCTGTCTGTTCCACCGCCACGAGCACAAGGCCGGAATCACAGGTGCATTCTATTTGCACAAGCCGGCAGTCGGCCAACCAGTCAATCCTCGCGGTTGGATCCAGCGCATGAACGTTCCGGGCGAGTTGGCCGTAGTCCGCTTCGCCCGTATAAAAAGGGACATCAATGATCAGCTTCCGGTTCATTGACAGACACAATGCAGCGTTCCGGCGCTGGAGGGTCAAGACTTATCCGGTAGGGCACAAGAGCTGCGCCACGTCTATAACGATGGTCTGCGTGTCAATCGGCATGATATCGGGACGCGTCATAGGCACTCAAAACGGCTCTGAACGATTTTGGCACATCTTCCCCGTCTCGAAGGTCAGAATACTTGAACGAGCCGTGACTTGAGCAGCCGATGTTCGCCCTGCCATCGAAGCCGCCGCGTGGCGCAATGGGCCGAAATCTGCCATTCAACTTCGCTGTTAGAAACCTCCATGTGATGAACTGAATAATTTTCCCTACCCACGGAGGCCTTGCCAGGTTGGGACAGTAAGCAAAAATAGCTCGGTCCAGAAATCTACGATGGCCTCGGAAACCCCTTGACCCTTTAGTAGCTGTAGATCTTATCGGAGTGGGGTAGTTTGAAGCTATCAAAGGGCACAGGAGAAAATCTCAGATATGATTACGAGACGCCATTTTGTCGCAAGTTCGTCAGCACTGTTCTCTACTGCAATCGCAGAACCGGTGTGGGCCGGATCTTGGCCGACTGCCACACAGAAGGCAACTTGGGACGCTAAAATCACACCGCCAAACTATGATCCGGCAACGTCTAATCCATGGGGGCTGCACCAACGTTTCCTTCCCACCCGGGTCGTTGCAAACGACGGGTTGGTGCCGGGGGACATCCATGTCGATGCCATTGCGAGATACCTTTACCACATTGAAGAGGGGGGAACTGCCATGCGCTATGGTGTGGCCATAGCCCGTGGCAATTTGTACGAACCTGGCACTTACACCATCCGGCGAAAAGTTGAGTGGCCGCATTGGACGCCTACTCAATCCATGATCGAACGCGACCCGGAGGCCTATTCCCAGTATGCAGATGGGCAGGAACCAGGCCCGAAGAACGCGTTAGGTTCCCGCGCTCTCTATTTGTATGTCGGAAACCGCGATACCTACCTGCGTATTCATGGAACGCCATGGCCGCGTTCGATCGGTGGCAGGGCAAGTTCAGGATGCGTCCGAATGGTGATGGCGCATATCAACGATCTCTACCCAAACGTGGAACCTGGTTCGACGGCCTTTCTATACGAGGCCGAAGACGGCATCACAGCGCAGAGTTGAGGCGGAGGTCTCTTGATCTGTACTATGCCGCCGGTTTCGAACAGATCGGGTTTCCCGCCGTTGTTCTAAGCGGCAGTAACGTGGTTTCAACTGGCCCGCTATGCTCATACCAGTAGCAGCCGTCTTCAGGCAGAAGCCGTGCAGACGCAAGATTTTGTCCCGGAGCCGCGAGATCAACGACGGCGTCAGGCACGTTTCCGACCCGCGTTGCGGCGTTTCCGGAGACACTAGTAGAGGAAGAACATCCTGCCAGAATTAGCATTGTGGCCACGATTGCCGCATTTCGTTTCTGCATCTGAACCTCTGCCGTTTGCTTTTTTGTTTCCCGTCGGCAATCTGGCATACGGTATGTTTCGCCACAAGCCAGAGGTCGGACCCTCGCAATTACGGCGCATTTGAGCGTCTAGCGAAAAAACGGGTTTGACCACTTGAAGCTCTAGGTGCTGTAGGAATTAGGTTCGAAGGATCTCGTCGAATCTGAAGGTCCGCCTATGCCGCTCGAAACCCGCCGTAACGATGACAATAGCACCTGCACGCAGGATCATGAATCTGCCTGCTGCGGCGGTGCTTCAACCTGCGGGGACATTGGTCCGGCAGGCCCGCCGCCTGCCAACGGGCGCAGTTTCCATATCTCCGGACTCGACTGCGCTGAAGAGGTGGCAATTCTGAACCGGGTGGTGGGTCCGAATGTGGGCGGTACCGGACATCTTGCGTTTGATGTGATCAACGGACGCATGACGATCCTTGATACCGCAAGAGCATTATCCAACTCAGAGGTCGCCAGGTTGGTCGCCAGTACCGGGATGAGCGCAAAGCCCTGGGACGCCGAAAACGCAGCGGAGGATCAGGCGGCGCATCTGGCACGTCAATGGCGCTTCACCGCGTTGAGTGGCAGTTTCTGGGCAGCAGGTTTCCTCTACCACATCGTCGAGACCGGTATGAGCGGGGCTATAGGGCTGTTCGCTGGCCATGGGGAGGCACCGATGCCGATGGCCGAAGCCGGGCTCTTCGCTGTTGCGATCCTCTTTGGCGTCTGGCTCGTCGCTCCCAAGGCGTGGTCCTCAGCGCGGCGGCTCTCGCCTGACATGAACCTCCTGATGGTCGTCGCCGTGGCCGGCGCCATCGGCCTCGGCGAATTCTTCGAGGCCGCGACGGTCGCCTTCTTCTTCTCGCTTTCGCTCTATCTCGAGAGCTGGAGCGTCGGCCGTGCGAGGAACGCAGTTTCGGCGCTGCTGGACCTCGCGCCCCCACGGCAAGGGTGCTTTACGACGATGGATCGGAAGCGGACATACCGGCTTCCGCTGTGGCGCTTAATGCAAAATTCATTGTGCGCGGCGGCGACCGCATTCCGCTTGACGGTGAAGTCGTAGGGGGAGCAGGTGCCGTTGATCAGGCCCCCATCACCGGTGAAAGCGCCCTGGTGCCAAAGGAACCGGGCGACGAAGTCTATGCCGGCACCATCAATGGCGAGGGAACGCTCACTGTGCGCGCAACGAAGGCGGCATCGGACACAGTGCTTTCGAAAATCATACGCATGGTTGGCGACGCGCATTCCCGCCGCGCTCCTGTGGAACAGTGGGTGGCGAAGTTCGCGCGGATATACACACCGGTAGTCATGGCACTGGCAATCGCTCTCGCGGTTCTTCCGCCACTTGCTGGCGGCGCATGGGGCTTCTGGTTCTACAATGCTCTGGTGCTCCTGGTCATCGCCTGTCCCTGTGCGCTGGTGATTTCGACGCCTGTCTCGATCGTTGCGGCGCTGGCCTCTTCGGCGCGGGCGGGCGTGCTGATCAAGGGCGGCGCCTATGTCGAGGCACCTGGCCGCACGACGGCGCTGGCCTTGGACAAGACCGGAACGATCACCGAGGGCCGACCGGAGGTTGCGGCAATCCATCCGCTTGGAATGGTGGAGGCGCGGGACCTGCTTGCGCTGGCGTCGTCGCTGGAGATGCGCTCCTCGCACCCGCTAGCGCGCGCTATCCTCGAGCGCGCCGGGCGGGACGCCGTTTCAGTAGCCGCTGCGGAGGATACCCGCACGGTGCCGGGGCGCGGGCTCGAAGGTCGCATGGGTGACCGGCCCGTCTGGCTTGGTTCTGACCGGTTCGCCGCGGAGAAAGGTTTTGGGGATGCCATTCCTGATGAGTTGCGGGACCGGATCGAAGGGGCGGGGGCGACGCTGGTCGCGTTGGGCGACGAGACGGGCGTGTTGGGCGTTCTTGAACTGCGCGACCGGATCAGGCCTGACGCCAAAGGCATCGTCTCTCGATTACACGCACAGGGTGTCAACACCATCGTCATGCTGACTGGCGACAACGAGCGCACGGCGCGCGCGGTAGCAGCCGAAGTCGGCATCGACGAGGTTCGCGCTGAACTGCTGCCAGAAGACAAGGTAACCGCCATCGAGGAACTGGTGGACAGCCATTCGGTTGTTGCCATGATTGGGGACGGCGTAAACGATGCCCCCGCCATGGCGCGGGCGCATTACGGCATCGCCATGGGCGCCGTAGGCTCGGACGCGGCCATCGAGACGGCGGACATCGCGCTGATGACAGATGACATTGCCAAGGTGCCGTGGCTGATTGCCCATTCGCGCCGCACGATGAGCATCATCCGCCAGAATATCGGCCTTTCGTTAGCGACGAAAACCGCCTTTGTCGTGGCGACTGCATTCGGAATGGCCTCGATGTGGGGGGCCATTGCTGCGGACGTGGGTGTGTCGTTGCTGGTGGTGGCCAATGCGCTGCGGCTTCTGAACGCGGACGGCCGCCACAAGTCGCCGCCGGAAGGCGGCGAGCCAGCAGGTGAACAAATGGCGAAGGGCGCTTTGGCACATGGTCATTGATTTGGTGCCGGCCCTTCAACTAGGGTTGTGGTAACAAGCCGTCAATAATGGCACCGAGCAGCGATGATCAACAGAATCCCGAGACGCAGAATTCTACTGGGCGGCATTGCCGTCCTCCTATCCGGCTGTGCAAGCAAGTTCCGTAGTTATACCGGGCCCAAAGTTACCCGTTTGCGGCTCTACAAATCAGAACGTTTGCTTGTTCTGGATGGCGCTGAGGGTGTTTTGCGCACCTACCCGGTCGGGCTGGGGTTTGCACCGGAAGGTCATAAGCAATTTGAGGGGGATGGACGAACACCCGAAGGCGCCTACCTCATTGACCGGCGCAATCCTGACAGTCTGTTCCACCTCTCCATCGGCATCTCTTATCCAAACGAGGCGGACATCGCATTTGCAGCGGCGCAAGACAAGTCTCCGGGTGGTGACATCTTCATACATGGCGGGCCGCGACGGGGCATTGACCCAATGAACAAACGCGACTGGACCGCAGGCTGTATCTCTGTGTCCGACCGCCAGATCGAAGAGGTCTATGCAATGGTGCGGGACGGGACGCCCATCGAAATATATGCATAGACCGCGCTCGACGGCGGGCAGTCACGCAAATGGTGCTTGAATTGCGGCATTTAAGGCCGAGATTGCAAACACCATCACGATCACCTCGCAGGCATCGGTATACTCCGTCCGTAGAAACGAAACCGGTCTGTGATCATCAAGTGATTTGGCTGCAAGGTAGCCTGAACGGCCAGGCGCACAGAGGAATACAGCTCCGTTCTCAGCCCGCGTGCAATCGTGCTGATCAGTTGCCGGGGTAATTGGCGTAGACTTCGGTCGAGCCGTCATTGTTGATAAGGAACACATCGTAAGCCTCTCGCCGGCTGCCCTGATCCATACCAGGCGATCCGAGCGGCATGCCGGGTACGGCAAGACCCACTGCGTCGGGACGCTCGGCAAGGAGCCTGCGAATGTCGGCCGCGGGCACATGCCCCTCAATTACGTAACCCTCGGTGAGACCTGTGTGGCAAGAAACCATGCGCTGCGGCACACCGTTGTCGAGTTTGAACCGCACGAGCAGCCCTGCGAACATGTTTTTTCCGCTTGGAACAAACCCGCTTTCCCCCAGATGTTCCATCCAGGCGAGGCAGCAACCGCAGCCATTGGTCTTTTTAACCTCAATGGGCGTCGATTGGGCCAGCACCTGTGCGGCGGGGAGCAGGGCAAGAGCACATGCCAGGGCGGCGATCGGTCGTTTCATGGTCAAAGCCTTTCATTGGGGTTCGCGGCGATCACGCTGGCAAGCTGCTCCTCCAGCCTGGCGCGTGCCGCCCTCAGGCGTGTAAGCGCCGCTGTGTCCGGTGTCGCGCGTCCGGCGGCCTCGGCGAGCCGGTCATCGGAGAGCGGGTCAGTGGGCCGGCCGTCTACGCGCACCTCGTAATGCAGATTGGGGCCGGTCGCAGTGCCCGTCGCGCCGATCCGGCCGATGGTATCCCCGGCCGACACGCGTTGACCCTCAGCAAGGCCCTCGGGCACGGCGCTGAGATGAGCATAGCGGGTCAGTGTGTCTGCGCCATGGGCGATTTCGACAACACGGCCATAGCCGCCGCGCCATCCAATAAACGCAATACTTCCGGGCGCAGTGGCGCGGACAGGCGTTCCACGCGCTGCAGCAAAGTCCACACCAGTGTGCATGCGGACATTGCCAAAGACCGGGTGTTTGCGGCGGCCGAAGACGGAAGTTAGCCGCGCGCCCTCTACTGGCTGGGAAAAGACACGCAGCACTTCGCCGTCGAGATAGATTGTAGCCTTGCCGGTTCCATCCTCTGGCCAGGCTATTTCATAGAGAGCGTCTCCAAGGTCCAATGCAGCGAACGAAATTTCGGGCTGGCGGACAGCCTTGTTCGCAACCCGCGCCTCGCGCCAGAGAAGGCGCAGCGTCTCGCCACCACTCAGTTCGCGCCGGAAATCCACTGTGCCGCCCAGCATTTGCGCCAGATCGACGGCGAACCGGGCTGGTATCCCGGCATCGTCCAGTGCCCCGAAGATCGAGGTTTCGATCCTGGTCTCGCCAGCAAGGGTCACGATTTCGGGTTCAGGGGCCACAACCCGGGTGGCGAGCTGCTCTCCAAATAATGCCTCGATCCGTATGCCCTCTTCGACAACAAGGGTCACATTGCGAGGGCTTCCATCTGTCGTGGATATGACAGTGATTGCGTGACCGGGGCGCAGTCGGCGGAGATCGTATTCTGCGCCAATCGCAAGGGCGATCTCTGCGCGGTCTGTGGCGGCAAGCCCGGCCTCGGCCAGAACCGCATCAAGCGTCTCACCCGGAGCTATTTTGCGTGACCATGTGATGAGTGGCGGTTCTATGGCAGTCAGCGGAGCATCGTTCCTTACCACGGCCGGAAGGAACGGCGGACGAAAGTCCGGCGCACTTCCAGGCCGCGTGCGGGCAAGCCTGTAAGAGGGGCCTTCCACAAACCGAGGCGGCGTGAGGGGCGCAGGTTCCCAAACGCCAGCTTCGGCAAGGGTCGGCAGTACAGGCTCTGTTGAGTAGGAGGTGGCGACCACTGCGACCGCCGCCGAAACCCCGCCCGCGGCCGCCAGCCCGGTGATCAGGCACTTCATCCTCATGTCGCTCCCCCGGGCTTCTCTTTCATTGCGCGCCGGATTTTCGGAACTGCGAATTCTCTCGGTTCGTGATAGTCGACAGTGCTGACGAAGCGCCCCTCGGCGTCGAACAGGAAGACGCTCGCCGTATGGTTCATCGTATATCCCCCATCCTCGCCCGCTACCTTTTCATAGGTCGCGCGGAAACCCTCGATTGCACGCTTGATCTCCGCTTCTGGACCGGTCCAGCCGCGGATCGCCGAATGGAAGTAGCCGACATACTCTGCCATAGCGTCGACAGTGTCGCGCTCGGGATCTACCGTGATAAAGATGGTGTTCAGCCGCTCGGCGTCCTCGCCCATCATGTCCAGCCAGCTTGAGATGTCCGAGAGCGTCGTGGGGCAGACGTCAGGACAGTAGGTGAAGCCGAAGAATATCATCGACGGGCGCCCGACAAGCGTATCAGGGCCGACAGGCTGCCCTTTGTGGTCAGTCAGGCGGAAGTCCATCGCCGTAAGCGGCAAGGGCCGCTGGCCCATGGGCTCTGGTGCGCCGGGGCCGTCCACACGCCACCAGCCCAGCAAGAGTGTCAGGCCAATCGCACCAAATGCCGCCGCGCCATATCCGAGAGCTGAACGCCGCCGCATCAGTTTCCCGGGCCGCGCGCTGCGATGCCAAGAACCGGCACGTTGACCGTTACCCAGCCACCGTCCGAAAAAACAAGCGAAAGCGGAAAAGTCTCCCCTTCCTTCATCGGGCGCTGAAGTTTCATCAGCATGGCATGCAGATCGCCGGGCTCCAGCGCGACGGTCTCTCCTGCCGCAATAGACACGTCACCCGCGGGAGCCATTGAACTGACGCCTTGTTCGTTCGTCGAACTCCGATGAATTTCAGGCATCATGGCAATATCAGTCTTGATACCTGTCAGTGTGACCGGCTCATCGCCTTCGTTCACTATCTCCATGTAGGCAGCTCCGGGACGGCTGGTGCCGATAGATGCCCGCGACCAGGCATTCTCGACGCTTACTTGGCCGGAACCGGCCAGCGCGGCGGAGGCGGCGCCGAATGGCAGCACGAGTGCTGCAAAGCCCGCATGAAGTACCAGTTTCATTTCGCCAGTTTCCTTTCAGATTGTCACTCAGCTATTGGTTGCCGCGACTTCGGCTGCGACCAGCGCGCGCAATTCTGCCTCGCCGAAAGTAGCGAGCGGCTTGCCGTTCACAAAGAAGGTCGGCGTCTGGCGCACACCCACGGCTTCGACATCGGCACGGTCCTGATTGAGGATGCCTACAATATCCGGCAGGCGCATTTGCGTCCGCGCGGCTTCTGCGTCGAGACCTGCGACCGCAGCGATATTGAGGATGAGGCCCGGCTCGGGCGCACCGTGGGACGCCCAGCGGGGCTGATCCCGCAGTATCGCTTCCAGAACTTTCTCAAAGACCCCCTGTATGCGCGCAGCTTCGAGGACCTGGATCGCTTCTTCCGAAGCTTCCCCGTGAAACGGTGTGTAGCGGATCACCACACGCACTGTATCGCCATGTTCGGCCATAATATCCTTCACGACCGGGTAGAAAGCTCGGCAGGCTTCGCACGCAGGATCGAAGAACTCCACGATCGTCACTGGGGCGTCCTCGGCACCGAGAACCGGCGAATAGGGCCGGATCAAAGCGTCGGCAATCTCCGGGGTGACTGAAGTGGCCTCCCCAATAGGCTCTGATCGCGTTGCATACCAAGAGGCGCCAGAAAAGGCCGCAACTGCGAGAGCAGAAACGGAAAGGATCAATGAGCGGCGGTTCATTCGGTATTTTCCTTCAAAGAAGCGGCTGACAGGGCAGCGGTGAGGGCAAAGGCCAGGAACGAGAGCAGCGGGATTGGCACGCTGAGGACAAGCTGGCCTTGGTCTGTGCAGGACGGACCTGCCGCAGTACAGGGCTGGATGCGTTCGGGAATGAGCCCCCAGAAAAGGCCGAGATGCCACAATGCGATGGCTCCGCCGGCGAGAGAAAGCGCGACACCGTAGCGGCCGGCCCTCCTGTCCCGCCACCAGAGCCCGCAACCCAGCACAACCGCCAGCGGGAACATGAATGCCCGTTGAAACCAGCAGAGGACACAAGGCGTCTGCCCCAGAACCTCGCCAATGAACAGAACGGCAAGTGAGGAAACTAGTGCGACGATCCACGCGGCTGCGAGCGCCGCATCGGATGTGAGCCTGAGTGTCATAAGGAAATCCTCTCTCTCAGATCGGATAGGATTTCCTCAGCCTGCGTGCCATAAGGCCACGCCGTGACATAGCCACCTTCAGGATCGAAGAGGAACAGCTGTGAGGAATGCCCCATCGTGTAGCCTTCGGGGGCCGCGGCCTCCTCAATTTTTTCGTAAAAGATGTGAAAGCTCTTCGCTGTCCGGTCGATCTGGTCCGGGGTCCCCGTGAGACCGATGATGCCGGCCTCAAAGCGCGGTACGAAATCTGCGAGCGTCATTGGTGTATCGCGCTCGGGGTCGATCGAGATGAAGAGCGGCTGGATCCGCCCGGCGTCCGGACCTAGGCCTTCCATCACAGCGGCGACCTCAGCGAGAGTCGTCGGGCAGACATCGGGGCAGTTCGCGAAGCCAAAAAAGACTAGCATCCACCGCCCGGCGAAGTCTTCCTGCGTCCGTGTTATTCCTTGATGGTCCGTGAGTTCGAAGGCCGCACGGAAAGCCGACTGCGTCTCACGTGCCTGATCCGCACGATAATCCGCCCAAAGCAAAAGCCAAATTAGCGCAACAGCCGCCAGCGCCCAGAGAACTTTCCGAAGGAGTTTAAGCTTCAAAGCAAGCAGCCCGTTTCTGATTCTACGTATTTTTTGCGCGTCTACACCCTGCAGCTACTAGAGGTTCAACCGTTTTTTTTCAGGAGAGGGACTTTGTCGCGTGTCTGTGAATTGAGTTGTGGCCAGTGCCAGACCCAATTAAACCTACCAGAACTGTAGCGTCCTGGGGGTGCGTATGCTCACGATTGGCAGTTTGGGAAAGAAGACTGGCACCAAAGTCCAGACCATCCGCTACTATGAACAGATTGGCCTGATGCCCGAACCAGGCAGGACCGAAGGCGGTCAGCGGCGCTATGGTGAAGCCGAGCTTGATCGCCTATCCTTCATCCGTCACGCGCGCCAGCTCGGCTTTTCTCTGGATGCAATCCGGGAACTACTCGATCTGAGCGACCATCCGGAACGGTCCTGCGACGAAGCCGATGCTATAGCACGGCGGCAGTTGAAGCAGGTGTATCAGCGGATCGCCAGACTTGAGGCGCTGCGCACTGAGCTAGAACGCATGGTGCATGAATGCAGTGGCGGCAAGACATCTGATTGCCGGGTCCTTGAGGTGCTCCGTGATCATGCCGAATGTCTGACGGAGCACGACGAAATCGGCGCATGAGTGCAGCTCTCAACTATCCGGGGCGTTGTGCTTTTAAGCACTGACATGCCTTCTTTCGAAGGCAGCCGCTGCGAGCACGAAGTCTGGAGGCTCACAGCCTGCAAAAGGAGTGGACCACATAACAGCTTAAAGGCAAGTGATCCTGACAATCCTGGATAGCGATTGCAGGATTAGGGCTTGAAGCTACAGTTACTGTAGCGGTTACACCCCTTCTTGCAAGATTCGAGGAGAAATGCAGTGTATCCGGCAGATCCGCTTCTTAAGCCTACGAGGCTATTGGACTTTGACCATCCGTCAATTGCCAGGCTAATAACGAACCGCGGGTGGAAGGAACTGGCCCAGCATGAGCAAATCGGCGCGGTGTACGGCTTCGTCCGCAACGAGATTGCCTTTAGTTACAACCACGCGGATGACATCCCAGCCTCCAGGGTTCTCACCGACGGCTACGGCCAGTGCAACACCAAGGGCACACTGCTCATGGCGCTTTTACGCGGAGTGGGTGTGCGGTGCCGACTGCATGGCTTCACGATCCACAAGGCGCTGCAGCGGGGCGTGGTACCAGAGATCGTTTATCCAATTGCTCCAGACGAGATCTTGCATTCATGGGTGGAGGCCGAGACAGAGGAAGGTTGGGTCAATCTCGAGGGTTTCATCCTTGACGAGGCATTCTTAGGGACGCTCCAGGCCGCCTTTTCCGGTGCCGAAAGCCTATGCGGCTATGGTGCCGGAACCAATTGTTTGAGCGCGCCACCAGTCGATTGGACAGGTGGAGACACTTACATTCAGAAAACTGGTATTGCCCGGGATTTTGGAACTTTCGGCACGCCGGACGAATTCTACCGGGACCACCGGCAGGCGTTCGGAATTTTGCGTGACTGGCTCTATCGCAAAGTTATCCGCCACTGGATGAATGCTCGTGTCCGCGCAATACGGTCCGGGCACGTGCCGCACATCCCGGGACTGGGCCTAGTGAACCACCGCCACGAGAAAAACCAAGATGCCGCATGATCATGGCCATGCTCATATCGATCCTGCTTCTGGAGACCGTCGGATTTCCATCGCGATCTGGGCGAATGCCCTTCTGACCATCGCTCAAGTCGTCGGCGGAATTTTCGCGGGCAGCCTCGCTTTGATCGCGGACGCGCTGCACAACTTTTCAGATATGGCATCTCTCCTCATCGCGTTTGCCGCGCGCAAGATCGCCCGGCGGCCCGCCGACGAGCGTATGACTTTCGGCTACGGCCGGATCGAGATTGTCGCTGCGCTGGTCAACTACACAACGCTCATACTGGTTGGTGTCTATCTCATCTACGAGGGGGGCATGCGGATGATAGACCCCCCGAGGTTGCGGGCTGGACTGTCGTAATCCTCGGCGGCATTGCGCTAGTGGTGGACACGTTAACCGCATTGCTCACTTACTCGATGCAGAAAGGCAGTGTTAACATTCGAGCACTCTTCCTGCACAACCTTTCTGATGCGCTGGCTTCAGTCGCCGTAATTATCGGTGGCTCGCTCATCATTCTCTATGACATGAAGTGGGTTGATCCTGCGATCACAATTGGTATCGCGCTTTACATTCTCTACCTCGCTGTGACCGAGATCGGCCGCCCAATCCGGACGCTGATGCTGGGCAGCCCGCCGGACATAGACGGCAAGGGGGTCGTGGAAGTGATCCGGAGCGTGGACGGTGTTGCCGATGTTCATCACGTGCATCTTTGGCAAATGCAGGAACACGAGGTCGCGCTCGATTGCCATGTGGTAGTCGAAGAGGGATGCCTTGCCAATGCTGAGCAGATCAAGTCGGATATCAAATCGTCTCTCGCAAAACACTATGGCATCCGCTATTCCGTTCTGGAGTTTGAGGCATCCGCCAACATGCACACCGGCGCGGAGTTGTTTGGACATGGTTCATGACAGTCGATGCAAGGCACACCGGTTCCAGCGGAAGCCTTGGAAAGCGTCTCATGCCGAGGAAGATTGGATGCCTCTTGCCGGTAGACAATAGATCTCCTCGTCTCCCGGCAATAAATCACTCACGGATGCTTCCAGCCTGCAGATTGATAGGGGTAAAACCGGAAGGCAATCGCGCGGGCAGCTGTATTGCTGTGCTGAAAGCCCGCCTAAATTAGCCGCACTCGTCATGGGCAGCACGATCTCATCGGGAATTTTGTGGGCTTTCTAGCCGCCCCAGTCAATAGCGCCAAAAATAGCTCAGCTTTTTGTCCGTTCACTGGTAAACGCGTGGAATACAGATAAGGTTTCTTCGCTGACGTGGTGCTCGATCCCTTCGGCATCATATTCGGCCACCTCTTGCGACACGCCAAGAGCCACAAGGAAATCCACAACGATTCTGTGCCGTTTGCGGCAGGCTTCGGCCAGCTGGCGGCCTTCTTCCGTCAGGCGGATCGAACGGTAGGGCTCCTGCAGAATCAGCCCTTCCCGTTTCAGGCGGTTCAGGTTCTTGGAGACCGTGGGCTGGGTCACGCCTAGACGCTCGGCGATTTCAACAGGCCGCGCTGCGCCGTTCATGTGAATCAACTCGGCAATCAGCTCGACATAATCTTCGACCATCTCGCTTTGATGAGCCGTGCGTACGGCCTCAAAACCGCTTGCCTGTTCATCTGGGCTTCGGCTGAGGGCGTTTTCATCTGTTTCGGTCATGTCGCTCATCAGATCGCATGTCAGTTTGGCCTCCCTGTATGCCTGCAACAAAGCGGGTTGACAACGGCATAGAAGAAACTACACAATTTAGCCAAATCTAACTTTTGTAGGTTCGACCATGAAAAACCTCATATCAGCGGCATTAGTCGGCCTTTTGCCGGTGGCCGCCGGGGCCACAGCGATTGAGCAAGCCCCATGGGCGCCGCGCTCTGCCGCTTACCGCCTGACACTGTTCATGGGGAACCTGACCCCGGTTCCCTGGGAAAAAATCGAAAACAGCTGGACCGCACCGGCACCGGGCAGCGCATTGTCTGAAGATGCCATGTCGCGGGTGAGCCCGGATGAGGCCCGCGCAATCAGCGCGGCTCTTGCAGCACAGGACCGCCAGGCACTGTTCGAGGCAGCCACGGCAGCCGTGGCCCAGGGTATCCTGCGTCACTTGGCAGCGGCAGAGACTGCGCTTGGTCAACCCAGCGCAGCACATGAGGTTGCCAATGCCGAAGCGCTGTTCCGGGCGTTCGAGGACGGCATCAAGGCGGCCGATGCGAAGGCCGCGCGCGATCTGGGGCGGGCATGGCTCGCCCTGAACTCCTCGCTTGGCACTTCTGGCGTGCTTGGCCATGGGGCACAAGAGACCGATGCAGAGCGCTTTGCCGCAGCACGTGCAACGCTCGAAACCTATCTTACGGAGAATTATTTGCCTGCCGCCTATGCGGAACGCGAAAAGCTGACCCCGGTCCCCGAAAGCGCGGTGCGCTCGGGAACGCCGGTGTCGCCGCCTGCAACCTTGCCTCCGGGGTCGAATATCGCCGATCAGCGGGAACTGCCCCGGCTGGTGCTGCAATTCGAAGAAGCTGGCGAGGATGAGGCAAACCTACCGCTGGTTGCCTATGGCGACATGCTGTTCGACAGCCCGGAAATTTTCGGCGGCCCGGCCCGCGAACTGGGTATTGCCTGTTCCACCTGCCACAACCGTTCGGATGTGAACCGGGACTTCTTCATCCCCGGACTGTCAAAGTACGCGGGCGGCATGGATGTGGACGGCTCCTTCTTCAACCCGATGTTCAATGACCGGGTGGACGACCATCTGGATACGCCTTCGATGCGGGGCATCCGCTTTACTGCGCCTTACGGGCGCGACGGGCGCGAGCCCAGTCTGCGGCGGTTCATCCGCAATGTGATCGTGACCGAGTTCGCAGGCGATGAACCGACACCCTTCCAGCTGGACGCGCTGGAAGCCTATGTCAAACAGTTCGATTTCCTCCCGAACCCGAAGATTGACCGGGCGGGCAGGCTGACGGATCTGGCCTCGGATGCTGCCAAGCGCGGGGAAGAACTGTTCAACACTGAATTTACCGGACTGGGAGACCGCTCCTGCGCCTCGTGCCACACGCCCGAGCGTAACTTCCGCGACGGTCTCACATACGACATCGGCACTGCCGAACCGCCCTTCCCGGGCGGCACGCCAATCCACTTTGAAACCCCCACCCTGCGCAATATCAACTTCACTGCGCCCTATCTGCACGACGGGTCGCTGCCAACGCTGGCCAGCGTGGTGGACTGGTTCGATGCAAGCAAGAAACTGGGGCTGGATGAGGCGCAGCGCGCCGATCTGACCGCCTACCTCGAGGCTGTCGGAGATGGCGAGGAACCCTATCAGGCGTTTGAAGGTCGCGACAGCGTGTTCCGCCTGTCCTGGGAAGAGCTGACCACCTTTGCAAGTACCCTCGACACGCTGCTGCCGATGCGGGATGCGCAAAATATCGCCCTTCTGGTGGATACGGTCGCCCCTGATCTGGCGGCAGATGCAAGCGTCATGGTTAATCAAAACTCCAAGCCGGAGATCTATAAATTCGCGGCCATCCTGCGGGCTGTCGGCGATGCAAGCGCTGCCGGCGATTGGGACGAGGCAGGCCGCCAGTGGAGCCAGTTCAAGGCAATGCAGGCTGAAATTGACGAGAGGATGTACTGATGCTGTCGCGCCGCAATTTTCTGGCCGTATCGGCCGCAATTCTCGCCGCGCCAGCCTTGGCAGCGGGTGAGGAACTGAAACTGGCCTTCATTCCGCAAGAAAACCCCGAAAAGCTGCTGGGCGACGTCAGGGCAATCACCGGCTGGCTGTCCGAACGCATGGGAATGACGGTGACAGGGTTTGTGACCTTCGACCATGCCGCCGCCGTCGAGGCGCTACGCAACGGTGATGCAGACATATCTTTCATGGGCGCCCTGCCTTATGTTCTGGCCGAGGATCAGATTGGTGCCGTGCCACTGCTGTCAGAGGTCTACCGCGGGCAGCCGAGCTATGCGGGCCGCGTGTTTGTCCGCAAGGACAGCGGCATCGAGACTCTGGCCGACCTCAAAGGGCGCGACATTGCCTTTGCCGATCCTGTGTCGGAGTCGGGCTATCTCTACCCGCTTGATCTGTTCGTGCGCGAGGGGCTCATTGCCGATGCAGCCGATGCGGACAATTTCTTTGGCCGGAAGTTCTTCGCCGGGGCTATCAGCAGGCGATGCAAGCCATGGCGAATGGCCTCGTGGATGCCGCCGGCGCCAGCCAGTATGCCGATCTTCTGCTGACACCGGATCAGCAGGCAGAAGTCAAAGTCCTGGCCGAAAGCGAACAGATCCCAAGCCACGCGGTTGTTGCCCGGCCCGGCTTGGATCAGGGTGTGCAGGCCAGGTTCGTCGAAACCATGCTGCAGCTCAATGAGCCCGGCAACCGCCACCTGCTGGCGTATCTCTATGGGCCGGACGGCTACATCGCGGCGGACCGGGACGTTTACGAAGGCGTGCGCGAGACCGCCCGGCGCTACGGGTATCTGAAATGACAGCAGCCTTCACCCTGAATGCAGTGTCCCACCACTTCGACGGCGCCGCGGCGCTGCGCGAAGTGTCGCTCAGCGCTGCACCGGGTGAACGGGTGGCACTGCTTGGCCCGTCGGGCGCCGGAAAATCCACCCTGCTCGCACTGCTCGACGGCCGCCTGCGCGGCTGGCACGGCGAGGCCGAGGTTCTGGGGGTGCCGCTTTCGGCAACGCACGCTCCGCCGCGTGAGCTGCGCACCAGTGCCGGGTTCATCTTTCAGGAATTTGCGCTGGTTGACCGGCTGACTGTCTATCAGAATGTGATGAACGGGCGGCTTGCCCGGATGCGGACCTGGCCCTCCCTTTGGGGACGGTTCGGCGAGCAGGATCACCTCAAGGTGGCCGCGGCGCTGGAAGACACCGGCCTTTCCGGCCTGGCCCGGCGCCGGGCGGACCAGCTTTCGGGCGGTCAGCGGCAGCGGGTGGCAATTGCCCGTTGCCTGGCGCAGGATCCCAGGCTGATCCTTGCCGACGAACCGGTGAGCAACCTTGACCCGGCTCATGCGGAACGGATCCTCGGCCTGATCACAGGCGCAGCTGACAAACGCGGCATCGGAGTCGTCTTCAGTTCGCATCAGCCAGAACTGGCGCGCCGATTTGCCGACCGGATTGTGGGGCTGCGGGCCGGCGCAGTGCAGTTCGACAAACCCTCCGCTCAAGTGACCAGCGATGACATCGCCGAACTTTACCACGGCACGGTTCCCGGCGCCGGGCTGCGCGTGGTCAGCTGATGAGCCAGGTGCTGACTTGGATCTTGCTGGCGGCGGCCATTCTTTGGTCCGCCACAAGCGCAGATATGGGGCTGGATAAGCTTCCCGGTGCAGGGCCTCGCCTGGGCGAATTCCTCGGACGGATGATGCCGCCGGACCTGTCGATCTGGCGCGAAGTCATGCGGGGTCTGGCAGAAACCCTGCGGATTGCCATCCTCGGTACTTTCTTTGCGGTTATCCTGTCGGCCGGGCTGGCAGTTCTCGCAGCCGAGACCTTGGTGCCTGCTGCCGTCTGGCGCCCGGTTCGCGGCCTTCTGGCGATGATCCGCTCCATTCCGCTGATCCTGGTGGCGATGCTCATGGTTGGTGCGGTGGGGCTTGGGCCCTTGCCCGGGATCCTCGCCATCACCTTCCATGCAACGGGGATGCTGGCGAAATTCTATGCCGAAGCGATCGACAATGTGGCCGCCGCCCCGGTGGTAGCACTGGAAAGTGCTGGCGCCAGCCGCACGCAGCAGCTGCGATGGGCGATCTGGCCTCAGATGGCGCCGGTCATCCTGCGGGACACCGTGTTCCGTTTCGAACTGAACCTGCGCGAAAGCCTGATCCTCGGCATTGTCGGTGCGGGCGGCATCGGGCTTTATGTCCAGACCTACGTTCGCTCGTTCCAATATGACAAGGCCGCGACGGTGACCATGGCCATTGTTGTGCTTGTGCTTGCGTCGGAGGCGGTCAACTCCGCCCTGCACAAGCGGTTTTCCTGAGCGGATCCTTACAGTTTATGACTACGGTTATAGGCGGCTGAAATGCTGAGTGGCCGGCGCCCCTCCACAGCGCGTAGCAAGGGTTTCCGAACTGAAGGCTGGAGCCAAGGGAAACAGAAGGGCTCCAGCCTTCTTCTAAGATTGCTTGCCGGCGGACGTTAACTACGCAACGGCATCAAAATGAGAGCGCTACCGATCAGGCATATCATCATTCCTGCTATATCCCAGCGGTCGGGGTGATTGCCTTCGGCCAGCCACATCCAGAACATAGAACTGGCGATATAGACGCCGCCATAGGCGGCGTAGGCCCGCCCGGCAAATGCGCTGTCTGCGCGCGTCAGAAGATACGCGAACAGCACAAGGCTTGCTATGCCGGGCACCAGCCATAACGGCGACCGGTCCAGGCGCAGCCACGCCCAGAAGGCAAAACAACCGGCGAATTCCGCCAGGGCTGCCAGGGCAAAGATCAGAAACGTCCCGGTCAAGATGCCAGCGCCTCCAGCACCGGGCACTCCGGGACATCCTCGCCGGAACATTGGCCTGCTGTTGCGGCCAGTACTTTTTCGATCCTGCGAAGGTCTTCAATTTTCCGGCGCACATCGCTGAGATGGCGTTCAGTCAGGGCTTTCACTTCGCCGCAAGTCTGGGTGCCGCCATCCACGAGGCCAAGCAACCCTTTGATTTCATCAATGGCAAAGCCGAGTTCGCGGGCTCGCAGGATGAAACGCAGACGCTGAACGTGGCTCTGCCCGTAGATGCGGTGGCCCGCAGCCGTGCGCGGCGGGTCCGGCATCATGCCGGTCTTCTCGTAATATCGGATGGTTTCAAGGTTGCAGCCCGTTGCTTTGGCCAACTCCCCCGAGTGAGAGATGTCGCGTTTTTGTGATCTGGCATCGAAAACAACCTCCTTGCCCCTGTAGTTACTACAGGCCTTACACAAGGTGCCAGCCCTATTCGCGAGGAGAAAAATATGAGGATTGCTGAAAAGCAAACCGGAGAAGTGGACACGGGTGTGAACCGGAGCAGCAAAGGCTGGCTTGCCGCGGGCGGTCTGCTTGGCGCGGTTTTTGCGTCCGCCTGTTGCGTCGGACCGCTGGTATTGCTCACGCTCGGTATCTCGGGAGCCTGGATTGGTAACCTGACCGCACTTGAGCCCTACAAGCCGGTATTCGCTCTGATCGCGCTTGGCTTCATCGGCGCCGGCTTCCGGCAAGTCTATTTCCGCAGGCCAGCCACCTGCGAACCTGGCTCCTACTGCGCCAAGCCTTCTTCGGCACGCATCACCAAAACCGCACTCTGGATCTCGCTGGTTCTTGTTGTGGCAGCTCTGACCATCATTTGGTGGGCGCCGCTCTTCTATTGAAAGGAATATCTCATGAAAAAAATGCTCGCCGCGGTTCTCGGCTTTGGCCTTCTCGGAATGGCGTCCATCGCCTCCTTTGCACTGCCCGCTGCCGCCCAAAGCGTTGCAGCGGAGGAGACTGTAACCTTCGCAGTTGAAAATATGACCTGCGCGCTCTGCCCGGTGACTGTGAAGCGCGCCATGGCGGGGGTGGAGGGCGTGCGCTCTGTAGACGTGGATTTTGAAGCAAAGACTGCCACGGTTGTTTTTGACAGCGCGGCAACAAGCGTTGAAGCTATTTCGGCAGCCTCCGCAAATGCTGGTTATCCGGCAATGGAGAAGAGCTGATCCTATGCGCGACAGTCTGATGGGAGGCCTCACCGCGACAATCCTGGCGGCACCGCTGGTGATAATCTGCTGTGGCGGCGGTGTCCTTTTGTCTGCGCTCGTCGGAACTGCTGGCGGGTGGCTGACCGGGTACGGCGTGATTGCCATTGGGCTGGCGGCTGCGACTCTTGCATTGGTCTGGCGTTCGATGCGCTGCGGCTGTTTCTGCCCCACTAGGATGGTGCTCCTTTGGGGCTGAATCTGATCCCGGCAAAGTTCGCCGGAGCATGAACCAATCACAAAACAACGGCGCCCGCGCGCGCCCTGAAAAGGATCAAAAAATGAACAGCGACTGCTGCACGCCGAATGGAGAATATGACCTTGCTGTCATTGGGGCCGGATCGGCGGGTTTCTCGGCCGCGATTACTGCGGCCAAAGGCGGCAAACGCGTGGCGCTGATCGGGCACGGCACCATCGGCGGCACCTGTGTGAATGTGGGTTGTGTGCCTTCGAAAACGATGATCCGTGCCGCCGAGGCGGTGCATGGCGCGATGGCCGCGCATCGCTTTCGCGGTCTGAAAGCCAGCGCAGAAGTCACAGACTGGGCTGCGATAATCGGGGCCAAGGATGATCTGGTCGCTATGCTGAGGCAGAAGAAGTATGCCGATTTGCTCCCAGGATACGAGGGTGTCACCTATATCGAAGAAGGCCCCGCGCGGCTGGTTGCGGGCGGTGTCGAGGCAGGAGGCCGGTTTATCCAGACGCCGAAGGTGATCATCGCAACCGGCGGGAGGCCAGCACAGCCAGACATCGCGGGAATTGAAACTGTGCCGTCCCTGGACAGCACGTCTCTGCTGGAATTGGAGCATTTGCCTGAACGCTTGATTTTTCTGGGCGGCGGATTCATCGGCGTTGAATTGGCGCAGATGATGTCCCGGATGGGCGTCAGTGTGTCTCTTGTCTGCCGCTCCCGCCTGCTGCCGCAGGCTGAGCCAGAGGTCTCCGAAGCGCTGGCGGATATCCTGCGCGACGAAGGCATTACGATTTTGGAAGGCGTTAGCTACGAGGGTAGCCACCGTGAAGGCAGCGAAGCAGTTCTGCACGTGCAAAAGGACGGTGCGGTGCAGGATCTGGAGGCAGATTATCTCGTCCTGACAACCGGGCGCACCCCGAATACCGAGGGACTTGGCCTTGCGGAGCTGGGGGTTGAAACGGATGCGCGAGGGGCCATTGCTGTCGGCGTGGATATGCAATCCAGCCGCCCCGGCGTCTATGCGGCTGGGGATGTGACAGACCGCGATCAGTTTGTCTACATGGCAGCTTATGGTGCGAAACTGGCGGCACGCAATGCAGTTTTGGGCGGTCATGAGACCTACGATAATGCCGCGATGCCCTGGGTTGTATTTACCGACCCGCAGGTGGCAGGCGTCGGCCTGACCGAAGCCCAAGCCCAAACCGCGGGCCACGAAGTGAAAACCAGCATTCTCACGCTCGACAACGTGCCTCGCGCGCTTGCGGCTCGGGACACGCGCGGCCTGATCAAACTGGTGGCCGACGCCAGGACAGACCAGCTTCTGGGAGGTGTTATCATGGCGCCGGAAGGCTCCGACAGCGTCCAGACACTGGCTATGGCCTTGAAGTTCAGAATGACTGCCAAGGCACTTGGAACTACGATCTTCCCCTATCTCACTACCGTAGAAGGGCTGAAACTCGCAGCGCAGACCTTTGACATGGATGTAGGTCAGCTCTCCTGCTGCGCAGGGTGAATTGGGAGCACATCGGATGACCGGTATTGAAGCTCTCCTGCAAGACATTGACAGCCTGTCGCTTATCACGGTCGGTCTGCTGCTTCTCGCCGGTTTGGTGGTGGCATAGGGGCTCAAAACTGACCTCGGATGGGGTGCGGCACGTGCGCGGTCGCGGTCGTTATGCGATGCAAGGACGGCCCATTGCGGCCGTTCAGGTCACGCGCACCGAATGGCAGGAATCAGCCCCATAGCTACTCGCCCCGCTATGAGCTGCACTATAGATTCAGCATAGGAGCGAGGGCGATTGCCGGGTATCATCTCTCAGCCAAAGCTATTAGAGATAACGCGGGGGAAGACCGCCGCTTTCCAGCGGCTGGTAGGCGCATTTCCTCAATACTCCCACGAAGCCCCGCACAAGCTCTAACGATCGTCACAGATCCTACGTCCGCGATCTACCCAACTACAGGCTGAAGAATGACGACGAAATGAAGTGCTAGAATGCATTGCTAGATCGTTTCGGAAGTGACCGCAGATTGTCGAGGATTTGAGTTCTAAGCTCATCAGTCTCTGCTCCCGTAATCGAACCAAGTTCGACCAAACAGTCGTATGCCTGCCACGGCATTAGCGGTTTTGAACCGGAACGGGCGAATGGCGCGTCGGTCTCAGTAAGAACTCGTTTCAGAGGCATCCTCGATGCGAGTTCCCGCCCCTTTCGTGATTTTAGCATAGCCGGGCCGATGGAAAACCAGCAGCCCATAGCGATCGCGCGCTCAAGTTCTCGATCTGTCCCGCTAAACCAATGAAGGATTGGGACGCCAGCGCCCCGATGTTTCTCCAGCGCATCCAGGACAAGCGTCGCTGCTCCGCGAGAATGAATGGACATGATCCTGCCACCCTGTTTCGCGGAAGCTTCCAGTATCCGCTCAAAGACGTCATGCTGTAGATCCAAGCTGCCACGATGTACCGAGCTGCCATCCAGACCGATTTCCCCAACAAAGCGAGCCTCTGGCAAGAGGCCACAGAGCAGTGCGACCTCGCTGTAACGTTGTGTCGCCAACTCTGGGTGCAATCCCAAGGCGACTCGCACGCGTTTTCTGGTCCCTACGAGCTTTCTGGTGCCGCGCCAGGCCTTAGGCGTCGTCGTTACTGCGAGGACATAGGTCCCGCGAACATCGACCTCATTGAGGACCGACGCCGGATCGGGGTAGAGGTCGATATGGCAGTGGAAATCTATCAAGTAACCCCCAGATTCGTATGCAACGCTGCGAGTTCGGCTATGCCATTTTCCACGACTAGGCGGTAGGGGGTCGGATCACCCAGGAGCTGTCCATTCATCGATCCTCCTATCAGAGCGTCGACACCATGGAGTCGTACAGTCTCTATGGCAATTGCAACCGAGCGAACGTCGTCAAAACCTGCGTGACGCGCATCCCTCAGACCAAGATCACCGTACTTGTAACCCTTGATCGTTTGGTCTGGTTGGCCCCATGCGAGATAGGCGCCACGACGTACCTGACATGGAACGCAACGACCACAGTGCTGGAAGCCGGTACGGGAGTAGCGGCCGCAGCTGGTCGACGCATCAACGAGCGCTGCGAGAAGGGCTGGATCCTTGCAGCCATTCAGCATCTCACCCTTGGTCTGAAGCTCATAGGGGTTCCTGATATGCACCCGCAGGCTGGCTGCATCCAACGTTTCTTGGACGAGCCGGAGGAAGTAGGGATGTGTCGTACGCGTAGAAAGAGAACCTGTACGTAGAGGCGTAAGAGGCACATTCTGGCTGATGAAGCCATTTTCGGGCACCCTAAGCTCAACGGTAGTGCCATCAGCGTGGCGTTCGAGGCATGTCGCCGCCATGACACCAAAGCCCAGGAAAGCAATCGAACGCGCTCTTTGGGAACGTTCAGACGTGCAAGGTGGTCGTGCGTGATGATTGAGTTGAAGGTGCAAACTGTGAGGGGCCACGCTATTGGCGAACGTCTTCTGGTCTTGAGTGTCGCCTTTTGCCATTTGGCTGACCAGCAGCGGACGATAACCTTCACTTACCGCATCGATCGCTCCAATGAGGCTATCCATCCCTCCAGAGAGGAGGCAGATCATATCCTCAGGTCGCGGGCGTCTAGGGCTGCGGGGGAACGGCATTCCACCGCCGGAAATAAATTGGACACTCCATATATCGCCCGACAAAAAGCGAAGTGCTTGAGTAAGGCGCCCACTTTCCGAGTTCCAGAAAACTGGATCAGAAACGGCAACCGTCAGATCAATCTTCCGCGTCCACCCATCCGGGCTTCGCACCCTCGAAACTGCCTCATCTGCTGCGACAACTGCCATAGCGAAAGACATGAAATCCCACGCAGCCCCGGACGGAAAAAGACCGAGCCGACGCAGTCGCCGCGGCACGAGATCCCCCACTCGCCCGCGACCGGGTGTTCGAGAATTCGTATAGATGTCGAAACGAATATCCGTGCCCGGAATGTCTGGCAGATCCTGCGGAAGGCAAGCTACCCTCGTCATAGGCCGGCCTCCTCTTCAAAAACCTCGAATGTCTGCTGGATTGCCTCCCGCGATATGCGTTCGATGCTGCCGTGTCCGACGACACCCCCACGTGCTCGTTCAGCCGCGTATTCAGCTGCCACAACTTCGCGAATGTAGTCCTTCATTTCCTGGAGCCTCTCCAGTCCTTCCCCTTAGTCGGAGCCTTGTCGATGATAGCCTTCCCAACGTCGAGCTCGATACGATGCGCAACATCGTAGCCAAGCGTCGATGCCGTGACCTGGTCAACCTGTTCAGGGTAAGGTTCGTGAGATCATTGTGTTGAGCCAGGATATCCGAAAGCGCCCGCGCAACGGAGTCTCGGGTCACCTCAGCATCTTGGGAGCCATCGATCGGCCTGATGGCATCCACCAGAATGTCTGCAAGTTCGGCCGGTGTCCGGCCTGCAAGCGTCTGGGGGTCGATCCCGAGATCTTGGGGAAGAGGCTGCCCGCTTGCGAGTGAGGTCAGGGCTCCATGCAGAACACTTGCCGCCTTCGCAGAGCCTCCCATTCTACGAGCCGCATTCCTGCTCCCGCCCATACCGCTGCGTGAGTAGTGGCCGAGCCCTCTCTTCAGGTGCTTGTCGCGGCCGTCACCACCACCCGCGAATTTGCCGAGCAATGTTCTTGCCCCTCGCCAGCGACCAGGCTGCGAGGGTGTTGGAGGTTCCTGAGGAGGCACCTGCGGTTGCTGCGGGGCTACAGGCGGTTGCTGAGGCGCCGACGCAGGGCCACCTGGCGCTGGCTGAACGGGAGTTCCCGGCTGAGGCTGAGGCTGTTTGGATTGCCTTGGAGGATCGTCAACCCACGGCGGGACGATCGGAATATCGGGACCGGCACCAGGGCCACGACTAGAAGCTGAAGTACCCATTACTTAAATTTTCCTGCTTTACCAATTGCGTTCTTAGCTTGAGTCGTCAGGTCAGGACGCGCAAGAAACTCAGTCAGAACGCGTTTTCCCCAATCAGCGTGGCTCAAGCGTGGCACGATGCTTGGCTTGACTTGGCTTGAAGGGACTTCGCTAAAAAATGCTACGATTGATGCTTCAGCCGACTTAGATGCGCTCGCAAGTGACTGCAGGGCATTGAGGATTTTCGGAACCCCCCATGATGTCTCCTGCCGTGCCTTCGCGATGACCTTATCGGTAAGGCGCCCAATTTCCTGGTTGGTCAGGCGCGCGACCTCCGCATCGACCGTTGTGCTTGCAGATGTCATACGCAGCAACATGTCCAAGGCCTCAAGCGCCTCGGAGGATAGCTCATCGGCACGTGTGATGACCGGGTGGCTTTCTCGACCAACGTACAATGCCCCGCGCAAATCTTTTCCTGCCAGTGGAGGATCTAGTGCCAGCCAGTTTTGGTGGAACGCGTCGTTCCAAGGCTTTTCCAAGGGCGGCGTCTCGCCCTCGCCACGCGCACGCGCTTCTTTATCCGCGAGAAATTCAGCCAACCCGTCCTCAGATTCGTTTACTGCGCGCAGAAGTTCCGCGTAGGCATCCTTGTCTCCGCACCGCTCGAAAAGCAGCAGCTTCACCAAGACTTCTTCGACCACCGCCACCTCTTGAATCCGCGCCATGGAGGATCGCAACGACAGCGTATTGAGGAAGCGCTTGATCAGTCGCGGATTGCCCTGGATATTCGGCGAGGTCGTAAGGAGCGGCGCAACCCGCTCCGCGAGAGAGAGCCGGTTAAGTAGCCCCGGGGGACAGCTCTGCATGAGCCCGGAAACAAAAGCCTTATCGACCCGCTCGCCCTTCCAGGTTCTCCCCAGGCGACGGCAGACAGCGATACGGATCTCCTCCTTCTGCTCCGGCTCCAGCGAAGCCTCTGCATCAACGAAGAGCATCATGAGATATGCCCGGACCTCGTGTGTACCGAGCGGCGGGACCCGAATTGGAAGTTGGATGAGCTTGTCGAAATAGTTGGTGACCAGATCGTCGTTGAGCGCGACATCCTCGAAATGCGAACGAACAGCCTGCCGGATCATCCGCTCATCGGCCGCTATGACAAATGCAGTATGCTTCAGGAAGAGGAAGAGACGCATTGCCTCGAGCGTAGCGATGGCAGTCTTCGGCAAGCAACGGTCTAGGTCGTCGATCATCACCACCAAGGTGATGTCCAGATCGGCGAGCGTAGCCTCCAGATCGTCACGGAACGCTTGGATGGCCTTGCGTGGCGTTTCAGCGCTCACCTCTGCGTCGTCGCCATCCTCGATTAGTTCCTTACCGTTCTTAATTCCCTCTGCGGCAAGCTCCTTCACCTTCTTCAGGTCATCGCCTGTGACATCACCATCGAGGAGGCCTCTTACCGCCGAGATCCCGCCAGCAACGAAGGGCGTTACATGCCCATGCGTCAAGTAGTCGAAGAGGGCCGATCCTGCGATGCCCAGCACGCGGAGCTTCTTGACCCGTCCGAGAAGAGACGCGGCGCGTTTGAGCGCCTTCTCACTTAGAGTGTCCTTCTTCTCCAACGCCTGATCAACCACGGCAGCGGTAATCGTTTCCATGAGTGCGGCACGGGCATCATCGTAGTTTTGGTAAAGCCACGCATTGAACTCCACAAAACGAATATTCACATTGTCGCGCTCCTCCAGAGAGGTGCGCAACAATTTCATCATTGAAGATTTCCCAACTCCCCAATCACCTGAGATTCCAAGCGACAAGGGCTCGCCTTTTGCCCCGATAATCCTCTCTGCAGCAATCTCAGCTACATGTGAGAAGTTAACTAAGTCACGAATTGTTTCGTTATCAGACCACATTCAGAGCTCACTTATCCTGAGGGAAATTGAACAAAAATATGCCACTTTAAGTCAAGTAAATAACAATTTTAGATCATCGTCGAAATGGAGGCAGTTTCGCCTTCTAGGCTAAGGAATTACAGCCTAAACCGCACGGTGGCGGCGTAAGCGACAGCTGAGATAAAAACCTTCGGGCACGTATCGTAGCGGATCGCCACGCGCTGCCAGTTTTTTTCCGACCGAACATGATCTCTATCCGTCTGCGCACTACTGCCGTTGGTGGGCTCGCGGCGAGCGTCAGTAACCCGCCCGTTACCGATGATGAAGAGCCGAGTCATCCGGCCGCACTGGGCTGCGGCGGGAGGCAGAGACTGGCTTCTACCTTGGCGAGGGAGTCGTCGACCTTGCTGAAAACGTCGCCGGGTCCGGCCCGCAGGATCTCATGCACTGGGGCGACGATGAGTTCTCGTACACATTTCGTGTCGGTTAGAAGATTGAGCGGCACGGCATAGAACCAGCTCTTGTCCTCAGTGTCCTCTCTGCGCCAGAAGCGCCTCTCTGCGACCCACTCTTCACAATAGCCCGCGTCGTTGGGTCCGTCCGTCGTGAAGACCCATGCACCGTCGTCCATTCCGTTAGGCCAATACCCGACGATGACCTTGGACCGCTTGCCGTCCGCCCAGTCGGACTCGGTGCCTTCGTCCGCTGTGAGCTGGATCGCGATCGTCACGATGCCTTTTGCCTTCGAGTTGGAGCGAGCGTTCCGCCGGTGGACGAAATAGGTATTCCAAACGGGCTGGAGAAACTCCCCATCCGACCCGTCCTCTTCGAGCTCCTCGATTTTTAGCCCTGAGTCGCTGCATTCGACCTGCCAGAACGCTTCGTAGAGCTTGTTCAGGTTCTCTTGCGCGTCGAGTAAGTTCCTCGCGGATTGCCAAAGAATAGCGTCCTGATCAATCATTCGTTCTCTCTGAAATTATATTGGGTTGCTGGCACAGCGGTAATCGGCGGCAGGGCGAACCTCTCCTCGGCATCGAAATAAAAGCTGCCTTTCATCGGCATTGTCATCGTCGGCCAGGCCCCTAGCACAGCACCCTGCGGTTGCCCTGCGAGGAAGTCAGCGGACAGCCGCGACCATGACTTGAGACCCGGATCGCCTGCTTCACGTTCGAGGGTCCGCAGTTTTTCGACAGCAGCGGTCCACTCCAGCGATCTGATGCCTGCAACGGGGACGGTTTCCAGCCCGTTCCGGACTTTAAGGCGCAGGTCAGCCACCGCCTTCTGGTGCTTGGCCTCGGCCCCGAGGAGCGTGTAGCCATGCACGTTTCGCTCACCCGCGGGCACACCGCCGCGGCGGCACCGTCCACGCGCTACGGTTCGGATCTCTCGAGCGCATTGGTCCGCGCCGAGCGGCGCTCCCCATTTCACCTCGATGACCCAGAAGGCCCGCCGCCCGTTTTCCATGAACTCCAGCACGACATCGGGTTCGGAGTTCTCGCCTCTGCCGATAAAGAACGGCCAGAGATAGATTTTGGCGTCGCTCGGCAGCGGGTGGTCGCATAGGACTGAAAGCGCCGCCTGCCGCGCCTCGGGCGCTAGAAGCCGCAGCATCCCGAAGAGAGAAGAGGTTACAAGGTCCTCGCGGGGATTACGCTTCGCGTCGTAAAGGATCTTTTCCATTCTCGCTTTCTTCGCGATCACGGCATCGAACATAAGCACTTGCCCCATAAAAGGAAATCCACGACGCCGAGGCTATGAGCGACTCGCCCCGTGCGCAAGCAAATAGGCCTCTTTTTTCGGGTTTTGGCGATGAGGTCGGCGCCGTCGTCCCCACTTTGACAGCGACTAGGGCAATGACCGCGAGCAGCAGCGCTTGCGCCACCTCCGTTGATCTAGCCCCATTCCCTTACCATTCCTCGCCGGTCGGAGGCGGTATTGCATTAGAACTAGCCTGTCAGCGGGCTTGCCAGCAACCAACTCATGCTATCCATGTAGTTTCCAATCAAAGTGCTGCCCCGGTGCTTCACAGCTGCGCCTAGCGACCAACCAAAACCTGCCCATCCGAGGCTGCTACCTACACCGTCCGGCCCATCTTGGGCGGCGCCTTCAGCTACAGATCGCGCCTAGCTGGCGACTATTTGCCCCGCTGAGTGTCAGCTATGCGCATCTCTGCCATTCGTTCAAGCCGCAGCGAACGGCAGCTCTCCGCCGATTCCGTGGAAAAACACCCGTTCGCGGGCGCAGAATATGGGTGCCCGAAAAGAGCGTGAGCGCCTTTCTTTTCAGGCTTTCTGCGGTTGCTGCGGTGCGGGAATGACCTTGGCCATTTTGCGGAGGTTTTGGGCGGTGGCGGCGAGGAGGAATTCGTCGTTTGCGCCGCATGGGCCGCGTAATCGGAGCCGACTGAGTCCAAGGATGCGCTTGAGGTGGGCGAAGAGCATCTCGACCTTCTTCCGCAGCTTCATTGAGATGATGTATTGGTCGGTCTTCGCCCCTCTCGTGCATGTAAACATGCACTGCCGGGCAGTGGATGTCGCGAGCGACTTGCCGCGCGTCTTCATGCTCCTCTCGGGTGATCGACCGGAAGTCCATGTTAGGGCAGCAACGCGACTTCGAGGGGCAGGCCTGGCACGTGTGCTTTAGGCACCGGTATTTCGCGACACCCTTGCCGGTCGGCCCTCGGTTCGGATCGGAATAGTTCCGGCGGAATTGCTTCAGTTCGTGGCCTTCCGGGCAGATGTATTGATTGTTCCCGGCATCCCACTCGAAGTCCGCGCGGGTCCAGGTTCCGTCGCTGCGCCCCGACTTGTCGAAGACGGGGATGTGCGGGGCGATCTTGCGGTCGACCAACCAGCCAAGCATCGGCGCGGTGCCATAGGCGGTGTCTGCGATCAGGCGCTCAGGGTGGAGGTCGAACCTGGCCTTCACGCGCTCGAGCATGGTCTTGGTCGACCCAACTTCGGCTTGGCAGATTGATCTCGTCGCCTCCACGTCCACAATGACGCCGTGGTCCGTGTCGATCAGGTAATTGTCGGAATAGCTGAAGAAGGCCGGACCCTTGCGGGCTGCGGTCCATTGGCTGGCAGGGTCGGAATGGGACGTAAACTTTGGCTGAACCTCGCTGGCCGCGCCGAAGGCAGCCTCGTCCAGGGTGTCGAGATACTCACGGACCGCCCGAGGCGCATCGGCGGGATCGATCTGCCTGACGTCCCATTCTTCCTTAGGCGTAGAATTTTGCTTGTTGGCATCGGCTTCGATCAGGCTGGCATCGATGGCCATGCGCTGCCCGCTGACCAGACCCTCTTCGATACACCGCGCGACGGTTGTCTCGAAGAGATGCCGCAACAGTTCGCTGTCACGGAACCGACCATGGCGGTTCTTGGAGAAGGTCGAGTGATCCGGGACCCGGTCGCTCAGATCAAGGCGGCAGAACCAGCGATAGGCGAGGTTCAGGTGGACCTCTTCACACAGCCGCCGTTCCGACCGGATGCCGAAGCAATAGCCGACCAGCAACATGCGGATCAGCAGCTCGGGATCAATCGAAGGCCGACCTGTGTGGCTGTAAAAATCGGCAAGGTAGCTACGGATCCCGGACAGATCCACAAACCGGTCGATGGAGCGCAGGAAATGGTTTTGCGGGACATGATCCTCGAGCGAGAACTCGTAAAACAGCGCCGGTTGCGCCTCTTGCCGCGGTCCCATCATCGCCGATCCTCCCACCCAATGAAGGAATTGAATCAGCCGCGGGCACCTCAATCAAGAAGGAGTTTTTCAACGGAATACGCCCTTACTTCGGGACGGCTCTAGTGCTGCGTCTGCACAAGGCATGCCCGCTTGGGGCTGACACCGGACTGATGCGTATACAGTTCCCAGACAGGGTGTCAGTGACCGCAACGGGCTCGAAACTCGATTTCGCCGCACGCAGCATGGAACGTCTGCTTGCTCCGATGGCAAACCAATGAGTTAATAATGAAGACTGGTGCGAGAGCGGGGAGTCTGCTGAAAAAAAAGATTGAGGGGTTAGTGGCGCCTTAGTGAAAAAAACTATGTGTCACCCTTCACCAATTGACGCAATCTGACGGATGAGCGCGTGGCTAGCTTGCCGCACCCCGCCTGCGAAAGTGAATGCGCTCATGGCTAAAAATGGCGTATATGCGGAGCCTAGGCTAACCAAATCAACTTTTTCACCCCGGCATCCTACCTACTTTATCACCCTGATCTTTGCCCCGAAAATAGCTTTCTGCCCCTGATCGGCCTGCAACTGTGTACGGAAGTCCCAGCCGTGCGCCAGAAGCTTTTCTGGCAGATCGGCGGGGCCAGCTTGGCATACTTGAGCGCCATATCTGGTTTCTTCCAGCCGCCACGCGTCATCAGCAGAAGCAAGTCCTTGTTCATCGCATAGTGCCATGTGGCAAAGGTATGCCGCAGCGTGTGCGGAGTCACATCGCCGCCTAGTTTGGCCGCAACACGCGCCTTGGTGAAGGCAGCTTCAATCTGACCGCCGCTGCCGGTGCTGAGCTTGTATGCCTTTCCCTTCGGCGTGCGGAAAACGGCCCCGGTTTCCGGCAGTCCTGAAGCAGCAAGCAGACGCATCACACGCGCCGGAAATTCGGCCATTTTCAGCTCGCCATTCTTGGATGTCGGAATGAGCGCTTGACGGGTTTCTAGGTGAAGGTTTTCACTTTGCAGCCCCAGCGCCTCGCTGGTGCGGCAGCCGGTTCCAAGCAGGAATGTCACGATCGGGAGCAGGTGTGGCTCGCTTGCTTCCAGTAGATCCTCGGCCTCGCCAGGTGTCAGCCAGCGGATTTTGGACTGGGGCTCCTTGCGACGGCGGAACCGGCGCGGAGTCACATGGCCATCGTCAGCGGCTAGATTGTAGATGGCGCTGATGGGGGTGATGATCTGCCGGTTGATAGTGGCGGGTGCAGCGTCGGGCATCAGGATCGCCCGTGCCGCTTTGTTCGCCGCGTCATTGTCGACGTCGGCCAGCCGTGTCTTTTCCCCGAAGTGAATCAGCAGCGGTCCGATGAACCGGGTTTCCCCACCACTTTCCATGTAGGTAAGCGCAGCCTCGGCAAAAGTCAGGGTTGCCGACTTACCAAGTGTCGCACGCTCGATGATTTCGGCTGACCGTCTTACACGGATGATTTCTGCGGCTTTTTTGTCGCTAACTCCAGTGCTCTCATAAATGCTTTGTCCTGCGAGGGTACCCCGGATGACGAAATTTCCGGTGGGTTTGCCTTGGCTGTTTTTGCGCCGAAAGAGAATGAGGGGCATCTCTGAACCTCCCCCTTAAAGAATGCGTTTAGCAGATCCGGCGGACGGTAGAGGATGCGAACTCGTCCGCTCACCTCAACCCGTGCGAGGCTGCCGCTTTTGAATTTGGAGTCCAGCCCGCTGCGACTGGTGAAGATTTTGAAGCGGGCGAGATAGGCTATAGCTTCCTCTGTGGTCAGCAGATGCTCCTCGGACAGTGCATGCATCGGATGATCCTCAAGCAGGCAGTTGATTGTGGCCGGGCGGCCGGGTGCTTCCGGCGCCTGCTGGCATTCGGCATGTCTCTTCCGGTCCCGTGCCATTGGCCGTGGTCTCCTGTCTCCGGTGGGCGGTGGCCGCCCGCGTGTGCTGATCGAGACAGTTTACTGCGCCGGATTGGGTTGGAGCGACCCAGGTTGTAACCCTGCGGAGATGGATATTGTGGATAAGGGCCTAGAAATACGGAACTTTCCCTCTGCAGAAGGAGCTGGGAAGGGATGCGGGCATAGACCGACCCGGCGGGGCTTTGGGACAAAGTATTTCCGGGAGGGAGTTTTCCGGATTTTGGGCCAACTGAAGCCTGCGCCGCGGAAGTTTGCACATAAGCTTTGTGCAAATCCGGTGGCTGGGCGGCTTGTTTGGCGGGCGCATCTACTGGTCCAGGACCGGCTTTGGACCATTTTTGCACGGCACATCGCGAAGCCAGGACCGGACCGCCTTGGTATCGAACTCTCGTTTCTGCACCAGGTCTGCAGCCATGTCCTTAAGCAACTGCTGATGGGGGTACAGCAGTGCGCGTGCGTGGTCCTCCGCATAGTCGAGCTTCTCACGGAGGCGTTTGCGGTCGGGTTCTGCAAGTTGGGCTGGATCCTGCGGTCCAAACCAGCCGTTGCCGAAGGCCCCTAAACCCAGTTCAAAATCCATCGCCAGGACCATCCGCGCAGCCTGTGCCAAATCGGACGTCGCGCCCCCGCCGGCTCCGGCCGAAACAGTCCCGAAGATGAGCCGCTCCGCCGCCCGCCCTGCGAGGTGGATATACAGCTGGCATTCAATGTCTGCCGGCAGACCTGCGTTCGGGGGAACATCCCGCTCAATTGTGCCGCCAGATGGAGACAGGCCGATCCGTGTGATCGTCTCGCCGTAGCTCCACGAGGTGATGGCGTGACCGACTTCATGAATGGCGATGCGGTAAAGCAGGTCGTGGTTCTCCTCCTGTGCCATGACTTGCAAATGGCGGCGCAGAAGCTGCAGATCGAGCGGGCAGCCGCTGTGCCGGGCTTCACTGCGGGCAGAGCGCACCGCCGCGTCCACGTCGGCAGCGGTTTTGCCAATGCAGTCCCGCGCCAGCTCCAACATCGCATCCTCGGGGACTGCGTCCTGCAGCCGCTCGGCAAGGAGGTGCTGCAGCATCGCCATGCTTGGCAGCGGCATCTCGATCTTGATGTCAAACCGTCCGGCTCTCAGAATCGCGGGGTCGATGTGCTGCGGGTGGTTGCAGGCACCGACGACCATGATCCCTGCCTCCCGGCTGATCCGGTCCATCTGCTCCAAGAAACCAGCAACCACTTGGCGCCTGTAGCTGACACTGTTGTCGCCGGCGCTGTCGCGGGAACCGATCGCGTCGATCTCATCGATGAAAAGGATACAGGGCGCATTCTTCCGGGCTTCATCGAAGCTTCTTCGCATCGCGAGCAGCAGGTTGCCCAAATGACCGGCGCTTTGCCACTCGGCGCAGCTGGTCTCGACGCAATTGACAGCGGCGCTCCGGCCCATCGCGCGCGCGAGGTGGCTCTTGCCGGTGCCCGGCAGGCCAAAAAGCAGCAAGGAGTGCGGGATCTCATTCCAGGCCACTTCGTCTTCGGCCCACAGGCGCAGGTCTGCGACCAGTTGCCGGGCGGTGTCATAGGACCGGCCAATGCCTGTGATCTCTTCCCTCGGCGCGTGGGCTTCGGGTGGTGAAGCGGCAGCGGCAGCAAGCGCCTGGGACAGGCGTTGCGCCATCTTCTTCGCTGTGGGCGCACGCAGGGCGAATGAGAGTGCGGGGATGGAGAGCTCCTGCAACTGGCCGTTCCGGGGCAGCGCGGCACGGGCGGCGGCTTCATCAATGCGGCCCGTGCAGCTGTGGGTCTGACGCAGCAGGGCGATCAGAAAATCCGCGTCCACTTGCGGCACTGTCAGTTGATGACAGTGCTCCGCCACCAGCGGCGCCGGCAGTGCCATCTCATCCGGCAGGCAGATCCACAAAGGCTGGCTGTGCGCCAGACCCTTGATGATCAGATCCTGCAGCTCATCAATGTGTTGCTGTTCAATCGCACCATCGCGGGCACTGGGGACAGCGAGGGTCACGCGCTGAGGCAGCTGCACCTGGCGCCGGGCGTCATAGGCCTGCCAGCCCGGCGGCAGCAGGGCGTGGTTAAGGAGGTTTTCCACGCTTGAAAAACCGGAAGCAGGAACGTTGCGAAGGATCAGCACGGCGCCACGGGCAAGCTGCGCGTCCACTGCAGCCGGGGTGCCGAAGGCCGCGGCGATCCGCAGCAGCAGAAGCAGCTTGTCTGCCGGCAGGTCTGTGTCCGGCAGCCATTGGCCTGTGTCGTCACAGGCATAGGGGTCTGCACCTTCCTGCTCCAGCGCTTCCCAGAGTTCCGGGGGCAGGTGCTGCACGTCCGAGTTCTCGCTCAGATGCTGCAGCAAAGAATGGGGCTGTTCCGGTGCAGGGGGCACAAGGGGCTCCTCGGCGCCAGCACTGTCGTCTGGCGCGTCTTCTTTGAGTGTCTTGCGGCGCGCCAGCTGCAGCTCATGGTAATAGAGATGATAGCGGCGGGCGCAGTCTTCGGCGAACTGCCACCAATCAGGGCGCGCGGGGGAGTGGTTGGATTGGTTCATGGCAAGCCTCCTGTGAACAGGCAAAAGGGATCGGGCGCCCGGTGAAACCGGGCGGGAAACGTTGAAAATTGAAGGGTAGGGGCGTTTAGCTGTCTTCTTCCGCTTGGATGGCGTCGAGCATCGCGAAGATCACTTGGCACACATCCGGAAAATAGACCTCACTTTTGACCCTCAATTCACCGGCGTAGAGGTCTGGCGGCGCGACGCTGTCGGGGTGCTCTGCCTTCAACCGCGCATGCAGGCCTTTTTCAATTTGCACAGCTGTGTGGCCGGAGCTGATGGGAACTGTCCGCAGGACCTGCGCCTCCGTCTCCCTGCTCCTCAAAATCTGGTGGTAAAGGCGGGAGACGGGATCGCGGCTGTAGCCCAGCTTGATCAGCTTGGCGCCATTGGCGAGTTTAAGCTGCATGACGTAGAGAAAGCTTGGCGCACTGCTCCAGCCCTCGCCGCAGTTGCTGCATTGAAACCGGCCAGTCTGCATGTTGGCACGGGCGATCCGCTGAACATGGCCGCAGGCCTGGTGCTGGTACAGGCGGTAGTTCTGGTTCCTGTTCGGATCCGGTCCAATCAGCTCCCAACCCTGCGCGGAGGCTTCTTCTTGCTCCTTCTGTTGCTGGCAGAGTTCGCAGCGTACGTCGCAGGTCCCGGCGGCAGCTCTTTTGATCAGCTCAAACTGGCGGCGCAAACGGTGTCGGCAGTCCGCGATGTAGAAGCCGTGATGGCGGCTTTGCGGGTCGCGGCCTGCCCACTGCAGCCCGGCGGCTTCGGCATCGGCCTGCCACCGGTCTTGAATGCAGTGCGGGCACTGCGGCTGGCTGTTCATCACAACGAAGAGCTTGCAGGCATGTGTCCGTCGGCAGGTGTGGCAGGACAGGAGCAGGTGATAGCGGTCTTTGATGCGCTGGACGATTTTGAAACCTTTTGCGCTGGCGGCGGCGCGCCAGTGGGGATGGACCGTTTGCGGGAAATGTTCGCAGGTTGAGTGGGGCATGGCAGCCTCCGCATAGGCAAAAAGGGGCAGGGCAGGCGCCGGAACTGGCGCTTGCTGAACCTTCAGAAATGGCATGGCTGAGCCGGGCGCAGCGGCGTGTCCGCCGCGGGCCGGGTCAGAAGAATGCTGGGAGGTTGGGTTTAGATCGGCAGGAAGTTCTGCGCTTCAGCCGCTAAGGAGAGTTCGACGAGTGCGTTCATCTGACGTGCGGCTGTTTGCATCAGGGGCCGACGTACAGCGTCCTCGACGCTGAACAGCTCCTGGTTCTCAAAGTACAGCTGCTGAAATCTGCGAGCCTCTTCCGGCCCCGTGGACTCGATGAGGAAGTGCAGCAGCATGCTCATGCGCTGCAAAGGCAAGTCGCTGGCCCGGACCACCTGTGCCGTCAGGATGTCGCCGCTGAGTTGAAGACAATCCTGCCAGCGGGCTTCGGCAGCCTCCTGAAAATTAGTGCAAGCGGGATCCCAGGACAGTGCGTGCGAAAGATCACGCTCCAGTCCGAGGGCTTTGTCCACTGCCTTGGTCAGCGTGTCGAAGGTGCGGGTGATGAAGGTGGGGCTGCCATCTGCGACAGATGCGGGCTGCAGGGCTTTCAGCGCGCATTCGCGCGTGATACGGCAAGTATCAGCCATAGTCGGTCTCCTTCCGCGAGATCGGTTTGGTTAGGGCCGGGCGGGGAGCTTCCACCTTCCCCTCGGCCCGTTGCAATTGTGTGCAACTAAATGCAATATGCACCCATTGAATCTGAATGTCAACTGCACACAAGTGAACACATGGCCAGAACATCAGCGATATCTGTACGAGTGACTGAAGAAACCAAGAAAGCCGTAGAAAAGGCAGCGGCGGAGGATGATCGGTCTGTAGCCTCTTTTGTGGAACGGCTTCTGATCGCGCACCTTAAAGAACAAGGGTATCTGCAAAAGTAAGTGCGGGCGCCTGGAGGAAATGACCCAGGTGTCTGGTTCCAACTTCGCATGATCGGCTTGCTGCCCTTCCAGATTATCGAAAAACAATAAGTCATCCCAGGCCCCCGGCAGGGCGGGTCCAGCAGGCTGCTGGCCGCAGGAAGCATGTTTGGGCGGAGCCCGGACTGCGACCGAGGAGGGGATCGAAGGGGGTATCCCCCTCGCGAACGGCAAGTTGCAATCCTGGGGCCCAGCCAGGATTGCAACTTGCATAGTGAGTACAAGCCTCACAAAAACAAAAATAAGCCTATCGGGATTTTCTTCGTCTTCGCGGAGACTCAGATCAGAGAAGCAGATCCGAGCAGCAAGATGACAGTACAGCCCAAGTTTACCAACTCAAAGCCAGTAATAATTGATGAAGCACCTGTCGTGCTGCGCTTTGCAGGCTTGTTCCCGCAGGGCCTCGGCAAGTTCAAGATGCATGACGAGCGCGGCGGCGGCGACCTGGATCATGTCGACCAGGAGCTGTCGCGGCTGAACCAGGTGCTGGCCGGCGAGCCGGGCTGGCAGCAGCAGATACGCGGCGAAATTGCTGAGATGCGCCGTCACAATCACGAGGAGCATTTGCGTGCCCTCAGAGCCAAGTCACGCATGAAGGACGCGAGGAAGCTGGAGGCGGAAGGGCCTGCAGACCCCTGGCGGTCCTGCAGCAGGGGCCCGCTTCGTGAAGGGATCATCACTGTCAATAAAGACTGGTTTGGCGGGGCAGGTCTGTTGGAATGGGATCCGGAACGTGTCTCTGCTTTCCGCAAAACGGCCATGTCGTTCCTCTGTGAAAATTTTCCAAGCGGGCAGCTGCGCTATGCAAGCGCCCACGTCGATGAAGAAGCTTACCATATCCACTTTGTCGTGGCCGTTTGGACCGAGAAACCATCCGCCAACCGCGGGCATCAGATTCTGCTGCAGGCATCTGAGAACCCGCTCATCAAAAGCTATGAGCATGCCCAGGATCTTGCCGGAGAAGCTTTTGAGACAATTGGGCTCGCCAGGGGGGAGCGCCGTGCCGAGGCCCGGCGTCAGGCGCGGGCAGAGGGAAAACCTCTGCCCGAAAAGCGACAGCATGTGCCGCCGTCAAAATGGCGTGCCGAGGAGCGCCAAAAGGCGCAGGCGGAGAAGAAACGCATCCTGGGCGATGCCCAGGATGAAGCAAAGGCGACCGTTGAAAACGGCCGGGACCTGGCCAAGGCCACGGTCAAGAAATCGCGCAAGCGCGCCATCAAAGAAGCGCGGGCCCGCAAACAGCGGACCGCGCAGGAAACGGCAAAGATGATCCGCCGCCGCAATACGGCGGAGGCAGAGGCTGTGCAGAATAAAAAAGCGGCTGACGCCGCGAATGCTCTGAAAAGGGAAATTGTGGCCGAGGTCGGGGCATTGGAGCCGAGGGTAAAGGGGTATGAGGCAAGGGCGGAGGAAGCTGCAGAAAAGTTCCGGGCCGAGACGGCAGCGCGGAAGGCCGAAGAGGAAAAACGCGCACGGGTTATCCAAGAAAGGCAACAGGCCGAGCAGGTGCTGAACGCCAAGAAGGCGGAGAAATCTGATCTGGCCGCTCAACTGCGGCTGCTAGTTCAGCACCGCCGTCAGGCAGAGAAAGCAGTTGCTGAGGCTCAGGCTGCCCGGCTGGCTGAGGAGAAGAGGCTGCAGGAGGCAGAAGAAAAGGTCCGGTTGAAGGCAACGGAGGCAGAGGTCATCACGGATGCCATCGAGTCCGGGTTGGATCTGGTTGCTGATGGTGCGATTTGCTGGCGGGAGGCGTCTGCGGATCAGCAGGCAGGCTTGACTTGGGGCGCGGCCGCCCCGGATACCAAGGGTGCGCGGGCCGAAACGCTGAAAGAAATCCGTCCAGCGATGCCGATGGTCACGCGCATTGCTCAACTGGTGGCCCGGACCTTGAAACGCGTCCTCGCCAAGGAGCGGCAAAAGCTGAAGCAGGACGCGGATTATGTTCGCGCCCTGCGTCAGAAATGGGAACCGGAAGATGCAGCGCGGCTGTCGAGGATCTCGCTCGGTGGGATAGACAGCGGACCGAAATAGGGCCGATTGCTGCCTTTTGCTGCGTGAAAAGCCAAGGTTTGCTGTGCCGGACAAAACCGACCTTGGATTTTTCTCTTCGCTGGCGCAGCATCGCTCTGCGCATGCGGCGGGCTTCTCGCTGCATTGCAACCCTAGTCACGGAAGCGGTCATTGCTTGCTGGGTTCGAACGGTAGATCGAAACCGCGCTTTCTCTGCATGGCGTTTGGACACGAAAGACGCGGGACTAATTGCCGATCGGTGCAACTATTCAAACGACCGCCTTTTTAGCATGTGTACGCAGTGACGCGTTATGAGAGAGTGGAAGACTTACTCCATTGCGATTGGCGAAAGTGAAAGAATATTTCCGAGCCGACTTCAGGGTTGATCTGACGCTTTGCTGGCTTTCAGGATGTTGCTGTTGTGCAGAGCATAGCCCAAAGGTCGTGCTGCCAATCGCCGTTGGAGGTGGCTGTGTTGATCATGAATCTTTTGAGACCAGTGTCGACATATGCTGGTTCTCCGCATTTAACCCGAACCGGGTGTTTCCTAGTGTCGTCGTAGAGAACTGTGCCGTTCGCATCTGTTTGAACCAGTTTGATGGCCACTTCAAAGTCGAAGTCTTCCTCGCTGGTGACCTGGTAATGGGTCACGCTCAATTGAACCATGGTGGCGTCCGGGAAACTGGCTGTGTGAAAGACTGTCTGTTGACCCGCGCTAGGCGTGGCAACAAGAAGAAGGCCAAACACTATTGGAAGGATATACATATCCCAACTCCCGCAGCGCTCGCCTCGTGACAAAAATAGCACAAATTGCCGCTGCGCACGATTCGAAAATTTGAAACGTAATGAGCTGTTCCTATCTCCGATGCGCCCCGCGTTGGACCCAGATGCCGCAGGCCGGCGCCAGAATGTTTAACAAACGTAGCATTTTAGAGCTTTCGCGCCGACAGGTCGGATGAGCTGTCCGGAAAGACGTGACGGCCGGTAATCTGCTCCACGGTCCACCGGGAACGCGTCCAGCAGCTGCGTGTTTCCGTGTCTCGGAAACGGTGCGAATGCATCATTTGCGGAAATGACACGGGTACGGTTATGGGGCGAGAAAAGGGATCTACTTTGCATTAGCAATCTGCAAGCGAGTAGCTGTTCGATCACCCGCCCCAAGCTTGCCGCTGCTTAGAAGTACAGCAAAGATGCCCAGCTTTTAGGGGATACGTTGAGATACTTGCCCCTAGAAAGGATGCCATCAGGCTGTGCCAGGTGGCATCCAGTAAAGTGTCTTGAGGATCAGTTATCCTTTGGCTGGTCCATCATGCCGTCGCCAGGCTGATCGCTTTCGGCTTGCGGGCCGCTGTGGGCCATGCCGGATCCTGCCATCATCTGCTTCATGCGGGCAGTCTGGGCAGAGATCTCTTCCTCGGACACCGCGCCGTCGCCGTCCGCATCCAGGTGTTGAAAACGGTCTACCATTTGTTCGCGGATTATAGCGCTGTGAAAGGATTCGAACTCATCGATCGAAAGCGTGCCATTGTTGTCCGCGTCGTACTCCTTCAGAGCGGATTGAAGTTTTTCCGCCAACATGCCGGGTTTGCCCATGCCCAACATCTGGCGGTCCATCATGGCGCTGCCCATGGCGTGCCGCCCGTGCATCTGCATCATCATGTCATGCATTCGCTTCATATCAGACATCATACCTCGGCCCATCATCTGCGAATCTGCATTTTGTTGCATCATGCCTGATGTATTGGCGCCGGGTTTGCCGCCGTGGCCGTGGCTGGCCTCTGCCAGTGCTGCGCCCGCCATTGTGCCGGATACCGCGAGAGTGAGCGCGAGAAGTTTCAAATTCGTCATGTCCAGACCTTTCCCAGAGTGTTTGGATACAGCCAATCTGGGATGTCAGGGGTGAGCTTGCCAGAGCGCGGGGGCGGGGAATTGTATCGCTCTGTCACAGCCGAAGCAGTTGATACATTCTGCGACAAAACTCTGCAGGACCATTTGCAGCAATAACCTATAATCGATGCAAATGAATGAAATGCCTCATATTCTCGTCGTTGACGATCACCGTGAAATCCGGGCCGCGGTAACACGATACCTGGAAAAGAACGGCATGCGCGCAACTGCAGCGCAAGACGCGGCGGAGATGGATGCGAAACTGGCAACCGGGCATTTCGATCTGATTGTTCTGGACGTGATGATGCCGGGCGAAGACGGGTTGTCGGTCTGCCGGAGACTGTCTGGGGAAGGCGGTATCCCAATCCTTATGCTGACGGCCCTTGGGCAGGATACAGACCGTATAGTCGGCCTGGAAATCGGTGCCGACGACTATTTGTCCAAGCCTTTCAATCCGCGTGAGCTCTTGGCACGCATCAAAGCGATCTTGCGCCGCACCGATCGTTCCGAACCATTGGCAGGCCGCTTGGCTGGTAAAAACGTTCGGTTTTCCCAGTGGGTGCTGGACAGCGACCGACGTGTCCTCATTGACGACATCGGGCAGGAAACTGCCCTGACCGGTGCCGACTTCAAGCTGTTGACGGTTTTGCTGGAGCGGGCGCGTTTGGTCCTGAGCCGGGATCAGCTTATGGACTTAACCGCGGGCCGGCGGGCGCCGCCGCTGGATCGGACAATAGACAACCAGATCAGCCGCTTGCGCCGCAAGATTGAGCAGGACCCCATGCAACCGCGCCTGATCATCACCGTGCGCAACGGAGGCTATAGCCTGGCCGCAGATGTGGAGGTGATGGACCGATGAGGCGTGTCCTCAACAGTCTGCGCGGCCAACTGGTGCTGTTGGTGATCCTGGCGCTGGCCGCCGCTCAGGCGGTCAGCCTTTGGCTATTTGTCGACGAGCGCAGTTTGGCGGTACGCGCGGCTCTCGGAGCGGAAACTGCTGGGCGTGCCGCCAATGTTGCCCGGCTGATCGAAGAAGCGCCTGCAAGTCTGCACGCCTCGATTCTGCGGGCTGCGAATTCGCCGCTGGTACGGTTCGGTATCGCACCGGAGCCCGAAGTCGAACATATGACGCATAACGGCAATGGGATTGTCGAAGAGCGAGTGCGGGCACTGCTGGATGGTAACTTCAGCCGCGAGATCCGGGTTGAGCTGCATGAGGTTGATGGCGCGGATCTACCGCTGCCGCACCTCGATCAGGAAATGGCCGCCATGCACCGGGAAATGATGCGCGGGCACATGTCGGCGATTGAATTGAAGCTGTCCCTTGCGTTGTCTGGCGGCCAATGGCTTAATGTTGGTACCCGGTTCGAACGTCCGCCTCTGCAATGGCCGCTTTATTCGACACTGACTTTTGCGCTTACCGCGGGCTTCATTCTAATTGTTGTATTCTGGTTCCTGATGAGCCGGGTAACGGGGCCGCTGCGCAGGCTTTCCGTTGCTGCTGACCGGTTGGGGAGGGGAGAAGATGTGGACGCACTGCCTGCGGTTGGGCCATGCGAAGTGCAGGATCTGACTGGTGCGTTTAACCGGATGCAAGAACGGCTGAAACGATTTGTTGCAGATCGTACCCGGCTGCTGGCGGCGTTGGGCCATGACCTTCGATCGCCTTTGACAGCTATGCGGGTCAGGGCTGAATTTGTCGACGAGGAGGAAACCCGGGACAGCCTCATTTCTTCGATCGAGGAAATGCAGAGCATGGTAGACTCGGTATTGGCTTTCGCCCGGGGGCTGGCGGTATCCGAGCCGCAAGAGGTGTGTGAACTGGGCCAGTTCCTGGAACAGCTGCGCGCTGATATGCTTGATCGCTTCGATTTACATCCAGGGGCGACGACAAAAGTCGGCCTGCGGCCAAATGCGATGCGGCGGGCTTTGCGCAACGTGATCGAGAACGCGCTGCGCTATGGTGGCTGGGCGCGGGTTGGATATGGGATCGATGGCAAAAACGCTTTGATCACGGTGGTAGACTCCGGCCCAGGTATCCCTGAGGAAGATTTGGAGCGGGTGTTTGACCCGTTTCTGCGGCTGGAGGCGTCGCGGTCGCTGGAAACCGGCGGCTACGGGCTTGGCTTATCCATCGCCCGTACGATTACGCGGGCTCATGGCGGCGACATTACCTTGGTCAACCGTCCAGATGGCGGGCTGCTGGCGACGCTCGCAATCCCTCTTGCGAAGGATCAAACCGAAATTGAAACGTGAACCGGAGACAAAGATGAAACGACAGGTTGCAACTCTGGCAATTGTGCTTCTGCCCTTGGCTTCTGCTGTGGCTTGGGCGGATACTTCGGGTGACTGGGACCGGGGATATGGCCACATGATGTGGGCAGGTGGCTTCGGTATGCTCGGCGCCCTGATGATGCTGCTGTTCTGGGGGGCGTTTATTGTTCTCATCGTAGTGGCGGTGCGATGGCTGACTGACAAGCGTAGCGCGGGCCCGGACACCTCCAGTGACGCGCTGAAGGTGCTGCGCAGCAGGTTCGCCCAAGGTGAAATTGACGAAGAGGAGTTCAGGCGCCGCAAGGCCGCACTCGACGAATGACATCTCATGCTCCGCGTATTGCGGCGCGTGTCAGGGACTGAGCTGGAAGCCGGGGCTCGCGAAGAAATGGCCGGCAAACAGATGTGCTGATTATCGAAGGTGCAGGGCGGGTGTTAATCTCTGGCAGGGGCTCAGAGGACTATACGGTACCGGTGAAACAGCCAGAAGGAGGAGTTATGCTGAGACGGGATTTCATTGCCGGGGCAGGGGCGTTGACGGTGCTGGGTTCAAAGGGCAGCGCGCATACGCCAACGCTTCCGGTCTACGATATGCCCGAAGAGCTTTTGCCGCGCGAGGTGCGCATCCAGAACGACCTTACGCCATATGAGGTGCATGTGGATCCAGAGCAGTTCGCGCTGTACTGGACGCTGCCTGAGGGCCGCGCGATCCGTTTTGCGGTCGGGGTTGGCCGGCCTGGCCTGTATGAGGCGGGTGAATTCTATGTCGGCGCCAAAAAGGTGTGGCCCAGCTGGAAGCCGACACCGGATATGATACGGCGCGAACCGCACCGCTATGCCAGGTTTGCCGATGGCATGCCCGGCGGTCTCGGTAATCCACTTGGCTCACGCGCGCTTTATCTGTTTCAGCCCGGGCGCGGGATACGTTTCTGCGTATTCACGGCACCAATGAACCGGACACAATCGGACGGCGCGTGTCGAATGGTTGTGCAAGGTTGGTAAACGATCAGATGATCAACCTCTACGACAGGGTGCCGTTGGATACCCGGGTTGTGCTTCACCCCGTGGTGAACTTGCCTACCTGAGGTTGCGCATAGGACTTGCCGGTTGTCGGGTAGGCAGAGTTCGGTCCGAGATGCAGAGAGATGCGTCCCCAAACGTTCACTAACCGCACCACGGCCTTGGCAGGGGCGCGGTGTGGGAGCTCTAGAAGCCTGTCATGGAAAAGCAGGCGCGCGGGCCCGTCCTAAGAACTTGGGCGAATGTGTCTGGGATACTCTCGGATACGAAAATGGTGATGAGGCGGCATTGACGTTCCCATGCTGGAAGGCGGCAGTGCAAAGCCAAGGGAGACGCGGTTTGGAAGCAGTAGAGGCATACCGCCCTCCGCCAAACTGAGTGAATGTTCTGATTATTGAGATAATCAGAACATCAGTGAACCGTCCCTCGCGGTTCGCTTGTCTGAGAGGAAAGAGAAATGTTTTCAAGACGAGGGTTTCTGACAGCGGCGGGTGCCGCTGGCGTGTTGGCGGAATTGCCGGTCCGGGGGATGCCCTGGTGCCGGACATGATGGAGTTGCGCGCCACCGTCAAAGCGGTGCAGCTACTGCCGTCAGACTACCCAAAAACTGAGATTTGGGGTTATTCAGACGGCACGCCGGGACCGGAAATCCGGGTGCCCCAAGGCGGCCGGGTGCAACGGCGTTTTGTCAACGATCTGCCGCAGGCAAGCACGGTCCATTGGCACGGCATCCGCGCGGCGAATTCGATGGATGGGGTTGCTGGGCTTACCCAGGCACCGGTTCAGCCACGGGGCAGCTTCGACTATGATTTCACCGTTCGGGATGCAGGCACCTATTGGTATCACGCGCACAACCGGTCCGTCGAACAGGTGGCGCGCGGACTGCACGGCCCGCTCATTGTTGACGAAAAGGCACCTCCGGATATTGACCGGGATGTCACACTGGTACTCGATGACTGGCTGCTGGAGCCGGATGGCGGGCAGCTAAATCCAGACTTCGAGACGCGCCGCGACCGTTCACATGCTGGCCGGTTGGGCAATTTTATTTCGACCAACGGACAGTCAGCTTGGGCCAGGACGGTGAAGCGGCACGAGCGGCTTCGGCTCCGGCTGATCAATGCCTCCAACGCCAGGTTTTTCCTGCTGGCGCTGGTCAACTTCGAGGGCTGGGTGATGGCGCTGGACGGGATGCCGCTGCCAGCACCCAAGACTGTTTCGGGAGATTTACTGCTCTGTCCCGGCCAGCGTGCTGATCTCCTTGTAGACGTCACAGCCGGAGACGGCGAAGAGGCGTTTCTCGCGCGGATCGAGGACAATCAAGGCTATGCCCAGGCTGCCTTCCCGGTGCGCGGCGTGTCCAGTAGCGCCCGGCGCGGCTCCCCGGCGCCGCTTCCGCCGAACCCGGCGATGCAGGTGACGGGGTTGAATGCCGCGAGGGAGCTGCGGCTCGACATGGCTGGCGGAGCAATGGGTTCGCTGCGCAGTGCTGTTCTTAACGGGCAGAACACCGGGTTCCAGCGAATGGTGGAGGCGAACCAGTTCTGGGCCTTCAACGGTACTGTTGGCATGACGCAGACTCCGCTGGCCACGGTGGCGCGGGGCGAGACTGTCCGGGTCACAGTGTCCAACGACACAGCATTCCCGCACGCTATGCATCTGCACGGGATGCATTTCCGCACCGTAAATGCCGATGGCTCGATGGGCCACCTGCGCGACACGCTTCTCAGCTTTGCCGGCGAAAGCCACGAGATTGCATTTGTTGCCGATAATCCCGGCGATTGGGCATTCCACTGTCACATGCTTTCGCATGCGGCCTCTGGCATGATGACCTGGATCCGGGTGCAGGCATGACGCGGGCGGTCATCAGTGCGGCGGCGGTGCTGGCGGTCGCCGGAGTTGCGGCGGCGTGGGTTTTCCGGCCTTCTTTCCCGGTCGCGCCAATGGCTGATGCGGTGTCAGTTGCACAGGGAAAGGTGCTCTATGCGGAGTACTGTGCGTCTTGCCACGGGGCAAATCTTGAGGGCCAGCCGAATTGGCGCAGCCCAGGGGAGGATGGCCGCCTGCCGGCGCCTCCGCATGATGAGACGGGCCACACTTGGCACCATTCTGACCGAATGCTGTTCGAATATACCAAATTGGGGGGCAGGCTGCGCTAGCAAACAGCGGAGTCGCCTTGGACAGCGGCATGCCAGGCTTTGGCAGCCAGCTGAGTGATGCGCAAATTCGCGGTATCCTGAATTTCATAAAATCAGCTTGGCCCGAGCGCGAGCAGCGGTACCAAGCAGAAAGAACAGAAGTAGAAGCCCAGCAAGAAGGATGAAACCAATGATCCGTCCTAAACGTATATTGCCGGTACTCTGTCTTACCTTTTTGCCTTTGCCCGGCTTGGCCAAAGAATTGACAGAGGCGGAGATCAAGCAACTGGTCTATGAGGCAATCCTGGAGCGGCCCGAAATCATCATGCAGGCGGTCGAAATGTTGCAGCGTGACCAGGACGCCGCCAAAGCTGAAGCTGCTCGGGTGGTTCTTGACAACAACCGTGCCACGCTGGAACGCGATCCCAACGCCCCGGTTCTGGGCAATCCCGAAGGGGATGTGACGGTTGTCGAGTTCTTCGACTACAACTGCCCCTATTGCCGCCGTGCGATGGCTCCGGTGCAGGGGCTGCTGAAAGATGATGCCAATATCCGGCTGGTCTACCGCGAGTGGCCCATCCTGGGTGACGGGTCTGTCTTTGCCGCACGTGCCGCTCTGGCTTCGCGCAAACAAGGAAAGTACGAAGAATTCCATTGGGCTCTGATGGGAATGCAGGGCAGGGCTACGGAGGCTTCGGTCATCCGTATCGCACGTGAAACCGGGCTGGACGTGGAACAGCTGCGCCGGGACATGGAAACGCCGGAAGTGGAGGAGCACATTGCGACTTCCATGGCGCTGTCACGTAAACTTGGTTTTAACGGCACGCCATCGTTCGTGATTGGCGAAAACTTAGTTCCCGGCTTTGTTGAGCAACCGCAACTGCAAGAATTGGTAAAACAGGCACGCGAAGCTGCGGAGTGACGACGATTGCTCTATTGCGGTCAACAGCACTTAGGGCCGGTGCAATATTGCTTGGAAAACTCGCATGTTTTGTATCCGACTGTCGCAAAGCGCTTCGCTACGACTGAGCGATACATTTGCCCATCCGGGCAAGGTGGATCGGCCAATCCTAAATGTCCTAGTCTGTGGAAGATGGCGATACATCAATAAACGCGCCAACGATTTCGACGAGGAAGGCACATGCTGCGCATAGGACGATTACCGGATTTCCGTCGCCGCCACAGGTCGGTGCTAGCGGTTGTGGCCGTCGCTTTGTTGCTGGTGCTTGTTCTTTGGAGGGCTGATGCTTTGCCGCCTGCAATGACGCGTGCAGACATAACAGCCTGGGTCGATGCAGCTGGCATCTTGGGGCCGCTGGTGATCGTAGGGCTCATGACTATGGCGATCGTTGCCAGCCCTTTGCCTTCAGCTCCTGTAGCGGTGGCAGCCGGGGCGGCCTACGGGCATGTGCTGGGTACCGGTCTCGTTGCACTGGGGGCCGAGTTGGGAGCGATCATCGCCTTTCTGATTGCCCGGCGGTTGGGGCGCTCGGCTATCCAGCGCTATCTGGGTGCTAAGCTTGAGACAGGTCTCATGGGATCGCAGAATGCACTGATGCTGACGGTGTTTGGCAGCCGTCTTTTGCCCTTCGTTTCATTTGACTTGATCAGCTATGCAGCAGGGCTGACTGCATTGCGGTTCTGGCGCTTCGCACTCGCAACCGCGGCTGGCATTTTGCCAGCGAGCTTCATCCTGGCGCATCTTGGCAGTGAGCTGGCCGGGCCTGATGGACCTGGTGCCATCTGGGCAGTGCTGGGGCTAGGGCTGATGACCGGAGCACCTCTTCTTTGGGCAACCTGGAAGCGAGAGCAAGGCGGTTGAGGCAAATCAAGGCCTCCGGGCAAATAACATGTAGACTTGAGTAGTCATTTGGAGAAGCGGATCGTGGGAGTTGCAGGAGTAACGTACAGGAGAATTGGACTGCGGCGGCTTCGCTCGGCGCTTCACCTGACTCTGGTCCTGCTGTTGTCTGCAATTCTGATGGCGTCTGCGGGGGCGGACCGAACGGTAGGTGCAGAGCATTCAGTATCTGGCTATTGCCATGTTCAGGCCTTAGCTGCGGATTATGGGCTGCAAGAGTCTATTCAGCACGATCGAAGCCTCTACAGCGTGCCTGCGTCTTTGGGTGGCTGTGGACTGCATGCAATGTGTCACGCTGTAGCTCTATTCCCAATATTCCTGATGCCTGAATGGAAGCCGGAAATGTCGGTTGCCGTACTCAATATCCGGCTGCTTGCGGACGGAATAGCCCTTTCACCGTCTCCACACCCTCCGAATTTTTCCTGAACCAACAACCCGGTCCAGTTGAGCGCCCAGCCAAGCGGCCCGGTTCACATGCTGTGTGGTGTGTTCAGGAGTTCGAGAAGTGTTTTCCATACTCTATTTTGCGACTGCAGCGCTGCTAGTCTTTGTTGTGCTGCGGCTTGGATGCGGCCCTTGCGCAACGGGTCAAGTTTCTGAGGTCGGCCCCGAAAACGTGATGGCGCCCCCGCGTATCCCTGTCGTCAAGCTGGGCTGGGCGCTGAGCATATTCCTGGCCGTGACTTATATGCTGTGTGTCGGCTTCGATCTGATCTTTCCGCAGTATGCGATGTACCGCGCTTGGATCTCGCTGATGCCTGGCATGACGTGGCTCACAGCAACTTCCTTCCTGATCGGTCTAGCAGAAGCCTTTGCCTACGGTTGGTTCGTGGCACTCGTATTTGGGCCAATTTTCAACGTGATCGCCGCGCGTGGATGAGGCGCAACAAGTCACCTTGCTACCCTAAAGCGTTCGGAGCAAAAGAAGAGGAGACGTGCAATGAGCAAGTCACAGCAACCGACCCTGCGCTTCCTCGGGGCCACCGGGACCGTCACTGGATCCCGCTACCTCGTTGAATGGCGCAGTCGCAGGATCCTGATCGATTGCGGACTGTTTCAAGGGTTCAAGCAGCTCCGCTTACGCAATCGGAAGCCTTTTCCGGTCCGGCCTCGATCTATCGATACTGTTCTCCTGACACATGCACATCTCGATCATTCCGGCTATATCCCTGCGCTGGTTAAGGCAGGGTTCGCGGGCAAGGTCATTTGCACACAATCGACTAAGGAATTGTGCGGCTTGATCCTGCCCGACAGTGGACATCTGCAGGAGGAAGAGGCGTCCTTTGCCCGCCGTAAGAAGTTTTCGGTCCATGCCCGCCCGACCCCCCTTTACACGCGAAAGGATGCGCAGAAGGCGCTGAGCAAGCTGGAAACTGTGCCATTCGACATGCCAGTCGATTTAGGCGACGGGATCACGGCCAACTTCATCCCGGCAGGGCATTTGCTCGGAGCGGCGCAAATACGATTATGCCTTGGTAGCACGGAATTGCATTTCAGCGGTGACCTCGGCCGTCAAAGCGACCCTTTGATGCGCTCTCCAACCCCGTTTGCGGGGGCGGACGTCCTCGTGTGTGAATCCACCTATGGCAACCGCCAGCATGAGCCTGTCGATGCCGAAGCGCAGCTCTCCCGTGTTATCCGCCGAGTTATCGGGCGGGGCGGAACAATCCTAATCCCGGCCTTTGCGGTAGGGCGGGCACAGGGGCTGATGTATCACATCGCGCGGCTTCGCAAACGCGGTGATATTCCCGAAGTGCCGGTCTTTCTAAACAGCCCGATGGCAACAAATGCCACCGAGATTTATCACCGCCATCACAAGGAGCATAAGGTCAGCTGGGCCGAATGCTCGGATATGTTTGAGCTCGCCAAGCGTGTGCGTTCTGTCGAAGAATCCAAGCAGCTCAACACCATGCCTTTCCCCAAAATCATCATTTCAGCCAGCGGCATGCTGACTGGAGGACGTATTCTGCATCACGTTCTTTCATATGGAGGAGACCGCCGGAACGCGATCCTGTTGTCGGGGTTCCAGGTCGGCGGCACGCGCGGTGCCGCGCTTGCCGCCGGAGCGGATCACTTGCGCATCTTTGGGCGTGACATCCCGATCGAGGCCGAGGTGATCTCTCTAGGCAGCTTGTCCGGCCATGCCGATGCCGACGAGCTGCTTGAATGGCTGGGCGCTGCGCCGGTTCCTCCCCGGATGACCTATGTGACTCACGGTGAGCCAGAAGCGGCGGACGCGCTGCGTTTTCGCGTCAACCATGAACTGGGCTGGAAAGCGAGGGTGCCAGAGCATCTCGAAACAATCCGTTTGGAGACGCCGCGATGACACGTGAGAGACATTGCCTTCCGCTAGTACGGGCAGAAATAGACACTTACAGCCAGCCTGTCGTCTTCATGCATCAGGACTGCCATGTTTGCCGCGCCGAAGGATTTCGTGCGCTGACCCGGGTGCGGATCGCCTGCGGCGGACGGTCGGTGATTGCATCGCTGAACGTTGTCACCGGGGCAGGATGGCTGGGGCCGGAAGCGGCAGCGCTATCCGACGCGGCTTGGGCAGCATTGCGGCCAAGGCTGGGTGATATGGGCCAGTTCTCTCACCCCGAACTGCCAGAGGCGGCTTCGCTAATCCGCGCCAAGGTCTATGGTGAGCGGCTGCACCAAGCGCAATTCGCCACGATCATAAAAGATGCGATGGCACACCGGCTGTCGGATTTGGATCTGGCTGCCTTCGTAACGGCTTGTGCAGGAGAGCATCTGAGTACCTGTGAAACCATCGCTTTGACCCGTGCCATGCAGGAGGCTGGCAGATCACTGGAATGGGGCGAAGGGCCTGTGCTGGACAAGCATTGCGTTGGCGGATTGCCCGGGAACCGCACCACACCGATCGTAGTGGCCATCGCCGCGGCAGCAGGGCTTGTGATCCCCAAGACATCCAGCCGTGCCATTACTTCGCCTTCAGGGACCGCTGACACAATGGAGGTAATGGCTCCGGTGGCGCTCGATACTGCTGCCATGCGCAAGGTTGTCGAAGCGCAGGGTGGCTGCATCGTTTGGGGCGGTGCCTTGGGGCTTAGCCCGGCCGACGACATTCTGATCCGCATTGAGCGGCCTCTCGACTTTGACAGCGACGGGCAATTGGTTGCCAGCATTCTCTCCAAAAAGGCGGCGGCCGGATCGGACCGTGTCGTGATCGACATCCCTGTGGGCCCCACCGCGAAAGTGCGTTCGGAAAATGCGGCCGAAGCCCTGTCGGCGCGGCTGCGCGCCACAGCCCGGGAGATTGGATTGGACCTGGCGATTCATGTCAGCGACGGCAGCCAGCCAGTGGGCTACGGGATCGGTCCGGCACTCGAGGCAATGGATGTGCTGAAGGTGCTGCGCCATACACCGGATGCGCCGGGCGATCTGAGAGAACGGGCGCTGGTGCTGGCTGGGCTCCTGCTGGAAATGAGCGGAGAAACCGCAGGCGTTGAGCGGGCGAGGGTTTTGCTCGACAGCGGCGCAGCGGAGCATCGGTTCATGGCGATATGCGCGGCTCAGGGCGGGTTTGCCGAGCCGGCTGAGGCCCCCTACCGGATACCTGTTGAAGCCCCTCGCGATGGAGTGATCACAGCTATCGACAACCGCCTTATTGCCCGGGTGGCAAAACTGGCCGGCGCCCCGCAGCAGGCCCGCGCAGGGGTGTTGCTTATGGCGCGGCCCGGGACACTGGTCCAGCGCGGACAACCCCTGTTCGAAATCTGGGCCGAGACGCCAGGCGAATTGGCCTATGCCCGCGATTTTGCCAACGCGCAGAAAGAGATTTTCCGCATTGAGGTGCCAAAATGAGACCCGTTCTGATCCCTTTTCACAATATGCGTCCACTGGCGGATCAACTGGCGGGGCTGATGGGGGCTGATGTGGCGCCTGTGGACTTGCACCGGTTTCCGGATGGCGAGAGCCTGATAACCTTGCATAGTGATCTCGAAGGCCGCGAGGCGGTGATCTTATGTTCTTTGTGCGACCCGGACCGGCATGCGCTGCCGCTGCGCTTTGCTGCGGATACTGCGTGTGAGATGGGCGCTGTACACGCCGGTTTAGTTGCGCCCTATTTGGGGTACATGCGCCAGGACCGGAGGTTCCACTCTGGAGAGGCGGTTAGCGCCAGATTGTTCGCCCGTTTCCTCGAGGAAAGCTTTGACTGGCTTGTGACGGTGGATCCGCATCTGCATCGGATCCAGGCCCTTGATGAGTTGTTTGCCATTCCCACTGGCCGGGTTTCTGCTGCGCCACTGCTGGCACAGTGGATCGCGGAGACTGTTGATAATCCGGTGCTGGTTGGCCCCGATAGCGAAAGCCGGCAATGGGTTGCGGAGGTCGCTTCGCTCGTCGGCTGTCCATACGAGGTTTTGCGCAAGGTGCGTTCCGGCGACCGCAGAGTTGAGGTTAGCAAATCCGGCCGCCAGTGGAGATGTTCCGGCACACCAGTTCTGGTCGATGATATTGCGTCCTCGGGGCGAACATTGGTGGGGGCAATCGAAGGGCTGGTGGAATCCGGGGCCAAGCCGCCCCTGTGTGCGGTAATCCATGCAGTCTTTGCCGGGCAAGCTCACGCCGAGATTCTGGCCGCCGGGGCAAGCCAAGTCGTGACCACCGATACGATTCCTCATGAAAGCAATGCTATCGGCATCGCCCCGCTTCTAGCTGAGGCGGCAAATCATACGCTGGCTGCGTTGACCTTACAGTGACTTGAAGACTCACGATGGCGGCATTCCCCAACCGGAAGGGCAATAACATGAAAGAACTTCCCAACAAGAAAAGATCCAGTTTAGCAGACGAAGACAAATTTGTTTGTCTGATGCACCCGCACATTCGGAGCGCTGAAGCTGAAAACTGCCCGATTTGCGGCATGCACCTTGTCCCAGAAGCTGGCAAGGAAACGGCCGGTCATGCTCACCACCATGGGCACGCAGCTTTCGGGCATGGAAAAACTGCTCCGAGCGGAGGTTATGACAAGGTTCCCATTGGCTGGGAAGGCCCTGTGTATACTTGCCCAATGCACCCGGAAGTTCGGCAAACCGAGCCGAGCGCGTGCCCCCTTTGCGGGATGGGGCTGGAGCAAGAAGCAGGTTCTGCTGCGGAGGAGGGTCCAAACCCCGAACTCACCGATTTCACCCGGCGGTTCTGGGTCGGTGCAATGTTGACCGCTCCGCTGCTGGTTCTAACCATGGGGCCTTATACCGGCCTGGCAGGTGTCCGGGAAATATTCGGGGAACGCACCACGCTGTGGATCGAGCTTCTGCTTGGCACGCCGGTTGTCTGGTGGAGCGGCTGGCCGTTTCTTGTTCGCGGCTGGAACTCTTTCCGCACCATGAACCTCAATATGTTCAGCTTGATCAGCATGGGGGTGGCGGCGGCTTGGCTGTTCAGCGTTGCAGCAGTGCTTGCACCGGGCATGTTCCCTGACGGCTTCCGTGACGCCGAAGGGCATGTCGGCGTCTATTTCGAGGCTGCGGCAGTGATTGTCACGCTTGTTCTATTGGGGCAGGTAATGGAATTGCGGGCCCGGGAAGGTACCGGGCGGGCGATCCGCGCGCTGCTGGATATGGCGCCCAAGACCGCACGGGTGATCCGCATCGGTGGACAGGAAGAAGAGATCCCCCTGGATGAGGTGCAGGTGGGAGACCGGCTGAGGGTGAGGCCGGGAGACAAGGTGCCAGTGGACGGCACGGTGTTGGAGGGACGCTCCTCGGTCGACGAAAGCATGATTTCCGGAGAGCCTGTCCCGGTCGAGAAGGTCGAGAGCTCCAGTGTTACCGGTGCGACGATCAATGGCACCGGGTCATTGGTAATTGAAGCGACGAGGGTAGGGGCCGACACGATGCTGTCCCAGATCGTCGATATGGTCGCCAAGGCCCAGAAAAGCCGCGCACCCATCCAGAAATATGCCGACAAGGTGGCAGGCTGGTTTGTGCCGGCCGTGATTGCTGTTGCGGTTCTGGCTTTTGCCGGATGGGCGATCTGGGGCCCGGCTCCTGCGCTGAGCTATGGGCTGATCGCCGCGGTTGCCGTGCTGATCATCGCCTGTCCCTGTGCGCTTGGCTTGGCAACGCCGATGTCGATCATGACTGCGACCGGCCGGGGGCACAGGCCGGGGTGCTGATCAAGAACGCCGAGGCGCTTGAGCGGTTCGAAAAGGTGGACACGCTGATCGTCGACAAGACCGGCACCCTGACCGAGGGCAAGCCGCGGCTGATCGCGGTTCTGCCGGAGCCGGGCCATGACGAAGCGGAAGTGTTGCGGCTGGCGGCGACGCTGGAGAAAGGCTCGGAACATCCTTTGGCCGAGGCCATCGTGACCGGCGCGCTGGAGCGGGGTATCGGACTTGGTGATACCACGGAATTTGATGCAGTCACCGGGAAGGGGGTGCAAGGGCGTGTGGACGGTCATGCTGTGGCGCTCGGCAACCTGCGCCTGGTGGCGGACCTGGGGCTGGAGGCTGCCGGTCTGACGGCCACGGCTGATGCCCGCCGGGATCAGGGTGAAACCGTAATGTTCGTGGTGCTGGATGGCGCCGTGGCCGGCCTGGTGGCCGTTGCCGATCCGGTGAAGGAAACCACCCCCGCCGCGCTGAAGGCGCTGCATGACCTGGGCTTCCGCATCATCATGGCCACCGGCGACAATGAACGCACGGCCCGCGCCGTGGCCGGGAAGCTGGGCATCGACGAGATTCGCGCCGATGTGCTGCCGCAGGACAAAGCCCGCATCATCCGCGAGTTGCAGGAACAGGGGCGCAGCGTCGCCATGGCCGGAGACGGCGTAAATGATGCGCCCGCGCTGGCGCAGGCGGATGTCGGTATTGCCATGGGCACCGGCGCCGATGTGGCCATCGAAAGTGCGGGTTTCACGCTGGTTCAGGGCAACCTGGACGGCATCGTGCGGGCCCGCCGGCTGGCGCGGGCCACCATGCGCAACATCCGGCAGAACCTGTTCTTCGCCTTGATCTACAACGCTTCCGGGGTGCCGGTCGCGGCGGGGATACTGTTTCCGGTCTTCGGCATTCTGATCAGTCCGATGTTCGCCGCTTTTGCAATGAGCGCGTCATCAGTTTCCGTGGTGCTCAATTCCCTGCGCCTGCGTGGGGTGAAGATATGACCGGACATATTCTCATTTCCCGCGCCTCTCTCCCCGGCGTTAAAGGCGCTGCCGGACGTGGCCGCTGTGTTCAGGGCCAGACGGCCGCCGGCAGTTGTTGTAGCACTCGGCAAGTGAAAAACCGGGGCCGGGCCGCGAGCGGAGGGCGTGTCGGTGCAGGACGTCGAGCAGGCCCGCGCCGGATCGCAGACGCCACAGCAAACAGCACAGAAACCAGGCAATTAGTTCATAGGAGCCCGCGATGAGCGAGGAAAGTGAAGGACGCACCCAGGCTGCGGAGTACAAGTCCGGTTCGATCTCCCTGACCGGGGCTGTCGCCATGGGCACCGGCGTGATGATCGGGGCCGGTATCTTTGCGCTGACGGGGCAGATTGCTGGACTGGCAGGACCCTGGTTCCCTCTGTCGTTTGCCGCAGGTGCCCTGGTCACGTTGTTCAGCGCCTACAGTTATATCGCGATGTCCAATGCCTGGCCTTCTGCCGGCGGGATCGCGATGATCCTGACCAAGGCATATGGTCCGGGCACGGTGGCGGCTGCGGCCTCGGTTCTCATGGCGCTGTCGATGGTGATCAATGAGAGCCTGGTGGCGCGTACCTTTGCGACTTATGCGCTTCGGCCTTTCGGTATCGATGGCGGACCGTTGGTGCCGCTGATCGGCGTGGCGCTGATCATCTTCGCCTACATGGTCAATGTTTCCGGAAACCGCTCGGTCGGGCGCTGGTCGATCGTGATGTCCGCCGTAAAGATCGCGGGCATCGCGTTGTTCGGTATTGCGGCACTCTGGGCCAGCGGCGGGGAATGGCAATCCGGGAACGGCGGTGCAGAGACCGGCGCGCTGGGCTTTGCCGGCTCTGTGGCCCTGTCGATCCTGGCGTTCAAGGGTTTCACCACAATAACCAACAGCGGCGCGGAAATCACCGATCCGCACCGCAATGTCGGCAGGACCATCCTGATCTCAATCGCGATCTGTACCGCAGTATATCTGCTGGTGGCCTTGGCCGTCGCCACCAGCCTCAGCACGGAACAGATCCGCGCAGCGCAGGATTATGCCCTTGCGGAAGCGGCGGGCCCGGTGCTCGGGCAGGTTGGATTCTATCTGACCGTGGCGCTGGCGCTGGTGGCAACTGCGTCGGGGCTGATCGCCAGCATATTCGCCGTTTCCCGCATGCTCACTATGCTGACCGACATGAAGATGATCCCGCACAGCCATTTCGGCATGTCCGGCTCCATCCGTTCCCACATGCTGATTTATACCGTGTTTGTTGCCGGTGCATTGACCGTTCTGTTTGACCTGGGGCGCATCGCCTCGCTGGGGGCGTTCTTCTATCTGGTCATGGATATGGCGGTGCATTGGGGCGTCTGGCGGAACCTGCGGGACAAGATCGAAGTGCGCGGCTGGATCCTGCTGACTGCATTGGCTCTCGACGCGGCGGTTCTGGCGGCATTTTCGGCGATCAAGTGGCAATCGGATCCATTGATTGTGGTGATTGCCCTGGCGGCCATCGCCTTGGTGCTGCTGGCTGAGCGGTTGTTTCTTGCCCGCAACGGGCAGCGCGACAATGCAGCCGGCACACACAGCCAGCACCCCCAGCCATCTGAACATAAAGAAGAAAGGAACCTGCAATGAGTAGCGAAACCGGACAGGACAGCATCGTTCGAAACACCCCGAAGCCATCCATCTGGCGCAAATGGGGGCCATTGGCTGGGTCACTTGCCCTTGGCGCACTTGTACTGGGATGGGAATACCGTGAGTTCGTATTGCCGCTTATCTGGTCGCCGGCCTCACTTTTGGTTGCCTGCCTGGCAATGCATTTCTTGATGCACCGGGGGCATCGGGGCCACGCGGGGACACACAGTTCCGGAAGGCGCGAAAAGGAAGGGGAGGGCGCAGATGGGCCCGGCGATCCATCATAAGGGCCATCTCCGGGCGCTGTATCGGGTCAATTTTGGAGAGCGGTCCGTTGCTCCCGGGCCAACGGGGGCGGTGTGCCGGACCGTCTTGAGCTCCCGTCCGGGACCGACGGACAGATGGATGGGTGCCGTCTCACGGCATCTTGAAAGTAAGCGGAAGCTCCTTCGAAAATTGCCATACCCAGACATGGGATGAGCACGATGCGTCGCCAAGGCGAAGCCAATCGAAGCACAAAAAGGACTGGAGAGGGGGGGCACTATAACAGTTGGGCACAGCCGCTGAGGCTCGCCCGGCTGTCACTCAAATGGAAGGGAGATTGACAATGGTACAGGACAATGCCCATCCGGAACATTCCGGCCCCGGCACCCGGCGCGACATCCTTTACTATGCAACGGGAGGGACCGCAGCCGTGGCAACAGGAGCCGTCGTCTGGCCACTGATCGACAGCATGAACCCGAGTGCAGATGTATCGGCGCTTTCGGTTGTGCAGGTCGACCTTGAGGGTGTCGAGCCAGGCAGCCGGATCACGTTGAAATGGAAAGGCAAACCCGTCTTCATCGACCACCGGACCGAAGTCCGGATTGCTCAGGCGCGCGCGGATGACGCAGAGACGCTGATAGATCCGGAATTGGACGCCGAGCGGGTACAGAAGCCCGAGTGGCTGATAGTGGTCGGCGTGTGTACTCACTTGGGCTGTATCCCGTTAGGCCAGGGAAGTGGCGATCCGACTGGCGGATACGGGGGATGGTTTTGCCCCTGTCACGGCTCGCACTATGATACTTCCGGCCGTATCCGAAAGGGCCCGGCTCCGCGCAACCTGGATGTGCCGACCTACGAATTTGTTACCGACACGCTGGTGAAGATCGGCTGATGCCGCGGAATTCTGCTGTGGTGCTTTTGCCTGTTGTGAGCTACCCCTGAATTTCGGACACTGACGTAAGCTACGAATTGCTGTCTGTTGATCTTCGACGCAGAGGAGATCAGAGATGTCGAAACGGAAGAACCATTCGCCTGAGTTCAAGGCCAAGGTCGCGCTTGAGGCTTTGAAGGGCGAGCGGACTGTTGCAGAGCTGGCAAGCCAATTTGGCGTTCATCCGACGATGATCCACAGCTGGAAGCGGGCGCTCCTGGAGGGCGCGTCCGGCGTGTTCGAGCGTGGCGGCAAGAAAACCCCGGAGATTGACGAAGAGCAGGTCAAAGAGCTGCACGCTAAGATTGGGGAGCTGGCCGTTGCCAACGATTTTTTGTCACGAAAGCTCAAACCGTGGATCGGCAAGTGAGGCGGAAAATGATCGAGCCTGCCAATGCCAATCTGCCCATTGGCAAGCAGTGCAAGCTGCTGTCGATCTCGCGGTCGTCGTTCTATTATCAACCCAAAGGCGAGACGGCTCTGAACCTGATGCTGATGCGTCGGATCGACGAACAGTTCCTGGAAACGCCGTTCTTCGGTGTGCGGCAGATGACTTGGCATCTGCGCAATGAGGGTCATTTGGTGAACGAAAAGCGGATCAGGCGGCTGATGAGGGTGATGGGGCTCATGCCGATCTACCAGAAGCCCAACACCAGCAAGGCAGCGAAGGGACACAAGACCTACCCCTATCTGCTGCGTGGTCTGCGGGTGGGGCGCCCGAACCAGGTCTGGGCGGCAGACATCACCTATCTGCCAATGCGCAAGGGGTTCCTGTATCTGGTGGCGATCATTGACTGGCACACCCGCAAGGTGCTGGCCTGGCGCATCTCGAACACGCTGGAAGCGGACTTCTGTGTCGAGGCGCTGAACGAGGCCATCCACAAGTTCGGTCCGCCCGAGATCATGAATACAGATCAGGGCAGCCAGTTCACGTCCTTCGCCTGGACGGACAGGCTGCGGCGATCCGGTGTGCGCATCTCGATGGATGGCAAAGGCCGGTTCCTCGATAACATCTTCGTCGAGCGGCTCTGGCGGAGTCTGAAATACGAGTGCGTCTACCTGCACGCTTGGAAGACTGGATCAGAGGCGAAGGCAGGCGTCGGCAGATGGATCGAGTTCTATAATCGAAAACGCCCACATTCCGCCCTTGGCGGCAAGCCTCCTGCCGTGGTCTATTGGCTGAGAAAAGACGAAACCCAACCTGGTCAGCAGCGGCAGAAAGTAGCTTAAATTACGCCAGATCCTGTCCAACGATCGGGGAGTAGCTCAGTTGTGCGAAGGGCAACGGAACTGTCGAAGGACTGATGGCTGCCCGGAAAGCGCTGGCGAAACCATGGCTTGTTCGGCAGCGGGAACGCAGGAAAAATGTGTCCCGAGCCAGAAACAAGGGTGCCGCCATTAGCGGCACCCTTGAACAGTGTCAGCAAACTTCGGAAGCGTAGCCTTCCTCCTTGAGCGCCGCCTGGATGCTCTCACGAGCAGCTTTGCTTTCGATCCGGACTTTCCGCGCACCCATATCAAACTCCAGTGTCGCGCTGCTGTCCAGGTTGGTGACTGCTTTCTCAATTGCCGCTTTGCAATGGCCGCAGCTCATGTCGTTGATCTTGAATGTGATCATGCTTGGTTCTCCTTGGTTCCATGCCAGCCGCTACCGGATTACCGCACGGGAAGGTCAAGCGGGCAATGCACTGTCAATCACCGGATGAAATTTTTGCAAGCAGGCAGGGGAATTATCATTGACCTTCCAGTCACTGGAAGCCCCATATAGCTGCAAACAACCAGCTTTGGTGATGAAATGACACAGAACGAAACAGTCCGGTTCCAAGTTGAAGGCATGAGCTGCGCATCCTGCGTGGGACGCGTGGAACGCGCGCTGCAGGCCTTGCCCGAAGTCACCGGTGCCACGGTCAATCTCGCGAACGAGACTGCGCAGGTCAGCCACGACGGGTCGCTCTCTGCCGCTGGCCTGGCTGCAGTGCTGAAGGAGGCCGGATATCCCGCTGTGACCGATGAAGCCACACTGGAAGTCCAAAACATGACCTGCGCCTCCTGTGTCGGCCGCGTGGAACGGGCGCTCAAGGCGGGAGCGGGGGTTTTGGACGCCGCCGTCAACCTGGCTACAGAAACCGCGACGGTGCGGTTTGCAGCAGGCGCCACAACACCTGCCGAACTTGCAGCGCTGGCTACGGCAGCTGGGTATCCCGCGCAGCCGAAATCCAGTGTGCAGAACAACGCAGAAGAGCGCAAAGTGGAGGAAGCCCGGCAGCTGGCTCGGCGGACGCTCTTTGCAGCCGTTCTTGCCCTGCCGGTGTTCCTGATCGAGATGGGCAGCCATGTGATTCCAGGCATGCATGAATTCGTAGCGGGCGCGGTCGGGATGCAGACCAGCTATTTCCTGCAATTCCTGCTGACCACGATCGTCCTGTTCGGGCCGGGCCTGCAATTCTACACCAAGGGCTTTCCGGCTCTCCTCAAAGGCGCGCCTGACATGAATTCGCTGGTGGCACTGGGCACATCGGCGGCCTACGGGTTCTCGCTGGTGTCGACCTTCGCGCCCTCTTTGCTGCCTGCGGGGACGGCCAATGTCTATTACGAGGCCGCCGCGGTGATCGTCGTTCTGATTCTGCTGGGCCGGCTGCTGGAAGCCCGGGCCAAGGGCCGCACGGGCGAGGCGATCCGCAAACTTGTCGGGCTGCAGGCGAAAACCGCGCGGGTTGAGCGTGGCGGCGAAATTGCGGAGCGCGCGGTCGAGGACATCGTGGTGGGCGATATCATCCACGTGCGGCCGGGCGAAAAAATCGCGGTCGATGGGGTGGTTCTGAGCGGCTCCTCTTATGTCGATGAAAGCATGATCACAGGTGAGCCCGTCCCAGTGCAGAAATCCGCAGGCTCCGAGGTCGTGGGTGCCACTGTGAACGGCACCGGCGCCTTGACCTTCCAGGCGGCGAAAGTGGGCAGCGACACCATGCTGGCGCAGATCATCCGGATGGTCGAGCAGGCGCAAGGCGCAAAGCTCCCGATCCAGGGGCTGGTGGACCGGATTACCGCCTGGTTCGTGCCCGCCGTGATGGCGGTTGCAGTGCTGACGGTTGCTGTCTGGTTTCTGTTCGGCCCGGATCCCGCGCTCAGCCTCGCTCTGGTCGCAGGGGTAGCTGTACTGATCATTGCCTGCCCCTGTGCCATGGGTCTTGCAACACCGACCTCGATCATGGTCGGGACCGGCCGTGCCGCCGAAATGGGCGTTCTGTTCCGCAAGGGGGACGCGCTGCAGCTGCTGCAGGAAAGCACTGTGGTTGCGCTCGACAAGACCGGCACGCTTACCGCTGGCCGGCCGGAGCTGACCGACCTGATCCTGGCCGGCGGCCAGGTCGAAGAAGAGGTGCTGCGGCTGGTCGCCGCCGTAGAAAAAAGTTCGGAGCATCCAATTGCCAAGGCTATCGTTGCGGCAGCGGAAGCGCGAGGGATCAAGCTTCCGGACGCCGACAGCTTTGACTCAATCACCGGCTTTGGCGTCCAGGCATCGGTCGGAGGCCGTCAGGTGCTGATCGGCGCGGACCGGTTTATGGAACGCGAAGGCGTGTCACTTGATGCGCTGGCCGGACAAAGCGATGCGCTGGCCAGCAAGGGCAAGACACCGCTTTACGCTGCTATTGACGGACGGATTGCCGCCGTGATTGCCGTGGCCGACCCGGTCAAGCCGACAACGCCTGGTGCCATTGACGCGCTGCACAGGCTGGGCCTCAAAGTTGCCATGATCACCGGCGATAACGCCGTAACGGCTCAAGCAATCGCAAGCGATCTGGGGATTGATCATGTGGTTGCCGAAGTGCTGCCCGAAGGCAAGGTTGCGGCGCTTGACAACCTGCGTGCGGACGGCAGCAAGCTGGCTTTTGTCGGGGACGGTATCAATGATGCACCGGCCCTTGCCGCTGCGGATGTAGGTATCGCTATCGGCACAGGAACCGATGTGGCCATTGAGACTGCGGATGTGGTGCTGATGTCTGGTGACCTCAACGGAGTTGTTAACGCCTTTGCAGTAAGCCAGCGCACCATGCGCAACATCCGGGAAAACCTGTTCTGGGCGTTCGGCTACAATACTCTCCTGATCCCTGTCGCAGCGGGGGTGCTATACCCATTCGGTGGGCCGTTGTTGTCACCGGTGCTAGCAGCAGGCGCTATGGCACTGTCCAGCGTATTTGTTCTGACCAATGCGTTGCGCCTGCGCTGGATTAAGCCAGCGGCAGGAAAGCACCATGTGGTAATCAGAGGGCCGAAAGCCGCATTGCAGTCCGCGCCAGCTGAATAAGGCTGACCGAAGGGAGAAATAGCATGAATATCGGGGATGTTGCAGAACGGTCGGGCGTGCCGGCCAAAACCATCCGATATTATGAGGATATCGGATTAGTCAAACCCACGCGCGGTCGCAATGGATATCGCGAATTCGAAGAGAGAGAACTGCACCGTCTTGCATTTATCGGTCGGGCCCGGTCACTTGGGTTCACGATTGAGGACTGCCGTGACCTATTGGCGCTTTATGATGACGCGTCCCGCGCCAGCGCCGAAGTAAAGCGCGTTGCGGAACAAAATCTGCAAGAGATCGACGCAAAAATATCAGGTCTGAAAGCCATGCGAGACACACTCAGGTACCTTGTTGAGCAATGCTCTGGCGACCATCGGCCCGATTGCCCGATCCTGAAATCGCTCAGCAACGGCCCCGCTCACAACTTATGAACAAAATCAAAGGGCGTCCCTCGCTAAACCGCGGGCACTAGTGATGGGCCCACAGGGCCGCAAGGGTCATAAAGCCTGTCATGCGCCAGACTACTGCCTACCGGTCTTAGGCCTGTGATCAGTGTGGAAATTACTTCGGTCATGCAGCAGCAATCAAGCCAACCCAGGGTACACCCGGCATTAGTCCTCGAAATGCATGTCAAATTTGCTGCGCAGCTCACTCCGGCTAAATTTTCTGTAGAGTAGTGATCGAAGCCGGCCTTGTCTCCAGCCGCTGGCAGACAGGGCTTACCATCTGGAAGCTAGCTTGAAAGCAAGCCGGTTAGGCCACATTTTGCATGATATTATGTGTGAGGCGTCGAGGCATGCACAGTCTCCGAAAGCTGACGGATCTCTGCGGTTGTTTCGCACCCTTCACTTAACTGTTGCTTCTCAAATGTTTCCGGTTTCGGTCACCCCTCCCGCGCGGGAAGGTTTGCTGGAAGCAATGCATGCATTGGCGGAATGTTGCGCAAAATCCAGAATTTCCTTAGAGGCACGGAAATTTGTGCAATTGATGCATCATTCCTGCCTTGACGCGGGCTACTCCCCTTGTGAGAAATGTCCGCATGGCGTGTTTGGCACATATCTTCCGGCTGGTCAGGGTGGCTGCTGTATTTACAGTGATCCTTGCGCTGGGGTTTTCATTGCCATCCGCTGCGCATTCCCTCGCTGACCATCACGGCAATGCTGCGGTTTCGCAGAATGGGCACAGTCATGCCGATGCTGCCATCTTAGACGTAGCGCATGGCGCTTCCCAGACCGGCGCACACGATTCCCCGGGCGACCCCGGAAACGCCGCCGACGCGGGGAACTGCTGCGCAGGTGCCTGTATGGCACTGGCCGTGCTGTCCTTGCAACCGGGTGAGTTTGTCCTGAAGCGCCCTGTCCGTTGGAAGCTGGCGCATGCTCAGCTGCCCTCCCATCCCCGGCTTGCGCTGCTGCGTCCCCGAGAACCTGAGTTTCTGAACCGTTTATGCGGGCACTAACCAACTCCTGCACGCAAGTGCAGGAAACGTGCAGATATTCCTCAGGAACACCATATGAAATCTTTCTTTCTGGCCGGGGCGGGTGCCCTGCTGCTGGGGGCGTGCGCCAAAGCACCGGCGGCGCTGCCTGATACCGCAGCCTTGCAAAGTGCCGCCGCGCAATCCGGCCCTTACCGCACAATGAATTACCAGTCCCCCCTCGCAGGATTTGAAACCTACGAGCCGAGCGGCCCCGCGTCCTGGCGCGGCGTCAACGAGCAGCAGCAGGAGAATCACTGATGTCAGCGAAAACTTGGCGCGTCCTCCTGGCGTCGCCCCTGGTGCTGGCCGCCTGCTCGGCTGCGGTGCCGGAGAAATACACCAGCCCGCAGGCCGGGTTTCAGGAAGTCGCCGGCCAGACCTCTGCCGCCATCGGAAAGCGCACGGCCTTCGCCCAGACACAGGCCCAGAATGAGGCGCTGGCCAAAGAGGTCCGGCAGCTGGTGCAGGGCAAGACGATCTCTGCCGATACCGCGGTGCAGGCCGCGCTCTTGAACAACAAGGGTCTGCAGGCGTCTTTCGCTGCGGTCGGCCTATCGGCGGTGGAGACCTGGCAGCAGATGACACCGGAAAACCCGGTGGTTTCGATCGGCCTGATGGGGATCGGCGCGCCGGAGCTGGGCCTGTACCGGGCGCTGGAATCCACCATCGCCGTGAACCTGCTGGACGTGAAGACCCGCAAGCAGCGCATTGCCGTGGCTGAGGCGCAGTTTCAGCAGGCCCAGCTGAACGCGGTGAACGACACTCTGGCGCTGGCGGGGCAGACCCGGGAGGCCTGGATCAATGCGGTGGCCGCCTTTGAGCGGCTGAGCTATCTGCGCCAGGCCAGCGGAACAGCTGCAGCAGGGGCGGAGCTGGCCAGCCAGCTGGGCAAGACAGGTGCGCTGAACAAGGCGGGACAGGCGCGGGAGTTTGCTTTTAATGCGGAGCTTGCGGGGCAAGTTGCCCGCGCCCGGCTGGAGGCAAAGCTCGCCAAGGAGGAGCTGACCCGGCTGATGGGCCTGTGGGGCAGCGATGCCAACTACTATGTGCCGGACGCGCTGCCGCCGCTGCCGAAGTCTCTGCCGCGGGTTTCGTCGATCGAGACGGCGGCATTGCGCAACCGCGTCGATCTTAAGGTCGCCAAGCTCGGGCTGGAGGCGCAGGCCCGCGCTTTTGGTCTTACCGACCGGACCCGGCTTGTCACCGACCTGGAGCTGATTGCCGGTGCCGAGGCAGAGCGCGAGCGCGAGGACGGGGAGACCCGCACCGAAACCCTGCCGCAGTTGGAGCTGGAGTTCGCAATTCCAGTATTCGACACCGGCAAGGCGCGGATGCGCAAGGCTGAACTCAGCTACATGCAGGCGGCCAATACGCTGGCGGAACGGGCGGTGAATGTCCGCTCGGAGGCCCGCAGTGCTGAGCTGGCGTATCACTCCTCCTATGAGATCGCGCGCCACTACCGAGATGTGCTGGTGCCTCTGCGCAAGTCGATCGAGGAGGAAGGGCTTCTCAGCTATAATGGCATGATCACCAATACCTTCGAACTGCTGACCGACGTGCGCGAAAAGCTGTCCAGCTCGCTGGAGGCGGCCAATGCCAAGCGCGACTTCTGGCTGGCGCAGGCCAATGTCACTGCCGCGATCTATGGCGGTGGCGCAGGATCGGCCCCGCAGGGCGGCGGCGCGGAGATCGCCGCCGGCGGCGGTGCAGGCCATTGAAAGGAACAACTGACATGATGAACCGACGTCAAATGCTTGGGGCCGGTGCCGCAGGGGCTGCGCTGGTCTCCAGCCAGGCCTGGGGCCAGACCTCCAACATGGGCCTGCCCGATGCCGCCACAATGGACACCGCGGCGACCCAGCCGCCGCTGGCCCCCTCCACGGGGCCGGACTACAACCCTGTGGTCACCCTGAACGGCTGGACGCTGCCGTTCCGGATGAACAACGGGGTGAAGGAGTTCCACCTGGTGGCCGAACCGGTCGAGCGCGAGCTGGCCGACGGCATGATCGCCCATCTGTGGGGCTATAACGGCCAGTCCACCGGCCCCACCATCGAAGCGGTGGAGGGCGACCGGGTCCGCATCTTTGTCACCAACAAACTGCCGGAGCATACAACGGTGCATTGGCACGGGATGATCCTGCCCTCCGGCATGGACGGGGTTGCCGGTCTCAGCCACCCGGGCAACCCGCCAGGCAAGACCTTTGTCTACGAGTTCGACCTGATCAAGTCCGGCACTTTCATGTACCACCCGCATGGGGACGAGATGGTGCAGATGGCGATGGGCATGATGGGGATGTTCATCGTGCATCCCAGGGATCCGTCCTTCATGCCGGTGGACCGGGACTTCCTGATCATGCTCAATGCCTTCGACATCGACCCAGGCTCCTATGTGCCGCGGGTGATGGAGATGACGGACTTCAACCTGTGGTGCTGGAACAGCCGGATCTTCCCGGACATCGACCCGCTGGTGGTCAACCAGGGCGACCGGGTGCGGGTGAGGGTCGGCAACCTGACCATGACCAACCACCCGATCCACATGCACGGCTATGACTTCGAGGTCACCTGCACCGACGGCGGCTGGGTGCCGGAAACAGCCCGCTGGCCGGAGGTGTCGATCGACATCCCCGTCGGCGCCATGCGCGCTTATGAGTTCGACGCGGTGCATCCGGGCGACTGGGCGATCCATTGCCATAAGTCGCATCACACGATGAACGCGATGGGCCATGACGTGCCCACCTTCATCGGCACCGACAAGCGTAAGCTGACGGGCCAGATCCGCAAGCTGCAGCCCGAATACATGCCGATGGGCACCGCAGGTATGGCCGACATGGCCGAGATGTCGATGCCGCTGCCCGACAACACCGTGCCGATGATGGCTGGCTGGGGCCCGTACGGGCCGCTGGAGATGGGCGGCATGTTCTCGGTCGTGAAGGTGCGCGAAGGCATCGATGCAAACGACTACAGCGACCCCGGCTGGTACGAGAACCCGCCCGGCACCCAGGCCTATGAGTGGACCGGCGAACTGCCGGACTTTGCCCGCGCCGAAGACGCGCAGACCCGCATTACCCCGAAACCAACCGCCAAAGGCTGAACGGCCCCAGGCACCCCCCCAAACCTCACGAGGAGACAGACATGAACAAGATCCTTTCCGCAGCCCTGATTGGAGCTCTATCCGCTGCGCCGGCCTTTGCCGGCGGCACCCACGGCGGCGGCCATGGCGGCATGGAAGTGGGCAAGCCCGGCGATGCCGCCCATGCGGACCGGGAAGTCGCCGTCACTATGAAGGAAACCGATGACGGCGAAATGCTGTTTGAGCCGTCCAGCTTTTCCTTTGCCAAGGGCGAGACGGTCAAATTCGTGATCACCAACGCCGGAGAGCTGGAGCATGAGTTTGTGCTGGACACGGCAGAGCGCAATGTCCACCACAAGGAGCTGATGGCCAAGATGGAGATGGAGCATGACGACCCGAACTCGGTGCGTCTGGACCCGGGCGCCAGCGGCGAAGTGGTCTGGACCTTCTCCAACCCCGGCACCTTCGAGTTCGCTTGCCTGATCCCCGGCCACTACGAATCCGGCATGCACGGCCCGGTTGCCGTGCTCGAAGGCAGCGGCGGCACCTTCACCGCGGGAACGGTCAAGAAGGTCGATCCCAAGTCCGGCAAGGTCACCATCATCCATGAGGAGCTTGTGGATCTGGACATGCCGGCGATGACCATGGTGTTCCGGGTCGCCGATGACACGATGCTGGAGCAGCTGAAAGCCGGCGACGCGATTGAGTTCGTCGCCGAACGGGTCAAAGGCAAACTGACCCTGACCGCCCTGAAATAACCGGTGGCGGAGGCCGCCCGCCGGCCTCCGCCTTTTTCAAACCCCAGCGGTCCCAGCCAGCGCCCAGGAGCAGAAAAACACTTACTTTTCGGCGCCGCTGGTGAACATCAGACAACAGGCAATCATTCACGCGATGCTGGATCTGCATACTCTCACACACGACGCCGCGGGCGCTTTCGGGTTCTGGTATGATGATACCGCACCCGGATGGCTGCACCCGGTGATGCATCTGGTTCTGGTGCTGGCGCCCGCGCTGCTTGTGCTGACCCTGGCAGGTCAGGCCGCCTGGCTGCTGCGCCAGCGTTTTCTGCGGGGGCGGGTGCCGTTTGCGCCGCCCCAGTTCGCGGCGGGCGGTCTGGAGCCGGGATTGCCCCGCTATATCCTGCGCACGACCGGGCCGCAGCAGAAGATCCTGATCCTGTTCAGCCTGACAGCGATGCCGATCCTCTATCTGACCCTAGAGCTGCCCAAGCAGATCGTGAACCGCGTGTTTGAAAATGGCAGCAGCCCGGTTGTGGTGTTTGGAGCCGAGCTTTCGCAAGTTTCGCTGCTGTTTCTGCTTTGCGGCGCCTATCTGGCGGCCATCACGCTCAACGGTCTCAACAAATACTGGCTGAACATCCGCAAGGGCCTGGTTGCCGAAAGCTTCGTGCGCCGGCTGCGGCTGGCCATCTACCGCCAGTGGAGGCAGGATCAGCCCGCGGAGCGCCAACCGGCCATCATGCCGGTTCTTGGCCCCGAGGTTGAACCTGTCGGCGGCTTTGCCTCCGAACTGCTGGCCGTCCCGCTGCTGCAGGGCGGAACACTGGCTACGATCCTTCTGTTCATGTTTGTGCAGGATCCCATCCTCGCCGCGGCTGCGCTCACGGTGCTTCCCCTCCAGCTGATCATCGTGCCGCGGCTGCAGCGGCGGGTGAATGCGGTGTCCCGCAAACGGATCCGCGAGATGCGCCTTCTCGGCGGGCACTTGGACCGGCAATTACGGGCGTCCGGGCAAGGCGCGCTGCCGGTTGCGCGCAGTTTCCGGCAACTACAAGAACTGCGCCTGCAGATTCACCGGCTGAAATTCCTGGCCAAGGCGATCAACAACTTCCTGACCGCCCTGACACCCTTCCTGTTCTATTCTCTGGGCGGATATTTCGTGCTGCAGGAGCGGGTCTCGCTGGGCGCGCTTGTGGCGATGCTGTCCGCCCACAAGGAGTTTTCCTCACCGCTGAAGGATCTGTTCCGTTTCTATCAGCAAAGCGAGGATGTGCGGATTCGCTATCAGGAGATCCGCGCTTTCGCGTCCGGCTCCCGCGGGGCGCCCGGACCGGCGGCGGCAGCCCGGAACCAGTACGGCCCTAGCCCGGCTCACGGCAATTCATTCACCTATGAAAGAAAGAGACCATCATGAACAAGAACCTTGCCATCGCAGCTGCCGCAGCCGTGTTAGCGGCGGCGGCCTTTTTTGTGTACAACAGCGCCGGCGGAAACGATGCGACCGCGCAACGCTCTGTTCTGGAGCCCAGTGCGCCGCTCACCGCGGTTCAGTTGCCACCGGAGTTGAGCGAAACCGCAGTGATCGGCAAGCGCGCCTTTGACGCGGTCTGCGCCGATTGCCATGGAGAGAATGCTGCGGGGCGCAACGGCATGGGGCCGCCGCTGGTCCACAAGATCTATGAGCCCTCGCACCATGGCGACGACGCCTTCTTGCTCGCCGTCCGCAACGGCGTGCGCGCACATCACTGGGATTTCGGAAGCATGCCCGCTCAGCAAGGGCTGACCGATGGCGACGTCAAAGGCATCACCCAGTACGTGCGGGAGCTGCAGCGTGCCAATGGCATAAATTAATCCGCCGGGTCGCCGGGCCAGAGGCAATGTGGATGTGGGATCAAGGTTCGGCCTCCCCGGCCAGCCGGTCCAGTTGTTTCAGCACCGCAAACTGGGCAAGAGCGGCGGTGATTGCCGCCGCAAAAACCGCGGGCGTGGCGATCAGGCTGACGAGGATGGCGCCCAGCAGGGGGGACAGGGCGGCAGGTGCAGCGAAGGTGTTGAACCACGCTGAATAGGCAGGACGTCGGTCATCCGGCGAGATTTCCATGAGAAAGCTCAGGTAGCTGATAGTCACGCCATTCATCATTGCGCCGATGACAAGATAAAGCGCCGCAAAGCCCAAAATTCCCGCTCCGGCGGCGAGCAGGGCAAGCATGAGGGTGGGCGCCAGGAGGCGGAGGAGCGTCACGCACCACAATAATGGCAGCTTGCCCATGCCGTCGCCGATGCGGCCCCAAAGCGGGTTCGAGACCAGTGCTCCTGCGGTCTGCGCGGCCAGGAGCGTGCCAACCCCGGCCAGCCCGATTCCGCTTTCACGTGCAGCTACGATGTAGAAGGGCAGCGCCATCAGCGTGGCGGAGCCAAGCCAGTGAAAGATCAGAAACAGGCGGAACGCGCGGTTCTGCCGGAAGGTGACCAGCCCCTCGCGCAGGAAGTCAGCCGCTCCCCCGTTCCGGGCGGCGGGACGCCTGCCGGGCGATGAAGGTGGCTCTCCTGCCGAGACAAACAGTGCTGAGGATAGGAACATCAGCGCCGAACCCAGCGCAAACATGAACGCATAGGCCTGCAACGGGGGCATCACTTCGAGGGCCAGACGCAGCGCCCCCGCGGCGGCGATGGCGAGCAGCCCGCCGCCGAAGAACCGCCACGCCAGCATCCGGCTGCGGCGGCTGGAGGGGATCGCACGCCCGACGATATCGTTGTATGGAACCGCAACCACACCGCTGATACAAGCATAGACAGTCCAAAGCGCAAGAAAGCCAGCGGCGAGCGGCTCCGGCGGCCAGTCAACTTGCGGCCAATCCGCTCCCCACCAGAGCAGAAGAGCGATGGCTCCGGCTGCTGCAGCCCGGCCAAAAGCACCAAAAACATAGAACGGCATCCTGCGCTTGGCGCGTTCGGCGAGGTAACCCACCGGCAGCTGCGGCAGAAGCCATCCCAGCCGCAGCACGGCGCTGGCATAGCCGACGGCCAGCGCGCTGCCTGTCAGCATGTGGGTCAGGCTGGCGACAACCGTTGCGCTGTCCACTGCCGCGGATCCGCCCTGAAAAGCAGCGCCCGCACCGGCAATCCGCCAGAACCGCCGCCGGCGTACGGCTTCTTGCGCTTCATGGCCCGGCATTGCCTGTCTCCGCCTTTACACGCACATGGCGGATGTCGAGACCCGATTGCCAAAGCACAACAAACCCGATGCCGACCACAAGGATAATCGTGAGGATATAGCTGAAGAGGATCATCAGAAGCGCAGGCTCGTCAGCAACCCCAAGCGCCTTGAGCGCAAAGCCCGCTCCGAACACAAAGCCCGCCGGGATCCGCACGAACCGCCCGAGGACCATGGCAAAGCCTGCGAATACCATCAGAAAGAGGTAGTCCCAGGGCCCCAGGAGTACTCCCACCGCAAGTCCCGCCCAAAGGAAATGCGTCGCCGCCACCAGCTTGCCCGCGACGGCCGCGATGATCGCCGCGATGCGCCGCTTGCGCGCCCTTGGCCAGACGATGCCCGCGCCAAGTGATGCCCGCAGCCCCGGACCGCTCGCGCCCATCTGCCCGGTGATCCAGTCGAAGAGGCGGCATATTAGCAGTTCCTCGCGGTTGAAGAGGCCACGGAAACGAAAGAGCACCCAGAGCAGCCCGCCGAAGAGCAGCAGATTCAAGGCACCCGCAACGCTAAGGCCTAGGCGCAGATCCCCCTCAATCTGCGGAATGCGTCCCGCAGCAGCCACCGCTCCGGCAAAAAGCGCAAACACGACTCCGTCGAGAAATCTGGCGATGACTGCTGTCGAAAGCACCGTGGCCATTTTCAATCGGTGCAGGCGCGCGACCAGCCAGGCTCGCACTAGCGGGCTGATACCCAGCGGTACAAGCACGTTCACGCCGTATCCAGCGAGCAGCGCACCTGTTAGTGGCAACGAGCCGACCGGTTTCAGATCATAAAGGATTTGCCGCCACTTCCAACCGCTCAACAGCTGTTCAAGCAGGATCGTGGCCGCCAGCACAGATAGCCAAACCGGATTGGCATGGCGCAACCCGTCAAGGAAGCGTGGGAAGTTGAGGCTCCCGTACAGTTGGAAGATCAGCCAGAGCGCCAGTGCTGCACCGAAGACAGGAAGAAGCCAGCGTTTGATGAAAAGTCCCATGCAAATCCCGCTTGCAGCCCCGCTTGCCGGATATGCTACCCTCTGTATCATGGTACGGAGTCAATGGTCGATCCTGAGAGGAGGCTGCCATGGCAGCTCTGACGATTGGAAAAGCCGCTCGTTCGGCGGGGATAGGAGTGGAAACTATTCGTTTCTATGAGCGCAAGGGGCTCATCCGCCAGCCGCCGCGGCCAACCGCCGGCGGCCCGCGGGACTATGGCGGGGGAACGCTGCAGCGGCTCAGGTTCATTGCCGGGGCCAAGCGGCTCGGCTTTTCGCTGGCAGAGACCGCCGGCCTGCTCGCGCTTCTGGAAGCGCCCGGCGCGAGCTGTAAGGACGTGCAGGCGCAGGCAAAAGCCAAGCGCGGCGAAGTTCAGGCCAAAATCGAAGGTTTAATCCGCATCCGGGATTCGCTTGACCGCCTCCTTGGTGCTTGCCCTGGAAAGGGAAGTCTTGCGGACTGCGCGATCCTCGAGGCAATTGAGAGTGCTGAGAACTCAGGAGGCACTTCCTGACAAGAGTACTAGTTGATGACGATGGTATGATAACTGGCTGTCAGGGACGGAAGCAGCTTCGCTGCCGCAGCGGATGAGTGCTTTCGTCAATGCCGTTCTCTGCCCGCCGTTTCCTGAATATATTGACGGATAACCTAACTGGTAGAACAAAACGTTCTGAGGACTATGAGCGCCGCCCATCGGCTTCGTGCCGGAATGGGTGGCAATGCGCTGTGCAATGAATACATACTTCAGCATCAACATGCCTGCCTGGAAATTTGTCCGCAACACATTGGTTGTCAGTTGTGCAGGCCTGTTTCCGCTACTGCTGCTCTATATCGCCCTCACGCCGGGCTTCGGGGCATTGCTATTGGAAAGTGGGCCCGCGTTCAGCCGGTTTCTGCGGCAGGTCGTGACAAATGGTTTACTTGTTGTATTTGCCGTCAACTACGTGAGCTTCTTTCTTTTTGCCGTAAGGACCGCCAAGAAGCGTGAAGCAGCCGTGCCGGCCCGTATCCTCCTGATCGACCTGCCTGCAAGGGTCGTCATTTTCGTCCTGTTGCATGGAGTAATATATTTCATTTCGGCTGACTGGTTCGGCTCGTTCGGAGGGGATCACTGGCAGGCGTTGCAGGTGGTTGGGCCCACACTTGTCCGGTCCGCCTTTTTTGAGAACATTTCCGGTGTTTACCTTTACGCGACGCTGGTCAGCGCCTTGCCCCTATACGCAACAGTGATCGACAGCAGTCTTGAAAGGTGCTCCGGGCGATGGGAATGGCTGCGCGGCTTGGTATGCAAGCTGCCGGGCAAGCTCGGGCCGATCCTGCTTGCGCTGGTTTTCTTCGCAATATTCACACTGGCTTTGACGGGTGCCGCAGCGGTGATCATGAAACTGCAATCGGTTTGGATTTGAGGCGCACGGATCCTTCAGCACATGAAGTGCAGAGCGGGTTTGGGCGGTGGCGGGCAATACTGCAACGGCTGGCAGCGCCGCCGCAAATGTGAACGCCGCGCATGACGGGTGATCCATACCGGTTTTACCGGTGGCACCGGATCAGCAGCGCGGCGTTCAACGCCTCGAGGGCGGGCTTCGGGGCTTCAGGTGCGGTTTCGATGCCGCGCCGGTCAATTCGGCATCATGGCACCGATTGCATACATTCCGTCAGAGCCCTTGAGCAGCATGAGGGTAACCTTGTCGCCGGGTGCAACGTCTCCCATGATTTGCGCGTCGGCCAGGAGTGGCAAGTCCATCGTCATGCCGGGCCAGCCGATTTCGGGAATGGGGTCGTGGCTGACATTTGCGGAGCCATCGCTGATTGAGTTGACGAGGGCGGTGGCGTGTACTGCGCCCTCCATTTGGCTATCACTCATGTGCATGCCGGAGTGATCCATACTGTGGGTTGTTTGAGCGAATGCGCCGCTGGCGCAAAAGGCAAGGACAATACTGGCGAAGGTGAAGCTTTTCATTGGATATCCTCTCAAGGGTTAGAGTTTCGTGGGTTTCATTCGGCCGGAACGGCCGTTTCGCCCGCTGGTGGAGGACTGCCGATCTCGCGATTAACGCGCCGCAAAGCCAGACGCTTCCAGATGACAAAGACTGCAGGGATGACGAAGAGCGTCAGCAGCGTCGCCGTGACCATGCCTCCGACCATCGGCGCCGCAATGCGCTGCATGATTTCTGATCCGGTGCCGTGGCCATACATGATCGGGATTAGACCGGCGAAAATCGTCGCAACCGTCATCACTTTAGGACGGACACGCAGCAGTGCCCCCTCGAAAACGGCTTCCTCGATGTCGAGTGGCGCCAGGGTGCGGTTTTCCGAGATGGCAAGTTTCTTACGCTTCTCCCAAGCCAGATTGAGGTACAGAAGCATCACGATCGCAGTTTCGACGGCGACACCGGCCAGCGCAATGAAACCCACCAGCACGGCGACCGAAATGTCGAAGCTGAGGTACCACAGGAACCAGACCCCGCCTGCCAGAGCAACTGGCAGCGCGGCAAGGATGATGCCCACCTCGATCACGCGGTTGAACGCCAGGAACAGCATCAGCGTGATGAGAAGAAGTGTGGCAGGTGCCACCAGTGTCAGCCGCTGCTGCATCCGCTGAATGTATTCGTACTGGCCCGACCAGGTGATGGAGTAGCCTGGTGGAAGCGCTACCTCATCCGCGACGCGGGCGCGTGCCTCGGTCACGTAGCTGCCAAGGTCTCGGCCAGCGATGTCGATGAAGACGAAGCCGGTGCGCCGGGCGTTTTCGGACCGGATCATGCCCGGGCCGTCGACGATGCGGACCTCGGCGAGGGCACCAAGCGGGATGTGTGCCCCCGAGGGGGTCACAACCGGCAGACCCTGAAGGCGTTCAGGGCTGTTTCGCCATTCCTGCGGATAGCGCAGGTTGATCGGGAAGCGTTCGAGGCCCTCGACCGTTTCCGAGACCTGCATGCCCCCGATCGCGGTCTGCACGACATCCTGAACGTCGCGCACACTCATCAGGTAACGCGCAGCGGCCTCGCGGTTGACATCAATTTCGATGAAACGCCCGCCCACGGGCCGTTCGGCGTAGGCCGATGCCGTGCCCTCGATACCGGCCACGGCACGTTCGATTTCGACCCCGATCCCTTCGATGACCGAGAGATCTGCACCCGAAATCTTCACCCCGACAGGCGTCTTGATACCGGTCGCCAGCATGTCGATCCGGTTCTTGATCGGCTGAATCCAGACGTTAGTCACTCCGGGCACCTGAACCGTACGGTCGAGCTCTTCGCGGATACGTTCCATTGTCATGCCCGGCCGCCATTCGGACTCGGGCTTCAACTGGATTGTCGTCTCGATCATTGTCAGGGGCGCCGGGTCGGTCGCGGACTCAGCGCGGCCGAGCTTGCCGTGGACCGTCTTGACCTCGGGCACCGTTGCGATCAGCCGGTCCGTCTGCTGCAGGATCTCGCGCGCCTTGCCGATGGATACGCCCGGATACAGCGAGGGCATATAGAGGAAGTCGCCTTCGTTGAGTTCCGGCATGAACTCGCTGCCTATGCGCTGAAGCGGCCACCACATCGAGGCGACCAGCGCCACCGACAGCAGCGTCGTTGCCCAAGGCCAGGCAACCGCGGCGTCGAGAAACGGGCGATAGGCCCAGATCACCGCGCGGTTAAGCGGGTTTTTATGTTCCGGCATAATCCGCCCACGCACGAAGTACCCCATCAGGACCGGAACCAGAGTAATCGACAGGATCGCCGCCGCAGCCATAGCGTAGGTCTTGGTAAAGGCCAGCGGTTTGAACAGTCTACCCTCCTGGCTTTCCAGCACGAAGACCGGGAGAAAGCTTACTGTGATGATCGCCAGCGAATAGAACAGTGCAGGCCCAACTTCCGATGCGCATTCACCGACGATCCGCCATCGGTTCTGGTCGGTCAGCTTTTCGCTTTCCAGCCTGCGGTGCATAGCCTCGATCATAACGATCGCTGCGTCCACCATGGCTCCGATGGCAATGGCTATGCCACCCAGTGACATGATGTTGGCATTCACTCCCTGCAGCTTCATGATGATGAAGGCCGCGAAGATCCCAAGAGGCAGAGACAGCAGGATCACCAGCGACGAGCGCATGTGCAGCAGGAACGCCGCACATACCAGCACAACAACGATGAACTCCTCGGTCAACTTGTCCTGCAGGTTGTCAATGGCGCGCTCGATGACGCCAGCACGGCTGTATGTTGTCACCAGCTCTACGCCTTCAGGAAGGTTCGGGCGGATTTGCTCTATCCGCTCCTCGACGTTCTTGATCGTGGCAAGCGCGTTGCCGCCCCAACGCAGGATCACAACGCCGCCCACTGCATCGCCTTCGCCGCCAAATTCTCCGACGCCGCGGCGAAGCTCTGGGCCAAAACGGATATCGGCGACATCTCCAAGTGTGACTGCCGCGCCGCGCTCGTTCACCATTAGCGGTGCGCGAGCGAGATCGGCCAGTTCATCGACATAACCGGTCGAGCGCACCATGAACTCGGCTTCGCCCATCTCGATAACACTGCCGCCTGTTTCCCGGTTCGCAGCCTGAATAGCGTCCCGCAATTGCGGAAGCGTGATGTCGTAGGCACGCAGCTTGTCCGGGTCGACCACGACTTGGTACTGACGGACCATGCCGCCGATGGTGGCGACCTCCGATACGCCGTCGACGGTCTGCAGTTCGTACTTCAAGAACCAATCCTGCAAGGTCCGGAGCTGTGCCAGATCGTGGTTCCCGCTCCGGTCGATCAGCGCGTACTGGTAGATCCAACCTACGCCGGTCGCGTCAGGCCCCAGCTGCGGAGAAACTTCTTCAGGCAGGCGGGATGCGATTTGCCCGAGGTATTCCAGGACGCGGGTCCGCGCCCAGTAAAGGTCAGTGCCGTCCTCGAAGACAATATAGACATAGCTGTCGCCGAAGAACGAAAAGCCGCGCACATCGCTAGCGCCAGGGACGGCAAGCATCGCGGTGGCAAGCGGGTAGGTGATCTGGTCCTCGACAACCTGCGGCGCTTGCCCGGGGTACGGAGTGCGGACGATCACTTGGACGTCCGAAAGGTCGGGGATGGCATCCACCGGGGTTTCGCGGATTGCCCATACCCCGGTAATTCCGATCATCACGGCAAGCGCGAGGATCATGAACCGGTTGGCCAGGGAATGACGGATGATAGCGGGTATCATTAGCTCACCTCCGGCACAGAGGTGATGCCGACCAGCGTCAGCGAGAAGTCGGGGTTACGGCGGAACAGTAGGCCTACTCTCTCGCCGATCGGAAGGGTTGCCTGGTCCAGGGTCTCTTCCACGGCGAAATCCATCGTCATTCCCGGCATTCCGAGCTCGACCATGGCGTCATGAGTGATGTTCACCATGCCCCGGCCGGGATCTGTCGAGTTGATAGTGCCAGCAACTTTCATCGGGGCGATGACAGGTTCGGCGCTCGCCAGCAATAGCGTCATCCCGTCCGGCCGAGCAAAGGTTAAGGTCATCTCGGTTCCAGTGGCCAGTGCCGCTGGTTCCAGTTCCTCCGAGACGGAAAAGTCCATCGTCATGCCGGGCATCCCGAGTTCGGTCATCGGTCCATGGCTTATCGTCGCCGTGCGAGCAGCCGGGTCAACGGCGTCAATTGTGCCGCGGACGACAATTGGAGCCGCCTCGGCCATCGCGGTTTCCCCGGACACCGGCACGGCAGTGGCTGCTTGTTCCCGGACCGCAATAATGCTGAACATGCCCGCGTCGTCCTTGGCCAGATCGAACTCGACTGGTCTGTCCAGAACCACCGAGTCGGGATCCAGCCCGGCCACGTCGAATTCCATCTCCATCGCGGGCCAGCCAAGCGCAGGAATCGGAGCGTGCGACACGGTCAGTGTGCCGTCCGGGTTCACGGCGTGGATAGTGCCAGTCCCCGTGGCGGCAACCCCGTCATCGGCACCGATCTCTATCAGGGCAAGAAGGTTATCCGCGCCCCGGGCAACCGTGAAAGCGATCCCGGAATCTTCGGCCAGAGGATCAAGCGGAACATCCGCCCGCACTGGGAAAACGGAGGTCATTGCCGGCCAGTTGAGGCTGTCGAGGGGGCCGTGCTTGATCGTCGCCAGCCGGGTCTCGCTGTCCAGCGTGACAAGCCTGCCGGTACCGCGCGCTGGCGCCTCGTCAATTGGCGCCATGCGCATAAGACCTGCGCTGAGGGCGCTTTCGCTGTCGATCAGGAACTGCGCCGACGCGACGACTTCCTCGCCCGGCGCGAGCCCTTGGACGATTTCGGTCCGGCCGCCCTCGCCGAAATTGTCACGCAGGCCGGATGTAACCAGCCGCGGCTTGAAGGTTCCTTCACCGGTCTTCAGAATCACGCGTTCGGCCGAACCGGTCCGAATAACCGCCTCCGACGGCACTGTCAGCGCCGTTCGCGTCCGGGACGGAACTAGACTTACGGTTCCGAACATATTGGGCCTCAAGAGACCCTTCGAGTTGTCGAACCTTAGCCGCACCGGCAGCGTGCGGGTTTTGGGGTCAAGTTCGGGATAGATGTAATCGATCTCTCCCTCGAACGTGCGCCCGCGCAGATGCTCGAAGCGGGCGACCGCGCGCATGTCTTCGCCGAGGCGCGCGATGTCCCGCTCGAATACGTCAACGATCAGCCAGACGGTTTTCAAGTCGCTAAGTGCAACTGCAAGCGTCCCAGGCTGAAGATACATGCCATCGGCAGCCGAAAGCGCGATCACGACGCCGTCTTGCGGAGCTTCGATCCTGATGCTCCGTGCAAGTTCACCGCTAGCTTCGATCTCCGCAATCTGAGCCTCCGACATACCGTGGCTAAGAAGCTTGTTCCGGGCGGCGTCGAGAATTCTGGCGTCTCCCGCCTTGACGGCGCGGACCAAGTCGCCGGTCGCCGCGCTGATCACTGGCGAGAACATCTCGAACAGGACGTCGCCTTTGAGCACGCGATCGCCGATGGCTCGGGTTTTTAGTTTCTCGATCCACCCGTCGGCGCGGGTGTGGACATGGCTAGTCCGATGCTCGTCGTATCCCACGAAGCCGACGGTCTCTATCCTCGCCGATATGTCCGACATCCGTGAAACCGCGGTGCGCACACCGATTGCATTGACTTCGGCCGGTGAGAGCGACACTTCAGCGGGATCACCTGCGGGCTCCTGACCGGCATAGACAGGGATCAGGTCCATGCCCATCGGTGATTTCCCGGGGTCGTCGCGCCGGTAGTTCGGATCCATCGGAGCAACCCAGTACAGGATCTCAGGGCCGTCCGAGGCCGGGCTTTCAGTGAAGTTAAGGTATGTCCGTTCCAGAAGAACCCCGCCCACCGTTCCTGCGGCAAGCGCAAGGATGCTGAGCGCTGTGTAACGTCCGCGCATGATAACCTCCAGGCTGTTCTTCCCGAAGCAGCCTATGTTGTTGACAAATTACCGGCGCGTCTCAGGACCGCCGCCGGAAGCGAAATTTGTCAAACGTGCTTGGGAGGCCGGACCGGAGGCGGTGTTTCCAGATGAACACCGAAATTGCTCGCTCCGGCTTTAAGGTGGAGCGAGGAAGCTATCATCGCGGCAGGCGGGATAGCCGCGGAGGACAAGTCGGTGCTGAAGCATGAGCCGCCGATGCAACGGGCAGAGACCGGATCGTATGCACACCCGTCGCGATCATCACTTTGCGATGGAGACACCGGTCGAAGGGAGTGATCGGACCCGGAATTTGACGAGTGACCGGCTTCTTCCGCGAGGCTTGCCTGATGTGACATGTCCATGGCCATCGCGGACATAAAATTCGTCGCAAAGGAAAAAGCCAGTGCGACGAAAATGATGGTCACGCGCCGTGCCAGACATATCAAGAATCTTCTGCCCACGATCCGCATATAGCTGCGCTTTGTCTGGTTGCCAAGCTGTCCCGCTAAGGATCCTATCTCCCAGAGTGCCTACCGCTGTCACAAACCGAGCGGCAGTTCACTTCGCGCTCTTCCAATGGGATGTGTTTCGTGAGTTGGAGCTGCAGGGGAATCTGGCGTGAGTTAGAGTGAGAAGAGGCCGCGCAAGGAACGTACCGGGAAGCTCGGTCAGATTTTGGTAGCTGGGCGTCGAGGCAAGAGTCCTTTCATTGTTACGAACAAAGCATCGGGTGCCCGCTTTTAGGATTTCGGTTTGCGCGATCCGTGATTTTCTATGCCCTTTGGGTTTGCCGTCGTTTCGTGCTGAGACTACGTGGCCTTAACGATGTGTGGGTGGAACGGGGTGTAATCTCCTCGTATGGATCTATCCGCTCGTGGTACAGGTGTTTCGGGTTTGATTTCGCTCTGTGGACACTCTCGGTGCATGCTGAAGCTGCGCAAACACCTCGCGGCTGCGACGACCATGTTTCCGCTCTCCTTCGAACCAGATCGGGCCAAAACTCGCCAGTTTGTACACCGCCCGCGGCTAGGCCATGGATTCGCTGCCCTGGCAGGCTTTCGCACCGCTGCATTCTCCCCCATGGCCTGTTGCGCGTTGATGCCGCTCCAAGCGTTGCGCTTGTTCAGTCACCGTTCACTACATGGCACTGTCTTCTTCCCATTCTTCTGTCCAGAGTTCCTCTTCGGCCTGGATTTCGCAGATAACCCGATAGTGCTCTTCGTCGTTCCAGCCATCTGCAACAAGTTTCACCAACTTGCTGAGGTTGCCGGAATCCCGCACCGCGTCCAAAAGGGTCTCAAAGGCCTCAGGGCTCTCAGAAACATTGTAACGGGTCATATAATGCTGGTCATTTCCGGCAATTTCTGAAGAAATCAGGACACCCCAGTTCACCTCGATATCACCATCGCTGGTTGCTTCTGCGATCTTGTCTACGAACAGGAACTGGGTGGACAGCTTGGTGATGGCAGCGTCACGGCTACCGCACTCCGCTACATATTCGGATAGTGCGTCCTCGCAAACCTGGTGGAGCAGATGTTCCGCGCGCATGATACGGACAAGGTTTTCGTTCATCTGGTGGTTCACCTTTCAACCTGATTTTAGTCTCGGGGGTAATGTGGGTCATGAGGTTGAAAACCAAAAGCGGCATTTTTCAGTTCTCCACAATTCCGGAAAGACATGAACCGCAGCCCTCCTCAGCCTTCGAGGGTTCCTTTGCCGAGACCTGCTGCTGTTGCGGCAAGACCAGGGCAGGCTGCCTTTCAAGCCGACCTTTGCCCCCAGTTGGCGCTTTCCCTTCTGTTCAACACGGGCATCAGGGCTCGATTAGCATGCAGGTTCCGTTACATCTTTGAAAACATTTGGTGATTGTCTTTATTTCATTAGCCGCCATACACCGAGGAGCTTGAAAATGCGATGTTCCTACCGTAGGCGGGGGCAGTGGCTCTGAAAAAAAATCATTTAAAATCAATGATGTAACGGTGTTACGCTGAGCGTTACACGCCTGTTACGGGGTTAAGTTGTTGAAAATACTGGAAGTTTGTATGTATGTCTATGTATGTAACACATAAATAGTTATATATATATAAAGAGAGAAAGAGATATCCTGCCGGAGAGAGTAAGAGGTATACACTCTCCCCCGCCGTTACAGGCGTTACGGCGTTACACTTCGTCTAAGCCATTGAAATTATTGAGGCGGTCCGTAACGCCCCAGCTCGATAAACATGAACGTAACCCCTGATATGTAACGCGGGGGTAGCTTCCCGCTGTACCGTGGCGACCAAATCACCGCCCTTCATGCACAGAGGGGATTGCGGATGTTTCCCAAGACGACGGAAGGCAGCCCTTCTATTATCCGTACCAAGCGCACACTTCTGCAGACGCGGCATTCCCGGGTCGCCTTCCCGGAAGCGGAGGCCCGGTGAGGCGGTACAGCATACTTTGATGCTGTCGGCTGCAATGGCGTCAGCGAAGCGCAATAGGCGTGCATTACATGGTCTAGGTGCAAGTACCTATCTGCCGAAGCGCTTGCAGCGATGGCCTGCGGTTTCCACTATCGCCAGGGGATAGTCTTTCGTCTCCATGTGCGGCCTTTGGAATGCGGTTTGGTGATTTGGCGACTCTCATTGCGACCGGAGCAGGGGAGGGAATCAAGTTTAGGTCGACTGCCGTGAACATTGCGCGAACACGGCTGCACGGATTTTGCACGTGAATCACGTGCAGTTCCGCAAAGGTTCCCTGAAAACCGGGGAAACTCCCTGTTTTGCTGGCGCGGAAAAAAATTGAAAAAACGCCTTGTTTCTCTGGTTTGCGGCACATATACGGGTCAGCGGAGACGTGGCCGAGTGGTCGAAGGCGCTCCCCTGCTAAGGGAGTAAACCGCAAGGTTTCGTGGGTTCGAATCCCATCGTCTCCGCCATTAACCTCATGAAATGGCTGGATAAATTTGCACCCAAAATGGGCTGTAGTGCAAAACGGTTTACCGTGCATTGCATTATGGTGTATGGCACTTTCCCGGATTTCCTGGGGAACCCGTGCAAAATCCGTGCATCCTTTGACGTCCGCTATCCGAATCACAGGGCGCTTTTTTAGCCGCGGCAGCACGGTTTAACGTGCGAATACGTCATGCACGTTAAACCGTGAATTGCATTGCAGTGAGGAAATCCCATGAGCTTCTTTAAGAAAAATAAACCGGCCACCGTTGCCGAGGCCCTGGCACCGTTCAAAGCCGCCCAGGCTGGCCTGGCGGACGTGATTGCCACCGCCCAGACCCGATGCAAGGATGCGCGGGCAGAAATCGCCCATGCCGAGGCTGTCGCCCGCCAGGTGCAACGTGAAGGCGGCGCGGTGATTGCCTCGGCAGATGCTGAGGAGGCAAAGGCCAAGAAAGTGCAGAATGCCCTGGCCGCCATTATCGGCAAAGCCTAGCGGCAGCGCGCCAGGCAGCGGCGGGTGCCGCTGCCTGGCCTGCAATGGTTCCGGGCTTGTGCAGAGTTTATGCGCCAGCCCGCCGCCGGTTTGGCCTTGTCCTGCATGTGATGGCCTCGGCCGTGTTCGGTCCTAAAAATGAAAAGGCCCCAGGTGATCCCTGGGGCTTTTCTGCTGGCCGGGCGGGTTAATGCGGCGCCAGGTGTATGTCCCGCAATTTCCACCGGCCGGTGCTGGCCTGATATTCAACATCGGCGCTGAAATTGGTGCGCCGAATGGCCCCCAAAGCGTTTTGCGCATCGACCCATGCGGAGACGCCAAACAGGCATTCGCCCTTGGTTGCAATTAGCACGTCCTCGCTAACGTGCATCGGCGCGGGCGGGTCTGCCGGAAATTCGGCGGTGCCGGGGGAGGACAGGCGCCTGGTGACTTCGGCCTGAGTGAAGTTATAGGCGGCCAGCTTTGTGCATCCGTCCTCGGCCTCGTCCGTGCTCATGGCGAATAGTACGGCGCTGGCGCCCAGCCCCGCGGCGAAAATGCCCGCCGCGGCGGTTTGCAATGGTTTCATGAGGCTGCAATCCCGTGCTGGAAATTCAGCGGAACTATGCCGCAGCCCCTGGGCTGTCGCAAGGAAAAGGCCCCAGGTGATCCCTGGGGCCTTCTGGTCGCTGCTTGGCGCTCCGCGCTAGGCGGTCCTTATTTGGAGGGCTGCCAGGGTTTAATCCCGGCGTCTTTGCGTGCCTGGTTAATGTGGATATTCCTTGCACCCGGCACTGGCGTGAGGCTGGTATAAAGGTGGCTGGATTTAAGCCTTTCGGCGCCCTTTTCGCGCCAGACTTCACCGCCAATCTTGGCGCCGTAGTGCTTGGCCAACGCCTTTTCATTGTAGGTTTTGCCTGTGCGATAATCGCCGTGAATTACAATCGGTGTCATGTGTTGGTCCTTTTAGTAAGCGGGGGTGTGCCGTTTGCCGCACCGGCGGCAGCGGACGGTGTAGAGGCGGCCAAAACGGCCGCATGATCCATCTGGCGATGCGTAGTCCAAGCGAATTTCACCGTGATAGTCGTGGCCGTGGCGGCACGGTGCGATCCAGTTGAGAAGGTGTTTCAGCATTCCGGCAGGCCATTCCATTTTCTATTGACGGTTAGTAACAAGTAATGCGTTGCACGGTTTAACGTGCAGTGCAAGCAATAAGTGAGCATGACCACGGCGGCTTCAATTCACGCGGATTGCATAGACTTCGACCGGATCGGCGCCGAAATGCGGGTGCGTGATGGTGGTTTTGCGCCAGCTGTACCAGGGGCGGCTGATGCGGCCTTCCGTGCAATCTCGGCGCGGATATCCCTTTGTAAGGATGATTTCCGAAAAGGTGCGGCCCTCCAGCCGTTTCCGCCAGTAGGGGGTGGCCTTGCGGTATTCCTCCACCTTCTCTCCGCTCTTGATTTGCTCAAAGTACGCGGCCTGGAGGGGGAGGTGCAGCGCCTTCAATTGGTGCTCCTTGTCAAGTGACATTTTCAGGGCTGCGCCTGCGTTTTGATCGGCCTTAAATGCCTTAAAGCCCTTGAACATACCGTCTGTGGAGCCGTTGTTTTCGTCCAGGTGTCCAACTACCAGGACGCGGGGTGTATCCTGCGGTCCGCCGTATTTAACCACTAGGTCGGCGCCGCAGCCGGGGGTTTCGCAGTAGTGTCCGAGGGCTTCCCAATCTGGGTAATTGCCCCCGTAATCCAGGCCGTTGTGGAATGCATTATGCCAGCCGGGTATTCCTGGCTGCTGGCAGTGTGGGCAAATCCAAAGGTTGTATCGAATGTCTTTCATTTCTGCGGCCCTCTAGGCATTGATGATTTGGCGGTTGACGCTGTAAACCATGCAGGGGCTTATGCTTTCCCCGCTCTTGGAGATAATCCAGCCGCCATCCCAGCCGTGAAAGGTGAAAGTGGCTTCGCGCGCATTGCAGCTGGCTTTGGTGGCCCGCATTTTGTCGCCAGGCTTCAAAAGGCCGCGCAGCAGTTTCTCAGCTTTTGGCCGTCTCTCCGCGAAAACTGCCTTTTTCTGTTCGAACGTCAGACTTTCCCAATCTGCATAAATTTCGCGGATGGTTTGGCCGGTTTTTGTGTTTCCCGTTTCGGTGGTCATCTGTTGGGTTCCTTTCGTGTTCACACGGCCCGCAGCCCTGCGCGCCGTTCCATTGTGTCCGGCAGATCGGCGCCAAGGCGCTGGAAGTTCCAGCCCGCTTTCAGCAGTTTAGCGGGTAGGTCGGCGGGAGAGTTCTTGCGGTAGCGTTCTGCTGTGCTGGCGGTGCGCCACCCGCCCAGATCGAGCATCCGCCCGTAATCCTTGGTGGCGGCATAGAACCAAGTGGCCCAGGTGTGGCGGATCACATGCGGAGTGACTTCCGGCCCCAGCCCGGCGTTGTCTCTGGCGAAATTGAATGCGGTTTGGATTTGCCCGCCCCCATTACTGCGCATGACATATCCTTGGCCCTTCGGGGTTTGGAGCAACTGGCCGTCCTCGGGCACCCCTTCCGCCAGGATCAGGTCGCGCGCACGCTCTGGCATCTGCACCATGCGGGCGTGCCCGTTTTTGGTTTCAGGCAGCCAAAGCTCGCCAGTAGCCGGGTGCCAGTTCTCGACCTCGGCACCCAATGCCTCGGAGGCGCGGCAGCCGGTGCCGATCAGGCAGGCCAGGATGGGCACAAGGTGAGGCGCCGCGTTGGATAGCAGGCGTTCAAATTCCGCCGGTGTCAGCCATCGGGTGCGCGCGTTGCGGACGGTTAGGCGGCGGAACTTTCTGGGAATTGCGCGGCCGTTCTCGGAGGCCATGCCGATCACTGCGGAAACCGGGCCGATCAGCTGACGATTGACGGTTGCAGGCGCCGCGTCCGGGTAAATCGCATCTGCGGCTTCCAGCATTGTGCCGTTGTCAATATCCGCCACGCGGGTATCGGGTCCGAAGTATTCCAGAACCTTCTTTAAGAACCTGCCTTCGCCGCCGGACAGCATGTATTCATGCGCCGCCTCGGCAAAGGTCAGCGTTGCCGAGGCACCAAAGGCGTGACGTTCCCGCATTTTCGTTTCAAGCCGGTTAGCCCAGGCTTCCGCTTCGCCTCGGATGCTAGTGCCAGTGCTTTGGTAAACAGACTGTCCGGCGACTGTGCCGCGCGCGAAGTAGTTGCCGCTTGGCTTCCCCGCTTTGTTTTTGCGTCTGATGAGCTTGAGGGGCATTCTGATTGCTCCTTTAGAAAAGTGGCCCGGAGGCTGGCAGGGCGGAAAAGGAATTTCACCCGGCCGTGGGTTGCTATGTAGGGCACGCCGCCAGATTGGCGCAGGCTGTCCAGTTTCCGCCTGGAGGTTTGAACCCCCTGGTTCTTGAGGTATTCCACCGCTTCATCGGTGGAGAGGTTGCGTTCGTCGCCAGGCTGATCCATCAAAATCCCCCTGTGAAACGCGCCGCTGCCGCAGCTGCGGCGACAATGGCGGTTAGCAGGATCACAGGTTGCGTAATCTCCAGGACTGCCTGGGCGAACCTGTCACGGCCTGATGCGCTTCTGTTCTGTTTCATGTGCAATGCCCTTTTTACCGTGCGCCTTGGGTAGCACTCAAAAAAGTGCGCTTGCAAGTTAAAAAGGGTATTGCATGGTTTACCGTGCAATGGCTAAGACTAAGGGGGAGAGCAGCGCCCCGGCGGCTTCACCCCGCCAGGGCTAATGAGAGAGAGGTGCCGTTATGGCGCAATCCTTTTCTGCCGCCCGTCCGGCGGTGTGTCTGAATTGGGGTTTGGTCCGGTTAGGCTTCCACAGCGTCCAGCGCCTGCTGCAGCTTGTGTTCTGGCAGCCGTTCAAGCCGCTGGTAAAGCCGGATGCGGTTTTCCGTAATGGCATCGGCGCGGTGGATTACGCCAATGGGGAGGTTTAGAGCGTCGCAAGTTCTCAGCATGTTTGCATAGGTCAGTCCCGTGCGCCCGGTGACGAATTGGCTAAGACCGTTTCGGGCCATTCCCGCCTCAACTGAGGTGGCTGATAAACTTGTTCTTCGAAATGTAACAGCCATGCGCAGGTTGTTGCGGGCAATGTCTATCCGTGGATCGGTTTTTTCCATCCGTCTAATCCCTGGTAGTATGTTCGGTATAGCGTGCATATCCCACAAAAGCGGGAAGTGCACACGAAATCAAGCGCAAGTTGGTTAAATCGGGCGATGCACAGAACAACGTGCGTTGTGCGCATTATATTGAGTGCAATGCACGGTATAGCGTGCTGTTAGGTAAGTCATAACAACATATTGGGGCGGCTTTGCCCCACAGCAAAATGGAGGCTGTTGTGCAAGTAAGGAATACTATTCCCGTTTATAACCCGCCGCCGGAGGATTTCCGGGCCTGGGTCCAGGATAGTCTGGCCCTGCTAAAGGGTGTTTCGGCCACATCCCTGGCGGTCAAGTGCAAGCTGGGCAAGAATGTCCTGCAAACCTTCCTGACCACGCCGGACCGCGATATCGCCTTGTCCACTACGCACGTTTTAACGTGCAAGCTGCACGAGTTGGCGGCGGATCAGCAGGTGCAACTCCCTCAAGTGGAGGTGCGCGCCAATGGCTGACCTGTTGAATTCCCTCCCGCCTCCCGACCGGCGCCTGGTGCGTGCGATGGCCGCTGATGCAGGCAGTAATCCCGAAGCTATGGCGGCGGAAATCGTCCGCGCTTACCTCGGCCTTGTGCGCGGTGCTCCTGATGCAATGCCGAATGATCCGTTGCGCCGTATGGCATCCAGCGCCCTGCGCAAGTCTGGAAGGTAGGCCATGACCTGTATTCTGGATGATGATGTTCTCTTGAAAAGGTGGGTCAACACCCGGCCCGCCGAGGAAAACCCTTTTGATCCCCGCTGCCAACTGCATTTGCAGCGCATCTGCGGCACCTGTGAGCACTTCCAGGGGGCTTTGCGTGGTGCAACGCCGCATGGTGCTTGTGCTTACTATGACCTGACCAAGCACCGCCGCGCCGGGGCGGCCCATTGCCCCCGCTGGGTGCGAAAGGCGGCCCCTGATGCATGATCCCATGGCCCCGATCCGCGCTGAGGTTTTGGCGCAGCCCGAGCCTGAACAGGTGGAGTATGCGCTGGACCTGATGGCCTATTACCTGGCGCCTCTGCCAGCCTTCTATGAGGGTTGCGCCGATATGGGGCTGGCGCTGGCGAATTCGGAACTGCGGATGCTGCACGCAATGGACGCCAAGCGTGGCCGCTATGTGTCGTTGGATGCTCTGCTGGCGGCGCGCTGTGTTGACGCGCACACCGATGACTGGCCATCGCCTGACCGGGTGGTGAGCGGTGTGGCAATGATCCGCAGGCGGTTGGAAAAGCTGCGCCTGCCGGTGGAAATTACCACCTGGCGCGGGGTGGGGTACTGCTTGGAGGCCCCTAATACATTCCGCTTTGAGGAGGGGGTGGTGCCGCGGCCAGCTGCGCCAGCCGTGTTGAAATGACCGGCCTGGCGGATGACGGCCGCCGCCATGAGGCTAAGGCCATCCCCATAATGGAGGTGGCCGCCCGCCTCGGCATTGAAGGGCTGCGCCGGGCCGGGCTGGAGTTTGAGGGGCCTTGCCCGGTCTGCGGCGGCCGGGACCGGTTTTCGATCAACCCGAACCGCGGCTTGTTCAACTGCCGCATTTGCGATGATGGTGGCGATGGGCTGAAGCTGGTGCAGTTCGTCCTGGCCTGTGATTTTGTCAAGGCGCTGGACTACTTGGTGGGTAAGGCGGACGTTGCGCCCGATCCGGCCGTGGTGGCCCGACGCAAGGCTAAGGCTGAGGCAGCAGAGCGCCAGCGTCGGGAAGCAGAGGAAGCGGCCCGCGCCCGTGCGATCCGGGATGCCCGCGAAATCTGGCACGCCGCATTGACTGGGGAGGGAACCCCGGCGGAGGAATACCTGGCCGCCCGCGGCGTCTGGTTTCCGAACGGTTGGCCTCCCACGCTGCGGTTTCTGCCGGATCACCCGTACATGAAGTTCTGGCCCGGCCGCGGCACAGTGGCCTGGATGCGCGGCCCCTGCATGATTGCGGCCGGTCAGAATGCGCAGGGCCGGATCACGGCCGTGCATCAAACCTGGTTTGACTTGGAACGCCCCGGCCGGAAGGCGCAAATCATCGCACCGGATGGCAGCCTGTCGGATGCCAAGGGCAAGGCGTGGCCTGCCAAGATGGTGCGCGGCAGCAAAAAGGGCTGTGCTATCCGCCTTACCCCGCTGGGCACCTCGGGTGTGATGATCATGGGGGAGGGTATCGAAACCACCGGCAGCGCGCTGGCGGAGGGTATCCGGCCTGCGGCTGCGTTCTGGGCCGGGATCGACCTCGGCAACATGAGCGGCCGTATGTTGAAAGTGCCCGGTATCCGCTGGAGCGGCCAGCCGGACCTGGAGGATGCGGACGCCTGGCGGCCGCCGGAGTGCATCAGTCAGCTGGTGTTTATCCAGGACGGTGACAGCCACCCCAAAGCTACCCGTGCAAAGTTGTTGTCGGGTTTGGAGCGGGCGGCCCACTACAGCCCCCATCCCGATTTCAAGGGCTGGATTGCCGCGGCCGCCGAGGGTGCGGACCTTAATGATATGCGAATGAAGGAAGTGAAAAATGCAGGGACAGCCTGAAACTATCCGTGACGCCTTCGTGGCCGCCGAGGCCGTTGTGGGCGGGCCGACTGAGGATTTCCCCGGCGAACTGCCACCCGATGAGGTGCCGCCAATGGAGGCTTACGAGCCCGAGAGCCTGGAGGTGAAGGGGGTGGAGTTTCCGCGCAATGACTTTGGCAACGGCCAGCGCCTGGTGCTCTATTACGGGGACAACTTCCTGTTTGTGCCCCGCCTCGGCTTCTTCCGCTGGGACGGCCGCCGGTGGGCTTCGGATGAGGATGAAATTCTGGTGCGCCGGGATGCGCAGAATATCGCTGCGCGCATCATGCACGAAATACCGTTCATTACCCTTGATCATGACGGGAAAGACGCGGAGCGCCACGCGGCGCACGCAAAGAACAGCGGCAACACAGGAAAGATTACCAACATGCTGGCAGAGGCAAAAACGGCAGTGGCCGTATCGGTTGAGGATTTGAACAAAGACCCGATGATGCTGTGCGTTGAAAACGGCGTGCTGCATTTCACCCGCCGCCCGGATGCGCATGGCGCGGCTTGGGGTGGTGCGTCTGAAGTGCCGCAAGTGGACCTGCTGCCGCACGACCGGCGCCACCGGATTACCAAAATGGCCCGCGCCAAATACCACCCAAGGGCGAAATGCCCGGCCTGGGATGCCTTCCTGGCCCGTGCGCTGCCTGACCCCGATGTGCGCGCTTTCTTTAAGCGGTGGTGCGGCTACAACCTGACTGGCTTGACCACTGAGCAAAAGCTATTGTTCCTCTTTGGGCAGGGCCGCAACGGCAAGTCCACTGCGGTGGATACGATTGCCCGCATCATGGCGGATTACTCAACCACCCTGCCAATTGAAAGCCTGACCGGTGCTGACCAGGGCAAGGGCGGTGAGGCTACCCCGGACCTGGTGCGACTGCCTGGCGCCCGATTTGTCCGCGCCTCTGAGCCGGAGCAAGGCCAGAAGATGAAGGAGGCCCGCATTAAGGCGCTGACCGGGGGTGAGCCTATCCCGATCCGCCGCTTGCACCAGGAGGCGGTGGACCTGATCCCGGAGTTCAAGCTCAACATTTCGGGCAATTACAAGCCCGATGTGCGGGGTGCTGACGATGGCATTTGGCGGCGCATTATGCTGATGCTTTGGGGGGTGCAAATTCCGGCCGATGAGGTGGACCCGTTGCTGCCCGAAAAGCTTTGGGGTGAACGCGACGGCATTCTGCGCTGGATGGTGGAGGGCTGCCTGGAGTGGATGGCAGGCGGGTTGCGGCCGCCCGCGGTGATTGATGAGGCTACCAAGGAATACCGCGCGGAAAGTGACCCTATGCGCACTTTTCTGGAGACAGAATGCCGGATCAGCGGCAGCCCTGACAACTTCGAGACAGCCCGCGATTTGGGTGATGCTTTCAATGCCTGGCTGATGGAAAGCGGCACCTCGGCCTGGACGCCGCGCCATACCTCTAACAGCCTGTTGCGCCGTGCCAATAATGTGAAGGGTGAGGATGGCGCGGTGTTTACCAGGGTCAAGCGGTCCACAACCGGATATCTGGGTATTGTTCTGCTGCCCAAGGCGCAGCAGCGAAAGACAGACTACGAGTATCAGCTGGGGCGGCTGAAATGAGCCTGCGCCCGATCTTGGAGGGGGCCAGGGACTGGCAGGTGCCTGGGGATACTGCGGCGCGGTATGGTAAGTGCCATTTCGCCAGCCAGGCAGCGGCACGCGGCGTGCGCTCCATTCCTGGGCATTTGCTGATGTGGGTGGTGAAGGAGGCGCTGCGCCTTGGCCGGGATGATATGGTGGAATGGGTTTACGATGTGGGGGACGGCGCCGCACTTTATCGCATTCTGCTGCCCGAGGGTGCCTATTACCCTGTAGTGCGCAATTCGCGGCTGGTGACGGTTTTCAGTGCGCATGAAAAGCGCGGGCAGGCGTCAAACCGGAAATTCCGCAAGCGTTGTTTTGGCACCCGCAAGCGGAGGGTGGCATAATGGCCGGCCGCATGGATGCTGCGACGCTGGCGGTACTTCCCTGTGACTTTTGCAGCGATCCGGTGGCGCCTTTTGGATTCGCCCCACCGCCCCGCTTGGGTATTCCGGTTCGGCGGCCGCTTAAAACCTGCGGGTGTAAAGCGTGCAATGAGCGTGCGGAGGCACGGGTGGCGGCTCTGATCGAAAAGAACGACCCATTATCACCCGGCCGCCGCCGTGCGGCTGCTGACGCAGGAGTGAGTCGCCAAGGAAATCTATTCTAAGTTCTGATTATTGATGCAAATCCCGGTTTTCCGTTAAACGTCTGCATTTATTTGCAGGCGTTTTTCTCAATTTTTGCGGGCGATTTGCGGTTTTCCAATCCTCCTCGGTTGCGCCCAGGGGTTGACCCTGACGCCCGAGCGCATCATGCATGGACGTGCGCTGTAGCGCGCTGGGAATTGGCGTTCCCAATCACACAGTTCTGCCCCTATGGCCGGGGGCATTGCGGGGCTGTTCCTGTGGTGGGAACAGCTGCCGTCTCTGTGTGCGGTAACGCCAACCCCTTTGCGCCCGGCCACCAGGATTAAACTATTTCCGTCTGGGGGAAGAATGCAGGATTTGAAGAAGCCCGCGCTTGCGGCTGTACCAACCAACTCTGAGAGTATTGCGGGGGAGCTATTGCCGGACCTGGAGAGGCTTGCAGTTTTGTTGCAGGCAATTGAGGCTCTGGCCAGCGGTGCCGCGGCGTTGAGTGAGGAGGGGCCGCTGGATCAGATTGAAGCGCTGGCCAGCCTGATGGGGTCCAGGGTTGAGGATATGCGGTCACGCCTTGAAGGTGTCCCTTAATATACCGGCGCGTTTCTTCCTGGCGTGCTCTGCCAAAGCGTGACTGGCCCGCCCCGGCGGGCCTTTCGCTTGTCCGCTTGGCGGCTTCCCGCGCCTGCTGCGGCCGCCGCCGCGCCTCCCGCGCACCCCGCACCCCTCCCGCTTTAAGGGGCAGCATGCATAGATTGATCCCATTAAGCGGGTGTTGGGGATCAGCTTAAGGGCCGTTTCGCTTAATGATTTCTGTTTATTTCCAACGGGATAAATCAGGGGTCTGGGTTCAATGGGGCCAACCGCTCAATATTCGGGGTTGTCTTTGTGTACGTGAAGGGGTTCGGGGTGCGTTGCGTATTACCTTGAATTATTGATCCCGATAATCCCGTAAGAGTAATAATATCGTTATATATCTGTTGGTTAAGTGGATTTTCCCTGTGCCTGCTAATCCCGGTCCGGTCCCTTGGTGGTCCCGTTCTGTGTGTATTGATCCCGCATAATTTCAACATGTTGCGGATGCTATGAATGGGCCTTCTAAATCTGGAGGCTCTTGCATGACTGAATTGGTAACCAGCGCCCGCGGCCGCGCCTCGGCCTACCTGGCGGGCAGAAACCTGGCGATTGTGAAGGCGGTGGCCGTGCGGCGCCAGCGCCAGGGCCAGGGCGCCGGGAAGCGCTTGCCTGCGGCCCTGGCGGGCGCGCCGGTGCAACTGGTGGAACTGTCGCGACCGCTGCCTGGCACAAAGGCGCAGAAAGAGCGGATCACCCTACCGGGCCAGCAGACCGCGCGCCGGGCATTGCCGCCGCTTCTGGCCAAGCTGCCGGAGAACGATCCGCGCAGCCGCGCCGCCAAGATGCTGGGGGATGCGGTGGAGCGCGTGGGGGCTGTGCGGGGGGCTGATCTGGCCGGGGCGGATAGTAAGGGCGGCGTGTCTGACGGCGGCGCCACCACCCGCGTAAAGCACGCTGCCCGGCTGCGCATGATAGAGGCTCTGGCTAACCGCTGGCCTGTTGACCGCCGCCACGGGCCGCAGCGCAGCGTCCCCCGCGTGTTGCTGACTGTTAAGCGTCCCAGCGAAAAACGCCGTAATATCAGGGCCTTTGATGCGCTCATGGCGGTTTGTGTTGATGGTGACAGCGTGGATGCGATCCTGAGGGCGCACGGCTGGAGCGCGCAAGCCTTCAATCGCAACCCGCTGCGCGATGCGATCCTGGCGGCGCTGGCAGACGTGGCAGAGGGTCTTGGCCTCGGCCGTGTGGCAGAACAGCAGGGTTGACGGCTGCTAACTGCCCGGCCATAGCTGGAAACAACGGTGCAGAAATGTGCCAAGGCAACGGCCCGCCCGCAACAGCGCGCGGGCCGTAAGTATTTCCAGACATTCAAAACAGGCGGGCGCGCAATGGCCAGGCTCAAGGGCTTGCCCAAACGCTTGGCGGCGGCGCCGCGGGCTGTGGGCTATTCGGACCGGCAGGCGGCGGAGCGTGCCCGCAACCGTGCCAGGGCGGCGGGCAATCGTCTGCGCAAGCTTTACTCCACTAAGCCCTGGCGCGATCTGCGCCTGGTGATCCTGGAGCGGGCCGGATGGATGTGCCAGGGCTGCGACCGCCCGCACCTGCTTACCGGCAAGGCGCCAGCGCCGCACAGCCCGGTGGTGGATCACATTGAACCGCACCGCGGCAACTTGGCGCTGTTCTGGGATGAAAGCAATCTGCAGGCCGTCTGCAAGGCTTGGCATGACAGTGAAAAGCAACGCCAGGAAAAGGCTGCCCGCCCTGACGGCAAGGGGGAGGGGTGGGGCTGATCCCTCTGGGGTCCGGCGCCGCTAACCCGCACATACCCGCATTCGGAGATTTTTTTTTCCCATGAATGACGAATTTCATCCAGATGAGCATCCCCGCGACCTGCTGGGCGATCCGGTGGATCAGAACCGGGAAAGCTGGGGGCGGCCGAGTTTTGAAAAAACGATTGAAAAACAAGAGCTTGTCACCGCTTTGGCTGCAGCGGGCTGGCGCCCGGCCCGCATCGCAAACCATTTGGGCTGCGATGTGAAGACCTTGCGGAAACATTTTTCCCTAGAAATGGCCAACGCCGCGGACGCGGCCGAGGCAGAGGCCATTCTGGCGATCCATAAGAGGATGCGCGAAGGGAACGTGACGGCGGCAAACCGGGTAATTGCCATGTCCGAAAAGGGCCGTGCTGTGCCGCCGCCGCCCAAGCCGGTTGAGGCACCGGAGAGCGATGGCGCAGCAGACGCTGGCAAGCCGCAGAAGCTGGGCAAGAAAGAACAGTTGGCCGAGGCTGCGAAACAGCCCAGCGGCCGCTGGAGCACTTTGCTTAACTGATGGCGTTTGATTTTGCCTGCCCGGATTGGGAAGCCCGGTTGAAAGACGGCCGGGCGCCAATCCCTGATTTGCCGCTGGATGAGGCTGCCGCGCAGAAAGCGGTGGAGATATTCAACGAATTGCGCCTGCCGGACGTGCCAGGGCAGCCTTTCATGCGGGATGCCTGCGGCGATTGGTTCCGTGCTCTGGTCCGGGCGGCCTTTGGCAGTGCTGATCCTGAGACGGGCGAAAACCGGGTGGGGGAAATCTTCTGCCTGGTGCCCAAGAAGAACAGTAAAACCACCAATTCCGGCGCCCTGGGGATTACCGCGCTGCTGGTGAACGAAACTCCAAACGCTGAAATGCTGATTGTAGGCCCGACCAAGGATGTAGCGGATACCTGTTTCAGCCAGATTAAGGGGATGATTGAGGCCGATCCCGAAGACCCGGAAACTGGCCGCAGCTATCTGCAGGACCGGTTCAACATCCGGGAGGGGTCACAAGAGATTGTAGACCGGGACAACGGCGCCAAACTGTCCGTCAAGTCTTTTGATACAAAGGTGGTCACCGGCAAAATCCCCAAGCTGGTTATCATTGATGAGTTGCACGTTCTCGGCGGCAACGCCAAGGCGGCCAAGGTGATGGCGCAGCTGCGCGGCGGGATGATCACCCAGCCGGACACGCTGCTGCTGATCATCACCACCCAAAGCGATGAGCCGCCGAAAGGCATTTTCCGGCAGGAGTTGAAATACGCCCGCGAAGTCCGGGACGGCCAGCACAAAGACGGCAACCTGCTGCCAATGCTCTATGAGTTCTCCGAAGCGGTGCAGCAGAGCGAGGACAAGCTGTGGCGTGATCCGCGGCTGTGGCCGATGGTGCTGCCGAACCTCGGCCGATCTATCACCATTGAACGCCTCATGCGCCTGTACCGCCAGGCGCTGGCCAAGGGCCATGAGGAAGAAATGGTATGGGCCACCCAGCATCTGAACATTCAGATCGGCATGGGCACCCATTCGGAAACCTGGATCGGGGCCAGGCTGTGGCCGGTGAAGGCTGATCGGGTTTCTCTGGATCAGCTGATTAAGCAATCAGATTGCATCACCGCGGGGATTGACGGTGGCGGGCTGGATGACCTGCTGGGGCTGGCGCTGATCGGGCGCCATGCAAAAACGCGGAAATGGTACGGCTGGGCGCGTGCCTGGGCGCAGCCCGAGGTGCTGGAGCGCCGCCAGGATATTGCTACCCAGCTGCAGGACTTCGCGGCGCAGGGCGATGTAAGGCTGTGTGAAGACCCCTCGCAGGACTTGCGCGAAGTTGCTGCCCTCTGCGCCCAGGTGCATGAAGCCGGTTTGCTGCCGGAAAAATATGGGATCGGCCTGGACCCGATGGGCGTTGCCGCGCTGGTGGATGAGCTTGGGGCGGCAGGTATGGAGGGCGATCTGCTAACCTCCGTAAACCAGGGCACCCGGCTGTCACCTGCGGTCTGGGGTCTGGAGCGCAAGCTGAAAGACAAGAGCTTTGTGCCTTGCGGCCAGGAAATGCTCACCTGGTGCGTGGGTAACGCCAAGACCGAACAGCGCGGCAATGCGGTGATGATCACCAAGGCCGTGGCAGGCAAGGCGAAAATTGACCCGCTGATCGGGATTTTCAATGCGGCCATGCTGATGAGCCGCAACCCGGAAGCGGCCGGGGCGTCCACGTCGCCCTGGGATGACCCGGCCTATTCTCACGGCCAATAAGAGGGAACCACCCATGTTTTTCAAGAAAAAGCGCCGCGCGGCCTCCACCGCGGCGGCTTCTGCCGTGAGCGATCCCCAGGCGGAGGCCCGCGCGGCGGATGATGTGCAGCGCATTGCCTCCAGCGATCCGGGGATTGTGGCCTTTTTCGGCGGCGCCATGGGCATTACCGATGAGGTGGTGACGGTGCAAAGCGCGCTCAAGGTACCGAGCGTCCTTGCCGCGGTGTCGTTTCTGTCGCGCACCATGGCCGGGATGCCCCTGAAGGTCTACGGCAAGGGCGAAAAAGGACGGGAGACGCGGCCGGATGACCCAGTGGCAGGGTTGCTGAACAGGGCCGCCAATGACGAAACCAGCGCCCTGGAGTGGCGCCGCGGGGTGTGGCAGGACGTGCTCACCTCGGGCCGCCATATTTCTTTCATTGAGCGCGACGGCCGCGGCAAGCCGATCAACCTATGGCCGCTGGACGTGTCCAAGGTGACGGTGGAGCGCCGCCAGGGCCGCACGCTCTACCACTACCAGGACGGTACCCGGCGCGTGACCTATGCCGCTTCCGAGGTGCTGGACCTATGTTTTATGTCCTCGGGCGACCGGCTGTCCTCTTACAGTCCGGTGTACAACAACGCCGATACAATCGGCTTGGCTATGGCGGTGACGCGCTACGGCGCGCGGTTCTTCAAGAATGGCGGCATTCCGCCCTTCACTCTGTCCGGCCCGATCAAGACGCCCGGCGGTGTACACCGGGCAGCTAACGATCTGACAGCCGCTGTGAAAGATGTGGCCGAGGGCGGCGGCAACGCGATTACGGTGCCGGAAGGGCACACGCTAGCGCCCCTGGGTCTGGACCCCGAGAAAATGCAGATGGTGGAGGTGAAGCGGTTTCTGGTGGAGGAAATCGCCCGGATTTACGGCCTGCCGCCGGTGTTTCTGCAGGACCTGACGCACGGCACGTTTTCCAACACCGAACAGCAGGATTTACACCTGGTTAAGCACCTGGTGGCGCAATGGGCGGCTGTTTTTGAAGCTGAGATTAATCTGAAACTCTGGGGCCGCGATGGCGGCGAGGTTTACGCGGAGCACGTCCTGGACGGGCTGATGCGGGGCGATTTGAAAACCCGCGTGGATGCTGCAGGGCGCCGCATCGCCACCGGCCAGACCACGATTAATGAAGAGCGTGAAATCGAAAACCGGCCGCCAGTAACCGGCGGCGGGGCGCCGCTTGTTCAGGGGGCTATGGTTCCGGTTACGTTGGCCGGGGCGCACTTGAACCAGGCGGGAACGGGTGAACCTGCGGCCTCTGGCGCCAGTGAAGAAGGGCAAGAAAATGACTGAGACAAAGGAATTCCGTGCATCGCTTCCGGTGGAGGTGCGCGCCGCTGATGAAAACGGCATCAAAGTGGCGGGCTATGCGGCCGTTTTTGACGAATGGGCCGATATTGGCGGCTATTTCCAGGAGCGGATCATGCCCGGCGTCTTTGAGGGCCGCCTGGAAGATGATGTGCAATTCCTCGTGGATCATCGCGGCTTGCCGCTGGCCCGCAATAGCGCGGGCAACCTGTCCCTGTCGGTGGATGAGCGCGGCCTGGCGGTTTCGGCCACACTGCCCGCAAAATCGCCCACTGCCCAGGACGTGGCGGCCCTGCTGGAGGCGGGCACCCTGTCGCGTATGTCTTTTGCCTTTACCGTGGCCAAGGGCGGTGATGAATGGGACGAAAGCGGCCCGGTGCCGCGCCGTTCAATCCACAAGCTCAAACGGCTTTATGACGTTTCGGTGGTGAGCGACCCCGCCTATGCCGGAACCGAAATTGGCTTGCGCAGCTTGGAGGCGGCCCGCGCTGCCCTGACTGCCGGAAATCCGCAGAAACAAGCGCGTGCGCGCCGGATGCGGATGGACCTGGCCCTGGCTGGCCTGTCCTGAAACGGGGCGCGACGGCGCCCGACACTCACAAAACTGAACCGACCAAAGAGGTAGTCATATGACCCCCAAGGAAATGCTGGCCAAACGTGCCAATCTGATCACCGAAGCCCGCGGCCTGCGCACCGAAATCGAGGCGGACGGCACCACCGAGGCCCGCGCCGCGGAACTTGAAACCCGGTTTGACGCCATGATTGCCGAGGCGGAGGGGCTGGCCGCCCGCGCCCGGAAAGAGGAACAGCTGGCGGGCCTGGAGGCATCGCTGGACGCAGGCGACCCGCGCCGTCCGAATGGCCCCGAGGGCCGCGGCCAGCCTGGCAGCCAGCCGGAGGCCGTCACCTACCGCGAAGCCTTCCATGAATACCTGGCCTGCGCCGGTGACGTGCATTCTATGTCGCAAGAGGCCCGCCGGGCGCTGCGTCATGGCGGTGTGGATGTGATGCCGGAAGAGCGTGCCCAGACCGTCGGCGCCGCATCTGCAGGCGGCCACCTCGTGCCGGATGAGGCGAATACGGAAATCGTCCGGGCGATGCTGGCCTGGGGGCCGATGTTTGATGATGGCTTTGCCCGCGTGTTCAAAACCACCGGCGGCGCAACCATTCCGCTTCCGGGTGTCGATGATACCGGCAAAATGGCCGCTGACAGCGGTGCCGAGGGCAGTGCTTTCGCTGATACCGGCACCAAGGATGTGGGTTTCACCAAGAACACCTTGGATGACTACATGGCGGACACTGAATGGCTGAAAGTCTCCATTCAGCTGGCCACCTCGGGCATGGTCGGCATGGAGGCGCTGCTGGGCGATCTGCTGGGTGAGCGTCTGGGCCGCAAGGCAAACCGCGCTTTGACCCTGGGCACCGGCGTGGGGCAGGCGCAGGGTATCGTGACCGGTGCCACCGCCTCGGGTGTGACCGTGGCCAGCAATGCCGCGATTGCCGCTGATGAGCTGATCAAGCTCTATCATTCGGTCAACTCCGCTTACCGCAAGTCTCCGAAATTCGGCTTTATGTTCAACGACAATACCCTGTCGGCTATTCATACGCTGAAAGACGGGCAGGGCAACTATCTGGTGGATGAGGCGCCGGACGGTGCTGGCCGCCTGAAAATCGGCGGTGTGCGTGCGAAATACACCATCAATGACGATATGCCGGACATTGGCGCCAGTGCCCGTTCGGTGGTTGCGGGCGACATGGGCAAATACTACGTCCGCAAGATTGGAGGCACCAACATTCTGGTGGCCCGTGACAGCAAGTTCCTGCCCGGTTTCGGTATTTCCGGTTACGTCCGCTTTGACGGTGTGGTGGCTGATCCGCTGGCTATCAAGGCCCTGGTGCACCCGGTCTAAGCTGTGACGGCTTAGCACGGTAAAGCGTTCAATGCCCTGAAAATGCGGCGGCCTGGCGAACCTGGGCCGCCCCTTTCCCCCCCCCCCTGAAAATGAGGTGACGAAATGGATACCTGTAAGGTGAAACTGACCATTTCCCGTTCTGGCCCCAATCTGGACCAGAAAGCGGGCAGTGTGGTTCCGGTGTGCCTCTTGGAGGCCGGGCGTCTGGTGCGCCAAGGCGCGTGCGAGGAACCTGACGCCAAGACCATGAAAGCGATTACCGCCGCCGAGGCGGCCGCGGCTGTGGAAGCCGCCGCCGTAGTAGCCCAGGCGATGCCCGCGGATGTGGAAAAGCGCGCAGAGGTGGCCGAAAAAGCGGCCTCTGAGGCGGAGGCCCGCGCCACTGCTGCCGAGGAAAAGACGGCTGAGGCGGAGGCGCGCGCTGCCGCGGCGGAGGGACTGCTGGCCGAGGCGGCAAAGCAGCCCGCCAAGGATGGTGCCACCGCGGAAAAGGCGGAGTAAGCGCGCATGTGGGCAAGCGTCACGATAAAGAGCGCCGGGGCGCTGCCCCTGTCCGCGGAGGAATTGCGGGACCGCCTGCGGATCGACACGGCGGCGGAGGATGATCTGCTGGCGGCCTTCCTGGCGGCCGGGGCCTCTGAAATTGACGGGCCGGACGGCGCAGGGGTGGCGATGATGGCCCAGACCTGGACCCGCACCCTTGACGGCTGGGCGCAGGAAATTGTGCTGCCGGGCTGGCCTGTCACCGGGGTGTCAGAAATCCGCTATCTGGACCCGGAGGGCAATCAGCAGACCCTGGCCCATGCCGCCGCCTTCCGCGTGGTTCTCGGCCGTGATCCGGCCCGCCTTGTGCGCAAGCCTGGTGCGCCGTTGCCCGCTCTGCTGTCCGGCCCCGGTGTGGTCGAGGTGGACTATACCCTGGGCCGCACGGATGCCGCAGAGGTGGACGCGGGGCTGGTGGCCGCTTTAGCGCTGCTGGCCGGGCATTTCTATGAAAACCGCGAAGCCACCGCACCGGGCCAGGTTGTGGAGGTGCCCCTGGGCGCCCGTCATATCCTGGACCGCTTCCGCCGCGGGGTGGTGGCATGAAGCGGGCGCGGCAATACCGGGACCGTGTGAAGGTTGAGCGCAAGAACAGCGACGGCACCCGCGACAAATACGGCAATCTGTCCGGGGATTGGGCGGATTTGCAGCCGATCAGCGAATTTTGGGGAAATCTGCGCGAAACCACTGGTAAAGAGCGTGTTGCGGCGGGCCGGTTGGAAGATGCCGCCACCGGCACACTGCGGCTGCGCAGCGGCCCGGAAACGCGCTCTATCAACGGCGCGGACCGGATTACTGCCCGCGGCCACATTTGGACCATCAAGGGCGCCCCGGTTGATCCCGATGGCACCCGCCGGGAAGTGGAGTTTCTGCTGGAACGCGGGGGTGCTGTGGAATGAAAACCGACGCGGCCAAGCTGATTAAGAAGCTGAAACAGCTTCCCGGTGCGCAGCGGAAGCATATCACCTCGGCCATTCAGAAATCCACTGAGGAAGGTGCGCGGGTGGCGCGGGTTCTGGCGCCGGAGGTGACTGGCGAAACCCGTGACGGGATCACCACGGAGTACCGTGACGACGGGATGACCGGGGAGGTTGTGGTTATCGCCTCGGATGCGCCGCGGGAAGAAAAGGACCGGGCCTATTCAATCGAGCACGGCCGCAAGAAGGGCGGCCGGGGCACTACTGAGGGCTTTCATCATGTTCACCGCACCCGCCAGTTTCTCGGCAAGAAGCATAGGAACCGGATCAAACGCGCGGTGAAGAAGGCAGCGAAAGAGGTGGCTGGAAATGGCTGATGGCTATCTGACGGCCGCCCAGGTTGGGCTGCGTGCAGCGCTGGTTGCGGACATTGGGGTGGCGGGCCTGGTTGGCACCCGTGTGGTGGATGAACCCGGCGAAAAAATCCAGCTGCCTTATGTGCGGTTCGGGCGCAGCGAGTTGGTTGCGGATGACGCGGGCAGCGAACGCGGGGCAATTGTGCAGTTCGGCTTGGAGGTTCACTCCCGGCCGGGGGCCGCCGGAAAGGTGGAGGCTTCGCGTATCTGCGAGGCTGTTTCTAATGCTCTGCACTTGCGGCCTGCAGCGGTGACCGCCGAGGGCTTTACCGTCACTGAGGTTGAAATTCAAACCTGGTATGTGGAGCGCGCCCGGAACGGCCGGGACCATGAGGGCCGCATGGCCCTGCAGGTTCACCTGGATGCCTGACACGCGGAGATAGGCGCCGCGATTTCCTGTGCCTAGACGGCACGCAAAACCGTGCAATGCACTAATAAATGAGGTAACACATGGCGAAAATTCTGGGCCGGTCCATTCTGCTGCTGGTGAAAATTGATGCGGCCTTTGTGCCAATTGCGGCGCTGACCGGGAAAAACCTGTCTGTCAACAATGAACAGATTGATGCGACGGCGCCGGACCCTGACACGCCCGAGGGCGTGCAGTGGCGTGAGTCGCTGGCGGGAACCAAGGCTGTGGATATGAGCGGCGATTACACACTGGTTTCCGGCAATGCGGCGCAGGCCAAGGCGATTGAAATTGCCATGGCTGAAAATCCTACTGCCGAATTCCAGATGTTCTATCCGACCGTTGGCACCTGGGAAGGTGTTTTCTTTGTCAATCTCCAGCTTGGGGAGGACGGCAAGGGCACCGGGTCCATTTCGCTGTCCAGTGACGGCGCTGTGACCTTCACGGCGGTCGCGTAAATGGCGATTGCAGGAACAGAGGCGCGGGACGGCGGTGCAGCCGTCGCCGCGCCGCGGGGCGGCCTGGCGGAAATGCTGGGCCAAACCCGCCGTGCCATGGTGCTGGGAAACGGCGAAATTGAGCGTTTCGAGGATCTGCACCGCGGGATTTTTGACCTGCACGACGGTTTTTTTGGCCGGGCACAGAAGCCCACCGCGCGCGAGGTGCGCGACCTGGTGGCCCTGGGCCTGGTTGGGGCCGGAGTAAGGGCAGCCGAGGCCGACGCCCTGGTAGCAGCGCTTACCCCCGGCGAAAACATGCACCTTTACAAGGTCGCGCAGGGCCTGGTCGGCATTGCGTTTTTCCCGGACATGGCCGGGCCTGGCGGTGGTGATGAACCGCCCGATGAAAATGCGGAAACCCCTGAAAAAAAGACGAAACCCGCGCCTGGGGAGTGAGGCGGATTATCCGCAGCGCGGCGCCGCTGGGGATAATGCCCGATCAGGTGCGGGGGATGATCCCGCGGGACTGGATACTGATTTCACGCGGCTATGCGGATCAGGCCAAGGCGGGAAAGCCTGGTGCGGATGCACCGAGCCGGGCGGAAACTGATGAACTTGTGAGGCTGTATTATGAGCGGCACTGACTTGGAGCGGCTGAATATCATTCTGGCGGCCCGCGACCGCGAGTTTGCCAAGGCGATGGACCGCAATATCCGGCGGGTTGAGCGCTTTGCAAAACGGTCTGATAAGCACCTGTCCAATGTGTCCCGCAAGTTCGACGTGATGGGGTTCGCCGCTAAGCGTGCTGGCGGCCTATTGGCGGCTTTTGGGGCGGCCAAGGTGATAGGCAAGCTGAAAGGCACTGTTGCGGCGCTGGATGATATCGGCAAGACCGCGGATAAAATCGGCCTAACCACCGACGCGCTGCAGGAATTGCGGACTGTTGCCGAAAGCGCAGGGGTTGCGCAGGGGGCATTGGATAGCTCGCTGGAGCGGTTCAATAAGCGGCTTGGGGAGGCGGCCCAGGGCAGCGGGGCCGCCGCCAAAACGTTGAAATCCCTGGGGCTGGAGGCCAGCGATCTGGCCACCATGGGTCTGGATGCCTCGCTGTCGGTGGTGGCTGACCGTATTGCGGCCCTGCCCGATCCGACACAGAAGGCTGCGGCCGCGGCGGCGCTGTTCGGCCGTGAGGGGGTGGCTATGGTCAACCTGCTGCGTGAAGGCAGCGACGGCATGGCCAAAATGCGCCAGGAAGCCAGGGATTTGGGTATCATCATTGATGAAGACCTGATCCGCGGCGCCGAGGATGCGCAGACACAGCTGGACCTGATGGGCCGGGTGATCAGTGCGCAGTTGAACAGCGCCTTGATTGAGCTTGCGCCGCTGCTGGTTGCCGGGGCTACGGCCACGGCCGATTTGGTTCGGGCGATTAACTCCGGCATTGATGCGTTTCAGAACTGGCTCAATCCGCAGTCCAACTTGCAGATTGCCACCGAAAACCTGGTGCTGGCCATGGGCGATGAAATCCGCCAGTCCCAGCTGCTGGACCAGGCATTGGGCAAGGGGATCACATTCAGCCAGGCGGCGGCAAAGGCAAAGCTGGAGGAAGCCACCGCCCGGCATGAAAACGCCAAGGCAGCCGTTGCCGAGCATAAAGCGATGGTGCTGGGGTCTGAGGATTGGGCAAATCTCTCCACCCAGATCAGCCAGGCGCAGGGCGCGATCAGAGCCACGGAAGGCCCCCGCGCTGACGATACGGTCAGCCGGATGGGGGATGCCTATGAGCAGCAGCAGCTGGTGCTGGCCCAGCTGATCAAAGACCGCCAGGAAATGCTGCGGCTGGATAATGAGCTGGCGGACCAGCTGGAGCGCACCGGCCAGAATATGGCCACGCTACAGGAAGCCATCGGCAATTCCGGCGGCGGGCTGGTGAAGGTTGACGGCACGGCGATAAATCCGATTGAGCCGAGCCAAAAGGGCGGGTTTCAGAGCGCTGGGGATGCGGCAAAGGCGTCTGTTCCAGAGTTGACCGATTACGCGGCCGTTGTTGAGCGGATCAAAGGTGCCTTGGGGGATGCTGTCCAGGTTGGCGGCAGCTATCAGGATATGCTGGCCCAGCTGCAGGCGCTGCATGAGGCCGGTCTGCTGAGTGCGGAAGATTATGAAGCGGCGGTGGGCACGGTTGAGGACAGGTTTGCCCAAACTAAGAACGCCTCGGACAGCCTTCGCTCCAGCGCGGCGCAAACCTTTGCGGACATTGTGACCGGCGCCCAAAGCGCTAGTGACGCAATTTCCGGGTTGTTGAGCAACTGGGCGCAGATGTTCGCAAATGCCGCTTTTACCGGCTTTCTGAAAGATACGGGGATCACTGACTGGGCGGGCGATCTGCTGAGCTTTGACGGCGGCGGATACACCGGCAGCGGGCCGCGTTCCGGCGGGCTGGATGGCAAGGGCGGTTACCTTGCCATGGTGCATCCGAATGAAAGCGTAATTGACCACACCAAAGGCCAGTCTGGGCCGTCTGGCGGCGGTGGTGGTGCGGTCAATATCAACGTGAAAGTGTCCGGCGCCCGCGGCAACAGCGAAATCCGGGACATGGTGGAGACCGGCGTGCGCCAGGGCCTCCAGCATTATGACCGCAAGCAGCTGCCGCTGTCGGTCCAGCAAATCAACAATGACCCGCGGAGGATTGGCTGATGCCGATTACTTACCCCTGGCGCTGGCCGGGTTCATGGACCATTTGCGGGTGCAGCAGGCCAGCCTGGTGCTGGAGCGTCCGCAGCAATTCAACAGCTTGGGCGGCGGGGAGTTGCTGGCGGCCGAATTGGCACCGCCGTACTGGCGCGGCTCTGTAACGCTGACGCCTATGCAATCGCGTGATGCGGATCAGCTGACCTCACGTCTGGAGGCTTTGGCCGTACCTGGGCGGTCCTTCGAAATCTGCCACCCGCACCGCATCGGCCCGCGCAGCGATCCCTTGGGCGCGGCGCTGGCGGGTTTCAGCCCGGTGATTGAGGAAGTGCCGGCCGATCCTGGCAGTCTGAAACTGGGCGGGCTGCCCTCGGGTTATGAGCTATCGCCGGGCGACCTGTTGGCCTTCAGCTACAATCCTGGCACCGGCCAGCGCCGGGCGCTGCACCGTGTTGTGGAGGGTGCCACTGCCAGCAGCGCCTCTGCCCATGGCGGCTTTCAGGCTGGGCCGTTTGAGGTGGCGCCTTACGTCCGGCCGGGGGTGGCAGCCGGTGCCTCTGTCTCGCTGATCCGGCCCGCTTGCCTGGCTGTGCTTGTTCCGGGTTCGGTTAGCAGCGGCATATCCAGAGGCAGCGTCACCTATGGGCTGACGTTCAATTTTCGCCAGAAGCTGAGGGCCTGATTTGCGTATCTATGACAGCGGCACAGCCGCCGCACTTGCGGCCCGCGACGGCCTGGTGGCGGGCAGACTGGTGTGGATCACTGCCCGCAAACGGTCCACCGGGCTGCTGGAAACCATCGGGATTTGGAGCGGTGAGGATGATCTGACGCTGGAAGTTGGCGGCCAGCCGCGTCCTTACACTGGTGCGGGCGCGCTGATGCGGTCTGATCCGATCACCGCGGGCACCGGGTTGGCCGTGCGCACCTACCAAATCGGCCTGGCAGCCGTGGCACCTGAGGTTGAGGCGCTGGTTAAGGGGTATGAAACCCGCCTGGCGCCGCTGGAAATCCACCGCGCTTTGTTTAATCCGGCTACCCGTGCGCTGGCCGGGCCGCCGCACCGCGTGTTTTCCGGCTTTATCAACGGGATCGACTTTCCCACCGCCGAGCCGGGCGGCACCGCCAGCTGCACGCTGGAACTGATCAGCGAAACCCGCGCTTTAACCCGTACACTGGCCAGCAAGAAGTCGGACGAAAGCCAGCAGCGCCGGGGCGGTGACCGCTTCCGCCGCTATGGCAATATATCCGGTGTTGTGCCGGTCTATTGGGGGGAATTGCGCATTGCTGCGCCCGCTGATCCGGCCCCCGTCACTGTCAAACCTGAAAAAACCGGGAACGCATGACAATGGATTTTCCTGCCCCTTCTCCGCGGCTGCCGGACTGGCGCCCGCGCTTGACCCAATATCTCGCCCGCGTTGCGGCGCTGCCGTTCCGCCCTGGTGCGCATGATTGTGTGCTGTTCGCAGCTGGCGCTGTGGAGGCCATGACCGGCACCGACTTGGCGGTCTCCTGGCGCGGTACTTACCGCCGCCTGGAGGACGGCCAGGCTGCCCTCCAGGGCCTCGGCTTTGAGGATCATCTGGCGCTTGCTGCGGCCCTCTTTGCCGAGGTGCCGCCCAGCTTTGCCCAGGCCGGAGATTTGGGCGTTTTTGAAGGTGGTGGCCCCGGCGGTGCGCTGGGGATCGTCCAGGGGGCCGCTGCCTATGTGCTGCGCCCCGAGGGAATGGCGGTTGTCAGCCGCCTGCATATGCAAAGGGCGTTTCGCGTATGAAAGATAGAGTGACATTTTCCGCCATCCTGATTGTGGCGCTGCTGGCGCCGGTGGCTGCTGCGGCGGACCCGATTACGGCCTGGGTGGCCACCACTCTTGCGGTGAGCACGGCCACGGCGGCTTTTATCGTGCGGATTGGGATTTCCCTGGTTCTGTCGTCGCTGTCCGCAGCGCTTCGGAAGAAGCCGGGGGCACCCCGTCCGCCGGGGATCAAGACGGAAAGCACCACCTCAGGCGGCAGTAATCCGCAAAGTTTCATACTCGGCAAATACGCCACCGCGGGCAACATGGTGGCGCCGCCTTATTCGCACCCGAATGAGGGGAACGTGCCGAATAAGTGGCTTACCTACGTCGTGGATGTGTCCGACATGCCGGGTGCCCAGCTGTCGCGGGTTATGGTTGCGGGTGAATATGTCACCGATCTGGAGGAAAACCCGGAAGAAGGCCCGGCGGAAAACCCGGACGGCAAGCATGGCTTGCGCGGGATGCTGGAGGATGGCCAGAACCACCTATACATGACCTGGCACGATGGCACCCAGACCGCTGCGGACGCCTATATGCTGGAGCACTACGGCGAGCATCCGGACCGGCCGTGGAATGCAGATATGGTGGGCACAGGCGTGGCCTATGCGGTTGTGACCTTTCTTTATAACCGCAAGCTGTTCAATCAGCTGCCCGGTGTTCGGTTCGAGGTTCTGGGTATCCCGCTGTATGATCCGCGCAAGGATGATACGGCGGGCGGCGCTGGTGCGCACCGTTGGGATGACCCGGAAACCTGGGAAATCAGCGCTAACCCCATTGTGATGGTCTATAATATTTTGCGCGGGATCACCCTGCCAGACGGCCAGCGCTGGGGTGGCAAGGTGTCTGCGTCAAACCTGCCCCTGGACAACTGGTTTGCGGCCATGAATGAGTGCGACGTGTCCATTGCGCTGGCGGACGGCGGCAGCGAGCCGCAGTATCAGGCAGGGCTGGAGGTGTCGCTGGATGAAGAGCCTGCGGAGGTTATCGGGGAGTTTCTGAAAGCCTGTTCTGCTGAGATTTCCGAATTTGGCGGTGCTTACAAGGTGCGCGTGGGTCCGCCCGCGCTGCCGGTCTATTTCTTCACCGATGAGGATGTGGTGCTGGAGCATCCGCAGAACCTGGCGCCTTATCCGGGGCTGGAGGGGGTGCATAATGCGATCCACGCCACCCACCCGGACCCGGAAAGCCTTTGGGAGACCAGGGACGCGCCGCCGCGCTACAATGCAGAATGGGAGGCCGAGGACGGCGGCCGCCAGCTGGTGGCGCAGGTGGATTTGCCCCCGGTTGCCTCGGGCACCCAGGCGCAACGGCTGATGAAGGGCTGGATTGAGGATGAACGCCGTTTCCGCCGCCACAGCCTGACCCTGCCGCCGGATGCCGCTGTGCTTGAGCCTCTGGACGCTGTTGCCTGGACAAGTGCCCGAGAGGGGTACACCTCCAAGCTGTTTGAGGTGGGGGAACTGACCGATGATCTGGTGACATGCGTGCAGGCTGTATCCTTGCGTGAGCGTGATGCCGGGGATTTCATCTGGCTGCCGGGCACCGATGAGGTGCCGGTGGAGCACCCGAGTACCGCGGTAACAGTTCCGGGGCCGCGTTTGCTGCCTGGTTTCGATCTGCTGGCGCATAGCCTGCCGGATGGTGGCGGCACCGCCCGCCGCCCGGCTCTGCGGATGGTCTGGACTGCTGAGGATTTGCTGCCCGATGACGTGGTGGAATGGGAAGTGCAGCTGGCTGATGAAACCCTGGTGGCAGCCGGAACCGCCGCCAGCCCGTTGACCGGAGAGGCGGTTTTTGCATCCGGCATTTTACCGAGCACGGTTTACCGTGCAAAGGGGCGTATCCGCGGCCGGAACGATGGGACTTGGAGTGGCTGGCAGACTGCCGCAACGGGCGATGTGCGCCTGGGTTACACTGATCTTGCAGACCAGATTTCCAATGAGATCGACGCGGCCCAGGCAGAAGCTGAAAATGCCGCAATGGACGCCCAGGCGGCAAACTCTGCCGCGGCGGCAGTGCAGGGTGAGATTGACGGATTGCTGTTGGGGTATTCCGGCAGCACGCTGAAAGGCTCGCTGGATAGTTTGCTGGGCAGTGCGACGGCTTACACCGATGTTTCCGAACAGAACCTGTCCGTGAAGGTGGGGAACGCCCAGGCCCAGTTGTTCCCGTCTGACTTTGTTGATGGGTTTGAGTTCTGGCAGACCTCGGCAAGCGGAGTGCCTGGAGCTTACACAGTGAATGGCGCCTATTATGCGATCCACCTGAGCGGCGGCAAAAATGTCGCCCGGTGTCTCTACGGCGCGGGCAACTTTAATCTTTGCCCGCGTGGGGTGATTGCTCCTGTTGTGGGGCGGACTTACCGGCTTACCGTGCGCTACCGGGTGACCGGGACTATTACTTTCTCAACCGGCACGCGCGTGATGAACGCGCATTGGCGCAAGCTGGACGGCAGCTACGTCTATACGGCAGCGGAAGTCAGCGTGAGCGGCTACGCCCCGAATGCGGCTTGGCAAACTGTCACTCTTGATTTTGTCTGCACATCCGCAAACGTGACGCCATTCATTCGCCCAAGTATGTACTTCCGCCGCTCCGACTTTACAAACACAGGGGTTTGCGAAGTTGAGGACTTCCGTGTCGAGGATGTAACGGATACAGCAGGCATCAGTGCCGATCTGAAAAACAACTACTATACCGCGGCCGACGCTGACGAGGCTATTGCGGCCCGTGAACTGGCTCTGCAGTCGCAAATAAACAGCACTAATGCAAACCTGCAAAACAATTACTATACTGCGGCCGACGCTGACGAGGCTATTGCGGCCCGTGAACTGGCTCTGCAGTCGCAAATAAACAGCACTAATGCAAACCTGCAAAACAATTACTATACCGCGGCTGACGCTGACGAGGCTATTGCGGCCCGTGAACTGGCCCTGCAATCGCAGATAAACAGCACTAATGCAAACCTGCAAAACAACTACTATACCGAGGCCGATGCTGACGAGGCTATTGCGGCGACACAAAGCACGTTGCGCGCCGAAGTTGACAACGCTGTGGCGGCAAATTTGCCGGACGATTTCAGCGAGGACGGGCTGTATTGGCAGTCCAGCACGGGCGGCGCGCCTGGGTCCGACACGCTGGATGCAGTTTGGGACTTCCAGACGGACGGCGGCGAGGGGCGTGTGGCCTTTATCGCCCCTGAAAACACCTTTTCGGGCGTTCATTGGCTGTTGACCCGCGGGACGTTCCGCCCCGTGGTTGGCCGCCGCTACCGGATCACGGCACGCGTCAAGGTTGAGGGTTCAATCACCGGGAGCGGCACAAAGCAGTTCAGCCTGTTTTTCCGCAGTATGAACCTCAGCTATGTCTATGAGGCTGCACACGGCTTCCAGGACTTCGGCAGGATTGATCCGAACTGGAACGATTATTCAATTGAGATTGAATGCACCACCGCCAATCAGGCCGAGCACTGGCGCGCCGGGATGTATTTTCGCTGCAATGACTTCACAACCACTGGGAAATGCAAAGTGGTTTCCCTGCTGGTGGAGGATATCACTGAGGCGCACGCGCTGGCTGCTTCTGTAGACATTCAAGCCACTGCCATTGCGGATCTTGAGGGTAATGCCACGGCCGGATATCTGATCAAGGCGCAGGCGGGCAGTGAGGTGTCATTGCTGCAGCTGATTGCGGCGGACGGGTCCGCGGGGTCCGTGTCCGTTGCCAAGTTGCAGGCGGAACATATCCTGCTGCAAGGGTCTGTTAGCATGGATATGCTGTCGGTTGGGGTTGGCCGTAACCTTCTGGAAAATCCCGATTTCACTCAAGGTATGGTTGGCGTGACCGCTGGCGGCTGGGGCAACATCGGCGATAGCGGCTCGGTCAGTATCAGGAGTGATGGCAGTTATTCTGAGACGTTTTCCCCGACCCTGAGAATTGAAACGGATTGGGCGGGCACAGGCGTGTCCGGCGCCAAGGTTGCCTATATGCGGCCTGTAAATGACGACGGCAGCGCGGGCCGCGGTTATCCGGTGGGTGGCGGTGTTTGGTATGAATTCAGCACGGCCCTTAAGGTCCGCCGTGCCAGGGTTGGCGCCCGCCTCTATTGGTACAAAGCGGACGGCAACTACTCCGATGTGACGACTTACACAACGGTGTTTACTGAGAGTTCGTCGGGCGGCGCCTCGGATACGCCGCCGCGGCATTGGGCGCGGTATGGCGGCTTGGCGCAGGCGCCCAGCGATGCGGCATACTGCATGGTCCGGTTTCATATTGATCAGACGCTAGAAAACAGCGGCAACCGGGACGTGCATATTTTCCAGCCCATGCTTGCCGAGTCGGCCGAGGGTGCGCAGTTGTCGCCATATGCCCCAGGCGGCAACACCTACATGCATGGCGGCCGTGTTGTAACGGATAGCCTTTATGCCGATGCGGTGAATACAGCATCTTTCGCGGCGGCGGGTCTGTCGTTGTTTGGCGGTGCGATGAAATCGACCAATTTCAACGGCACGATAGATGCCAGCGGTGAAATCACCGCCGAGGGGTCTGCGGGCTGGGTTATCAGTAAATCCGGCGGCATGGTGCTGAATAACCTCGTGGCGCGGGAGTGGGTCAAGGTGGGGGCTGTATCTGACGGAGTGGCCTGGAGCCGCGACGGGCATGCAGCATCGCTGGACAGCGTGAACGTGACCAGCCAAACGCTGGGGCCGTTTGGTCTGGGGCACTTCTGGCAGATAGCCTGCCGGGTCATGTACCGCACGCGCTCTGCCCATGATGTTTGGGTGCCGCCCGAGGGGAAGGCGGACGGGCATAATTCCAAAGAGTGGAATTTCACCAATGTGAAACTTCAGTGGCGGACCAAAACCGGCGGCAGCTGGAGCGGCTGGGGCACTTTGCACGACTTCGGAACAACCGGGGAGAACCTGAATTGGCAGGACAAGGAAGTGCTGATTTCCAAGATGGGCAACTATCAGGACGTGCAGGTCCGTCTTCGCACCTATCTGATTTTTTCCAGTGCGCCCGGCTACACCGGAGTAACCAACGGTTACTACAATAATATTGATGAAATGACTCTCTACGCAAAGGCGCTGATCAGATGACCCTGGCATTTTTGCAGCTGGATGAAACCGGCGTTTATGTCACTGGGGCGGGCTATGCCCCCGCCCTGGGTGAAAACATGGTGGCGGCCCCGGAGGGCCGCGATCCGTCCGAATTTCTGCGGCACTACTACCTGGACGGCTTTCTGGTGCCGCGGCCGCAGCCGCCGCTGCCTGTGAGAATTCCAGGCGGGTGGCAGGTGGGTGGCTGTCCGCTGGGAACAGGAATTGCCGTCTATGACGTGACCGGCGGGGAAATCCTGGATTACTTCACGGCATCGTCTGGCGGGCAGGATTATGAATTCGCATTGCCGGACGCAGGCACTTACCGCCTGGAGATTGACGCGCCGGACCCCTTTACCGATGTGAAACTGACAATTGAGGTTCCTTGATGCTGACGTTGAAAAGAAGCCAGGCCAGCCTGGACGCACCGTTGCGCGCCGCACAGGCGATTGCCCGCCAGCGGGTGGTGGAGGTGACTGATACCGTCCGCGGCAAGTTCCTGACCAGGGCCATCGGCCAGGAATTGACCTATGGGGAAAAGGAGGCCCAGGCCCAGGCGTTCCTGGCGGCCAGCCCGGAACCGCAGGAGCCTGGCACAGAATACGGCTTTGTTTTTGGGGAAGTGGGTATCACTGCGGACACGCCCCGCGCGGTAGCTGAGGCGGTGCTTGCCAAGGCGTTTGCGTACCGTGCGCACATCGGCCCGATGATTGAGCGTCTGCGGCTTCTGGCGGGCAAGCAGATCAATGAGGCCGCCACCGTTTCAGATGTGGAGCAATCGGTGGCTGAGTTCATAGAAGACATGGGGGAAATCTGATGCGTTACAGCTGTCATGCGCTTTCGGCGCTGCGGGGCCGCTTTCGGGAATTGGCTGCAATCACTGGCGGCCGGGATCAGGCAGAATACAGGCAATTCCTGCGCAGCATGGCCCAGGCCGGGCTGCACGTTTGGATTGCCGAGGATAAGGGCCGCATTGCCGGTTCCCTGGGCTTCACGCCGGAGCCGGGCCGCCTGGGAGTGCGTATTGAACCGCAGCTTGCCTTGGCCGTGGAGGCGGCCGGGCAGAACATGGGCGCGGTCCAGGTGCGGACGCTGATCTATGTCAGCCCGGAATACCGGGGGCATGGCATCGCCAGCGCTCTGGAGGCCCGCGCGGATGAGCAGGCTGCGCAAATGGGGTTCCGCCATGTTCTGGCCTATGGCTTTGACAGCCCGGAAATCAGCCAGTGGCTTGCCCGGCACGGAAACGCAATTGAACTGGGGGTGTCTGATCCGTCCGGCCTGCCGTGCTTTCTGGTGCCCATCGGGGCGGAGGTGCTGGCGGCGCCGGACACTGTGCTGGCGCTGCTGCGGCGCGATTTCACGTATTCGGCCGATGGTGTCCTGGATGCCTGGGAAATCCACCGCCGCCCTGGCCCTGTGACCGGGGATTGCGAGGACTTTGCCTTGGCGTTGGCCTGGCGCCTTGCTGGGTGCCGCTGGCCGCCTTTCCTGTGGCACCTGCTAACGTGCAAAAGCGTGGTTTGGCATACCACCAGCCGCGCCGGGATTGGTCATGCTGTGCTTTGGCACCGGGGCGCGGGCTGGGCAGATAACATCAGCCCGCACTGGACGCCCAGGACGGTACACCGCCGCCGGTTTCCATGGGGTGCGCCTCTGCTGATCTTAAAGCTCGCCGCCGGGCCGCTTTTCGCGTGGGTGAATAGCACGGTAAACCGTGCAATAGTCAAGAAAGGTATGCAATGATTTTGCGTGGTCTTGGGGCGGCTGACTTGGCTGCCTGGCTGCAAAGCGATGCGGGCGCGGCGGCGCTTGCGGGGGCGGCTGGGGGGTTAGTGCGCTGGCTGACCCTGCGGGAAAACTGGCGTGATGGCGTGGTGTCGCTGGTGGTGGGCAGTATCTGCGCCATCTACCTCGGCCCGCTGGTGGAGCCGGTGCTGGCGCCGGTGGTCGGCAAGATCACCGCAGGCGGTGACGCCGCGGGGTTTTCCTCTTTTGTGGTCGGTCTGGGCGGCATCGGGTTTTCGGGGTTTGTGATTGAAACCCTGCGCCGCTTCCGCGCCGAGAAAGCGGGCGCCGATGGCAAGAAGTGAGGCCGCCAAGAGGGCCGCCAAGCGCGCGGCCGGGCGGGAACTGCGGTTCCTGTTTGTGGCGCTGCTGGCCTGTGCGGGCTGGCTGATTTTTCAATATTTCAGGGGTAGGAATGTATTCTGACAGGATAAAGAATGCGCAGCGGCTGCTGCGCGCGGGTGCGAATTACCGCGGTGCAATCGACGGTGACGCAGGACCGCAAAGCCTGGCAGCCGCCTGGCGCGTCACCGGCGTTGAACAGCTGGCCATTGCGGGTGAATGGCCGGCGGTGCGCAGGGTCATTGCGGCCGCGCAGCTGGTGCTGGAGCGGGCGGGCCATGATCCGGGCCGGATTGATGGTTTTTGGGGGCCGTCCACCGATACCGCCTTTGCGGCCTGGCGCGGTGCGGCGCTGCCGGTGCGCGGCATGGATAAGGCGGCCCGGTTCGGCCCGGCCGGGTCTGCCGCCTGCACGGCGGGCATTGTGCGGGTGCCCTGGCGCATGGTGCTGGCCTGGGATGACACGCAGGTGATTACCAGCTTCCGCTGCCATGAACTGGTGGCGCCAAGCGCGCAGCGGGCATTTGACCGGATCGGAGCGGCGCACAGCCTGGTGCAAATCCGCGACCTCGGTCTGCACCTGTTCGGCGGCTGTTTCAACCACCGCACCATGCGCGGCGGCTCCAGCCTGTCCACCCATGCCTATGGCATCGCCATAGACTTTGATCCGGCCCGCAACCGGCTGCGCTGGGGCCGTGATCAGGCCCGTCTGGCTCAGCAGGACGCCGTCCGCTTCTGGGAAATCTGGGAGGATGAGGGCTGGACCAGCCTGGGGCGCGAAAAGGATTTTGACTGGATGCACGTCCAGGCGGTGCCGGTGTGAGGGGCGCCATGCTGGGCGGCCTGGGGTTCGAGCATCGCCGCCCCGGCCGGGCTATGCCACGCCTGATCCTGGCCTGGTGCCTGCTGGCCTGCCTGGCCCTTCTGGGCGCCTGCAGCGGCCCGGTAGGTCTGGCGGGCAAGGCGGTGGGGGCGGCTCTTGGCGGCGGCCCCCAGGTTGCGGCCAATGTGCAGGCGGGCAAAGCAAATGCCCAGGTGCTGGGGCGGTCGCAAATCAATGAGCAAAAACTGCTGCGCCCGCGGGCGCGCACGATCGAGCAAAGCGCCGGTGAGACGGCCGTGCGGGCCGAGGCGGTGCAATCCGTCACGGTCCGCAATGGGGTGCCGTCCTGGATCCTGCTGCTGGCCCTTGGGGCGGCAGTGGTGGCTGGTGCGTCTTTGAGTGATGAAATCCGCGGCCTGCTGGCGCGGCGAAAGAAAAGGGAGGGGCGCCCATGCTGACGGACAGGCAGCGCCAGGTGGTGGATTTGAAGGATGGCAGGGGGCTGACCTTCAAAGAGATTGGCAAGCAGCTGGGCGCGGATAAAGCCAGCGTCCATAAGAGCTATCACGCGGCAAAGAAAAAGCTGGCGGATAAGCAGGCCCGGCTTGATCCGGGTATCCGCAAGACGCTGGACAAGCTGGGTATGGGTGAATTGCCGGGGATGCATTCCGGCTGGGTTCACAAGGAAGATGCTGAAACCGGCGAATGGGCCAGCAGCTATTTCTTTCTGGGCAAGGATGGTGCGCCGGAGGCGGCGGACCTGGAGGCAGTGCTGGAGGATGCGGTGGCCAAGGTGTTCCGCGGCGATCTGGCGGAACCGGCACGGCCGCAGCCCGCGGGTGATAATCTGCTGGTGGTGGATATTGCTGATTTGCATATCGGCAAGCTGTGCGTGGAGTCTGAAACCGGCTTTGCCTATGACCGGGCCGAGGCGGTGCGCCGCGGGATTGAGGGCACCCGCGCGCTGCTGGACAAGGCGCAAAAGCATGGCGTGGCGCATATTCTGTTTGTCCTCGGCAATGACGTGATCCACATCGACAAGCCTGGCCGTACCACCACCAGCGGCACGCCGCAGGATACCGATGGCACCCTGGCGGTGATGTTTGACGACGCCCTGGCCTTCTATGTGGCCTGCATTGACATGTGCCGCCGGGTGGCGCCGGTGACGGTGCTTTACTGCCCGTCCAATCATGACTGGTTCACCGGCTTTGCCCTGGCCCGTGCGGTGCGCGCTTGGTTCCGGGATTGCCCGGAAGTGAATGCCAGCGATTACAACACGAGCCACAACCACCGCAAATATTTCCGTTTTGGCGCCAATCTCCTGGGCTTCACCCATGGCGATGGCGCAAAAGAGGCCGATTTGCCTGCGCTGATGCTGGATGAGGTGCCGCAGCATCTGGACGGCGGCCGCCGCCGGTACTGGTATCTGCACCACCTGCACCACAAGATCGGCAAGCGTGGCCGCGGCAGTGCGAGGCGCCAGACAGAAAAAGACCTGATCGGCATGACAGTGATGCGCGATGATGCCGGGCTGGAGGATACCCAGGCCCCGCAAATCGAATATGTGCGTTCACCCTCGCCGCCGGACGGCTGGCACCACCGCAACGGCTATGTGAACCGCCAGGCTGTGGAGGTGTTCCTGCACTGCCCGCATGACGGCCAGGTGGCCCGCTTCACCGGGTGGTTCTGATGGCGGCCGGGCAAAGCCGCCGGGGCAGCCTGCTGGAGGCGCTGGCCAATGTGGTACTTGGCTGGGGTGTGGCGGTGCTGGCAAACCTGGCGGTTCTGCCCGCCTTTGGCTTGCCGGTGACGCCAGGCCAGGCGGCCGGGATCGGAGCCGCTTTTTCCGCAATATCGCTATGCCGTAGCTATGTGCTGAGACGGATTTTTGAGAGGTTCGGAAAGCAGAATGGGACGGATTAATAAGGTTATTCTTGTGGGCCACCTCGGGCGCGATCCCGAGGTGCGCACCTTCCAGAATGGCGATAAGGTAGCAAACCTCAGCATTGCCACCACTGAGCGCTGGAAGGACCGCAATAGCGGGGAGCAGCGGGAAGAGACCGAATGGCACCGGGTGGCGATCTTTGGCAGCCTGGCGCGGGTTGCGGAGCAGTATCTGCGCAAAGGCTCGCATGTGTACCTGGAGGGCAAGTTGAAAACCCGCAAATGGCAGGACCAAGGCGGCCAGGACCGCTATTCCACTGAGGTGGTGCTGAAACCCTACGACGGCACCATGGACATGCTGGACAAGCAGGACGGCGGACCCGGTGCGGGCAGCACTCAGGGCGGCGGATATGGCCATCAGGGCGGCCAAGGCGGCGCTGGCGCCCTTGATGATGAAATCCCGTTCTGATGCGATGGAAGGGTGAAACAGATGAGCAGTGGAAGGCCCGCATTCGGCGGCCGCACCGCCGCTTTGCCTGTCTTCCGCAGCAGATGAACTGCGGCACATGGATCTGGCTGGAATGGTATTGGGCGGCTTGGGTGCCGACCCACAGCGGGCGCGGCTTCTGGAGCCAGGCGCTGACCTTTGCGGCGGCGCTGCCGCCAAGGCCATCCGGCCCGCCTCCGCCCAAGGGTGGCGGCGTTGTGTCTGCCGCCTATAGGCCGCCGCCTTTATCGGACCCGGCCGGTTGCTCAGTCTCCGCCAGGCGGTTGGCACAATCCACGGAAAATGAGGTTTGAATATGGATAAGAACGAATTCGGCTGCCCGATCAAGTGGGCGCCGATGTTTGGCTATGATTGCCTGGCCTGCGGTGCTTCCGACTATGCTGGCGGGAAGGATACTTGCGCCAGTCGCGCGGAGAGTGCCGAGCGGCAGGTGGAAGCTGCGCGGCTGGCCGGATGGCAGGCGGATCAGCTGACCGGTAGCAAGGCGGATACTGTCCTTTGCGATGAGGTGGAGGACGCCCGCCTGGGCCTGGCCGCGGCGCTGGACGGTCTGATGGCGGCGCTGGTCAAACAGCATTTTGACGGTGCGCTGCGTGTGGGCCTTGACCTGGCGTCCGGGCCGGACCGCACGGTGCATGTGGAAATCACCCGCCGGGACGATGCAGAGCCGGAATTTGCGGCCTGCCGCCATGCCGCCCCGGCCGCCTTTGATACGGCGGCGCCGGAGCCGGTGCTGGAGGTGCCGGTGGATGCGCCGCGGGTGATCGGCCTGTGCGGCCTGGCCGGATCGGGCAAGACCACCGCGGCGGAGTTCCTGGAGGGGCTGGGCTATACCCGCATTGCCTTTGCTGATCCGCTGAAAGCCATGCTGCGCGCCTTGATGGCCTCGGCCGGGGTGCCGGAGGGCTACGCGGAGCGGATGCTGGCGGGCGACTTGAAAGAGGCGGAAATCATTAACCTGGGCGGCCGCAGCCCGCGCTATGCCATGCAGACGCTGGGCACCGAATGGGGCCGCAAGCTGATGCACCCGGATTTCTGGGTGCAAATCGCTGCGCGGCGCGCGGTCGATATCCTGGATGCGGGCGGCCGGGTTGTGTTTGACGATGTGCGGATGGCCAATGAGGCCGCGGCCGCCCGCCAGCTGGGCGGCGGCCAGGTCTGGCAGGTGAAGGGGCGCGCCGTCATGATTGCCAAGGATGGCGAATTCCACGAAAGCGAGCGGCTGGAAGTGGAGCCGGACCTGGTGCTGGATAATTCCGGCTGCTTGGAGCGCTTGGAGGCCCAGGTGCTGGAGCATATTCTGGGCTGATCAGCGCGCACGGTTTACCGTGAATTGCATTATGACGGCGGCGGCTCCTGCGGGTTCCGCCGCCCCGGCCGGGGCTTTGTGAGGCCCCGGCTTTTTCGTGCAGGGCCGGGGTGCTGGAATGTGCATTCCGGGAAACCCGTGCAAAATCCGTGCAGCCCTGTTTTTCTCCCCTGTAATTGTAAATGAAATCAGCGCCTTGGCTTCGCAAGTAACTCCCCTGCTAAGGGAGTAGGCCCGGAAGGGTCTCGAGGGTTCGAATCCCTTCGTCTCCGCCATCATCCCAAATTTTGGCGCATTTTCAGAACTGAGCAGCGGCTCAGGCTTTGAAATCGCTTGATTTTTCCCATTCGTCGGATCCAGTGTGGATGCGATTATTGTGGGGTGAATTGTGGGGTGGAAGATTTGAGTACTTCAGGTATTGGCAAAGGCGCGCCGGGCGGCAAGGCGAAGGGGCGCCATTTTGAACGACGCCTCAAAGCTTCTATGATCAAGAAGGCACCGCCTGGAAGGCACACCGACGGGGGTGGGCTATATCTTGTTGTCGATCCTTCCGGCGCAAGCCGTTGGTTGCTGAGAATAACTGTGCAAGGGCGGCGGCGTGATTTCGGCCTTGGTTCGACCTCAGTGGTGAGTTTGGAGGAAGCCAGGCAAAAAGCGGATGAGTTCCGAAGGATGGCGCATGGGGGTGGCGATCCGATTGAACAGGCCGAAACTTCAGCAAAGCTTTACATCACATTTGATGAGCTGGCTGAGCGCGTTCATCAGGAATGGATCATCCCGAAGAGCAGCAACGGAAAGCATGTCGAACAGTGGATCAACACACTGCGGACCTATGCTTCGCCTGTTATCGGAAAGAAGCCAGTGCATCTGATTTCGCGGGCGGACATTTTCACTATCCTCAACCCTATCTGGAAGACCAAGCATGAAACGGCCCGCCGGGTTCGGCAAAGAATGGGGGTGGTCTTTGACTACGCGCTCGAAACGGAAATCAGGACTGATGGGAACCCTGTAGCGGATGTTCTAAAAAATCGAAGGAACGAGGCCCCTAAGGTTCAGCATTTCAGAGCCGCCGATTGGCTGGAAGCCGCGTCGATCTTTGATGAATTCAAGGCAAAGGAAGAAATTGGCGCGCTGGCGCTGTGCTTCACTATTGCCACTGCGGTCCGTTCGGGAGCGGTGCGAAAAGCGCGTTGGAATGAGATCGACGAATGCAAGTTTGTTTGGGACATTCCTGAAGGCCACATGAAGACCCGTGAACCCTTTTCAGTGCCTTTGAGCATCCAGGCGCAACTGCTCCTCGAACGAGCCGAGAAGTTCAAGACTGGCCCTGACAGCCTCATTTTCCCTTCCCCGACCGGCCCCGACAAGATGTTGTCGGAAAACACTATGCGAAAGATCCTGCAAGCGAGCCGCCCTGGGTTGACTGTGCATGGATTTAGAACGTCGTTTCGTCAGTTCGCAGAGGAGCACACGAAGTTCTCTCGGGAAGTGAAAGAGTATTCGTTGGCGCACAATGTAGGGACCAAAGTCGAGCGCGCATATAATCGCGGCGACTATTTCGAGGAGCGTTCCGAGCTGATGGAGCTATGGGGCAAAGCCCTTGCTGAAGCAGGCGTGTTGCCTCCTCAGTAGTGGCGTTGCTCAGGATTGCATTTTTGCCTTTCGGACGGACTGGACGCCCTCCCTTTAGGGGAGGCGTCCAGTCCGTCCAAAAAAATGTTCTTGTTTTGTTTTTGTCCGGACGCAAACGGACCCAATTACTTTTTGGCCACCGAGGAAACCAGACCGCAGGCCGCCAAGAAGCAACGAACATTGAGGTAAATATAGTGAAAGCCAAACAAGATACCAACTCAAACGATGGCATGCCCGCCCCGACATTCCGGGGATGTCAGCCCGTTCGAGTCAATGAATTCAAACCCGACCTGAACCGCCCATACATTGTGAAAGGCTTGCTCCTGGCGGGGCAGGTAGGAATGTTTGCTGGCCCATCAAACAAGGGGAAATCGTCCATCTCGGCTGGTGTCGCTGCGCATGTAGCGATGGGGCGCGATGTGGGAGAAACGCGGGTCAATCGATCTGCGGTGATTTACGTGGCAGCTGAAGATGCCGAAGGCATTTCCGAGAGGGCATACCCTTTCATGAGCAATGCTCCGGCTGGCAGCGCTCCATTTGAAGTGTTCGATCTGGCCCTGGACTTTAAGGACAAGGATCAGATTGCGGATTTTGCCGAATATGCCACCGCCTCTCGCGTGCGCTGGGGGTGCGAGCGGTTGTTGATCATCATCGACACTTACAATCTGAGCATTGGCGACGGGGATGAGAACTCTGCGCGCGATACAAGCCTGGTCGTAGGCAACGCGCAATGGTTGGCTAAAACTACGGGCGCGCATGTGCTGTTTATTCATCATGTTGGGACCAACGACAATGGACGCCCGCGCGGCTCCTCAGCGATGACAGCAAATGTAGATACCTTGCTCACATTGCAGCCAGCCGAGGGTGCCGGGTCTGAGAATGTAGTATTTGTTGTTCAAAACAAGCAGCGACGCATTCCAAAGGGGGCACCGATTGCCTTCCGGATTGAGCCTTACGAGGTTGGCTTTGACGCCGATGGAGACAAGGTGACTGTCCCTATGGCGGTGCCGTTTTCACCAGGCTCCTCCTTGGTTCCAAAGCAGCCGCAAAAGCGAGGAGGGACAAGCAAAGAGGCTGCTGGGAATGAACGCGCTGAAGACATCTTGAGGGTTCTCCGGGATCTGAGAGCCGCAGATGGCGGAAAGTGGCACACCCCGACCGCGATTAGAGATCTGGCTGGAACGCCGTTCAACGACGCGAGGAGGAGGAGCGCCGACGCCCTGAGGAAGGCCGTCAAGAGGGCTCTGGACGCGCTCAAAGATGGCGGCAAAATCGAAGCTAATGCCCAGGGTGGCTATCGGTTTGCCTCATCTAACACGCTGCCTGATGCAACAGACTGCCACGGCACGCTGCACTGATTTACCACCACCCAACGCTACGCCCTTCACAAAGCAATACTCGAAAAGGAATACCATGTCGAAAAACATCCCAACTACTGCCAGCCCCAGCAAGAGCTGGCTTTGATGGCCGCGCCAGCGGTCGCAGGCCGCACATATGCAGACCTGTTGACGCCGATTGAGAAGGCTGAGGCCGACGAAATGGCTCGCAATTGGATCGCAAAACACGGGGACAATGTCTGGGCTGAGGTTCTGCGTGTTATCGAAGTCCTGAAACATCCGAAAACAGACACGCCCTTCGCCGGGCGACGAGTTCTACGCGCATATATCGACAGCTTGCTTGATGAGACGAAGACGAAGCAAGGAGGCGAATGACTGCCCGCGCCTTGGGCTACTCGCCCAGGGCGCTAAGCCTCCCCTGACGATCCCAGGTCAGTGGCACTGATACCGCGGAGCGGATCAGGTCATCCCGGAGATGAGCAATCCGCTGATCCTCAGAATGGTATTCATTGCGACCGAGCCAGATGGCTTCGGAGGCAACATCCTGAGGGCGGGCTATGGGCATCAGCTTTCGCAGCTCTTTGTAGAGCTGACACCCTGCTTTCCGAGATGATGACTTCGCAGGATCGCAATCCTTCAGGATGACATTCAACGCTTCCCGCATTTTGTCCGTATATTGGTCCGGCTCAACCTGCCTGCCCTTCATCTCTCATCTCCCTCTATCGCTTTGAATGCGGCATCCACAGCCAGGGAAGCCTTCTGCGCTATGGGTGCGGTTCTGGGCGCGCGCACGGCGGTTGAATGCCCCTGCGAGCGTTTCAGACGTTCTCGCAGGCCTTTCAGCCTCTCAGCTCCCTGCGAGTCTCCTTGTCGCTTCGCCAATTCTTCCGCCGCTGCCAGCGCGGGGGCGGCTTCGGATCGTTGCTCTGCCAGCCTGTTTGCCTCGGCTGCATTCCTTGCCGCCTGTTCCTGGTTTCGTTTTCGTGCCAGCTGATCCGCCCGGAGGAGCTTCCGAGCGTTATTTTGCAGCTTTTGGCGATCCTTTCGCAGTGCAAGCTCTTCTGGCTCCACCCGGTCTTTGGCTGTGGCCTTCTTCTTCTCTGGAGGCAGAACATCGAGATTCATCTCGTCGCGCATATATTCAAACCAGGCATCTTGCAGAGCTGACCCCTGCGCCCGGCGATCCTGCTGGCCATATCGTCGCTGAGCCTCTGCCTTGGTGTGTTTTGGACCTGCACCGTTTTCGTTCCGGTGTGTAGCTCATGTTAGGCGGCGATCTTTTCGAAAGCCACGGGTGATTTCCAGCCGATGGCCGAATGCCGTCGGCGTGGGTTGTAGAAGCCGTTGATGTATTCGAAGACGGCCAGTTCGACCTCTCTGCGGGTCTGCCAGGTCCGGCGCCAGATTAATTCGGCCTTCAGCGACTTGAAGAAGCTCTCGACGGCCGAATTATCATAGCAATTTCCCTTTCCGCTCATCGACGGCACCAAGTCGTGCTTGCGCAGACGCTTTTGATACTCGTGGGCACAGTATTGGGCGCCGCGATCAGTGTGGTGGATGCAGCCCGGGGGCGGCTTTCGTAGGGCAATCGCCATGTCCAAAGCGCGCAAGGCCAGATCCTGTTTCATGCGGTTGCTCAGGGCCCAGCCGATCACCCGTCGCGAATAGAGGTCGATGATCACAGCAAGATAGGCCCATCCCTCGCGGGTCCAAATATAAGTGATGTCTCCCGCCCACTTCTGGTTCGGGGCGCTTGCGGTGAAATCCTGACGCAACAGGTTGGGCGCGATATTGAAGGTGTGATTGCTGTCGGTCGTGCGCTTGAACTTGCGGCTGCGCAGCACCTGGATGCCGTTATCACGCATGATCCGCGCCACACGGCGTTGCCCGACATGGATGCCCAGTTCATTGAGTTCCTGCGTCATGCGCGGACGACCGTAGCTGCCCAGGCTCAAGCGATGCTGCTCTCGAATATGCGCCAAGAGCACCATATCCCGACGTTGGCGGCGTGACGGCGGCCTGTGCCGCCAGGCCCGAAGACCACGATCCGTCACCTGCATCAGGCGACACAAATGGCTGCGTGGCAAATCCCCGCGGTAATCCGCAATGAACTGAAATCTCATTGCTTTTGACCCGCGAAGAAGATTGCCGCCTTTTTTAACACCTCCCTCTCCTCCCGAAGAATGCGGTTTTCTTTGCGTAGGCGTTCGTTCTCGCGCCGAAGCTCAGAATCCTGGGTCGCGGTAGAAGGATCGTCCGAGAACTGACGTATCCATTTGCCCAAGGTCGAAAGGCCGACCCCCAGATCCGACGCGACTTGGCGACGCGTCAGCCCGCTGCTTGTCGCGATCCGAACCGCTTCGCGTTTGAAATCGTCACTGTGTTTGGGTGCCATTTCCGGTCTCCTCTATGGCGAGCATTGCTCGCAGAAAACCGGAACAAAAGTGAAGCAGGTCCACAGCGACCGAGCGCTCCGGATCGTCCGCCCACGCCATGTAGAGGTCCAAAAGGATGGTTCGCAGCTGGGTTTGCGCATCGGCCTTGGGCTTCACGCCACCTTTTCGCGGGTCTGCATTCTCGGGCTGGCCGAAGCACTTGCTCCAGATAGGCTTCACTAAGTGTGAAACGCTGGAATGCTCCGAATACCTGTGAAAGTCTAATAGCTTCGAGTATCGGGGCTTTGCGATGACGCCATCCTCGAGGGTCGCACCACTTGTGATTTTTTCCATACGCCATGTCGTCCTTACCTTTGACTCCGGGCGTGATCGAACACGCCGGATTGAGGCTCAGGCAGCTCAGCAGACAGCACAGTCCGCGAGATACACTTCGCCTGTCGATTAAATTTTCGGTTGGATTGGGAGGCTCTTGTTGAACCTCATAGCGGTAAGGGCCGCTATAGCGCCTCTAGGCGCTGATCATGGTGCCCACGGAATGCGGGCGGGTTAGGAAGACCGTATCTAGAAATGTTTCCGCTAACATGCAAGAGGCGAAGTGCAGATTTCTCTGTTCTTGCTGAACTTTGCACATTGGCAGGCTGGTGATGATGTTTCTGCGGCCTAGGGGCTTGAGCCTGAGGACCGGGCTGCTAAAAGCAAGTTCATAGCTGACACCAATAAGGCATGTTCTCAAAAGAAGGCCCCGGAAGAAGGGTTTTTACCGCAGAGAGAGTTTCTTGTTGGGTCAGTAGGTTATTGAGGTTAACCGAGTAAGAGATCAGGGGGCGACCAGCGGTCGCTCCTGCTATCCCTTAGCCACATCCCCCAGCCTAGTCGACGATTACCTTCAGATACGCCACCGCCCTCGCTGCCATGCCTTTGAGGTTCGTCAGCGTCGGTTCAGGGAACGCCTAGCCTATCTGGAAACTCAGGGCGGGGGTGGGTGAGCGGCCATGGTGTTTGCTTCTCTGCTTACCTGATCCGCTGAACCGGTTGTTTCTTTGGTTCTTTGATAAGGAAGAACTTGTGGGTTGTTCGGGTGGAAGCTTCCCTAGCTAGCGGGGCGTTTTCCATTACTTATCCCTATGCCGACTATACTCAGCCATAACGCTAATGGCCTCTCCCGCGACTAGGGGGAGGTCAGATCCAAGTACAGCCTTACCCAAGATCTGAGCTAGCTAGCGGCCTCCTCAGCTTACCGAAATCGTCCAGGAAAACTGGGGCCGAAAACGGGGGCAGTTCGGCTATTTCAAGCTCGTCAGCGTCTTGTTCTATTGGAGGAAAGGCCGATGGCTGGGGTGGTAGGATTCGAACCTACGATACACAGTACCAAAAACTGCTGCCTTACCACTTGGCTACACCCCATCGGTGAGGCGCTGTCTAAAGTTTGTTGCGAGGGGGTGCAAGAGGGTTTTTAAAAAAAATGCAGTTCCTGTCCGGCTCTCGTTAGAAAATCTGCATGGCCCCGGGCTTTCATCAGCTGGCGGCAACCCGATGCCCTTGGAAACCGTATTTACCTTAAGGGCTTACGGATCTTTTACATGACATGTTTTGTGCGCCTGCCAAGTGCTGGAACGAACGGCCGGACCGGTTCTCCGGCGCGCGCGGATGGGTGCGGAAGGGGTGGCCAGCCCGATACGGGCTGGCGCGGGCTTGTGTCCGCTTCAGGACCCCCAAATGGCCTGATGCGCTTCTTCGCCGCTCTCAAAAATATGCGGTTGCACGCTGCGGCTGGCGAGGGTGCCTTGCATCTTCAGGCGCATGAAGGCGCTGGTGGTGTAGTGGGCAATCGAGGCGCTGTGGCGCTCCAGTGTCCGGCCGACCGAAGCCGCATAGGCATCCTGCAGATCCTCGGCAATGCGGAAGCCGTTCTGGTTTATCACCATGTTCACATCCTGGCCGCTTTTGACAAAGGCATCCTGCAAGACACGGGTCAGGTCCTCGATGTCGCGCTTCTTCTTGACGCTCCAGCCTTCGAGGTTGAGGAACATGGTGTGGCGTGCGGCATCATAAGTGACCCGCTCCGACAGGTTCAGGTTCAGCAGGTCATTCATCAGCCCCATCTGCTCATCCTGGAAAATGCGCGGATCCATCGGGCTGACGTTCTCGATAATCGGCTTGAACTCCATCTGATCCAGGATATCGCGCTCCAGGTCGATGCCGGGCGCAATCTCGATCAGTTCCAGTCCCTTGGGCGTCAGCTGCAGCACGCAGCGTTCGGTTACGTAAAGCACCGGCTGCGAGCGCTGCGAGGCGTAAGGGCCGGAGAAGGTGATCTGTTCGATCAGGCGGACGAACTTCTTGTTGCGGCCTTCCTGGACGATGCGCAGGTTGCCGCCCTCAACCGCAACCTTCAGCCCGCCAGCGGTGAACGTGCCGGCAAAGACCACCGCGCGCGAGTTCTGCGAGATGTTGATGAAGCCGCCGCAGCCGTTCAGCCTGCCGCCAAAGCGCGAGGCGTTGACACTGCCTTCGGCGTCGCATTCCGCCATGCCGAGACAGGTGAGGTCGAGCCCGCCGCCGTCGTAGAAATCGAACATCTGGTTCTGGTCGATGATGGCATCGGCATTGGCTGAGGAGCCGAAGCTGGAACCGCCTGCCAGCACACCGCCGACCGCGCCGGCCTCAGTTGTGAGGGTGATATAGGGGGTGGCCTTTTCCTCGTTTGCTACCGCCGCGACGCCGTCGGGCGCGCCGACGCCGAGGTTCACAGCGCCGTTGGGCGGCAGTTCAAAGGCGGCGCGGCGGGCGATGATCTTGCGCTGATCCAGCGGCATCTTGGCGATGCCCTCCACCGGCACCCGGATCTCTCCGGACAGGGCAGGGTTGTGCTGCACGCCGTAATTCATCCGGTGCATGTCCGGATCGTCCGCCAAGCAGACGCAGTCCACCAGCAAGCCGGGGATCTTCACGTCCTTCGGCTTGATCGAGCCGTCCTCGACGATGCGCTCCACCTGGGCGATGACGATGCCGCCGTTGTTGTGGGCGGCCATGGCCTGGGCCAGGCAGTCCAGCGTCAGCGCCTCGCGCTCCATGCTGATGTTGCCGGAGCGGTCGGCGCTGGTGCCGCGGATAAAGGCGACGTCGATCTTGGTGGCCTTGTAGAACAGCCATTCCTCGCCATCGACTTTGTGGTAGCGGACAATGTCCTCCTCGGTCACCTTGTTGACCTTGCCGCCGCCATGGCGGGGATCGACATAGGTGTGCAGGCCGACCTTGGAGAACAGCCCCGGCTGGCCCGCCGCGCAGGCCCGGTAAAGCTGCGAGATTACCCCCTGCGGCAGGTTGTAGCCGCAGATCTTGTTCTCTTGTGCTGCTTGCGCAACCTTGGGCATGCGGCCGAAATTGCCGGCAATCACCCGGCGCAGCAGCCCGTCGTGGTGCAGCCGACCGGTCCCCAGACCCTTGCTGTCGCCGGCGCCTGCGCACATGATCAGTGTCAGGTCGCGGGGCGCGCCCTCCTCGATGAACCGCTTTTCCAAGGCCGCGTGCAGCATTTCCGGGATGCAGCTTTGCACGAACCCGGTGGTGGTCACGACATCCCCGTCCCGGATCAGTGCCATGGCCTGTTCGGTGGTGGTTGTCTTGTCTTTCATGGCGGCGCGTCCTCCCCGATGCCTGTCGCCTTCCGCTTGGGCTTTGCGGCCTTGCGGAAACTGATCGGGCATTCTAGCCGCGGGCCAGACGGTGCCTGTCCTTTGATTGCGTCAGCGGATGGGGGACATACGACATCACGCCCCGCGGGCCGTGGCGAAGTTTCCGATCGGCGGCCGGCTGTTGCCGATGCGGCGGGCGGCGGGTCTCATCCAGGTGGCCGCGCATCAGGCCGGTTGCGGTCAGAACAGGCTGTCGCCGGATTGAAACCAGTCGCCCATGCTGATGTCCTCCAGCAACACGGACCAGTTTTCACCATCCGAGAATTTCAGGCCGCCTTCTGTGTCCTCAATAGACAATGTGCGGCGCATTGGGCCTGTCACTTTGATTTCATCAAGGCCCAGTTCGAAATCCGTAATGGTGTCATCCCCATGGTGCCGGGTCCGGAACAGAAAACAGTCGCCGCCAGCGCCGCCGGTCAGCAGGTCATTCCCGGCGCCGCCGGTCAGAGTGTCGGCATGCAGGCCGCCGTCAAGCGTGTCGTTGCCCTTGTTCCCGGACAGTCTGTCCATGCCGCGCCCGCCTGACAACTCGTCGTTGTCCTGCCCCCCTGTGAGATGATCTTTTCCAGTGCCGCCAAAAACAAAGTCTTCCCCGGATCCGCCATTCAAGCGGTCCCGGCCAGCGCCGCCGTCCAGGCAATCGTTCCCCTGGTTGCCAGCAAGCGTGTCCTTGCCGCGGCCTCCCTGAAGGTCATCGCCGCCGGCCCGGCCAGCCAGGCTGTCTGCACCATCGCTGCCGAATAGGAAATCGCGTCCGGCACCGCCTTCAAGGGTGTCATCGCCCATTGTGCCGGCAGCCCTGTCCATCGCCATAAAGATGTCTTTTTGAATGGCGCTGATATCGGTGTTACGCACAATGATATCGGACAGGCTTGTCTCCCATAGCGCCTTCATCTCGCTGGCGGGAATACCCTCGCGTCCTTCGCTCCAGAATGGATCGCCGTCGCGCAGGCGGGTGAACTGGTCCACCATGACCGTGGTAAAGGTTTCCCCAAGCAGCCCGTCGCCGGACGGGTCTTCGGCCAGCCCGCCAATCCAGGCATCGACCAGATCGGTGTCGCCATAGGCATCTTCCAGTCTGGCCGCCAGACCGGCATCCTTCGTGATATCGGTAAAGCTTTCTGCCCGGGCAAGGCCAAGCGCTTCGCGCAAGTCATTATAGCTGGCGACACCCAGGTCGCGCCCGCGTTGAATGTTCAGCGCTGCCAGGTCCAGCCCGCCTGCGCCAGGCGGCCCGAACAGGAACGAGCGCACATCCTCCACCACCATAGTGTCTACAGCTTCGGCTGCTTGGGTTGCAGCACCGCGCATGACGTTTTCGATCATGTCCGGTTCCTTCAACAGATGCGGCTGAAAGAACGCGTCCCGCAACGCCAGCAGACCGGCGGTTCCGTCAGCTGCCACCAGCTGCAGATTGGCCGGCAAAAGCGTATGCCCCAGCCGGAACACGGCAGTAGAAAACTCGATTGCAATGCCGGGGTTCACGTCCGGGTCATAGCCCTGATAGGCCTCAAGCGTGTTTTGGCCGATCAAAAGGGGGAGAAACTCCTTGAAGGTGACACTTTGCACCAGCGCTTCGACCCTGGCGCGGGCCGCCTCAAACAGCTGGTCGTCTGTCAGGCCGGGATCCCTTGCGGCCAGATCCTCAACCAATCGGTTGTGCTCGCGGGTGAAAATCGTGTGCATCGAGGACAGGGCCACATTTTCCGCGGCGCGGACGTCCCCGGTCAGGAAGCCGTCGCCATCCCGGCCCAGATACCCGTCCTTGGTCATCCGCAGCCTGCCGCCTTCGTCCCGCATTGCTGCGACAGTTTCCACCGTCGAGCCATAGATCATGGAGGCATCAATAAATGCTGTGATCTCATTGAGATACTCACCGTCCTGCTGCGCTATCCGGGTAAAGGGAATGACCGCCTCACCGGTGCCGAAAGGATCAAAAAACGGATCTCCCGCCGGGACTTCGATATCTGCCCCGGTCTCGCTTTCGGTCCCGGTCAGCGACAGATCATGATCCAGAAACTGCCCCCAGATCCACAGGAAGTCCGACGCGCCTGCAGCATTCACAGTGCCGCCGTCTTGCGCAGACAGGATATTGGAAATCTCACGCGGGTTGGGCCGGTCCGCCCCGGCCATGCCGCCGTCAGAAGTCAGGCCGCTGGGCGCTAAATGCAGCAGGCCGGTGCCGGTTGCCCCCAGTCTGGATTTTCGGAATGTGCGGCATAGCCATCGGCGGGGCGTGCGGCCCCGATCTGTAAATTGGACATGTGATCCCCCAATCACTCATTAACTTTCACCAAAACTGCCATTGTGTGCGGCTCGCCATCCCTGCGCGAGCGGTGCCGGTAAACGCCTTCCCAGGTTCCGGAAATGCACTCAAACCGGGACACAGGCAGGCGCTCATTATATCACGATTTAGTGTGGTTTTGTGTATTGTCGTGATTTTCATGGCGGATCAGCGCCATCGCGTCACAGGTAAAGCAATAGGCCGGGACCCTGCGTGTCAGGCTTGCCGGACCTGCAGCGTTGCATCAGTGGCAGACGGCGTATCAGTCCACTTGGCAATTTGTTCCAGCAGCAGCTGCTTGCGCATCGGCTTGGAAAGAAATTCAACCATGCCTGCAGCGCGGCAGGCCGCTTCGTCGGTGCTCAGCACATTGGCGGTCAGCGCAAGGACAGGACAGGGCGCCCGGCCGTTTTCCTGTTCCCAGGCCCGCAGGCGGCGGGTGGCTTCAATGCCATCCATCACCGGCATCGACATGTCCATCAGCACCAGATCGAAATGATGTGCGGCGAAGGTGTCCACCGCCTCCTGCCCATTGCTGCAAATGGTCAGCTGAATGCCGGAAGGGGCCAGCATTTTCTGCAAAACCAGTTGGTTGGTACGGTTGTCCTCAGCCGCCAGAAGGCGCAAGTGGCTGAATTGCCCGGCTGTTTGCCCGGCGCTGGGCGGCACCGCGGCGGCAGCCTGCGGCGCACCGGAGTTCAAGACCTCCTGCAGGGTCTGCAAAAGCAGTTTGTTGCGCGCCGGTTTCATCAGCACACGCAACGTCTTGCACTCCTTCAACACTTCATATTCGGCCAGCATCTGACCGCCGGTGCAGAAAACGATCGGCATCTCCCGGCACCCGGGCAAGCTGTGCAGGCTCCGGCAAAGGTTTCTGGCTTGCTCCAGCGGCAGGCTGGTTTCAACCAGCACCAGATCCGGCTGCCGCTGTTCCGCAGCCATTGCCGCCACTTTTTCCAGCAGCCCGTCCATGCCGTGAAGCGCGATTGTGTCTGCCCCCCAAAGAGCCAGCTGGCGCTGCCGCACGTCGCGGGCAAAGGCCAGATCCGCGGCCACAGCCACCAGTTTGCCCGCAAGCGGCCGGGAAAGGACCGGCGCAGGAGCGGCAACAGGCAGCGTCAGGCAGACAGTGAAACAGGACCCTGTGCCGCTCTCCGAGTCCACATCGATCCGCCCGCCCATGGCCTGCGCCAAACGGGACGAGATGGCCAGGCCCAGACCGGTGCCCTCAAATCGCCGGGCGGTGGTGCTTTCGACTTGCTCGAAGGCATGAAAGATCTGGCCGATACAGTCATTGGGGATGCCGACCCCGGTGTCGCGCACATCAATGCACAGTGGAATAGCATGGCCGGCGTCGTAGTTGAGTGTGATACTGATAAAACCTTCCAGAGTGAACTTTACCGCGTTGCCCACCAGGTTCATCAGAATCTGCCGCACCCGGCCGCTGTCGCCGGTAAAGACGGCAGGCGTGTTCTCCGGGATGTCGATACAGATTTCCAGCCCCTTGGCGGATGCGCTGGGCGACATCAGCGTGGCGACGTCATAAATCACGTCGCGCAGGTTAAAGGGCTGCTCCAGCATCTGCTCTTTTCCGGCCTCCAGCTTGGAGAAATCGAGAATGTCGTTGACGATGCGCAGCAGCGCCTCGGACGATGCCAGAATGGTTCCGGTGCAGGATTGCTGTTCAGATGTGAGGCTGGTTTCATTCAGCACTTCCGCCATCCCCAGGACCCCGTTGATCGGCGTGCGGATCTCGTGGCTCATGGTTGCCAGGAAGCGGGATTTGGTCTCGGTGGCAGCTTCTGCCCGGGCTTTTTCCTGCTGCAGACGCTCGGCGATCCGCTTCTTTTCCTCCAGACTGGTTTCCAATGTGTCCAGCGCCGCAAATACGGCAGAAATCTCACTTGCTTCCTGTGAGGGCGCAAATTGCTCGCGGCTTGCCAGCCGCCGCAGCTTGGAAGCCGCCAATTGCATCGCGCCGGAGACGGCATGCGCCTTGCGAATGGCAAAAATCAGTGCTGCAAGCATAAGCAGCGCGGTGCCGGTCAGCCCAAGAACAAAAATACGGGACAACGCCCGGTTCGCCGCCGCGATGGCCTGTTCCGCATGCACAGCCGCCAGGCCGGTCACAGTGGCAGCTTGCCGGGTAACCGCCTCGCTGCTCATCATCAATGTGCTGAGAGTGGGAATGTCTTTTGCAGGTTTGATGCCCAAAAGCACAACCGCCAATTCGCACCACTCCGTCAGCGTCTGATTCAGGGTTTCAGCCTCGGCCCGCAGCGGTCCAGGCAGCGGTTGCTTCAGCAAGGCGCTGAGATCGCTGTTGATTTCCTTGAGGTAAGATTGAAACTGGCTGGCCACGTCTTCCTGCGGGATCAGCCGCGTCATCGCCAGAACGTCTTGGGCAAAAACTTCGGCGGCCGTGATGCCGGTGCTGACGCCGCTGGCGCGCCGGGTCACCTCAAGCGAGGCTTCCAGCACCGCGTCTTTCCGGCTGGAGGCATACATCGCCATGCTGCCGATCAGCAGTGCCGCAAGCAGTGCTGCAACCGCAATCACCAGAACCGGCAGCACGGTGGACCGTTTGATATTCATAAGCGGGGACCCTCAGCCATGCGCATCAGTTTGCCGGCAGAATAGGGGTTGGCGCATTGGTTCCGGTATCCGTCAGCGTCTGCAGAAAGGCAATCAGGTCGGTGATGTCCGCTTCGGTGGCGGCAAAACCTTCGATATCCGGCATTCGGGATGCCTTGGCGCTGCCGCCGTCGGCATAATGGCGGACCACCTCCCGCAACGAGGTGAGCGAACCGTCGTGCATATACGGCGCCCGCAGAGCGATGTTGCGCAGTCCGGGGGTCTTGAAGCGGTAGTTCATCTCCGGGTCCGGCGGTGTCAGGCCGCCGCCGCCAAGATCGGTTGTTTGAATTCCGATGTCATGCAACTGGTTGTCCGTGAACATCCAGCCGGAATGACAGGACACGCAATTCGCCCGCCCGTTAAACAGCGCAAAGCCGCGTTTGGCGGCCTCCGGCACTGCAGTTGCATCCCCGCTTACCCAGCGGTCGAAACTGGCCACGCCGCTGACAATCGTGCGCTGATAGGTGGCGAGTGCGGTCAGGACGGTCTCCTTGCGGATCCCCCGCCCAGGGAACAGGCGATCGAACCAGGTTTTGTATTCATGCACCGCAGTCAGGCGGGCGGTGATGCCGTCAAAGGTTGCGTTCATCTCATCCGGAGCGGTGATCGGCCCAATGGCCTGCGTTTCCAGGCTGTCCGCGCGCCCGTCCCAGAACAGCGGGGTGATCCAGGCCGCGTTCAGGAGTGTCGGCGCATGGCGGCGCACGGGTTTGTTTGCAGCGCCGATGGCTTTGGGCACCGGGGTTTCCCAGCCGAAAGAAGGGTTGTGGCAGCTTGAGCAACTGATGTTCTGGCCGCCGGACAGGCGCGGATCAAAGAACAGCATTTTGCCCAAGGTGGCAATTTCACGGCTGTAGGGCGCAGCCGCCGGGAATGGCACGGCAGCGGGCCGCTTGAATGCGTCAAGCCCGGCGGGTTGCGCCAGGCTTTGGACGGCCCATAGCAGCAGCGGCACTACAGCAGCGGCAGCAGCTTTCCACTGCATTTAGGACCTCCCCACACTATCCAAGGCCTAGTTACCCGGAATAACACTCTCTGAGAAGGCTGTTAAATTTGCGTAAGCTTTGCCGCCTTTAAGGCCTTACATGCGCTCTAGGTCCGGTTGTGGGCCTGCGTTCCTGACACTTTCTTGGATCCCGCACTCCGGGTTGCCAGCCAAGGCCCGGTTTTCAGCACCATCAACGCGAACCCTGCGGTCCATAAACCTCCGGAAACGGTGATGCCGGTCCAGCCCGCGGCCAGTTCAGTGCTGCCTGCAACCCGCAAAGCGGCAGACGCAATGACCAGCGCAAAGGCAGCGGTCAAAGCCGGGCCTGCAACCAGCGGCCGGCCGCTGTGACCCATGGTGGCGCGCATCATGACGGCCAATGTCATGCCGCCAACAGCACCGATACCCAGGATATGCGCGGCTGCGGCGGGTTCGAGCAAGCCAAATGGCACTGCCGCGGCGGCGATCAGCCCTGCAGGCACCAGCGCATAGGCCGCATGCAGCATGAACAGCAGCGGCTCACCCAGGCTGGCCAGCCCGCACCAGCGTGCCAATCGCAGGACGTGCAACAGCCCGGCTGCCAACAGCAGCACACCGCTGACGGCAGCCCAGGGCGCTGCGGTCCAGGCGAGCAAAGCGGCAGCACCCGACGCGAGGGTCACGGCATCGAATTTGCCGAATGGGACCGGCATCTTCTCTGCGCCGTGCTTGGCCAGCCAATTGCGGGTGAAACTGGGGATGATCCGCCCGCCGATCAGCATGATCAGAAAGATCAGCACGGCAATTCCCAAACGGCGCGAGATATCAGCCGCCCCCTCGGTCATCGCCTCAATATGGAAGCAGGCATTGGCCAGGCCCAGCAGGGTGATCGGCACCAGAACCTTGAGGTTGCGCCAGTTTTCACCCGCGATGATTTCGCGCGCGATCATCACAACCACAGCGGCCAGAAAGGCGCAGTCCGCAACCATCACCCCAAGCGCCGGCAGCCCCAGCCAGCCGGCAGCGGCGATCCGGCCCAGCAGCCAAAGGCCTGAAAGCAGCGCCAGCGGCCAGCCGCGCGCAGGCATCCGCCCGGTCCAGTTGGGCACTGCGGTGAACAGGAAACCAGCCACGACCGCTGCGCCGTAGCCAAAGATCATCTCATGAATGTGCCAGTCGGTTGGCAGAAACGGTCCGCTGTACTCCAGCGTGCCCTGCCAGATCAGCAGCCAGGCGGGGATCGCCAGCAGTGCAAACAGGCAGGCCCCAAGAAAGAACGGCCTGAAGCCAAAGGAAAACAGGACGGGTCCAGAATAGTCGGTTCGCGCAGCCATTTCGGCCTCCAAGTGTCCAATCAAAGAAAGGCGGGCGGCACTGGTCAGGTGCCGCCCGCCGGTTCGGCGTAAGGGACGCAATCTTTCGCCGAACCCCGTGGATCAGCACCGGCGGGCAGGGGTGAGGGAGGCTCCCCCGGATCCGGGTTCCCGTTTTTCCCGCACAGTTGTTTCCTCTGGCGTCACTATGCGATAACGGCGGGGTCATCTCTTTGTCCTTCAGCAAACTTGCGGTGCATTCTTGTCCAAGCTCGACGAAAGCCTCCTGACCGGGCTGCCGCCCTTCAACCTTCTGGAGCGCGGCCAGATCCGCGAGATACTCGATCAAGCCCTGCCCAGGCGCTATGACGAGGGCAATGAGGTTTTTCACGAAGGCCATGACGCCGACCGCTTCCACCTGCTGCTGGACGGCTACATCCGTGTTGTGAAAACCACTGAAGGCGGCGAGCAGATCATTGCGCTGCATATCTCGCCGGGCCAGTTGTTCGGCATAGCGCCCGCGCTGAACCGAGACACCTATCCGGCGACGGCTGTGGCGGCTTCGGAATCGCTGGCGCTGTCCTGGCCGGTGCGGCTGTGGGCTGAGTTCACCGCCAAGTACCAGGGCTTTGCCACCGAAAGCTACAGCACCCTGGGCAAGCGCCTGGGGGAGATGCAGACAAGGATCACCGAACTGGCGACGCAAGCAGTGGAGCAACGGGTGGCGGCGGCGCTTTTGCGGATGGTGACCCAGTCGGGCCGCAAGGTGGAGGAGGGGATCGAGATCGCTTTTCCAGTGACCCGCCGCAATATCTCGGAGATGACCGGCACCACGCTGCACACCGTCAGCCGCCTTCTGTCGGCCTGGGAAAAGGACGGCATCGTTCATTCCACCCGCAAGCATATCGTTGTCACCGACCCGCACCGGCTGGTGGTCCTGAGCGGCGCACAGGGGTAGGGGCGGCTGAAAGACCGGGAGGTGTCCCGCTGGCAGCGCAGGTAACTTTTAGGGCAAGAAGCCGGAACGCCAAGCGGGGCAGGTTTCCTTGAAGCGCAGGCAAACGTTGCACACAAAAACTGCACAAGCCATTCGCTGCGATTGCCGCCTGGCCGGCCTGCGGGCGGGCTATGCCCGGTGTTCAGCAGGCACGATACTTCTTGGCCGGTGTCATTATTGCTGAGTGTCTTCGGGGTGCTGACTACCGTGCTCATATTGAAGCCGGGTCCGTTTAAGACGCTCAATTTTTCTGCGCCGAAGCTCGTTTTCGTCGCCGAGGATTTCACGCGCTGCACGTGAGGTCTTTTCGATCGCTGTTTCCTTGCGGGACAGACCGGCCAGGCCCAATTCTTCGATGTTTAGCTTGGTCATCTGGTCACTCTAACTGGATTGATTCCGGGGCAGGATTTACTTTAGCGGACGAACGTTCAGTATATTTTGTCTCTCAGGTGCGGCAGGGACCGGATGAGTAAGGCGCGGCGGTCTAAGCGGCGGTGCGGGAGTCCGTTTGAAACCCAGCAGTGTCAACAGCAGAGAGTAAAGCTGCGCGTGCGGCGCCGACGGGGGCGAGACAGTCCATGACGGCATCAATTTTCTCAAGCGCAATGTTTCTGTTGCGATCGGAAACCGGCCAGGCTTTCTGCAGCCAGAAGTGGGCTTGTTCAATCGTCGAGATTTTTTGTGTCCGGCCTTCCGAGGGCAGGAAAATGGTCATGGGAGAACCCCAAGAGATTTCTATCAAGATTGTTCTTTCGGTAATTTTTGGAAGAGAACCGCATCTGCAGTTTAAACAGGGCAGATGCAGGAAACGGGGGCATCGCAAGAATGCTCCCGTCAATAGTTTCATGCCTGCAATGACTTACGCAAGTGCAAGATTGCTGGCGGACTCACGTCCGTCGCGGCCGCTTTCGATGTCGAAAGTCACGGCTTGGCCATCGTCAAGCTGCTGGATGCCAGCGCGTTCCAAAGCGGAAATGTGGACAAAGATGTCCCGCGATCCCTGCTCGGGCGCGATGAAACCAAAACCTTTTTGCGAGTTGAACCATTTCACGGTGCCATTGGCCATCGTGTCGTCTCCTTGATAAATGCTATCCGCAACACGCGATAGCCCGGCCCAGTGTCGACATAGGAACAACTGGGGCCGTTAGGAAACAGAAGGTCTAAGAAGAAGCTTTGCTGGACCGAGATGGGGTATGCGATCCATGATTGCAAGAGAGCTGCAGCGATATCTTGCAAATAGTTTTATTTGGCTCCTATCATTCCCCGCAACTGCTCTCGAAAATCCATCTCCTCCAGCCCGTATTCGCCGCAGGCATCGATCAGCGTGTGAAAGGGGGCGATCGGGCAGCCGGGGCAGATCATCTGACGGCGCATGAATTCGGCCGCGCAGGCGGGCCAGTGATGAAACAGGTCTGCCAGGGGCAAATCCGGGTTGTCGAAATCGGGGCGTCGCATGGCGTGTCCTCCTTTTCTTGCATCTTGCGTGCAGCAATGGGTCCGGTCTTTGCGCTTTAACAACATACGCGGCGGTGCGCGGGTTTAGGCAGATCCCATCCGCAACTGTACTCAGGACCGCGATATGTCAGAGATACTTACCAAGTCGCGGGCCAGGAACGTGTTCTACGGGGGCTCCTTGTTCTTCGTTGTCGTGTTCGTGGCCATGACCGCGCACAGCCACCGCTACATCGTCAAGACCTCCACTGCTGGCATGGAACTGACCGACGCGGTGCGGCTGGGAAAACATGTGTGGGAGCGTCACTCCTGCATCAACTGTCACACCCTGCATGGCGAGGGCGCTTATTTCGCCCCTGAAGTCGGCAACGTTATGACCCGCTGGGGCGTGCTGGACGAACCCGAGGACGCCTATGAAATGCTGAACGGCTGGATGGAAGCCCAGCCATCAGGTGTCGAGGGCCGCCGCCAGATGCCGCATTTCGAGATCACCGAGGAAGAAATGCGCGGCCTTTCTGAATTCCTGCGCTGGGCGGATCAGACCGATACCCAGAACTGGCCTCCGAATGACGCGGGCTGAGGGAGAGAAACAATGAAGTATCAATCACAAAAGGTGGCCTATGCCTATTTCATGGTGGCAATGGGCCTGTTTGCAATCCAGGTCCTCGGCGGGCTTTTGGCGGGCTGGATCTATGTCTGGCCCAACACGCTGAGCGAGCTGCTGCCCTTCAACATCGTGCGCATGCTGCACACCAACGCGCTGATTGTCTGGCTGCTGCTGGGCTTCTTCGGCGCCGCCTATTACCTGATCCCGAGGAGTCCGAACGTGAGATTTTCTCGGTGAAGCTCGCCTATATCCAGCTGGCCATTCTTGTCGTCGGCACTCTGGGCGCGGTCGGCTCTTACCTCGTGGGCATCCACGGCGGGCGGGAGTTCCTGGAACAGCCCCTGTGGGTCAAGTTCGGCATTCTTGTCGCGGCAGTGATATTCCTCGTGAACATCTCGCTGACCGTGCTGGCGGGCCGCAAGACCGCGATCACCAACATCCTGCTGATGGGCCTGTGGCTGCTGTCGCTGTTGTGGGTTTTTGCCTTTATCAACCCGGACAACCTCAGCCTTGATAAAATGTACTGGTGGTTTGTTGTGCACCTCTGGGTGGAAGCCACCTGGGAACTGGTGATGGCCGCAATCCTTGGCTACCTGATGCTGAAACTGACAGGCGTTGACCGCGAAGTGGTCGAGAAATGGCTTTATGTCATCGTAGCCCTGGCGCTGTTCTCCGGCATCCTGGGCACTGGCCACCATTTCCTCTGGATCGGCACACCGGGTTACTGGCAGTGGGTCGGCTCGATCTTCTCAACTCTTGAGGTGATCCCCTTCTTCGCGATGATGAGCTTTGCCTTTGTCATGGTCTGGAAAGGCCGCAAGAACCACCCGAACAAGGCCGCACTGCTGTGGTCGCTGGGTGCATCGACCGTGGCTTTCTTTGGCGCCGGCGTCTGGGGTTTCCTGCACACGCTGCACGGGGTGAACTACTATACCCACGGCACCCAGATCACCGCCGCCCACGGGCACCTCGCGTTTTACGGCGCCTATGTGGCGATGAACCTGGCGATGTTCACCTATGCGATGCCGCATCTGCGCAACCGCGATCCCTATAACCAGGTGCTGAACATGGCGTCCTTCTGGCTGATGACCGGCGGCATGGCCTTTATGACCTTTGTCCTGACCTTTGCCGGCACCATCCAGACCCACATGCAGCGCATTGTCGGCGACTACTACATGGATGTGCAGGACCAGCTGGGACTGTTCTATCTGATGCGTCTCGGCTCTGGCGTGGTGGTGGTTTTGGGCGCGCTCTTGTTCATCTACGCAACCGTCGTGGTCCGCCGCGAAGTCATCAAACCCGGCCCCGCGGCCGTACCGGGAGAGTAAGCCATGAATGCGATGAACATGCCTTCCGTGCCCTTCTACCGTCCCGCAGGCGATGAATGCACCGTCTTCGAGATGGCCCAAGCCAACGGTCTGCCCCTTCTTCTGAAGGGGCCGACCGGCTGCGGCAAGACGCGGTTTGTGGAACATATGGCAGCCCGTCTGGGCCTGCCGCTGCACACCGTTGCCTGCCACGATGACCTGTCCGCCGCTGACCTGATCGGGCGCTACCTGCTGAAGGGCGGCGAAACCGTCTGGGTCGACGGGCCGTTGACCCGCGCCGTGCGCGAGGGCGGTATCTGCTACCTGGATGAAGTGGTTGAGGCGCGCAAAGACGTGGCCGTGGTGCTGCACCCTTTGACCGACGACCGCCGCCGCCTGGTGATCGACCGCACGGGCGAAGAACTGTCAGCCCCAAAACCCTTTATGCTGGTCGCCAGCTACAACCCCGGCTACCAGAACATCCTGAAAAAGCTGAAACCTTCGACCCGGCAGCGGTTCCTGTCGATCAGCTTTGATTTCCCCAAAGCCACTGCCGAAACCGCCGTGGTCGCGTCTGAAAGCGGGCTGGACGCGGACCGCTCTGCCGCACTGGTGCGGTTGGCGGGCCATATCCGCAAGCTGTCGGGCATGGACCTGGAGGAGGGGGTTTCCACCCGCCTCTTGATCTATGCCGCGACGCTGATTGCCAAAGGCATGAGCGTGGAGCGCGCGGTAGAGGCCGCCATCATCGAACCCCTCAGCGACGAGGCTGACGTGAGCCAAGCGCTGCGCGACCTTGCCGCCAGCGTCTACGGGTGATGCCATGATCCACGCTCTCGACCTTCTGGAACCCGAAGAAACGGTTGGCAACCTGTGGCATGGCATGGCCACACGGATCGGCGCCGCCGGGGACGAAGCGGAACACACCGTCCGGTTTGAGGACATGCGCGCCAGCCTGGCAGCGCTGTTCCGGGCGCTGGGCGGGGCCGGGGGCGTGGAAATCCAACCGGCGCCCTCGGTTCTGTCGGACCACCGTCCGGACCGGCTGCGCCGCATCGGCACCCCGCGGGAGATGGCGCATATGGCCAGCTTCGACGGCGAGCGCTTGCGCCTGCCGCCGGAAATGGCTGCCTTTCCCAGCAGGGCGCTGAACCGCAAGGCCTATCTGTGGCTGGCGGCGATGGCCGCCACGATAGACCTGCCGGAACGCAACGAGGACCGCTATCAGGCCGACCAGCTGGAGATCGCGGCCAATGCCCGCGCAGCCGATCGGGTGTTTGCCGCCTGTCCGGGGCTGCGGTCTGCCTATGGGGCGTTCTGCGCCCATATGGCCGAGACCCGGAAGCGCAGCGGCCTGCCGCGGTCCGAGGCGCGGATTGAACGGATGGTGCTGGATCAGATCGGTTCCGACTGCCGGATCGCCGAACCCTGCACCTGCACCGAACCGCGCGGCTACCGGACCTATCAGCCGGTGCCTTTCTGGCTGCGCCTGCCAGTTCCGCAGGCGGGCAGGGGGGCAGCGCCTGAGGCGGAAGAGATGAAAACCCCCGGCCTCGCCGTCTCCACCCGCAAAACGGCCAAGCGGCAGGATCAGGACCAGACCACCCGCAAGGACAGTTTCATCGTCCACCGGTTTGAATCCATCCTGTCCTGGGCTGAAAGCCTGAATATCAACCGGATGGTGGATGACGACGACAACGAGAACGCCCAGAAAGCGGCAGAGGATCAGGACAATCTCACCCTCTCGCAGCATATGAAGCGGGCTGCCTCGCGCCTTCGGATCTCGCTGGACCTGTCGCCGCAGGACGCCGAACATGAACGGCTGGCGGGGCAGTTCACCTATCCCGAATGGAACCACCGCCTGGGCAAGCACATGCCTGATCACACCCGTGTGCTGGAGGCCGAGGGCAAGCCCGCCGACAGCTTTCTGCCCGACCCCAGGCTGGTTGCCCGGGTGCGCCGCCAGTTCGCACCGCTGCACCCGCGCCGGGTGATGCTGCCGCGGCAGCTGGACGGCGATGAGCTGGATCTGGAAGCGGTGGTGAAGTCCCACGTTGACCTTGCCTGCGGCCAGCAGGGCAGCGACCGGGTCTGGCAAGCCAGCCGCCCGATGGCCCGCGACCTGAGCGTGGCAGTGCTGATGGACTGCTCGCGATCCACCGAGGCCACGGTCGGCGACCGCCCGGTGATTGAGACCGCGCGCGAGTCGCTTGCGGCGCTGGCAGGCGGCATTGCCACCGCGGGGGACCGGCTGGGCATTTGGGGGTTTTCCTCCCTGCGCCGCGACCGGGTGTTCCTGACCCGCGCCAAAGGGTTCGAGGACGGGATGTCCGAGGCGGTCACCGCCCGCATCGGCGGCTTCAAACCCGGCCACTACACCCGGCTTGGCGCCGCGATCCGCCATGCCTCGGCCCAGCTGTCAGCAGAAGGCGCCGAGCGCCGCCTGCTGCTGGTCATCACGGACGGCAAGCCCAATGATCTGGACCATTACGAAGGCGTGCACGGCATTGAGGACAGCCGAATGGCGGTGCGCGAGGCCCGCGCCCTGGGCCAGTCGGTGCATGGCGTGGTGATCGACGCTGACGGGCAGGACTGGTTTGCCCGCATCTTTGGCCGTGCCGGCTTTACTCTCTTGCCCGACCCGGCCCGGCTGCCGCGCGCCTTGCCGGAAATCTATCAATCCCTGACCATGGAGCACTGAGATGAAACGCATCCTCGCCCCTACTCTTTCCCTCTGCCTGCCCTTGCTGGCCCCCTCCAGCGCCTTTGCCGCCGCATTCGAGCGCCCGATCCCGCAGCCGCAGACCGAAACCGCGGAGTTCTGGTTCCTGGTGGGCTCCATCGCGCTGATCATCAGCCTGGGGTTTGTCCAGTACCTGGTGAGCCGGCGATGACACCGCAGCCCTCCTGGCGGCTGCTGGCGGCGCTCTACCCGTTCGGGGCGGGGGCTGCCGCGGTCAATATCTTCTTTGCCTCGCTGATTGGCAGCTGGATCGGTTGGCGGGTGCTGACCCCCTATGAATCGGTCGCCTGGGGTCTGCTTCTGGGCCTGCCCGCCACATTTATCTTCGCCCGTCACATCGCCCGGCTGATGCAACAGGCAGACAAAGGCTAAGCAGCATCATCACACGTAAAAAGGCCCGCAACGCGGGCCGTGGCACCATTTAACAGTGGGGGAGACACGAAGTGGCAAGGCGGCCCGGTTTCGGGGGAGAGCCGCCTTGCCGCGGGTTCAGCCGGCCGCTGCCAGCAGGCCGGCATCCGCCGCTGCCTTCACCTCGGCCAGGTCAGCCTCGCCATCGGCATTGGCGTCAATGGTGGCAAAGGTTTCTGCAGTCAGATCAGGAAAGGCCACCTGCAGCTCTTCCAGCGAATAGGTGCCGTTACCGTCCACGTCGGCCTCGGTGATGGATTCCATTGCGGCCAGCGGCGCAGCGGTCAGAACAGCAAAGGCGGCGGCGGTCAGTGCGAATTTTTTCATGTGAGACACTCCATTTATTTGTTTGGCTCGTTACCAGCGGCCACGGTGTTCCGTGTGCCGTGGCATAGAGCTAGGCTGCCGCAGAGCCAGGTTCTATCCCCTTGAGCCATAGGCGCAATTTCCGGCGCCGGACTGCCAGAACCGGCCTGTCTCCTAGGCGCTTTGCCGCCCTGGATTCTTCCTGGTCCTTTCTCCGCTCAAGCGCCGCAGCCGGTCCTGCAGAAATCTGCCTGTGCCGGCTGCGATACCTGTTCGCGTCTTGAAATCCAAGAGCGGGGAACTGCCGTGCCCTGTCCGGGAGACGGGGGCGCCAAGCAGCCGTTGCCGGTCACTAATGGCCGATCAGGCGGTGCATTTCAGAAAAACTGGGCGACTGTACCGGCCGGTACCTGAAACCGGCTGCCTACTGGGCGGGGACAGCAAAACCGCCGTTCAGCGCGCTGACGGCAAGTGCAGGTGACGTGTTACGGCTGGCCATGCGTTCCAGGTTGACGATGGTCGACAGCATGATGCGGTCATGGCTCCAGTCGCTGGGCCGCTGCAGCAGCATGGCCGTGGCCAGCACCGCCCCGGCCATGGTCAGGTACACCAGGCCCCAGCCCAGCGAGTTTTGCCCCTGCGGCTGAGCGGCAGTAACCGCAATGATACGGCGTTGCAGCGAGGCGCCGCGGCGGGTTTCGCGGCGGTCGACCAGGGCCACCGCCGGGCTGCGGCGGGTAAACAGGGCCGGGCCGCGGGCGGCATGGGCGCAGGCGCGGATCAGGCACTCGCAATAAGCACGAACTTCAAACCGGGGCCGCGCCATCAGCGCCTGATCGCAGGCAAACTCGCGCAGCAGCCGCACCTCGTGCCGCCACAGATAAAACGCCGGATTCCAGAACAGCAGCGGGCGCAGCATCTCCAGCAGGAATTCACATTCGATATCCCGCTGGCGGAAGTGCTGCAGCTCATGCGCAACGGTCAGGCGCAGATCGCGCGGATCGCTCAGCAGAGCCGAAGGAAGCACCACATAGCGGCAAAACAGCCCGCGGGTGGAATAGGCAACACGGACGGTGTCAGAGACCATCAGCTGCACCCGGCCGATCCGTTTCCAGACAAATGCGCAGCCCAGGTTCTGGCGCAGGCGGAAGATGGAAACAGCCACATGGGCGAGACAGAACAGCGCTCCGGCGGCAAACGCGGCGGACAGGGCCTGGGCCCAAAACGGCTGCAGGCTGGTGAGGCCGCGCATGGCATCCTCACGCAAGCCCAGAAGCGTCTCAAACGTGCCTGCGCTCATGCTGACATTGCCCTGCAAGTATTGCGAGACCAGCATGTCGGAGAAATTCGGCGGATGGGGGGTGACGAAATGCGTGAAGGCAATGATCAGCACTGGCGTCGCCGCCAGCAGCACCGTCATCCCGTTCAGCAACCGCAATTGCGGCCGGTAAGCGCGGCCAAGTTTGCTGCGCGCCAGCAGCTTGCGGGCTAAGAGCCACAACGCAACCCCTGCCAGCAGCAGGATATTCAGGTCAAAATAGGCATTCAGCAGAGCATCAGTTGGCATTGTCCCCCAGCCTTTCCTCCAAGAGCGCCCGCATCTCCTCGAGCATCTCGTCGGTCACATCCTCATCATCGACCAGCCGCGCCACCAGGGCGGCGGGCGCGCCGTTGAAAAGCTTGCTCGAAAGGTTTTTCAGAGATGTTTTCTGATACTCTGCCTTGGGAACGACGGGGCGGTAAACCAAAGAGCGGTCCTTGCGCTCGCTGGTCAGGAAGCCCTTTTGCTCCATGATTTTAAGAACCGTGGCCACCGAGGTATAGGCGCGTTCCTGTACCTGGTTCAGCTTGGCCAGGATATCGCGCACGGTGCCGCCGCCCATGTCCCAGACGGCGGTCATGAATTCCAGCTCCACTTCGGTGAGCAGGGAATTGTCGTGTTTCTTGCGCATTGCCTCGGCTGTCCGGCTCATTTGATGGTTCCAGTCATGCTAGGGGAAGGGGAGGCTGGTGAAAACTATTTTTTTAGGAGGCGTGAGGCGGCTGGGGCCGAAGGTGTCAATTTGTGCGCTTCCGCGCGCTCTTATTCTGAGTGTTGAGACGTGACGCGCCGGCCTTGGGGCGGGGCTTGGCGTGTCCGCTGGTGTTTTGGCTGAGAAGGCCTTGAAGGGCAGGTTTGCCTTCAAGGCCTGTCCCGATTGTGTTTGGTTTCGCGCGTCAAGGGCAAGCCGCCTGCGGCGGGGCCTTTGGCCCCCTTGACCCGCAGGGGCAGTACCGGAATTGACCCGCTGGGCAGTCAGACCTTCCAGAAGCAGAAGACGCCCCAGGCGATTGCCAGTCCCAAGGGCCACCAGAGCGGCATTCCCACCAGGCCCAGCCATGCCAGGAATATATAGGAGGTGCCAAGCAAGCTGATGAACAGCCGGTCGCCGCGGGTGGTGGTAAGGCCGAGCACACCCTTGCGGGCCGCGCCGCCGGGGTGGCGGATTTCCACCGCGATCAGCACGCCGATGGCGCTGAAGATGCCGATGAACAGCAGGGCAGTGGGCCAGGTCCAGGCCATCCATGAAAACATTACACCCTCCCCATCGCGAAACCCTTCGCGATGTAGTTGCGGACAAACCAGATCACGATGGCGCCCGGAATGATTGTCAGAGTTCCCGCAGCCGCCAGCAGGCCCAGTTCATAGCCCGCGGAGGACGCGGTTTTGGTCATGGTGGCGGCAATCGGCTTGGCGGCGACAGCGGTAAGCGTTTTGGCCAGCAGCAGTTCCACCCAGGAGAACATAAAGCAAAAGAACGCTGCCACACCTACGCCCGCCTTGATCGACGGGATAAAGATCGTCGCAAAGAAGCGCGGGAAGGAATAGCCGTCGACAAAGGCGGTTTCGTCCAGTTCTTTCGGAATGCCGCCCATGAAGCCCTCAAGGATCCAGACCGCCAGCGGGATGTTGAACAGGCAGTGTGCCAGCGCCACCGCCAGGTGGGTATCGAACAGCTCCACCGCGGAGTAGAGCTGGAAGAACGGCAGGGCAAACACCGCCGCCGGTGCCATCCGGTTGGTCAAGAGCCAGAAGAACAGCTGCTTGTCGCCTAAAAACCGGTAGCGGCTGAACGCATAGGCTGCCGGCAGCGCCACGGCGATCGAGATGCCTGTGTTGATCGTGACGTAAAGGATCGAGTTGATATAGCCCCAGTACCAGCTGGGATCGGTGAAGATGGTCGCGTAATTCTCCAGCGTGAAGGTCTGCGGGAACAGCGAGAAGCCCGACAGGATTTCGTTAGTGGTCTTGAAGCTCATCGCTACCAGCCAATAGATCGGCAGCATGAGGAACAGGATATAGATAATGGGGACGATGGATCGTTTCTGCATGTTCCCCTCCTTTAGTTCAGATCGTCCTTGGTCATCAGCGTGTAGAACAGCCAGGAGACCAGGAGCGTGATTGCGAAATAGATGAGCGACATGGCGGCTGCGGGGCCGAGATCAAACTGGCCAAGTGCAATTTTCACCAGATCGATGGACAACAGCGTGGTGGAGTTGCCGGGGCCGCCACCAGTGAGCACGAACGGCTCGGTGTAGATGTTGAAACTGTCCATGAAGCGCAACAGGATGGCGATGGTCAGGACCGTCTTCATCTTCGGCAGCTGGATGAACCGGAACACCGCCCAGTTGGAGGCACCGTCGATCTTGGCCGCCTGGTAATAGGCGTCGGGGATCGAGACCAGGCCCGCGTAGGACAGCAGCACCACCAGCGAGGTCCAGTGCCAGACATCCATGGTGACGATGGTGACCCAGGCCGCAATGGGATCTTGTGTCATGTCATAGTTGATGCCCAGCGTGTGGTTCAGGAAATACCCCAGCAGGCCGATGTCGGGCAGGGTAAAGATGTTCCACATTGCGCCAACCACGTTCCACGGGATCAGCATCGGCAGCGCCATCAGCACCAGGCACACGGGCACCCAGAAGCCGCTGCGCGGCATCGACAGGGCAATGGCGATGCCCAGCGGCACCTCGATGATCAGGATCAGGAAGGTGAACATGAACTGGCGGCCAAGCGCTGCATGGAAGCGGTCCGACCGCAGGATCTGCTGGAACCAGTCCAGCCCCTGCCAGAAGAACACGTTGTCGCCAAAGGTTTCCTGCACCGAATAGTTGACCACCGTCATCATCGGGATCAGTGCGTTAAAGGCGACCAGCAGCAGCACCGGCAGCACAAAGAACCAGGCTTTCTGGTTTTCGGTTTTCATCAGGCTGCTCCTTGTTCGTCTGCAGCGGGGGAGGTGGCAAGCCAGCCATCCACGTAAAGCCGGGTCATGTCCTGGCGGAAGGCAAGGTGCACGGCGCTGCCCTTGGCCGGGGCGTTGGCTTCGACAACGGCATTGACGCGCTGGCCGCCGGCCTCGCATTCCACCACCGTATGGCGGCCCACGTCGGAAACCTTGGTGACCGTGGCGGGCAGGCCATGGTCCGCCAGCGCGACAAACTCCGGACGGATGCCGATTTCAGTCCGGCCTTGCGCAGCGCCCTGAACGGGGCCTTCCAGCGCAACGGCCTTGCCGGCAAACATCGCAGCGCCATTCTGCAGCTCGCAGGGCAGGATGTTCATCCCCGGCGAGCCGATGAAATGGCCCACGAATGTATGGGCAGGGCGTTCGAACAGCTCGACGGGGGTGCCGATCTGCACCACTTCACCCAGTTGCATCACCACCACCTGATCGGCAAAAGTCAGCGCCTCGGTCTGGTCGTGGGTGACGTAGATCATCGTCGCCTTAACCCGCTGGTGCAGCTCCTTCAGCTTGGAGCGCAGCTTCCACTTCAGATGCGGGTCAATGACGGTGAGCGGTTCGTCGAACATCACCACGTTGACATCCTCGCGTACCAGCCCGCGGCCCATGGAGATCTTCTGCTTGTTATCGGGCGACAGGCCGGCTGCTTTTTGCTCCAGCATCTCGGTGACTTCCAGCATTTCGGCAATTGCCATTACACGCTGGTGCACGGTGGCCTCATCCCGGCCGCGGTTGCGCAGCGGGAAGGCCAGGTTGTCGTAGACCGTCATGGTGTCGTAGATCACCGGGAACTGGAACACCTGGGCGATGTTGCGCTGGTCCGGCGGCAGCGCGGTCACGTCGTTGCCGTCAAACAGGATCTGGCCCTCGGAGGGCACCAGCAGGCCTGAGATGATGTTGAGCAAGGTGGATTTGCCGCAGCCCGACGGACCCAGCAGCGCATAGGCGCCGCCATCGTTCCAATCCAGATCGATTTCCTTCAGCGCGTAGTCCGAGTCGGTCTTTGGCGTTGAAAGATAGCTGTGGCGCAGTTTTGAGAGTGTTATTTTAGCCATTGATGCCTCACGCCGCGCGGCTGCCGTCAGGGGCAAAGAAGTAGGCCTGCGCGGGGTCCATGTAAAAATCGTGCAACTCACCCACGCGGTAGGGGTGAACGCCGTGGGCCAGCGATACCCAGCTGCCGGCAGCTGGGCCGGAACCCATGTCGAAATGGGCAGAGCTTTCAGAGCCGGAAAGCTCGGTCACCTGAACCTGGCCTGACAGCCGCACCTGAGCGCCGTTTTTGGCGACGGGCAGCACGTGGTGCGGGCGGATTGCGATGGTATAGGTGCCATCGTTGAGGTTCGCAGCATCACCGCTCAGCTCCCAGGTGACGCCTGCGCCAAGGCGGGCCGTGCTGCCCTGCTTGATGATCTCGGCGGTGTTGATCGGCGGGTCGGAGAACACCCGCGCCGCATCGACATTGCCGGGGTTGCGGTAGATCTCGGCGGTGGGGCCGAACTGGGTGACGCGGCCGTCACGCATCAGCGCGGTCTTGCCGCCCAAAAGCAGCGCCTCTTCGGGTTCCGAGGTCGCATAGACCACCACGGCACCGCGGCCTGCAAACAGCTCGGGCAGCTGGTCGCGCAGCTCCTCGCGCAGCTTGTAATCGAGGTTGGCCAGCGGCTCATCGAGGAACACCGCGCGGCTTTCCTTGGCAATCGCGCGGGCCAGCGCGCAACGCTGCTGCTGGCCGCCCGACAGCTCATGCGGGCGGCGGTGCAGCATCGGCTTCAGCTGCAGAATGTCTGCGGCTTCCTCAACCCGGCCGGCAACTTCCGACTTGGCCATCCCGGCCACTTTCAGCGGTGAGGCGATGTTTTCATACACCGTCATATGCGGGTAGTTGATGAAAAACTGATGCACCAGGCTGATGTTGCGTTTCTGGGTGCTAAGACGGCTGACATCCTCGCCGTCCATTATCACCTGTCCGCTGGCCATCGGATCGAGGCCCGCCATCAGTTTGATCAGTGAGGTCTTACCGGAGCCGGTGGCGCCGAGGAGAACGTTAAAATGACCGGGTTCCAGCACCAATGAGGTGTCCTTGATGTGCTGGATCGCGCCGACGCGCTTGGTCACACCCTTAAGTTCGAGTGCCATCTTGCTTTGACTTTCTGGCAGGCGGCCTGTTTGCGCCCAGGTGCGAATGGGGGCAGGGGCGCGCAGTCTTTTGGGGAAGAAGGCCCCGGAAGACGGGAAAGTGTCTCCGGGGCCTGGGTTCAGCCCGGCCGGGCGATGGGGAGCCTGGCCGGACCGGGAGGAGAGCTTTACTCAGTCGCCCAGCGGGCCACCAGCTCGTCATAGTTGACGGTCTGGCCTGCGGGTTTCTCGTTCTCCAGCGGCGGCTTGGCGCCGCCATTGGCATACCACCACTCCGCGTCTTTCTCTTCGTTCAGGCGCGGGCCGCAGCCGCCATAGACGCTGGCCTGCTCGTCCGCACGCTGCATCCGGGCCATGGTGATGTCCATTTCCTCGGCCAGACGGTTCATCGCTTCCTGCGGGGTGAAGGCGCCAGAGTTGACGTCACCGATCTGCTGCCACCAGATTTGGGCCAGCTTCGGATAGTCAGGCACGTTCACGCCGGTCGGCGACCATGCAACACGGTCGGGCGAGCGGTAGAACTCAACCAGGCCGCCCAGCTTGGGGGCACGCTCGGTGAAGCTTTCGTGGTTGATCGAACTGTCGCGGATGAAGGTCAGACCCACATGCGATTTCTTCACGTCCACGGTTTTCGACACCACGAACTGGGCATAAAGCCAGGCCGCCTGCGCACGGTCCACCGGGGTGGACTTCAGGAAGGTCCAGGAACCCACGTCCTGATAACCGACCTTCTGGCCTTCTTCCCAATAGGGGCCATGCGGGCTGGGCGCCATCCGCCACAGCGGCGTGCCCTCGGCGTCGACAGTGTTGTTGCCTTCGGACTGCGGCTTCACCATGTCGGCGGTGAATGCGGTGTACCAGAAGATCTGCTGCGCAACGTTGCCCTGTGCCAGTGCCGGCAGCGACTGGTAGAAGTCATAAGACGCCGCACCGGGAGGCGCGTATTTGCGCAGCCATTCGTCCCATTTGCGGATTGCATAGACAGCCGCCGGGCCGTTGGCAGCACCGCCGCGGGTGACGCTGGCACCCTGCGGGTTGCAGGTGCCTTCATCCATACGGATGCCCCATTCGTCGATCGGCACGCCGTTCGGCTCACCCTTCGATCCTGCACCAGCCATCGACAGCCAGGCATCGGTCATCCGCCAGCCAAGGTCCGGCGCGCGTTTGCCGTAATCCATGTGGCCATAGATCGCGGTGCCGTCGATTTCCTTGACATGATCGCTGAAAAACTCGGCGATGTCCTCATAGGCCGACCAATTGACCGGCACACCCAGATCATAGCCGTATTTTTCCTTGAAGGCCGCCTGCAGGTCTTCGCGGTCGAACCAGTCCTTGCGGAACCAGTAGAGGTTCGCAAACTGCTGGTCGGGCATCTGGTACAGATCGCCGTCCGGGCCAGTGGTGAACTGGGTGCCCATGAAGTCATCCAGGTCCAGATCCGGGTTGGTCACGTCCTTGAAGTCGCCTGCCATCATGTCGGTCAGGTTATAGGCCAGCTGCAGACGCGAGTGGGTGCCGATCAGGTCGGAGTCATTGACATAGGCGTCATAGAGATTCCGCTTGGTCTGCATCTGGGTCTGCACGGCCTGAACGACCTCGCCTTCACCCAGGATCTGGTGGTTCACCTTGATGCCGGTGATTTCCTCAAAGGCTTTGGTCAGCACTTCGGATTCGTAGGAATGCGTCGGAATACCTTCCGACAGCACGTTGATTTCCATGCCGCTGAACGGCTGGGCCGCCTGAATGAACCACTGCATCTCAGACAGCTGTTCATCCTTGGTCAGCACCGACGGCTGGAATTCTTCATCAATCCATTTTTTGGCTGCCATTTCGTCGGCATAGCCATTTGATCCGGCAACCATCGCGCAAACGGCGGCTGCGGACAAAAGATACTTACGCATCTTTTCCTCCCTGAAAGTCGCTTAAGGCCAGTTGTGCGTGATCTGCACCTGACTGCTATAGAGCTTTCATAGGTTGGAATATCTTGTCAAACTAATTTTTTAGTAATGCGTATGCATCAGTTTTTACAGGGAATTTTTAACCACCTCCGGTCGGGAAAGATGGTAAAAAGAATGCCGCATTGCAGCATCAGCGGTTGTGACGCGACGGTACTTTCCGCTTATGCGGTTGCGGAAAAAACAGTCGCCGTGCGCAGGCTTTGCAGCTAAGGAGGCGGCATGACGCAAGAAAGCACATTTGAGATCTTCCTGACCGCACCGCCGGGACTGGAACAGGCGCTGCTGGCCGAGGCCAAGGAGCTGGGATTTGCCGCGCCCAAGGCAGTGCCGGGCGGGGTCACGGTGCAGGGCGGCTGGGCGGATGTCTGGCGCGCCAACCTGGCGGTGCGCGGCGCCGCGCGGGTGCTGGCCCGGATCGGTGAATTCCGCGCCTTCCACTTGGCCCAGCTCGACAAACGGTCGCGCAAGTTTCCCTGGGGCGACGTGCTGCGCCCGGATGTACCGGTCAAGGTGGAGGTGTCCACCAACAAAAAGTCCAAGATCTACCACGCCGGCGCCGCCGCCCAGCGGGTGGAAAAGGCCATTGCCGAGACTCTCGGCGCGCCGGTCACCAAGGATGCGGAACTGACAGTGAAGCTGCGGATCGAGGACAACCTTTGCGTCTTCAGCGTCGATACCTCGGGCGAGGGGCTGCACAAGCGCGGCCACAAATCCGCTGTCGGCAAGGCGCCGATGCGCGAGAATCTCGCCGCGATGTTCCTGCGGGAATGCGGATTTGACGGAAATGAACCTGTGGTGGACCCGATGTGCGGTTCCGGCACCTTTGTGATTGAGGCGGCCGAGATCGCCAAACACCTGTTGCCCGGCCGCAGCCGCAGCTTTGCGTTTGAACAGCTGGCCACCTTTGATGCGGCGGCCTGGGCTGCGCTGAAAAAGCAAGGTGAGGCCCGCGAAACAGATCTGCTGTTCCACGGCTCCGACCGCAACGAAGGCGCAGTTGAGATGGCCGCAGCCAATGCGGACCGCGCCAGCGTGGCGGATTGCACCCGTTTTGCCCAAGCCGCAGTCAGTGACCTGCAGCGCCCGGACGGCCCGCCGGGCCTGGTCATCGTCAACCCGCCTTATGGTGCCCGGATCGGCAACAAAAAGCTGCTCTTTGCCCTTTATGGGGCATTGGGGCAGGTACTCAAGGAACGGTTCTCCGGCTGGCGCGTCGGCATTGTCACCTCGGAAACCGGGCTGGCAAAGGCTGCAAACCTGCCGTTCCTGCCCTTTGGTGCCCCTGTGGCGCATGGCGGATTGAAAATCCGCCTGTTCAAGACGGGTCCGCTGCCCTGACAGGGCTTTAACGTCAAGAGGGCGCTCTGTTGCGCCCTCCTGCTGGATGTGTGGAACAGGTCAGGCCGTCAGGCGAACTCATACATATCTTCGGCCCCGCCCTCGGTTCCGCTGCCGGGCATGGTGCCGCCCACCGGCTGGTTCATCAGCGCCATGATATCCTCGGTGCCGGGTTCGCTTCCGCCCTGGAACTGGCCGCCCAGATTGGCGTCATACCAGTTGCTCAGCCCGTCGCCGGTCACCCCGCCATTGGCATAAGACGCACCGCTGCTGGCAGCAGCTGCCGGATCATAGCCGCCCTCCAGAACGTGCTGCGAGCCGTCCGGGTTGCTGACCACCAGCGACATGCTGCTAAGGTCGATATCGTCCAGCGTCAGCCCGGCATCGGACCACAGGGTGAAGTTGGCATTGGTGACGGTGCCATCGGTGCTGTCCGGCGCCTGGCCGAATTGCACCATGCCGTCAAAATTGCCGGGCACGGTGGTGCCGGTGTCCAGCGCATTGACCGCATTGGCGCTGGCCGCATGACCGGTGACCGGCAGCGCGTTCTCATCCGGAAAGAAGTTCAAACCGTCGACGCTGGCGTCATCCGCCATGTTGAAGAACAACCCGTCGATATCGGCAACCTCGCCATCCCAGGAGGTCGGCTCCATCTTGATGAACAGCTGCCCCTGCGGAGTCTGCAGCACCTCGACCGAGACGCTGGGGTCGCCATTGCCGCCGATCTCAAATGTGACCGAGGTTTTGCCGGTATCGCCGCCGCCATTGCCACCGCCGTCTCCGGTGCCCTTGGTTCCGCCTGTTCCCTTAGTCCCGCCGCTCCCTTTGGTGCCGCCCGTACCCGAACCGCCCGTACCCGAACCACCCGTGCCCGAACCACCTGTGCCCGTACCCTTGGTGCCGGAGCCGCACCCATGCGTGCCGCCTGATCCACCGGAACCTCCGGTGCCGCCCGATCCTCCGCTTCCATTGCTGTTCCAATCGTCTTCTTCGCGGTGCCACCAATGCTTCTTGCCGTGATGGCCCTTGCCGCCCCAGCCTTTGGAACCACCACAGCCTTTTGTGCCGCCCGATCCTTTTGTGCCACCGGAGCCCTTGGTGCCGCCGGACCCTTTGGTGCCGCCAGACCCATAGGAGCCGCCAGATCCCTTTGTGCCGCCAGACCCCTTTGTCCCACCGGATCCCTTGGTGCCACCGGTTCCGTCCTGGTCCTTGTCTTGCCACCAGGTTTTGCTGCCCTTGCCCTTCCAGCCATAGCGGTCAGACAGGTTGCTGTCGTACCAGCGGCCGAAATGCCCGCCTTGCACGCCGCCGTTGTAATAACTGTTGCCGCCGCAAGCCTGCTTGCCGCCCCAGGACGCATTCCCGCGCCCCCAGCCATATGAAAAATGTCCCCGGCCCATGTTTTTCTACCCCAGAAAAATCTTGAATCACAGTGGCGCTGCAGCTTTCCGCCAGCCGCAAACGCGAATTGCATGAGAGTAGGAAAACCGGCCGGAGGGGCCAAACTTCCACCGCATTTTAGTCAAAATTTCAACTAAGGAGGCCGGGTGCGGAAACAAATGGACTGATGGGGGCGTCATTGTTTTATTAAAGCCTCCAATTGACCCGTGCGTCCCGGTTGCTGCCGTCCGAATCAGCCAGTGGAGCGCGGGAATTGCCCAAATCTGTCCCGAAAAGCGCCGCCTTTTACTGCCAGGGTGTTAACTCACAAATGGGAATCCGCACCGGTTTCGGGCGGCTGGCTTGGAATGGGGACCGGGAATGGCTGATGGCAGATTTGACGAACGCTCAGCATATATTGCGGGGCGGCCTGGGAGGTTCTGGGCGAAGAGCCGCGGGAAATCTCGGCACCGGGCGGGAAGTCGCGGTCCTCCTTGCGGCTGCATTTCAAGGACCGCACCGTCATCGCCACCCTGCGTGCCAACTTCCGCCGCACCCATCTGGAGGCCTTTGTGCTTGAGCAGCTGGCGCCCCATTGCGATGACATTCCGCGGGTGCTGGGCGTTCACAATGATGTGCTGTTTCAATCAGACACCGGTCAGGTCCGGCTCAGCGAAGAAATTATCGAACATGCGCCGGGCGACCAGCTGGAACTGGCGGCAGAGGCCTGCGCCGCAATCTTCCGGATCCAGGCAGCAGCCCGCAAAACCGAACTGCACAGCGTCCTGCCGCATCTTGGTGCCAACCGCAGCTGGATCCGCAATTTTGTCAGCTCGGTCGGGGCTCTTGAAGCCTTTTCCATGGGCATCCCCGATTCATTCGACTATCCGGCAGTCGCCGAATTCATGGAACAGCCCGGAGTTCAGTTTCTGAAGTGGGACTGCCGCGCAGGCAACGCCGCGATCGGGGAAGACGGGTTCGTGCGCTGGTTTGATTTCGAGTATGCGGGCCTGCGCCACGGGGCCGAGGATTTCGCTTGGCTGATCGGCGATGAGACCTGGCCCATCGCTCCCGATCAAATGGCCGATGTGATGATCGAGACTTTTGACCCTGGCTGCGGCCATGAGATCGGCGCTTATCTTGAGTATCTCTCGGCCTATACCGCCTTGCATTGCATCCAGCGGCTGGAGCTGATCCAGAAAGAGGTCAAGAGCCGCGGCTGGCTCAGCCAGGAGCGGGTGCGCAAGTACGATGATGCCGGGGTGCACCCGGAGTTTGCCGCGCAGCTGTGCCGCACTGGTGCCTACTATGCCGCGCAGTCCAAGCTGACCGCGCCGCTTTGCCGCAACTTCGAGGCTGCCGGGCGCGCGTTCCAGTCAATGTCCGGGGTCTGAACGCCTTTCTTCCGTTTGTGACGTGCGGTCCAGGGTTCTGGCCTGGTGGCCCGGCCGCTAGTCTGCGGCCGTACACAACCGGGGAACAGATATGCAGCAGGCCGAAGATTTCCGTGCCGAAAGCCGCGCCTTGGCGGCCTTTCTGGAGGATCTGCCAGAGGCGGAGTTCCGCCGCGCAACCCAGTTCAAGGGTTGGACCATTGATCATGTGCTGGGGCATCTGCACCTGTTCAACGCCGCAGCGGAGGCGGCGTTGCAAGGAGACGAGGCATTTGCCGCCTTCATCGCCCCGGTGCTGCGGCACATGCAGGCGGGCCAGCCCATCCTGGACTGTCAATTCCCCTGGTTGAACGGCCTGTCAGGCCGGGCGCTGTTTGAAGCTTGGCGGCTTGGGGCGGAGTCCTGCGCCGATGCCTTTGCCAAGGCGAATCCAAAACAGCGGTTGAAATGGATCGGGCCGGACATGAGCGCGCTCAGTTCGGTCACTGCCCGGCAGATGGAGACCTGGGCGCATGGCCAGGAGGTGTTCGATCTCTTGGGGCTGGAGCGGCAAGAGCAGGACCGCATCCGCAACATCGCGCATCTGGGCGTGGCGACCTACGGCTGGAGTTTCCGCAACCGCGGGCTGGCGGTGCCGGAGCCTGCGCCTTATGTGCAGCTGACCGGGCCGTCCGGAGCAGTCTGGGACTGGAACGCGCCGCAGGACAGGGAATTTGTCAAAGGTTCGGCGGTGGAATTTGCCCAGGTGGTCACGCAGGTGCGCAGCATTGCAGACAGCGGGCTGCAGTTGTCAGGCGAAACTGCCGCCAGCTGGATGAACATCGCCCAGTGTTTTGCAGGCCCGCCGGAAACTCCGCCCGGCAAGGGAATTCGTTACAAGACAGAAGCTTGAATAGTCCCGGCATCCGCGGAGCGCTCCCGCCCGGCTTCGGCCTTCCTGACGGAAATCCTGTGCCCGTTGGGCGTGGCGCCGCACTTTGTGCGGCGCCACGCCCAAGGCTGCCAAGGGGCCCCGGCACAGCCGGGACACCTGCAGGCGCGGGAGAGCTTCGGTTTGTCTTGGAACTTCCGGGTTTGCTGCCCTCATGAAACAGTCTTGGACGCCGGTTGCCGCGGCAGCGAAGGCTGGCAGGCGGTACACCTAACCTGGCCAGGCGCCAATCAGCCCTTGCAGTGTCATGCGGCCAGGATCCGCCAAGGTGACCGGCAGCGCTTGGGCGTCCAATGCCGCGGCATAGCAAGCCTGCAGAGTTGGATCGGCGATCAAGGCCAGGTTCTGACCCAGCCAGTAAGGCCGGGCGGCTGCCAGTTCGGCGCCCAGAAGATGGCCCCAAATCTGCGCCCGCGCAGCTTCTTCAGGCAGTTGCCCCAGCGCCGCGGCGGCCTGAACCGAAGCCAGCCGCGCTGCCAGCTGCTCGGGTTTGGCAATGCCGTCTGTCACCGCCTCTGCCAATACTGCCTTGTCCCAGGTTCCTGCCGCCTCCAGCGCCATGCCCTGTATCGCAACCTGTGCCAGCTGGGCGGTCAAAGCGCTTTGAAAACTGACAGCTTCGCGGGCGCTGATCTGCACCCAATGGGTCACAATGCCCGGCAGGCAGATCACCCCGTCCCAATCCGGGTTCAGCTGCAAAAAGCCGCTGACCGCAGCCGCGGCGCCCTGCATCAACCCGCAGGGTGCGGTCTGGCTCAGCCCTGGCAGGACATGAACCGGCATGCCGTCCAACACCGTTTTTGCCACGGGCAGCTTGGCCGGCTGCACCGGAACCGGATGCGGCGGCGCCAGAGCAGTGCCGCCCAGCAGCACCGGGCGCGGCGCGCCGCCCAGCACCTGCCGCAACGCTGCCGCCAGCGCGGGCGGACGGCTGTCCTGCAGGCGCAGCATTTGTGCCGGCCCCGCCGTGCTGCCAGCCATTTCCCAGGCTGAAAGCGTGTCTCCGTCCAGATTTGCGGCCAGCCAGCCGGTGCCGTTGCGGGGAGACTGCATGATGCCCTCACTTCCTTTGCCATTGCGTTACCGGGCTTATGGCGCTGATTCTCTGCTCCGGCAAGCGGGCGCCCCGCCCGCCGGTATGGGGCTGAATACCCGTATGGCGAAGGTACTGTCCGAACGTATGCGCGTCATGGGCTAACGCGCGCAGGATTTGTGCAAAAGACAGCCTATCCAGCTCTGCGCCCGGTCCCCAAAATCCATTAGAGTTCAGGCATCGGCGGCCCTTCGGCCCATCGGTCCCGCCAGGGACGGCGGCGCGGAATACGGGAACCTGCAGCCCGGTGGCTTGTGCCGCGCCGGAACAAGGCGGCGCACGCGTAACAGTGACAGGAGGTACTGCAAATATGCCCGGCACTCCGGCACCGCATAATGCGATTTTTGCCCAGTTGGCCGCGCGCCATCTTCTGGCCCGCGACTATACACCTGCGGCAGTATTTACGGGAACAGGTTTCGGCCAGGCACTGCTGAGCAAGGAAGACCCCGCAGCACCGTTTTCGGCAATCGCGGGCTTCTTTGAACACGCGGCGGAACTGACCGGCGACCCGTTATTCGGCTTCCATCTCGGCTGTGCAACGGATTTGCGGCAGGCTGGGCTATTGGGCTACATCGCGCGGAGTTCGCCGTCTGCAGGCTGTTTCTTGCGCAACATCGCGCGTTATGCCGGCGTCATGAGCGAGGTCTGGGAATTGGAGACCTCCCGGCTTGCCTCGCACGGCGAGTTCACCTGGACGTGCAGAGCGGAGCCCGGTTTGCACGCGCATCAGTACATTGAATTTCTGGCAGCGGTGTTCTTTGCCGCCCTTCGTGATGGAACTGAATCCCGGATTGAACCGCAAAAGGCAGCCTTCAGCCATCAGCGCAGCGGCGGAAGGGATGAAGTCTCGGCATTCTACGGCTGCCCGGTGGAATTCGGCGCCCCGGTCAGCCGGTTTGTCTTCAGGCCGGAAGATCTGGAGCTGCCGCTGATCAGTGCCGACGGTGTTCTGCTGCGCGTGCTGCGGTCTTATGGGGATCAGCTTCTGGAGGGCCAGGCTCGGGGCCGCAAAAATACAGGTCTTGCAGCACAGGTCGAAGACGCGGTTTCTGCGCGGCTGTCCAGCGGATCGGCCACGCTTGGCACTGTGGCGGCGGACCTGGGGATGAGCCCGCGGACCCTGTCGCGCAAACTGGCGCAAACGGGGACCAGCTATTTCACCATTCTTGAGGAACTGCGCAAGGCGCTGGCAATTCGCTATCTGCGCGAAAGCGGCCTGGCCCTGGCCGAAATCGCCTTTCTCCTGGGCTACTCCGGGCTGAATAGTTTCAGCGATGCGTTCCGGCGCTGGACAGGCCAAAGCCCGGGGCAGTTCCGGGGTAAATAAACCGGCCCGAGGCTCCGCAGATCCCCGCAGTCCAGAACAGGCATCGCGCTCCCGCGTAAACAATGGCTTGCAATAGGTCCGAATTGTCTCCGGGCAATCTGTATTCAAATGGGGTTTCCGGGTTTTTTCCGGCCTGTTTTCACATTTTGTGCGGAATTTCTAAAATTTGCTTTAAATAAGACGGGCTGCAGAAAGGCGCAGCACTGAACTGCCGCCGGGGAATTGGGCGGTTTCCAAAATAGATGCGGGCGCGTGGGGGCGTGGCCGGTTCTGAATCTGAAAATCAGTAATGGCATTTCGCTGTCAAAGACTTGCGGAATGCAGGGTTGAGTTTGAACGGCCGTCTATTGAGGCGGCGGTCCAGCAGGATTTAAGGCTGGAGAGCGGGGGTTTTCGAATGAAAGACATGGTTCCCGGAGGGCGGGGCTGTCTTTTATGCGGGCTGAAATCGAACGGCAGCGGCCAGCAATGGCCGCGCAACAGATGCAAGCAGCCAACATAAATGCGGCTTTGAAGGGCATCGCGCAATCGCGACGGCCCAGGCAGGGGTCACGCGGTGCCTATGCCGTAGCAGGCAAGCGGGGGCTGGATCTGCTGCTGGTGATTCTAAGCCTGCCGCTGGTGCTGCCGCTGATTGCGCTGTGTGCGGCAGCGCTTTGGCTGGAGGGCGGTCGGCCGTTTTACACGCAGGCCCGTCTGGGCCGCGGCGGGCGGGTCTTCCGCATCTTGAAGCTGCGCACCATGGTGCGCGACGCGGACCACCTGCTGCAGTATTATCTTGAGACCGACCCGGCGCTGCGGCGGGAATGGGACGACACTCAAAAGCTGAAGAACGATCCGCGTATCACAGAGGTTGGCCGCTTTCTGCGTGCGACCTCGCTGGACGAGCTGCCGCAGCTGTGGAACGTGGCGACCGGCGATATGAGCCTGGTCGGCCCGCGCCCGATGATGCCGGAGCAGCTGCCGCTGTATGGCGATGCCGGCGCCTATAACGAGCTGCGCCCGGGTATCACCGGCATCTGGCAGGTTTCGGTCCGCAATGAGGCCGGCTTTGCCAGCCGCATGCATGCGGATTTCGAATACCGGCGCAGCCTGTCGCTGAGCCGGGATCTGGGGCTGATCTGGCGGACCGCCGGCGTGGTGCTGAAAGGGACGGGATATTAATTATTGTCTGATCCGCTGCAGGCCTCAGTCCGAGTGCCCGCTGCAGCCCGGTCAGCCATTGCGGGGAACGCGGTTGTGAAGCATTTTGCACGATCAGGGGAATGTGCTGCCAGTCCGGCAGGCAGCCCGCAGGAGGGAGAACAAAACGGCATGAGCGAGCAGGGCTTCAAACGGTTCCGCCGCCGCGGCGCTCCGGCGGGTGCCATGCCTTTTGCCGCTGACGTTGGCGGCAGCCAGCCTTCATCAGCGCCTCTCGCTGCCACTGCTGCTGCGCCGCCTGCGCAATTGCCCGCGACCCTGCCAGAACCCTGGGACAGGATCCGCCAGGTGCCATTCGACGCCGCAGCACAGGCGCAGGCGCGGCTGCCTCTGGTCAGCCGGTTCCGCGCAGATCCTTCCGCCAAGTCGTTTGACCTGCTGCGCACCCGGCTGTTGCACACGCTGAAGGCCCGCGGCTGGAAACGGGTTGCCCTGACGGCGCCCGCCGCCGGCTGCGGCACCACCTTTACGGCTGTGAACCTGGCGCTGAGCCTGGCTCGGGTGCCGGACAGCCGCACGGTGCTGATGGATATGAACTTCCGCCGCCCCGGTGCCGCGCGGGCCTTGGGAATGACAGCACCTGGGGAACTGGCGGGCTTTTTGTCCGGCCGCGTTCAAATGGAGGATCAGCTGCTGCGCCCGCTGCCCTCGCTGGCCGTTGGTCTGAACGGTGCCGTGGATCAGGACGCCGCCGAAATCCTGCATGGCCGCAGCTGTGCCGGGGTGCTGGACGACATGATGCTGCGGTTGGGCGCCGATACCGCTCTGTTCGACCTGCCGCCGGTGCTGGAGCATGACGACACCGCCGCCTTCCTGCCGCAGGTGGACGGGGTGCTGCTGATTGCGGACGGCACCCGCACCACTGCAGCCCAATTGGCCGCCTGCGAGAAGATGCTGGCGGGCCATACGCAAATGCTGGGCGTTGTTTTGAACCGGGCCCGCAAGGCGGACAGCCCGCTGAATTGACGGCCACGCAGCCGGGGGTCATAGTTTTGCCCGGTTGCTGTGGTCAAAATCCGGGTAATGGCGGCCGGCGGGCCGTCTGAAGGCATGGATGGCAACCGGCTGGCACGCATCAGCCGCAAGAGAGCAGACAGATGGGGCCGATATACACGCTTGGCGATTTCCTGGACATGGTGCGGCGCAGGCTGTTCACCATCGCTTGCGTCTTCATTCTGGGCTGCCTGCTGTCGCTTTGGTTTGCCGCCCGGCAGCAACATGAATTTGAAACTGCTGAAGTGTTGCAAATCACCCAGCCGCAGATCGCCGGTGAATTGGCCAAGTCAACGGTCGAAGGCTCCTCTGCCCGCCGGATGCAGCTGATTGAACAACGTCTGATGGCGCGCGGCACGGTGCTGGAAATCATCGAAAAATTCGGCCTGTACGCGAACATGGCTGCGCTGACCCCCTTGCAGAAGGTGGCGCTGCTGCGGGACTCGGTCCGCATCACCGGTGTCGCCGCCGCGCGTGAAGGCTTTGCCGATGACGGCACTATTTCGGTGCTGACCATCACCGCCCGGATGCCCACCGCCGTGCAGGCGCAGCAAGTCGCCAGCGAGTTCGGCCGCCGCACCATCGAACTCAGCGTCGCCACCCGCATTGACCAGGCCCGCGAGACCCTCAGCTTCTTTGCCGAAAAGGAGGCCGCACTTGCGGATCAGGTTGCGGCTCTGGAAGACGAAATCGCGGCCTACCGGAATGAAAACGACGTGACCTTGCCCGGCACCATCGAATTCCGCCGCGCCGAAATCGCCACCATGAACGAGGGGCTGCTGGAGATCGCCCGCGAACGCATCGAAATCCGCCGCGCAGCCGATCAGGCCCAGGCCACGGAACGCCCGGCCACGGCCCGCCGGTTGCTGGCGGAGGCGGACCAGCAATTGGCCACGCTGGACGCCCAGGAGCAGCTCTTGTCCCAGCGCAAGACCGGGCTTGAGGCCTCCTTGCAGACCACGCCCGAGGTTGAACGCCGGCTGGGCGCTTATGACCGCCGCCTGGAGCAGGCGCAGGGGGAATTGTCGCAAATGACCGCCCGCCGCAACGAGGCCGAGGTCGGGTTTCGCCTGGAAACCGGCCGTCAGGCCGAGCGGCTGACAGTGATCGAACCCGCACCGCTGCCGGACTTTCCTGTAACCGGCGCCCGCAAGACCAAGGCCCTGCTGGGCGCCGCGGCCAGTGTTATCGCGGCGCTTCTGGCGGCCTTCCTGCAAGAGCTGCGCCACCCGGTTTTGCGCACTGCCGCGCAGATGGAGCGGGAAACCGGCCTGATGCCGGTGGTCTCAATCCCGGTTATGGACGCCCGGCGGCCCCAGCGCGGGCTGTCCAGACTGTTCAGGCGCGGGGCCTGAGGTCAGGAAAAGCTCATCGCGGCTGCCATCGCCGTTACAGCATCCCAGTGCCAGAGCAGGGCTGCCCCCCGGCCGCAAGGGTCAGCAGCCCATAGCCCGCATCATGCAGCGGATCCCAGACATGATGCCTGCGCGCCAGCCGCACCAGCACCGGATAGGCCGCCAGCATTGCCAGCCCCAGCGCCGCAATGCCGCCCGCCAGCCCGAACCAGGCCACCCCGCCCAGGAACATGCCGGTTTGCAAGCAGGCCCGCGCAGCCGAGAACACAAAGAACCCGCGGCTGTCGCCTGCTGCCAAGGCTGCCTGATCATAGGTCATGGTGATCACCGCCGGCGCCAGCGCCAGCGCAATCAGGACGATCATCGGCCCCGCTTGCAGGTACCGGTCATCATACAGGAACTGCACCAGCCAGGGTCCGGCCCAGGCCATCGCAATCAGCATCGCCAGAATTCCTGCCGTCAGCCCGCCGCGCAGCTGCCGCTGCCGCTGCAGGTTTTCCGGCGCCTCCCTGGCTGGCTTGTCGCGATAGACCGGGATCATCAGCCGCTGGTTCACCGCATGGCCCAGCAGCATCGGAAAGCTCGCCAGGAAATAGCCGATGTTGTAAATGCCCAGCACCTCCAGCGGGACGAACTTGCCCAGGATCGCCCGGTCGCCTTGCGAGGTTAGGAACCAGAAGGCGGTCGACAGGAATATCCATTTACCGAAATGGATCAATTCCCCTGCGGCCGCCGTCTCCCAGCGGAACCGGTTTGCAGCACCGGGCAGGCCGTAATGGCACAAAATCAGCTTGGCCGCCGCCTGGATCACCCCGCCCAGCACCAGCGCGATCACCGACTGCGTGGCCAGTGCCAGCGCAACCATTGCTGCCAGCCCAATGACCTGGCCCGCCAGATCCAGCACCGTGACCCGTCCCGCCAGCAGATGCCGGTGCGCGGTCTCGATCCTAGTCGGGTTGAAACCGGCAATCGCCAATCCGGCACCGGCAATAGGCAGATAGATCAGCAGCTCCGGAGCGCCATAAAACTGGGCCGCAGGCCAGGCCAGCAGCGCCGTTAATGCCCACAGGCCAAAACCCCGCATCACCTGAATGGTCCAGGCCGTGTCCAAGAATTCCGGATCATCACCGCGCTTGTTCTGGGCAATCGACGGGCCGATGCCAACGTCTGAAAACAGCGACAGCCCCACCGTCACCACCGAAACCAGCGCCATCAGACCAAAGGCCTCGGGAAACAGGAGGCGGGTCAGGATCAGGTTTGAGGCCAGCCGCAAGGCCTGGCTGCCGCCATATCCGATCATCAGCCAGGAGGCTGAGCGCAGAACCCGCGCCATCATCCCCTGACCGGTAAAGAGCGAAGCAACCCGCTGCATGTCCGCGCCAATCCCCAAACGTCCGGTTCCGCAGGCTAGGCGGCAGGGCAGAGGGCGTCAATCACAGGGCCGCTTGCAACAGGAATGCGGGATACAGGGTAGAAAATACTTTAACAATCATGGCCCTCGCAGCCCATTCTCCACATCTATGCGACAAGCGCAACAGGACGCTGGGCAAGCTGCTCAACCGCCGTTAACCTGCCGCAGACCCAAGATTTGCACGGAACAAGCCGCGTTGAAAATTGCCTATGTCCTGAACACGTATCCCCAGCCCTCGCACAGTTTCATCCGGCGTGAGCTGCAGGCGCTGGAACATCAGGGCGTGGAGATCCTGCGCCTGGCAATGCGCCCCTCGGCTGCGGCTTTGGCGGATCCGCAGGATCAGGCTGAGGCAGCCCGCACCGGCTACGTGCTGCAGGCCGGCGCCTGGCGCCTGCTTGCAGCACTCGCCAGGGAGGCAGCGTCGCCCGTTCGATTTGCCCAAGCGCTGCGGCTGGCGCTGAAACTGGCGCATGCCGCCGGCACAGGCCTCCTGCGGCACCTGATCTATCTCGGCGAAGCGGCCTATGTGAAACAGCGCTGCGCTGCGGCAGGCGTACAGCACATGCACGCCCATTTTGGCACCAATGCCGCGGCGGTGGCGATGCTGGCCCATGCGCTGGGTGGGCCTGGCTACAGCTTTACCGTGCACGGGCCCGAGGAGTTCGACGCGCCGCAGGCGCTGTCACTGGGCGAGAAAATCAACCGTGCGGCTTTTACTGTGGCGGTCAGCAGCTTTGGCAAAAGCCAGCTGAGCCGCTGGGCCGCTTTCGGTAAATGGGACAGTCTCAAGGTAGTGCATTGCGGGATTGAGCCGGACCGGTTTGCCGATCCTGCACCGTTGCCGCAGGGGCCGCTGCGGCTGGTGGCGATCGGGCGGTTTGTGGAGCAGAAAGGCCAGATGGTGCTGGTGAACGCCATGGCACGGCTGGTGCAGGAAATTCCGGATGTGCATCTGTCGCTGGTTGGCGACGGCGGCATGCGGCCTGCGCTGGAGGCCGCAATTGCAGCGCATGGTTTGCAGGGCAGCATCACCTTGACCGGCTGGCTTGCCGAAACCGAGGTGCAGGCAGAGCTGGCAAGTTCCCATGCGCTGGTGATGCCATCTTTTGCCGAAGGCCTGCCGATGGTGGTGATGGAGGCAATGGCCGCCGCGCGCCCGGTGATCGCGACATTTATCGCGGGCACGCCCGAGCTGGTGGTGCCGGGGCAAACCGGCTGGCTGCTGCCGGCCGGGGATGAAGGCGCCCTGGCACAAACGGTCATCACCCTTGCGCAGACCCCGCATTCGCAGCGGACCGCCATGGGTCAGGCGGGCCGCAGGCGCGTGCTGGGCCGTCATGACAGTGCCGCAGAGGCCGCCAAACTCGCCGCCCATTTCCGCAAGGCCATCGCCGGGTAAAACCGGCGCACTCCCGCCCGTCGCCGGCGCATCTGCAGATGCACCGCTTCCGTTGGGCGTGGCCCGGCGCCAAGGCGCCGGGCCACGCCCAAGGCTGCCAAGGGTGCGCTGGCGCAGCCAGGGCACCCTGCGGGCGCGGGAGCACTACCGGGATAGATCAGCAGCAAAGCCCAGGCCTCAGCGGCCGCGGGTCCAGCGGCTGCGGGACGCAAACAGCGGTGTTTTTGTGGCCAGGCCGACCATCGCATAGACCGCAAAACCGGCTGGATCCGACAGCAGCAGCTTCAGCACGGCGCCGGCGCTTGGCGGGATTTTGTCCTCGTTCTGCAGCAGGCCTGGGAATTTGCTTGCCACCTCAGCCACGCCTGCGTTTTGCCGCCGCCGCACCCGGACCAGATTGCGGAAACCCTCCACCATCGGCCAGCTGTAAACCGCAGGCACTTTCACCCGTTCAGACGGTGCAAAATTCAGCCGGGCAAAAATGTCATCGGCGATGATATCCGGCCAGTCCCCCCAGCGCTGCCGTCCCGCGCAGGTCATGGCGAAGACACCAAATCCGGGCACGCCGCCGGTGACAAACGGCAGCCGGGTCCAGAGCCGTGCATAGGCGCGGGTCACCGCACTGCGCGCCAGTGCCACTTGCGGGCAGCCGCTGGCATAACGCGGCTCGTCCTGCGGCAGTGCTGCAGCAAGTTGCGGGATCAGTGCCGGGCTGACTGCAACATCCGCATCCAGATAGATCAGGATACCGCCGCGGGCTGCCGCATCGCCGGCATTCAGCGCGCCAAGCTTGCCGCCCTCCGGCAATTCCAGAATCCGCAGATCCCAGCCTGCTGGAGGCTGCTGAACCCGCGCCAGCGCGGCCGTTTCATCGCGGCAGCCATTTGCCAGCACCAGAACCTCAGCGGCCATACCCGCAGGCAGCGGATCCGAGGCAAAAACCGCTTGCAGGCACCCCGCGATATACTCCGCTTCATCATGGGCCGGGATCAGGACCGAAACACCTCTGGTCACTTCACGGCCTCCAACGCGTTCCAGCGCGGGTTTTCGTCGCTCAGCACCCGCAAGGCGCCCCAGCTCCCCCACTTTCCAGGCACGCCAACATCGGCATAGGCGGTGAACAAGCCCCGCCAAGGGTGCTCCAGCCTGTCAGAAGTTCCTGGTACAGCCTGCCCATCTCGGGCGTATAGTTGAAGTGGGTGAAGAACCCGGTCAGTGTCTCATCCTCCACCAATGGGCCGATACCGACCACATGGCTGCCGCCCTCATACATGATCAGCTCCAGCCCGTGTTTCTGCGCAACCTGGGCATGATAGGGCAGCACACGCCCCAGCAAATCGGTCAATGTATCGGTGCCGTCCCCCGAGATCAGCCCGTCGCGCAACTCCGCTCCGGCCTGGGCAGAGGCTGCATCATATTGATGTTCCTTTGCAAATGCGCTTGCCGTCGGGCCAGACAGCCCGCGTTCCGCTGCCACCGCCCGGGCCTGCTCCCGGCTGTCGGCGATCCAGGCGCGGACGTGCCCGGCGCGTTCCGGGATGCCAAGGATGCCGCCGAAGTACCCCGTAACCGCATAGGCATCGAAATAGGCAGCAGGCGCTTGGCGCCCCGCCTGTTCCGCCTTCCACAGCGGCGCCGTCAGAACCTGCTCTTCCAATCCCAGCCAGCCGGTCTGCGAGGAGATCACCCGCACCAGACGCTTGCTGTCAGCACCAAAAATCTGCGTCCAGATCTGCGCAATCTCGGCGGCACGGCCGCCGTAGAACTGCATCCACAACCCATCGCCGCCCCAGCGTGCCTGCGCCTGCGCATCAGCCCAGGCCGCCTGCTGGAACTGCCAGTTCCAGACCTCGTTGGAATACTCCACGTAGGCGCGCAGATCCTCATCCAAGCCGCGCTCTGCTGTCCGTGCAAACTGCCGGACATAAGTGTCATCCGCCATATGCGGCATGGTGAACCAGGGATCGGCCCCCAGCGTGTTGGCCAGCGCCAGCATGATCTCGGCCGGAACGCCCTTCAGCGCCCAAGTGTATTCAGGAACCCGCGGCCGGTCCTCCCAGCCGGTTTGCTCTGAATCATTGGCGGCCATCCAATCCATGAACCGCAGCGCGGCAAACCCGTCCAGCCGGTCCAGCCACAGCGGGTTGAACAGCGCGCCTTGCTCATAGGCCTCCAGGTGCTCTTCCTTCACCACCCGGATGTTGCGCACATAGTCATCGCCGCTGCCGCCGCGCCGTCCTGTCCGCTGGATGCGGATTTCCACCGGACCGGGGCCGGGGGCATAGTCGAACCGCACTTCGCCCTTGCCGTAGCGCACATTCTCAGCCCGGCCGGCAACCTCGACAATGCCCTGACCGTCGAACCGCAGCACATAGCGGCCCGCAAGCGAACCGGCCTCCTCTGGCAGATCGGTCAGGATCACCGTGCCGATTGATGTCAGCTCAGGCGGGATAGCAGTGGGCCAGCCCTCCGGGTCCAGATACCCGGCGGCCAGCAGATCCTGGTGGTCCGCACCACCCCAGCGTTTCGGCAGATGCCCGATCCAGGGGCGCGCAGTTTTAAAATGATCCAGAAACGGCGCCTGGGTGCTCCAGTCGGCAATGGCTGCCAGGTTGATGGCGACGGGTTGCCGGTTGGGGCTGGCCATCGGTGCGGTCCTGTCAGCCCTGTCAGCGGCCTTCACCGAGTTGAGCGCAGGCAGGGCAGGCTCCCGCGGCATGGCAATAGGGCCGGGAGGCAGGGCTGCCGTGCGCACATCGGTTCCTTGGGCCGCAGCCCAGGCAATGTCCTGCAGCCGCGCTGCCAGGTCCGGCGGCTGCGCGGGATAGGGCTTGCCCCAGCGGTCGCTCAGCTGATGCGGCAGGCCAGCCGGGTCTTGCCCGGTCAGCACCGCAAATTGCAGCAGCGCCAGGAAATAGAACCCAGTGGCATTGGGATGGATGTCATCGGCAAACACATCGCGGATGCTGCTGAGGCCGGGCATGGTGCCGGCCAGAATTGCATCCTCCAGCCGCGCCATGGCCTGCCCCGCAGGCAGCAGTTTCACGGTGCCGCTGGTGGCTGTGTTAACCTCATCTACTACCGCTTGCCAGCGCGGCAGGTCATGCCTGATCCTCTCGCGCCAGGGAATATCGGCACCCTTGTCAAAGGGCACCTCGGCGCCGGTGCCGCTGTCCAGACTGTGCCAGGTTTCCTGCAGGTAAAAGTCCACATCCGGGTTCGCGGCCCGCGCCAGCTGGTAGAATTGGGTGACAGCGCCTTCGGTATCGCTCCACTTCAGGTGATTGGCCAGCGGAATGGCTTCGGTCGCAATCACCGCATCCGCCGGGCGGCGCAGCCTTTCACGTGAATCAACCCCTTCGGCGGTGCTGCTGTGCTGCCAGTTATAGCTCAGCGGCGCGCCATTGATGATCTGCGCCTCGACCGTGGCCTGCCCGCGCGCATTCAAAAGCTGGTCCAGCATCTGCGGGTTGTCCGGCCCGAACAGCGAATGGCCGACCATGACCACGGAGGTAATCAGCGCCTCCAGCTTCATGACGGTGCTCCCCCGGTGGCGATACCTGTACGGGGCAGGGCGCGCACCACGTCCCAGACGATCTGCTGCAGTTTGGCGGCGGCCTCAGCTGAAAACGCCTGCGCCGGGCTGCCATCGGCGCGGGTCAGCTGATGCGGCAGCCCCAGGGGCGAGCGCTGGTACAGCACCGCATAGTGGGTCAGCGCAACCGCATAGGCCCCCAGATCATTGACATGTATCGTGTCCAATTCCCCCGCCGGCGTGCGGGCAAACAGCGATTCACGTGAAGCCAGGCCAGGGATCCCTCCGGCCTCCGCCGCCCGCGCCAGTGCCGCCAGTACCTGCCCGCCGGGGATCAGATAGACCGGGTGCTGCGGGTTGCGGCGGCTGCCCGGACCCAGCAGTTTGCCTACCCACAGCGCCTCAAGATCGCCGTCGATCCGTTCCAGCCAGCCGTCCGGGTCGTCCAGCCTGTGCCAGGTCTCATAGAGATACATACGTGTGCCAGGCGAGGCTTGCCGCACAAGCCCGGCCCAATTCGTCAAGTATTCGGCGGCGCTGAAATAGCGGAGGGCGTCGCGCAGCTCGACCATCTCGGTCAGCACCAAGGCATCGTATTCACCGGATTTGACGGCCTCCCGCGCGTCCCGGTAAGCGGGCGGCTGATTGGCGGTCTCAAAATCGAGGATATCTTCCCCCGGCTCCCAATGCGCCCGCAGCGATGTGCCCGAGCCCAGCTGGCTGTTGAACCCATGCCCCGCAGGCGCCAGCTGCGCCAGCATATGCGGCATGTCAGACCCGACCAGCGAATGACCCAGATGGAAAACCTTCAAGGGTGCCTCAGGCGGCGCCAGCGGCGGTGGAACCGGCACGCCGCGGCTGCGTGTTGCAAACCCCATCAGCCCCAGCGCCGCACTCAGCGCGCCAAAAACCAGAAATCCGCGCCGCCCCATCATCCGCGCCCCCGGATTTCCGCCGTGGTGATGATCAGGCCGGCACCAATTGCAAAGCGCCCGCTGACAGCTTCTCCGCGCACAAAAGGCGGCCGGTCAGCGGTAAACACGGCCCGGTACGCAGCTGCCGCCAGATCAAACTCCAGCTCCATCCCGTCAAAGCCATAAAAAGCCCGGCTCAGCGTGTATTGGCATTTGTAGGCCGCTTCCTTGGCGGAAAAGATCATCTTGGCCATCTGTCCGGGGTTGTCCTGCCGTTTCAGCCAGGCCTGTTCCCGCTCCGAGCAGATTGCAGGCAGCAGTTCGTCCTTCAGCGGCGTGTCCTCTTCCACATCGATCCCCAGACCCTGAACGCCGCCCTCATGGGCCAGCACGGCCATGGCGCAGCTTTTGGTGTGGGTGATCGAGCCGACCAGCCCCTTGGGCCAGACCGGCGCCCGGTCGCGGCCCACCGTCACAGGAGCAGGCGTCAGCCCAAGCTGCCGCATCGCCTGATGCGCGGCACTGCGTCCCGCGGCAAATTCGGTGCGCCGTTTGATCACCGCGTTCGGCGACAGCCCCGCGGCTTCCTCTGCCAGCGGTGCGGGCGGGGCGCCCAGCGGATCTGCCCCGGCCAGCGCCACATCGGCGGCAAAAAGCGGCCGGACCAGTGCCAGCCGCTTTGCCAGTTTGTTTTCGGCCTCTGTCATCCGGTCCTTGCTTTGCGGTTTGCACGCATGGCCCGCCGTTTCGACATGGTGCCGGCGCGGTCGGGCCCTTCGCTGTCCTGCGGCTGTTGTTCCGCATTTGCAGGTGTGCCTGCAAGCCCTTCGATATGGGCCGCCAGCCCCGCCAGCGTCGGGAAGCGGAAGATATCCGTGATCGACAGGCTCGCAGTCCCCAGTGCCTCGCCCAGTTCGGCGCGCAATTCCCGGTGCGCCTGCACCGCCAGCAGCGAATGGCCGCCAAGCGCAAAGAAATTGTCCTGTGCGCCGATGCCGCTGATGCCCAGAATGCGGCTCCAGACGGTTGCGATCCTGGCTTGCGCGCCTGCATCCAGCGCAACAGCCGCAGGGGCTTCGGCCCGTGCCGGCTGCGGATCAGGCAGTGCCTTGCGGTCGATTTTCTTGTTTGGTGTCAGCGGGAAGGCCTCCAGCGTGACGATCCGCGCAGGCACCATCGCCTCGGCCAGTCTGGCCGCCAAGGCTTGTTTCACAAGGCTCTCGTCAACAGGTGCAGCGGTGGTGACATAACCTACCAATTGCCCGGCGCCGCTTTCGCCGCGCGGCACAACCACAGCCCCCGTCACACCGGGGAATGCGGCCATCGCGGCTTCGATCTCGCCCAGCTCAATCCGCTGGCCGCGGATCTTAACCTGATGGTCGGTGCGGCCCAGAAAGGCCAGCGTGCCGCCGGCTGTCCAGCGCACCAGATCCCCGGTGCGGTAAAGGGGGTATCAGCGAACGCTGTGTTTACGAACCGTTCAGCAGTCAGCTCTTGCCGTTGCCAGTAGCCCGCCGTGACACCCGCGCCGCCGATATACAATTCCCCGGCTGTCCCCGCGGGGACAGGCATCTGTTTTTCGTCCAGAACGTAAACCTGCGTGTTGGCAATCGGCGTGCCGATCCCGGTTGTCCCCGCCGGGACAGCCGTGACTTTCTCCACTGTCGACCAGATCGTCGTCTCGGTCGGGCCGTACATGTTGTGGATTTCGGCGGGGTAGCCTCGCGCAGCGCCTGCACCAGATCCCCGGGCAGCGCCTCGCCCCCCACCAGCAGATGCTGCAATTGTGCCAAACAGGCGCTGGCGTCTTCATCCGCGGCAATCATCCGCGCCATCGACGGGGTGCACTGCATGTGGCTGACGCCATGGCGCACGATCTGTGCAGCCAAAGAGAAGTCATCCGCCGCCAGTTCCTGCGGGGCGTTGGACAGGCGCAGCACTTCGGCCAGGGGTTTCAGCCCCTCCAGCACCACGTCCGGCGCGATGCCATAGTCGATCAGGCAGGCGATCTCATCCACGCCGATGTGTTTCAGTTGCTCGACCCGCTGGCAGGCATCCTGAATGGTGCCGAACAGGCCCGAGTCCTCAAAATACCGTTCAAAGGCGAAGTCGAGGATCGCTTCCAGCTCCTCCTCAGACAGCGATCCCAGATCCATCTCGAACGGGTTTTTGACGCCTTCGGGCTTCTTGAACGCCGGGAAGGCCCAGGCATATTGCTTGATCAGCCCGGCGGCCGAGCGCAGGTAGTTCTTCATCGGCTCGCGCGCCACTTGGCGGGCTTCCTCGCGGGTTGCTGCCAGATAGCTGTGCAGCATCAGGGTAACCTTGAAATCCGCAGGGTCATGGCCGGCTTTGCGCAACGCGTCATGATAAATACGGATTTTGCCCGCGACCTCGTCGATGCTTTGGCCCAAGAGATGGGTCAGCACATTTGCCCCGATCGCCCCGGCCTCGCGCCAGGTTTCCGGGTTGCCAGCAGTCGTGACCCAGACCGGCAGTTCGGCTGAAACGGGGCGGGGCTGGGTGACAACGGCGTGATCGCTGCCGTCTTTGCGGGCAAAGGCAACCTCCTCGCCGCGCCAGAGTTTGCGCACGGTTTCAATGCTCTCAAACAAGGCAGGCTTGTTTGCTGGCGGCGTATTTTCCGGCCGCAGGATGAAATCATCCGGTTGCCAGCCCGAGGCAAAGCCGATCCCGGCGCGACCTGCTGTCAGGTTGTCGATCACCGCCCATTCCTCGGCAATCCGCGCACAATGGTGCAAGGGGGCCACGCAAGAGCCGGCCCGCACGCCGATGTTCTGCGTCACCGCCGCAACGGCAGCACCTGTTACCGACGGGTTCGGATAGGGGCCGCCAAAAGCGTGGAAATGCCGTTCCGGCGTCCAGACCGCGTTGAAACCGTGGCTATCGGCAAACTTGGCGCCTTCCAGCAGCAGATGGTATTTCTGCGGACCCGGCCCATCGTCATTGCCCCAGTAGAACAGGTTGAAATCCATTCTGCGGTCTGATTTCGCAACCGGGCCTTTGGACAGCTCCAGCCGGCTTTCATCGCTGGACAAGACCAGCTTCAGCCCGCGCGACAGGGTCCAGAACAGCTCCAGCACCGAGATGTCAAAGCTAAGGCTGGTGACCGCCAGCCAGGCATCGCCGGGCTGATGCGGGATGCGCTGATCCATGCCGGTGAAGACGTTCGAGACATTGGCGTGGGTGACCATCACCCCCTTGGGCAGACCGGTCGAGCCGGAGGTGTAGATCAGATAGGCCGGATCGCTGCCCGTGGCGCCGCCATTGATGTTACCGTTGGCTGTCCCCGCGGGGACGGTTTCGATTTCCAGCACCTGTGCCCCGGAGGCGGGCAGGGCGCCGGCCAGTGCGGATTGTGTCACGATCACCTGCGCCCGGCTGTCGCTGATGTAATGGGCAATCCGGTCCGCAGGATAGGCCGGGTCGAGCGGCACATAGGCGCCGCCGGCCTTCATCACGCCCAAGGCGGCAAACACCAGCTCGGGAGCGCGGCGGATATGGATGCCTACATGAACTCCAGGTTTCACGCCCATTTCACGCAGGCGTGCGGCCACGGCATTGGCGCGGGCGTTGACCTGGGCATAGGTGAAGCTTTGGTTCTCGAACACCAGTGCAGCGGCGTCGGGGGTGCTGGCGGCCTGCGCCTCGAAAGCGGCGTGAATGGTCAGACCTGCTGGATAGTCCGCGTCGGTCTGATTCCAATCCTCCAGCAGCAGCTTGCGCTCGGCTTCGGGCAGGATGGGGAGGTCTGCGACCGCTAGGTCCGCATCACCGGCCAGGGCGCCCAGCACCAGAGCCAGCCGCGCGGCCAGCAATTCTGCGGCCTGTTCGTCCAGCTGGGCGTTGTCCGTGTGCAGCGCCAGTGCGCCATCGCAGAAAGCGACGGTGGCGGCGCAGCCTGAAACCGGGCCGTCCCTGTCCAGAGACAGGCCTATGGCTGGTCGAGAGAACGCCGGAATCTCGGGTGCCCGCGCGGCCAAATCTTCGGCAAAGCCGCCGTATTTACGCGCTTTTTCAATGCCCTGAATTGCTTTCTCTTTGAGGTCGGACACGGTCTGTTCCCGCCGTGCCTGCAGCGGAACCCAATCGGAGATCAGCCCAGGAACCGCGTTCATACCGGCGATGGACAGCGCCACATCAGCGGATTTCTCGCCGCTGCTGAGCAAGGCCCAGGCCAGCACCCCGGCGGCGGCCTGTTCTTCGCTGAGGGCGGCAGGCATGGCGATCTGCTGGCGGGTTTCCCCTGCGCCGCCGGTATCAGTTGCAAGCGGTACCTGGACTGGCTGCATCGCGGCAAGCGCCTTGCGCCAGTGGCTTTCGCCACCCTGTACGGCTGCCATCTGTGCAGTGAGGGTCCCGGCGTCTTCCGCGGTCAGCGCCGGCAGCACATCGCCGGCTTTGACCAGCTCGGCTGCGTCCAGCGGTTTGCCTGCCGGCGTGGTCAGCCGCGACAGCATCAGCGCGCCGTCCGCGGTGGCGATTGTCACGCTGTCTTTGCGGACGTCAAGCACTGTGCCGGGGGCGCCGGAGCCTTCTGCTGTTTCCGCGGCCCCGGTGAGAGCGACCTGCCCGCAGATCCGCAATTTGGCGGCGCACAGCGGGTTCCAGTATCCGCCGGTGTCCAAGGCACGGACCAGCCGCGCCAGTTCGGCGGCGGGGCGGGAGACGTCCAGCAGTCCCCCTGCGGCGGGGCGGTCGGATCTGGCAAACACGCGGCGCTGGCTCAGGTCCTGCGGCTGGCGGTTCAACTCGCCGGTTTCCAGCTGCGCCATCACCTCGTCAAAGCTGTCCATCGCGGCGGCGTAGCATTTGGAGTTCAGGCTGAACGCAGTTTCATCCGCCGCTACATCGAACAGCCGCCGGGCCAGGATGTCACCCTCATCGATGCCGCTGGTCATCAGGTGCCAGGTGACGCCATGCTGTGTTTCGCCATTGATCAGCGCCCAATTCGGGGTGTTGAGGCCCGCGTAATGGGGCAGGGGGCCGTCGTGGAAGTTCACCGCGCCTTTGGCGGCCAGCGCCAGAACCTCATCAGGGATCACTGTCAGGTTGGCGATTGACAGCAGCCAGTCGAAGCCGCCTTGCAGCTGCTGCTGGGTGTCCAGCAGGGGCAGGCCCTTGCCATCGGCCCAGCTGCGGATATCGGGGTCTTGCGACGCCACGGCCCGGATCTGGTGGCCGCGTGCCAGCAGCGCCTCGGCACAGCCGATCAGAAGGGATTCATTGCCAATCAGGGCACATGTGAAGAACGTCATTTCTGCTCCTTTGCAATCGGAGAGGGGGCGCGCGTTTTTGGTGATGGTTTTGGCTGCGGCGCAAATACCGCACGCAGGCTGTACAGGACCAGATCGCGCAGGAAATGCGGCGGATCCGCCTGTGGTTTATCCGAGATCAGGCGGCGCAGCCCATAGATCAGGCTGCCAGTGATACGCGCCAGCGTGGCGGCGGCGGCATAGGCGTGCCCGTGGTGTTTGACGAAGTAATGCCGCCGCGAATTGAACCAGTATTGCGGCGTGCGCTGCCAGGCTTTCATCCCGGTGGACGCCGACCCCACGTGGGCGATTTCGCTCGTTGGCACATAGTGGGTGCGCCAGCCCGCACGGGCGGCACGGCGGCAGAGGTCGGTTTCCTCAAAATACAGAAAGAAGGTCTCGTCAAAGCCGCCAACGGCCTCGATGACTTCGCGGCGGATCATCAGGCTGGCGCCGGCGGTCCAGTCGACCTGCAATTCGTCCTGCGGCATGTCCATGGCGACCACCCAGGGTTTCAGAAGCCGGGTGAAAATGCCGGTGCGCACGCTGGCCTCGAATTCTCCGGCGATGGAGGGGAAACGGAAGGCGGTGCGGTGCGGCGCGCCGTCGGTGCCGCGCACAAAAGAGCCGGCCAGCCCGGCGCCGGGACGTTCCAGCAGGAAGTCGCGCAGGGTGCCGATGGTGCTGCCCTGCACAAAGGCGTCGGAGTTCAGCAAGTAGTAGAATTCCGGCGCGCTGCCGTCCGACAGGCCGGTTTTCAGCCCCAGGTTCATGCCCGCGCCAAAGCCGCCGTTCACAGGCGAGGCGATCACCCGCAACCGCCCGCTGCCGAGCCAGCCGCGTTTGTCTGCTTCGGCGCGGATCTGATCATAGGAGCCGTCGCCGGATCCATTGTCGATGATCAGCAGTTCGCCCGGCAGGTCCTCCATTTCGCGCAGGGCGGCCTCGGCGGCCTGCAGGGTCATCTCCGGCGTGCGGTAGTTGAGGAGGATGGTGAGGATGCGCTGCGGGTTCATTGGCGTCACTCCGCGGCCGTGGCATAGCGGGGCCGGCCTGCCGCCGTATCGGCGGCGTCGAGCCGGGCTTTGACACCGGCGGCCAGCACGCTGACATTCGGCACCAGCACCATGCTGTCGTGGTCGCCCGGCACTTCGGCCACCTCTGTCTGCGCGGCCCAGCGGGTCCAGCTGTTGTCATCAAACACATATTCGCGCGCAGCGCTGACCCAGTTGCCGCCGCTGACCTGCCAGTTGCGGTCCAGAGGCGGACGGAACAGCGTGAGGGGGCCGGTCCAGGGGCGCAGGGCGTAAGTTTCTACGGCGGTGCGGAAGGCCAGCTCAATCTTGCGGTTGTTGAATTCGGGCAGGGCGCCGCTCTCGACCGGAGCGGCGCGGCGTTTTTCAACCTCCCAGGCGATGCGGTTTCTGGCCCATTCGCCAATGTAGCCGGCCCCTTTGCTGCGCAGTTCTGCCAGTTTGATCAGTGCCTTGTCGCGGCGGCTGAGTGGCGGGCGCATGGGCAGGGGCGTGTCCAGCAGGATCAGCGCGGCGGTTTCCTGGCCATGATCCTTCAGCTGCTGCGCCATCTCATAGGCGGTGATACCGCCGCCGGAAAAGCCGCCCAGAAGATACGGGCCCTCGGGCTGGATCCGGCGGATTTCATCCAGGCAGCTTCGGGCTGCGTCCTCGATCCGGGAGTGCGGGGCGTCATTGCCGACCAGCCCCTTGGCCTGCAGGCCATAGACCGGGCGGTCCTTACCCACGAGCAGGGCCAATTGGCGCAGGTTCAGCACATTGCCGAACATGCCTGCCACCAGAAAGAAGGGCCGCCGTCCGGTGCCGTCGCCCGGATGCAGCGGCACCAGATGGGTGAAGGATGGTGTGTCCTCTGCAGCTGCGGCGGGTTTCCCTGGTTCCGCAGCGATACCGCCGCCGGTGCGGTCTATGATCCGTTCTGCCAGCGCGGCGACGCTAGGGCCTCAAACAGCACCGACAGGGGGAATTCCACACCAAAGCCGCGTTTGACCTGGGCAAACAGCCGCACCGCAATCAGCGAGTGGCCGCCAAGGTCAAAGAAACTGTCCTCGATCCCCACCTGCGACACCCCAAGGAGGGCGGCAAAGAGGCCGGCCAGTTCCTCCTCCACCGGGTTGCGGGGGGCGACGTAGTCAGTATCCAGTTGCGGGCGCTCGAACGTCTGGGTGTCCTCCGCGGCGGCAGTCTGCCCTGCCTGTGCGATCAAAGCGGGCAGGTCCAGCGAGGAGACCACCACCTGCGGCAGGCCGGTGGCCAGGGCGCGGGCCAGCGCCTCGCCGCCTTCAGCGGCTTTGATGCCGTTGGAGATGTTCAGCTGCAGGCGCCGTTCCTCGGGAGACAGAGGCTGCGTGCCGGCGGCAGGTTCCAGGCCCAGCTCAGCGGCGGTGGCGTCGGCTTGCCCTTTGGCTGCTGCGGCGTCGAATCCGCCGGTCAGGCGCTGCATCCGGAAACCTTCGATCCGGACCAGAACAGTGCCGTGCGGATCTGTCAGGGTGACGTCAAAACCGGCAGAGCTGCCATCCGGCGCATCCGTCAGCCGCACATGGCTGCAGATGCTGGAGGTGAGCGGTGCGAAAACCCGGATCAGGTGGTAGGACACCGGCACCCAAAGCGCGCTGGCGTCATATCCGGGGATCAGGCCAATCGCCCAGCCGGTGGCCAGGTCCAGCAGGCCGGGATGCAGCAGACAGCCGTCCTGCGCCGCGATGTCCGGGAGTGAGAGAGTGGCGAGGCCCTCGCCATTGCCCAGTGCCGCGCGCCTTAGCACATGCCAGCGCGGACCAAAGCGCAGATGCGCCTCCTGCGCGGAGCGCAAGCGCCCGTCGATTGGCGCCTGCTCCTCCGGGCAACGGGTGAAAATATTCTGGAGGTTGAGTGCGGCGGGGCATTCTGCCGCCGCCGCTGAGGCCAGCATAGCCTGACAATTTAGAGAGTAACCATTTGTACATGCCGAGTAAACAAACAGTTCATAACCATTTTCATTAGCTTCGAGTTTTACCGCAAGCTTTGCCGGGGCTTCACTTTTTGCAACCAGAGGGCGCATGAAGTAGAGGTCGCGGATTTCGATTGGCCCTTCAAAACCGGTTTCTGCCAGCGCCTCTGCCGCCATTTCGATGTAGCCGGTGCCGGGCACCAGGGCGGTTCCATCGGCGGTCCGGTGTTCGTCCAGAAGCCAATCCGCGGTTTCAAAACGCGGTGTGAAGATGCGGTTGCCGGCCGTGTCATAGCCGCATTGCTGTAACAGCGGCTGGGGACAGGGGGCCATCGTGCCGGCGGCGGTGGCGCCGTTGCGGCTGGCCATGGCGTCGGCGGCCATGCCGGTATCGGACCAGACACCCCAATCCACTGCCATCACACGGGTGAGGCCGCCGGTGCGGTGCTTGGCCCAGGCGTTGAGGAATTCATTGGCGGCAATGTAATCCACTTGGCCCGCAGGCCGGGTCACGGCGGAGGAGGAGGAAAACAGCACCATCAGCTCCAGGCTGCCATCGGGGAATACCGCATCAAGCGCCCGCAGTCCGCTGACCTTTGGAGCCAGCACCTGGGCGATCTGGTTCTCGTCTTTGGCCAGCAGCGGGCCGTCATCGATGACACCGGCGCCGTGGATCACGCCGGTGACGGGACCAAAGGCAGCTTCGCCTTGCGCGCGGGCGCGGCGCAGCTCACCGCTGTTGCAGACGTCGGCGGCCAGCGGCAGGATCCGGCCTTTGCCGGTCTCCTCAAGCGCCATTACCGCGCGGATGCGCAAAGCGGTGCGGTTGGCCGGGCTGTGGCTGCGCAAGTAGCGCTCCCAGGCGGCGCGCGGGGGCAGGCCTTCGCGGGAGATCAGTGAGATTTTGGCGCCGTATTCGCGCATCAGATGGCCCGCGACGGTCAGGCCGATACCGCCATAGCCGCCGGTTATCAGATAGTGGCCGCCCTGTTTAAAGGGCGGCGTTTCCGGCGCGGGCAGCGGCAGCGGACGCCACGTGAGTTCTAGCCGCTTTTCACCGCGCCAAGCGGCAGAGGTGTTTGCGGGATCCGCCATCAGCTCTTCCAGCAGGCGCGGGGTAATGTCTGCTTGTACCGGTTTGCCGCGCGTAAACAGCGCCTTGGGCGGCTTTGGCAGTTCGATGTCGATGGCGGCGCAGGTGATGCCGGGCAGCTCACGCGGGATCACCCCCAGCGGCCCCGCGATCATCGCCTTTTCGGGATAGGGCAGCGCTTCGCTGCGGACCTGTGCTGCACCAGTGGTGAAGACGCTGATATGCAGCGGGCCGGGCAGACCGGCATTGCCCAGTTCCTGCGCCAATGCGGTGAGGGAGTGAAAGCCCATCTCCAGATTGCGGTCAAAGAAGGAAGAGCCGGGGCGATAGGTTTCTTCCCCGGTCACCAGCCAGAAATGGGCGATGCGGTCCGGCAGCAGCCCGGCGCCTGCCAAGTCTGCCAGCAATGCGCCATAGGCGGCGCGGCCCTGTTCCGGCGGCAGGATGTATGAGACCGGGGACAGCTGCGCATAAGTGTCGCCGGCGCGGACGCGGGTGACGCTGTGGCCAGCGGCCTGCAGCTGGTCTGCGGCGCGGGCCGCGTGGCCTGTTTCATCCTCGAAAATCAGCCAGGTGTGCGGTGCCTGGTCCAGTTCATGTTCCACGTCCAGGGTGCAATCGGCGAACCTGGGCCGCCAGGCAGGGCGGTAGCCCCAATCGGCCAGATCTTCGCGCCGGGCGGGGGGCGTGTCTTCTTCCACGGCAGGTTTGCCGGGTTCGATGAAATAGCGGCTGCTCTGAAAGGCGTAACCGGGCAGGGGCAGGCGGTTGCGCCGCGCTTCGCCCCAGATCTGATGCCAATCAGCCTCAACCCCGCAAGCCCAAAGCCGGCCGACGACGCCGAAGAAGTAACTGTCATCCATCACGTCCTGATCCGGGTGGCGCAGCGAGCTGAGCACCTGGCCCGGTTGCACTGCGGGCGACATTTGCGCCAGCGCGCTGAGGGCCTTGCCGGGGCCGGTCTCAAGGAACACACGGTTCGGGGTCTTGGCGAGGGTTTCAATGCAGTCGGCATAGCGCACGGTGTTGCGCAACTGACCGACCCAGTAATCGGCGCTGGTGGCCTGTTCGGCGGTCAGGGCGGCGCCGGTGCGGTTGGAGATCACCGGCAGGTTCGGCGCTGACAGGGTCAGCGAGCGGATGAAATCGCCATACTGCTGCAGGATGCCGTCCAGCATCCGCGAATGGGCGGCAATGTCGATCTGGATGCGCTGGTGCTCCACCTCGCGGGCGGTCAGGTCGGCGGACAACCGGTCCAGCGCCTCTTGCGGGCCGGATACGGCGGTAAGCGCGGGCGCGTTGACGCTGGCAATGTCCAGATCATCGCCGATGATCGCTTCAACTTCGGCCAGCGGCAGGGCAATGGACAGCATGCCGCCTGCGGGAACGGTATCAAACAGCCGTCCGCGCAGCAGGACCAGATCAATGCAGTCCTCGAAACGCATAACGCCGGCCAGGCAGGCGGCGGTGTTTTCGCCCATAGAATGGCCCGCAAGTGCCGCGGGTTTGACGCCCCAGCTGATCCACAGCTGCGCCAGCGCGTATTCCACGATCATGATCAGCGGCAGCTGCACTGAGGGCTGTTGCAGCCTGGCGTTTGCCGCGTCCTCTTCGCCCGCTTCGGGCAGCCAGATGGCGCGGATGTCGTAATCCAGGCTCTGTTGCAGGTGGTCCAGCCCGCGGTCCATCCAATCGGCAAAGACCGGTTCAGTCTCGTACAGATCGCGGGCCATGCCGGCATATTGCGCGCCGCCGCCGGGAAACAGGAAGACCACCTCGGGGGTGTCGCCGAGACGGTCATGGGTGAAGACCTTGCGCGGGTCGTTTTCTGTCAGAATATCAATCGCTTCAGCGGTGGTTTCCGCCACCAGCACGCGGCGTTTGGCAAAGCCGCGGCGGCCTTCCTTCAGCGTATAGGCCACGTCGGCCAGATCGGCATCCGGGTTTGCCTTCAGGTACTCTGCAAGGGACTGTGTGTTGGCATCCAGCGCGGCCTTGGACTGGCCGGAAACACAGAGGATCTGGAACGGAAAATCGCTTTCTTCCGAGGCTGCACGCTCTGGCGCTTCCTCGAGGATCACATGGGCATTGGTGCCGCCGACGCCCAGTGAGTTGATGCCGGCGCGGCGCGGTCCCTTGTGCGGTTCCCATGGCGTGAGGGCGGCGTTGACTTTGAAGGGTGACGTCTCGAAATCTATTGCGGGGTTCGGCGCCTCAAACCCTAGCGAGGGCGGGATTTCCTGATGATGCAGCGCCAGCGCGGTTTTGGTCAGGCTGGCGACACCGGCGGCGGTGTCCAGATGGCCGATGTTGGTCTTGACCGAGCCGATGCGGCAAAAACCGTTGTCCTGGGTGGTGGCGCGGTAGGCGTCGGTCAGGGCTGTGACCTCGATCGGGTCGCCCAGATAAGTGCCGGTGCCATGGCATTCGACGTAATCAATGGTCTCTGCCGGGGTGCCTGCCGCCTGCAGTGCGGCCTGTACCGCTGCCGATTGGCCGCCGACCGAGGGCGCCAGATACCCGGCCTTGTCTGCGCCGTCATTGTTGATGGCGGAGCCTTTGATGACGGCCCAGATGTGGTCGCCATCGGCAATCGCATCCTCCAGCCGCCTCAGCGCCACCGCGCCTGCGCCGGAGCCGAAAACCGTTCCTTGCGCCCGGTGATCAAAGGCGTGGCAGTGGCCGTCCGGGCTGAGGATTTCGTTTTCCTTGTAGAGGTAGCCGCGGCCCTGCGGCAGCTCGATGGTGACACCGCCGGCCAATGCCATATCGCACTCGCCCTCCCGCAGGGCCTTGCAGGCGTAATGCACCGCAACCAGCGAGGTGGAGCAGGCGGTCTGCACGTTGACCGAGGGCCCGTGCAGGTCGAACACATGGCTGACGCGGGTCGACAGGAAGTCCTTGTCGTTGCCGGTATGGCGCAGCAGGAACATGCCGACATCGTCCACAAGGGCCGGATTCGAGCAGATGTTGAAATAGAAATAGCTGCCCATGCCGCAGCCTGCATAAACGCCGATGGGGCCAGCGATGCTTTCGGGCGGGTGGCCCGCGTTCTCCATGGCTCCCCAGGCCACTTCCAGGAATTTGCGGTGCTGGGGGTCGAGGATGGCGGCTTCCTTGGGACTGAAGCCAAAGAACTCGGCATCGAATTCATCAAACCCCTGCAGCCGGGCTGCGGCAGGCACATAGTCCGGGTCGGCCAGCACAGACGCCCGTTCGCCAGCCGCCAGCAGGGTGTCGCGGTCCAGAACCTCAATCGATTCAATGCCGTCGCGCAGGTTCTGCCAGAAGGCGTCAGCAGAATTTGCGCCGGGGACTGTCACTGACAACCCGACAATTGCTATATCTCCGGCAGCGCCCCCGCTGCGGGTTTCCCATCCTGCATCGCCAATACCTGACCCACTGGCCCCTTAAAAACAGTCCGGCACAACGTTGCCAGACTGCTTTGCAGAGCTGGCAGGCGCCCGCCGGACGGGTTGATTTATGGTGCCGGAGTTCTCCCCGGCGGGTTGTCCCGGCCTGGCAGCACCAGATCCCCATCTGTGCTGCAAACCGGATTTATTCAGTTTAATTTCGTCAATCCATAGGGCCAGCCTGTGGACGCAATGTGTTGAATTGGGCCTGAAAAGCGGAAAGATTGCGGCATCACAGAATACTTCGCTTCTCTGGCCCGGCGGTGTCAGGCATCAGCGCCTGCGCCCCGCCGAACAGGGCTGGTTTCCGGCTGAACAGATTCGGGTAGAGCAACCGCTCGGCGTAGCCCAGCACCGAGCCGGCGCACATCCAGGTGATCGGGATCAGGGTGGCGTTGAGCAGCATATCCACCATGGTTGCGGCCAGGATGAGGGCAATCGGCGCGGCAAACGGCGAGACACTGCCCTGCGGCGCGCGCCGCGCGGCTTGTGCCAGCAGAACCAGCGGCGCTGCCAGCAAGCCCATCTCGGCAATATAGCCCAGCCAGCCGAAGGTGCCGAACACAATGATCCAGCGCCCGTCCGGGATCGACAGGATCTGCCCGGTCTCGGCGTGGCGCACCAGATTGCGGCCCCAGCCGCCCCAGCCGAACCAGGGTTTCTCCGCAGCCCGCGCCAACAGCTGTGTCTCGTTCTCGAACCGGTAGTTCAGCGACTGCGCCCGCTCGGCGCTGATTGCCTCGGCCTGCGCCACCAGCGCCTCGGTCGGCACCAGCCCGGTGTTGCGCAGCATCGGATAGACCACTGCGATCAGCGCCAGCAGCAGCGCCGCCCGCAGCTGCCAGCGCATGGGCGCCAGCGCCACCACAGGCGTGAAGGCCAGCGCATAGGCCAGCGCGGCGAGGCTCTTGCACAGCACCAGAACGGCAAACAGATATACCGCCGCCAGGATCAGGCGAAGCCTTTGGCCGGAAGCGGCCGCGCGGGCCAGGGACGTAGCGGCCAGCAGCGCCGACAGCATGAAAAACGCCAGCCACAGGGCATGGGGCAGGAATACGATGGGGCGGAAGCCGCCCTGGCGGATCATCTGGCTGAAGTCATGCTGGAAGAAGCCGTATATCCAGACGTTCATCTGCGGGCTGAGCCGGATTTCAATCAGCGACGGGACGGTATAGGCCAGCCCGCCGATCATCAGCGCCAGCAGCAGCTCGCGCTGCGCTTCGGGGGTGGAGAGGTAACGCCGCGCCAGCAAAAAAGGTATCAGCACGATCATCTGGTTGATGATCACCGATCCCATGTCGCGCCAGCGCAGTCCTGGCAGCTGATCGGTCAGAAAGACAATCGGATCGGAATTGGCGATCCTGCGGAACAGGATCGGCTCGCCATTGGTCAGCACTGTTGGAATAACGCCGAACACAAACAATAGCGCCAGAACCCGCACCGCCGGATGCCGCGGCAGCAGCGGCACCGGCCTGCGCAGCAGCAGCAGGCACAACAGGAATGCCATCACGGATGGAATGGCGAATTTGTCCATATCCGGCACCAGCGGCAGGTCGAACTCGGCCAGCGGCGGCAGCAGCAGATAGCCTGCGATGATGCACCACAGGATTGCCCGCTCCAGCGGCAGGCGCCGGAACAGGATCAGGCTGGCCAGCGGCCAAGCCAGCAGCATCAGATAGGCCAAAGCGTTGGGCAAAGCCTTCGTGCCCCCTCAATTCCCCGGATTTGCATCAAAGTTTACCGGTTGCGGACGTCCCTGTCCCGCGGATTTGCAAGAAGAGGTAAACAGCGTGCAGCTTTGCCACGCTCAGGGCGCAGCGGACGCGGGTCTGCTGGCCTGGCCGCCGTGCCGGCGGTATGAGGAAACGGCATTGTCGTTGGAGGCTGCATTGTATTTCGAATTTCACGGCCGCCGGGTTGCGGTGACCATGCCGGCGCGTTCCATGCTTGAGGCCGAGGTCCGGGCCCGGTTCAAAGCCTCGCAGGGGTTTGCGCTGGCCACGGTAAATCTGGACCACCTGGTCAAAATGGCGGAGTCCCCGGGCTTTCTGGCGGCCTATCAGGCGCAGGATCTGGTGGTTGCAGACGGGCGTCCGGTTGTCTGGCTGTCGCGGCTTGCCCGCCGCCCGCTGGAGCTGATGCCCGGCTCGGACATGGTATTGCCGCTGTGCCGCCTGGCGGCAGAGGCCGGAGTTCCGGTGGCCCTCGTGGGCAGTACGGATGCGGCGCTGCAGGACGCCAAGGCCGCTTTGCTGGCACAGGTGCCGGGCCTCGAAATCGCCTGGGTCGATGCGCCATCAGGCCGGTTTGACCCGGACGGGCCAGAAGCGGATCAAATCCTGCATCGCCTGGAAGGGACCGGCATTGCATTGTGCTTCCTGGCGCTGGGCGCGCCAAAGCAAGAACAGTTTGCCCAACGCGGCCGCCGGGTGTCGCCGCGCACGGGGTTTGCCTCCGTCGGAGCCGGGCTGGATTTCCTTGGCGGTCATCAAAAACGGGCGCCTGCCTGGGTGCGGGCGGTGGCGATGGAGTGGCTGTGGCGGGCGCTGTCCAGCCCGGCGCGGCTGCTGCCGCGCTATGCCAAATGCCTGATGATCCTGCCTGGCCAGATGCTCAGGGCTTGGCGCATCCGGGCGCGGTAACGGGCGGCAATGCCCGGTCTTTCGGCGAGGATATGCCGCGTGCTTAGCGACATTTAAGGGCCAGATGAGACTTGGATCCTTTATTCTTCTGGCCGTAAACATCCTGGGGTGAATTGGCCGCGAGGCCAAGAGGGGCAAAGCCCCGGCCGGCGCTACTTATACTCGAGAATGCCGCGAGCCCTGCCATGCAAGCGGCGCCAGTAGAACTCTACAGCTCCAGCAGCTTCGGCGAATTTTCCGATGACGGCAAACAGCGCCTGCGTGTATCCCATGCGACGGGCCAGGCGCAGACACTGCGCCGGGTAGATCAGTATAGCAGTCATCAAGAACGGGTTCATCAGACCAGCCAGAATGATACCCGTCGGCAGAACCGCCCCCCAGAACAGCGCGCGGCGGGTTTCGGCGGCCCAATGGCGTTCCGGTCCCGCCCCATGCAAGGCCGCGCCTTCGGCGAAAGCATGGCCGGCCCGGCGGCTGCGCCGCCACCACTGGCCAAAATGCTGCATCTGCGCGTCATGCAGGGTCATCTCCGCATCTATCCGCCAGATCCGCCAACCGTCCCGCCGCAACCGCAGGCACAGTTCCGGCTCTTCCCCGGCGATCAGGCTTTCGCGGTATCCGCCCGCCGCCCGCACCGCCGCAACCCGCATCAGCGCATCGCCGCCGCAGGCCTTGGCTTCGCCCAGTGGGGTGTCCCATTCCGCATCGCACAGCCGGTTGTAGACCGAGACATCGGGAAACCGCTCCCGCCGCCGCCCGCAAACCACGGCCGTCTGGGGGTGCGCCTGCAGAAACGCTGCTGCGGTGGTGATCCAATCCGGGTCCACCTCGCAATCGCCGTCCACGAACTGCACGTAGCCGGCTCTGTCATCCAAAACTGCCAGCCCGGCATTGCGGGCACGCGCCGCAGTGAAGGGCCGGCTGAGGTCCAGATCCACCACTTCGGCGCCAATCGCCCGGGCTGCAGCTGCCGAGCCGTCGCTGGAGCCGCTGTCCACATAGATCAGCGGCTGCGCCTGGCCTTGCAAGGAGCGCAGGCAGCGGATCAGGCGTTCGCCCTCGTTGCGGCCAATGACCACTGCAGCGACGGAGGGCGCGGTCATGTGCTGCCGCCCGCCAGAAAGGCGCTGTAGTCAGCCGACCGGCGCAGGAACCCGCGTTGCTGGAGGGTTTCGATACCGGCGTTTTGCAGGGCTGCATCCGACCACAGGCTTACCTCAGGCCGGGCCTGAAGAACACCGGAACGCAGCCTGTCCTCGCCATGTTCGGACCGGGCCTCGGCCTGGGATTGCAAGTCGCGCGCCAGGCTGTCGCCGGCAAATTTGTAGTGGCGGATCAAGCCGTCCATATCCGCCAGCCGCAGACCGGCAGAGAGATGCGGATGCACTGCCGCTTGCACGCCCGGCCCGTTGAAGATCAGCGGGTGCTTGCTTAGACAGCAATTCTCGCCGAAAACCTTGCCGCGCACGCCGCCGTACAGCATCCTTGCGCCGCCCGGCGGCAGGCGGTTCTGGCGCAGATAATAGGCCAGGCGCGTGTCCTTAGACCCGTAGTCCACCGCCCGCACCGCACTGATGTCGGCATAGCGGAAGGCGTCCACAGCCTCGGCGTAGCTGAGACCGCAGGCTGCCGCCAGCGGGCCTTTGGGAAACATCTCCAGCATTTGCGCCTGCAAGGCGGTATAGTTTTTCCGTGTCAGGTAGCGGGTCAGCCCGGCCAGCCCCGCGGTGCGGCTGCCTTCGAATTCAAACAGCTCGTCCATATCTGCAAACAGGCACCAGCGGTCCCGGCCATAGCGGTTGGCGGCATATGCGCGGAAGGTGTTCTCGTATTCCAGCCAGGGCAGGGGCGAGCGCAGCACCGCCGTGTCCGGTTCCTGCCGGATGCGGTTCAGCGTGCCATCGGTTGAGCCATTGTCGAAGAACACAAAAGCCGAAACTCCCAGCCTCCGGTAATGCTCAAAGAACACATCAAGGTAAAAGGCGCCGTTGCGCACCAGGGCGATCAGCACCACCTGATCCGCTGCGGCAAAGCGGCGGGCGGGCCCATGCAGATGGCGCAGCGACGCGCGGAACCTTGCGGCATGCGTCATGCGCCCGCTGCGGGCTGCCAGCCTTTGGACGAATGTTCTTTGCACAATGCGTTCCGTGTTGCGGTTGCCTGGAATTTTCCTGTCAAAGTGCAGACTTCCGCCGATGGCCGCAAGCACTGCGGGTGCGCTCAATTGCAATTGCGGCGGGATTGCTGCAGTCTTGATCGTACGAAAGTGATCAGAAAAGGACCGCGGCAGATGGCGGCTGAGCTGACCGTTTTGGCTGGCGATGTTGGTGGCAGCCGGACCCGGCTGGCCCTGGCGGCCCCTGGCATCGGGGTCACAGCATTGCAGAGCTTCGCCAATAGCAGTTTCACCAGTTTGGAGGATGTGCTGAAGGCCTATTGCGCGCAGCCGGGGTTTCCGCCCCTGCAGGGGGCTTGCCTGGCCGTGGCAGGTCCGGTCCGGGAAGGGCAGTTTCACCTCAGCAACCGCAATTGGCAGGGCGATGCAGGCAGCATAGCCGCCGCATTGCAACTGCCGGCAAGTGCCAAGGCCAATGTAATCAACGATCTTGCAGCCCTGTGCCATGCCTTGCCTGCGTTGATCCCGGGACAGCTGTCCTGTCTTCACCAGGGGCGGCATAGCGGCGGCCAGGCACTGGTTGCCGGCATCGGCACCGGGTTCAATGTCTCAGCCGCGCTGAACGGCGAGGTGCTGGCAGCTGAACTTGGCCGCACCAGCCTGCCGCAAGCCGTGCACCGCCGCCTGCAGGGGGGCTGGACCATGAGCCGGAGAACGCAGCCAGCACCGAAATGCTGTTCTCGGGTGCTGGACTGGTGCGGTTTCACCAAGCCCTGACCGGCTCGGCGGCCAGCAGTGCCGAGGGGATCGTGGCCGCTTGCCTCGCAAGCCCGGACTCGCCCGAGGCACGGACGGTCTGCGAATGGGCGCATTTGCTGGGTCTGATGGCGCGCGAGCTGACAGCGGCCTACCTGCCGGCGCAGGGTCTATTCTTTGCCGGAAGCGTCGCGCGCGGTGTGCTGAACTCCCCCGCGCGGTCGCGTTTCCTGGAGAGTTATACGGCGCCGGGCGGCCAGCTGGGGACTGTCTGTGCCGGGACGCCGTTGTGGCTGATCACGGATGATGCGGCGGGTGTCGGCGGGGCTGCGCGGGTGGCGCTGGCCGCCGCCGGGGCAGACGTCAGTAGTCGCGTTTGAAGAACAGGCCAAATCCGGTTTCGCCCTCGCTGTCCACCGTGCCTTGCACCGTCAGGCTGTCGGTCATGTCAAGGTTGATGCTCAGCTCGCTGTCGCCGCGGGTGTTGACGTTGAAATCGGTATAGACGTTTTCCGCCACATATCCGCCGAGGCCCAGCTGCCCGGCCCCCAGATTATCGGCGCCGATATCGACGTCATCCGCACCGGTGGCATTGCGCAGCTTGTTCTGCGCACCGCCACCGCGCCCGCTGAGGGTCAGCGCTGACCCCGCCAGACGGGCCAGCGCCAGCGGTGAGATGTCCTGGATATTGTCGCCGAACAGCAGCAGCGCCAGGGCTTCCTCGCTGGGGCGGGGCGGGTCCGAGGTGACTTTGATCTCGGGCGCATCGACCCGGCCCGAGATTTCCAGCGTTGCGGTGCCTTGATCCGTGGCCGCCGAGGATTTGAACTCCAGATAGGGTTTCAGATCCCCCAGCAGGGTGATCCGGCCTTCATCCAGCTCCAGCCGCCGCCCCAGAATATCAAAGGTGCCGCGGATCAGGCTGATCTGGCCGGAGGGCGACAGCCGTGCGGTGGTGCCGCGCAGGCGGATCTCGCCGCCCAATTCCGAGCGCAACCCGCGGCCGCGGGCAAAGATCCTGGAGGGCGCGCTGATCAGAATGTCCAGTTCGGTTCTGCCGGAGCCGCCACCGCCGCCGCTGCTGCCGGTCAGCCCGGCGCGGGCCAGTGTCCGGCGCACATCGCGCGGGGTTCCGACATGGCGGATTGGCGGGATCGGTGCCGCTGAGACCGAACCGCCGGCGGTGTTCAGGTTGATATTGGTCTCGCCCACATCGATCCGTCCCTCGATCCGGTTGTTGCCCGCCATCGCACCTGACATCGCCAGGCTGCCGTTCAGCAGGGTTTCATAAGACAGGTGGTCGGTCACCACCACATCGCCGATGGCAATCTGCAGGTTGCCGTTGAACGGCGGCTGCAGCCCGACCGGGCCGCTGATCCGCACCGTGCCGCCGTCGCGCGGGCGGGCCGAGACCTGCAGCTGCGCGCTGGAGCGGGCGATGGAAACGGTGGCGTTGATATCATCCACCCGCTGTGCCGCCGACGGGATGGCGAGCGAGGCGCCGGGTACCGAGATAGTACCGCTTAAGCCATCCAGTGCCGGGACGCCCCGCAAGGCCATGTCGAAATTCGCAGGGCCCTGCATCAGGTTGGGAGAGATGAACGGGTTCAGCCCTTCCAGCCGCAGCGTGCCCTTGGCGGTCACATCTGCGGTGCCTTTGGCTTCGCTCCAGCTGCCGGCAACGCGGCTGTCGATGCCGGCGGGGCCGCTGGCGGTGCTGTCGATGGTCCAGGTGCCGTCCCGCCGCGCCGCAGTGCCCTTGGCGGCGAGGCGGCCGGGAAGATCAGGGACCAGCCGCTGCAGCTGGCCGATCGCCGCATCAAAGCGCAGATCTGTGCTGCCGTTGTTTTCGGTAAAGCGGCCCTCGATATCCGCGGTGATGGCGGCTGGACCCACCGCTTTGCCCGCAATCTGCCATTCCCCGTTGCGGCGCGCGGCGGTGCCTTGGGCGGTCAGCTTGCCCGCCAACTGCGGCACAAACCGCTCCAGCTCGTTCAGGGCGGCGGCAAAGGTGAAATCGGCATCGCCTTCCAGCGTGACCGAGCCATCCAGTTTGGCGCTGGAGGTGTGCGGTCCCTTCAGCTCTGCCACCCCTTTCAGGGTATCGCCATTGCGGGTGAGGGTGGTGGCCAGCTCCAGCGCGCCGGGCGTTTGCGGCAGCAGCACCTCCAGCCGGTTCAGTTTGGCGGTGATCTCCATCCGTCCGGCATCGCTGTTGAGCGTGCCTGCGGCGCTGGCCAGCAGCGCGCTGCCTGCCAGCTCAAAGCGGTCGATTGCGATGCCGTTCTCATCCCGCGCCGCCTTCAGCGCCAGCGTGGTTGTGCCCTTCAGCAGCTCATCCGCCTGGGCAATGCCTGCCGACAGGTCCTGCGCCTGCATAGAAAGGTCGGTGTCAAACGCCCCCGAAAGAGGGGTGAAGGAACCTTTGACCGCGGCCTGTACCGCGCCGCCCAGCGAGTGCCCGGCCAGGTCCGAGAACCGGGCCAGATCAGCCAGGTCCGCAGTCAGGTCGGTGCTGACTTTCAGGCCGTCTTCCAACCCGTCAAAACCCACATCCCCCGCGGCTTGGTAATCGCTGCCCCGCAGTTCCATATCCGTGATCTGCAACGCGCCGGGGCCTTCGGTGGTGAGCGTGCCTTCAAAGCGGATTTCATTGCCGGTGGCCTTGGCCATCGCCGGATCACGCGGCTGCAAACTGCTGAGGCCGGCAGTCAGCCGTCCCGTCAGTGCAAAGCCGGTGCTTTGGTCCAGCGTGCCCCGTCCGGAAATCTCGGCCCGGCCCACCAGGGCGCCGGGGTGGCTCAGCTGGTCCAGCACCCCGTCCAGGGTCCAGTTGCCCCGGCGGTCTTTTTCAGTTGCAGGTCTGCCGCCGCCAGCGTCGTCTGCCCGCCGCCAAAGGGCAGGGCGACGGCGGCCTGGCCTGGGGGCGGGGTGATGGCGGTTTTCAGATTTGCAGTGTCCAGCTTGCCGCCCGCATCCAGCGCTGCTGCGCCGGTGACCTGCAGCGCATTGCTGCGCAAGGCCAGCGTGTCCAACGCCACCGCGCCGCTGCCTGCGCGCGTGCCCTTTACATTAAGCCGCAGACCGGGGCCAAAGAACGGCCGGTGCACCGGCGGCAGCAGCACGTCGATATTGCCGCCCAGGTCGGCAGAGAAGCCGATATCGCGCGGAGCGTCCGGCGCGGCGTCTGCGGGCAAAGGCACAGCCGCCAGCACCACCTGGCCTGCCAGCCGTTCCGCGCCATTGGTGCTGAACCGGATATCGGCGGTGAAATCACTGACCGGGCCGCTGCCTTGGGCAGCCAATTGCAACTCGGGGCTGCCAGGCAGATCCAGGCTGCGCGAGATCAGACCGCCCGCGCTTTCCTCCACTGCCAGATCCAGGGTGATTTGCCGGGTTTCATTGGCAAACCCCGCCTCCAGCCGGAAATGGTCGCCGGGTTTGTCCAGCCGGGTTGCTGCCAGTTTGGTATCCAGTGCCCCGTCCGCCAGCATCAGCGAGCCTTCGACCGACAGGCTGGCCGCCGAACCGGCCAATTCCTCGCCCAGTTCGATCCGGGCTGCCTTGATCCGGCCCAGCTCAATTGCCACCGGCAGTTCCGGGAGGGCAAACGGCGTGGCCTCAGGCTCTGGCAGTTCGGGGTCCGGCGGCAGCGGTTTGGGCGCGCGCGCCACTTCGATGCGTTCAGCCGACAGCTCATTGACCGAGAACCGTCCGCGCAGCAGCGCCAGCCGGTTCCAGTCCAGTTCGGCGCCCTCAACGGTCAGCCAGATGCCGTCTTCATCCGCCACCGTGATCTGCTTGATCTTGGCCTGCGAGGAAAACGCGCCCTCAAGACCTGTCACGCTGATATAGCGGCTGTCGCCGGACAGCGTATCCTCCAGGAAATCGACCAGCAGCCCGCCGGCGTCCTCCGTCGTGGTGTCCTGCGCCGCTGCGGGCGCAATCGTCAGCCCAAGGGCCAGGGCAAGGCCAAGAAACTGTCTCAAAACGCTTGTCCGATCCCGATATAGAATTGCAGCCCGTCCTCGGACCCGCCGTCCACCGGATAGGCGAGGTCAAGCCGGATCGGGCCGATGCCTGCCACATCATAGCGCAGGCCAAAGCCCGCGCCGGCATGGCGCGCAGATGAGCCGGAGACAAAACTGTCTGCATCGACAAAACCAAGGTCGTAAAACCCGACCAGTGAGATCTTGTCGGTGACTTTGCCCCGGACCTCGCCCGAAAGCGCCAGAAAACCGCGCCCGCCGGCGGTGCCGCCATTGGCGGGCACGCCCAGCGACTGGAATTCATGCCCGCGCACCGACCCCGCGCCGCCGGAAAAGAACAGCAGGGTGGGGGCGGTCCCGCTTAGGGACGGTCCGATCACCGACCCCATCTGCAGCCGCCCGGCCAGCACGATCCGGTCATCGGCGCCCAGCCCGTAATAGGCACGCCCGTCAGCTTTGATTTGCAGGCCGGAGTCGTTGCCGTCAATGCCGATGAAAGGGGTTGCGCCGCCCTGAAGGAAATAGCCGCTTGCCGGATTCACCCGGCTGTCGCGGCCGTCGTATTCCGCACGGATCCGGCCTGCCAGATATTTGAAGCGCCGCTTGCCGAAGACATCCTCAGCCAGGATGGACGTCACGCCCAAGGCGGCCTCGGCATAGAACTGGTCCGAAAACGTCCGCCGCACGCCGATGGCCCCCAGCACCTGGGTGGCGCTGTAGTGTTCCTCGTCCAGCCGTTCGGCCTCGGCCAGATAGAAGATACTGTCATCCGGCCCCAGTGCTGCGGGCCGGTCCAGCCGAATGGCGATACGGCCGTCAATGTCATTGCTGCTGCCGATACCGCTGAGCCGCGCCTCGATCCGCAGCTTTTCTGCAGCACCGAACAGGTTGCGGTGCATCCAGCTGCCCGACAGTTCAATTCCGTCGGAGGAGCTGATCTCGGCCCCGAAGGTCAAGCGGCGCGGCGGCAGATCCTCGACCCGGGCTGTAAAATCCAAGGTGCCGTCCGGGTTCGGCTGCTCGGCCTCGCGCAGGACCACGGTGGAAAACGTGCCGGTGCGGCGCAACCGGGTCGCGGATTTGGAGACCAGATCAGGGTGGAACGCGCCGCCTTCCGGGAACCCGGCGATCCGGCGGATGGCATCCTCGCGGACGTTGGTTTCGCCAGTAATCCGCAACTTCCCGAACCGCAGCTGCGGACCCGGCGCCAGCCGGAGTTCTGCATCAAGCCGGGCTTGCACGTGGTTGGCGGTGATCTTCTGATCCGCCACCGTTGCCTTGGCGTGGCCGTTGCGGCGCCAGGCCCGCACGCCGGCAATCGCCGCGTCGCGGATCGCGCCGGTGCTGGCGGGCTGGCCAGGGGCAAAGCCTGCAGGGATCTCCACGTCGCTGGTTTGCGGCAGCGGCGCCAGCTCGGCCCGGCCAAAAGCGAACCGCGGGCCGGGCTTTACGGTGATTTCCACCTTGCTGACGTTCTTTGGCGGGTTCAGCGGCTGGATCCGCGCCGCCTCGCGCCCGTCCAGGCGGATATTCACCACCGGCGAAAAATGACCCGCGTCATACAGCACCTGCACCAGTGTGCGGTAATCCGACAGGGCCGCCGCCAGCAGCTCCTGCACATTGGTCTCGCCGCTGGCGGCCACCGAAGACGAGGCGCCGCGCAGCCGTCCGGCCAGGGCTTCATCCGCACCGGGCGCCTGCAGCGTGGCCTCGGCGCCAAAGGCGGCAGGCGGCAGCAATGTCAGCAGGTTGAAAGCAAGGGTGCTCGCCAATAGTCGCGGGCGGAAAGGAAAATTCATGTCTGCTCCCGGCGGCGGGCGGAAAATCGGCCTCTAAGCCCGGCAGGGCCGCAGGCGGCTGGGTCAAAGCCTAACACGGGAAAAATGCAGGATGGAACAGGTAAAGCAGCAGCTTTCCGCCGGGGTTCGGTCGCTACCGGCTGGCAGCGGATTGCCGCGCATGGCGGCAGCTGGCAGGCGGCGGCACTGGAAGGGGAGTGCAAAGCCGCGGGCACAATCCTGCCGGTTTGGCGTGTGCGCGGTGAAATTGGCTGCAAAGGTGATTGGCAACCGGTAAGGAAACTGTACTATTCAGTTCAGCTCCGGCAGTTGAAACTGCCGGAGCCGGCACTGGTTAACAAAGCTACTTCGAGTAACGTCAGGCGCAGCCACCACTCACAATGCAGCCCAGCCTGACGGGAATGATACCACGCGGAATTGAACTGTCCAGATAATTGTCGGATTGATAATTTTCGCGTGGTGTCATCTTATACTGGCAGATTAAATGGTGCTGGAGCAGCAGCTTGTGTTCCCCGGAGGTGCAATTGTGGATCGGTTAAAGTCAATTTTTGAACTTCGGGATATGCTCCATAAAATGGAACGCGACATCGGTCTGGACCGGTTGAACCGGGCTGAACGGGATGTGTTGCTGGCCGCGCATGCGCTGACCAGCGTGCCAGGCGCCCCGGTTCAGTCCGAGCAAATCCGCAGCCACCGGCTGGTGACGGAAATTGCCCAGGCAACTTTTCACAGAACACTGAAGTCGCTGCTGGCCTTAGGATTGCTGGAGCGGGCGGGCGGCAGCAAGGCCAAGCATTACGTGGTTTGCTTTGATCCCGCCGCAAGGTGACCGCAGCCTGTCAGCCGCCCAACATCTGATTGCAGCTTCTCTGCACGCTGTCTAAACGGGCGGCATGATACGCGTATTGCAGTTCCTGCCCGGTTTTCAGAGTTTTGCGGTGATCACCGCGGCTTATGTCATTTGCCATGGTCTGACGGCCTGGGCCGTCACGCCGGTGCAGAATATGTTTCTGCCGGAGATCACCGTCTTTGCCAGCCTGATCTACTTGCCGCACGGGGTGCGGGTGCTTAGCGTCTGGCTGTTCGGCTGGAGAGCGGTTTTGCCTCTCGCCTGTGGCGCGTTTCTGTCTGAGCTGATGTTCACGTCAGCCAATGTTCAGCAACTGATGGAGCCGGTGCTTTTGCAGTCCATTGCTGTCGGCGCCTTTGCCGCATTTGCGGGTTTTGAAATCGCATGGCTCTTCGGTTGGGATCTTTATGCCGGCCAAGCGCGCCGGATCGCCTGGACCGGGCTGCTGGCCGTGGGGGCGCTGGCCTCTGTCATCAATTCGCTGGGGCAATCAGTGGTGTTTTCCGGTCTGATCTTTCCCAGAGATCAGCTGCCGGTCATGGCTGTTTATGCGGCTGGCGATCTGATCGGTCTTGCGGTCTGCATGGTTGCGCTGATGCTGATTTTCCGTTGGATCCGGCTGTCTGGAGCAGGGCGGAAACCGCAGGAATAGCAAAGCCCGCCAATGGCGGGCCTGCAAGCCGGTCTGGGGACATGGGCGGATCTTATCCCGCCATCAGCCTGGCCACATCCAGCATCCGGGCCGAAAAGCCCCATTCATTGTCATACCAGCCGAACACCCGCGCCTGATGTTCGCCGGCCATGCGGGTTTCCGGCCCGGCAATCACCAGCGATTCAGGCCGCGCCCGCAGGTCAGAGGATACCAGCGGCATATCGGTCCAGCCCAGCACCTTGGATACTGCCACGCCTTCGCGCAGGGCGGCGGTGAACGCGTCTTCGCTCATCGGGGTCTTCAGCTGCGCCACCAGATCCACGGCGGAAACGCTGGCCGTCGGCACCCGCACTGCGGCACCGCTGACCCGGCCTTTCAGATGTGGCAGCACCTCGTCGATCAGATGCGTCGCCGAAGTCGTTGTGGGCACCATCGATTGCGCGCCGCCGCGCGAGCGGGCAAAATCGCCGCGCGGCGCGTCCACCATCGGCTGCGAGTTGGTGTAGCAATGGATGGTGGTCATATGTGCCGTATCGATGCCGGCGATCCGGTCCAGCAGCTTGACCAGCGGAGTGAGGCCATTGGTGGTGCAGGAGGCGTTGGAGACAATGCGCGCATCGCCCAGCTGCTCCTCGTTGGCGCCCAGCACCACGGTCAGCTCAGCCGCCGGGGAGGGGCCGGAGATCAGAACCTTGGACGCACCTGCCTTGATGCCGCGCTCGGCCACATCAGATGTCCGCGCGATGCCGGTGCATTCCAGCACCAGGTCAACGCCGGACAGGTCCACCGATGTCAGATCCGGTGCATGACTGACGGGGATCGAGCGCCCCATTACCTGCAGCGCCTCACCGCCATGCTCCACTGGGTGGGCAAAGGGGCCGAAGGTGCTGTCGTACTGGAACAGATAGGCGCACATATCCAAGGGTGCGATATCGTTGATCCGCACCACGTCGATGCCGTCTCCGCGCGGGGTCGTCAGAATCTGGCGCAGGATGGCGCGGCCGATGCGGCCGAATCCGTTGATTGCAAGTCTCATGCGCAATCTATGGCAGGCGCGCCGGGGCCGCTCAATCCATGGCCTCCCGGAAAATGATCACATTTCCCAAGAGGATGTTTCAGAAATACGCCGCAAAACTGCAGGGCCGTCAGCCATACCTTTAATTGCGGCAGATCACGTGGGCGTAATAGGTGCTGTTGATGCTGCGCACCATCGTGTCCATGTTGACGCTGCAACCGGTGGCGGTGCGCAGGGCCTGCACTGCCTGGCGGGCGGTCAGCACCGCAGGCGGGCGGAACGGCAAATGCTCCAGATTCATCCGCGTGGCGCTGTAGCGGCCCGGTGTGTCCGCGACCGGGAAAACCGCCCAATCGCGGCCCAGAACGGTGACCATGGTGCCTTCGGCATCCGCGGCCGATGCAGCCGGGGCAAGCGCGGCGCACAGGGCCGCTGCCAATGCAGTCTGTTTGATCATCAAAATTGCTCCTGCGGAAATATCTTGATTCAGCCTAGCAAGGGCGGCGTGCAATGCAAAGCAGGCTTTCCCGCAAGGCGCGGTTACAGGTGGTCCACGGCCTCGGCCTGGCGCAGCTCTGCGGCGCAGAGCTGCAATCCGCGCAACAACCGTTCGGCATCCGCCTCCGGCTGCAACCCGCGCGGCGCTGAACAACCGGCGACAATCGGCGTCTGCCCGGGCCGCGAGACGGGCACGGCGTAACCGGTGATCCCGGCTTCGAATTCGCCGCTGGTGAGGCAATAACCCTGCGTGCGGGCCTCATCCACGCGGTCCAGAATACGGCCGGGACCGGTGAGCGAGGCCTCGGTATGGCGCGGGATTTCTGTTGCGGCCAGCACCGCGGCCGCCGCGGTCTCCGGCAGCCCGGCCAGCAGCATCCGCCCCAGACTGGTATGGGCCAGCGGAATATGGGAACCGGCGGTGAAGCCATAGGTGATATGGCCATGCTCGACGGTGGATTGCGCCAGCAGCAGCACCCGGCCCTGATCCAGCATTGCCAGCGTCACCTCGATTTCCATTTGCCGCGCATGGCGGTTCAGAACCGGCTGCACCCGGCGTCCGAACTGATTGGCCTGCAGGAAACCGCCCGCCAGTGCCAGCACCCGCGGGGTCAATGACAGCATCCGCCCGTCCTGGCGCAGATAGCCTGCCTGCACCAGCGTCAGCGCCCCGCGCCGGGCAGTGGCCCGGTCCTGGCCGGTGCGCCGGGCGATCTCGGCCAGGGTCATGCTGGGGGAGGCCGCGTCAAACACCGCCAGAACTGCCAGCCCTTTGGCAAAGCTCGACGAAATATTCCTGTCCTGTTCAACTGCTGTCATCTGAAACCGCTGTCCTGATCTTGAATGGCACCGCTCGGGGCAGTGGCTTTGTGCGAATGTTCGACACAATGTTCGCCCTGCGAATGCTGTCAAGGCGCAAAACCCCCGCAATATCCGGATTACGCACCGGGTTGCGTCAAAATCTGCCGTGGACTGGACGCCGGGGTATTTCCGGTGCAATTTCAAACAGCTCGCTACCCAGGAGGCCGCCCATGGCACAAGATTTCACATCCGGTAAACTGGCCCGCCTGGGGCTGCTGTCGCCCGAAGATTGCCGCAAAGCAGCCGAGATCACCTCCCGCGCGCAGTTTGACGGGATAGAAACGGTGCGGGTGCTGTTCCCCGACCAGCACGGGATCCTGCGCGGCAAGACAATGATGGCCGAGGCCTTTGGCAGCGTCTTTGACCGTGGTCTCAACATGCCGGCAACCTTGCTGCTGAAAGACACCTCCCACCGAAATGCCTTTCCGGTCTGGGACGGCGGCACCGGCCTGTCCGGCCCGATGCAGGGTGCCGGCGACGTGCTGCTGGTGCCGCGCCCCGAAACCTTTCGCGCGCTGCCCTGGTCCGGCCATTCCGCCTGGATTTTCTGCACGCCGGTCTATCCGGATGGCAGCCCGGTCCCGTTTGCGTCCTGCGGCGTGCTGCAGCGGGCAGTCGATGCGCTGGAGGTGCAGGGGATGGCGGCCATCTTTGGCTTGGAGGTGGAATTCCACATTTTCGAACTGGCGGACAAGGCATCGGCCCATGAACAGGCCACCCGTCCCGGCGCGCCGGTACAAACCCGCAACCTGACGCAAGGGTACCAGTACCTGAGCGAAACCCGCTATGGCGAAGCGGAGGGGGTGCTGGACCTGTTGCGCCGCAACGCCCAGAAACTGGGCCTGGCGGTGCGTTCGGTGGAAATAGAAATGGGTCCCAGCCAGGTTGAATTCACCTTTGCCCCGGATGGCGCCATGGCCCAGGCCGACGCGATGGTGATGTTCCGCACGATGGTCAAGGAGGTCTGCGCCCGCAACGGGTTGCACGCCAGCTTCATGGCCAAACCACGGCTGGCGGGTGCCATGGCCAACGGCTGGCACGTGCATCAGTCGCTGCTGGACCCGGCCACAGGGCGCAATCTGTTCATGCCGGAAACCGCCGGACTGCTGAGCCCGCACGCCAGTGCCTGGATGGCGGGCCTGTTGAAATACGCCCCTGAGACCTCGCTGCTGATCGCGCCGACGGTGAACAGCTACAAACGCTATCTGCCGTTCCAGCTGGCCCCGAACCGCATCGGCTGGGGCGAGGACAACCGCGGCGCCATGCTGCGGGCGCTGATGCAGCCGGGCGATACCGCCAGCCGGATCGAAAACCGCGCGCCGGACAGCACTGCCAACCCCTATTACGCGCTGGCCGCCCAGATCATCGCAGGCATGGCCGGCATCAAAGAAGGGCTGGAGGCGCCCAGGCCCACAGTGTCGCCCTATAGTGAAAACGCCGAGCGCCTGCCGCGTTCGCTGGGCCAGGCGCTGGAGGGTTTCGGCGGCTCGCAGATGTGCCGTGCAGCGCTGGGGGAAGAGACCGTCAGCTATTTCCTGCAGCTCAAGCAGTTCGAATGGGAACGTTACCTGGACACTGTCAGCGAATGGGAGCAGGCGGAGTATTTCAATCTGTTCTGACCGCACAGGGCCGCACAGGGCATTGGGGGCCTGTGCCCAAAAAAACGCAAAAATCCCATGATTTGCCATCTTGATCGGAGACCGGCACCGTTGGTAGCGTATACCCGCGCATGCAGGGCCCGGCAGGACCGGCTTTCTTCTTCCCGCGGTATCCGTTACGGCGGCATAACCTGCACTGAATACCAACCTGCACTGAAAACCCAAGCCTCTTCCAAGGGAATACACGATGATGAAATACACCGAAGAACACGAGTGGCTGCTGCCCGAAGACGATCTGATCACCGTTGGCATCACCGCCCATGCCGCCGAACAGCTGGGCGAAGTGGTCTTTGTGGAACTGCCGGAAGTGGGCACCGAGGTTTCCAAGGATGAAGAAATCGTGGTAATTGAATCGGTCAAAGCCGCCTCCGACATCCTGTCGCCGCTGGACGGTGAAGTGGTCGAGGTGAACGAGGCGCTGACCGATGATCCCGGCAAGGTGAACGAAGACCCCGAAGGCGGCGCCTGGTTCTTCAAGCTGAAGCCATCGGATCTGTCGCCGATGGACGACTACATGGATGAAGCCGGCTATAAGAAGTTTATCGGCTGATTTTCCCGCCCGCCGTGTTTTCCAACTGGCGGGCGGTTTCCGTCTGGCATCACGATCCCGCCAGCGCGCCTGTGCAGCCGCAGGCGATGTCCTATCATCCGGTCCATACCTGCAATCCAGACGGGAGACGCGCTATGACCGGTTTTCCGGGCCTCAAAGCCCTTTTCATCAACACCTCCCTCAAGAAAGACGGCAGCAAAAGCCACACCCGCCTGCTGATGGAGGCGTCATCCTCCATTATGGAAAAGAACGGCGTGGAGGTGGAGCATCTGCATATCCTGGACCACATTGTGCCGCCCGGCGTCTATCCGGACATGACAGAGCATGGCTGGCCGCAAGACGATTGGCCGGAGCTGTGGCAGAAGGTACTGGCAGCACAGATCCTGGTGGTCGGCACCCCGATCTGGCTGGGCGAGGAAAGTTCGGTCTGCCGCATTCTCATTGAACGCCTTTACGGTATGAGCGGCGAGCTGAACGATAAAGGGCAGTCGGTTTTCTACGGCAAGACCGGCGGCACCGTCATCACCGGCAACGAGGACGGCATCAAGCATACCGCGATGACGCTGTGTTATGCGCTCAGTCACTTGGGCTTTACCATCCCGCCGCAGGCCGATTGCGGCTGGATCGGCGAGGCCGGGCCGGGACCGTCTTATGGCGACGAGGTGGAGGGCAAGCCCGCCGGCTTTGAAAACGAGTTCACCCAGCGCAACACTACGATCATGACTTGGAACCTGATGCATCTGGCGGCGATGCTGCGCGATGCCGGCGGCTATCCGAATGAGGGCAACGACCGAAATGCCTGGTCTGCCGGCTGCCGGTTCGACTATGAAAACCCGGACTACCGCTCCTAGCCGGCCCGCTGCGTTTGCGGCTGGCGCAGTTGGCCGCCTTGTTCCCTGCCGGAAAAATGGCGGTGGCCCGGGCGGGAGTCTTCAAGGTCCGAATAAAGCAGGGGGCGGGCGGCTGCAGGCCGGATCAGTAGCCCCGCTGCCGGTCCACCTCGTGCAGCAGATCTTTCCCGGCTTCCAGCCGCCGGTAGTTCTCCACCACATCGCGCAGCGCATCGCCCAGATGCCAGCCCGACACATGCGGGGTGATCGTCACCTGCGGATGCGTCCACAGCGGGCTGTCTGCGGGCAACGGTTCCTTGCTTACCACATCCAGCACCGCATGGCCCGGCGTGCCTTTGTCCAGTGCTGCCAGCAAGGCAGGTTCATCGACCAGATCGCCGCGGCCTGCGTTGATCAGTGTCGCGCCCGGTTTCATTGCGGCCAGCATTTCCGCATCCATCAGCCCGCGGGTTGCCGGGGTGGACGGCAGGATTGAGCAGACATAGTCGCATATCCCCAGCATCTGCGGCAGCGCCTCTGCGCCATGGCGGCAGTCCACCCCGTCGATCTCCTTGGGGGAGCGGCTCCAGCCCAGCACCCGGAACCGCATGTCCCGCATCAGCCGCGCGGTCATGCCGCCGATATGGCCAAGCCCCAGCACGCCTATGGTGGTTTCCGCCGGGCGCCCCGGCGCCCGTGGCTCCCAGGCGCTGCGGGATTGGGAGACTGCGTGGGCGGACATGTTGCGCTGGCCGCGCAGCACATAAGCCAGGCAGTAATCTGCAATCTCATACGCCGGCTCTTGCGGTTTCAGGCGGGTCACACGCACATGCGGTGCGACGCTGGGGTGCGCCACGATGCTGTCCACCCCGGCGCCCAGCTTTTGCACCAGCTGCAGGTTCGGCAGCTGCGCGGCCAGATCGCCCTTCAGTGCGGACACCGCCAGCATGGTGATGTCTTCCAGATTGCCGGGGTCAGAGATAGGCCGGATGTCGGTCCCGGGGGCCACCGAGCGAAGCTCATCTGCCAGCTGTTCCTCGGTGTACCAGCCGTCGTGGCCGATGCTGATCAGCAATGCCATGCGCGTTCTCCCTGTCCGCGTCCCTTTTGCCGGACTAAGCCACGGTTCAGGACCAAGGGAAAGCCGGATTTCGCGTTTGGGCTGACCTTGGCGGGGGCTTCAGTCCAGCCGCCGCACCAGGATCTGGTTGCCGTCGCCGCGTTTGGTCTCAAACAGTTTCAGCGAGGCAATCAGGTCGCTCAGCTTGCGTTTGCCATAGCTTCGGGTGTCGAAATCCGGCGCGGCTGCGGTGATGTACTGGCCAATCTGGCCCAGCGTGAACCATTCGTCATCCTGGTCGATCGCATCCATCGCCCGGACCACCAGCTTGGTTGGATCCGCCAGTTCCGACGGAGCATTGCCGTTGCCGGCGCCGTCTTCTTTCTTGGGCTTAGGCTTCGGTTTGCCCGGCTCTTCCAGCAGGTTTTCCACATAGATGAACCGCTTGCAGGCCTGCACAAAGGCCGCCGGTGTCTTGCGCATGCCCATGCCGAAGACATCCACGCCTTGTTCGCGGATGCGGCTGGCCAGCCGGGTGAAATCGCTGTCGGATGAGATCAGCACAAACCCGTCGAACCGGCCCGAGTGCAAAATATCCATCGCGTCGATCACCAGCGCGATGTCCGAGGCGTTCTTGCCGGTGGTATTGGCAAATTGCTGATGCGGCACAATCGCCAGGGCTGCCAGTTTTTCCTTGTTCCACCCCTGCGGGCTGCCGCCGGCAAAATCGCCATAGATGCGGCGGATGCTGGCCTCGCCGAAGGAGGCGATTTCCTCGAACATTGCCTCGGCGAATTTGGCCGAAATATTGTCGGCGTCGATCAGGACGGCCAGAAGCGGCGGTTTGGTTGGATTTGCCATTGCGGATGTCTGCCTGTGTGTTTTGCGGGCAGACCGCCAGCGATTGAGCTGCCGAAAGGCCCTGATGGGGAGGTTGCGCCGATTATGCGGTGTGCCCGCAGTTATGCAAGCGGGCTGCGGCTGTGGCTGCTGCTTTCAGCGGGTTCAGTCAATGCCCGGGGCGCGCAGGAGTCGCCCGTCCCCGGCGGCGGTTCAGGCAAAGGGGTCTTCCGGGTACCCCACCCGCGCCAGATAGAGGCCGTGTCCCGGGCAAACCGGTCCGCAAGCGGCGCGGTCGCAGGCCTCCAGCACGGTCTTTACATCCTCCGGCTCCCAGGCCCCTGCGCCGACCCGCTCCAGCGTGCCGACAAAGCTGCGGACCTGGTTGTGCAGGAAGCTGCGGGCGCGGACGTGGAAATGGATCTCCGGCCCGGAAAAGCCCTGTACACGTTCCACCGTCAGCTCATCCAGCGTCTTGACCGGGCTTGCCGCCTGGCAGATCGAAGACCGGAAGGTGGTGAAATCATGGTTGCCGATCAGATGGCTGGCGGCTTTCTGCATGGCGCCGGCGTCCAGATCATGGCTCAGCTGCCAGACCTGGCCTGCCTCATGGGTGGCCGGCGCGCGGCGGATCAGAATGCGGAACAGATACTGCCGTTCAATGGCCGAGAACCGCGCGTGCCAGTCGCCGTCCACCCGGGCGCAGTCCACAATTGCGACAGGATCGGGTTTCAGATGGTAATTCAGCGCCTCCGACAGCCGGAAAGGGTCCCAGTCCTTGGCCATGTCGCAATGCGCCACCTGTCCCAGCCCATGCACACCGGTGTCGGTGCGCCCGGCGGCAGCAATCGTATGCTCCCCCGGCTCCAGCCGTGCCAGCGCAGCCTCGATCGCGCCCTGCACCGAGGGCTGGTCCTTCTGCCTTTGCCAGCCGGCAAAAGGCTTTCCGTGATATTCGACTTTCAAAGCAAAACGCGGCATGGACGGGCACCTAGCAACAGGGCCGGGCCGGGGCAAGCCCCGTGTGCGCTCTGGTATCTCAGCACCATGCTGCCTATCTTGTCAGCAGCAAGAACAGAGCAGGATCAGGGCCTTGGTGATAACTTCCCTCGCTGATGGGGTGATGAGCAGTGTGGAACGTGCCGCCAGCGGTGTTTCGGCGGCGCTGTTCGACCGGCCCTTGCGGCTGGGCGTCACCGGCCTCGCACGCTCCGGCAAGACCGTGTTCATCACCTCGCTGGTGGCCAACCTGATGGACCGGGGCCGGATGCTGCAACTGGGCGCCGCGCGTGAGGGACGGATTGAGGCCGCATTTCTGCAGCCCCAGCCTGACGACACCGTGCCGCGGTTTGACTATGAAAACCACCTGGCAGCCCTGACCGGGCCGTCACCCCATTGGCCGGACAGCACAAGGGCGGTGTCTGAGCTGCGTCTCAGCCTGAAGGTGCGGCCCGCCGGCCTGCTGGCCGGATTTCAGGGGCCGCGCACGCTGCATTTGGATATTGTCGACTACCCCGGTGAATGGCTGCTGGATCTGGCACTGCTGGACAAGTCCTACAGCGAATGGTCCGCCGATGTGCTCTCCCGTCTTGCCACCCGCCGGCAGGCACAGGGGTTTCTGGCGGAGAAATCCAAGGCTGCCCCTGCGGGAACACATGACGAACCGCAAGTCCAGGCGCTTGCTGCCGCCTTCACGCAGTATCTGGCCGCCGCCCGCGCCGCCGGGTTCTATGACTGCACGCCGGGCCGCTTCCTGTTGCCCGGCGATCTTGAGGGCTCGCCCGTACTGACCTTCGCGCCGCTGCCGCCTGAGGCCAGCCCGCCGCGCGGCTGCCTCTGGCGCGAGATGGAGCGGCGGTATGAGGCCTATAAAACCAAGGTCGTCAAACCCTTCTTCCGCGACCACTTTGCCCGCATCGACCGCCAGGTGGTGCTGGTGGATGCACTCTCGGCAATCCATTCCGGTCCGCAGGCGGTAGAGGATCTGCGCCTGGCGATGGCGGACATCCTCAGCACGTTCAAACCGGGCCGCAATCACTTTCTGACCCGGCTTCTGGGCGGCAAGCGGGTCGAGAAGATCCTGTTTGCCGCCACCAAAGCCGACCACCTGCACCACGCCCAGCACCCGCAAATGACCGCCATCATCGAGGCGCTGACCCGCGAGGCGCAGGACCGCGCCCGTTTTGCAGGCGCTGAAACCGCGGCTCTGGCGCTGGCTTCCTTGCGCTCCACAACCGAAGAGAAGCGCGCCCACAACGGAACTGATCTGCCCTGCGTGCGCGGCACTCTGCTGGACAGCGGCAAACAGGCGGCGTTCTATCCCGGAGCCTTGCCCGAAGATCCCGCGCAGCTGCTCACCCCGGCGCGGCAAGGGGCTGAGAAATGGCTGGAAGGCGACTATCAGGCGATGGGTTTTGCGCCCGCACCGCTTACCCTGAAGCACGGCAGCGGCCCGCCGCATATCCGGCTGGACCGCGCCGCTGAATTTCTGATCGGAGACGCCCTGTGACACTCTCCCTGCGCCCCGCAAACCCTCTGGATGCCGGAACCGCCGGCGGGATCCTCTACCGCTTCCAGCAGGGCACGGAATGGATGCCTGAACTCTATACCTGGGCCGAGGCGATCGCCTTTTGCGGCGTCATGATTGATCGCGGCTGGGTCACGGTGGCCGTGCGGGATGGCCGCGTGCAGGGTTTTCTGGCCCGTGACGGCGCGGAGGTCTGCGCGCTCTACCTCGCGCCCGGTGCCTGCGGGCGGGGGCGGGCAAGGCACTGCTGGACGCTGCCAAGGCCGCCGTGCCGCGGCTGACGCTGCGGACCTTCGCAGCCAATGAAATGGCGCAGCGGTTCTACCGGCGCGAGGGTTTTGCCGAGACAGGCCGCGGTGACGGCACAGACAACGAGGAAGGCTTGCCCGACATCGCCTATGAATGGCGCAGCAGCCTGGAGGCGGCGGCATGAGCAAGAAGCCGGTTCTGTTTGACCTTGAGGACGAGACGGATGCACCTTCCGTAACTGAGGCGCCGCCGGTGCCCGAGCCGCAATCCGCCGCACCCCAGCCGTCAGCGATGGAGCAGGCGGCCCGGATTGCCGCCCGCCGCCCGTCGCGGCTGGCCCGCTGGTTCTGGGCGCTGCTGGTTGCGGTCATTGGCGCCATCGCCTCGGTCGCGGCCTGGGATTTTGCGGCCGGGCTGATGGCAAGGGTTCCGCTGCTGGGCTGGGCAGTAAGTGCCGGGCTGGGGGTTCTGCTGCTGCTGGCCCTTGCGATGGCGCTGCGTGAACTGGCGGCGCTGTCCCGGCTGCGGCGCGTCGATGCCTTGCGGCATCAGGCAGAGGAGGCCGCAGACCTGGCTGCGGCCCGCGCCTTCACGGCCCGGCTGGAAAACTTCTACAAGGCCCGCGAGGATCTCGGCTGGCATCAGGCGCGGCTGGCTGAGCGCAAGGCAGAAGTCATGGACGCCGATGCCCTGCTGATGCTGGCCGAGGAAGAGCTGCTGGTGCCGCTGGACGCGCTGGCCCTGCGCGAGGTCGAGGCCGCCGCCCGGCAGGTCGCCACGGTGACCGCGCTGGTGCCGATGGCGCTGGCGGACATTCTGACGGCGCTGGTCTCTTCACTGCGGATGATCCGCCGGGTGGCGGGGATCTATGGCGGCCGGCCCGGCTTCTTCAGCTCCTGGCGGCTGACCCGCGCGGTGCTGGCGCATCTGGCTGCCACCGGCGCGGTGGCTGCGGGTGATGACCTCTTGGAGCCGGTGCTGGGCGGATCGGTGCTGTCGAAACTCTCCCGCCGCTTCGGCGAGGGGCTGGTCAATGGCGCGTTGTCAGCGCGGGTCGGCATAGCTGCAATGGAGGTTTGCCGCCCGATGCCGTTTTCAGCGCAGCACAGACCTGGGACGCGCAAGGTGATTCAGCGGGCGCTGACCGGTCTGTTTTCCAAGGATAAGTAGCGCGCTTACAGGCTCATGCGCAGCATGAGCCATGCCTAAGGCTGCTGAGGTGTTCTGGCAAGGCCAGAACACCGGCAGGCACGGGAGCGCCCCGCTGGCGGTGCTCAGAACAGCTTCGGCGGCTGGTCTGCGGGCTGGCGCATCGCCACGATGCCGGTGCGGAAACCTTCGCCGATCCGGTCGGCCAGGGCACCCCATTGCAGCGCAGTGCGCTCCGGCAATTCGGCCCGCAGCACCTCGTGGAACAGGCCCAGCCACAGCGGGAAATGCTCTGCTTTCACGTCCGGCCGTGAGACATGCACCCGCATTGGATTGCCGCTGTAGCTCCGCTGCCGCAGAATCGCATTGCGCCAGAAGCCGGCGATCTTCTCTTCATGCTCCGGCCAATCGGTGACATGCGCGGCAAACACCGGCCCCAGCACCTCATGGGTCCGCACGCGGGTGTAGAAGACGGCCACCACGCGCGAGATCTCTTCTGGGCCGATATCGAACCGCGCCAGCGGGTTTGCGGTATCTGCGTCGGTCATTGGATGCTCCGGTCTGAGTGGCCAGAGGCAGAAATAGGCGAAAGGCGGGGAAAGAGGAAGAGGCCGGGCGCATCTGCCGCAGAAACGGGAGACGGCCTCGCTGGCACCGGGCGGCATTGGCGCTATGGTGGGCGGGGAATTTGCCAAAAGGTATTGAATTATGGCGGAGAAAATCGGGCGGGTTCTGGTTCTAGGTGCATATGGCTTTATCGGCGCTGAAGTGGTCCGGTCCTTGCAAACCTCCGGGTTTGCTGTGACGGGTCTTGGCCGCAGTGCTGAACAGGCGGCGCGGGTGTTGCCGGGCGTGCCGTTCGTGGCGGGCAATTTGCTGCAACTGCTGCAGCCCGAAGACTGGACGCTGTTGTTGCAGGGCGTGGATGCAGTAGTGAATTGCGCCGGCGTCTTGCAGGACATGGCACCAGGAGAGCTGGAGGCTGTGCATCACTTAGCTATTGCCGCTCTTGCTGCGGCTTGCGCTGACCGCGGGACAAAGGTGGTGCAGGTCTCCGCTGCCGGGGCAGGGCCGGGGCTGCAACAGAGTTCATGCGCAGCAAGGGCCGGGGCGATGCGGCCTTGCGGGCCTCCGGAGCGGCGGCCTGGATCCTGCGCCCCGGGCTGGTGATCGGACAGGGCGCCTTTGGCGGCACCCGGCTGTTGCGGATGCTGGCAGCGGTGCCGCTGGTGCAGCCGGTTGCGCTGGGCCAGGCACCGGTTCAATGCACCGGGATGGCGGATTTGCCCGCAGCGATGGGTGCGGCACTCTGCGGTAAGCTGCCTCAAGGTACTTATGATCTGGTGGAGGATCAGGTGAATACGCTGGAAGAGGTGCTGACAGAGACCCGTAAATGGCTGGGGTTTGCACCTGCCCGGATGGCACTGCGGATGCCGGATTGGCTGCTGCCGCCGATTGCAGGCTGCGCTGATGCTCTGGGCCGCCTCGGCTGGCGCTCGCCCATGCGCAGTACAGCGATTGCCGAAATTCAGAACGGCGTGCGCGGTGACCCGCAACCCTACCGCGCGGCGATGGGGCAGGGATTGGCCCCTTTGCAGTCTATCTATCAATCGCTGCCTGCGGGCCGGGAACAGCGGCTGGATGCGCGGATGGCACTGATTATGCCAATTGCTGTGGCGGTGCTGAGCCTGTTTTGGCTGGCGTCGGGCCTGATTGGCCTGTGGCAGCTGGAGGCGGCGGCGAATGTGCTGCTGGCCAGGGGCTGGGGAAGTTTCCCGGCCAAGACAGGTGTTGTCTTCTGGTCGCTCGCGGATATTGCCCTGGGGCTGGCGATCCTTTGGAGGCCCTGGGCGGCGTGGGCCTGCCTGGGGATGGCAGGGGTCTCGTTGTTCTATGTGCTGGCAGCAAGCGTCATAGCACCGCAGATGTGGGCGGATCCGCTGGGGTCTCTGGTCAAGGTGCTGCCGGGCACCCTTCTGTCGCTGATCACCCATCAATTGCTGCAGGAGCGCTGAGATGGATGTGGATCTGATCCTGCGCTGGCTGCATGTGATCGGTGCCTGTGTGCTGCTGGGCACCGGGGCAGGCATCGCCTTTTTCATGCTGATGGCGCACCGCACCTGTGATGCACGGCTGATTGCCCATACCGCAGGCGTGGTGGTGCTGGCGGACCTGCTGTTCACCGCCACGGCGGTGATTGCGCAGCCCTCACCGGCGGATTGCTGGCCTGGCGGTTGGGGTGGCCGTTCAGCGAAGGCTGGCTGGCGCTGTCGCTGGGGCTATATGTGCTGACAGGAGCATTCTGGCTGCCGGTTATCTGGATCCAGCTGAAGCTGCGCGATCTGGCGCGGGCAGCCGCTGCGGCAGGCGAGGAACTGCCCGCGCGCTACCAACGCTTGTTTGCGATCTGGTTTTCTTGCGGCATTCCTGCCTTTGCGGCGGTGCTTGCAATCATCTGGCTGATGCTGGCGCGCCCGGATCTGGGTATCTGGTTGATACGCTGACGGAGGGCGGGCTATTCCGCCCGCCGCAGCCCTCATCCCAATGCGGCATATCTGCCGCTTTACCCTCCGGCGGGACCATCCTATAAGGCGGTTCATGTCCCTATTCGCGGCCATCATTATTCGAATTATATCCCCGGCGCTCTGAAAGCATCGAGCCGCCGGGCAAAGGCGCTTGAGCCATCGCGCCGAACCGAATATCCCGATTTCCAGCCTTGATCATCCAAAGGACGCAACGCATGTGCGCCGACACGCCCCAGACGCCTGACTATAAAGACACCCTGAACCTGCCGAAAACCGATTTCCCGATGCGCGCAGGCCTGCCCAAGCGCGAGCCTTCATGGCTGGAGCGCTGGGCGCAGATCGGGGTCTATGACCGCTTGCGTGATAAGGCCGCCGCAGCCAAGGGCAGTGACGCCGAGCGCCAGCCCTTCACCCTGCATGACGGCCCTCCTTACGCCAACGGCCACCTGCACATCGGCCACGCGCTGAACAAAACCATCAAGGACATGATCGTGCGTTCGCATCAGATGATGGGGTTTGACGCGCGCTATGTGCCGGGCTGGGATTGCCACGGCCTGCCGATCGAGTGGAAGATCGAGGAGCAGTACCGCAAGAAGGGCAAGAACAAGGATGCGGTGCCGGTGGTTGAATTCCGCCAGGAATGCCGCGCCTTTGCCGACAGCTGGGTCGACATCCAGCGCGAGGAGTTCAAGCGGCTGGGCATCACCGGCAACTGGGATGATCCGTATCTGACCATGAACTACCACGCCGAGGCGGTGATCGCGGATGAGTTCATGAAATTCCTGATGAACGGCACGCTGTATCAGGGTTCGAAACCCGTGATGTGGTCGCCGGTCGAGAAAACCGCCCTGGCCGAGGCCGAGGTGGAGTATCACGACAAGGAAAGCTTCACCATCTGGGTGAAGTTCAAGGTGGCTGAGCCTGCTGATCACAAACTGGCCGGCGCCAATGTCGTGATCTGGACCACCACGCCCTGGACCATGCCATCGAACAAGGCCGTGGTTTACGGCGAAGAGATCGCCTATGGCCTCTATGAAGTCACCGGCACCCCGGACGAGTGCTGGGCTGCTGCGGGCGAGAAATACATTCTGGCCGATAATCTGGCAGCAGATGTGTTCAAGCGCGCGCGCCTGTCTGAGGATCAGTACACCCGCGTCTCTGATGTTCCGGCCTCTGATCTGGCAGGCATCGGCCTGACCCACCCGCTGCACGGCGCTGAAGGCTCCAACGGTGAATGGGACGATATCCGCGACTTCCGCGCCGCTGAATTTGTCACCGACACCGAAGGCACCGGCTTTGTCCACTGCGCGCCGTCGCACGGGATGGAGGAATTCGAGCTGTACCGCGATCTGGGCATGCTGGAGCAGGTCATCACCTATAACGTGATGGACGACGGCGGCTTCCGCGCCGATCTGCCGTTTTTCGGCGGCAAATACATCCTGAACCGCAAGGGCGGCGAGGGCGATGCCAACAAGGCGGTGATTGATAAGCTGACCGAGGTCGGCGGCCTGTTGGCGCGCGGCAAGATCAAGCACAGCTACCCGCATTCCTGGCGCTCCAAGGCGCCGATCATCTACCGCAACACGCCGCAGTGGTTTGCCTCTGTCGACCGCAAGATGGACGACGGAATGGACCAGATGGGCGATACCATCCGCGAACGCGCGCTGCGCTCGATCGATGAGCTGGTGAAATGGTACCCGCAGACCGGCCGCAACCGCCTGCATTCGATGATCGAAAGCCGCCCCGACTGGGTGCTGAGCCGCCAGCGCGCCTGGGGCGTGCCGCTCACCTGCTTCACCAAGAAGGGCGCGCTGCCGACCGACGCTGACTTTTTGCTGCGCAATGACGAGGTGAACACGCGTATCGTGGCTGAGTTCGACGCGCATGGTGCAGACGTTTGGTATCAGGACGGCTTCAAGGCCAGGGTGCTGGGCAACTCCGTGGATCCGGACGCCTATGATCAGGTGTTCGACGTTCTGGATGTGTGGTTCGATAGCGGCTCGACCCATGCCTTTGTGCTGCGCGACCGCGAGGACGGCACCGAAGACGGCATTGCCGACGTCTATATGGAGGGCACCGACCAGCACCGCGGCTGGTTCCACTCCTCGCTGCTGCAGGCCTGCGGCACCAAGGGGCGCGCACCTTACCGCAACGTGGTGACCCACGGGTTCACGCTGGACGAGAAGGGCATGAAGATGTCCAAATCGCTGGGCAACACCATCGTGCCGGAAAAGATCGTGCAGCAGTACGGCGCCGATATCCTGCGCCTGTGGGTGGCCCAGACCGACTATACTTCTGACCAGCGGATCGGACCGGAAATCCTGAAAGGCACTGCCGACAGCTACCGCCGTCTGCGTAACACCATGCGCTTCCTGCTGGGCAGCTTGAAGGATTTCACTGAAGAACAGCGCGTGGAGCCGGCGGATATGCCGGAGCTGGAGCAGTGGGTGCTGCACCGGCTGGCGGAACTCGACCACAAGGTGCGTACCGGCTATCAGACCTTTGACTTCCAGGGTGTGTTCTCGGCGGTGTTCAACTTTGCTACCGTGGATTTGTCGGCCTTCTATTTCGACGTCCGCAAGGATGCGCTCTATTGCGATGGCGACACCCTGAACGCCCGCGCCGCGCGCACGGTGCTGGATATCCTGTTCCACCGGCTGACCACATGGCTGGCACCGGTTCTAGTGTTCACCATGGAAGAGGTCTGGCTGGAGAAATACCCGGGCGAGGGCAGCTCAATCCATCTGCAGGACATTCCCAACACCCCCGCTGACTGGCTGAATGAGCCGCTGGCGGCGAAATGGTCCAAGATCCGCCAGGCCCGCCGGGTGGTGACGGCAGCGCTTGAAGTGCAACGCACCGACAAGGTGATCGGTGCCTCGCTTGAGGCCGCCCCGGTGGTGCATGTGCGCGACGGCGAGGCGCTGGAGGCGCTGAAGTCGGTGAACTTCGCCGATATCTGCATTACCTCGGACATCATGCTGACCAATGATCCGGCCCCGGCCGAAGCTTTCCGTATGCCCGAGGTCGACGGTGTTTCGGTGGTGTTTGAGAAAGCCGACGGCGGCAAGTGCCAGCGCTGCTGGAAGATCCTGCCGGATGTGGGCAATCACGTCCATGACGGTGTTTGCGGCCGATGCGATAGCGCGCTGGGATAACCCGGCTTTCAGCTTTGAATTGTGATTTGCGCCCGGCCTAATTGCCGGGCGCTGTCATTTTTACGCTATTGTTGCGGGATTTCCTGCACTTTTTCCGGGTGCGGCCTTGTGTGTTGGCAAATTGAATTCCTCTAGATGTTGACCGGTTTTCTACAATTGGTTAAGAATTCGTTAATTCCATGTAGGTTTTCAGCCGACTTAAAAATATGGCATGGGGCAGGGGGGCAGTTTATTATGCTGAAGCGGAAAGCGGACGCGCAACCGGCAGGTGAGCCGGGCAAGCCGCGCAGTGCATCTATCCGGATAGACGGGGTATCGGCCCCAAAGAACATGAAAATCGGGCTGGTCGCGGACAGCACCGGGGCCAAACCGGAACCCGCGGCAGCAATTGCAAAGCCAGCCGCGCCCAAAACCGCTGCTGTCAAAGCGGCCAAAACCGCCAAGACGGCGAAACCTGCCAGTGCCGCAGCGGATGAACAGAAAATTGTGCCAGGTCCGCAGCCCTTTGCACCGGTACCCGCGGACGGCGGCAGTGCGCTGCCAAAGCTGGGCCTCGCGGCAGCTGGTCTGGCGGTGGCCGCGGCGATGCTTCTGTATTTCCAATTCAGTGGCGGCACCCCGGTTGAAACGGCTGAACAGACCAGTCTGCAAACGGCGGCAGAAGCGGAGCTTTCTGCCGGTACCGTGCAGCCGGCCGGTGCCGCTGCGGCGGCGGGGCTGCAAAAGGACGATGCCGGCGCCGAAGACGCCATGGTCGCCCGCATCACTGCCGGAACCCTGGCCGCGCTGCGCAGCAAACAGGCAAATCCGGAAAGCCTGAACCAGGCGGCAGCTGCGGCGCCGGCGGCAGGAACTGCGCTCTATAAAATGGTGCTGACCGCCGCGGCACAGGGCCAGTCCGAAGCCTATATCGACCAGCTGGTGAACGGCGCTTATGAGCGCAAGGAAATCACCGTGCCCGCCAGCCTGATCGGGGCTGACGGGCGGGTTGACACGGCGACGCTGCTGGCCCTGTTTGTCGGCAACTGATCTTTTTGCTCCGGCGGCTGCGCCGGGGCCGTTCCCGTTTGCCCCTTGGGCGCGCTGCCGGTGCCGGCCGGGGACCTCTCATAACAACCAGAACGACGGGCGCCGCAGACCGGAACCGGCTGCGGTGCAGACTATTTCCCGGGGGACTATGAAGACATACATTGCAGCCGCTGCCATGGGCCTGTTTGCCTTTGCAGCCAATTCTGCTGCGGCTGAGACTTGCGGCGGGGTCTATTCCGTGCAGCCGGGCGACAGCCTGTCGGTGATCGCTGATAAACTGTATAAGGATGCGGGCAAATGGAGCGCGATCCACAGCCGCAACATTGATACCATTGGCCCCAAACCCAGTGCCCTGCGCGTCGGCATGAAGCTGTCGCTGGCCTGTCTTGAGGGCCTGCCCCTGGGTCTGGAAGGCGGCAAGGAAATCTCTGCCAGCGTGCCGGTGGCCGCCAAACCGGTGCAGATCGCCTCAGGCAGCGCCGAGGTGCGCCACCGCATCAACCTGCTGACAGCGGATGACTTTGCCCCCTTTACCGGCAAGGACCTGCACAACGGCGGCATGATGACCGACGTGCTGAACGCGGCAATGCGACACGCCAATCCTGAGCAGGGGTACGCCGTTCATTGGGTCGACCTGTGGACGTCGCATGAAGAACCGCTGCTGTCCAATGCACTGCTGGACGCGGGCTTTCCCTGGTACAAGCCCGACTGCGAAAACAGCCCCGAAGAGCCGCGCTGCAAAAACTTCCTGTTCTCCGATCCGATGTTCGAAGTGCTGGTGCTGATGTTCACCGACAAGACGCGGCCCCTGACCTTCACCAAGGACGAAGACCTGTTCGGCAAGACATTCTGCCGCCCGCAAGGCTATGAGACGTATCTGTTCGAACAGCAGGGCCGCCACTGGCTGCGCGACGGCAAGGTTGAGGTGGTGCAGCCGCTGACCACAGCCGAATGCTACGAGATGGTGCTTGAGGGCAAGGCGGACGCGGTCGTGATGAACGAATTCACCGGCCGCGCGCAGATCAAGGAGCTGGGCTTGTCGGACCGCTTTGATGTGGTGCCCGAGCCGATCTCGATCCAGGCACTGCACGTGATTGTCCACAAAACCCACCCCCAGGCACAGCAGCTGATGCAGATGGTCAACGCGTCGCTGCAGGGTATCCGCGAGGACGGCACCTATCAGGCGATCATCGAAGACCACATGGCCCGGGTCTGGGCCGGATTTTGAGGGGGAAAAGCATGCTGAACAGCTTCTGCCGCCACTTGCTGGGCCTGGGGCTGCTGCTGGGGCTGCTGCCCTCGGCGGCCCTGGCGATCTGCGATGTGGACTATGTCGTGCAGCCGGGGGACAACCTGTTTTCGATCGCCGAGACCCATTACGGCGACCGCGAGCGCTGGACCATGATTTACTACCGCAACCAGGATGTTCTTGTCGGCTCGTCGGTGGTGCCGGGCCGCAAGCTGCAGATACCCTGCATCAAACAGGCGACCGCCCCGGACGCCACCCCGCTGCGCAGGCAGGAGGCCGAGATGACGCTGCTGACCGGCGGCGGCTATGCGCCCTTTACCGACCGCGGGCTGCCGGGCCAGGGCATGGTGACCGAGCTGGTCAATGCGGCGCTGGAACTGGCGCCTTCGCCGGTGTCTTATGCGATCAACTGGGAGGACGACTGGTCCAAGCATCTGTTCCCGATGCTGGACCAAAAAGAGTTCGATATGGGCTTTCCCTGGTATAAGCCCGATTGCGCGGCGGAGCCGGACAATGAGCGCTGCGTGAACTTTCACTTTTCCGAACCGGTGATGGCACTGCCGATCATGCTGTTTGTGCGGGTGCAGGACCAGTTCGTCTATGCGGAAGACAGGGATATCGAGGGCAAGACCCTGTGCCGCCCCAAGGGCTATTTCACCCACGATTTGAACCGGCAGGGGCGCCGCTGGCTGGATGACGGTAAAATCACCCTGGTGCAGCCGCAATCACCGGCCGACTGTTTCCGCATGGTGTCCGAGGGCCAGGTGGATGCGGTGGCGGTGAACTTGTTCCTGGGCGCCAGCACCATTGTCCGGGAAGGTCTGCGCGACACCGTGCTGCCGCTGGAAAAACCGCTCTCCGAAGAGGGCTTGCACGTGGTGATTTCCAAGCGTCACTGGCGCGGCACGTCGCATCTATACCGGATCAACGCAGGGCTGAAAAAGCTTCGCGACAGCGGCCGCTTCGAGGAGATCATGTCACGCCATCTGGAGCTGTTCTGGGCTCAGCTGCAGTAACTTCAGGCCGCCAGGCCGACATGGACCTGGCGGCTTCATAGCCATGAAAGGCAGCTTCGGATCCTGCCTCGGGATGCGGGTCTTGCCCCGCACGCTGCAGCAGCAGATGGGCAGCCAGAACGTCGTTTTCCTGAAACAGGGCCGGTTTCCGGTCTGTATCGCGCTGGTGCTCTCCCGCCCGGATACGGCGGCTGCCCTGATCGCCGGGCGGGTCTTGCGAATGGCCGTCCGGGTGCCGGTCACGCGGACTGGTACTGGCAGATTCGCTGCGCTCCGTATCGTCCGAGCGGACAACCGGGCGGGCGGTCAAAAGACCGCGGTTCGGTTTGGCAGGACTTACTCGTCCTGAAACTGGTATAAACATTGAGCGGAACCTTCGCGGTGGCTGAGAACCGGTCTTGCAGGAAAGTTAACATAGCGTGTTTAACAGCGGGTTAATGCGGTCCGCAGGGCGGATCAGCCGGTGATACGCCGGGCTTCGGCATATTGGTTTTCCGCCTCCAGGGCACTGACCGGCTTGGGGCCGGCCTGGCAGCCGCTGGCCAGATCCAGGAAATAGGCAGCCATGTCGATACCATTCATCTGTCTGAGGTCCAGCGCCGCGGTGCGGGCTGCTGCGCGGGCAGGGCCGACGTACTGGGCTGTCAGGGCATCCGGGCGTTCGCCGCTCAGCGCCTGTTCGCGGGCAGCGGCCCGGGCGATCCCTTGGGCAGTGCCCTCGATCAGCGGTGTATCCGCCGGCTGGCCGCCTGCTTGCGCGACTGCCGGCTGGCGCTGATAGGCGGCCTGCATCTGTTTCATGCTGTTGTACAGGCTGGCGGTGCTGGAAACTGCAGTAATCATCTTGCTGACCTTTAGGATCGTTCTTGAAACTCACTTTATTATAATTTGATGCAATGTGGCGGCGAAACCTTAACACTGGTTAATATAGTGTTAATGCGGTGCGGCGGGGGCCGGCCGGCCCGGCGGAGATGCCCTTGCTTCTGATGCTATTCCTGCAGAAGATGCGCAGCCAGTAGACGCTCCGGAGAGGACCCATGATTTCAGCGAGCCTTGATACACCCGTGGGTGCGCTCAGCGTGACAGAGCGGGACGGCGCCATTGTGCGTCTTGCCTGGTCAGCTCAGGCGGACGGGCAGTCGGCGCTTCTGGACAGCGCGCTGGCGCAGTTGCGTGCCTATTTTTCCGGTGAGCTGACGGGCTTCGATCTGCCGCTGTTTGTAGAGGGCTCGGACTTTCAGCGCGCGGTCTGTGCTGCGATGCTGGCGATCCCGCTTGGCGAAACCCGCACTTATGGAGAAATCGCCAAGGATCTGGGCGCTCCGCCGCAGCCGGTTGGCAATGCTTGCGGCGCCAATCCGATCCCGGTGATCATTCCCTGCCACCGGGTGCTGAGCGCCACGGGTCTGGGCGGCTTTTCGGGCCAGGGCGGGGTGGAAACCAAAGTCACGCTTTTGAAACATGAAGGCGCTGCGGGCCTGCTGATCTGAACGCAGGGTCCGGCCTGCAGCGCTCCTGCTGCTTCTTCCGGCCGGAAGTATCCCGGGGTGAATGCGTCCTGCCAAGGGCGCAGAGGGGCAGCGCCCCATTGTCAGCGACGTATCAAACCGCTGTGGATTTGCGCCGCCGTTCCGGCACGATCTGCTGGGCAATGCCGACAAACAGCAGGTAGACCGACGTCACCACCAACCCCCAATGCGCCCAGCTGGCGGGGTGGAAATCAACCCAGGCGGCCCAGCCTGCAAAGAAGGTCCAGGCCAGCGCCATGGGCAATGACACCTTGCGCCAGCGCGCGGTGCGCACCGGGTGAATGAACTTCAGCGGCAGGAACATGGCGGCGGACAGCAGGGTCACCAGTACCAGGATGGTCCAATGGCTCGGCTCCAGCGCAAAGATCACCAGCACCAGCATGTTCCAGCAGCCGGGAAAGCCGGCAAAGGAATTGTCCTTGGTCTTCATCCTTGTGTCGGCAAAGTACATCGCGCTGCCAAAGGTGATGACGATGATGGCAAACCAGCCGGTCCAGCCTGCCATCAATCCCGATTGGAACAGCGCAAAGGCCGGAATGAAGACATAGGTCAGGTAGTCGATGATCAGATCCAGCAGCACCCCGTCGAATTCCGGCGAGTAGCGTTTGACATGGTAATGCCGGGCCAGCGGGCCATCGACGCCGTCAACGGCAAATGCGATCACCAGCCAGACGAACATCAGGCTCCACTTGCCGTCCGCCGCTGCCAGCATCGCCAGCATGGCGAACACGGCACCGGTTGCAGTCAGCAGATGAACGGAGAGGGCACGGATCTGAGGTGTCATGCGCCCCTGATGGCGAATTTGGCCGAATCCCGCAAGCATTCAATGCAGCTTTGGGCGGAAATCCGTACCGTTGGAGAACTGGATGCGGGCCATGCGCTGGCCAAAGGGGGCTGGAGCGGTGATGTCAGGCGAGGAGAAGGGGGCATTGGAAGGCATATCGCGTGCCCGCTCCCAGGGTTGCGTTCCGGGCGGCGGGGCAGGGGCTGCAGGGGCGCCATCGGCAAACAAGGCTGAATAGCCGTAACAGGTCATAGCAGAATCCTTTCTGGATCGGTTTCTGCCATCAAGCCCGCAGCGCCTTAACAGCAGCTTTCCCGCTGCCGCGAAAATAGAACGCATTTTAGCGAATGCATATGCGCGGCCACGCTAGCCGCAACAGTTGCCGCCTGTCTGTACCGGCGGGCAGGGAATGCTGCCGTAGGAGCAGAAAACGCAGCAATCCCCATGTTTTGGCCGCAGCAGGGCGCGGCAGGCCGGGCATTCATGAAACCATTGGCAGGCGTCTTGCGGCATCTCTTCTGCGGCCTCATGCCCGCAAGCAGGACAGGTAAGAACACTGGTCAAAACGGGTGTTGCGGGTTCAGTTGCAGACATGCGGCAGGCCTCCCTGGCTTCAGCAAAGGCCAGTCAGGCTTTGGGGTCAAGTCATGCCTTGGGGTGCGACCGCATGTAGACGTCCATCAGATGCGTGGTATCCACCGCCGTATAGGCCTGGGTGGTCGACAGGGACGCGTGCCCCAGCAACTCCTGAATGGCCCGCAAATCGCCGCCTGCTTCCAGCAGATGGGTGGCAAAGCTGTGGCGCAGCGCGTGCGGCGTTGCCGTTGCGGGCAGCCCCAGCTGGGCGCGGGTCCGGGCCATCACCCCTTGGATCTGGCGCGGGTTCAGCGCACCGCCCCGCACACCGCGGAACAGCGGTGCTTGTGCCTCCTGCGGATGCGGGCAGAGCGCAAGGTAGCGGTCCACCGAGTCGCGCGCTGCTGGCAGAACCGGCACAATCCGTTCCTTTTTACCCTTGCCCAGGATACGTAGCACCGGCGGCAGCGGCGCGTCGGAGCCTGTCAGGTTCAGTGCTTCTGAGATCCGCAACCCGCAGCCGTACAGCAGTGTGACTACCGCCACGTCACGGGCTGCAACCCAATCGGTTTGCGATTGCAGCTCCACCGTTTCCAGCACCGCCTTGGCGGCATCCGGCGCCAACGGGCGGGGCAGTTTCTTTTGGAATTTCGGCGCCCTGGCAGAAAGCACTGCAGCGGGTTCAAACCCTTCTCGCTCCGCCAGCCAGCGGTAGAAGGTTTTCACTGCCGATAGCTTGCGCGCCAGCGAGCGGGCACCGGTGCCCGAACCGCGCTCCGAGGCCATCCAGGCACGCATATCGGCTGTGGTGATCCGCGCCAGCGCACCCAGCCCTTGCGGGCCGCCGGAGTGTTCGGTCATGAAGGCCAGGAAAGCGCTGACATCGCTGCGGTAGGCGGCCAGCGTGTTGGCCGAGGCAGCCTCCAGCCCGCCCAAGCGCTCCAGCCAAAGCTGCAGGGCATCGCGGCAGGCCGGGGAGATCAATGTCATGACAGCCAGCAGCGCATCGCGCGTTCAAAGACGCCGGCAAAGAAAGCGAGCAGATCGGTGCCCTGCATCGGCGAGAACTGATGCGGATCTTCGGAACCCATCACCAGCATTCCAGGCAGGCGGCCCTCGCCCAGATCCAGCATCAGGCAGGCCTCGGAGCGGATCCATTCGGCTTTTGCTCCGTAAACACGCGGGCTGCCGCTTTGGGTCTGGCGCAGGGTCACAATGCGCTGGCTGCCGGGCTGGCCGGCATAGCTTTCGGTAAAACCGGGGCCTGACAGCTTCAGGGCGCCGGACTTGCGTTCAATCTCGGCACCGCCGGGCTGGGCGGTCTCAAGCACCAGCGCCAGGGACTGCACGCGCAGGATCTCCGGCATCTCCTGTTCCAGGCAGGCCAGAAAGCCGGCAAAGTCCTGCGGTTCCAGCAGCCGCAGGACGGCGCGGTGAATCAGGTTGGTGCCGGCCAGATTGTCATAAGCCGCGGCAATCACCGAGCGGTGGGTATCCTCCAGCCGGTCTAGCCGTGCCGCCATCCGCTCCATCGCGATGCCGCGCAGATCGACGACGTTGGAGCCCATTGCCCGCTCATTGGCGGCGACAAGGGCATTCATCAGGTGCTGGTCTTGCAGCACTGCATCGGGTTTGGCGAGGATCGCCTCGCGCAACTGGGTTTCCAGGTTGGCTGAACTGCTCATGTCAAAAACTCTTGCGGATCCGGACCTCTGACGGGTTTGGTGACCTGTATAGCATGGGAGCCGGGCTTTGCTGCGGAAAAATGCAGTTGCAGCGGAAATTGCAGCGGCGGTGCTGCTCCCGCCCGCCGGCAGTGCATTTACATGCACAGCGTCCGTTGGGCGGGGCGCCGGGCAGGTGCCCGGCGCGGCGGCGTGAAACGCCCCTGCAGCGCGCCGCAGGTGCACTGCCGGGCCCAAGACCCCATGCGGTCCGGCGTCAGCCGAGGCGTGCGGGGACGCGGGAGTGCTTCGCTGCGGTTAGGAAGGTGCTTGTAAAAACACTGGTACTAAAGTTTGCAAAGAAAAAGGCGCCTCGATCAGGGGCGCCTTTCACGGTCCTGGATCCGCTAAGCGGGATCAGAGGATCTTGATCTCCGCCGCCTTGATATCGGCGAGGAATGCATCCAGGCCTTTGTCGGTCAGCGGATGGTTCACCATTGATTTGATCACGGCCGGCGGCGCGGTGATCACATCGGCGCCGATCCGGGCCGAGTCCAGCACGTGGTTCACCGAACGGATCGAGGCGGCCAGGATCTGGGTTTCAAAGCCATAGTTGTCATAGATGGTGCGGATGTCCTCGATCACTTCCATGCCGTCCAGGTTGATGTCATCCAGACGCCCGATGAAAGGGGAGATGAAGGTTGCACCCGCCTTGGCCGCCAGCAGCGCCTGATTGGCGGAGAAGCACAGGGTCACGTTCACCATGTGGCCGTCATCGGACAGGGTTTTGCATGCTTTCAGGCCGTCCCAGGTCAGCGGCACCTTCACCGCGATGTTCTCTGCAATCTCCACCAGCTTGCGGCCTTCGGCAATCATCGTATCGGCATCGGTTGCGGTGACTTCTGCCGATACCGGGCCGTCGACCAGGGCGCAGATCTCTTTGGTCACTTCGATGATGTCGCGGCCGGATTTCTTGATCAGCGACGGGTTGGTGGTGACACCGTCCACCATGCCCAGATCGTTCAGCTCGGCAATCGCGTCGATCTCGGCGGTATCTACGAAGAATTTCATGGGGCAGTCCTTTGGATGGGTTGGCCTCTGTCGCTTCTGCCTTTACCTCATGGGATTACGGGCGGCAACATGGGCAGCAGCATGAGCGGGCAGGAGTTCTTTCAGGCAGGCGAACGGGTCGGGGTGCTGACGACGCAACCCCTTGACCGGCTTCTGGATTACCGCGCACCGGAGGGCGGCTGTTACTTAGGCGCCTATGTCGAGGTGCCGCTGGGGCCGCGCAAGGTTCTGGGCGTGGTCTGGGGGCCGGGTGCAGGCGATTTCGATTCGGCCAAGCTGCGTGCGGTGATCCGGGTTCTGGACGTGGCCCCGATGCGGACCGAGATGCGCCAGTTTCTGGGCAAGGCGGCTGACTATACGCTTACCCCGGTGCCCGCGATGCTGCGGCTGGCGACCCGGGCGCCGGGCCTCAGCGATCCGCCGTCGATGCGCAAGATCCTGCGCCGGGGCGAGGGCGTGCCGGACCGGATGACCGATGCCCGCACAAGGGTGCTGGAGGTGCTGGAGCAATACGGCGGCCTTGCCTTCACCCCGCGCGAGCTGGCGGATATGGCCGATGTGACGCCCTCGGTGGTGAAGGGGCTGGTGAAGCAGGGCGCCTTGCGCGAGGAGGAGGCGCCGCGCGACACGCCTTATCCGCTGCTGGACCCGGAGCTGCCCGGCAAACAGCTGACCGAGGATCAGGCAAGTGCCGCCGCCGCCTTGGCCGAAGGCGTCCACAGCGGGCGCTACGGCACCACATTGCTGAAAGGTGTTACCGGGTCGGGCAAGACCGAGGTTTATTTGGAAGCGGTCGCCGCCGCCTTGCGCGCCGGGCGGCAGGCGCTGGTGCTGCTGCCGGAGATCGCGCTGACAGCCGAATTTCTCACCCGCGTTGAGGCGCGGTTCGGCGCCAATCCTGCGGAATGGCATTCCGGCGCCACAATGACCGAGCGCCGCCGGGTCTGGAAAATGGTGGGGCAGGGGGCAGCGCAGCTGGTGATCGGTGCCCGCTCGGCGCTTTTTCTGCCGTTCCGCGATCTGGGCCTGATCATCGTCGATGAGGAGCACGACACCTCCTACAAGCAGGAAGATGGAGTTCTTTATAACGCCCGCGACATGGCGGTGCTGCGGGCGGCGATGTGCTCGGCGCAGGTGGTGCTGGCCTCCGCTACACCCAGCCTGGAAAGCTGGGTCAACGCTGAGGCGGGCAAATACAAACGTCTGGACCTGACAGCTCGCTTTGGTGCCGCGGTGCTGCCGGAGATGCGCAGCGTCGATATGCGGTCAGAGGATCTGCTGCCCGCCACCTGGATCTCGCCCACTCTGAAACGGGCGATGAAATTGCGGATGGAACGGGGCGAACAGTCGCTGCTGTTCCTGAACCGCCGCGGCTTTGCCCCGGTCACCATCTGCCGCGCCTGCGGCGCCCAGGTGGCTTGCGACCATTGCGACGCGCGAATGGTCGAGCACCGTTTCATGAAACGGCTGATGTGCCATCAATGCGGTGAAACCAAACCGGTGCCGGAGGCCTGCCCGTCCTGCGAGGTGGAGGGCAAGATGGCCCCCGTCGGCCCCGGCATCGAACGGCTGGCGGAGGAAGCCACTGCCCTGTTCCCCGAGGCCCGGATCGCGGTGCTGAGTTCCGATCTGTTCGGCTCCGCCCGTGCCCTGAAGAGCCGGATCGAGGAAATTGCGAAGGGGGAGGCCGACATCATCCTCGGCACCCAGCTGGTAGCCAAGGGGCACAACTTTCCGCTGTTGACGCTGGTGGGGGTGATCGACGCCGACCTGGGCCTGCAAGGTTCGGACTTGCGTGCAGCCGAACGCACTTTTCAGCTGATGCGCCAGGTGGCGGGCCGGGCCGGGCGGGCAGAGCGGCCCGGCGAAGCATTGATGCAGACCTTTCAGCCTGAACATCCGGTGATCCGGGCAATTCTGTCGGGGGACGAGGAGAGCTTCTGGAAAGCCGAGGCTGCTGAGCGCCAGGCCGCCGGCGTGCCGCCTTATGGGCGCATGGCAGGCATCATTCTGTCGGGGCCGGACTTGGCAGCAGTCTTTGACCTGGGCAATGCGATGGCCCGCAACGACGGTCCGTTGCGCCAGATCGGTGCGCAGGTATTCGGCCCGGCCCCAGCACCCATCGCCCGCGTCCGCGGCCGCCACCGGGTGCGGCTGCTGATCAAGGCGGCAAAGGGCGTGCCGTTGCAAGCGGCGATCGCCCGCTGGACCGCGCCCTTGCGTCTCAAAGGGGACTTGCGGCTGAGCATTGATATTGATCCTCAGAGTTTCTTTTGATGCCGGGATGAAAGGGGGCTCCGCCCCCGGCCTGCGGCCTCCCCCGGGATATTTTGAGCAAGAAGAAGGCTGGCCCCCTTGTTCTTCTGGTTTAAAATATCCCGGAGCGCGAGGCAGAGCCTCGCATCTATCGTTTGATCAAACCCGCAGACTTTCGGCGTGATCTCTGATCAGCAAGCTGGTAGCGACCGCCCCGGCCCACATGCAGAACAGCGCGGCCCAGGCGGTGCCAGTGAAAATTGAACCGCCGGTGACACCTGCTCCGATCGCGCAGCCGCCGGCCAGCATGCCGCCAAAACCCATCAAAGCCGCGCCAATCATTGCCTTGCGCATGGTGGAGGGGCTGTCAAAGGCCTGCAGTTTCATTTCTCCGGCCAGCGCCGCGGCCAGCATTGCGCCGATGAACACGCCGGGAACCAGGCCGATGTCAAACTCGAGAACTGCATTGCGGTCAAGGAAGAACATCAACGTGTGCGCCGATGGTCCGGTGAAGGTGGCGCTCTCGATTTGCACCGGATCAAAGCTGACCTGACTGAGCGCATAAGTCAGCACCCACCCCAGCGCGACAGCAAACCCAACGCCGGAGGCAAAGATCAGTCTTTTCGCGCCGATCCGGTTGCGCTGCGCTAGCACCAGCGCCAAGGCGGCGGTGGCTAGGCCCAGTGCCAGCCCGCCCGCCTTTGGCAGACCAAGCGCAGCCAGGAGATCCAGATTGCGCCCGCCTTCGGTTATCCAGAGCCCGGCAAGCCAGTCCCGGGAAGGCGACAGCAGGCCGGACAGGCTCATTTGCGCGACAACGGCGAAGATCAGCCCCGACACAACCGAGCGCAGGTTGCCGGTGGCTGCCAGCACCAGCAGCCGCCCTGAACAGCCGCGCGCCAGCACCATGCCGCCGCCGAACATCAGCCCGCCCAGGATGGCACCGGACCAACTGCCGGGCACCGCCATCATCCTTGCATCGGCGCTGTCCATCAGGTCAAGCATCTGCGCCGCCTGCACCCAGACAACAGCCGTGGAGAAGGTCAGCAGCCAAACCGCAACCTTGTCCCCCAGGCGGCCGCTGGCGAATTCCACCGTAGCTGCGCGAAGGCAGAAGCGAGATCTTTGCGCCGCCACCCCGAAGACAGCGCCAGTCAGAAGCCCGAACAACGCGGCGGCAGGGGCCTCACCGATATGTTCAACCAGAGGAACCAGATCCATCACAAATCTCCCATTCACGAATGGTGATATGTTTATGCGGCCACCTCTGCATTGATGCAGATCAGATGTGCATTGGCCGCTGCCCTCTCGCCAAATCCCGTTGGGGAGCGTAGATGCTGGATATGTTCAAGCCCATGCCCCTGCTTGAGGCGCAAAGCCTCCCCTTCTGGCGCCGTCCCATGGTGCTGCTGTTTGTGATGGCGCTGGCGATGCCGATCGCCTTCAATGCCTGGAGCGCGTTGCTCAACAATTTCGTAATCGAGGCAGCGCAATTCGACGGCGCCGATATCGGCCTGTTGCATACGGTGCGGGAGATCCCGGGTTTCCTGGCGGTCGGCGTGATTGCGGTGATCCTGTTTGTGCGCGAGCAGGTGCTGGGGCTGATCTCGCTTGCCTTGCTGGGAGTGGCCACAGCTGTCACCGCCTGGTTCCCCTCTCTGGGCGGGTTGCTGATGGTGACGCTGCTCAGCTCCATCGGCTTTCATTATTATGAGACGGTGAACCAGTCGCTGCAGCTGCAGTGGCTGTCCAAGGAGAAGGCGCCGCAGACGCTGGGCTGGCTGGTGGCTGCTGGATCAGCGGCGACGCTGGTGGTCTACGGCCTCATCGTGCTGACCTGGGACCGGTTTGATCTGGCCTATAATACTGTCTTTCTGGCCGCAGGCGGGGCAACGGCGCTGATCGCGCTGTTTGCGCTGGTTGCCTACCCGCAGTTTGATGCGCCGCATCCGCAGACCAAGAAGCTGATCCTGCGCAAACGCTATTGGCTGTACTATGCGCTGCAGTTCATGGCCGGCGCGCGGCGGCAGATCTTTGTGGTTTTTGCAGGCTTCATGATGGTCGAAAAATTCGGCTTTGATGTGCATGAGCTGACCGGGCTTTACCTGATCAACCTGGTGATCAACATTGTCTTGGCGCCAATGCTGGGCAAGGCAGTGGCCATGTTCGGCGAGCGCCGGACGCTGATTTTCGAATACACCGGGCTGGCGATTGTCTTTGCGGCCTATGGCGGGATCTACTGGTTCGGCTGGGGGGTGGCGGTTGCGGCGGTGCTCTACGTGATCGACCATGTGCTGTTTGCCTTGGCGCTGGCGCTGAAAACCTATTTCCAGAAAATCGCCGATCCCGGGGATATCGCACCAACCGCAGCGGTGGCCTTTACCATTAACCATATTGCAGCGGTGTTTCTGCCGGTGCTGCTGGGTCTTTTGTGGGTATTGTCGCCCGGAATGGTCTTTGTCCTGGCGGCGGCCATGGCGCTGGTGTCGCTGTCCCTGTCGCTGCTGATCCCGCGCCATCCGGAACCTGGCAATGAGACCATTTTCAGCAAATACGCAAGCCCGGCGCCGGCAGAATAGTCCAGCAGCCCCGTGGCGCCAGCCGCGGGGCGAGCGCCCGCGCTCACTGTGTGCGCGGGCGCTGCCTGGCCTGCGGCCAGGCCGGGGTGCTTGACGCGGGCGGCGCGGCGACCTAGGCGCTGGGCAACAGTTTCAGGAGAGACGCCATGCCCACATACACTGCCCTCACCACGCTCACCGGAAAAACCCAGGCCGAAGCGCTGGGCGAAGCCATGGAACGCCTGACCCCGGAACCCAGCGGTGTGGGCGTCTTTGAGATGGAGGACGGCTCGGGCCTGTGGGAAGTTGGCGGCTACTTTACCGATGCTCCGGATGCGGCCGGTCTTGCACTGCTGGCCTCGATGCATGAAGCCAAGCCCTTTGTGGTTTCGGAACTGCCGGAAACCGACTGGGTCGCCCATGTGCGCCGCGAACTGGCACCGGTCGAAGCGGGGCGCTTTTTTGTCTATGGCTCGCATGACGCGGACAAGCTGCCTGCGGACCGGATCCCGCTGCTGATCGAGGCGGCGATGGCCTTTGGCACCGGCCACCACGGCACCACGCTGGGTTGTCTCAAGGCGCTGGATCATCTGTTGGATCAGGGCTTTCATGGCGAAAAGGTGGCCGACATCGGCTGCGGCACCGCGGTGCTGGCAATGGCGGCAGCCCGGGTCTGGGACGGCACCATTCTGGCCAGCGACATTGACCAGGTGGCGGTTGAAGTCGCCGAAGCAAACCTTAAGGCCAATGGCATGGAAGGCCAGGTTGCCTGTGTGGAAGCCGCCGGTTTTGATCACCCGGATCTGCAGGCGCAGGCGCCGTTCGACCTCATCTTCGCCAATATTCTGAAGGGCCCTCTGGTGGCATTGGCGCCGGATGTCGCTGCGAATCTGCGGCCCGGCGGCTATGCGATTCTCTCGGGCATTCTGAACGAGCAGGCCGAGGACGTGGTTAACGTTTATGCGCAGAACGGCATCAATCCCGAGCGCCGGGATGAAATTGGTGAATGGACAACGTTACTTCTCCGTAAAGCGGGCTGATTGACTTAACTTTGCGGCGAATTTGAATGGTTTGCCGCATTTTCGCCCCAATTCGAGCCAAAGATGGGCCATCCGCTGGTGGGGGCCAGTTCGGAGGCTCGTAATGGGCGAACATCGTGATCAGTTCCAGGCGCGTTTGAAGCACATCAACCGCAAACATGAAGCCCTTTCCGCGGGCTATTCCGCAAAGCTGCGGCCGGACGGGCTGCTGGTGGTAAAGCCGCAACGGCTGCAATCCCGGATTTCAGGACGCTCGCTGATTTTCTTCGCGGCGGCGTTTTTGCTGTTCAAGGGCTTCCTGATGGCGGCGCTTGGCTTTGGCAGCTATGACGCGCGGGTGCAGACGCTGGCCGGCGGCAGCGGCATTGAACGCGCGGGCGCCTTCCTGATGCAGGCAGACCCGGTGTCAGTCTTCTTGGCCCGGAAAATCGGGCCCGTTCTGCGCTGACAGCAATGCGGGCAGGGGGCAAAAAGGCCGCTGGCAGGGGGAGCCGGCGGCCTTTTTTTGCGGCGCGGTCTTGCCGCGCAATCCGGCAACAAAAAACGCCGCGGCCTTGTCAGGTCCGCGGCGTTTCCCTAGTCGCCCCGAGGGAGGAGGCAGGGCGGAAAAAGAGGGCTCAGAAAGCAGTTTTGCCAGTGGCAACGGCTTCGATGTCGCCGCGCGACATGCCGATGTCGGCCAGCTCGCGGTCGGTCAGGCCCGACAGGGCGTTGCGGGTTGCACGGGCGTCATTCCAGGCAGCAAACATGCCGGTTGCGGTTGCAACCAGTGCGCCGAAGCGGCCAAACAGGCCGGTGGAGCCATAGGTGGTGCGGGTGGTGTCAAATGCGGCCATATCCGTGTCCTCTGATCTGGTGTTGGCTTCGTCGCGATGTTGCGATGGCGGGCATCTAGTGAGGAAAATCCAACCCGGCAAGATCCGAAATTGCATGCGTCATATGCACAGCGCGCATAGCTTTGCGCCTTAATAACAAGGGCGCTTTGCCTGCGCGCTGCTTTTGCCGGGAAATGTCGTTCCGCCTATTGCTGAAGGTCGGTTTCAGGACAGGATTTGCCTCCCTGGCGGCGCGCGGCGCGCAGGGAAAGCAATTGGACATGTTCGCGTTTTGTGCTAATCGTTGGGAAAATAATTGCAAAGAGCAGACGGGGACCGGGCACATCATGCGGATTCTGGGAATTGATCCGGGGCTGCGCACCCTTGGATGGGGGGTCATCGAATCAAATGGCCCGCGGCTGAGCCATGTTGCCAACGGCCATTGCTGCTCGGATGGCGATGATCTGGGCGAGCGTCTGTTGTCGCTGCACAATCAGGTCACCGAAATCATTGAGGCCTATGCCCCGGATCAGGCCGCGATCGAACAGACCTTTGTGAACAAGGACGGTGCCGGCACCCTGAAACTGGGTCAGGCGCGCGGAGTGGCGCTGCTGACGCTCGCCAAGGCAGGCTTGCCGGTGGGCGAATATGCCCCCAACCGGGTCAAAAAGACTGTGGTGGGCGTGGGGCACGCCGAAAAGGAGCAGGTCATGCATATGGTCAAACTGCAGCTGCCCGGCTGTGCGCCCAAGGGTGCCGATGCAGCGGATGCACTGGCGATTGCCATCTGCCATGCTTATTACGGCGGCACGTCGCAACGGCAGCTGAAGGAGAAACGCGCATGATTGGCAGGCTGGCATGATCGGCAAACTGACAGGCCGCCTCGACTACCGGTCGCAGGACCACGTGCTGATCGACGTGCGCGGTGTCGGCTATATCGTCTATTGCTCCGACCGCACCATGGCGGCGCTGCCGGGCACAGGCGAAGCGATCGCGCTTTACACTGAGATGGTGGTGCGCGAAGACCTGATGCAGCTTTATGGTTTCACCTCTTTGGTGGAGAAGGAATGGCACCGGCTGCTGACCTCGGTGCAGGGGGTCGGGGCCAAGGTTTCGCTGGCCATTCTCGGCACGCTGGGGCCGGACGGGGTGAGCCGGGCGATTGCTTTGGGCGACTGGGCCTCGGTGAAGGCGGCCAAGGGCGTCGGCCCCAAGACCGCGCAGCGCATCGTGCTGGACCTCAAGGACAAGGCGCCGGGTGTGATGGCCATGGGGGGCGCTGTGGCGGATGCGATGGACGGCCCCGGGCTGGAGGTGGTCGAGGACGCCGGGCCGGCACCTGCTGCCAAACCGGCCCGCAAGGCGCCGCCAAAGAAACCCACTGGTGCCGCTGCGGCGTCGGCCGGGGCGCTGTCGGCGTTGGGCAATCTCGGCTATGGTCCGTCGGACGCGGCGGCAGCGGTGGCTGAGGCTGCGGCCACCTATCCGGATGCGGATGAAGCAGAGCTGATCCGCGCGGCGCTGCGGCTGCTGGCGCCGAAGGGGTGAAGATGAAACACCAAGGGCAGCGCCCGACGCTGGGCGGGTGCGAAGCGCCCTCCCGTCAAACCAAAGGTTTGCCTTCGGCAAAACGGGAGGGTCGGGCGCTGCCCGGCCTTCAGCCGGGTGGGACATATCAGAGAGACCTGTACCATGATTGACGCCGACCCCGCTCTGCGCCCCGAACCGCTGCCTGAGGACAGTTCAGCCGAAAACGACCGTGCCTTGCGTCCGCAGGGGCTTGGTGAATTCATCGGCCAAGCCGAAGCCCGCGCCAACCTGAAGGTCTTTATTGAATCCGCCCGCCGCCGCGGCGAGGCGATGGACCACACGCTGTTCCACGGCCCTCCCGGCCTTGGCAAGACCACTCTGGCCCAGATTATTGCCCGTGAACTGGGGGTGAATTTCCGCATGACCTCCGGCCCGGTTCTGGCCAAGGCCGGCGACCTGGCAGCGATCCTTACGAATCTTGAAGCCAGCGATGTGCTGTTCATCGACGAAATCCACCGGCTCAACCCGGCGGTGGAGGAGGTGCTTTATCCGGCGATGGAGGATTTCGAGCTGGATCTGGTGATCGGTGAAGGCCCTGCGGCGCGCACCGTGCGGATCGAGTTGCAGCCCTTTACCCTGGTCGGGGCCACCACCCGGATGGGCCTGCTGACCACACCGCTGCGCGACCGCTTCGGCATCCCGACCCGGCTGCAGTTCTATACCATTGACGAGCTGTTCGAGATTGTCCGCCGCAATGCCCGCAAACTGGGCGCGCCTGCGGATGATGCAGGCGCCCGCGAGATCGCGCGGCGCGCCCGCGGCACCCCCAGGATCGCCGGGCGGCTCTTGCGCCGCGTTGTGGACTTTGCGGTTGTGGAGGGCGATGGCAGGATCTCCCGCGAACTGGCCGATGGCGCGCTGACCCGGCTGGGGGTGGATCAGCTGGGGCTGGATGGCGCCGACCGGCGGTATCTGAACCTGGTGGCCGAGAATTATGGTGGCGGGCCAGTGGGGATCGAGACGATCTCCGCGGCCTTGTCCGAAAGCCGCGACGCGCTGGAAGAGGTGATTGAACCCTTCCTTCTGCAGCAAGGGCTGATACAGCGCACCCCGCGCGGGCGGATGCTGGCGCAAAAGGCCTGGACCCACCTGGGGATGGCGCCGCCGCGTTCCCGGAACGATCTGTTCGGGTAGGCGGCGGAGTATCTACCATAAGCTGTACCCCCCGTGCTTGCCTATACTATGGGGGCGGAAGGTGGAGGCGATGTGCCTGTGTGATGCTCCGGCCAGGTGCTGAGCTGCAGCGCGGCGTTGCCTCCGGCGGGGGTGTTTTTGACCAGAAAGAAGCCGGACCGCATCTGTTTCACGCAATGCTGGATGCGCCGCGCCAGCGGCGCCCGGCCCAAGGCTGTTTGCGGCGGCCTGGCGCAGCCAGGGGGCCGGGCTGGCGCAGGAGCCTCCCCCTTGCCGATGCGCGGCACAGTCGGCATAGACAGAACAGGATCAAGGAGACGCATATGACCGCCCAGCTGCCAGACCTGACGCCCGAACAGATCGAAGCCCTGTTCACCCGCCAAGACGGCTCATACGCTTGTGCCCGCTGGGGCCGGCCGGTAGCGCCGATCGTTTTTGGCGTTCAGGACGAGACGCTGAAAACCGTCAAGGGTGCGTTGGAGGCAGTGATGACGCTGGCGGGCCATCAGATGGCGGAGACCGACCCTGAGCTGGGCTCGAACCTGATGTTCTTCTTTTTCCTGGATTGGGATGAACTGCTGGAAGTGCCTGATCTGGACCGGCTGATCCCCGGGCTGGCGCCGCTGGTGGCACGGCTGAAGGCGGCGGATGCCAGCCAGTACCGGGCGTTCCGGTTTGACGATCAGGGGGCATCAAGGCGGCGTTTGTGTTCCTGCGGATGCAGGGGGCGATGGCGCAGATGCCCGCCGAGACACTGGCGCTGACCCAGGCGGTGCAGGTGGCGCTGATGTGGGGCGATGCGGCCTTTGCTGAAACCTCCCCCTTGGCGGTGCTGCCGGAGACCGGCGCCACTATCCTGCGCCCCGAAATTGCAGGGATCATCGCGGCAGCTTATGACCGGATGATGCCGCTGGCGGCGGACGACAAGTCCCACGCCCTGCGCTTGTTTGCACGGTTGCAAGCGCCGGCGGCGGGGCAACCGCAGTCCTGATGCGGTCTTTCGCGGGCTTGCCGCTGCCTGATGCAGCCCGGATTGCGCTGGAGCGCGTGCAAGAAGAGCTGACCGCAGGGCGGCCGGTGCCTGCAGAGAATATGCATCTGACGCTGGCATTTCTGGATGATCAGCCGGAACAGATGCTGCAAGCCCTGCATCAGGAACTCGCCGCCATCCGCGCGCCGGTTCTGACCCTCAGAATTCAGGGGCTGGAGACCTTTGGCGGCAGGCAGCCGCGGGTGCTGGCTGCCGCGGTGCAAAAGACGCCGGAGCTGAGCCGCCTGCGGAACCAAGTGCGCAGTGCCTGTCAGGCGGCGGGAATTGCTTTGGCGCGGGAACGGTTCCGCCCGCATGTGACGCTGGCCCGGTTCCCGCGGTATCTGCAGCCGGGTCAGCTGGAGAAGATCGCCGGTTTCCTGCAAGCGGCGGCGGGCTTCCGGCTGCAGACCGATATGGACTGCTTTGCGCTATACCAGTCTACGCTGGCCCCCGACGGCGCGCGCTATGATGTCTTAGCGGAATACCCGCTGGAGAGCTGAGGCGCTTGCGGCGGTCCGGCCCCAGCCATAGATTGCCCGCCAAATCACAGGAGTGCAGAGCATGATCCACGAATTCCCGGTGCGGGTCTACTACGAGGACACCGACATGGGCGGGATCGTCTATCACGCCAACTACCTGCGGTTTATTGAACGTGCGCGCAGCGACTGGGTGCGCGGCATCGGTGTCGATCAGAACGCCATGCGCGAGGCCGGGCGGATCTATGTTGTGCGCCGGATTGAGGCGGATTACCTGGCGCCCGCCAAATTCGACGAGGAGCTGCTGGTCACTACCGCGCTGCACAATGTGACACCGGCCCGGATGGTGCTGTTGCAAGAGGTCACGCGCGGCGGCCAGCCGCTGTTCCGGGCCCAGGTCACCATTGTCTGCATCACCACAGGCGGCAAGCCTGCGCGGCTTCCGGCAGAGATTCGCGCATTGCAGTAACATTTGGCGCAGTAGCGCCTGTTTTAATGGCCTTTGACATTGAACTGGGCTAGCCTTTGGCCAAATAAGGCCGGAGAAACGGCCGGGAAATCGTAGAGCAGGCGAATGGAAGCAGAAACTCTGGCGCTGGCGCAGGAGATTGATTTCTCCATGTGGGGCCTTTTCGCGCGGGCCACCGTAACCGTGAAACTGGTGATGCTGATGCTGATCGGGGCTTCGGTCTGGTCGTGGGGCATCATCATTCAGAAAACCATCAACTACCGCAAGGCGCGCGGCGAGGCGGATGCCTTTGACCGCGCCTTCTGGTCCGGCAATCCGCTGGATGAGCTGTTCGACCAGGTCGGGGCAAGGCCGCCGGGTCAGGCAGCCCGGATCTTTTCCGCAGGCATGACGGAATGGCGGCGCAGCCACCGCAGCGACGGCGGGCTGATCCCTGGCGCGCAGGCACGCATTGACCGGTCGATGGATGTGGCCATCGCCAAGGAAACCGAAGGGCTGCAAAGCGGCTTGTCGGTTCTGGCTACCGTTGGCTCCACCGCGCCGTTTGTGGGGCTGTTCGGTACTGTCTGGGGCATCATGACCGCCTTTATCGAGATTGCAGAACAGCAGAACACCAACCTTGCCGTGGTGGCGCCCGGTATTGCCGAGGCGCTGATGGCGACCGGGCTGGGCCTGCTGGCGGCCATTCCGGCAGTGGTTTTCTACAACAAGCTGAGCGCGGACAGCGACCGCATCATTGGCGGCTATGAGGGCTTTGCCGATGAGTTCGCCACCATCCTCAGCCGCCAGTTGGATTCCTGAGCTATGGGTGCCGCAGTCCAGCAGCCTTCAGGAGGCAGCAACCGCCGCCGGGGACGCCGCCGCGGACGCGGCAGGGTGATGTCGGAAATCAATGTCACGCCTTTTGTGGATGTGATGCTGGTGCTGCTGATTATCTTTATGGTGGCGGCACCGCTGATGACGGTCGGCGTGCCGGTAGAGCTGCCCAAGACCGCAGCGGGCGCCTTGCCCGGTGATGAGGAAGAGCCGCTGACTGTCACCATGACTGCCGAGGGCGGTGTTGAAATCCAGACCACGCCGGTTTCGCGCGATGAACTGGTGCCCAAGCTGCGGGCGATTGCGGCCGAGCGCAGCTCGGACCGGGTGTTTCTGCGGGCGGATGGCAGGATCGCCTATGCGGATGTCATGCAGGTGATGGGCGCTCTGAACGCAGGCGGGTTTTCCAACGTGGGGCTGGTGACGGACACCGGCGGCCCGGCCCTGGACGGGCAGCCGTCTGAGGGCACAGGGCAGTAAGCGGGGACGCGGGCGGTGCAGACCGGAACCAGGATCTCTCTTGCCGGACATGGGCTGTTGATGGGGTGGGTTGTCTTTGGCGCCTGGTTCCCCTCCGAACCCTTGCCGTCCCGGGTGCAGCAGGTGGCGCTGATATCGGCCGAGCAGTTTGAAAAGCTCAGCCAGCAGCGCCAGGCGCCGCAAGTCGCCCCCGAACCTGCACCGTTGAATGAACCGGCCGAAGTGCAGCCCGCACCCGAGCCCGCGCCGCAGCCGGACCCGGAGCCGGAAACCGTTCAGCCAGAACCGGTCGCGCCGGCGGCGCCGGATCCGCAAGTGACAGAGATCCCCGAGCCGCAGCCCGAGCCGGATGTGCCGGACACGCCGCCTGCAGCGGCTGAGGAGCCGGAGATAGCTGCGCTGGTGCCGCAGGTGCGCCCTGAAACTGCGCCGCGCCCGGTGGAGCGTGTCGCGCCTGAGCCTGTTGCGCCACCAGAACCGGACACCAGGGTTGACGATGCTGCCCAGCCGGAAGTGGCACCGGAAGAGGGCGCCGAGACCGAACAGGAGGTGCAGGAGGCCACTGCGCCCGAGGCTGCCAGCGACCGGATTGTGACCGAAGAAAACGAAGGCGAGGACGTTGCAGCCTCCGCTGCGCCGGCAGTATCGGTGCGGCCCAGGACACGGCCGGCCCGGCCGCAGCCGCAACCGGAAGAGGCCGTGGAAGCGGCCCAGCCGGCCGAGCAGGCGCAGCCGGAGCCGGAGCCGGAGACGGCGGATACGCCCTCCGCAGTGGAGGATGCCTTGGCAGAAGCCCTGGCAGGCGGTGCCGATGTTGAGGCCCCGGAACCATCCGGCCCGCCGCTGACGCTGGGCGAAAAGGATGCCCTGCGGGTTGCGGTGTCGCAGTGCTGGAATGTGGGGTCGCTGTCGACGGATGCGTTGAACACCACGGTGGTGGTGACGGTGTCGCTGGCGCAGGACGGCAAGCCGGACAGCGGCAGCATCCGGATGCTGTCAAGCACTGGCGGCTCGTCATCGGCGGCACAACAGGCCTTTGGGGCCGCTCGGCGGGCAATAATCCGCTGCGGAGCCAAGGGGTTTCAGCTTCCCCCTGAAAAATATGCGCAATGGCGTGATATTGAGATGACATTCAATCCGGAAAGGATGCGGATCAAATGAGGAAAATTCTGGCAGCTGTGCTGATCGGGGCTTCGGCACTGGCCGGGGCGGGCGCCGTTGCGGCGCAGACCGGCCCGCTCCGTATCGAGATCGATCAGGGTGTGATTGAGCCGTTGCCCTATGCGGTGCCGGATTTTGTGCCCGAGACCCCTTCGGCTGCGGAGCATGCGGCGCAGATCGCGCGAGTGGTGGCGGCGGATCTCAGCGGCACCGGACTGTTCCGCGAAGTGCCCGCCAGCGCTCATATCTCCAAGGTGACCGGCTTTGACAACCCGGTGAAATATGCCGACTGGAAAGCGGTGAACGCTCAGGCGCTGATCACTGGCGCTGTCAGCGTCACCGGCAACCGGCTGACGGTGCGGTTCCGCGGCTATGACGTGTTTGCGGAAAAGGAACTGGAAAGCGCGCTGCAATTCTCCGGCACCACCGGCGGCTGGCGGCGGATGGCGCATAAGGTGGCCGATGCGATCTACAGCGAAATCACCGGCGAAAGCGGCTATTTCGACAGCCGGGTGGTCTATGTCTCTGAAAGCGGTCCCAAGAACGACCGCCGCAAGCGGCTGGCGATCATGGATTACGACGGCGCCAATGTGCAGTATCTGACCAACAGTGCGTCTCTTGTGCTGGCACCGCGGTTTTCGCCCACTGGCGACCGGGTGCTGTACACCAGCTATGAGAGCGGCTTTCCCCAGATCCATGTGCTGGATGTCGGCCAGGTGCAGCGCAAAATCCTGTCCAGCGGCGACGGCATCATGAGCTTTGCGCCGCGGTTTGCGCCGGACGGGCGCACGGTGGTTTACTCGCAAACCCAGGGCGGCAACACCGATCTGTTCTCGATGGATATCGGAACCGGGGGCAAGACCCGGCTGACCTCGGCGCCCTCGATCGAGACCGCGCCGTCGTTTTCGCCCGACGGGTCGCAGGTTGTCTTTGAAAGCGACCGCTCGGGCAGTCAGCAGCTTTATGTGATGCCCGCAAGCGGCGGCGAGGCGCGCCGGATCAGCTTTGGCCAGGGGCGCTATGGCACGCCCGTATGGTCGCCGCGCGGCGACATGATTGCCTTTACCAAACAGAACAAGGGCCGGTTCCATATCGGCGTGATGCGCACCGACGGCAGCGAGGAGCGCTTGCTGACTGCCTCGTTCCTGGACGAGGGGCCGACATGGGCGCCCAACGGCCGGGTGATCATGTTTACCCGTGAAAGCCAGGGCAGCACTGGGCGGGCGTTGCTCTATTCGGTGGACATTACAGGGCGCAATCTGAAGCCGGTACGGACGCCGGACGGGGCCTCGGACCCGGCCTGGTCTCCGCTGCAGCAGTAAATGGGCCGTTAAGGCGGGGATACCCGCATAGTACCACCCCCGGGCTTATGCTAGTTTCGGGTTAAGAAACGCAAAGGGATAGGCAGACGATATGAGCGGTTTGAAATTGGCAATGGCGGCGGTGGCCGTGCTGGGGCTGACAGCTTGCAGCAGCAATCCATGGAACGACGATTTGAACGGCGGCGGGGCCGGGGCAGGCGGTGCAGGCGCCGGTGCAGGCGCGCTGGATCCGGCCAGCCCGGCCTATTTCCAGCAGACCGTGGGCGACCGGGTATTGTTTGCAATCGACCAGTCCACCCTGTCGCCTGCAGCCCAGGCAACGCTGCAAGGCCAGTCGCAGTGGCTGGCCCGGAACGCCGATTATGTGGTCACCATCGAAGGCCACGCAGACGAGCAGGGCACCCGCGAATACAACCTTGGCCTGGGTGCGAAACGCGCCAATGCCGCCCGCGAATACCTGATGTCCCAAGGTGTCGCCGGCAGCCGCATCAAGGTGGTAAGCTTCGGCAAGGAACGCCCGCTGGAAATTTGCTCGGACGAGGTCTGCTATTCCAAGAACCGCCGCGCGGTGACGGTTCTGGCAGGCGGGTTGACGGGGTAACGCCATGAAATCTTTGCGCATTGCGCTTTTGGCCTCTGTACCGCTGCTGCCGCTGCCGCTGGCGGCGCAGAATCAGCAGACCCTCGCTGATATCCGTCAGGAGCTGACTGTATTGCACGTCGAAATCCAGCGGCTGAAGCGGGAGCTGTCGACCACCGGCGCGCCCTCGGCGGATCTATCCGGCAATACCGTTCTGGACCGGGTCGGCGCGATTGAAAGCGAGCTGCAGCGGCTGACCCTGCAGACCGAGGAGATGAACCACCGGATCGACCGAATTGTCAGCGATGGCACCAACCGGATCGGTGATCTTGAATTCCGGCTGGTCGAGCTGGAAGGCGGCGACATCGGCGCCCTGGGCGAGACAACCACGCTGGGCGGCGGTGAGCTGCCGGTTGCAGGCGCCGGCGCCATTGAGGCGGAGGGCGCGGGCGGCCCGGCATCAGGTGAGCTGGCAATCGGCGAGCAGGCGGACTTTGACGCTGCTGAAAAACTGCTGTCCGAGGGGCTTTACCAGGATGCGGCGGAGAAGTTCGCGGCTTTCAATCAGGTCTATCCGGGCAGCCCGCTGGCGCCGGCCGCCGAATTCAGCCGCGGCAAGGCGCTGGACGGGCTGGGCGACACCCGCGAGGCCGCGCGGGCCTATCTGGCGGCGTTTTCCGGCAATTCCGCCGGGCCGGTGGCCCCCAAGGCGCTGTTTGAGCTGGGCTCGGCACTGGGCCGCCTTGGCCAGACCGATCAGGCCTGCGTGACGCTGGCCGAGGTCGGCGTGCGCTTTCCGGGTGCGGCAGAAGAGGCCGAGGCCGCGGCGGAAATGGCCAAGCTGGGCTGTTCTTGACGGGCGTGCGGCGCGATATCCTGCCCCTGGTGCAGAGCCAGTTCCGCTCCGCCCTTCCTGACCGGCTGGGAATCGCTGTCTCGGGCGGCGGTGATTCGATGGCGCTGCTGCATCTGCTGCACGACTGTTTCGCCGGCGGCGAAGTCACGTTGTTTGCAGCCACTGTGGATCACGGGCTGCGTCCGGAAGCGGCGGCAGAGGCAGAGGTTGCAGGGGCGGCGGCAGCCCGGCTTGGCATCAGCCATGCGGTGCTGCGCTGGGAAGACGGGCCGCAAGAGGGCAATCTGCAGAATCAGGCCCGCGAGGCGCGCTATGATCTGCTGACCGGCTGGGCACGGCGCCACGGCATCCCGGTGCTGGCACTGGGCCACACAGCCGATGATCAGGCCGAAACGGTGCTGATGCGGATGGCGCGTGCCTCGGGTGTGACCGGGCTGTCGGGCATGGCAGAGCGGCGCACGCACAACGGCGTGACGCTGCTGCGGCCGCTGCTGGATGTAACCCGCTGCGAATTGCGGGACTATCTGGAAGGCCGTGGCATTGCATGGTCAGAAGACCCGAGCAACGAGGATACCAGATTCGAACGGGTCCGGGTGCGCCGGGCGCTGCAGGAACTGGCGCCGCTGGGCCTGACCCCTGCGGTTTTTGCCAAGATTGCCCGCAACATGGCCAAAGCCCGTGAAGCGCTGGACTGGTACGTGTTCCTTGCCGCCCGCGACCTGGCGCATGTTCAGGCGGGGGCAGTTGTCCTGTGCCAGCGCAAATTCCGCACTTTGCCCAGTGAAATCAGCCACCGGCTGCTGGTGCGCTCCATTCAGTGGATTTCCGGCACTGCCTACCCGCCGCGCCGCGTGCCGATGGAAAAAGCCGTTCTGGCGGCCCGCAACGGCGGATCGGCCACATTGGCGGGCTGCCGTCTGGTCACCACCAGCAAACAAATATGGATCTGCCGCGAATATAATTCCGTGCGCGGCGAGGCCTCTCTGCCGGGGCAGGCCTGGGACGGCAGGTGGAAGGTTTTTGGCGGCGACGCAAAGGGTTGCGAGATTCGCGCGCTAGGCCAAAAGGGTCTGCAACTATGCCCGGACTGGCGTGCTGCAGGGATGCCGGGCGCCGTGCTGCAGGCCACTCCGGCAGTGTGGCGGGGCGGGGAATTGGCGGCTGCACCAGCGGCTGGATTTGCCAATGGCTGGTCGGCGGAAACCGCCGGAACCGAAGAAGAGTTCTTTGCATCCCTTTTATCGCATTGAACCTGCTCGAATGATCCTTATTTTAAGCACAACGCAGGCGGCCCGTGTGGCGCGCCTATCTGATAGGGAGAACTTTCCTTGGGCAACGCTCGCAATATCGCCTTCTGGGTTGTTCTGTTTCTGCTGATTCTGGCGCTGTTCAATTTGTTCAGCGGTTCCGGCAGCACGATGCAGAGCCGTGAACGCACTTTCTCGGACTTCGTCAGCTCGGTTGAGACCGGCAAGGTCAGCACCGTCACTTTGGACGGGGAACAGGTGCGCTACACCACGACCGATGGGCAGAACTATGTCACCATCAAACCGGCCGATGCCGAAGTCACAGCACTTCTGATCGACAAGAACATTCCGGTGCGCGCCGAAAAACAGCAGCAGTCGGGCTTTCAGTCCTTCCTGATCACGCTGCTCCCTTTCATTCTGCTGATAGGCGTCTGGATCTATTTCATGAACCGGATGCAGGGCGGCGGCAAAGGCGGTGCCATGGGATTCGGCAAGTCCAAGGCCAAGATGCTGACCGAAAAGCATGGCCGGGTGACCTTTGACGATGTGGCCGGCATTGATGAGGCCAAGGAAGAGCTGGAAGAGATCGTCGAATTCCTGCGCAACCCGCAGAAATTTTCGCGCCTCGGCGGTAAGATCCCCAAGGGTGCGCTGCTGGTCGGCCCTCCGGGCACCGGCAAGACGCTGCTGGCGCGCGCGATTGCTGGCGAGGCCGGCGTGCCGTTCTTCACCATCTCTGGCTCCGACTTTGTGGAAATGTTCGTTGGTGTCGGCGCGTCCCGTGTGCGCGACATGTTCGAGCAGGCGAAGAAAAACGCCCCCTGCATCGTCTTCATCGACGAGATCGACGCCGTGGGCCGCCATCGTGGCGCCGGTTATGGCGGCGGCAATGATGAGCGTGAGCAGACGCTCAACCAGCTGCTGGTTGAGATGGATGGTTTTGAGGCCAATGAGGGCGTGATCATCCTGGCCGCGACCAACCGTAAGGACGTTCTGGACCCCGCGTTGCTGCGTCCGGGCCGATTTGACCGCAACGTCACCGTTGGCAACCCGGATATTAAGGGCCGCGAAAAGATCCTGGGCGTGCATGCCCGCAAGACGCCGCTGGGGCCGGATGTGGATCTGCGCATCATCGCCCGCGGCACGCCTGGTTTCTCGGGTGCGGATCTGGCCAACCTGGTGAATGAGGCGGCACTGATGGCGGCCCGCGTCGGACGCCGCTTTGTCACCATGGAAGATTTCGAATCGGCCAAGGACAAGGTGATGATGGGGGCCGAGCGCCGCTCGATGGTGCTAACCCAGGATCAGAAGGAAAAAACCGCCTATCACGAAGCCGGCCATGCGGTTGTCGGCCATATACTGCCGGAATGCGATCCGGTTTATAAGGCGACAATCATTCCGCGCGGCGGCGCGCTGGGGATGGTGGTGTCCTTGCCTGAAATGGACCGGCTGAACTGGCACCGTGATGAATGCCAGCAGAAGCTGGCTATGACGATGGCAGGCAAAGCGGCTGAAGTGATCAAATACGGCGAGGACCATGTGTCCAACGGCCCGGCCGGCGACATCCAGCAGGCCAGCCAATTGGCCCGCGCCATGGTGATGCGCTGGGGCATGTCCGACAAGGTCGGCAATATCGACTATGCCGAAGCGCATGAGGGCTATTCGGGCAACACTGCCGGCTTCTCGGTCTCCGCAAATACCAAGGAGATGATCGAGGAAGAGGTGAAGAGCTTCATCCAAGCCGGCTATGACCGCGCGTTCCAGATCCTGACCGACCATCATGATGAGTGGGAACGCCTGGCGCAGGGTCTCCTGGAGTACGAGACGCTGACCGGTGAAGAGATCAAGCGCGTCATGAATGGCGAGCCGCCGCAAGCCGGCGATGACGAAGATGGCGGCGAGGATGAGGGTAATGCCTCGGTCACCGCAATCCCCAAGGCCAAGCCGAAAAAATCCCCGCCGGAAGGCGGCATGGAGCCTGAGCCGACAGCGTGAGGATCCTAACCTGAAAATGAAACGTCCCGGAAACCAGCTGCGGTTTCCGGGACGTTTGTTTTTGGGACGGGTGGCGGGGGCCGCGATAGCGATCCGATCCTTTGGCCGGCTGCGCCATTTCCTCATCCGGAAACAAAGGGGTATCAGGCCTTTTCGCGCTGGCAACCGTTGTCAGAGCGTGTAGCCTCCGCCGGGATTGATCAAACTTCAGCAGGAGAAACAGGCAATGCCGGTATTGCGGGACAGCGGATTCAAAGGGGAAATCATCTGGCTGGGCATGGTTCCAGCTGGCGATAGTCTGCGGGCGGAACCGGCCGGCCAGTTGCAGCTTGGGTTTTCCGGCATTGCCGGCGGGCGCCACGAAGGGGAAAACCGCGCCTCCTGCGTGCGGGTCCGCAATCTCTATCCGGAAGGCACCGAAATCCGCAATGTCCGCCAGCTGACGATCCTGTCCGAGGAAGAGCTGGCTGTGATTGCCGCGGAAATGGGGATGGAGCGGCTCGACCCGGCCCATCTTGGCGCCACAATCATCCTGCGCGGCATCCCGGACTTTACCTTTGTGCCGCCTGGTTCCCGGCTGCAGGGACCGGATGGGGTGACCTTGACTGTCGACATGGAAAACCGGCCTTGCGTGCTGCCAGGGCGGGAGGTTGAAAAAGATCACAGCGGATGTGGCGCCCGGTTCAAGCCTGCCGCAAAGAACCGCCGGGGAATCACCGCCTGGGTTGAACGGCCGGGAAGTGTGGACCTTGGCAGCAAATTTGCCCTCTTTGTGCCGGATCAACGCGCCTGGGCGCCGTGAAACCCTTCCTTAAAGGGAAAGCGTTTCCTTTAAGGAACCTTTGCAGGGCCTGCGAGAGACCTCACGCCGCTTCAAGGCAGGATAATGTCGGAAATCACGCGCGTGTTTTGCCGCATATTGGCTAAGTCTATCGCGAAACCGGCATCTCTGTGCCGGCGATTGTATGCAAACTCAGCAGGAACCTTGCCATGAGCTACAAGAGTGACATCGAGATTGCGCGTGAAGCGCAGAAGAAGCCGATCCAGGAGATTGGTGCGAAGATCGGGATTTCCAGCGATGATCTGCTGCCCTACGGCCACGACAAGGCAAAGGTGTCCCAGTCGTTCATCAACTCGGTTCAGTCCAAGGAAGACGGCAAGCTGATCCTGGTGACCGCGATCAACCCGACGCCTGCGGGCGAAGGCAAGACCACCACCACCGTGGGTCTGGGCGATGGTCTGAACCGGATCGGCAAGAACGCGATGATCTGTATCCGCGAGGCCTCGCTGGGCCCGAACTTCGGCATGAAGGGCGGCGCTGCAGGCGGCGGTTACGCGCAAGTGGTGCCGATGGAGGAAATGAACCTCCACTTCACCGGCGACTTCCACGCCATCACCTCGGCCCACTCGCTGCTGTCGGCGATGATCGACAACCACATCTACTGGGGCAATGAGTGCGAGATCGACACCCGCCGCGTTGCATGGCGCCGGGTTGTGGACATGAACGACCGGGCCCTGCGGGTGATCACCGCGTCGCTGGGCGGTGTCTCCAACGGTTTCCCGCGCGAAGCCGGTTTTGACATCACCGTGGCCTCCGAAGTGATGGCGATCCTCTGCCTCGCGAACGATCTGAAGGACCTGGAAAAGCGCCTTGGCGACATCATCGTGGCCTACCGCCGCGACAAGACCCCGGTCTACTGCCGCGACATCAAGGCCGAAGGCGCGATGACCGTTCTGCTGAAGGACGCGATGCAGCCGAACCTGGTGCAGACCCTGGAAAACAACCCGGCGTTTGTGCACGGCGGCCCGTTCGCCAACATCGCGCATGGCTGCAACTCGGTGATTGCCACCAAGACCGCGCTGAAAGTCGCAGACTATGTGGTGACTGAGGCAGGCTTTGGCGCTGACCTCGGCGCCGAGAAGTTCATGAACATCAAATGCCGCAAGGCAGGCATCGCGCCGTCCGCGGTTGTGCTGGTTGCCACCGTGCGCGCGATGAAGATGAACGGCGGCGTCGCCAAGGCGGACCTGGGTGCTGAGAACGTCGAAGCTGTGAACAACGGCTGCGCCAACCTGGGCCGCCACATCGAGAACATCAAATCCTTTGGTGTGCCGGTTGTGGTTGCGATCAACCACTTCGTCACCGACACCGATGCCGAAGTGGACGCTGTCAAAGCCTACGCCGCCACCCATGGCGTCGAGGCGGTGCTGTCGCGCCACTGGGAGCTGGGCTCGGAAGGCTCTGCGCCGCTGGCCGAGAAGGTTGTGGAAATCGTCGATGCGGGCCAGGCCAACTTTGCGCCGATCTACCCGGACGAGATGTCGCTGTTCGACAAGATCGACACCATCGCCAAGCGCATCTACCGCGCCGACGAGGTGCTGGCCGACAACAAGATCCGCAACCAGCTGAAGGAATGGGAAGACGCAGGCTACGGCAATCTGCCGGTCTGCATGGCGAAAACCCAGTATTCCTTCTCGACCGACCCGAGCTTGCGCGGCGCGCCCACCGGCCATTCGGTTCCGGTGCGTGAGGTCCGCCTGTCAGCCGGTGCCGGCTTCATCGTCGCGGTCTGCGGCGAGATCATGACGATGCCGGGCCTGCCGCGCAAACCGGCCTCGGAAACCATCCGCCTGAATGACGACGGCCAGATCGAAGGCTTGTTCTAAGACAGGATATGCGACATTCAGCGGCCCGGGACATCCCGGGCCGCTGGAGTTTCAAGCGCAATCCGAAGTCTGAGGCACCGCCACTGGTCCGAGGGGACGAAGACGGGAACCGGTTTTCGGAATCAATTGCGCGACCACCAAAAATGGTCAGAACCTCACATGGCCCAAAGCAATGAAAGCCGAGGTTCTGACGCATGAGCACAGAGACACCGCCGCAGGACTGCCAGTCGATGGCAGAGGTGCGGGCCCAGATTGACCGGCTGGATATTGAGCTGGTGCAGCTTCTGGCCGCCCGGGCGGGCTATATCGACCGGGCGATCCGGCTGAAGCAAGCCAACGGCTGGCCGGCGCGGATCCCGGAACGGGTTGAGGAAGTGGTCATGAATGCCCGCGCCGCCGCGGAAGGGGAGGGGCTGGACCCCGATCTGATCGAAGGCCTGTGGCGGCAGCTGGTGGACTGGTCGATTGCCCGCGAGGCGCGGGTGATCCGGGAAGAGTAAGGCGGGCCGAATGCCTGCACAAAAAGGAAGAGAGCAATGGCAGCAACTCTGATTGACGGCAAGGCCTTTGCGGCCAAGGTGCGCGGCCAGGTGGCCGGGCATGTGGCGCGGCTGAAAGAAGAGCACGGCATCACCCCCGGCCTGGCCGTGGTTCTGGTCGGCGAAGACCCGGCAAGCCAGGTCTATGTGCGCTCCAAGGGCAAGCAGACCGTTGAGGTCGGCATGAACTCGGTTGAGCACAAGCTGGATGCGGACACGTCCGAGGCGGATCTGCTGGCGGTGGTTGATCAGCTGAACAACGACCCCTCGATCCACGGCATTCTGGTGCAGCTGCCGCTGCCGGGGCATATGAACGAGGATCTGGTGATCAATTCGATCGCGCCGGAAAAGGACGTGGACGGGTTCCACATCTCCAACGTCGGCCTGTTGGGCACCGGTCAGAAATCGATGGTGCCCTGCACGCCCTTGGGCTGCCTGATGATGCTGCGCGACTATCATGGGTCGCTGTCGGGCATGGATGCGGTTGTGATCGGCCGTTCCAACATCGTCGGCAAGCCGATGGCGCAGCTCTTGCTGGGCGACAGCTGCACCGTGACCATCGCGCATTCGCGCACCAAGGACCTGGCCGAAGTGGTGCGCCGCGCCGACATCGTGGTGGCCGCCGTGGGCCGCCCGGAAATGGTGCCGGGCGACTGGATCAAGGAAGGCGCCACCGTCATCGACGTCGGCATCAACCGGATTGATGCGCCCGAAAAAGGCGAAGGCAAGATGAAGCTGGTCGGCGACGTCGATTTTGCCAGTGCCGCTGAGCGCGCCGGCGCCATCACCCCGGTGCCGGGCGGTGTCGGCCCGATGACCATCGCCTGCCTGCTTGCGAACACCGTCACCGCCTGCTGCCGCGCCAACGGTCTGAAAGAGCCCGAAGGCCTGACCGCCTGAGGCAGCGCAGAACGCTGAAACCTGTACCAAACAGCTCCCGCCGGACGCCTCCGGCGGGAGTATTTTTTGGAAAGATGAAAAAGGGGCCGGGCGTTCATTCCGGAGCTTGGCTGCGACTCTGTGAAAACGTGCAGAACGCGGGGCGGTTCCTCAGGCCGGGACGGGCACCATCGTGCCCTGGAGGATGGCAATCAGCTTTTCCTGGCTGCCCTGCAGCGCGTGGACCTCAGCCGTGACAATGACCAGCCGGCGCCCCGGTTTGATGACCTTGCCGGTCGCCCGAAAAGAGTCTCCGGCACCTGGCGCCAGCAGGTTGATCTTCATCTCAGCTGTCATCACTTCGCTGTCTTCCGGCATTTTTGTCAGCGCTGCATATCCGGCAGCGGTGTCGCCGATGGCAAAGCTCAGCGCTGCATGTGCCGCATCGTGCTGCTGGCGGCTGCCGGGCAGGATCGGCGCAGTGATCACCACTTCCCCATCCGAGACGCTTTGGATGTTTGCGCCCAGGGTTTGCATCATGCTTTGCTTGGCGAAACTGCTGCGGATGCGGTGTTCCATTTTGAGTGTCCTTCTTTTGCTGAGGCCAAGCATAGAAGAGAAGGGGCGGTCCCATGGCGGTGACGCTGCGCCACTTAGCGGGGCATCGGTATCGGCAGTGCTTGCGGACCGGTCAGAATGGCCAAGGCATTCGGCGCCATCAATGATGCAAGCGCCGGATCGCTGCTGCGCAATCCGCCGGTATAGGTGCCGAAGGCGGGCAGGATCAGGCGGGAGGCGTCGAGCAGGAAACAGGGGCGTGAATTGCTGCGGACGCGGGCCTTGGGATGGTAGTGGCCGGAGACTTCCGCCGTTGCCGGCGGATCAGCAATGTGGCGGAAGGTGAGGGGGCCAACCCGCAAGTCCGCCAAGTGCTCCCCGCCTAGGCTGGTGGGGGCGGGGTCGTGGTTTCCCTCGATCCAGATCCAGCGGCGGTTTTGCATCAGGTCTAGGGTTTGGATCCTTTCAGTGGCCGGCAATTCTGTGGCTGCGGTATCATCGTCGAAACTGTCGCCGAGGCAAACCACAGTTGCCGGGTTGAGGTCTGCGACCAGTCCCTCAAGGCGGTTGAGGGTGTCACGGCCTTCGTAAGGGGGCAGGGCACTGCCGCCGCGCCGCGCATGGCGTGCGGATTTTCCAAGATGCAGGTCGGAGACGCAAAGCAGCCGGTGGTCCGCCCACCATAGCGCGCCGGAGCCGAGCGCGGTCAGGCGGGTGCCTGCGAGGTTGAAATCAAATCCGTTCATGCTGTGGTCTTAGACGCGCAGGCCGAACAGGCAAGCGCTATTGCACCAGCCGGTCCAGTCCGGATAGCCGCATCAGCGCTTCGGCCTCGCGTTGCAGCAGCTTTTCCTGTGCTGCGCCTTTGACCGGAACCTTGCCAGCCTCCAGCAAAAGCGGCGCTGCAAGCGGCGAGATCCGGTCCAGCCGCCGCAGGGTGATCCGGCCATTGATCCGAGCCAGCATCTGCTCGACGCGGCCAAAGTCCACCAGCCCGCGCAGGGCTTCGTCGCGGGTGATTCCCATCAGCAGGTGGTCCGGGTCGTATTTCCTGAGCGTGTCATAGAGGATGTCGGAGGAGAATGTTGCTTGGCGCCCGTTCTTGCGTTGCCCGGGTGTGTTGCGTTCAATCAGCCCGGCGATGGTTGCCGCGCCGCGGAAGGCGCGTTTCATTACTGCGTTGCCGGCCAGCCAGCCGTCCAGTCCCTCGCGCAGGGCAGTGACATCGAACAGCGGGGCCGGGTCGGTCAGCGGCTCCAGACCCCAGATCAAAGTGGCGTAGTCGGTCGAGACAAAGCCAAGCGGATCGAGGCCAAGCTCCTCCATCCGCTTGGTCAGGAGCAGCCCCAGCGTTTGCTGAGCGTTACGGCCGGCAAAGCCGTAAATGCAAGCATGCTCGCGCCCGTCGCGGGGGAAGCTTTCGATCAGCAGCGAGCCTGCGCGGGGAAGATCCGAGACGTCGCGCTGCAGTTCCAGCCATTCGGCGGTGTGGCGGGGCAGATCTGGCCAGCTGTCCTGTTTGAACATCTCCAGGATGCGGGCGCTGAGCTGGGTGGAGGTGGCGAATTTGGTGCCGGAGAATACTGCGATTTTCGGTTTCCTGCCGGGGGTGCGGGTAACCTCGACGGTCATTTCGCGCAGGCCCTCATAACGCACGGTCCGGCCGCCGATCAGGAATGTGTCGCCGGGGGTGAGGGTGGCGGCAAAGGCCTCTTCAATCTCGCCCAGGGGCTTGCCGCCGCGGCTGCGCTTCAGGCGCACCTTGATGAGGTCGGCGTCCTGAATGGTGCCCAGGTTCATGCGGATGCGTTGGGCGGCGCGCGGATCGCGCAGCTGCCATTTGCCGTCCGGGCGTTGCAACAGGCGCTGCCACTGGTCGTAGGCTTTCAGCGCGTAGCCGCCGGTGGCACAGAAATCGAGACAGGCATCGAAACCGGCGCGGGTGAGGGTGGCATAGGCGCCGGCGCTGGTTATTTCGGTGTAGAGTTCATCCGCATCAAACGGCCCGGCACAGGCCGTAATCAGGATGTGCTGGCAAAGGACATCGCGGGGGCGGGGCCGCGTGCCTCGCCGTCCAGATCCCCTGCACGGACGGCGTCCAGCGCGGCATGGCATTCCACCACCTCAAACCGGTTGGCGGGGACCAAAAGCGCCTTGGACGGGACGTTGTAGCTGTGGTTGGCGCGGCCGATGCGCTGGACCAGGCGTTTCACGTTCTTCGGTGCGCCGATCTGGATCACCAGATCCACATCGCCCCAGTCGATGCCGAGGTCCAGTGAACCGGTGCAGACAATGGCGCGCAGCTCGCCGCGGACCATGGCGGCCTCGACCCGGTCGCGCTGGCCCCGGTCGAGCGAGCCGTGATGGATCCCGATCGGCAGCGCATCGTCATTGGCGAGCCAGAGATTGCGAAAGAATATCTCGGCCTGGGCGCGGGTGTTGTGAAAAATCAGCGTAGTTTTATGCGCCTGGATCTGTTCCATCACCGCCGCGATGGCATAGGCCGCGCCGCCGCCGGCCCAGGGCGGGGCTTCTGCGGTTTCCAGCATCCGGATGTCTGGCGCCGGGCCGGGGTCGGCCTGCACGATATTGCAGGGATCCGGGTGGCAGGCCAGATAGCTGGCAATGGCCTGCGGGTCGTCCACCGTGGCTGACAGGCCCACCCGGCGCAGGTTCGGGCAGAGCGTTTGCAGCCGCGCCAGGGCCAGCATCAGCTGGTCGCCGCGCTTGCTTTCGGCCAGCGCATGGATCTCGTCCACCACCACCCGCTTCAGCCCTTTGAAAGTGCGGGCTGCATCCTCGTAGGAGGTGAGCAGCGCCAGGCTTTCCGGTGTGGTCAGCAGAATATGCGGCGGATCGGCGCGCTGGCGCCTTTTGCGGGAAGACGGCGTGTCGCCGGTGCGGTCGTCAATGCGGATGGGCAGGCCCATTTCCTCGACCGGGGTGCGCAGGTTGCGTTTGATGTCTGCAGCAAGGGCCTTGAGCGGTGAAATATAGAGAGTGTGCAGCCCGTCATGAGGGCTTTCTGCCAGATCGGCGAGGGTGGGCAGAAAGCCGGCCATGGTCTTGCCGCCGCCGGTGGGGGCGATCAGCAGGGTTGCCGGATCCCCGGCACGGTCCAGCATGGTATGCTGGTGCGGGTGGATGGACCAGCCGCGGGCGGTAAACCAGCCTAAAATGACCTTGGGAAGTTTGCTCATCCCTTCCTTTTAGGGGAAGGCCCAAAACTTTTCGAAAAGTTTTGCAAGAGTTTTTGAAAACTCTTGCTGCCGCCTGTCTGCCGGCGGGGATCACTTCACGATATCTTCGTCCTTGACGAACATGTTAGCCCAGGCGCGGTCGATCAGCTCGGGGGACATCTGATAAGGGATGCCCTCAAATTCGCAGATTGCGATGATCTGATCGATCAGAAACACCGGCTGGTAGTTCGCATAGACGTTATCGATCGACGGGTATTTCTTTTTCAGCAGGTGCACCAATGCGCCTTCGTCCAGCGGCATGCCTTTCTTGCGGGCCACCATGGCAAAGATCTTGAGGTAGTTTTCCTGGTCCGGGCCGTCGATTTTGATCTTGAAAAAGATCCGCCGCAGGGCTGCCTGGTCAAAGATTTTGTTCGGGTGGAAGTTGGTGGAGAAGATCACCAGGGTGTCAAAGGGCACTTCGAACTTCTCGCCTGACTGCAATGCGAGGATGTCCTTGCTTTCCTCCAGCGGCACAATCCAGCGGTTGACCAGCGACTGCGGCGGTTCCGCCTGGCGGCCAAGGTCGTCGACGATGAAAATGCCGCCGGTGGATTTCAGCTGCAAGGGCGCCTGATAGGTGCGCGCGGTAGGGTTATAGACCAGATCCAGCATGTCCAGAGACAGTTCACCGCCGGTGATTACGGTGGGGCGCTGGCACATGACATAGCGTTCGTCGAATCTGCGGCGGCGGCGCAACGCGTTGGGGTCTTCCGGTTCCTGCGCGACTTCGGTGTGGACGATCGGGTCATAGACTGTGATCACCTGGCCCGAATATTCAATGGCGCGCGGCACATAGACGTGGTCCCCCAGGGCGTCGCGGATACCGTTGGAGATTGAAGACTTGCCGTTGCCCGGCGGACCGTACATCAGGATCGAACGGCCCGCGCTGACGGCCGGGCCAAGGTGGTCCAGCAGGCTGTTTGGCAGAATCAGATGCCCCATGGCATTGGTCAGCTGGTCGCGGGACACTTGGATGTTGCGGATCGACTGGCGTTTCACCTGCTCTCGGTAGACGTCCAGCGGCACCGGCATCGCCCCGAAGTATTCCGACTGGCTGAGCGCATCCAGCGCCCGCGATTTACCCGCATCGGTCAGCTGGTAGCCCATTTCGTTGCCGTTGTTGGCGTTGAGCGTGCCGGTGGCTTCCAGCAGCTTTTGCTCACGGGCGATATCCACCAGTTCCTGGGTAACGGCGCCAGGCAGGCAGATTGCCTCGGCGATTTCCGTGACGTTCTCGACGTTTTTGCGGAAGATGGTCTTCAGCAGGATGTCCCGCATCATCACCAGCGGCAGCTGCATCTGCGCCAGCCCTTTGGGGGCGGGCGGGGCCATCACGGTGAGGTTCTGCATGTTCATGGCGGTGCCTGTCCCTGAGATCGGATCCGTGCCCCGGCGGCCGGGGCGTTCAAGGAAACAGACTATTCAGGACTGTGGCAACAGCGGGGCAGAGCTGCAGCAATTCCGCGGAGGCGGCGGAATTCCGGCGAAGTTTTTGCAGCGGATGCAGTCAGCTGCCAAAGCGCGCTGCCAGCACCAGGTAGAGGGCCAGGGTGCCGCCCAGGCACAGGCCCATCGGGAAGCTTTTGCCGGTGTCCCAGCTTTGCCATTGCGGCGCCAGCCGGCGCAGGGGGGTGTATTTGGCGATCCGGTGGGCGGTGAACCCGGCCAGCAGGGTGGCAGCAAAGATAATCATCAACAGCCGCAGGTCGCCAAGCGCAAAGAAGGGGGCGGCGGCACCTGCAAATTTGGCGTCGCCCGCGCCGACAGCGCCGGCTGCATAGAACAAGTAGCCCAGGCCGATGCCGACCGGCAGGTGCAGCAGATGCCAGCCGTAGTCCGCCCAGCTGGGCATCAGCATCGCGCCTGCAACCACATAGATCACCGCCAGCAAATCGACGGCCCAGTTGGGGATGCGCATGCCGCGCAGATCTGTCAGCGCGACTGTGTAGCACAGCGGCAGCACCAAAGGCAGGAACCACAGGGCAGCATGGGCCGGGAACTGCATGGATCAGCCGTTCTCCAGGGCCGCCAGCGAGCGCGAGGCTTCCTCAAAGTGCTGCGGGTGGGTGTCAATCGCTTCGCGCAGCAGATTCTCGCCGGTCTTGACGTCGCCTTGCTTTACTGCCGACAGCGCCAGCGTGTGCAGCAGCAGTGCGCGTTCAGTCTGATCCATCGGGATCACCGGCAGGGTGTAATTGCGTTGCGCGCCGCGGGCCAGAACCAGGTTGTTCTTGGCTGTGAACAGGCGTTGATCCTGGCGGATTGCTTCGCCGAACAACCGCTCAGAGCCGGCGAAGTCGCCGCGGGTCAGCTTGGAATAGCCCCAATTGTTCATCACTTTTGCGGGTTTTGTCGTCAAACCCACTGCAATTTCATAAAAGCTGTCGGCGCGTTTCCAATCTTTGGCGGCATCCGCCACAACTGCCTCCAGGCGGTAGCGCTCATAGGTCTCATGGGTTGGGGGAACCCTGTCCAGTTCTGCCTTGGCCCCGTCCCATTCGCCGCTGCGCACAAGCGCGCCTGCCAGCTGAACATGATCCTCGCTGGTGGCCCCCTTCATCGAGACAACTTTCTTCCAGGCGGTGGTGCCTTCGGTGGTGCGCTTGGCGCGGATCAGCGAATAGGCCAGCCCGCGTTGCAGCTCAATCCGGTCCGGGCTGTTCTTCAGCGTCCGCTGGAAATGGGCAACCGCCTCGTTCGGGTCGGCGACCGAGAGCATGACGTCATTCAGATTGCTCTCGTCGATGACATTCACTTCCTGAAAAGCCCGTTCCACGGTTTCATCGGCTTTCTCTGCGCAGGCCGACAAAAGCAGCGCCCCTGCCAGAGAAGCGGATAGGAAATACTGCTGGCGCATTGGTGCGTCCTTTTTACTGCTCTGCCTCTGTCATGGTGCTTGGCTTATCAGGTAGCTGCCGCCGCCTTGCCGCACCAATTTATAGTCTTGATTTTGAGGGTCAGTATGCGCAGGATTTTCAAGCTTTGCGAGAGCAAGGCGTAAATTATCGCGGATTGCGTCACTTTCGCCATTGTCAAGCGCATAGGCGCGCTGGAACACCTGCACGGCTTCGGCGGTTTTGCCGCGCTCCATCAGCACGACGCCCAGGTTGTTCATCGGTTCAGGCCAGGTGCCGTCCGCATCCACCGCCTGGCGCAACAGATCTTCTGCCTGGCCAAGCCGCCTGAGGCCCAGTTTGGCACTGCCCATGCCGGTCAGAACTTCGGGCGTGAGCCCGTGGTCAAGGGCCGCGCGGGTGAAGGCGTCCAGTGCCAGTTCATGCTGGCCCGCTGCCATCAGCCGGTGGCCGACTACCAGCCCGTCCTCGGCCTGCTGGCGGTGATTGCCGCCTGGCGCCCAAGGGCTGCCCTTGTCCTGTTTCAGCCCGCCCGGCGCGCAGGCCGCCGCCAGCGCAACAACGCTGGCGGCGGCAATAGCACGGCAGAGACGGCCCGGCCCGGCCCGTCCTGATGAGTTCATGTTCGGTTGCCTCAGTTGCCCATGTTCATGATGCCCTGCACCGACGGGCCGACCAGAATGATCAGCAGCGGCGGGACTGTCAGGCCCATTGTGGCAAGGGTCATCTTCACGGGCAACTTGTTTGCGGCCTCTTCCGCGCGCATCACACGCTTGTCGCGCATTTCCCCGGCATAAACCCGCAAGGCGTCTGCGATCGAGGTGCCGAAGCTGGCGGACTGGATCATCACAGTCACAAAGGAGGAGACATCCTGCACCCCGCAGCGGGTGGCCATGTCCCGCAGGACCTTGTCCTTTTCCTTGCCTGCCTTCATTTCTTGCGCGACAACCTCGAATTCTTCGGCCAGATCCGGGAAAGAGGCGTGCAGCTCCTTGGCGACGCGAACAATCGCCTGGTCCAGCGACTGGCCGGCTTCGACACAGACCAGCATCATGTCCAGCGCATCCGGGAAGCCTTCGGTGATCTTTTGCTTGCGCTCTTCAATCCGGCGGGTGATCCAGTATTTCGGCAGCAAATAGCCGGCCGCACCGGGGCCGATGATGCGGATCGCCATTTGCTGGCTGTCATAATCGATATCGGCCTTCAGCACATAGACAAAGAACAGCCCCGCCAACAGACCCAGAATGCCCAGAGCAAACTGCAGGAAATGAAACAGGCGTACCGAGTCCTTGGAGTGATACCCTGCCTGGCGCAGCTTCAGTTCCATCGCTGACAGTTCGTCTTCGTTCTGCGGTTCCAGAAAGCCTGCGAATTTTTGCAACTGCTCGTTGCGGTCGGCCTGGCGCAACCGCTGCTTTTGCGGTTTGTTCCGGGTTTCGGGCGCCATGTTCTTTTGCAGCTTCTTCAGCGGATCCTCGGGCTGGTTCAGCAGCAGCGGAACCGCCAGCAGGATCATGAACAGCCCGGCAATGCCAAGCGCCAGGAGCGGGCCGAACTCGCCGAATTGCGATGTCAGGTAATCGTTTATTCCGGTCAGAAATTCCACGGTCCCCTCCTTACACTTTGATGTTGGTCAGCACGCGCATGACGATCAGATTGGCAGTCAGCATCACACCCACCGCAAAACAGGCGGGGATGAACCAGGGATGGTCCAGCACGCCGTCATAATAATTGGGATCCTTGACCAGGATCCCGATCAGGCAGAACAGCGGGAACCCCGACAGGAATTTGCCCGACCACTGCGCCTCGGCGGTGATGGCCTTGACCCGGCGGAACAGGCGGAAGCGGGCGCGGATCACCTTGGCCAGACCTGCCAGAACTTCGGCCAGGTTGCCGCCTGATTGCTGCTGGATGGTAACGGCAACAGCCAGAAAGCGCATGTCCTGCATGTCCAGCCGTTCCGCCATTTCCTTGAGCGATTCGCCGACATCGCGGCCATAAGCGCATTCGTCGGAGATAATGCCGAACTCAGTTGCCAGCGGATCCTCGACCTCATTTGCGACGATCTGCACAGCCGAGGTGAACGGATGGCCGACGCGCAAGCTGCGCACCATCAGTTCCACCGCATCCGGCAGCTGTTCTTCGATCATGGCCATCCGCTTGGCGGCTTTCTTGTTAACCCAGAAGAACACCGCACCAACGCCGATGATGACGGATCCCAGGATCCGGACGGGCAGGGGGGCCGAAGTACCGATGCTGAGGCCGGCAAAAGCAACGGCAGCAAGGGCGGCCATGATCAGGATCAGCTGCTTGGGCGAAAAGGCAATCGCCGCTTTCTGCGCCCGCTCCGACAGCAGTGAATAGAGCGGGATAGACTGCGATTTGGCGTGCTGGCCCAGCTCTTTACGCAGCTGCTCCAGCACCTGTTCGCGGTTGCTGCCCTTCTCCATCATCTCCAGCCGGCGGTTCACCTTGCTGTTGAGGCTGATGGATTTGCCGAAGGTGAACAGATACAGGCCTTCGACCAGGGCCAGAACCCCAAAGAAGATCGCGCCATAAATAAGCGGCTCGGCACTCAGTTGCATCAGCGTGCCTCCATCACGGTGGGTTCATAGATCGACGGCGGCAGATCAAAGCCCCACAGGCGGAAGCGCTCAGAGTAATGGCTGCGCACGCCGGTGGCGGTGAAATGGCCGATGATTTTGTTGTCCGGGGTCAGCCCGACCCGCTGGAAGCGGAAGATTTCCTGCATCGAGATCACGTCGCCCTCCATGCCGGTGATTTCGGTGATGGAGGTCATCCGGCGGGAACCGTCCTGCAGACGCGAGGCCTGCACAATGAGATTCACAGCCGAGGAGATCTGGCTGCGCACCGCTTTGAGCGGCATTTCAATACCTGCCATCGCAATCATGTTTTCCAGGCGTGAAATCCCGTCGCGGGCTGAGTTGGCATGGATCGTGGTCATCGAGCCGTCATGGCCGGTATTCATCGCCTGCAGCATGTCGATGACTTCCTCGCCGCGGGTCTCGCCGACGATGATGCGGTCAGGGCGCATCCGCAAAGCGTTCTTCAGACAGTCGCGAGGGGAGACCTCGCCCTTGCCTTCAACATTGGGCGGGCGGCTTTCCATCCGGCCCACATGGGTCTGCTGCAGCTGCAGTTCCGCGGTATCCTCGATCGTCAGGATCCGCTCGGAATTGTCGATGAAGCTGGACAGCGCATTCAGTGTGGTGGTTTTACCCGAACCGGTACCGCCCGAGACGATGACATTCAGCCGGGTCGAAACTGCGGCCTGCAGAAAGGCGGCCATCTCCTCGGTGAAGGCGCCGAAATTCACCAGGTCGTCGATGCCCAGCTTGTCTTTTTTGAATTTCCGGATCGACACCAGCGAGCCATCCACCGCAACCGGCGGCACCATCGCGTTGAAACGCGAGCCATCGGCGAGGCGGGCGTCCACATAGGGGTTGCTCTCATCAACACGGCGGCCCACAGCCGACACGATCTTGTCGATGATCCGCATCAGATGCTTCTCATCCTTGAAGGTGATGTCGCTGATCTGCAGCTTGCCATCGCGTTCAACAAAGATCTGCTGCGGGCCGTTCACCAGGATATCGCTGACCGTGTCGTCCTGCAGCAGCGCCTCAAGCGGGCCAAGGCCGGTGACCTCGTCATACAGCTCCTTGTTCAGCTGCTGGCGGTCTTCGCGGTTCAGGACGATGCCTTTTTCCGCCAGAATCTCGGTTGCAATCGTGGCGATCTCAGATCGCAGCTCTGCCTCGCCTGCGCGTTCCAGCGCGGCCAGGTTCAGGTTCTCCAAAAGCTCCCGGTGCAGCTGGATCTTGATCTCGCCCAAACGCTCCTTGCGCTTGCGGTCCTTATCCATCGGCTGCGCCTCGGCGGCCTTGCGCTGGACCGGCCGCCGCAGACTGGCAGCAGGCGCGGCAGCAGCCGCCGCGACCGGAACCGGCGCAGGCGCAGGTGCGGCAGGTTTGGCCGCTTGCTTTTTGTACTTGGAAAACATCAACTCACCCCCGGTTCAGCCGCTTAGGCGGCTTCGGCTTCACTTCGGCCCAATGCGTGCAGCGAGGCTGCAAGCTTGGCGATTTCTTTGCGCAAGGGATTCTTCGCTGCCGAAACGGCCAGCGGCAGCCCGTGGTCGCAGCTCTGCAGAACCTGCTTGCCGCCATCGGGCAGCTGCAGGTCGATGGAGATGCTCAGGGATTCGGCCATCCGTTTGACCCGGCTTTTGCCGGCAAGATCGGTGAACTTCGGCGCCCGGTTCAGGGCAAAGCGCAGTTTTTCGAACGGCAGGTCCTCGGACTGCAGCGCCCGCTTCATGCGCAGCGCGTTCTGTGCCGAACGCATGTCCAGTTCGATCATCGCGAAGTAAACATGCGCCATGTTCAGAACGGTTTCAGACCATTGCACCAGCGTATGGGGCATATCGACGACAACAAAGTCGAAGTGGCTGCGCGCCATCCCGATCACCCGTGTGATATCCTCGGGCGACAGCAGATCCAGCGGCACCAGCTCGGACGGAGCCGTCAGAACCTGCAGCTTTTCCTGAAACGGCAGCAGCGCCTGGCCGAACAGATCCGCGTCCATGCTTTCAGTTTCGCTGAGCATTTCCATCACCACCTCGCGGCGGGGCAGGTCAAGGTAGGTCGAGACCGAACCGTGCTGCAGATCCAGATCCAGCAGGCACACGCTGGGTTCGTCATGTTCGCTGAGCGCTGCAAGCTCCCAGGCCAGGTTGACAGCCATGGTGGTCGATCCGGTGCCGCCTGCCAGCCCGTGACAGACGATAACCGCGCCTTCGCGCTGGCTGCCGGACTGCAGCTGGTGCGGGTTCTGCGCGACTTCCGGTTCCGGCGCCTGCAGCCGTTCGATGGCAGCCTGCAATTCCTGTTCAGGCAGCGGGTAGGGCACAAACTCGTCCGCGCCCTGGCGCAGCAGCGTATGCAGTGCCGCCGGGGTCACGTCCTCGGCGATCAGGATCACCTTGATGCCGCGCGCCTTTGCCTGGCTGATAATCTCTCCCATCAGCGGCAGATCGCCCTCATCGGCGTTGTCGATGGCCAGGGCCACAAACTGCAGCGGCTCTGCCTCGGTCTGGCCAAAGAAAGCCAGCGCTTCGGTAAAGCCCAGATCGCCCCAGGCCTCTCCCAGGACGGCTTCCATATCTTCGATAAGGAGGTCGAAGTTCTGCACGTCCCGGCTGATCGTGCAGGCAACAATCGCAGGTGTGTCTGTTTGCGGCATTCCGCTGCTCATCGCCATCATCCTTGTTCACTTGGGCAGACCGGGCTTTGGGCACAGTCCGCCTCTTGGAAACAATGTCGGTGGCAATCTAGGCGATATTGGGGCCAAAAATCCCCAAATCTGGGGAATTGTTACTACTTCGTAACCAGCTGGCCGCGTCTTCTGCCTACTGCAGCGTGCGCTCCAGCGACTGCTGTTCGGTCAGGGTGGTGCCCGGAATCGCGCTTTCCAGATATTCGCGATAGATGATCTGGGCGTATTTCCCGTCCAGCACCGTCGGGTGGCGCTTAAGGAAACCGCTGACCTCGGTCACCGTCCGGCGGTTGCGGCGTTCGCGCTCAGGTGTCGGGACCAGCGGCTGGGTTTCACCGTGCGACACCACTGCTTCCAGCCGGCTGCGGCTGATGCCGCGGGAAACCAGATAGTTCACAGCCGCGCGGGCCCGGCGCAAGCCGAGGGATTTGTTATAGCCGTTGCTGCCGACCGCGTCGGTGTGGCCGAAGACGCGGAATCGCACCTCGGGGAATTGCTTGATCCAGACCGCCTGGCGGTCCAGAACCGTCCGCGCCGTCTGATCCAGCCGGGCGCTGTCAAAATCGAAGTTGATCGTCGTGGGCACTTCTTTGGCGAACCGGCTGGCCAATTGGATGGCAAAATTGCGTTCCCCGCTCATCACCGCCGCATTGCTAAGGGTCGCCTCGCCAAAGTCGCCTGAGCGGTTCAGCTCGCGGCCGGCCTCCCGTTCGCAGGCGGCTGCGGCCAGAAGAATAGCGAAAATTGCAGCGGTTCTGATCATCTGTGCCACTCCCTATCAGTCCAGCACGTAGCCGTATGAGCCGTTGAAATCCTGCTTAGCCACTTCGGCCGCCGGTCCGTTTTTGGTGCGGGAGGTGCGCCCGAACAGGAACAGGTCCTTTTCGCTTGGCGGCGCCACCCGGTCGGTCGGCAGGGTCAGCGCCTCGCCGCGGGTCGGGGTCACCAGGTGGGCGCTGACGATGATCACCAGTTCGGTCTGTTCGCGCTGGTAATCGGCGCTGCGGAACAGCGCGCCCAGCACCGGCACGTCGCCAAGCCAGGGCAACTGTGAAGAGTTGTCGAGAAATTCATCACGGATCAAACCGGCGATGGCAAAGCTCTCGCCGTCGCGCATTTCCACCGTGGTCGAGGTCTCGCGCCGCGAGAAGGCGTCGATGGTCAGGCCAGCCAGCTCCAGCGAGTTGGACGGGTCGATGGCCGACACGGCGGCATTCAGTTCCAAATTGATCAGGTCGCCGTCGATCACCCTGGGAATGAAGTTCAGCTCAATGCCGAAAGGTTTGAAGTCAACAGTGATCACACCGTCTTCCTGGGCAATCGGAACCGGGTATTCGCCGCCAGCCAGGAATTTCGCCTCCTGTCCTGACAGAGCGGACAGGTTGGGTTCTGCAAGCGTGCGGACAACGCCTTTTTGCTCAAGTGCTTCCAGCAGCAGGCTGACCTGGACTGACCCTGCGTTGAAGCCGAACAGGAAGGCGCCGGTGTTTTCGTTGGCGGCGGGGATGTTGCCGGCCAGAGAGTTGGCCAGCGCGCCGGACGTGTTCAGTGTGTTGATTCCGCCGGTGCGGCCATTGCCGGTGCCGCCGTTGAAGCCCAGCGAGGCGCTCAGCGATTTTGAGACCGAGCGCTGCATTTCGGCAAAGCGGACCTTAAGCATGACCTGCTGCACACCGCCGACCGACATCAGATTGCTGACCCGCTCCGGTGCATAACGCTCTGCCAGGTCCAGCGCCCGCTGCAGCCGCGCTGCGCTGGACACGGTGCCGGACAAAACGATGCCGTCGTTGGCGGTGCGGACTTCGATTTTTTCATTGGGCAGGATCTGGCGCAGACGTTCTTTGAATTCGGTCACATCTGCCGCCACCCGCACGTCCACATTGGTGATCAGCCGGCCGGAACCATCAAGCAGCGTCAGCGTGGTCAGGCCGGGCGACTTGCCCAGCACATAGATCGTGCGGTCAGAGAGGGAGGAGATATCTGCAATGCCGGGGTTGGCGATGCTGAGCTCAGCAAAAGGGGTTTCGCTTTCCACCACCACGGCGCGGTTCATCGGCACGTCCAGTCGTGAAGCCGTGCCTTTTTTAACCACCCGCAAGGATTGCGCTGATGCCCCATCTGCCTGAGGCATACCAATAAGCGATAGCCCCAGCAGGGCCGCCGCTACGAACCGTCCAATTGCCATGTGACCTGCCTTTCCGATCACGCCTCAAAATCCGGGTCTTTTCGCCCGCTCTTTCGGGCACTGTGGTGCAGATCCCGAATTATTGCAAGAATCAATGGCTTCGGGGGTGTTCCTGACCAAAGGCTATTGTGGGGCCTGCGCAACAGGCAAAACAGCCGCCCTTCGTTTGAGTGGGGCGGCTGAGCCTGTTAACGATCTGCGCGGAAATGAAATTCCTAGTTTGTGCAGGGGATCGGAATTTCCACAACCTCGGCGCCGCGGCGGGTGCGGATGGTGCAGACTTTTTTCTTTTCCACTTCTTGCGGCGCTTCCAAGGCCCCCAGGCCGAGCAGGCTGCGCTGGTCCACTTCGACAACCGAGGCGATGGTGTCATCGCCGGCGCCGACCAGGGCTAGCGACAGCCGTCCGGTGGTTTGCGCCTGTGCCAGCGCGGCGACCTGCCTGGGGTGGGCTGCAACAGTGACGGTGCGGGCGATGACGGCTTCGTTGATATCGCCGCCGGCGCTTTGGTCAACGGCCACCAGTTCCACATTGGTCTGAATCAGACGGGTGACCTCGCCGCGGTTGCCGGCCGATCCAGGCATCATGCCGGTCCAGTAGACGTCCACTTTGTCGCCAGGCCGCAAGAAACCCGAAACACCTGAGGAGACATCGACCTTGATTGCAAAGGCACGCATACCGCGCTGCAACCGCGAGGTGATGCCGGCATCTTCACCAGGTGCCGTGACCTTGAGGGCCATGATGGCTTCATCCGTTTCCATGGCGCGCAGAACCACTCTCAGCTGATCACCGGCATGCGGCGGAAACAACTCTTCATGGGTGATATAGGCACCTTCGGGAATGGCATCTTCGGGCCAGCGCACGGTGCGCACTGCGTCCTGGGACAGCCGCTCGCCGTATTTCAAGGGTTTGGTGGCGACAAAAACATCCACCAGCGGCACCGCTTCGGCACGGGCCGCGCGCTCGCGGGCCAGTTCATTCTGATAGGCCGAGATATAGTTTTTTGCCATCATGACGGCGCCGCCCGCGAGGGCCACACCGACGATCAGCACCAGTCCGAAAACTGCACGCATTGTGTTACCTCTCATAGATTTCAGCCGACGCCCCGCGGGGCGGAACCGGCTGCTGGATCACTCGAACTGCGGCGGCAATTGATGGTGTCCGCCAAGCCTCAGCCAAAGTTCCAATTGCTCATATAGTCTGCCAGCCCCTGGGCCAGGCCAAGCGCGCCGTCTTGCGTCATCCCAGCAATCAATACGGCCAGCCCGATTGCGGCGGCGGCCAGGATAACCCAGTCAACGGTTATCGCTCCGTCGTCACTGGCAATGAATGACCATAGTTTCTTCATGTTGCGGACCTCGCTGCCCAAAGGGGTTCAAGGAACGGACCGGCCCGTCCTGAGCCGCCCCGTATGCTTAGGATCATTAAGCTTTATGAATGGGGCGTTAATTGGGCGTAATCCTGTGCATTTTGCCCAATAGCCAAGGAATGTGCATGGCCGTGCCGGGCGCTTCCCCTGGCAGTTCGAGGGAGTGACGCCTCGCTTTTCCATCTGAAGCGGGAAGCTGTGCTGCTAAGGCTGCGGCTGACTTTCAACAGGTCTGAACAAAAAAAGCCGCCCTCCGAAGAGGGCGGCCAGCATTGCGACTAAGCGATGCGGATCAGGTGGTGCCGCCGGAAGCGTCGGACGGTGTCTTGCCTTTCAGGTAGGAGCCGGTGTCGCTTGCCAGGTCGGATGCGCCGTCCTGCACTGCGGTGTAAACCACGCCGCCCAGTGCGGCGACAGCTGCGGTCAGCACGACCCAGTCAACGGTCACGGCGCCGGATTCGTCTTTGCGGAAGTCTTTGCGGAAGCTTTTGAAAAACTTGATCATGGTTTGGTCCCTCCAAAGGATCTCTGAATTAATGCTGTCCCGCCGTTCTGCCAGGGCCTGCTCTCTCACCTGCTTGGCCGCCGACCGGCTTGGATGAGTACATATAGCCAGTGGAGCGTGGCAGGATTGGGGCGAGAATTCGGAAATCGCTGCCTAATTTTAACTTTTTGGCAAGAAATGGCGGGCGGGCGAGGCTGCTCCTGCCTTCGCCGTTGTGTAATCTGCATTTGATGAAACTTGGCGCCTGCCAGGCCGCCGGCGATCTGCAAGCACAAGATGTAAGGCTTCGACAGAGGCAGGTCTGTTCAAGGCCGCGCTTAACTTGCAAGCCGTCTGAACAAAAAAAGGCCGCCCTCCGAAGAGGGCGGCCAGCATTGCGACTAAGCGATGCGGATCAGGTGGTGCCGCCGGAAGCGTCGGACGGTGTCTTGCCTTTCAGGTAGGAGCCGGTGTCGCTTGCCAGGTCGGATGCGCCATCCTGCACAGCGGTGTAAACCACGCCGCCCAGTGCGGCGACAGCTGCGGTCAGCACAACCCAGTCAACGGTCACAGCGCCGGATTCGTCTTTGCGGAAGTCTTTGCGGAAGCTTTTGAAAAACTTGATCATGGTTCGGTCCCTCCAAAGGATCTCTGAATGTGTAATCCCGCCATCTCGCCAGGGTCTGCTCTCTCACCTGCTCGACCACTGTCCGGCTTGGATGAATACATATAGCCAGTGCAGCGTGGCAGGATTTGGGCTGAAACCCGGAAATTGCTGCCCAATTTTTACTTTTCGGCAATACCTTGTGCATCTCATTGTTTTTGCAGTATTAATTTTTTGTTACCGCGGCGTGTCCCGTGATATTTCAGCGCCAGTCCAGGGCAAATAAGGCGGTTGCGCCAGATTCCGGGGCAGGAATACTGGCCTTCGGGCGTCAATTTTCACAGACTGGAGCGAACTGAAACCGCAGGCAGGCAGGGCAATGTCGTTCGGGAACACTGTATTGGCGCTGGCAGCCTGTGCCATGCCACTGGCTGCAGTGGCTGAGGAGGTGCAGCCCCGGCCTTTTCCGCAGTTTGAGGCCAAACGCATCAAGCCGCCGGCGCCCGGCAGAGGCAAGCGCATAACCATACAGATTGAGCCGGAACCTGAGCCAGCCCCCCCGGCGCCTGCGTTGAAAGCAGCCGCAGACAGCAGCGCAAAGCCGGCCGGCCGTTATGGGTGGTTCTGGGATAAGGTTGCCTTTGGACTAGAGGGATCGGGGCCGGGGCGTCTGGATGACGCCCTGCAGGCCTTGAGCGGAGCCAAAGGCCCGGCGGCCCCGAGGTTGCAACTGATGCAGGATATTGTGCAGGAACGCGGGGTGCAGATCCTGACCGAAAGCCTGGGCACCGAGGTGTCGCCGGCCTTGGTCCTGGCAGTGATCGCTGTCGAATCCGCCGGCAAGTCCGATGCGGTCAGCTCTGCCGGGGCGCAGGGGCTGATGCAGCTGATGCCCGATACTGCCAAACGTTTCGGAGTGAGTGACGCGCTGGAAGCGCGGCAGAACATTGCTGGCGGTATTCAGTATCTCGACTGGCTGATGGGGGAATTCGGCGGCGATCCGATTTTGGTGCTGGCTGGCTATAATGCCGGCGAAGGGGCTGTGCGCTCGCACCAAGGGGTGCCGCCCTTTGCCGAGACACGCGACTACGTGCCCAAGGTTCTGGCCGCCTATCAGGTGGCGCGCGGCCTATGCATGACACCGCCGCAGTTTTTGTCCGACGGATGCGTTTTCAGGTTGGGCAAGTAAGGCGCGATCAGCTGTCCCGCCGGTGTGTCCGACAGGTCCTCCATACGGCCATAGAGCCAGTTGCGGAAGTTCTCGTCGCGCAGCGGCAGAACAGCAATGATCAGGTCATCCTTGGTGCGGAATTGCTTGTACATGGAAGTCTTTGAGACGCCGGTTTCCCCGACCGGCTTGTCCATTTCCGCCGTGTGAAATCCGCTGCGGTAGAACACGTCCAGGGCTTTGCGGACCAATTCGTCCTGTTTGTGCGGGCGGATGATTCATCTCTGTGTGTACCGGTCTGTTCATTTTGGCGACGGAAGGGGCTGGCAACTCAAATCAATTTAACAAGCGAAAGCAGGGCATAACCGGAGTTCTGCCAGCCTGCCCAGCGGCCTGTCCGCAACGTCTTGAAATGGTGTGTTTTCTGCAAAGTTTTTGTTCTTTTCCTGTCACCGCGGCTATGGTGCAGGAATTGACAGGATTGAGCCGCATCATTTGGCTTTGAGAAATTGGAGACAGGAATTGGAATTGGGAATTGATCCGGCGGCTCTTGCCGCGGGTTCGCAAGAGGCCACCAGCACACTTACAATGCTCGGCCTGATCGCTTTTACCGGGATTTTCGGGCGGATGATGTTTGTCGCCTTTGCTCCGGGGCTTGCAAAGGTCAACCCGTTCAGGAATTTCTCGGGCCTGGGTTTTGTGCTGCTGGCCGCGGGCCTGTTTGCAGGTGCTTTGTATGTTTCGGGCAAACAGACCAAGGCAATCGTGCTGTTCAACCGGCATTTGGTGGATCCGGTCATCGTTACCTTGCTTGGCCGCGACAGCTGTGATCCGGCCAGGGGCAGTTTTTGCGTGGTGGTGTTCGAAGACGGCCAGGAGAAGATCGTCAATTGGTACGATAAGCGTGTTTACATGTATGAAATCGTCAACCCGCCCGAAGGCGCCATCTGGCACACGCAGCGCCCGCGCGCCCGGCCTGGGTCTGCTGCCGGGGTTTGACTGCAAACCAACCGGATGTGCAAAGAAAAGGCCCGCCGGAAACCGGCGGGCCCTGGTTGTCAGAACTGGTCCGGGATCAGTCCACCAGGGTGGCCTGGGTCGCGCTGCGGATCTCGTCTTCGCTGACACCATCCGCCAACTCAACGATCTTCAGGCCGCCGTCCACGACGTCCAGAACGCCCAGGTTGGTGATGATCCGGTCGACCACGCCCTTGCCGGTCAGCGGCAGGGTGCAATCCTTCAGAACCTTGCTGTCGCCGTGTTTGTTGGTGTGATCCATCACGACCACCACACGGCCGACACCCGCGACCAGATCCATGGCGCCGCCCATGCCCTTTACCAGCTTGCCGGGGATCATCCAATTTGCCAGATCGCCGTTCTCGGCCACTTCCATCGCACCCAGGATCGCCATGGCAATCTTGCCGCCGCGGATCATCGCGAAGGACTGCGCAGAATCGAAATAGGCGGTCTGCGGCAGCTCGGTTATGGTTTGCTTGCCCGCGTTGATCAGGTCGGCGTCCTCTTCCCCCTCGATCGGAAAGGGACCCATGCCCAGCATGCCGTTCTCCGACTGCAGGGTCACTTCCACACCTTCGGGGATGTAGTTGGAGACCAGGGTCGGGATGCCGATGCCAAGGTTCACATACCAGCCGTCCTGCAGCTCCTGCGCGGCGCGTGCTGCCATTTGATTACGGTCCCAGCCATTAGTATCTGCAGGCATTATGCTTCCTCCCGCTTGCGCACGGTGCGCTGTTCGATGCGTTTCTCGTGCTGGCCTTGGATGATGCGGTGCACATAAATGCCGGGCAGGTGAATCGAATCCGGATCCAGCGAGCCGGTCGGCACGATCTCCTCCACTTCAACGACACAGACCTTGCCGCAAGTGGCGGCAGGCGCGTTAAAGTTGCGGGCCGTCTTGCGGAACACCAGATTGCCGGTCTCATCCGCCTTCCAGGCCTTAACGATGGCGAGGTCGGCAAAGATGCCTTCTTCCATGATGTAGTCCTCCATGGCGCCGTCCGCACCGGTGGGGAACTGCTTTTCAAACTTGCCGTCGGCGATCACGGTGCCAACGCCGGTCTTGGTGAAGAAGCCCGGAATGCCTGCGCCGCCCGCGCGCATGCGCTCCGCCAGGGTGCCCTGCGGGTTGAATTCCAGCTCCAGCTCGCCGCTCAGGTACTGGCGCATGAATTCCGCGTTTTCGCCCACATAGGACGAGATCATCTTTTTCACCTGCCGGGTCTGCAGCAGGATACCAATGCCAAAATCATCGACTCCGGCGTTGTTGGAGGCAAAGGTCAGATCCTTGGTGCCTGCGTCCTTGATCGCCTGCAGCAGCAGTTCGGGGATGCCGCAGAGGCCGAAGCCGCCCGCAGCGATGTACATGCCGTCGTGAAGCAGCCCGTCGAGCGCTTCAGCAGCGTTGGAATATACCTTCTTCATGGAGTTCTCCCAGTATGCCGGTTGCGGGATTTCTGGCTGCCAGCTGGAGCAGAGTCAATGAATACGGAGACGGGCACGTATTTCTACGGAGAACTAGAAAGGGCAAGGCTCCCGCGCCCTCCCGGAGCACTTGCCTTCGGCAGATGCTCCATCAGCCTTGGGCGTGGCGCCGCTTTGCGGCGCAAAAGAAAGCCTTGCTGATAAGCCAATAAGGTCAGCTTTGCCCTTATTGGGCCGTCGCGAGAGTGAAACTGTTCTGCGCTGCGTCAAGGGCAAGCCGCTGACGCAGCAGCAGAGCCGTCCTTGACCCGTTGCAAAGCAGAGAAGGACGCGCGCATGACATGACCCGCGCCGCGTTAGCGGCGCCGGGCCCAACGGTGAGGGCGCATGGCAATGCGCCTGGAACCGGCGGGAGCGCCCCGCCCAAATCCACACCGCCGGTTGTCAGTCTTTCGCTGCGGCCTTTTTAGGGGCGGCCTTTTTCTTGGCTGCGGGCTTTTTGGCGGCGGTTTTCTTCTTGCCGCCCTTTGCGGATTTTTCCGCAATCAGCTCCATCGCCATCTCCATGGTCACGTCCTTGGGTTCCACGTCCTTGGGCAGGGTGGCGTTCACCTTCTCCCATTTGACGTAAGGCCCGTAGCGGCCGTCCATGATGTTGATAGCACCGCCGCTGTCGGGGTGATCCCCCAGCTCCTTCAGCGGTTTGGCAGCAGCCCGGCTGCCGCGGCGGCCCGGATTGGCGCGCTTTTCCGCCAGCAGTTCCACCGCCCGGTTCATGCCGATTTCAAAGACGTCGTTGGGGTCCTTGAGGTTGGCGTAGACCGGTTTTTCCTCATCTGGCAGCTGGTGCATCAAATAGGGGCCGAAGCGGCCGAAGTTGGAGACGATCACACCGCCTTCGGGGTGGTCGCCGATCTGGCGCGGCAGGCTGAGCAGGGTCAGCGCTTTTGCCAGGTCCATATCGTCCTTGCTCCAGCCCTTGGGCAGGCTGGCGCGCGGCGGCTTTTTGTTTTCCGGCGTTGCTTCGCCGCGCTGGACGTAAGGCCCAAAGCGGCCGGCCTTCAGATGGATCTCATCTTCGCCATCCATCCCCAGCAGCCGCTCGTCGCCATCAGCGCCTTCGCCGGCAATGGGGCGGGTGTAGGTGCATTCCGGGTAATTGCCGCAGCCGACAAAGCCGCCGGTGCGCGAGGTTTTCAGGTGCAGCTGGCCCGCCCCGCATTTGGGGCAGACGCGCGGGTCGGTGCCGTCTTCGCGCGGCGGATAGAGCTGCGGTGCCAGGGCGTCATCCAGCACATCCAGCACTTCGGTGATCCGCAGTTCGGAGGTTTCCGAAATGGCAGCCGAGAAATCGCGCCAGAACTTGCCCAGCAGTTCCTTATAGTCGCCATTGCCGGCACTGACGTCATCCAGTTCTTCTTCCAGGTTGGCGGTAAATTCATAGCCCACGTATTTGCGGAAGAAATTCAGCAGGAAGATGGTGACGATCCGGCCTTTGTCTTCGGGGAACAGGCGGTTCTTGTCCTTGCGGACGTATTCGCGGTCCTGGATTGTGGTGATCACGGAGGCATAGGTCGAGGGGCGGCCTATGCCCAGCTCTTCCATCCGTTTGACCAGTGTCGCCTCGGTATAGCGCGGCGGCGGCTGGGTATGGTGCTGCAGGGCCAGCACAGCGCCGTCCTCGGAGAGCACGGAGGCCTCTTTGCCGGCCTTATCAGCCTGCGCGGCCAGCGAAGACGCAAATTTCAGCGCTTCGCCCTGCATGATCTGCGGCAGGCGCTTGTCATCTTCGTCGGCCACATCATCGCGGCCTTCTTCGTAAACGCGCATGAAACCGTCAAACAGCATCACCTGGCCAGTGGCGCGCAGCACCACCTGTTTGTCATCCGAGCCGATGTCGACGGTGGTGCGCTCCAGACGGGCACCTTCCATCTGGCACGACAGTGTGCGCTTCCAGATCAGGTCATAGAGCTTGCGCTGATCGTCGTCCGTCACCTTCAGGCTGGCCGCATCGCGGCTCATATCCGTCGGGCGGATACATTCGTGCGCCTCCTGGGCGTTTTTCGCCTTGTTCTTGTAGATCCGCGGGGACGAAGGCACATACTCAGCACCATACCGCGTTTCGATCTCGGCGCGCGCGGCCTGCACTGCCTCAGGCGCCATGTCGATGCCATCGGTCCGCATATAGGTGATGTGGCCCGCCTCATACAGGCGCTGCGCGGCGTTCATTGTCTGGCGCGCACCCATGCCGAATTTGCGGCTGGCTTCCTGCTGCAAGGTCGAGGTCATGAACGGGGCAGAGGGGTTGCGGGAAGCGGGTTTTGCTTCGACCGACAGTACTGACAGCTGGCGCGAGGCCACGGCCTGCACCGCGAGTTCGGCAGCGGTGGAATTCTTCAGGCTGTATTTGTCCAGCTTGTCACCGCCCAGCACCGTCAGGCGGGCTTCGAACTCCTGGCCGCGCGGGGTCGCCATCTGGGCGCGCACGGACCAGTATTCCTGGGCGTTGAAGGCTTCGATCTCCATCTCGCGCTCGACGATCAGGCGCAGGCAGACGGATTGCACCCGGCCCGCGGACCGCGCGCCCGGCAGCTTGCGCCACAGAACCGGCGACAGGTTGAAGCCCACGAGGTAGTCCAGCGCGCGGCGGGCCAGATAGGCCTCGACCAGTGGCATGTCGACCTGGCGCGGGTTCTGCATCGCTTCGGTCACCGCTTCTTTGGTGATCGCGTTGAAGGTCACCCGGCTGACCGGCGTGTCCTTCTTGATCGAGCGCCGTTTGGTCAACGCCTCCTGCAGGTGCCAGCTGATCGCCTCTCCCTCGCGGTCGGGGTCGGTAGCGAGAATCAGCGCATTGTCCTCTTTCAGCGCGTCGGCAATCGCCTTGACGTGCTTGCGGGAATCATTGCCGACCTCCCAGGTCATGTCGAAATCGGCGTCAGTATCGACCGAACCATCCTTGGCCGGCAGGTCGCGCACATGCCCGTAAGACGCCAGAACCGTATAGTTTGAGCCAAGATATTTGTTGATTGTCTTTGCTTTGGCCGGGGATTCGACAACGACTACTGGCATAAATTCTGTAACCTCTTCGGACCGCTTCTGCGGGTTCTATGGCGGGGCAGGATGTGGGGCGCAAGGGGAGATTGTCAATCCAGGTGCATTGGACGCGGCGGGAAGCGGGATGTTTACGGTGATATTCCGACGGTTCGCGGCAGCCTGTTACTGCGGTCCGGCGCGGCAGGCAGGCGCAAGGCAAGGCACGCAGGGTCAGTCTTCATTTTCCGGAAAGGCCTTGGACAGCAACCCGCCCGGCTGGCGCCGGATCGCGCCTTCCAGCTCCAGATCCGTCAGCGCCGGGGCCAGCAGCTGCGGCGGCAAGGAAAGTTCGCGCAGCAGGTCGGACTCAGATGTGGGGGAGGGCCCGAGCCTGCCGAGGATCTGCTGATGCAGGGCGTTGGTCTGCGCAAGGCTGCGCCGTTCGGGCGGTTGCTGCGGCAGGCCGGCCAGGGCCTGCTGCGGGCTGCCAGCTGCCGGCGCCTGTTCCTGCGGCAGGTCTTGCGGCGGCAGCGCCTCCAGCACGTCAGCGGCACTGCGGACCAGCAGGGCGCCGTCGCGGATCAGCCTGTTGCAGCCGGAACTGCGGGCATCAAAGGGATGGCCGGGCACCGCCAGCACCTCGCGGCCGTAGTCCAGCGCGTCCCGGGCGGTGATCAGGCTGCCGGATTTAGCGGCCGCCTCCACCACCACAACGGCGCGGGACATGCCGGCGATGATCCGGTTGCGTTTGGGGAAGTCGCGGGCCTGCGGTGTCTTGCCCATCGGCTGCTCTGACAGGCGCAGCCCGGTTTCGCTGATTTCTTCGGCAAGCCGGGCGTTTTCTGCCGGGTAGATCACATCGGCGCCGCCCGCCAGAATGGCAATTGTTCCTGTTTGCAGCGCTGATTGATGCGCGGCAGTGTCGATACCGCGGGCCATGCCGGAAACAACGGTATAGCCAGCTTCGCCCAAGTTTTGCGCCAGCGATCTGGCCATGCGCAACCCCAGCGAAGACGCGTTGCGGGCGCCGACCATGGAAATCATCGGACGCCGCACTGCCGCAAGGTCGCCAATGGCCCACAACAGCGGCGGCGCATCTTTCAGGCTGCGCAGGAGTTCAGGGTATTCCGGGTCGGAAAAGCACAAAAGCCGCGCTTTGGCGGCTTTTGCGGTCCTAATTTCAGCGTCTACCGCCTTGGCGGGGCATGTTTCATACCCTTTGATACCTGCGGAACGTGCCACTTCGGGCAACGCATCCAGCGCGTTCTGCGCTGAACCATATTCGGCGAGCAGCCGGTGAAAGGTCACCGGGCCGACCCGTTTAGAGCGCAAAAGGCGAAGCCAGGAAAACCGGGTATCTTCCGTGGTGGGTGGGAGTGGGGGGTGAGTGGAAGAAAGTGTTTCTTCGGTCATCCGCAGCTCCGCCTGTTTGCAGAACCAGAATTAACCTTAAGGGGGTTAACAGGTGGTGAACGCCGGAGGGTTTTCGGCCAATTCCCCGAAAATTTTCTTAAGTAGCCGGAAAATGGGGGAAATTACCTTTCGCTCACAGTTCGAACGGGGAGGCATTGCCGTAATCCGGGCCGGCAGCACTGGCGGGCGGCCCGGATTTTTACGGTCAAAACATGGTTTTACCGAGAATTTGCGCTGCCTCAGGCCGCCGAGCCGCCCACCGTCAGGCCGCCCATCAGCACCGAGGGCTGGCCGACGCCGACCGGCACCCATTGGCCTGCCTTGCCGCAATTGCCCATGCCGGGGTCCAGCGCCATGTCGTTGCCAAGCCCGCGAATCTGCTTCAGCGCGGTGGCGCCGTCGCCGATCAGCGTGGCGCCTTTAACCGGTGCGCCGACCTTGCCGTCCTTCACCCGGTAAGCCTCGGTGCAGGAGAACACGAACTTGCCATTTGTAATATCCACCTGGCCGCCGCCAAATCCCACAGCCCAGATGCCGTCCTTGATGCCTGCGACCAGATCACCGGGATCGGCCGCGCCGCCCAGCATATAGGTATTGGTCATCCGCGGCATCGGCGCGTGGGCGTAGCTTTGACGCCGCCCGTTGCCGGTGGGGGAAACCCCCATCAGCCGTGCGTTCTGGCGGTCCTGCATGAAGCCCACCAGAACACCATCCTCGATCAGTGTGGTTTTCTGGCTGGGCGTGCCTTCGTCATCCACGGTAATAGATCCGCGCCGGTCGGGGATGGTGCCATCGTCCAGTACCGTAACGCCCTTGGCGGCGATCTGCTGACCCATCAGACCGGCAAACGCGGAGGAGCCCTTGCGGTTGAAGTCGCCCTCCAGCCCGTGGCCGATTGCCTCGTGCAGCAGGATGCCGGGCCAGCCGGGGCCAAGCACCACATCCATCTCGCCCGCAGGTGCTGGCACCGCATCCAGGTTCACCAGCGCAATCCGCAATGCCTCCTGCACCTGGGCCTGCCAGTGCTTGGGATCGACCAGCCCGTCCAGCCCCAGCCGCCCGCCGCCGTCGGCCGAGCCGCTTTCGCGGCGGCCGTCCTTTTCGACGATCACCGACACGTTGAACCGCGCCATGGGGCGGATGTCGCGCACCCGGGTTCCGTCCGCCCGCAGGATCTCTACCTCCTGCAGCGAGGCGGCCAACGATGCAGAGACTTGCACCACGCGCTGGTCCAGATCTCGCGCATAGGCGTCAACCTCGCGCAGGGTCTCCACCTTCACTGGAAAGGGCATAGCGCTGATCGGGTCGGCATCGGTGTACAGCTTGGCGTTGGTCGCCTGCGGCGCATCCGAATAGGTGCCGCCGCCGGTGCCGACTGCCAGCTTGGCCGTTTCTGACGCCCGCTTCAGTGACGCAATGGAGACATCGGTGGAATGGGCATATCCGGCCACATCGCCGTTCACAGCGCGCAGGCCAAAGCCCTCGGAGGCGTCATAGCTGGCACTGCGCAGCCGCCCGTCGTCAAAGGAAAGCGCTTCGGATTTGCGGCGCTCTGCAAAAATCTCGCCATCCTCCGCACCATTCAGCGCATCGCGCAAGCTGGCGAGGGCCTCATCCTCGGGGAGCGCGGTTTCAAAGGGACGGAAGGCTGGGTTTTCCATGGCACGGTCCTCGGATTTTTTTGATCTAAATCAAGAAAGCGACGGTTTGACGCTTGGCTGCCTCTTTATCTGTGTCCCCGAATATGATTTTAACCAGCGTCAAAGACAACGGGGCAGGTGCGTTTTGTGGGAATCAATCGATTCCCCCGTATTTCGTGCTGCCGCAGGAACAATGCGATCAACCGATCAGGACAGAACATGAAAAACGCTTTGATGCTTTCGGGCCTTTTCGCCGGCCTTTCAAGCCTTCCAGCAATGGCGCAAGAAGGTCTGAAAACCATTGGCAAGCCGGTTGACGGCGGCCTGAACTTCCAGCCGGCGGCGACTTCGCTGGCGGATGGCTTGCAGAGACTGGATTACATGATCCTGGTGATCATTACCGTGATCTGTGTTTTTGTTGCCGGTCTGATGCTTTACGCCATTGTCCGCTTTAACAAGCGCGCCAATCCAACCCCGGCCAAGTTCACCCACCACACCCCGGTTGAGATCGCCTGGACCATTATCCCGATCCTGGTGCTGGTGTTTATCGGTTCCTTCTCGCTGCCGCAGCTGTTTGCCCAGCAGGAAATCCCCAAGGCCGACATCACCATCAAAGTGACCGGCTACCAGTGGTACTGGGGCTACGAATACACCGACCACGAATTCGGCTTTGAGAGCTTCCTGCTGCCCAAGGACCAGCTGGCTGCAAACGGCTATGCCGAGGACGAGTGGCTGCTGGCCACCGACACGGCTGTTGTTGTGCCGTCGGGCAAGACCGTTGTGATGCAGGTGACTGCGGCTGACGTGATCCACTCCTGGACCATTCCCGCATTCGGCGTGAAACAGGACGCGGTGCCCGGCCGTCTGGCGGAACTGTGGTTCAACGTCGACGAAGGCAAGGAAGGCATCTACTTCGGTCAGTGCTCTGAGCTTTGCGGCAAGGACCACGCCTATATGCCGATCACCGTCAAGGTTGTGACCCAGGCAGAATATGACGCCTGGCTGGCAGGCGCCAAAGAAGAATACGCGGGCCTGCCGCAGACCTATCAGGTCGCCTCCAACTGAGACCTGGCCTTACGGAGCTTAAGAGCGCTTCGTGTGGTATAGTCAAACGACCGGGGTGCGCAGCAATGCGCACCTGTTGCTGCCAAAGGACCCAAGATGAGCGACGCAAGCATCAACGCAAGCCGTGCATATGAAGACGAGGCCAGTTTCGGCGACTACTTCGCCCTGCTGAAACCCCGTGTCATGTCGCTGGTGGTGTTCACCGCTCTGGTCGGGCTGCTGGCCGCGCCCGTTTCCGTGCACCCCGTCATCGGTTTCTGTGCCATCCTGTTCATCGCCATCGGCGGCGGTGCGTCCGGTGCGCTCAACATGTGGTGGGACGCTGACATCGACAAGGTGATGAAGCGCACCCGGGGCCGCCCGATCCCTGCCGGTAAGGTTGAGCCGGGCGAGGCATTGGCGCTGGGTCTGGCGCTGTCGGGCCTGTCGGTGATCATGCTGGCGCTGGCGGCAAATGTTTTTGCCGGCGTCTTCCTGGCCTTCACTATCTTCTTTTACGTGGTGGTCTACACCATGTGGCTCAAGCGCGCGACGCCGCAGAACATCGTGATCGGCGGTGCTGCGGGGGCCTTCCCGCCGGTGATCGGCTGGATTGCCGCCACCGGCACAATGTCGGTGGAACCCTGGCTGATGTTCCTGCTGACCTTCATGTGGACGCCGCCGCATTTCTGGGCGCTGGCGCTGTTCATGCGCTCGGACTATGACGATGCCGGCGTGCCGATGCTGACCGTGACCCACGGCCGCCGCGCCACCCGCGTCCATATTCTGGTATACACAGTCCTGCTGGCGGTTCTGGCTATTGGCACTGCATTCTCCGGCATCGGCGGCCCGCTGTATCTGGCCGCAGCGCTGGTCATGAACGCGCTGTTCCTGCATGGCGCCTGGAAGATCACCCGCCGCGATGAGGACGATTCCGAAAACGACAACTTCAAGGTGGAGCGCAGCTTCTTCAAACTGTCGTTGCTGTATCTGTTCCTGCATTTCGGTGCGATCCTGGCCGAAGCCCTGCTTAAGCCCTACGGGCTGGGAGGCTGGTAAGATGGCATTGCGCAAAGAGCATGAAATCCACAAGCGCCGCTCCGGCCTCAACAAAGGGGTCGGCATCCTGCTGGGCGCCTTTGTGGTGCTGGTGATGGCGCTGACCATGGCCAAGGTGACCTCGGCCACTTTCAAATTCCCGGACGCCCAGGGAGAGCAGAACTGATGGCGCTGCAGGGGCCGCAGAAAACTGTTGTCCAACTGGTGGGCGTTGTTGTCCTGATGGGCGGCCTCTCGTGGGCCTCGGTTCCGTTTTATGACTGGTTCTGCCGGGTCACTGGCTTTGGCGGCGTTACCGGCGTTGCCAGCACCGGTTCGGACAGGATTGTGGATCAGACCATCACTGTGCGCTTTGATGGCTCGAAACAGCGCGGCATGCCGTGGGAGTTCAAGCCGTCCCAGCGCGAGATGGAGATCAAGCTGGGGGAAACCGGACTGGCCTTTTATGAGGCCTACAACCCGACAGACCGCCCCGTGGCAGGGCAGGCGTCTTACAATGTGACGCCCTATCAGGCCGGCGGGTTCTTTGAAAAAATAGACTGCTTCTGCTTTACCGAGCAGGTGCTTCAGCCGGGGGAGCGGGTGCAGATGCCCGTGACCTTCTTTGTCGATCCCGAAATCATTGACGACCGGGACGCAAAATACGTGCATACGATCACGCTTTCGTACACGTTTCATGAAATCGATCTGCCCGAGGGCTATGCCGCCCTCGACACCGGGAATAACACCGGGGCAGGGGCAACCACGAACTAGGCCGCTTTGGTGAGGGACACTTGAATGGCGCACGCTAAAAATCACGATTATCATATTCTGCCGCCGTCGATCTGGCCGCTGGCCGCATCGCTGGGCACTTTTGTCATGCTGGTCGGCGCGGTCTTCTGGATGAAGGGCATCACTGCCTGGGCGTTCTGGATCGGCCTGGTTGCAGTTCTCTACTCGGCCTTCGCCTGGTGGTCCGAAGTTGTCGCCGAAAGCAAGGTCGGCGATCACACCAATGTGGTGCGGATCGGCTTGCGTTATGGCTTCATCCTGTTTGTGATGTCCGAGGTGATGTTCTTCTTCGCCTGGTTCTGGTCATTCTTCAAACATGCCATCTACCCGATGGAGACCTATATCGGCACCGAATACGTGGCGCCGGAGATCCTGCCGGTCGACCCGTTCCACCTGCCGCTGATCAACACCCTGGTCCTGCTGCTGTCGGGCTGTGCCGTGACCTGGGCGCACCACGCGCTGGTTCACAACAACGACCGCAAGGCGCTGATCCAGGGCCTGTCCATCGGCATCCTCTTCGGCATCCTCTTCACCTTCCTGCAGGGCTATGAATATGCCCACCTGCTGCACGAAGGCTGGCAGTTCGGCGGCGATGAGTTCTACTCGAACTTCTTCATGGCGACTGGCTTCCACGGTTTCCACGTTGTGATCGGCACCATCTTCCTGACCGTCTGCCTGATCCGCGCGATGAAGGGCGACTTTACCCCTGAGCAGCACGTCGGCTTCGAGGCCGCCGCCTGGTACTGGCACTTTGTGGACGTCGTCTGGCTGTTCCTGTTTGTCGCTGTCTACATCTGGGGCACTTCCGGCCTTTAATGGGCGGCCTCTAACGGGCGGTTTGTAACGGTTACATGTTTGCGGTTCCAAAAGCCGCAGACAGACCTTAATGAGCAAGGCGCGCAGGGCATCACGCTCTGCGCGCCTTTACTGTTGAAGCGGAGCGGCCCGGATGCGGCATGTCGGTTTTTTGGTGGTGGTCAGCGGTCTGGGGATCGCGATCCTGCTGGGCCTTGGCACCTGGCAGCTGCAGCGGCTGGCGTGGAAAGAGCAGGTCATCGAGGATATAATCTTCCGGCTGGCCGGATTGCCTGAATCCTTGCCAGCCTCCCCCGATGCGGCAGAGCACAAGTACCAAGCTGTGGATCTGTTCGGGACAATCTCGGGTGCGGAGCTGCACGTTTTGGTCAGCTCCAAGGAAACCGGTACCGGTTTCCGGATCATTCAGGCTCTGACGGAAGATAAGACAGGCCGCCGTATTCTGCTGGAACGCGGTTTCGTGCCCGAGGCAGCAAAGAACGCCGAACGCAGCACCGGCCCGGTCTATGTCGCCGGCAACCTGCATTGGCCGGTTGAGCGCGACAGTTTTACCCCGAAGAATGATCCGGACAACAATTTCTGGTACGCGCGCGATCTGGCCGAGATGGCCGCCGCGCTGAAGACAGAACCGGTGCTGGTGATCTCACGCGAGCCTCTCGGGGAAAATGTCCGGCCGATGGGGATCAGCACCAGCACCATCCCGAACAACCACTTGCAATATGCGATCACCTGGTTTTCGCTGGCCTTCATCTGGGCTGCGATGACTGTCTACTTCCTGCGGCGCAACCGCGCCAATTCCTAGAGAGCCAAGGCGATGAAATATATCTCGACCCGGGGCCAAGCGCCCGAGCTGACCTTTGAAGACGCGATGCTGACCGGGCTTGCCCGTGACGGCGGCCTCTATGTGCCGGCCGAAATCCCGCAGATGTCCCAGGATGACATCGCCGCACTGGCCGGTCTCTCCTATGAGGAAACCGCCTTCCGCGTGATGCGCCCCTTCCTTGGCGACTGTTTCACCGACGAGGAATTCCGCGCCATCATCGCCCGCGCTTATCAGGGCTTTGGCCACGCTGCCCGCGCGCCGCTGAAACAGCTGGCGCCGAACCATTTCCTGCTGGAGCTGTTCCACGGTCCGACGCTGGCGTTCAAGGATTTCGCCATGCAGCTGATCGGCCAGCTGTTCCAGACCGCACTGGAACGCCGCGGCGACCGGGTGACCATTGCAGGCGCCACTTCAGGCGATACCGGCTCGGCGGCGATGGAGGCTTTCCGCGGTCTCAGCAATGTGGATGTGTTCATCCTGTATCCGCATGGCCGGGTGTCCGAGGTGCAGCGCCGTCAGATGACCACGCCTGCGGATGCCAACGTTCACGCGCTGGCTGTCGATGGCGATTTTGACGATTGCCAGGCCCGTGTAAAAGACATGTTCAACGACTTCGGTTTCCGCGACGGCGTGAAACTGGCCGGCGTGAACTCGATCAACATCGCCCGCGTGCTGGCCCAGGTGGTCTACTATTTCTCCGCCGCTGTCTCCTTGGGCGCGCCGCAGCGCAGGGTCAGCTTCACCGTGCCCACCGGCAATTTCGGCGACATCTTTGCAGGCTTCATCGCCAAGCAGATGGGCCTGCCCATCGACCAACTGGTGGTCGCCACCAACCAGAACGATATCCTGCACCGCTGCCTGTCGGGCAGGGCTACTACAAGGGCGATACTGCGCCCTCGATCTCACCCTCGATGGACATCCAGGTGTCGTCCAACTTCGAGCGCGCGCTGTTCTATGCCTACGGTCAGGACAGCAAGGCTGTGGCGCTGTTGATGGATGAGCTGAGGAACGGCGGTTTTGACGTCTCCCAGGGCGCGATGCAGGCGCTGAGCGAGACCTACGTCTCGGGCCGCACCTCCGAAGAGGAGACCCTGGCGACCATCAAGTCCGAACTGGCCGCCTCGGGTGAACTGCTGTGCCCGCATGGCGCCGTGGCTGTGAAGGTTGCGAATGAGCACCGCACGGCCGATGTGCCGATGATCACGCTGGCCACAGCGCACCCGGCGAAATTCCCGGCAGCGGTCGAAGATGCCAGCGGCATCCATCCGCCTCTTCCCCGCGCATGGGCGACCTGTATGACAGGCCGGAACGGGTGACCCGGATCGCCAACGATCTGGCCGCCCTCGAGGATCACATCAGAAAGAATATCGCGAATTGACAGTTCAGCAGCACACACTCGCCAACGGGTTCCGCATCGTCTCCGAACACATGCCGGGACTGGAATCCGCGGCGGTCGGGATCTGGGTCAACGCCGGCGGCCGCCACGAGCGGCTTGAGCAGAACGGCATCGCCCATTTCCTGGAGCACATGGCCTTTAAGGGCACCAAGACCCGCTCGGCCCTTCAGATCGCCGAGGAGATCGAGGATGTGGGCGGCTATATCAACGCCTACACCTCGCGTGAGGTGACGGCATATTACGCCCGCGTGCTCAAGGGGGACGTGCCGCTGGCGGTGGATGTGATCGCGGACATCCTGCTGAACCCGGTGTTTGATGCCCGCGAGATCGAGATCGAGCGCGGGGTGATCCTGCAGGAAATCGGCCAGTCGCTGGACACGCCGGACGATGTGATCTTTGACTGGTTGCAGGAAGAAAGCTACCGCGGCCAGCCTTTGGGCCGCACCATCCTGGGTCCGGCAGAGCGCGTCAGCAGCTTCAACCGCGAAGATCTGCAGAGTTTCGTGGCTGAGCATTACGGCCCTGGCCAGATGATTCTGGCTGCGGCCGGCGGCGTCGATCACGATGTTCTAATCAAGTTGGCCGAGCGGCTGTTCGGCCACATGGAAGCCAAGCCCGATTTCACCGCTGAAGGCGCGCGGTTCACCGGCGGCGAGGCGCGGCAGGTAAAGGATCTGGAGCAGGCGCATTTCGCCCTGGCGTTTGAGGGCCCCAGCTATCGCGACCAGTCGATGTATACCTCGCAGATCTACGCCAGCGCACTTGGCGGCGGCATGTCCTCCCGGCTGTTCCAGGAAGTGCGTGAAAAACGCGGTCTGTGCTACACGATCTTTGCGCAGGCCGGGTCTTATGCCGATACCGGCGCGATGACGGTCTATGCCGGCACCTCTGGCGAGCAGCTGGAGGAACTGGCAGGCATCACCATCGACGAGATGAAACGCGCCGCGGACGACATGACCGAGGCCGAGGTCGAACGCGCCCGCGCCCAGATGAAGGCCGGGATGCTGATGGGGCTGGAAAGCCCGTCGAACCGGGCTGAACGGCTGGCGCGACTGGTGCAGATCTGGGGCAATGTTCCGTCGCTGGAGCACACGGTTGAGCGGATTGAGGCTGTGAGCACAGGCGATGTGCGCGGCATGGCCGAGGAGATGGCGGTTTCCGCACCGGCGGCTCTTGCGCTTTATGGCCCGGTTGCAGACGCCCCGGCGCTGGAGAGGCTGCAGGAGAGGCGCGCCGCCTGATGCTGCTGAACCGCCGCAAGGTCCGCATTGAAACCGAGCGCCTGACTCTCAGGCCGCCGGTGCATGCGGATTTTCACGGCTGGGCGGCGCTGCGGCTGCAGAGCCAGCCGTATCTGACGCCGTGGGAGCCCAGCTGGGCGGCGGATCATCTCAGCCGCAAGTCGTTCACCAACCGGGTCTATTGGGCCCGCCGGTCGGTGTCTGGGGGCACGGCGCTGCCGCTGTTCCTGATCCGGCGGTCCGACAATATGCTGATGGGCGCGATCACGCTGGACAATATCCGCCGCGGGCCGGCCCAGGCAGGAACACTGGGGTACTGGACCGGGTTGCCCTTTGCCCGCCACGGCTACATGCGCGAGGCGATCGGCGCGGTGGTGCATCACGCCTTCAGCAAACTGGATCTCAGCCGGATTGAGGCTGCATGCCTGCCGGAAAACCAAGCTTCCCGCGGGCTGCTGGAGAAATCCGGCTTCAAATACGAAGGCGTCGCCCAGTCCTATTTGCAGATCAACGGCCGCTGGCGGACCCATGTTCTGTACGCTTCGCTGCGCCACGACCGCCGCGGCAAAACCCTGACGGGCCAGGCATGACCGCAGGCGCACAGGCAGCCGGGAACTCCCGCCCGTCGCTGGTGCATTGAAATGCACCGCTCCCGTTGGGGGCAGCGCCGCACCTGCGGTGCGGCGCTGCCCGGCCTTGCGGCCGCAAAGATTTCCGCGGCCTGCCGTGGCCGCGCCCGGCGCAAATTTCCGCCCCGGGGGCTGACAACTGCGGTTTGCGCCCTAGAACCTGCTTCATGCGCGGCTTTTGCTGTCTCCTTTGGCTAATCCTCTGTGCCACTGCCCTCCAGGCCCAGGAGCGGCGGGCGAGCCATTGTATCGCGCTGGCCGGGGCAACCCCTGGCCTGGAGTATCTGCACCAAGCCGGCTGGCAGGATCCTGTTGCCCAGGACAGCGTGCAGATCCGCTATATCGCGCATGCTTCCTTCCTGCTGCGCACCGAAGGCGGGCTGAATGTGGTCACCGATTTCACCGGCTTCACCGGCGCTGCGCCGCTGGTCCCGGATGTGGTCACCATGAACCACGCCCATGAAACCCATTGGACGGCGCATCCCGATCCAGCCATTCCCCATGTGCTACGGGGCTGGGGGCCGCTTGAGGACGGGATAAAACATCATCTGGACCTAGGCGAAATGCTGATCCGCAATGTCTCCACTGACATCCGCAACATGTTCGGAGGCGTGGCAGCGCACGGCAATTCGATCTTCGTTTTTGAGGCGGCTGGCCTCTGCATCGGCCATCTGGGCCATCTTCACCACGTGCCAACCCCGGAACAATATGCGGCGCTGGGGCGGCTGGATGTGGTGATGGCGGCGGTGGATGGCGGCATTACCCTGCCGCTGGATCAAATGCTGGAGGTGCTGGGGCGGTTGCGTTCCTCCGTCATTATCCCGATGCATTGGTTCAGCGACGCATCGCTGCAGCGCTTCCTGGCCCGGGCCGGCCCTGAGTTTGATGTCGTGAATGAAGGCAATAGCGCCCTTACGGTCTCCCTGCGCAGCCTGCCCGGCCGTCCGACGATCCACGTGCTGCAGCCGAAGTACCTAGCTGAAGAAGGGTGACCTGCCTTGCCAGCCGGTGCCGCTTCCGGCATGGATGAGGCATGATGCTGAACTCTGCAGATACTGCTTTTGCCAACCACCTCTCGAACCTGCTGCCGGAAGGCGTGCTGAGGCCGCCGGAGCCGCGATATCTTGAGGAACCGCGCGGCCGCTACCAGGGGCAGGCAGGGGTGCTGGCCTTGCCGCAGACGGTGGAGCAGGTCTCACGGCTGATCCGCGAGGCCAATGCCGCCCGGGTGCCGGTTGTGCCCTATGGCGGCGGCACCAGCCTGGTCGGCGGCCAGGTGATGCCGGATGGCCCGGCGCCGCTGGTGCTGTCGCTGGAACGGATGAAGGCAATCCGGTCGGTCCACCCGCAGGAAAATGTCCTGATTGCCGAAGCGGGGGCCATTCTGGCGGATGTCCAGACAGCGGCGGAAGAGGCAGGGCGGTTGTTTCCCCTGTCGCTGGCGGCAGAGGGATCAGCCAGGATCGGCGGCAACCTTTCGACCAATGCCGGCGGCGTCAACGTGCTGCGCTATGGCAATGCACGCGACCTCTGCCTGGGGCTGGAGGCGGTGCTGCCTTCTGGAGACATCTGGCGCGGGCTGTCGCGTTTGCGCAAAGACAACACGGGTTATGACCTGAAAAACCTGCTGATCGGCGCCGAGGGCACGCTGGGGGTTATCACTGCCGCCGCGCTGAGGCTGTCGCCGATCCCTGTCACGCAGGGAACCGCGCTGTTCACAGTGAAGGACCCTGCTGCTGCCATTGCGCTGCTGGCTCTGGCCCGCGACCACGCCGGCGAAACCGTCAGTGCTTTTGAACTGATCCACCGGCAAGGTCTGGCGTTTCTGGCGGAGGCTCTGCCGGAGATCCGCCAGCCGTTTGACGAGGCACCTGAGTGGTGCGTGCTGATCGAATTGGGCTTGCCGCAGGGCGTGGTTGCTGAGGACACTCTGGCAGAGTTGTTCGAAGCCGCAGAGGCGGCAGGACTGGTTGCGGATGGCGTGATTGCCCAGTCCGGATCCCAGCGGCAGGCGCTGTGGGCGGTGCGCGAGAATATTCCGCTGGCCAACAAGGCAATCGGATCGGTTTCCAGCCACGACATCTCGGTGCCGATCTCGGATATTCCTGCCTTCATCGAACGGGGCAGAGAGATGGTCGCAGGCCTTGGTGATTTCCGCATCAACTGCTTTGGCCATCTGGGGGACGGCAACCTGCACTACAATGTGTTCCCGCCAAAGGGGCAATCCCGCGACCAATTCAGGCACCTGCGTGAAGCAGTGAAAACGGCGGTGCATGATCTTGTTCATGCCTTTGGCGGCTCTTTCAGTGCTGAGCACGGGGTCGGGCGGATGAAAACGGGCGACCTGGAACGCTATGGCGACCCGGTCAAGCTGGCGGCCATGCGGGCAATCAAGCAGGCACTGGATCCCAACGGCATCATGAATCCTGGCGCGGTGCTGAAGGCCGGCTGACCCGTCCGGGCATTTCCAAGATCTCCCGCAGCCGCATCAGCCCGGCTGCGCCGGACCGCCTGGCGGCTTTGGGCCCGGCGCCGCGCATCCGCGCGGCGTGCCCTTTCAGGCCCATGCGGGCCGGAAAGGGCTATGCCCAACGGGAAGAGCCGTTCGCAAGAATGGCGTTTGACTCGCGGGAGCCCCCGGCCCGGACGCTGTCCTTACAGTGCTCAGAGGCCGTCGAATTCGCATAGCACATGCACTTCCATGCCCATGCTCTCCAACAGCTTGCGGCCACCGAGTTCCGGCAGGTCGACGATGAAGGAGCAAGAGACAATCTCGCCGCCCAGCCGCTCGATCAGCTTGATGCCCGCGCCCGCAGTGCCGCCGGTTGCCAAGAGGTCATCAACTACCAGGATCTTCTCGCCCGGCTTGATGGCGTCGTCGTGGATCTCGACAATCGCCTCGCCGTATTCCAGCTTGTACTCTTCGCTGATGGTGGTGCCGGGCAGCTTGCCTTTCTTGCGGACCGGCACAAAGCCGACGCTCAGCTGATGCGCAATGGCGCCGCCCAGGATAAAACCACGTGCTTCAAGCCCGACCACTTTGTCGATCCGTTCGCCGGCATAGGGATGCAGCATCTGGTCGATCGCCATGCGGAACCCGCGCGGATCGGCAAACAGCGTGGTTACATCGCGGAACAGGATCCCTTCATGCGGGAAATCAACGATGGTGCGGATGTAATCCTGGACGGCGGGCTTCTTGGGCATCGGCTTGGTTCCCCTTGGCGCAACTGAGACAGCAGCCCGGCAGCGTTACCAGGCCATGGGCGGTTTGGCCGATGCAGCGCTGTCATGCAAGGGGAACCGTGAGCATGCGGTTCGGGGCTGCCGCAGGAGGCCTGCTGGCACTGGCCGCGGGCGGGGGCAGCAGCGCGGGATAGGTCACCGGGGAAAACGGGTGCTCCAGCGCATCAGCGCTTCCAGCGGTCCGTTTCTCGCAAAGATGTTCCAGATCCAGACCAGAACCATCGACAGGGCGCAGAAGCCAAGCGAGTAGCCGAAGATCCGGGAGGTGCCGAGCGAACCGTCCAGCTGGCCCATGGCTTCCAATGTGCCCATTCCCAACAGGATATGCGCCGCATAGAGGCTCAGCGCTTGCCGCCCTGGTGCTGCCAGCCATTCCCCCAGCCCAGCCTTGTCCAGCGCCGGGCCGATCGCCAGCATCAGCCCGGTCACGGCAACCGCGGTGCCGGAGGCTGCGATAATGTAGAACGGGCCAGGGGGAATGGCGCTGGTGCCGAAGAGTTCGGCCAGCTCAGGATCCTGCAGCAGCATCCCGGGCAGGGCGCCCAGCACTGCCGCTGCCACGCCCCAGACGATCATGCGGGCCTGAACCCGGCGGCTGGCCAGATCCAGGCGGCCGATCCACATGCCCAGAAACAGGAACGCGGCCCAGGGAAACACCGGATGCCAGCCGTTGAAGAAGGAATGGCGCAGAAAACCTTCCAGCGTCCAGAACTCCGCGTAAGTCAGTGTGTCCCAGTTCCAATGCGCCTCGTAATCCAGCAACAGCAGCCCTGCCAGCCCGATCACCAGCGTGCCCGCAGCGGCCCAAAGCAGCGTCCGGCTGGAGACGGTCAGGAACGGCAGCGCCACCAGGAAATACAGCGCATAGAAGTGCAGGATGTCGGCGTCGAATATGGTCAGGTTCAAAAGGCCGATCGCAAACAGGAACACAGCGCGCCGGAACATCGTTGCCCGGTCCGGCGTACCCAGCGACACCCCGATTCCTGCCAGCACCACAAACAGCGCGGCTGCGCGGCCCTCCAGGCTATTGGTGAACAGAGAGATTGCATCGGTTCCCGGCGCCACCTGCGCCGCAATGCGGAAGTTGACCAGTACCATGCCGCAAAAGGCAAGGAAGCGGGCGATGTCCAATCCGTGAAGGCGCATGAAAGAGGTCCTGAAATCAGCTACGTCGAAGCAAGGTCTGCTGCAGGATAAAGGGACGCAGCCCGGTAAAGAAAAGAGGCGGCCCTGAAAAGACCGCCCGATAGTTCAAAACTGTTGCAGCCTTGGATCAGCCCAGAACCCGGCCCGCCACTGCATCCAGTTTGGCCAGCAGAGCAGGATCGCGTTTCCCGGGTGCAGTCATGATCGCATATTCCAGCGCCTTGTCGCAGCCATGCGGGCAATCCGCACGATCCTGGCCCAGCAGACCGGGCAGGCGGCGGACCAGTTCGCGGGCATTGGCAGAGTTGCCCTGCAATGTTGCAATGATATCAGTGATTTCCACCGCGCCGTGTTCCGGATGCCAGCTGTCGTAATCGGTGACCATTGCCACCGAGGCATAGCATAGCTCCGCCTCACGGGCGAGTTTGGCTTCGGGCATGTTGGTCATGCCGATCACATCGCAGCCCCATTGCGCGCGGTACATCTTGCTTTCCGCCATGGACGAAAACTGCGGCCCCTCCATGCACAGGTAGGTGCCGCCGCGGTGGATGTTGATACCTGCATCCTTGCCCGCTGCTTCGGCGGCGTCCGAGAGCCGCTCGCAGGTCGGATGCGCCACGCTCACATGGGCCACGCAGCCGGTCCCGAAGAAGCTTTTTTCGCGCGCGAAGGTCCGGTCAATGAACTGATCCACAACAACAAAATCGCCCGGCGCCATTTCTTCGCGAAACGACCCGCAGGCAGAGACCGAGAACACGTCTGTCACCCCCAGCCGCTTCAGCGCGTCGATATTGGCGCGGTAGGGAACTTCGGTCGGGGAATGCACATGGCCGCGGCCGTGGCGGGGCAGGAAGGCCATTTTCACTCCGTCCAGGGAGCCGGTCAGGACCTGATCCGACGGCGCCCCCAAGGCGTTTCGACCGAGACCCACCCGGCGCCTTCCAGCCCGTCGATCTCGTATATGCCCGAGCCGCCGATCACGGCAATCATGGTTTCACGGGGTTCTGATGCGGTCACGTGCTGCCCTCCTGATGCTGCTCGTTGGGATATGCACAAGCGGGGCCGGATTTGGCAAGAGCAAGGTGATCAACAGCGGACGGCAGGTGTGCCCCCCTGTGCACCGGTGTGTGCCGATGGCGCGGGAGCCTCCGGCGGGAGTATTTTTGAAAAGATGAAACAGCGGGAGCCACTCGCGCCGTATAATCCCAGCAAGCGCTGCGGCGCGGGCAGCGCGAGGAGAGGGACAAAGCGAACGCCCAAATCTTAACGAGCGCTAAAGTTAAGCGTCAGCCCTTTTGACCAAATGTTTCGCGCGCGAAACATTGCGGCAGAAAAGCTGACCTATTTGAGGTGTCGCAGGGCCGAACCCAATCACAGGAAAGCCGAATGGCCATCTGTGGTCAGCGGCGCGGTTGCGGTGGCGTTCGGCAGGCAAAGGCGAAAACCCGCCATCTGGCGGGTTCTCCGGTTTCGCATATCCCGGGCTCAGCCTTCGTAGTCGGGCAGGGCTTTCAGCTCGTCTTCGGTCATCGAGATGTAGACGCGCAGGTCCGAGCCGTCGTCGGCACGCAGGATGTCGATCTTCGACAGTTCCAGCTCAACCGGTTTTTCGCCCAAGCCAAGGAAACCGCCAACGTCGATAACGGCGGCCTTGACCTCGCCGGCATCAGTCAGCAGAAGTTCGGAGACTTCACCGATCCACTCGTCATTAGAGTCATAGGCTGCTGCACCAGTCAGCTTCTCGGCGGTCAGATCGGTCTCTTCCGCAGTCATGTATCCTTCGCGCTCTACCGGCACCCGGGGCTGCATTGCCGCTGTGGCTTCAGTGTCGGTCATGTGTTCAGTGGACCCGGTTTCTGCGGTGCCGGTTACCTCAGCCTCTGCTTCAACCTCTGCTTCGGCTGCGGCATCTGCGGCTTCTTCAGCTGCGGCTTCGGCTTCCGCGGCGAGCTCGCCTGCTTCCTCGGCAACCGTATCAGCAGCCCCTTCTGCCGCAGCCCCGGCTTCTGCAGCAATCTCTGCGCCTTGTTCGGAGATCGCCTCGGCAGCCTCTTCGGTGGCCGTATCGGATGCGAAGGCAGGGAAAGTTGTCACGGCGGCCAGCGCCGTGGAGAGTAGCAGCTTTTTCATGACCATTCTTCCTTAATCTAAAGTGGCTCGTGGGTGAGCACTCGATGGAAAAACGCCCGGCAGGGGTGTTCGGTTCCCAGAGGGCTGCGAAAAACCGCTGGAGGCGCTTCAGGTCCGGGCAAAGGGCCGTGTCCAGGCATTGGCCGGGTGCCGTGAATATCCCGTACCCTTGCCCCATTGGCGTATTTCCGCTAGGGGCGGGCTGCGGACACTCCCCTTCCAAGTACAGGTACACCCAATGAGACGCGCAGCCATGGCTTTGCTGGCCAAGCAGATTTCCCCGCCCAACCTCTCCATCATGCAGGACGAGGGCTTTACCGTGGCCCGCGTGCGCACCGAATTGCTGTCCGGCCTCACCGTGGCGCTGGCGCTTGTGCCCGAGGCGGTGGCCTTTGCCTTTGTCGCGGGCGTGCATCCGCTGGTCGGGCTTTATGCGGCCTTTATGGTGGGGCTGATCACCGCGGTGTTTGGCGGCCGGCCGGGGATGATCTCGGGCGCTACGGGTGCGCTGGCGGTGGTGATGGTGGCGCTGGTGGCGCAGCACGGGGTCGAGTATCTGTTTGCCACAGTGGTGCTTATGGGGATTTTGCAGATCATCGCGGGTGTCATGCATTGGGGCAAGTTCATCCGCTTGGTGCCGCATCCGGTGATGCTGGGCTTTGTGAACGGCCTGGCAATTGTGATCTTCCTGGCGCAGCTGACCCAGTTCAAGGACCCGGAAAACACCGAAGCCTGGCTGGCAAGCTCGCAGCTGGTGATGATGCTGGGTCTGGTGGGGCTGACCATGCTGATCATCTGGGGCACGCCAAAGATCACCGCGATCATTCCGGCACCGCTGGCCGGGATCGGCATTGTGGCAGGGCTGGTGATAGCCTTTGGGATTAATGTGCCGACCGTTGGCGACATGGCGTCGATCAAAGGCGGGCTCCCGGCGTTTCATAATCCGTTTGGCACCGGCGAGGGGCTCTATGGCACTGCTTTGGCGCCGTTCACGCTGGAGACGCTGTGGATCATCCTGCCTTATGCGGTGATCCTGGCGGCGATTGGCCTGATTGAGAGCCTGCTGACGCTGAACCTGGTGGGCGAGATCACCGGCAAGCGCGGCGGTGCCAGCCAGGAGTGCATCGCGCAGGGCGCGTCGAATGTGGTCACAGGCTTTTTTGGCGGTATGGGCGGCTGCGCGATGATCGGTCAGTCGATGATCAACGTGAAATCCGGCGGCCGGACGCGGATTGCGGGCATTACCGCGGCGCTGTTCCTGCTGGCGTTCATCGTTGTGGCCTCGCCGCTGATCGAGCAGATCCCGCTGGCGGCCCTTGTGGGCGTGATGTTCATGGTGGTGATCGGCACCTTTGCCTGGAACAGCTTCAAGGTGATGACCAAAGTGCCGCTGATGGATGCCTTTGTCATCGTGCTGGTGACCGTGGTGACGGTGATGACCGACCTGGCGATTGCGGTTGTGGTGGGCGTGATCGTCTCGGCGCTGGCCTATGCCTGGAACAATGCGCGCCGCATTCACGCCTATACCCGCGAATCTGAGAGCGACAAGGGCGCCAAGGTCTATGAAATCGAAGGCCCGCTGTTCTTTGGCTCTACCGATGGGTTCATCGAGCTGTTTGATGTGGCAGGTGATCCGGATCATGTGATTGTGGATTTTGCCCGCAGCCGGGTGGTCGACCAATCAGCCTTGCAGGCAATCGAGGCATTGGCGGGCAAGTATGAGGCCGAGGGCAAATCTCTGGTGCTGCGCCATCTGAGCCGGGATTGCCACCAGCTGCTGACAAAGGCGGGACATCTGATGGTCGATAGCGATGATGACCCGGACTATGAGGTTGCGGTGGACTACTCGGTCAAAACCGGGGTTCTGGGCGGCCATTGACGCCTGATCGTTTGAAAGAGAAACCCGCGGGTCTGGCGAGCCGCGGGTTTTTTTGAAATGGGCTCTGGCTCACCATACCAGCAAATACCAGTGGCAGGGCTTAGTCGGGGGCGAGGGTTTCCAGCATGTCGAGGTCGCCGGAAAGAAGCGCGGGTTCAGCGGCGGCGATCAGCTCAGGCGGCCAGTCCCACCATTTGAGGCTCAGCAGCCGGGCGATCTGCGGCTTGGGGAAACGGAAGCTGTGCACCGTGCCGGGGTTGCCGGTGATGACGGCATAGGGCGGGACAGAGCCGCGCACCACCGCGCCCGCGCCGATGATAGCTCCGTCGCCGATACGGGCGCCGGGCAGGATCAGCGCGCCATAGCCGATCCAGACGTCGTTGCCGATCACCGTGTCGCGGGTGTCCGGCTGAAACCCTGTCATCAGCGTCTGATCGAACACCGGGAAGGGAAAGCAGCTCAGTCCGTCCTGGGCGTGGTTGGCTGAGGCGGTGATGAAGCGCACACCGTCCGCGATTTGGCAGAACTTTCCGATCACCACACGCTCGCGCGAACCGGGAAAGAGGTAGGGCGCAAGATGGCCGGCCCAGTCCTTTGGCGGCTCAAAGGCGGAGGCATAGGTAAAGGCGCCGATGGAGAAATTCGGGTGATCAACCGCTTCGGACAGCATTACGGTGCCGGCATGGGCGCTGCCGTCCGGCAATGTGATCGGATTGCGTTTTTTCGGGTCAGGCAATGGCATGTCGGGTCTCAATCATCGGGGCGGGTGAGCGGGAACAACTCGCGCACCACTGAATAGTCGCGGTAGCCGAGGCGGGCCAGCGGCTGGAATGCGGTGACATCAAAGGTGCCGTCGCGCAGGCAGTCATCGCGCAGATGCACGCCGGTCACCTCGCCGAACACCACCTTGTTCGCCTCGCCCGGCAGGGTCACGATCCGGGTCAGTTTGCACTCCAGCGCGGCCGGCGCTTTGGCCACACGGGAACAGGCGATGGTTTCGCAGTCTGTGGCTTCAAGCCCTGCATGGGCGAATTCGTCCGCCTCCTTGGGCAGCGCGGCGGAGCTGGCGTTCATAGCCTCCCGCAGCGCGTAAGACACCACATTGACGCAGAACACGCCGGTTTCCTCGATATTGGCAACGCTGTCCTTGGTGCCCTCTTGGTCGGGCTTGCTGCTGGTGGAGGCAAACATCACCTGCGGCGGACTGTAAGCCACTGCGTTGAAAAAGGAATAAGGCGCCAGATTGTTCACCCCGCCGGCGGAGCGCGAAGAGATCCAGCCGATTGGCCGCGGTGTGACGATGGCATTAAACGGGTTGTGGGGCAGGCCGTGGCCGTCCTCGGGTCGGTAGAACATTCGTGCTTCCTGCTCAGGGGATTTCAGGGGCTTAGGTGTTTGCCCAAGGCTTACGCCCGTGTTAGGCCGAATGCCAGCCTGCAGGGGGAAAATGCGGAGGCCGGAACAGGGACATGGCGGCGTGATCGAATTGATGGCAGAGCAGCCGGAAGACCGGTGGGAGGTTGAGGCGCTGTATGACCTGTGCTTTGCGCCGGGCCGCGAGGCGTTGTCGTCCTACCGATTGCGCGACGGGGTGCCGCCGGTTGCGGGTCTCAGCGAGGTGGCGCGCGACAGTGACGGCATCCTGGCCGCAGCCATCCGGTATTGGCCGGTTCTTATTGGCACGGCGCCTGCGCTGCTGCTGGGGCCGGTTGCGGTGCATCCGACACGGCAGGGCGAGGGGCTGGGCGGGTCTTTGATTCGCGACAGCCTCGCCAAGGCAGAGGAAACCGGATGGGCACGGGTGATGCTTGTGGGCGATGCGCCCTATTACCGGCGCTTTGGTTTTACGAAACTGACCGGGGTTGAAATGCCGCCGCCCACCAACCCGGACCGGGTTTTGGGAATGGCGCTGCAAGACGCGGCCTGGGACGGCATCCAAGGGCAGGTGCGCCGCTGGCGGGGTTGAATTCCCGCCCCTGGCTGCCGATCTTTAGGAAGGGCAGAGGAGGCGCTTGTGGCGGACGTTTTATCAACAGCACGGGTATTTACCCCGCAGGATATTGAAGCTGAACTGGAGGCGCTGGCTCAGCGGCACCGGGCGGCGGGCGGCTTTGGCGTGGACCTTTTGAACCGGCTGGGCGGCAGCGGCGAAAGCCTGTTGGAGCGGCTGCCGGAGCCAGTGCGGGCCGGGCTGACAGGCGCCACTGAGACCGCCCTCCGGGTTGCCATGAAGGGGGCCAGCCAGTCACGCCGCCTGGTGGCGGATCAGAAACCGGGCGTCGACCGGATGGTGAGCGCAGCCATGGGCGCTGCGGGCGGCGCCGCGGGCCTGCCGGGCGCATTGGTAGAGCTGCCTGCGACAACCGCGTTTTTGCTCCGGACCATCCAGGGCGCCGCAGCTGCGGAGGGGTTCGACCCGGAGGCCGACAGCGTGCGTTTTGATTGCATTCAGGTGTTTGCAGCGGCTGGCCCATTGGCCGAAGATGACGGTGCGGATCTGGGCTTTGTCTCGGTGCGGCTGGGGCTGCCGGGAGGCTTGCACAAGCTGATTGCCCAGGTGGCGCCCAAGCTGGGTGCAGTGCTGGGGCAAAAGCTGGCAGCCCAGGCGGTGCCGATCGCCGGGGCCGTGGCCGGGGCCGCGGTGAATTACGTCTTTGCGGGCTATTACCGCGAGATGGCGCATGTGCATTTCGGGCTTCGGCGGCTGGCGGTGGATGCAGATATGCCGCAAGAGGAGCTGGCCGCAAAGCTGCGTCAGCGGCTGCACAGCCCAGGTGCGGCACAGTAGATACAACAGACCTCTTGCACTTGCCGGGGCGGGAGATTTAATCAACCCTTCCTGCTAAGAGGGAAAGCATGATTCAATACAGCCTCAAATGCACTGATGGCCACAGGTTCGACAGCTGGTTCCAATCGGCGGCGGCCTTTGACAAGCTGGCAGCGGCGGGTCTGGTGTCCTGCGCTGTCTGCGGCGGTGCACAGGTGGAGAAGGCGATTATGGCGCCACGGGTCCGCCCCGGGCGCAAGGCGGTGTCTGCTGTCGGGGAACCGGAACCGCAGGCTGCTGCGCCCTCCGCTCCGGCTGCGCTCCCCGCAGCTGCGCCGGCGGCTGCTGCAGGACCCGGCATGCTGAGCCGCCCTGCGGGCGCGGTGGAAAAAGCGATTGCTGATCTGCGCAAGAAGGTTGAGGAGAACTCCGATTACGTCGGCGGCAGTTTTGTTCAGGAAGCACGGGCAATGCACCTGGGCGAGGCGCCGGAGCGGGCGATCCATGGCGAGGCCAAGCTGGAAGATGCGCGGGAGCTGATCGAGGAAGGCGTGCCGGTCATGCCGCTGCCGTTCCGTCCCGGGCGCAAAACAAACTGAAGGGCAGAGCAAAAATGCATGCAGTTGTAACAGGAACCAGCCGCGGCATCGGCAAGGAGCTGGTGAAACGGTTGCAGGAGGCGGGCTATGAGGTGACAGGCACCTCGCGCGATCACTCCTCGGGCGTCAAGCTGGATGTCTCCGATCCCGGCCAGCAGGCGCGTTTCGCCGCCCAGATCAAGAACCGGCCGGTGGATCTGCTGGTGTGCAATGCCGGGGTCTATATCGACAAGGCGATGGGGCTTGAAGACTACTCGGCCGAGGTCTGGGCCAAGACCCTGGCCGCAAATGTGACCGGCGTGTTTCTGACGGTGCAGGCGATGCTGCCCAATTTGCGGCTGGCAGAAGAGCCGAAGATCGCCATCCTGTCCTCGCAGATGGCCAGCCAGTCGCGCGCACCCGGCGGCAGCTATGCCTACCGCGCGTCCAAGGCCGCGGCGCTGAACATCGGCCGCAACCTGGCCACTGATCTCCAGCCGGAAGGAATTGCCGTCGGCATCTATCACCCGGGCTGGGTACGCACTGACATGGGCGGTTATGAAGGCGATATCACGGTGGAAGAGTCCGTCGCCGGGCTGATCAATGAATTCGCAGTGCTGAACCTGGACACCACTGGCTGTTTCCACACCTGGGACGGCCGTATTCAGCCTTACTGACATTACTTTCGCACAGCAGGCTAAGGCTCCCGCACCCGCAGAGGCCTGGCTGCGCCAGCCCCGTTTGCGGGCTTGGGCCGGGCGCCGCGCGGATGCGCGGCGCGGCACCGTGCATTGGCACGGTGCTATGCCCAACGGGCATAGGGCCTGATAAGGCCCGTTGCCGGGCGGGAGTGCCTGCCTGTGCTCAAGCTGCCGCGCATTAAAGGTACAGCTTGCATGAAAAAACCGGCGCAGGTTCTGCGCCGGTTTTTGTCTTGTCGGTCAGGTCTGCCGCGAGTGACGGCCAGCCGGTCACTCCCAGCAGCTGACCAGCACGGTCATGCCGGACGCCAGCCGGGTCATTGCCGCATTGGGCAGGCTGCCTGCCGGCGCGCTCTGTGCTGCCGGGGTCATGCCTGCGGTGTTCAACGCGCTGCGGATGGCTTCGGCGTTGACGGCAAAGCTGACGCCTTCGGGCAGTTGCTTGCCCTCGATCTGGCGCGGCAGCAGCATCCCCAGAACAGCGCCGCTGCTGTCCAGAACCGGGCCGCCCGCATCGCCGGGTTGGGCTGACAGTTCCAGCCGGGCAACGCCGGTGTTGCCATCCAGGCTTTTGACGTCTGCGACTTTGCCCCAGGTCAGGCTTGGTGCGCCCAGCACACCCTCATAGGAGAAGCCGGAAACAGCGATCTCAGACTGCAGCCGCGGCGAGGCGGTGCTGAGTTCACCAACTGCGGCAGGCGCCAGCGCCTGGACCGGGCGCAGGATGGCGATGCCGTCGGCGGTGTTGTTGGCCGCCACTTCGGCCCTGTAGCCGTGGTCCAAGGTGATGCGGGTACAGCCCGCCACCACGTCTGAGGTGGTCAGCACACTGCCGTCGCCATCGACAAAGAAGCCGGAGCGCGACAGTTTCGGCTTACGGATTTCCAGGCCGGAAACCAGGTCGATGTTCTGCACAGCATCGCCGCCAGCTGCCGGGTCCAGCACGCCGTCGAGGCGGGTGAAGCTGGCTTGCATTGCCGCCAGAACGCGGGCGCGGCGGTCTTCGTCACCGGCTGGCCAGATCAGGGTAAAGCCCTTCACTTCGCCGTTTTTCAGGCTGGCTTGGGTAAAGGAGACGATCTTGCTGTTGCGGCCTTCGATGGTGAAGCTGTCCTTGCCGCGCTGGCGCGGGCCTTCCAGCGGCACAATCGCCAGCGTCTGCATAATGTCATAAAGGCCGAAAAGGGTGCGTTTGTCGCCGGGCTGGCTGATCAGCAGCACCTCAGCGCCCAGGCTGCCCTTGGCGGCGTAATGGGCAAAGGGCGATTCATAGCGGTCGAACGCGACCTCATCCGCAGGGATCTGCAGGGCGATGCCGGCTTTGGTGTCTTCCACGCGGGCCATGCCGACCGAGATCAGCGGCGCGTTGTATTCATCCATCAGCACCTGGCGCTGGGCGGTGGTCAGCACGCCGGTGGGTTCAAATCCGCGCGCCGTTTGCCAGTCGCTCATCGAGCCGCGGGTGCCACGGCCAAAGGCGCCGTCAATGGACGAGCTGTAGAAGCCTGCGGCCTTCAGGGCGACCTGCAGTTCCATCCGCTGTTCACGCGACAGCACGCGTTCGCTGCGCCGCGCCTCGGCGGGGGTCTCATCCGGCAGGTTCGACTGCACGGCTGCCTGCTGCTGCGGCGCGGGATCCGCCGCCGCAGGGGCCGCCGGTGCAGGGGCAGGCGCTGGTTGCGCCGGGGCGGTTGCATCTGCCGCCACCGGGTAGAACTGGTTGCGCAGGTTGCGGCGGAACGCGATGAAGCTGTCGCGCGGGATCTGGTTTTCGGCGCGGTAGACTTGCAGCACCCGTTCGGCATCTTCGCGGGCGTAGGGGCCGATCACCACCCCGTACCAGCCGCCGCCAAGCGCATAACCGGAGACGTCGGGCAGGCGGGCGGCATAGGTGCGGGCCTCGGTTTCGGCCTCGCGAAGGGAGGGGCGGGCGGCGATCTGGATCCACACCGCATCGCGGCTGCTTTGCGCCGAAACCGGCGCGGTGAACGCAATGGCCAGCGCAATCAGCGGCAGCGCCAGAGCGGCAAACAGTTTTTTCATTGTCAGGGCCTCGTATCCCGGAAGGTCTCTTATTCTTTGCCGCGGAGGTTAAGCATTTTGGCACGGCAAAGGGAACTCCTCATCGCAGGGGGAATTCCCGCCCCGTTGCCGCATTCCCGCACTTTTGTTGCCGATGCGCTGCACAGCGCAGGGCTGCCGCTGCGGTGTAAGCCCCCGCAGGGCGTTGACCCTGCCCATTGCCTTGCATAGGAAGATCCCCGCAATTGCTGCCCCAGCTGCCCCAAAAGGGATACGAGATGACCCAGACCAACGGCGCGCCGCGCTCCTTCCAAGAGATTATCCTGAGGCTTCAGAATTACTGGGCCGCCAAAGGCTGCGCGGTGATGCAGCCCTATGACATGGAAGTCGGCGCCGGCACCTTTCATCCGGCGACAACGCTGCGCTCGCTGGGGTCCAAGGCCTGGGCCGCTGCTTATGTGCAGCCCTCGCGCCGCCCCACCGACGGGCGCTATGGTGAAAACCCGAACCGGCTGCAGCATTATTACCAGTACCAGGTGCTGATCAAACCCTCGCCGCCGAACCTGCAAGAGCTGTATCTGGGCAGTCTTGAGGCCATCGGCGTTGATATGGCGATGCATGATATCCGCTTTGTCGAGGACGACTGGGAAAGCCCGACGCTGGGCGCCTGGGGCCTGGGCTGGGAAGTCTGGTGCGACGGCATGGAAGTTTCGCAGTTCACCTATTTCCAGCAGGTCGGCGGCCATGACTGCCATCCTGTGTCGGGCGAGCTGACCTATGGTCTGGAGCGTCTGGCGATGTATGTGCTGGGTGTCGATCACGTGATGGACATGCCCTACAACGATCCGGATGCGCTGATCCCGCTGACCTATGGCGATGTGTTCAAGCAGACCGAAGAAGAATACGCCCGCTGGAACTTTGACGTGGCCAATACCGAAGTGCTGCTGCGCCATTTCGAGGAAGCCGAGGCCGAATGCGCCGCGATCCTGGCACAGGAGCATCAGGACCCCAAGACCGGCAAGCGCATCATCATGGCGCATCCCGCCTATGACCAGTGCATCAAGGCCTCGCATATCTTCAACCTGCTGGATGCGCGCGGTGTGATCTCGGTTACCGAACGGCAGGCCTATATCGGCCGGGTCCGGGCGCTGGCCAAGCAATGCGCCGATGCCTTTGTGCTGACCGAGGCCGGCGGATATGTGCCGCAATGAGCCGTCAGGCGGAAATAAAAGCTGCTGAAGCGATTTTCGCAGAACATCTTGCGGGAATGAAGCCTGGCGACTTTGCGGTCGATTGCGGGGCCAATGTTGGCCGGGTCACGGAGCAGCTGGCGCAGACCGGCGCGCATGTTGAGGCTTTTGAGCCGGACCCGGTTGTGTTTGAAAGTCTGCGGAAGGCCTGTTCCGGGTTTTCGAACGTGACGCTGTTGCAGGCGGCCGCCGGGGTTGAGACTGGCGAAGCCGAACTGCTGCGCTCGCCGTACTTCGACGAGGATCCGCTGAAAGAATCCGAGAAGAACACGATCTGCGCTGAAGCCGTAACCGGCCGCAAAGAGGGCGGTTGGCAGCCGATGGATAGGGCAAACGCGGTTAAGGTGCCGGTTGTCGATCTGCCTGCCTATTTGGAAGAGAAAATCGCCCGGCATGGCCGCATTGCGGTTCTGAAACTGGATATCGAAGGGATGGAAGTGCCGATCCTTAACGAAATGGACCAGCGGGGCCTGTTTGCAGGTATTGGCCTGACAGTTGCAGAGCTGCATCCTTGGCGGTTTCCGGATCAGGCAGCGGAGATCAAAGCCATGCGCGAGACCTTTGGGGCGCGCTATCCGTTGACCAAAGTCAACTTGAATTGGGGCTGAGGCATGGGAAAATTTCTTGCTCTTATCCTGATCGTCTCCGGCCTCGCGGCCGGCGGGGCGATGTATTACCTGCAGGTCTATGGCTTCTACGAAGAGGTTCAGTTGCAGCCGGGCCGCGACGTGATGCTTATGCCGCTGGACGGCGGTGAGCCGCAGCCCGTGGCCTATTCGGATTTTGAGGCGATTGACGCCGGCAGCTCGCCGATCCGCTACCGCGCCTGTTTCACCACCAGGGTTTCGCCGGACGAGTTGGCGCAGATCTTCACCCTGACGGACAAGCTGGAACCGCGCAACGCGCCGGGCTGGTTCGATTGCTTTGATGCCGCAGCCATCGGCGAACAGCTAGCGGATGGCTCGGCCAAGTCCTTTCTGTCGGTCAAGAACATCTCCTTTGGTGTCGACCGGGTTGTTGCCGTCACTGACGATGGCCGCGGTTATGTCTGGCACGAGCTGAACAAATGCGGCCAGAAAGCCTATGACGGCACTGTGGTGGGCGAGGAATGCCCGGCCCGGCCGGCAGCAGGCGAATAACCGGAACGTTCAGAGGTAAATCCCGCGCGGGACATGGAAACCCATATCACCATACCTGACTTCATCTCAGTAACGCTGGGGTTTGCGGTCTTTCTGCTGGGCGCACGCCTGAATGCCAAGGTTGCAGCGCTGCGCCGGTTCAACATCCCGGAACCGGTGACCGGCGGGCTGGCGGCCTCGGTTGCGGTGCTGCTGGTCTACAGCCTGACCGGTCTGCAAATCGAGTTCGAAATGCAAAGCCGCGACTACCTTTTGGTGCTATTCTTTGCCGGTATCGGCCTTAACGCGCGGCTTTCCGACCTGGTCGCCGGTGGCAGGCCGCTCGTTATCCTGCTGGTGCTGACCCTGCTGGCCATTCTGGCCCAGAACGTGATCGGCGCGACCGGGGCCGTGCTATTCGGATATCCGGTTAAGGCAGGCGTTCTGTTCGGCTCGGCCGCACTCATCGGCGGGCACGGAACGGCCATTGCCTGGGCGCCCGATGTGGCCGCCGCGGCAGGGCTGGACGGGGCTACCGAATTGGGCGTGGCGGTGGCCACCCTTGGGCTGGTGCTGGCAGCACTGGTAGGCGGGCCGGTTGCCCGCCACCTGATCAACCGCCATGGGCTGACGCCTGCGCGCCCGGAGGAGGAACAGACAGTCGGCCTTGGGCATGACGAGGCAGAGACAGCAAGCGTCGGCCACCTCGATCTGATGCGGGTGATGCTGTACCTGAACCTTGCCATAATCCTGGGATATGCCGCCTCGATCAGCCTGGACGCCGCGGGGGTGAAGCTGCCGCTGTTTGTGCCCTGCCTGATCGCGGGCATTCTGCTGGCGAACCTGCGCAGCCTGATTGCGCCCGCTGCGGACCCCGTGGCCCGCACCCCGGCGCTTGCTCTGATCTCGGAGTTCTCGTTGGGCGCCTTTCTGGCCCTGTCGCTGATGGCCCTGCAGCTGTGGACCATCGCGGGGCTGGGATTGGCCATTGCCGTCATCATGCTGGCACAGACGCTGTTCACCGTGGCCTTTGTGCTGTTTGTTCTGTTTCCGCTGCTGGGACGCGGCTACCGGGCTGCGGTGCTGGCCGCCGGGTTCGGCGGCTTTGCCCTGGGCGCCACCCCCACTGCCATCGCCAATATGACCGCTGTGACCAAACGCTACGGGCCGTCGCCTATTGCCTTTGTTGTGCTCCCCCTTGTATCCGCCTTCTTTGTTGATATCGCCAATGCCATCGTCATCCAGGCGATTGTGAATTTCTGAGGACCCCCGATGCCCGATCTGCTGATTGAACTCTTTTCCGAAGAAATCCCGGCCCGCATGCAGGCGCGTGCGGCTGAGGACCTGAAGAAACGCGTGACCGATGGCTTGGTCGAGGCGGGTCTCACCTATTCCGGTGCCGCAGCGCTGTCGACACCGCGCCGCCTGACACTGGCGGTTGACGGTCTTTTGGCGGAAAGCCCCACCATCCGCGAAGAACGCAAAGGCCCCAAGGTCGGCGCGCCGGACAAGGCAATCGAGGGCTTCCTGCGCGGTGCAGGCCTGACCCGTGATCAGCTGGAAGAGCGCGAAACCCCCAAGGGCGCGGTCTACTTCGCCCTGATCGAAAAGCCCGGCCGCCCGGCGGCGGAGATCATTGCCGAAGTGCTGGAAACCACCATCCGCACCTTCCCCTGGCCCAAATCCATGCGCTGGGGCGCAGGGTCCTTGCGTTGGGTGCGCCCCTTGCATTCGATCCTCTGCATCCTGTCGGATGAGGCAGGCGCGACCGTGGTGGATCTGGACATCGACGGTATTAAATCCGGCAACACCACCCGCGGCCACCGCTTCATGGCGCCGGACCAGATCACCGTCACCGGCTTTGACGACTATGCCGCCAAGCTGAAGCGCGCCCATGTGGTGCTGGACCCCCGCGAACGGGCCGAGGCGATCTGGCAGGAGGCCACCAATCAGGCCTTTGCCAGCGGCCTGGAGGTGGTCGAAGACAAGGGCCTCTTGGCCGAGGTCGCCGGACTGGTGGAATGCCCGGTGGTGCTGATGGGCGCCATCGACGCCGAATTCCTGGAGCTGCCGGCGGAGGTGCTGCAGACGTCCATGAAGGAGCACCAGAAGTTCTTCTCGGTCAAAAACCCCAAGACCGGGCGGATCGAGAAATTCATCACCGTTGCCAACCGCGAGACGGCGGACAATGGCGCCACCATTCTGGCGGGCAACCAAAAGGTGCTGTCGGCGCGGCTGGCCGATGCCAAGTTCTTCTGGGAGAACGATCTGCGCACCGCCAAGTCCGAGGCGGGCATGAGCGCTTGGGTCGAAAACCTCGGCAATGTGACCTTTCACAACAAACTGGGCACCCAGGCGGCGCGGATTGACCGCATCGCCGCGCTGGCCCGCGAGATCGCACCGGTGGTCGGCGCCGATGCCGGTCTGGCAGAGCAGGCGGCGCGGGTCGCCAAGGCCGACCTCAGTTCCGAAATGGTCTATGAATTTCCGGAACTGCAGGGCCTGATGGGCCGCTACTATGCCCAGGCCGCGGGTCTGCCTCAGGAAGTGGCGAACGCCTGCGAGCAGCATTATTCGCCGTTGGGGCCGGGCGATGATGTGCCGTCTGAACCGGTGTCGGTTGCGGTGGCACTGGCCGACAAGCTGGACACGCTGACCGGCTTCTGGGCGATTGATGAAAAGCCCACCGGGTCGAAAGACCCCTTCGCCCTGCGCCGCGCCGCGCTGGGGGTGATCCGGCTGGTGCTGGAGAATGATGTTCGGATTTCTCTTGAGCGGTTCTCTGATCTTGGGTTGTTGCGTCAGGAAAAAAACTGTGAAAGCGGTGGCATCGGCGATCAAGAAATTACTGGGCTGCAGGATTTGCTTGAGGAGATAGCCGAACACGGTGTGTACGGAGCCACAATCCGTGAGGTACGTGCCTACTTTGACCAAACTCGCGGAGAGGAAGAAAGCCAGGTGCTTCTTTTGAAGAAGGCTGCCGCCTCAGTGCCAGATACTTCGATTGACCTCCTCTCCTTCTTCCACGACCGCCTCAAGGTCTTCCTACGCGATCAGGGCATCCGCCACGATGTGATCGACGCCTGCATCGCGATGGACGGCAACGACGACCTGACCCTGCTGGTGAAACGCGCCCGCGCGCTCGAAGACTTCATGAAGACCGAGGACGGCACCAACCTGCTGCAGGGCTTCAAACGCGCCAACAACATCCTGTCCCAGGCGGAGGAAAAGGACGGCGTCGAATACTCCTATGGCGCCGACCGCAAGTTTGCCGAGGACGACACCGAAAAGGCGCTGTTCGATGCGCTGGAGGCGGGCGGGGGGCGATCTCTCCGGCCATCGAGGCCGAAGATTTCGCGGCTGCCATGCGGGCATGGCCGCCCTGCGCGCGCCGATCGATGCGTTCTTTGAGGCAGTGCAGGTGAATGCGGACAGCGAAGTGGTCCGCCGCAACCGCCTGAACCTCCTCAGCCAGATCCGCCAGGTCTGCGGCCAGGTTGCGGACCTCACCAAGATCGAAGGCTGAGAGAGCCGCCCGCTCTTTCACCTTTCCAAAAATACTCCCGCCGGAGGCACCGGCCTTGCCGCAAGGGAAGGCCGGTTTTCTTTTGCAGAACCGCGCTCAGTTGCCGGAGGGCGGTTACAAGCCCCTTGCGCGATCATGTCTTGTCCTTATGGTGACTTGCAAAGGAGACGTGCTGCAGTGCAGAAAGATTTCGAACAGATCCCGCCGGCTTCCCTTATCACCGCGACCGCACCGATTGCCGCAACCACCCATGGCGGGCGGGCGAAATGCCTGCAGCGGCTGGAGCGGCTGGACCTGCCGGTGCCGCGCACAGTGGCGCTGTCTTTTGACGCGGTGCATTCCATTGCCGAAGGCCAAATGCCGGACCTGACAGCGGTGCTGAGCGAATTCGACCCGGAGGCGCTGCTGTGCGTTCGCCCGTCTTCCGAGGATCCGGATTGGGGCGGACCGGGCGCGATCCTGAACATCGGCATGAACGACGCGCGTTATGTGGACCTTTGCGACAGTCTGGGCCGCGAGGCTGCCGCGGCTTTGTTCCTGCGCTTTGTGCAATCTTACGCAGTGCATGTGGCGCGGCTGGACCCGGATGTGTTCGACGATGTCGAGGATGGCGGCCCGGACGCGCTGAGCGAGATCCTGCACGCTTACGAGGCGGAAACGGATGAGCCTTTCCCGCAGGATCCAGGCGAACAGCTGGCGGCGGTGCTGCGGTCGATGGCGCGTGCCTGGGAAGGCACCTCGGCGCGGCTGTTGCGCCAGGCCAAGGGCGCACCTGCTGATGCAGGCCTGGGGCTGGTGGTGCAGGAAATGATCCCCGGTGTCGGCCAGGGCGAATGCGGCTCCGGCGTGCTGCAGCTGGTGAATTCGACCACCGGCAGCCCCAGGCTGACCGGACGCTACCTGAGCCAAAGCCAGGGGCGCGATGCGTTGGGGCAGGGGCCAAGGCGCTGTATCTGGCCAGGGACACGCGCGGACTGTCGCTGGAGGAGCTGGCGCCGGAGGCTTTTGCGGACATTCAATCCCATGCCGCGCTGATGCGTGAGAAGCTGCGTGAGGAAATGCAGCTGGAGTTTGTCATTGAAAACGGGCGTGTGCATATCCTGGACGGGGTGCGGGTGGCGCGCTCGGCGCAGGCTGCGGTGCGGATTGCTGTGGCGCTGGCCGAAGACGGCATTATCCCGCGGGAAGAGGCGCTGTTGAGAGTGGATGCGCATATCCTGAACGAGATGCTGCACCGCCAGGTGGCGCCGGATGCGGAACGGGATGTGATTGGCAGCGGCATCGCCGCCAGTCCGGGGGCTGCCACGGGCAAGCTGGTCTTTACCGCCGCCGGGGCGCAGGCCAGCGCGTCCCGCGGGGAGCCCTGCATTCTGGTGCGCCGGGAAACCTCTCCTGAAGATGTGCGCGGGATGCATGCCGCTGCCGGGGTGCTGACCGAAAAGGGCGGCATGACCAGCCACGCTGCGGTGATCGGCCGCGGGCTGGGGCTGCCGTGTATTGTCGGCGCCCTGAACATGAAGTTCCACAGCAAGCGCAAGATGCTGGAGGCGGCGGATGGCCGGGTGTTCCGGGCTGGCGACATCATCACGATCGACGGCAGCAGCGGCCATGTGCTGGCGGGCCAGCCGGCGATGCTGGAGGCGGCCCAGGACGGGGCGCTGCAAACCTTGCTGGCCTGGGCCGACGAGGCCCGCGATATTGGCATTCGCGCCAATGCTGATACGCCGGAAGATGCTGAAACAGCAAGGAAATTCAATGCGCAGGGCATCGGGCTCTGCCGCACGGAACACATGTTCTTTGAACCCGGCCGCCTGACGGTGATGCGGGAGATGATTTTTGCCGAGACACCGTCGGGGCGGGCTGCGGTGCTGGAGCGGCTGCTGCCGATGCAGCGTGACGACTTCCGAGAACTGTTCCGGATCATGGAGGGGATGCCGGTCTGCATCCGCCTGTTCGACCCGCCGTTGCATGAATTCCTGCCTGCCACCAAATCCGGCCAGCGGGAATTGTCCGAAGCACTGGGCATCCCGGTCAGCGATGTCACCCGCCGGGTTGAGGAAATGGGCGAATACAACCCCATGCTGGGCCTGCGCGGTGTGCGGCTGGGGGTCACGGTGCCGGAAATCTACGACATGCAGGCGCGGGCGATTTTTGAAGCCACATTGGAAGCCTCGGAAGAAGGCGAGCCTGTGGTGCCAGAGATCATGATCCCGCTGGTCTCGGCCAAGCGCGAGGTGGAGCTGGTCAAGGCCCGCATCGATGCGGTGGCCGCGGCGGTCAAGGCAGAGCGCGGCGAGGACTTTACCTACCGGCTGGGCGTCATGGTGGAAACACCGCGCGCGGCGCTCAGGGCGGGCGAGATTTCACCGCATACCGCGTTCCTCAGCTTTGGCACCAATGACCTCACCCAGATGACCTATGGGCTGTCGCGCGACGATGCCGGGCGGTTCATGTCGGACTACGTGAACCAGGGGGTATTTCCCGAGGATCCGTTCCATGTGCTGGACACCGACGGGGTGGGAGAGCTGCTGAAACTGGGGGTTCAGCGCGGCCGGGCGGAAAACGGGGAGATCACTCTTTCAATCTGCGGCGAGCACGGTGGAAACCCCGAATCGATTGCCTTTTGCCGTGACGCGGGCTTTGATTACGTTTCATGTTCCCCGTTCCGGGTACCGGTTGCGCGTTTGGCCGCAGCCCAGCTGGCAATTTCCGGAAAAACCGGGCAGACAGCGCCAACATACACAAAATATTAAGAAAAATTGGGCCATCCAGCAGCCGCCGATGTAACACCGGCGGTGGGCTTGTGTTCCTCGTGAGTGCGGTTGCTGCCCGAACGCTGGACGTTTCGGGTCTTTTACCTTAAGGGATGCGACCGCATGTGCCGGGGGAACCGGGCACAAGCTGCTAGGACGGGGGAACCCTGAATGAAATTGTTGACTATGATTGCCGTGATGGCTGCCACCATCGCGATGGGTAAGAGTGTTGCTGCCGAAACCGGTCTGGGTACGCTGATCGAGCGTGAACAGGCCAGTTTGAGTGCAGTTCCTGCGCGGAAGTTCAGCGGATTTTTCGGGATCCGCAACAACGCGTTCAAGAGCCGCAAGGCACGGCCGCAGATCGAATACAGCAAGGCGTGGCTGGATGCCCAGCCGAAAGCTGCCGGCGGCGAGCAATTCGCCTGTCTGGCCGAAGCGCTGTATTTCGAGGCCCGCGGCGAAACCGTAAAAGGCCAGTTCGCAGTCGCCGAAGTGATCCTGAACCGGGTCAAGAGCGCGCAATTCCCGAATTCGCTTTGCGGTGTGATCAAGCAGGGAACCGGGCGCAAGTACCAGTGCCAGTTCACCTACACCTGCGATGGCCACAAGGAAGTGATCAACGAAAAGAAGGCGTATCAGCGGGTGGCCAAGGTGGCACGCGCCGCGCTGAACGGGCTGAAGTCAGAGCTGACCGGCGGTGCGACCTACTATCATACCACCGCGGTCCGGCCGCGCTGGAGCCGCACCTTTACAAACACCACGCGCATTGGTGTGCATCTGTTCTACCGGGACGAACGTTACCGGACGGCGCTGAGCAACTGACCGCCTGAAGGCGGCACGCCAGTGCCGCTTTCAGCCACTGGCGTGGCGTTTGCGGGCCTGTTATGACGGCGCTGAAATACTATTGTTGGGTCCCATCACCTGACACTGCCAGCCAAAGGCCCGTTTTCCCATGCCCTCTGAAATCCGCCTTGCCTTTGCGCACCCGTCCGAGCGTTCCGTGGCCACTGCTGCGCCCGGACCGCTGGACCGCATATCCTTGCGGGATCACACTGTCGAGGTGGAGATCGGCGCGTTTCAGGCCGAGCGCGGCACCACCCAGCGGATCTGTTTCAATGTGGTGGTGGAAATCTCGCCGCTGCCGAAGGACCTGGACGATGATGTCGACCGGATCCTGTCTTATGACAAAGTATCCGAGGCAATCGCGCATGAGCTGGCGGCCGAACGGCTGAACCTGCTGGAAACCCTGGCCGAACGCGTGGCCGAGCGGATCCTGCTGGAGCATCAGGCCGTGCGCGCCTTTGTGCGGATCGAGAAACTGGACCGCGGACCCGGGGCGCTGGGCGTCGAGGTGGTGCGCTCCAAGGATCAGATCACCCATCCGGTGGACGAGGAAGAGCGCCCGCATCCGCGGCTGATGTATCTGTCTAACGAAGCAATCAACAGCGGTAACCTGACTGCCTGGATCGACCAGATGGAATGCCGCCAGCGGCCGCTGATCCTGTGCGTTGGCGCCCACCTGCTGGAGGTTCCCACCACCGGCCACAAATGGACACAGCGCCGGATCGATCTGCTGGCAATCGAACAGAATGCCTGGCGTCTTGCCGCCAAGGATGACCGTTGCGTGGTGGTCTCGACCCGGACCGAGCTGGACTGGGCGATGAAGAACGGCCAGATTTGCGTCTGGGCGCCGTCCAAGATCGTGCTGGACGCGGTGGAAGGCCCCTCGGCGCCGCCGTCGAACTCGGTTGCGCTGGCGGCCTGGTTTGCTGCGACCTTTGAGGCGGGTGAAATGATTGTGCTTGGCGGGGATTTGCCTGATAATCCCGGTGTCCCCTTGCGGGCCGTCAGCGTGGAGCAAACACAACTGTGATATATTACCGGCCATTGGTTCAGCATGGCGAGGCGCGCCCCGAAGGTGCGGTCCCGCTGGCAGGCAGTGCCCTGTGGTTTACCGAGGTTGAAATCCTGAGCCGCGACGCACCGCCGCGGATTGCACCGGCGGGGCTGGTGCCTGAGAAGGAGCGCCGCCGCTTAAGCGCGCGGCGTGCGTCGATCGCCGGGCTGGATATGACCCAGCCGCAGATCATGGGCATTCTCAATGCGACTCCGGACAGTTTTTCGGACGGCGGCCGGCATTCCGGTGTCGAGGCCGGCAAGGCGGCTGCCTTGCGGATGGTGGAGGAGGGCGCCGCGATCATCGACGTGGGCGGCGAATCCACCCGCCCGGGCGCCGAAGAGGTTTCCGAGGCTGCGGAAATAGACCGCACCGCGCCGGTAATCGCCGCAATCCGGGCGGCCAGCCCGGTGCCGGTCTCCATTGATACCCGTAAGGCCACCGTGGGCATGGAAGCGATGGAGGCGGGGGCCAACCTGCTGAACGACGTCTCAGGCTTTACGTTCGATCCGGCGCTGGCACCGTTGGCGGCCCAGGCCAGCGTGCCGGTCTGTATCATGCATGCGCAGGGCGATCCGGCCACCATGCAACAGGACCCGCATTACGCCAATGTGCTGCTGGACGTTTATGACTTCCTGAGCGATCAGATCGACCGGCTGGAAGCCATTGGCGTGGTCCGCGAACAGATCGTGATTGATCCCGGCATCGGCTTTGGCAAGACGCAGGCGCATAACCTGACGCTGTTGCGCAATCTCAGCCTGTTCCACGGGCTTGGCTGCCCTATTTTGCTGGGCGTGTCCCGCAAAGGTTTCATCGGTAAAATCGGCAAGGAGCCGCGCGCGGATGCCCGTGCTCCCGGCTCAATCGCCGTGGGGCTTGCGGCCCTGGGGCAAGGCGTGCAATTCCTGCGGGTGCATGACGTTGCTGAAACGGTTCAGGCACTGCGACTTTGGCAGGCCGTCCGCTGAGGCTTTTGGCAGGAAAAGCATAATGCGTAAACTCTTTGGCACTGATGGCGTGCGCGGCACTGCCAATACCCATCCCATGACCGCCGAGATGGCGCTGCGCATCGGCGCCGCCGTCGGGCGTTACTTCCGGCGTGATGGCACTGGTGTGCACCGGGTGGTGATCGGCAAGGACACCCGGCTGTCCGGCTACATGTTCGAGAACGCGCTGACGGCGGGCCTGACCTCCACAGGCATGAACGTGCTGTTGCTGGGTCCGGTGCCGACGCCCGCAGTGGGGCTGATGACGCGGTCGATGCGGGCCGACCTGGGGGTGATGATCTCGGCCAGCCACAACCCTTCCGAGGATAACGGCATCAAATTCTTCGGCCCCGACGGTTTCAAATTGTCGGACAGCGCCGAGATGGAGATCGAAGCCCTCATCGATGCGGGGGTCGAAGCCGCGCAGGCCGCCAATATCGGCCGTGCCAAGCGGATTGACGATGCCCGCTTCCGTTACGGTGAGCGGGTCAAAAGCTCGCTGCCGCGCAATCTTGGCCTGAACGGGCTGAAGGTGGTGATCGACTGCGCCAATGGTGCGGCCCACCGGGCGGCGCCCGAGGTCCTGTGGGAGCTGGGCGCCGAGGTCATTCCGGTTGGCGTCTCGCCGGATGGTTTGAACATCAATCGCGGCTGCGGCTCGACCCAGCCGCAGACCGCCGCTGAGGCAGTTGTGGCACATGGTGCCCATGCCGGTATTTGCCTGGATGGCGATGCTGACCGGGTGATTGTGATTGACGAAACCGGCACCGTGGCCGATGGCGATCAGCTGATGGCCTTGCTGGCCACCCGCTGGGCGGAGCAGGGCCAGCTGGCAGGCGGCGCGCTGGTCGCGACGGTGATGTCGAACCTCGGGCTGGAACGGCACCTGGAAAGCAAGGGGCTGGGACTGGAGCGCACTGCCGTCGGCGACCGCTATGTGGTGGAGCGGATGCGCGAGGGCGGCTTTAACCTGGGCGGTGAGCAGTCGGGCCATATCGTGATGAGCGATTACGCCACCACCGGCGACGGTCTGATGGCGGGGCTGCATTTCCTGGCTGAGATGGTACAGACCGGCAAATTGGCGTCTGAGCTGGCGCATCAGTTCCAGACCGTGCCGCAGCGGCTGCGCAACGTGCGCTTTCAGTCCGGCCAGGCGCCATTGGAAAATGAGCGCGTGCAGGAGGCGATTGCCGCTGCCGAGAAAGCACTGACCGGTCAGGGGCGTCTTTTGATCCGCAAGTCCGGAACCGAACCTCTGGTGCGGGTAATGGCGGAATGCGAGGACGCGGGGCTGATGGCGCTGGCAGTTGACAGCGTGGTGGCTGCGGTAGAGGCCGCCGTCGCAGAGTAACTTGGCTGGGGGCGCTTAGCCGCCTTTGGTGAACAGACGGCTTAGTTTGCCGAACTGGCTGAGGCCGAGACCGCCCAGGATCATCCCCATTGCCAGCAGCATCGAGGGCGGCAGGTCCTCGCCCAGGAAGACAGCACCCAGCACCACGGCCCAAACCGGCACCTGATAGTTGGTCAAGGTCATGAAAGTTGGTCCCGCTTCCCGGACCACGATGACCCGCAGCAGGTTGGCAGCAGCAGTGGGGATCAGGCCGAGGATGGCGGCAATCGCCAGTGTCTTTGTGTCCGGCATCGCTGGCGGGCCTTCGGTGAGCCAGGCCACAGGGAAGATGATGAAGCAGCCGATCACCAGGAAGATTGCCGCCAGCCCCAACGGGTCCGCCGGCGGCAGGCGCCGGGTCAGGATCGAGCTGACCGAGTAACAGGCTGCTGCCGACAGGCAGGCGGCCCGGCCATAGGGCTCCAGCGCGGCGCCGCTGGTCTCAAACGCCTTGCCGCCGATCAGCAGTGCCACACCGGCAAAACCGATTGTAAAACCAATCAGGCGGCGCAGGGTCATCTGCTCTCCTGGCACAAAGAAATGCGCCAGCGGCAGCACCATCAGCGGGATCGCCGCCATGCTGACGCCGGTAAAGCCCGAGGAGACATGCTGCTGGCCCCAGGAGATCAACATGAAAGGCAGGGCGGTGCTAAGGATGCCGATGATGATGATAGAGGGCCAGTTGGCCTCGCCCCGGAACAGCTTGAACCCGCGCCAGCCCCAGATTGCGCCGAGCAAAAGGGCAGCAAATCCGATCCGCCCGGCGGCCAGCCAGAACGGTGTGATGCCTTCCAGTGCCAGCTTGATCAGCAGAAAGGTGGCCCCCCAGACCAAGCCAAGTGTGGCAATCATCAGCCAGTAGCGCGGTGCGATGCCGGGCATGGGTTTCTCCTGCGGTTCACGGGGCGAAAAGACCCCGCCGGGCGGACGGGGTCAATGGTAATTGCTTTGTTATCGATCGAAGTGTTTTTGCCCCTAGACCGCGCGCGGGCGGCGGTTGCGGCTGAGGAGCAGCCCGCCGAGGATCAAAGCCAAAGCTGCAAACAGCTGCGGCGGCAGGGTCTCCCCCAGCAGTGCTGCGCCAAAGATCACCGACCAGACCGGCACCTGATAGTTCACGGTCGACAGGAACGCAGGACCTGCGCTGCGGGCGACCTGGACCAGCAGCACCTGCGCCAGCGCCGTGGGCAGCAGGCCGAGGTAGATGACGGCGCCCAGCGGCAGGGCGGCGGGCAGTTCCGGCACGCCTTCGGCCCAGAGGGCTGCCGGGATCATCATCGCAGCACCGCACAGCAGCGCCGCGGCAGAGAGCGACAGCATGTTCACTTGCGGGCAAAGCCGGGTGATGATGGATCCGATGGCATAACACAGCGACGCACCAAGACAGGCGAGGCGGGCCAGCGATTCAAAATCGGTTCCGGCAGAGCGGAAGGCGTCGAGACCGATCAGCACCACGACGCCGGCAAAGCCGATCAGGAAGCTGAGGGTGCGGCGCAGGGTCATATGCTCACCCGGCACCAGCACATGCGCCAGCGGCAGCACAAACAGCGGCACCACGGCCATACAGACCCCGGCAAAGCCGCTGGCCACATAAGTCTGCCCCAGCTGAGCAGGGTGAACGGCAGGGCGTTGGTGAAAAACCCCATGCCAATGGCGCAGGCCCAAATGATCCGGTCCTCGCGGTTGCGCAGGGTGGGCAATCCGATCCCCATGGCGGTGATCACACCGAGAAGGCAAAACGCGCCAATGGAAATCCGCAGCGCGGCGATGGTCATTGGCGGAAAGCCCCGCAGCGCCAGCGACACCGCCATGAAGGAAGCACCCCAGATCACTCCGAGGAACAGAAGTTTGGCCCAATTGGCGGCGCCGGGAGAGTCTGGCATGGAAATGTCTCAATGTCTCGGAGCAAAAAAGGGCGCCCCAAAGTGGAGCGCCCTGCAGAGGTAAAGTCAGCGGAAATGTCCGCAGGCGCCTTAGTTCTTCTCTTTGTCGACCATCTTGCCGGCCGAGATCCAGGGCATCATGCCGCGCAGCTTGGCGCCGGTTGCCTCGATCGCGTGCTCGTCGTTGGCGCGGCGGGACGCTTTGATGGTCGGCTGGCCAACCGCGTTTTCCAGCATGAAGTCGCGGACGAACTTGCCCTGCTGAATGTCGTTCAGCACTTCTTTCATGCGGGCTTTGGTTTCGTCGTACTTCAGGATGCGCGGGCCGGTGACGTACTGGCCGTACTCGGCGGTGTTGGAGATCGAGTAGTCCATGTTGGCGATGCCGCCTTCATAGATCAGGTCGACGATCAGCTTCACTTCGTGCAGGCACTCGAAATAGGCCATTTCCGGCGCGTAACCGGCTTCAACCAGGGTCTCGAAACCGCAGCGGATCAGCTCAACCAGGCCGCCGCACAGAACTGCCTGCTCGCCGAACAGGTCGGTTTCGCATTCTTCGCGGAAGTTGGTCTCGATGATGCCCGAACGGCCGCCGCCAATGGCGGAGCAGTAGGACAGGCCGGTTTCCAGCGCTTTGCCGGTGGCGTCGTTGTGAACCGCGACCAGGCAGGGCACGCCGCCGCCTTTGGTGTATTCGCCGCGCACGGTGTGACCAGGGCCTTTGGGCGCCATCATGATGACGTCGACGCCTTCTTTCGGCTCAATCAGGCCAAAATGCACGTTCAGGCCGTGGGCGAAGGCAATGGCTGCGCCCGGACGGATGTTGTCGTGGACGTATTTCTTGTAGGTCTCAGCCTGCAGTTCGTCGGGCATGGTGAACATGATCACGTCACACCAGGCGGCCGCTTCTGCAATGCCCATGACTTTCAGGCCTTCGCCTTCGGCTTTCTTGGCCGAGGGGGAGCCTTCGCGCAGCGCAACGACAAGGTTCTTGGCGCCGCTGTCGCGCAGGTTCAGCGCGTGGGCGTGGCCCTGGGAGCCATAGCCCAAGATGGCCACTTTCTTGTCTTTGATCAGGTTCACATCGCAATCGCGGTCGTAATAAACGCGCATGATCCACGTCCTTTCCATTGGTGTTTGAGGGCATCATAGGCATGTGGGCGGCGAACGCGATTGCTGTTGTGCATGAATTTCGCATTTTCTTTGCAGTAGTCATTCGCTGTTTTCCCTGATAATGAAGAAATCATGCTTGATGACCTCGACCGGCGCATTCTGCGCTATATGCAAAGCGACCCGGAGCAATCGATTCCGGATCTGGCCGAACGGCTGGGCCTCACGGCCTCGCGCCTGTCGCGGCGGCTGGAGAAGCTTCGTGAGGCACGCGTGATCCTGGGCCAGCGTGCGGTGATCGACTGGCGCGCCCTGGGGTATGAGGTCGAGGTGTCGCTGCGGGTGACGCTGGACAAGACCAATCCGCGCGCCTTTGATGAATTCATTGAATCCGCCCGCGGCATTGCTGAGGTGATCGAGATCCAGACCTTCCTTGGCCAGGTCGATGTGCGGCTTTCGGTGATTGCGCGCGACATGCCGCATTACCAGCAGATCTACCGGGCCGCCATTCTGAACCTGCCGCACATCACCGATATCGAGGCGCTGATGCATGTGGCGCGGATCAAGTCGGATGAGGTGCTGCCGGTATGAGCGCGCTGGATGATCTGGATTTTGCCATTCTGCGGGCGCTGTCTGAGGATGCGACCCTGTCGGCAGGCGCGCTGGGGCGGCAGCTGGGCCTCAGCCAGCCTGCCACCTGGCGGCGGATCAAGCGGCTGCAGGAGGCGGGGATCATCGCGGGCCGCAAGCTGGATCTCGACAAGGAGAAGCTGGGGTTCGGCGTCACCGTTTTTCTGGGCGTCAAACTGGCCACCAAGGGCCGGGTCAGCCTGGAGGATTTCGAACGCGCGGTTTCCGCCATTCCCGAAGTGCAGACTGTGGAGCATGTGCTGGGCATGTATGACTACCGCCTGCGGGTGACAGCGCGGGACATCTCGGATTTCGAACGCGTGCTGCGCCGCCGGGTGATGACCCTGCCGGGAGTGGGCAATGTCGAGGCCAACGTGCTGCTGAGTGAGGAGCGCAGGCCGGGGCCGCTGGGCTGACACTTGTTTCCAATGGGAAACCGGCTTGGCGCAAATCCGGGTGGTTTTTGTCGTGACTGAGCTGTCTTTTTGCCAAGCTGCCGTCAGTATCCCCCTCCGGAGAACGGCCCGCGCTGTATGCCAAGGTAGGCTTTGCCAAATCCATCGGCACCGGCTAGCCGTTTCATTAGGAATACTAGGGAGGCCCAGATGGCACTGCTCGATACCGTGGACCCGCAGGGTCTGGATGAATTTTCAGTGGTTTTCACCGACCGCTCGCTCAATCACATGTCCAAGACCTTCCAGCAGGTGATGCTGGACATCAACGGGATGCTGAAAGAGGTCTATAACGCCGATGCCGTGGCGCTGGTGCCGGGCGGCGGCACCTATGCGATGGAAGCCGTGGCGCGCCAGTTTGCCCGCGGTGCAAACGCGCTGGTGGTGCGCAATGGCTGGTTCTCCTACCGCTGGAGCCAGATATTCGAGGCCGGCGGCTTTACTGCGTCCTCGACCGTGATGAAGGCGCGCCGCACCGGCAATGAGAGCGCCTCGCCGTTTGAGCCTGCACCGATTGCGGATGTGGTGGCTGCAATCAGGGAGCAGAAACCGGATATCGTCTTTGCCCCGCATGTGGAAACCGCCGCGGGTGTGATCCTGCCCGATGACTATGTGACCGCCATGGCGGCCGCTGCGCATGAAGTTGGCGCGCTGGTGGTGCTCGATTGCATTGCCTCGGGCTGTGCTTGGGTCGACATGAAGGCAACCGGTGTGGACGTGTTGATCTCCGCGCCGCAGAAGGGCTGGAGCGCCTCGCCCTCTGCCGGGCTGGTGATGTTCTCGGAACGCGCGCTGGCGCGACTGGAAGAGACCGCTTCGGACAGCTTTGCCCTGAACCTGAAACAGTGGCGCACCATCATGAAGGCCTATGAGGACGGCGGCCACGCCTATCATGCCACCATGCCTACGGACGCGCTGAAGGCGTTCCGCGATACCATGCTGGAGACCAAGGAATACGGGTTCGACCGCCTGCGCGACGCGCAATGGGCGCTGGGCAATGGCGTGCGGGCGCTGCTGAAGGACAAGGGCATCACCTCGGTTGCCGCAGATGGCTTTGGCGCGCCGGGCGTGGTGGTGAGCTATACCAGCGACCCGGATGTGCAGAACGGTAAGAAGTTTCTGGCGCTGGGCACCCAGATTGCGGCGGGCGTGCCGTTGCAGTGCGATGAGCCTTCGGATTTCCGCACCTTCCGGCTGGGGCTGTTCGGCCTCGACAAGCTCTATGATGTGGATGCCACCATTGCGCGGCTGCAATCGGTCGTGGATCAGGTGCTTTAACGAAGAAACCGGATTGGGCTGCGCAAGGGAATATTGCTTGTGCGGCCCAGCCCATGGCGCAGGGTGAGGCAGATCACGCCAAGGCTGATTGCCAGCCATATTCCACCCCACAGCATGGTTGCGCCGCCGAATTCCTCGGCCATCATCCGCGCGTCGGAGCGCAGGTAAGAACGCGCAATCGTGTCGTCCCAGATGTCGAGCGGCGCGTAGATCATGCTGCTGACCCCGATCAACCGCAGGATCATGTCGTTGATGTTGAGGCTGAGGTAGCGCGAAGCCGCCAGCATCAGTGCGCCGGTGGCAAGGGTGAAGCCAAGCGCAAACAGATCCCGGACGTAGAAGACTGCCACCGCCAGTGTGACGGCGCCGAAGAGGGCAAGAACCTTGCGGTCCCAGTCGGTGCGAAGGGCGATCACAAACAGGGCGGCGCCGATCAGCAGGGATCCGGTGTAGCCTGCGGACAACCCCAGAAACCGGCTGCCGCCGCGCGAGACAACCATACCACCCTCATACGGGTCGATGGTAAGGCTGACCACATCACCGCCGCTGAGCAGGGTGGCGGCTGCATGCGACAGCTCGTGCAGAAATACGGTCAGAATGCGCAAGGGCAGCAGCGCCGGGGTTTGCCAAAGGGTGGCGATTGCCAGGGTCAGGCAGAGGAGCTGCCAGTGGCCTTTGAGGAAACGTCCGGCAGCCCGCATGTTACTTGGCACCCATCATTTAACACCCAGACCCATCTGCATCAGCGTCTTGCGCACCGGCGCCAGCGAATAAAGCGCGTTGAGGCCAAAGGCGCGCAGGTCACGCAAGGGGCGCGGCGCCAGCATCGATGTGCGATTGAGCAGGTCGATGCCTTTCACCCGCAGCATGATCTCATTGTGGCGGGCCTTGTGGTAGGCCGCCAGCATCTGCGCATCCCCCAGACCTTCGGGGCGGGCCTCGGCCAGCTCCAGCAGGCTGCGCAGATCGCCCAGCGACATGTTCAGCCCTTGGGCGCCGATGGGCGGCACCACATGGGCGGCTTCGGCCATCAGCGCCAGCCGTTCGCCATTCAGCCGCTCTGCCGACTGGCTGATGATCGGCCAAATGGTGCGGCGCGAGGCCAGTTTCAGATCACCGAACAATCCGCAGCTGCGTGTCGTCATCGCGGCCTCAAAGGCGGCGGGTTCCAGGTTCAAGAGTTCCTGCGCCTTGGGGCCGCGCTCCATCCAGACAATGGCTGAAGACGGCTGGCCCTGGTAGTCGGGCAACGGTACCAGGGTGAAGGGCCCGCCGGAGCGGTGGATCTCGGTTGAGACATTTTCATGCGGCACCGGGTGGGTGACGGCAAAGGCCAGCGCCTTTTGCCCGTAGCGGGTTGTCTTGACCGGAATGCCCGCCGCCTCGCGCATCGGCGAGTTGCGGCCGTCGCAAGCCACCACCATTTTGGCGGTCACCTGGCTGCCATCGCTGAGGGTGACGCGCGCCTCATCGGTGCGGGTGAACAGGGCGGTGGTGGCGGTGCCGAACCGCAGATCCACATTGGGCAGTTCCGCCAGCCGGGCAATCATCTCGCGCCGCAACAGCCAGTTGGGCAGGTTCCAGCCAAATGGCTGGCCGGAGATATCGGCGGCGTTGAAATCCTTGACCACCCGCGGCTCGGGGCGCGCACCGCCGGCATCGACGATGCGCATGACCTGCAACGGCGCGGCGTGGTCCGCCAGCCGCGCCCAGATCCCGCAGCGCTCCAGCAGAGCCTGGGCGGGCTGCAGAAACGCGGTGGTGCGCAGGTCGGAGCCTTCGGCGTCACGCTCTGTCACCGGCGGGGCGGGATCGGCGCAAATCACGCTGAAGCCGCTGGAGGCAAAAGCGGCGGCCGCGGTCAGACCCGCAATGCCGCCGCCGGAAATCAGGATATCGCAGGTATTGGCCATCGTCTCAGCCCTCCGTTCTGCCGCCAGAAATAGGCCCGGACAGCGGGGGAAGACAAGCCGATAGCGGCAGACAGGGCGCTTAGCCGCGGGTGATGGAGATCAGCAGCGTGAACACCACCGGTACCATACAGACCGCCGGGATGTAGAGGCCGGGAATGCCGAACAGCAGGATCGAACAGCCCCAAAGGCTGACCAGCGTTGCAATGGCGTAATAGAGGTTTTCATCCGGGCCGTAAGCGACCTCTTTGATCATCCGTCCCAGCAGCGGCACGGCAAACAGCATGCGCTGGATCAGGGTCAGGCGTTCGGGAAGGGCATATGCGCTCATCGGTCGGGCTCCAAGCATTCGGTTTCGGGGCGCATATAGGGAGGAAAACATGCGGCAAACAGGTATATTTTGCCGCAGTTGCAAAGATTTGCCGGTGTGCAGTTGTACACATCCCTGAAGGCGGCAAAAGACGTCTGAATGCGCCGCCTGCAAAGACGGGAACTCATGTCAGAGCAGCCAGAAAATCCGTCAAATCTTCCGAATGATGATGAATGTGCGCGGCCCTGACCGGTTCCGGCGCCACATGCACCGTGCGCATTCCCATCTGATGCGGGGCGGCAAGGTTGCGGGCGTCATCCTCGAACATTGCCGCTTGTTCCGGGGTTACGCCGGCGCGGGCAAAGACCCGGTCAAAGGCGCGCCGCTCCGGCTTGGGGTGGTAGTCCGCGTGTTCCACGCCATAGACGCCGTCAAACAGCCCCGACAGCCCGCGTGCGGCCAGTACCCGCTCGGCATAGGGGCAGTGCCATTGGTATAGACGAACTTCCGGCCAGGCAGATTGCGGATGTTCGCCGCCAGGCCAGCGTCCTTTTCAAGAGGCTCCATCGAGATGTCATGCACCGCAACCAGATAGGGTTCCGGGTCCAGATCATGCTCGCGCATCAGCCCGGCCAACGTGGTGCCGTGTTCGCGCCAGTAGTGGCTGCGCAGGTGGTCGGCCTTGGCCTTGTCCACGCCAAGGGCCTGCATCACATAGGCCGTCATCTTGACCTCAATCTGGTCAAACAGCCGTGCCGACGGCGGATACAGGGTGTTGTCGAGGTCGAACACCCATTGGGTGACATGGGAAAAGGAGTGCTTGGGCATGGTGCCGGATTAGGGGGCGGATGCCGCTATTGCAATCAAAAGCGCATTTTGACTGCGGGTTTTCAGCGCTTTAGCGCCATCAGGGTTGATTGCTGCCCCTTGCGCTGTAGAGATTGGCCAACTGAAAAAGACAGGAAGACCCATGAGCCAGAGCCGCAGCAACCAGAAAGATGCTTATGCGCTGATCCTCGAGGCGATCGACGTTGGCGTTTACAAGCCCGGCGACCGGCTGGTGGAGAGCGATCTAGCCGAACGCTTTGGCGTCTCGCGCACTCCGATCCGCGAGGCGCTGCAGCGGCTGGAGACGCAATCGCTGCTGGAGCGCGACGGGCGGTCGCTGATTGTCGCCTCGCTTGACCACAATCAGATGGCCGAACTGTATGTGGTCCGGCGCGAGCTGGAAGGGCTGGCAGCACAGCTGGCGGCGCGCCATGCCACCGAAGAAGAGATCAAGGTGCTGAAGGAAATGGTCGAGGCCGATGATCAGCTGATCGGCGATCCGTCGGCGCTGTCCAAGGCCAACCGCCGGTTCCATGAACAGATCCATTTGGCGTCGCACAACCGCTATCTGGTGCAGCAGCTGGACCTGGTGCACCGGACCATGGCGCTGATGGCGACCACATCTCTGGCCGCCGAAGGGCGCAGCGAGATTGCCCAGTCAGAGCACAAGGGTATTGTTGATGCGATCGGCCGCCGCGATGAGGCGGCGGCGGGCGAGGCGCTGAAGGAACATATCTCGATCGCCTTCATGACCCGGCTGAAGCAGGACGCCAGCGGGCGGGGATAAACCGCCAGAACCCAAGCCATGCACCGCGGCATTTGGATGCGGGTTTGATGCCGTGCGCCGTCTTGTCCCAGAAAAACGGCCGGACAAGCAGCTCATGCGCGGCTTTGGTGACAGCAATGGCGCCCATCGGATAGTAGAGGATCATCGCCGGCGCCCAGGCCGCCAGCCTGGGCCGACCCATGGCAAAGGCGGCGGTGACGCTGATGACCAGTCCCAGTAACTCGAAAAACACCAGCGCCGCGGCCGCCAGCGACAGCAGCAGCGGCGAAGCCGTCCCGGCGCTGGGGTGCGGCAGGCCAAGCGCTATCAGCCAGAACGACCACAAAACCGGCGCAAACAGGAACTGCCCGATGGTGCCCAGGAAGAACGCCTGAAAACCCAGGAACCGTTTCCAGCCAAGGTCACCCAGCAGTCGCAGCGGCTGGCGCATATGCACCAGATAGGTCACCATGAACCCTTTCAGCCAGCGCGAGCGCTGCTTAACCCAGGGCCAGGGACGGCAGTTGGCTTCCTCAAAAGTGGTGCTGGGCAGCATGCCGGTGCGGTAGCCGGCGCGGTAGAGCCGGACACCCAGATCCGCATCCTCGGTGACGTTATGGGCATCCCAGCCGCCCAGTTCCTCCAGCACCTTGCGGCGGATGAACATTGTCGTGCCGCCCAGCGGCACCACCAAGCCAAGCCGGGAAATTCCGTGCAGAACGATGCGGAACCAGCTGGCGTACTCCAGCGTGAAGCAGCGGGAGATCCAATTGGTGGCGGGGTTGTAGTAGTCAAGAACACCTTGAAAACAGGCCGTGTTTCTGTCGGCGCGGGCAAAGGCCTGCGCCACCTGGTCCAACTGATCCGCCTGCGGCGCATCCTCGGCATCCCAAACACCGATGATGTCGCCACAGCAGAAGTTCAGCGCATAGTTCAGCGCCCGCGGCTTGGTGGTCAGCCCGCCAAAGGCCGGAACCTCAACCACCCGGATCCAAGGCGGCAGGCGGGTGCCTGCAAGGGCTGCCCGAGTGACGGCGTCATGTTCTTCCAGCACCAGGATCACATCGGTCAGGGCCGGCGGGTAGCTGAGCTTGCGGATGCGGGCAAGCAATGCACGGCTGATCTCGGCCTCCTGGTAAAGCGGCACCAGGATCGAGATGACGGGCCGGTTGCCCAAGCCGGTTTGACAGGCCAGGGGCATCTGCGCCGGAGGCCGGCAGCGGGTCCGGCCGGACCAATAGGCTGCAAGCCCGCAAAGCTTCAGCATGGTGAACAGCAGCACCGACAGCAGCGCCAGCAGGCTGAGAGCGGTGAAGACCGCCGCAGGGGCGGTCCAGCTTAGGTAAAGCGCGGGTAGGGCACTGACTGTCAGCAGTGCGCGGCCCCGTGCAGGCTGCAGGCTGCGGCAGCTTTGCCGCGGAGCCACGCTGCAGCAGGCCTGGCGCACCAGGGCGGGGCTGAAATGCGCAGTCAGCAAAGCGGTGATCTGCGCTTCGCAGGCCAGCACTGGCGTGATGCAGCCAAAACTGTCCTGCAGTTCGCCGCGCAGCATCTCGAATTGGTCCGGGTGGGCAATGGCAACGGTGACGGTTTGGCCGAATTGCATCCACGGAAGCGCAGAGTGGCGCAGCCAGAACTGGGCGGGTTTTCGGGCCAGCAGCCGGGGATTGACAACCTGGCCGCTGAGGTCGGCGCGCTGCATCCGGTATTGCCGGGCCAGCGTGTCCTGGACCTGGTCTTCACTGGCCAGCCCCTCGGCCACCAGCACACGCCCAAGGGCGGCCTTCTGGTGCTGGCGCAGCACCAGCGCCTTCATCATGCCGCGGCCATTTACCGGCGGCGGCAGCCCCGGAGAATACTCCCCGGCGGGCCGCGGCGGGCGGAACTGCCGCAACGGTTGAGACACAAAACCCATCGCCACCCCGTAACAAAAACACCTGAGGGCTTCAGGCTGGCGGCGGGGGTTTAAGAATTGGTAAATGCAGTGTTAACCATGCCGTCCGGCAGCATGGTTAACAGCTTTTTTACGCAGATTTGCGTGCGGCCATGGCCTCGGCAAAGCGTTCGAACAGATAAAAGCTGTCCTGCGGGCCGGGGCTGGCCTCGGGGTGGTGCTGCACCGAATAGACCGGGCGGCCGGAAATGCGGATACCGCAGTTGGAGCCGTCAAACAGCGAAACATGGGTTTCTTCCACGCCTTCCGGCAGGGTCTGCGCGTCCACCGCAAAGCCGTGGTTCATCGAGGTGATCTCAACCTTGCCGGTGGAATGCTCCTTGACCGGATGGTTGGCGCCGTGGTGGCCGTGGTTCATCTTGATGGTGTTGGCACCCAGTGCCAGTGCCAGCATCTGGTGGCCCAGGCAGATGCCGAAAACCGGCAATTCTGTCTTCAGGACGTCCTTGATCATCGGCACTGCATATTCACCTGTCGCGGCGGGGTCGCCAGGGCCGTTGGACAGGAACACCCCGTCGGGATTATGCGCCAGTACTTCCTCGGCGGTGGCGGTGGCGGGCAGCACTGTAACGTCGCATCCCGCGCTGGCCAGGCAGCGCAGGATGTTGCGCTTGGCGCCATAGTCGATGGCCACAACCTTATGCGCGGGCGCTTCCTGGCGGGCATAGCCGTCCGGCCAGGCCCAGCGCATTTCCTCCCAGCGGTAGCTTTGCGCGCAGGACACGTCCTTGGCCAGATCGAGGCCGACAAGACCCGGCCATTCACGCGCCTTGGCAACCAGCGCTTCGACATCGAAATTGCCGTCGGGGTCATGTGCCAGTGCCACATGCGGCGCGCCCTGCTGGCGGATCGCGCGGGTCAGGCGGCGGGTGTCGATGCCGCCAATTGCGATGCGGCCGGTGCGGGTCAGCCAGGATTTCAGCTCTTCGGTGGCACGCCAGTTGGAAGCCAGGGTCGGATCCCACTTCACCACCATGCCGGCCGCGACGGGATCACCGGTCTCGTCATCCTCGGGCGTCACACCTGTGTTGCCGATATGCGGGAATGTGAAGGTGACGATCTGGCCGGCGTAGGAAGGATCGGTCATGATCTCCTGATAGCCGGTCATTGCAGTGTTGAAGCAGAGCTCGGCCACGGTGTCGCCGGTGGCGCCGAAACCGGTGCCGTAAAAGACGGTGCCATCGGCGAGCGCCAGGCATGCGGTGGGCTTGGACGGGGCGGAAGCGGCCATTGCGCGAGTCTCCATGCGGTGAAATTCATCGGCTTGTAAGGGGAGCGCCCAAGCGGGTCAAGCCTGCAGCGGCGGGCAGGCAGACGCAGGGTCAGGAATAGGAAATTTATAGTAAACTTGCACAGCGGGTGCAGAATGGATAACCATCGGTGTCCGGCAACCATGGGATGCTTACTACGATGGATACGCGCACACAGGTCAATCAGGCCTTGAAGCAAGCGATGAAAGACAAGGCGGCGGAGCGGCTGTGTACGCTGCGGCTGATCAACGCGGCAATCAAGGACCGGGAAATCGCCGCCCGCGCCGATGGTGAAGAGGGCGGTATCGGGGAAGGGGAAATCCTTGCCATCCTGGGAAAGATGACCAAGCAGCGCAACGAAAGCGCACGCGCCTATGAAGAAGGCGGGCGGCTGGATCTTGCGGAGCGGGAACTGGGCGAAATCGCCATCATCGAGGAATTCCTGCCGCAGCAGCTGAGCGACGAGGAAGCCGGCGAGGCGATCACTGCGGCGGTGGCGGAAACCGGCGCCGAATCGATTCGCGACATGGGCAAGGTGATGGGGGCGCTGAAGGCGAAATACACCGGCCAGATGGATTTCGGCAAAGCCGGGCCCCTGGTCAAAGACCAGCTTTGCAGCAAAGGCGACTGCTGATAAAAAGGCGCGCTGGCGCGCGCTGCCTCCGGCGGGAGTATTTTTGCAAAGATGAAACGGGCAGGTCCGCGTTGCGGGCCTTTTGCTTTTCCGGTCAATGCGAAAAAGCAGACTTGAGGTCGCCATAAAGCGCGACCCGTTCGTCTTCAGACAGGAAGGCGCCGATCTCCACTTCGCGGCCGCCGCCCTGCAGGGTGACATAATGCGGCACCGGGCCGTCGTGGTCGTGCATCTCGACGCGGGTCCAGTAGCGGTTGCAGCGCCAGTTTTGACGGCCGCCATCGGGATTGATCCGCTCCAGATGGGCCTCTTCTTTTCCGATGGTCAGCACCTCCAGGATCTGGTGGTCATGGCGGCTGCGGTCCAGCGCCCATTTCATGCCGAACAGGGCCAGCAGCAGGAACGGCAGCAGCCCCCACAGCAGGAAAGATCCCAGGACAGGGATCAGCGGCACGCAGATCAGTGCCGCTGTCAAGCCAAGGAACCGCACATAGCCCTGCGGTGGCAGCGATTGATGCGGCCAAAGGTGCAGCTCGCGTTCGGCGTCTTGCTGCGGTCGGGTCCAGTTGTAGGGCATCTGTTCAACGCCTGCTGCGCAAAGTGGGTTCCTCATAAATGATGTGCCGGAAAGTCCGGATTTCCACTGCGGGTTATTACCGCGGGGCGCGCGCATGAAAAAGGCCCCGGAGCATCTGCGCCGGGGCCTTTTTTTTGATGTCAGTGTCGCAGCCGCTTAGTGCGAATGCGAGCGGTCCCAGTCTTCCTGCTTGGGCAGGATTTCAAAGGTGTGCTCGGGCGGCGGGCAGGGCAGGGTCCACTCCAGGGTATCCGCGTATTCGTTCCAGTAGTTGTTCTGGGTGATGCGGGCGCCGCGCAGCAGCGAATAGATCACCACGCCGAAGAACAGCAGGAAGGATGCAAAGGACAGGAACGCGCCATAGGACGAGATCTTGTTCCAGTAGGCGAAGCCTTCCGGATAGTCGATGTACCGGCGCGGCATGCCCTGGCGGCCCAGGAAGTGCTGCGGGAAAAACGTCAGGTTGGCGCCGATGAAGAACATCCAGAAGTGGATCTGGGCGCCCAGCTCGTTGTACTGACGGCCGGTCATCTTGCCGAAGTAGAAGTAGATGCCCGAGAAGATCGCAAAGACAGCGCCCAAGCTCATCACGTAGTGGAAGTGCGCAACCACATAATAGGTGTCGTGATAGGCGCGGTCCACGGAGGCCTGCGACAGCACCACACCGGTCACACCGCCGACGGTGAACAGGAACAGGAAGCCGAAAGCAAACATCATCGGAGCTTTGAATTCGATCGAGCCGCCCCACATTGTGGCGATCCAGCTGAACACCTTAACCCCGGTCGGAACCGCGATGACCATTGTGGCCAGCATGAAGTAGGCCTGCTGGTTCAGCGACATGCCGACGGTGTACATGTGGTGCGCCCAGACAACAAAGCCCAGAACACCGATCGCGATGATCGCCCAGACCATCGGCAGATAGCCGAACACGGGCTTGCGCGCGAAGGTGGCGATGACGTGGGAGATGATGCCAAAGCCCGGCAGGATCACGATGTAGACTTCCGGGTGGCCGAAGAACCACAGGATGTGCTGGTACAGGATCGGGTCGCCGCCGCCTGCCGCGTCAAAGAAGGTGAAGCCGAAGTTGCGGTCCATCAGCAGCATGGTGATGGCGCCGGCCAGAACCGGAAGGGACAGCAGGATCAGCCAGGAGGTGACGAAGATCGACCAGGAGAACAGCGGCACCTTGAACAGGGTCATGCCCGGGGCGCGCATGTTCAGGAAGGTGGTGATCATATTGATCGCACCCAGGATCGAGGACGCGCCCGAGACGTGCACGGCAAAGATCGCCAGATCCATCGAGTAGCCGCCTTCGTTCACCGACAGCGGCGGGTACAGAACCCAGCCCACGCCGGAGCCCAGCTGGTCATTGCCGCCCGGGGAGACAACCGAGAGGACCGCCAGCGAGGTGCCTGTGACATACATCCAGAAGCTGAGGTTGTTCATCCGCGGGAACGCCATGTCCGGCGCGCCGATCTGCAGCGGCATGAAGTAGTTGCCGAAACCGCCGAACAGCGCCGGAATCACCACGAAGAACATCATCAGGATGCCGTGGGCGGTGATCATCACGTTCCAGAGATGGCCGTTCGGGGTGCATTCCGCAGAGGCGTCTGCGAACATGCGCGCGCCCTCCAGGCACATGTACTGAACGCCGGGATCCATCAGTTCCAGCCGCATATAGACGGTGAAGATGACAGAGATAAGACCGGCGAACGCCGAAACGATCAGGTAGAGAATGCCGATGTCTTTATGGTTCGTGCTCATGAACCAGCGGGTGAAGAAACTCCGCTCGTCCTCGTGGCCGTGACCATGAATGGCTGCGTCTGCCATTTAGGTGCCTCCTGCTGCATAACGAAAGGCCCCCGGAGACGGACTCCGGGCGGCCTGGATTCCTTCGGAGTATTAGTGTGGCCCGCCAGAGCCTTCAATGGCGGAGTTTGATCTGGATCAAGATTTATTGCCGCAGGGGCTTGAATGCCAGGCACCCTGCGGCGCCGCAGGGTGCTTGACCTGGCCGCACGGCACGCGCACAACCGGAACAATGCCAAAATCAGGAGGCCGGACGCATGCCCGCTTATGATCCCGACAATATCTTTGCCAAGCTGTTGCGCGGTGAGATTCCCTCGGCCCGTGTCTATGAAGATGACGATACGCTGGCCTTCATGGATATCATGCCGCGCAGCGACGGGCATCTTCTGGTGATCCCGAAAACCCCGTGCCGCAACCTGCTGGACGCCAGCCCTGCGCAGTTGGCAGCAGTGATGCAGACGGTTCAGAAATTGTCGCATGCGGTGATCAAGGCCTTTGGCGCGGACGGGGTGACCGTGCAGCAGTTCAACGAGGCCGCGGGCGGGCAGGAAGTCTTTCACCTTCATTTGCATGTGCTGCCGCGCAAGGAGGGCGACCGGCTGCGCCCGCCGGGAACGATGGGGAATCAGGCGCTGATCCAGGCCCAGGCGGAACAGATCCGCGCAGCACTTGCCGGACATTGATGCCGGCTTGGCGGCAGGGCTTTTGAGAAAATGAAATCACCTCTGTAATTAGAGTGGTGATTTCAATATGAATTTGTGCATTCGAAATAAATGTTGAATTTTAGTTGAATTTGATCATAGCTGTTTCGCAAATTAGTTGTAGGTCAAAGAGGGCGCCCGCGCCCAAGCGTATGGGGACCCAAGAATTGGGTGGTCCGGCACGGTATGCCAGCCCGGATTAGGGCGGCAACAGCCGGGAATTTTCAGTTGCCAGGCTGACAGCCTGAAACATGCGGGCAAAACGCCCGTGCCAGAACGTATGCTTGCAGGGCGCGCCGTCGCATTGACGCGGAAAGCAGTATTGGAGGGAGCGAAGTGACGCTCTTGTGCCGCGCGCAGGCCTTGTCGCAGGACCAGGTTGTTGCCGCAATTTATGAAACGATGATCCGGGCGGAGCAATTCGACCGGTTTTCTGCTGGTCCGCCAACCGGGGGGCGCGCCGGAGAGGGCAATGGACGCTGGCGCGCCTTTGGGCAGCCCAGGCCCGTGCCGGCACTCAAGGCGCATTTCTCGCGGGCGGCCCAGATCCAGGAACAGCAGTGGGAGCGGGCGGGGCGGCCGCACCCCGGTGAATACTCGGGCGAGTGCTGCCGGTTCTGGCTGTTGGCTGGTGGCGGATCCGAGGGACGCCTGCTGAATGCGTCGCAGCGCGCTGCCCGGCAGCTTGTCAGCGGCGGCGATCTTGCCGCAGCCATGGGGCTGACGCGGGCCGCAACAGACCGGTGGAGCATCTTTCTGGAGCAGGTGCGCGAGGGGGAGTTTTCCTGGCAGGACGTTCTGCTTCTCGGCACCGGCCGCCCGGGCGAGCGGTATTTATGCCGCCCTGTCCGGCTGAAGGGGGCAGGCGGCCCTGTCGCAGCCGTCATGGCAGAGCGGCTGGATTGCGAATGGAGCGCAGAGGCCGCAGGCCCCGTGGCGTCTGCTTTCGGACTGCAGAAATCTGATCTTGACCCGCTGAAGGCGGTGATGAGCGGCGCCGGCGGCCGGGTGGCAGCGGAGCTGGAACAGATTGCAGCAAGGGCCGGAGCGCCGGGGACAGCCGAATTGATCCGGCTGGCCGCATTCCTGATCAACGAGCATGTGCGGGACTTGAAAATTGCCCGGGGTGAGCTGCTGCCGCCCTCTGAGGAGATTGAGGACAGAAGCGGGCGGCGCAGCCAGTTTTTCCGGTTTGGTGCGGAAACCGGACAGCCGGTTATTTTTGTGCACGGGGTGCTGGACGGGATCGTGCCGCTGCAGCGCCTGCAGCCGCAGCTTAGAACCCTTGGGTTCCGGGTCTATGCGCCGATGCGCGCGGGCTACGGCGGCTCGGTGCCACTGCAGCGGGGGCAGGACCCGGCGGATGCCTTTGTGCAACAGCTGGATGCGCTGATCACCCGCGAAAATCTGCAAAGACCAGTATTGCTCAGCCACCGTGGCGGCGCATTGTACGGCTGTGCGGCGGCCAACCGGCTGCACAGCCGGATCTCCGGGCTGGTGGCTGTCGCCTCGAATTGTTCAATTACTTCGCCGCGGCAGTTCTCCGGGCTCAGCGGTTATGCCTGGCTGGTGGCCTTTTCCGCTGCCCGTGCCCGCTGGATGCTGCCAGTGCTGATGAAGGCCTGGTCGGGCGCCCTGCACTGGTACGGGCACAAGGCGCTGCTGAAGTTCCAGACTGTGCGCAACAGCCGGGAAAGGGCCATGCTGGATCAGCTGGGCCTGCTGCCGCTGCTTAAGCAAAGCCAGCTGCTGTTCCGGCAGCAGGGCGGTGCCGGCTTTCTGGCAGATGTGCAAATGATTCGGCAGGGAACGCAGAAGATGGCGCTGACACGGCATACGCGGGCGGTCTTTGTGCATGGCGGCGAGGACCACGTCGCACCGCTGTCCGATATCCGGGATACTTTCGGCGGTCAGCAAAACGCTCAGCTCTGTGTCAGCCAGGAGGCGGGCGCGTTACTGTTCTACACCCTTCCGGAACTGGTGCTGACGGCGCTGCAGGACTGCGTTTCGGCGGCGCAGGGCAAGGGTTAGCCGCCGAACACCTGCTCAAAACTGCGCTTCAGGGCAACGTCCACATCCGCCATGGTGACCGGCAAACCCAGGTCCACCAGGCTGGTTACCCCGTATTCAGTAATGCCGCAGGGCACGATGCCGGTGAAATGCTCCAGCTCCGGCTCCACGTTGATCGAGATGCCGTGGAAGCTGACCCATTTGCGCAGGCGGATGCCGATCGCGGCAATCTTGTCCTCGGCCATGCCGCCCGCAACGGTTTGCGGCTTGTCCGGGCGTTCGACCCAGACGCCGACCCGGCCGTCGCGGATATGGCCCTTGATGTTGAACTCATCCAGGGCGGCGATCACCCAGCTTTCCAGCTGCTGCACGAACCGGCGCACGTCGTGGCCGCGCTGGCCCACGTTCAGCATCACATAGACCACCCGCTGGCCCGGCCCATGATAGGTGTATTGGCCGCCCCGTTTGCTGTCATAGACCGGGAAACGGTCCGGATCGGTCAGGTCCTCGCGCTTGGCCGAGGTGCCGGCGGTGTAAAGCGGCGGATGTTCGACCAGCCAGATGCATTCTTCCGCCGTGCCCGCAGCAATCAATGCCGCGCGCTCCTCCATGAAGGCAACCGCTTGATCATATTCAACAAGACCGTCCGATGCGATCCATTCAACCATGGTTTCTGCCGTCCTTTTCCGTCCCGCCTTGGAGGCCCGCCGCAAAAGTGATCGTAAAATCCCTAGGTGGCAGCCCTGACTGTGGGGTATCGTGATTCCATTGTTTGTATCTATAGGGGGCGAGTATCATGCTTTCCAAGCCGCTTAAGCCGGCATTGACGGCCGCTTTTCTGGCAACGTCATTCACCAGCCCTGCGACCGCGAGCGATTTGGGCGCCGCAATTGTCGGAGGGGTGATTGGCGGGGTTATCGTCAATGAAGTTCACAGGAATAAACAGCGCCAGCGCCGTGCCACCACTTACCGCCGCGCGCCGGCAAGTTCCGCCACCAGGGCGCAGAACCGTGAAACCCAGGTTGCCTTGAATTACTTCGGTTTCCATTCCGGTACACCGGATGGGGTGCTGGGCAGGCGGTCCCGCGCAGCCATTTCACAGTATCAGGTTCACATGGGCTATCCGGCCACGGGCTATCTTGCCCCGTATGAACGCAATTTCCTCGTCAGCTCCTACAGCCGGGCGCAAATCGGCGGCCCGCAGGTGATCAAGGCGATGCAAGGCCCCAACGGAGTGCGGGGATTGCTGCACAGCTGGCGGAATGAAGCCGCGGGCGTCAGGACCGCAGGAAACGGCTACAGCGGCGGCGGCTACGGCGGGTTGCCGTCCGAAGTCAGCCAGGCGGTGGATGAGATCGCCGCCAGCTCCGAGCCGACCGGGGAACAGTTGTTGCAGCGCACCGGCTTCATGCAGCTGGCGGATCTGAACGGCGATGGCCGGAACGATTATGTGCTCGACACTTCGGTCTCCGGCTCCTCCTTCTGGTGCGGTGCCTCGAACTGCTCGGTGATGGTGTTTGCCTCCACCCCGCAGGGCTATCAGCGCAATGACTTCCTGGCGCGCGGCGTGACACCCGCCAGTTTTGCCTGCCATCAGGGCACCTGCAGAATGGCGGATACGGGCGAAACCGCTCCGGTCCAGGCCGCACAGCAAAACCGCAGCACAGTGACAGCCTTTGCCGGGCAGGAAAGCGCATCGCTGGGCGGCATCACCCTGTTTGACCAGCCGGCGCAAAGCGCCTCGCTCACCAGCTATTGCAGCAAGGTCAGCCTGCTGACCAGCTCCAACGGCGGCTTCATGACGGCGGCAAGCATGACCGATCCGGAGCTGGCGCTGGGTGAGCAGTTCTGCCTTGCCCGCACCTATGCCATCAATGCGGGCGAGACCCGGGCCGGCAAGGTTCAGGGCGTTTCGCAAGCACAGATCGACAGCCAATGCGATGCATTCGGCCCGGCTGTGCAGCCCTTCCTGGCCAAACTGGGAACCGCGGGCAGCGGCGAAGTGATGGGCGATGTGCAGAAGTTCGTGCTGCAATCCGGCATGTCGCTGGAGCAGCTGGCCAATACTGCCGGGATTTGCCTGTTCTCCGGCTACCGCCGCGATGACATGGACGTGGCGCTGGGCGCTGCGCTGATCCTGACAGGCACCGGCCAGCGTCCCTATGCTGAGCTGATCGGCCACCATCTGGCTCTGGGTTTTGGCGCGCCGGTCACGGCAGAGCGGGCGCAGGACTGGTACGGCATGGCCGTGATTTCGCTGGAAAGCGGCGCGGCACCTGTCTTTGCTCCGGGACAGCCTGAGCGGGCAGAGCTGATCAAGACAGCTTCGGCCAAGCTGGCAGGCGGCCGGGTGCAGCCGGTGCAGGCCTCTGGCAGTACGGCCCTGCCGTCGTTCTCCACTGACTGACCGCTGTTTGCCGCAGCTGTTGAATGCAAGTGGCCGGCAGAATTGCCGGCCATTTTTTTGCATAGAATTTCTATACTGCCGGGACCCTGGGGCGTCCTGGCGGCTGTGGCCGGTTTTTTCCATTAAATGCTGGATTTCAGCCTTTGACTCCGCGCGGTCTTGAATGCAATTTATGCAATCAAAAAGTGCATTGTCTTAGGGGGTGTTTATGCGGTTCAAGCTGCTTTCCACATTCATTATCTGTTCTGCGCTGGCAATGACGCCGGCCGCCCGTGTTTCTGCTGATGCGGGTGATTTTGCTGCCGGCGCCATCCTTGGCGGCATCATCGGCGGCGCCCTGTCCAAGAATCAAAGGCGCTCGGGCAGTAAGGCGCCCCGGCGTTCCCGGCTGCCGTCCACTCAGGAAGGCCGCCAAATTCAAGAATCGCTGAACTACTTCGGCTTCCCCGCGGGTGCAGTCGACGGTCAGCTGGGCCGTAAAACGCGCGAGGCGGCTTCCACCTATCAGGCTTACCTGGGTTACCCGGTCACCGGGCAGTTGAATGAGTTCGAGAAAGACCTTCTGATCAGTTCCTTTCAGCGGGCGCAAACCAGCGGCTATCTCGCCAGCCAGCAAGCGATGGCACATCCCGACGGGCCGCGCGGGCTGCTGAAGATCTATTTGGCCGAGCGGATGGCACCGCAGCCACAGCCGCAGCAGCCCTATGGCTTGCCCCAGGCCACCATGGCCGGGAACAGCACCGGCACCTATGGCGTGCCGCAGCAATACGGGCAGAGTGCGCAGCAGCAATACGGCCAGCAGCAGATGGGGTTTGCAGCCACCGCCCAGACATACGGCATTCCGCAGCAGCCTCAGTTTCAGGGCCAGCAAGGGCAGTTCGTGCCGCGGTCACAAGTGCAAGGCCAATTTATGCCGCAAGGCCAGCAGCAGGGCCAGTTCATGCAGCAGGGGCAGTTCGTGCCGCAGGGGCAGGTAATGGCCGCCGCACAGGGGCAGGCGCTGATCCAGAACGGGGCGGCCGTCCAGGGCAGCGGAACTGCAGCAACCCCGGTTCTGCTGCAGCAAAACGATAGTGCTGCCCCTCTGATCAGCCGCCGCGCATTGGTGATTGGTGTTGACGGCTACCAGAACCTCACCGCCTTGCAAAAGGCGCGCAACGATGCTCTGGCGGTCAGCAATACGCTTGGGGCGCTCGGTTTTGAGGTGACCACGCTGTATGACGCGGGGCGCCGCGACATCAACAGCGCGGTCTCGGCCTTTGCCAATCAGATCAAGCCGGGGGATGAAGTTCTATTTTACTTTGCCGGCCACGGGGTTGAGATCGACGGTCGCAATTACCTGCTGCCTTCTGATGTGCCGATGGTGAATTTCGGCGATGAAAGCTTCCTGACCGGGGAAAGCATTGCCGCTGACCGGGTGCTTGGCACTTTCCAGCGCAAAGGTGCGCGTTCAACCATCATGATCCTGGACGCCTGCCGCAACAATCCCTTCCCGAAGGACGGCCAGCGTTCGGTCGGCGGCACCCGCGGCCTGGTGCGGATGGAGCCGCCGGAGGGCGCCTTTATTCTGTATTCCGCCGGGGCAGGGCAAACCGCGCTGGACCGGTTGTCGGACAATGACGCCAATCCGAATTCGGTGTTCACCCGGGCGCTGCTGTCGCGCCTGAACCAGCCGGGCATGACGCTGCACCAGCTGGCGAAACAGGTGCGCCGGGATGTGCAGGATCTGGCCGCCACCGTGAATCACAATCAGTTCCCGGCTTATTATGACCAGATGTCGGGCGAGATGGTGCTGCGCCGCCAGCTGGCAGCCCAGGGCAACTGAGGCTGCTCCCAAGGGGCGCAGAGAAACCGGAGGCAGCCGGATACCCGGCTGTTTTCCAACGCTTATGCTGCGTCGCCTGCCGCGGCGTATATTCTGTTCAAAAAAGATGATTTTCAGCTTCACATCGCATCCGGGCTGGTCTATACGCCTCGACACCAAGCCTAAGACAGTGCGGTCGTGGCGGAATTGGTAGACGCGCAGCGTTGAGGTCGCTGTTCCTTAACCGGAGTGGAAGTTCGAGTCTTCTCGACCGCACCAACTTATACCTGAAAATTTGTTGAAACGCCGATGCGATTGTGCGTCGGCGATATACGCGCGCCGGTCTGTTGCGGGAATATCAGCTGCCGGACCCTTTGGCGGGTGCTGGCGGCGTTTCCCGGTTCCGGCAGATCTGCGGGCCGGCTATAAACGGCTGCGTTCCTTGTGCCTGGCATTCGGAGCCAACAACGCAAAAACGTGATGCAGCAGTATGTCCAGTTCAGACCCCGGAAATTGCGACGGCATGATCCTTGAACGCGAACTCAGCGCGTTGTCCCTGGCGGGAAATACCCTGCTGGACGCCGTGGAATTGCGTGCGTCCAATGGACGGGTTGCCCGCCTGTTCTTCAAATCCGGAACCGCGCGGGAAGGGCTGGGTATTGCGTCCCCGGCAGACAAGACAGTTCTGCACAACTATGGCGGCGCGCCGGTTCTGGAGGCTGAGATTCCGGACGGCCCCAGCGTGGTCACGGTTTCTGCTGAAGGGGCGCTTTACAACGTTCCGCTCCACCCGGAGGAGACAGACCTGTTTGCCGGGCTCAATGTACTGGCCGCTGTCCGCAATGGTGAAACGGCTCGAACTGCGGCCGAATGGCTGCGGTTCCATACGGCGCAGCATGGTCTGCAGGGGGCTGTCATCCTCGACCGGGCGCATCCGCAAGACAGCCGCCGTTTTATAGAGGAGTTGCAAACGCTTGCTGGCTCCATCAAGGGGCTTGAACGGGTCGTGGTGGTGCATTCCAAACTGCCCCTGGGCAAGGATAATCTGCCGGCAGAGGCGCATCCGTTCAACGTGCCGGGGGCGCCAGGCAAAGACCGGATGGAGATCCCGCCTGCCGATCCCTGGCAGGCACCGCTGGGTGAGTTTCTGATCTATGAGATCCTGCGTGCCCGCTTCTTGGCGCGGGCACGGGCAGTGGCCAACATCGACCTATTCGACCTGCTGGCGCCGGATGAGGGTCCGAATGTCTTTGACCGGGCTGTCGCCGCGCCGACGGGCTGTCTGCGGCTGGGCGGAGTGCAGGCCTATCCATGGCGGGTGCGCAGGGGCGACCAGGCGTCTTTTGCGGATCACATCTGCACGCAGTTTGATGCCACCGGGCTGCGGCCGCGCTGGTGCGTGGCACCGGCCACAGCCGGAGGGAACTGCATTTGGCGGCTGATCCGGGTGGTCGGGGCAGAGCCTGATCCGGCGGAGGATCTGCGGTTCTATCGTTGCATGGCTCTGCGGCATCCAACCGACACGGTGTCCAAGATCGTGCCAAAGACCAGCCTGGTGGAAACACCGGAACTGCTGGCGCTGGCCACGGGCTATTTCAACGCCAAGCCCGTGCGTATCCCTCCTGAGGATGCGATTAAGCGGCGTCGTGGCAAGCCCAGGACCGCCATCGTCACCACGATGAAAAACGAAGGTCCGTTCATTCTGGAATGGCTGGCCTACCACCGCGCAATCGGGGTGGATGATTTTCTCGTCTACACCAATGACTGCACCGATGGCACCGATACGATGCTGCAGCTGCTGCAGGACAAGGGCATCGTCCAGCACCGCGAAAACCCGTTCCGCAATACGGATCTGAAGCCGCAGCACGCGGCCTTGCAGGCGGCGGAGGAAGAGCCGGTGATCCGGGACGCAGACTGGCTGGTCTGTATGGATGTGGATGAGTTCATCAACATCAAATGCGGCGATGGCCGGCTGTCCGACCTGTTTCAGGCCGTGGGCAACGCCAATATGATCGCAATGACCTGGCGGCTGTTCGGCAACAATGACGTGCGCGATTTCACCGGCGATCTGATCACCCGGGAATTCACCCGCTGTGCCTTTGAAGTGACCCGCAAACCGCACCAGGCCTGGGGGTTCAAAACCCTGTTCCGCAACACCGGTATCTTCAAGAAGCTGGGGTCCACCGCCCCAAGGGGTTGAAACCGCAGCTGTGGGAGGACATCCGCTGGGTCAACGGCTCCGGCCAGGACATGCCGCGGGAGATGTTCCGCAACGGCTGGCGTTCGTCGATGGATACTTATGGCTATGACCTGGTGCAGCTCAATCATTACGCCGTGCGCAGCGCCGAGAGCTTTCTGGTCAAGCGCGACCGCGGCCGGGTGAACCACGTGGACCGCGATCAGGGGCTGTCTTATTGGTTCCGGATGAACAACAACGCCGAGGATGAGAGGTCAATCCAGCGCATGATCCCGGCGCTGGAGGCAGAGATGGCGCGGCTGCTGGCAGACCCGGATATCGCCACGGCACATGAATACGCCAGCCGCAAGCACCGCGAGAAGATCGAGGAGTTGAAACTCCGCGATGACATGCTGGAGCTGTTCCAGGAACTGACCGGCGGTAAGCTGTGCAAGCTGTCTCGGATGCACGCGCATTTCGGCGCCAATGTCTTTCTGAGCGGCCCCGGAGTTATCCCTGACGAGATCGCCGAAAAGGAGCCGGGCAGCGATTTCTGGTTCACGGTAGAGCGGGGCGAAACCAACCATTGATGCCTGTGGTCTGCACATTGACAGGACTCCGGGCCGCGGGCTAAATTCCGTTAACAAAGAAGCACTGATAAACAGCTGCATTAATTAGTTTTTTGAGGGGCAGTCATCATGGCACTTCCGGCCATTGCGTCACTATGGGTGGGTCCAGAACTCAGCTGGCTGGAGCAGCTTTGCCTGCAGTCCTTTCTGGATCACGGCCACGAGGTGGTGCTATTCACCTATGACGAGGTCAAGGGCGTGCCAGACGGGGTGCAAGTAGCAGATGCCAATGAGATCCTGCCTGCCGACCGCATCATCCGCCACGCCCGCACCGGCAGCCCGGCCTATCATGCCGATGTCTTCCGCCTGCATTTGCTGCGCAAGACCAATTACATCTGGGCTGATACCGATGCCTATTGCTGCCAGCCCTGGAACATCAAGGGCAAGCATTTTCATGGCTGGATCTCAGACGATAAACCGATGGTCAACAACGGGGTTCTGCGGCTGCCCAAAACCTCCAAGACCCTGGCGGCGATGCTGCGCTTCACCAGCGATGAATATCCCGTCCCGCCCTGGTACAGCGCTGAAAAACAGGCCGAACTGCAGGCGCTTAAGGACAGCGGGCAGGGGGTTCATGTCTCGCTTTTGCCCTGGGGGGTCTGGGGCCGGACGCGCTCACCTGGTTCCTTCAGGAAACCGGAGAGGTCAAGAATTCCCGTCCTGGCCATGTGATTTATCCTGTACCGTTCAAGCGGGCCGGTGTGGTGCTGAACCCGAACCGCCCGAACCAGGCACGCGGCCATATCCGCAGCGACACGCTGTCGATCCACTTCTGGGGCCGCCGCTTCCGCAACATCGCGGCCAAATACGGCGGCGTGCCCGCCAAAGGCTGCTATGTCCATGATTTGCTGGCCCAGCACGGGATTGATGCGGAAAAAACCCGCCACCTGCTGCAACCGGCCCCTGAACCGGAAGAGATACCCGTGGAAAAAACCGACCCGGCAGCGCTGGATTACTCGATGTTCAGCGACCAGGACGTCGCCAACATCCTGCTGCAACGCTCGGAATTGGCAAGTTCCGGCCAGACCATCAAGGACTGGATGGCAGGTGACGAAGAACTGCTGCTGGCAGAAGCCCGGTCGCAGCGGCAGCACATTCTGCATGAATCGATCCGGATCGCGGAACGGGAATGCGATTTCTTTCTGAAGGCCACCGATCCCATAGCGCCCGAACGGGCCGCGGACATCGGCTGCGGGTATGCCTTTGCCAGCCTGCTGCTGCACCGCCGCTATGGCTGCAGCATCGCGCTGATTGATATCGAAGAGGGCAACAGCCGTCATTTCGGCTTTGAGGGGGAGGGCGCAGGGTATACCAGCCTTGAGACCGCCCGCGCGTTTCTGGAAAAGAACGGCGTGCCGGCCGGAAAAATCACCACCATCAATCCCAAGACCGAAGACACCGCAGCGCTTGGTGCCTTTGATCTGGTGATCAGCCTGGCGTCTTGCGGGTTCCACTATCCCGTCGGCACCTATCAGGATCTGTTCAGCAGCCAGATCAGCCCTGGCGGCGGGATTGTTCTGGATATCCGCAAGGGGTCCGGCGGCATTGGCGCCATGAAAAGTTTCGGCACCGTCAAGGTCCTGGCCAAGCACGGCAAATATTCCACAGTTCTGACCCGTGCCGGACAAGAGGCGTGACCGGTAACCGGATCCTTAATCTTTTTCGGATAGAGCAGCGCAAACGAAGGCTGCGGAATTGCGGTGTTTTCCACGGGCAGATAGCTGCCGGCACGGGGCGGCCCGGTGCCGGGGGTTCCCTGAAGGGCAGTTGACGACGGATGATGAGTGAAGGATTTGATTTCAAAGGCGTGCTGCCGGCACTGGATGCCGACGACGTTCGCACGGTCGCCGATATCAACGGCCGGGCGCCGGAGTTGTGCATCCTTCTGTATCGGCGCTACGGCTGCACCATCGATCTGGTTTCCTGCGACCGCAAGGGGCAGGCCAAACAGCCCGATGCGGCGCAGCTGAAAACCTGGAAGGCGCGGCTTGAACAGGGCGGCGTGGACCGGGACGCGATCCGGGTTGTGGCACCTTCGCAGGACTTGGGCAGCTATGACGTTATCCTGACGCTGAACAGCTTTGGCGCGCGCCACAAGATCCAGAACGCCGCGCCCATATTGGACCGCGCGCTGCATCCGCTTAGCCGTCTGGTGATTGAAATCCGCAAAGGGTCGGGCAGCTACCCGTTCCTCAAGGCCTATGGCAGCTGTAACACGCTGGTGCCGCCGGAGGCTGGCAAGAACGGCCTGGCAATCCTCTCCGCCGAACCGCAGGAGGTGCTGCCGCCCTCGGGGAGTGGTCCAAAGTGGCCCGCCAGCTGGCCGGCAAGGAAGGCTTCTTTGACGAGCTGGAAGAGCATTCCTTTTTGTTCATGCCGCGTGGCGAAACGCTGGTGGTGACCTTCGACAACCTTGATATTGCGATGACCAAACGCGATGACCGGCGGCCCTGGGGCTTCAGCTTCATTGAGGCACAGGGCTGGTCGATGCTGGGGGTGATGGCCAATGGCTGGACCTGGTTCCGCCATCAGGAAGTGTCCGCCAAGTTCGAGGAACTGCGCGACAGCGGTTTCTTTGCGCAGTTTTCACGGGTGGTGTTCTACGGCGCCTCGATGGGCGGCTATGCAGCGGCGGCCTTTGCGGCGGCGGCGCCCGGATCGACGGTGTTTGCAATCAGCCCGCAATCCACCCTCGACAAGACCTTGGTGCCTTGGGAAATGCGCTACAAGAAGGTGTGGGACAGGGATTTTTCCGGACCCTTCGGGGATGCCTCCCTGGCCAGCCAGGCGGCGGGTGATGTGCATATCATGTTCGACCCATACGTGGCGCCGGACGCGGCCCATGCGGCGCGGTTTTCCGGGGCAAATGTCACCTTCTGGCGCTGCCCGCTGCTGGGCCACCGGCTGGGATCCTCGCTGCAGCAGATGGGCGTCCTGCAGGAGATTGCCCGCGGCGCCATTTCCGGCGACCTGACACCGCACCAGTTTCATGGCCTGCTGCGCAAACGCCACCAATTCCCCCGGTTTCAGCGGGAGCTGGCCAATCTGGCCTTGGACCGCGGCCATCCGCGTCTTGCGAAACAAGCCTGCGAGTATATTTTGCGCCAACGGGATGACAGGTTCTTCCGCCGGATGAAGGCGCGGTTATGACATGTGAAATCTGCCGGACCGCGCGCCGGGACCAAATGCTGAGCAGGGAAAGGGCGAAGACCGGACAGGACGATGAACCAGGCAGAAACTGACATGCGGGACATAACCCTTGCTTTCCACGTCGGGGCGCCAAACACCGACAACGGCCAGCTGACCTGGTCGCTGCGCAAGGATGCGCAGCGGCTACTGGCGCAGGGCGTGATGATCCGCCGCCCGGGCACCTATATGGCAGCGCTCAATCAAATGCTGCGCAAGCAGAACCAGGACACCGTCACCGAGCAGGAACGCGCGGCGCTGCTGGACGGCATGGTCAAGGATCAGAGTGTTTCGCGGATCATCCTGACCAACTCCGGTTTTCTCGGGGTGCCGGGCTGGATGCTCAACGGCGGGCGGCTCTATCGCAATGCGGGCAGCAATACCGCGGCGCTGAGAACAGTCTTCCCGGGCAATCCGTGCGAGTTTTTCCTGGGCCTGCGCAATCCGGCCACGCTGATCGGACCGGTGTTTAAATCCCAGTCCAACCGCACCTGGGAGCAGTTTGCCGCAGGCACGGATTTTCTGAATCTGCGCTGGTCGGACGTGGTTGCAGATATTCAGGACAGCAACCCCGGCTGCCGCATCACGGTCTGGTGCAACGAGGAAACGCCGGTGATCTGGCCCAACATTTTGGGGCAGGTGACGGGTTTGGGCGACGGTTTCCGTTTTGACGGCGAACTGGATATTACCCGCGGCATCATTTCGGAGGCGGGATACGAGCGGCTGGAGGCCTATCTGGCAAACCGCCCCGGCCTGTCGGAAGACCAGCGTGAACGGGTGCGCGCACTGTTCCTCAGCTACTTCCACTCGGAGGAGGCGGTGGAGGAGGAAATCGATCTGCCGGGCTGGTCGCAGCCGCTGGTGGATGAGATGAGTGAAAGCTACCAGGCTGATGCCGAGCTGATCCGCCGGATGACTGGCGTTACATTTCTGTCCTGAGTGCTGCGCGACCGTATAGCGGCTTCATCAGGATTGCGGTCAGATACATCGGGATCTGGTAGCAGCCCAGAAAGATCAGCAGCGGATCGGTTGTGGCTGCGGGCAGGGCGATCAGAAACAGAGCGAAGTTCCGGTTGCCGGCGACAACGGAGACTGGCACGGCCCCACTGCCCGCGCGGCGGCGCATCACTGCGAATGTCAGCGCCTGCAGGCCGAGGTTGGCAGCCAGCGCAAAGCCCAGCCATTGCAGCACCAGCAAAGGCATGGCGCGCAACGCAGGCCCCAGCGCCGCCATCAGGCCAACCACGATCACTGCCAGCGCGATCACTGTCAGCCCATCGATAGCCTTGGCCTGATCCTCGCGCAGTTGCGGCAGGGTCAGGCGGCGCAGCAGGAAGGCGCAGACCACGGTGATGCCAATCACGCCAATGAACCGCCCTGCCGCGCGCAGCACATCCCCAAGGCCTCCCAGGCCGGGGGCCAGCAGAAATACTGGAATTACTGTCAGCGGCATCAGCGCGGTGCCAAGGATCAGCAAGCGAAAGGCAGGTTCCGGCGCATGCCCCATCAGCGCGGTGATATTGGGGCTGCCGGTGACCGAAGGCGCGCTCAGCATCAGGATCAGCGCCACGGCGGCGGGCGTCTGCGCCACGCCGAACAACGATGCCAGCCCCAAGGCCAGCAGCGGCAGCCCCACTTGCAGCAGCGCAATGGCTTTGACGGTGCCAATCCCGTCCGCCAGCCCGCCGGCAGCCTTGCGCAAGCCGATCCTGTAGGCGTTCAAAAACAAAAGCCCGGCCACCATTTCCGGCAGCCAGGGCTGAAGCGTTGCGGCAAGACCGGGCAGCAGCAGCCCGGCCAATAGCCCCAGAACCAGCGCGGCCCGCCCATGCCGGGCGGCAAGGGCGAGAGCGCGCACCATGGGGCTAGGCAGGCCCTGGCCGCAGGTTGTTCGGCAGGTAGGTCGCCAGCTCCGGGAAGGCGATCAGCACAAACACCATCAGCACCATGATCAGGAACATCGGAATCGCGGCACGGGCGATATAGCTCATCTCGTGGTGGGTCATGCCCTGCATCACAAACAGGTTGAAGCCGATCGGCGGGGTGATCTGCGCCATTTCCACCACAACCACGATGAAGATGCCGAACCAGATCAGGTCGATGCCCGCCTGCCGGATCATCGGCTCTACCACCGCCATGGTCAGCACCACCGAAGAGATGCCATCCAGGAAACAGCCCAGCACGATGTAGAACACCAGCAGCACCATCAAAAGCTCCAGCCGCGTGAGCTCCCAGCCGGCGATCAGATCCGCCAGCCCGCGCGGCAGGCCGGTGAACCCCATCGACAGCGACAGGAAGGCCGCGCCGGCCAGGATCAGCGCAATCATCGCACTGGTGCGGGTGGCGCCCATCAGGCTTTCGGTGAAGGTCTTCCAGTTCAGCGAGCCTTGGCCCAATGCCAGCAGCAGAGAACCGATGACCCCGAATGCTGCGGCCTCGGTCGCGGTGGCAATACCTAGGTACATTGACCCGATCACCACAATGATCAGCGCAATCACCGGCGCCAGGAAGCGGGAGTTCTTCACCTTCTCGGCAAAGCTCAGCTTGGCCTCGGGGGTTGGGTTCCAGTCCTTGCCGACCTTGGAGTAGATCGCCACATAGCCCATGAACATCGCTGCCAGCACCAGCCCCGGCAGGATGCCGGCAAAGAACAGCTTGGTGATCGATTCATTGATGGTGACGCCATAGACAATCAGTGTCAGCGACGGCGGGATCATCAGGCCCAGCGTTGCAGCACCCGTCAGCGTGCCGATCACCATGGTTTCGGGATAGTTGCGTTTGCGCAGTTCGGGGATCGACATCTTGCCCACGGTGGTCAGTGTTGCCGCGGACGAGCCGGAGACCGCGGCAAACACCGTGCAGCCGACGATATTGGTATGCACCAGCCCGCCGGGCAAAGGCGCCATCCAGGGCGCCAGCCCTTTGAACATGTCCTCGGACAATCGCGTCCGATAGAGGATTTCCCCCATCCAGATGAACATCGGCAGTGCCGTCAGGGTCCAGCTGGAAGACGCCGACCAGATCGTGGTCAGCATAACATCGCCCACGGGGCGGGTGGTGAACAGCTCCATGCCGACCCAGGCCACGCCCATCAGCGCCAGGCCAACCCAGACGCCGGACCCCAGAAGGGTGAACAGCACGAAGAGAAACAGAATGATGACTGAGATATTTTCCATGGGGCTTACTCCGCGTGGCTCTGGTCGTCCAGATCCCGGGTGATGCGGTGGTCGCCGCGAAAGATCACATGGATCAGATGATCGGTGAGGGCGACGGCCAGAACGGCGCCGCCGAACAGCATCACGCTTTGCGGTATCCACAAGGGCGTGCGGTCCTGGCCCTGGCTCACGTCATTGAATTTCCAGCTCCAGTAGACAAAGCGGTAGGCGTAATAGGTGAAATACCACATCACCGCAGTGCCGATGCCAAAACACCAGATCTCCAGCATCCGGCGGAAACCATCGGGCACTGCATTCAGCAGGATCGACACCCGGATATGGCTGCCCCGGTTCAGCGCATTGGCAAACGCCAGAAACGACGCCGCAGCCATTGCATAGCCAGCGTAATCCGGCGCGCCAGGGAAGACTTCACCGGTCCAGCGGGCCAGCATCTGGACAACGATCAGGCCTAAAATGGCAATCAGGCAAAGGGCGGCCAGCACCCCCGCCGCAAAATACAGAAAATCGAGTCCGGAGCGCAGCCCCCTGAGCACAGTCATATCATCCCCATCAGTCGTTCTTATATGAGAATACGGGCGGCACCTGCCGCGCCGCCCGTATCAATCGGTCTGATTAGTCGGCGCGGAAGGCGTCGACGATGGCCTTGCCCTCGTCACCTGCGGCTTCCAGCCATTCATTGGTCATGGTGACGCCGATTTCCTTCAGCTCGCCCGCCATCTGATCCGAAGCCGGGCCGACAGTCATGCCGCCATCACGCAGACCTTGCAGGGTGAACCCGGTGTATTCCTTGGCGCGCCAGTTGCCCGCGTATTCGGCCAGCTTGGCGCAGCCCTGGATCACGTTCCGGTTGGCCGGGGATGTGCCGTTCCAGATTTCGGTGTTCACAAACACGTAGTTGCGCGGCAGCCAGGCGTCCACTTCATAGAAATAGCTCAGGCTTTCCCAGACTTTGCGGTCGTAACCGGTGGAGCCGGACGAGACCATGGATTCCGCAACACCAGTGGCAAAGGCCTGGCTGATCTCAGCCGCCTCGATGGTCACCGGCAGCATGCCCGTCAGCTCTGCCAGCCGCGAGGTGGCATTGTTGTAGGAGCGGAACTTGATGCCCTTCATCTCGGCAACCGAATTCACCTCGTTTTTGAAATACAGCCCCTGCGGCGGCCACGGCACGGCATAAAGCAGTGTCAGGTTCTGCTCGGCCAGCAGCGTCTCAATCGCTGGTTTGGCGGCTTTCCACAGCTTGTCGCTGTCATCAAACGAGGTCGCCAGGAACGGGATCGAGTCAAAGCCGAACAACGCGTTCTCATTCTGGTGGCCGGACAGCAGCCGCTCGCCAATCGGTGCCTGGCCGGTCTGCACCGCGCGTTTGATGTCGGCGCCTTTGAACAGCGCGCCAGACGGATGCGTCTTGATCTCAACTTCGCCGCCGGTGCCGGTGGTCACGCATTCAGCAAACTCGGCGCCTGTGGCCGAGTGGAAGTTGGAGGCCGAATAGGCCATCGGCATGTCCCAGGTTTCCGCAGCGGCGGGCAGGGCAGCAGCCGCCGTCAACGCGGTGGCGGCGAGCAGTCTGGTCAATTTCTTCATGGTCTTCTCCCTGTTTCAGTTTCGGCCCCTTCAGGGGCACTGGTTGGTTTCAAATCGCATAGCGCGCCGGGTCATAGGCGCCCATATCCATGTTCGGGGTGCGGCCCGAAATCATCTGCGCCAGCAGGCGACCGGTCTTTGGCCCGCCGGTCAGGCCGATGTGATGATGGCCAAAGCCGACAAAGGCGCCTCTCAGGCCCGGCACTTCGCCGATCACCGGGATCGAATCTGCCGGCGCCGGGCGGTAGCCCAGCCATTCCTCTTCGTGCTTCCAGGTGACACCGGGCAGGATCCGCCGCGCGTTCCTGCGCAACAGCTCAAGCGGGGCTTTTGACGGCCCGGCCTCCAGCCCGCCGAATTCCACAATGCCCGCAATCCGGATCCTTCCCTCCATCGGGGTCACCACGCATTTGGCCGCTGCCACCATCACAGGCGCCTTTGGCATCGCCGAAGGCTCCCATAATTCAAGATGATAGCCGCGTTCTGCTTCCAGTGGTACGGAAATTCCCAATCTCTCTGCCAGCGGCTTTGACCAGACGCCGGTGGCAACAACAACGGCATCGCAGGGAATGGTCTCACCGCCAGCCAGTACGCCGGTCACTTGTCCGTTCTCGCGGGCCACATCAGTAACAAAAGCCTGGATCAACTGGCCGCCATTGGCCACCACATGTGCCGCCAGATCCTTCACATACTGGCCGGGATCCGAGATGATCCCGTGATCCTTCAGCCGCGCGGCAAAGCCAAGTTCCGGCGCATAGATAGCATCATAGGCCCGGACATCCGCACCCTCCAGTTCATCCCAGGCAAAGCCGTGCGTCTTGCGCAAACCCCAGCCAAAGGCGTCCTCTGCGAAATGCGCCCGGTCATTGTAGAGGAACAGGTAATCGGACGGTTTCAGGTGCCGTTCCGCCGAGGTTCCCGCTGCCAGCGCCTGATGATCGGCCAGCGCATCGCCTACAACCGGCGCGAGGGCCGCAGCAATGCGGCTGGTATCTTCGGCATTGGCATGGCTCATGTATCTCATCAGCCAGGGCGCCAGCCTGGGCAGGTATCCCCAGCGCATGAATAGGGGCTGGTTCGGGTCCAGCAGCATCTTCGGCGCTTTTTTCCACAACCCCGGACCCGTCACCGGCACGATCGAGCAGGAGGCCAGAATGCCGCCATTACCGTGACTGGTGCCTTCGCCCGGACCCTTGCCGTCGACCAGGACCACCTGATGCCCGTCGCGTTGCAGCTCAATCGCTGCCGAAACACCGACAATACCGGCGCCGATGATGGCAACAGTTTTCTTCTCCCGTGTCATGCCGAGACTTTCTTGGAAACCGCATAGCGGTTCAGCTTACCCACGTCAGGTTTGATGCCCAGTCCAGCCCCGTCCGGTACCACCACCTGGCCGTCCACCACCTGGAAAGGCGTTTCCAGAATGTCTTCCTTCAGGAAATAGCTCGCCTGATAGAACTCGCAGCCCAGCCGGATCTCCGGCGTCGCTGCGATCATGTGGGTGCCCGCCAGATGCGCCAGCCCTGCCTCGAACATGTCGCCGCCATAGGCCGACAGCCCGTTTGCCGCAGCAATCCGCGCCACCGTCTGGCCGCGGGTCAGCCCGCCCGATTTCATGATCTTGACTGAAACTCCGTCGCAGATGCCCTCGCGCGCGGCCCGCACCATGTCCTCAGGGCCGAATACGCTTTCGTCCGCCAGCAGCGGCACGTCGATCATCCCGCGCAATTTGGCCATCATGCCAAAATGATGGAACCGCACCGGCTGCTCGATGAAATCCGGCTTGAACTGCGCGACATCCCGCACCTGGCTCGGCGCATCTTCAATGCTCAGGCCCTGATTATAATCCACCCGCACCCGGAATTCCGGAAAATCCTTGGCGATCCGTTCCAATCGCATGATGTCGAACGCGTGATCCTTGAATCCGGTTTTCAGCTTGATCAGCCCCACCTTGTCGGCGCGCAGCCTGTGCAGCAGCTCGATGTCCTTGTCAAAATCCGGATCGGCAATCGAACAGCTGAGCGGGATGGTATCGCGGCACTTGCCGCCTAGCAGCGCCCAAACCGGCGCACCGGTGATCCGCCCGGTCAGGTCCAGCAGGGCGCTTTCCAGCGCCGCCTTGGCCTCGGTGCAATGGGCGACGGCCTTGGCAGCATCCTCCATGATCGCTGCGCGGTCTGCCACCCGGCGGCCCTCCACCAGCGGGCGGATATAGCGGTCAAGTGCTGCCAGGCTCGCTTCCGGCGTGCCGGTGAACACCGACCAGGTCGACGCCTCGCCGAACCCTTCCGCCCCGCCTTCACTGCGCAGCCGCAGGATCACGACCTCGCAAGAGCCCTCGACAGAGCCGATCCCATGGTCGCGGCGCGACAAAACGGGCAGCGCGAGATGCCACAGATCCATCCCGGCAATCTTTTGTTCCAGCACTTTGCTCTTCCTCCCAGAAGCTGGTCAAAGCTTGCCTTGACTTGTTCATCATTACCAATACAAAGAATTCAATAGAGTATCATAAAAAATGATGTGCTGCCGATGTCCCTCCGCTTCCGCCAGTTGCAGGCATTCCACGCGATTGTCGAAACCGGCACCGTCACCGGCGCGGCCGAGCAGCTGGGCATCTCGCAACCCGGTATTTCCAACCTGCTGTACCAGCTCGAACGCCAGACCCGCCTCAAACTGTTCGAGCGCAGCAAAGGCCGTCTGATCCCGACACCCGAAGCAGGCGTCCTGTTTCAGGAGGTCGATACCGTGGTGCGCGGTTTTGATCATGTGGCACAGGCGGTAACCGACCTGCAGAACAAACAGGCAGGGCAGCTGCAGGTCGCCTCGCAGCACTCCTTGTCCTTCGGATTCATGCCCGCGCTGATCGCCCGCTTCGCCCGTACAAGGCCGGACCTGTCGATCTCCTTTCAGGCGCAGTATTCGCTGAAGATCCAGGAATGGGTGATCGCGGGCCTTTTCGAAATCGGTGTTTGCGAAATGCCCCTGATCCACGACGGGCTGGAGGCGCATCCTATCAACGTCGAAACCCTGCTGGCGATGCCCGCTGACAGTCCGCTGGCGGAACATGACGTGCTGACGCCTGAACTGTTGGAAGGCGTGCCGTTCATCGTCATGGGCCCCGATCACATGACCCATCGCCGCACCCGCGAGGTATTTCAGCAGGCCGGTATCCCGCTGAAAACCCGTGTGCATTCGCATTTGTTCAAGAACCTCCTCAGTTTTGTGCAGGAAGGCATGGGGGTTTCGATCCTTGATCCCTTTGTGCTGGATTTCGAGATCGGCGGCGGCTTTATCTCCCGCCCGTTCCGGCCGCGGATCATGATGGAAATGGCGGTGATCACATCCAGGTCCCGGCCGCTGTCTGCGGTGGGGCAGGAGTTCCTGGCGCTTCTGAAGCAGGAGCTGGCGCCATATACTGCAGGCGGTGCCCAGACGGCCGTGTAAATTGTATGCAAACCAGAATTCAATATTGCACGAAGTTGATGACTCACCTAGTCTGCACTGCGGAATGAACGAATGGCGGGAACATGGCCAAACGCGAAAGCAATGTGGACAGGGTCTATGAGGCGCTGCGCCGGATGGCAGCGGATTTTGCCTTTAAGCCGGACCAGCGGATCAACGAAAGCGCCTTGTCCGAGGTGCTGGGTGCCAGCCGCACGCCGCTGCGCGAGGCGCTGAACCGGCTGGTGGCCGAAGGGTTCCTGACCTTCCAGAACAACCGCGGCTTTTTCTGCCGCCCGCTGACGCCCAGCTACATCATGGACCTCTATGAGGCCAGGGTGGCAGTGGAATGCGAGGCGACCCGGCTCGCCTGCACCCGCGCATCGGATGACGACATCGCGGCGCTGGCGGATTACCTCAACCGGATGGAGCCGGAGTATCAAAGCGCGACGGATCCGGAGGCGCTCCTGGCGATGGATGAAAGCTTTCACGCCCGCCTGGCGCAGCTTTCGGGCAACAGCGAGCTGCAGCGGATCCTCAACAATCTCAATGGCCGGATCCGCTATATCCGCCTGATTGACCTCAAACGCATGCGCGACCGGGCAGGGGGCAAGGCGCCGGGCGATATCTCGGCTCACCGCCAGATCGTCGAAGGCATCGCCGCCCGCAATACTGATGCTGCCACAGCGGCCATGCGCAGCCACATCGAAAAACGCCGCGAAGAGGCGACGGAAGCCGTTCGCATCGCATTCTCTCAGCTTTACGTGCCGGATGAATAGGGGATCCCATGGAACACGGTGGTAAGACGGTTTTTGGCGCAGCAGTCGGCATCCTGATGCTGGAAACCCGTTTTCCCCGCATCCACGGCGATATGGGCAACGCAATGACCTGGGACTTTCCGGTGCATTACAAGGTGGTGCGTGGCGCCAATCCCGAAAACGTAGTGCGTGGCAACCCCAAGGAACTGGTTGATCTGTTTGTGGATGCGGGCCGCGATCTGGTCGCCATGGGCGCCGACGGCATTACCACCAACTGCGGTTTTCTGGCGCTGATCCAGGACGAGGTGAAACAGGCGCTGGGGGTGCCGGTGGCAACATCTTCGCTGATGCAGGTTCCGATGGTGCAGACCCTGCTGCCCGCAGGCAAGCGTTGCGGCATCCTGACGATTTCCAAGGCCACTCTGACGCCTGCGCATCTTGAGGCCGCAGGCGTGCCGCTGGACACGCCGATTGCCGGCACTGACGGTCTGCGCTGTTTTACCCGCGATATCCTGGGCGATGCGCCGGAAATCGACTTTGCAGCCTGCCGGCTGGATATGATCGACGCCGCCCGCGCGATGGTGGCGGACATTCCGGATCTTGGCGCCATCGTGCTGGAATGCACCAATATGGTGCCCTATGCCCGCGACGTGCGCAAAGCCACCGGGTTGCCGGTATTCTCTATCCACTCCTTTGTGAACTGGTTCCAGGCCGGCCTGCTGCCCAAAGGCTTCCCGCTGGAATTGGACGACCCGCGCTGGTGACCTGTCACCGGCGCGAGCGCCCGCCGACACTGTGACGGCGGGCGCTGCCCGGCTGATGCCGGGCGCAACGCTGCTGCGCTGCGGCTGTCAGCTCAGCACCAGAAGCCAGAACCATACGGTCAGGATGCTAGCCCCGGTGGCAATCAGTACCGAAGACGCCGCAACCCGCTTGGCCCGCCCGTACATATTGGCAAAGATGTAACCGTTGAACCCGGTCGCCATTGCCGCATTCAAAACACCCGAACGGAACAGATCCTGCGGCAAGGCCAAGGCCGAGCCCAGCATCCAGACGATCGCCGGATGGATCATCAAAGAGATGAAGCAGACAAACAGGATTGCCCGCAGATCGCCCTCGGGGCGGTATTTTACCAGCACGCCGCCAAGGGCAAACAGCGCGCAGGGCAGGGCGGCCCGGATGATCAGCGACAGGGCTTCACTGACAACCATCGGAATGGCCAGCCCTGAAAGGTTCACCGCAAACCCCAGCGCGATGCCCAGGATCAGCACATTGCGGAACATTGCGTTCAGCACAGCCGAGACGGTCTTGATCCCTCCCGCGCCGCGATTGCGCACGATCTCCATCACGGTGATCCCGACGCCGTAGCAGAACGGCGAATGGAAAGCGATGATCGCATAGTTGCCGGTCAGGTTCTCCGGCCCAAAGGCGCGTTCAGTGATCGGCAGACCCAACAGCACCGAGTTGGAGAACAGGCAGCAGAACCCGATGGCAATGCAGTCCTCCCACTCCCGCTTGAACAGGATCCGCGCGCCGAACACGCCAATCAGGAAGCAGGTGAAGGCGCCGGTATAAAAGCTCGCCAGCAACCGCGGGTCAAAGCTGGATGACAGATCCAGCTCCGCCATCGCCTTGAACAGCAGGCAGGGGATGGCAAAGCCTTGCGCGAATTTCATCACGCCTTCGATATGTGTCTGGGTCAGCACGCCCCGCGCGGTGGCGGCGTAACCCGCGCCGACGACCAGAAATACCGGCAGGATGACGTCGATCAGGCTTTGAAACATCAGCCTGTCCCTTGTAGGCAAGGGATGCTGCCGTTCAGGGGGCCTTGCCCGGCTTCTGGCCGCAGATGCCTCCGGCGGGAGTATTTTTGCAAAGATGAAGTCTGCGGTCTGCCCAAAGGGCCTGGGCGCACGGCGGCAGACCTGGGCATTGCGCTATAGCTCAACCCGGATCACCATGCCGTCATAGGCCGGCGTGATGTGGTCCGGAGTCTCGGCTTCGACCGTGGCGTAATCCATGTCGATATGCATGTTGGTTATGATGCCGCGTTTGGGGGACATCTTCGCGAACCACTCCAGCGCTTCGGAATAACTGAAATGCGTAGGATGCGGCGTGCGCCGCAGCCCGTCCAGGATCCAAGTATCCAGCGCCTCCAGCTCTGGCAGGGCGGTGTCGGGAATTCTGGACACATCCGGCAAATAGGCCAACCCGCCGATCCGGAACCCCAGCGCGTCGATCGAGCCATGGCTGACCTCGAACGGGCGGAAGGTGATTTCGCCGCCGGGGCCGTCTATTGTGAACGGCCCGCCAATGGTCTTCAGGTCCAGGATCGGCGGATAGGGAGAGCCATCCGGCTGCGCAAAGGCATAGCCGAAGCGGTTCAGAAGGTCGTTCTGAGTGGCACCATCGGCATAGACAGGGATGCGCTGGCGCATATTGAAATAGACCATGCGCAGATCGTCGATGCCATGCAGATGGTCGGCGTGGGAGTGTGTGTAAACCACCGCATCCAGGCGGTTGACGTCTGCATCCAGCAATTGGCTGCGCATGTCCGGTGTTGTGTCGATCAGCACGGATGTGGTGCCGCCCTCATCAACACGCTCCACCAGCATTGAACACCGCTGGCGCCGGTTCTTCGGGTTCTCGGGGTCGCAGTCGCCCCAATGGCCGCCGATCCTCGGCACCCCGCCCGAGGACCCCGAGCCGAGGATGGTGAACCGCATCTCAGCCATCAGGCGGCGGCCTCATACTGGGCAGCCTTCCAGAACAGCCGGTCGAAATTTGCCTGCGTCTGCGCGGCAAAATCGGCGTAGTCCATGCCGAAAACCTCCGCGCCCGCCTTAGCGGTAAAGGCGGAATAGGCCGGTTCATTGCGTTTGCCGCGATAGGGCGGCGGTGCCAGATAGGGGGCGTCGGTCTCAACCAGAATGCGCTCCACCGGAGCGGCGGCAAAGATATCGCGCAGCTCCTGGCTTTTGGGGAAGGCAGCAATGCCGGACATCGACAGGTAGAACCCCAGATCCAGTGCTGCCTTGGCCAGCCCGGCCGAGGAGGAGAAGCAGTGCATCACGCAAGAATATGCGCCGTTCTTCATCTCCTCGCCCAGAATGCGGGCCATGTCGTCATCCGCCGCGCGGGCGTGGATGATCAGCGGCAGGCCGGTTTCGCGGGCGGCCGCGATATGAATGCGCAAAGACTCCTGCTGCACGTCCTTGCTGTCGGCGGTGTAGTGGTAATCTAGGCCCGTTTCACCGATGCCGACAAATTTGGGGTGTTTGGCCAGCGCCACCAGTTCGTCAACCGGGACCATCGGCTCATCCGCCGCGCTCATCGGGTGGGTGCCCGCAGCATAGAACACCGGCGCATGCGCATCGGCAATGGCGCGCACCGCGGGTTCATTCTTCATTTTGGTGCAAATCGTCACCATCCTGGTCACGCCGGCCTCTGCTGCGCTGGCAATCACCTCATCCAGCCGGCCCTCGAAATCGGGGAAGTCCAGGTGGCAATGGCTGTCCGTTATCTGGGGGGTCGCTTCGGTCATCTATCCTCTGCCGCCGTAAGTGCCGCGGGGCCATTCCGGCCTCAGCGCGACGCGGTTTCCTGCATCTTGAAAACCGTATCTAGGACAAGCGCGGCAGGGTCAAGGTTCACCGCCTGCCCGTGGCGGGCGCGGGCGGTCACTTCTGCTGCGAGGTCAGCCCAGGCGCGCGCCTTGCGCGTGTCAGGCGACAGCCGCGACAGCATCGCTGCCTCCTGCGGTGCTGCTTCCGGCGCTGGCGGCGCACCGGTGGCGCCTGTACGCGCGAGCCGGGCCAGCGCCATCTCAGTCAGCGTGAGCAGCAGTTCAAAACGCGCGGATGCCCCGCGCTGAGCGGCCGCTTCGGCCAGTGCCATGGCGCGCTGGCGGTCCAGCTGCGGCATGGAAGCAAGGATCTGCACCAGCTCGGCATAGATCCTGAGTCCGCCAAGATTGATCAGCCGCAGCGCAGCACCCACGGAACCGCCGGCCAAAGCGGCGAGATTTTCCATGTTCTGAGGCAGTTCCACGCCGGATTGCGCCAGCGCAGCCTCCATATCCGGAGCTGACAAAGGCCCCAGCCGCAAGGTGCGGCAGCGCGAACGGATGGTGGGCAGCAGCCGCGAAGGCTGGTGCGAGATCAGCAAAATCGTGGTGCGGGCCGGCGGCTCCTCCAGCATCTTCAGCAGCGCGTTGGCAGCGCTGATGTTCATATCGTCGGCGGCGTCCACAATGACCACCCGGCGCCCGCCGTCCGTCGCCGACAGGCCGAAGAAGCGGTTCAGCTTGCGGATATCGTCCACCACAATCTGGCTGCGCAGCTTGCCCTTGTCGTCATAAGAGCGGGTGATCGGCGCCAGACCCGGTTCCGCCAGCGCCTGAATACGGTGCGAGACCGGGTGTTCGGGATCTATGTCCAATGTCTGCGGCGGGGGCGGGGCGCCGAACAGGCCTTCCTCCGCCGGGGGGGTGGCCAGCAGAAAACGGGCTATCCGCCAGGCCAGCGTGGCCTTGCCGACACCTTGCGGGCCGGTCAGCAGCCAGCCGTGGTGCAGCCGGCCGGAGGTGTAGGCGGTCAGAAAATCCTGTTCCGCCGCGTCCTGGCCGATCAGCTGCTGGGTTTCGCGCGGATGCGGGGCGCCTTCGGCCTGATCTGCGCGCGGCAGGTTGTCATCGGTGCTCATACCCGGGATCCTTCCAAGGCCGCATCCGCCAGCCGGCGCACATCTGCGGCAACGGCCTCCACCGGGCGGGCGCCATTGACAACCCGGAAGCGGTCCGCAAACTCCTGCGCCAGCGCCAGGAAGCCCGCGCGCATCTTCTCCTGCAGCCCGATGCCGAAATCCTCAAAGCGTTCTTCCTTGCCCTGCCGCCCCCTGGCACGGGCAAGGCCTGTGGACGGGTCCATGTCGATAAGCAGGGTCAGGTCCGGCTCGCGTGTGATCATCAGCTTGTGCATCTGGTCCACTGCCGCACGCAAATCACCGCGGGACAACCCCTGATACATTCGCGTGCTGTCTGCAAAACGGTCGCAGATCACCACCTTGCCCGCCGTCAGAGCAGGCTCAATGGTGCGCTCCAGATGGTCGCGCCGCGCTGCCATGAACAACAGCAGTTCAGTTTCAGCCGACCAGCGGTCGGGATCACCTTCCAGCACCAGGCGGCGGATTTCCTCGGCGCCGGGAGAGCCGCCCGGCTCGCGTGTCAGCACAACGTCGCGGCCTGCGTCGCGCAAGGTTTCCGCCAGCAAGCGGCACTGCGTTGATTTCCCGGACCCGTCGATGCCTTCAAAGGTGATGAACAGGCCGCGCCCTGCGCCAGCCGTCACAGCGCCCCCTCGGGACCGGTCAGAAACTGCTTGATCAGCACCTGTGCCGCGGTTTTCACACGGACTACAAAACCGCCGGCGGGTACGTCAGCTTCGGCCACCAGCGGCAGCCGGACCTCCGGCAGCTCCTCGGGCTGCAAAACCAATTCTGCCAGGCGCTGGCCCTTCGCGACCGGCGCCTCGATCGGGCCGTTATAGACAACTTCGCCTTGAATGGTCTTGGCCGACAGCGACGGCAGCAGGATCTCCAGATCCTTGGCCGGCACCAGCCCTACCGATTGCTCGGCCCCGCGCCAAATTTCGGCTTCGGCGATGGCGACGCCCTCCTGGGCAACGGTTTTTTTGGTAAATTGGCGAAACGACCAGTTAACCAGGGCCTCGGCCTCCTCTGCGCGCCCGCGCTCGCTGTCCAGCCCGGAGACCACAAAGATCACCCGCCGGTCGCCCTGCTGGGCAGAGCCGACCAGGCCATAGCCTGCTTCTTCGGTATGGCCTGTCTTCAGCCCGTCCGCGCCGATGCCCAGCTTCAGCAGCGGATTGCGGTTGCGGATGTTGGACGGCGCACGGCCATCGAATTCGAACTTGGTTTCGGCAAACAGCGGGTAATATTCCGGGAAGTCCTCTATCATCCGCTCGGCCAGAATTGCCAGATCATGCACCGACATCCGGTGCCCGGCAGCAGGCCAGCCGTTGGAGTTGGCAAAGGTCGAGGCGGTCATGCCCAGATCCTGGCCGCGCTTGGTCATATAGCGGGCAAAGCCGGCCTCGGTTCCGTCCGGGCTCAACGCCTCGGCGATCACCACACAGGCGTCATTGCCGGACAGCACGATGATGCCGCGCAACAGGTCCTCAACCCGCACCCGGTCCTGGGTGTCCAGGAACATGGTGGAGCCTTTGTAGCTCATCGCGTGCTCGCTGACCGGCAGCGTCTCGTCCAGCGTCAGCCGCCCGTCGCGCAGGGCCTCAAACGCCACATACAGCGTCATCAGCTTGGACATCGAGGCAGGCGGCAGCGGCACATCGGCGTTCTTGGACAGAAGCACCGTGTCGGTGCCTGCGTCCAGAACATAGGCGGCGCGCGCTTTGGTATCAAAGGCGGCGGCCGGCAGCGCCGGCAGGCTGACCGCCAGTCCCGCGGCCAAAGCCAGCTGCAGCGAAGAGATCAGAGTGCGCCCCTGGCGCTTGGCGCCGGGATCAATTGGTGACAGCATAGGCATCCGCAAATCCGGTTTCCTTTACGCTTTTCAACAGCTGGCTGCGTTCAGTCTTGTTCTGCGCCGGGCCAACCAGAACCCGCCAGAACGCTTTGCCGCTGGAGGCTTGCTCGCGCACCACTGGCACCATGCCGGCGCTGCGCATCATGTTGGCCGTCCGTTTGGCATTGGCTTCAACGCTGAAGATGCCGATCTGGATGTAGGGTTTGTCCAGGGTGGATTTTTGCGCGCTGGCTGCCGGCGCGGCAGCAGGCTTTGCCTGTGCGGGCGCTGTTTGCGCCGGAACGGCCGGGGCAGAGGCTTCAATCGCGGCGGCGGCGCCGGCAATCGGTTCCAGCGGTGTTTCAGAGATTTCCTGTCCGGCGGCTGCGGCCAGCACCGCGGCAGGATCCGCCTCCGCCTCGGCCTCTGCCGCAGGCAGCTCAGCTGTCTGATCTTCAGCCGGGGGCTCGTTGCTGACTTCTTCGCGCCGCAGGGCGGTGACGTTCAGCTCAGCCGGGGCGCCAGCCAGCATTCCCAGCGCGGCGGCCGCGTCGGAGGACACTTGCAGCCGCGGACCCGGTATTTCCCGTTCGCGCCGGAACAGGGCGCCGATCACAAACTGGCCATTGGCATTGTTGCGGATGATCACCCGCTCCGGGTCCTTGGTGTCGGGATGCGCGACCCAGACCCCGCCGATCGACGGGCGCCCGTCCCACAGCCCCGCTTCGGTCACTTGGAACACATCAGGGGCTTCCACGTCGCGCTCGACCAGCTTGGTGCTGCTGGAGGCCTGAACCTCCCCCCGGCTTTGGCTTTGGGCTGCAAAAAGGCCAGTTTCGGACCGTCTTCACAGCCTGCCATCAACAGCAGGCCCAAGACCGCCGCGGCAATCCGCGGGCCGTCTTTGCTGTCGACATGGTGTCTTTCATGCTCTCATCCTTGCCTGTGCCCGCGGCGCTTTTGCGCCCCCGCCGGAATGCCCGGTCTTCTTGATTTGGCGGCATGATAGCCTGCGCATACGGCCATGAAAACCCTGACGGGCCGCGGTACAAGGGAAACCCGCAAGGACGGCATGAATCCGCGCGGCCGGGGCAGGGCTGAGATTTCCCTTGCGCTGTGGATTTCCCCTTGCCTCATCCGGTTTTGCGTCCTAAACCGCTGAACGGACCGGGGAGGTGGCAGAGTGGTCGAATGCGGCGGTCTTGAAAACCGTTGAACGTGAGAGCGTTCCCAGGGTTCGAATCCCTGTCTCCCCGCCACTCAATCCTGCAGCCGCCTCCATACCCTGTCTCCTTCTCAGGAAGGCATTCGTCTCCTAGGTCTTGCGCAGCAGGTAGATGTCCATGATCCAGCCATGCTCGGCCCGTGCCTTGGCGCGGGTTTCAATGATCTGCTCCGCAACCTCCGCCAGCGGGCCGGCAACGGAAATCTGGTTTTCCATGCCCGCGTAGGCGGTCCAGAAGATTTCCACCCCCTGCGCATCAATGGACTGGAACGAACATTCCCCGTCCAGCATGACCACCAGCGTATTCGCGCTGTCCGGCCAGCCGGCCTCGCGCAATTGCCGCCCGGTGGTGATGGTGAAGGGGGCGCCGATCTCATTCACGGGAATCGCGTGCGCCGCGGTCAGCGCCTGGACCGAGGTGATGCCGGGGATCACGGTCAGTTTGATGTCCGCCTGGGTCTTCAGCCGCTCGGCGATCCGCATGGTGCTGTCATACAGCGACGGATCGCCCCAGACCAGAAACCCGGCCTTGCCGCCCGCAGGCAGATTGGCGGTGATGGTCTGCCACCAGATCCCGGCAATGGCGTCGTGCCAGTCATCCACCCGCTGGCGGTAGCTTTGGGTGGCCTCGTCGCGGACCGGCAGGGCGAATTCGACAATCTTCGGGCCATCGCCCTTGAATGCCCGGTTGCAGATTGCGCGCCGCAGGCCGGCCAGATCGTCCTTGCCGGCACCTTTGTTGGGGATCAGGATCAGGTCCTGCGCATTCAGCGCGTCGATCGCCTGCAGCGTCATGTGCTGCGGGTTGCCGGTGCCGATGCCGATCAGGCTAAGCTCTATCATGGCTGTGTCTTTCTCAAGGTCCGGTCTCATTCCGGCTCTGCCAGCGGGCCGTAAAGGATCAGCACCGGCGCAGAGGTTTTCATCTCCCGCAGCAGGCCGGGCAGCTCGCCCACAGTGTGGCGGTGCAGCGACTGTTCCGGCGTCGAGACGCCAAGCGCCACCAGCGCCGGTGTGGCGTCCGGCAGGCCGGCTTCCATCAGCTTTTCCGACAGGTCGGCAAAGGTGCGCTTGCCCATATACACAACCGTGGTGGCTTCGCCATCTGCAAGGGCTGCCATGTTCAGGTCATCCGGCAAGCCGCCGGTCACGTCATGGCCGGTGATGAATTGCAGCCGCCGTGCCGTCTTGCGCCGGGTGAGCGGGATGTTTGCCGCCGCCGCCGCCGCCGAGGCTGCGGTCACTCCGGGCACGATCTCAAACGCTATGCCTGCTTCGCGCAGCGCTGTCATTTCCTCCTCAAGCCGGCCGAAAACGCCCGCGTCGCCCGACTTCAGCCGCACCACATTGAGACCGGAAGAGGCATAATCCACCAAAAGCCGGCTCACATGGTCCTGTTTGGGCGAGGGGCGGCCGGCGCGTTTGCCCACACCCACCAGATCGGCGTCTTCGCGGGCATGGCTCAGGATCGGCCCCGACGACAGATCGTCAAACAGCACCGCATCCGCCGCCTCCAGCCGTTTGACCGCCTTCACGGTCAGCAGCTCCGGATCGCCGGGGCCGGAAGAGACAAAGCTGACAAAGCCGCTCATGCCTGCTCTCCGGTGATCAGGTGAAAGAAGGTGCCGGTGACATTGCCTTTGATCGAGCCGGTCTCGGGCACTGGCCCGCCGTCAGCATCCATGACGTTGGCCAAGGGCGCGTCGGGTTCTTCCAGAATGGTGGAATAGTGGAATTCATGGCCGCGCAGCGCAGTACCTGCGTCAAAGCCCGGCATGCCCGCCTGCAGGATCGCCCGGCGGTAGCCGAGGTGGAACTTGCGCTTTTCGTAAGAGGTCACAAGACCCAGAAGGCCCAGCATCCGGTGGCGGTTGCCTTCCTTGTCGATCAGCGCCTCGCCCAAGGCCATGTAGCCGCCGCATTCGCCATGCACCGGCTTGCTCTGCGCGTGTTTGCGAAGCCCTGCGCGAAAAGTCTCTGCCGCCGCCAGTGTGCCGCCGTGCAGTTCCGGATAGCCGCCGGGCAGCCAGACCAGATCGGCGTCCGCAGCGGGCGCCTCATCCGCGAGCGGCGAGAACGGCAGGATTTCTGCCCCCGCCGCGCGCCAGCCGGTCAGCAGATGCGGGTAAGTAAAGGAAAACGCCGCATCCCGTGCCAGCGCAATCCGCTGTGCGGGCGGCTGGGGCAGGCTGGCCGGTGCAGGCGCCTGACCGGCCAGGGCTGCAGCCTTGATTGCCTCCAGATCGACATTCTCGCGCAGAAACGCCGCATAGCCTGCAATCGCCGCTTCCAGATCGGGATGCTCCACCGCCTGGATCAGCCCCAAATGCCGCTCCGGCAGCGCCAGATCGCCGCGCCGGGGCAGGGATCCCAGCACCTTGATGCCGGCCTTTTCCATCCCCAGACGGGTCAGCCGCTCATGCCGCGGGCTGGCCACCCGGTTCAGAATGACCCCGGCAAAGGGCACTTCGGTGTCATAATTCTTAAAACCCAAAGCGGTGGCCGCTGCCGATTGCGCCTGTCCGCCCACATCCACCACCAGCACCACTGGCCAGCCCATGCGCTTGGCGGTCTCGGCAGAGGAGCCGAAACCCGACTGCCCGCGCGTGGCAACACCGTCATAAAGCCCCATCGAGCCTTCACCGATGCAGATTTCAGCACCCGCCGCCTGACTGGTGACCGCATCCAGCAGGCGTGCGTCCATCGCCCAGGTGTCGAGGTTGAAGCTGGGCCGCTTGGCCGCTGCCAGATGGAAAGCCGGGTCAATATAGTCCGGCCCGCTCTTGTAGGGCTGCACCGCAAGGCCGTCTTCGGCCAGGGCACGCAGCAGGCCCAGCATCACGGTGGTCTTGCCGGTGCCCGAAGAGGGCGCCGAGATCATCAATCCGGGAGGGTTCATATCTGTCATGGTCTCAATCGTCCCCTCAATCGTCGCCATGGGTCCAGCTCGACCACGGGCTTTCGGCGCTTTGCGGCCGGTAGCGGCGATCGTATTCGGTGGCGTACAGACAGCTCTCGTCAAAACCTTCGCCCTTCAGCACCGGTCCCACCAGGATCAGCGCAGTGCGCGAAATCTTCTCGTCCAGCGAGGCCTTCAGGGTTTCCAGTGTCGCCCGGATGATCTGCTGATCCGGCCAGCTGGCGCGGTAGACCACGGCCACCGGGCAGTCCGCGCCGTAGTGGGGCGTCAGGCTGTCCACCACATGGTCCAGATTGCCGATCGACAGGTGGATCGCCAGCGTGGTGCCGGTCCGCGCGAAATTCTCCAGCGACTCGCCCGCAGGCATCGAGGACGCCCGCCCCGGTGTCCGTGTCAGGACCACCGACTGGCCAAGGCCGGGCAGTGTCAGCTCGGTCCCCAGCGCCGCAGCCGCCGCGGCAAAGGACGGAACACCGGGGGTGACGCTGACTGGAATGCCCACGGCCTTCAGCCGCCGGATCTGCTCACCCATTGCGGACCACACCGACAGATCGCCGGAATGCAGCCGTGCCACATCCTGGCCTGCCGCATGCGCCGCTTTGATTTCACCCACAATGGCGTCCAGATCCATCGCCGCGGTGTTCACCACCTTGGCGTCCGCCGGGCAGTGACTCAGGATTTCCTCCGGCACCAGCGAACCCGCGTACAGGCACACCGGGCAGGAAGCGAGGATATCGCGCCCGCGCAGGGTCAGAAGATCGGCAGCGCCCGGTCCGGCGCCAATAAAGTGAACGGTCATGGCTCAAGTCTCTCTGCTATGGCCGCGGTGGCAAGCCCATCCGCGGTGACAACTCTGGGGCGAGCAGGCGTGATTTTGCGCCCGCTGCCCCATGGCGCGCGCCGGCCAGCGCCGCGGCTTCCGCCAGCGACCCGGTGCCGAACCGCGCCTTGATCCGGGGCGAGCAGGTCAGCGTCTGCTCCCCGGCAATATCCTGCTCCTGCAATGTGATCACCGGCAGGCCGATGGTTTGGGCAAACGCTTGCATGACGGGCGCACCGGCTTTCTCCGCAACCGAAGCCAGCGCATCCACCCGCTCACCGGTCAGCGCCAGCGCGGCCTGCAAATCCGCCGCTGTGGCGGCGGCGCGAAAGCCGATCCCCGCCACTTTCATCGCGTGACGCTCCACTGAATAACGGGCCGCGCCCGTCGCCAGTCGCGCATGGATCCCAGCGGCCCGGCCTCGGCGATCTCGGCCTTCAGCAGATGACCGCCGCGCAGCCCATGGGCCTGCATCAGCAGGGTTTCCGTTTCCAACGTGACACCATTGGCCACCAGCCGGGTGCCTTCGGGCAGGATGTCCCACAAGTGGTCCAGCAGCGCCTGCGAGCCGCCACCACCGATAAATACACAATCGGGCAGCGGCTGGTTCTTCAGTACATCCGGCGCTTTGCCCAGCACAGCCTGCATCCGGTGGTCCAGCCCGAACGCCGCCGCATTGGCGTGGATGTTTGCCAGCCGACTCTCGCGCGGCTCGAACGTGACGGCCTGCGCCCCCGGCGCCGCCAGACACCACTCGACAGAGATTGAACCGGAGCCGCCGCCAATATCCCACAGCAATTCACCGCTGCGCGGTGCCAGCGCCGACAGGGTCAGCGCCCGCACCGGCCGCTTGGTGATCTGCCCGTCGCTGGCGAAATGTGCCTCCGCCAGACCCGAAGCCTGCGGCAGCCCGGGCCGCATGGCCTCGATGGCCATAAGGACCGGAGCCCCCCCCGGCGCCAAATCCCAGCGTTCAGCTGTGGTGCGGTGCAAGCGTTCCCTGGGGCCGCCCAGTCGTTCCATCACACACAGCTGCGCATCCGGCTGGCCATTCGCAACCAGCCAGGCCGCCAATTCCGCAGGCGCCGCCCCATCCCGCAGGGTGCAGATCACCCGCACACCCCGGCCCAGCAGTGGCAGCAGCCGCGTGTAAGGTGCTGCATGCAACCCCAGGCACAGGACCTCTTCCAGCTTCCAGCCCAGCCGGTTTGCCGCCAGCGCAAAACACGATGGCGCCGGGTGCGACACCCATTCACCCGCCTCCAGATCCCGCATCAGCGAGCCACCAGCGCCATGCCAGAATGGATCACCCGAAGCCAGCACAGCGACACGCCGTCCGCGTGCGGCCAGGACGGGTTCAGTGGAAAACGGCACCGGCCAGGGCTGCCCTTTGGCGCCAGCCTCCACCAGCTCCAGGTGCCTTGGGCCGCCAACGATAACTTCGGCCCCGGCCAGCGCCTTACGGCTTGCATCATTCAGGCCTTCCAGTCCATTTTCGCCCAGACCGATGATCGTTAGCCACTGTCTCAAAGGGCCATCAGACATGACACGCATCCTTCTTCTGGGCGGCACCACCGAGGCCTCGGCCCTGGCCAAGATCCTCGCCGAGGGCGGCGCGGATGCGGTGTTTTCTTATGCGGGGCGCACCGCCAAGCCGGTCAGCCAGCCGCTGCCCACCCGCGTCGGCGGTTTCGGCGGCGTGGAAGGGCTGTCTGCCTATCTGAAGGCCGAAAGCATCACCCAAGTGGTGGATGCCACCCATCCGTTTGCTGCACAGATGAGCACCAATGCGGTTCACGCGTGCACGGCGGCAGGCACGCGCCTGTGTGCTTTTGAACGCCCGGCCTGGCAGGCTGGCGAAGGCGACAACTGGATCCATGCCAACAGCATCGACGAGGCCGTAAATGCTCTGCCCATGGCAGCGGCGCGGGTGTTTCTGGCGATCGGCAAGCAGAACCTGACCCAGTTCGCAGCCAAGCCCCAGCACCACTATCTGCTGCGGCTGGTGGATGCGCCGGAGGCCCCTCTGCCGCTGACGCATGCCACTGTCGAAATCGCCCGTGGGCCGTTTGATGCGGCGGGCGACACCGCCCTGATGCAGCGCCATGGTATCACTCATGTTGTGGCGAAAAACGCTGGCGGCGCGGGCGCGGCGGCCAAGCTCACTGCCGCGCGCGACCTCGGCCTGCCGGTCATCATGATCGGCAGACCACAGGTGCCCGTGCGGCCCATAAAGGGCAGCGTGGCAGAGGTTATGGCCTGGCTGTCCCATTCCCCCGCTTAACCCTCAGCTGCGTAGCGGGGGTGTAGACATAATTGCCGACCCGCCGCGTGTCGCGGTTCCCGACAATCACCACGGTGCGCATGTCGGCCATCTCGGGTGTTGCATCCTTCAGCGGCACCGTCAGTAGCTCTTGCCCCGGCTTGGTCACATCACGGGCAAAGGTGATCAGCGTCTCCGCGCCGCAGGCTTCGCGCAGGATTTCCAAAGCGCGGGCAAACTGATGCGGCCGCGACTTCGAGCGCGGGTTGTAAAACGCCATCGCCAGACCAGCCTCACCGACCAGCTGCAGACGCTTCTCAATCAGGCTCCAGGGTTTCAGGTTGTCGCTGAGGTTGATGGCGGCAAAATCATGCCCCAAGGGCGCGCCAATGGCGGCCGCGGCAGCCAGCATGGCGGTGATTCCGGGCAGCACCTTGATTTCCAGATCCAGCCACTCGGGGTGGGCTTCCGCACTGTTTTCCAGCGCCTCGAACACGGCAGAGGCCATCGCGAAGACCCCCGGATCGCCGGAGGAAACCACGACAACGCGCTTGCCTTCGGCGGCCATCTCCAGCGCATGGGTGGCGCGGTCGACCTCGACCCGGTTGTCACTGGCGTGCAGGGTCAGCCCCTCACGCGGCTCGATGCGTTTTACATAGGGAATATAGCCAACGATATCAGTAGCTTCGTCAATGGCATCGCGGACTTCCTGCGTCACCAGCGCGTCGTTTCCGGGGCCGAGGCCGGCAATCACCACCCAACCGTTTTGCGATAGTTTCATGGCCGGCGCCCCTGTCCGTGAACCAATACGATGGAGAAGTAAGGCACCTCACCGTCGATCTCCGACAGCTTCTGCACAGTCTGCCCCGGCATGGTGCCGCGTTCAACCAGCCAGGCGTCATCTGCGCGGCCCGCACGCTCCAGCGCGCGGCGCAGCTTGGGCAGGTTGCGGCCGATTTTCATGACGACCAGCGCGTCGGTTTCCGCTGCGCGTTTGGCCAGCTCATCCTCGCTGAGGGTCGCCATTGCCACGGTCAGCACATCGTCCCCCCAGGTAATCGGCTGGCCGGAGGCGGTCCAGCAGCCGGACATGCCGGTGATGCCGGGGATAATCTCCTGCGCGGCGCGGCCCTGCAGGCGGGTGTAGAGATGCATATAAGAGCCATAAAGGAACGGATCGCCCTCACAGAGCACCACCACGTCCTCGCCTTTGGCAATCTCGGCCAGAGTGTCTGCCCACTGATCATAAAACTCCGACAGAACCCGGTTGTACTCGGGGTCCGAGAAATGGATCTCGGTCGTCACCGGGTATTCCATCGCGTGTTCGGTGACCCCGTCTGCCAGCATCCCCTCGACAATGGCGCGGGCCTGGCCCTGACGGCCGGCTTTGCGGAAATAGGCGATGTGGCGCGCGCCGGAGATCACCCGGTGCGAGCGGACGCTCATCAGGTCGGGATCCCCGGGGCCAAGCCCGGCGCAGATGACTTTACCCTTGGAAACGGTCATGGGTTACTCTTTCCAGCTCGCCAGCGCGTTGACGGCGGCGACGGTGATTGCGGAGCCGCCAAGGCGGCCTTTGACGATCATTGACGGCACCGGCAGGTCCTGCATCAGCGCATCCTTGGATTCCATAGCGCCGACAAAACCCACCGGGCAGCCGATGATCGCGGCAGGGCGGGGGCAGGCGGGGTCTTGCAGCATATTCAGCAGATGGAACAGCGCGGTAGGGGCGTTGCCGATGGCGACCACGGCGCCTTCCAGTTTAGGGCGCCACAGTTCCAGCGCCGCCGCCGAGCGGGTGTTGGACATCTCCTTGGCCATCTCAGGCACCTTGGGGTCGCGCAGGGTGCAGATCACCTCGTTGTCCGCGGGCAGGCGCGGGCGGGTGATGCCTTCGCTGACCATATAGGCGTCGCACAGGATCGGCGCGCCTTTGGCAAGTGCTGCGCGGGCGGTCTCGGCCATGCCGTCGGAAAAGCGCACGTGTTCCTCCAGACCCACCATGCCAGCGGCGTGGATCATGCGCACGACGACGCTTTCCTCGTCCTTGTTGAAGCGGGCCAGATCGGCCTCGCGGCGGATGGTGGCAAAGCTTTCGGCGTAGATCGCCGCGCCGTTGGTTTCATAGGTGTGGCGCATGTCAGCTGCCCTCTGTCAGAAGTTCGGGAGCGGCGCGCAAGGCATCGGCGCTCAGGTGGGTCTTTAGCGGCTGATCCGCGGCGGTGCCATGGCGGATCAGGGAGAAGTCGTCGTGACCGGTTGCGGTCAGGGTGAGCTGCGCCGGACCGGGACTGGCACAGCCCTTGGCGCAGCCGGATATATGCAGGCGGGTCCCCGCGGGGACATGCGGCGCTAAGTCCCGTGCGAGATCGCGGGTGGAAGACAGCGCCTGCAGGCAGCCGGGTGCGCCGGTGCAGGCGATGACTTGCAGGCGCGGATCCGTTGCATCCAGGATCAGGCCGGGCAGGGGCGGCAGGCTGGCGGCTCCTTCCACCAGCAGCGCGCGCCAGGGGGTCAGGCGGATTTCGCCGTGATCCGCAAGGTCTGCCAATGTGGCGGCGGGCATCTGGCCGAATTCCAAAGCGGCGAGTGTCCCCGCGGGGACAGCGCCCGGTTTTGCGGTGAATCCGGCCCCTGCCACCGGTGCGGCATGCGCCGCCGGCGGCCCGCGGCGCGCGATGAGACGGTGCATCCTGCCACGGCCTTCGGGCGCGCCGCCTTGTTTCAGGAACCAGCGGGCAAGGGCGAGGGCTTCGGCAACGGCGGATTCACGTGTGACGGGCAGGCCGGTGCCGCAACCGTCGGCGCGCAGGATGAGGGCCCCGCCTGTGCGCTCAACGCGGATGTCGGCGGCGGTGTCCCGCAGGACCGGCGCCGCGCCGCAGTCGACAGCAAAGCCGAACTTGCCGGGCAGGGTGAGGTCTGCGGCGGCGGTCAGTGCGGCGCTGAGATCAGTGGCGATGGCGTGGGTGTCGTCGCCCGTTGCCCAAAAAGGGGCGAGGAGGACATTGCGGCGGGCTTCGGCGCTAGCGTCCGGGTCGATCAGGCCAAGATCGCGCAAGGCTTCGATCAGCTCTGCGTGGGCGTCTTCGCGGATGCCGCGCATCTGCAGGTTGGCGCGGGCGGAAATGTCCAGCAGGCCGTTGCCGAACTCTTGCGAAAGTCTTGCCACACCGCGCGCCTGGGTTACGGACAGTTTACCAAGCGGTGCGCGCACCCGCACCACCAGCCCGTCGCCGGACATCATCGGCCGCAGCGCGCCGGGGCACCAGCCGTAGACCTTGGGTTCGGGCGCGCCGCTCATGCCGCGCCCTCCAGCTCTGCCATGATCGAGTTGCGCCGGGTGCTCCAGAGGCCTGCGTCGAACAGGGCGCGGAAGCGGTCGCGCATGGCGGCGAGGGCTTCGGGGTTTTCGCGCTCCATAAAGTCGACCAGATCATCGCGGCCCAGCGTTGCCTCGAAATAGAGGTCAAACAGATGCGGCTGCACCACCTGCGCCAAATGGGCAAATGCGGCCATGTGGTCGAGAGTTGCCGCAACCTCTGCCGCGCCGCGGAAACCGTGGTTCATCATCGAAGTGGCCCAGTCCGGGTTGGCGGCGCGGGCGCGGGTGACGCGGGCGATTTCCTCGCCCAAGCTGCGCGCCTGCGGCTTGTCCGGGCGGGTCGCGTCCATGTGGTAGAGAGCGGGCGCCTTCTGGCCGATGCGGGCCATTGCGGCAGCAAAGCCCGCCTCATGCGCGGCATAGTCAGACGCGACCAGCAGGTCGGTTTCCGGTAGGTCCTGCAAATGCACAAAGCTGTCGGCGCCTTGCAGGCGGGTCTCCAGTGCCTCGCGGGCGTCGCTTATGGCGCCCTTGGCGTCGATGGCGTGGGAGGAGGCGTTGAGCCAGGCCTCGCCTGCGGCAGCGCGGGCCTCGTCGGTGTAGTCGTCCAGATGCGGGTTCATCGAAAGGCCGTACTGGCCCGGCTTGGGCCGAAAACGCGCGGGATTTCGGTGAGATAGGGGTTGTCCGTTTGCGCTTCCTCGCGCTGGGCGAGGGCGGCGGCGGCACTTTCGAACATTTGCGCCAGCCCGGGGAACACGTCGCGGAACAAGCCGGAGACCCGCAGGGTCACATCAATGCGGGGGCGGTTCAGCATTGAGAGCGGCAGCACCTCGAAGCCGGAGACGCGCTCGGAGTTTTCATCCCATTTCGGGGTGAGCCCTGCGAGGTGCAGGGCCATGGCGAATTCCTCGCCTGCGGTGCGCATAGTGGCGGAGCCCCAGAGGTCGATCACCAGCCCCTTGGGCCAGTCGCCGTGGTCCTGAAGGTGGCGGCGCAGCAGCTCTTCCGCCAGCTTGACCCCTTGTGCATGCGCCGCCCGCGACGGCACCGCCCGCGGATCGGTGGTAAAGAGGTTGCGCCCCGTCGGGATCACATCGGCGCGGCCGCGGAACGGCGAGCCGGAGGGGCCGGGCGTTACGATCCGGCCATCAAGGGCGGTGATCAGCCCTGCGCGTTCCTCAGCCCCGCATTGGCCGGTGCCGAAGATATGCAGGCCCTCGCCGTACTGGCTTTCCTTGATGTCGCAAACAAAGGCGTCGATGCGGGTGATCGCCTCGGCGGGGGAGGTGCCGGGAGTGAGGCCAAGGTCAGCCTCGACGCCGGTGCCTTGCGCCTCGGCGCGGATGTCGCCGATCAGCCGGTCGCGGCGGGCCGGATCAAGGCCGTCGGCGGTGGAGTATTCGTCGAGCAGGCTTTCAAGACGCGCCATGCCCTCAGGCAGGGTGGTTTGTGCCAGTGGCGGGGCAGGTGGCCGATGGTGACGGCGCCGATGCGGCGCTTGGCCTGTGCTGCCTCGCCCGGGTCGTTGACGATGAAGGGGTAGGCGACGGGCAGCGGGCCGGTCAGGACTTCGGGCCAGCACGCGCCGGAGAGGGCAACCGCCTTGCCTGGAAGCCATTCCAGTGTGCCGTGGGCGCCGATGTGGATGAGGGCGTCAGTCTGGGTGCGCAGCCACAGGTAAAACGCCACATAGGCGTGGCGCGGGGTGCGGTCGAGGTCGTGGTAATCATCGACGCGGGTCTTTACTTCGCCGCGTTCGGGTTGCAGCGCGATCAGGGCCTTGCCTGCGCGCAGGGCCTTGAAATGAAAAGCGCCATCGCGGAAATCTGCGTCTTTTTCCGGGCTGCCCCAGGCCTCGCTCAGGGTGTCCTGCAGCTCTTGCGGCAGGGTGGCGAGGGCTTGATGGTAGTCCTCCAGCGGAACGCTGAGGGTCTCTTTCATCAGCCGCAGGCCGGTGTTCTCCTGCGGCTCGACCGTATAGCCTTGATCCCAGAGCGCGCGCAGGATCTCGTCGCAGGAGGCCAGCGCGTCGAGGCCGACGGCATGGGCGAGGTTGTGGTCTCTGCCGGGTAGGTGGAGAGGATCAGAGCGAGGCGTTTCTCTGCATTCGGCAGTTTTGCCAGCCGCAGCCAGCCGTCGACGCGGTCAACAGCGGCTGTTACGCGGTCCGCATCGGCGCGGTGGGCAAAGCGGGAATACTGCAGGTCCGGGTCTTTCCGGCCTGGGGATTTGAAGCTGATAACGCCTGCGAAAATGCGGCCGTCGACTTCGGGCAGGACGACATGCATGGCGAGGTCAGCAGGCGACAGACCCCGGTCGGCCTCGGCCCAGTCTTTCTTGCGGGCGGTGGAGAGGGCGACCTGGAACACCGGGCAGCCGGTGGTTGAAAGCGGCGAGGCGCTGCCGTCGGTGCCTTGGGCGGAAAACGCAGTGGCGTTGACGATCGCGGCAGGGTTCAGTTCGGGGAGCCTCTCGCGCAGCCAGTCTGCGGCGGCGGGGGCCTTGAGGCTGGCGGCAAAGAGACCATAGGCAGCATAGCCGCGGGCGCGCAGATCTGCGATCAGCGCATCCACCGGGGCGGTGTCGGCGGCGGTGAGGTAGGAACGGTAGAAGCTGACCAGAACCAGCGGTTTGTCAGGTGCCGGAAGGTTGGCCAGCACGCCTTTGGCTGGGTCGTAAAAGCCATGCTGCGGCATGGATTTGAGGCCCAGAACCGGGCCGGCATAAAGCCCTGCAGCGAGGGACAGCTGGGCCAGAGCGGCCTGTGCAGCAACGGCGCCGCCAGCGTCGCACAGCGCCTGAAGGCGGCGCAGGGTGGAGACCGGCAGGGTGGACAGCTCATCCAGCCGGGCATCCTCGCGCCCGTCAGCAGGCAGGATCGCCAGGGCAATGCCCTTGCGGCGGGCGAGGTCCTGCAGGGTGGCAAGCCCGTAGGACCAATAGCTTTCGCCGCCGATCAGGCGGACCAGGATGCCCTTGGCGCCCTCCAGCGTCTGTTCTGCATAGACGTCAACCGAGAGCGGGTGTTTGAGCGCGACCAGATTGGCGACGCGCAAGGAGGGCAGCGCGCCGTCCGCGCGGTGCCATCCCGCCGCAAAAGCGCCCAGATCGCTGTCGGAGAAGGACAGCACCACAAGATCGCCGGGCGTCTGCCCGAGGTCCTGCGGGGTATCGGTCTCGTCAAGGCCGTGGCTTTCGCGGAAGACAACATGCATGGGTCAGGCCCTTTCGGAAAGAAGAGCAGAGGGCAGTGCCCGGCCTCGGGAAGAAGCGAAGCGCCCTCCCGTGGGGGAGGTCGGGCGCTGCCCGGCGTTGCCGCCGGGCGAAACCTTTAAAGTTTCGCCTTGGGGCATCAGCTTCAGGCCCCCAGCTCGGCGCGGATGGCCTGTTCGTCGATATCGTCATGCTCGGCGATGACCACCAGAGCGGTCTTGCGCGGCTGCGCGCCCCATGGCTGATCGTATTGGGCGCGCAGGCGCTCGCCCACGGCCTGAACCAGCATCCGCATCGGTTTTCCTTCCACCGCGACATAGCCTTTGACGCGCAGGATGTTGCGCTCGCGGGCGAGTTTCACGATGGCATTCTGCAGCGCTTCGGGGTCGGAGACTTCGCCCATTTCGACAACGATGCTTTCAAAATCGTCATGCTCGTGGTCGTGGTGGCCGTCGTGGTGGCTGGGGCGGGCGTCCAGATCGTCTTCGGCAGCAGCACCCAGACCCAGGATGATGCGCGGGTCGATGACGCCTTCGCTCATCGGCAGGATCGGCAGCTTGCGCGGGGCTTCGGCTTCGATCACCGCGCGGGCCTTCTCGACGCCTGCGTCGCCGGCCAGATCGGCCTTGGACAACAGCACGATGTCAGCGCAGGAGATCTGGTCCTCGAACACTTCGGACAGCGGCGTTTCGTGGTCGATGCTGTCATCCGCCTCGCGCTGGGCCTGAACGGCGTCCAGATCAGGGGCGAACTGGCCTTTGGCAACCGCCTCGGCGTCCGCCAGGGCAATCACCCCGTCGACAGTGATGCGGGAGCGGATCGCGGGCCAGTCAAACGCCTTCAACAGCGGTTTCGGCAGGGCCAGGCCAGAGGTCTCGATCACGATATGGTCGGGTTTTTCGGGCAGGGCCATCAGCTGTTCGATGGTGGGGATGAAGTCATCGGCCACGGTGCAGCAGATGCAGCCGTTGGCCAGTTCCATGATGTTTTCCGCCGGGCAGTTGTCATCGGCGCAGGATTTCAGGATGTCGCCGTCCACGCCGGCAGTGCCGAATTCGTTCACCACCACGGCCAGGCGCTTACCCTGCGGGTTCTGCATCAGGTGGCGGATCAGCGTGGTTTTACCTGCGCCCAGAAAACCGGTGATGACGGTGACGGGGATCTTGTTGAGATCGCTCATGATTACTCCTCGGAGAAGAACTTGGCCGGCGGGATGCGGGCAACGGATTGTTTGCGGAAGGTCTGCGGGCGCTGGCGCCACGGCACGACTCCATCAGCGGTGCCGGCATAAGCCGCAGCACCTTCCAGAATTTCGGGGACATGCTGGTCCGGGTCGAGGTCGCCGTAGACATAAGTCCAGCGTTCTTCGCCGCCGATCAGCGCAACAGCGCAGCCGCGCTTGCACGACGACAGGCATTCGACGCCACGCAGACGGACGCCTTCGGGCATTCCGGCTTCTTCCAAGGCTGCATGCAGGATGGCGCCGGGGCGTGCTGCCTCGGGGTCGGCGCCCTCGCGGCGGCAGGTGAGGCAAACGGTCAGGGTGACCGGTCCCGGGGTGCTGGCAGATTGGCCTGCCATGTCGTCAGCCATTGGCGCGTCTCCTGTCGCGGCAGGGCGTGCGGGATGGCCGAAAAGGGGCCAGTCGTGCGAGCCCCTTACCCGGTCGCAGAACACCCCGTCTGCCCGTTGATCTCTCCTTCGCTGGCAGGTCTCCCGGCTTGCGGATGCCAAGGCGTGCGCCTTGCCGGCCATCCTGCCTTCCCGGGGATCACCCAGTGGCATGGCGGCCTCATCCGGTCACGGTCGCGGGGGCGGCTGTGCTTCGGCCCGAAAGCCTTCACATTCCCTCTTCGCCTGTTTTCACAGGAACCAGCTGAACCCCCTTGCGCTATCGTGCCCTTCTTTGTCAAGACATGGGTCAAACAGCTGGAGAGCCCCAATGAGCGAAAAGTCTGAAACCGGCATCTCAGAAGAAGAAGCCGCCCGTCATACGTCCAAGATGGCCAAGAAAAAGGCCGCGCGCGACCGGATGATGAAGACCAAGGAGGGCGAAAAGGGCCTGATTATCGTCCACACCGGGCCGGGCAAGGGCAAATCCTCCTCCGGGTTCGGGATGATCATGCGCTGCATCGCGCATGGGATGCCGTCAGCCGTGGTGCAGTTCATCAAGGGCGCCTGGCAGACCGGCGAGCGGACATTGATCGAGGAGAATTTCAGCGATCGGTGCCAGTTCTACGCAATGGGCGAAGGCTTTACCTGGGAGACCCAGGACAAGGCCCGCGACATTGCCGCCGCGCAGAAGGGCTGGGAAAAGGCCAAGGAGATGATCCTGGATGAGCGCAACACCATGGTGCTGCTGGACGAGATCAACATTGCGCTGCGCTATGACTATCTGGACCTCGAAGAAGTGCTGGAGTTCCTGGTGGAGCAGAAGCCGCCGATGACCCATGTAGTGCTGACCGGGCGCAACGCCAAGGAAGAGCTGATCGAGATTGCCGATCTGGTGACCGAGATGGGGCAGGTCAAACACCCGTTCCGCGCCGGTGTGAAGGCGCAGAAGGGCGTGGAGTTTTAAGACGCTTTCAGAATGTCCCGCCCGGCCGATAGGCCGGGCCGCGCCAACCCGCCCCCACGGGGCGGCGCGATTGCGCCTCCCCTCGGGTTGGCCCGTCCCTTAGCTCTAAGCCGCCAGCCTGGCGGCTTTCTTGCTGATATAGGCATCCACTGCCGCGCGCTGCGCCTCGTCCAGCCGCAGGCCCAGCTTGGTGCGCCGCCACAGGTAGTCGTCGCCTGACCGCACCCATTCGCGGGCTATCGCCCAGTTGAGTTCCTGCGCGGTGATGGTTGCGCCAAAATCCCGCCCCAGATCACCGGCGGATTTGACGTCCCCTAGCACGTCCCAGGCTTCGGTGCCGTAAGCACGGATCATCCGGGCGGTCCAATAGGGCGTCAGGAACGGATAATCTGCCGCCAGTTTGGTTTGCAGTTTTTCCACATCCGCCACCGCAAAATCACCGCCGGGCAGGGCCACGCCTGCGGTCCAGTCAGACGGCACATGCGGGAACACCTCGCCGATTTTCGCCAGCGCGGCCTCGGCCAGCTTGCGGTAGGTGGTGATCTTGCCGCCAAAGACATTCAGCAGCGGCGCCTGCGCGCGGTCTAGCGTCAGCACATATTCGCGGGTGGCCGCAGTGGCCGAGCTGGCGCCGTCGTCATAGAGCGGGCGCACGCCGGAGTAGGTCCAGACGATGTCTTCGCGGCTGAGCGGCTGTTCGAAGTATTGCGATGCGAAATCAACCAGATAGTCCTGCTCGGCCTCGGTGCAGTGCGGTTTGGTTTCCGGATCGGGATGGTCGGCGTCCGTTGTGCCGATCAGGGTGAAATCCGTCTCGTATGGAATCGCAAAGATGATCCGCCCGTCGGTGCCCTGGAAGAAGTAGCAGCGGCCATGGTCGAACAATTTCGGCACCACGATATGGCTGCCGCGCACCAGGCGGACGTTTTCGCGGCTGTTCTGGCCCAGCTTCTGGTGCAGCACGTCGGCTACCCACGGCCCGCCGGCGTTGACCAGTATTTTTGCGCGGTGCTGCTGCTCGGCGCCGGTGGCGTGATCCTTGGTGCGGATCACCCAATGGTCTGCAAGGCGTTCGGCTGAAACTACCTCGGTCCGGGTCAGGATTTCGGCACCGCGGGCCTGCGCATCGCGGGCGTTCAGTACCACCAGGCGGGCGTCTTCGATCCAGCAGTCGGAGTATTCGAACGCGGTCTGAAACTTGTCCTTCAGCGGCCTGCCTGCGGGGTCGTGCGACAGGTCCAGTTTCGCGGTGCCGGGCAGGATGCCGCGTTTGCCCAAGGAGTCATACAGAAACAGCCCCAGCCGGATCAGCCATGCGGGGCGGCGACCCTTCATCCAGGGCATGAAGGTCGTCAGCAGCTTGGACGTCGGTGTTTCGCTGTCAAACCGCATGTCCTTGTGGAACGGCAGAACAAACCGCATCGGCCAGGAGATATGCGGCATCGCCTTCAGCAGTACTTCGCGCTCGATCAGCGCCTCACGCACCAGGCGGAATTCAAAGTATTCCAGATAGCGCAAACCGCCGTGGAACAGTTTGGTCGAGGCCGAGGAGGTGGCGGAGGCAAGGTCGTTCATTTCGGCCAATGTAACCGACAGGCCGCGGCCGGCGGCGTCGCGGGCGATGCCGCAGCCGTTGATGCCGCCGCCGATGATGAAAAGGTCCGTAACAGGCGTGTCAGTCATTTTCGTTGCTTTCGTTTTGTCCTGCGGTCAGGATCCGGGTGCCGGCGGCCTGCGCGGCCTCGGCAAATTCTGCGGGAACCGGGCGGTCGGTTATGACGATATCCAGATCGGAGACATCGCAAATACGCACCGGGGCGGAGCGGGCGAACTTGCTGCCGTCGCAGACCAGCACCTTTTGCCGGGCGTTCTTGAGGATGGCGCGGGCGACCGAAACCTCTCGGGCGTCATGGTCCATCACGGCGCCGTCGGGATCCAGTGCCGAGGCGCCGATGACGGCGAAATCGACCTTGTAGCGGGACAGGAATTCAACCGCATCCTCGCCCACAATAGCGCCGTCGTTTTGCCGCACTGTGCCGCCGACCAGGATCAATTCCTTGGCCTGACCGCCCATCATCAAGTTGATAATGTTGATATTATTGGAAATCACCGTCAGGCCGCTGTGGCCGGAAAGCGCCCGCGCTACCTGTTCGGTCGAAGTGCCGATGTTAAGGGTGAGGGAGCAATTGTCGGGGATCAGCTCAGCCGCCAGTGCGGCCATCGCCAGCTTGTTGCCCGCGTTCAGCTTGCGCCGGTCCTCGTATCCCTGGCTGGCGGCAGAGCTTATCCGGACGGCACCGCCATGCACGCGGGACAAGGCGCCGCGCGCAGACAGGTCGCGCAGGTCTGCGCGGACCGTCTGTAAAGAGACGCCAAAGCGCTGGGACAGGTCGTCAACCTCGACCCGGTCCTGCCGGTTCAGCAAGGTGATGATTTCGCTCTGACGGGCCGTGGCATCCATTTGCTTTCCTTTCACCGCGATTCCATAGCGGAGTACGGGTGAAATGTCACCTTTTGTTTTCGTTATGAATTCTGTGATACGCAAAACGAAACGGCACGCGGTTGCGGGCACGCCGGGGCTGCTGTCAGCCAGGGTCTTCTCAGGTGAGCGGGATCAGGTGGTTGTCCCAGGCCAGATCCGACCGGTGCAGCGGATGTTTGCCGGATGCTGAAACCCCGAAAAACTGCCCGCCGCCAGTGCTTGCGGTAAAGCCTGCATCGGACATTGCAAGGCCGCAGACATCCGTCATGCGGTGCTCCTGCAGCAGATCCCCGGTTCCGGTATCCATTACCTGCAGCACCCCGCCGCGCGGAGAGGTGACACCGATCTGCGCTCCGTCCGCTGAGAAGGCGACGGAACCGCCATAGCCATTGAGGTTCAACACCCGCGGGTCGCCATCGGCCATCAGGCGGGGCGGGCTGCCGGGCTGGTGCAGGCCCACGATAGGCAGGGCCTCGCCCGGATCCCCTGCCATTGCATGGCAAAACCAACGGTGCCGTTAGCACGCATGGCGAGGTGACGGATGGAATTCAGGTGCAGCGCTTGCGGCAGTTCCATCTGCTCCTGCAGGGTGCCGTCAAAGCCCAAGTAGCTGAGGTTCGGGCGCATGTCCGGGAGGTTCAGCTTGGCGCGGCCGCTATCAGGGTGGGTCTCAATGCCGCCATTGGCAATGACCAGTCCCGGCGCGTCCCGGCGCAGCAGCATTTCGTGCGGGCCAATGCCGCCGGAGGCGAAGGCGGTAATGCGTTTGTAGCCGTCCGTTGCGTCCCAAACGCCGACCACACCGCGCGCATTCCAGAAATCGTTTTCCGTGGTGAACAGGCGGCTGCCATCGGGGAGAATGTGCCGTGGCCATAGAAATGGTGCCCCGCAGGCGGCTCCAGCCGGGCGAGGGCGGTGCCCGTGCGGCAGTCGATCACATCGGCAAAGCGGCCGGGGCGGCGGGCAAAGGCGACGGCTTCGGGCCGGACCGGATGCGCCGCGGCGGCGTGGCCGCGGGCAGGCAAAGGGTGACGGAACAGGATTTCGCCGTCTTCTGTAAGACCCGCAAGCAGGAAGGCGCCGCTGGCGTCCTTGCCGGCAGACAGAAAAGCGGGGCTGCCGGCGTTGGCCCAACTGGCCTGCGGGGCAAGGCCTGTGGCCAGAAGACCGGCCAGAAAGCCGCGGCGGGTGGCCATATCAATCGCCGTCCAGGGAATTAAAGCCTGCCGCAACACCCAGGGCCGGCCCCAGTTCGCCGGTCACCAGCGCGCGCAGGTTCTTGATCTCCTGCTGCAGGGATTCGATGCGGAAGCGGCTGGCGGGATCCGCCACGCCGGCAAAGACCGGATCGTTCAGGGTCCCGGCCTTCTTGCGGGCTTTGGCAAAAGCGGCAGTGATCTTGGCTTGCAGGTCCTCGCGGCTGTCTGCCAGCGCCAGGGCCAACGGTTCCAGCGCGTTCAGCGACACCTGCACATGGCGCAGGCTGCGCCCCGAGCGGCGGGCCTCGGCGCGGTTGGGACGCGGGCGGTCAAAGGTGCCAAGCGGGCGGCCCAGGCGCATGTCGTCCAGCACTTGCAGCCCGGTGGTGAGCGCCTTGAGCAGCTCCTGGGTGATTTCCTCGTCGCTTTGGTAGCGGCTGGCGGGGCTGTGCATTTCGGCGGCGTAGGTCTGTTCCCAATCCACTTTGATGGACTGGGTTGTGGCTGCGATGTCGATGCTGATGGCGCGGGTCAGGGCGCAGCGGTAGTCTGCGCTGCCGGTGGTGGAAAGCTGCGGATCATACAGCAGGTATTCCAGCGCATAAAAGCCGCGGGACGCGATGGAGTAGCTGGCGAATTGCGCCGGGTCAGAGATGCCGGGGTCTTCGCTGCGGATCAGATTCCCAAGTGCCTTGGGCGTTTTGCTGCGGCTGTCGGGCCAGAAAGCCAGCGCAAAGGCGCGGCTGTCTGTTTCGGTTGGACCAAAGCGGTAATGGCTGGCGGCGATCCAGGCATCGAAGGCATCGCTGTAAGCTGCGCGCAGGGGGGTGATTGCGGATTGCAATCTGCCTGTGCGGTTTCCGCTAGTGTTTGCGCGTCCTCTGCAAGTTCCTGAAAGGTCGGGAGGATCAGTTGATCGGTGATGCTGCCGGACAGCTCTGATGCGGCGGCAGGGGCTGCGGCCAGCGCAAAGGTCAGGACAAGGGGCAGGGCAAGGGGCAGGGACGGGGCAAAGGCGCGCATCAGAGGCTCTCCAGAAAGGCGATCAGGGCAGCGCGGTCTTCCGGCCGCAGCTTTACCACGCGGGTTTTGGCCGCCTCCGCTTCGCCGCCGTGCCACAGGACCGCCTCCAGCAGGGTGCGGGCGCGGCCGTCATGCAGGAAGGTGGCACGGGGCGAAACCTGCTGGGTGAGGCCGATACCCCAAAGCGGCGCTGTGCGCCATTCGCGCCCCGTTGCGCGGGCTTCGGGGCGGTTGTCGGCCAGGCCTTCGCCCATGTCGTGCAGCAATAGGTCGCTGTAGGGCCAGATCAGTTGAAAGCTTTGCTCGGGGCGGTCCTGCAGCCGGTGGGTCACGTGTTTCGGCACGTGGCAGGACGCACATCCGGTGTTGTAGAACACCTGCTTGCCGCGCAGCACCTGGGCGTCGCTGGTGTTGCGCCGTGCGGGAACGCCGAGGTTGCGGCTGTAGAAGGTGACCAGATCCATGTTCGGCTGGTCGATCTCGGTTTCACGGGAATCAGCGCCGCCATGCGGGGCGGATTGGCAGGCGGTTTGCAGATCGGTGCATTCGCCCGCATGGGCCGGGAACAGCGGGGTGGAGATGCCGATATCGCCGGAAAACGCACCGGCGGATTGTTCGTGGACGGTCGGCATTCCGGCCTTCAGGCCAAAGCGGCCCAGCATGACCCGGTTGAATTCGCGCGACCAGACCAGATTTGCTCGGCCGGAAATGCCATCGCCGTCGGTGTCTTCCTCATCCGCATGGGCAAGGATATCGGCGGCGGGGATCGCCTCCAGCAGGCCAAGGCCGATCATCGGCGGCGCGACGCGGGGTGACAGCATGGCGCCATCAGCCAATGGGCCGTAGCCGAGGTTTGCAGCCGTGTAGCCGGGACGGCGCAGGGTGGCCGTTTCACCGCCGTTCAGGGCAACCTCGAACTCCTCATACTCGACCTGCAGCTTGTACTCCGGCGCGATGCCGGGGCGGAGAAGTCCTGCAACTGGGAGCCATAATCCGGATCGGGCGCGGTGCCGATGTAGTCATGGACTTCCTGCAGTTCCGCCGGAACCGGGCCGGGAATGGAAACCCGCAGGAACATGGTGGTGGAGGCGTAATCCGGCTGCGCCACCACATGGCCGCGCCCGTCCTTCAAGTGGCAGCGCTGGCAGGAGCGCGCGTTATAGAGCGGGCCAAGCCCGTCGGACGCCTTGGTGGAAGATGGCGAGAACACCCAGATCTTCTTGAACAGCCCATTGCCCAGTTTGAACTCCAGTTCCTGCTCGAAGCTGAGGTTGGCAGAGTGCTGGGAGAACGCCTCGTCATCTTCCCTGGCGCGCACGGTGGCGGCGCCTGCGGGCAGGTCCTCGAAGCGTTCTGGTGCGGAGAAATCCGTGGCCGGTGCGGTGACGGCCTCAATCCGGGTGCGTTCGGCGTCAGTGCGGGGGAGGGGAGAGAGGTGCGGCTCTGCCTGATACTGGCTGGCCAGGTCCAGCGCCGCAACGGGGGTGGCCGCCGCAAATGCGGCAGCCAGAAACAGTTTAGTCTTCGATCTCTGCCATCTTGGTGGCGTTGAGCTGGGCATAGTTTTCGGCGCCGATCCGGTCGTGCAGTTCAAGCTGCGTTTCGAGGAAATCAATGTGGCCTTCTTCATCCGCCATCAAGTCTTCAAACAGCTTTTGCGTGACGTAGTCACCCGCTTTGTTGCAGGCGTCGCGGGCTTCCTTGTAAAGCGCGCGGGCGTCCACTTCGGCGGCAAGGTCGCATTCGAGGGTTTCTTTCGGGGTCTGGCCGATCCGCAGCGGGTCAAGCTTCTGCAGGTTCGGATGGCCGCCGAGGAACAGAATCCTTTCAATCAATTTGTCCGCGTGCTCCATCTCTTCGATGGATTCTTCGCGGCTTTTCTTGGCCATGCTGCCCAGGCCCCAATCGTCTTGCAGCCGGTAATGCAGCCAGTACTGGCTGACCGCTGTCAGCTCATGTCGCAATGCTTTGTTGAGATAGTCGATGACCTTGGCGTCGCCCTGCATATTCACTCTCCTGAATTCGGCCTGCGCCTAAATTCTGAAGCTGCGCAGGGACTTCCAGATTAGCATTCGCGCGCATGGTGTCGAGGAAAAGCGGCATGCATCCGCCGCAATCAGCGGTTTTCCCCAAGGCGTGATAGATCTTGCCAGGGGTGATTATCGTTTCGGGATCGGCATTTCGCATCCAGTCGATGGCTGCGCGGATGTCGTGGTCCGAGATCTGTGTGCAGTGGCAAACGATCATGCTGCTCGCGTCCTTGCCCGGTGGCGCCAAGGCCAAGTGATTCCGTTGGGAAATATATCCGACAGAATTACTGGGTTTTCAAGGGTATCCAGAGTAAAATACTTGGGAATATGTACCGGGCGGGACCCGGTCTGGCAAAAAAAGGGGCCGCAATACGCGGCCCCAAGGTGTGGCTCTGTTCAGGGGATGCCAAACGTCACCGAGGGAAATCTCATGCACCAAGCGGGATGATCAGGTTCACGCCCAGAACCGTGCTTTTGGTGCCGGCCTCATCAACGCGGGCCAGGCCGCCGCCCAACGTGAAGCCATTTTCAAATTCGTAATCCGCGCCGATGGTGATCAGGTCGGTTTCGCCCGCGCTGTCCAGATCGCGATGCACCAGCCCGCCGGACAGGGTCACGTTGCCGATGGTGTAGGCGCCGGTCAGGGTGGCATACAGCGCATCATCCGCCGAGCCGCCGGCGTTCGAGAAGGAGGCCACCTCGCCATAGACGTCGAAACCGCCATCAAAGGCATGGGCGAGGCCTGCGACAAAGCCCTGCTCGTCATCCATGTCGCCTGTGCCGGCGCTCAGGTGGCGGGCGCCGATGTGGTAACGGGTATTGCCGGTTTCCTGCGTCCATTGGATGGCAAAATTGTCCAGCTCGCCAGTGTTGCCAGCGCCGCCGTCGGCTGTTGCGATGCGGCCGCGGTCATAGCCAACAGAGCGGCTGAGGCCGGAATCATCGGCGTAAAACACACCGAAGGACAGGGTGCCCGCGCCGTTCAGCTCTACGTCCGCCAGTATGCCGATCTGTTCGACCAGCTCGTAATCTTCGGCGATGGAACTGCCGAAATAGCCTGCGGCGTCGTCCCAGGCGGTACCAAACACCGGGTGCAGTTTACCAACTGAGACGGTGGTGGCGCTGCCGATACCAAAGGAGACGCCGAGTTCTTCGATATAGACGCCCATGTCATCAAAGGTGCGGTCCTCGGCGGCGTCCGTCAGCGACTCGGCGGTGACGGTGGCAAAAAGTTCAACACCGTTGCCGAATGTATAGGCGCCGGAAGCGGTGATCATGGCAAAAGTGTCGCGGATCTCGGCAGTGGCGTCATCAGACGACAGCACGCTTTCATTGGCGATCTCGATCTCGCCTTCCCAGCTGAAGCCCTGGGCCAGGGCGGCGTTTGCGCACAGGAAGACGGGCGCGCTGAGGGCCAGCGCCGCAGAGGGTTTGATTTTCATGGGGGTTCTTCTTTCTGTTGAGGGACCTGGCCGCTGATGGCGGCCAGGTCCCTTTATTTTGGTTTTGTTATTTTATTGTATTTGCAGTGTTTTATTCGAAGACTGCCGAAGGATTATCAAGGCTGTCAGAGCCTTCGATGGCAACGCCGCCCAGATCCAGGGTAGAGACCACGCGTTCGATAGAGCGGGTCTGGTCGATCAGCCCGTTGACGCCGCCCATCACCAGCGCTTCGCCGGCTTTGTTGCCCTGCGCCAGCATCTGGTCATAGGACAGGCCTGCTTCGGCTGCGGTCTTGATCCGGCCAAGCGCCTGCATGGTGCCCGCCAGCTTGCTGCGCATCTCGGCGTCCAGATCCGCGTCCTTGGCGGCCACCAGATCGGCCAGCGACGCGCCCGAGACCAGCTCGCCGTTCACCCGCACATATTCGCCCAGATAGACGTTCTGCACGCCCAAGCCGTCGTAGTAGTGGCTGTTGTGGGTGTTGTCGGAAAAACAATCGTGCTCTTCCTCGGGGTCGTTCAGCATCAGGCCCAGACGCATCCGTTCACCCGCCTGTTCGCCGTAAGACAGCGAGCCCATGCCGGTCAGCATCGCGGTGATGCCGGCGTTTTCATCGCCCAACAGGGCAGTGCGGGCGTCGCCTTCGGCGCCCCACTGCGCGGCGATCCATTCCAGGTCGGTGATCAGCAGCTCGGTGGCGGCCTGCAGGTACTCGCCGCGGCGGTCGCAGTTGGCGCCGGTGCAGGCGTCGCCGGTGGCATAGTCGGTCCACGGGCGGTCGCCGGCGCCATGTTCGGTGCCCTTCAGATCCTGGCCCCACAGCAGGAATTCGATGGCGTGATAGCCGGTGGCCACATTGGCCTCGACCCCGTCGGCCTCATGCAAGGCGCCTTCCAGAAGTTCAGGAGTGATCTTGGCGGCGTCGATGGCTTTGCCGGACAGCTCAAAGCTGGGATTGGCGATGATGTTCAGCGATGCCAGGGTGTTCTCGTCGGTCGGCCCGCCATAAGAGGCGTCCACATAGTCGATCAGGCCTTCGTCCAGCGGCCAGGCGTTCACCTTGCCTTCCCAATCGTCGACGATGGCGTTGCCGAAACGGAAGACTTCGGACTGCTGATAGGGCACGCGGGCGGCGATCCAGGCGGCGCGGGCAGCCTCCAGGTTTTCGGCTGAGGGATGCGAGACCAGCGCGTCTACAGCGGTTTTCAGCACCTGCGCGGTGGCCAGGCTGTCCTGGTACTTGGCCTCGGCGATATTGGCATAGTTGGTCAGCACTGCGGCCTTGTCAGCGGCAAAGGCTGTGGTGGCGCCAAAGGCGAGACCGGCAAGGGCAGTGCCCGTGAGAAACAGGGATTTCATCAGCTAAGTCCTTAGTTATATAGTGAATTCAGTGAAGGGTGGCGGTGGCGGGCCGGGCCGGTTGCAGCGGCGGGCGCGGCGCCATGATCTGTTGCATCAGCAAGCCGCAGTCAGATGCCAGCTGCGTCAGCTCGGACGCTTTGCGCGGGGTGACGATCAGCGAGGCAAGGATTTGCGCATCGTCCTGCTGGCCTTCGGCAGCACAGGCCAGAAGATTAGCAAAGCAGTTCTCATCCGCGCCCAGGCATTTGCAGGTCATGCCGTGGCGCACCAGCGGGCGGCGGCCATGGGTGGCGCAGAAGTTGCAAAGAGTGCCAAAGGCCTCAAACGCGGCATCGGCCATTTCGGGGCCGAAGTTCACTTCGAAATCCCGGCGCATCTGGTCGCGGGTCTCGGCGCCGGAAAACCAGTGGCGCAGATAGATCACCGCGCCGGCTTCCAGCGGCGGCAGCTCGGACAGGGTGCCGACGGTCACGCCGCCGCGGGGCGAAGGGTGCGCAGTGCTCATGGCCGTCCGCTCACTTGGTCAGGATCAGCTTGCCTGCGCGGGTGATGCGCAGCGAATAGATCTGCCCGTTCAGCAGAATACGGGCCTGCACGCCGCCGCGGGTCAGATCCTCGGCGTGATAGGTGGGGAACACTTCGGTGGTTGCGGTGGTTGCGGTGGCCGGCACCGGCTTGGAGGCAATCTGGTTCATATCTTCCGCCCATTGCTGAATTCCGCCCTGTCCAGAAGACATTCCAGACAAAAACCGGACAGAGCGCCGGACGGCGCAAAGACCTGCGGCCACAATTGGCGCATGTCCTCGGGTTCCAGCTCTTGGGTCTGCGGGCCGCGATGGCGGCTGTCTCTGGTCGGCATGGGGGCGATCTCGGTTGATGAAATGTCACTCGGGCTCGCCTGATCCGAGTCAGGCTGGCTGGAATGCCGTATACCTGAATTATTCACTCAGGTATGTCAATCTGAGTTTTTTAGTAAGAAATAATTTTTGCGATGGCAGAAGAGGATAGGGGAACAGAAAAGGCCGCCCGATGGGCGGCCTTTCAGAATTCTATGTGCAACGGATCAGGCGCGGGTGCCGGAAAACCGCGCCTGCCAGTCCTCGCGCTGCTCGTCGGTGATTTTGGCAAACAGCACCTCTGGCACGGTGAAGCTGTGGCCTGCGGGCAGGGCGGAGAGGGCAGCCGCCGCATCTTCGGGCCAGTTGCGGTCGTCCGAATTCATCGCCGCCATCAGCGTGTCTGAGGCCTGCGGGATGAAGGGGGCCGACAGTACGGCGTAAAGCCGGATCAGGTTCAGTCCCAGACGCACCTGGGCTGCGGCGCGGTCGGGATCTTGCTTGAACACCGACCAGGGTGCTGCGGACTGCAGGTATTCATTGCCCGCGACCCAGATCGCCCGCAGCTCCTGCGCCGATTTGCGGACCTCCATCGCTTCCATGTGGCCCTCATAGGCGCGGATGCGGGTGGTAAGTTCAGCAATCAGCGCCTGTTCCTGTTCGCCGTATTCACCGGCTGCGGGAACTTCCTCGCCGAACTTGGAACGGCAGAATTTGGTGATGCGGCTGACAAAATTGCCCAGCACGTCGGCCAGATCCTTGTTCACCGACTGCTGGAAGTTCTCCCAGGTGAATTCGGAATCGCTGCTTTCCGGCGCATGGCTGAGGAGCCACCAGCGCCAGTAATCGGCCGGCAGGATCTCCAGCGCCTGATCCATGAAGACGCCGCGCCCTTGGCTGGTGGAGAACTGGCCGCCGTCGTAGTTCAGGTAGTTGAAGCTTTTCAGGTGGTCGACCATTTTCCACGGCTCGCCCGATCCCAGAATGGTTGCCGGGAACGACAGGGTGTGGAAGGGGACGTTGTCCTTGCCCATGAACTGGACGTATTTCACATCCTCGGCGCCCTTGTCGGTGCGCCACCAGCGCTGCCAGTCGGCGTCGGATTTGCCATTCGCCTCGGCCCATTCGCCAGCGGCGGCGATGTATTCAATCGGCGCGTCGAACCAGACGTAGAACACCTTGCCCTCCATGCCCGGCCAGTCTGCGCCGCCCTTTTTGACCGGCACGCCCCAGTCCAGATCGCGGGTGATGCCGCGGTCCTGCAGCCCGTCACCGTCATGCAGCCACTTCTTGGCAATCGAGGTGGTCAGGATCGGCCAGTCGTGTTTGCTGTCGATCCAGGCGTCCAGCTGGTCCTTCAGCTGCGACTGGCACAGATACAGATGCTTGGTCTCGCGCACTTCCAGATCGGTGGAGCCGGACACGGCTGAGCGCGGGTTGATCAGGTCGGTCGGGTCCAGCTGCTTGGTGCATTCCTCGCACTGGTCGCCGCGGGCGCGCTCATAGCCGCAGTTGGGGCAGGTGCCTTCGATATAGCGGTCGGGCAGGAAGCGGCCGTCAGCATTGGAATAGACCTGTTTCTCGGTTACTTCGCGGATCAGCCCGGCCTCGGCCAGCTTGCCTGCGAAATGCTGGGTCAGCGCGTGGTTCTGCGGGCTGGAGGAGCGGCCGAAGTGATCAAACGACAGCGCAAAGCCCTTGGCGATTTCCGACTGGATGCCATGCATTTCAGCGCAGTATTCCGCCACCGGCTTGTCCGCCTTGGCGGCGGCCAGTTCCGCCGGGGTGCCGTGCTCGTCAGTGGCGCAGAGGAACATCACCTCGTTGCCGCGTCCGCGCTGGAACCGGGCATAAAGGTCGGCCGGCAGCTGCGAACCCACCAGGTTGCCCAGATGCTTGATCCCGTTGATATAGGGGATCGCGGAAGTGATCAGAATGCGTGCCATGCTATCCATCCAGGTAATGTGTCAAACGCCCGTCTACCGCATGGCGCAGGCGGCGGAAACCCCGGCGGCGGTTTTCCCTGAAAATTGGAGAAACAGCGGCAGTTCCCGCTTGAACTGAACAGGGGGCTGGCGCACTCATTGGTTGCGAAAACCGGTTTCAAACCCTTGAAAGTTCACGAGGGCGTTACCATCTGCATTGTATACCAATGCATACAATTAGGGGCTGCCCATAGGTGTTTGACTTTCTTCTCGATAGCGCATTTGCGCCGTTTACCCTTGCCCTGGCCCTGTTGGGCGGACTGGCAGTTCTGGAGCTGCTGGCGCTTTTGCTGGGCGGCAGCCTGATCGGCGGCGATAGCGACGCGGGTCTGGACGGCATGGATGGCGGAGATATCGGGGAGTTCCCGGATGCCGGCGACCTGGGTGATTTGGGTGATTTGGGCGCTGATGCCGCCGCGGACGCATTGGGTGATCTGGGAGACATGGATCTTGCGGATCTGGACGGGGCCGAAGCGCTGGATGGCTCCGGGGCGGCGGATGCCACGGGCAGCCTGGCGTCGTGGCTGGGGCTGGGGCGGATGCCGACGCTGATCTGGCTGGCGGCCTTGCTGATGGGTTTTGGCCTCAGCGGTATTGGCCTGCAGATGCTGCTGACGTCTTATCTGGGTTTTGCCGCACCGGCCTGGATGGCGGGGCTGCCTGCCGGCGCCTTTGGCCTGTGGTTCGCGCGCGGCTTTGGCGGGATGTTTGCCCGGCTGCTGCCGCAGACCGAGACCGAGGCCCTTTCGGTGCGCAGCCTGGGCCGCCGCCGCGGGGTGATCACCCAAGGTACCGCTGCGCAGGGCCGCCCGGCCGAGGTGCGGGTCACTGATGGCTACGGCAACGCCCACTACCTGCGCGCCGAACCTTTCGCAGCGGGCGAGGAATTATCGCAGGGCACCGAAGTGCTGGTGATGCGCGACCGCCGCAAGGACCGGTTTGTGCTGATCGCGCTGTCTGAATAACCGGAACCAAAACTTATAAATCCAATTATCCAAGGGAGTATTCCGCATGGAATTTCAATTCCTGCTCATCGTCGTGGCGAGCATTCTTATCTTTCTTCTCATCTTCGGCCTGGTTCTTGGCCGTCTCTACCGCCGGGCCACCCGTGAAATCAGCCTGGTCAAAACCGGTGCCGGCGGCAAGAAGGTGATCATGGACGGGGGCACCATTGTCGTGCCGCTGCTGCATGAGGTCAGCCCCGTCAACATGAAAACCCTGCGCCTGGAAGTGAAGCGGGACGGCGACGCAGCGCTGATCACCCAGGATCGGATGCGGGTGGATGTTGGCGTTGAATTCTACGTCTCGGTGATGGCCACGGCTGAGGGCATTGCCCGCGCCGCGCAGACCCTGGGCGACCGTACGTTTGATGTCGAACAGCTGCGCGAAATGATCGAGGGCAAGCTGATCGACGGCCTGCGCGCGGTGGCTGCGCAGATGACCATGGACGGGCTGCATGAAAAACGCGCCGACTTTGTGCAGGAGGTGCAGAATGCGGTCTCTGAGGACCTGCTGAAAAACGGTTTGTCGCTGGAGTCTGTCTCGCTCACCGCATTGGACCAGACGCCGTTTGAGGCACTGGACGAAAACAACGCCTTTAACGCCGTTGGCATGCGCAAACTGGCCGAGGTGATTGCCCAGTCCAAAAAGGAGCGCGCGCAAATTGATGCGGATACCCAGGTCTCGGTGCGCCGTGCCGCGATGGAGGCTGAGCGTCAGCGTCTGACCATTGAACAGGATGAAGAACAGGCCAAGATCTCGCAGCTGCAGCAGATCGAAACCATGAAGGCCGCGCAGGAGTCCGAAGTGGCGCAGCGGCGCGAGGATTCGATGCGCGAGAGCGAGCGTGCGCGGATTGCACGTGAAGAGGCCATCCGCTCTGCCGAGATTGAACGGGAGCGGAAGATCCGCGACGCCGAAATCACCAAGGAGCGCGAGCTGGAGGTTGCCGAACAGGAACGCCAGATCATCATCCAGCAGAAATCCGAGGAGGAAAGCCGCGCCCGTGCGTCGGCGGATCTGGCGCGGGCCGAGGCCACCAAGGCGACTGAGGCAGTGGCAACCGCCCGTGAAGTTGCTGAGGCGGAACGCCAGAAGCAGATCACGCTGATCGAAGCCACCCGCGAAGCCGAACGCCAGGCAACCGGCATCCGCTTGGCTGCTCAGGCTGAGAAAGACGCGGCGGCTGACCGGGCCGAAGCGCGGCGTGAAGAAGCCCAGGCCGAGGCTGATGCGCTTAACATCCGGGCCGAGGCCAAGAAGAACGACATGCTGGCCGAGGCGGAAGGCAAACGCGCAATTGTTGAATCCGAGAACGCGCTGTCGGCTGAGCTGATCCGGATGAAGATCGACATGGCGCGGATCGAGGCGATGCCTGCGATCATCACCGAGATGGTGAAACCGGCCGAGAAGATCGATTCGATCAAGATCCATCAGGTCAGCGGCATCGGCGGCGGCGCGCCTTATGCGGCGGCTGGGGCCGGCGCTGGCGCCGAGAAACCGGTGGTCAATCAGGCGCTTGATTCAATCATGGGCATGGCGGTGCAGATGCCCGCGCTGAAGAAGCTGGGCGAGGAGCTGGGCCTGTCGATGGAAAACGGTGTCAGCGGTGTTGCCAGCCAGGCGCTGGGCGCTGAGCCGGAGGCGGTTGAAGGTTCTGATGTGCCGCTGCTGAATGGCGCTGCGGCAGGTCCGGCGCCAAATGACGCCGCGGCTGAAAGCTGATTGTTCAGCTTCCCGGAATATTTATAGGGGCCGGAGTTTTCCGGCCCCTTTTTTACATTCGTAAACAGATCCTTAAAGGGTCAATGCTGCTGTCCGAATGTTTCGCGCGCGAAACAATCAGGCAGAGATGCTGACCCATTTCACTTCCTCTTGCGCGAGCGTTTCAGCAGTCGGCCGATGGTGAAGGAGGTGCGTGGCGCGTAGACATAATTGGTGCGCTCTTCGGGCGTCGGGCGCACTTTCATCCGGCTGAGACCAAAGGCGATCAGCAGCACATGGCCGCAGGCCACATAGGCAAACAGGGCAGGCGGCCCGTAAAAGCTGATCAGCGTTGAGGAGACATAAGGGCTGGCGATGGCGCCCAGGGCAAAGAAGAACATCAGCGCTGCTGCCAGCTCCACCCGTTCTTCCGTTGTTGCAAAGTCGTTGGCGTGCGCGGCGGAAACCGAAAAGATCGGGAAGGTGGTGAAGCCGAAGAACCCTGCCGCCAGCATCACCCCCAGGGTGCCGGTGCCGCTGGCAGCCATGGTGACAGCGCAGCTGAAGATGGCAGCCACGGAAAGCCAGATCAGCACCCAGCGGCGGTCGTATTTGTCGGCCAGCCAGCCCATCGGGTACTGCGCCAGCGCGCCGCCCAGCACAAAGGCGGCAAGGAAAAAGGCGATCTGGCCGATTTCCAGGCCAACCTCCTGGCCATAGACCGGGCCGACCATCCGGAACGAGGCTGAGCTGAGTGCCGCCACGATCACCCCCGCCACCGCCAGCGGCGAACAGCGCCAGGCCAGTTTGGGGCGCAGCCGCGGCGCATCGGGGGTTTCCGGCTGGCTGGCCTTGGTCAGGGTCAGGGGCAGCAGTGCCGCGCAGCAAATCACCGCCAGCAGATTGTAGGAAATATAGACCGCAGGCGGCAGCACCGCGATGATCAGCTGCGCCGCCAGCGAGGCGCTCATATCGGCAATCCGGTAGGTGCCCATGGCGCGGCCGCGGTTCTCGTTGGTGACTTTGGCGTTGAGCCAGGCCTCGATCACCGTGTAGGCGCCGGCTACGCACAGGCCCGAGGCAATCCGCATCGCCGCCCAGGCATAGGGGTTTTCTGTCAGCGTATGGCCCAAGAGCCCCATCGCCCCAAGGGCTGTGCAGACCGCAAAGGCGCGGGAATGGCCGACATTGCCCATCAGCCGCGGCGCCCACCAGCAGCCGATGAAGAAGCCAAAGAAATGGGCCGAGCCAAGCAGGCCGATCTGTTCCCTGGTGAAATTCAGCGTCAGACCCGAGATAGCATCGAGTGGGCCGACGCCTCCGGTCGACAGCTGCAGCAGGATGACAGAAAGAAACAGGGCGGCAAAGGAGATGATCAGGCGCATAACGCTGCGACCATGACAGGCTGCGGCTGCATTGCCAGCCGGTTTCCGTCATTGCGGTGTCGTATTCTTGCGCGGCGGTGTTTTTCGGCACCGGGCGCGGCCCGGGGTTCAGCCCGCCTGGCGGATGCGGGCTTTGATGGCGAGGGTGACCCGGTCGGCGACCAGATCCGGATAGCCGGTGGCGCCAAAGGCCGCGCGGCTGAGGCTGCCGCTGAGATGCACGTCGAGTTCGCGCAGATCGCTGGCGGCGGTGCCGGGCCGGCGGTAGAGCGCTGCCTGCAAGGTCAGCGGCCGGGTGGTTCCGCGCAGGGTCAGTTCGCCGCCGATCTGCGCGCCGCCTGAAAGCCGTCCGTCAGGCCCGAGACGGACACGGGTGGAGCGGAAACGGATTTCCGGGAAGCGCGCGGTGTTGAGCACGCCGGGGCTTTTCAACGCCTCGGTGGCAAAGATCAGCCCGGTCCGGGCGCGGCTGGCGTCAAGCGTGATATCGGCCTGGCTGCGGGCAAGGTTCTGCGGATCGATCCGGATGCGGGCGGCGCGGACCGGGATCCGCCCTTGCTGCGGCTGGCCGCTGAGCCGGAAGGTAAAGCGCACGTCTGTGGCATCGGGAATGAGGCGGTAAGGCAGGATCGCTGCGGGCAGCCTTTGCGGGGCCAGCAGGCTGGCCGCAAGGCAGGCGATCAGGCTCCGCCGGTGCATCCTGTGGTTGCTCATGGGGGTTTCTTCTCCGGTTGCATAGCGTTTTTACATGGCGTTTGCGATGCCGCAGCTTGAGCTTATCCGGATTTTCCGCCGCAGGCTGCTCACTTTCGCGGGGGGAGCCTGTGACGCGGCGGCGGGCTCCCGCCAGGCATCAGCTTTTTGGCAAAAGCCTCTGCCTGTTGGGCCCGGCACCGGGCATAGCCCGGTGCCGGGCCCAAGGCCGCTAAGGCGGTGCTGGCGCAGCCAGGTCCGCCTGCGGGCGCGGGAGGGCATCGTCAAGGCGCTGGGGCCGGTCTAGGCGCTGGGGCTCGTCTTGGGCGTGCGGGTCTGCGGTGCGGGTGGCAGGGCGGCACGAAGCAGAGCGGAGCAGGCAGCTGCCAGCGGCCTGGGTGATCTGCCAGCTGCGGGGCGGCAGGGTGCGGGCGCGCAGGCGCTGCAAGGTCCAGAACTTCCGGGTCTTTGCTGCGCCATCCCCGGCCGGGCCGGGCGCGGGGCCGGGCGGGAGGCTGTGTGCAGGCACGTCAGGGGGGAAGAGATCATGGGGCAAAGGGGTATGGGCAGGCGCCAGGTGCCAGCGGCTTTCGATGCCCTGGGCGCCGCCTGTGCCGGGGGTCAGCAGCAGGCCCAACGGCGCCGGGCCGAAGCGCCCGCCTGCCTCTGCCGCCAGATGCAGCCGCCGCACCGGGGTGATGGCGGGCGGCTCAGCCAGTTCTGCCACCACCAGCGCCGCAGCACCGCTGCGCAAGGCTTCCTCCATGGCCCAAAGCTGATCCTCGGTCCGGGCGGCTTGCAGGAACAGGAACCGGGCGGGGCTGGCAAATTCCGCCATCCCGTCCGGGTTCAGCTGCTTGCCGCCCTGCGGCGGCGGCAGCCACAGGACCGGCCCCGGCGCAATGTCTTGCGCGGCGGCGGCCAGCCACAGCGCAAAACTGTGGCGGGCGGGGCCGCAGGCCTCGTGCACGCGGCCATGCTCCAGCGCAACCCCCTCCATCAGGGACAGGGCCGGGCGGGATCTGTGGCGGCGGCGGGTGAGCAGGTGAGTCGGCATGAGAATAAAATGACATGTTTCCGCTTTGTTCTCAAGCGCTGAGCCGGACCGGGCTTATGGCAGGCCGGGCTTGCGGCGGGCCGGTACAGATGCCGTCAGGCCAGGGCAAGCGTGTCCTCAAGCGCCTGGAAGAACACAGCTCTCGCATGCCGTTCAATCCAGGGCTTGCGGCCGCAGCGTTGCAACAGGCGGAAGCTGAAGTCCGGAAGGATCTTGCGCAACGGCAGTTCCACGCCTTATGCCGGGTGGTGGCCGTGATCACCGTGAAGCACCGTTACCGGGCAGCGGATCCTGGCCGCCTCGCGCAGCAAGGCGCCGGAACGGCGCAAGTCTGCAGCTGCCGGCCAGACGCTGGTGAAAACCTCCCGGTCAAAAGAAAGGGAAGGGCGGGGAAGATCCGGCAGCAGTTTGCAAGCTTCCGATTTCTCCAGGAGGTGCAAGGCCTGCGCCAGTCCCGCCGCCGGATGGTATGGATGGCAGGTTTCACTGCAGGCGGCCCCGGCAGGTCTTAACCCTCGCGGGGGACAACCGGGCCGCCCTGTTTGGCCCATTCGGTAAAGCCGCCCTCCAGATGCACAACCGGTTTCAGACCCATCTCAATCGCGGCTTTGGCGCTAAGGGCTGAGCGCCAGGCGCTGGCGCAGTAGAACACATAGGTTTTGTCCTGGTTGAACACCGGCTTGTGATAGGGGCTGTCGGGATCGATCCAGAATTCCAGCATGCCGCGCGGGCAGGAAAACGCGCCGGGGATCATGCCGCTGCGCTGCAGCTCGCGGATGTCGCGCAGGTCGATGAAGACGTAATCCTCGTCCAGGACCTTCTGCTTGGCCTCCTCGACAGCCATGGTTTCGACGAGGCTGTTTGCCTCGGCCAGCAGCGCCTTGACGCCCTTGGTTATGGTCTGCGGCATCGGGTATCCTTTCCTTAGGTTGCACAGAGGCTGGCCGGTTTGCCGCCTATGTGCAAGCGGCTTGCACTTCCCGGGCAGGGCCTTAGGGTCGCAGGCAAATCCAGGACAGGGGAGCGCGCGGCATGAAACTGAACCCATTGGGACGCACCGGTATGATGGTGTCCGAACTGTGCCTGGGCACGATGACATTCGGCACTCAGACGCCGGAGGCCGAGGCCCATGCCCAGATCGGCCGGGCGCTGGAGGGCGGCGTTAATTTTGTAGATACCGCAGAGATGTATCCGGTGAACCCGGTGAGTGCGGAGACCCTGGGCAACAGCGAGCGGATCATCGGCAATTGGAATGCGCAGACCGGGCGGCGGGGCGAGTACATCCTGGCCACCAAGCATTCCGGCGCGGGGATGCAGCATGTGCGGGACGGGGCGCCGATTTCGTCCAGGACTATCGCGCCCACAATTGAAGCCTCGCTGAAGCGGCTCAAGACCGATTACATCGACCTCTATCAATTCCACTGGCCGAACCGGGGCAGTTACATGTTCCGGCAGAACTGGAGCTATGATCCGTCCTCCCAGAACCGGGAAGCGACGCTGGCCCATATGGAGGATTGCCTGGAGGCGCTGCAGCGCGAGGTGGAGCGCGGCACCATCCGCGCCTTTGGCCTGTCGAACGAGAGCGCCTGGGGCACCGCGCAATGGCTGCGCATCGCAGAAGCGCGCGGCGGGCCGCGGGTTGCTTCGATCCAGAATGAATACTCATTGGTTTGCCGGATGTATGACACTGATCTGGCAGAGCTGAGTGTGAATGAAGATGTAGGGCTGATGGCGTTTTCACCGCTGGGCACCGGGCTGCTGACCGGCAAATATCAGGACGGGGCGGTGCCGGACGGCTCACGCAAGTCGATCAATCCGGACCTGGGCGGGCGGCATTCGCCGCGGGTCTATGACGCTGTGGCGGCCTATCTGGAGATTGCCAACCGGCACGGGTTGGATCCTGTGCATATGGCGCTGGCGTGGTGCCGCACACGGCCGTTCATGGCCTCGGCGATCTTTGGTGCCACGCATCTGCCGCAGCTGGAGCATGCGTTGAAATCGGTGGAACTGGAGCTGAGCCAGGACGTGCTGGACGAGATCACTGCCGCGCACCGGATGCATCCGATGCCGTATTGAGCTGAGGTCCTGCGCCTAGGGGCGGAGGCTCTCCCGCCCGGCCTGCGTGCATTGAAATGCCCTTGGCCGGTTGGGCCGGGCGCTGCTGCGCAGCGCGGAAAGATGGCTGAGAAGCGCTTCAGGTGCAGGTTTGCCCTGAAGCGCCTTTGCCAGTGTATTCAAGAGGTGCGCGTCAAGGGTGAACAGTGCTGGCGCACCGCCGCTGCGCGGCCCTTGACCCGCGGGGCAGGGCTGCCGGTCAATGCGCCGTCGGCCGGGCCTGTTCCTGGCGCAGGTCGCGGGCAGAGGTGCCGTGGGCGGTGCGGAAGGCGCGGGCGAAGCTTGACTGCGAGGTGAATCCGGTGGCAATCGCAACCTCCATCAGCGGCAGATCGGTGTCGGTCACCAGACGGCGGGCTTCGGCCAGGCGCAGCTGCAGGTAGTGGTCCTGCGGCGTGGTGTTGAGCCTAAGCCGGAACTGCTGCTGCAGGCTGCGCGGGCTGGTGCCGAGGGTCTCGGCCAGGGCGCTGAGCGGCAGCGGCTCGTCCAGGGCGGCCTCCATCAGCGCGTTGGCCTTGGCTGTGAGCGCATTGTGCTTGTGGCCGCCCAGGCGGCTTTGCGGGCGCGGTTCTGCGGCGGGGCCATCATAGAGGAACAGCCCGGCGACGCGGGCGGCAAAGCCGGCACCGTGGCGGGCGCCGATGATATGCAGCATCATCTCAATCGCCGGGGTTGCGCCGCCGGAGGTCAGGCGGCCATCGGAGACGGTGAAACGGTCGTTGCGGACGTCAACCTCGGGGAAGCGGCTGGCGAAGTTTTCCAGGTCTTCCCAATGATTGGTGGCGGGGTGGCCGTCCAGCAGCCCGGCCTCGGCCAACAGCCAGGGGCCGCCGTCGATGCCTGCGATGGTGGCGCCGGTGGCGGCGATGCGGCGCAGGCCTGCCAGCAGGCTGGGGGTGGCGTGGCGCGCCAGCTGAAAGCCGGCCACGACGATCAAAAGCTCGCAGCCCTGCAGCCGGGCTAGCGGAAAGCTGGGCACGGTGAGACCGCTGGTCAGCATCGGCGGCTCATTTGCGGCGCTGACATAATCCCAGTCGAAGGCCGCGCGCCCGGCCAGCCGGTTGGCGGCGCGCATCGGGTCAACGGCAGCCGCAAAGGACAGCGTGTTGCATTCATCCAAGACCAGCACCGCGGTTTTCAGCGGCTGATGCTCGGGCTGCAGGATGTTTTTTGCGGATTTCATCAACTTCGATTCGCCTGATGTAAAGTTCAGGCCCAAAGGCTGCGGCAAGGTCGCCCTTAGCGCAAATCAGAATCTGGGGAAGAGCCTGGGGATAACCCGCGGCAAAACCCTGTACATTGAAGGGAAAAGCAAAATGCCTCTGGAAATGAACCGGGACGTCTTTATCACCTGTGCTGTGACCGGCTCTGGCGGCACCCAGGACCGCAGCCCGCATGTGCCGCGCTCGCCTGCGCAGATCGCCGGCAGCGCCATTGCCGCGGCCAAGGCCGGCGCCGCCGTGGTGCATTGCCATGTGCGCGATCCGGAGACCGGCGCACCGAGCCGTGATCTGGCGCTGTACCGCGAAGTCACCGACCGGATCCGCGACGCTGAGGTTGATATGGTGCTGAACCTGACCGCGGGCATGGGCGGCGACATGGTGTTTGGCGATACTGAAAATCCGCTGCCGGTGAACCCGGCGGGCACCGATATGGTGGGTGCAACCGAACGGATGGCGCATGTGGCGGAATGCCTGCCGGAGATCTGCACGCTGGATTGCGGCACGATGAATTTTGCCGAGGCCGATTACGTGATGACCAACACGCCGGGGATGCTGCGGGCGATGGGGCAGATGATGACCGATCTGGGCGTGAAGCCCGAGATCGAGGCCTTTGACACCGGCCATCTGTGGTTTGCCAAGGAGCTGGTGAAGGAAGGTATTCTGGACAGCCCCGCCCTGGTGCAGCTGTGCATGGGGGTGCCCTGGGGCGCGCCGAATGATCTGAATACATTCATGGCGATGGTCAACAATGTGCCCGGCGATTGGAACTGGTCGGCGTTCTCGCTGGGCCGGGATCAGATGGCCTATGTGGCGGCGTCAGTTCTGGCGGGCGGCAATGTGCGGGTTGGTCTGGAGGACAATTTGTGGCTCGGCAAAGGTCAGCTGGCGGAGAACTGGCAGCTGGTGGAGCGGGCTGGCACCATCATCGAGAACATGGGCAGCAAGCTGATGGGACCGGCGGAGGTGCGCGAAAAGCTGGGGCTGACCAAGCGCGCGCCGGCGGCGCAGTAAGCGGCGGCCAGCGGTTTCGTTGAATTGAAGGAATTGGGGGCAAACCCCCAAGCCCCCAGGATATTTGGGGCCAGAAGAAGAGCCGGGCGGTTCTCAAAGGGAAGCAGATGAAAACAGCAGCAATCATTGGCGGCGGCGTAATCGGCGGCGGCTGGGCCGCGCGGTTCCTTCTGAACGGCTGGGATGTGCGGGTCTTTGACCCGGACCCGGAAGCAGAGCGCAAGATCAGCGAAGTGCTGGGCAATGCGCGGCGCTCCTTGCCCGGTCTGGGCAATGTGGCGCTGCCGGCAGAGGGCAGCCTGACATTCCACAAAACCATTGCCGAAGCCGTGGACGGCGCGGAGTGGATCCAGGAAAGCGTGCCGGAGCGGCTGGATCTGAAGCAGAAGGTCTATGCGCAGTTGCAGGCTTGTTGCGCGCCGGATGCGGTGATCGGCTCTTCGACTTCCGGCTTCAAGCCGTCGCAATTACAGGACGGGCGCGAGGCGCCGGGGCAGATCGTGGTGACGCATCCCTTCAACCCGGTTTACCTGCTGCCGCTGGTGGAACTGGTCACAACGGCAGCCAATCCGGCAGGTGTTATTGAACGGGCCAAGGAGATCCTCTCGGGCCTGGGCATGTACCCGCTGCATCTGAAGAAAGAGATCGACGCGCATGTGGCCGATCGTTTCCTTGAGGCGGTCTGGCGCGAGGCGCTGTGGCTGGTGAAGGACGGCATCGCCACCACCGAGGAGATCGACAACGCGATCCGCTACGGCTTTGGCATCCGCTGGGCGCAGATGGGGCTGTTTGACACTTACCGCGTTGCGGGTGGTGAGGCCGGCATGAAGCATTTCATGGCACAGTTCGGCCCCTGCCTGTCGTGGCCCTGGACCAAGCTGATGGATGTGCCCGAGTTCAATGACGAGCTGGTGGATCTGATCGCAGGCCAGTCGGATGCGCAATCCGGCCATCTGCCGATCCGCAAGATGGAGCAGATCCGCGACGATAATCTGGTCGGCATGATGCGCGCACTGGGCAACAACGACTGGGGTGCAGGCGCGTTGCAGAACGCCCATGACAGAGGCCGCGAGGGCGAGGCCGGGCTGGTGCGCTCGGTTGCGGAACTGGAGGACCTGAGCCAGCCGGTGCTGACCCAGAGCCGCGTGGTGCCGCTGGATTGGACCGATTACAACGGCCATATGACCGAGAGCCGCTATCTGGATGCCTTTGCGCAATCCACCGACCGGCTGATGATGATCATCGGTTGCGATGCTGAATACATCGCCAACGGCGGCAGCTACTTTACCGCCGAAACCCATATCCGCCACATCGACGAGGTGCATGCGGGTGATGCGATCCAGGTGCGGACGCGGGTGATTATGGGCGCGGGTAAGAAAATGCATCTGTGGCACGAGATGTATTCCGGCGAGCGGCTGCTGGCGACGGGTGAGCATATGCTGCTGCACGTGGATCTTGCGACCCGCCGCTCGGCCCCGCCTGCGGCGCATATCGAGGCCAATCTGGCGAAGCTGGCTGAGGCGCATGCCGTCTTGCCCGCGCCGGAGGGGCTGGGCCGCGCGATTGGAGCGCCGAGATGAGTGCGGACCGGGTGAGCCGGGTTCTGGTCACGGCCGGGGGCTCCGGCATCGGCCGCGCGATGGCCGAGGGCTTTGCTGCTGCCGGGCATCAGGTCTGGGTCACGGATGTGAGTGCGGTCAGCCTGTCGGATCTTCCGGCGGGCTGGCGCAGCACCGCTGTGGACGCCACCGACGAGGCCGGGGTCAAGGCGCTGTTTGCGGAGATCGCCGGGGAGTGGGGCGGGCTGGATGTGCTGTGCGCCAATGCAGGTGTTGCCGGACCGACCGCGCTGATTGAGGATATCGCGCTGGAGGATTGGCGCAAATGCGTCAGCGTCAACCTGGAGGGCTGTTTTCTGGCGGCGAAATATGCGGCGCCTTTGATGAAGGCCGCCAAGGCCGGGTCGATCATCGTGACGTCTTCGACCGCCGGGCAGTACGGCTATCCCAACCGGGCGCCGTATGCTTCGGCGAAATGGGCGGTGATCGGGCTGATGAAGACCTTGGCGATGGAGCTTGGCCCTTTTGGTATCCGCGCCAATGTAATCTGCCCCGGCGCGGTGGAAGGCCCTCGGATGGAGGGCGTGCTGGAGCGCGAGGCGGCGGCCAAGGGCATGACCCGGGATGAGGTTTATGCGGGTTATGCCGCGGGTACCTCGATGGGGCGGTTTGTCGAGGCGCGGGACATTGCCAATATGGCGGTGTTTCTCGGGTCCGATGCGGCGCGGCTGGTGTCGGGGCAGGTGATCGCGGTGGACGGCCATACCGAGAACCCGGATCCGAAAGTGTGAGGCGCGCCCCTGGAGGGGCGCGGGCTGCCGGTGGCTCAAGATGCTGGCGCATCTCGAGCCTGGGCGCCCCTGCGGGGCGCGGCCCGGCTGTTGGACGGACCGCCTGTGAAGCGCTTGCTAGCCGCTGATTGCCGCCCGCAGCGCCCGGAGCCGCCCTGGCAATTGCCGCGCCGTAATGTCCGCCTCGCGCACCAGATTGTCGAAGTGACTGGTGAAGGTCGCGATCCGCTCTTTGTCGCGAAAGGCCAGGTAATGCGTGCCGGCATAGAACACGCATAGAAGCGGGCCGAAGAGCGTAACCGGTGCCGAGTAAAGCCGCTTGGCATCAAACAGGTAGATGCGCAGGCGGGGGTAGAGCTGCTCGCAAAGGCGCTCGAATTGCTGCAGCTGTTCCAGCCGGATCGCCAGCGGCAGGCCTTCGTAGTATCCTACGCCATGGGCAAAGCTGTCGAGCTCATAGAGCGGCATGGCGATTTCATAGTCCGAGGGCGACTGGCGCATCCAGGTGAGCCGGTCCTCGGAGGCGCCGATGGCCTGATCGGCGGTGCGGCCCAGATGGGGGGAGTATTCCCATTCCAGCAGCGCCCGGGTTTTCAGCATGTCGGGCAGGGCGGCGGGCACGTGGCGGATCTTGTAGCCAAGCGCCTCCTGATGCCACTCAAAGATCCGCTCATCCACCAGGGCGCGCGGCGCTTCGGTCAGCGACAGGCTGGAGGCCAGCAGTTCCGCCGCGCTTTCGGGCCGGTCGGAGAGGCTGAGCAGCCAGTCGGCAGAGACCCCTAGGGCGCCTGCACAGGCGCCGACCACATGGGCGTTCGGCAGGCGCGCGCCCTCGTCCGTCAAAAGCTGCGAAATCGTGGAGCGGTCGACGCCAACGGCGCGGGCCAAGGCGCTTTGGCTGAGGCCGCTGTCGCGCAGCGCCCGGTTCAGTCTTTGCCGGAACTGTGCAGCCCGCACCCGTTTGTCGATATTTTCTATCATATGTTTGAAAATATCACATTTGCTGGGTTTTGTTAACTGCATTCGGAATTCTGCACAGCTGCGGTCCGGGGTAGTTTGGAAACAAGCACTTATCGGAAAACAGCAGGAGGCAGAATGGAAACGCGCAGGCGTTCAATTGTGAAGGCGGTGATTTGGAACATCCTCGGGCTGGTGATGATGACACTGGTGGGGCTGATCGCGACCGGGTCGGTCAAGGCGGGCGGAATGATGGCGCTGGTCAATACGGCCATTGGCTTCACTGTTTATCTGATCTACGAGCGCGCCTGGTCGAAGATCCAATGGGGGCGCAGCCATGTCTGAAGGATGCCGGGACTACATGCCGCGCGGCGTTGAGTGGAGCACGCTGGCGCTGATCCTGGCCTGCCACGGCGGCTGGCTGGCGGCGTTGTGGCTGCTGCCTTCGGTCAGTCCGGCCCTGACGGTTGCCGCAGTTGGCCTGATGGCGGCGCTGCATTCCTCGCTGACCCATGAGGCGCTGCACGGGCACCCGTTCCGCAGCCGCTGGCTGAACGAGGCTTTGATGTTCTTCCCGCTGAGCCTGGCGATCCCTTACGGCCGCTTTCGCGACACCCATCTGGCGCATCACGAGGACGAGGCGCTGACCGACCCCTATGATGATCCGGAAAGCAATTTTCAGGATCCGGCGGTCTGGGCCCGGCTGCCCGGCTGGCGCAAGGTGCTGCTGCGGATCAACAACACGCTTTTGGGCCGGGTGGTGCTGGGGCCGCTGATGGGTCAGATTTGCTTCATGGCGGGCGACTGGCGGCTGGCGCGCAGGGGCGTTCCGGGGATTGCCCGCGATTGGATCCTGCATGCCCTGGGGCTGGTGCCGGTGATCTGGGTGGTGCTGCAATCGCCGGCGCCGCTGTGGGCGGCGGTGCTGGGGGCCTATCTGGGTCTCGCGATCCTCAAGATCCGCACCTATCTGGAGCACCGGGCGCATGACACCGCCCAAGGCCGCACTGTGGTGATCGAGGACAAGGGGCCGCTGGCCTTTCTGTTCCTGAACAACAATCTGCATGTGGTGCATCACATGCACCCCGGCGTTCCCTGGCATGCGCTGCCGCGCCTTTACCGCACCCGCCGGGCGGAGTTCCTGGCCGCGAATGACGGCTATGTCTACCGCAATTACCTGCAGGTTTTCCGCAACTATCTGCTGCGGGCCAAGGACCCGGTGCCGCATCCGCTCTGGCAGCAGGGGGAATAAGCGCGCATAAGCGGGAGCATGTTAGCCTGGATCCCCGTTTCCATCGCCGCTGCCTCCTTTCAGACCGTGCGGTTCATGCTGCAGAAGGTCCTGAGCAGCGTGACACTGTCGCCGGGCGGAGCCACCTTCGCCCGGTTTGTCTATTCCGCGCCATTCATCCTGGCGGGGCTGGCGGTGTATCTGGCCGTCTCGGGCCGGTCCTTGCCAGTTCTGCCGCCCGCGTTCTGGATGTTTGCCGCCATTGGCGGCACCGCGCAGATCCTGGCGACCGTCTGTGTGGTTGCCCTGTTCAAGCAGCGCAATTTTGCGGTGGGCATCACCTTCAAGAAAACCGAAGTCATCCAGACCGCCATTGTTGGGCTGGCAGTGCTGGGCGATCCGGTCAGCCTTGGCGGCTGGGCGGCAATCCTGATCGGGCTGGCGGCAGTGCTGGTTTTGTCCCGGGCGCCGGACGCAACGGGCGCCTGGTGGCGCCATCTGACCAACCGCGCCGCACAGCTGGGACTGGGATCTGGGGTGCTGTTTGCCTTTTCCGCCGTCAGCTACCGCGGGGCGTCCTTGCAGCTGGGTGATCTGGAACCGGTGTTTCGCGCCGGAGTGACCTTGGCGGCGGTGGTCAGCTTGCAGACGCTGTTCATGACTGTCTGGCTGGGGGTGCGGGACCGGGGCGAGCTTGCCCGGGTCTGGGCCGCCCGCCGGGTGGCGGTCTGGGTGGGGCTGACCAGCATGGGCGGCTCGTTCTGCTGGTTCTGGGCATTCACGCTGCAAAACGCCGCCTATGTGAAGGCGGTGGGGCAGGTGGAGCTGCTGCTGTCGCTTTTGGCTTCGGTGCTGTTCTTCAAGGAGAAGGTCACGGGGCGCGAGCTGGCGGGCATGGCGCTGCTGATTGTGTCGATCCTGGTGCTTGTTCTGGCCCTGTGAGCGGAGGCGCCAGCGGCAGGGGCGCCGGAAAAGGTTACCCGTCGGCTGGCATCGGGTAGCCTTTGAGACGCAGGAACAGGCTGGCTTCGTCGTTGTTGTGGAAATAGGGCACGCTTTGCGGCGGCTCGGCGTCGCGGACGCGGGCGGTGACTTCGGCCAGCACCACCTCGGTGATGAAGGGCAGATCAAAGCTGCGCACCTGGCTGAGCGGGATCCATTGCAGATGCGACAGCTCATCCGCGGCGCGGGAGAAGTCATCCAGATCGCCGGTGATCTGATCGGCATCAATCAGAAAGAACCGCGCATCAAACCGGCGCGGGCGGCCCGGCGGGGTGAGGGCGCGGAACACGAACTGCATCGCCTTGGCTGATGGCAGATGGCCGGTGGCGGCAAACTCCTGCCAGTCTTCGGGAATGTCTCCCTGCCACTCGCCTGGTTCGCCCAGGATCAGGCCGGTTTCCTCCCACAGCTCGCGCACCGCGGCGACGCTGAGGAGGTGATGCACGCCAGCAGGCGCCTTATCTGCGAGGCGCTCCTGGCAGAGGGGGAGAGCGGCGAGGCCAGAGGGATCCCGGCATCTGCCAGATCGACGGCACCGCCGGGAAAGACAAATTTATTCGGCATGAAGGCCGCCTTGGCGCCGCGCTGGCCCATCAGCACCTGCGGGTCATCGGACATCCGGCCGCGCATGGCGATGACGGTTGCCGCATTGCGGATTGCGGTCTTGTCGGTGGTGGTCTCACCGCTGGGAAATGTCTTGCTCATCGTTTTACTGCCCTTTTACTGCCGGGTTGCCCTTGTCGAACCCATGCATGCGCCGCGCCCATTGATAGGCAATGACAATCCCCTTCATCCGCGGCAGCAAATACAAAGAGGAGGCGACGCAGCCAATCGTGAAAACCGTGAACATCACCAGCGGTTCGGGCCGCCAGGAGAAATAGACCACATGCATCAAAGGCGCCATGATGTGGCCGACGATCAGGATCGTCAGATATGCAGGCCCGTCATCGGCGCGTGCATGGGTCAAATCCAACCCGCAGCTGCTGCAGCTGCTGTTCACCTTGAGATAGGAATGCAGCAGCTTGCCTTCGCCGCACCGGGGGCATTTGCAGCGCCAGCCCTTGGCCAGGGCGGGCATAGCCGGGCGTTCACTCTCTGCGTCTGAGGTTATTGCGGCCTGGGGTTTGGCCTGCGACTCGGTCATGAAGATATCCTGTGTGCTGAACATATCATTGCGCGCTTCACCGCCGCGGTGAAAGGGGAAAGGCCTGGCATTGCGCCGGTTTGCCGCAACGTGCGGGACGGAAGAATTATTTGGGATTTCCGCGACGGATCTGCCGGGCAGCTGCGTTTTTCCTATGCATCAGGCAGCAAGAGGCTGCCGCAGAACAAAGGAAAGACGACATGAAACACGTCAACTTCATCGCCGTGATTGTTGCCGCCGCAGGTGTGGCCGCGGGCGGCGCGGCCCTGGCCAAGGGCTATGGCCACCACGGGCCGAAGATGTCCTTTGAGGAAATCGACACAGACGGCAATGGCGAGGTCACCAAGGCAGAGATCCAGGCCATGAAAGAAGCCCGTTTCAGCAAGGCGGATGCTGACGGCGACGGCAAGCTGACGCTTGAGGAAATGCAGGCGCGGGCGCAGGAACGGGCCAGTGAACGCGCCGCCCGGATGCTTGAACGCTTTGACACGGACGGCGATGGCGCGTTGAGTAAAGACGAACTGCCAGGGCCGCGCCGGGCGGGCAGGATGTTTGACCGGATGGATGCGGACGGCAGCGGCGGGATCTCGAAGCAGGAATTCGACGAGGCCCGGATGCGCCACGGCGGCAAGCACCGTCATGGCCAGGGGAACGGGGACGAAACGGAGCAGAACTGATCGCTGAGACGTGCTGCACAAAACGGAAATTTCCCGGCGCCGGGCCCCTGATGCGGGCCCGGCAGCCATGAGCGCCACGGCAGAGGAGGTCTCTGACGATGCGCTTTTGGTGCTGTTTGCCAATGGCGACGGGCGGGCAGCGGCAGAGCTGACGGCACGGCTGGGGCCGCGGGTCTTTGGCGTGGCGATGCGGGTGATGGGGATCCGCGCCGAGGCCGAGGACGTGACCCAGGAGGCGATGCTTCGCTTATGGAAGATGGCGCCGGAGTGGCGGCCGGGAGAGGCGCAGGTCTCCACCTGGCTGTACCGGGTGGCGATGAACCTGTGCATTGACCGCAAACGGCGCGCCCGTGGCGGCTATGTGGATCTGGATGCGGTGCCCGAGCCGCCGGACCCGGCGCGTTCCGCTGCCGAGGCGCTGCAGGAGGGGGCGCGGCAGGATGCGTTGCAGACGGCGCTGATGCAACTGCCCGAGCGGCAGCGTCAGGCAGTGGTGCTGCGGCATCTGGAGGAACTGTCCAACCCGGAGATCGCCGGGATCATGGACATCAGCGTCGAGGCGGTCGAAAGTCTGACCGCCCGGGGCAAGCGGGCGCTGGCAGCGGCTTTGGCCGGGCGGCGCGAAGAATTGGGGTATAATGATGGCTGACACGGATAAAACACTGCAAGAGCTGGACAATCTGTTTGCCGCCGCACGCAGTCAGCCGCCGGTGCCGGCGGACCGTCTGAATGCGGCCATTCTGGCTGATGCGGAGCGGGTGCAAGCGGGCTTTCAGGCGCCGACGCAGGCGCCCCGGCAGCCGCTGTGGCGGCAGCTGATCGAGGCGCTGGGCGGCTGGCCCGCGCTGGGCGGGCTGGCGGCGGCCAGCGCGGCGGGGTTGTGGATCGGCATTGCGCCGCCCTCCTTTGTGCCCGACCCCGTGGCGCTGGCGGGGTATGAGGACAGCAGCACCGCGCTGCCCGATGACAGCTATGACATGGCGGTGATGTTGAGCGGGGATCTGCAATGAGCACTGCATCGAACACCGGGGGCCAACCCGGAATGAAGCTATGGCTGAAACTGCTGCTGGCGGCGTCGCTGGCGCTGAACCTGGCAGTGATCGGCATCGCGGCAGGGGCGGCCTGGCGGTACAGCGGCAAGGACCGGCACTGGCAACGGCCGCCAACGGTCGGGGCGATGATCTTTCGCGAGCTGGACCGCGACACCCGCAAGGCCTTGCGGGCGGAGGCGGGCGGCGGGCATGGCAGCTATTTCAAGCGCCGCCATGCCGAAGGCGCGGCGGTGATCGACGCGCTGCGCAGCGCGGATTTCGATGCTGCCGCATTGCTGGCGGTGCTGCGGACCCAGTCAGACGCGCGCCATGTGTTCCATACCAAAGTGCAGGAGGCCTGGGTGCGCAAGCTTGAAGCGATGACCGCGCAGGAGCGGGCTGCCTTTGCCGATCGTATGGAAGAGCGGATGCAGCGGCGCGGCGGGCGCTGGCATGAGCGGCGGAAGGGACGCGATTAAGCCCGCAGGCGTGCAGCGCAGCCGTTTCCCCCTTCCCCCCCTGTGTGTCTTATACACAGAAGGCAGCCCGTTTGGGCTGCCTTTTTCAGGCCGGCAAAGCTATATCGTCCAAGGGCCTTAAGCGGCCTGGATGCACTCTGGCGACAAGGTCACCTGATTGCGGCCCGCATCCTTGGCATTGTAGAGCGCCTGATCGGCTTTTTCGACCAGTGCGGCGGTGCTGTCTTCATTGCCGCCGCCGCCCATGACGGCGCCGATGCTGATGGTGATCCTGACCGGATCGCCGGCGCCGGGCACCTGGAACGGGGTGCTGTTGATGGCATTGCACAGGGCAATGGCGGCCAGGCCTGCCTCGGCCTCGGTGGCGCCGGGCAGCACCGCCATGAACTCCTCGCCGCCGACGCGGGCCAGCAGGTCTGCCGGGCGCAGCACCGCCTGCATCCGGCGGGCGGCCTCGATCAGCACGGCGTCCCCGGCCGGGTGGCCATAAAGATCGTTGATCCGCTTGAAGTGATCGAGATCGGCCAGCATGACGGCAAATTTTTCGCCATTCGCAGCGGCGGAATGGGCTACCCGGTCCAGGAAAGGTTTGGCATAGCGGCGGTTGTAAAGGCCTGTCATCGGGTCCAGCACGGCTGCCCGCAATCCGTTTCGGACACTGTCGCGCAGCCGGTCCTTGCGGGCTTTTTGCTGCAACTGGGCAGTAAGGCGCAGCTGCAGCTCCTCGGCATCAAAGCCGGACTGCAGCACGTCATGGGCGCCGCGGTCCAGGGCCTCGGCGGCGATATGCGGGTCAGCCGGGTTGGGCACGGCAATCACCACCGATTTGCGGGTGGCGGCGCGGGCGCGCAGGTCAGCCAGCAGGCGCAGGCCGGGGCCGGCCGAAGCCTCGGTCAGTTCGATGATGATGGCATCGGCCACCGGCGCCTGCATCAACCCTTGGATGTCGCTGATGGAATGGGTGCGCAGGTCATAGGGCAGGCGGGTGGCGAGCCGGTCGCGCCAGGCCATTGCGTTGCGGGGATCCTGCGCCACCAGGGCAACGGAAGCACTGCGCAGATCCTCGGCGCAGGTGCGGTCGCTGAGCGGCAGGATGAAGCCGTTCGATGCGTCGCGCTGCAGGTTCAGCTCCTCGGTGCTGCTGCGGGCGCGCAGCAGGCTGCGGATACGGGCCTGCAGGATCACGTCGTCCACCGGCTGCTGCAGCACATCGTCGATGCCGGCGGCCAGTGCGGCCAGCCGGGCCTTGGAGCCTTCCCAGTCGGAGACTGCGATCACCGGCAGATCGCCCAGTGTTTCATCCCCGGCTAACTCGCGTTTCACATCCGCAGCGCTTCCATCGGGCAGCGACATCGCGCAAAGCACCAGATCGGGGCGGTGGCGGCGGGCGGCCTGCAGCACTTCAGCGACGCTGCCGGCCTGGACCACATCGTAATAGGCAGCCGCCAGCTGCACCTTCAGCATGATGCGGTTGGTGGAGACGCCGTCGATGACCAGGATGGTGCCTTGCACGCGGTGTCCTTTCGCCTCTTGCAAATCCTATGCCTTACAGTTTTTGCTGAGACTGGTTAAGAAACCCTTTCGGATTTTTACTAAATTGGCCGCAATGCGGCAGGAGTGTGGAGAACATGCGGAATTCCGCCGATGGAGCAGAGACGCTGGCGCTGAAAGCTTTGGCCTGGCTGGCCGGGAATGATGAGCTTTTACCGGTGTTTCTGGGGGCAACCGGCGCCAGCGAGGCGGATCTGCGCGCACAGGCGTCCGAGCCGGCGTTTCTGGGGTCGGTGCTCGATTTCTTAACGATGGACGACAATTGGGTGATGCAGTTCTGCGATTCCGAGGGCCTGGCCTATGAGGCGCCGATGCAGGCGCGGATGTCGCTTCCGGGCGGTGAGCAGGTGAACTGGACTTGAGATTGACCGGCCCTGTGCCTAGGGTCCGGTCCGAATCCAGCGGAAAAAGGACCCGCCATGCCTGTTGATGCTCTTCTGTTTGATAAAGACGGGACCTTGTTTGACTTTGCAGCGACTTGGGACGGCTGGGCTGCAGACCTGCTGGAAACCCTGTCCAAGGGCGATCGGGGCGCCAAACAGGCAATGGCCAAGGCGATCAGTTACGACCTGGAGCGTGCGGCATTCAATCCGGACAGCCTGGTGATTGCCTGTTCCAACGATGAAGTGGCAGAAGCCCTTGCGCCTTATGTTGCGCATATGGATCTGGCGGAGCTGACGGATTTCCTGGCGGAAAGTGCTGCCGGGGCAGAGCTGACGCCGGCAGTGCCGCTGGCGGCGTTTCTCGACAGCCTGCTGGCGCGCGGCAAGGTGCTGGGGGTGATGACCAATGACGCCGAGAGCTCTGCCAAGAGCCAGCTGCAGCGGGCAGGCGTGCTGGACCGTTTTGCCTTTGTCGCAGGATGCGACAGCGGCCATGGGGCCAAGCCGGCGCCGGATCCGCTTTTGGCCTTTTGCAAGGCTGCGGGAGTCTCTCCCGGCCGGACGGCCATGGTCGGCGACAGCCGCCATGATCTGGAAGCGGGCGCGGCGGCGGGAATGCAGCGGATCGGCGTGCTGACCGGCATGGCCCTGCGCGATGAGCTGGCGCCGCACGCCGATATCGTGCTGCCCGATATCGGCCATATACCGGCCTGGATGGACCGCTGATCCTCCATTGATTCCCGCGTTTTGAAACGGGGGCGCCCGTTTTTGCCGGCGTGCAGTCTTGTACGCCGGTTTTTGCTGCGGCATACTGGGCACAAGTGTACAGAAATATCCTGAACCGCCGGATCGCACGGCAAAAACGACAGCGATAGTCGGGTTTGGACTGTTTTCGACGGGCGGGATTGGCACAGTGGGTGGCTATCGGCATTTTTGAAATTCGGATCCAGGGAGACCGGCATGGCAGACACAGGCACGCGCAAGAGGCGGGGCGGAGGCAGGGCAGGCGCAGCGGCCCGGCGCGGCAGTGCTGCGCTGGAGCAAATGCCCTGGCAGATCCCGGTCAATATCGACCGGCCGACCGAGCCATTGAGCGAGGAAAGCGTGATGGCGATCCACGAGGGCGCCATGCGTATCCTGGAAGAGATCGGCGTGGTTTTCCTGAACCCGGAAGCGCTGGAGATCTTCAAGCAGGCCGGCGTCAAGGTCGAGGGCGAACTGGTCAAAATGGACCGGGACTTTGTGATGGAGATGGTGGGCAAGGCCCCGCGCGAATTCTCGATCACGCCGCGCAACCCGGACCGGACAATCCCGCTGGGCGGCAACCACATCCTGTTCGGCAATGTGTCTTCGCCGCCGAACTACTGGGACATGGAGTTGAACAAAAAGGTGGCAGGCAACCGCGAGCAATGCCGTAACCTGCTGAAACTTACCCAGTATTTCAACTGCATCCACTTTGCCGGCGGCTATCCGGTGGAGCCGGTGGACCTGCATGCCTCAACCCGGCATCTGGATGTGCTTTACGACAAGCTGACCCTGACCGACAAAGCGATGCACGCCTATTCTTTGGGCAAGGAGCGGGTCGAAGACGTGATGGAGATGGTGCGGATTGCCGGCGGGCTCAGCCATGAGGAGTTCGACGCCAAGCCGCATATGTACACCAACATCAATTCCACCTCGCCGCTGAAGCACGACTTTCCGATGATCGACGGCTGTCTGCGGCTGGCGCGGCGCGGCCAGGCAATTGTGGTGTCGCCGTTCACGCTGGCAGGCGCGATGGCGCCGGTGACCATGGCCGGTGCAGTGGCGCAGTCGATTGCCGAGAGCCTTTGTGCCATTGCGCTGTTCCAATATGTGCGCCCCGGCACTCCTTGCGTGATCGGTACGTTTACGTCGAATGTGGACATGAAATCCGGCGCCCCGGCCTTTGGCACTCCGGAATATATGCGCTCGACCCAGATGACCGGGCAGATGGCACGGTTTTATGGCTTGCCGATGCGGTCTTCAGGCGTTTGCGCCGCCAATGTGCCGGACGGGCAGGCGATCTGGGAGACCTCGAATTCGCTGTGGGCGGCGGTGCAGTCGGGCACCAATATGGTCTATCACGCGGCTGGCTGGCTGGAGGGCGGGCTGATTGCCAGCCCCGAGAAATTCATCATGGATTGCGAGATCCTGCAGCAGATCGAACGCTATATGCAGCCGCAGATTTCGGCCACCGGCCCGGAAGAGATTGCCCTGGATGCAATCAGGGAGGTCGGCAATGACGGCCATTTCTTCGGCATTCAGCACACCCAGGACCGCTATTCCGAGGCCTTCTATCAGCCGTTCCTGAGCGACTGGCGCAACTACGAGGCCTGGGAGGCGGCAGGTGCGACCTGGACTGCTGAGCGCGCCCACAGGCTGTTCAAGGAGATCATCGCCGATTTCGAGGAGCCACCGATGGATGCAGCGGTCCGTGACGAACTTGCGGATTTCGTCGCCCGCCGCAAGGCCGAGGGCGGCGCACCGACAGATTTCTGAGCCACCTGGCCTATCACCAGCAGGAAAAGCGGAGGCAGCCCCTCCGCTTTTTTTTATGCGCGTTTATGCACGGGCTGCAGGTTTCGAACACAGCGTGCCGGCGGCAGGTTGGAAGCCGCCGGTTCGGCGCGGATGCACAGCAGCAGGCTTGCCTCCTGGCGCCAGCCGGTCCAGTAGGGAAAGGCGCCTGAACGGTCCAATGCGGCAGTGCAGGTGCGTGCAAATTTGAAGTTGGTATCAGATGCGGCTGGCCGCAGGGCCGGCTGCCGGACTATGGCCGCGCTGCGTATTGGGCCGGTCTCTGCTGCCGGGGGTGCAGGGTTCGTGCAAGAGTTGATAATGTCAGAAGAAACGCGCGCGGCTTATCACACAAGCTCGCTTTGTTGGTTCTTTCTTAACCTGCAGGCGTCAAGACTGTGGCAAAGGCAAAGAGGGGCCATTGTATGCACGGTCTGATCAATAGGGCGATTCAGGCTTTTGTGACCAGTACCTACGGGGCCGACCGCTGGGAAGAGGTTATGGAAGAGGCAGGGCTTGGGTTTACCGAGTTCGAGGCGATGCTGTTCTATTCTGAAGAGCAATCGAGCCAGATGCTGACAGCGATGGAAAAGGTTCTGGCGCGCCCGCTGCCGGAAATGCTGGAGGATATGGGCACGTTTCTAGTGTCCAATCCGCAAGTGGAGGCATTGCGGCGGCTGCTGCGTTTCGGCGGCGTGAATTACGTCGAGTTTTTGCATTCGCTGGACGACTTGCCGGACCGGGCGCGGCTGGCAGTGTCGGATTTGCACCTGCCGGGGCTGGAGCTTCTGGAACAGGCACCGGAACAGTTCGAGCTGGTCTGCCAGCCTGGACTGCCTGGCTATGCCTATGTTCTGATGGGGGTTCTGCGGGCGATGGCCGATGATTACGGTGATCTTGTTTTTCTGGATCACAGCGGCAGTCAGGACGGGGCAGAGGTGATTGCGATCACCCTTATCGAAACCGAGTTCGCCGCCGGGCGTGAATTTGATCTGGGGGCGCATTCCTTATGATGACTCTCGAGCAGCTGACACAGATGGCAGGCGTGGTCTGCCCGATGTACGTGATTGCCGATGCCAAGGGGCGGATCACCTCTGCCGGGCCGACGCTGAAAAAACTGCGCCCGCAGCTGACCTGGGAAGGGCGGCGGTTCTTCCGGGTGTTCGACCTGTCGCGGCCGCGTTCGGTGCGGTCCATAGAGGATCTGGTGAGAACCTCGGGGAGCAAGCTGCATCTGCAGTTCCGGGACGGGCCGCAAACCGGCCTGAAAGGCGTTTGCACGCCGCTGCCCGGCGGTCAGGGCGCTTTCATCAATCTGTCCTTCGGGATCTCCGTGCTGGAGGCGGTACGCGATTACGATCTGACCAGCGCTGATTTTTCGCCAACGGATCTGACCATCGAGATGTTATATCTGGTGGAGGCAAAATCGGCCGCGATGGAGGCGTCGCGCCAGTTGAACACGCGGTTGCAAGGGGCCAAGATCGCAGCCGAGGAACAAGCCTTTACCGACACGCTGACCGGGTTGAAGAACCGCCGGGCGATGGATCATGTGCTGGGCCGGCTGATCAACGGCGGCCGCGAATTTGCGCTGATGCATTTGGACCTGGACTATTTCAAGCAGGTCAATGATACGATGGGCCACGCGGCTGGGGATGCGGTGCTGCAGCAGGCGGCGCGGATCATGGTGGAATGCACCCGCCAGTCCGATACTGTTGCCCGTGTCGGCGGCGATGAATTTGTTATGATTCTCGAAGGTGTTCTGGACACGGCCAGGCTGGCTGCTATTGCCAAACGGCTGATCCAGCGGCTGGAAGAGCCGGTTCCGTTTGGCGCCTTGACGTGCCGGATCTCGGCCAGTGCCGGCACAACGCTGTCCACTTGGCAAAAAGTTCCGGATGCTCATCAACTGCTGAATCAAGCGGATATAGCGCTGTATGCCGCCAAGCGCGCCGGACGGGCGCAGCACTTTTTTTACCGCGAAGGCATGGAAAAAGAAGACGCATGCGGCATCAGCGAGGCTGCTCAGCCGCAAGCAGCGGCACGGGGCCCGGCAGCCTGAAGGTTACCGGTTTATGAGATTGCGAGCAGGCAGTGCAGCGGCTGTCTGCCCCGCTCCTTGATTTCAGGGCCTGGGAGGAGAGCGATTTTCCTGAATCTCAGCCGCCGGGGTGCGATTTGCGACCGCGTTTTGCGCGCCATCGGGGTGTACGATGGCAAGCGTTGCGCTAAGTGCGGCATGCCATTTTCCTTATGGAAGGTTTCGGGCTGTGCTGGTTTTCAGTATTGAGAACACCCGGTACAAGGTTAGACGGGCCTTGTTGCAGAACCCATCAACTGAGCGAGTTTTCCCTTTCCCATTGAGTTCAGGCCATGCCGAGTTCGTTGAAGCGGTTCATGAGAGCGATACGGATGTGGATTTCGGCGGTCTGGCGGTCAGGGTCTCGTGAGGCGATGCGTTCGCCGAAGGATTTCAGGCATCGCATCTTTGCCTCGATCCGGCTTCGGGCATGATAGCCGGTCCATCGCTTCCAGATGGCTCGCCCGAGGTGCCGGGTGGCGCGCAGGATCTCGTTGCGAGCCGTCGCGGCCGGACAGTCTTCTTTCCACAGGCGCCCGCTCTTGCGGATGGGGATGACGGCGGCGGCGCCTCGATCCAGGCTGATCGAGGGCGGGCTGCCGACAGAAGGTGCCATCGCCCACGTCCTGGTGTCCAAGTTCGCGGACCACCTTCCGTTTTACAGACAGAGCCAGATCCTTGCCCGCTCCGGCCTCCAGATCGACCGCAGCACCCTGGCGGACTGGGCCGGGACAGCCGCGTTCCACCTTGGCCCGGTGGTCGACCGGCTGTCCGAGCAGCTGAAGGGATCGGCCAAGCTCTTCATGCCCTCTCGGCAGCATGCTTCGCATGCGCCTGCCGGGTAATAGACGAGACGACGGCTCCTGTCCTCGACCCGGGCAGAGGCCGAACCAAGACCGGCTACCTATGGGCCTTGGCGCGCGATGACCGTGGATGGGGCGGAGAGGACCCGCCCGGCGTGGTGTTTACCTGCCATCCCAGCCGCGCCGGCGCGCATGCCGAGCAAATCCTGCAGAGCTTCGGCGGGATCCTGCAGTTGGATGGCTACACCGGTTACGATCGGCTGACGCGCCCCTCCCGCAAGGGCGGCGCGCCGATCACGGTTGCGCATTGTTGGGCACACGCTCGTCGCAAGCTCAAGGAGATATTCGACCGCGACGTCTCCGAGATCGCTGGCGAGGGGCTACGCCGGATCGCCGAGCTCTACCGCATTGAGGCCGAGATCCGCGGCATGGGCCCCGGTCAGCGCCTGTCTGCCCGCCAAGCCCGCAGCGCGCCCCTTGTCGCCCGGGTTCGGCGACTGGCTGCAGGCGCAACGCCTGCGTGTCCCGGCCAAGTTGCAGCTGGGCGAGAAGCTGGCCTATATCCACCGACAGTGGGGCGGCCTGCAGACCTTCCTGCATGACGGCCGCGTCGAGATCGACTCCAACCCCATCGAGAACCTGATCCGCCCGATTGCCCTGACGAGAAAGAATGCGCTCTTCGCCGGACATGACGAAGGCGGTCGCACATGGGCCCGCATCGCTTCCCTGATCGCCACCGCGAAGATCAACGGCGTGGAGCCCTTGGCGTATCTCAAGGCGAGCCTTGAGGTGATCGCCGCCGGTCACCCAGCCAGCCAGATCGACGATCTGCTTCCCTGGAACTTCAACCCGTCAAGTTGATCCCGCGTGGGGCGCAGACACCGCTTACGGGAAGCTGTTCGGACGGTGAAATCAGATAAAGGCAGCTGAGAACTGCTTTCTGTCTTGTTGACGACCTCAAGGCCTTTTGGCGCGCCATGATGCTCCCGGCCCAGAGCCGTCGTTGATCATCACCCTCCACCGCTGCGGTGCGGCCCGTCAGACCGGATGGTGTGGATAGCTCCTGCTCCAATCGGCGTCGCGATGCGCCATACTGCAGTTGTTATCTACTGCTTATGAGAGGAGCTACCCAATGCAGGTTACAACAGTCGGCCTCGATTTGGCCAAGAATATCTTTCAGGTCCACGGCGTGAGTGAGAATGGCGAAGTCGCTTTCAACCAAGCTTTGCGACGCGCGCAGTTGTTCGCATTCTTTGAGAAACTCCCACCCTGTCTGGTCGGAATGGAAGCCTGCGGTTCCAGCCATTATTGGGCACGGCAACTGAGTAAGTTGGGCCATGATGTGCGCCTGATCCCCGCGATGTATGTGAAGCCCTATGTGAAACGGGGTAAATCGGATGCGGTCGACGCCGCTGCCATCTGCGAGGCGGTGACGCGTCCAACAATGCGGTTTGTCTCGATCAAATCTGAAGAGCAACAGGGCGTTCTCTTTCTTCACCGCGCTCGCGATCTGATTGTCCGGCAACGAACCCAGCTGAGCAATATGCTGCGTGGCTTGCTGGGCGAGTTCGGTATTGTGATTGCGCAAGGGATCGGCAGTGCGATTAAGTTCGCAAAGAATGTGCTGGATGGAGACAAACCCGGTATTCCTGAAGTCGCCGTTGATGTGCTCAACAACCTCAGCAACCAACTTGTTGCTCTGCACCTGCGTGTGCGCTGGTACGAGATGCGTATGCAGCTTCAGGCCAAACAGGACCCGCGCGTGATGTTGCTGCGCACGATCCCCGGCGTTGGTCCAGTGACCGCGTCAGCAATTGTCGCAACAGCAGGTGATGCCAGTCAGTTCAGGAACGGTCGCGAATTTGCCGCCTGGCTGGGGCTAACGCCGCTCAACCGATCAAGTGGTGGCAAGGAGAAACTTGGACGTATCACAAAGATGGGGGATCGATATATCAGACGCCTGCTGGTCACCGGGATGACTTCTCGGCTGAGGCAGATGAAAACACATCCCGAACGCGTTGATCCGTGGTCCCGAGCGTTGCTTGAACGCAAACCAATCCGGCTTGCCACTGTGGCAATGGCGAACAAGACAGCGCGGATCATCTGGGCCGTTTTGACCAAGAACGAATACTACAGACCACATACGGTCTAAACTGAGGAGAACAGACCACACGAGACAGCAAGACCATTGAAATGATGGAGCACAGTCAGCCCATCAGCCGAGACACCCCGTCGAATGTCAGGGACATCACTTGTCCGCAGACCGGTTTGGGACTTGGTTTGCGGAAACCATCAGGGCCAGCGGCCGCGTGCGCCGCGCAAACAGGCCGGACACACGTCTGCTTCTGGCCAGTGCAAAATTAACTTCTAATATGTCTTGCTTTGCAGCAGCTATCCACACAGGACTTTCGCGGCACCCGCGAAATCTCAGAGGTGGCGAATTCACACAACGCGGATGGAGTGGATGGCGCCTGTCCCCAACTGTCGCGCAATGCGGCATAGTGCGGATGTTTTCATCAGTTAGGAATGGAGCTCCACCATGGAAGTTCCGACAATAGGGTTGGATCTTGGAAAGGACGTTTTCCAAGTTCACGGTATCACCGCTGACGGCAAAGTTGTCTTCAATCGTTCGATCCGGCGCAAACAATTGCTCAATTTCTTTGAGACTTTGCCAAACTGTCTTGTTGGGATTGAGGCCTGCGGGTCCGCGCATCATTGGGCGCGGGAACTATTGGAAATCGGTCATGATGTGCGGCTGATGCCTGCGGCCTACGTCAAACCGTATGTCAAACGCGGAAAGACAGACGCTGTCGATGCGGAGGCGATTTGCGAGGCTGTCACACGCCCCACCATGCGGTTTGTCGCGATGAAGTCGAAGGAACAGCAGGCGCTGCTGACCATCCACCGGGTGCGGCAGCTCACCGCCCGCCAAAAGACCCAGATGTTGAACGTAATCCGCGGTCTTCTTCGTGAATTTGGCCATGTGATCGGGAACGGACCGGTTGCTGCGATGCGTTTCATTAAGACATTTCAGACGGGTGACTGCCTAGACATGCCTGATGTGGCCAAGAGTATGCTCAAAACACTCTGCGAACAGGTTGTTGCTCTCGATGAGCGAGTGACCTTCTATGACAAGCTGATCGAATATCATTCCCGGATCGATGATCGTGCAAAGCGCATCAGGACAGTTCCTGGAGACGGCCCCATCACCGCCTCGGCCGTTGTGGCCACCATCGGCGACGGCAAGAACTGAGCTACCCCCTGAATTTCGGACACTGACGTAAGCTGCGATTTGCTGTCTGCTGATCTTCGACGAAGAGGAGATCAGAGATGTCGAAACGGAAGAACCATTCGCCCGATTTCAAAGCGAAAGTCGCGCTTGAGGCTCTGAAGGGCGAGCGGACTGTTGCTGAGCTGGCGAGCCAGTTTGGCGTTCACCCAACGATGATCCACAGCTGGAAGCGGGCTCTTCTGGAGGGCGCGTCCGGCGTGTTCAAGCGCGGCGGCAGGAAGCCCCAGGAGATTGACGAAGAACAGGTCAAAGAGCTGCACGCCAAGATTGGGGAGCTGGCCGTTGCCAACGATTTTTTGTCACGAAAGCTCAAACCGTGGATCGGCAAGTGAGGAGGAAAATGATCGAGCCTGCCAATGCCAATCTGCCCATTAGCAAGCAGTGCAAGCTGCTGTCGATCTCGCGGTCGTCGTTCTATTATCAGCCCAAAGGCGAGACGGCTCTGAACCTGATGCTGATGCGCCGGATCGACGAACAGTTCCTGGAAACGCCGTTCTTCGGTGTGCGGCAGATGACTTGGCATCTGCGCAATGAAGGTCATTTGGTGAACGAAAAGCGGATCAGGCGGCTGATGAGGGTGATGGGGCTCATGCCGATCTACCAGAAGCCCAACACCCGCTGCCCGGCAGCACATGCAAAGCATGTGCGAGAGGGGGCAGGGCTGCGAAGGGGCACAAGACCTACCCCTATCTGCTGCGTGGTCTGCGGGTGGGGCGCCCGAACCAGGTCTGGGCGGCAGACATCACCTATCTGCCAATGCGCAAGGGGTTCCTGTATCTGGTGGCGATCATTGACTGGCACACGCGCAAGGTGCTGGCCTGGCGCATCTCGAACACGCTGGAAGCGGACTTCTGTGTCGAGGCGCTGAACGAGGCCATCCACAAGTTCGGCCCGCCCGAGATCATGAATACAGATCAGGGCAGCCAGTTCACGTCCTTCGCCTGGACGGACAGGCTGTGGCGATCCGGTGTGCGCATCTCGATGGATGGCAAAGGCCGGTTCCTCGATAACATCTTCGTCGAGCGGCTTTGGCGGAGCCTGAAATACGAATGCGTCTACTTGCATGCTTGGGAGACCGGATCAGAGGCGAAGGTCGGCGTCGGAAAGTGGATCGAGTTCTACAACCGAAAACGCCCACATTCCGCCCTTGGCGGCAAACCCCCGGCCGTGGTCTATTGGCTGAGAAAGCACAAAACCCAACCCGATCAGCAGGAGCAGAGAGTAGCTTAAATTACGCCAGAACCTGTCCAACAATTGGGGAGTAGCTCAAAATTCAAGAGCGGACGTGAGTTTGCTGCCTGGCTGGGACTTACGCCGCTGAACAGATCGAGCGGTGGCAAAGAGCGTTTGGGGCGTATCAGCAAGAAAGGCGATCGTAATCTCCGACGATTGCTCGTGATCGGCATGACCTCTCAAGTTCAGCGTGCCCGTGGATATCCGGGACGTGTGCATCCATGGATCATGCAGCTTCTTGAACGCAAACCCGTCCGCCTCGCAACAATTGCTATGGCGAACAAGGCGGCCAGGATCATCTGGGCGATCCTCACCAAGGGTACGTACTACCGCCAAGCAGCGGCATAGAAAGAGCCAAACAAAACCGAATTGCAAGACGAGTGCCCCCTCTCGGCAGATTTGCTGCGCAAATCGCCTGCCGGGCAGCGGATGGCACGTGCGGTCATCCGAAAACCTGAAATCCCGTGCTTTGTCCTGAACTCACAGGTTCGCGTCGCCGATTGGGAGCAGGTTTGCGGAACCCATCAAGGCCAGCGGCAAGTATCGACGCCGCGATCAAAGGCCGGACACAGGACTGTACTGACCAACCGCGCAGTCAACGCATTTTTTCCTTGCAAAGCAGGCGCCATCCACACAAGGACAACGCCGCCTTTTGCTCATATAGCTATTGCTGCCGCAGAAAACCCTCGCCCCCGCAGCGCGAAATCTTCCGCAGCGCAGCGGACTTCCCGTTTGCAGACATCCGGACCCGCGTAAATCGGCAGAGCTTAAACCGCCCTATCGATAGGCACGCAGAGCACCGCACGCGCCGACGCAGCTATTCCCCAGGTGATGGAACGCACTGTCAACAAAGTGGAACGCTCTGCCATGTTCTTTAAAACCCCAGCAAAGTAATGGTCTAGCAGGTCGGTGCCTGTCAGGAACACGCGCACTGCGTCGACCGTCGCGCCGGATGTCAGGACACCACGTCCGGGCACATCCGTTTCCTTCGGCGTGACTGCGCGCTAATTTGAAAGGTACCTCATGGCTGAACCACTTCGTGTTATAGGCAGCGACGTAATTGACTATTTGATGCTGGACATCGACACTTCGATTGAGCCTACGCTGTACTTCAACCGTTTACCTGACACCGGTGCTGTCATCGAAGTTGACGTAAATGGCACCGTGTTCACCTTCGACGGCCCCTTTGAGACCGGATACACCCAAGTCGCTGAAGGCTTAGAGGTGTACGTGGGCCCAGATGAAGGGCAGACCGCGCAGATTATATTCTTTTTCGATCTGCTGGTGCATAGGGACATTTTCACCGTCGGCCAGCAGTTCGACCTGAAGGTGACAGGGGATGGAGCGAATTTTGATGAATCGTTTGAGTACATAGTTTCCGACCAGCTCGCCTTGAGTTCCCCCGACGCCGTCATGCCTGATTTAGAATTCGTCAACCAGGACGGTGAGACTGTGGACCTTCTGGACTCCAAGGACACGCGACCCGCGATCATCGAGCTTGGCGCCACCTGGTGCGCCCCGTCGCGGGAACTGGGATATCTCGAAGACGCCTACAGCGCGGCACTGGGAGACGAGTTCGTCGCAAAAACACTTCTGCTGCAAGGCAAGTATGCGCTCCTCGACGCGACTGTCGAGGATCTGGCCGAATACGCAGTCCGGTTCGGTATAGACCGAAATGTCTATGCAATCGGTAACTCCTCCGATGTGGAAGAGTTTTCGCGGATTAACGACATAGACCTGTTTCCCACGTTTCTTGTGATCGATCAGGTGACAGGTGAGATTCTGGGCCACTTCACAGGCTTTGGCGGCGTAGAAGACACGCTGGCCAGTGCGCGCGCGATCATGGATGAGCTGGCCGCTGACCCAGAGGCATACGGCTATGAAATGGAGGTTGACGACTCTGGTGCTTCGGTGTTCGGCACCGTGCGCGACGATCTTATTCTCGGCGGAGAAGGGTCCGACAGGGTGAATAGTGGGCTCGGTGACGACGAGATACGCGGCGGCCTCGGGGACGACTATCTGTTCGGCGGCGGCGGCGATGACTTGGTTCGTGGCGGAGCAGGCAACGACTCTCTTTATGGCAGCGAAGGCTTCGATACCTTAAGAGGCGGCGAAGGTTCCGATCTCGCTGACTTCCGCGCGATCAAGGGGATGCCCTTGTCAGTTTCGATAATAACGGCCGTGGGACAGTCACCACGGAGAGCGGCACTTCAGTTGTCTCGGGTGTCGAGAAAATCGCTGTCGGAAACGGAAACGACTGGCTGCAAACTTCGGCAGAGAACATGACAATTCTTACGAGTCGTGGTGACGATGAGGTTATCGCCACCGGAAATTTGATTTCAGTCCATGCCGGACCGGGGAATGATACGGTGCAGATGCTCGGCGATTCTGGATGGGTTCACGACAACCTCGGCGATGACCGCGTCATGATCCAAGGGGACCACACCGACTACTTCTCCAACTCGGGCAGCAATACGGTGCTCGTGCAGGCCGATGATTTTTGGTTCTATGGTGCTGAAACATTGCAGGGCTCCTACGAAAGGCTGGTGTTGTTTGACAGCGCAGAAGCAGTCATTGGGCAGGGCAATACCGCGGTGACGCTCGACTTTTCCAGAACCAACGGCGCTGTGGCTTTCGAGACGAGCTTAGACTCCATGTCAACCATAAGCTACGTCACTGACAGCGGGGGATCTGGTGATGTCTCGGCTAATGTGGTGAAAGTGATTGGCAGCGCGTTCGACGATCAGCTGTTGGCCGACCAGACCGGCGCGGTCCTGCGGGGCCGCTTTGGCGCGGACACGCTCTACGGCCAACGCGGCGACGACGAGCTTTTCGGCGGACGTGACGCTGACAAGCTGCTTGGGCACGGCGGTTCGGATAGGCTCTACGGCCAACGCGGCGACGACGAGCTTTTCGGCGGACGTGGCGCTGACAAACTTGTCGGCGGGTACGGTGCAGATACGCTGCTAGGCGGTGGCGGCGCGGACACGCTCAATGGCGGCATCGGGAACGACGTGCTTGCCGGTAGGAACAGCGCTGACCACCTGCAAGGGGGGGGCGGCGACGACACGCTAAACGGCGGACGCGGCGACGACGTGCTTGTCGGCGGCAACGGAGCCGACACATTTGTCTTCAACAGTCTATTCGCCAGTGACCAAGTTATTGATTTCGAAGATGGGGTCGACCGGCTGAAATTCTCAATTGAGGACATTACGTTCGGGGATGTTGTTATCTCAGACATTTCTGGTGATGCGCACCTAACCATTGCGGACCATGGCACGGTGGTGCTTCAGGGGGTAAACGCCACGCTTATCTCCGAAGACGATTTCCTTTTCTGAGGCCTGCCGGGTTGGCTTTCGGCCCTGCTTTATTGTGCAACGCGAATGGAATGACCGCTGTCTTCTAGCGGTCATTCCATCATGGAGTAGACTGGTTCGAGGCGCCCTTTCCCGGGCAAATCGAGTGTATAAAGCGCGAGTCATGGCTAAGGCAATGTTCGCAAGAGCATCACACCGTCAGCGCAGCTCAAGCAACCAGCGCTCCAACACGGTGTCAGGCTGGTCCATATCCAAGCAAGACTGCGACCGCGCGAGAGAGCGCGCGATGCGCGCGTCACGGGGCGCCATGCCAAAACGCCGACGGAAAGAGCGGGAATAGCCGCTTTCGCTGGAGAACCCCCACTTCAAGGCAATTTGATAGATGCGAAGATGCGATTTGCACGGATCGAACAAGTCGCGCACGCTACGTCGAAGCCGCTGGTCACGGATGTAACTTGCAACTCCGCCTCTTGTGGCGAACAACCTGTAGAGCGCTGCCCGCGAGAGCCCGAGGGCCTCAGCAATACTCTGAGGCGAGAGGCCCGGATCTGTGAGATGCTGGTCGATCATTCGCCGCGCGACCAGAAACATCGCCTCATTGACATGCTCGCGGTCAATGTCCGGCTGACGCCCGCTCTTCGTATTCAGCACCGCTGTCACAATCCCTGCGGTTGCGGGCACGATTTGCTCGGCTTCATGCTGCGTCATTGTGGAAACACTTTCGGCAAGGCTCTGCAGATAGGCTGCGAATAACCGGGCAATCGGCAGGTCCTGCGGAATCATACGCAGGTGCTGCAGGGAAGGTGTTGCGCCTGAATCGAGCAGAGATCGTGGAAGAACCAGTGTGTGGTTGGCAAAGGCGCTGTTCGTCGCGTTCAGGTCTTCGGCCATATCAAGGATCCACACGTCTCCGGGCCCGGCCGCCAGCCGCTGCCGCCCGCAGTCGGCTTCGGTGCTGCCGCACTGAAAGATTTGAAGCAGGAGATGGTCGTGCGCGTCCTCGGATGCTTTCAGATGAGACCGTTCAAAAACCTGTGCAGACGCAGCACAGCGTCCAACGATGAGCTGATCGACAAGCGCCACGTCGATCTGTGCATGAAAGCAAGAACTCAGGCCGCTGCCCGGCATCGTAACATCGAAAAACGGCTCTATATACGCCTTCCATAACCGGAAACGTTGCTCGGGATCGGTGTGTTCCGCGATGGCGGTGGTTCTGGCGACGAGCTGATCCGGTGTCATGATCGAAAGAAAAACAGTTATCAAGTCTCTGTCAAGCATAACAAAATGCTGAAGCCAGCCTGCTTCGATGATCACTATATGGAAGGATAGCGCGTTGAACGAGATGCTGCGGTGGAAGGCGGGGTGCAAAGGCAGCGTCGGCTCAAAGTTTGGCGCAATTGCCCCTCACTAAGTCATGCTTGCAAATGGCACCGCCAGAGGCGGATAGATGTGGTATCGACGAAGCCTAGGAAACTCCCAGGATTCGTGTCGTTGGGGAGGCGAATCTTCGGGGCATTGATGCTGTACCCCCTACGGCATCAGCGTACCAAGGTTCCCCTTAAAGCCATCGCTGCAGGCCACCTGCCAGCCGGGTCGACGAGCTCTCACCGTTGAGCTTCCAGCCCGCAAGCTGGCCTCGCGAGAGGTGTGGGCAGCGCTTACTCATGTCTGAGTGAAACCGGGATTTCAGATTTGCAGCAGGACGCCGGAATGGCAGCATTTCAATCTGCCGTACAGCGAGTGAAATTCGGCAGTGCAGAGGTTTGGCCCGCTGCGAGCGCGCGCAGCATGAAAATCAAATTCACAGTCCGGGCTCGCAGCTGACCTGCGGCGCTGCGGAACAGAAACCTCATGTGGCGTTGACTGAAGGTCGGCTTCCATCGTTTCGCCATGATCGGCTCGCGCCTGCAGAGAAGGTCCGGTTCCCGCCCTTCTTCCCAATCGGAGGTCTTCGACAAATTGTGAAAACGATTTTACGATTTCAAACTTAGCTCCATCTCCTCCCCAGTAGAGGAGAGCAGATGACACATTTAGAGCCAACAATTGAAAAGCCGGACTTGGCGATGGTCGAAGAACTTGCCGAATTTTTCCGCTTGGATCGCACCGTTGTGCGGGATGTAATGACAGCAATGGGTGTTCCGAAGCGGGGCCGGGGTTATCCCTGGATCAGGATCTGGCGCGCGCTTGGTTTTGACCTCAAGACTGCAGAAAATCTGGCGGATCTCAAAATCCTATTGCTGAAGCTGAAACAGGTGGCCGCAAAGCTGGGAGAGAGCGCAAAGACAACGCGCCGTCGCAGTAATGGTGAACACCGGGACAATTCCATTCCGACGTATATCGAGTTTTGTCCGCGAAAGCGCTTGTTTTTCCCGGCAGAGATCGAAAGCTGGCTCCTGGGTGAACCGCTTCCCTTCCGCCGGGAACAGAAGAACCTGTCGTTCATCCCAGGACAGGCAAAAAGAACTGGAGCGCCCAAAGCAGCACGCAGAGAGGCCGAGGTCACATTGTCTCCGTCGCCCTCAGCAGCTGCCTTGTTCATGGCGCCGCGCAAATTAGGCTGAACCAGAACCGGGATTTCCTGAAACTCCTCCCGAGACCTACCTCCTTTCCGCACCCGGAAAGGAGGTTTTCTTTTGTCTGTCAGCAGGGTGCCGCCATGCCCATTTCATCACCAACACTCCCGCGAAAATGACATCTGGGCAGGGAATTGGCCGAACAACGGACAGATGACAGGCCGAGCGGACAAAATGACAAACGCCCCGAAACTTCGGCAGCGGCAAGTGGAGGATTATTTGTCATTTTCGGCTTCGGTTTGGGGAATAACGGCCAATTTGTCATTCAGCGGACAAGATAAGAGGCCTTCATGAGCTTTTTAAACCCATCGCGCCGATGACATTCCAGAACGTGCTGGAATGGACCATCGCGCAAGACAAGAAAGACTACGTCTCCCCGGTCAAGCGGTGCCGCGAGTTGTACAACAATCGGCACCTGCAAGAATTTCCGGCCGTTCTCGATGAATTCTAGCGACGCTTTCCGCTGGGCGGTTTCGATCCCCGGCATTTCAGGACCGAGAAGGCCTGCAAGGCCTGGCGCCGGAAAGTGTCCGCCGCCATCAAGGGGGCCACCGGGCAGCTGCAGGAAGAACAGGAGCGCCGGGCGCGGCAAGACGCCTGGGCGGAGCTGATCGATGCTCTGGACCCGCTCACCGGCATACCCGAAGAGGCGATGTATCCACACCAAGTGCTGATCCCAATCCGGAAGCTGGCCGATCTTGCCCGGCAGCATGGCAGAGACCCCAGCCGAATTTCCCAGGAATGGCTGTGGGGGCTGCGGACACGCTTGGGATCAAATGAATGGAAACCCCTGCAATCCGCTCTTCGGCAACTGAATCATTTCCGGTACCTGTCTTCGGTCCGGCCGCTGCTTCCGCCTGAGCCGTTTGCCGAACCCGCGGTTCTGCGCGCCAACATCCTGCCGGGTATCCCTGCTCACGTCGCAGATAAATACGAGGAAGGGACCTCTCAGGATGACAAGTCCTTCAAGACCGCGGCGTTGCGCAAGTATGTCAGCACCCTGTCGGAAAGCGCTGATCCGGTGGCGGAGCTTGGGCTGAGGGAACTCCCTTCTCCTGCTTATGCAATCCAGGTCGTGCGCGGGCGGTCGTGCAACAAGGATGGGGCTGGCAAGATCGCCGCCCGGACGGCACATGACTACCTCAAAGCCATCTACGTCGTGATGACGCGCAACGGCCTGCCGCCGTATGCGATGAAGGCGCAGCTCGCAAACAACCGGTTTTTGAAGCAGGGGAAGAAGCAGGGCAGCCATATGTCACCGGGTGCGAGGACCTTCTGTGAAACTCTGCTGGGATCGCAGAAACTGACCCTGACCTTCCTTTCCCTGCACGTGCAGCTGCGCAACCGGGCCCAAGAGCTTCTCAACAACTTCACGGCGGATGGGCGGGCGATGACCGGGAGTGAAATCGAGGATTTGCGTTCCATTGGTTCGGTGGCGGCCGTCTGCGCTCTCGAAACCCGCGGCGCACCGATCCGCATCGAAAACGCGCTGGCGCTGGCAAGCCGCGGCGATAACATCACACCCATCTGCCGGGTAGGATGACCGATCACGCGACAATCACGCTGTCGCCGGAGCACACCAAGAACGACAACGAGATCTGGGCGCCGATCGAACGCGGCAACCTGAACGGGCTCGAGTGATCGAATGGTACATGGAAACGATCCGTCCGCTGTATCCGGGTGCGGATAGCAGCGATTTCCTGTTCCCGGGGATTATTGCGGAGGGCAATCTGCCCTATGAGACCTTTCTCGGCTGGTTCAAGCGCGAAACCCGTGCTGCCGGCTTGCCGATGACCCCGCCTAATTTCCGCCACGGCTTGGCCTCGCTGCTGATCGAAGTCAACCCGGTAAGGTGGGACCTGCTCGAGCGGCTGCTCGACGACACCGTCGGCACTGCCAGGAAAAACTATGGCTGGGTCAACAAACGCGTGCAGCGCTCCGAGGTGCAGAAATACGTGCTCGATCTGACGAGGCTGAAGGCATGAAGAAACCTGATCGCCGGACCGTCCAGAAAATCCTGCAGCACCCGCGATGGGATCCCTTGGCCGCTAAGCTGGACATGGGGGCTGTTACCGCGCCGCAATTGCGTGTCCTCGATGATTTCCTCGCCTTCATTGAAAACAGGTAGATTGCTTCGATATGGGAACTTTCGGTTTCGGACTGCCTGTCATTCGATGCCGGGTATCGGTCCGCCAACCGCCTGCGCGCCTTGAAAAAGGCGATGCAGGCTGTCTTCCCGGCCCAGCCCGCCATCCTCGTTCTGACTGACGCCATCCGCCGGAAAGAGGCGCAGACCCGGAAGTCGACGGCCACGGCGCCAAGGCAGCGCAGGCTCAGGGTGTCGATTCCGGAGGAGGAATTGCCAGAGCATTGGAAAAAAGCGCTGGCAGACATGGCGGCAGGCTTTGATGGGTACGGTGTCATCGCACCGTCTCCAAGAATGATCCCGACATACAGAATGAAGCTGAGGCAGCTGGCCTGTTCGGCCAGAAAGGCCGGGGTGCCGGAGGAAATCTCGGTTGAGGCAGTGAAGGCCTTCACTCGCGACATGCGTGGACGCGGGCTGGCCGCCGCGACACAGCTGGCCTCTTTCTCTGCATTGAAGAAATGTGCCCGCTATGTCGGCGCCGACCCGGAGGCGCAGGAGCTCTTGTCGCAGCTCCTGCGATAGGCTGAGGATCAAGCCCGCAAGGCTCCAAAGAAGAAGTATGAGAAGCTGCAGAAAACCGGTTATTCACCGGTCGCGATCATCGGCTGCGCGGAGGAATTCCTGAAGGAGGCGGAAAGTCTGTCATGCCCACGCTCGCGCCAAGCGTTGAGAAACACCGCCGCTGCTTTGGCGCTGTTTTCTGTGCTGCCGGTCCGTCTGGCCGATATCCGCGAAAAGAAAGAAGAAAGGGGCAAAGAATGCCCGCAGCAAAGCCTTCCCAAGCTTCTATCGCCAACACCATTAAAGCCACCGTCGCGGCTGACCTCATACCGGGGGCAGTCCACGTCGATGCAGATGGCGGATTTCACGTGGATATCATTATCGCGGACTCCCTTGTCGTGGCCGCTGACCAGAACCCGGCGGCAAATGACGCGGCACTGGCCTGGGAGGACGTGGCATGAAAGTCAATGTCCACTTCCCCGGCCTTTGCGAAGAGGAAACGCCTGCAGACAACATGCGTTGGTGTGTCCGCGTCGAGGGCGAAAAACAGCGGAAGATCACAATCCCGGTTGGCCCGGGGCATCCGGATTTTCTGCTGCATTACGACGCCGCTCGGATTGGCGAGAAACTGCGACGGGATCACGTTTCCAAACCAGTTGGAGGCTCGCTGGATGAGTTGAGGGAGCGGTATGTGGCCTGGATGCGAGTTCAAGTGAAGGCGAGCAACCTAGACAAGAAGGCGTTGGAAAGCCGTGAGCGCGGCCTGCGCCAAGCCTGTGATTGCCTGACCCGAAATCGTAAGGCTCGCATGGGGGCAGTAAAAGCGTCGATGCCTATGGAGGCCTTCACGCACATCCGGGATTCTTTCGGGCCCCGGTCTGGGGCCGCGGCTACCTGCCTCAAGGCCTTGCGGGCGGCATACCGGTGGGGCTCGGAATGCGGTTTTCACCACGAAGGTCATGTGTATGACGTAAAAAATCCGCATGTATTCAAAGGTGGGGCCGTGCCCTGGACAGCGGAGGACAAGGCCGCATTCCTGAAGCGTCACGGGCCCGGAACAATGGCGCGCCGCTGGTTCTTGCTTGCCAATGATACAGCAGGGCGGATCGGGGACACGCACCTTCTTGGCCCTGTTAATGAACTCTTCGAAGGCGACAATCAGATAATTTCCTGGCAGCCCGGAAAGAAGGGAGCGCAGCCGGTGCAAGTACCAATGAGTGCGGAATTGATAGTTGAGCTCTCGGGGCTTCCCGAGGACGCACCTGCTTACCTGCTTACCTGCTTACCTGCTCACCGAACGGGGCAAACCGTTCGCATCGGCTGGAAGCCTCGGCAACCGGGTGAGAAAATGGATTATCCAAGCCGGCCTTTGCACCATCGAAGCCAACTCCGCTGGTGAAAAGGTGAAGAAAGCCACCCGCCCACAGCATGGGGTCCGCAAGGCGCGAGCTGAGGAGATCGCGGAGCAGGGCGGCTCGGTTTATGAGGTGATGGCTCTTCTCTCGCACAGCGATGTGAGAACCGCTGAGATCTACACCAAAAAAGTAGATCGGGCCCGCCTTGCGAAACAGGCGGCCGGGCGCCGGAGCCGGGCTGGCTGAGCAGCCGGTGTCCCACGGCACGGAACACGTGGGCCACTTCCTATCGAAAGAGCCTATAAAACATGGGTTTTAGGAAGGAAGTGGCAGCCCGTAGGGGAATCGAACCCCTCTTTCCAGGTTGAAAACCTGGCGTCCTAACCGATAGACGAACGGGCCACGCTGTCTGTGAGGCGGTGTTTACTGATTGCCATGACCGGGCGCAAGAGGTTTTTTGCCGAAGGTGCAAAGTTTTTCCATCGCCCGTGTTCAGTTGCTAAGCGGATGAAAGAACAGGAAAAAGCCATGCTGCAGCGGCTTGGGGAAGGCGTCATTCATATGTGGGGAAAGTGGCAGCCCGTAGGGGAATCGAACCCCTCTTTCCAGGTTGAAAACCTGGCGTCCTAACCGATAGACGAACGGGCCACTCTATGTGTGAGCGGGTATTTAGTCGCAACAGCCGGATCCCGCAAGGGAAAAAGCGGGCCTTAGTGAAGTTTCTTGCCCGCAGAGGGTAAGTCTTTGAAAAATCAAGCTTCGGCGGCATCTTCCAGGCGCAGCTGAGGGCTTTGGCGACCGCCCCAACTGTTCACTTCCAGCCGCCCGGCGAAATGAAAGCGCGCGCCGCCGTGTTCCAGCAGGCGGGGACCAAGCGCGGTGTCAAAGGCGCCAAAGCAGATCCCGTCCAATCCGCCGCCCATACCGTCGCTGAGGGAAATCTTCAGATGGCTTTCCCCCACCTTCTTGGCAAAACGCACCTGCAGATCCGGCAGCGCATAGCGCGGGGCAGGGGCGCCGGCGCCAAACGGGCCTGCCTGTTCGATCTGCTCGATCAGGTCTACTGTCGCGGCACCGGGCATCAGGGCGCCGTCCAGCTTCAGGCCGGCCGGACCGCCCTGTCCGGCGCCTTGTCTTTCCAACAGCTCCGACAGCCGTGCCATCGCCGGCTCCAGCTTGTCCCGCATGACAGTCAGGCCTGCCGCCATCTTGTGGCCGCCGCCTTTGACCAGCAGCCCCTCGGCTGCAAGCCGCTGGATCGAGGCGCCCAGGTCGACGCCGGACACGGACCGGCCGGATCCCTTGCCTTCCTCGCCATCAAAACCGATCACAACGGCGGGGCGGTTGGCGGATTCTTTCAGGCGCGAGGCGACGATGCCGACCACGCCGGGATGCCAGCCTTCGCCAGCGGCCCAGACCAGCGGAGCCTCCAGCCCGCGGTCTTCCGCTTGTTCCAGGGCGGCGGCACGCACGGCGTTTTCAATGTCACGGCGTTCGGTGTTCAGCTCATCCAGCCGTTCGGCCAGGGCAGCAGCCTCATGCGGGTTGTCCGTTGACAATAACCGTGCGCCAAGATCGGCCTTGCCGATCCTCCCGCCGGCATTGACCCGCGGCCCCAGCAGAAAACCGAGGTGATAGGTCGAGGGCGCCGAATCCATCCGGCTGACGTCGGACAGGGCCACCAGGCCGGGGCGTTTGCGCGCGCCCATGACCTTCAGCCCCTGGCGCACCAGCGCCCGGTTGGCGCCGATCAGCGGCGCCACATCTGCCACGGTGGCCAATGCCACCAGATCCAGCATGGCCATCAGATCCGGCCCCTTGGCGCCTGCTTGGCGCAGCTGCCGCCCGGCCTCAACCAGCATCAGAAACACCACACCTGCGGCGCAGAAATATCCAAGGTCACCGCTTTCGTCCTGGCGGTTGGGATTCACCACCGCCACGCAGTCCGGCAGCGTCTCACCGCCCAGGTGGTGGTCCAGCACGATCACATCCGCGCCTTTGGCGGCAGCAATCGGCTCATGGCTAAGGGTCCCGCAATCCACGCAGAGGATCAGGTCGTGGGTGGCGGCCAGCGCTTGCATGGCGGGCACATTGGGGCCATAGCCCTCGTCAATGCGGTCGGGGATATAGAGCGTGGCCTGCAGCCCCATCTGCCGCAGCCAGACCAGCAGCAGCGCGGCCGAGCTGCCGCCATCGACGTCATAATCGGCAAAAACCGCAATCCGCTCTTTGCGCCGCACCGCGTTCAGAAACCGGGAAGCTGCCGCTTCCATGTCCTTCATTTCACGCGGATCGGGCAGCAGCTCCTTCAGCCGGGGTTCCAAAAACCCCTTGGCCTCCATCGCCGGAACCCCGCGCCGGGCCAGCACCTGGCAGACAGACCGGGGCAGGCCGGTCTGCTGCGCCATCATCTCGGAGGCGCGGTCCATCTCCACACCGGGGCCGATCCAGCGCCGCCCGGTCAAGGACTGCTCAACACCCAAAAAGCTCATGCGTTTCCCCCCATATGCAAAGGCCGGACCCAAACGGACCCGGCCCTTTCATCTTTCTTCAAATACTCCCGCCGGAGGCAGCGGCGCAAGCCGCTACCAAGCGCAACGCTCAGCCCTGATGCGGCGCCAGCGGCGTGCGGTAGGACATGCGCCGCACCGAACCGGTCTTTGAGCGCATCAAGAGGGTGGTGGTCTCAACCCAGCCCGGTGTGCGCTTGATGCTGGGCAGCAGCGAGCCGCCGGTGACGCCGGTGGCGGCAAAGATCACGTCCTGGGTGACCATCTCGTCGCGGGTATAGACGCGGTCCAGGTCGGTGATGCCCGCCTTGGCGGCACGGCCCTTTTCGTCGTCATTGCGGAACAGGAGGCGGCCGAAAATCTGGCCGCCCATGCATTTCAATGCTGCGGCTGCCAGCACGCCCTCAGGCGCGCCGCCCTGGCCCATATACATGTCGATGCCGGTAATCTCAGATTCGGCGCAATGCATGACGCCGGCCACATCGCCGTCGGTGATCAGGCGGATCGAAGCGCCGGTTTCGCGCACCTCGGCGATCATCGCTTCATGGCGCGGGCGTTCCAGAATGCAGACGGTGATGTCGGAGGGCGCGCAGCCCTTGGCCGCGGCCAGCGCCTCAACCCGTTCGCGCGGGGACATATCCAGAGACACAACGCCGTCTTCATAGCCCGGGCCGATTGCCAGTTTGTCCATATAGGTGTCCGGCGCGTGCAGCATCGAGCCGCGCGGGCCCATGGCAATCACCGTCAGCGCGTTCGGCATGTCTTTGGCGGTCAGCGTGGTGCCTTCCAGCGGGTCCAGCGCGATGTCGACGCCGGGGCCGTTGCCTGAGCCGACTTCTTCGCCGATGTACAGCATCGGCGCCTCGTCGCGTTCACCTTCGCCGATCACCACGACGCCGGCGATGTCCAGCAGGTTCAGCTGCTCGCGCATGGCGTTCACAGCCGCCTGGTCGGCAGCCTTCTCGTCGCCGCGGCCGATCAGCGAGGCAGAGGCCAGCGCGGCCTGCTCGGCAACGCGGGCGAGGCCCAGCGACAGCATGCGGTCATGAAAAGGCGCGTCAGAAGTGTTCGATGTCATACCGGAAATCCTGTCTCAACGGGTCAGATGTGAATTGGGCGTTTAAAGCCGAATAGCGCGGGGCAGGGCAGGCTCGCAAGGGGCGATAGCGTTCACTGCGGCAGGAAAATCCAGCCGCAGGGACCAAAACCGCTGATTTCCGGCCTATCGCGAGGCTCAAACCTCTTCAATGCGCAGCGCAACCGGGGTGCCGTCGACCACATCGGTGGCGGTGAGGCCGTCCAGTGCCGCATCCAGTGCAGCGCGGGTGCATTTGTGGGTGACAATCAGCACCGGTGCGGTTGGTTCGGAATGGCCGTACTGGCGCATCCGGTCGATGGAAACACCGGCATCGCCCAGCACTGCGGCAACTTTGGCCAGCGCGCCGGGTTTGTCCAGCAACCCCATGCGCAGATAGAACGGTGCGGGCAGGCCGGTCTGGGCGGCGGGCACTTCCTGCAGCGTTTCGGCGGGTTGGCCGAAGGTTGCAATCCGCAGGCCGCGGGCCAGGTCCAGGACATCGCCCATCACTGCGCTGGCCGTCGGACCTTCGCCGGCACCGGGGCCGCGCAGCACCACTTGTTCGATGGAATCACCCTCGATCACCACCATATTGGTGCCGCCTTCCAGCTGGCCGAGCGGGGAATTCGCAGGCACCAGGCAGGGCGACATGCGCTGTTCCAGACCGCGGGCGGTGCGTTGCGCCACACCCAGCAGTTTGATGCGGTAGCCCATGTCGGCGGCGGCGTGGATGTCTTCCAGCTGGATGCGCTGGATGCCTTCCAGCTGCACGTCGTTAAAGGCGGGCTTGGTGCCGAATGCGATCGAGGACAGCAGCGCCAGCTTGTGGCCTGCGTCGATGCCGCCCACGTCCAGGTTCGGATCGGCCTCCAGATAACCGAGACGGCCGCATTCCTCAAACAGGGCATTGTAGCCCTGGCCGGTGGCCTGCATCTGGGTAAGGATAAAGTTGCAGGTGCCGTTCATCACGCCCATGACGCGGGTAATCTCATTGCCGGCCAGACCTTCGGTCAGCGATTTGATCACCGGGATGCCGCCGGCCACTGCAGCTTCGAACCGGATCACCCGGCCTGCGGTCTCGGCCTGTTCGGCCAGCGCCTGGCCATGGATTGCCAGCAGCGCCTTGTTGGCGGTGACCACATCCTTGCCCGCGGCAAGTGCGGCCTCGGTTGCGGCTTTGGCGGCGCCTTCATGGCCGCCCATAAGCTCGACAAACACATCCACGTCGTCGCGCACGGCCAGCGCCACCGGGTCGGTTTCCCAGGCGTAGTCCTTAAGCGACACACCACGGTCCTTATTGGCGTCGCGGGCAGACACCGCGGTGATCACAACGGGGCGTCCGGTCCGTGCCTCCAGCAGCGCAGCATGGCGGCGGATGATTTTCACCACGCCGATGCCAACCGTGCCCAAACCTGCAATCCCAAGACGAAGCGGTTCTGTCATAGCTGGAGGTCCTTTGTTCCGAAATGCTCAGGCCCCGCCTTAGCGGGTTCGGCGCGGGCGTGCAACGCTGCTGCCGCCTGCCTGCAGCACATGCGGAAGGGAAAGCCGGGAACGGCCTAAGATTCGGCGTTTTTCACCGCCTCGGCGCGGCGTTTCAGCCGGGCGCTGCGGGCGTCAAGCTCATCCTGCAGGTCTGCGCCGGCCTGCTGCGGCGGGTCGAGCGGTTCCAGCGCGTCATCCAGCGGCAGCAGTTCCGGGTATCCCGCGCCACGCAGATCCGGGGTCAGCCGGTCCTCCAGCTCGGGCACGCGGGTGCAGGCGGCTGCCGCCGTCAAAGCCAGAAGACATATAATCCGGACCCAAACCTGCATTGTACGAAATCCTGTGTTTTATCCTGGAGGTTCTAAGGTGTCCGGAGCCGCCGTACAATTGCTTTCCCGCCTGCATGTGCCGGGATTGGCCTGGCCGGGCCGCCGGGTTCAGGAACAGGACATCTTTCGGGCATTCTCTCTCTTTTTTCTGAACGCGTGTTCAGTTACGGTCCGGGTATGGCACGTACCCAAGGCTCACATTCCGATATCACCGGACCCAAAATCCGCGAGGCCGCATTGCGGCTGTTCGCGCAGCATGGCTATGCCGCCGTCTCAATGCGTCAGATCGCCAAGGAGGTGGGGGTGCAGGCCGGGGCGCTGTATAACTACACACCGGACAAGCAAAGCCTGCTGTTCAACCTGATGCAAGGACATATGGTGGAACTGCAGGCGGCGTGGGACGCGGTGCCGCGGGCCGTGGGCGCGGCAGAGCGGCTGCGGGCCTTTACCGGCTTTCACATCCGCTTTCACCTGGAGCGCCCGGATGCGGTGTTCATCGCCTATATGGAGCTGCGCAACCTGACGGAGGAAAATTTCTCCGCCCTCGAATCGCTGCGCCGGGATTATGAGAACGGCGTGGAGGCGATCCTGAAAGAGGGGGTGGAGCAGCGTGTGTTCCGTATTCCCGATACCAAAATCGCCACACTGGCGGTGATTGCGATGCTGAACGGGGTCAACACATGGTACCGTTCCGAGGGGCGCCTGACGCTGGATGAGGTAGAGAAGGTCTATTGGGACATGGTGCAAAAAGCGGTCAGCGCATGAGCTTGCTGGATCTGCAAACCAGCCGTCTGCGGGCGGTGCCATGGCGGAATCTGACTGATGCCGAAATGGCGGAGCTCTTTGCGCCGAAAGTGGTGCAATGGCTGCCCTCGGGGTTTCAGACCCCAGAAGACGATGGCGCCCGCCGGGCGTTTCTGGAGGCGGTCTCGCAGCAAGCCGAGGTGATTGCCCTGCGCGAAACTGCGGGGCAGGGTATCGGGCTGGTTATTCTTTCTTTTCCTGACAAAGGCGCAGCCATCCGGAACCTTGGCTATCTGTTTGCCGAAGCTGCCTGGGGCCAAGGGCTGGCCAGCGAGCTGCTTGGGGGCTTGCAGGCTCATTTCCGCGGCAGCGGCGTGACGATCAGCGGCGGGGTCATGCAGCAGAACGCGGCCTCGGCCAGGGTGCTGGAAAAAGCCGGTTTCACACCCGGGCCGTCGGGCACCGAAACTGTTTACAGCTGGCGTGCCGGCGGCTGACTGCGGCAGGTCTGTCAGCTCAACAGCCCGATCATATCGTAATGGTCGATCTGGCGGCTTAGCACCATCGGGTCTTCCTCCGGCAGCACATGCGGTTGCTCCCAGTTCTCGCCTGCAAAGGCCTGCAGCGCCTCGATGCTCTCCCAGACCATGACGACGCAGAAGGTGGCAGGCGAGTCCGGCCGCGGCAGCCCGGCGGTGACCGAGACCAGCCCCGGCTGGCGGCGCACATGCGGAATGGCGCTGCCGGTCAGAAAGGCCTTGAAGTCCTCGATCCTGTCCTCGCGGACGGTGGCACGGAACACCCGGATAATCATCACTCCCCCCAACGCTTATTGGCGCAGGGAGTATAGCATACCGCGTCCGTTTTGGCGGGCGCGGTTTTCCCTGTGCGCGGGCCTGCGCCGCGCACAGGGAATAGCGGGCAGCGGTTTTCCGGGTCAGTGCGCGGGCCTGCGCCGCGCACAGGGAAAAGTGGGCACCGGTTTTCCGGATCAGTGCGCGGGCCTGCGCCGCGCACAGGGAAAAGTGGGCACCGGTTTTCCCGATCAGTGCGCGGGCTTTATAAATGTCCCGTTGCGCAGGTCGCGGAAGGCCTGTTGCAGCTCTGCCTGGGTATTCATCACGATGGGCCCGTGCCAGGCCACCGGCTCGTGGATCGGCGCGCCGGAGATCAGCAGGAAACGCACGCCCTCGGGGCCCGCCTGCACGGTGATCTCATCGCCGGTGCCAAAGCGGATCAGGGTACGGTCGCCGGACAGGTCGCGGATGTTGACCTCTTCGCCTGCCACTTCTTTTTCCAGCAATACCCCTTGCGGCGCTGAAGCGTCAGCAAAAGCCGCCTGGCCTTCGAACACATAGGCAAAGGCGCGGCGGTAGGTGTCGATCGGCAGGGTCTTTTTCACGCCCGCCGGAATAAACACATCCAGATACTGCGGATCGGCGGCAATACCGTCCACCGGGCCGCGCTTGCCCCAGAAATCTCCGACAATCACTTTCACCCGTGTGCCGTCGTCGTCGATGATTTCAGGGATCTCGGTGCCGCTCACATCCTGGTAGCGCGGCGCGGTCATTTTCTCGCTGGCAGGCAGGTTGCCCCAGAGCTGGAAACCATGCATCTGGCCTTGCGCGTTGCCCGACGGCATCTCCTGATGCAGGATGCCGGAGCCGGCGGTCATCCACTGCACGTCGCCTGCGCCCAGGGTGCCCGCATTACCCAGCGAGTCGCCATGTTCGACCGTGCCGGACAGCACATAAGTTATGGTCTCGATGCCCCGGTGCGGATGCCAGGGGAAGCCGCGCAGATAGTCTTCGGGGTTTTCATTGCGGAAATCGTCGAACAGCAGGAACGGGTCCAGCTCGGACGGATCCTGAAATCCGAAGGCGCGGTGCAGTTTCACGCCGGCGCCCTCGGTATGGGGCTGTGCCGGACGGGTTTCGAGTATCGGTCTAAGGGACATCTGCCTGTCTCCTGGGTTTTAATGACTGATGGCAAGATAGGCTGTGCGGTGCCGCTGGAAAACGGGCGTTGAAACACGGCTTCTGTGCGTGTGCGAACGGAGCGCTCCAGCCCGCAGGCGCCAAGGCCGGACAAGGGGCCATCGCTGTTCAGCCGAACAGCGATACAATCCAATCGCGTGCCAGGGATACTTCGGCGCTGTTCGGGGCCTCTCCGGCGGCTGGCATCAAATAGTGGCCCTGACCCATGGGGATTTCTGCACCAAGAACCCGTGCCAGTCGGCCCTGCGACAGCGGCAGTTCGGCATAGCGGCGCATCAGCATGGCTACACCAGCACCAGAGGCCGTCATTTCTATCGCTGCCAAAGAGGTGTCCACATAGAGCGGCGCGGTGCGGTCCTTCAGCGGCACGCCTTCTTGTTCGGACAGCCGCAGCCAATGGTCCTGATAACCGTGGATATGGATCAGCGTCTGGTCGAACAGCTGATCCACGGACCGCATCCGTCCTGCCAGCTGCGGCTGCGCCACGGGGATCACGGTCTCAGCTGAAAGCAGATGCGCACGGCGGCCGAACCAGCCGGATGGCCCGAGCCGCAGGTCGATATCCACGTCCTCGTCCTGGGTGCTGTCGGCCCAGACGGCAGAGATAAGCCGGATGCGGATATGCGGATTGGCGGCGTGGAACACCCCCAGCCGCGGCGCCACCCATAGGACAGCAGTCGAGACCGGTGCCCGTATCGTCACCGTGCGGGTCTGCGCATGCCCCAGCAGCCCGCGGGTGGAATACGCGATGTCGGTCAGCGCCTGCGCCACCGAAGGGTAATAGGCATGGCCCAGCTCTGTCAGTTCCAGATGGCGCGACCGGCGGGTAAAAAAAGTGATGCCAAAGCTTTTCTCCAGGCTGCGCACCTGATGGCTGACGGCGGCCTGGGTCAGCCCCAGCTCCTCTGCCGCAGCGGTGAAGCTTTTCAGACGGGCGGCGGCCTCAAACGCGCGCAGCCAGACGAGATTGGGCAGGTCGGACATTAGTGCTGCAAATTTTCCTAGGGTCAGACCGCTTTATTATTCGTTTTAATTTTGGCGGAGGTCAAGCTAGCCATATCGCAAAGACATACCCCGGGAGGAGACATTCGACATGGCGACGGACATGAAAGTCGGCTTTATCGGCCTTGGCAACGTTGGCGGCAAACTGGCCGGCAGCCTGGTGCGCAACGGTCTGGACGTGACCGTGCACGATCTGGATGCGGATCTGGTGCAGTCCTTTGTGGCGCGCGGTGCCAAAGCAGGCGGCAGCCCGGCGCAAATGATGCAGGATTGCGATGCGGTCATCACCTGCCTGCCAAGCCCGGCGGCATCCGATGCGGTGGTCACCGAGATGCTACCGCATGTGCAGCCCGACAAGGTCTGGATGGAAATGTCCACCACCGATGTGGCTGAGGTAAAGCGCTTGGGCGCCTTGATTGCCGAACGCGGCGGTCAGCCGGTCGACTGCCCTGTGTCCGGCGGCTGCCATCGGGCTGACACCGGTAATATATCGATCTATGCGGGCTGCGAGCGCGCGACGTTCGACCGTATTCTGCCGATCCTGACAACCATGGGGCGCCGCATTCTGCACGTGGGCGAGGTCGGCAATTCGTCGGTTCTGAAAGTGATGACCAACTATCTGGCCAATATCAACATGCTGGCGGTCTGCGAGGCGCTGACGGTGATGAAGGCCAGCGGCATGGATCTGGGCATGACGTTTGAGGCGATTTCGATGTCGTCGGGCACCTCTTTTGCGCATGAGACCGAAAGCCAGCTGATCCTGTCCGGATCACGCAATGTGAACTTCACCATGGATCTGGTGATGAAGGACATCGGCCTGTTCCAGACCCTGGCGGACCGCAGCAATGTGCCGCTGGAGCTGTCGCCGCTGATGATCGAGATGATGAAGGACGGCCAGCGCCGTTATGGCGAGCGGGCGCAGTCCGACCGGATGATCGAGCGTCTGGAAGAGGCCACCGGCCTCTCCGTCACCGCGCCGGGTTTCCCGCAGGAATTGATTGACGACGAACCGGAAGAGCCGGGCTATGAGGTGGTCGTGCGCCGCGCTGCTGCGGAGTAAGTTTCCCTGCTTGCACGGCCGCATCCAGCCCCTGCTTCGGCGGGGGCTGTTTTCTTTGGCAAATCCGGTTTATGCCCGGCGCAGCAGCAAGGGGAGCAGCGGATGAGCAATGAGGTCCTGGCCACAATAGAAGCCTCCGGCGGGCGGCGGATCATGGGCACGGCGATGCTGGGATTGACCGGCTGCCTGCTGCTTTATGTCGCCTTCGCGGCGCCGCCGTCTCCGGCATGGCTGGTGTTTCTGCTGGCGGTTGGCGCAGCGGCACTGTGGCTGGCGGTGCGGATGTGGCAGGCAACCGTGCACCGGATCGAGCTGACAGCAGAGGAGCTGCGCTGTTCAAATGGCCAGCTGATTGCCAGGGTTGAAGATATCAAGGCCATCGACCGCGGCTTTTTTGCTTTTAAGCCGTCCAACGGTTTTTTGATCCGGACCGGCGCGCAAGGCTCCAGGATCTGGATGCCCGGGCTGTGGTGGCGGTCGGGCCGCCGGATCGGCATTGGCGGGGTAACGCCGGGATCGCAAGGCAAGGCGATGTCGGAAATCCTGGCGGCGATGATGGCGCAGCGCGGCCAATAAGGCCGCGCCAGGCGCTTTAATCGGTGCCTTGTCCGCCATCATCATGGCTGCCTGAGCCGGTAGCGCCGCCCTCAAAGGCGACAAGCGGGGCAAAACGCGGCCGGGTGAAGACAAAGTTTTGCAGGTCCATCAGCGGAATGCCGATATTGAAGGCAGGGTGTATCTCATTCCAGGTTTCTACCAGAATGACGCGCTCCTGATCCGGCATGGTCGGCAGTTTTTCCTTGACGGTGTTGATCGAGCCATCGGCCCATTCCTGAAAGGCGCTGCCCCGGACCTTGGACCAGTCGACATAGTAGCGCTGATCGTCTTCGTCCCAGCGCACGACCGAGATGCGGGTGGACAATGACGTGTCGCCGCGCACCAGTTCCGTGGCCAGCGCATGCATGCTGTCGATATAGTTGTCGTTCAGGGCATTGGTTTCCCGTGATATCAGATCGGACACGGTATACGCAGCCTTCAGGTTGATGCTTTCCTGTCGGAAGGCGTCAAAGAAGGTGTAAACTGCAGTAAACATGCCCAGCAGAAGCGGCAGATAGATGGCGAATTCGACCGAGACGTTGCCGCGGGTTCCGGTCAGAAAACGGCGGGCAGGACCCGGCAGGCGGCCGGACAGACGGCGGGAGAGGAGTGTCAGCATAGCGTTACCTCGGTTCCTGGACGAATGCAGATGAAGCGAGCAGGTTGATCCGGCCGTCTTCATCCTTGCTCAGATGACTGCCGAGACCCCAGGTGGGGAAGATCGGGTTGAACTTCATGCAGGCGCGAATGAACATCAGTTCGTTGGACTGGCCGTTCTCGAATGTCCGGACCGGTTGAATGTCTGCAACGCGGTTCACGCAGTCCGGAGTCGGATCTATGGCGGTCCAGTTGTAGGGGTCAATCTGCACCATTTCCAGGCGCAGGGAAGTCTCGCAATCCTCAATAAAACCGGAGCGGTCGCAGACTTCGTCGCGCAGCGCATCGTGCTGCATATTGCCGCCGGTGCCAAGGCGGATAGTCCGGACGGTCTCATCCAGGGCCCGCTCAAGCTGTGAGTGGCGGAGATTGATCATGCCCAGTTCAACGGTGGACATGAGGATCATCATGAAGGCAGGAACGATGACAGCGAATTCCACAGTGGAGTTGCCATCTTCGCGCTGCCTGAAACGGCGCAGGGCTTGTGTGGTACGGCGGATCATTGGGTGAGCCTCAGCTGACGGATGGACGTTGCGATCGAGGCAAAGGCATCGCTGATTTCCAGCCCGTCGACGTCAAAGTAATGGGCGTCAGAGCTGGCGCAATCCTGCAGCACTGCCACCCCGTCGCTGGGTGCCTCGAAACCGATGGTGTAGACAATAATGCCCTGATCTTTGGCAGCCTGGCAGATGCTTCGGGTGCGGGCATTCTTGGTTGAATTGCCGTGATAGTCGTAGACGCCGTAATACCATTCACTGCGGGCAGCAGAGATGCCCATCCAATCGCCAAAGAGATTGTAGTAAAGATATTTGAGCGGTGTTTTCGCAAACAGATCCACGTTGGTGAGGCGTTCGGCGTTGTCACCGCCTTTGGGCGTGTTATGCCAGTAGGAATACCCGTCCCGGCGGAACTTTCCTGTGGAAGGGTTAAGTGTGGAATACACGCCGCTGGCCGCATCGTACCAAACGTTTGAATCCCCCTCGCGGTGGTCGTTCTCGACATAGTATTGCGAGGTGTTCTGGCCATCTGTCATCAGCACGATAACCTTGACGGTATCTGTGTCGGTATAGGCAGACGGACGGGCGGAAAAGTCACTTGGAATGATCGCGCCGGCGCCGGAGGAAAGAGCGCTGATGGCCGGACGTGCGGAAGGGTCCAGCAAGGCGGTGCCCCATTTCATGCCGATGTCAATGGACGTGTTTCCGCGCCCCACAAGGCCGTCGATGAAGCCTTTGAGAGCCGTGGCATCCTTCTGTAAAAGCATCATCTCCCGGTGCGCATGTTCTTCGCAGACGGGTGAACCGACCAGGCCCGGCCGGTCGTCCCAGCGGTCCCAGGGAGAAAACTGCATCGTTTGCTCCAGGGAGGCCGAAGTGGACAAGCCGGCTGAATTGAAATCGGAGGCGGAGAAATTCACGCAGTTGGAATAGGTGTGCAGCCTATCGAGGTTGTATTGATCCAAAAGCTCCTCAGGTGCGGAGACCTGGGTTGCATAGGGCACAATGGAAATCGACATTTTGCCGTCGGTGGTGTTTGCCACCATGGTATCGACAAAATCCTTGGCCGCGACCTTCAGGTTGGTCAGGCGGCTGTTGCGGGTCATCGAGCCGGATACGTCCAGCACCATTGAGATTTCGACGCCGTCGATGCTTTCTTCAGCGCGGGAATTTGCATAAATCGGCAGGCTGCTGACACCCGAGAAATTCAGCCACAGCGCATCGAAGTCGGTGTTGATCGTCGCTTCAACGCTTTTGTACCCAAGGCTCTCGCTGTCGATCGGGTTGGAGTAATATTGTTCAAGCCCGACCTTCGTCAGGTAATCCAGAACAACGGCGTCAGCCGCAAGGGTTTGATCAAGATCCGCAGCTGCCAGCACCGCCCGGTCCAGAGTGTATTGCAAATTGGTGCGGTCGCGTTCCATCCGCATCAGGTCAATCCCGATGCCGCCGATTGCAACCATTGCCAAAACGGTGAAGCACGTCGGTGCAGCCATCACCCCGTCTTCTTCTTTCAGGAAGGCTTTTGCCTTGGCCAGACAGCGCTGCATGAGCGGGCTGCTCAGCGCTGTGGACCCCTTGTGACGTCTATGCATTTAAACACCCCCCGCCGGTTCTTGAACAGATCAGCCCGGCTCTAGACGCGGAATTTACACATAATTAATGGCTGCCGAACGTGGCGGAATTGGGGCGGGTTTGCGCCGAAAAACATGTGATTGTAGTGATTTGGGGTTTCAATTGCCGGGTATCCTGCGGAGTTGTTGCAGTCTGCGGAACAATGGTTCCGGGCAAGCGGCGAATCGTGAGTCTTTCGCTAAAATGCGAATCTTTTTGGCAGGGAATGGTCAAAAAGGTCGCACTCCTTAATCTTCTCTGCATAGAGTGAAGGCATCATCGGCATCGAGTCGATGTTTGAGCACGGAGAAGATTTTAGATGAGCAGCCGCACAGAGCCGAGCTTCCGCGAGAGCGTGGACCTGATGTTTAACCGGGCCGTGTCCCTGATGGATTTGCCGCCGGGGCTGGAGGAAAAGATCCGGGTCTGCAACGCGACCTATACGGTGCGGTTCGGGGTGCGCCTGCGCGGCGCCATGCATACATTCACCGGCTACCGCTCGGTCCATTCCGAACATATGGAGCCCGTCAAAGGCGGCATCCGTTATGCCACCGGTGTCAACCAGGACGAGGTCGAAGCGCTGGCGGCGCTGATGACTTATAAATGCGCCCTGGTGGAGGCGCCGTTCGGCGGCTCCAAGGGCGGGCTTTGCATTGATCCGCGCGAATATGAAGAGCACGAACTGGAATTGATCACCCGCCGCTTTGCCTATGAACTGGCCAAGCGCGACCTGATCCATCCCTCGCAGAACGTGCCAGCGCCCGACATGGGCACCGGCGAGCGTGAGATGGCCTGGATTGCGGACCAGTATGCGCGCATGAACACCACCGACATCAACGCCAAGGCTTGTGTCACCGGCAAGCCGCTGAATGCCGGCGGCATCTCGGGCCGGGTCGAGGCCACGGGCCGCGGCGTGCAATATGCGCTGCAGGAATTCTTCCGTTACGAGGAAGACAAGGCAGCAGCTGGCCTGAGCGGCAAGCTGGATGGCAAGCGGGTCATTGTTCAGGGGCTTGGCAACGTGGGCTATCACGCGGCCAAATTCCTGTCCGAGGAAGATGGTTCGCGGATCACCGGCATCATCGAACGGGACGGCGGATTGTCGAACCCCGATGGCCTGGACGTCGAGGCGGTGCGCAATTGGATCGTCAAGCATGGCGGCGTGGCTGGTTACCCTGATGCCCAGTATGTGGAAGACGGCGCGCTGCTGCTGGAAGAAGACTGCGACATCCTGATCCCGGCGGCGCTGGAGGGGGTGATCAACCTGTCCAACGCTGAACGCGTGAAGGCGCCGCTGATCATCGAGGCTGCAAACGGTCCGGTGACTGCCGGTGCGGATGACATTCTGCGCAAAAAGGGCACCGTGATCATTCCCGACATGTATGCCAACGCGGGCGGTGTGACGGTGTCATACTTCGAATGGGTGAAGAACCTGTCCCACATCCGTTTCGGACGCATGCAGCGCCGCCAGGAAGAGGCGCGCCACCAGCTGGTGATCGACGAGCTGCAGCGTCTGGACGACGTGATGGGCAATACCTGGTCGATGTCGCCGAATTTCAAGGACAAGTACCTTAAGGGCGCGGGTGAGCTGGAACTTGTGCGCTCGGGCCTCGATGACACTATGCGGGTGGCCTACCAGTCGATGCGTGAGGTCTGGCACAGCCGGGACGATGTCACCGACCTTCGTACTGCCGCCTATCTGGTGTCGATCGACAAGGTCGCCAAAAGTTATCACGCCAAGGGTCTCTGACCAGCCAGCGGGCACATTGATTATAGCCGGGGCGGAGGGAAAACTCTCCGCCCCGTTTTTAATTTGCTAGTGAACCGGAATACGTCACGACCTGTCGCAATTACTACTAGACACATATGATCAGTTCGTGTGTTTTGCAGCAAAGCCGGGCCGGACTGCCGCAAATTGATCCTTGGGGCTAGGAGCGGCAGGCGAAAGCGGGTAGCAATGCCGCCAGGGTCCGGGTCACCTTTTTTCCGGGCACCGGAAGTGATTTGACGGGGAGGGACGACATGCGGTTTTCGGGATGGCGTGTGCTCAAAGAGGGGCTCACCGGAAACAAGGGCTGGACGCCGCACTGGCGCGACCCCGCGCCCAAGTCCGAATATGACGTGGTAATCATCGGCGGCGGCGGCCACGGTCTGGCGACCGCCTATTACCTGGCCAAAGAACACGGCATTACCAATGTTGCAGTGCTGGAAAAGGGTTATCTCGGCGGCGGCAATGTGGGGCGCAACACCACAATCGTGCGCGCCAACTACTACCTGCCGGGCAATTCCGAGTTTTATTCCCACTCGCTGAAACTGTGGGAAGGGATGGAGCAGAACCTGAATTACAACGCGATGATGTCGCAGCGCGGCATCCTCAATCTCTACCACAATGACGGTCAGCGCGACGCCGCAGTGCGGCGGGGCAACGCGATCATCAACCAGGGTGACGATGCTGAGATCCTGAGCCGCGAACAGGTGCGCGCGCTGGCGCCGTTCCTGAATTTTGACAGCAACCGCTTCCCGATCATGGGCGGGCTGATGCAGCGCCGGGCGGGCACTGCGCGCCATGACGCGGTGGCCTGGGGGTATGCCCGCGGTGCCGATATGCGCGGGGTGGATCTGATCCAGAACTGCGAAGTCACCGGCATCGACGTGGAGAACGGCAAGGTTGTTGGCGTGCAGACTGCACGCGGACCGATCCGGGCCAAGAAGGTGGCGCTGGCCGCTGCGGGGCGCTCCGGCCAGGTGGCGGCGATGGCGGGTCTGACCCTGCCGATTGAAAGCCACGTGCTGCAGGCCTTTGTTTCCGAAGGGCTGAAACCCATCGTGGATCATGTGATCACCTTTGCCGAAGGGCATCTCTACATCAGCCAGTCGGACAAGGGCGGGCTGGTGTTTGGCAGCTATCTGGATTTCTACAGCTCTTACGCCGCGCGGGGGAACCTGCCGATGGTGGAGCACACGATGGAGAGCTTTGTGGCGATGGTGCCGGCGGTCAGCAAGGCGCGGCTCTTGCGCAGCTGGGGCGGCATTATGGATATGACGCCAGATGGCTCGCCCATTATCGATCATTCGCCGGTTGACGGACTCTATCTGAATTGCGGCTGGTGTTACGGAGGCTTTAAGGCGACGCCGGCGTCAGGCCATGTCTATGCCCATCTGATCGCCACGGACCGCCCGCATGGGGCAGCAACCAAACTGAAGCTCGACCGTTTCCGCAGCGGTCATGGCCTGATGGATGAGGAGGGGACCGGTGCGCAGCATAACTTGCACTAAGCGTTTTGAATGCGCCGGGTTTGCCTCCGGCGGGAGTTTTTTCAGAAAGATGAAAGGGCGCTGGTCATGAGGATTGCCTGTCCGCTCTGCGGCGAAAGGGACCGCCGCGAATTCTATTACAAAGGTGCAGCAGTAGTGCGCCCGGCTGAAGGCGCTGGTCTGGATGCCTGGCACGAGTATGTGAACCTGCGGCAAAACCCGGCGGGGCCGCTGGATGAGCTGTGGTATCACGAGATGGGCTGCAATTCCTGGCTGAAGGTCACTCGCAATACGTCGACCCATGAGATTCTGGCGGTGCAGCTGGCGTCCGAGGCCAGGCTGGGAGGTAAGGCATGAGACTTCCAGGCAAGGGGCTGAACCAGGGTGCGAAGCCGGTTACGTTCTCATTTAATGGCCGCCACCTGATGGGGCTGGAAGGGGACACGCTGGCCGCTGCCTTGCTGGCCAATGATGTGCATCTGATGGCGCGGTCGTTCAAATACCACCGCCCGCGCGGGGTACTGACCGCGGGCAGCGAAGAGCCGAACGCACTGGTGACCACCGGCACCGGCGGCCAGCAGGATCCGAACGTCCGCGCGACCCAGCAAGAAATATTCGAGGGGCTGGAGGCGCGCAGTCAGAACTGCTGGCCCTCGGTCGAACGTGACGTGATGGCGGTCAATGACCTGGCGGCGCCGTTTTTTACTGCAGGGTTCTATTACAAGACTTTCATGTGGCCGGCTGCGTTCTGGGAAAAGCTCTATGAGCCGATGATCCGCAATGCGGCAGGGCTTGGTGCGCTGTCGGGCGAGGCGGATCAGGACCGGTATGAGAAAGCCTTTGCCTTTTGCGATGTGCTGGTGATCGGTTCGGGTCCTGCCGGGCTGATGGCGGCGCTGACTGCCGGCCGGGCCGGGGCCGATGTGATTCTGGCAGAGGAAGACAGCCGCATGGGCGGGCGTCTTTTGGCGGAACGCGAAGACGTCAGCGGCAAACCGGGCCATGAGTGGGCCGCGGACGTGCTGGCTGAGCTTGAGGCGATGGACAATGTGCGGCTGATGACCCGCACTGCTGTCACCGGCGCCTATGATCAGGGCACTTATGGCGCGCTGGAGCGGGTTTCGCACCATTTGCCGCGGCGCCATTCGCTGAAAGGCAGCCACCTGCCGCGCGAATGCTTCTGGCGGATCGCTGCCAAACATGCGGTGCTGGCAGCAGGCGCGATCGAGCGTCCCGTGGCGTTCCGTAACAATGACCGGCCTGGCATCATGATGGCGGGCGCCGTGCGCGCCTATCTGAACCGCTGGGGTGTGGCGCCGGGGGAGCGGGTCACCGTCTTTGCCAACAACGATCAGGCGCACCGCACCGCACGCGACCTGCATAATGCAGGCGTCCACATCGCGGCGGTGATCGACAGCCGCCATGAGGCGCCGGACAGCGGCCCGTATCAGGTGATCAAGGGCGCGCAGGTTTGCGGTTCCGCCGGACGGCATCGGGTGGACAGCATCACTGTGCGCTCGGTCAAGGGCGAGGAGAAGATCCAGACCGACTGCCTGGCGATGTCCGGCGGCTGGAACCCTTCGGTGCATCTGACCTGCCACCTGAACAGCCGCCCCGTTTGGAAACGCGATGCGCTGGCCTTTGTTCCCGCAGAGGGCGCCGTGCCGGGGATGGTCACGGCGGGCGCCTGTAAAGGTACGTTCTCCACCGCAGGCGCGCTGCGCGAAGGCGCGGATGCTGCGGCTAAGGTGCTGGAAGCGCTGGGCCTGAAACCCGCTGCCGGTGATCTGCCGGATGCGGAGGATGATCCCTACCGTATTGCGGCGCTGTGGGCGGTGCCGGGCAAGGGCCGCGCCTGGCTCGATTTCCAGAACGACGTCACCGTCAAGGATGTGAAGCAGGCAGCGGTTGAGAATTTCCGCTCGGTCGAGCATATGAAGCGCTACACCACCCAAGGGATGGCAACCGATCAGGGCAAGAACTCAAACGTTGCAGCGCTGGCGGTGCTGGCGGATGCGACGGGGCGGACGATCCCCGAGACCGGCACCACCACCTTCCGGCCGCCGTTTGTGCCGGTGGCCATTGGTGCCATCGGGGCAGGGGCCACGGATGAGGGCTTTAAGCCGCAGCGCTTCCTGACGTCGCACGGCGAGAGCGACACCCGCGGCGCGCATCAGCTGGAGGTCGGGCTGTGGTACCGCGCCGCCTATTATCCGAAGCCGGGGGAGACCAATTGGCGCCAGTCCTGCGACCGGGAAGTGACGTGCGTGCGCAATGCGGTGGGCATTTGCGATGTCTCCACCCTGGGCAAGATCGACATTCAGGGCGCCGATGCAGGCAAGTTCCTGGATCATCTTTATACCAACACCTTCAGCACGCTGAAGGTTGGCAAGGTCCGCTATGGGCTGATGCTGCGCGAAGACGGCTTTGTCATGGATGACGGCACCACCGCGCGGCTGGGTGAAAACCATTATGTCATGACCACCACAACCGCCGCGGCGGGGCAGGTGATGGCGCATATGGAGTTTGTTTCCCAGGCGCTCTGCCCGGATTGGGACGTGCGGTTCACCTCGGTGACGGAGCAATGGGCGCAGTTTGCCGTAGCAGGCCCCAAGTCGCAGGAGCTGCTGAACGGGCTGCTGGACGAGGAGGTCAACGGCGAAACCTGGCCTTTCATGGGCTGCGGCGAGGCGACCGTGCTGGGCGTCAAGGGGCGGCTGTTCCGGATCTCTTTCTCGGGTGAGCATGCCTATGAGGTGGCCGTTCCTGCGCGCTATGGTGAAAGCCTGTTCCGCGAGTTGTTGAAGCGGGCCGAGGCGATGGGCGGCGGTGCCTATGGGATGGAAGCGCTGAACGTGCTGCGGATCGAAAAGGGTCTGATCACCCATGCCGAGATCAACGGCACAGTGACCGCCTTTGACCTGGGGCTGCAGGGAATGATGTCCAGGAAGAAGGATTTTCTGGGCAAGCCGATGTCCACCCGCGAGGGGCTGATGGCCGAGGACCGGATGCGCCTTGTGGGCCTGAAGCCGGTTGGCGCGGCTAAGGAGATCACTGCCGGGGCCCATCTGTTCACGCCGGGCGACCCGGTCGAGCGGATCTATGATCAGGGTTACGTGACCTCGGCCGGTTATTCGCCGGCGCTGGGGTGCCCGATTGGCCTGGCCTTTCTGAAAGAAGGACCGGAGCGGATCGGCGAAACTGTGCGTCTGGTTGACCACATGCGCGGTGTTGATACCCTGTGCGAGGTTGTTTCGCCCGTGTTCTTTGACCCCGAAGGAGGGCGTTCCCGTGGCTGAACTGATTGCAAAAAGTCCCTGTGAAGGACTGGTTCCGGCAACCATCGGCGGCATGAGCCTGACCGAGGAACATCCCGGTGCGATGTGGACCGTGGCCCCGTTCAAGGGCCAGCAGGAGGCGCTGAGCAAGGCGCTGGAAACGGCCCATGGCATGGCCTTCCCGGCGGCAAACCGTGCGACTGGCAAGGCCGGCAGCCGCGCGGTCTGGTTCGGGCGGGACATGGCATTGCTGATGGGGCTTGCGCCGGATGCCAAGCTAGCGGGGCACGCCGCGCTGACGGATCAGAGCGACGCCTGGGCCGTGGTGCGGCTGGAAGGCGCTGGCGCTGAGGACGTGCTGGCGCGGCTGGTGCCGGTGGATCTGCGGAACCAGGTGTTCAAGCGCGGCCATACTGCACGGACCGAGCTGAAGCACATGATGGCCTCGGTGACCCGCACCGGGCCGCAGGCGTTTCAGATCATGGTGTTCCGCTCGATGGCGAAAACGCTTGTGCATGATTTGAAAACAGCGATGGAAGCTGTCGCGGCGCGGGGGTAACCTTTGGGGATCACCAACTGATTCCCGGAGCGCATCTATGATCCGCATCGCCCTTGCAGCCGCCCTACTGGCGGCTCCGGCCTATGCTTCTGAAACCAAAGAACAAAGCTGCAAGTACCAGGGCCAGGTCATGGCCGCGGTGCAGCAGGCGCGGCTGGACCGGGTGAAACAGGAAGAGGTGGAGCAGGTCATTCTGGACAGAGAACCGGAATGGCCCGAAGCCTTCTCCAACGCGATCCCGCAACTGGCCCAGCACGTTTACGCGATGAAGCGGCGCGACCTGAAGGACGCCGACCTCGGCGCGCTGTTCGAGGAACAGTGCCTGCAGAACTGGGATCAGATCCAGGCGATGCAGAAACAGCTGAAGTCGAACTGATATGTCCCTGCCGCCCGGCTTTCTGGATGAATTGCGCACCCGAGTCAGTATCTCTGATGTTGTCGGGCGCAAGGTCATGTGGGATCAGCGCAAGTCGCAGCCGGGCAAGGGTGACTATTGGAGCCCGTGCCCCTTTCACCATGAGAAAACCGCATCCTTCCATGTAGAGGACCGCAAGGGGTTCTATTACTGCTTCGGCTGCCACGCCAAAGGCGACGCGCTGAAATTCATCCAAGAGACCGAGAACGTCGGTTTCATGGAGGCGGTGGAGATCCTGGCGCAAGAGGCTGGCATGGAAATGCCCAAGCGCGACCCGCGCGCGCAGGAAAAGCAGGACCGCAGGGCACTGCTGGCCGAAGTGATGGAGCAGGCGGTACAGTTCTTCCGCTTGCAGCTGAAAACCAACGCTGCCCATGACGCCCGCTCTTATCTGCAGCGCCGCGGCCTGACACCGCCGGCGCTGGACCGCTGGGAAATCGGCTTTGCCCCTGATGGCTGGCAGGCCTTGTGGGACGGGTTGCGTGGCAAGAACGTGCCCGAGGATCTGATCATCGGCGCCGGGCTGGCCAAACCCTCGAACAAGGGCGGCAAGCCTTATGACACTTTCCGCAACCGGATCATGTTCCCGATCCGCGATGCGCGCGGCCGCGCAATTGCCTTTGGCGGCCGGGCGATGGATCCCAATGACAACGCCAAGTACCTGAACTCGCCCGAGACCGAGCTGTTCGACAAGGGCCGCAGCCTGTATAACCACGGGCCCGCGCGGGCGGCTTCGGGGCGGGGGTCCTCGCTGGTCGTGGCTGAGGGCTATATGGATGTGATTGCGCTGGCCGAAGGCGGGTTTCAGTCGTCGGTGGCGCCGCTGGGCACTGCGATCACCGAAAACCAGCTGCAGATGCTGTGGCGGATGTCAGATGAGCCGATCATCGCGCTGGACGGCGACAAGGCGGGCATCCGCGCCGCCATGCGGCTGATTGATCTGGCGCTGCCCTTGCTGGAGGCCGGGAAATCCCTGCGCTTTGCCATCATGCCCGAAGGCAAGGACCCCGACGACCTGATCCGCAGTAAAGGCCCGGAGGCGGTGCAGGCGGTGCTGGATCAGGCGATGCCGATGGTCAAACTGCTGTGGCAGCGCGAGACCGAGGGCAAAGTCTTCGACAGCCCCGAACGCAAGGCGTCGCTGGACAAATCCTTGCGCGAGAAGATCAAGCTGATCCGCGACCCGTCGATCCGCAAGCATTACGGCGAAGACGTCAAGGAGATGCGCTGGCAGCTGTTTCGCGGCAACCGCAGTAATCGCGACGGCGGCGGCGGCGGTTTCCAGCAGCGCGGATCCCGCAGCGGCGGCTTTCGCGATGGCAGCCGTCCGCCGTGGAAACCCGGCAAGGGCTTTGGCCCGATTCCGCAGCCGCGCGCAACCACCCGTGCCTCGCTGGTGGCAGGTGCCGAAGACGAGTTTTTTGCCGCCATGCGCGAAGCGGTGATCCTGGCCACGGCAATCACCACCCCGGCTGTGATCCCCGAATTCGAGACCAGCCTTGAGCGCCTGCAATGCGCCGATCCGGATCTGGCGGTGCTGCGGGATATGGTGCTGCGCTTTGGCATCAGCGCGCCGGAGCGTCTGCGCGAGGAAATCGACTGGTCTTTGGGACCTCATGCCCTTGAAAACCTCTTTGGCCTTCGCCATGTCGCAATCACCCCCTGCCTGCGCAAACCCGGCGACACCGAACTGGCCAGCATGACCCTGGCCGAGGAGCTGGCAAAGCTTGAGGCGCGGCGCGGGCTGGACGCGGAACTGGCAGAGGCCGAAGAGGATCTGGACGGCCTTGCAGATGAGGCGCTGACCTGGCGGTTGCGGCAGGCAGCCGAGGCCAAGAACAAGGCGGTGCGCAGCGAGAATGAGGACCAGGCGCAGTATGATGTGGGCGAGAACGGCGCGCGGCTCAGCCGGGATGAGCGCGACGCGTTCGGCGCCCTTTTGGATCGGATCGGCTTTTCCGGTAAATGACACAGATTGCCTGATTCTGCGTTTTGCTAAGGAAGAGCACAGGAAAATTGGGTAAACGGGGTGACGAATCAGAGAATCGCGCTAATGATTCGCGCGACCCGAATCGCCCCGCAGCCCCTGAGTAGGAGCAATGAATGGCCGCCAAAGACACCGACGACCGCAAACCTGATGATCAGGACGCCGAAATCTCACTCGACATGAGCCAGACTCAGGTCAAGAAGATGATCGCGGAGGCCCGCGAGAAAGGCTACATCACCTACGATCAGCTTAATCAGGTTCTGCCGCCGGATCAGGTCAGTTCGGAACAGATCGAAGACGTGATGTCGATGCTCAGCGAAATGGGCATCAACATCATCGAGGACGAAGAGGCCGAAGAAGAAGAGAACAAGGGCACCACCGACCTTGTGACCACCGAAGGTCCGCGCGAGGTTGCGCTGGCCGGCGCCCAGGCTGAAAAGCTGGACCGCACCGATGATCCGGTGCGCATGTACCTGCGCGAGATGGGCTCGGTTGAGCTGCTGAGCCGTGAAGGCGAGATTGCCATCGCCAAGCGGATCGAAGCCGGCCGCAATACGATGATCCTGGGGTTGTGCGAAAGCCCGCTGACCTTCCAGGCGATCACCATCTGGCACGACGAACTGTTGTCCGAGGACATCCTGCTGCGCGACGTCATCGACCTGGAGGCCACCTTTGGCAACCAATTGGACGAAGACGGCGAGGAGGAAGCGCCGGTCGTCGATACATCCGCTGTGGCTGCGGCCAAGCCGGTTAAAGACGAAGGTCCCGAGCTGGACGCCGACGGCAATCCGATTGCCAGCGATGACGACGATGACGAGGATGAACAGGCCAACATGTCGCTGGCCGCGATGGAGGCCGCGCTCAAGGACCGTGTTCTGGTCACGCTGGAGCGGATCTCGACCGACTTTGCGCAGCTGTCCGAAATGCAGGACAGCCGGATCTCGGCAACCCTGAACGAGGACGGCTCCTTCAGCACTCAAGACGAGGCGACCTATCAGGCGCTGCGCTCGGAAATCGTCGAACTGGTGAACGGGCTGCATCTGCACAACAACCGGATCGAGGCGCTGATTGACCAGCTTTACGGCATCAACCGCCGGGTGATGCAGATTGACAGCGCGATGGTCAAGCTGGCCGACCAGGCCCGCATCAACCGCCGCGAGTTCATTGATGCCTACCGTGGCCGCGAGCTGGACCCGAACTGGCTGGCCGACATGGGCGGCAAGCCCGGCCGCGGCTGGCAGATGTTCATCGAACGCTCTACCGACAAGGTCGAAGAACTGCGCGCCGACATGGCCCAGGTCGGCCAGTATGTCGGTCTGGATATCTCGGAATTCCGCCGCATCGTGCAGCAGGTGCAAAAGGGTGAGAAAGAAGCCCGCCAGGCCAAGAAGGAAATGGTGGAGGCGAACCTGCGCCTGGTGATCTCGATTGCCAAGAAATACACCAACCGCGGCCTGCAGTTCCTGGACCTGATCCAGGAAGGCAACATCGGCCTGATGAAGGCGGTGGACAAATTCGAATACCGCCGCGGCTACAAATTCTCGACCTATGCGACCTGGTGGATCCGTCAGGCCATCACCCGCTCGATCGCGGATCAGGCCCGCACCATCCGGATCCCGGTCCACATGATCGAGACCATTAACAAGCTGGTCCGCACCGGCCGCCAGATGCTGCATGAGATCGGCCGCGAGCCGACCCCGGAAGAGCTGGCGGAAAAGCTGCAGATGCCGCTGGAGAAGGTCCGCAAGGTGATGAAGATCGCCAAGGAGCCGATCAGCCTTGAAACCCCGATCGGGGACGAGGAAGACAGCCAGCTGGGTGATTTCATCGAGGACAAGAATGCCGTGCTGCCCTTGGACAGCGCCATTCAGGAAAACCTCAAGGAAACCACTACCCGGGTTCTGGCGTCGCTCACCCCGCGCGAGGAACGGGTTCTGCGGATGCGCTTTGGCATCGGCATGAACACCGACCACACGCTGGAAGAAGTCGGCCAGCAGTTCAGCGTGACCCGCGAACGGATCCGCCAGATCGAAGCGAAAGCGCTCAGGAAATTGAAGCACCCCAGCCGCAGCCGCAAACTGCGCAGCTTCCTGGATCAGTAATCAAAGGGCGCCCCGCGGGGCGCCTTTTTCTTGCCTGATTGACCTGTAACCTGCCCAACAGATTAGTTTGGGGAATTCAGAAGATGTTGCTTAGATTCGTGTTAGTTGCGCTGGTGGCCAGTGCTCATTCCGCGCGGGCAGACGTTCCCGATTTCTTTCAGATCCCCTTCCTATCGGATGTCGTCAGCGCCAGTATTCAAAGGGATTATGAACGGGTCCGCTGCAAGCAGACCTATATGGTGGCCGTGTCGCCGAACGGGCATTGGGCGTCCCGCTGCAGCGGCAACAAGCTGTCGTCGACAATAACCCGTGCTGTATTGCAAAAGTGCGAGCACGCGGCGGGTCAGGCTTGCGGCATGGCCATCGCAAAGGGGCAGAACATACCGGATTGGCAGGCAAGTCCTTCCTTGGTCTATGCCGGGACCGTAAGTCCTGAGACTATTCCGTTTGTTGCTGATTTGCGGGGCAGGGACGTGGTGTCCCGCTATTCTGCGGCCAGACGGAATAAGGCGCTGGCGCTCAGCCGGAACGGAGCTTGGGCTTATGCGTCGGGGCGCTTGACCATGCGCGAGGCTGAACAGGTTGCGCTTAGTAAATGCGAAGAAAATGATGGTAATCGCAGACGATGTTTTTTGTATGCTTCCGGCGATGATGTGGTGTTTGGGCCTGACACCAACATTTTCCCCGAACGCTGACCAATATTGGGGCATGACTTGAATGAGAAAGAAGGAAGAGAGCACAGACCTCATCGTCTTCGACGGCGAATGCGTGCTGTGCTCGGGATTCTTCCGCTTCATGCTGCGCCATGACCGGGCCGGACGGTTCCGCTTTGCCACCGCGCAGTCGCCGCTGGGGCAGCAACTTTACCGCCAGCATGGCCTGCCGACGGATGCGTACGAGACCAATCTGGTGATTGTGGATGGCCGCACCTATCAGCGGCTGGATGCCTTTGCCGCGGCGATGCGGGCGCTGCCCTTGCCTTGGCCAGCCTTGTCTGTCTGCCGGTTCCTGCCGGGGCGGCTGAAGGACGCGCTCTACTTCAGTGTCGCCCGCAACCGGTACCGGCTGTTCGGCCGCTTTGATACGTGCCTGATCCCTGGCCCAGAGGTTCGCGCCCGGTTTGCCGACGGAGGCTTTGAGCTATGAGGGATGCCTTTGGCGACATTATCGCGGCGCAAGACCTGGAGGTGCCGCCGGTCCTGCTGCGGTTCCATGCGCAACCGCCGCAACGCAGCCACGGCATGGTCAAGGTTGAGGGCGGCAACCGCTGGGCGCGGCTGCTGGCGGCACTTGCAGGGTTTCCGCCGCCGATGGCAGAAACCCGGTTCCGGCTGGACGTCGCGCCGCAGGGCAAGGGCCATGTCTGGCGGCGCAGTTTCGGCAAATTCCTGACCCGCTCGCACCTGCGCTACGATCCGCAAACAGGCAGGGCGGTGGAACGTTTCGGCATGGTCGAGCTGGACCTGGCCGTCTCGGTCCAGCAAGGCGCAATGGTGGTCTCGGTGGAGAGGGTCCGGCTGTTCGGCCTGCCGCTGCCCCAGGCCCTTTGCCCGCAAAGCGCCGCTGCCGAATTTGAGACGCCGGAGGGGCACTTGGGATTTGACATCTCTGCCAGCCTGCCGCGCATCGGTCTGCTGGTGCGTTACAGCGGGTTTCTGGTGCTGCCCGAGCTGGACCTCAGGCGTTAACCATTTGCTAACCCTGTCATTGCCCGGCGCGGCATCCCCCCTTAAAATCGGTGCTGTTGCCCATTGGCCTTCCGGGGGGAAGAAAATGTCTGCACATACCAATATGAACACGGCACTGCTGGCGCTGACTGCAAAGCTTCAATCGTTGAATGATCTGGTGACTGCCAACCAGTTCATGGTCGAGGTTTTGGCGGATCAGGGGGATGCGCTTAAGCAAATGGATGGAGCCGGGACCAAGGATATGCTGCGCCGGCAGGCGCGCGAAAAGTTCCACCCTGACACTGGCACCGTGCCGAATGCTGCAGCGCTTGCCATTCTTGAAGGCGTGCTGAGCCATAAGCGGGACAGTGCAGAGATCATTCCATTCCCGCCCCGCGCCTAAGGCGGGCGTTCACACATCTGCGAGAGGTCGTTACAAAGGTGCTGCCGGTCTATTGGAGCCGCTGCGGCACATCCCTATGTTGAAGCGAACACAGGGATATTTCCGAATGAAGAACCTCCTTTGCGCAGCAGGCCTGGCTTGTCTTTCTTCCATTCCCGCAGCTGCGGATGCCTTCTTTGCCAACCGCGGTGTGCGGGTGCTGCCGGTCAATGACACGGTCTATGAGGTGGTGCCGCGCGGATCGGGCGGCACCTGGGATTACTGGTGCGCAGCTGCCGAATACGCCCGCCGCGAGCTGGGCGCTGGCTGGATGGACCGGTTTTACGTGGTGCGGGGCCGGGATGTCAGCGTCACCACCGGGCGCCGGTCCTCGGTGCAGTTCACGCTCTACCCGAAGCGCAGCGGTGTCGAACCCAAGACAGGCTGGCTGTCGCTGGGTTTTCGCCCCGGGGAAAGCATGTCAGTGCAGCAGGGATATGGCTATTGCGTGGAGGCAGCAGCTTTTTGAGGGTGCGGTCACATTGTTCCACAAAAATGTGTCTCACTGCGTGAACTGCAAGCCGACGCAGCCTGCCGGTGCCGCCGCGGAGGGCAGGCTGCTTGTGCAGGAAGATGATCATCAGCCGGTCCAGCTGGACCGCGGCCAAGGTACTGTAAATACTGGATGTACGCTGTTGGCAGCAGCGCCGATTGAGGCCGGCCGGAGCAGCCAGCTGCCGCTTGCCGGCCCTTGCACGGCAGTGTGACTGGCTTGTGTTTCAATTTTCCCTACCCTTGGAGAGGCGCAGCCTGAACAGGCATGCGTCCCGCTGAACGAAAGGGAAATGACATGAAACTTGCCGCCGCCGCACTTTTTGCAACGTCTTTGATGATGGCTCTTCCAGACAGTTCAGCTGCCAATACCAGCCGCCACAGTATCCGGGTCTATCCGGTATCCGAAGGCGTATTCGAAGTCATTCCGAACACCGGCAACGGATATCTCTTCTGGTGCGGGGCGGCGGATTACGCGCAGCGTGTGCTGCGGGTGCCCTGGAACAGCAATCTGCACATCACCCGCGGGCTGGGCCCCAGCGAAACGACCGGGCGCCGCTCGGCAGTTCAGTTCACGCTGGACGCAAATTTGGCGGCCGCAGCGCCGGCTGGTGGATACGGGTCTGTCAACAGCCTGCAATCTGGTGATACAATGCGTGTTCAGGAGGCATTCGGATATTGCTTCATACCGTTCGGGCGGCCGTGAAATCAGACTGATCCGCTGCCAGTCCGGGCCGGAGAAGAGGGAGGTTGAGATGACGCGCAAAAGACTGTGGCTGACAGGGATGCTGGCCTTGGCTCTGGCTGTCCCAATGCCCGCGTCCGCCTGGCGGGCAATCAACCGCCATGAAGTGCTGCCAGTGTCCGAAGGCGTCTGGGAAGTGGTGGCCCGGGTCGGGACTGGCGCGCAGGATTATTGGTGCGGTATCGGTGATTTTGCGATCCGCCAGCTGCGGGCGCCGGTGAACCAGCGGATCTATGTCTGGCGCGGGGTCGGGCCTTCGGTCAACCGGCCGGGGCGCAAAGCGGTGCAATTTGCCTTTGGCCTGCCGCCTGGTGTTCCTGACCGGTCCTCCAGCCTGTCGCTGAATGTGCGCGAGGCAGGTGACAATCTGCATGTGTCGGCTGCGCAAACCTATTGTTATGACCGGCTGCCCGGGCGGGACCGCTGGTTGCCTTGATTTCCAGCTTCACCGGCTGACACTGTTGCCGGCCGGGCTGTGTTCAGCCAAAAGATCTGCATGATGCATGAGTTCACCATTCCGACGCGCGGGCAGGGCCTTTATGAGTTCACCCGTGACGTGCAGGCCTGGGTTTCCGGGGCCGGCCTGCAGGATGGGCTGCTGACCCTGTTTGTCCGCCACACGTCCTGTTCTTTGCTGATCCAGGAAAATGCCGACCCCGAGGTGCAGACCGACCTTCGGGCCTTTTTTTCGCGCCTGGTGCCGCCTTCCTCCGATCCCGCAATGGCCTATCTGCGCCACACCTATGAGGGGCCGGACGACATGCCCGCCCATATCAAAGCGGCGATGATGCCAGTCAGCCTGCCGGTCCCTGTCAGCCGCGGAGTACTGGTGCTGGGCACCTGGCAGGGGATCTACCTGTTTGAACACCGCGATCGTCCGCACCAGCGGCATGTGGCCGCGCATCTGGCCTGAACCTCTTTATCTAGCGGCCATAAATCACCACTACCCAAATTCTGGAGGGTAGCCTATAGTTGTGGATAACCGGGCAAACACCGGCACAAACAATAGGCTGACAGGATTGAGGGAGCAGGCGGATGCGCTGCCCATTTTGCGGAAATATCGACACTCAGGTCAAGGATTCACGCCCCGCCGAAGATCATGTTTCGATCCGGCGGCGCCGGTTCTGCCCGGCCTGCGGCGGCCGTTTCACCACCTACGAACGGGTGCAGCTGCGCGATCTTGTGGTGATCAAAACCAGCGGCAAGCGCGAGGATTTCGACCGCGACAAGCTGGAACGCTCGATCCGCATTTCGATGCAGAAACGCCCGATAGAACCCGAACGCATTGATCAGATGATCTCCGGTATCGTGCGGCGGCTGGAAAGCATGGGCGAGACTGATATCGGGTCGAAGAAAATCGGCGAAATCGTGATGGAGGCGCTGGCCCGGATCGACACCGTGGCTTACGTGCGCTTTGCAAGCGTTTACAAAAATTTCCAGGCGGCGGATGATTTCGAGGATTTTGTTCACGAGCTGCGCCCGCCAATTGCACCGGAAGAATAATGGACGCTGATCACCGTTTCATGGCGCTGGCGCTGTCCCTGGGACGGCGCGGGCAGGGCAACTGCTGGCCCAACCCGGCAGTGGGCTGTGTTATCGTGCAGGGCGGCCGCGTTTTGGGCCGCGGCTGGACCAGGCCGGGCGGCCGCCCCCATGCAGAAACCGAAGCACTGGCGCAGGCCGGCGGAGCGGCGCGCGGCGCCACGGCTTATGTGACGCTGGAACCTTGCGCCCATCACGGCGAAACGCCGCCTTGCGCGCAGGCGCTGATTGACGCCGGTGTGGCGCGGGTTGTTGCCGCGATCGAGGACAGCGATCCGCGGGTGTCAGGGCATGGATTTCAGATGCTGCGCAATGCGGGCATTGAGGTGGCCACCGGAATATGGGGGGCACAGGCAGCGCGGGATCATGCTGGTTTCTTTCTGAAGACTGAGCAGGGCCGCCCGCTGGTGACCCTGAAGCTGGCCGCCAGTTTCGACGGGCGCATTGCAACCGGATCGGGCCAAAGCAAATGGATCACAGGACCGGAGGCCCGCCGCGCCGTGCACGCGATGCGCGCGCGCCATGATGCGGTGATGGTGGGCGGCGGGACTGCGCGGGCTGATGATCCCTCGCTGACCGTGCGCGATCTGGGGGTGGAGCACCAGCCTGTGCGAGTGGTGATCTCGCGCCATCTGGACTTGCCGCTGATGGGTCAGCTGGCCCGCACCGCCAAGGACGTGCCGGTCTGGCTCTGCCATGGCCACGGCGCTGATCATGAGCGCATTCAGGCCTGGGAAGGGCTGGGTGCCAATCTGATCCCCTGTGCGTCGCACGGGGTACAGCTGGACGCGGCGGATGTGCTGCAGCAGCTGGGGCAGGCGGGGCTGACGCGGGTGTTCTGCGAAGGCGGCAGCGCGCTGGCAGCCTCGCTGCTGGCGTTTGATCTGGTGGATGAGCTGATCGGCTTCACTGCTGGTCTGGGGATTGGTGCCGAGGGTCTGCCGTCGATCGGTGCGCTCGGCATCGGCCGGCTGGAGGAAGCGCCGCGGTTTGAGCTGGTTGAAACCCGTCCCCTCGGCAAAGACATCCTGCACCGCTGGACCCGTGCGCTGCGCTGACCATCCTATGCCGTGCAGAACCGGCTCTCCCGCCCGTCACTGGAGCATATTTCATGCTCCGCTCCCGTTGGGCGTTGCCCGGCGCTGCGCGCCGGGCCACGCCCAAGGCCGCCAAGGGCGGGCTGGCGTCAGCCAGGATGTCCTGCGGGCGCGGGAGGGCTCCCGATCAACTGGCCGCCGTTCAACGCCAGAGATGGGCGTAGGTGGCAAACAGCCCCTGCAGCTTGGACAGCAGCCGGTTGCTTAGCCCCGGATGCGGCAGATGGCCTTGGCGAAGGCGCATCACTGCAACCTCCACCGGACAGGGCTGGGCGGTCAATGGGTCGAAGTAGCGCGGGTAGTCGATCAGCGCCGCATGGGCGAGGCCCAGTAGCGTGACACGGGCTTGCCGCCACGGCGGCGCCGGAGCCAGATCGGCCGTCAGGCCCCAGCCTGCATAAAACGGTGTTCCCAGCGTTGTCACCGGCACCCCGCGCAGCAACGCTTCGAACCCCAGAAGGGAGGTCATCGTCCAGACCTCCTGCACGTCAGCCAGCAGGGCCATGGGGTCCGCGTGGGACGCAACCGCATCCGCCAGCCCCTCTGCTGCAACCCGGCCTTTGCGCAGGCCCGCCTCCACGTCCGGATGCGGCTTGTAGACAATCACCGCGTCCGGGTTGGCCTGCCGCACCGCGCGCAGCAGATCCAGGTTAGTCTTCACGGCTCCCGCTCCGCACTGGATTGAGGCGTCATCCTCCACCTGGCCCGGCACCAGGATACGGCGGCCCTCGGGCAGGGCTGGGGCGGTGCCGCCAAGATTGTATTTCGACACCCCGTGCTGGATCAGAGACCGCACCAGATGCTCGGCCCGCAACTCCTCGGCCTGGGTCATCTCAACCCTGCGGGCAATCAGCGTGTCCAGATCCGAGGGCTGGCGCGGGTCATAGTAGATCCCCTGGCGGTCAGCCACCAGCGACAGGGGCGGCACCAGTTCCGCCCCCAGCCCGCGGGACCGCAGAAAGCCGTCCTCCACCCGGACCGCACCGTCATGCGCCGCGTTCGCCTTGCCGGCCCAGACCAACCGCTTGCGTCCGCTGGCTTGTGCCTTGGCCGGGTCTTCAGTGAACAGCACCCGCGTCTCGGCGCCAAAGAATTTCTGCAGCGGCTTGCGCTTCCACATACGCATACCAGAAGCGGCCCAGCCGGGATGGTCGTCCCGCCAGGCCCGCACCCGGGCTTCCAGGTTATCCAGGACTGTCTCCAGTCCGCACAACTCGTCCCGGAAGGGATCGTACCACTTCGGATAAAGGATCATCGCTGCTGCGAACAGCTGTGCCCGCGTCAGCCGCCGCTGTCTGCGGGCGGGCGGGGCATCGTCAATGCTCAGCCCCCAGCCTGCGTAGAACGGCTGGCCGAAGACCCGTGGCTTGTGGCCTGCCAGGATCGCTTCGAACCCCAGTTGCGAAGAGACAGTATAGACGCCCACGGCCCCCTCAAGCAGCGCCCAGGGCGACACGCTGCCCGTGAACAGTTCCACCCGCGCGCTTGCATCTGCGGCCTCATAGTACCCGGCCCGGTAGCCGCGCAGCGTCTCTGGATGCGTCTTGATCAGCACCCGCGCGCCGGGGTGTTCCTCCTGGGCAAAGGCGAGCATTTCCAGAAACCGCGCCCGGTCGCCGCGCGATGCAGTGACTGAGGCATCGTCGCGTGCCTGGTCCGCAACCAGCACATAGCCCGGATCCGGCACCGCCGCCGCAGGATCAAAGACGTTGTATTTGCTGAGATGCGCGTTCTTGAGCCGGGCAATCGCATCACGCGCCCGGCGCATCAGATCGGCATCATCCAGCGGATGGCTGGCCAGCAGCTGTTCCAGCTCTGACGGCTGCGCCGCATCGAAATGCATGCCCGAGTGGTCCAGCAGCAGCCCCATGGGCGGCTCGCCGGCCCGGCCGGGGTGAAGCGAGCGCAGAAAGGCATCCTCGACCCGCAGCAGACCGCAGCCGCGCTGTTCGGCGACTGCAAGGCCCCGGTGCGCTGTGGGCGAGGCGCCCCAGATGCCAACCAGATCTTCGGCCTGCGGCAGTCCCAGCCGGATGTGGCAGCCGCAAAGCTGCAGGATCCGCCGCACCCGGCGCTGGGTCAGGAAACCGCCATTGTAAACAAAAAGCCGGGACGCAGTGCTCCCGGCTTTGTGCTGGCCAGCGCTTTGACGCACGGCGGTTTAACCGCCAACGGCGCTGGAAACGCTTGACAGCGACCCCACTGGTGTCACCAGCAGCGAAATGGTCTTGGTCCACTGGGTATACGGCGCCTCAGTCACATACAGGGTGTCATCGTCGCGGATCACGAAATCCCGGGCGACAAACAATCCGTTCGGCTGAGTCAGGTTCAGCACATAGACCAAACGCTGCGCCCCGATCAGATCATCGCGGCCCAGCACCTGGTTGGCAATCTCGGCCGGCTCATTGCGCAGCACAAAGACGCCGGTCGGATCAGAGGCGGTGGAAATCAGCCCGCCAACCTGGGCAATCGCTTCCAGCGCTGACAGGTCCTGGCTTTCAAATGGCACCCGCGCCTGGGCCGAGGTCGCCCCCAAGGCGGTGAAGGAGCGGGTGTCTTCCTCAACCAGAATACGGTCGCCGCCGCGCAGGGCTACATCCAGCTCCGGATGGTCGAACAGGTCCTGGAACCAAATCTTGCCCTTTTCCTGGCCGCGAATCACGGTGACCTGGGCAATTTCCGGCTGGATCGTCACGCCGCCGGCCTGGGCCAGCATCGACGACAGGGTGCGGGTCGGGCGTTCGATCGGATAGACGCCCTGGCCGCCCACGGCGCCTGTCAGGCTAACGGTGGCACCGTCACCGGCCAGACGGCGCACCTGCACCTGCGGGTCGGGGTCTGGTCTTCAAGCTTTTTGGTGATGGTCTCGCGCAGCTGGTCCGGTGTGTTGCCGGAGGCGCGCAGGCGGCCCGCGTAGGGCACAAAGATATAGCCTGCGCTGTCGACCTGCACCTCTTCCAGCACGGTGGAATTGGTCGCCTCGGCGGCCAGCAGCCCGTCATCCACGTTTTCCCATACCGTCAGGCCCAGCACATCGCCGGGACGGATGGTGTCCGAGGTCAGCCGGCCGGCAGACGTAAAGCCTGACGAAAAGCCAAGGGCCGGCACCACGGCGGTGGCACGGGCGACGCGGTCGTTGACGGAGACGATGAAGGCATCGCCTTCCCGCTGCACGGAACCGGCAAAGATCTGGCGCTTGTTGGGGCCGACCTTGGGCAGGCCGCATGAGGCCGCAAGGGTCAATGCTGCGAGCATCGCCACTGGACGCGCCCAGCGAAGGGGAACGGATTTCACTGCTCGGTCTCCTCGACCAATTATTGTTTGCCTCAAGTTTTAGGGGCAACCTAACCTGCCAGCAGGGAAAAATCCAGTCTTTGGGCGCAGCTGAGTCAGGTCACCAGACGCAACTGTTGCCGCGGTGCCGCTGTGCCCAGGCGCAGCGCGTCATAGGGGTCTTCGTCCGCCAGCATCATGTCCGCCACTTGGCGCAGCAGCTGGCGCCGCCCCTCGCGGGAGTAGTAGCCGCCGGGCACCTGCGAGGTTTCCAGCAGGAACCGCCGGTAATCCTTGTAAGCGCGGCTGTCCGGGCGGCTGGCGGCGGCAAAAAACTCTGCCAGGGGCTGCTCGGACACAAACTCAGGCTTGCCATAGACAGCCCGCCCGAACACCCGCAACGGAATGCCGCGCCACAGCACCTGCTGGCCGGCGGTGGAATTGACCGTCACCGCGGTGCGTGCTTCGTTCAGCAGCTGCGCCAGCTTGCCGCCGCGCACATAATGCACCCTGTCTTCGATGCTGTGCTCGCGCGCCAGCCGGCGCAGCGTGCGGCGCACTTGGGCACGGCCGTCCTCAAGCGGATGCGCCTTGATCACCAGATGATGGTGGCGCGGGGCGCCTTCGGCAAAGCCGCGGATCACCTCCTCCAGAAACTCGCCCATGCTGGAGAACGGCGAATGCATCTGAAACGAGCTGTCATGCTCCAGCTGCAAGAGCGCCAGATGATAGGGAAACCCGCCATTGCGGATGCGCCGCTCCGCCAGCCGCCGCTCCAGTGCCTGAACGGGCATCAGCAGCAACCGTTTCAAATACAGCCGGAACTCCTTGGTCACCGTCAATGAACGGTGCGGCCGGAAATTGCGGTACTTGCGGTTCCGGAACATCACGAACCAATGGTACAGCGCACCGTAAAACACGTGCTGGCGCATATCGCCCCAGTGTGCGGGGGCAGCGGTGCTTCCATGTCGGACAGCGCCAGCGCCTCCTGCATGTCCGGAACGTCCATCTCCATCAGCCGCGAATGGCCATTGGCGCCGCCGCGCTCGTAAGTCACCCAATAGGGGCGAAGATAGCCTTCCTCGAAAACATGCACGGTGATACCGCGTTGCTGCGCGGCTTTGATCGCGCTGGCGTGAATAGGGCGGGTGTCGCCATACAGCACGATGTCGGTGATGCCGCGGCTTTCCAGCAGCCCGGCCAACACCTCCGGCCAATCTTCAGGGCCGCCGGTGAAGGGCAAATAACTGTCTTTGCCGCGCCAGAAGGCCTGATCGCCCGCATTGAACCCCACCCGCGCCACATCACAGCCCGCAGCCCGCAGCAATCGTCCAAGGGCGGCGAAAAACGGCCCGTGCGGGCCTTGCAGGAACAGAAAGCTGCGGTGTTTCATCAGGTGGCGTGACATCCCGGTGTCAGAAATACGGTGGCAGTCTCAAGGATTGATTAACAATTGACTGGGGCGAAACTATGGCCGCGAAGGGCGGTAAGGCAAGCCGGGGCTTGTAGAGCGCGCGCGGCTTGGCTACCTCTGCGGCAGCATCGGCACATCATCTGCGGGGAGCGGACCCATGTTTACAGGCATTATCACGGACGTTGGCACCATCGCCGAACTGGAGCAGCAAGGCGACCTGCGCGCCCGCATCCGTACCAGCTATGACACCGCCAGCATCGATATCGGCGCCTCCATCGCTTCTGACGGGGTCTGCCTGACAGTGATTGCGCTGGGCGAGGACTGGTACGACGTGCAGATCTCGGCCGAGACTGTCTCCAAGACCAACCTGGACAGCTGGACCACAGCCAAGCGGATCAACCTCGAGCGCGCTTTGAAGGTGGGCGACGAGCTGGGCGGCCATATCGTGTCCGGCCATGTGGACGGCGTCGCTGAAGTTGTGGAGCTGAAAGACGAGGGCGACAGTACCCGCGTTACGCTGCGCGCACCGCAGGACCTGGCCCGCTTCATTGCCTCCAAAGGATCGGTTGCCCTGAACGGCACCTCCTTGACAGTGAATGATGTGGATGGCTGTGATTTCGGCATCAATTTCATTCCGCACACCAAGGAGGTCACCACCTGGGGCGATGTGAAGCTGGGCAGCCGCATCAACCTGGAAATCGACACCCTGGCCCGCTACGTCGCGCGTCTGCAGGAAGCCGGATAAAACGGCGCAGCCTCTTCATCTTTCCAAAAATACTCCGGGGTGAGGCCGCAAGGCCGAGGGGCAGCGCCCCTCATCCCGCCACACTCATAAGCTCCCGCCCCCTTGAGCAGCACTGAAGTGCTCCCCAAGGCGGCGCGCGTCACCACATGTCGCCGACGGTATAGCCCAATGGGAACGGGTCGCTGGGGTCCAGCGTGTAATGGCTCAGCCCGTAGATCCATCCTTGGCCGGACAGGGCGGGGATGATGGCCTTGTATGGTCCGACTTGCGTCTCCGCTGTGATGCGCCCGGTGAACGTGGTGCCCAGTGGCCCGGCATTCACATAACCCTGCCCAATCCCCAGCTTGCCGCGCGCATGCAGCACCGCCATCTTGGCGCAGGTGCCGGTGCCGCAAGGTGAGCGGTCCAAGATGCCGCTGGCGTCCTGCGGGTGCTCCGGGTCGAACGGACCTGTCGAGATGGTGACCGCCCCGCGGCCGTGGGTGCCATCTGCCACCGGAGCGCCCCACAGGTTGGTGATCGTAGGGCCGGTGATTTCCGGATTTTCAGGATGCACTACGGGCAGCTGCTCGGCAGTGGCATGGCGGATCGCTTCCGACACCCGCACGATCTCTGCGCCATTGTCTGCATCAAGGGTAATCCCCAGCCTCCCGGCCTCAGCCAGCACAAAGAACATCCCGCCCCAGGCCACATCCACGGTGACCGTGCCAAGGCCTGCAACCTCCACCGGCGCGTCAAGATGCACCGCAAAGGCCGGCACATTCTCGAACTCCACCCGCGTCACCTTGCCATCCCGGCATTCGGCCCGCACCCGGATCAGCCCGGCGGGCGCCTCCAGCACCAGCTCGGTCACCGGTTCCATCATCGCCACCACGCCGGTCTCCAGCAGGACCGTCACCACGCAGATCGTGTTGGAGCCCGACATCGGCGGATACTCGGTCTGCTCGAAGATGATAAAACCGGCGTCCGCTTCCGGGTGGCACGGGGGGACAATGGCATTGCCGCAAAGCCCAGGATTGCCGCGCGGCTCACGCAGCATCTGCAGGCGGATATCATCATGATTGGCCGCCATGTCCTGCATCTTTTCAAACACCGAATTGCCGCGCAACAGCGGCATGCCGCCGGTGATCACCCGGCCCGGCTCGCCCTCGGCATGAGCCTCAACCGCCTGGATAATGCGGGATGCGCGCATCTGTCTTTCCCTTCCCGATGAAGCCCTGGCCCTATGGATTGGATCCAAAATCATTTGTGCACAGATGCACAAGCCGCGTCCAGACCCCTCTGTGCCGTTTGCGGGACTGGCATTTGCCCCGTCTGTGGGCTATCTGGCAGGGAAAGAACCCGCAGCGCCAGGCGTGCTGCCTTTGCGCATCGAAAGGCTGCTACATGAGCTTTGAAACACCGGGGCCGGTTGAGGCGCAATTGCGCGACGCCATCAGCCCGATTGAAGACATCATTGAGGAGGCCCGCCAGGGCCGCATGTTCATCCTTGTCGATCACGAGGACCGCGAGAACGAAGGCGATCTGGTGATCCCGGCGCAAGCTGCGGATGCGGCGGCGATCAATTTCATGGCCACCCATGGCCGCGGGCTGATCTGCCTGACCCTGCCTGCTGATCGAATCGAAGAGCTGGGCCTGCCGATGATGGCGCTGCACAATTCGTCGCGCCATGAGACTGCTTTCACAGTTTCGATCGAGGCGCGCGAAGGCGTTTCCACCGGCATCTCTGCCGCCGACCGGGCGCTGACCGTGGCCACCGCCATCGACCCCGACAATACTGCTGCCGATATTGCCACCCCCGGTCATGTCTTCCCGCTGCGCGCGCGCCGGGGCGGGGTGCTGGTGCGTGCGGGCCATACCGAGGCCGGCTGCGACGTGGCCCGGCTTGCCGGTCAGTACCCGTCGTCGGTGATCTGCGAGATCATGAAGGAAGACGGCACCATGGCACGGCTGCCCGATCTGGTGGAATACGCCGCGACGCACGGGCTGAAGATCGGCACCATTTCCGACCTGATCACCTACCGCGCCCGCAACGACAATCTGGTGACGGAAACCTCGCGCGAGACCGTGACCTCGGAAATCGGCGGCGAGTGGGAAATGCGGCTGTTCACCGACCAGACCCACGGTATCGAGCATGTGGTGATGATCAAGGGCGACATCACCACGCCAGAGCCGGTGCTGGTGCGTACCCATGCGCTGCATGAGGCGACCGACATTCTGGGCCTTGGCCCGAAATCGGCCCGCCAGCTGCCTCGCGCGATGGAGATCATTGCCGAAGAGGGCCGCGGTGTGGTGACCCTGTTCCGCCAGCCCCGCAATGCGCTTTATGCCAATGAGGAAGACGGCGCGCGGACAGTGACCATCAAACAGACCGGCATCGGCGCGCAGATCCTGTCAAGCCTGGGTTTGAACGAATTGGTTCTGCTGACCGACTCGCCCTCGACCAAATATGTCGGGCTGGATGCCTATGGGCTGTCCATCACCGGCAGCCGCCCCATTCTGAAGGACGATTGATATGGCTGGACATGAAACCCATTACACCCTGCCGCGTGCGGAATTCGACAAGCCGGTGAAGATGCTGATTGTTGTGGCGCCTTATTACAAGGATATCGCCGACAATCTGGTCACCGGCGCCGCAGCCGAGATCGAGGCCGCAGGCGGAACTTTCGAGATCGTCGAAGTGCCCGGCGCATTGGAAGTGCCGACCGCGATTGCAATTGCCGACCGGACCTCGAATTTCGACGGCTACGTGGCGCTGGGCTGCGTGATCCGCGGTGAAACCACCCATTATGACACTGTCTGCAACGACAGCAGCCGCGCGATCCAGCTGATGGGCCTGCAGGGGCTTTGCATCGGCAACGGCATCCTGACGGTGGAAAACCGCAAACAGGCCGAAGTGCGGGCTGATACGGCCGATCAGAACAAAGGCGGCGGCGCGGCAGCTGCGGCCTTGCATCTGATCGCACTCACGCGTAAGTGGGGCGCCCAGACCAAAGGCATCGGTTTCAAGGCGCCCACCGGGGCGTACCAGGTCGCCGGTACAGACAACGGATCCACCAGCGTATGAGCACCCAGGACAGCCGCCCCAAGGGCAATGGCAAGAATCAGATGAGATCGGCAGCGCGGCTTTATGCTGTGCAGGCGCTGTTCCAAATGGAACACAGCGGCCTCACCTTTGACAAGGTGATCGTCGAGTTTGAGGACCACCGCTTTGGCGCTGTCTATGAGGGTGACGAGATGGCGGAGGGGGATAACAAGATCTTCCGCAATCTGATACGCGAAGCCGTGAACCATCAGGCGCAGATCGACCAGATGACCGACCGCGCCCTGGTGGCGAAATGGCCGATTGCCCGGATCGATCCAACCTTGCGCGCGCTGTTCCGCGCGGCCGGGGCCGAGCTGAGCCAGTCCGACACCCCGCCCAAAGTGGTGATAAACGAGTTTGTCGATATCGCACGTGCCTTTTTTCCTGAAGGCAAGGAGGCGAAATTCGTCAACGCCGTGCTGGACCACATGGCACGCGAAGCCAAACCGGAAGCCTTCTGAGGCGGCAATTCCGGACCTCGATGAAAAAAAGGCGCGCTGCAGAGTGCGCCTTTTTTTTTGGGAAACTGCCAATCGCAAAGGGTGCGGCAAATTCCGCTTATTTCTCCGGAAGCGCTGGACGGCGCTGTAGAGACTGATAACCTCCTATTGCATATCTGGAGGACACAGATGCCTGAACTGGTGAAGATGTATATCCGCAACGTCGTGATCGGCTTTGGGATTGCTGCCGTATTTGTGGCGATGCTGCTTTGGTTCAATGTGATGAACCTTTGGGGGCTGGTTTCCACATCCGACGCGGGCCTCTTGGCGGTGTTCCTATTATGGTTCATGCATGGCATCGTCTTTGCCGGTGTGCAGTTTGCCTGGGCGGTGATGGCCATGGCTGAAAAGGACGGCGGGCCCCGCCGCGGCACTCCTGTGGTTAATGAACTCCAGCCGGTGCGTGTTCCGGCTGACGAGCTTTCCCAGCGTGAGCGCCAGCTGCGCAGCCGCCGCTGATTCATTGCAAAACGCAATCCGCCCGCGCTTTCCATCCGGAAGGCGCGGTTTTTCCTTGGCGGTAAGGGAAAATGCGGCGGGACCACCAATCAACCGTGCGGCTTTGATTCCCGGGGACCTGTTTGTACAGGTGGGCGCCAGGTAAACGGACCAGGGTCCGAACAGAGCCAGCTCCCGTGGAATTGCTTAAGGCCACTGGAATGCTGCCTGTCACAAGAAGGGCAGAACCCGCCAAGGCCGTAAATAGTCTGCCCGGCGCGCTGTTACAAGGGGAACACAGTGCTGGCGGGTTGTTTCCGGTTAAAACCGCGGGATTGCAACTTGTTCCCTAATTGTTCACATTTGCCCGTATGATGGATGATCTGCAGCCTGGACAGAAGCTCGCCCGCGGGGTGTCGCGCTATCTGCGCTCGCTGGGCTATGCACCGCTGGAGGAGTTTGTGCCGGCCCGCGGCCTGCGCGTGGATGTGATGGCGCTGGGTCCCAAGGGGGAGCTGTGGGTGATCGAGTGCAAGTCCAGCCGCGCTGATTTCCAGTCCGACAGCAAATGGGAGGGCTATTTGGATTGGTGCGACCGCTATTTCTGGGCGGTGGATCTGGCGTTCCCAACCGAGCTGCTGCCGGACGGCACCGGGCTGATTATTGCAGACCCGTATGATGCCGAAATCATCCGCATGGCGCCGGAGGACAAACTGCCGCCGGCGCGCCGCAGAAAGCTGATCCAGAAATTCGCGATGGATTCCGCCCGCCGCCTGCAGGCCCTGCGTGACCCGCGCCCGGGCCGGGACGGGCAGCTGCTGGGCGGGGCCGGAGATCAAGAGCCTGAGGATTGAGCGCTGGCGGCAACTCCCGCGCCCGCAGGTGCCCCGGCTGCGCCGGAACCCCTTGGCGGCCTTGGGCCCGGCAGCGTGCCTGCGGCACGCTGCCGGCGCTTGTTGCGCCGCTTTGCCCGGCCATCGGGTTCAGCGCGGAAGGGCGGGGGCGGAGTGCCGGAAAGGCTGCGCTACTTGACGCTGCGCGCGGCTTGCGCAGCGGCGCGGATCTCTTCGGCGATCTCCTCGGCTTCTTCCGGGTCAAAGTCCATCGGGATTTCAACGCTGCCGGTATCAATGAAAATCCGCACCATACCCTGATCGGTCGGACCGATTTGCATGTTTGCCTCAATGTCGCGTTCGGTGTTGATACTCATTGCACACTCCAATGCCGGTCAGCGGATTGCAGCTGGTGCTAGCCCGGGGCAGGCTGAAAGGCAAGCCGGCTTTACGCTATGCTGTTCGCATGATGGATGTGACCCTGCGCCGATTCGCTCCTACCGACATGCACTGGCTGGCCGCCCGCCACCAGGATCTTTACGCCCGCGAGGCCGGGTTTGATGAAACTTTCGGACCGCTGGTCGCCGATATTCTGCACAGTTTCTGCGCGGGCCACGATCCGGCCTGCGAACGCGGCTGGTTGGCGGAAAGCGGCGGCGAGCGGCTGGGCTCGGTATTTTGCATGAAAAAGGATGCCGCCACAGCGCAGTTGCGTCTGTTCCTGCTGACGCCTGCGGCGCGCGGCAAGGGGCTGGGCAAGCGGCTGCTGCGGGAATGCATGGAGTTTGCCCGTGCAGCCGGGTACCGGGGCATGATGCTGAAAACCCATGAAAGCCACCAGACCGCTTGCGCGCTTTACCGGGCTTTCGGCTGGCAGTTGACGGACAGCCATCCGGTGCACAGCTATGGCCAGGACCTGGTAGAGCAGACCTGGCGGTTGTCTTTCCCGGAACCAGAGGGCGGACCGCTCTGAGTGAAGCGGGAAATTTCGCATGATTGCAAGCGTTTGTGGATAACTTTCAGCCGGCGTTATGGCCGGATCCGGGCCATTGAACCGGGCAATCGGAAGTGGCGGATTTCTGCAGCGGAAAGGCAAAAAAACTTCTTGCGCGCCTCCGGGACGTGCTATAAATGACCCCACAGTGCCGCCTTAGCTCAGTTGGTTAGAGCGCCTGATTGTGGATCAGGAGGTCCCCCGTTCGAGCCGGGGAGGTGGTACCACTCAATCAAACACCTTGGGCAGTCCCAGCTGCGGCAGCAGTCCGGCGTTTCTGCCGGGCACGGCTTTGCAGTCTCAATTCTATTGCGGGTTCCCGCCGCTAGCCCAGGTTTTCCTGGCCGCTGATCGGCCGGCCTGTTCATGCCCCCGTTGGGCGCCAGCAGCCGGGACCGCGGTTGTGGTGCTTTATTCAGGGATTTGCCTTTGGGCCGCGCAATTCCGCGCGGCCCTTTGACCTTCTGCAAGCGGGGCAGGCAAAAGCAGTAGCGCTGTGCCGGCCGCTGCATGCCATTCTGCTGGAGCACGCAATGGATGTGCTCCAGCAGAACGGGCAAAAGGGACCTGGCCTCAATCGGTTGTGCTGGTGGTTGTGGTCGTTGTTGTGGTCGATGTGCCATTATCGTCATCGGCGATCAGAACCAGGAACAGCACCCCTGCAACCGCTCCGGCGGCGGCTCCGGCGGACAGTCCGGTTTCGGGCAAGCCGCTTGCGGCGGCCTGGGCCACGGCCTCGGCGCCCTGTGCCTGGCAGGTCACCTGCAGCGTGCCGTTTGCCAGATAGGTGGCGGAGACCGGAACACCGGCACCGCAGGCCACGCGCCGCTTGGCTTCGTTCAATGCGGCGTCCGCGGTCTGGGCAAATACGGGCTGTGCGGCAAGAGACATGGGGATAATCAATGCCGCTGCCCGCAAGATACTGGTGTACATGATAAAACAACCTTATGCTTTGGAACATCTTAAGGTTAATGAAGGCCCGGGTGCCAAGCAACATAACGATGCTGCAGCAGTGAAGATCCGGCAAAATGCCGCGCAGCTGCCGCACCGCAATGCGTGGTTCTTCGGGATATGCGAGGGTAACGATATGTTTAAGACAGCCGCCAAGAGCTTGACCGCAGGGGTTTCCTGTCTGGGTCTGGCCGCAGCACCCGCACTGGCACAGGGCGCCGGACCCCTGACTTATACAGTCGTGGTTCCGGCCGGAGAATTCGGTTCGGCTGCCTTTCTGACCGAGCTGCTGGGCACCCTGTCCGCAGCCAAGGCCTTCTGCCGCGCCACCGGTGATTCGGCGCTTCAAGTCGATTGCCTCTCGGAACGGCTGGAAGCAGCTGCAGATGGCATCCCTGCGGGCACCGATTACGACGAGGTGCGCGACGTGCTGCAGGACACCTCGGCCCGGCTCAAGCGGCTGGCCCGCCAGAACAGCGACCCGGGCCGGAGCCGGGTCAGCGTCACCAGTTCCGCAAACCCGGCTGAACGCACCACCCGGCCGCTGACGCCTGTCAGACCGTCCGCGCAGGCTGCAGTGAACCGGGAAGCTGTCCGCATATTTGAAGACGCAGGCACAGTTTTGCTGCGCAGCGCGGAATCCGCGCAGGAACGGCAAGCGCAGTATGCCCAGATCGCCGCGGCGATTGATTCCAACAAGGTTCTGCTCAGGTCCTGACCCGCGGGGCTAGTCCTTGATCCGCACTTCCTGGCGCAGCGCGCCGGACTCGCGGTCGAAAATCAGGATGCGGTTGTCCTGACTGACCACAGCTATCCAGCCGCGTCCCAGTGTGACCGCCTCGGCCTTTACCCCGTCGGGCAGGGCGATTTCTGCGGGCAGCGGCGTATCACCTGCCTGCAAGCGGATGACAAGCAGCGAGATTATCACTACAAGCCCGCCAATCATCACCACGGTCAGCGTGGTCACCAGCCGCCGCAGGAACCGGATCTGCGGCGGCTCCGTTTGGATTTCGGTCTCGGAAGGATCAGTCATGGGCAGCCGCCGGATTGAATTTGTCATCGCGGAAAACCCGCCTAAGCGGCTTGATAAAGCGGTTTCGCGCGATGTGCCAGAGGAGGCGTCTTTGTCGCGCACCCGTCTGGCCCGGCTGATCGAAGAGGGCGCGCTTACGGTGGACGGCGCCGTGGTGCAGGACGCCAAGGCCAAGGTCGAGGCCGGCGCGCAGATCGCGATCACCGTGGAGGAAGCCGAGGACAGCCATATCGGCCCCGAGGACATCCCGCTGGAGATTGTCTTTGAAGACGATGACCTGATTGTCATCAATAAACCCTCCGGCATGGTGGTGCATCCGGCGCCGGGCTCGCCCTCCGGCACTTTGGTCAATGCGCTGCTGCATCATTTCGGCGGCAACCTTTCGGGAGTAGGCGGCGTCAAGCGCCCTGGCATCGTGCACCGGATCGACAAGGAGACCAGCGGCCTGCTGGTGGTGGCCAAATCCGACGCCGCCCACCAGGGGCTGGCGGTGCAATTCGAAAAACACACGGTAGAGCGCTATTATCAGGCGGTCTGCTATGGTGTGCCGGACGGCAACGACCCGCGGCTGCGCGGCGTCAAGGGGGCTAGCTTCGAACCGGGCAATATCCTCAAGCTCACCACCCAGCTGGCCCGCCATAAGACCGACCGCCAGCGCCAGGCGGTGCTGTTCCAGGGCGGCCGCCATGCGGTGACCCGGGCCCGCATCTGCGAAGGGTTCGGCAACCCGGCCTGCGCGGCGCTGGTTGAATGCTGGCTGGAAACCGGCCGTACCCACCAGATCCGGGTGCATATGGCCCACGCCGGTCACGGGCTGGTGGGGGATCCCACCTATGGCGGGCGCCGCAAACTGGCGGCCAAGGCCTTGAGCGAAGCCGCGCATGCGGCCGTCCAGCACTTTCCGCGCCAGGCGCTTCACGCCGCTGTTTTGGGATTCAACCACCCGGTGACGGGCGCGCCGCTCAGGTTTGAGGCGCCGCTGCCGCAGGATATGGCGGAATTGCTGGCGGCGTTGCGCCAGTAAATTGCCGGCAAATAAGCGTGTTCACGCTTGTGATGCAATTCACAGACGCATTCCGCCGGGGTAACATACAACAATTCCTTAAGCGGTCCTTGAAAAGGATTTGGCGCTAACACATATGCGCTAATGTTAAGTCCTTATACATTTTGGGAGGGACACTTTATATGGCGAATTATGCAAACCTGCCTGCCCCGACGCCCGAAGGCGGTCTGAACCGGTATCTCCAGGAAATCCGCAAGTTTCCACTGCTGGAGCCGGAAGAGGAATATATGCTGGCCAAGCGCTGGGTCGAAGAACAGGATGCGGCCTCGGCACACAGGATGGTGACGTCCCATCTGCGGCTCGCGGCCAAGATCGCCATGGGGTACCGCGGCTATGGCCTGCCGCAGGCCGAAGTGATCTCCGAGGCGAACGTCGGCCTGATGCAGGCGGTTAAGAAATTCGATCCGGAAAAAGGTTTCCGGCTGGCGACTTATGCGATGTGGTGGATCCGCGCGTCGATCCAGGAATATGTCCTGCGGTCCTGGTCGATGGTCAAACTGGGCACAACGTCGGCGCAGAAAAAACTGTTCTTCAATCTGCGCAAGGCCAAGGCCCGCATCGGCGCGCTGGAAGATGGCGATCTGCGCCCCGAGAACGTCAAACGGATCGCAACCGACCTTGGCGTGACCGAGGACGAGGTGATCTCGATGAACCGCCGCATGTCGGGCGGTGATGCGTCGCTTAATGCCACCGTCGGCTCCGAGGGCGAGGGCACGATGCAATGGCAGGACTGGCTGGAAGACGAAGATGCCGACCAGGCCGGCGATTACGAGGCCCGCGACGAATTGGAAGCCCGCCGGGAGTTGCTGGCTGCGGCACTGGACGTGCTGAACGACCGCGAAAAGGACATCCTGACCCAGCGCCGCCTGATGGACCAGGTGGTGACCCTGGAGGAGCTGAGCGCGCAATACAATGTCAGCCGCGAGCGGATCCGCCAGATCGAGGTGCGGGCGTTTGAAAAGCTGCAGAAGAAGATGCGCGAATTGGCGATGGAGAAGGGCATGCTGACCGGCGCCTGATCCCCGCGCCCGGCAGCAGACTGTAAAGGCGGTGCTTGGCGCCGCCTTTTTTTGTCAGCTGACAATGATGCTGGCTTTACGGCAGCAGTCCTGCCGGACTGTTTCGCGCGCGAAACACCGGGTCAGAAAAATGACCTGAAAAGCTGGCGGAAGCTGGCTGTAAAACCTGTCTGGCATGGGCCTGGCAAAATGCTGGGTACGCGGCTGAATGGGAGGCTGGCAAAAATGCTGGCTGGCAGACATGCGCGTGGCTGGCTGAAATCACTCTGGTTGCTGGCGTTGCTTGCGGTCTGGCTGTCCCGGGGGATGGCTGGAGTGCTGGCTGCTTGCGGCCTGGTGATTCTGGCTTGCGTGCAATTTCTGTATTCTGTTTAGCCGTGCCTACGCCGCAGGTCAACAGAAAATGTAATGAAATCAAATAGTTGATAGATTTGCTCGGGAATTGCTTTCAGGCAGCCCTAGGCAGAGCGCCTGTACGGCCTTACATTCACCCCCTCTGGCACAGGAGGACGGTCCATGGCAGGCGGCTGGGCGCAGGACGGCGCGGTGAATGAACAGATAGAAGCGTCGATCAATGATGAATTGGCGCGGCTGAAGGCGGTGCGGCGCCCGGTGGGCGAAAGCCTGACCCATTGCGCGGAATGCGAGGAACCGATCCCGAGAAACGCCGTGTGGCCATTCCTGGCGTGAAGCTGTGTATCGACTGCCAGCAGGAGCGCGACGGTGCCCACCAGGCACGCGGGGGCTTCAACCGGCGCGGCTCCAAGGACAGCCAGTTGAAGTAGGGCACGCTGCGATCAGATGCCGTATTTCCTGCGCAGCTTGCGGACTTGAGAGCGGATCTTGTTGCCGGGCTTAATGCGTTCTGCGAATTCCTTTTTGGGCTTGTACCAGGATTTGTCCTTTTCGTTGTATTTCCACAGTTGCCCTTCGCTGTCGGCAACATGCCGGTAGCATTCTTTACGTGGTTCGCCAGGAACACCCTTTTGGTAATACCAAGTGGCTTCGTAGCATAGGCTGCCCTTGGATGTCGCATACCACTTTCCAAGCCCGACGTTGTCTTCCCAAACAGCCTGAAAACTGCCGTCCGGTCCCCAGTAGGAGCCTCCTTTGCTCCAGATCCAGGTTTTCCCAGCATATAGCTCGGCTGTGGTTTGACCGCTGACGGGTTTCTTGCGGTCCGGGCCGGCAGCTATAGCACTGGTGGCGGTCAGGGCCGCAGCAATTACGAGCGCAGTGAGCTTTGAAAGCGGTGCCATGGTAACAACTCCCCTACTGGTTAACGGGCTTAGTTTACCACACATTGAATCTGTATTCTAAAAATTTCCCCTAAGTGGTGTTCAATTGCACGCAAAGGGGTGGGGCTGGTGTACCGCTTAGGATTTATTCAAATCCATCCGCAGAATGTGCTGCGGGCCGGCGATGCCGTGGGGATGGATGCCGCCGGTGTCTGCAAAACCGCCCTTGCAGTAACAGCGGATGGCGCCGAAATTCTGCATATTGACGGTCAGCACCACCGCGCGCCGCGCCGGATACTGTGCAGCCAGATAGGGTGTCAGCGCGGCAACGGCAGCCGTGGCGTAGCCTTTGCCTTGCTCTTCGCGGTCGATCATGAAGGCGCGCAAACCCAGCTCATCCGGCCCGGCAAAACTGTAGGTTTCGTGATACAGCCGGTCGATCTTGAAGAAGCCCACCGCGCGGCTGCCGTCAAGGATGGCGTGAAAATCCGCGCCGTCCTCATTCTCTTCAAACGCCTGCGCAACGGTGCCGCTATAGCGGATCTGATCCGGCTCCACCTGAATATGGGAGACCAGATCAAATTCGTTTCGCGGCACCGGTCGCAGGCTGATGGGCATCAGCCCTCCATCGCTTCCAGTTCATCAATGAAGCCGGAGATCATCGACAGGCCCTTGTCCCAGAATTCGGGGTCAGTGGCATCAAGGCCGAAGGGTGCCAGCAGTTCCTTATGGTGTTTGGAGCCGCCTGCCTTGAGCATCTCGAAATACTTGTCCTCGAACCCTTCGGCGCCAGAGGCGTAGACCGAGTACAGCGCGTTCACCAGCCCGTCGCCAAAGGCATAAGCGTAGACGTAGAAGGGGGAATGCACGAAATGCGGGATATAGGCCCAGAAGGTCTCGTAGCCGTCCATGTACTCGAACGCCTCGCCCAGGCTTTCGGCCTGCACCGACATCCAGATGGCGTTGATGTCATCGGGTGTCAGTTCGCCCTCGGCGCGGGCGGCGTGCAGTTTGCATTCAAAGTCATAGAACGCGATTTGGCGCACAACCGTGTTGATCATGTCTTCGACCTTGCCCGCCAGCAGCACCTTGCGCTGTTCCTGGGTCTCGGCCCCGTCCAGCATCTTGCGGAAGGTCAGCATTTCGCCGAACACAGACGCGGTTTCCGCCAGGGTCAGCGGGGTGGAGGACAGCATCTCACCCTGTTCCGCCGCCAGCACCTGATGCACGCCGTGGCCCAGCTCATGCGCCAGGGTCATAACGTCGCGCGGTTTGCCCAGGTAGTTGAGCATCACGTATGGGTGCACATTGGTGACGGTGGGGTGGGCAAAGGCGCCCGGTGCCTTGCCGGGTTTGACACCTGCGTCGATCCAGCCGTCCGAGAAGAACGGCGCGGCGATTTCACCCATACGGGGATCAAAGGCGTTATAGGCGTCCATCACGGTCTTTTCCGCCTGCTCCCAGCTGATGGTGCGGGGGTCTTCCAGCGGCAGCGGCGCGTTGCGGTCCCAGACCTGCATCACGTCGAGACCCAGCCATTTGCGCTTCAGCTCATAATAGCGGTGGGAAAGCTTGGGGTAGGCGACAACTACGGCTTCTCGCAGGGCCTCGACCACCTCGGGCTCCACGTCGTTGGACAGGTGGCGGCCGGTCTGGGCGCTGGGCATGCCGCGCCAACGGTCGATAATTTCCTTTTCCTTGGCCTGGGTGTTGTGGACGCGGGCAAAGGTTTTGACGTTTTCGGCAAAGACTGCGGCCAGCTCCCGCGCCGCCGCCTCGCGTTTGGCGCGGTCCGGGTCGGTCAGCAGGTTCAGGGTGCCCTCTATGGTCAGCTCTTCACCATCGACGGTGAATTGCAAACCGGCGATGGTTTCATCAAACAGTTTCTCCCAGGCATCGCCGACAATGCCGAGGTCATGCATGAACCGTTCCAATTCATCCGACAGCTGATAGGGCTTCATCGCGCGGATACGGCGGAACACACTGGCATAGCGGGCAAGGTCTGCATTGGCGGCCAGATGCGCCTGCATCGCGCCGTCGTCAATACGGTTCAGCTCCAGCGTGAAGAATACCAGCGGCGTGGTGGCCACCGTCACCTTTTCCTGGCAGTCCGACAAAAAGGCGGCGCGGTCGGCATCGGTGGTCAGCTGATAATAGCGCAGGCCCGCAAAAGACATGATGCGGCCGGCGATATTGTTGATCTTCTCGTTGCGCTCAACACAGTCCAGCAGACCGGCGGCGTCCAGACCGGCCAGCTTGCCCTCGTAATCGGCAGCAAAAGCGGCGCATTCCTGCTCCAGCCAGTCCAGATCGCGGGCCAGTTCGGGGCGTCCTCAGACGCGTAAAGATCGCTGAGGTCCCATTCCGGCAAGTTGCCAAGACCGCCGGAACCGGCAGAGGCGTTTGCGTCGCGAACGGGGAAGGGAAGCTGGAACATGGGGGCTCCTGTCATGAGAAATTCATTGACCCAACATCTAAGCGGCGGCTTGCTGGATCACAAGCAGGCGGGCGTTGATCATCTGCAGATCACCGGGAGTTTAACGAAAGCTGGTAAGGGGCAGGTAAAGGCACGGCGCTTAGTCGGCGCAACGCCGGGCGATCAGCCGCGGTACTGTTCAAACAGGCGGCACATGCTGGAAAACACATGTGCGCGGATTTCCGGGGTTTCCATCAGCACCTCGTGCCGGGCACCCTTGATCAGGTCCAGCTCGCCGCCCGGCCAGCGCGCCATCCGGTCGTGGATGGCCTCGGTGTTGACGATCTGCTCGTCCGAGCCAACAAAAGTGATGCAGGGCAGGGCGGGCGAGGGCTGCCCGGCCAGCCAGGCGCAGTCCTGCAGGCTGACGCGCAGCCATTGGACTGTGGGGCCGCCAAGCGCCAGATCGGGCTGTGCCGCAAGCTGGGCATGCATCATCCGGTACATGTCCGGATCGGTGGTCAGCGTGTTGCCGTCAAAGGGCGTGATCTGGACATATTGCTCCAGCGCCGTGGTCGGCAGCAGCAATTTGTCGAGACGCAAAAACGGCGCAACGCCGCTTAGAAAACTGGCCAAGGGGCGCAGCAGCGGCGGGATCTGGATGCCCCACATCGGGCCGGTAAAACAGCAGGCATTGACCTTCAGCCCCTGCATCAGCGCGCGCAACCCGATGGCGCCGCCCATGGAGTGGCCGACCAGAAACCAGGGTTCCGGCAGATCCAGCTGTTCGGCCAGCCCGGTCAGCGCCTGCACGTCCTTCTGGAAGTCGCTGAAGTCTTCGACATGGCCCAGGCGGCGTTCTGCCAGGGTCCGGTCCGCCAGCCCCTGACCGCGCCAGTCCACGGTGAGGGTCGCAAAACCGCGATCGGCAAATTCCGCCGCGGCCAGACCATATTTTTCGATATATTCCGTGCGACCGGGAAACAGCAGGACGGTGCCCTTTGCCGCTCCTTCCGGTCGCCAGTGGCCTGCGCGGATACGCAGGCCGTCCGAGGTGTGCACCCAATGGGCCTGACCGCCCGCAGGCCCCTGCGCGATATCCGCAAACAGGGGGGCAGGCTGCAGCTCCACCGGGGCGCCGTCCATCAGGACAGGGCCGAGGCCAGCTTCATCGCGGTGCCCATGTCACCATCGATGGTCAGCTTGCCGGACATGAAGGCGGCGGTGGGGTTCAAATCGCCCTCAAGGATCGACTGGAACGTGTCGGCGTCGGCCTTCATGGTGACATCGGTGTCTTCGTCGCCGACGCGGGCGCCTGCGCCGTCAAGCACGATGGAGCCCAGCCCCTCGATCTCGAATTTTGCGGAGGCGTCGAATTCGCCTGCGTCCAGTTTGCTGTTCAGGGTCTCTGCCGCCTGTGCCAGGGTATCGCTCATGTCAGTCCTCAATCTGTTTTGCGCGCTTCATAGCACAAATCTGTGAAGCATTTGCATCCAATACTGGAAATTGCCGCGCGCTGGATTACACTGGGGCATCATGCTGGCAAATCTCCCAAAGCTCAAAGCTATCGTGGCGGCAACGGCAGTCACAGTCACGTATTCCTTGCCTGGGGCCGGCGCGGCACAGCAGCATTCCGCCGATGCGCTGCTGCAGGACCTGGCCGTGTCGGAACTCTCCGAGGCGGCGGCCATCGACCGCGAGCTGCAGGCGCTTTGGGCCAAAAGCGGCTCGCCTGCGATGGATCTGCTGCTGCGGCGCGGCACCGACGCGCTGGAGCGGGGCGATTTGCAGCAGGCAGCGGAGCATTTGACCGCGCTGACCGATCATGCGCCGGAATTTGCCCGCGGCTGGTACGAAAGGGCCCGCGTCTATTTCGCGCTGGGGCTTTACGGGCCGTCGGTGGCGGACCTGGAACGCGCGCTGGCGCTGAACCCGCAGGATTACAATGCGATCTACGCGCTGGGCGCGTTGTTCGAACAATTCCGTAAACCCGAACGCGCCTATCAGGCCTACCAGCGGGCCAAGGCTATACATCCGCACCACGAGGAAGTAAGCAGCGCCCTTGAACGATTGGCGCCCTTGGCCGAGGGCCGGGAACTGTAAGCCCCATCGGGGCGGGGGCTGAAGCAATGGCAAGCGCATCGCGGATCGTGGCCGTTCTGGGCCCGACCAATACCGGCAAAACACATTACGCCATCGAACGGATGCTGGGCTACCGCACCGGCGTCATGGGCTTTCCGCTGCGGCTTCTGGCGCGCGAGGTCTATGACAAGGTGGTGGCGGCGCGCGGGCCGTCGGTGGTGGCGCTGGTCACCGGCGAGGAACGCATCGTGCCGCCGCGCGCGAAATACTGGATCTGCACGGTGGAGGCGATGCCCGAGGGCATGGGCTGCGACTTCCTGGCGATCGACGAAATCCAGCTCTGTGCCGATCCCGAGCGCGGCCATGTCTTCACCAACCGCCTGCTGCGCGCCCGCGGCACGCTGGAGACACTGTTCCTGGGCGCCGACACCATGCGCGGGCCGATTTCGGCGCTGGTGCCGGGGGTAGAGTTCCATCGCCGCGAGCGGATGTCGGATCTGGTCTATGCAGGTTCGAAAAAGATAAGCAGGATGCCGCCTCGCACTGCAATTGTCGGGTTTTCGGTTGATAATGTCTATGCGATTGCCGAACTGATCCGCCGTCAGAAGGGCGGCGCGGCGGTGGTGATGGGGGCGCTCAGCCCCCGCACACGCAATGCGCAGGTGGAACTGTACCAGAATGGCGAGGTGGATTACCTGGTCGCCACCGATGCCATCGGCATGGGGCTGAACCTGGATATCGACCATGTGGCGTTTTCCTCGACCGCCAAATTCGACGGCCGCCGGATGCGCGAGCTGGCCCCGAATGAGCTGGCCCAGATCGCAGGCCGGGCGGGCCGCGGGATGAGCCACGGCACGTTTGGCGTGACCGGCGATGCGCGGCCCCTGGACGAGGGCACGGCGTCTGCCATCATGAACCACCAGTTTACGCCGCTGAAAAAGCTGAACTGGCGGTCTGCGGATCTGCAGTTCGGCACGGTTGAAACGTTGATCCACTCGCTCGAATCAAGCCCTTCGGATGAAAACCTGATCAAAGCGCGCGAGGCGGACGACCTGGGCGCGCTGAAAATGCTGTCGCGCGAATCCGCCGTGATCTCGCGCACCACCAACGCGCAATCGGTGCGGCTGTTGTGGGATATCTGCCGGATTCCCGATTTCCGCGGCATTTCCCACGCCGAACATGCCTCGCTTCTGGGGGTGATTTTTGAACATCTGCATGGCGGCGGCGTGGTTCCGGACGACTGGATGGCTCGCCAGATAAAGCGAATTGACCGCACCGACGGCAACATCGACACATTGTCCAAGCGGCTGGCATTTATCCGCACGTGGACTTATGTCGCGCAAAGGATTGGCTGGCTGCGTGACGAAAGCCATTGGCGCGGAGAGACGCGCGCTGTAGAAGACAGGTTGTCGGATGCTCTGCACGAGCGTTTGACTCAGCGATTTGTGGACCGGCGCACCTCAGTGCTGCTGCGCCGGCTCAAACAGAAGGAGGCCCTTTTGGCCGAAGTGAATGACAAGGGTGAAGTGACGGTTGAAGGCGAATTCGTCGGCCGTCTCGAGGGGTTCCGGTTCAGCCCGGATAAAAGCGCGCAGGGTGCCGAGGCCAAGGCCTTGAAGGCGGCCTCGCTGCAGGCGCTGGCGCCGCAATTCCATCTGCGTGCGGACCGGTTCTATAACGCGCCCGATACCGAGATCGATTACACCGAACAGGGCGGCCTGATGTGGGGCGAACATGCGGTGGGCAAGCTGGTTGCCGGCGCCGATGCGCTGACCCCGCAGATCGAGGTCTTTGTGGACGAGTCCGCCGGGCCGGATGTCGCCCAGAAGGTGGAACGCCGCCTGCTGCATTTCATCACCCGCAAGATCAACGCGCTGTTCGAGCCGCTGCTGGCCTTGCAAAAGGACGAAGAGCTGACCGGCCTGGCCCGTGGTTTTGCTTTCCGCATGGTCGAAAACCTTGGCGTGCTGCCGCGCGCAAGCATCGCGCAAGAGGTGAAAGACCTGGATCAGGACGCCCGGGGCGCGCTGCGCAAGCATGGCATCCGTTTCGGCCAGTTCACCATTTTCATGCCGCTGCTGCTGAAGCCCGCGCCGACCCGTCTGCGGCTGGTGCTTTGGTCGCTGGCCAACGGTCTTCAGGATTTCCCCGAATCTCCGCCTCCCGGTCTGGTCACGGTGCCGTCCGCCAAGGGCGCGCCCGACGGCTATGACACCATGTCCGGCTATCGCGCGGCGGGTGAGCGGATGATCCGCATCGACATGCTGGAACGCCTGGCCGACATGCTGCGCGGCGAAGACAGCCGCGGCGGCTTTGAAGCCAAGGCTGACATGCTGTCGATCACCGGCATGACGCTGGAGCAGTTCGCCGACCTGATGCAGGGCCTGGGCTACAAGGCCGAAAAGGGCGAGCGCCAGAAGGTGAAGCCGGTTGCGGCGGAAGCGGAAGTCAAACCTGCTGAAGATGCCGCTGCCGAAACTCCCGCCGCCGCTGAGGCCGAGGCCGCATCTGCACAAGACACGGCACCTGCGGAAGAAAATGCAGAAGCCAAGCCCGAAGCGGCTGCTGAGGCGGAGGCTGCTGCTGCTGAACCGGAAATGGAAGTGTTCTTCACTTTCACCTGGGGCGGCAACCGGGGCGGACGCCAGGGCGGCCAGCGCCAGCAGAACCGCCGCCCGCAGGGCGACGGCAAACCTGCCGGCAAGGGCAAACCGCGCGGCGCCAAAGGCGGCGATCGTGACGGCGGCCCGCGCGGCAAACCGGGCCGCAAGGGCGGTCCGCGTCAGGACCAGGGCGCCAAGACCTATTCCGCGCGCCCTGCCAGGAAGGAAAAGCAGATCGACCCCGACAACCCCTTTGCCGCCGCGCTGATGGGGCTGAAACAGGGCGACTGATCCTGCCATGACTGGGGGCGCGCCCAAGATCCGCATCGACAAGTGGCTATGGCATGCGCGGTTTTTCAAAACCCGCAGCTTGGCTGCAAAACAGGTCAGCGCGGGCCATGTGCGCCTCAACGGTACCAAGACCTTAAAACCGGCTCAGAACGTCGCCCCGGGTGACGTTCTGACCTTTGCCCAGGCCAAAGTGATCCGCGTGGTCCGGGTAGAGGCCATTGGCGAACGCCGCGGCCCGGCACCTGAGGCGCAGGCACTGTACTTCGATATGACGGAAAAGCAGGAAAAAATTCCGGCCAATCCCAGGTTCGAAGGAAAAGGCCGGCCGGACAAAAAAGCCCGCAGAGCGCTTGATCTTACTCGCAAGCAGGATACCCTTTGACGGCTTGAAGCCGTCGCCGGTCTGGATTAGCTAGGCGCAAACGGAAAACGGGACTCGGTATTATGACCTATGTCGTGACGGAAAACTGCATCGCCTGCAAATACACCGACTGTGTCGAGGTATGCCCGGTGGATTGCTTTTACGAGGGCGAAAACACCCTGGTGATCCACCCCGACGAATGCATCGACTGCGGCGTCTGCGAACCGGAATGCCCGGCGGATGCAATCCGCCCGGATACCGAACCGGACATGGACAAATGGGTCGAGTTCAACCGCAAATACTCTGAACTGTGGCCGGTCATCGTCTCCAAGAAAGACCCGATGCCGGGCTACGAGGAACGCGACGGCGAAGAGGGCAAGATGGAGAAGTATTTCTCTGAGGCGCCCGGCGAAGGCGGCTGATTCTCTGTCCACTGCGTCCGGTGCCGCAAATTTGCGGGAAACCGCCGCATTGCATGGGGTTTTAACGAAGCCTGTTCAGCTGGCCGCCTTTCGGGCGGCCCTTTTTTGTGGTATGCTAAAAGCACAAAAGACATAAACAATCGGAGTCCGCCCCTGGCGCACGCCAGCAGTGGTGCGCAGATTGGGCGGTATTTCTGCGGAAAAAATGTCCTGGGGCTGGTCAAATCAAACTGACCGGGGCCGGGCATTTTGTTCGCTAAAATGCCGGAGCCGCCCGGCTATGAGTAAGGAATAACCTGTATGACCAAATCGAAGAAGCTCGAATTCCGCCCCAATGAGTATGTAGTCTACCCGGCGCATGGCGTGGGCCAGATCATCTCGATCGAGGAGCAGGAAGTGGCCGGCTTTGCGCTGGAGCTTTTCGTGATCACCTTTGAAAAAGACAAGATGACCCTGCGGGTGCCGACCAACAAGGCAACCGAAGTTGGCATGCGCTCGCTCAGCTCGCCGGACGTGATTGCCCAGGCGATGAAAACGCTGAAGGGCAAGGCCAAGGTCAAACGCGCCATGTGGTCGCGCCGCGCCCAGGAATATGAGCAAAAGATCAACTCTGGTGATCTGATCTCGATCGCCGAAGTGGTGCGCGACCTGCACCGCACCGATGATCAGCGCGAACAAAGCTACTCCGAGCGTCAGTTGTACGAAGCCGCACTTGAGCGTCTGACCCGCGAAGTCGCGGCTGTGTCCGGCAACGACGAGATTGCGGCCGCCAAGCAGGTGGATGAGGTTCTGACCTCCCGCGTTGCAGCATAAGCATCTGCCCTAGTCTGTAATAGAAAGGCCGTGCCCCCCTAGGGTGCGGCCTTTTTTATGCCGCGGCCCGGCTTAGCTGCAGAGTGCGAGAAGGGTGAGTAGGCCGGAAATCTCGGCGATTTGCTGCGACGCTCCCAGAATGTCCCCCGTCTGGCCGCCGATTTTGATCTTGGCCAACGCGCCCAAACCCAGGACCGCCACGCCCATGGCCAAGGCAGCCGCAAAGGCCGTTGAGCCAATCAGCGGCAGCGACAGGACGATGGCCAGCAAAGCCGCCAGAAAACAGGGCAGGGCGCGGGGACGGCCCACGGTTTGCGACAGCCCTGCCGTCCGTGCGTTCGGCAGTGCAGACATCAGTGCAGGCATCACAGCGCGGCTCATCATAGCCAGCGCCAGAAGGGGCCAGACGCCAGCTGCCGCGAACACCGCAGCCAGCGCGCTCCAGCGCAGGCCGAACCCAAGGATCAGGGCAATCACGCCGTAAGCACCGATGCGGCTGTCCTTCATAATCTCCAGCCGCCGGTCCCGGGTGAACCCGCCCCACAGCCCGTCGGCAGTATCGGCCAGCCCGTCCTCATGCATGGCGCCTGACAGCATCACCTGAACCGCCAGCGCCAGGCCCGCGGCGACCGCGGCGGGCAGGCTCATGTGCAACGCAAAAGATGCAACCAGCGCCGCCGGCAGGCTGACGGCAAGCCCGGCCAGCGGAAACGCCCAGACCGCCTTGGCCTGCCGCTGGAAAGCCTTCGCAGGCAGATGCGGCAAGGGCAGCCGGGTCAGCAGCACCAGCGCCAGCAGGATGTCTTTTGCCTGGATGTCGTTTTTTCGCATTTACGGGCCTATTGCGGGGCTTGCGGCACTGCCGCCAGCCGTTAAACAGATTGCCATCCGCTTTATCCGCGTCCCCCGACCTGATGCAACGAGGCTTTCTCATGCTGCCACAGCTTTCCTCTCTTGATGACTTCCGCGCCGCACTGGCCAGCGCGCCCGCGCAGGACCAGGCCGCGCTGGACGGTGCGGCTGCGCGCAACACCCAGCTGACCAAACCGCCCGGTGCCTTGGGCCGGTTGGAGGAGCTGGCCATCTGGTACGGCGGCTGGCGCGGCAGCGATAGGCCGGAAATCACCGCACCGCAGGTGATCGTCTTTGCCGGCAACCACGGCGTGACGGCACAGGGGGTTTCCGCCTTTCCGCCGGAAGTCACCGCCCAGATGGTAATCAACTTCGAACACGGCGGCGCGGCCATCAACCAGCTGGCCAGGCTGGCCGGCGCCCGCATGGATGTGCATGCGCTGGAGCTGGAGCGCCCGGCCGCTGATTTCACCCAAGGGCCGGCGATGAACCAGATTGACCTGCTGGCTGCGCTGAAAACCGGCTGGGATGCGGTGGACCCAAGCGCTGACCTGCTGGTGGTCGGCGAAATGGGCATCGGCAATACCACCCCTGCCGCCGCCCTGGCCTGTGCGCTGTTCGGCGGCGAGGCGGCGGATTGGACCGGGCGCGGCACCGGTGTGGATGAAGCCGGGCTTGCGAATAAAATCCGCGTGGTGGCCGAAGGCGTTGCACTGCATCGGGACAGGATCAACGATGGGCTGGATGCGCTGGCCTGCCTGGGCGGACGCGAAATTGCTGCCATGGCGGGCGCCATTGCTGCCGCGCGCGTGCTGCATATCCCGGTGATCCTGGACGGATTTATCTGCTGCGCTGCGGCGGCCTGCCTGATGCAAACCGCAGACGGCGCGCTGGACCACGCAGTGGCCGGCCATCAAAGCGCCGAGGGGGCGCATCCGGCGCTGCTGGCGAAACTGGGCAAGCAGCCGCTGTTGTCGCTGGGCCTGCGTCTGGGCGAGGCCTCCGGCGCGGCGCTGGCGATCCAAGTGCTGAAAGGCGCGATCGCCTGCCACAGCGGCATGGCAACCTTTGCCGAGGCGGGGGTGGCGGACGGCTGAACAGCCCCGTCCAGATCTTTTCCGCAAGGCCCGGATCCACCCCGGGCCTTTGGTCATTCCGCGGCTTTTGCGGACTTCTTGCGCTTGCGTTCGGCCATCTCGAAAATCGCGCTTTCGATGGCTTTCTCCAGCTCCCGCGCGCGGTCTATATAGGCCGGGTTCTGGCTGGCGGGCACTCCGGGGATCCAGTGCTGGGCAAGGTCGCGCAGGTTGGCGCGGTCATGCGCATAAAAGGTCTGCGCCGCCTGCGCCGCTTCATATTCGCTGAGGCCGACGTTCTCCAGCACATAGCGGCCTGCACGCACCGAGCTGTCGAACATCTCGCGCACGATGTCATCAGCGCCGGCCTTGTACAGCTCATAGACATGGTTGCGGTCTTTGGCGCGGGCGATGATGTGCAGATCCGGATAGGCCCGACGCACATAGGTGACCATCTTGACCACGCCTTCCGGGTCATCCAGCGCCACCACAAAAACCTTGGCTTTGGCAATGCCGGCGGCTTTCAGAAGTTCCGGCCGGGTGGGGTCGCCCAGGAAGCTTTTGACCCCGAAGCGGCGCATCAGCTGCACCGCCTCCATATCATGGTCCAGCACCACGGTTTTGAAACCGCTGGCCTGCACCAGCCGGTTGACGATCTGGCCGAAACGGCCGATGCCCGCGATGATCACCGGTCCTTCCTCGTCAATCTCGTCGGGTTCATGCTCCTGCCGGGCGTCGCCCATGCGTTTGGACAACAGGTCATAGGCGATGAACAACAGCGGGGTGATCAGCATCGACAAGGCAATCACCAGCAGCAGCTTTTCTGAAAGCGCCGCTGGAATCACGTTCAGCTGGGTGGAAAAAGCCAGCAGCACAAAGCCGAACTCGCCGGCCTGGGCCAGGCTGAGGGTGAACAGCCACAAGCGGCGGCGGCGCAGGCCAAAGGCGCGGCCGACGGCAAACAGCACCGCCCCCTTGGCAAAGATCACCAGCAGCGCCAGGCCGATCAGATCGCCAGGGTCGGCTAGAAACTGGCGGTAGTTGATGCCCGCGCCGACGGTGATGAAGAAGAGCCCCAAAAGCAGCCCCTTGAAGGGGTTAAGGTCGCTTTCCATCTCGTGCCGGAATTCGGAGTTGGCCAGAACCACCCCGGCCAGAAAGGCGCCAAGCGCCGGGGAAAGGCCGACCAGCGTCATCAGGAAGGAGATGCTGACCACAATCATCAGCGCCAGTGCTGTGTACATTTCACGCAGGTTGGAGGCGTGGATGAACCGGAACAGCGGCCGCGTCAGGTAAATGCCCGCCAGGATGATAAAGGCGATGGCGGCCAGAGTGACCAGCGCCACCGCCCAGCCGGGCAGCCCGTCCACCAGCGACAGCGACCCGTGGCCGCCGCCATGGCCGTCTGCGCTATCCCGGCTGATGGAGCCATCAGAGGCAAACTGGGGGATCGCATAGCTGCCCAGCAGCGGCAGGAAAGCGAGGATCGGGATCACTGCGATATCCTGGGTCAGCAGCACCGAAAAGGCAGAACGGCCGCCGCCGGTGCGCATCAGCCCCTTTTCCGACAGTGTCTGCAGAACAATCGCCGTGGAAGACAGCGACAGCGCCAGCCCGACCGCCAGGCTGACATGCCAGGGTTCGCCCGCGGCCATGGCTGCGCCCATCAGGACAGCCGTTGAGGCCGTGACCTGCATGCCGCCCAAGCCGATCAGCTTATCCCGCATTGCCCAGAGGGCGCGCGGTTCCAGCTCCAGCCCGATCAGAAACAGCATCATCACCACGCCGAACTCGGCGAAGTGGCGCAAATCCTCGGTTTCGGTGCCGGTCAGGCCGAAGATCGGGCCAATGGCAATGCCTGCCGCAAGGTACCCCAGAACTGATCCTAGCCCAAGGCGCGCAGCCAGAGGCACCGCAATGACTGCGGCGCCCAGATAAATGGTTGCTTGATAAAAAAACTCTTCCATCTTTCAGGTATCGCAAGCCTGCCGGTGCCTTGGCAATGGCTTTGCCGGCCGCGGCGGTCTGTTACGGCAATCCGGTGCCTGCCAGCAGCAGTCATTGACGGCTTTTTGAGCGGGCTTGCTATTCTCCGGGGCTGCTATTGTTCGAGCAGGCGGATCTCTTCGCTCAGCTTGCCGATCCGGTCAAGCCGCCGCGAAATCCGTTCCTGGAAACCGCCCAGCTGATCAATGATATCAGCCAGTGTTTCGCCGGAATCGGTCAGCCTTGCGCTTTCGATCTTAAGCAGCACCCGGGTGGAGCTGAGACCAAGAAAATGCCGGTGCATGATCTGGCAGGCGCTGGTGATGCGCGCGGCTTCTTCGTCGACTTCCTTCATGCCGTCCTGCGAACGCTTGACCTGGTCTTTTACCAGATCGCCCAGGATTTGGCGCTCGGTTTCCATGTCAGCCTCGCCCAGATCGCGGCGTTCCTTCTGCAGCTGATTGTCGCATTCGACCAGAATACGCGCCATGCCTTCGACAAACAGGCTGCTGTTCACCGAAGCCTTGATTTTGGCGAAATTGCTGTTTTCGCCCATCACATGGGCGCCGAACCAATCCGACATCTCGCGTGACATGGAGCCGTAGTTCTGTGACAGCACCGTGACCGGGCCGCCCGAAGGTTCAATCCGCGACGCCAGCACCCGCAGGTTATGCGGGATCGTGTGCATTGCGTCGAAATCGGTGATCAGCCCTTCGGTCTCTTCCACCAGGGTTTCAGCGTTGCGCAGCATGCCCGTCAGCTCTTGGATCCGGGCGTGGGGCGGCTGGTTCAGACCCTTATCGCGCGAGATCAGCTCTTGGCTCAGCGCGTGAGCGGCAAACTGGTGGTAGCTCTCGTAGCCCTGGCTGTTCAGCCAATCGAGCAGATACTGGGCGCTGTCCTGCGGGGTGACGGCCTCTTCGGTCTCCCGCTTGAGCATCGCCGCATAAAGATTGCGCACCTCGGTGAACAATGCGCTGCTTGGCTTGATGCGGGCGGAAAGATAGCCGTCCTGGCAGGGCACCACCACGGCAAATACCCAGTAGTACAGCCCGTCCTTGGACTTGTTCTTGACGTAGGCACCCATGAAATCGCCGCGCTGGATGGTGTCCCAGAACAGTGAGAACACCCCCTTGGGCATGTCCGGATGGCGGATCACCTTGTGCGGAGCGCCGAGCAGCTCTTCCCAAGGGTAGGCGCCGACCCGGCGGAACACATAGTTGCCGGCTTGGATTATGCCGCGGTCGTTGGTCCTGGAAAAGAACACCTCATTTAGGCCAAACGGGGCCTCGCCGCTGGTCGGGCGCGTTTCAACTCGGCGGTCAACAAAAGACACGGCACGTTCCACTTTCGGTTACAAAATTCGTTAGTGCATCTTTACCGCCAATTCCTTCCCGGATGGTTAAGTCGGCAGTGGCGCATCGCGTTTTAATTGTGCCATTACGATCTGGCTCTGGACCCTGGAAACCGCGGGATGGGGCAGCAGGATGCCGTGGATGAGCGTATTCAGCGCCTCCAGATCGGCGCAATAGACGCGCAGCAGGTAATCGGCCTCTCCGGTCATCGTCCAGGCCGAGGTGATTTCCGGCTGGCTTGCCACCAGCCGGGCGAACCCCTTGGATTGTTCGGGGCCGTGACTGCCCAGATGAACCTGCACAAAACCCTGCACCGACAGCCCCAGCCTGGCGGGGTCAAGCCGGGCCGAATACCCTTGGATATACCCTTCTGCCTCCAGCCGCTGCCGCCGCCGTCCGGCCTGGCTGGGGGAAAGGTTGAGCATCTCGCCCAATTCCTGCGCGGTGAGATGGGCATTTTTCTGAAGCGCTGCAAGCAGCTTGGTATCTGTTGGGTCCAGCATGCGTGTTTTTTCCACTTTTGACCACCATGGCGCGAATGATACGCACATTTCAAGTTTCCGGTGCGAAACAACGCGGAAAACCTGCGCCGGATATGCGGTATTCTTGATGCAAGAATTCACTTGGCTTTCCGCATGATCCGAAGGAGACACGCAATGGGTCCGTTCCCGCATAACGCCCCGAAATCCGAAATTACCCCGGAAAACCCGGCTGGCACCGATGGTTTTGAGTTTGTTGAATTTGCCAGCCCCGACCCGGACGAGCTGCGGGCGCTGTTCACCCGTATGGGCTATGAGCTGACCGGCCACCGCAAGGATCAGCCGCTGGTGGAACTGTGGCAGCAGGGCGATGTCACCTATATCCTGAACGCCGACCCCGAGAGCTTTGCCGCCAAATTCGTGGAACAGCACGGCCCCTGCGCCCCGGCGATGGGCTGGCGGGTTGCGGATGCTCAGAAGGCTTTCGAACACGCGGTGTCCAAAGGCGCCGAGGCCTATGACGGGCCGGGCAAGGTGATGGATGTGCCCGCGATCAAGGGGATCGGCGGCTCGCTGATCTACTTCATCGACCAGTATTACGACACCTCGCCCTACAACGCGGAATTCACCTGGCTGAAACAGTCCAAGCCGCGCGGCGACGGGTTCTTCTATCTCGATCACCTGACCCACAACGTTTACAAAGGCAACATGGACAAGTGGTTCAAGTTCTACGAGGAGCTGTTCAACTTCAAGGAGATCCGATTCTTTGACATCCAGGGCAAGTTCACCGGCCTTCTCAGCCGCGCGCTGACCTCGCCCTGCGGCCGGATCCGGATCCCGATCAACGAGGACCGGGGCGAAACAGGCCAGATCGTTTCATATCTGAAAAAATACAACGGCGAAGGTATCCAGCATATCGCGGTCGGCTCGGACGACATTTATGCCAGCACCGATGCAATTGCGGAAAAGGGCCTGAAGTTCATGCCCGGCCCGAATGACGCCTATTATGAGATGTCCAAGGAGCGGGTGCAGGGCCATGACGAACCGCTGGAGCGGATGAAGAAGCACGGCATCCTGATCGACGGCGAAGGGGTTGTGGACGGCGGAGAAACCCGGATCCTGCTGCAGATCTTCTCAAAAACCGTGATCGGGCCGATCTTCTTTGAATTCATCCAGCGCAAGGGCGATGACGGCTTTGGCGAGGGCAACTTCAAGGCGCTGTTTGAATCGATCGAACGCGAGCAGATCGAAAACGGCGAGATCCAGGCTGCGGAATAAATAACCTGAGAAACGCAAAAAGGCCGGGCCTGCCATGCGGGTCCGGCCTTTTTGCGTGCGGGGAGCAAGACGGCCTGCACCAGGCCCATTCGCCGGAGCTGCAGTTTTATGAGTTAAGCGCGGGAAGGGAAGGGCTTGATCCTATCCCTTGGGCATTTCCAGGGTGCGGTTGCGGCCGCCTTTCTGGTACTGCAGCCGGCTTTCACCAATGGCAATCACCCGGCCGCCGTCGATACGGTCGCCGACCTGCACCTTCTTGTAACGTCCCGAGGGCAGCCGGACCAATGCGCGGCGGTCCGAGGCGGTGCCATAAACTCCGATCAGGTTCAGCTTGCGCAGGTTGATGGCGTTGCTGACGGTGGCGCGGCGGGCAACCGATGCGGCTGTCGGGATGCGGGGGGCCGCCGCGGCTGCAGCGGCGGGCACGGCAGCGGCGGTTTGCACCTGGTTCTGCGGATTGCGCCGGGCGCGGTCGACCAGATTGGCGAAATTGGCGGGCCGGGCGCGCGGAACAGCCGAGGCGGCGATGGCTTGGGCTGTGACCGGCAGCTGCTCTTCCCCGGCGGGCTTCAGGCTGGCGGGGCGCTGGCGCGGGCGCATGCCGGCCAGTTCTGTCCGGCTGAGACCGCCAAGCTGTGCGCGTTCCACCTGTTCCTCCAGATCTGCAGGCCGCGCCTTGGGGCGTTTGCGCGACAAGACCTGATTGCGGGCCACTTCTTCAGCCAGCGCTTCGGCGGCGGGGTCGCTGCGATCCGGCGCGGGCGGCGGCAGCTTTTTCGGGCGGCCAAGGTAGACAGTGATGCCATCGGGGTTCAGCGTGCCTCCGGGGTGGCCTTGACCAGCCCGCGCGCGTCCAGATCAAACGCAGACCCTGCCGCGGCAGGAGAGGCAACGGCGCCGGGTTCGTCATCCCCGGCAAAAGTTTCCGGCGGCGGCAGGGCCACCGCGTCGGCGGCGATTTCAGTGCGGTCAACGGATGCCGTGTAAAGCTCGTCCAGGCGGGGCGCGGCGGGGATGCCACCCAGGCCGGGGGCAACCGGCCAGACCCCGGTTGCGGCATAGCGCGCGGCCTGGGCCAAGTCATCCAGCGGCTCTGCTGTCAGAGCCTCAGCCGGCGCCGGGGCCGGTTGGGTGTCCTCAGCACCGCCAGGCTGCAGGGCGGAAGGGTCCAAAAAGGCGGTGTCCGTGCCCTCTTCGGGCAGTTTTACACCATCGGCGGCGGCTTCATCCTCGACCGAAGGGAGCACGCCTGTGCCGCCGGTCTCAGCCAGGGCGGTGTTTTCCTGCGGCTCCCCCTCTGCAGGCGCTGCGCCGGTCTCCTGCAGCCCGGGATCGGGCTGGTCTGCCAGGACGCTCACCTGCGGTGCGATGGCGGCAGGGGCGGTTTCTGAACCGGGGCTTCCAGCCGCAGGTGCGCGCGCCGGCCGGGGGCGCCTTCCTCCGGCTGCCCGTCTTCGGAGCTGACCGCAGGGGCGGGTGCCAGGCCGGGACCCTGATCCGGGGCCGCGGAAAAAAATCCGCCTTTGCCAAACACTGCCCAGACCGCAACTGTTGCCATGAACAGCAGCAGCACCGCTGTCAGGATCACCCCAAGGTAGCGCGGCTTGCCCTTGGCGGCCTTTTCGGGGGCCGGGGACTGTGACGCCGCGGGCGCGGCGGCTGCCGGGGTACTGTCGCGCAATGCTGCCGGCGCTGGCGGAATTGCCAATGGAGAAGCCGCATCAGTTGGCAACGAAGCTGGCGGTAATGGCAAATGGGCCGCCGGAGTGTCCGCGGTGTCAGGTTTCCGGACCGGAATTGCTGCGCCGACCGGCTTCACGGCGGCTGGAGCTTTTGGCACTTGGCGCCCGGCGGCCAGCGGCGCGGAGGCTTGCGCGGACGGCGCGGATGCGCTTTCAGCAGGGGTTGCCTTGTCCCCTTGGCTGAGAAGGCCTGAAACATCCGGTAGCGGCGCATCAGAAGCGTCAGATGCGTCAGAAGACGGCGAAACAAGCGGTGGCAGGCTTGCAGGCTCCTCGGCCCCGGCTGCCTTGGCAGACGGCGGCACCGGAGTGTCCTCGGGGGCAGCCAGCGGCGTGCTGTCCTGCTTAGGTGCTTGTTTGGCGGCGGCAGCCATATCTTCTGCCTCAGCAAGAACCGCCGGTTCTGCTGGTTCTGCCAAGGGTTCGGTAATAGCGGCAACCGCTGCCGGTATTGGGCTGTCTTCCGCCAGTGCTAAGGCGGCTGGGTCATCCGCGCTGTCTTCGGTCAAGAGGGCTGGCAGCGCTGCAGGCCCGATCGCCTTAACCACAGTATCGTCCGGCTCAACCTCGGTGCCGCGGATTGCCCGGGTGGTGCCAAAGAACGGCTCTCCCAGAAAGCCGCTGTCTTCCGGCGCCGCAACAAAACTGACCGGCCCGAACCCGTGTTCGACGGCAAAGGTCTCGGCCTCGTCCAGGGTTTCCAGCGCCACCGCCGCAACATGGGTCCGGCTGCCCTCGATGGAGATATCAAAGGCCAGCTCATCCACCGGATAAGGCGTGGCCCCTTCCAGCGCCTGCCGGGCCGCTTCAATCCGCGCCTCGACAGGCAGATCACCGGTCTCGGCGGTCAAATAGCGGATCTGATCGTCGGGCAGGATCAGCTTGCAGAAGATGCCCTCGGGGGCCAGCCGCAGCGCATCAGCGCGCATCGCGGCCAGTGCCGCAGGCAGGTCTTCAGTGTCAAACGGCGTGCTGGCCACACTCCGCCAGCCGTCTTCAGCGCGAAATAGCAGCGCAATGCCGTCAGCGGAAAGTGAAAGAGCAAAAGCCGGTTTCATGCCTTGGGTCAAACCATCAAAATCCATACTGCCCGGGGCCGCCTGACGCGCCCGGTGTTTTGACGCGGACCTTAAAGCAGGAACCTGCCGAGTTAAAGGAAAAGACGTCTGCCAGGACTTGCAGGCGGCAGTTTGCCATCCCCATCTAGAAGGCATTGCAAAAGGAGCTTTTCCGTATGAAGGCAAAGAAAATTCTGGCAGCCGCGCTGATGCTGTCGATGGGCGCCGGGACCCTGGCGGCAAGCGAGACCGCGGCGTTGCGCCAAATCACCGTGAACGGCGAAAGCACGCTGCAGGTGGCGCCGGAACTGGCGACAATCACGCTGGGTGTCACCGAGGAGGCCGAAGAAGCCGCCGTCGCAATGGCCGCCGTATCTGACGCAATGGGCGCGGTGATTGGACGGCTGAAGGACGGCGGTATTGCCGCCGAGGACATGCAGACCCGGCAGATCTCAATGCATCCGGTCTGGTCGCAGGACCGGTCTTACGACAGCGGTGGCCGGCGTGAGATCACCGGCTTTCAGGCGTCGAACACCCTGATGGTGCGGGTGCGCGACCTGGACCGGCTTGGCCCGGTTCTGGATGCGGTGCTGACGGCTGGCGCCAATCAGTTCCAAGGGCTGAGTTTCGGGGTGGCAGATCCGTCTGCGGTCACCGATAAAATCCGCGGTGAAGCCGTCAAGGATGCCATCCGCAAGGCACAGCAGCTGGCAGACGCGGCGGGCATGGAGCTGGGACCGGTACGCTCGATCAATGAGCACGGCGGCGGTGGCGGACGCCCGATGATGGCGATGGAAATGGCCCGCAGCGACGCGATGCCGATTGAGGCAGGCGAGCTGACGTTCAGCCACAATGTCTCGGTTGTCTTCGACATGTCCGTGCCGGACAGCGAGTAATCTGCGGCAACAAGAAAGGCCGGGCAGGGCGCCCGGCCTTTCTGTATGACGGTTGCTGGTCCTCAGCCGCAGGCTTTGGCCAGCGCCTGGTCCAGATCGCGGATCAGGTCGTCTGCATCCTCGATGCCGATGGAGATGCGCACCACATTCGGACCGGCACCTGCGGCTTCCTGCTGCTCCGGTGACAGCTGCCGGTGGGTGGTGGAGGCCGAATGGATGATCAGCGACCGGGTGTCGCCGAGGTTGGCTACATGGCTGAAGATCTCCAGCGCATCCACCAGTTTGGTGCAGGCCTCATAGCCGCCCTTGACCGCAAAGGTGAACAAGCCGCCGGTGCCCTTGGGATAGCAGGCCTGAGCGCGCTCGTAATAGGGAGAGGAGGGCAGGCCTGCATAGGTCACGTAGTCAACGCGGCTGTCGTTTTCGAGCCAGGCGGCGATTTTCTCGGCGTTCTCGCAGTGTTTCTGCATCCGCAAGGACAGCGTCTCAACTCCCATCAGCGTGTAATGCGCCCCTTGCGGGTTCATCGTCATGCCAAGGTCGCGCAGGCCGATTGCAATGCTGTGGAAGGTGAATGCCAGCGGGCCGAAGGTTTCGTGGAATTTGAGACCGTGATAGGCGTCCTCGGGTGCTGACAGGGACGGGAACTTGTCATTCGCCGACCAGTCGAAATTGCCGCTGTCAACGACGCAGCCGCCGGTCACGGTGCCGTTGCCAGTCAGGTATTTGGTGGTGGAGTGCACCACCAGCGTCGCGCCGTGGTCAACCGGTTTGCACAGGTAAGGCGTGGCTGAGGTGTTGTCGACGATCAGCGGGATACCTGCGCCGTCGGTGATATCCGCCAGGGCGCGGATGTCGGTCACATAGCCGCCGGGGTTGGCGATGGATTCGCAGAATACCGCACGGGTGTTTTCGTCGATGGCAGCACTCACTGCGTCCAGATCGTCGGTGTCGACGAATTTGGCTGACCAGCCGAAACGCTTGATGGTCTGGCTGAACTGGGTGATGGTGCCGCCGTAAAGACGGGTCGAGGCGACCACATTGCAGCCCGGTGCCATTAGCGGAAACAACGCCATGATCTGCGCCGCATGGCCTGATGAACAGCAGACCGCGCCAACGCCGCCTTCGAGTGTTGCCAGACGTTCCTGCAGCACTGCGACAGTGGGGTTGGTCAGGCGCGAATAGATGAAACCGACTTCCTGCAGATTGAACAGCGCGGCGGCGTGTTCGGCATCGCGGAACACATAGGCGGTGCTTTGGTAGATCGGCGTCTGCCGCGCACCGGTTGCCGGGTCCGGCTTGGCGCCGGCATGGATCTGCAAGGTGTCAAAACCGTATGTCGGAGCGTCGGTCATGAATGGGTCTCCCTGAAAGCTCTGTTATTCCGGGCGCACAACAGCATGGCTGCGCCGGGAAGGCAATTGCGGGAATGCCGCAGCAAAAGGCTCCCGCCCGCCGCCGGCCCCTGGCGGTGCCTGCGCGCGCCGCGCGCAGCGCGGCGCCGGGCCCAACTGCGAAGGGCCTCTGCCAGAGGCCCGTGAGCGGGCGGGAGCCCTGCGTTCTTAACGACCCGAAGGGCGCGGTCAGCGCATCCAGAAGCCTTCGGATTTGATCCGGTTGCGGATCGCCTGTTCGCGGCGGGGCAGGTTTGCATGGTCAAACAGCGCCCGCACCTTTTCGCCGCGCCCCTGATAGACCATCCGCTTGATCGGCTCGTAGCCTTTCAGCACCTTCTTGATCCGGTTCGGTGCTGCAATCTGATGCAGCAACTCCACCACCCGGTCGCTTTCACGCGCATAGAGCAGCGGAAACAGCCGGTAATGGCAGCTGGTCTGCCCGTCCAGAAAACCGCCGGGCAGCGCATCGCGGCCGCCACCGAAGGAGTGGATCACCAGCGGCAGCACGATCTGGTCCAGCCAGGGCTCCAGCGTCTGGCCAACCAGCTCAACCGGCGGGTCGTTGCGAACCGATTGCGCGTAGACCAGAAACCGCTTGCCAAAGGCGCGCGGGCAGGCGCCGTAAAAGAAGCCTGCGTTGAAATAGAGATAGCGTTTCCAGTACTCATCCGGCTGGCCGAGGTCGAGACTGGACAGGAAGTCGAGGCCGAACCGGCTGTAGAGCGATTGCCAGATGCCGCTGTAGCCCGGTCCGTACAGTGTCGGCTTGGGCCAGGTGCCCTCAACCCGCAGCGACGCCGAAGGACGGCTGAAATCAAACGGCACATCGGCCAGCTCTCCGGTGATCAGCGTGTCTGTGTCGAAAAACACAAACGGCTCGCCCTTTGGCATCGCCTGCAGCGCTTCGATCTTGTTGCCGTAAGGGTAGGCGGCGCCAAAGGCCTTGCTCTCGAACGGCAGAATTTCGGCGCCAAGGTCCGCCAGCGCCTGCAGCACCTCCTGATTGCGGATCCCGGGGTCCTTCTCCCACAGCGGCCCTTGCTGCGGCACTGCCACAAACAGCCGTCCGGAAAAACCGGGCGAGCAATGGCGCAGCGAGGCGGCAAACAGCAGCGCCTCATACTGCAGCCGGCCGGCTTGGCCGACGATCATCACATTGAAGGGGCATTTGCCATGGTTTTCCCCGTGTTCCGTCTCTTCCGGGCGGATAGGACTGCCTGATAGATTAGCTACAAGCCTGCAAGGCGCCGCGCAACCGGCCTGCAGACAATTTCAGACGGTCTGTGCCGCCAGAGGCGCAAACCGGGGAGAGACAAAGATGAATAACGTGATCCTGGCCCTTCTTGCGGCAACAGTGCTGCCAGCGGCGCAGTCCGGTGTTCCGGAAGCTGCAGCTGCTTTGGAGGCGGTGCAAACAGCATCAGCCCAAACGGCACTGGCCGCTGAGCCGCAGCAGGCCACCGGGCGTTTTACAACTGCGTTGGAAGTGAAGCCGATTCTGGCAGCGACCCGGGCCAACTGGATCCATGTGCGCGAATTCAATGGCCAGGATCTGCTCTATGTGACCCACCTGTGGTCCTGGCGCTGCGGGCTGGTGCAGGTCAAGCTGGGGATCAACGGCAATCCGCCGGAAATCTGGCCGCTGCCGGACTGCCACCTGGAGGAAGGCTTTCCGAATATGATCAAGGACGAAGACGGGATGCCCTACCGCAGCTATCCTCTGGGTTCCATCCAGCAGATCGCGGTCGAGGTTACCTATGATGACCTGAGCACTGAAGATTTGGTTTTTGGACGCAACGGCCAACCCCAGCAGTGAGCCTGGCGCGGGTCCTGCTCCCAGGGCCCCGGCGGCGGCAACGCAATCCATTTCTGCTATGCGCGTTCCACCTCGCAGAGGCAGGGCAGGCAGGGCAGCCCGCCTGGCAGCAATCAGGGCGCAATCAGGGTGACGCCGGGCATCCGCTGGATGAGATAGAGATCTTCTTCGTACCGCTCGCTCATCTCTTCCACCAGCACGGTGGTCCAGCCGGGAAGGTCCAGCTCCTCCTCCAGCGCGTCTTCCATCGCAAACTTGTCCAGAAAGGCGGCATAGACACGGCGTTTGTGGATTTCCGTAAGATCCGGATTTTCTGCAAGATAGGCGCGCAACCGCTCCATGCCGGCAGGCTGCATCAGGGTGGCCAGCAGGTCCATCCCGCCTTTGACCGGCGCATTGATCTCCATCCCGCCGAGGTCCCGCAGCACCTGGCCCCAGATCAGCGGCAGATCCTCATAGCACCAGACGGTGACCGGCATGCCGGGCACCATATCCCGCATCTGCGCCAGCAGTCCGGACCAGCGCAGCTGCACCGGGTCGCTGCCCTGCAATGCGTTCTGCACGATGGACCGGCTGGACTTTGCAAACATCGCGGGCAGGAATGTCGCCGGGTTGCGCAGCGCCATGAAGATTTCCGGCTGATCATAGGGAAACAGCGCCTGCAGCGCCTGCAGCCGGTCCCCGGCCTCAGGATACAGGCGTCCGTCCTGCAGCGCATGCCGCGGCGAGCCGAAGAAATGCGGATTGGAGAGAATCACCCGGTCCGCCTGGCGGTCATCCAGGATCGCGTCCCACAGCATCTCCGGCGCGTCCTTGGCGGCGCTGCCGTTTTTCATCGCCGCCAGGCAGTCTTTCAGCAAAGACCGGTAGCGGCCGGGCCCTGGCACCGCCGTGCCCTGTTCCGACAAGGCGCCGGCATTTTTCAGCAGCGCCTTCAGCAGCAGATCTTCTTCAGTGGCGTGCGCCCCGCAGTGAATGATGACCTGCATGATCCGACCTGTTTATCCGGGTTTATTGTCTTCAGAAGTAATGCGCAGCAGCAGGGAGGTCAAACCTGCGGTTTGCGCTGGGATTGCGCCGGTTTTGCGTTACGGGGCTGCCGCGCTGCCGCGGCGGCCAGTCCCGGCTGACGGCGTTCCCCCGGAGGACTGCTGCGTTTGGTTCTGCGCAGCCTGGCGGGAGGTTTTCGCAGTTTCGCGATTTGGGTTTCAAACCGGCTTGACGGTCATTCTGTACTTTAGTACCAGTCGCCCAGCAGGCCCGGCGGGGAGATCTTTTCCATCGGACATGCTAGCTTCATGGTCGCGCGCCGGCCCCGGATCTGGATGCCTGTGATTGTGAGTGCCCCTATAGCTCAGCTGGTAGAGCAACTGATTTGTAATCAGTAGGTCCGCGGTTCGAGTCCGTGTGGGGGCACCATATACTTCACAACACGTTGATAAAGTTAGAAAAATCCAGATTGTGGACCATGCTGAAATGGTCCGTGGTCCACACTACCATTCGAAACCGTTGATGGTCCGCATTGCTTCAGCCGCCAGAACGCGGCGTTCGGCGTCTTTGGTGTAGATGGCTGAAGTGCTGGGTTGGGTATGCGAGAGAACTGCCATGATCTGGTGTTCACTGCAGCCTTCTTCGGCCAAAAGTTCGGCTAGAGCCTTGCGTATGCCATGGGAAGATTTGCCTATCAGTCCGGCTTCGTCACAGCGCTTTCTGAGCCAGTTGCGATAGCTGTCGGCATTCTTGAATGGCTTGCCGTGCTCATTCAAAATGAATGCGTCACCAATCCGGGCGACCGCCGCCACCGCTTCCCGAAGCGGTGAGGCCATCGGGATTTCCACATATGCGGCCCCTCTTTTGCGGGGTTGCCAGCCAAGCCAGCGCATTCCGTGGCTTTCAAATTCCTGATTGCGTCCTAGCCAGATTGCATCACCTGACCTCGCGCCCGTGAACATATGGAGGGTGAGCGCTAGGTGAGCCATAGTTCCTTTGGGGTGGCGTTCCTTGAACCTTTTCAGGTCGCTTGTTGTCCACGGGGTTGCCCCGCCTTGGCTGCGATGGATTTTGGCGATTCCGACCGGCGGGTTAACCTCCGCGTGCCCGACGTCGCAAGCCCATTTGTACATCGCTCGCGCCGCTTTGATGATGTTGTCCGCTTCGGCTGGGGTGGCGGCACGCGCGTCCCGCGCCCGAACGAAAGCCGCGCTGGGGGCGTTAAGGCTCATTTCACCGTATGCGTCGCCATCTTCCGTTTTGAAGCTGCATAGCCAGTGCAATTGGCTCTTGCGCTTGCGAAGCGTGGTGGGGGATGCTTGGCGGGCTTCCACCATGTTTTCTAAGTGTATCAGGTACTTGTCAGTGAGCCATTGGATTGAGTGGCGGACTGCGGTGGTTTCCGATTCGAACGGCAGCTGAATTCCCGCTCGTGCGCTCCAGTAGTGTTCAGAGAACTTCGGATGGTCCAGATCGACGTTTAGGCGGATTTTGCGATTCGGCTTCCCTTCGACACGAACGCGCAACCGCTGCTTTCCGGACGGCAGCGTTTCAATCGTTAGGCCGGGATAGTTCTTCCGCACATCGGTCACCATTGTTTTGGACCCTGACCTTTGCGTTTTTCGGGCGCTACGTCTACCGGGCAGCATATCTTGATGGTGCCGTCAGGGCCGATTTCCACGGCGGTGACAATCAAATCACAGGCTTTGGCGGCTTCCACCGCCCGTGTGATTTCTGCCTTTGTGAACCGTGTTGCTGGCATGATTACTCTTCCCGGCCTGAAGTGTGCACTACCGCGCGTTGGGTGGCATCGCCTGCTAGCGGGCCGCGTGGCACCCCGTCCCATTTCTGCCCGTCCAGCATGCGGCCAGCTGCCGCTTTTGGGCTGCTTTTCATGAGGCAGACCCGTTCGCCGTGAAAGCCGTGACCGCCCTGCAGGTTCAGGATGCGATAACGACTGTCTGTGAGCAGCCTGCTGTATTCTGCGCTCCAGTCAGGGTCATCGCGGTCGCGGTCTATGGAAACGGTCCACGATCCCCACTGTTTAAAGAAAAAGGAAGTGCCGGCCGCATGGCATTGGTCGCGCAGGCTGCGTGCCCAATCGGGGTGCATGGGCCGAGCCTTCGGACCGCTTTCGCCGCCGCAGATAACCAAATGCAGCCGCCGGGGGCCGGGGCCGCTGATGGTCTGGCCGGTAAACGATTCCATTTCTTCTCCGCGCAGTGCATCCAGCACCGTTCCGCCGCGCAGTTCCAAGTGCGAAAGGTTTACCGGCCCCAACAGTGGTTCTGCGCTGACAAAGCGGACGATGGCGGGCGCGGCCAGCAGGTGCGGGATGTTCAGTTCAGCGGTTTTCTGGGTTCCTGCACTGGTGCCAAGCCAGACATGGGGCCAGCCATCGCCCCAGTCGGCGGGCAGCATCTTCGCGATGTTCTGCGGGCGCTTGGTCAGCAGCTGCCAGTCCAGCTGGTCGCATTCGCGAATGAGCGCCCAAAGGTCATCGCGCCATGCCGGGGGCACAGCGTTGTCAAAGACATCCGCCAAAGAGGCGCAGAAGACGCGCTGACGCCGCCCGTGGGCATCAAAGAAGGCTTGCGCCTGCCGCTGCCACTGGCGGGGCTTTCGCCAGTTCTGGGCGCTTGTTCTGCGCCGTGGAGCCTTCGGCCCCCAGTGGGTGCCGCCGGTAAACCGCTGGTCGCGGGCCTCTGCATAGCAGTGGTCGCATTCAATCGCGACTTTCTGGCATCCTTCCCACGGGTTGAACGTATGGTCCGTCCATTCGATTTTCGACTGTTCAGCCATCACAGAATTTCCTCTGTTTCGTGCCGGGTTAAAGCGCCCGGTTCTTCCCAATGGAAAGCGCCATCTATCGTCGTCTCGAGACGGTCGCGGGCGATTTCCAAGATTTCGTGCACGATGCGGCCCCGGATTTCCTTGGCTATCCGGCGCTCACGTATGGCGGGGTGTTCAATTGCCGGTGTGATGCCATCGTGGGTCTGCACCAGCCGTTCCAGTTCGGTCCAAAGGGCATCGCAGCATGCGCCGTGGTGCCCAATCTGTTTCTCCGGTGCTCTAGCCCATGCGGCGGCGTCATCGCGGGCAGCAATGGCACGCTTGGCCAGCGCAAGAATGCGCTGCAGGTCATCGTGGATTTCGGACGGTTGGGTCATTCGCCTGCCTCCCGACCAAGCACTGCCATGGCCAGCTTCCGCATGCGGCTGTCATCCATCTGTTTGGCGTCGAAGCCCTGCATCGGGTCGATGATGCCCCGGCTTTGGTCGGCCTTGACGCCTAGCATGTCCATGATGACCGGATCGCTGCCGCCTGCGGTATGCAGGTAATGCGCGGTGACCTGTCGGGTTTGACCGGGGCGGCGCAGCCTGCCGATGACCTGTTTGTGCACCTGCGGCGACCAGTCCAGTTCTCCAAACACCACGTCGCTGCAGTATTCCTGCAGGCCATCAAGGCCCGCTCCCGACCGCAGGGAAATCATCATCACGCGGGCATCGCCCTTGGTGAAGCGTTCAACGTTTCGGCGCTTGCCTGCGGGGCTTTCGGTGCCGGTGTACATGACCGGGTTGTGGCGCTGCAGGGCGCGGTTCCATATGTCGTAGACATCACGATGCCATCCCGCTAGCAGCACGCGCGGACTGTCGCGAAGCAGCAGGTCCACATATGCGGCAACGGATTCGGCCTTGGCCACGCCCGTCAGCAGGCGCATCTTCATGTCCAGTTCCCGCGCGGCCTGACCGGCCTTCACAAAAGATCCTTCCAGCACGGTCATCGCCAGTGTCTTGAACAGGTCTTCGGCGTCTTGCGCGGCTCCCACGTTCCATCCCACTTCCCAATCGACCGTGTTCAGGGGCGGCATTTGTGCCGACACCGTTTCATCAAATTCGGTGCGGCGCAGGAAATACCCCTTGTCGCGCAGGTAGGTGCCAAGAGCGTCTGGGTTCTTGACTGTCTTTCCCCAGTCGCACCATTCGCGCATGAATTCATCGCGGTCGCCCAAAAGACCCGGTTCGATGAACTGCATCACGTTGAAAATTTCATCGCCGTAGTTGTAAATCGGCGTGGCAGTCAGCCCCATCGACACGTCTGCTGTCGATGACAATAGCGCAGCTGCGACGCCCTTGGCGGTTCCCCTGCCAGTTCGCAGTTCCTGCACCTCGTCATAGATGACGGTGCGGAACAGGCCGGTGTTGATGACATCGGTCCAGCCCGCGATGTTCGAGTATTTAAGGATATAGGCGTCGGCCATCGGCAGGTCATAGGGCTTGGTGCCCTTGATGATGTGCGTGCGCAGGTTGGTGAATTCTTGCGCGCGGTCGGCCCACTGCCCGGCAAGATGGGGCTGCACCACGATGGCGGCTGGCATGGGCGCACCGCTGGTCAGCGTGCAAAGCGCAGAAATCGTTTTGCCAAGGCCAAGGTCATCGCCTAGCAGCAGGTTCGGGTTCTGGATGGTCAGGGCTGCGGCTTGCTGCTGATAGCCATAGGGCTGTCGGCCCTCCGCAAAGCCGGATGCCATGGCAGGTTTCCAGTCCGGCATCAGGATGCGTTCGCGTTCGGCGGCTTTCGTCGTGATGCGTTCGACCCCGGCCTGCAGGTCGGCTGCGTGGGTGTGCTTCAGCGGGAAGCGCTGCATGAACCAATGCAGGTCTGCGCGGTTTTCATCGGTGTCGGTCAGGATGATTTCCTGCGCGGTCTTCGGCACCTTGGTGAACAGGCGCTTGAACGCAATGGCGACGTGCGGCTGAAGCTCTGTGATGCGCCAGTGTGGCGGGTTGTCGCCAAGGTTCAGGTTGCCATAGGTGATGGTCACAGTGCGCCCCTCCCCAGCGAAACAAGGAACAGCGGAACCCCGTGGATTTGATCGGGAAGGCCAAGGTATGTGCCGCTGACAAGTATCAGGCCGGACAGCCTGTCGCCTTCGCAGTAGCGTTCCAGCTGACGATAGATTTGGCGGCGCGGGTATCGGGTTTTGACCTCGATACCGATGGTGCCTGCAACCATGAAGTCGATGCGGTCCTTCGGCCCCATGCGCACTTCGCGTTCGAACGGCATGCCACTGTCGGTCAGCCATTTTTCTAGCGCGTCCTGAAGCGCCAGTTCGGTGGTCACCGGCATACGCAGGCCGCGCAGCTGGCGGGTAAGGAATGCAGGCGTGATGTCAGACATCTTCCACCTCCCGCGCCGGGTCCAGCAGGTTGCGGGGCACGGGCGCAAAGGGCCAATCTTCGCCTCGAGTAGTTGCGCGGCTGCGCAGAGTTTCGGCTTGGTGGTTATAGCCAAGCCATGACCACGTGACATCGGTGGTGGTGCCTTGCCCGGACAGGTGCAGCAGTTCGCCTGTCTGCGGGTTTCGCAGGCGTACCTTGTCCTTGGCCAGCAGGGTCTGGAGCGCGCGTTCCTTGGGGTTAGCGAGTTGCACCGGCATCAGAAAGCAATCTCTTCGCCGCCGCAGCGGGCCGCGAAATCGCAATCCATCAATGCGAAGTCGCGCGTGCCGTTCTTTTCGTGGTCGAAGCCTTCCAGCAGCCATTGCGGCTGCGGGTGATACTTGGTCGCGCCCCAATAGATGCGGATCGGGGTGACCTTGCGGATGGCAAACTGGCCGCGCCAGTTGACGTAACCGAATTCGATGATGCGGGGGTGGTCAGGCATATCGCTTTTGGCTCCAGTAGTGTTCCCGCGCCCATGCCACCTGTTCAGCGACGATTTGCGCGGCGGTTTTGGCAGTGCGACCGGTGCCGTTGCACTGGTTGCAGGGAATGTCTGTGGACCCGAAGGCCGTGCGCTGCCGGTCGGCTTCGCGGCGCAATTCGCAAGCTGGGCAGTTTTGGCCATTGCCGTGCAGCGTCGGGTCGGGCATCGGTCAAACACCATTTTCCTTAGTCCAGCCCATGACCTTGAATTTCAGGAAATCACCGATGCGGGCTGCAGCGTCGCAGTGCGCTTTGTTCAATCCATACGTGGTGACATGTTCGCCGCATGGGGCAGGTTTTTCGCCCACGCGGCGGGCGATGATGACCACTTGGTCATAGCCGTAGGATTTCGCGATGCGTTCGGCGGCGCTGATGGGGATGGGTTTCATAGCCGCTACGCTCTTCACGCCGCTGGCGCGTCGATGTTTCCGGTTGAAAAACTCCGGTTCCATTTCTGTTGTGGTTTCTGCCGGCGCTCTGGTCGGGCGACATTCCATCACGCCATCCCCAGTGCTTCTTTGTACATATCCAACACCGCCTCTTCCTCTGCGATGTCGTCTTTGTCCCGCTTGCGCAGGGCTATGATCTTACGCATCACCTTGGTGTCGTAACCACGGCCCTTGGCTTCGGCCATCACCTCCTTTTGCTGGTCCGCGATGTCTTTCTTTTCGGCATCCAGCCGTTCAAAGCGTTCGATAAATTGGCGCAATTCGGCGGCGGTGACGCGGTAGGAATTGTCCGCCGCTTGGTCGAATGTCGGATCTGGTTTCATGGGGGCTTCCCTTGCTGGCGGCGCAGTTCGTCTGCGCGGGCCTTCATGGCAGCGACCGTGGTTTCCACCGAATGGTCGTCTGCCGTTATTGTGATGCGGGTTTCACTCATCAGGCCGCAGCGCCGTCACGCGCTTTGCGGGCGATGGCATCGCGCAGCGTGTCCAGTTCCACGAAAGCGTCTGCGGCGCGGCGCAGATCGTCGGAAATCATGGGCGGCTGTGTGCGCAGGCTGGACACCACGGTGACGCGGGTGCCGCGTTCCTGCAGGAAGGCGACCAGCGGGGTGAAATCGCGGTTGCCGGAACACAGGACGGCATGGGTAATGGCTGGTGCCAGCTTCATTGCTTCCACGGCGAGTTCCACATCGGTGTTGCACTTGATGCGCTGCCGTCCGTCTTCGCTCTCATAGATTTTCGCGGGCTTGGTCACCACGTGCCAGCCGTTGTACTGCATCCAGTCCACCAGCGGGCGAATGGCCACGTGGGCTTCGGTGTCTGCCATCGGGGTGAAGTAGCTGGCCCGCAACAAGCGCCCCTTGGTCTGGAATGCTTCCAGCAGGCGCTTGTAGTCCACGTCAAAATTCAGGGCGCGGGCGGTCGAGTAAAAGTTCGGGCCGTCAATGAAGATCGCCAAATTTTCGTCTTTGTAGAACATGATTTCTCCGGTGGCGGATGACTTGTTGGGGGGGGCGGGAAAATTGCCGGGGGTCCGCAGGATGGACGCCCCGGCAGTTGCGCCGGTTTCATACGGCGTGGGGGAGAGGCTGGCGGGGGATGACGGGGCTGCGCTTCATGCGGGTCAGGTCCGGGTGGACCGTGACAAATCCATCATCTTCGATGTCGGGCGGCGTGATATGCCGGCGCGCTATGCGCTTCCAATTGGCAATCGCTTCTTCGGCGGTTGCGCCATCAGCGCAGATGCCCTGAAGGTCCAGTTCCCAGCGGTGCGTCCGGTCGCCTGCGGGGGCATCAACGCGCCCGAAAGTTTCCAGCACTTCGTTTACGAAGGCGTCGTGCTGCCCGTTTGCGTCTAGGCGCTCCAAGTTCAGCAGGAAGGCTGCAAGGCGCTTTGGGGTATCCAGCATCACGCGCGCCCTTGCGCTTGCGCCATCACATCTGAAGCGGTGGCGCGTTCGGCAGCGTTGGTGGAAAGGCGCATGACGGTTTCGCAGGCGCGGACCACTGTTCGCGGGGTGTGCGGGGCTGGCGTGCGCATGATGTTGCGCGACCTTTTCAGAGCCGCTTCGCGCGCGGTGGCCTGCAGACTTTCTCTGCTGGCTTCATCGTTCCGCCGCCGCTTCAGCAGTTCGCTGCAGATTTCGGGGAGAGCGACGGCCAGCATCGCGCAGGATACCTCGTCGAACTCGCCCAACTGTTCCTGTGCGGTGGGGTTGGCAAGGCGTTTCAGCAGTTCGTCGCTGATGGTTGGGCTGGTTGTCGCTGAATCCTTCATTGGCTCCCTCGTCTGCGCTGGACATTGATGGTCTGCGCAGATTTGGTAGCTCATAAAAAATGAGTGAGCAAGAATAAAAGCTCAAAAATTATGAGTTGAGAACAAATAGGGTTTCCCGCATAAGGCGACAAGTAGGGTGTACGCCCCCGACTCAGCAGAAGAGGGGCGGTTTTAGATTTCACCTAAGAGGTTAGGATTTGACTATGACGGCAGTAACTTTCCGCGTCGCATCGTACCTGCGCGGGCGCTTTGGCCTGAACCTGAACTGGGTATTCGACCCTATTGGCTCTCTTCGTCCTTCAGGGCGGAGAAAAGCCGATCCTGCACATCGGAAGGAAGCTGCTGGAAATCGCCGTGGATGATGTAATTAAAGTCTATTCTGTGTTCTCTATGCAGGTAGAGCATGACTTTTCGCGACGGGAAGCTAAGTCCCGCTTCTGAATTTAGATAGGAGGTCAGGCTGACGCCGGCGTTCTTGCAGAATTCTGTCTTCGTCAGCCCGGTCGCTATGCGGGCAGCTTTCAGTCTGAATGCGCACGCTTCGCGCGAGGCGTCACCTAGACGCGACATGGCAAGTTTTCCTTTAAAATCCATTGAGGCGCCCTCGTTGTTTTGAGGGCAAGTTGCACCGTAGGTCAAAAAAAATGAACTTTCAATAAAATGAATTGTGGACCTCATAATTTATGAGGTTATAGTGCCCGCATGATGAACGTTAGGGCAATTTCGGATGCGGTTGGCATCCAAAACTTCGCGGCAGCGCTTGGCGTTAGGCCGTCGGCTGTATCCAACATGCGGTCGGCGAACAGCATTCCTGCAAAGAAGTATGCGATTGTTTGCTGGTTGTGTGAGGCGCGAGGGCTTCCAGAACCGGACCGCTCGCTTTTTTCCTTCGACGAAGTGGCCAGCCCCATTCTGTTTGGGGTGGCTGACGTTGAGCCAGTGGCAAAACTTCCAGATGTGCCGCATCGCGGTCCTAACCATGCTGCCAATCCGGCTGATGGTGACGGCGTGAAGGAGGCCAGCTGATGTTGGTTTCTGAGCGTTTTGTTCCATGCGCCCAATCTGCACCGCTTTTGCGTGTGCGCACAGGAAACGAGGTTTCGCATGCCTGACTTTCGCAAAATCGTTCGCGCCAACATGAAATCCCTTGTGGACTGGTTTGGCTGCTATGACGCGGTGGCCGAAACATTTAACGCCCGTTGGGGCGGCGGTGCCAGCAAGGGCACCGTCAGCAAAAAGGTAACCGGCAATCTGGATTGGACGGTGGCAGATGTCATCGCGCTGGAAGATGCCGCCGGGCGCTATCCCGTTACCCGCATGATGGCGCGCCGTCTGGACCGCCGTCCGGATGTAACCGGCGGCAGTCTGCTGCAGGACGGGTCCAGCATCGCCAAGGAAAGCGGTGAAGCCATTGCGGCCATTTTGGCGGCAGAACAATCCAGCTGCGCCGATGATCGCGCAGCCGCAATCAAAGAGGCGCTGGAAGCAAGGTCGGCCATCGACCGGGCGCTGGCGCGGCTGGAAGGTGCGCCGGTGGCCCATGGGGGGGCGGCATGATGGATCTGCTCACCCTTCCCATTGAATTTCCGCTGTGGTGGGCGCTGCTGGCCATTGCCGCGCTGTTTTCCTGCGCGGCGCGGGCTGTCGCGGGTATCCGGCTGATGATGCGGGGGGCGCAGGATGGGCATTGATTTCCGGTTCCCGCGCAACCCTGATTGGGGATGGCTGAAAGCGGCTTATCCCGGCAACGTGTTGCTGCATGTGGACTGCCCGTTTCTGGATGTGGTGCGCCGCATCGGCGGGCGGTTGGCTTATCTGGCCACGCCCTACACCCGGCAAGTTCTGAATGATGATCTGCAGTGGGACTATGGCCTGTCGCTGGATATTGAAACCCGGACGGCCAGATGGGCGCGGGCCTTTGCGATTGAAGGTGTCACGGTTGCCTCGCCTATCGTGATGGCCTGCGCGATGTGCAACGCAGATGTTGAACGGCATCTGGACCCGTTGGATGATGGGTTTTGGGCGCGCTGGTGTCAGCCCATCCTGTCGGCCAGCGGTTCGGTGGTCATCCCGGCGATGGAAGGGTGGAGCCGGTCGCGCGGCGTCTGGCGTGAAGCCTGCTGGGGGCTTCAGCACAATGTTCCGGTGTATCTGGTGGCCGAAGGGTCGGAATTCGGGGTGCGCCTTTGACCGATGCCATCCTGAAAGACGTGACCATTGGCGGTTGCCGCCTGATTTTGGGCGATGCGATGGCGGTGATGCCGGATCTTGACCCGGTGGACCACCTGCTTTCCGACCCGCCCTATGAACAGTCGCTGCATGACGCCAAAAATGGCATCACGAACCGAAAACTTCGTACTGATGGCGGTGTGCGGTTGCGGGGGCTGGATTTCGCAGGGATTGATGAAATCCGCGCGGAGTTCACGGAACTGTCGTCGCGGCTCTGCGGCAAGTGGTTCATCGTCTTCTGTACCATCGAAGGTGTCGCCAGATGGGCCGATGCCATCAACCCGTCCGCCATGAAATACAAGCGCGGCTGCATCTGGGTGAAACCGGACAGCACGCCGCAGCTGAATGGTCGGGGGCCAGCCCAAGGGGCCGAATGCTTCGTCACCGCATGGTGCGGTTCTGGACATGCCAAATGGAACGGCGGCGGCAAACGCGGTGTCTATACCCATCTAACGAACCCGCCCGACCGGCATGGCGGGCACCCGACCGAAAAGCCGTGGCGGCTAATGCGGGACATCGTGCTGGATTTCACCAATCCGGGCGAAACTATTCTCGACCCTTTCATGGGGTCGGGCACCACGCTGGTGGCAGCTGCGCTGACGGGCCGCAAGGCGGTCGGCATCGAAAAGAATCCCGAATATTTCGCAATCGCTGAACACCGGGTCCGCCAAGCCACGGCATCGGCCCATGCGTTGGGGCCGCAGCTTTCAGCCGAAGTTCAAGAGGCCCTGCTATGACATCCAAAGCGGCACAAAAATCCGGGCGCTCACCTGCCGACCCTGCGGCTAAGGCGCGGGCGGCGAAGAAGCTGGAAACGATCTTTCATCCCCGCTGGTCGCCGCGCGATGACCATCAGCTGATGACGCTTCGCGACGAGGGTGTTTCCTTTGACCGCATTGCGGTGGGCCTGATGCGCGACCGCCGCGCGGTGGAGCAGCGCTGGCACCGGCTGCGGGTTATTCCCCGCATCGACAAGCTGCTGGAAGAGTTCGGCCTTACTTCGCGGCTCTATTCGATGAATGGCGAGGGGCTGTGATGGTCGCCTACAACTTCCAGCAGGACTTCGGGCCGGACATTCTGGCGGGCTGCAAGCAGTCCACCATCCGCCCAAATGGCAAGCGTCGCCATGCGGTGGCGGGCGATGAACTGCAGCTGTACACCGGAATGAGGACATCCGATTGCCGTCTGCTACTGCGGGTGCCTTGCCTTTGGTCGCGGCCAATTTCCATCCATCAATTTGCAGTGGTTCGCCAGGGCGGGTTCACTAATCAGTTCCGGCACCTAGAGGAACTGGCCCGCATCGAAGGCTTCGCATCGTGGGCTGATATGCGCGATTGGTTCGGCAACCGCTATGGCCTTCCAGCGGTCGGCTTCACGCAAATCCGGTGGGATTTCAGCGCCGCTACTTTTGTCGCAGACAGCGCAGCAGCAGGGGGTTCAGCACCATGACCCTTGCTGCACCCCGCTTCGCAAATGCACCGGCAGCGCATTTTGACCTAGAGCCGTTCCATGTGACTGCCCATGCCGAATTGGCGGATTTTCCGATGGCTGCGCCGGGCGTTTGTCTGAACCCGATGTGTTCACGCCATTTCGCGCCGACGCGCAGCTGGCAGCGCTATTGCTGCGAAACCTGCCGAAAGATGGATGAGGCCGAAATGCGCCGGGTCGGGCAGAAGGCCGCGCCAGCACTGCTGGCATGGCGCATGGGTAAATACGAAAAACAGGACGCCGCCTTGCGGGCGCTTTCCCGCGCTGGCCGCAATTATATCACCCGGCTGCAGTCGGAATGGTATTGCGACCGGATCCGGCGCGCGTCCGAAAGGAGGCAAGCATGACTGAAGCGGCAAAGACCATCAGGCTGGTTGATAGCGAAGACCTGTTTGACTACCCCATCCCATCCGGTGAGCGGCTGGATAGCCATTTCTTCATGACGTGGCGCTTCGACTGGTGGCTGCATTCTGAATTCCGCCTGCTGGCGGACAAAGAGGTCCGCGCGGTCGGTTTCGACCTGTTCAACATCGCGCAGAAAGAAGACCCGGTGGGCACGCTGCCCGTCGATGAACGCCTGCTTGCACGTCTTGTGGGCGAAGCGCTGGAAGAGTGGCGCCGCCTGATAGAGCGCCCGATTGGCCCGCTCTACAACTGGAAGCAATGCCGATGCGACAACGGTCATGTGCGGCTGTATCACCCGGTGGTGCTGAAGATCGCGCAGGACGCCTTGGGCCTGCGCGAAGACCGGCTGGCCAAGCGCGAGGCCGAACGCGAGCGCAAGCGGCTGGAAGCCCTTCCGGAAAAGATGCTGCGGGCTGGTGCACCGAAGGGGATGACCGAAGATGCCGTGATGGTTCTGCGGTTCGATCAGTTCCTTGTGGACCATTTCGATGCCAACGGGCAGCGCCGTGCGCCGATGATCCGGAAGGCGCTGGAAGCCTTTTCGCTGGCGCAGGAAGGCATCGACTGGAAGGCCGAATTGCCGGTCTGACAACCTTCCGCGTTTCTTCCGCCGGAAGGAACTTGGAAAGAATTCGGAAAGAAACCGGAACAAACGCGGAAGAAATCCGCCGTGATTTGGACTGTTCTGGCTTGTTTTCCACCTTTTGCGCTCCGGTTTCTTCCGGGCTGAAAGGAAAGAAGACGAAAATAAAAAAAACGAAATTGCCACAAGCGCCCCAATACCGACCGAAGCGCCATTTGAGACCGGGGCAGATGCAAAGAAGAAGGGCAAGACGCATGGACAGTGCTGAACAGGCAAACGGTGAAAAGAGGGTCAAGGCGTTGCTGATTGAACCATTGCTAGCGCGCGGGCTGGCAAAGCCAAAGGGTTTCACGAAACAGGCTGACTTTGACGCGATGGTTGCAAAGGTGCTGTGCCCCAAGCTGGCCTATATGACCGAACTGAGCCTTGCGGCCTTGGAAGAGGAAGTGGCCGCCAATCCCAAGGGCAAGGGGCGCGACCAGATGATGATCCCGAATGAAATCCTTGAGCGGGCCGCGAAGATTCAGCCGCCTGCCGCTGAGGCGTCGCCGCTGATGCGCGCGGTCTTCGCCGCTGCCTTGGGCCGGGATGCCATGGCCGGGAACTGGGGGCCGGAACTACTGCGGTTCCTGCGGAAAAACCGCGCTTGGCCAACCGCCTTGAATATTCAGGGCATCAAGGCGGAGTCGGAATCGGCGCTGCGCAAGGTGGAAGACATCCGCCAGCGGCAGACATCCGGCAGGCTGGTGTCTGATGCTGATCTGCAGTGGATCGCATCCCGCGATGCTGCACAGAAGAAGTGCGAGGCTATCCAAGCGATTGTGTCGGGGGGCGCGGCATGATGATGGGCAAGATCGAGGCGCAGGACATGATTTGGCTGCTGGTGCGGGTCAAGCGCCATCAGGTCGGCGGTATCAAGAAGGTCACTGTTGGCGGTGAGTTCGAAACCTACCGCGACCGCCAGCGCCGGGTGCGTAAGCGCCGGATACAGGGCACTGGCGACCGGGTGTTTCTGCCTGAGCACCTCTTGCGTAAAGCCGGGTTTGAAGTCTTCCTGCCGGTCCGGTGGGACAAGAAGCGCAAGAACCGCTTCAGCCCGGAAAAGGAGTTGGTGGCGCAGCCCTTGTTGGTGGACTGGATGTTTGTTGGTTGGCCCGCTGACCAGAACCGCTGGGAAGACTTGATGCGGCTGGATGTGGTCATGGGTGTAATGGGCACTGGTGGCCGGCCTATCATCATGAAGGCCAGCACTGTCATCGGTCTGATGCGCCGGTGGGGTGGAGGTATGCTGTCGCCAAAGTGCCACCAGATGGCCAGGAATAGTCATGACTTCGAAGCGGGCGACGCGGTGCGGATCGACCGTGGGGCGTGGGCGGACTTCGAAGCCAAGGTGGTGGAGGTGAAGGGGGCGAACGTGTCCGTTGTGCTGGACTTGTTCGGTCGGGAAACACCTGCCGAATTCAGCTGGATGGACCTGACGCCTGTTGCCCCGCGCTAACGTTAAGCGCCACTCGATATTGTTAAGGGGGTTGACGCATCACATCATCTTCCCTTAACAGTCAAAATTGACGAAGGTTCGGTGGCCTCTGTTGAAAGATACATGCCACGGTTCCGGGCGGTCGAAAGCGCATGTGATGCACCCGTTTTCGACTGTATGCCGTCAAGTCCGGGCGACCACGCGATAGCGCTTCCGCCTGTGACACTGCTGCTGCAATGGATGACAAAGGCCCGGCTGAAAAGCGCGGGCCTTATTTGTATCTGAACCTGTCGAAGTGATCGGACAGAATTGCAGCATGGGAGGCAGCAATGAAGCGCATCTGATTTCCAAAGAACCCTTTGGTGTGAAGGCCAGTCGCAATGGGCAGCGGCTGGCCTTTTTTGGTAAAGGCGGCGGATCTCTTGGGGGTGGCAATGTTCAGCGTGGGCGAAGTCAATGTGAAGGGCCTGCTGCAGTTCGAAAACATGCTGGGGGCCTTGGGGGAAGATGCGCCAAAGGCGGTGAACCGCGCCATCAACCGCACCGGCGACATGGCGCGGACGCAGGTTGTCCGCACGCTGGCAAAGCAGACCGGCCTGCCGCAGAAGACCATCCGCAAGTCCGTGAAGGTCAAGCGGTCCTCTTGGGATGACCTGACTTACACGCTCAAGTCGGCGGGCGGTGATGTGGCGCTGAAGTATTTCCAGAAGCGCGAGACCAAGAAGGGCGTGGTCGCCAATCTTGGCACAGCCCGTGGCCGCGTTCTGTTCCCCCGCACCTTCTTCCGTGGCGGTGCTTTCCCCCGCCGTGTGGATCTGAGCGCCTTCGGCGGGCACGTGATGGACCGGATGAGCGAACAGCGCTTCCATCTGAAGAAGGTGAAGTCTGGCGTGTTCATCCCCGAAGAGATGGTGGAAGGCGCGACCGCCGACGCCTTCGAGCGCAGCGTGCAGCAGAACCTGCCGCGCCGACTGGATCACGAAATCAGCCGCCTTTTGGGGCTGTGACCCGGCGATATGAGTACAAGCATAGGGGGCCGAAACAGGTCAAAATCGACCCCTGAAAAAAGGGACCGTACCCCCATTCTGAAAGCACGCGGTGGTGGAACCGCCCGGGGGTTCGGTAGTCAGACGGGTTTGGGAAAGCCTTAACACAAGGGGGTTCGCTTAACGCTGGGGGCTTAACAATAGGCCCGACTGGCAACGGACTGAACAGGTCAGGCATGGAAGCTGCACATCAGGAAATGTCGCAGGCCGATTTCGCGCGGGCCATGGGTGTCAGCCGGGCGGCTGTCAGCCAATGGAAGTCGAAAGACATCCTGCGCGATGATGCGTTCACCAAGCCCGGCAAGAAGGGCAAGGTTATCTACCCGGTCGCCGTGGAACAGGTCCGCCGCAACCGGGACATCGGCCAGTCGCTGGGCAATGGAATTGCCACGCGAACCACGGTGGACGCTGAGGCGAAAGCGGAAGTGCCGGCTGCACCGATGTCAGTGCCACCGGCGGTTTCGGAACCGCAACCTGACTTGCCGATGCCGCAGCCGGAACCGGCTGAAGCGACGCCGCCGGATGATGCATCCCCCGGCCTGACGCCCGCCGTGCAGCCCAAGGCTGACAGCGTGGAAGACATGCTGAAGCGGGCAAAGCTGGAAGAGCAGCTTCGCCGTAACAGAATTCAGGCAACCGAAGAGGCCGCGCAGCTGGGCAAGCTGGTGGCGGCTGACGATGCGCGGGAACAGCTGGCCCGTGTTGCAGGCATGATGATGCAGATTTTTGAAGGCGCATTGACCGACTTCGCAGCGGCGATGGCGTCCCAGTTTGACGTTCCGCAGCGCGATGTCTTGCATCTGCTGAAGAGCGAGTTCCGGAACGTCCGCCAGACCGCGACCATGAAACAGCGTGCGATTGCAGAAGGCACGCCAAAGCAGGTCAACACGAACGTGGAGCTAGACGCCTGATGCTGGATGTCCCTGTCACCAGTGCCGAATGGATGGTGCACGATGTTCTGGCTGAAGTATTGGACCCGCCGCCGCCGGTCGATTACCTGACTTGGGCGGAACACAACATTGAATTTTCGGAGCGGGAAAGTGAATTTTCCGGCCCCTATAACCGCCAGCGGTTCCGCTATTTCGACGCCATACTGATGGCGCTGTCGCCGGAAGATCCATGCCGGATAGTCACGCTGGCGAAGTCGGCGCAGCTGGGCGGCACGGTGCTGGCGAACATCTTCACCGGCGGTTCCATGGATATGGACCCCGGCGATTTTCTGTATGTCCACCCGACTGAAGAAAACGCGCGGCGCTGGTCGAAGATGAAGCTGCAGCCGATGCTGAAAGGCACCACGGCGCTGCGCAAGATTTTCCCGATGAAGGCCCGCGACGGGCAGGACTCGGTTTTTTACAAAGAGCGCCGCGACGGTCGCGGGGCCATCCTGATTTCCGGGGCCAACTCCCCGGCCTCGCTGTCGCAGGTTTCCATGTCCCGTCAGGTGCAGGATGACCTTGCCAAGTGGGACATGAACAGCGCGGGCGACCCTGAGAACCAAGCGGACAGCCGCAGTCAGGGCCGCGAGTTCGCCAAGATTTTCAAGATTTCGACGCCCATGGTTGTGCCGGGGTGCCGTATCACGACCAATTTTGAAGCGGGGTCGCAGGAATATCCTTATGTGCCCTGCCCGCACTGCGATTTCATGCAGGTGCTTGAATGGGAAAACATGCTGCGCAGTCTGGATGAAGATCATCCGGAGCGCGCGCATTTCACCTGTCCGGAATGCGGATGCGCCATCGAAGACCACCATCGCGCGGAAATCATCCCGCGTGTGGAGTGGCGGTCCGCAAATCCCAAGATGAAGCGGTATCACCGTTCGTTTTACCTGTGGTCGGCCTATTCGCCGCTGCAGTCGTTCGAGCGGGTCGCGCGGTCATGGCTGGCTGCAAAGGGCGACCCGCCGAAGGAGCAGACGTTCTGGAATGACGTGGTGGGCAAAGCCTATCGCGTATTGGGCGAGGCCCCGCCGTGGGAAGACATCCGCGACCGCGCTTCGGAATCGGATTATGCCCACGGCACCATCCCAGCGGGCTATCCGATGCTGACCTGCGGTGTGGACTGTCAGGGCGACCGGGTGGAATGGCAGGTGGTCGCGTGGGGGCGGAATAAGCGCCGCGCGATTGTGGAATATGGCGTGTTCAGCGGGCACATTTCCGATGAACAGTGCCAGACCAAACTGAACGGCCTTCTGCGTCAGGGGTTCCGGAATGCCTATGGGCGCAAGGTTGAAATCGACCTGCTGGCCATCGACGGCAACGCCTACACCGAAGACGTTTGGGACTGGGCGCGTAAGCATCTGGCCAGCCGGGTCATCATGGTGCGCGGTGTGCATCCGGAAAGCGCCCCGCTGCTGGCGCAGGTGAAGAAAGAACGAAACCGCCGGGGCAAGGTTGTCCGCTATTCGAAGCGGTTCTTCAACTTCGCTTCGTCGGTTCTGAAAATGGGGCTCTACCGCAACCTGAAGAAGACCGACCCGGAAGAGCGCGGTTTCATCGCCTTGCCCAAGGGGCTGGATGATGAATTCTACCGGCAGCTGACTGCGGAAACGCGCAAGGCGCAAAAGGCGAAGTCGGGCTTCACCCGGTATCTGTGGGTCAAAGACCCGAACCAAGCCAACGAGGGTTTGGATACTCACCTGCAGGCGGAAGCTGCGGCAATAAGGTTGGGGGTTCGGAGCCTGCCGGACACCGAATGGGACCGGCTGATGGCGGAACGCGAGTGCCCGCCGGAAGATGTGCAGGGCGATTTCGAAGACTTGCTGATGGCGGCGCAGCCACAGGCAGCACCGGCGCAGAAAGTTGCGCCGCAGAACGATGAACCAGCCGAAGCGCAGGCCAAGGCCCGTGCGCGGTCGAAGTGGAGAAACCGGACGCGATGAGCGGACTAGTGAAATCAGACGGTGTGACACCATTGGTCGCGGCCAGCCGTTCTCCGCGCCCGACCGCCCGTTATCTGCGTGACACCAGCAGCGGTGTTATCGCATCGCGGGTGGCCCCGGTGACCAGCCACAGGGACGATGTGCGCCGTTCATGGTCGCGTGCCGCCGGGCTGGCCATGGATCTTATCCAGAACAGTGGACGCCTGAAGGGCGCAACCGACCAAGTTCTTGCGGATACCGTTGGGGTCGGTCTAACGCTTTCGCCTGACCCGGACCTGACCGGATTGGGCTATGACGACAAGGAAAAGGCGGACTGGATTCGCATCGTCAAGCGGCGCTGGACGGCTTACTGGAAGAAGGCCCGTGAATGCGACATGCGGGGCAAGCTGACCGGTCCGCAAATGGTGGACATCGGCCTGCGCTGGCATATCGCCTATGGCGAGGTCACCGGGGTCTTCGATTTCTTTGCGGATGACCGCCGCCGCAAGTACAACCTGACCACCGGCACCAAGCTGTTGCTGTATCCGCCGACCCGGCTGGTGCAGGACACCAGCGAGTTGGAGGGGCTGTTTCAAGGTGTCCGGCATGACGAAAATGGCCGCGCTGTCGCTTATCGGTTTCAGACATCGGCAAGCGGCCTGAAGGCAAAAAGGGACTATCCCGCCTTCGACACCGATGGCCGTCCAGTTGTCATGCACATCTTCGATCCGATGGATTCGGAAGATGTGCGTGGCATTTCGCAGCTGGCCCCGGCCTTCCGCAAGCACATTCAGGCGGAAATGCTGGATGATGCCACGCTTCAGATGGCCATTCTGCAAACCGTTTTTGCCATTACGCTGACCAGTGAGCAGCCAAGCCAAGACGCCTACGAGGCGCTGGAAGTTCTGAAAGAGAGCGAGGGCGGGACCGGGTACGCGCAAGAGTATCTGGATTTCCTTGGCGCGCAGCTGGATCGCGCTGCCGAAAGCCGGATTTCGGTTGGGGCCGACCCGCAGGTGTCGCACCTTGGCCCCGGTGAAAAGCTGGGGCTGGAAACCGCGAACGTGCCGGGGCGGGACTTCCTGCCGTTTTCGAACAGCCTTGCCCGCGACATGGCACGGACCATCGGCTGCACCTACGGGGGGCTGACGATGGATTACACCGACGCCACCTATGCCAGCGTGCGCATGGAGGGGTCCAGCATCTGGCCCGTGGTTCTGCGCCGCCGGGAGCGGATCGCCGCGCCGATGTGCCAGTTGGTCTATGCGAATTGGCTGGACGAAGAGGTTGGCGAGGGCCGTATACCCTTCAAGGGGGGTTACCGCGCCTTCCGGGCAAATCGCGACCGGGTGTCAGCCGCCAATTGGCAAGGCCCTGCGAAGCCCACGGCGGACGATCATAAGGCCGCGCGGGCATCCACCGAACGGCTGAAAAACGGCACCAGTTCCATCGGCATCGAAACCGGGGATTTGGGTGTAGATCCGGACGCCTTGTTTGAAGAGCGCCAGCGCGAGCATCAGCGCTATGTCGATGCGGGGATGGAATCGCCATACGCGGTGCGGCAGGCGCAGCCCATCATTGAAACGGAGCCAGCCCCATGACCGTGGCGAACACCGTGCGCATTGGCGCAGACACCATCGACATTTCGCGGCCCTGCGATGTCGTGACTGCGCTGAAGAAGATGCAGTTGAAGCTGGCAACCGGCGGGGTGCGGGAAACCGTTCGCATCGACGGTGAAGAGGTAACGTTTCAGCGGGCCAATGACCGCCGTCTGGCGGCGCTGATCGCCACATATGAAACGGAATGCGCGCGGGCCACGGGCAAGCGCAGCCGGACCAGATACGCGAAGCGGTTCCGCTTCACCTGATCAACAAGGAGACAGTCATGACCATCTTGGTGGATGGCGAACTCGTTCTTTACGGGTTCGTCGGGGATGACTTTTGGGATGAAGGGTTCACCGCTTCCCAAGTCATCGACGCGCTGGCGATGCTGGGGCGTGATGCGGACATCACCGTTCGCATCAATTCGGGCGGTGGCTACACCGATGACGGCATTGCCATCTACAACGCCCTGAAGGCGCATCGCGGCGACGTGGCGGTGGTGGTTGATGCTATCGCGGCATCGTCGGCTTCGGTCATCGCGATGGCCGGTGACACCATCACCATGCGGTCCGGTGCCCTGATGATGATCCATGACCCTGCGAAGTTCACTTGGGGCGATGCTGGTGACCACGAAAAGTCCACGGAACAGCTGAACAAGCTGGCCGACCTGATGGCCGACATCTACGCGGAACAGACCGGCGAAGATGCTGAAACCATCCGCGAAGACATGAAAGACGAACTGTGGCTGACCGGCGAAGAAGCGGTGGCGCGCGGTTTTGCCACGGACACCGAAGGGGGGCGTGCCAAGGCCGTCGCCGCGTTCGACTACCGGGTGTTTGCCCGTGCCCCAAGAAACTCGTGGCGAAGGCCAAGAGGGAAAAATGGTCCTTCGAAGCCGTCGCCCGGAATGCGGCGTCCGCCGCGCAATCCCCTGACCATGAAGAGGAGACACCGACCATGGCAAAGAAACCCGTGGCGGCGGACACGACACCCGCCAGCCCGACCACGGCGCAGGATGCGCCGGGCAGCAGTGCCGCCGATGTGAAGGCCCGCATCAAGGCCATCACCGAAGACGATGCTGCGAAGGATCATGAGGCGCTTGCCAAGCATTTGGCGTTCGACACCGACATGCCCGCTGATGAAGCGATTGCCGCGCTGGTGGCCGCTTCGGCGGATGCATCGTCGTCGGCTGAAGACGCGCCGGACCCGGCCAAGTATCAGGCCAGCCGCAGCGCCGCGACCGACCTTGCCCAGCCTGCAGGCGGCAAGCCTGCGAAGGCGCGGGCATCCATCAACACCGGTGGTATCTATGCCGCCCGCCGTTCCGGAAAGGAGGCGTAACCCATGGAAAGCGCAACCATGCAGACCCGCAATCTGTCGTTCCTGCTGTCGGAAGCCGCAGGCCGCCGTTCGCGCAGCATCGTCACCATCGCCAACGCATCCGGCAAATTGGCTGCTGGCACGGTTCTGGGCAAGGTGACCGCCTCGGGCGAGTATGTTCCGTCGCCTGATGCCGTGGTGGCAGGCAAGGAGGGGGCCGAAACCGCCGTAGCCATTCTGGCCTATGGCGTCGATGCGACCGACCAAGCGGTGGAGGTGACCGCCATCGACCGCGACGCAGAAGCCAAGCTGCCGGGGCTGTCCTTCGACGCCTCGGTGGATGACCAAACCAAAACCGATGCCAAGGTGGCGCAGCTGAACGCTGTCGGCATCCGCGTGCGCTAAGGAGGCACACATGGAAGAAGAATTCACCATTGTTGAACTGACGGCGGCAATCAACAATCAGCCGTTTGTTCCCGGTCAGGTCGGGGCGCTTCGTGTCGGTGACCAGCCGCTGTTTGATGAAGACGGGGTTGCGACCGACTCCATCAAGGTCGAAGAGCAGGAAGGGAAGCTGGACATCATCGAGCCGACGCCGCGCGGTTCGGCTGGGAATGCGCTGGATGATGGCGAAGGCCGCCGCCGCCTCACTTTCGAAATCGACCACTTCGAAATCCCGGATTCCGTCAACGCTGACGAAATTCAGGGCGTCAAAATGTTCGGTTCCGATGACCAGCTGGAGGTGATGGAAAACCGCATCGACGCCAAACTGGCGCGGCACGCCCGCTCGCTGGATGCCACGCTGGAACATCAGCGCGTCGGTGCCATCAAGGGCATCATCGTGTCCGGTAAAGGCAAGGTGCTGCACAACCTCTATGACCGGTTCGGCCTTGCAGTGCCCGCACCCATTGCGCTTGGCATTGACCAGCAGGTGGCCGGTATCGCCAGCAAGATCAAAAAAGATGTGGTCTACGCTGTCGAAGATGAACTGGATGAATCCTATGATCACATCCACGCGATGTGCGGGCGGGACTTCCACGATTTCTTGTGGGAACAGAAGGAAGTGCGCGAAACCTTCCTTGCTGACAATCAGGGCTACCAGCTGCGCGACGGTGCGCCGGATGTGTTTCGGGTCGGCAAGGTCACCTTCGAGCGCTACCGCACCGGCAAGAAAGCGACCGCTGCCAATGGCGGCGCGGCCTTCATTGCCACGAATGAAGCGCGGGCGTTCCCGGTTGGTGTGCCTGATCTGTTCATTACGCGCTTCGGTCCCGGTGACTGGAACGGCCTGCCGAACACGGTTGGTCTTCCGCGCTACACCCGGATGAAGGCCAAGTACAATGACAAGGGCTATCATCTGGACAGCCAGATGAATGCGATTTCGCTCTGCACCCGTCCCGGCGTGCTGAAGAAGCTGACCATTAACTGAACCCTGAAATTCAGGCCATTGAAGCAAGGCCCGGCGGGAAACTGCCGGGCCTTTGGCTGCATCCCCAAGCGCCCGCGCGGCGTTTCGGAATTCAGCCTGTGAAGGAGACAATCATGGCGCAGTCGAAAAAGAAGTGGGTGGCCTTCAAGAGCAATGCCACCGTGCCTGCAGATGTGGTGGGCGAAGAGGAAGACCGGAAGATGCAGGTGGGTGAACCTGTCCAGCTGCCGGAATCCTATGCCAACCATGTGGTGCAGGATGGTTTTGCCGCGTTCTGCGATGCCCCGAAGAAGACTGCCCCGAAGAAATCGGGTGGCGGGCAATCTGCCGCAGAAAAGGCGGCAGCAGAGACCGCGCAGAAGCTGGCCGCTGCGAAACAGGCGGTGTCCGACGCAGACCTGCATCTGAAGTCTGTGGCAGGCACTGCTGATGAGGAAGAGGCGCGTGAAGCGCTGGCAGCGGCTGAAACTGAACTGGCCGCGCTGCAGCCCGCATCCTGATGGACCGGTCGCTGCGGGAAGACCTGATGGCGGAGGTGGATGACGTTTGGTCTGAAACTATCCGCCATCTTCCGCTGGCCAGCGGGCAGCAAGATCCGGAGCGGGACACGGCGGAAATCGCCGCCTGTTTGCGCACCGGTGACCGCGACGCCGAACGCCTTAACTTCGGACGCGGCAACAAAGGGCGCGCAGGCGTGATGGCCGATGGCGGGGATCTGCGCATCGACCGGTCCGCCTATCCGGATCTGGTGGTGCGCAAAGGTGACAAGGTGGTGGCGCTGGACCGTGACGGCCAGCCGGTGTTCGAGGTGCAGGCGGTCGATGACCGGTCGCACCTTCGGCTGATTTGCGAACTTGGGGATGCGAACTGATGTCGTTGACGATGATGGCCCTGCGGATTGCGGCGGTTCAGGCGCTGAAGGCTGGCGGAACGCTGGTCGGTGACAATGTGTTGGACAGCCAGATTTCCGCCATCGACCAGACGGCGGACGGCCAGCTGCGCAGCGACCAGCAGCGTCCCTTCATTGCGGTCTATACCGACGCGGCCAAGTCGCAGGATTTGGGGCAGACCGGCCTTCGGTCCAATGGCCGGGTGGATATCATGTTCAACTGCGGCGTGTCGCTGACCATGGCGCAGACTGACAAGGAAACCGGCGAAGCCAGCATTGTTGAAGGGTTCCCGGCGACGGATGCCCATTTTGAAGCGGTTCTGGATGTTCTGGACGTACAGATTGGCCGCGTTCTGAGCGATCCGGACAGCCCGTGGGCGCAGGTCTTCGGTGATTTTGTGCAGTCCTATGTCGCCAAGGAGCATGTGCGGTCCAGCAGCGCGGCGGAAAACGTGCGCCTTGCCGCCGGACAAACCAAGCTGACGGTCGAAGTTTTCGCGGACCCCCGACTTGGCCAGCCCTTGCCTGATGGCGGGCCTTGGCCGCGTTTTATGGCGCTGATGGAAGAGTACGACGTCCCGCAGCTGGCGTTGTTCCAGCAGCTGTTGGGCGAAGCGGCCTCCGGCCCCTATGCTGAATTTGAGCGCCTGACCGGAATGACCACGCGCGATGCGCAGTCATTGCAGCTTTACACCTTTGGCGGTGTCGCGCGCGATGTCGTCGTGACGGATGCGGTCAGTGAAGCGGTGCCGTCCTGATGGCAGGGCTTCCGGAAATCATTGATGACCTGCGCCGCCGGGTTGGAGAGTTGGAACGCCGCACGCGCTCGCAATCCCGCACCGGCGTGGTGGCGGAAGTGGATGCCGCAAAGGGCGTTGCGCGGGTGAGGCTTCTGGACGGTGACCAGCCATTTCTGACGGGCTGGATACCGTGGGAAGAGCCTGCAGCGGGTGCGAACAAGACGCACAACCCGCCGTCCGTTGGGCAGCAGGTCAAGGTCTATTCGGAGTCGGGCGACCTGTATGATGCCAGTATTCAGGGGAGCCTGAATTCTGATGCGAATGGCCGGCCTTCCGGGGCTGGGGATGAATATGTGCTGGCGTCGGTTGGAGCGGCTAGCGTGACAATCAGCGGCGGAGGGGCAACCATGGTTTTGAAGGTTGGGGCCAGCACGATAACCATGACCAATGGTGGCATTGTTCTGAGCACGCCGCGCCTCGATCTGAACTGATGCCAGCAGTTACCCGATGGGGCGACATGTGCACTGGTCACGGTGCATTCCCGCCTAGAAATAGCACCGGCGGCAGCCCGGATGTCTTTGTCAACGGCATTCCGGTGCACCGTCAGGGGGATGGTTGGGCTGTTCATTGTGACCCATTGCCAAGCTGCCATGGCGGTTCATTGGCTGCCGGGTCTAGCACGGTCTTTGTCAATGGCATGCAGGTTGGCCGGGTCGGTGACCCGGTGGACTGCGGGTCAAGTGTTGCCAGCGGGTCTGGCAATGTTTTTGCGGGCGGTTGACGCCTTAATCCAAGGAGAAAACGATGAGTGATGAGAAAACCGCTTTGGCGGACTATGAGGTGACGCAGGCCCGCGAAATTGGCGGGGTGTTTCGCAGCAAGGGCGAGGTTCTGCCGATGACGGTGCGGCAGGCGAAATATTATCTTCCGCCCTACGGAACCGGGCTGAAGCCGGTTGCCGGAAAAGGTGCAGCGAAGCCCAAGACCAATGACGCCAAGCCCGCGGCTGCGGCTGACAAGGTGAGCGCCTGACCCGGTATGGACCTGAACCACGATACCGGGGGCGCGGTCGAAGGGTGGGCGCATGTGGTGCAAAGCATCCAGACCATCCTTTCCACCCGGATAAACGCCCGCGTCTTCCGGCGTGAATACGGGTCCGAAGTCCCGGCGCTGGTTGATGCGCCGATGAATGAAGAGAATGTTCTTGCGCTGTATGTGGCCGTGGCCGAAGCGCTGGAACGGTGGGAGCCGCGTTTCGAACTGACCGATGTTCGGGTGAAAGGCGCGGCAACCGGGGCCATCACCATGACACTGACCGGAAACCACCGGCCCAATGCCCATACGGGCGACCTGACAACCGTTGCCGATGAAAACCAAACCATCCGCGTTTTGCGCGACCGGGTGGACAATTGGAGTGTTGCCGCATGAGCCGCTTTGCCGCGCTGGACCTGACCACACTGCCAGCCCCGACCGCGATAGGTGTTCTGGACTTCGATGCCATTCTGGAAGCGCGTCTGGTGGAGCTGGAAGCGCAATTGGCGGAGGTCTTTGAAGCGCCGAAGGTGGCTGAAGTCATGGCGCTGGCCCGAAACATTGCGTCCAGCCCGATGCGCTATCTGAATGAGGCTGCGGCGGCGCGGGAATTGTATCTGGAAAACCGCATCAATGAGGCAATTCGGTCGGTTTTCCTATCCACTGCGCGGGGTGGCGACCTTGACCAGATCGGGGCTAATCGCGGCGTGCTTCGCAAAGTTCTGGATGACAGTGACCCGGACAACCCGGTCATGGAAAGCGATGAAGCGTTTCGCGCCCGCATCCAACTGGTCATTGAGGCATGGTCGCCGCACGGCACCGAAGGGTCGTATGTATATTGGGCGCTGGATGCTGATGACCGGGTGGTGGATGTCGCGGTCTATGGGCCGAACCACGGGCTGGACCCGGCCATTCCTCCTGCGGAACCCAAGATGGTCATCTTGTCCAGCGAAGGAGACGGGACGGCAGATGCCGCGCTGCTGGACGCGGTGTTTCAGCACTGCACGGTGGATAAGCGCCGTCCGGTTGCCGATAAGCTGACCGTGGAATCCGCGCAGCCTGTGCCCTACGCCATCGAAGCGGTTCTGCATGTGACCACGCCGGAAACAGCATCGGCTGTTCAGGCGGCGGCGCAGGCGGCGGCGGAAGCCTTTGTGAATGGCCGCATCCGGATTGGCCGAAAACTTTACCGCACGTCCATCGCGGCGGCGCTGAGCGTGCAGGGGGTGGTCGATGTCGAACTGGTGTCGCCCGCCGCAGACTTGGAGATCGGGCCGTTCGATGCCCCTCACTGCACCGGCATCACGCTGACGCTGCAGTCCATCACCGGGGGGTGGCGAGATGTTTGACGTGAAGAACACGCAGCTGCCGCCCACTGCAACGCCGCTGGCCAAGGCGCTGGACATCTTGGAAGAACGGCTGTTCAGCCTGCCGGTCCAGATGATCTCCAAAGACCCGGCCACAGTTGGCGTCGCTCTGCTGGATCATCTGGCTTGGGAGCATTCGGTTGATGTCTGGGATCTGGACTGGCCGGAAGATGTGAAGCGCAGCGTCATCGCGGTCAGTGCCGAAGTGCATCGGTTCAAGGGTACGCCCCACGCCATCCGCACCGCGCTTGCAGCCTTCGATGTTGATTCCGAACTGCTGGAATGGTTCGAACCTGAAGGTGTGGCGGACGGCATGGAAGCGGGCAGCTTCCGCGTCACGGCCTATGCCGGCCGGTCGCTGTATGGGCCGAATGAAAACACCATCGACAACCGGATGGTGCACGCGATGAATTCTGTGGTGCAGCGGGTGGCCCCTGTGTCGCGGAAACTGGTTTTCCGCCTTGGGGAGCGATTTCGCACTGAAGGCTATCTGCGCACCGGCGCGCGACCCGCACATCTGCATCAGGCCGACATCGACCCCGGCCCGCGCCCGGCGCAGGTTGAAGGCGGGGCAATGCTGCGCACGGGGCAGCGCATTCGGCGGGTGTGCAGCGAAACCCATGAACCGCAGCCGCGACCGGCCCCCGCGCCCGTTGCGGCCTTTGTGCGACTGGCGGCGCGTGTTCTGGCCGTCAGTCAGGAATTCCACGATGTTCAAAGGAGGGCAGCAGGCTAATGCCGACAACACTTCTGACCGATATTGCAGAGGCGAAAATCACCGCCGCCGCTGGGTCGGGAACAGCGGTCGCCATCACGCATATCGCGCTTGGTGACGGCAACGGGGCAAACTATGCCCCCAGCTATTCCCAGACCGCCCTGCAACGCGAAAAGGCGCGGCAGGCAATTCAGACCCGGCATATCACTGGCAGCAATGCGTGGCGTGTGAAGGCGGAATTTGATCCCGACACTCCGGCGTTCGCAGTGCGTGAAATGGGGTTCTTCGATGCGGATGGTGATCTGATCGCCATCTGGGCGGGCAATGACGTGGTGCCACGCCAGACCGGGGCCATCACCTATCTGGTCGATCATGTACTGAGTTTCAGCCGGGTTGCGGAAGGGGTGGTCATCGTGAACGCGCCTGACGATGCGCTTTACGAACACGCGCTCGCTACCACCGCCACCCTCGCCACACTTGCCCTTGAGCAATTCCATCAGGCCGAGCGCCTGCGCGCCCTGCACGGGCCTTTCTGAAAGGAGACACCATGACATCCACCGAACTTCTGACTTCGGCAACCACGGCGCTGCAAGCCGCCGCCGACGCCTATAACGCCCGCGTTGATGAGATTTCTGCGAAGATGAACGATCTGCGCGGCATCGTTGGCGATGAGATGACCTTCATCGGCTATGTCACGCCCAACGAGGTCAACCCAACCCGCGTCGATGGTGGCACTTTCCTTTCCATCAAAGAAGTCATTGATGCCTCTCCGGACGCGGCGAATGTGCATGTCTACCTTCCTTCCGATGCGACGTTCCAGCTTGATGTGAATATCGCGACCGGGCGGCGGCTGGTGCAGATCCGCAAGGACGGGGCGGGGGCAAACCCGATCTTGCAGCCTGTGCCTTATCTCAATGTGGCGAACAATTATTCCCGGTATTTCTTCAGCCGTGCAGGCGCGATCATCTTCAACGAGGTTGATCTTGACCTGACCTTGCCTGCGGTCGATGGCGGCACGCCCTTCATCGTCGCGCGGGCTAGCGTCGTGACCTATGACAGCGCGATGCCCGCCGTGGTTGCGGTCATCAATGCGACGGTGACGGGTATCGGCGATGGCCGGGGCGTCGTGGGTATCGGCGTCGGCGCGATGGCGCAGTTGGGGCTTTCCAACGTCACTCTCGACAACGCGACGGGTATCGCTGGCGCGGCGAATGGCGTGGCCATCGTGAGCCAGCAGGCGGTCACACTGGTCAATGGCGGAGTGCTGAATGATGGCGGCACCTTGGGCCAAAACCTCATTAAAAACTGATCGGCAGGTGACCCATGATTTCTTTTGAACACAACGGTAGCCAATACCTGAACTTCACACCTGAGGAAGCCCGTGCGGCTGGCGTTCCTGAAAACGTGATCCTAGCGGCAGAGTCCAGTGTGCGCCGGAAGCTTGTCAGCGCAGAGTGCCGCCGCCGCATTTATGATGCCGCGTCAGCTGAAGCGCAGATGAACATGGCGACTGCGGTCGCGGTCATCTCCGGAAAAGCGGAGGCTGATCGCTCCGCTGATGACAGTATGGTGCTGGATGGCGCGCGGTTGGCACTTGCTTGGGTGGCGGATATGCGCGCAGCGTTTGAGGCTTTGGCCGCTGACCCCAGCGCGGACTTTTTGAGCGATGCGGCATGGCCTGCGCTTCCGCCTGAAGTGCTGCCCATGATCGAGCGGTTCTAAGGCCGCACGCCGCGCGCATCAGGCGCAACCTTAATACTATCCCGGCGGATGCCGGGGCATGCCCGGCAGGTGTGTGCCGGGTTTTCTTTTGTCAAAGGAGACGAAGATGAGCTTTCTTAGCTTCCACCACGGCACCCGCCTGCAGGAGTCCAATGAAACCCCGGTGCTGGTGCAGATCGCGCAAACCGCAGTGGTCGGCCTTTTGGGCACCGCGCCCGATGCGGACGCGACCAAGTTTCCGCTGAACACCCCGGTGCTGCTTACGGGCAATCCTGCTGCGGCGGCTGACCTTGGGGATGCGGGCACCTTGAAGGATGCGGTCGATGATGTGTTTGACCAGATCGGCGCATACACCATCGTCATCCGTGTCGATGAGGGTGTGGACACCGCCGCCACCATGTCCAATCTGGTGGGTGATGAGACACAGCTGACCGGTGTGCACGCTTTGAAAAAGGCCGAAGCGCAGCTGGGCATCAAGCCCCGCCTGATCGCCATTCCGGGCTTCACCAGCGGCGATGGCGTAACCGCCAATCCGGTGGTAGCCGAACTGGTCGGCGTGCTGGACCAGCTGAAGGCCGTCGCCTTTGTCGATGGCCCCGACACCACCGATGCCGATGCCATCGCCTACCGCGACCAGATCGGGTCGCAGCGCGTCTATGTTGTGGACCCCAAGGTGCTGGTCTGGGATACCGCTACCAGCGCCTATGTGGCCCGTCCGGCATCGGCCCGCTTCGCCGGTGTGCAGGCCCGCGTTGATACCAATCTGGGCTTCTGGCACTCGTTGTCGAACAAGAACATCAACGGCATCGGCGGGGCGTCCCGCACCATCACCTACGGGCTGCAGGCGAACTATCTGAACGAAAACCATGTGGGCACCATCATCAACATGGGTTCCGGGTTCATCACGTGGGGCAACCGCGCCGCGACCACCGATGACCTGTGGGTGTTCTTGTCCGTGCGCCGGACGGCGGACTTCATCAATGAAGCCATCGAAAAAGCGTATCTGGAATTCGTGGACAAGCCGTTTTCGGCAGGGAACCTGAAGTTCATGCTGGAAAGCGGCAACGCCGCCATGCGGACCTTCAAGGCATCGGGGGCCATTCTGGGCGGTCGTGTCTGGATTGACCCGACCCTGAACGAACCGACCGAAATGGCGGCGGGGAAAATCACCCTGTCCATGGAATTCGAGCCGCCTGCCCCGATGGAGGACATCCGGTTCATCGCGCACCGCAACATCCAGTATTATCTGGAACTGACCAAGGAAGCGCTGAAATCGGCGGGGTAAGCCTGCACCGACAGTGAACGAATAGCGCAGATGCGCCGCCGGTGCATCTGCCCGAAACCTCGCGCTGACAAGGAGTAACAGCCATGAAATCTACCCCCGCATATATCCTGCGGAACTGCGCCCTGTGGGCAAACGAGGACGTGAAGGTCGGACAGTTTTCCGAAGTCACGATTTCGATGCCGAAGGAGAAAAACGAAGGCTTCCGCAACGGCGGTATGATCAAGGAACGCAAGGTCGCCATGGGCTATGAGCACGATGACCTTGAATTCACCCTGACCGCCTTCGATCCCGAAACGCTGAAGCTGATGACCGGCAAGCCCGGCACCGAACATGCGTTCATGGTGACCGGTGCCCACGTCGATGAAGATGGCGTGACCCACAGCGCCGTCTACTACGTGCGCGGTCGCCTTGTCACCGGTGACGCCGGGAACTGGAAGCCCGGCGACAAGGCCGAACTGAAATGCACCGTGGTGCAGAACTACGCCAAACTTGAAATCGACGGGTCGGAAATCTTCGAGATTGATGACTTCGATTTTTCGGTTGGCGGTGTCAGCCAGACCGGCGACATCCGCGCCGCGCTGCTGCTGTAAGGGGGAAGTGGAATGGACTATCCCATTGAAGTGGCTCTGAAGCGGCCTGTCACCGTCGATGGCCAAACTCATGACAAACTGGTCTTCGATGAACCCGACCTCGGCACCAGTATCGCGGTTGAAGAGGCCAAGTCGTCTGCTGAACAGACCGTCCTTCTGCTGGCCGGAATGGCTGGGGTGGACCGGTCGGTGATGATGAAGGTGAAAGAAAGCGACTTCCGCGAAATCGGAAAGCGTGTTCTTGAACCGTATCAGGCTCAGATCGCCGGCCAGCAGGGATCTGATGCGGGAAACGGGTAAATGGCAAAGTAGCAAAAGACCTGCGCTTTGCCGCGGGGTTTGTGGCCAAAGCGCTGGCGACCCCGCTTCCGCAGGTTCTGGCCATGAAGGTCAGTGAATTCCGCGTCTGGCAAGAGACCGCCCGTGATGTGTGGGATGCGACCCGGCTGAAGTTCGAATGATGTCAGTCGTCTGACAGCGGGCGCTGGAAAGCGTTCAGCTTGTCGCGCTTCATCGGGCGGGTTGGACCGCTTTGATGCGTTATGGCGCGATAGGTCAGCACTAGCAGCGCACCGAAAGTCAGTGCGCCCCAAATCCCCCCGGCAAACATGCCGACGGCGATTGTCGCTGCTATGGCGGCGGCAATCATCAGGATGGCAAAGATCATCGCAAAGATTTCCATGCCTTAGATATAGGCAAATTCCCCTTTGAATTCAACGTGAGTGCAGGGCCAATGGCGACCAAGCGCATCGAAACGCAGCTGACCATCAAAGCAGTTGACCGGTACTCCGGCATGCTGCGCAATATGCGGACTGTCACCGGTCGCTTCGCGGATGGTGTGCGCACCGAAATGGGCCGTCTTCAGGGGATGCGCGGCCCGCTGCAGCTAATCGAAGATTTCCGCAAGCAACAGCAGGTTGTGCGCCGGTCCGGTGACGCGCTGGAAGCTGCCCGTGAAAAACAGCGCCGCCTGCTGGCGGAAATCCGGGCGACCCGGCACCCGACCGCGCAAATGCGCCGCGAGTTCGAGCGGGCGCGGGGCGCGGCAGATAGTCTTGCGCAGCAGCATCATCGGAACCGGCGTGCCCTTCACGGGCTGCAGGGAAAGCTGCGCGAAGCGGGCGTGAACACTGGCGACCTTGCTGGTGAACAGCGGCGGCTAGCCAGTGCGCTGGATGGCGCTAGCACCGCCTTCGGTCGCCAGATGGAGCGCATGCGTCGTCTGGAGGCGATGCAGGCTCGCATCGCGGAAGCGCGGGAGCGTATGGACCGGTCGCTGGCCACGGCGGCAAACCTGTCGTTTGTCGGCAATGCGTCGATGCAGACAGGCCGCCGCATCCTGACTGGGTTGTCCGGTCCGGTGCAACAGGCCATCGCGTTCGAAACCGCCATGTCGGATGTCCGCAAGGTGGTGGATTTCGATACCCCGGAAGGTTTCCGGCAGATGTCAGATGACATTCTGCAGCTGTCCACCCGTATCCCTATGGCGGCGGATGGTCTGGCGCAAATCGTGGCGTCAGGCGGGCAGTCGGGCCTCGCGCGTGGGGAGCTGACCCGCTTCGCTGAAATGGCGGCGAAAATCGGTGTGGCCTTCGATATTTCGGCGGAACAGTCCGGCGACTCGATGGCGAACATCAAGACGGCCCTAGGTCTGACACTTGATGAAACCGGGCTTCTGTTCGACGCGATGAACCATCTGTCGAACAAGATGGCTTCGACCGCGCCGAAGGTGCTGGATTTCACCAACCGCGTGGCTGTTGATGGGGCCGTCAAAGGCTTTTCACCGACCGAGACCATGGCCTTCGGGTCGGCGATGATCGCGGCTGGTGCGGGCGCTGATGTTGCCGCGACTTCATTCCGGAACATGGGTAAGGCGCTGGCGCGTGGTGAGGGAGCGACCGACCGTCAGTCGGCGGCATTCGAAAAGCTGGGGTTGGACGCTGAAGCAGTTGCGCGCGCGATGCAGGACGATGCTGTCGGCACCACCATCGACGTGATGCGGCGCATCAACGAATTGCCGAAGCATCTTCAGTCTTCTGTGACTTCTGACCTGTTTGGCGATGAGGCGCGGGCGCTGGCTCCGCTGATCAAAGACCTCGATCTGCTGCGCGATGCCCTTGGTTTGGTTTCCGAAGAGCAGGAATATCAGGGCAGTGCGGAGCGTGAATACGCGGTCCGTGCAAAAACCACGGCGAACAATCTTCGGCTGATGCGTAACCACATGACGCGACTTGGAATCAGCATCGGGGATGTGGTCCTGCCGCCGCTGAATGACCTGCTGGAATTGTCGCAGGGCGTCATCAACCGGATGGTGGCTTGGACCAAAGAGCATCCGAAACTGACCAAGTGGCTTGTCATCGGCGCTGCCGCTGTCGGGGCTTGGCTGTAGCTGGTGGCGCGCTGCTGACCGCCGCAGCGGGCCTTATCGGGACGATGGCAGTTCTGCGCTTCGGCCTTGTTGGGCTTGGGGCGCGGGCGGCGTTCGCGGCTGGCGACCTGATGGGAATCGGCGGCGCATTCCGTGGTTTGACTCGACTGCCGCGCTTCAGGCTGTCGAGCCTCCTGACCCCGGTTCGGTGGTCGTCGCGTCTGGTGTCGCGCGTCCCGTGGGCTGTGCTGGCCGGTGGGAAGTTTGCTCTGTCAGGCTTGCTGGCCCCGGTCCGTTGGACGGCGCGGCTTATACCGGCCATTCGCTGGTCTTCGCTGGCCGGGGGCTGCGCTGGTCTTCCCTCATCAAGCCGTTGTCTTGGCTTGGCCGTGGCGCGGCGCGTTTCATTCCGGTCATCGGATGGGCTGTGCTGGCGGGTGAGTTGGCATGGCATCTTCTGATTAAGCCGTTGGGGTGGGACGAATACCTGCCGTCCATCGACTGGAAGCGAGTTTGGGGGGCGTTTTCGTGGGAAGGCTGGTTGCCAGAGGTGGACTGGTCGGAATTCGTTTCGGCCATTGACTGGCCGCAATGGATTTCGGATGTGGATTGGTCCCGCTGGCTGACGTTCGACTGGGTTGCTTATGTCAGCCCGATATCTTGGGTGCGGTTCTTGCCGGAAATCCCGTGGTCTGACTGGTTCGGTTTCGAATGGTCTGACCACCTTCCGAATTGGAGCTGGGACTTCATCAGCGAGTTCGATTTGTCCGGCCTCATCAAGTGGCCGGAGCCGCCCGACTGGTTAAAGTGGCTGATGGGGCGGGAAGATGAGCCGGAGGCTCTTGCTCCGACTGCCGCAGATGCACGCGGCTTTGACCAACTGCCGGCGGACCAGCAGGCAGCAACGCAAACGGTTATTGCCGCAACCCAATCCGGTCCACTTCCGACGCCTGCACGTCTCCAAGAGCTGCGCGACTACGCGGCCAGCCTGCGCGATGAAATTTCGGGCATTCAGGGCGAAATCGACAGCCTCGGCCAAGGTCCAATGGCGGACACCATGTCCATTCCATTGCGGCAAGAAATGGATTCGCGGCTGCGCGAATTGCAGGGGGTCGAAGAAGAGCTGGCCAGTGCTAAAGCGCAGGCGGGTGAACTGTCTGCTGCGCTGCAGATGCTGCATGGATCGGAGGCTGTGCCGGAAATCAGCACCGCTTCCATCGACCGGGCTAATGAAAAGGTGGCGCTTCTGTTGTCGCAGCTGGGGGCGGTGCCTTCAGCTGGGACGGGCGCGGTTCCATCACCGAAGCCAGCGGGCGCGCGGGCTTCAGGTGGCCCCGTCCGCACGGGGTTGCCTTACTTGGTGAACGAAAACACTCCCCGTTCGGAGTGGTTCGTTCCGTCGCGTTCGGGTGGTATTCTGAACGTGTCGCAGGCGCAGGCGGCGTTCCGGTCATACCTGCCCGCAGCGGCACCGCGCCCCGTGAGGGGCAGTCCGGAACTTGCGCGGCTGAATCGTGGTGCGCAGGGGCTTCGAGCGGCGAGCCTTGCAGTCTTGGCCGGTTCGGCACTTGCATCCCCTGTTGCGGCGCAACCCGCGCAAGCTGCCAAGCCGGGGGGCGGTGCGGTGACAGTGAAGATCGACAACTTCACCGTTCACGTGCCGTCCGGTGTTTCTGACCCTGAAGCAATTGCCGATCTGGTGGCCGACAAGCTGGGCCAGCGTGTCGAAGCAACGATGTCGGCCAGCTTTTCCGACTAGGAGGTACTATGGCTGGACCAGTCACCATGGCCCTTGGGCCATTTAAGTTTCGCGCTCATGGCTTCGGTTACACCGGGGTTGGGCGGAAACTGGACACCACATGGGCGGAGATCGAAACTGCAGGGCGTCTGAACGCCCTGCAGTGGACCGGCCCGCGCAGCGAGGTGGTGACGATCAATGGGGTGCTGTTTCCGCGCGAGTTCGGCGGGGCGGACACGCTGGAAGGGCTGCGGCTGGCGGCAAAGTCAGGTGTTCCGCTAATGCTGGTGTCATTGGGGGTAAGGTGTTCGGCTTCCACGCCATTCAGAAGGTGGATGAAGACCGGGCGTTCCATGACCGCAATGGCGCGCCCGGCCGGAACGCCTACACCATCGAGGCAAAGCGTATCGGTTCCGGGTTCTCTCTTCTTTCTCTGCTGGGGGTCATTTGATGGCGGGCGTGTACGTAACAGCTGCAGGCGATGCGCTGGACCTGATTTGCTTGCGCACATATGGCGCGCAGGCGGGCGCAGTTGAGCGGGTGCTAGAGGCTAACCCGCATATCAAGGATATGGCCCATGCATTGCCTGCCGGTGCCGAAATCACCCTGCCTGATATGGTCGTTCAGGATAAGGCGGGACAGCCGCTAAGGCTCTGGGACTGATCAATAGAACTGGGTTCCGGTGACGAAGCAAATCAGCGCCAGCAAGAGCGAGCCGGTCGTTGTCCATAGCGCTTTCCATGTTGGTCCCTTGGTCAAGACAGAAAGAACTTCTGCCGCTGCGGACAGCAGGAAGAGAACGGCAAATCCTATTGCCACATAGTAAATGACCATCTTCAAAATCTCCGCAAATCAACTTCGGGGCGAACATGACACACCCACAAATCGTTGTCACGGTCGATGGCGTGCCCGTTTCGGGTGCCTTCTTTGACCGGCTTGTCAGCCTGACCATTACCGACCGGGAGGGTATCCGGTCGGATACGCTGGATTTGGTGTTCAACGATGCGCCGCCTCACTTCCAGTCGCCCCGGCGCGGGGCAATTGTCGAAGTGTCCATCAAGAGCGGGATCTCTGCTGGGTTTGTAGGAGCCTATGTTGTCGACCGTGTGGAGTTCTCCTGTCTGCCGCACACGATCACAGTCAAGGGCCATTCTGCGGACCTGCGTTCAGAAATGAAGGCAAACAAGACGAAGCACTGGGATAGTCCCTCGGTGAAAGACATCGTGGAAGAAAAGGCCGGCGGTTATGGTCTGCAGGCCAAAATTTCCGACGCGGTGTCAGGTCACGTCTATGACTGGATCGGCCAACAGGATGAATCGGACCTGAACTTTCTGGAACGTCTGGCGCGTCGGCATGGGGCACTGTTCAGCATCAAGAATGGCGTTCTCATGTGGTTGGAGCGGGGCACCGGGAAAACGGCAGACGGAACGGTCATTCCGCCTGCGGTAGTGCTTGCTCCTTCCATTATTGAGGGCAGCTGCCGTGTCACGGAAACTGATGTGGACCGCTTTGCCAAGGTCAAATGCTATTGGCAGGACCGGAAAGGGGCGAAGCGGCAAGAGGTTGTCGTGGATGCAGATCCGGAAGCCACTGGCGAACACGTTCTGCGCGACCCCTACAGTTCAAGGGAAGAAGCGGAGGCAGCTGCCAAGGCGGCGGCGCGGGAAATGGTTCGCGGGCTGATTGAAACCTCGTGTTCGATCATTGGGAGGCCGGGGCTTATGGCCGGTCAGCCTGTCATCTATTCGGGGGTGCGACCCTTGGTCGATGGTCGCCAATTCATCCTTGATCGGGTGACGCACACCTTCACGAAATCCGGCGGTCTGCGCACCGCCTTTACAGGCAAATTGAAGGCTGTATAGCAGTCAAGGGGGCAGGCTTGTTGGGCAAAAGTCTTGAGTTTTGGGCCGTGGTCATTGGCATGGTTTTCTATGTCATGAGCCGCGATGCCGAGCGGGAACCGCTTGCACGCCGGGCGGTAAAAACCGTGGCGTCTGCGTTCCTGTCCTATGGGTTGTCGCCCACGTTGGCCCCGTTGGCGCGTGGGTCTGAGGTTCTAGCGGCGCTGGCCATCATGGCCTTTGCCTTGGTCCTTCTGGACACCATCACCGCGCTGTTCGCGGATCGTGAATTTGTCAAGGACATGGTGCGTCGGCGGGTTGGTGGAGGGTCGAAAGGTGATTAACACCCGCGCGGCCTTGCGCCAAAACCTTACGATGATTGTGCTGCTGCTGATGGTCGCGGTCATCAGCGGATTTTCCGCCGCGTGGGATGCTTTTTCGGGCAAGCGGTGGTTTCGCGATATCACGATGCAGACCCCGTTCTATGCGGTGACCGTCGAAGCCGAACCGGTCTCTGGCGGGCTGGTCGTGCGAGGCACGATGGTCAAGCGCCGGTGCGAGTATCAGGGGCTGCGGGCCTATGTGGTCCAAGCCAGTGGTTTGCGCTTTCCTGTCGCGCTGGACCTGTCGCCGGAAACCGATGTCTGGGGCGGCGGGTCGCGTCCGCCATCCGAAATCGCTGAAGCGTGGGGCCGTGGATCATATCCGCGCCGGGCTACGGTCGCGCGGCAGAGTGGGAAATCTTTGCGTTCCATCGGTGTCCGGACGGTCGGATGCATGTGAACCTGTTCGCCGCAGGCCCGTGGCTGTCTGCGGACTAACCTGAATTTCACAATCGAAGGAGGCGGCAATGGCTGCTGATGCTGTTCAGGCGTCCCTGAACGGGCGCTTCACCTATCGTGCGGACAAGGGCGAAAGCTGGCGCATCATGGGTGGTGATGGCCCTGTGTCGGGCGACTGCGAAGACTATTCGCTGACGCTGGTCTGGCTCTATGAAGGCCGGTCGATGTGGCGTTTCTGGTGGGCGCTGGTCACCTTCAAATACGTGCTTTGGCATTGCCTGTCGCCGGGTGGTGCGGGGCATGCCGTGGTCTGGTGCCGTGGGCGCGGCTGGACCGATAACATTCAGCGCCAGCTGGTGTCGCGCGGCGACCTGAAGGCCAAGGGCTATCGGCTGCGCTTTCCCTACCTGTTCCCGCTGGTCGCGCTGAAGTTCCTGCTGCGGCCATTGCTGCAGCGCATCTGACGCGCGGTCTTTCCTGAAAATCGAAACTGAAGCGAGGTGTGACATGCAAGTGTCGGACATCCAGATGCTGCTGGCCGATGTCGGCTGGTACACGGGCGCAATCGACGGTGATGCCGGGCCGAAGACGTGGGCGGCAGTGTCGCGGGCAGAGCAGCTGCAGGGCACGAATTACCGCGATGCGCCGTCGCGCTGGTCGAAGAGTCGCCGCCTGATTGGTGCAGGTCAGGCGGCGCTGGCAGTTCTTGGCTATGAACCCGGCGTCATCGACGGTTACGCCGGCCACAATACCGCCGAAGCACTGACCACTTGGCGCAGCGCCAAGGCGGGCGTGTCTGCTGCGGTGGAACGGTTGCCAGTCACCGGATCGCGCAGCCATCCGAACCAAGGCGCTTTCCCGCGCCAGCGCGACATGGCCGATTTTTATGGTGAAGCCGGTGGTGCGCAATGCACGACGGGCAAGGTGGACCTTGCCTATCCCATGGTCATCGCTTGGAACAAGCGCCAGACCATCCAGCGGTTTTCCTGCCATGAAAAGCTGGCGCAGCCGCTGACAGACATCTTCCGCCATGCCCTGCAGCACTATGGTCAGGCCGACGTCGAACGGCTGCAGCTGAACGTCTTCGGCGGGTGTTTCAATTTCCGCAAGAAACGCGGCGGCAGCACGCTGTCCACCCACGCCTATGGCGCGGCGGTGGACCTGAACCCGGAACAGAACCAGCTTCGCTGGGGTGCTGACCGGGCGCAGTTCGCCCGGTCGGAATATGAACCGTTCTGGAACATCGTGATGGCCCATGGCGGCACGCCTGCGGGCTACGCATGGGGCAAAGACTGGATGCACTTCCAATTCGCGAGGCTTTGACATGCTGAAGTTCTTCGGGCGGTTCATCATCGGCGGTCGGTCGGGCAAGCGGGAACAGGCGTGGGCCGTGTTCCTTTTGTGGTGCTTCGCCTTCGCGTGGATGGCGGCAAAGGAAGCCGCTGGCGTGGCCGTGGATGGCACGCAATCCATCCTGTCGCTGGCTTTCCCCATGGTCATTGCGAACCTTGCGCTGGCCCACGGCATGGAATGGGTCAGCACCCAAACCGGATGGGGTGACGGGCAATGATGGCGGTGGTTCTTCGATATGGCTGGCGGTTACTGACAAGCCGCATCGGTCTGGCGGTCGTGGTCTGCGCCCTTCTGTGGGGTTGGCACGTCTATGACAAGGGGCAAGCGGTCAGCGCGGCCCGCGAAGGATTTGTGCGGGAATTCGAACTGACCGCTGTTCAGACCGAACTGGACGCGATGCGCCGCAGGATGGCAGCGGCGGATGAAGCGAGCCAAGCTCTGCAGGAAAAGGTGCTGGTGGCAGAAGGCGAGGCCCTGCGCTTTGCCGCCGAACTGGAGGCATATGAACATGACACGCAAGTCAATCCTGAAGGTGTTGTGGATACCGGTCTACTTGAGCGCCTGCGGGCAAACTGACATCGCCCGCATCCGGGCCGCTGGTGAAGCGGTCGGAGATGCGCGGGCGGAACAGGTTCTGCCGGACCTTCCGGAAGACTGCCGCCGCCTGTCCTATAGCGGCGTGCGTGAAGGCGACCGGCTGGATGTGGCGGTGCTGAAGGCTGACGCGGCGCTGGTCCGTCAGAACGCCCGAACCACGCGCTGCGCCGATTGGTATGACCAGCTTCAGGCCGGTCTTCAGCAGGATGGCCCCCTATGATTTCGCTGGCCTTCTATAAGGGGCTGGCCACCGACCCGTGGCATCGTGTGCAGGATGCGGGCATACGCTTTGCGACCCGTGGCCGGTATAGCCATGTGGAATTCATTGCCGGGGCTGCTGACTTCGGTCAGCCGCTTGAATGTCTGTCATCATCCGGTCGTGATGGCGGCGTGCGGTCGAAGATGATGGTGCTGAAGCCTGTGCATTGGGATCTGGTCCAACTGGCCATCGAACCTGAAGGCCCTGCGGATTTTATCCGATCGCGCATCGGTGCCCGGTATGACTACACCGGGCTGCTTCTGTCGCATGTGCTGGCGTTCGGTCGCCACGATGAAGACCGGTGGTTCTGTTCCGAAATCATCGCTGCCGCGCTTGGCCTTCCGCACCCGCAGCGCCTGTCACCACAGCTTTTGTTCGATGTGGTGACGTGGCGTTCCGACGTGTCATGGCAGTTGGAAAAGCCGTCCTAACTCATTGATGCCAATAAGGTGAATTTCAGCTTGGTTTGACAAAGACCCTTTTGGTTTCAAATCTTTGACGCGGCCTCCAAAACCGTTGGTCGCGGTGGGGTTGTCGGTCAAATATCGTGGTCCTTTCGTGGTCCACCTGCATTGTAACCTATTGATTTGTTTAAGCGCTTATCCCGCTTTTTCGTGGTCCACATAGGCCATAAAAATATGGTCAGATTGGCAATAATTGTTGACCGTGTGGGGGCACCATCACTTCAGCTAACGCATTAGTTTTGCTCCAGCTTTTTGCACGTGCAAGGAGCCGTAGACCATGTCGGAGACCATTTCGCCCGCGTTCACCTTCGTGAAGGATGGCGTCTTCTATTTCAGCCGCCGCATCCCCAAGGACCTGAAGAAGCATTATTCCTCCCTTCGGATTGCATATTCTCTGCGAACAAGGGCCGCTCGTGTGGCGGAAGCTCGGGCCAGGAGGGCTGCGGATCAGCTCGACGAGTACTGGTTCCACCTCCGCTCTAAAGACGCGGACCTGCCCGGCAAACACATGCTCAGGCTAAAGGGAGACGGGCGTGTCGTAGCAAGCTCACCGCCGCTGGAGGTTTCTTCGGCCTCTGTGAAGCTGTCCGAAGCGGTGGGCATCTACCTGCGTCTCAAGGGACAGGGGCGGCCCGATACCTTTCACCGGGCTGCTGAGAGGTCCTGCGGCTATGTCATCGACGCTTGTGGTGACAAGCATCTCGACGCCTACACCAAAGCCGATGCCAACAAGTTCAGGGATGCACTGATCATACGAGGTCTGGCTGGCAGCAGCATCACCCGTATCTTCGGAACCGTGCGGGCTATCACCAACTTTGCTGCAAGCGAGCTTGGTCTGACCCTGACCAACCCGTTCAACGGGGTTTACTATGACCGAGAGGCCGGGGTCAGTGATCGAAACCCGATCCCCGCCGATGCCCTCAGTGAGGTTCAACGCCAGTGTCGCAAGATGGACGACGACATCCGGTGGCTCGTTGCCCTGGTCTCCGACACGGGGATGCGTCTCGCTGAGGCGGCGGGCATGGTAAGGGAGGACATTGAGAGAAGGTCAGATGGGACGCTTGTTGCCCAGGTGCGCCCCCATCCGTGGCGTCGCCTGAAGACCAAGGGCAGCGAACGCATTGTGCCGCTTGAGGGTGAAGCCCGATGGGCAGCCGAACGCCTTATGGCAGCGGCAACCGACACCAAGTTCTTGTTCCCGCGCTACAACAAGAAGGACCAGACAAACGCGAACGCGGCCAGCGCTGCCTTGAACAAGTGGATCAAGCAGATGGCACCTGAGGGATGCACCATGCACAGCTTCCGCCATTCGATGCGGGACAGGCTCCGTGCAGTTGAGTGTCCTGCCGACATCGTCGATCAGATCGGCGGCTGGCAAACCGATGGCGTGGGCCACGGATATGGGGCTGGTTACCCTGTCGAGGTGCTGCAGAAGTGGATGAAGGCCGTCACATGAGCCGACATGGTCTACGGCTCCTTGCACGTGCAAAAAGCTGGAGCAAAACTAATGCGTTAGCTGAAGTGATGGTGCCCCCACACGGATGTTGTGTTCCCGTTACAGGCACTGCTTCAGCCGGTAGCCCCAGCGAAACAAGGGCTATCCGAGGTTGCGGGTGCAGGTCAACAGGCGCGGCGTGGTCTACGCTGTGGTCTACGGTTCTGTCTCCCTCTTATCTGTGATCCTTCGACCAATCTCGCTGGCCCTGCGGTGAGCGCGGTCACCCCATAGGGGGGAAACCACAGTTGCGCATATATGTGTGGGCCGCTCAGATTTCTGACCCTTGAAGTATTCCAACTTGTCTAGGCGGCTTGAAGGACGTGTTCGAAGACTTCACCCGTCGGTGGATCGGGGGTTCCTCCGCGAACAACATCTTGCACCGATGCGCCCCAAGGGGAGCTGAGGCAGTATCTGTTGGCGGCCTGGGCGATGGTGCAGTAGGCATGGCTTCGCCGCCAGAAAAGGTGCTTCTCGACGGGGTTCGGTTTGACGAGATGAGGGTTCGTCAGGACCTTGCGCAGTTTGGGGTGCTCACCGTTTCGGGCCATCTGGACCAGCCCTTCTATGTAGCCAAGCCGCCTGGAAGGTGGCAGGGAATAGAGGGTCTCAGCGAGACGCATCGCCAGATCAAAGACCTCAGCTTGCTCGCGCCGAACGCTAGGGCTGTAGGCCGCATTGGCGGGGATTTCTTGCCTGTATTTCTTTCGGTGTTGTGCTTTTCGACACGTAGCGGAGCAGACGCGCTTGTTGCTGCGATAGGCGAACGCTCGACCACACACCGGGCAGGTTGATGTGATGGGGGATGTCATGCTTGGTTGTGTAGGGGTTGACTTCACGCAACAGCAGAAGCTCTCCGCTGGGACCAGCTTGGCTAGTCCTGCAGAGCAGCTCGACATGATGTGCGCGGAGGCGATGACAGCCAGAAAAGCGTCATCAGTATAAATATAGGAGAAGCGCTAGTAGTGCTGATGCCGGAATCACCAGCTACCACTGCGTGGGAAGACCTCCATCAAGATGGTCTCCGACACGGATATTGCTTCATGTTCAGGGTGAACGGCATGAGGCTGCCGCTCAACTTGTTCAGGGCCATACGCCAGCGGCGTCTTGCTATTAGCGGTGAAGTTCCCAAGCCTCTACGGCCATGATTATCATGTATGGCATGTCTTCAGTAACCTGCAGTTCCTGGAATTGCTTGGCGATCCGCCCGAAGCGTTTGCGCGATGCTTGTTGACGGAACCGAGCCAATTTGCGGCCTCCATTTGTGCGCCATCCAGCATCCAGTTTAAGTTCCTTGATGGTAGCGCCAGGCAGCTCTAGGAGTGCCCCATTCAGGTCAGTGAAGAAATCACCTTGCTCGCGGATCGTAGGGAGGACGCTCCCTGCCAGCCACAGCTGATGTTTCTCCGCAATGCCGCCGAAGCTTTCCTTTGGGTCAAGGACCAGATCCGACGCAGTGCCGCCATCCTCTTCTCCCGCAACATAGAAACGGTCGATCACAACAGCAGGCAACACGCAGTGAAGGACCCAGTTCTGGAACTGGCGAGCAACTTTTGCCCGTGAGGTGAAGGCCAGCCAGTAGAACCCTTCTTCGGAGACCACATGGTGCAGCTGACCTTCCTTGTCTGCGACAACACAGAAATAGTCTTCTACGCCAGCAGGCAGCTCCTTCAAGCGGAGTTGCTCAAGAAGGTTGCTGGCAAGAAAGACAAGACCACCCTCAGCGCTTGCAGCGTAGAGGGTGAGCAGGCCGATTTTGATCTCAGCGAAATTCGAGTTGATGACGTCCATGACTGGGCCTTTCGAGAATGTTGTTGGGTTCTGCGAATTCCCGTGCCGTCGCGGACCTGGTCCACGGGCAGTTTCGGGTATTGCGATGGTGGAACTTAATTCCCGCTCCAGCCCTGCGAGGGTCACATCACGTCACAGGCGGCATGGGGACAGCTTGCCCTTTTGCCCCATGGCAGCCACCGCATCCCGTCAAGCCGGGATCGGCAGACTAGGACACCAACATCAAGATGATCAGGGCCGTGGTCTTCCCATTCCGGGGGCGAGACTGCTGAGGTGGATGATGGGGATGCATGACCCGTCAGCCGTATCGCGCAAGTTAGCGACGACATCAGGCAGGGCCTCAAACTGCGGCTCGACTGGGGTCATGCCACACGCATAGAGCGTGACCTCGAGGTCAGTGAGGACCTAGTCCGACGACAACGAAGTGGTCGAACATCGTGATGATCTCGTAGCTGCGGGAAGCTACGGATCGCCACACAGGGGCAGACAGCAGGTCCTCCGGCTCAACGCCCCTGCCGAAGCTTCTCCCACAGCTGACCACGGCCCAGCAGAAGCGACAATAGACCTGCCCGAAGCTCTTCACTCTCAAGGGCCTGTTTGCTCATGGTCGAGTGAGCAGCGTAGCTTTCGATGATGGCATCGGTCAGTTCAGCGGGCAAATTAGGAGAGGCTGCGAACTGCTCCTTCTCGTTGCTCTCAGCCTGCCTCGCCAAGACTTCAGACGACAGAAGCTTCGTCATCAAGGTTCCGAGTACGTAGTTCACCTTGTCGTCGTCAGTCACATCTCCGACGAATAGCTCGTTCAATGTCTCAATGATCTCGCGCAGTGCAACTTTGTCCTCGTCCCGCAGCGTTCCTGACCCCGGTGCGGTGACTGGCGGCAACTTCGGCCCACCTTGCGGAACAATGTGGCGTTTGCCTTTCGCAGACAGTTTATGATGGGTGAGTCTGACTTGCGATAAGTCTACGCCTTCGCGCTCCCTCCCGAACTTCAGCAGCGGAACGAGACGCCGGTAGAATATAGAGCGCTTCTCGACAGCCGTGCTGCCGTAGTCGAAGATCTGGGACAGGAAGGCGTACATCCGCAAAAAGGCCTGCATGTCGGAACGGAACAGCTCGAGCTGGGCCATCTCGTCCTTCGCGGCCTTCGCTCCTTCTTCGTCGCCGTTCTCGAGTGCGATCTTCCAGGAGGTCTTCGCCGCCGCGTAGCGGTCGAGCAGGCGTTTCGCCACCGGCTCGATGGCTTTCGACAAGTCGCCCTGCTGCGAGGTTGGGTCCATCTCAATCTCGACAACCCGGTCGATTTCGTAGTCGTCATAGTGCCCGGCGTCGTCCAGCTTCGCCTTCAAGTCGAAGATCAAATCGGGGTCGGTTACCGCCTCCAGTTCTGCCTTGCCATAGTACTGGCTGAAGGCCTGCAGTACCTCGGCGGAACTGTCGGAGAAATCGAGAATGTAGGTGGTATTCTTCTCGATGGACCCGCTCTTGTAGGCTCGGTTGAGACGTGAAAGCGTTTGCACCGCCTGCACCGCCTGCACCCCGGCAAGCCGCCGGTCGATGTACATGGCCGACAGCAAGGGCTGGTCAAAGCCGGTCTGGAACTTGTTCGCTACGAGCAGGATGTGGAAGTCGTCGGTGTCGAAGACCTCCTTCAGCTCTTGCCCCTTCAGATCCGGGTTCACGGTTTGGTTGGTCTCGGTGAACGGATCGGGGCCGCTTTCGAGGTCTCGTACCTCGCCGGAGAAGGCGACTAACGTGCCCACCGAGTACTTCTTTTCACGGATGTAGGCGTCGATGGCGAGCTTCCAGCGCACCGCTTCCTTGCGGGACTGAAGCACGACCATGGCCTTCGCCTTGCCGCCTAGCAGGTCCGCGACGTTTTCCCGGAAATGCTCGACGACGATCTTAACCTTCTGGCTGATGTTGTAGGGGTGCAGGCGGACCCATTCCATCAGTCCGCGCATGGCGGTGCTGCGCTCGACCTCAGTGTCGCTGACCTCCGCCCCATCCTGCGCTAATTTGAAAGCGAGGCTGTATGGCGTGTAGTTCTGCAGCACGTCGAGGATGAAGCCCTCTTCTACCGCTTGCCGCATAGAATACAGATGGAATGGCTCCGGCAGGTTGCTATCTCCGGCGGGCTGATCCGGCTTCGGGCAGCGGCCAAAAAGTTCCAGCGTCTTGGTCTTGGGGGTCGCTGTGAAGGCAACGTAGGTCACGCCGCGCTCGTCCGCCCTGGCCTTCATCTGAGCGGCAAGGATGTCCTCGGTGCCGATCTCACCACCATCCTTCAGCTCTTCCAGTTCCTCGGGCGACAGCGTCTGCTTTAGCTTTGTAGCTGCTTCCCCGGTCTGCGAGCTGTGTGCCTCGTCAGCGATCACCGCGAACGTCTTGCCCTCGGTCGCCGACAGCTGCCGCACCTCCTCAAGCGCGAACGGAAAGGTCTGGATCGTGCAGACGACGATTTTCTTTCCGTCCGCGAGGGCCTGCGCCAGTTCGCCGCTCTTGCTCCCGCTCTTGCCCTTGATGGTCTCGACCACACCACGCGTCCGTTCGAAGGCAAAGATCGCCGACTGAAGCTGCCCGTCGATCACCTTGCGATCCGAGACCACGATTACCGTGTCGAACACCTTGCGGTGCTCACCGTCATGCAGATCCGCTAGGAAATGCGCGGTCCAGGCGATGGAGTTGGTCTTCCCTGAGCCTGCTGAGTGCTGGATCAGGTACTTCTTGCCGGGTCCTTCCTCGTAGACCTTAGCCACCAGCCGCCGGGTGGCATCGAGCTGGTGGTAACGGGGGAAGATCAGCTTCTTCGTTTTTCCCTTCTTGTCCTTCTCCGGGATGACGTAGCGCCCGATCAGCTCAAGCCAGCTGTCCCGCTGCCAAACCTCCCGCCACAGGTACGCTGTGCGATGCCCTTCGGGGTTCAGCGGATTGCCTGCGCCGCCTTCCTCAGTTCCCTTGTTGAACGGCAGGAAGAAGGTGTTCTTGCCCTCCAGCCGGGTGGTCATGAAGACCTCGCTCGTGCTCACCGCGAAATGCACCAGCGCCCCGGTCTCGAAGGCCAGCAGCGGCTCGGCTCCGCGTCCCGGAGTGCGCGGCGGGCGGTCGAATCGGTACTGGTCGATGGCATCTCCAACGCTTTGAGTGAAGTCGGTCTTTAGCTCGACCGTAGCCACTGCGATACCATTGAGGAACAGCACAAGGTCAATGCTGTCGCCCTTCGCCGTCGAGTAGCGCACTTGCCTAACCACACGCAGGCGGTTGGCGCGGTAGCGCTCCATGATCTCGGGGTTCTCGGCGAGAGCGGGCTTGAACTCGGCCAGCTTTAGCGGAGAGCGAAGACCCATCGCCTCGATGCCATGCCGCAGCACCTCCAGAGTCCCGCGCTGGTCGATCTGCTTACGCAAGCGGTCCAACAAGGCATCTGCTCCACGCTTTTCCAGCGCCTCCCACACCTTTGGTTGCGACGTCTGCACCCACTCCAACACATCCGCCGGGAACATCGCCCGCTCTGCGTCGTAGTCCTTCGCATCCGCCGGGTCATACTCCCAGCCATGCTCGGCCAGATGGGCGCAGATCTCGTCCTCGAAACGGATTTCCCTATGCAGGCTCATTCTTCTCCCATCTCCGTTGCCGCGTCTTGGACACCCGCTCCGACTTGGGTGAACGCTGCGCAGTATGCTTCCCCTAACGCTTGCGCAATCTTGGTCATCCCATGCCGCGTGAGGTAAAGCCTGTATTGGCTGCCATTTTCCCACCGTTCCGCGCTTTGGCCTCTGGGTTTACGGCATTCGAAACGGAACCCGATCAGGAAGCCGCGTCGGTTTACAGGATACACACGCAAGTCTTCTGGGTGCGCCACTGAGTCGCGAAGAGAGATAAGGACCTCGAGCACTCCAAGCGGTTGCCCGTCTTGCGTTGTCAGATTGCTTAGATCATCGAGCGATGCTCCGTGAGCTTCATCTTCAGCGCCCAGGTTTCCATCATCGTAAGAGTGCGCCGTAAGATCGCAAAACTCGGTGATGTCCCGAGTGCGAAGTGTCTCTTGGAGAGGCGTTACAGGATCTGCACCGGAACGGATGCGCTGTAGGGTCCAGCAAAGGATCGTGTTGAAGGCCGCGTAGCATTCGGTTGCTTTGAACTCGGAGTCGTCGAATGGCATTTGCGAGCACAGGCGCTGGATGACTGCAAATTCGCGCTCGGGGTGCGGGATACCTCCCATCAGGCTGCCTCCTCTTCATCAATCACGGTGTCCCGGACATCCACCTTGCCAGTGACGGCGGCAGAGATCAGCGCCGCGCGGCGTTCCTTAAGCAGGGCAATGGCGCGGGTGGCCTCGGTAGTGAGCGCCGAGAACTTTTCTTCCTCAAGTAGCAGGAAGGCAAGCAACTCAACCTGCTCAGCTTTCGGCGGGAGCGGAAAGGCCAAGTTTGCAACGACGCTCGAATTCAAGCCGCTGAGAATGGCGCCTCGCTTCGTGAGGTCGAGCTGTGTGCCAATGAAGCCAGCATCCTGGCAGCACGCCTGAACATACTCGGGCAAGGCGATGTCGGTGTCGACACGCACACGGATGGTATCGCTGTCGGCAATGCCAGGGCAGGCATCGGAAGGGACGATCTGGCAATTTCCGATACTGCCCTTACGCGTAAGTACAAGATCGCCAGCTTTCAGCTCATAGGATTTCAGCTCCTCATATCGCTCAGGCTCGATCCACCTCGAACCCTTTTCGAAGTCACCGCTGATAGTGTTTTCTTGTCCGTAGAGCTTAAAGCCGGTCTCTTCGCTTGGCAGATCCTTCAGCATTCCGCCAAACGGCCCGATCTGAATGCCCTGTCGAGAGAAAACGAGGTGTTTGACGCGCTTCATCTCCCAATGCGCCGGGATGTCGCCGAGCCAGTCGATACCGCTGGGTTTGAGCGGGGCGGTGGGGTCGAGGCCCTTGGTGACAGCATGAGAGATGACGGCCTGCCGCTTTTCCTTCAGCAGCGCGATCAGCCGCCGCTGCTCCTCCACCAGCGCATCCAGCTTCGCCGTCTCCCGCTCAATAAACGCCGCGATGGCCTGCTGTTCGGGAGAGGGGGGAGAGGAATCGGCAACCTTGAAAGGTGCTGAGGCTCAAGATCCCATTGGTTGACCCGAATGCCTTTCGAGATAGTCATGTATCCGGTGATGTAGCGGAGCGATCTTAGCAGGTAGTGCAGGAACCCAGCATCTTCGGTGTGGTGTGCCTCAAGTACGAAGTAGGCGGGGCTAACGATTCCGCGAAATTTCGATACGCCAAGAGACCCTTGCCAAGCTTTCATCTTGTTGATTACCAGATCACTCGGCTGAACGAGTTGATAAGTGGACAAATCTTCGGAAGCATTGTTGTGATTGTCGTCGCGCGATTTCTTCTTGATGACGCCGAAATCCCTGTAGACAGACAACAGCTCTTCGTTTGGGAAGCCTGTGCGTTTCGAGCGTGAGTATAGAGTCCATAGCGGAACAGTCTGCCAGTGCGAGGGGATTCTCCCGAGCCAGTCACGTTCGGTTCCCTTGTAGTCAGAATGTGGCTTCATCCCGCCAACTCCACCAGCATCCGCTGAATGTTCCGCGTCACCTCGGACAGGTCCTCGTCGATCTCCTCCAGCTCACGCGGCGGCTCGAAGACGTAGAAGTGTCGGTTGAAGGGGATCTCGTAGCCGGTCTTCGTCTTCGATTCGTCGATCCAGGCGTCGGGCGCATGAGGGATCACCTCGCGCTCGAAGTACGTCTGTACGTCCTCGCTCAGCGGCACGATCTCGGTGTCGCGCAGGGCGCTGTCGGGCTGCGGTTTGCCCTTCGCCTTGCCGCGCTGGCCCAGCACGATCTCTCCGGTCTCGTCCCGCAGGGGTCGTTCCACCGTGATTTGACGGAAGCCAAAGGCCTTGTTTGGCAGCAGCTGCGACAGGGGCCGCAGCTTGACCTTGCCGCCCTCGGAAGCTTTGGGCACGGGGTTGTCCACCGTGACGACCTCGCGCCCGGTCTCCTTGCCCTCAGCGTCGAAGAGCATGGCCATCTGCGCCTCGGCACAGTCTCCAAACAGTCGGGTGACGATGTCGATGCCCTCGGGGCTGATCTCGCGCCGCTTGGAGCCGAGCGACTTGCGCATCTTCTGCCAGAGGTCGGAGGCGTCTATCAGCTGGACCTTACCCTTGCGGTGGGCGGGCTTCTTGTTGGAGATGATCCAGATGTAGGTAGCGATGCCGGTGTTATAGAAAAGGTCCGTGGGCAGGCCAATGATTGCCTCGACCAGATCGCTTTCAAGCACATGCCGCCGGATCTCGCTTTCGCCCGAGCCAGCGCCGCCAGTGAAGAGGGGCGAGCCGTTCAGGACAATGCCGAAGCGCGAGCCACCGTCCTTGGCGGGGCGCATCTTGGACAACAGGTGCATGAGGAAGAGCAGCGAGCCATCCGACACGCGCGGTAGGCCGGGGCCGAAGCGCCCATTGAAGCCCTTGAGCTTGTGCTCCTGCTGGACTGGACCTGCACCGTTTTCGTTCCGGTGTGTAGCTCATGTTAGGCGGCGATCTTTTCGAAAGCCACGGGTGATTTCCAGCCGATGGCCGAATGCCGTCGGCGTGGGTTGTAGAAGCCGTTGATGTATTCGAAGACGGCCAGTTCGACCTCTCTGCGGGTCTGCCAGGTCCGGCGCCAGATTAATTCGGCCTTCAGCGACTTGAAGAAGCTCTCGACGGCCGAATTATCATAGCAATTTCCCTTTCCGCTCATCGACGGCACCAAGTCGTGCTTGCGCAGACGCTTTTGATACTCGTGGGCACAGTATTGGGCGCCGCGATCAGTGTGGTGGATGCAGCCCGGGGGCGGCTTTCGTAGGGCAATCGCCATGTCCAAAGCGCGCAAGGCCAGATCCTGTTTCATGCGGTTGCTCAGGGCCCAGCCGATCACCCGTCGCGAATAGAGGTCGATGATCACAGCAAGATAGGCCCATCCCTCGCGGGTCCAAATATAAGTGATGTCTCCCGCCCACTTCTGGTTCGGGGCGCTTGCGGTGAAATCCTGACGCAACAGGTTGGGCGCGATATTGAAGGTGTGATTGCTGTCGGTCGTGCGCTTGAACTTGCGGCTGCGCAGCACCTGGATGCCGTTATCACGCATGATCCGCGCCACACGGCGTTGCCCGACATGGATGCCCAGTTCATTGAGTTCCTGCGTCATGCGCGGACGACCGTAGCTGCCCAGGCTCAAGCGATGCTGCTCTCGAATATGCGCCAAGAGCACCATATCCCGACGTTGGCGGCGTGACGGCGGCCTGTGCCGCCAGGCCCGAAGACCACGATCCGTCACCTGCATCAGGCGACACAAATGGCTGCGTGGCAAATCCCCGCGGTAATCCGCAATGAACTGAAATCTCATTGCTTTTGACCCGCGAAGAAGATTGCCGCCTTTTTTAACACCTCCCTCTCCTCCCGAAGAATGCGGTTTTCTTTGCGTAGGCGTTCGTTCTCGCGCCGAAGCTCAGAATCCTGGGTCGCGGTAGAAGGATCGTCCGAGAACTGACGTATCCATTTGCCCAAGGTCGAAAGGCCGACCCCCAGATCCGACGCGACTTGGCGACGCGTCAGCCCGCTGCTTGTCGCGATCCGAACCGCTTCGCGTTTGAAATCGTCACTGTGTTTGGGTGCCATTTCCGGTCTCCTCTATGGCGAGCATTGCTCGCAGAAAACCGGAACAAAAGTGAAGCAGGTCCAGACCTCCTTCTGCACCTTCTTCCATTCAACACCAAAGGGTGGGTTGGACAGCATGTAGTCGAACTTGGCGTCGGGGTGCCCATCATCGGAGAGAGTGTTACCCGCCTTGATGTTGATAACGTTCTGCCCCTTGATCAGCATGTCCGCCTTGCAGATGGCGTAGGACATGTCGTTCAACTCCTGTCCGAACATGGTCAGGGCGGCATTGGGGTTGTGCTCCATCAGGTATTCGTCGGCGACCGAGAGCATCCCGCCTGTGCCCGCCGTCGGGTCGTAGATTGTGCGCACGATGCCGGACTTAGACAGGATGTCATCATCCTCGACGAAGAGCAGGTTGACCATGAGGCGAATGACCTCGCGCGGGGTGAAGTGCTCCCCGGCGGTGTCGTTGGAGGCTTCGGCGAACTTGCGGATCAGCTCTTCGAAGACGAGGCCCATCTGGGAGTTTGTGACCCGTTGCGGGTGCAGGTCGAACCCGGCGAACTTCTCGGTCACCATGTAAAGGAGCTTGTTCTTTACCAGCCGGTCGACCGCTTCGGCGAAGTTGAACCGCTCGAAGATGTCGCGGACCTCCGGGGAGAAGGCCTCGATGTAGGTCATCAGGTTGGTGTCGATGTTGTCCTGGTCGCCGATGATCCGGCCGAGGTCGAGGGTAGACGCGTTGTAGAAGCTGGCTCCGGAGGCTTTTCGCATAAAGGGATCCGGGTTGAGGCCCATTGCGGTTTTCTCACCTTTTTCCTTTAGGACAGCCTCCTTTGTCGGGGCCAACACGCAGTCAAGGCGGCGTAGTACGGTGAATGCGAGGATGACACGCCCGTACTCTGACTGACGGTAGTCGCCTCTGAGCAGATCGGCAACGGACCAGATCAAGTTGGACAGCTCGGATTGGGACATGCTCTTTCGCCTGTTTTTGAACTTATTCGTTTTCGGGACGCTACCTTGCCCGGATCATGGCGGCAAGAACACGATGAGAGCTTCGGGCAGGTCTATTGTCGCTTCTGCTGGGCCGTGGTCAGCTGTGGGAGAAGCTTCGGCAGGGGCGTTGAGCCGGAGGACCTGCTGTCTGCCCCTGTGTGGCGATCCGTAGCTTCCCGCAGCTACGAGATCATCACGATGTTCGACCACTTCGTTGTCGTCGGACTAGGTCCTCACTGACCTCGAGGTCACGCTCTATGCGTGTGGCATGACCCCAGTCGAGCCGCAGTTTGAGGCCCTGCCTGATGTCGTCGCTAACTTGCGCGATACGGCTGACGGGTCATGCATCCCCATCATCCACCTCAGCAGTCTCGCCCCCGGAATGGGAAGACCACGGCCCTGATCATCTTGATGTTGGTGTCCTAGTCTGCCGATCCCGGCTTGACGGGATGCGGTGGCTGCCATGGGGCAAAAGGGCAAGCTGTCCCCATGCCGCCTGTGACGTGATGTGACCCTCGCAGGGCTGGAGCGGGAATTAAGTTCCACCATCGCAATACCCGAAACTGCCCGTGGACCAGGTCCGCGACGGCACGGGAATTCGCAGAACCCAACAACATTCTCGAAAGGCCCAGTCATGGACGTCATCAACTCGAATTTCGCTGAGATCAAAATCGGCCTGCTCACCCTCTACGCTGCAAGCGCTGAGGGTGGTCTTGTCTTTCTTGCCAGCAACCTTCTTGAGCAACTCCGCTTGAAGGAGCTGCCTGCTGGCGTAGAAGACTATTTCTGTGTTGTCGCAGACAAGGAAGGTCAGCTGCACCATGTGGTCTCCGAAGAAGGGTTCTACTGGCTGGCCTTCACCTCACGGGCAAAAGTTGCTCGCCAGTTCCAGAACTGGGTCCTTCACTGCGTGTTGCCTGCTGTTGTGATCGACCGTTTCTATGTTGCGGGAGAAGAGGATGGCGGCACTGCGTCGGATCTGGTCCTTGACCCAAAGGAAAGCTTCGGCGGCATTGCGGAGAAACATCAGCTGTGGCTGGCAGGGAGCGTCCTCCCTACGATCCGCGAGCAAGGTGATTTCTTCACTGACCTGAATGGGGCACTCCTAGAGCTGCCTGGCGCTACCATCAAGGAACTTAAACTGGATGCTGGATGGCGCACAAATGGAGGCCGCAAATTGGCTCGGTTCCGTCAACAAGCATCGCGCAAACGCTTCGGGCGGATCGCCAAGCAATTCCAGGAACTGCAGGTTACTGAAGACATGCCATACATGATAATCATGGCCGTAGAGGCTTGGGAACTTCACCGCTAATAGCAAGACGCCGCTGGCGTATGGCCCTGAACAAGTTGAGCGGCAGCCTCATGCCGTTCACCCTGAACATGAAGCAATATCCGTGTCGGAGACCATCTTGATGGAGGTCTTCCCACGCAGTGGTAGCTGGTGATTCCGGCATCAGCACTACTAGCGCTTCTCCTATATTTATACTGATGACGCTTTTCTGGCTGTCATCGCCTCCGCGCACATCATGTCGAGCTGCTCTGCAGGACTAGCCAAGCTGGTCCCAGCGGAGAGCTTCTGCTGTTGCGTGAAGTCAACCCCTACACAACCAAGCATGACATCCCCCATCACATCAACCTGCCCGGTGTGTGGTCGAGCGTTCGCCTATCGCAGCAACAAGCGCGTCTGCTCCGCTACGTGTCGAAAAGCACAACACCGAAAGAAATACAGGCAAGAAATCCCCGCCAATGCGGCCTACAGCCCTAGCGTTCGGCGCGAGCAAGCTGAGGTCTTTGATCTGGCGATGCGTCTCGCTGAGACCCTCTATTCCCTGCCACCTTCCAGGCGGCTTGGCTACATAGAAGGGCTGGTCCAGATGGCCCGAAACGGTGAGCACCCCAAACTGCGCAAGGTCCTGACGAACCCTCATCTCGTCAAACCGAACCCCGTCGAGAAGCACCTTTTCTGGCGGCGAAGCCATGCCTACTGCACCATCGCCCAGGCCGCCAACAGATACTGCCTCAGCTCCCCTTGGGGCGCATCGGTGCAAGATGTTGTTCGCGGAGGAACCCCCGATCCACCGACGGGTGAAGTCTTCGAACACGTCCTTCAAGCCGCCTAGACAAGTTGGAATACTTCAAGGGTCAGAAATCTGAGCGGCCCACACATATATGCGCAACTGTGGTTTCCCCCCTATGGGGTGACCGCGCTCACCGCAGGGCCAGCGAGATTGGTCGAAGGATCACAGATAAGAGGGAGACAGAACCGTAGACCACAGCGTAGACCACGCCGCGCCTGTTGACCTGCACCCGCAACCTCGGATAGCCCTTGTTTCGCTGGGGCTACCGGCTGAAGCAGTGCCTGTAACGGGAACACAACATCCGTGTGGGGGCACCATCTTTTCAAAGGCTTAGGTGTGACGTTGTAGATTGCTCTTAGGGCCATTGAACTTGACCTATGCCGGCTTCGACCAAAGACCGACAAAATTCGTCTTAGGCACTCGGAGCAGCACCTTCAGTTAGAAGGCTGGTGTTTACCTGAACCGTGGCTGACAGAGCCGCTGAGCCATCCGAGACAAGGTTGCGGCGGCGCATGCCGATGTGTTGCGGCGTCAGGCCTGTTTGCAGGCTGCGCTGTTCAATTTCGGGCTTCTTACGGAAGGGCTGGATCATGACTTGCGTACCTCGCTTGCCAGCAAGGCCCCAGCACTGGAAACGACCGTAAGATCACCGGTGATATCGCCCTGGCACTTGGCTGCGGTTTGGGGGGTGAATCCGGCTTGACCCTCCGACAGGAAGTCACCGGTGAGCACGATGGCCAGGAGGTTGTTTTAGACTTCGGTTACCGCCCATTTCTCTTTCACTGCGGCCTGTGTGAACGGCCGCTGTTCCCTCAGACAAGGCAGCGTGAAATTTGCCGTGATTGCAATGAAACGGCTTGCCCTCCTGCATTTATTGCCAGTGGCTCAGGTCCGGCCCGAACGTTCAATACTGCGGGCGAATTGCAGCAGCCGCGCATCCGAGCCCTTGGGGCCGGTGATATGCAGCCCGGCAGGCATTCCGTCCGACGAGGTGCCAAAGGGGATCGAAATGGAAGGCAGCTCCAGCGGCGGGGTAAGCGTCACGGTGCGCCAGTCTTCGGTCAGTTCGCCGTCACGCAGGCCGGCAGAGAAGGGCATCCCCGTGGCCGTGGGCCAGAGGGCAAAGTCGTAGCGCTCGAAAAAGCTGGTGACATCCGCCCAAACCGCGGCGCGGGTCTTCTGGTAGGCGATCAGCTCGGCCAGGCTGCGTCCTTCGGCCTGGGCGCAGGCGGTGCGGAAACTCTCGCCTGCCAGTGCCATGTCCGGCTGCAGCTGCGTTTGGATCTGCAGCGCGCATTGGCCGCGGATGATACCGCCATGCGCCAAAAGCGGCGCCAGACCGGGGGCGTCCGCCGCGACCTGCCAGCCGAGGCCCCGGCACAGAGCCTCCGCCGGGGCAATTGCTGCCTGCACCGACGCGTCAACGCAGGCGCCAAAAGGGGACAGCGACAGGGCAACCCTGCCTGCGCTGCGGGGCGGCGCCTCTTCCAGGCCGGCAAGCCGCGGCAGGTCCTGCCAGAAGCCCAGCGGCTGGCGGGGTGTATTGCCCTGCATGGCTTCCAGCATCAGCACCAGATCGCGCACGCTCCGCGCCATCGGACTGGGCACCGACAGCCCGTCAAACGGCGCCGGGTTCGGGTCATAGGGGATAAGGCCCGGGGTCGGCCGGTAGCCCACGACACCGCACCAGGCGGCGGGGGTGCGGGTGCTGCCGCCCAGATCCGAGCCATCGGCCAGCGCCACCATGTTTGCCGCCAGCGCCGCCGCCGCGCCGCCGGAGCTGCCGGCCACTGTCTTTTCCGGGTTCAGCGGGTTGCGGGTGGTGCCGGCCAGCAGATTGCTGGTCTGGCCGGAAAAGGTGAACTCAGGCGTGTTGCTTTTGCCGGTGATCACTGCGCCTGCCGCGCGCAGGCGGGCTACGTGATGGGCATCATAACCCGGCACATGGGCTTCAAAGCTCCTGGACCCCCAGGTGGTGCGCAAGCCCTTGGTCTCAAAGCAATCCTTGATGGCAACCGGCAGGCCGTGCAGCGGACCGGCAAATGCGCCCGATGCCGCCATCGCGTCCAGTTCTGCGGCGCGCGCCTCTGCCGCGTCCCAGTCCAGGGTGACAAAGGCGTTGACAGTGCTGTTGCGCGCCTCGGTCTGCGCCTTATGCGCGGCCAGAACCTCGCGGGCACTCAGGCTGCGGCTGCGCAGCCTGGCGGCCATGTCCTCGGCGGTAAGGGCGGTGATGTCGGTCATGCGGCTGGTTTCCGGTGCTGGCAGTTAAGGCACGCTTGCCAGACTAAAAAACTGTGTCCGGCGGCTCCGTTCCGAACCAGCCGCAAAACCGTCTGTCAGCGACCTGCCAGGCTTCAGCGGCCAAGCCAGCGGCGGACGGCGGCTTTGCCCAGGCGGCAGGCCTCCGGCAGAGTCTCTCCCCTGGCCAGGCAGCAGGCGATTGCGGTGGCCAGGCTGCATCCCGTGCCGCGTTTGGAACCCGGCAGCCGCGCCGCGGCAAAAGGTGTTACCGAGCCACCGGCGGTAAACAGCACATCAGTGCTTTCAGCTCCGGTGCCATGGCCGCCCTTGACCAGCACCGCCTGCACCCCCTGTGCCAGCAGCTGCGCCGCCTGCGTCTCGATGCTGCCGGCTGAGCCGGAAAGCACTTCCAGCTCTGCCAGGTTCGGGGTGACTAAGGCCGCCCGCTGCAGCAATGCGCCAAAGCCGTCTGCCGCCATCAGCCTGCCGCCGGAACTTGCTTTCAGAACCGGATCCAGCACGATAGGCATCTCCCGGGGCAGGGCCGCGTCAACCGCGCTGGCCGCTGCGGCAGACCCCAGCATTCCGATCTTGGCTGCCGCGGGTGCAGGCAATGCGGCCAAAGCTGCCTGCGCCTGGTCTGCAACGGCTTGCGGCGTGCAGGGGTGAATGGCCAGGACCGCCGCATCGGTCTGCACCGTCACAGCCGTCACCACCGGGCGCAGCGTCACCCCGAACTCTGCAGCCATGGCTGTATCGCGGGTGAGGCCGGCGCCGCCGCTGCTGTCGGTTCCGCCAATCGCCAGGATCGCGGTCATGCGCTGCCGCCAGCCGCCAGCAGGGCGAGGTCGCCAAAGCCCGCAGCCTTCAGATCCGAGGCCGCGCCCCAGGCGCGCAGGCCGGTGCGGCAGCACAGCACGATACGCCCCTTGCGCGGCAGCTCTGCCGCCAGCAGATCGGCGCGGGCAATCCGGCGGGCCTGGAACGCCGGCAATCCGGGCGCCTCAGCGGCATCGCGCAGTTCGATCACCGTATCCGCCGCAGTGATATGCGAGGCCGCGACAAAGGGCAGGGCGTCCGCCGGTTCTTCCGCCTCATCAAAGCAGAAGCTGCTGACCTGCAGGTCCTGGAGCCGGAAAACAAACAACTGTCCCCGCGGGGACGGCTGGTGATCCAGCAGGGACTTCAGTGCCAGCTGTGCCTGAAGCGCACCGATCATGCCAACGGCCGGCCCCATCACGCCTGCAGTTGCACAGGTCGCCGCCTGCGCGGGCAGGTCCGGGAATACAGCACGCAAGGATGGCCCGCCGCCGCAAAATCCCCCGGCATAGCCCGACTGCCCCAGCGCCGAGGCCGAGATTAGCATCTTGCCCTGCGCCCGGCATGTATCCGAAAGGATATAGGACACCGCAAAACTATCCGCCGCATCCACCACCAGATCCGCCGCATCCACCATCGCGGCCGCATTGGCCGCATCCAGGCAGTCAACCCGCGCTGTCACGTGCAGAGACGGATTGGCTGCCAGCAAGTGCCGCCGGGCGGCCGCTGCCTTGGGCTGGCCAAGGTCGCCCATAGTATAAAGGACCTGTCGGTGCAGGTTGCTTTCTTCCACCTTATCGCCGTCCATCACGGTGATGCACCCCACGCCTGCGCCGCCGAGATACTGCAGCACCGGACTGCCGAGACCCCCGGCGCCCACAATCAGAACGTGCGATCGGGCCAGCCGTTCCTGCCCCGCGGCACCGACCTCCGGCAGGATCATCTGGCGGGCGTAGCGGCTCATGCTGCCGCCTTGCGCCGGCAGGCCGCCACCCATTCGCGGGTGCGCGCTTCGGGATCATCAGCCAGTTGGATGTCTGTCACCACCGCAGCGCTGTCCGCACCGGCAGCAAACACCCCGGGCAACCGCTCGGGCGTCAGGCCGCCAATCGCCACCAGCGGCGTATCCCCGGCCATCTGTTTCCAGCGCGTCACCCGCTCCAGCCCCTGCGGGTCCCACTTCATCTTCTTCAGCAGCGTCGGATAAACCGGCCCCAGCGCCACATATTCCGGCCCCAACGACAGCGCGCGCTCCAGCTCGCTTTCGTCATGGGTGGACAGGCCAATGCGGACGCCCTTGCGGCGCAGCGCAGCGAAATCCGCCGTGTCCATGTCTTCCTGCCCCAGGTGCACAAAGTTGCAGTTCAGATCCAGCGCTGCCTGCCAATAGTCATTCACCACCAGCTGCGTGTCATGCACTGCGCAGAAATCCCGCGCCCGGGCAATCTGGCGCTGCACCTCAGTCTCAGGTTCGTCCTTGATGCGCAGTTGCACCAGCTTGGCCCCTTGGGGCACCAGCAGTTCCAGGCGGCCGACGTGGCCTGTGATCAGGTAGAAACGTTCCATCAGGCAAACTCCGCCAAGCCAAGTACAGGGGTTGAGGGCACCGCCATGTCACGCCGCTCCATCGGGTCGGCCTCATAGCCCGCGCGCCCGGCCTCAATTGCCAGCGCCATGGCCGCGGCCATCGCTGCCGGGCCGCCGGCCTTGGCCACGGCTGTATTCAGCAGCACCGCATCCATGCCCAGCTCCATCGCCTGTGCCGCATCCGAGGGCCGCCCGATGCCGGCATCCACAATCAGCGGCACGCCGGGAAAATGCGCCCGCATCGCCCGCAAGGCATCCGGGTTGCGCAACCCCTGGCCCGAGCCGATCGGCGCCCCCCAGGGCATCAGAACCTCGCAACCCGCCGCCAGCAACCGCTCGCCCACCACCAGATCATCGGTGGTGTAGGGAAAGACCTGAAAGCCCTCATTGCTCAGGATCCGCGCTGCCTCAACCAGCCCGAATACGTCCGGCTGCAGGGTGTCGGAATGGCCGATCACCTCCAGCTTTATCCATGGGGTATCAAACAGCTCCCGCGCCATATGCGCCGTGGTCACCGCCTCCTGCACCGAATGGCAGCCGGCAGTGTTGGGCAGGATCCGGCAGCCGGTTTCGCGCAAGGTCTCCCAAAACCCGGCGCCCGTGCCATCAGCGGTTTCGCGGCGCAAGCTGACGGTGATGATCCCGGTGCCGCTGGATTTCACGGCCTCCGCCAGCACGGCAGGCGAAGGGTATTGCGCAGTGCCCAGCAGCAGGCGTGAACCAATCTCTGTTCCGTAGAATTGCATCTCAGCCTCCTTGCATCGGTGCCAGGACTTCCAGTTGGTCGCCCTCAGTCAGCTGTACGCTGTCCCGGTTGCTGCGGGGCACAAAACGGCCGTTCAGCGCGGTCGCAACCGAGGAGCAGGCAAAGCCCAGCTCATGCAGCGCAGACTGGAGGTCGGTTGCGGATACGTCATGCGGTCTGGCGTTCACGATGATTTTCATCTGTGGTCTCCGGTAACAGTTGGTCCGCGGCTTGCTGCGCCATTGCGGGCGCCAGCAGAAAGCCGTGGCGGTAAAGCCCGTTGAGGTAGAGCGTGCCGTCCTGTTCGATCAGCCGCGGCAGGTTGTCGGGATAGGCCGGGCGCAGGCCTGCGCCGGTCTCTGCCACGCTGGCCTCGGCGAATGCGGGGTGCAGGGTAAAGGCGGCATTCAGCAGTTCGCTGAGTGAGCGCAGGGTGATGGCCCGGTCCGAGCTGCTTTCGATCATGGTGCCGCCGATCATGAAATGCCCGTCCCCGCGGGGCACAAGATACAGTGGCATCCGCGGGTGCAGCAGCCGCAGGGTGCGGCTGATCTGCACCTCGGGGCAATGCAGGATCGCCATCTCGCCGCGCACCGGGCGCAGGCCGGGCAGCGGGGCGGCGATGCCGGTGCAATCCAGCGTGACGCCGGCCGGGGCAGGGGTGCCATAGCGGATGTCCACCCCCATCGCCTGTACCTTGGCGCTGAGGTCCCGCAAGGCGCGGCGCGGATCCAGGTGGGCCTCGCCATCAAAGAACAATCCTTGCGAAAACCGCCCCTCCAGCGCGGGCTCCAGCCCGGTGATCTCTGCCCCGTCAACCCCCCGGTGGCCTGTGGTGCGGCGGGCAAAACGGGTAAGTTCTGCCCGGTCCCGGGCCGGCGCCACCACCAGCGTGCCGCGCCTGTGCACCGGGGTGACCCTGGCCCACCAGCCGAAGGCGCGGCTGCCGAGAGTTATCACTTGCTCCTCGGCGCTTTCGCGTTCGCACCAGGGCGCCAGCATGCCGCCGGCAAAGCGCGCGACGCTGCTGTCCCCGGGGGTATTCCCCCGTTCATAGACCGTGACCTTGGCCCCGCGCTGCGCCAGCTCATAGGCGCAGGCGAGGCCGGCAAGGCCTGCGCCTGCGATGGTGATCATTCCGCCGGTTCCGCCGCTTTCCCAGCTTCGTCGGGCGCAGGCACATACAGCTCGCCGCCCTCGCGGAACTTGGCGGCCATCGCCTCCATGCCTTCCTTCTGCGCCTCGGCGCGGATGTCATGGCTGATCCGCATCGAGCAGAACTTGGGCCCGCACATGGAGCAGAAATGCGCCACCTTATGCGCCTCTTTCGGCAGGGTCTGGTCGTGGAACTCGCGCGCGGTGTCCGGGTCCAGAGACAGGTTGAACTGGTCCTCCCAGCGGAATTCGAACCGCGCGCGTGACAGCGCATCATCGCGGCGCTGCGCACCCGGCAGACCCTTGGCGAGATCGGCCGCATGGGCGGCGATCTTATAGGTGATCACACCCACCTTGACGTCGTCGCGGTCGGGCAGGCCGAGGTGTTCTTTGGGCGTCACGTAGCACAGCATCGCACAGCCGAACCAGCCGATCATGGCGGCACCGATGCCGCTGGTGATGTGGTCATAGCCCGGCGCAATGTCGGTGGTCAGCGGCCCAAGCGTGTAGAACGGCGCCTCGTGGCAGCATTCCAGCTGCTTGTCCATGTTCTCCTTGATCTTGTGCATGGCGACATGGCCCGGCCCTTCGATCATCACCTGGCAATCCTTGGCCCAGGCGATCTTGGTCAGCTCGCCCAGGGTCTCCAGCTCGGCAAACTGCGCTTCGTCATTGGCATCAGCGATGGAGCCGGGGCGCAACCCGTCACCCAGCGAGAAGGACACATCATACTGGCGGCAGATGTCGCAGATTTCCTCGAAATGCTCGTACAGGAACGACTCCTTGTGGTGATGCAGGCACCACTTGGCCATGATCGAGCCGCCGCGCGAGACGATCCCCGTTACCCGTTCCACGGTCATCGGCACCATGTGCAGCCGCACGCCTGCGTGGATGGTGAAGTAATCGACGCCTTGCTCTGCCTGCTCAATCAGGGTGTCGCGGAACACTTCCCAGGTCAGGTCTTCGGCGATGCCGTTCACCTTCTCCAGCGCCTGATACATCGGCACGGTGCCGATTGGCACAGGGCTGTTGCGGATGATCCATTCGCGGGTGTTGTGGATGTTGCGGCCCGTCGACAGATCCATCACCGTGTCAGCGCCCCAGCGGATCGACCAGACCAGTTTGTCCACTTCTTCCTCCATCGAGGACGTGACGGCAGAGGTGCCCATATTTGCGTTGATCTTGACCAGGAAATTGCGCCCGATGATCATCGGCTCGATTTCCGGGTGGTTGATGTTGGCGGGGATGATGGCGCGGCCGGCGGCGATTTCATCGCGGACAAACTCCGGCGTCACGTAATCGGGGATATTGGCACCAAAGTCGTTGCCATCGCGGTGGCAAGGGGACAATTTGCGCAGCTGGTTTTCGCGGATGGCGATGAATTCCATCTCGGGCGTGATGATCCCGGCGCGGGCATAGGCCAGCTGGGTCACCGCCTTGCCGTCCTTGGCGCGCAGCGGAGCGGGTTTCACCGGGAATTCGGGCGTCAGCCGATCGCCCGCGACAAAGCCGTTGTCCGCAGGTGTCACATCGCGGCCCTGGTATTCCTCAACGTCGCCGCGCGCCTCGATCCAGTCGCGGCGCAACTGCGGCAGGCCCTGGCGGATGTCGGTCAGAACATCCGGGTCGGTATAGGGGCCGGAGCTGTCATAGACCGGCAGCGGTGCCTCGCCCGCCGTGGGGTGGGTGGCGATTTCCCGCATCGGCACGCGGATGTCCTTATGGACTTCGCCTGCGACATAGATCTTGCGCGACGCGGGCAGGGCGCCCGTGGTGATCTTGGGGTTGGGGACGTTCATTTTGGTGCTCCTCAAAGCCGAAAACTCAGAAAAGACACCAGATGAGTTTTGGCTGGGAAACCGGCAGGCAAAAGAGGCCTGCTTTACCGGAATGCGCCTGTTTCAAACGGCTGTCCCCGCGGGGACACGGGGACAAAAGGCGCGTCCTTGCTTCCTACGCCAGTATCAACTGGGTCAGGTTCAAAGGGTCGCGCCGCCGGCCCGGGTTGCCCGCACCTTGACGCCTCTCAGTCCCTTGGGCGGGACTCCCCTGCGTGGCTTTAGGGGTATGGGAGGCATAGGGTTCGCGTCAACCGGAATCTTTGTAGATTATTTTTTGGCATTAAAATCAGATTGATACTGGCGCTATGGACGCAAAAGCGGGTCAAATCGCTGCAGCGCAGCTTTGATGCTTGATCGAGGGTGGTGAAATTATCTATAAAAATCCGCAACGCCATCCGCGTATGGCCAACTGGTATACGAGAACAGGAGACAGCATGCTGGACGCTGCACCCATCCGCACCGACTGGACCCGCGAAGAAGCGGAAGCGATTTACAACAAGCCTTTCATGGACTTGCTGTTTCAGGCGCACTCTGTGCACCGGCAGTATTTCGATCCCAATCAGGTGCAGAAATCCAAGCTTCTCAGCATCAAGACCGGCGGCTGCGCCGAGGATTGCGCCTATTGCTCGCAGTCGGCCCGCAACGGCGCGCAGCTGTCGGCCTCCAAGCTGATCGAAGTGCAGCGGGTGATTGCCGAAGCCAGGAAAGCCAAGGAAGGCGGCGCCACGCGCTATTGCATGGGGGCGGCCTGGCGCTCGCCCAAGGACCGCGACATGGCCGCACTTGAGGCGATGGTGCAGGGGGTCAAGGATCTTGGGATGGAGACCTGCATGACCTTGGGCATGCTGGAGGAAGACCAGGTGTTCCGTCTGCGCGATGCCGGGCTGGATTATTACAACCACAACATCGACACGTCGGAGCGGTATTACTCCGAGATCATCACCACCCGCACCTTTGCCGACCGGATCGACACCCTGAACCGGGTGCGCGAAGCGGGCATCAAAGTCTGCTCCGGCGGCATCGTCGGCATGGGCGAGCAGCAGCTGGACCGCATCGACATGATGCTGGCGCTGGCGACGCTGGAGGTGCATCCCGACTCGGTGCCCGTGAACATGCTGATCCCGATTGCCGACACGCCGCTGGCGGATGTGGAAAAGCTGGACCCGATCGAATTCGTCCGTTCGGTGGCGCTGGCCCGCATTCTGATGCCGAAATCGCATGTGCGCCTGTCCGCAGGCCGCACCGACATGTCGGACGAGATGCAGGCGATGTGCTTCTTTGCCGGGGCCAACTCGATCTTTGTGGGTGACACGCTGCTGACCGCCGACAACCCGGAAGAGGACAAAGACCAGCAGCTGTTCGACCGTCTGGGCATCACCGCAATGGCGGTGGGATGTGACGGCAGCCGCTGATGGCGGGGGCCTTCCCGAGGCATGAGACATCGTTGGAAGCGCTGCGCAATCGCGGGCGTTACCGGCAGCTGATGCCGCGGGTCGGGCATGACTTTGCCTCCAACGACTATCTTGGGCTGGCGGGCAGCGATGTGCTGCGCGCTGCCGCCGCAGACGCGCTGGCGCGCGGTGTGCCGGTCGGGGCAGGCGGTTCGCGCCTGCTGCGCGGCAATGACGCAGAGCATCAGCAGTTGGAAGCTGAGGCGGCGGCGTTCTTTGGAACCGAGGCGGCGCTGTTCATGGGTGGCGGCTTCACTGCCAATCAGGCGATCTTTTCGACCCTGCCGCAGCAGGGCGATCTGGTGCTTTATGATGCGTTGATCCATGCCAGCACCCATGACGGGATGCGGCTGGGCCGGGCAGAGACCCGCAGCTTTGCCCATGGCGATGCGGAAGACGCTTCCCGGGTGCTGACGGACTGGCGCGCTGCTGGTGGCACCGGCCAGGTCTGGGTCGCGGTTGAGGCGGTCTACTCCATGGATGGCGACCTGGCGCCGCTGGATGCGCTGATGGCGCTGTGTGATGCGGACGGCGCGGTGCTGGTGGTGGATGAGGCGCATTCCACAGGTGTGTTCGGTGATCTGGGCCGCGGGCTGGCACACGGCATTGCCCACCGGCCAAACGTCCTGAGCCTGCACACCTGCGGCAAGGCGCTGGGTGCTTCCGGCGCTTTGATCTGCGGCCAGAAGGTGCTGACCGAGACGCTGATCAACAAGGCGCGCGGCTTTATCTTTGCGACCGCTCCGTCGCCCTTGAATGCGGCTTTGGTGCGGGCAGCTTTGCAGGAACTGCAGCAGAACACGGGCCGCCGCGAACAAGCGTGGCAGGGGATCACCCATGCCCAAGGCGAGGCCAAACGCCTCTGCGGGCTGGACGGTTTCCAAAGCCAGATCCTGCCGGTGGTGATCGGTGACGACAAGCGCACCATGGAGCTGGCCGCCGCGATGCAAACCCGCGGCTATGACATTCGCGGTATCCGCCCGCCGACGGTGCCGCGCGGCACCTCGCGGCTGCGGTTGTCAATCACGCTGAACACGGGGGCAGAGGTCGCCACCCGGATGTTCCAAGACCTCGCCCGGGAAATGGAGACAAACCCATGAGCGCGCTGATCGTCACCGGAACAGATACCGGCATCGGCAAGACCATCTTCTCGGCCGGCCTGGTGCAGGCGCTGGGCGCCACCTATTGGAAGCCGGTGCAATCGGGGCTGGAGGAGGAGACCGACAGCCAGATTGTTGCGCGCTTGTCAGGCCGCCCGGCGCTGCCTGAAGGGTATCTTCTGCAACTGCCAGCCTCGCCGCATCTGTCGGCAGAGGCTGAGGGCGTGGAGATCGACCCGGACGCGTTGCCCCTGCCTGAGGCCGATGGCGTGCTGGTCGCCGAAGGCGCCGGCGGTCTGATGGTGCCGCTGAACCGTGAGGTTCTGTATCTCGACCTGTTTGCCCGCTGGCGCGCGCCGGTGATCCTCTGTGCGCGGACCCAGCTGGGCACGATCAACCACACGCTGTTGTCGCTGAAGGCGCTGCGCGATGCGGGCTGCTCGGTGGTGGGCGTGGCCTTTATCGGCGATGCGGAGCCTGGGGTGGAAGAAACCATCTGCCAGTTCGGTCAGGTGGCGCATCTGGGCCGTCTGCCGGTACTGGGCGAGCTGACCTCTGACGCTTTGGCCGTGGCCTTTCAGGCCAGTATCCGGGTAGACCTGATCACGGAGGCTTTGGTATGAGCGCATCCGGCCTCACCCAGCTGGAATTCGACCAGCAGCACCTCTGGCATCCCTATACCAATGTGGCCAAACCCGGTCCGACTTTTGTGGTGAAGGAAAGCGAGGGCGTCCACATCACGCTCGACGATGGCACCCGGCTGATCGACGCTATGTCCTCGTGGTGGTGCATGATGCATGGCCACAGGCACCCGGCGATCACATCGGCCATCCACGACCAGCTCGACACCCTGCCGCATGTGATGTTCGGCGGGCTGACGCACGATCCGGCCATCGACCTGGGCCGCAAGCTGCTGGAGATCACGCCCGACAGCCTGACGCGGATCTTCTACTGCGACAGCGGCTCGGTCTCGGTTGAGGTGGCGATGAAGATGGCGGTGCAGTACCAGCACGCCATTGGCCAGCCCGCGCGCAAGGAGTTCGCCACCATCCGCTCCGGCTATCACGGCGACACCTGGAAGGCGATGAGCGTCTGCGACCCGGACACCGGTATGCACCACCTGTTCCAGGGCGCGCTGAGCGTGCAGCATTTCGTCTCCCGCCCGCCCATCCGCATTCATGAGGACTGGATCGACGATCCGGCGCAGAACGGCCTGGGCGAGCTGCGGGCAGTGCTGGAAGCCAATGCGCAGAAGATCGCCGCCTTTATTCTGGAGCCCGTGGTGCAGGGCACCGGCGGCATGTATTTCTATCACCCGGAATACCTGAACCAGGCCCGTGCCTTGTGCGATGAACTGGGCATCCTGCTGATTTTTGATGAGATCGCGACTGGTTTCGGCCGTACCGGCGAACTGCTTGCAACCGGGTTCTGCGAAGTGGAACCGGATATCATCTGTCTCGGCAAGGGGCTGACCGGCGGCCATATCTCCTTTGCCTGCACCATGACGAACGACCGCGTCGCCGAGGGTGTGGGCGGCGGCAACCCGGGTATTTTCATGCATGGGCCGACCTATATGGCCAATCCTCTGGCCTGTGCGGCGGCCAAGGCCTCGCTGGATCTGCTGACCGGGCAGGACTGGCGTGGCACGGTCTCGGGGATTGCAGAGCAGATGCAGTCAGAACTGGCACCGGTGCGCGATCTGCCCAATGTGGCGGATGTGCGGGTTCTGGGCGCCATTGGCGTCATCGAGATGAAACACGCGGTGTCCGCGGATGAGGCCCACGCCCGTGCCCATGATATGGGCGTGTTCCTGCGTCCCTTTGGCAAGAACATCTATACCATGCCGCCGTTCATCACGTCCCCGGATCAGCTGAGCCGGATCACCGCGGGCATGCTGCGGCTGGCGCGGGAGCTGTAAGCAATGGAGTTCCGCTGGATCAAGCAGAACAATGCAGCCGAGGCCATCGTGGTCTTCGGCGGCTGGGCTGTGGGGCCGGAGGTGTTCTGGCATCTGGACGGTCCGCAGGACATTCTGTTTGCCGGCGATTATACCGATTTGAACGCAGAGCTGCCGGATCTGTCCGGTTACAGCCGGGTCAGCGTCTTGGCCTGGTCCTTTGGTGTGGCTTCTTATGCCCACTGGCAGCAGGGACGGGCGGATGTGGTGTTCCAGCGCAAGGCGGCGGTGAACGGCAGCCTGCAGCCGGTGAACCGCGGCGCCGGTATTCCTCCTGCGGTCTTCCGCAGAACAATGGAAACGCTGAGCCTGGAAAGCTACCAGGACTTTCTGACCCGTGTATTCGGTGCCCCGCAAGAGGCAGAACCGCTGGATGTGCCTGCGCGCCGGGCTGAGCTGCTGGCGGTAGAGCAGCGCGGCGACGCGCCGCAGATGCGCTTTGACAAGGTCTGGATCAGCTCCGGCGACAAGATCTTTCCGCCCGCCAATCTGGCACGCGCCTGGGCGGGGCAGAACGTGACACAGATCGACGCGCCGCACGCCCCCTTTGGCCGCTTCTCGCAGTGGGAGGAGCTGTTCCAGTGAAAGACACGCTGCCGCCTCAGCTGGATCAGACCCGCGTGCGCCAAAGCTTCCGCCGCGGGCTGAACAGCTATCACGGCACCGCCTCTGTGCAGGCGGATATTGCGGCGCAGCTTGCAGGTCTGCTGCAAGCGCAGGGCGCGCCCCGCCGGTTCGGGGCGGTATTGGAGTTCGGCTGCGGCACCGGTCATCTGACCCGGCACCTGCTGCAGCGGTTCACGGCCGGCAGCCTGTTGCTGAATGACCTGGTGCCAGAGGCGGCGCAGGTGCTGCAGGCACTGGGCAGCGCAGCCCCGGCGCAGTCCCGGTTTGAGGGCGGCCCGGTCGAGGCCCTGCCGCTGCCGCAGCAGCTGGACCTGATTGCCTCAGCCTCGACCGTGCAGTGGATCCCGGATCTGCCGGCCTTGTCCGCCCGGCTGGCGGCGCGGCTGAAGCCCGGCGGCTGGCTGGCGCTGTCCGGCTTTGGCCGGGGCCAGTTCCGCGAACTGGCGGCGCTGGGGTCATCCGCCGCGGCGCCCAGCTACCTGGATGCCGGGGAGTGGCCGTCCGTGCTGCCGCAAGACCTGGAGATTCTGGCCATCGAGCAACGCCCTGCCGTGCTGGAATTCGATACCGCGCTGGAGCTGCTGAAACACCTGCGCCTGACCGGTGTCAACGGCCACGCCCAGCAAAGCTGGAGCCGCAGGCGGCTGCAGGACTTTGAAAGTGCTTACCGGCAGCGTTTCGGCAGTGGCGGCAAACTGCCGCTGACCTATGATCCGGTCCTGCTGGTGGCGCGCAAGACCGGCTGACCGGTCATAGCGGCTGACGTGCGCAGTCCGCACTTGAGGCAAGTTTTAGGTTTTTTACCAGCCAAAGCACTGCCGCATCCGGCCGCGTATTAATCTTTGTCAACTCCCGCCTGCTATGCCGGAACCAGAGCCGTGCCCGGGGGCGCGGAACTTGGAAATACTGGCAGTACGGGAGTGACGCCAATGAAATTCAAAGCGTTTGCCGCCGCTTTGGCGGCGCTGGCGGTTTCGGGGGCCGCCGAAGCAGCCGATATGGGGGATACCGGAACGTCGATCCGGCTGTCCCTGAACAACTGGACCGGCCAGCAACTGTCGACCTATATCGCGGGCGGCATGCTGGAGGAAGCGGGCTATTCCGTCGAATACGTCGAAGCCGATCAGGGCATTATGTATGACGACATCGCCAGCGGCGACGTGCATGCAATGGTGGAAATCTGGACCAGCAGCACCCCGGCGGATTACTTTGCGGCCCGCGATGAAGGCAGTGTGGAGGAGCTGGGCGACTTGGGCCTGGATGCCCGCAACGGCGTGGTGTTCCCGCCCTATGTGGCGCAGATGTGCCCGGGCCTGCCCAACTGGGAAGCCCTGCGCGATTGTGCGGGCATCTTTTCCAAAGACGGCAAGGGCAAGCGCGGCATTTACCTGGCTTACCCGGCCTCATGGGGCTCGCCCGGGGCGGACCGGATCCGGGCGCTGGATCTGCCGTTTGACGTGGTTGCGGCTGAATCCGAGGCGGCGATGATCGAGGAGTTTCAGAAAGCCTACAAGGAAAAACGCCCGGTTATCTCGACCTTCTGGGCGCCGCATTGGGCAATGTCGTCCTATGCGCTGCAGTTTGTACGCCTGCCAAAGCCGGAACCGGCCTGTTACACCGATCCCTCCTGGGGGCCGAACCCCAAGGCCACCGGCGACTGCGATTTTGCCCGCGGCGGGGTGATGAAGGCGGCCTGGAAGGGCCTGAAAGACCGCTGGCCCGCAGCCTACGAGATCCTGAAGAACTATCAGCTGAGCATTTGGGACCAGCAGCCGCTGATCGGCCTGGTGGATGTCCGCGGCGAAACCGTGCAGGGCGCCGCCCGCGGCTGGCTTGCGGTGAACCGGGCCAAATGGATGCCCGTTATCGAGGAAGCCACCGGCAAAGGCCGATCCTGACCCGCAAGGTCCGGGTTTCGATTTCGGCGCTCCCGCCCCAGGCGGGGGCGCTGTCTTTGCGTGAGGGGCAGGTCTTGAAGCCGGGGTCCCGGCCGCGCTATGCCGGGTGCGGGCGTTTGCCGCGCGGGGCAGGGTGATTCCGGAACTTGTCCGATTGGACAGAAACTTGAACCATCAATCAAAATTTTTCACAGTTTATGCCGCAATCGCTCGACAAACAGTCGTAATATGTTCCAATACTTGCATTATCCCCGGCCACACTTGGACCATGGGTGCTTGCTGACAAGAACAAGACCAGCCGCAAGGCCAGGCAGACGCCATGAACCGCCGGGTTCCAAAAAGGACGCGCCAAGCCGGACAATCGGCGGCGCAAGAACACTGACAGGGAGTAGAATAATGAACTTCAAAGGATATGCGCTGGCGCTGAGCGCCGCATCAATGACGGTTGCCGCGGGCTTTGCTTCGGCGGCGGAACTTGGTGATACCAGCAAACCGATCAAGCTGGCTGTGAACGAATGGACCGGCCAGCATGTGACCACCCATATTGCCGCCGGGATGCTGAAGGCCGCGGGCTATGAGGTGGAATTTGTCTCGGCCGGGATGATGAACCAGTTCCAGGCGATTGCTGACGGCGACATCCACGCGACGCTGGAAATCTGGTCCTCGAACGTCTCGGATGAATACGCCAAGAAGATCGACGAGGGCACTGTTGTTGAACTCGGCGATCTGGAGCTGAACGCGCGCGAAGGCATCGCCTATCCGGCCCATGTGGCCGAGCTGTGTCCCGGCCTGCCGGCCTGGGAGGCGCTGAAGGACTGCGCGATGCAGTTCGCCACCGCGGAAACACTGCCCAATGGCCGCCTGGTGGATTACCCCGCCGACTGGGGCACGCCGGGCGCCGACCGTATGACCGGGCTGGACCTGCCGTTCAAGGCGGTGCCTGCGGGTTCCGAGGCCGCATTGATTGTCGAACTGCGCGCCGCGACCGAGCGCAAGACACCGCTGCTGGTCACCTTCTGGCAGCCGCATTGGGCGATGTCGGCTTATGATGTGCAATTCGTCGACCTGCCTGCGGGTGAGGAGGCCTGTTTCTCGGATCCGGCCTGGGGTCCGAACCCGAATGCGGTGAATGACTGCGACTTCTCGCCCTCGCGCATCTTCAAAGCAGCCTGGTCCGGCACTGAAGAAACCTGGCCCGCTGCCTATGAGATCTTGTCGAACTACACTCTGGCAGTGGAAGACCAGCAGCCGATGATGGGCGCGGTCGATGTGGACGGCGGCAAGGTCGAGGAAGTTGTCGCCGAATGGATGGCCGAAAACGAGGGCAAATGGCGCCCGGTTGTCGACGCCGCCATCAAGTGAGCCGCGCCCAGTGAGTGGCTCTGAAACTGGCACGAACACGCCGGCCATCACCTGCCAGAATGTCTGGCAGGTGTTTGGCAATGACGCAGGCAGGGCCTTGAAAGAGGTGCTGGCAAACCATCACTCGCCGCATGACGCCGCCGGAGAGCTGCGCCGCAAGGGGTTGATCCCGGCGGTTCAGAATGTGTCCTTCCAAGTCCAGGAGGGCGAGCTGTTTGTGATCATGGGGCTTTCGGGGTCCGGCAAATCAACCCTGATCCGCTGCATTTCGCATCTGCTGCACGCAACCGGCGGCGAAATCCGCATCGACGGCGAAAATATCGTTGAGGCCAGCCCCAAACGGCTGATCGAACTGCGCCGCAAGAAGCTGGGCATGGTGTTCCAGCATTTCGGCCTGTTCCCGCATATGACGGTGGCCGAAAACGTCGCCTATCCCTTGCGGGTGCAGGGGGTGAAGAAAAAGCAACGTCAGGCCAAGGCGGAAGAGGTGATCAATCTGGTCGGCCTGCGCGGACGTGAAAACCATTATCCGCGCGAACTGTCCGGCGGCCAGCGCCAGCGTGTCGGCATTGCCCGCTCATTGGTGGCGGATTGCTCGGTCTGGTTCCTGGACGAGCCGTTCTCGGCGCTGGACCCGCTGATCCGGCGGCAGCTGCAGGATGAGTTTCTTGAAATTCAGGCCAAGCTGAAAACCACCATCGTCTTTATCACCCATGACATCAACGAGGCGCTGAAACTGGCCGACCGTATCGCCATTATGCGGGACGGCAGGATTGTGCAGATCGGCACCCCCGCCGATATCGTGCTGCGTCCGGCGGATGATTACGTGCGCGAGTTCTCCAAGGATGTGGCCAAGGGCCGGCACGCCCGTGTGGCCTCGGTGATGGAGACCGGCGCGGAGCTGGCCTATGGCGCCGATGATCCCGGCCTGCGCCAGGACATGACGTTGGACGCGGCCCTGGCGCGCTGCATGGAAATGTACGAGCCGGTGCCGGTGCGCTCTCCCGAAGGCAACGTGGTTGGGGTAGTGAACCCGGCAAATCTGGCGGCGGCGCTGCAGGTGGAGCAGGGGTAATGGCGGTTCTGACAAAAGGATCCGTGGCGGCGCTGATCGCGGCGGCGGCGGGCGCCCTGTGCCTTCTGCTGGAAAGCAGCCTGCCGTGGCTGGTTAAATTCCCTGCCGCCTGGATGCTGCCCGCAACCGATTGGGCCGGCGCGGTGATGGAGTGGCTGCTGGCGCTGATCAAACCCACTGCGCGTGGTTTTTCGGTGCTGATGTTCTATCCGATGGAAGCGGCGAATTATGTGCTGAGCAACACGCCCTGGCCGCTGGTCATCTGCGCCACCACGGCGCTGGCCTGGATCCTAGGCGGGGTGCGGATGGCGCTGATGGCCCTTGTGGGTCTCGGGTTTGTGCTGGCGTCGGGGTACTGGCCCGAAAGCATGAACACGCTGGCGCTGGTCGCTGTATCAGTACCGCTGGCGCTGATCATCGGCGGCGGCATCGGCATCCTGGCCAATGAATACCCGCGCGTCCGCAAACCGGTGCAGGCGCTGCTGGACATCATGCAGACGGTGCCGACCTTTGCCTATCTTACGCCCTTGCTGGTGCTGTTCGGCTTTGGCCCGGTTGTCGGCCTCATCGCCTCGGCCATCTATGCCGCGCCGCCAATGGCGCGCAATGTGCTTTTGGGACTGGAGCGGGTCGAGCCGGAGATCAAAGAGGCTGCCATCATGGCCGGCGGCACCCGGCTGCAGCAGCTGTTTCAATGCGAGATCCCCTCGGCCGGGCAGCAGATCATGGTGGGCGTCAATCAATGCCTGATGGCGGCGCTGTCGATGGTGATTATCGCAGCAGTAATCGGCGGCTTTGACGACATCGGATGGGAGGTCCTCTTGACCATGCGCAAGGCGCAGTTCGGTCAAAGCCTGCTGGCCGGCTCGGTGATTGTGGTCTTTGCTATCCTAATCGACCGGATGAGCGGCACCCTGACCGAAGAGCGGCGCGAAAAGCATGATCCGCGCATCGCCTGGGGCATTCTGGCCGTGGGCGCCGCAGCCAGCGCCGTGTTTTGGGGCTACATTCAGCAACCCGGCGCCTATGCGCTGTTCAACCCGGTCGCGGACAGCGTCGACAGGGGGCTGTCGGCCTTTACCACTGCCAATGCCGATGCGCTGACAGCGTTCAAAAACAACGTGCTGTTCTACGTGCTGCTGCCGTTGCGGATCGGGCTGGATCAGGCGGTGCTGCCCTTCACCTGGGGTTTCTCCTGGACCCCGGCGATGAGCCTGGGGGTGTTTGCGGCGGGTGCGGCTGCCGGTCTGGTCTTTGCATTGCGCGGGCAGGTGGCGCTGGGCGTGATGCTGCTGATTGCCGTCGGCATGCTGGAGACGGGTATTTCGCAGCTGCCCTGGCCCTTTGTGCTGATCGGTGCAGGCGCGCTGGCCTGGGTTGCCGGCGGGCGCGGTCTGGCCATCATGACGGTTTTACTGCTGGGCACCATTCTGGTCTCCGGCCTGTGGGAACGGGCGTTGCTGTCGCTGTATTTGTCGGGTGCGGCTGTCTTTGCCTGCGCGATAATGGGCGGCGCGATCGGGCTTGCCTCGGCGGTGTCGCCCGGTCTCTGGCGGCTGGTGCGGCCCATCTGCGACATGCTGCAGACGATCCCGCTGTTTGTCTTCCTGATCCCGGTGCTGATGGTGTTCCAGATCGGCGAGTTCTCGGCCTTCCTGGCGATTATTGCCTATGCCATCGTGCCGATGATCCGCTACACCCGGCACGGGCTGGTCTCGACACCAGAGGAGATGATAGAAGCCGCAACAGCCTCAGGTGCCACCACATGGCAGATGCTCAAGGATATCCGGGCGCCTTATGCGGCGCCGTCGATCCTGCTGGGTCTGAACCAGACCATCCTCTATGCCTTTGCAATGCTGGTGATTGCGGCGCTGATCGGCACCACCGGCCTGGGCCAGTCGATCTATCTGGCGCTGGGGCAGGCGGATGTGGGGCTTGGCATCTCCGCCGGGGCGGCGATGGCGATCCTCGCCTTGATCGCCGACCGCATGGTGCAGGGCTTTGCCGAGGAGAGGCGCAAGGCGCTGGGGCTGTAAGCCAGGCTGCCGCGAAGTGAGAAGGGCGCCCCAGCGGCGCCCTTTTTTGATCTGGGGCAACGTTCTGCGCTGTCCGCCCGCCTATAGCTGCATGACAGACTGATCTAAAGCAGGAGAGACCCCGATGGGCTGGCTAGAATTCACCGCCGCGCTGATGCTGTTTCTGGCCAGCCACGCAATCCCGGTGCGCCCGCCGGTGCGGCCCTGGCTGGTGGGCCGCCTGGGCCAGCGCGGCTACATCATCGCCTACAGCCTGCTGTCGCTGGCAATCCTGGCCTGGCTGGTCGTGGCGGCGGCACGGGCGCCTTATGTCGGCGTGCTGCCCTATTGGGACATCTTCCGCTGGGCGCCGCTTCTGCTGATGCCGCTGGCCTGCCTGCTGGCGGTGGCGGGCATGATGCGGCAGAACCCGTTCAGCTTTGGCGGCCTGGGGCTGCGGGCCTTTGATCCGGCTGATCCCGGCATTCTGGGTGTCAGCCGCCACCCTTTGCTTGCGGCCATGGCGCTCTGGGCCGGGGCGCATCTGCTGGCCAATGGCGATTTGGCACATGTGATCCTGTTTGGCCTGTTTGGCGGCTTTGCCTGGACCGGCATGGCATTGATCGACCGGCGCACACAGCGGCGGATGGGGCAGGGCGAATGGACCCGCCTCAGCCGCAATACCGCGCGGCTGAACCTGGCCCGCCTGCGCCCCTCTGCGGCTGAGGCCGGGCTGGCGGGCGCGGTGTTTCTGGCCCTGCTGATCCTGCACACCCCGGTCATCGGCTACAGCCCGTTGCCGTGGTAGGGGTTGACCCCGCCCGCTGCATGACCACCTATGAACTGAGACGAGACTGGAGAGAATGACCGATGCACCTGGCCTATGTGATGACCCAAGAACGCGGTGCCACTGACCGTTTGCTGAGCGAGCTTGCCGAACGGCTGCAGGCCAAGGGCATCCGCCTGGCCGGCATCGTGCAGACCAATGTCGAATGCTACGACAAGGAACTGTGCGACATGGATGTGCGGGTGCTGCCTTCAGGCGAAACCATCCGGATTTCGCAATCCCTGGGCGCGGGCGCCCGCGGCTGCCGCCTGAACCCGGAAGCGTTGGAACAGGCGGTCGGGCAGGTCTCTGCCACGCTGCAAACGGACCCGGCACCGCAGCTGATGATCGTCAATAAATTCGGCAAGCACGAGGCCGACGGGCGCGGCATGCGGCCCATAATCGGCGAGGCGCTGGCATTGGGCATTCCGGTGATTTCCGGCGTAAACCAGATGAATGTGGAGCCGTTCCAGACCTTTGCCGACGGTATGGCCGTGGAGGCAGGACCGGATCTGGACGCGCTGGTTGCCTGGGCGGAACAGGCCGTTTCTGAAACCGCCTGACTGGCGCATTCCCATTTCAAATCAAACGGAAAGCCCGCGAACTTCACGCGGGTTTTTTGCTGCGCCGGACAGCACAGGAGCGGCGCGCAGCCCATCCGGTCTGCAGCTGAGCCACCATCGTCCGGTCTGAATAGAAGAGAAGATGGTGGGCGACCCTGGAATCGAACCAGGCGTGCGTCTCCGCGAGGGAGTTACAGTCCCCTGCCACACCTTGCGGCCTGTCGCCCACTGTCAGTTGCATGTTGCACCTGATGTGGAGGCGTGATTACAAGCAGGCCAAAGGGGCGTCAACCGGAAAAACGCAAGTTTTCAGCACGCCTTGAAAATTCTTTCTGCCGGAGAGCAAAATGACCAAGAAGCCCAAATGGGTCGTCGCAAAAGAACAGTCCAAAAAGGCCGCCTCGGCAGAAACCGTGTGGCTGTTCGGGCTGCATGCGGTGCGCGATGCGCTGATGAATCCCCAGCGCGAGAAACTGCGCCTGATGGTGACCATGAACGCCGAAGTGAAACTGGCGGACGCCATCGCAGCCTCGGGCGTCGAGGCCGAGGTGATCGACCCGCGCAAGTTCAACCCTCCGATTGACGCACAGTCGGTGCATCAGGGTGCCGCACTGGAAGTGAAGCCCTTGAACTGGGGCGGGCTGGCCGACAATTGCATCGGCCGCGAGGCGCCGCGGGTGCTGTTGCTGGACCGGGTGACGGATCCGCATAACGTCGGCGCCATCCTGCGCTCGGCCGAGGTGCTGGGCGCCAGTGCGGTAATCGGCACCCGCCACCATTCGGCACCGGAAACCGGGGCGCTGGCCAAGACCGCCAGCGGCGCGCTGGAACGCCAGCCCTATCTGCGGATGCGCAACCTTGCTGATACCATCGCTGAACTGCAGAACATGGGCTTTGTCGTACTGGGCCTGGACGGCGAGGCGGAGGACACCATTGAGACCGCACTGGACGGCAAAAAGCACCTGCCGGTAGCACTGGTTCTGGGCGCCGAAGGCCCGGGCCTGCGCCAGAAGACCAAAGAAACTGTTGACGGGCTGGTTAAGATTGACGCCGCGGGCGGTTTTGGCTCGCTCAATGTCTCCAATGCAGCGGCCATCGCGCTTTACGCCTCCATCGCCCGGTAGGGCCGCGGTGCCGGCCGTCACGGGCTGATCACATCTGCGTATGCCGTCTTTGCAAGAGCACGGCGGTGCGGCAGAGTCGGAAGTCTGTTGCAAGAAGTGAATGGAGTGCAATGTGGCCTTGCGTCTGGTCCTGATGGCCGTTGCGGTGATGTTTGTGTCCCTGCCGGATAGGGCGCGGGCTGATGCTTCTGTTTTCTCTTCCCGTGCGGGCGTTGCTATCGGCGGGTATGATGCGGTTGCGTTTTTCGAACATGGCACGGCAGAACCCGGACGGCGCGGCCATGCGGTGATGTGGAAGGGCGTTGTCTGGCGGTTTGCATCAGCCCGCAATCAGGCGCAGTTCGAGGCCAATCCGCGGGCCTATGCGCCGGCCTTTGGCGGCTACTGCGCCTATGCGATGTCGCAGGGGCGGCTTCATGATGGAAACCCGCGAATCTGGGCCATCGTGGACGGAGAGCTGTTTCTTCTGAACAACCGCGGTGTCCACCATCTGTGGCAGGCGGACACCGTGCAGATGATTGCGGACGGCCGCGCGCATTGGCCTGCGGTTCTAAGGAAATAGCCTGTCACCTCACGATTGCGAGAGGTGCTCTTTTATTTTCCAGACTGTGGCCCATATTCAATAGGGACTGCGGAGTGGAACCACCGCAGATCTTTTTCACTGTCCCTCGTTCCATACCTAGCGCCCGGTTCGTCCGGGCGCTTTTTTGTTTGCCGGGCAGCGAATCCGGCTTTGCGAGAGCGGGCGCCGCAGCTAGGGTGCGGGCCATGACAGAATACAGCGATGAGCATCTGAAAACGATCCTGCAACGGACCAAAGTGGTGGCGGTGGTCGGCGTGTCGATGAACCCGGTGCGCCCCAGCTATTACGTTGCGCGCTATCTGGGGCTCAAGGGTTACCGGGTGATTCCGGTGAACCCCGGCCATGCAGGCAAGATGCTGTTTGGCGAAACGGTGCGGGCCAGTCTTTCTGAAATAGACGTCCCGGTGGACATGGTCGATATCTTCCGCCGCTCAGAGGCGGTGCCGCCCATTGCGGACGAGGCGCTGGAGGCATTTCCTGAGCTGCAAACCATCTGGATGCAGATTGGTGTGGAACATGCCGAAGCCGCCGCAACGGCTGAAGCACGCGGTGTCACGGTGATCCAGAACCGCTGTCCCAAGATCGAATACCAGCGCCTGTTCGGAGAGTTGCGTTTTGGCGGTTTCGCCACCGGGATCATATCCTCGAAGCTTTGAGGCGGCGGCGGGGCGGAGGTGCTCCCGCCCGTTCCGGCCGTCCTTTGGACAGCCTCCACGGTTGGGCGTAGCGCCGCTGCGCGGCGCAAGAAGAAGATTTTGCTGAGAGGCCCTGAAGGGCAAGTTTGCCCGTCAGGGCCTTATTGATTTTGTATAAGAGTGCGCGTCAAGGGCAAGCCGCGCTGGCGCGCGGAGGCTGCGCCTACCTTGACCCGCCGCCGCAGAAGCGGCCCTGGAATCAGCCTTTGGGGCGTGCGGCCTTCTCGGCAATGCCGCTGAGGCCCTGGCGTTCGGCCAGCACCTGCAGCACATCGTCCAGTGCCACGTCGCGGGCCGCCAGCATCACCAGGAAATGATAGAGCACATCGGCGCCTTCCGAGGCCAGCTTGCCGCTGTCGCCCTTTACCGCTTCGATGATCGCCTCGATGGCTTCTTCGCCGAACTTCTCGGCGCATTTCTCCGGCCCCTTTGCCAGCAGCCTGGCGGTCCAGCTGCTGTCAGGGTCAGATCCCTTGCGGGACAGGATGGTGGCTTCAAGATCGTGCAGCAGGCTCATCACGTGCCCCTTCAGTTCAGCCGCATCGGGATGCCGGCGGCGGCCATGTGGTTCTTGGCTTCCTGGATGCTGTATTCCCCGAAGTGAAAAATCGAGGCCGCCAGCACCGCGCTTGCGCCGCCCTTGGTCACACCTTCCACCAGGTGATCCAGGTTGCCGACGCCGCCCGATGCGATCACCGGCACGTCCACCGCATCGGAAATCGCCCGCGTCAGCGGCAGGTTAAAACCGGATTTGGTGCCATCGCGGTCCATCGAAGTCAGCAGGATTTCCCCGGCGCCCTTTGCCACCACCGTGCGGGCGAATTCCACCGCGTCGATGCCGGTTTCCTTGCGCCCGCCATGGGTGAAGATCTCCCAGCGGCCCGGTTCGACCGTCTTGGCGTCGATGGCGCAGACGATGCACTGGCTGCCGAACTGATCTGCGGCCTCGGCAATCACATCCGGGTTGGCCACGGCAGCCGAGTTGAACGAGACCTTGTCAGCCCCGGCCAGCAGCAGCGCACGCACATCGTCCTTGGTCCGCACCCCGCCGCCCACGGTCAGCGGCACAAAGCACTGCTCGGCGGTGCGGCGCACCACATCGAACATGGTGCCGCGGTTTTCATGGGTGGCGTGAATGTCGAGAAAGCAGATCTCATCCGCGCCGGCCGCATCATAGGCCTTGGCCGTTTCCACCGGGTCGCCCGCATCGCGCAGGCCGACAAAGTTGACACCCTTGACCACGCGCCCGTCGGCGACGTCGAGACAGGGAATGATACGGGTCTTCAGCATGGATCGGGCCTTTCGGACTGCTTGGCCCGTGGGTACGCAATGGACGCTGGAATCGCAACAGATATGGCGGTGGATGCGCGTTTTGGTCCGGGAGGGCGTATGTTTCAGCTGGTGGGTGCGTTCTTAAGGCGTATCCGGTAGGCTGCTTCTGTCGCGGTAAGAATGACGAAGGCAGGCATCAGGGTCGAGATCAGGTAGATGAAGCCAAAGAACATTATGAATGACGCGTATTGTCCCGCCGCATTGTGAATGTAGTAGCAGCGCGCGGCGCTGTGTTTGATCCCTCCTGAACAGCCGCCATATGTAAAGGTGATCCAGGCGCAGCAAAAGACGATCAAAAGCACAACAATCCAAGCGCCGCAGTATCCGGTCCAGCGGTTTGCAAACGGTGGGAACGTGGCATTGCTGGGCGCCCTAAGGACTATGTCGCGCACTGCAAGAATGAAACAGACCAGGAGAGGAAGGGTAGCAACCGTGAAATGTGCGACCAACGTGAAGTTTTCGGCGTCCATGGAATAAGCTTCTTTCAAATTGTTTTTAAGTAATTCCTCGGCACTGCCGTGTCGGCCATTCCGTCGAAGATAATAATCCTTCGGGCACTTTTGAATTAGTGCTTCAAATTTACTGGTGCTGCAATCATACGTTGCGGCTTGTGCGGCCGCAGGCTGGCAGCAAAGAACTGCCGATGCCGAAGACGTGAATTGCCAGCCGGGGTCTGTTGCCTTGTTTTCATCCTATCACAGTACATTTTCGGAGCAGCCGTTATGACAAAACCCCTTATTCTTGCCGGAGCCATCGCCCTTATGTCCGTATTGCCCGCCGCCGCCGAACTGATGAAATTGCCCAGCCAGAAACCCGTGGCTGAGACCATGGATGCGCTGCAGGCTGCGGTTGAGGGCGCAGGCGCCACCGTCTTTGCCCGCGTCGACCATGCTGCAGGTGCGCAGAAGGCAGAGCTGGAGCTGGGGGCCGCGCAGCTGTTGATTTTCGGCAACCCCAAGCTGGGCACCCCGGCAATGCAGGCGGACCCGCGCGCGGGGCTCTATCTGCCGCTCAAGGTGCTGGCCTATGAGGATGCGGAAGGCCAGGTCTGGCTGACCTATGAAGATCCGGCAGAGATGCTCTCTACCCTCGATATCCCTGCGGATGCCGGCTTTATCGCCAAGATGCAGGGCGCCTTGGGCAAGCTGACGGCTGCCGCCGCGCAGTAAGCCAAGGAGCCGTGCCGGCCCTCCCGTGCCTTATTGGCGCGGGCGGGACCGGTGGCGGTCAATCGCAACGGCAATCGCCCAAAGAAGCCCGGCCCCCATTGAGACCGGGCCGAAGATAAGCGGCCCCCAGGCGGCAAGGATACCCATGGAATAGGCAGTCTCGCTCAGGTCCCGGCCCAGCACAACGCAAGGGTTGGCAAAACCTTCGTTGATTTCGCAGCCAAAGCCGAACCCCAGCAGTATTACCAAGGCAATGCACAGCAGCCACACGGCAATGGGCCCCAGGGCCAGAATGGCAAGAATTCGGCGGATCAGGCGCATTTGGCCTCCCGGTTCTGTAGACGCCTCAGGCTTTCAGAACCGCCAGCGCCTCTTTCAGATCAATCGCCCCATCATACAGTGCGCGGCCCGAAATGGCACCGTTCAGCGGCGCACCGCAGGATTTCAGCGCCCTGAGATCGTCCAGCGAGGACACGCCGCCCGAGGCAATCACCGGGATGCTGACCGCATTGGCCAGATCCGCAGTCGCCTCCACATTCGGTCCCTTCATTGCGCCGTCGCGCAGGATGTCGGTGTAGATGATCGCGGCTACGCCCGCGTCCTCAAACGACTTGGCGAGGTCGGTGACCATCACATCGGTTTCTTCGGCCCAGCCTTTGGTTGCAACGCGGCCATTGCGGGCGTCGATGCCGACGGCGACTTTACCGGGGAATTCCCGCGCCGCCTCGCGCACCAGATCCGGGTTTTCTACCGCCACGGTGCCCAGAATGACCCGTGCCAGGCCCTTGTCGATCCAGCGCGCGATGGTTGCCATGTCGCGGATGCCGCCGCCCAGCTGTGCCGGCACTTTGGTCTGCTTCAGGATCTCCTCGACCGGCGCGGCATTCACCGGCTCACCGGCAAAGGCGCCATTGAGGTCCACCAGATGCAGCCACTCGCAGCCCGCCTCGACAAACTCCAGCGCCTGGGCGGCGGGGTTGTCGTTGAACACGGTGGTCTTGTCCATCTCGCCATGCAGCAGGCGCACGGCCTGGCCGTCTTTGAGGTCAATCGCGGGGTAGAGGATCATCCGGGCGGTCCTTCGTGAAATCAAGCTGGCGGTGTTTTGCACAAGGCGGGGCCGAATTGCAACGCGACCCGAAGTCAACCTTGCCTCAGCGGGCGCATCAGGGACAGGCTGCCTGAAAAACAGGGAGGACATGGAATGAAACATCTACTGGCAGGTCTGGCCGTTGCAATAGGGCTTACAGGCGCGGCAGCGGCGGACCCGGTACTGGGCGTCTGGAAGACGCAAGCGGATGACGGCTCTTATGCGCATATCCAGATGGAAAAATGCGGCGCTGCCGTCTGCGGCAAGATTGCCCGCACCTTCAACAGTGAGGGCGAATACAAGTCCCCGAATATCGGCAAGACGCTGGTGATCGGCATGGTGCCGAACGGCGATGGCTCTTACGAGGGCAAGGTCTGGCGGCCCTCCAATGATAAAATCTACATCGGCAAGATGGATGTTACGGGTCGCTCTCTTGCCCTGCGCGGATGTGTGGCGGGCGGGCTGATCTGCTCAAAACAGACCTGGACCCGGATCAAATAAGCCTGAGAGGGCCTGACCCTACAGCAGCCCCAGCTGCACCGGGATCGGCGCATAACCGCGTTTCATCTGCCGGTCCCGGAAGCGTTCAAAAATCGCCAGCGCCTCTGCTTGGGCGGCGAAATACGTCCGCTTCTGAACACCGCCCGGCGCATTCAGCGGTCCCGACACACGCTCAACACACCAGTCGCCGAACAGCGTTGGCGTCAGGCTCAGCTGGCAATAGCGGTGCTTGCCTTCAGTATGGTCGTATTTCTCGAAACGGATGTGCAATGGGGGACCTGAAACGCGAAAAAGGTCCGCCCCGTATGCATGGAAGCGGACCCCTTGTCCATTACCGGACGCAGCCGATTTTAAGGGCTGGCGCCAGTGCTACACCTCACCGGTGTATTCGCCGCGCGCCGGGTAGTTGTTGGGAATGGCAAAATCCAGCGCCGCCACCAGTTCCGCGAAATGGGGGCGCACAAACGGCATGGTCTGCACCGCGCCGTAATACAGCGTCTGCTCAGGCGTCACCAGGAACAGGCCGGGTTCCGAGAACAGCGCGGGTTCTTCGATTCCGATCGATGTCTTGCCGCGCGAGGTCGAGATATAGAGCCCCAGTCCTTGGCCGCCGGGAGAGGCAGGCCGTACCCAAATCGCAGGTCTTTGGCTTCGATCTTGTCGGCCATCGCGCGGGTGCGTTCTTCGCCGTCCGAGCTGATGGCGATGCAATCAACACCGCGCTCGGCAAAGGCTGCGGCCTTCTTGTCGAACTCCTTCAGATAAGTGGCGCAGATCGGGCAATGCAGGCCGCGGTAAAAGCAGATCACAGTGCCGCGTTCGGAGGTCTCCGCAGACAGGTCGAACAGGCCGTGGTCCAGCGTCGGCAGGGTCAGCTCCGGGGTCTTCTGGCGGGGATCAGCATGGCATTGGTCCTTTGTGAGTGGCGGTGCGAGTGGTGGTTGATCAAACGTATCGCGCAGGCTACTGTCTCATAAATCCGAAAAACCTGACTGTAACACCGGAATATGGACCGCCTTACCACCCTGATGGACCGCTTTCAGCTCGCCGTGCTGGCCGCCGGGCCTGGCGAGGCCAATCTGATTGCGCTGGCAGATGCGGCGGGGCAGCCGGTGCGGATCCTCTATCGCCCGCGCGGCCCGCTGGCGGATCCGGACCCCGGTGCGATCATGTGGGCTGCGCGGGTGGATTGGTCGGGCAACAGCAATCCGTTCCTGGCGGCCCTGCCATCGGTGGTGGACTACGGCATCAGCAGCAATGCCGAAGCACAGGGGCTGGTGCGTCTGATGCGGGACGAGGCAGAGGGCCGGCATTGCGGCGCGCAATCGGTGATCAACCGGCTGGGGAGGTGTTGATGGTGCGCCTCCTGCGCAACCAGATCCAGAAAGGCGCCACTGAACCGGGGCTGCTGGCAGGCCTCTCGGACCCGCGCCTCAGCAGGGCCATTGTCGCAATGCACGACCATCCTGGCCGGCTTTGGGCCAACGCCGATCTGGCGCAGGAAGCAGGCCTGTCACTGTCGCGCTTTGCGGAACTGTTTGCGTCGGAGGTGGGGGAAACCCCGATGGGGTACCTGCGCCGCTGGCGGCTGATCCTGGCGCATCAGGACCTCATCCGCGGCGACCGGGTCGAGGCGGTGGCGCGCCGCTACGCCTACAGCAGCCCCGAAGGCTTCACCCGCGCCTTCCGCAAGGCGTACGGCGTTGCGCCGGTCTCCCTGCGCACCGCGGCTGCTTGAACGCCGCAGCTTTCATCTTTCCTAAAGTACTCCCGCCGGAGGCAACGGCGCGCAGCGCCGTCCCCTTACGGTTTCCAGGCCAGGAAGTTGCCGATCATCCGCAACCCTGTCGCCTGGCTTTTCTCTGGGTGGAACTGCATGCCCAGCATCGTGTCCCGGCCAATAACCGCGGTCACGTCGCCTGCATAATCCACATGCGCCAGCCGCTCCGCCGGATCGGCGGCGCGGAAGTGGTAGGAATGCACAAAATACACGTGATCGCCGCTTTCGATGCCGTCAAACACCGGATGGTCCGTCTCGATCACCAGATCGTTCCAGCCCATATGCGGCACCTTCAAAGATGTATCCGCGGGCGTGATTTTCACCACATCGCCGCCGACCCAGCCAAGGCCCGGTGTTTCCTGGTATTCATGCCCGGTGGTGGCCATCAGCTGCATGCCGACACAGATGCCCAGGAACGGGCGGCCCTTCTGCTCCACCGCCTCGACCATGGCGTCATAAATGCCCTTGTGGCCGCGCAGCTCTGCCGCGCAGGCCGGAAAGGCGCCGTCGCCGGGCAGCACCAGCCGGTCCGCCCGCGCCACCACATCGGCGTCGGAGGTCACCACAACTTCGCCCGCGTCCATCTCCCGCGCCATGCGCTGAAAGGCCTTTTCAGCCGAGTGCAGGTTGCCGGATTCGTAATCAATAATCGCGGTCAGCATGTCACAGCGCGCCCTTGGTCGAGGGAATCGCATCCGCCTTGCGCGGATCGGTCTCCACCGCCAGCCGCAGCGCGCGGGCCACGGCTTTGAAGGCCGCCTCGGCGATGTGGTGGCTGTTGAACCCGTGCAGCTGGTCGATGTGCAGGGTGATGCCGCCATGGGTGCTGAGCGCTTGGAAGAATTCGCGTACCAGCTCGGTGTCAAAGGCGCCGATTTTCTGGGTCGGCAGCTCGACGTTCCAGATCAGGAACGGGCGCGCAGACAGGTCCAGCGCGCAGCGCACCTGCGCGTCATCCATCGGCAGGTGGCATTCGCCATAGCGCCGGATGCCCTTTTTATCCCCAGCGCCTGCACCAGCGCCTGACCCAGCGCGATGCCGGTGTCCTCCACTGTGTGGTGGTCGTCGATGTGGTAATCGCCCTTGGCGCGGATGGTCATGTCGATCAGCGAATGACGCGCCAGCTGGTCTAGCATGTGGTCGAAAAAACCGACCCCGGTCCGGTTGTCATAGATCCCGGTGCCGTCGAGATTGATCTCGACCGAGATATCGGTTTCCGCGGTCTGGCGGGTCACTGTGGCGGTACGCATCTGCGGGCTGTCCTTCGTCAAGCTGCAGGGGCGCTTATAGGGCGGGCAGGGGGCGTGGCTCAAGTGCGGCATTGTGCATGGGGGCCAATCTGTTGCAGCAATCCCGGTCTCTTGCGCCGCCTCCGCCGCCGTGCGAGCTTGGGCGCAAATTCCTGACCATCCAAAAGGGGCACCCATGTCCACCTGCGTCTTTGTCCAGATCCGCTGCAAACCCGGCACCACCTACAAGGTGGCCGAGGAAATCGCCCTGCGGGAAATCCACTCCGAACTTTACTCCACCAGCGGCAATTTCGACCTTTTGATGAAGCTCTACATCCCCACCGGCGAGGACGTTGGCAAATACATCAATGACCAGCTGCTGCAGATCGACGGGATTGAACGCTCGCTGACGACGATGACCTACAAGGTGTTCTGAAACAGAAAACGCCCGCAAACCGGGGCGTTTTTTGATTGGCTCAGGCGGCGATCAGCCCGTTGTCCTTGAGCTGTTCATAGGCCGTGCCGATGGCAGTTTTCAACCGCGCCAGCATGTCGTCAACCTCATCCTTGGTGATGATGATAGGCGGGCACAGCGCCACAGCATTGCCTGCCACCGCCCGCAGGATCAGCCCGTTTGCTTCGCAGGCCTTCTGCGCCGCAGCCCCGCGGCGCCTTTGTCAAAGCCCGCACCAGTGGTCTTGTTCGACACCAGCTCCAGCGCCGCAATCAGCCCCTTGCCGCGCACCTCGCCGACCAGCGGATGATCGGTGAAGATTTCGCGCAGCTGCGCCTGCATATAGGCACCCACATCCGCTGCGTGCTGAAACAGGTTGTCGCGCTCATAGATCTCCAGCGTTTTCAGTGCGGCCGCACAGGCCGCCGGGTGGCCGGAATAGGTGTAGCCGTGGCCGAACACGCCCACCTCGTTGGTCTGATCAATCATCGCCTCATACATCCAGCCGGGGATGACCGAAGCCGAAATCGGGAAATAGGCTGAGCTCAGCTGTTTGGCGAACGTCATCAGGTCCGGCTTGATGCCCATCGTAGTACAGCCGAAATCCGCACCGGTGCGCCCGAACCCGCAGATCACCTCATCCGCCCAGACCAGAATGCCGTGTTTGCGCAGCAGCGCCTGCAGCTTCTCGTAATACCCCTCTGGCGGCACGATTACGCCCGACGCGCCGGTGATCGGCTCCACAATCATCGCGGCGATGGTTTCGGGGCCTTCGGCCAGGATCTGTTCTTCAAGGTTATTGATGATCCGGTCAACAAACTGCGCCTCCGTCTCATTGCCCTGGCGCCCGGTGTAGTAATGCGGCGAATCCGAGCGCAGGATCGACAGCGCCTCCAGCGGTGCATCGAAGTGTGCCAAGTTCGCGGGCAGCGAGGTCAGCGACCCCGCCGCCACCGTTACCCCGTGATAGCCGCGCTCGCGGGTGATGATCTTGCGCTTTTCCGGCTTGCCGATGGCGTTGAAGTAATAGCGCAGCATCTTCACGTGGGTATCATTGGCGTCCGAGCCTGAGTTGCCAAAGAAGATATAGGCATCCTCCACCGGCACCATCGCGCGCAGCTTTTCGGCCAGCTGCATGATCGGCGCATGGGTCTTGCCACCGAAAGTGTGCGAAAACGGCAGCTTGTGCAGCTGTTCGGTGATCGCATCCACCACTTCGGTGTTGCTGTAGCCCAGCGAGGTGCACCACAGGCCCGCCAGCCCTTCGATGTATTTGTTGCCGTCCGTGTCGTAGACATAAATACCTTCGCCGCGCTCCAGGCACAGCTGCTCGGTCGCGGTGAAATTGGTGGTGGGATAGATGACAGGGGCCATGGCCAAACTCCTTGCGCGAAACACCCATGAACGTCCCATGGGGCCTATTGCCGATAGAATTGTCGCGTTTCACGAGTCGCGTCAAAGGAATTTGATCAAATTAAAGCGGCAAATGGCAGAAAAGCGAAAGGCCGCCCCGAGGGACGGCCTGTTCGGTTCCAAATGGAGCGGGCGAGGCGATTCGAACGCCCGACCCTAACCTTGGCAAGGTTATGCTCTACCCCTGAGCTACGCCCGCGCTGCCATTCGGTGAGGCGGTGAATAGGAAATCCGCGAGGTTGCTGCAAGCGGAAAATGACGGAACGGTAAAGAAAGTGCTGCAGGCCGAGGGGCTGCAAAACGCGAAAGACCGCCCCGAAGGGCGGCCTTTTCGGCTGTCGAATGGAGCGGGCGAGGCGATTCGAACGCCCGACCCTAACCTTGGCAAGGTTATGCTCTACCCCTGAGCTACGCCCGCGCTGCCATTCGATGAGCCGGTGTTTAGGGCGTTCCCAAACAGGCCGCAAGAGGAAATTTGAAGGTTTGCGCAGGTATCTGTGGATAAGCGTTATTCTTCATTTTCCAGAAATGACCTGAGCCGGATTCGCAAGGCATCCCGATCCTTGGTTTCGCATTCCCAGACGGTCAGCACCTGCCAGCCCGCGGCCTGCAGGGCGGCCAGCTGCTCCTCGTCGCGCTGGGTGTTGCGCAGCAATTTGGGTTCCCAATAGTCGCGGCGCGATGCTGGAATGCGCCCGTCGCGGCACTCATGCAGATGCCAGAAACAGCCATGCACAAAGATCACTTTGCGACGCGGGCCGAACACCAGATCAGGCTTGCCGGGCAGGTCTTTGCGGTGCAGCCGGTAGCGAAAGCCAAGCCCGTGCACCATCCGCCGCACCAGCATCTCCGGCTTGGTGTGCTTGCCGCGGATCTTTGCCATATTGGCACTGCGCCGCTCGGGTGTCAGGCTGTCGGCCATTCCACGTGATGCCTGGATTGTTCCACCATGCGGGCATGGTAGCTGCTTTCAATCCGGCAGGAAACAAAAGCACTGGCCGGGCAGGGCGGCAGCTCCAGCGCCTTGATCAGCTGGGCGTCCTTCTGACCCTCCAGCAGCACGATCTGCTCGCGGGCCAGAACATCGCGGGTGCCATGGCCGCCATCGGCCCGGATCCGGCGCATGAAGTCCTTCTGCTGCGCCACCGCCTCCACCACGTCGCGCGGAATCGGGCGCCCTCGGATCAGCCGGAACAGCTGCGCCATCCGTTCATTGCCCGTGGCGCCCGCAAAGATCTGCTCCACCGCCGCCTCGTCCGCGATACGCCAGAAATTGGCGGGGTAAGGCTGATCCTTCAGCAGCCACAGGATATGGCGGAACCCTTCCGCCGAAATGCTGCGCTTGGCGTCCTTGTTCTGACCAGCTGTCAGGTATTCACGCCGGGCAATGACCAGCCCCAGATAGCAGCGCGCCCGCACCTCATCCGCCGCCACCAGCAGGCAGGCGCAATCCAGCGCCTCGGTCGGGATCATCCAATTGCTGCCCATCGTGTGCTTGATGTCCACGTCCCGGCCCAGGATCTCGGTATCCAGCCGCCCCTTGCGCAAGCGCAGCAGCGCCCGCAGCTCAATCTCGACCCTGGTGCCGATATAGGTCTTTTCGGTCTTCTCAAGTTCTTCATAGGCGCGCCGCCCGGTCTTGGGCGTCATGATCACATCGTCAATGCACTGGCGCAGCATCTGCGGCACGTCGTGTTCCAGCGCCAAGGCACCGCCTGCACGCGTCGTGATCTCCTCCGCCAGTTCGCAAAGGACTGTGAAATCCGGGTGGCCGGGACGGACAAGACTGTCGGGAAGTTTCTGTTTCATACAGCGTTCCGCCCGGACAATAGGCCGGGCAGCGCCCGACCCTGCCCACGGGAAGACGCTTCGCTCCCGCCCAAGGCCGGGCGCTGCCCTTGGCTCTGGACTGACGGGGAGGCTTTAGGCCCGCACAGCATGCAGCTTCGGCTTGGCAATTGCCGCCCTCAGCTCGCGTGCAACAGCTTCGGCCACCGGCGGTGGAAAGGCGTTGCCGACCTGGCGGTAGGCATTGGTTTTCGCGCCGGTGAAATGCCACGCATCCGGGAAGCCCTGAATACGCGCCACCATCCGCACCGTGAGGCGCGGCATGTCGTTGTGGAACGGGTCCGGCGCCTCATAGGCGATGGTGCGCCCCTCAACCCCCAAGGCCGCCCAGGCCCGCCGCGCCCGGGTCGGACCCAAATCAGGCCCGCCGTGTTTCTTGGAGCCGCCGACGATGGTGGGGGCAATTTCATCCGCCTTGGCGGCCCAATCCTCGGCGCCGCGCCAGCCGCGTTCCTTCATCAGGTCGATGAGGGTGGCACCAACGGTCGGCGGGTTGTACGGCAGCGGCTCGGGCCAGTTGAATTGGCCTGCGAATTCGCGGCGCAGGGCGACAATCGCCACCCGCGGCCGCAGCTGGGGCACGCCGTAATCCGATGCATTCAGCAGCCGCCAATCGGTCTCATACCCCAGTTTCGACAGCTGTTTCTTCAGCTTTTCGCGGTAATCATGAAACACCGCATCCAGAAAGCCGCGTACATTCTCGATCATCACGGCCTTGGGCCGGGTCGAGTCGACGATCTCGATCGCATCGTCAAACAGGTTGCGTTCGTCTTTTTCACCCAACTGCTTGCCGGCAACGGAAAACGGCGGGCAGGGCAGGCCGCCGGCCAGCAGATCGATGCCTTTATAGTCACCCGCCACGTCTTTGAATTTGCGCACGTCTTCTTCCAGCACATTCCAGGCGGGGCGGTTGTGGCGCAGGGTGGCGCAGCAATGCTTGTCGATCTCAACCAGCGCCGTGTGGTCAAAGCCCGCCGCCTCCAGCCCCAAGGCCTGGCCGCCCGCGCCTGCGCATAGTTCTACCGATGTCAGCATTCTGCTCTGCCCGTGTGTTCGTGTTCTTGCTCTGTTCCTATGCGCAAAGGTGATTCCGCACAAGGATTTCTGCTCGGGGCAGGGTACGCGCAAATCGCCAAAAGCGAAAGGCCGCCCCGAGGGACGGCCTGTTCGGTTCCAGATGGAGCGGGCGAGGCGATTCGAACGCCCGACCCTAACCTTGGCAAGGTTATGCTCTACCCCTGAGCTACGCCCGCGCTGCCATCCGGTGAGCGGTGATTTAGGGCGTCGCCGTCCGCGCTGCAAGAGGAAAACCGGCGGCAGATGAAAAAAATCTGCACCCGCCGCGACGGAAGCGGCCAGACTGTGCGTTTCACTCACAAACAAGCGGAACTTTTCAGGAGGGATTGGATCATGCTTTGGAAGGACTGCCTGCGGATCACTGGCCTGGGTGCGGCAATTGCCTTGGGTTTGCTTGCGCACGGCGTGCAGCGCCACAGCACACCGCAAGCGGACAGCTGGGCCGGCCAGATTGATGGGATAAAGCCAGTGCAGTTTGAAACCGTAACCTTGCCGGACCCTGAAGCATTCAACGCCTGACATTGAGGTAAACCGTTTCCCGGCGCGGTAAACGGCCAAAAATCCTGCGAGGATTTTCGGGTGATCCCAGTTGCGGACCGCCCCGGTTTTCCGGGCGGAAAAACTGGCCGGAAAACCGGCCTGACTTCCCGCGCAATTCCGCATTGGCCGCGCAATAGAAAAAGGGCGCCCCTCCAACCGGCAAGGCGCCCCTTCTTTCTTTGTGACAGCTGAGAAGTTTACTCCAGCTCGACCAAAAGGTCCTTGGCGTCGATCTGGGTGCCGGCCTGGACGTGCACGGCCTTGACCACCGCGTCGCGTTCGGCGTGGATGCCGGTTTCCATCTTCATCGCTTCGATGGTCAGCAGCATGTCGCCCTCGTGGACCTGCTGGCCGACCTGCACCGCGACCGAGGCGACAACCCCCGGCATTGGCGCACCGACATGGTTTGCATTGCCAACTTCGGCCTTGGCGCGCTGTTCGGTCGAGGCCTTGACCAGACGGTTCGGCACCCGGATCACGCGGGGCTGGCCGTTCAGTTCAAAGAAGACCTTCACTTCGCCCTTCACGTCGGTCTCGGAAATCGCCTGCAAGCGGATCTCCAGGGTCTTGCCCGGATCGATCTCGGCGGTGATCTCCTCGCCTGGCTCCATGCCGTAGAAGAACGTGCGGGTCGGCAGGCTGCGCACCGGGCCGTACTGGCGGTGGCGGCCCATGTAGTCCAGGAACACCTTCGGGTACATCAGGTAGCCGTTCAGGTCCTCGTCATCGACGGTGAAGCCTTCCAGCTCTTTCGACAGCTCGGCGCGGACCGCTTCTAGGTCCACCGCGTCCAGATGCGCGCCGGGGCGTTCGACATTGGGCGCTTCGCCTTTCAGCACCTTGGAGACGATGCCCGCAGGGAAGCCGCCCGGAGGCTGGCCCAGGTTGCCGCGCATCATGTCGACAACCGAGTCGGGGAAGGCCACATCGCTTTCCGGGTTCTCGACCTCATCGCGGGTCAGGCCCTGGCTGACCATCATCAGCGCCATGTCGCCAACCACCTTGGACGACGGTGTCACCTTGACGATATCGCCGAACATCTGGTTCACGTCAGCATAGGTCTGCGCCACATCAGACCACTTCTCTTCCAGACCCAGACTGCGCGCCTGCGCTTTCAGGTTGGTGAACTGGCCGCCCGGCATCTCGTGCAGGTACACTTCCGAGGCCGGCGCTGCGAGGCCCGATTCAAAGGCCGCATACTGCGCCCGCACCTGCTCCCAGTAACCGGAGATTTCGCGCACTGCTGCGATGTCGATGCCGGTATCGCGGTCGGTGTTGCGCAGGCCTTCGACGATGGAACCCAGGCAGGGCTGCGAGGTGCCGCCGGAAAACGCGTCCATCGCCGCGTCTACAGCGTCTACACCGGCATCCGCAGCGGCCAGAATGGTCGCCCCGGCAATACCCGAAGTGTCATGAGTGTGGAAATGGACCGGCAGGCCGACCTCTTCCTTCAGCGCCTTGACCAGCTGGCGGGCCGCGGCGGGTTTCAGCAGGCCCGCCATGTCTTTCAGGCCCAGAACATGGGCGCCTGCGGCCTCCAGCTCCTTGGCCATGCCGACATAATACTTCAGGTCGTATTTGGCGCGGTTCGGGTCCAGGATGTCGCCGGTATAGCAGATGGTGCCTTCGCAGACCTTGCCGCTCTCGACCACGGCGTCCATCGCGACGCGCATGTTTTCAACCCAGTTCAAGCTATCGAAGACGCGGAACACATCGACGCCGGTCTTTGCGGCCTGGCGCACGAATTCCTGCACCACATTGTCCGGATAGTTGGTGTAGCCGACGCCGTTGGAGGCGCGCAGCAGCATCTGGGTCATCACGTTCGGCATCCGCTCGCGCAGATCGCGCAGGCGCTGCCAGGGGCATTCCTGCAGGAAGCGGTAGGCCACATCAAACGTCGCGCCGCCCCAGCATTCCACCGAGAACAGCTGGCTGAGGTTCTGCGCATAGGCCGGCGCCACCTTGATCATATCGATCGAGCGCATCCGGGTCGCCAGCAGCGACTGATGCCCGTCGCGCATGGTGGTGTCGGTGAGCAGCAGCTGGCGCTGCGCCTTCATCCAGTCAGCAACGGCTTGCGCGCCCTTTTGCTCCAGCAGGTTGCGGGTGCCATAGGGCTGGTTGCCCGGCTCCGCATGCGGTGCGCGCGGCTCCTTCAGGTCGGCGGCGGGCGCCGCGCGGCCTTCGGTCTCCGGGTGGCCGTTCACCGAAATGTCGGCAATATAGGTCAGCACCTTGGTGCCGCGGTCGCGGCGGCGCTTGAACTGGAACAGCTCCGGCGTCTCGTCGATGAACTTGGTGGTATAGGTGTTGTCGAGGAAGGTCGGGTGCTTCAGCAGGTTCTCGACAAAGGCAATGTTGGTCGACACTCCGCGCACCCGGAACTCGCGCAGCGCGCGGTCCATGCGGGCAATCGCTTTTTCCGGGGTCTGCGCCGAGGCGGTGACCTTGGTCAAGAGCGAGTCATAATAGCGGGTGATCACGCCGCCCGCATAGGCGGTGCCGCCATCCAGGCGGATGCCCATGCCGGTCGCGGACCGGTAGGCGGTGATGCGGCCATAATCGGGGATGAAGTTGTTCAGCGGATCCTCGGTGGTCACCCGGGTCTGCAGCGCGTGGCCGTTGAGGCGGATATCATCCTGGCTGGCTTTGCCGGTGGCCTCGGCCAGGGTTTTGCCTTCGGCGATCAGGATCTGCGCCTGCACGATGTCGATGCCGGTGACCTCTTCGGTGACGGTGTGTTCCACCTGCACCCGCGGGTTCACCTCGATGAAGTAGAACTTGCCGTCATTCATATCCATCAGGAATTCGACGGTGCCGGCACATTCATAATTCACATGCTGGCAGATCTTGCGGCCCAGGTCGCAGATCTCGGTGCGCTGCTCATCGGTCAGATAGGGGGCAGGCGCGCGTTCGACAACTTTCTGGTTGCGGCGCTGCACCGAGCAGTCGCGCTCAAACAGGTGGTAGATCTCACCATGCTTGTCGCCCAGGATCTGCACCTCGACGTGGCGGGCGCGGATGATCATCTTCTCCAGATAACCCTCGCCATTGCCAAAGGCGGCCTCCGCCTCGCGGCGGCCTTCCAGCACTTTCTCTTCCAGCTCATCCTCGCTGTGGATCGGCCGCATGCCGCGGCCGCCGCCGCCCCAGGACGCTTTCAGCATCAAGGGGTATCCGACTTCAGCCGCTTCCTTGCGGATCGCGTCCATGTCATTGCCCAGCACCTCGGTGGCAGGAATGACCGGCACGCCGGCTTCAATCGCAACCCGGCGCGCACTGGCCTTGTCACCCAGCGCGCGCATGGTTTCAGCCTTGGGGCCAATGAATGTGATGCCGTTGCGCGCACAGGCATCGACAAAGTCCGGGTTTTCCGACAGCAGGCCGTATCCGGGGTGGATCGCATCGGCGCCGCATTCCTTGGCAACACGGATGATTTCGTCAATCGACAGATAGGCGGCCACTGGGCCCATGCCTTCGCCGATCCGGTAGGCCTCGTCCGCCTTGAACCGGTGCAGGCCGAGCTTGTCTTCCTCGGCATAGACGGCGACGGTGCGTTTGCCCATTTCGTTGGCGGCGCGCATCACGCGGATGGCGATCTCACCACGGTTGGCAATCAGGATCTTTTTGAAGTCGGTCATTTCACCCTCGGGGTCCGTGCAAGTTGGTGCAGTGTTAGGCGGATACTAACGAACCGCACAACCGTAGTTCTGGGTATTTCCGGCATGATTGCGCTCTCAAGCGGCCTCTTTTGTCATTCCTCATCTGCTGTTTGCCTGCTGCCCGGTCTAATCGGGGGATTGGGGGCATGGCGCTAACAGGTGCAGATTCTGCTGAAATTCTGCACTTGCAGCATGATTTTGTAACTATTTTTCTGCGTCGCAGCGGGCAAATGATGCAACTGCTGCGTCATTTTGGCGCAATTCCTCGGATTTTGTCCGAATTGCGCCAAATCTGCGTGCAATCAGTCCAGTTCACGCTGCTGCAGGTTGCGGATTTCACCAAGGCCGGGCAGGCCAAGCTGGCTCATATTCGCCTGCATATCTTTGGCAAGCATATCAATCAGGTGGTCCGGTCCTACAGTGCCAAGTGCCGCCAGCGCATAGTGGAAGGCGCGGCCCAGCATGACAAAATCCGCCCCCAGCGCCAGCGCCCGCAGGATATCCAGCCCGCCTTCGATACCGCTGTCAAAGATCAGCGGCAGATCCACCGCGGCGCGGATGTCCGGCAGCAGATCGATGGCGGCGGGGCAGCCGTCGAACTGACGGCCGCCGTGGTTGGATATCCAGACCGCATCGGCGCCGGCCTCCTGCAGCTGCACGGCATCTTCGGCGCGCAGCACCCCTTTGATGATAAAGGGGCCGTCCCAGTTGCGCCGCAGCCAATGCACATAGTCCCAGTCCGGCGAGGTGCGCAGCAGATATCCGATATGGGCGGCTGGCGGCAAATTCACCTGCTCGCCTGAGATGTATTTGTCCAGCGTCCGCATCCGCGGCATGCCCCGCCCTTCAAGACGCCGGCGCGCCATTCCCAGCGCCCAGGCCGGGCGCTGCGCGATCTGCGCCAGCAGCCGCGGGGTCAGCCGCGGCGGCTGGGTCAGGCCGGATCGGGTCTGCCGTTCGCGGCGCGACGCTGCTGGCACATCCACCGTCAGCACCAGCGTCTTGAAACCGGCATCCCGCGCCCGCGCCAGCAGGTCGCTGCGGATGGCCTCGTCCTTGGGCGGGTAGAGCTGAAACCAGGCATCATCGCCCAGATGCGGCGCCAGATCCTCGGGCGATTGGCTGGCAACCGTTGACAGGCAATAAGGAATGCCGGCCGCAGCGGCGCTGCGGGCCAGGGTAGCTTCGGCATCGGGCCAGATCAGGCCGGACATGCCCACGGGCGCAATGCCAAAGGGCAGGGCAGGGCGGCGGCCAAGAAACGGCACCGCAAGGTCCGGCTCCATCGGGCCATGCAGCACCGAGGGCAGAAACCCTATGCGGTCCAAGCCCGTCCGGTTCCGGGCCCGCGCCGCCTCAGCCCCGGTGCCGCTGTCCAGATAGTCCCAGACAAAGCGGGGCAGCCGCCGCTTGGCGCGGCGCTTCAGGTCTTCAAGGCCGGGGTATCGCTGATGCAGATCCATGCGGGCATTGGTACGCGGCGGTGCGGATTCCGCAAGAAAAAGCGCCGCCGCCCGATGGTGCCGGGTCACGCCCTATGCAGCCGCGCCCTTGGCATCGTCCTGCGCGCCGCCGGTATCAGAACGGGCAGCCGGATTGCGGGGCACCGGTGCGGCGCTTTCGGCAACACAGACCTGGTTGCGGCCCTTTGCCTTGGCGTCATACAGCGCTTCATCCGAGGCGCGCAGCAGATCCTGCGGCATGGTGCCATGGGCCGGATAATGCGCAACACCCAGTGATATGGTGATCCGCGGCAGTGCCTTTTCGCCATAGCGCACAACAACGTCTTCCACGGCCTGGCGCACCATCTCGGCCTTGGTCATCACATCTTCCTGGCTGGCGCCCGGCACGATCAGCGTGAATTCCTCGCCGCCGGGGCGGCAGGCCACCTCGTCGCCGTCGCAGGCCTGTTCCAGCACCGACCCCACCGCGCGCAGCACCATGTCGCCGGCGTCATGGCCGTGGTTGTCGTTGAATTTCTTGAAGTGATCCACATCGATAGAAATAATGCTCAGCCGCTGGCCGCTGCTTTGGCTGGCATTGATGCTTTTGCGCAAGGTCTCCGTCATGTGGCGGCGGTTGAACAGCCCGGTGAGCGGATCGCGCACCGACTGGTCATGCAACTGGTCGCGCATCCGCACATTGGCAATCGCCATCGAGATCTGCTCGGCGCACATCTGGGCCAGCTTCTTGCTGCTGACGAATTCCGGGCATTCGTCCTTGATCGCCTGCAGGTGCATCAGGCCGACGGTCTCGCCATGGGCCAGGATCGGAAAGCAGTAATAGCGCCTGCCATCATGCGGCTCGGCGTGCTCGCAGACAAATTCAATCTCCGAAGATCCGAATTCATAGGTCCGGCCCCGGCGCAGGCCCCAGCATTCCTCGGGGTGGATGTGGTCCTTGTGGCTGCCGCCGTTCCAGCTGGCGCAGCCGTCCAGCACATCGCGCGAATTGGAGTAGACATAAACACTGCCCTCAGCGGTCGGCAGAATATGGGTCATAAAGCGGGCGACCATATCAAACAGCTCTTCCAAGGAACGGCTGGACTGCAGCCATTCATTCAGCTCCCCCAGCAGCTGAACTTCGCGCGCCAGCCGCAGCTGCTCGTCCAGAATGCCGCGCTCGGTCTCATTGCGCTGGCGCAGCTGATTCATGCTGAACCGGTTGGTTTTGAACACCACATAGACCGCAATGGTCATAGCCAGTAGTGCAATTGAGGTCAGCACGATCAGCGACAGCTGGGCGCGGCGGATGAAGGTCTGCCGCAGGTCGGTGATGTCGGTGTAAAAGTCGATGGCCCCGTCGAAATGCCCGTTATGCATCAAAGGCACATAGACCTGTGCAACTTCCCGTGTGATACTGCTGTCGTATCCGTTGCTTTGCAAAGGGAAGCCGTCCACCTCATACGCCGGCAGTGCGTTGTGCATGTAGTAAGACTCGCCGCGTGCAACCTGTGTGGAAAAAAACGCATTGGTTTCATATTCCCCGATCTCGTCGCTGCGCGAGGACCAGAAAATCTCACCTGCGGCTGTCAGCAGGCGGTAGCGGAAAACATCCGTCTCCTGTGGCAGCAGTGACAGCATGTGGGCATCATGAGGCTGGACGCTGCCCTCTTCAAAGGAGTCCTCGACATCGGCCAGGTGCAGGATAACCCGCTGCTGCCAATGCTGGGCTTGCTTGCGAATGTCGTCCTCCAGCATCCGGTCCACAATTGGAGCCGGTACTGCGAAAACGGCCCAGATAGACGCAGCCGTGGCCACGATCAGGACAAGGATCAGCGACATGCTGCGGATCTTTTCCGCAAGGCTGGATCTCAAATTATTTTTCATATTCCGGTGCCAAAAGTAGTTAGTATTAATGCGGTTGTGCGCTCCTGCGAGTGTAGGCGGGATTGATTGCGGTACCGTTAACCTGACATAAGCGTTAAGGAATTTTTCTGTGGCAGCATCCTTGGGCGGGGCTTGAAACGGGTCTGGCCGGGACCGACATCGACCCGTGAACAGACTGTGAACGTCCTCTTTCCGCCGCGCTTGAATCAGGCTAGGATCACCCGCATGAGCAGCTTTGACGAAATGGACGCCTTTGAAGGCGCATCATTGTCGGCCCGCGCCATGGGTGCGCGGCCGATGCCTTATCTGGACAGCCTTAACCCGGCGCAGCGCAAAGCGGTGGAGTGCCTGGATGGTCCCGTGCTGATGCTGGCGGGGGCCGGCACCGGCAAGACCAAGGCGCTGACGACGCGGATTGTGCATCTGCTCAGCACCGGCCGGGTGCGCCCGAACGAGATCCTGTCGGTCACCTTCACCAACAAGGCCGCCCGCGAGATGAAGGAACGGGTGGGCGGTATGCTGGGGCAGGCGGTCGAAGGCATGCCGTGGCTTGGCACCTTCCATTCGGTCTGCGTGAAACTGCTGCGCCGCCATGCCGAACTGGCGGGCCTGAAATCGAACTTCACCATTCTGGATACCGACGACCAGATCCGGTTGCTGAAACAGCTGATCAAGGCGGAAGGCATCGACGACAAGCGCTGGCCCGCGCGGATGCTGGCAAATATCATTGACGACTGGAAAAACCGGGCGCTGACACCGGACAAGGTGCCGGCCGGCGACGCCAGCGCCTACAACAACCGGGGCACGGAATTTTATGACCAATACCAGACCCGCCTGCGCGAGCTGAACGCCGTCGATTTCGGCGACCTGCTGCTGCACATGGTGACGATCTTCCAGAACCACCCGGACGTGCTGGAGCAATACCAGCGCTGGTTCCGCTACATAATGGTGGATGAATATCAGGATACCAACGTGGCGCAGTACCTGTGGCTGCGGCTGCTGGCGGGCAAGCATAAGAACGTCTGCTGCGTTGGCGACGACGACCAGTCGATCTATGGCTGGCGCGGCGCCGAAGTGGGCAACATCCTGCGGTTTGAAAAGGATTTTCCTGGTGCCATGGTGGTGCGGCTGGAACAGAACTACCGCTCCACCGGGCATATCCTCGCTGCCGCCTCAAACGTGATCCGCGGCAATCAGGGCCGCCTGGGCAAGGAACTGTGGACGGCTGCCGGCGACGGCGAAAAACTCCGCTTGATCGGCCATTGGGACGGCGAGGAAGAAGCCCGCTGGATCGGTGAAGAAATCGAGGCGCAGCAGCGCGGCACCCGCGGCCAGGCTCCGATTGGTCTGAACAGCATGGCTATTCTCGTGCGCGCCTCGCACCAAATGCGCGCGTTTGAGGACCGGTTTCTGACCATCGGCCTGCCATACCGTGTGATCGGCGGCCCGCGTTTCTATGAGCGGCTCGAAATCCGCGATGCGATGGGATATTTCCGCGTTGTGGTCTCCCCCGACGACGATCTGGCGTTTGAACGCATCGTCAACACGCCGAAACGCGGCCTTGGCGACAAGGCGCAGCAGACCATCCAGGGCCTCGCCCGTGAAAACGGTGTGTCCTTGGTCGAAGGGGCGCGGCTGGCGGTTGAGGGCGGGTATATCAAGGGCAAGGGCGGCGGCGCGCTGCGCCAGCTGGTCGAGGGCATTGCCCGCTGGGGCCGCATGGCCGGCGACGCCGACATCACCCATATGGAACTGGCCGAAATCATCCTGGATGAGAGCGGCTACACCACCATGTGGCAGAACGACAAAAACCCGGATTCACCCGGCCGTCTGGAAAACCTCAAGGAACTGGTGAAGGCGCTGGAAAACTTCGAGAACCTGCAGGGCTTCCTTGAACACGTCAGCCTGGTGATGGACAATGACAAGCAGGACGCCGACGAGAAGGTCTCGATCATGACCCTGCACGCCGCCAAGGGCTTGGAATTCCCCGCCGTGTTCCTGCCGGGCTGGGAGGATGGTCTGTTCCCCTCGCAGCGCTCAATGGATGAAAGCGGCCAGAAGGGGCTCGAGGAAGAACGCAGGCTGGCCTATGTGGGCATCACACGGGCCGAGCAGATCTGCACCATCTCCTTTGCCGGCAACCGGCGGGTATTCGGCCAATGGCAATCACAGCTGCCCTCGCGTTTCATCGACGAGCTGCCGGAGGAACACGTCGAAGTACTGACCCCGCCGGGCCTTTACGGCGGCGGCTATGGTGCTGCAGCGCCGGGTGGTACTATGGGCAGTACTATGGGCGGCGGGCAGGTGCGCTCCACCATCGATGAGAAAATGGCACAGGCCGATGGCTACAACTCACCGGGCTGGAAGCGGATGCAGGCCCGTGCAGGCGAGCGCGGGATGTCGCAGCCCAAGGAGAACAAGCATCAGGTGATCGACCTCACTGCCACGTCCAGCTTCACCCTGGGCGAACGCGTGTTCCACCAGAAATTCGGTTATGGGGCCATCACCGGTATCGAGGGCGACAAGCTGGAAGTGGACTTTGAGAAGGCAGGCATCAAGAAAGTGGTCGCCCGTTTCATCTCGGCCACCGACGACGTGCCTTTCTGATTAACCCCTTAACGCCGGATTGACCGGCGGATCGGATCGCGCAGCGATCCGATCCGGGCGTAGGCGCGGCGGGCAGCTTTGCTGCCCGCCGCGCCTACGCCGCGCCTTCCTTCCCGGTTTACGCAAAACGGACAGGGAAAGGCCTGGCTGCAAATGTTTGCGGCCTGCGGGTGGGGTGTTCGGGTGTTCAGAACGCAAAAACGGCGGTGCCCAGGGAGGAGGAGGGGCACCGCCGTTCTGTCAAACACCGGAATTCAGGGAGGAGGAGATCCCGGTGATCCAAGCCCGGCTGTTAACCGGCATAAGGTGCGGCGGCATCAGGGAGGAGGAGGATGCCACCGCCAAAGCCAGGCCCTTCAAGGGAGGAGGAGAAAAGGCCTGATCTCTATTAGTTGTTCTCGTAAGCGGCCTGATAGGCGACGCGCTGGATTTCGGACCGGTTCAGGCCCAGATCCGCCAGATCGCGTGCTGTCAGCGCCGACAGTTCATTGACGGTCTTGCGGTACAGCCGGTAGCGAACGAATTTCACCATCAGCGCATCCAGGAAGCCAACCGGGGATGCAATGTTCACCGCGGAGATCTGTTGTGCTGCTGCCATCGTTCTGTTCCTTCGTCTGACCGTATCGTCGTATCCGTCCGGCACCATCCCGGCGCCGCTTGAGGGGTAATTTAGGGATCTTGCGCAGAGTCGCAATCCCGTGCGTCGTCAATGCTGCTATGCAGCATTTGCATGGGTGACCCTAGGGTATGCCTTTGTAAAGGATCACTAAATTCAGCGTGCCGTTGCGCAGATGTATAATTTTCATGCGCGGGGCTGCAGTCCGCGCATGGCTGGCGGCGCGGTCTGTTGACGGATGCGGCCCTTGGCCCCGCAGCCGGGGCCGCGGCAATCACGCAACACGGGTTCCAAGGCGTATGGCGGACACATATATAGGGCCGGACAACACGCAGGAGAGCAGTCATGGCGGTCACTCAGGATCAGATTCGCGAAATACTGGAGCGGCTGGCCTTGCCGGACGGCGGCACGCTGGTGTCGCGCGATATGCTGCGCGCTTTGCGCATTGACGGCAGCAAGGTGAGCTTTGTGATCGAAGCGCCCAGCCCCGAGATCGCCAAGCTGATGGAGCCTTTGCGCAAGGCCGCCGAGGCCGCGGTGCTATCGCTGGACGGGGTTGAATCTGTCTCTGCCGCGCTCACCGCCCATGCCGCGCAGCAGCCCGCGCCTAGCCTCAAGGTCGGCGGCCACCCGAAACCGCAGGCCGGGCCGCTGAAACCCGCGGGCGTCCAGCGCATCCTGGCGATTGCTTCCGGCAAGGGCGGGGTGGGGAAATCCACCGTGTCGTCAAACCTTGCCGTGGCGCTGGCCAGGAAGGGCCGCAAGGTCGGGCTGCTGGACGCTGACATTTACGGCCCCTCCCAGCCGCGGATGATGGGCGCAACAGGCCGCCCTGCCAGCCCTGACGGCAAGATCATCGAACCGCTGCACGCCCATGGCGTCACCCTGATGTCGATCGGCTTTATGCTGGAGGAGGGCAAGGCGGTGGTCTGGCGCGGCCCGATGCTGATGGGGGCGCTGCAGCAGATGCTGGGACAGGTGAACTGGGGTGAGCTGGATGTGCTGCTCGTCGACCTGCCGCCCGGCACCGGCGATGTGCAGCTGACGCTTTGCACCAAAACAGAGCTGACCGGCGCCATCGTGGTTTCCACCCCGCAGGATGTGGCACTGCTGGATGCACGCAAGGCAATGGATATGTTCAAGACGCTGAAAACCCCGGTGCTGGGCCTGATCGAGAACATGTCCTTTTTCACCTGCCCCGATTGCGGCGGCGAGCATCACATTTTTGGCCATGGCGGTGTTGCGGCTGAGGCGGAGGCGCTTGGCCTGCCGCTACTGGGTGCCCTGCCGATTGACCTGGAAACCCGGCTGGCCGGCGACAGCGGCACACCCATCGCTGCGGGCGAGGGGCCAATGGCGCAGGCCTATGCGCGGATTGCCGAGGGTCTGATCGGCGGCGGCATGGCCTGACCCCCGGCAGGCTTCTGTCTCGTTCCCGATGCAATGTCCTGGATGGCCCGCCTGATTGGCGGGCCTTTTGCTGTTTGCTCCCTTTGATCGGGTGCAGGTGGGATTGCCCGCCCGGTTTGGGCTTCAGTGCGGCAGCCGGTCCCGCATCGGACCGCATGGGACCGGCGGGCGTGTATGGGGCAGCCGGGAATTCACGGGGCCTGCGGGAATTCATGGGCGCCATGGGAAATCATGGCCCGAATTGCCCCGCACCTCTCTTGAAGGTGCGAATCACGCGGTATTGAGGCGTTGATACCGGAGTATTCCGCCGCCTTCTTTGCGGACGGATGCGAACGTAAGGGGAATATCCGTAGCTGAAGCGAGTCTTCGTATCGAATCGCGGGAAACTATGGGAAAAAAATAAGAGGTGCAACTGGCCCCTATATATGGTGTTCACGATTGGTTAATGCACAACAAGTTTGCGATTTTGCCTCAATAAGGTCACGAATCTCTTGCGAATCCCTGTTGCTGTTGGCAGCCGTATCGATGATTTCTCGCAGAAAACAGTTGCAGGACCATCGTTTCCCATAGTATCCCTATTACATCGAATGAGACGAGGGACGGGGCGCCAAACGACCCCAAGCCAAACTAAAAGAGCAGGTTTCATACAGGCCTTCGCTTTCATCGAACCAAGAGATCCGGCGCGCGAGCGAGCAGACATCCCCCCAGGTGGCGTGCGCAGTCGGACATCCCGCATAGCGGGCCAAGGCGGCGGGTTGATCAGTGGCAGCAGATCAACCCGCCCCTTTTCATTCTGGGGATCGGAATTACGCGAGGGACGCGCGGAAAAGGAACGGTAAGTTGGGCCGCAGGTTCAGAGGCGAAAGCCACCACAAGGTGGACAGTAAGGGGCGGGTGTCAATTCCGGCCTCTTTCCGCCGTGTGCTGGAGGCCGCCGACCCCAACTGGAAATCCGGCGACAGCCCCGAACTGGTTATCGTTTACGGCGATCACCGCCGCCCGTTCCTGGAATGCTATACAATAGAAGCCATCGACGAGGTGGACGCCAAGATCGCCGCCCTGCCGCGCGGCTCCAAACCGCGCAAGATCCTGGAACGCATGTTCAACGGCCAATCCTTGCCGACCAACGTGGATGACACAGGCCGCCTTGTGCTGCCTGCCAAGCTGCGTCAGAAGATCGGCCTGGATGGCGAAGCTTTCTTTATTGCGTCCGGCGATACCTTCCAGATCTGGAACCCCGGGACCTATGAAGAGGTCGAAATGGCGGAAGCCGAGAAACTGATGGAAGACCTGCCCGAGGATTTCGATCCCCTGGAATTCCTAGATGGCGCCGGAGGCGTTTGACTCATGACCCAGGACCAAAACGCTGCCAATGGTCCCCACATTCCCGTCCTTCTGCGCCCGCTGCTGCAGGCCGTGGCTCCGGTCACGGGCCGCTGGCTGGATGGCACATTCGGTGCGGGCGGCTATACCCGCGGGCTGCTTGAGGCCGGCGCTGACGAAGTTACCGGGGTTGACCGCGACCCGCTGGCGTTTGAGATGGCCAAACCCTGGGCCGCGGATTACGGCGACCGCCTGATCCTGCAGCAGGGGGTGTTCTCCCGCATGGATGAATATGCGCAAGGTCTCGATGGTGTGGTGCTGGACCTTGGTGTCTCTTCTATGCAGCTGGACCTGGCCGAGCGCGGCTTCTCCTTTATGCGCGACGGGCCGCTGGACATGCGGATGTCGCAGTCGGGACCTTCAGCCGCCGATCTGATTGCCGAGCTGGATGAGGTGCAGATCGCTGACATCCTGTTCCACTACGGCGAAGAACGCGCCAGCCGCCGCATCGCCAAGGCGATTGTCCGTGAACGCACGATTGAACCGATCACCAGCACTTTGCGCCTCGCCAAGATCATTGAAAGCTGCCTGCCGCGCCCCAAGCCCAACCAGTCGCACCCGGCGACCCGCAGCTTTCAGGGCCTGCGCATCGCAGTAAACGCCGAGTATGACGAGCTGTTCGAGGGGATGCTGGCCGCCGAGCGCGCGCTGAAACCCGGCGGATTGCTGGCTGTGGTCACCTTTCACTCGGTCGAGGACCGGATGGTCAAACGCTTCTTTCAGCACCGCGCGGGCAAAACCGGCCGCGCCAACCGCTATGCGCCGGAGCAGGAAGATACGCCCAACCAGTTCGAACTGGTCACCCGCAAGGCCGTCGGCCCCGACGATCAGGAACTGGCGGAAAACCCCCGCTCCCGCTCCGCCCGCCTGCGGGTCGGACGCCGCACGGCTGCTGAACCCGGACCGATCTCGGCCAAGGAACTTGGAATGCCGCAGCTGAAAGAGGCGCGCAAATGAAGACCCTGCTGTATGCCGCAACCTGCCTGGCCGTCTTTGGCCTGGCCTTCTGGGCCTACCGCGAAAACTACGCCACCCAGCAGGTGCTGAAGGATACCCGCGCCCTGCAGGGCCAGATCGGTGCGGCGCAGGTGCGGCTTAGCGTGCTGCGCGCCGAATGGGCCTATCTCAACCGGCCGCAGCGGCTGCGCGAGCTGGCGGATATCAATTTCGACAGCCTTGGCCTGTTGCCGCTGCGCCCTGATCAGTTCGGCCGGGTGGATGAGGTTTCATATCCCGAACCCGAAGAGCTGGTGATCACCGAAGGCGTTGAGGTGTCGGGCCTGAACCTGAGGAGCCAGCCATGATCCGCACCCCGCTCCGCCCGCTGGCGCGGGTTCTTCATGCCCGCGCAACCGGCGAAAACCCGGATGTGATCGAAGAAGAAAACATCAGCCTGCGGCATCAGGAAATGCAGGTGCAGTCCCGTCAGCGCGCCGAGGGGCGGCTGCTGGTGCTGGGGCTGTTCTTTGTCTGTGCCTTTGGCGCCATCACTGCGCGCATGGGCATGACGGCGGTGTCGGAGCCGTCCGAGCCCGTCGCCAGCGTTGCCGGCAGCGTCATCGCCGCGCAGCGGGCCGACATTGTTGACCGCAACGGCAGCCTGCTGGCCACCAATTTCGAGACCCATTCCCTGTATGCCCAGCCGCCGCAGATGATTGATCCCATCGGCGCGGCAGAGCAGTTGGTGCAGATCTTCCCGGACCTTGAACTCGACCGTTTGATCCGGGATTTCACCGGCAAGCGTAAGTTTTTGTGGGTAAAGAAGAAAATCAGCCCCGAGCAGCTTCAGGCAGTGCATGACATCGGCGATCCCGGCCTGATGTTCGGCCCCCGCGAGATGCGTCTGTACCCCAATGGCAGCCTGGCTGCCCATGTGCTGGGCGGCGCCGGATTCGGCAAGGAGGGCGTCAACGCCGCCGAAGTGATCGGTGTGGCAGGCGTTGAACGCCAGTTCGACAGCTACCTGCGCAACCCGGCCAATGCGGGCAAGCCGCTGCAACTGTCGCTGGACCTCACCGTGCAGGCCGCAGCCGAGCAGGTGCTGTATGGCGGCATGAAGCTGATGAACGCCAAAGGCGCAACTTCGATCCTGATGGATGCCCATACCGGAGAGGTGATCTCGGTTGTGTCCTTCCCGGATTTCGATCCCAACGACCGTCCGCGCCCGCCGGCCTCGGGCTTTGATCCGTCGGTCAGCCCGCTGTTCAACCGCGCGGTGCAGGGGGTGTACGAGCTTGGCTCCACCTTCAAGATCTTCACTGCAGCGCAAGCGATGGAGCTGGGGCTGGTTGGCGCCGACACGGTGATCGACACCCGCGGCCCGTTGCGCTGGGGCCGCTTTGCGATCCGCGATTTCCGTAACTACGGCAACGAGTTGTCGGTGACCAAGATCATCGTCAAATCCTCCAACATCGGCACCGCACGGCTGGCGCAGCAGATCGGGGTGGAGCGGCAGAAGAGCTTCCTTGATACGCTGGGCATGCTGGAGCCGACCCCGTTTGAGATTTCCGAGGCCAAGGGCGGCAAGCCGCTGCTGCCGGCCAACTGGTCCGAACTGTCGGCGATGACCATTTCCTATGGCCACGGCATTTCCACCACGCCGATGCATCTGGCGGCGGGTTATGCGGCGATTGCCAATGGCGGGCGTTATGTGGCGCCGACGATTCTGAAACAGGCGGCACCGCAGCCAGGTGAACGGGTGCTGAGCGAAAGCACCGCCGCCGCCGCGCGCAAAATGTTGCGCAAGGTGGTCAGCGAAGGCACCGCGTCTTTTGCCGAGGTCGAGGGCTATCAGGTGGGCGGCAAGACCGGCACGGCTGACAAGCCCAAGCCGCAGGGCGGCTATTATGATGACAAGGTAATTGCCACTTTTGCCTCTATTTTTCCGGCACATGACCCGAAATACGTGCTGATCGTGACGCTGGACGAACCCTCTATCATTGCCCATGGCGAGGAGCGCCGCACCGCAGGCTGGACCGCGACCCCGGTTGCGGCTGAGATGATCGGCCGGGTCGCGCCGCTGTTGGGCCTGCGTCCGCAAGTTGAACCCGCAGAGGTGACTGGTATAACCCTCACCTCGAACTGAACCAGGGCAGAGGGCCGCCATGAGCAGCAGCAGACCAGACCAGCCGCTAAGCCAATTGGGGCTGACCGCCCGGGGCGGCGCCGACCCGCAGATCCGCGGCCTGGCGGTAGACAGCCGCGACGTGCGCGAGGGGTTCCTGTTTGCAGCCCTTCCGGGCAGCCAGGTGCATGGCGCGAAATTCATTCCTGCCGCGCTGGATAAGGGCGCCACCGCCATTCTGACCGATGCAGCGGGTGCGGGCATCGCCGCCAAACTGCTGGACGAAAGCCACGCAGCACTTGTGGTGGTCGAGGATCCGCGCCAGACGCTGGCTTATGCCGCCGCGCTGTGGTCCGGCGGCCAGCCGCAGACCGTGGTGGCGGTGACGGGCACCAATGGCAAGACCTCTGTAGCCACCTTTGTGCGCCAGATCTGGACTGAGCTGGGCCATGAGGCCGTCAATATGGGCACCACCGGAATTGAGGGCGCCTGGAGCCATCCGCTGGCCCATACCACGCCGGAGCCGGTCACCCTGCACCGCGCCCTGGCTGAGGCTGCCGCCGCAGGGGTGACTCATGCGGCGATGGAGGCGTCCTCGCACGGGCTGGACCAGCGCCGTCTGGACGGGGTGCAGCTGGCGGCGGCGGGGTTCACCAATTTCACCCAGGACCATCTGGATTATCACGAGACGTTTGAAGCCTATTTCAACGCCAAGGCGGGCCTGTTCCGCCGGGTGCTGCCGGACGAAGGCGTCGCCGTCATCAACCTGAACGACCCCCGCGGCGCTGAGATGCGCGCGGTGGCCGCTGCCCGCGGGCAGGAGGTGATTTCCGTGGGCCGCGGGCTTGGCGATCTGAACCTGATGGGGCTGCGCTATGACGGCACCGGCCAGGATGTGCGGTTCTCCTGGCATGATAAGCCGTATCAGGTGCGGCTGAACCTGATTGGCGGCTTTCAGGCGGAAAACGTGCTCTTGGCCTGCGGGCTGGTGATTGCCGGCGGCGAGGATCCGGAGCGGGTGTTTGAAACCCTGCCGCATCTGACCACCGTCCGGGGGCGGATGCAGCTGGCGGCGTCGCGTGACAATGGCTCAGCCGTGTTTGTTGACTACGCCCATACGCCCGATGCCGTAGCCAGCGCCATCAAGGCGTTGCGCCCGCATGTGCTGGGCCGGCTGATTGCCATCGTCGGCGCTGGCGGCGACCGCGACACCAGCAAGCGGCCGCTGATGGGGCAGGCGGCGCATCGGAACGCCGATGTGGTGATCGTGACGGATGACAACCCCGCAGCGAGGACCCGGCGGTGATCCGTGCCGCCGTCAAGGGCGGCGCGCCGGATTGTATTGAGGTCGGCGACCGCGCCGAGGCGATCCTGCGCGGCGCCGACATGCTGCAGGCGGGCGATGCGCTGATTGTCTGCGGCAAGGGGCATGAGACCGGCCAGACCGTGGGCGATCAGGTTCTGCCGTTTGACGATGTGGAGCAGGCCAGCATTGCTGCAGCCGCACTGGACGGGAGGCTGGCATGACGCTTTGGACCGCAACCGAGGCCGCTGCCGCCACCGGCGGGCAGGCGCAGGGCGATTGGGCTGTCTCCAGCCTGTCGATTGACACCCGCACCATCGAGGCGGGTGATATGTTCGTGGCCTTGAAGGCCGCGCGTGACGGTCATGATTTCGTGGCGCAGGCTTTGGCAAAGGGGGCGGGCGCTGCGCTGGTCTCGCGCATTCCAAAAGGGGTTCCCGCCGATGCGCCGCTGCTGATCGTGGACGACGTGCAGGCGGGGCTTGAGGCCCTTGGCCGGGCGTCCCGTGCCCGCACCGGGGCCAAGGTTGTTGCGGTGACCGGTTCGGTCGGCAAAACCTCGACCAAGGAAATGCTGGCGCGGATGCTGTCGGATCAGGGCCGCACCCATGCTGCTGTTGCCAGCTATAACAACCACTGGGGCGTGCCGCTGACGCTGGCGCGGATGCCGCGTGATACTGAATTTGCGGTGATTGAGATCGGTATGAACCATCCGGGTGAGATCGCGCCTTTGGCCAGGCAAGCCCGCCCGCATGTGGCGATGGTGACAGCGGTGGCCGCGGTGCATCTGGAGGCGTTTGAGAACGTTGAGGGCATCGCCCGTGAGAAGGCCGCGATCATGCAGGGGCTGGAGCCAGGCGGTGTTGCGGTGCTGAACGCGGATTTTGCCGAGGCCCATGTGCTGCGCGGCGCAGCGGAAGATCTGGACATCACTGCCCGCTGGTTCGGCGAAAGCGCCGGGGATTACCAATTGTTGTCAGCTGACAACAAAGGCGACGGGCTTGTTGCCCGTGCCACGGCGGGGGGCGGCGAGGTTGAGATGCATATCCAATCCCTTGGCGCACATTTTGCGATGAATGCGCTGGGGGCGCTGGCCTGTGTCGAGGCGCTGGGTGCGGATGTGGCGAAAGCTGTTGAAAGCCTGGCGCTGTGGTCGCCGGTCAAGGGCCGCGGCGTGCGGGAAACCATCCGGCTGGACAGCGGCGAGGTTACTTTGCTGGACGACAGCTACAACGCCAACCCGACCTCGATGGCGGCGGCGCTGGCGGTGCTGGCGGCAACACCCGGCGCGGGACGCCGGATTGCCTATCTTGGCGATATGGGAGAGCTGGGGGTGCAGGAAAAGGACCTGCATGCCGGGCTGGCTGCGCTGCAGGCCGTTGCGGGCATTGAGAAAATCCATTGCGTTGGGCCGTTGATGAAGTCGCTTTATGCGGCTCTGCCAGAGGCAAAACGCGGCGGCTGGCATGAAACCAGTGCTGAAGCCTTGCCAGGTTTGAAAGCCGCCATCAAAGGCGGCGACATCGTGCTGGCAAAAGGATCCAACAGCATGGGGCTGGCCAAGATCGTTGACGGCATCCGCGAAATGGGCCAATCCACCCCCACACAAGAAAACGTATAAAAGAACGAGGGAAGGGCCCAGATGCTCTATTGGCTGACCGCGTTGTCGGACGGAGGGGATTTTTTCAACCTCTTCCGCTATATTACATTCCGCGCTGGCGGCGCCTTTATGACCGCGCTGATCTTTGGCTTTTTGTTCGGCAAGCCGCTGATCAACGTGCTGCGCCGCAAGCAGGGCAAGGGCCAGCCGATCCGCGATGACGGGCCGGAGGGGCATTTTTCCAAGGCGGGCACACCCACGATGGGCGGGCTGCTGATTGTCGGCGCGCTGCTGTCGTCGACGCTGTTGTGGGCGCGGCTGGATAACCCCTTTGTCTGGATGGTGCTGCTGGTCACGCTGGCCTTTGCGCTGATCGGCTTTGCTGATGATTATGCCAAGGTTTCAAAACAGACCACGGCAGGTGTTTCGGGCAAGCTGCGGCTGGCCTTGGGGATTGCGATTGCGGCCCTGTGTTCGGTTCTGGCGGCGCGGTTCCACCCGGAGGCGTTGCAGAACCAGCTGGCGCTGCCGGTGTTCAAGGATACGCTGATCAATCTTGGCTTGTTCTATGTGCCGTTTTCGATCTGCGTCATTGTCGGCGCTGCCAATGCAGTGAACCTGACCGATGGGCTGGATGGCCTTGCGATCATGCCGGTGATGATTGCGGCCGGCACCCTGGGTGTCATTGCCTATGCGGTGGGGCGGGTCGACTTTACCGAATATCTGGACGTGCATTACGTGCCCGGCACCGGCGAGATCCTGATTTTCAGCGCGGCGCTGTTTGGCGCAGGCTTGGGCTTTCTGTGGTACAATGCGCCGCCGGCGGCTGTGTTCATGGGCGATACCGGCTCGCTGGCCCTGGGCGGTGCGCTGGGGGCCATTGCGGTTGCCACCAAGCACGAGCTGGTGCTGGCCATCGTCGGCGGGTTGTTTGTGGTCGAAGCGCTGTCGGTGATCATTCAGGTACTTTACTTCAAGCGCACCGGGCGCCGGGTGTTCCTGATGGCGCCGATCCATCACCACTATGAAAAGAAGGGCTGGGCCGAGCCGCAGATCGTGATCCGCTTCTGGATCATCTCGCTGATCCTGGCGATGATCGGGCTGGCGACGCTGAAAGTGCGCTGAGGCGCGCGGTTTTACCCGCCGCGCCGGGGTTTGCGGCGGGTGGTGAAGCTTTCCATTATTATGTGAACCGCGCGGGGCTTCAGGCTTGGCGCGGTTTTTCTTTTATAAGAAGGCGGCGCCGCCAAGGGGGGGCGGAGCACCGGATGGCCCTTGTCGGGGGCCATGTCTGTCTAGCGGCCTCTTGCGGATCCGCCCTGAACCCGATGAAGAAGTGGTTTGAGGGGGCCGGTCTCCTGGCCTTGTTGTTGCAACGGGGTAGAGGGTAGCTCGGTCGGGTGAAAATGCGGTGCGGGCTGCGTACGGTGGATGCGCAACGGGGGAATGCTCCCGCCAATTTCGGCAGGCTTTGCCTGCCTGCCAATTGTTGGGCGTGGCACGGGCCTGCGGCCCATGCCTGCTGCCTGTGCAGGGGCAGCGCTTGAAGCCCGGCTTGCACCTGTGCAATGTGCCGCGGAAGCAAATTCATCAAGATGAGGGCAGGCAATGATCCCGGTCAAAGGATATGAGGGCGCCAAGGTGGCGGTGCTGGGGCTGGGCCGTTCGGGGCTGGCGACGGCGCGTGCCTTGCGGGCAGGCGGGGCGGAGGCGGTCTGCTGGGATGACAATCCAAGCGCGCGGGAGACGGCGGAGGCGGAAGGCTTTGCCTGCTGCGACCTGCACAAACCCGGTGCCTTTGACGGGGTTGCGGCGTTGATCACTTCGCCCGGCATCCCGCATCTTTACCCCAAGCCGAACCCGGTGATCCGTGCGGCGATGGAGGCAGGGGTGCCGGTGGACAATGACATCGGCCTGTTCTTCCGCTCGTTTGCGGATGCCGAATGGCAGATGCATGATCAGCCGCCGCGGGTGGTGGCGGTAACAGGGTCAAACGGCAAATCAACCACGGTGGCGCTGCTGCATCACATCCTGCAGGAGGCGGGCCGCGAGAGCCAGCTGGCGGGCAATATCGGCCGCGGTGTGCTGGATATCGACGCGCCCGGCAATGGCGGCGTGGTGGTGCTGGAGCTGTCGAGCTATCAGACCGAGCTGGCCCGGGCGCTGACGCCGGATGTGGCGGTGTTCACCAATCTCAGTCCGGACCATCTGGACCGGCATGGCGGCATGGGCGGATACTTCGCCGCCAAGCGGCGGCTGTTTGCCGAGGGCGGGCCGGACCGCGCGGTGATTGGCATCGACGAGGATGAGGGGCTGTTTCTGGCGGGTCAGCTGTCGGAAGGGGCAGGCGATGACCGGGTGATCCGGGTGTCCGCCGCGCGCAAGCTTACGGGGGCGGGCTGGCAGGTTTTTGCCCGCAAGGGGTTCCTGTCGGAATACCGCAAGGGGCGGCAGGCGGCCTCGATTGATCTGCGGGAAATGACCGGGCTGCCGGGTGCGCACAACCACCAGAACGCCTGCGCGGCCTATGCGGCGGCGCGCACCCTGGGGCTGGCGCCGCGGCTGATCGGCGATGCGATGGCCACCTTCCCCGGTCTGCCGCACCGCAGCCAGACTGTCACTGAGGCCGGCGGTGTGCGGTTTGTTAATGACAGCAAGGCAACCAACGTGGACAGCGCGGCAAAGGCGCTGAGTGCGTTCAAGAACATCCGCTGGATCTGCGGCGGGTTGGAGAAGGATGGCGGGCTGGAGGCCTTGAAAGGGCGGGCTGGCAATGTGGTGAAAGCCTATGTCATCGGCCGCGAGGCGGCGGGATTTGCGCTGCAGCTGGATGTGCAGGCAGAAGTCTGTACCACTATGGCGGCGGCAGTGGAGCGGGCCATTCAGGACTCGCAGGATGGTGACACCGTGCTGCTGGCGCCGGCTGCGGCGAGTTTCGATCAGTATGACAATTTCGAACAGCGCGGTGAGGATTTCATCGCCGAAGTGAGGGCGCGGCTGGGGTAATGGGGGCTTCAGGTCTCACCTAAGCGGAAAATCCGCTTCAAACCCGCCTTCACCTGATCTTTGCCTGCCAGAGGTGCCGCACGCGCCCAAGAGAAATAGCGGTATCCGCCTGCGGCGGAACCTCCGCGATTTCTCTTGACCCCGCCCGTCACCCCCGGCTGTTCAAGCTCAAGCGAAGGCGGCTCCGAAGCGGAAAATCCTTGAGGGTCAGCTGTTGGCAGTGGACGGCTTGGCCATCTCCTCTGACAGGAGTTTGAAATAGCCGGGAAGGGCGTCTTGCAGCCGCTGATGGCCGTCGGGTGTCAGCGCGGCTGCTTTGGAGCGCCCGTCGGATGGGTTGTTCGAAAGGGTTATCAGCCCGTCTTTCTGCAGCGATTGCAGGGTGCGGGTCATCACCGGTTTTGACACGTCGATCCGTTGGGCGATCTCATTCGGGGCCAGCGAGGTGCGGTCCGGTTCGCGGTCGATCACGATCAGCACCAGGAACCGCAGCTGTGACAGCCCGTGGAGGGCAAAATAGGCGTCGAGGCTGCGGATCAGCAGGCTGGCGCGGCGCATCATCAAAAGCGCGCTGGTGATATGGTCCGGGTCGGCGCCGTAGGCCTTGGCGTAGGTGCCGACCATCTGCTGAGACGGCAGGTCCTTGAGGAAAAACATGAGGCTCAGGCCAGCGGGGTCATCTTGTGGATTTCCACCGGTGCTGCAAGCCAAGCCTCGTATTTGGCGAAGACCGGCGTGATGTAGTCCGCCGCGTAATGCGCCGCCAGGGCGTCGTCGCTGGCCCATTCTTCGTCGAGATAAAAGCAATCGCCATCGCGGCCTTCGGCCAGCAGAAACTTCAGGCAGCCGGGTTCGGCGCGGGTCGGTTCCAGAATATCCAGCAGGCTTTGGCGCACATCCTGCATGTGTTCCGGTTTCGGAGTGATCCTGGCGACCAGTTGGAAGGGGGCGGTCATGGTGTTTCTCCATTTATATTACCATGATAATTATATGAATGGCGCCGGGCGCAGTGTCAAGGTGGCTTCAGGTGCGGGCTGCGATGGCGGATACGCTTGAGCCGGGCGCGACAGTAAATGGCGTTGCGGCACGGTACGGAGTCGTAGCGAACCAGCTGACGGCCTGGCGCCGGCTGGCGAAACAGGGGAGGTTGGTATTGCCAGCGGCGGAGCTGGACGAACCGGTTTTCGCCCCGCAGGGGTCTGCGATGCGCCGGAGGTGCCACCGGAACCAGACCTTACCGCATCAGAAAAAGTGATCCGGATCGTCTCGGGCGCTGTCAGGATCAAGCTGGCGCCCGGCACTCCCGCACCCCGCCGCTGACCGCCGGGTTTGGAGAATGGCTGCAAAGCCAGCGCCGCCGGATCTCCTCAAAGTCACGTCTGGGAGAAAGGCCGGCCTGCATCCACCGGCAGAAGGACGGTCTGCAGACCTTTCTGCACGACGGCCGTATCGGGATCGGCTCCAATGCCCCTCTTGGCAGATTGCTGCGCAATTGCCTGCCGGGCTGTGGTGCGAGAATCTGATCCGTTCGATCGCTCTGACGAGGAAGAATGCACTTTTTGCCGGTCACGGCGAAAGCAGCCGCGCCTGGGGCCGCATTGCGTCGCTCCTCGCCATGGTAAAGATCAACGGCGTCGCGCCGTTCGCCTGCTTCAAGGCCGCCCTTGACGCCATCCCGGCCATTCCAATCCGCAAGAACGGGCGGGCGTGGAAAGACGACTAACCTGTCCGTTTTCGAATGCCTGAGAGCTGACACGGTCGAGGAAGCAGATTTCCTGCTTCTCCGTTGTGTCTGGAGCGAGGCGCATGATGCGATTGTCCCTTTTCTCCTCTGTCCGGGAGACGTAGAGGACGTGCATGGAATATGACGTAATTGTGCTTGGTGCCGGTGCTGCCGGACTGATGGCAGCCGCGATTGCCGGACAGGCGGGTGCGCGCGTGCTCCTGCTGGATCATGCAGACAAGGCAGGAAAGAAGATACTGATTTCAGGTGGAGGCCGGTGCAACTTCACCAATATGAGGACCGGGCCGGAATGTTTTTTGTCCGAGAACCCGCATTTCTCCAAGTCCGCTCTCGCACGGTATACCCAGTGGGATTTCCTCGCGCTGGTCGAACGCTACGGCATCGCCTGGCACGAGAAGACCTTGGGACAGCTCTTCTGCGACGGTTCTGCCCGGCAGATTGTAGCGATGCTTCTCGAAGAGTGTGCCCGTGGCGGCGTTGATATCCGCCTCTCGACGCAGATCGGCGAGATCGGCCATGGCGACGGGCTTTTCCGCGTTGCTGGGGCGACAGCAGCAAAACTGGTCATCGCCACCGGCGGCCCGTCTATTCCGAAGATGGGGGCTACCGGCATCGCCTATCAGATCGCGCAACGCTTCGGCCTGACGGTGGTGCCGCCGAGACCCGCGCTGGTGCCGTTGACACTGGGTCCGGACGCGCAGGCGTTCCGGGACATTTCCGGCGTTTCCAGCCCGATCACGGCGCGGGTCGGAACGGCCAGTTTCACCGAAGCGGGGCTGTTTACGCACCGGGGGCTATCGGGGCCTGCTATCTTGCAGGTGTCCTCCTATTGGACGCCCGGCAAACCCGTTGTCCTGACACTTGTCGACAATGCCTTGGAGGTGTTGCGCGAGGCTCGGCGGCGGGCCCCCGCACGCGGCTGAGATCCGCATTGAGCGAGCATCTTCCGAACCGCCTGGCCGAGGTGTTGTCAGCGCGTATCGGATTGGCAAAGGAACTGGGAAACAGTTCCGATGCAGACCTTGAGCGTGCCGCTGGCTACCTGTCGCAGCTGACATTCCATCCCACTGGCACCGAGGGTTTTGCGAAGGCAGAGGTGACGGTCGGAGGAGTTTCCACCGAGGCGCTGTCCTCGCGCACAATGGAAGCGAAGAACTTGCCCGGTCTTTATGTCATCGGCGAGGCTGTCGATGTCACCGGCTGGCTTGGCGGCTATAATTTTCAATGGGCGTGGTCTTCGGGCTGGGCAGCGGGAACAGCGATTGCTGAGCAGCGTGAGGGCTGATTGCTGTAACCGCGGTCATGCGGCCGCAACGCGGTTTCGCTGGTGCAGGGTGCTGAATGGTCATGGCAAAACCCTCTGTCAACCAAGGTGAGATTACCTCAGCCAACAGCACAAACCCGAAGTTGAAAACTGCGAAACTATTCCCGGTTCCGCGCGCATGCCAGCCACAGGCGCCCATACTGCTGAGCGGCATCGTGCATGGGCTTAGACTGCCAGTTCACCGGATCGGGCACCCGCAGCCGATCTAAGATAGGTCAGCTTTTGCTGCGTCGGGCACGAACTCATGCGCAGCGCGGGGCCTTCCGGACATTTGCCGCGGCTGCAGCCCGTGCCGGACCGCTGGCCGGAGCAAAGCCGTGATTTTCCGGCTCTTGAATGGCTTTCTGCCTGGCAACTGTATAGTTCAGACGGCGGGTTCCCGCGGAGCGTCGGCATCCGCTGGCAGCTTCCTGCCTGTCAAGATGGGCGGTCGGCGGGGCGGTGGTTTTCCGCCGAACTGTGTTCTTTTTCTGGCGCCGCGGCTCACGTTTCGTTACAGTTTCTGTGAGACCCCGAAAAATGGGGCGGAACGAGGCATATAGTGGCGGTATTCCCATGACTGAGATGGTCTATGGCGCGGTTCCCGTGCAGGCAGGTGAGCCGATTCTTCCGAAATGGTGGCGGACGCTGGATAAATGGACAATGTCCTGCATCCTGATGCTGTTCGTGATCGGATTGCTGCTGGGGCTGGCGGCCTCGGTGCCGCTGGCGGAGCGCAACGGGTTCGGCAATTTCCACTATGTGCAGCGGCAGGCGGTTTTTGGCCTGACGGCGCTGACGGCGATGCTGGTGACATCCGTGATGTCGCCGACGCTGGTGCGGCGGCTGGCGGTGCTGGGCTTTGCGCTGGCCTTTGTCGCCTTGGCTTTCCTGCCGATTTTCGGCACCGATTTTGGCAAGGGGGCGGTGCGCTGGTACTCATTGGGCTTTGCCTCCCTGCAGCCGTCGGAGTTCCTGAAGCCCGGCTTTATTGTGGTTGCGGCCTGGATGATTGCCGCCAGCCAGCAGATCAACGGGCCACCCGGCACGCTGATGTCCTTCGCGCTGTGCATGATGGTAGTTATGATGCTGGTTTTGCAGCCGGATTTCGGCCAGGCTAGCCTGATCCTGTTCGGCTGGGGGTGATGTATTTTGTGGCTGGGGCGCCGATGCTGCTGCTGGTGTGCATGGCCGCCGTGGTGGTGATGGGCGGTGTCTTTGCCTATAACAGCTCGGAGCATTTTGCCCGCCGCATTGATGGGTTTTTGAACCCTGATGTCGATCCCACCACCCAGCTGGGTTATGCCACCAATGCGATCCGCGAGGGCGGTCTTTTTGGTGTCGGCGTTGGCGAGGGGCAGGTGAAATGGTCGCTGCCCGATGCCCATACCGATTTCATCGTTGCCGTCGCAGCCGAGGAATACGGGCTGGTGCTGGTGGCGGTTCTGATCGTGCTTTACGCCTCGATCGTGGTGCGTTCGCTGTTCCGGCTGATGCGCGAGCGCGATATATTCATCCGTCTCGCGGGCACCGGACTGGTCTGCATGTTCGGCGTGCAGGCGATGATCAACATGGGGGTTGCGGTGCGGCTCTTGCCCGCGAAAGGCATGACTTTGCCGTTTGTCAGCTATGGCGGATCCTCGCTGATTGCCACCGGGATTGCGGTGGGTATGCTCTTGGCCTTTACCCGCACGCGTCCGCAGGGCGGGATTGCGGATTACCTGAACGGCCGCGGCCGCTGAGAGATGTGAAAGAGACCCCTGGGATGGCACAGAAATTGCTTTTGATGGCCGCTGGCGGAACCGGCGGTCATATGTTTCCGGCACAGGCGCTGGCCGAGATGATGCTGGCGCGCGGCTGGCGGGTGAAACTGTCGACCGACGCGCGGGGCGCGCGTTACACCGCGTCGTTTCCAAGCGCGGTTGAGATTTCGCAAGTGGCCTCGGCCACCTTTGCCCGCGGCGGGCTGCTGGCCAGGGCGCTGGCGGGTCCGAAGATTGCAGGCGGTGTGTTGTCGATGATGATGCAGCTGCGGCGCGAACGCCCCGATGCCGTCATCGGTTTTGGCGGCTACCCGTCGATCCCGGCCTTGGGGGCGGCAACGCTGCTGAAGCTGCCGCGGATGATCCATGAACAGAACGGTGTGCTGGGCCGGGTGAACCAGATCTTTGCTAAACGGGTCGCAGGGGTTGCCTGCGGCACCTGGCCAACCGTGCTGCCCGAAGGTGTTGCGCATGAGCACGTTGGCAACCCGGTGCGCAGCGCGGTAATGGAACGGGCAGGGGCTGCCTATATTCCGCCGGGCGACTATCCGATGTCGCTCTTGGTGATGGGCGGCAGCCAGGGTGCGCGGATCCTGTCCGACGTGGTGCCCGGGGCTGTAGCTGCTCTGCCGGATCAAATCCGCCGCTATCTGCGGGTGTCGCATCAGGCACGGGCAGAGGATTTGGACCGGGTCAATGCGTTCTATGCCGAACACGGCATCAACGCCGATGTGCAGACCTTCTTTACCGACGTGCCTGCGCGGATGTCGGAGGCGCAGCTGGTGATCTCGCGCTCGGGCGCCTCGTCGGTGGCCGATATCTCGATTATCGGGCGGCCCTCGGTCCTGATCCCCTTTGCCGCTGCGGCGGGCGATCACCAAAGCGCCAATGCCCGTGGGCTGGTTGACGCCAATGCCACGGTGGTGATCCCGGAAAGTGCTCTTGATATCCCGGTGCTGGCAGAGCATATGGGCGCAATTCTGAGTAACCCGCGGGCTGCCACGCAAATGTCGGCAGCCGCACTGAGCGCCGGGGTTCCCGATGCCACCGAACGATTGGCGGCACTGGTCGAGCAGCTGGCCGAAGAAGGATAACTGTCATGAACCCTGCAACCAAACTGCCCGGAGACGTCGGCCCGATCCATTTTGTGGGGATCGGCGGCATTGGCATGTCGGGCATCGCCGAGGTGCTGCTGAACCTTGGCTATATGGTGCAGGGGTCGGACCTGAAATCTTCCAAGATTACCGGCCGGCTGGAAGAGCTGGGCGCGCGGGTGTTTGTGGGCCAGAAGGCGGAAAATCTGGAGAACGCCGCGGTTGTGGTGATCTCTTCCGCCATCAAGCCGGGCAATCCGGAGCTGGACGAGGCTCGCCTGCGCGGCCTGCCGGTGGTGCGCCGCGCCGATATGCTGGCGGAGCTGATGCGGCTCAAGTCCAACATCGCCATTGCCGGCACTCACGGCAAGACCACCACCACCACTATGATGGCCGAACTGATGGTGGCCGGCGGCTTTGACCCGACCATCGTCAACGGCGGCATCATTCACGCCTATGGCTCCAACGCGCGGATGGGGCAGGGCGAATGGATGGTGGTCGAGGCGGACGAGAGCGACGGCTCGTTCAACCGGCTGCCTGCGACCATCGCCGTGGTGACCAATATCGACCCCGAGCATATGGAGCATTGGGGCGACTTTGACACTTTGCGCGACGGGTTCCTGGAGTTTGTCTCAAACATTCCGTTCTACGGTATCGCCGTTTGCTGCACTGACCATCCCGAGGTGCAGGCGCTGATCGGGCGGATTTCCGACCGCCGGGTTGTGACCTATGGTTTCAACGCCCAGGCCGATGTGCGGGCCGAGAACCTGACCTACAAGGGCGGTGTGGCGCATTTTGACGTGCATCTGCAGGCCGAAGACCGGGTGATCGAGGGCTGCACCCTGCCGATGCCGGGGGACCACAATGTCTCCAACGCGCTGTCTGCTGTGGCGGTGGCCCGGCATCTGGGTATGAACAGTTCCGAGATCCGTGAGGCCCTGGCGGCCTTTGGCGGTGTGAACCGGCGTTTCACCAAGGTGGGCGAGGTGAACGGCGTCACCATCATCGACGACTACGGCCATCACCCGGTGGAGATCGCCGCGGTGCTGAAGGCGGCGCGCCAGGCCAGCGAGGGCCGGGTGATCGCAGTGCATCAGCCGCACCGCTATTCGCGCCTGTCGAGCCTGTTCGACGATTTCTGCGCCTGTTTCAACGAGGCGGATGTGGTGGCGATTGCCGAGGTGTTCGCAGCAGGCGAAGACCCGATCGAGGGTGCCGGCCGCGATGATCTGGTTGCCGGGCTGATCCGCCACGGCCACCGCCACGCCCGCGCCATCCTCAACGAAGAAGATCTGGAGCGCCTGGTGCGCGAACAGGCGCGGCCCGGCGACATGGTTGTCTGCCTGGGGGCGGGTACGATCAGCACCTGGGCCAACGGCCTGCCGGAACGGCTGGGCAAATGAGTGTTGCAGGTGCAGCCGGGGCTCTGCCCCCGCCGCCTGTGGCGGCGCCCCCGGGATATTTTTGGCAAGAGGAAAAGGCGGGACGGGGAGGCCGGGCATGAGTGTGTCGCTGACCCTTGCCGCCATCTGGGCGCTGGCGGCCAATGTGCTGGCGATGATTCCGAGCCGGGACAACCATTGGCGGCGCGCCTATGTGCTGATTGCGCTGGGCATTCCGCTTTTGGGTTATGTCACATATGAAAACGGCCCCTGGTGGGGGCTGGCGGTGCTGCTGGCAGGCATGTCGGTGCTGCGCTGGCCGGTGATCTATCTGGGGCGTTGGGTCAAACGCTCGCTGAACCGCTGACCGGGCAGGAAATCACTGCGCGTTTACGGATTGTCTTCACAGCAAGTGCTACCTACGGGAGATTGTTTATGTTTCCTGCTGTTGCTTCGGTGCGCGTGTTGCCGGACGTGGAGGTTGGTAGTGACCGCTGTAATTGCAATTTGGATGGCCTTTGGCGCCGTTTGGCTGATTGGCTTCTATTATCTGGCCCGGTTCAAGTGGTACCGGCTGGCGCAAGCATTGGTGTTGCTTTGAGGGCTTATGCTGATCTGGCTGTCTCCGGACCGGTTTCACGAAAATCATGACCATGGCGCCGCGTTCACCCTTTATTTCGATGGCCATCTTGTATACGGACTGTGCGCGTTTATTGGCTGGAAGCTGGGGCGGCAAAAACGATGGCGGAGCAAACTGAAATCATCCTTCCGGCGGTTCGCGGGCGGCTTTCCTGGCAGAAACCGCTGGCGGAGCTGACCTGGCTGCGGGTTGGCGGTCCGGCGGACCATCTGTTCCAGCCTGCGGATATAGACGATCTGGCAGAATTCCTGCGCCGGCTGGATCCGGCGGTACCGGTGTTCCCGATGGGGTGGGGTCGAACCTGATTGTGCGCGATGGCGGCATGCGCGCGGTGGTGATCCGTCTGGGCCGCGGCTTTAACGGGATTTCGGTTGACGGGGATACCGTCACCGCCGGTGCGGCGGCGCTGGATGCCCATGTAGCAAAACGTGCGGCGGATGCAGGTGTTGACCTGACCTTCCTGCGCACAATCCCCGGTTCGATCGGCGGCGCGGTGCGGATGAACGCGGGTTGTTACGGCAGCTATACTGCGGACGTGTTTGTGTCGGCCACCATCGTGACCCGCGAGGGCGAGATCCGCGAGATCACCGCGCAGGAGCTGGATTTCCAGTACCGCCAGACCGCTTTTCCGGAGGGCGCGGTGCTGGTCTATGCCACTCTGCGCGGTCCCAAAGGCGATTCAGAGGACCTGAATGCCCGGATGGAGGCGCAGCTGCAAAAGCGCGATGAGAGCCAGCCGACCCGCGACCGTTCGGCCGGCTCTACCTTCCGCAATCCGGCGGGGTTTTCATCCACGGGCCGTGCGGATGACGTGCATGACCTGAAGGCCTGGAAGGTGATCGACAACGCCGGCATGCGCGGCGCAAGGCGCGGCGGTGCGCAGATGAGCGGGAAACATTCCAACTTCCTTATCAACACGGGTGGCGCAACTGCCGCAGATTTGGAAGGTCTGGGCGAAGATGTGCGGAAAAAGGTTTACGAAGATTCCGGCATCACGCTAGAATGGGAGATCATGCGGATTGGTGATCCGCTTCCCGAATAACTGGCCGAATAGCTGGAAAACTTGAGTGCTGACAAAGGCTTCGCTTGTCGCAGCTAGAGGTGGCAATAAAGCTCCGGAAGGGCGCGGGCAGCGGGAATTGTTAAACGTGGTAAAGGCATCATTAACGCCCCGGTAAGATTTTCGGCGGTAGGGTGCCGAAGAGGCGGCAATGCTATGCCGATGCCAAGGGGCGGATGCCGGGTAGTATCCGGGGCGGATGCCCGGCAGAATCCGGGGCAGGCTGCCCCGCAAAAATCAGCCGGACCTGACCGGCGCAAAGACATAATGCGGGCCTGTTCCAGGCTCCAAGAAACAGGGGCGCAAAGCCCCGCATGTATTGAGGCGCTTCGTGGTGAGTAAGTCGAGCAGGACACTCCCGAAAGTCGCGGTGCTGATGGGTGGCCCGTCAGCCGAACGCGACGTATCGCTGTCCAGCGGCCGTGAATGCACGGTTGCTTTGCGCGGTGAGGGGTTCGAGGTCATTGAGATTGATGCAGGCCGGGACCTGCACGCGCGTCTGGCGGATATCAAACCGGATGTGGTGTTCAACGCGTTGCACGGGCGCTGGGGTGAGGACGGCTGCGTGCAGGGCGTACTGGAATGGCTGGGGCTGCCCTATACCCATTCCGGGGTGCTGGCCTCGGCGCTGGCAATGGACAAGCAGCGCTCCAAGGAAGTGTACCGCGCCGCCGGCCTGCCGGTCGTCGAAAGCGGGCTGTTTGCCAAGGCCGACGTGATGGCGGGCCATGTGATGGCGCCGCCCTATGTGGTGAAACCCAACAATGAGGGCTCCAGCGTCGGCATCTATATCGTGCATGAGGCCGCCAACGGCCCGCCGCAGCTGTCGGAGCAGATGCCTGCCGAAGTGATGGTTGAAACCTACGCGCCGGGCCGCGAACTGACCACCACCGTGGTGGGGGACAAGGCGCTGACCGTGACCGACATTCTAACCGACGGCTGGTATGATTTCGACGCCAAATACAAGCCGGGCGGATCGCGCCATGTGCTGCCCGCCGACCTGCCGCGGGAAATCCATGACCTGTGCCTGGAATATGCGCTGAAGGCGCATGAGGTGCTGGGCTGCCGCGGCGTGAGCCGCACCGATTTCCGCTGGGATGAGGCGTGCGGCGCCGGCGGGCTGATCCTGTTGGAGACCAACACCCAGCCCGGAATGACGCCCACCTCGCTGGTGCCGGAGCAGGCAGCACATCTGGGCATGACATTCGGCGAACTCTGCGCCTGGATGGTGGAGGATGCCTCATGCAACCGCTGAAGGGGCGCTTGCGCCGCAGCAGCGGCGGCGAGGGACGGGCGGATCCGGCGCCGTCGCGGCTGAAGTACCGGCTGCAGCGCTGGATGCTGACACCGGGTATCCGGTTCGGCCTGCGCGTCGGGGTGCCGTTCTGCCTGATTTTTGCAGCCGGCAGCGCCTATCTTGCGGATGAGAGCCGCCGGGCCGCACTGCAGGGGCTGGTCAGCGATGCCCGCGCCGCAATCGAGGAGCGGCCCGAGTTCATGGTCAATGTGATGGCGGTGGACGGGGCGGGGCCCAGCGTGGCACAGGACATCCGCGTGGTGGTGCCGGCAGATTTTCCCGTCAGCTCCTTTGATCTGGATCTGGAGCAGATCCGCGATGTGATCACCGGGCTGGACCCGGTCAAGACTGCAAGCGTGCGGATCCGCCCGGGCGGCATCCTGCAGGTGGACGTCGAGGAGCGCACGCCGGCGCTGATCTGGCGCAGCCGCGAGGGGCTGGCGCTGCTGGATGAGAACGGCATTCACGTGGCCGAGCTGGGCCGCCGCAACCTGCACCCGGACCTGCCGCTGATCGCGGGCAAGGGGGCCGGGCAACACGCGTCACAGGCGCTGCAGCTGTTTGCTGCAGCCAAGCCGCTGGGGCCGCGGCTGCGCGGACTGGTCCGGGTGGGCGAGCGGCGCTGGGACGTGGTGCTCGACCGCAAGCAGCGGATCATGCTGCCGGCAGAGCAGCCGGTGCGGGCGCTGGAGCGGGTGCTGGCGGTAAGTGAAGTGCAGGATTTGCTGGAACGCGATGTGGCAGCGGTGGATATGCGCCTGGCTGGGCGCCCGACCGTGCGTATGACCGAAAACTCAGTTGAAAACTGGTGGCGGATCCGGCAGCTGAATGGGGGCGGGCAGTAGCATGACAGATCTCTATCAATCGCAGCGGGCGATGCGGCAGATGCGGCGCCAGGCGATGCAGCGCGGCGTGGTGGCCATTCTGGATGTGGGCAGCTCTAAAATCGCTTGCCTGGTGCTGCGCTTTGACGGCACCGGCCGCTTAAGCGAGGACGGGTCCATCGGTGCGCTGGCCGGGCAGTCGGGGTTCCGGGTGATCGGGGCGGCCACCACGCGGTCGCGCGGGGTCCAGTTCGGCGAAATCAATGCCATGCAGGAAACCGAACGCGCCATCCGAACCGCAGTGCAGGCGGCGCAGAAGATGGCAGAAGTGCGGGTTGACCACGTAATCGCCTGTTTCTCGGGCGCCAATCCGCGCTCTTACGGGCTGGATGCCAAGCTGGATCTTGAAGGCCAGGTGGTCTCGGAGCATGAGGTGGCGCAGGTGCTGGCGTCCTGCGAGGTGCCGGAATACGGCGCGGGCCGCGAGGTGATACATGCGCAGCCGGTGAACTTTGCGCTGGATAACCGGTCCGGCCTGGGGGATCCGCGCGGTCAGATGGGGCAGACGCTGGCGGTTGACATGCATATGCTGACGGTGGATGCCATCGCGGTGCAAAACCTGGTGCGCTGCATCCAGCGCTGCGATCTGGAGCTGGCGGGGATCGCCTCCTCGGCCTATGCCTCGGGGTTTTCGGCGCTGGTCGAGGACGAGCAGGAGCTGGGGGCGGCCTGTATCGACATGGGCGGCGGCTCAACCTCGATCTCGGTCTTTATGAAGAAACATATGATCTATGCCGATGCGGTGCGTCTGGGCGGCGATCACATCACCAGCGATATTTCGATGGGGCTGGGGGTGCCGCTGACCAACGCGGAGCGGATCAAGACCTTTTGCGGCGGGGTGCATGCCACCGGTGCCGACGACCGCGACATGATCGACATCGGCGGTGATACCGGCGATTGGGAGCACGACCGGCGCACTGTCAGCCGGGCCGAGCTGATCGGCATCATGCGGCCCCGCGTCGAAGAAATCCTGGAAGAGGTGCGGGCACGGCTGGATGCGGCGGGTTTCGAGTATCTCCCCAGCCAGCAGATCGTGCTGACCGGCGGCTCCAGCCAGATCATGGGGCTGGACGGGCTGGCCAGCCGCATCCTGGGTCAGCAGGTGCGTCTGGGGCGGCCCTTGCGCGTTCACGGCCTGCCGCAATCGGCGACCGGGCCGGGCTTTGCCTCAGCTGTGGGTCTGTGCCTGTTTGCGGCGCATCCGCAGGACGAATGGTGGGACTTCGAGATGCCCGCCAGCCGCCATCCGGCGGGCACTTTGGGCCGTGCCGTGCGCTGGTTCCGGGACAACTGGTAAGCCGCTTTTCAATTCTGCCTGACGGGTCAAAGAGGGCGTGACACCGCCGGCAGGACCCGTTAGGTTGTTCTTAACGTCCGCGGCAAACGCGGCGATTCAGCAGGCCGGGCAGTGGCCAGCCACGTATCAGGAAAGATGTCTTCTGCAGAAGTGATTTTGCGGATGCGACAGCTGTGTTGTGTGTGGCTTGTGTTGAATCCCCCATATCTGCTAGGGACGGCGAAATACCGCGGTTTAGACCTCAGAATGAGGCCGTATTTTGTGGCACATTGTGCTTTTTGGGATGACGAAACTCCCTCTGCGCGGTAGGATTATGGTGAATAGCACAGGAAAAAGCCCTTTGCGGGAAGGGCGGGTAACACAGGCGGTATGAGCATGACGTTGAATCTTTCGATGCCCGGGCAAGAAGAGTTAAAGCCGAAGATCACGGTATTTGGTGTCGGCGGGGCCGGCGGCAACGCCGTCAACAACATGATTGCCAAGGAGTTGGACGGCGTTGAATTCGTCGTGGCCAACACCGACGCGCAGGCGCTGCAGCAGGCCTCGGCCAAGAGCCGCATCCAGCTGGGTGTAAAGGTCACCGAAGGCCTGGGCGCAGGCGCCCGTCCGCAGGTGGGCTCGGCTGCGGCTGAGGAAAGCATTGAGCAGATCGTCGACCATCTGGCCGGCGCGCATATGTGCTTTATCACTGCCGGCATGGGCGGCGGCACCGGCACCGGTGCGGCGCCGATCATTGCGCAGGCTGCGCGGGAATTGGGCGTGCTGACCGTTGGTGTTGTCACCAAACCGTTCCAGTTCGAGGGTCTCAAGCGGATGCGCCAGGCTGAGGCGGGTGTCGAAAGCCTGCAGAAGGTTGTCGATACGCTGATCATCATTCCGAACCAGAACCTGTTCCGTCTGGCCAATGAAAAGACCACCTTCACCGAAGCGTTCTCGATGGCGGATGATGTGCTGTATCAGGGCGTCAAAGGCGTGACTGACCTGATGGTGCGCCCGGGCCTGATCAACCTCGACTTTGCCGACGTGCGCGCGGTGATGGACGAGATGGGCAAGGCGATGATGGGCACCGGCGAAGGCGAGGGCGAGGACCGCGCGGTCCAGGCCGCCGAAAAGGCGATTGCCAACCCGCTGCTGGACGAAATCAGCCTGCGCGGTGCGCGCGGCGTGCTGATCAACATCACCGGCTCGCATGATTTGACCCTGTTTGAACTGGATGAAGCCGCCAACCGCATCCGCGAGGAAGTGGACCCGGACGCCAACATCATCGTCGGCTCGACCCTGGATACCGGTATGGAAGGCAAGATGCGGGTCTCCGTTGTTGCCACCGGAATCGACGCTGTGGATGTGAACACCGAAATGCCGGTGCCGCGCCGTCCGATGTCGGCACCGCTGCGCCAGACCGTCAGTGTCGAAGACACCCGTCCGGCGCCGCTGGAGCTGGAAACCCCGGTTGCCCAGCCCGCAGCTGCGGCCGCACCGGCCCCGGAGCCTGTTCAGCCCGAAGCTGCCGCGCAGTTGGAAGAGCCTTCGCTGTTCGAAGAGATGAACGCGCAGCAGGCCGCCGCGCAGGAGCAGGCTGAAGACATCTTTGAGGAGCCGGAACTGGTGGACAATGACGGTCTGCCGCCGCCGGCCTATCAGCCGCAGGTTCCGGAGTTCCGCCCGCAGGCAACAGCAGCCGAGCCGCAGCCCGATGCTTTTGTGGCGCCGCGGGCACCCACTCCGGGCACCCCGTCGCCGCAAGCGCTGGAGCGCCTGCAGGCGGCAGCGCAGCGGGTCCAGCAGCCGCGTGCGGCGGCGGCCCCTGCCGCGCCGGCACCGCAGCAGCAACAGCAGCAGAATGCACAGCAGCAGCCCGACGGGCAGCGCCGCTTCGGGCTGAATTCGCTGATCCACCGGATGACCGGCACAGCCGATGCTCCGGCAGGCAAACAGCCGCCGCAGGCCGCACGCCAGCAGCCGGCCATGCAGGCCCCGGCCGCCGCAGCCCAGCAGCAGCCGGTGCAGGCGCAGCAGCATGACCCGGACCAGGAACGCATCGAAATCCCCGCTTTCCTGCGCCGCCAGGCCAACTGACGGATCACAAAACAGATTTAAAAAGCCGCCTTCGGGCGGCTTTTTGTTTTTGAGTTTCAGCTAATTAGGCCATTTTGAGCGGTGTTTTGCTTATCTGTTACAGCCATGTTTCAATCCGTTACAAAGATTGAGTTGTAGGTTTTTTTGCAAAACCTTAACTCTCGTTCGCAACACGGTCCCATGAGGCCGGAAACAGTGGAACGAGGCGCAACGTGCAGAATACGCTCAAGGCATCGGTAGCATTTGAAGGGCCCGGCCTGCATTCCGGCCAGCCTGCACGCATGGTCCTGATCCCGGCTCCGGCAGGGCATGGCATCGTCTTCAAGCGCACCGACATTGCATTGGGCAACACTCTGGTTCCGGCGCGCTGGGACCTGGTCGAGCGCAGCCCGCTGTGCACCCGGCTGATCAACACCTCCGGCGTCAGCGTTTCCACCGTCGAACATATCATGGCCGCATTGGCCGGTTGCGGCGTGCACAACGCGCTGATTGAAATCGACGGGCCGGAAGTGCCGATCGTTGACGGCTCCTCGGCGCCGTTTGTGCGCGGCATCATGCAATACGGCGTGCGCCGGCTGGGTGTGCCGATCATGGCATATGAAGTACTGAAGCCGGTGACGGTGGAGAAGGACGGCGCCCGTGCCACCCTGCTGCCCAGCGACCGGCTGAGTATTGAATTCCATATCGACTTTGCCGAGGCCGCCATCGGCCGTCAAAGCAAGGTGCTGGATATGCGCAACGGCAGCTTTGCACGCGAGCTGTGCGACAGCCGCACCTTCTGCCGTCAGGCAGACGTGGAAGCGATGCAGGCCAATGGCCTTGCTCTGGGCGGTGTGCCGGGCGAAAACGCGGTTGTGTTTGACGGAGAACGGGTTGAGAGCGGCGCGGGTCTGCGCCATTCGGATGAGCCTGTGCGCCACAAGATGCTGGATGCCCTTGGGGATCTGGCGCTGGCTGGGGGGCCGATCTTGGGGCGGTATGTTGGCGAGCGCGCGGGGCATGCGCTGACCAACACATTGCTGCGTGCCTTGTTTGCGGAGCCGGGCGCGGTCCGGGCCGTCGCCTGCGATGCGGCGATGACTGCGCGGCTGCCGGGGCAGGGTCTGATCTGGTCGGAAATTCCGGCCGAACAGCGGCGCGTGGCATAAGGCAAAAAACCAGGAACGAGCGGCAGACTGGCCCGGGGCGTGAGCGTCCCGGGTCTTTTCCTGTGCTGAGGGCGGCAGAAGGGAGCGGGAACAGCAGGGCGGACTTGACCATTGCCCGCTTTCTCTGCCATGTGAACGCGGAAGTGGCGAAAGGCGTTTTGCACGCCATTTGAATGTGCTAGAGACGGCATAACCGGGGCGGACACCCGTAAGTAAAGACGGTGAGGTTAGGCACTATGAACGGCATCAGGGCGGGAGCCAAAACCCTCGGCGCGGTCCTTCTGATGGCGGCCCTTGCGGGCTGCGGCGGAGACGGCGGCGCGGTCAAGAAAGGCGAGTCGCTGGAAGCCTTCACGCCCGAGCAGATCTATGGGCGCGGCGAGTTTGAGCTGGCCCAGAAACAGCCCAAGGACGCGGCCTATTATTTCTCCGAGATCGAGCGCCTTTACCCCTATTCAGAATGGGCCAAGCAAGCGGTGATCATGCAGGCCTTTGCCTATCACAGCACCAAGGATTACGAGAACAGCCGCGCCGCTGCGCAGCGGTTCATTGACTTTTACCCGGCGGATGAAGATGCGGCTTATGCCCAGTATCTGCTTGCCCTCAGCTATTACGATCAGATCGACGAGGTTGGCCGCGACCAGGGCCTGACCTTCCAGGCTCTGCAGGCGCTGCGCACGGTGATCGAGGTCTATCCCGACAGTGAATATGCCACTTCGGCGATTCTGAAATTCGACCTGGCCTTTGACCATCTGGCGGGCAAGGAAATGGAGATCGGCCGCTATTATCTGCGCCGGGGCCATTACACCTCTGCAATCAACCGGTTCCGGGTGGTGGTCGAGGATTTCCAGACCACCAGCCACACAGCCGAAGCGCTGCACCGGCTGGTTGAGGGGTATTTGTCGCTGGGCCTGACCGGCGAGGCGCAGACCGCGGGTGCCATTCTGGGTCATAACTTCCAGTCCACCGAATGGTATGACAGCAGCTATAAGCTGCTGACTGCAAACGGGCTTAAAATGCGGGACCGCGGCAATAACTGGCTGAGCCAGATCTACCGTCAGACGGTCAAAGGGCAGTGGCTGTAACGGCTGCTGCTGCACGGAGGCGGGGCTATGCTGCGCGCGCTTGATATCCGGGATATCCTGATCATTGATCATCTGGAGCTGTATTTTCAGCCCGGTCTCAATGTGCTGACCGGCGAGACCGGCGCCGGCAAGTCCATTCTTCTGGACAGTCTGGGGTTTGTGCTGGGCTGGCGCGGCCGCGCCGAGCTGGTGCGCCAGGGCGCTGCGCAGGGCGAGGTTCTGGCTGAGTTTGATCTGGCCGAGGGTCATCCGGCGCATGCGATCCTGGAAGAAGCCGGGCTGCCCGGCGGCGAGACACTGATCCTGCGCCGGGTGAACACGGCAGAGGGGCGCAAGACCGCTTGGGTTAACGACCGGCGCTGCTCGGGCGAGGTGCTTCGGGCCTTGTCGGAAACCCTGGTGGAGCTGCACGGCCAGCATGACGACCGGGGGCTGCTGAACCCGCGCGGGCATATGGCGCTGCTGGACCAATATGCCAATGTGCAGGGATTGCTGGCCTTGGTGCGGGCGGCCTGGACCGGCGCGGCCAAGGCGCGCAAGACCGTCGGGGCCACGCGGGCGGCACTGGATGCGGTGCGGGCCGAGGAGGAATTCCTGCGCCATGCGGTGGGCGAGCTGGACAAGCTGGACCCGCAGCCGGGCGAAGACGATGCGTTGGATACCCGCCGCCGCCAGATGCAGGCGGCAGAGCGCATCCGCGGCGACATCACCCGCGCCCATGCCCTGCTGAGCGAGGGTGCCGAGGGCGCCATGGGCGAGGCACAGCGCTGGCTTGAGGGTGTTGCAAGCCAGGAGAGCGATACCGGGCTGGAGGAGCCGCTGGCTGCCCTTAGCCGCGCGATGATCGAACTGGGTGATGCCCAGGACGGGGTTGAGCGGGTGCTGGGCTATCTGGAATTCAATCCGGGCGAGCTGGAAGACTGTGAAGAACGGCTTTTTGCGATCCGCGGGCTGGCGCGCAAGCATGATGTGCAAGCGGACGAACTGGCGGGCTATGCCGAAACCCTGCGCAGCAAGCTGGCCGCACTGGATGCCGGCGATCAGGACCTGGCCGATCAGGAGGCCGCTTTGAAGGCCGCCGAGGCCGCCTATACCCAAGCCGCAGAACAGCTGAACGCCGCCCGCCGGGAAAGTGCTGCGGCGCTGGATCAGGCGGTGATGGCGGAACTGGCGCCGCTCAAGATGGAACGGGCGGTGTTTGAAACCCGCATTTCCAGCTGCGCGCCAGGGCCCGAGGGCATAGACGCGGTGGCCTTTACCGTCGCCACCAATCCGGGCGCCCCGGCAGGGGCCTTGAACAAGATCGCCTCGGGCGGCGAGCTTAGCCGGTTTTTGCTGGCGCTGAAGGTCTGCCTGCGCGGCGAAGATGCCAGCAAAACCTTGATTTTCGATGAAATCGACCGCGGTGTCGGCGGTGCGACTGCGGATGCCGTGGGCCGCCGCCTGCGCAGTCTGGCGGCCAGCGGCCAGGTGCTGGTGGTGACCCATTCGCCGCAGGTGGCAGCGCTTGGCGGCCATCACTGGCAGGTGCGCAAACAGGTTGTGGACGGCATGACCCTGTCGCAGGTGGTGCCGCTGGCCGATACTGCGCGGGTGGATGAGCTGGCCCGTATGGTGTCGGGTGATACTATCACCGAAGAAGCCCGCGCTGCGGCCCGTGCCTTGCTGGCCGGGTAACCAGCCGGAATACTGCGACCGGAAAACTGTTGCGGGTGAGGGTTCTTTAACTGGCTTATGACAGTTGTAGGCTATTAAATAAGAAAAGACCCGCTGACAGGTTATGGTAGAAGAAATCCGTTCATCGCTTTCCTCAATTTCTGTGCAATGGCTGGCTGGCCTGAAAGACATCTGGCGGGTGCTGCGCCATCGCGGCCCCAGCCAGTTCCAGTTCTGGCTGATCGCCCTGCTGATCGGCGTCGCTGCCGGTTTTGCCGCGCTGTTCTTCCGCAAGGGGATCTCGGCATTGCAGGCCTGGGTCTATGGTGCGCCGGATCTTGATTATCTGCATTCCCATGCGCAAGAGCTTCCCTGGTATGTTCTGGTCGCCATTGCCGCCGGCGGCGGGCTGGTGGTCGGCCTGATCCTGGACCGCTTTACGCCGGACGGGCGGGTGCGCTCGGTTGCGGATGTGATCGAAGGTGCCGCACTGCATGACGGCAGGGTCGAGCACAAAGAGGGGCTGGCCTCGGCACTGGCGTCTTTCATTACGCTGTCCACCGGCGGATCCACGGGCCGGGAAGGGCCGGTGGTGCATATGGCGGGGGTGATTTCAGCCTGGGTCAGCAACCGGATCAACGCCGACGGCATTACCGGGCGCGACCTGTTGGGCTGTGCAGTCGCGGCGGGTGTTTCGGCCAGTTTCAACGCGCCGATTGCTGGCGCGCTGTTTGCGATGGAGGTGGTGCTGCGGCATTTCTCGGTCAACGCCTTTGCGCCGATCGTGGTGGCCTCGGTTGCTGGAACAGTGATCAACCGGCTGGAATACGGCGATGTTACAGAATTCACCCTGAACACCCCCGGTGCGTTGCAGTTCTATGTGGAGCTGCCGGCCTTTCTGATCCTGGGCCTGATCTGCGGCCTGGTGGCTGTGGCGCTGATGCGGGCGATCTTCTTTGCCGACAAAGTGGGCAACACTGTGCAAGAGCGGCTGCGCCTGCCGCGCTGGCTGCGGCCTGCGGTCTCCGGTGCGATGCTGGGGGTGATCGCTGTCTGGTATCCGCATATCATCGGTGTCGGTTATGAAACCACCGTGCTGGCGCTGACCGGCGGGCTGCTGCTGGGGCAGGCGGTGATTTTCACCGCAGTCAAAACCGCCGCCGTGGCGATCACCATGGGCGGGCGTATGGGCGGCGGGGTGTTTTCGCCGTCGCTGATGATCGGCGCGCTGACCGGGCTGGCCTTTGGCCTGATCGCGACTGCGGTTCTGCCGGATGTGTCCGGCACCCACACGCTTTATGCCTTTGCCGGCATGGGGGCTGTTGCCGCTGCGGTGCTGGGGGCGCCGATCTCCACCACCTTGATTGTGTTTGAGCTGACCGGCGACTGGCAGATCGGCCTGGCGGTGATGGTGTCGGTGTCGATGTCCACGGCTCTGGCCTCGCGGCTGGTGGACCGCTCTTTCTTCCTGACCCAGCTGGAAAAGCGCAATATTCATTGCGCCGCCGGACCGCAGGCCTATTTGCTGGCACTGATCCGCGCCGGTGCGGTGATGCGGCCGATGGGCGACAGCCGCTGTGCGCCGCTGGAGGACTGCCAGGCGCTGGTTGAGGAAGGGCTGTGCATCCGCGCTTCGGCGTCTCTGGAGGCTGCAATGCCGGTGTTCGACCGGGCCGAAGCGGCCTTTCTCCCAGTGATGATGGAGGAGGGCGGGACGGAGGAAATCATCGGCGCGCTGTACCATGTGGATGCGTTAAAGGCCTACAACCGTGCCTTGGCTGCAACCGCAGCGGAGGAACACAGATAGGCGGGACCGGGCTGCTGTGTATCTGATCACCGCATTCCGACCGGTGCATCCCTCGTCTAATACGGGGAAAAACACAGATTCCGTCCCCAAAGCTGTGCGATATCGGTGACACGTAAAGGTAAAGTTAAAAACCCCATTGCCCTGCAGTGGAGCCTGAACCAACACTGTAAGCGGATTATTGCTTAGCTTACTCAAACGGTAGGGAATCATGCGCAATTTCGAAATCGGCTCGCAAGAGGCTGGTGCGAACAACAAGGCAGACGAACGGGCAAACGAACGGGCAGCGCTGGAAGCAGTGATCAACTATGCGATCCAATGCGCCCGCGAAACCGACATTCTAGGCGCAGGTGATGCGCTGGAGGAAGCCAGGCTGAACCTCAGCCGCGCCGTTTTGGCCTGAACCCCGGCCTTTGCGGTACAATAGCTGCCCCAGCGGCGCCGGCTCCCGTTGCTGAACCGGGCCGGCTGTTGCTGCAGCGGGCATCTGGCTGCGGGAACGGGTTTCCCGCAAATGCAAAACACCGGCGCTGGTGCACCGGTGGGGGATCTTTTTTACGGGACGTTCTGCTCCTGCGGCCCGGGTGCGGCGCGTTCCGTGAAACGGCCCTGCAACCCGGATAACCGGCTTACACTTGTTCAACCTTGACAGAGTCGCTCAGCACGAACGCCAGGCAGCCCTTGATTTCAGCCGCCGCTTCAGCCGGGTCTTCATAGCTCCACGCCGCGTTTTCGGTGACAGACGACTTGTTGGCGATCGAAAAATAGCTGGCCTCGCCCTTGTGCCGGCACTGGGCGGTTTTGCTGGTGCGGTCCAGGAAGGCCATGGCGATGTCTTCGCGCGGGAAATAGATGACCGGATCCATATCGCCCTCTGTCAGCTCCAAAGCATTGGAGCTTTCCCCCAGTACGGCGCCGCCGGAGCGGACGGTCCAGGTGCCTTCGGCCTTACGGATACGGATAGTGGTCATGCGTGTTTTTCCATTCTCTTCGTGCGTGTCGACGTTGGTTCAGTCTATGTAGCAGCCTATGTAACACCTCAGTGTCACAAGGGGGCGGTTGCGGCATCAAGCCACGCCTTTGCGGCGGGGCTGAGCAGCGGTCCGGTCTTTGCCGAAACCTCTTGGTGATAGCTGTCGAGCCAGTCTTTCTCGGCGGCTGACAGCATCGCGGTGTTCACCAGCCGCCGGTCAATGGGGGCAAAGGTGAGCGTGCGCCAGCACAGCATTTCGCGCTCGGCGTCGCTGGTGTCAAGGGCCGGGGCCTGTTCAACCACCAGAAGGTTCTCGATCCGGATGCCAAAGGCGCCTTCGCGGTAATACCCCGGCTCGTTCGACAGGATCATGCCGGGTTCCAGCGGCACGTGGCTGGTGCGTGCCAGCCGCTGCGGGCCTTCATGCACGCTGAGGTAGGCGCCGACGCCATGGCCAAGACCGTGGTTGAAATCCTGGCCTGCCAGCCACAGCGGCATCCGGCCGATGCATTCGATATCGCGGCCTGCCAGCCCCTTGGGCCAGCGCAGGCGGGACATGGCGATCATGCCCTGCAGCACGCGGGTATAGGCGTCGCGTTCCTCGGATCCGGGGGTGCCGATGGCGATGGTGCGGGTGATGTCGGTGGTGCCGTCGAGATACTGGCCGCCGCTGTCCAGCACCAAAAGATGCCCGTCTTCCAGCCGCGTGTCGGTTTCCTCGGTCACCCGGTAGTGCATCACCGCGCCGTTCTCTCCGGTGCCTGCAATGGTCTCGAAACTGATGTCGCGCAGAGCTTGGTCTTCGCGGCGCAGCGCTTCCAGTTTCGTGACCGCGCCGATTTCGGTGATGGTGCCAGGGGGCTGCGCGTCGAGCCAGGCCAGCATTTCGACAATTGCCGCGCCATCGCGCAGATGGGCGGCGGCGCTGCCTGCAATCTCGGCTGCGTTTTTGCGCGCCTTGGGCAGGGCGCAGGGATCGCCTGCGGGCACCATCCGGCTGCCTAACGCGTCCGCCACGATCTGCGGCAGGGTTCCGGCGTCTGCGGCGACGGAGCCGTTGAGCGCCGCTGCGGCCTTGAGGAACGCTTCGGGCGGGTGCAGGGTGACGGTGCTGCCAAAATGATCCTGCAGTCCTGCCAGCTTGTCAGCAGCCATGAACAAATCCACCCGCGCGTCGCTGTGCAGGATGGCAAAGCCGTGTGCCACCGGGTTGCGGGCCACATCGGCGCCGCGGATGTTCAGCAGCCACATGATGCTGTCGGGCAGGGTAATGACCGCCGCCGCCTGGCCTGCATCGTGCAGGTCCTTGGCCAGCCGCGCGCATTTCTCAGCAGCGCTTTCGCCCGCGTAATCAAGAGGGTGCGCGGCAACAGGCTGCATCGGCGGTGCGGGCTGGTCCTGCCAGATCCGGTCCACCAGGTTGCCGCATTGTGTCAGGGTGATGCCGCTGCCCTTCAGATCCTGGGTCAACGCGGTGATCTGGCCCGCTGCATGCAGCCAGGGGTCAAATCCGATCTTGCCGCCTTCGGGAAGCTGTGCCTTCAACCAGCCGGCCAGCTGCACCTCGGGCCAGGGCACCGGCGTGAAATCGGCGGCCACCTGGCGTTTCACCTGGGTGCGGTAGCGTCCGTCGATAAATACACCGGCAATGTCCGTGAGGGCGGCACAGAAGCCGGCCGAGCCGGTAAAACCGGTGAGCCAGGCAAGCCGGTCATCGCGAGGCGCAACATATTCGCCCTGGTGGGCGTCGGCACGGGGCACCAGGAAACCATCCAGACCTTCGCCAGCCAGCTCTTTGCGCAGGGCCGCCAGCCGGGGCGGGCCCTGTTCCGGGCGGGCGGTCACATCGAATGTCTGGAACATGGGTATCTCTCCTGCTGAAAGGCGGGGCGGATTGGGGCGGATGGCCCTGGCAGCGCAAATGAAAAGGCGCAGCAGCGGTGCGCCCCTTCTTGTCCCAAATCGCCTTGCTGCTGGCAAGCCTGACAGCATGGGTTTGCTGCAGACCTTGCGGCACAGGGCAAGCGGGGCGCTCCCGCCCGGTGTCAGGTCATCTTGCGATGCCCTTCGCCCCGTTGGGCCGGGCACCGGGGGCTGCGCATCCGGTGCCGCCGCGCGCGTCTGCGCGCGGCCACGCCCAAAGCTGAGGGCAGCACCCTGGATGCCGGCCAAAGGCGCGGGAGGGCAAATTTGGCTGAAGGGAGAAGGCTGAGGTCAGCTGGCGCGTTTGATGCCCATCACCCGGGCGCGGGCGCGCGGGTCGCTGTCGAACAGCGCCGCCAGCTGCTCGGTCATTGCGCCGGCCAGTTGCTCCACGTCGGTGATCGTGACTGCGCGTTCATAGTAACGGGTCACATCATGGCCGATGCCGATCGCCAGCAACTCCACCTGTTTGCGTTTCTCCACCATGGCGATCACGTCGCGCAGGTGCTTTTCCAGGTAGTTCGCCGGGTTCACCGAGAGCGTCGAATCGTCCACCGGCGCGCCGTCGGAGATCACCATCAGGATCTTGCGCGCCTCCTGCCGGGCCGTCATCCGCCGGTGCGCCCATTCCAGCGCCTCGCCGTCGATGTTTTCCTTCAACAGGCCCTCTTTCATCATCAGGCCCAGATTGGTGCGGGTCCGGCGCATCGGCGCATCGGCGCCCTTGTAGATGATGTGGCGCAAATCGTTGAGGCGTCCGGGTTGCTGCGGGCGGCCCTCGTTCAGCCAGCCCTCGCGCGCCAGCCCGCCTTTCCAGGCACGGGTGGTGAAGCCAAGGACTTCGACCTTCACGTTGCAGCGTTCAAGCGTGCGCGCCAGCACATCAGCGCAAATCGCCGCGATTGAGATCGGACGGCCGCGCATCGAGCCGGAGTTGTCCAGCAGCAGCGTCACCACGGTGTCGCGGAATTCAGTGTCCTTCTCGCGCTTGAAGCTGAGCGGTGTTGTCGGGTTGGCGACGACACGGGCCAGGCGGCCGGCATCCAGCGTGCCCTCCTCAAGGTCAAACTCCCATGACCGGTTCTGCTGCGCCTGCAAGCGGCGCTGCAGCTTGTTGGCAAGGCGCGAAACTGCGCCCTTCAGCGGTTCCAGCTGCTGGTCGAGATAGGCGCGCAGGCGCTCCAGTTCGGCAGGCTCGGCCAGGTCCTCGGCGGCAATTTCCTCATCATTGGCGTCCTGAAACACCTTATAGTCCGGATCGGCCTCGGATGCGGGCGGCGGGGCGGGCGGCTCCAGCGGCGCTTCGCCGTCGGGCATTTCGGTGTCCTCGGCGAACTCGTCATCCGCCATCTCGTCCATCGAGACCTGGGCCTGGCTCTCGTCCTGCTGCTGTTCCTGGGATTGCTCGGGGCTGGCGTCGGCCTGTTCGTCCTCAGAGTCGTCCTGGCCGGTGCTGTCCGGATCGTCCTGCTCTTCGGTGTTGTCCTCAGCATCGTCATTTGCGTCGTCGTCCAGCTCATCCGGGTCATCACCCAGCTGGTCGCCATAGCCGAGGTCGGAAATCACCTGCCGCGCCAGTTTGGCGAATGCTGCCTGGTCGGCAATCGTCTCGTCCAGGTTTTCCAGCGTGCCGCCAGCCTGGGATTCGATGAAACCGCGCCACAGCTCCATGATGTTGGAGGCCCCTTCGGGCAGCGGGCGGCCAGTGGCCAGATGGCGGATCAGATAGCCGGCTGAGGCGGCCAGCGGCGCCTCGGAAGACGACTTCATCTGATCATATCCGCGGCGGATCGACTCGTTGCGGATCTTCACGTCGATGTTGGAGGCGGTGCCGGGCATGTGGCGTGCGCCCATCGCCTCGCAGCGGGCGGTTTCCATCGCCTCATAGAGGTCGCGGGCCATTTCGCCCTGCGGGGTATATTTGGCGTGGGTGGCGTCGTCGTGGAATTTGTGGCGCAGCGCCAGCGCGTCGGCGGTGCCGCGGGCCAGCAGAACCTCTTCGCGGGACATCCGGCGCGAGACCTGCGGCAGCCGCATTGAATCACCCGACAAGCCTGACGGGTCAACGGTATAACTGACGGACAGTTCCGGGTCGTTGGCCATCACCTTGGTGGCTTCGGCCAGCGCCTTTTTGAACGGATCGGCTGGGTTGTCTTTGGGCTTTTTCATGGTCGCAAGCAATCCTTAGTCCAAGCATTCCGTCTTGCGCGGCCGTTGTCCAGTATTCTCTCAGGACCTGATTGAGGGCGGTGCCCGGCCGCGGGCGGGAAACGAAGTGCCCGCTCCGTTTTGCCGAAGGCGAACCTTTTGGTTCGACAGGGCGGTCGGGCACTGCCCGGCCTGACGGCCGGGCGGCACTTTGCTGTTAGCCCAGCGAAACGCTTGCAGCGCTTTCCGGCAGCTCTTCGTCAAAGCAGCGCTGGTAGAACTCGGCCACGGTTTGACGCTCCAGCTCGTCGCATTTGTTCAGGAACGACAGGCGGAAGGCATAGCCCACGTTACGGAAGATCTCGACGTTCTGGGCCCAGTTGATCACGGTCCGCGGCGACATCACGGTCGACAGATCGCCGTTCATGAAGGCGGTGCGGGTGAGGTCTGCAACGGTGACCATCTGGCTGATGGTCTTGCGGCCTTCGGCGGTGTTGTAATGCGGAGCCTTGGACAGGATGATTGCGGCCTCGGCATCATGACTCAGGTAGTTCAGGGTCGAGACCAGCGACCAGCGGTCCATCTGGGCCTGGTTGATCTGCTGAGTGCCGTGGTACAGCCCGGTGGTGTCGCCCAGGCCAACGGTATTGGCAGTTGCAAACAGGCGGAAGAACGGGTTCGGAGTGATGATCTCGTTCTGGTCCAGAAGGGTCAGCTTGCCGTCATGCTCCAGCACCCGCTGGATCACAAACATCACGTCGGCGCGGCCCGCGTCATATTCGTCGAACACAATCGCAACCGGGTTGCGCAGCGCCCAGGGCAGGATGCCTTCGTGGAATTCAGTGACCTGTTTGCCGTCGCGCAGCTTGATCGCGTCCTTGCCGATGAGGTCGATCCGGCTGATGTGGCTGTCGAGGTTCACACGCACGGAAGGCCAGTTCAGGCGCGCCGCGACCTGTTCGATATGGGTCGATTTGCCGGTGCCGTGATAGCCCTGGATCATCACCCGGCGGTTGTGGCTGAAACCCGCCAGGATGGCCAGCGTGGTTTCCGGATCAAACTTGTAGGTGGGGTCCACGGCCGGCACCCGGTCCGAGGTCTCGGCAAAGCCCTTGACGGTCATGTCGGTGTCGATCCCGAACACATCGCGCACCGAAACTGTTTCGGTCGGTTTCGCATCCATATCCACAAAGCCGTCGGTCATCGCAGTCGATCCTTATCCCTCATCCCTGCTGTCAGGGGTCAATTCGCGGGATTGGTGCCTGATCTGGCGGGCAAGGGCAAGGGAAAGTAACGCCAGAAACCAGCTGAGGTTGCGATTGTTCCGGATCTGGACGGGCATGAGGGGAAAGGCTGGCAGCGTCCCATCTGAAGCACAGCGCCCCCAGCCGGGCAGCGGGGGGCGCGTTTTGCCGGCTCTTGCTGAGCTTTGGGGGGTAGGCTGCGGCCGGCACATCTTTGGGTAACCGGTCGTGGCAGCACACGTCAAAGAAATAAAAAGTCTATCTTAACGTTTCGGCGAAAGACCGCCCATAGCAGCCTGGCCTGAGGCGGTTTCCCGTGACACGGGCCGCGGGGCGGCCGGTGCAGGGCGTCAGGCGGCCAGCGCCGGCGGGGTGAACTCCAGCCCGGTCAGCAGGGTGATTGCGCGGCGCATCCCGTCGCCTAGGTTTTCCGGCCTCGCATAGGCCAGGCAGATTTTGTCGAAGACTCGGCAGCTGACTGGCATTGTGCTGGTGACGCCGGCAGACGCGAACAGCGGGCTGGATTTGGCTTGGCCGGCGGTGTTCTGCAAGGCGGCTTGTGGTCCTTCCAGGATGAAATACACCTGTTCACCGCTGCGGATCATCATGCCGGTGGCGCCGGCATCGCGGAAGGCCGGGCGGTTCCGGCTGATGAATTTGGCGATCTGCTGATGGCTGGTTCCGGCGGTCAGCCGGGCGGTGAGGATGAGGCGGTGCATGGGCTGTCTCCTGTTGGGGCAGGTAAGCGGATCTGGTGAGATCAATTTACGCGGGAAATGCCCGCTCTGCCTGCCTGCAAAAGGATAGAAATCCCGCTGCGGCGGCTGCAAAAGCGCTGCCGCCTGACCCAAAGGATAGCTGCCTGACCCTTGGCGCCTGCCTTGCCATGGCCGGGGGCCGCCTTCGGCAAAAAAAGAGCGGCCCCAGGCCGCTCTTTGCGCATCCGTGTTCCGGCCGCCTATTTGAAGCTTTTGCTGTCCTTGATCTGGTCCCAGGCCCACATGACTTCTTGCAGCTGCTCTTCCTGGCTGCGGTCGCCGCCGTTGATGTCGGGGTGCAGCACCTTGATCAGCTTCTTATAGGCCTTGCGGATATCGGCCTTGGTCCAGTCGTCCTTGGCTTCCAGGATCTCGATCGCGCGGCGCTCGGTGGGCGGCAGGCGGCGGCCCGCCTTGGCAGCCCGGCCCGGGTTCTGCGTCGCATTGACGCCCAGCACCTGATGCGGGTCCTCAATGCCGAGACGGGCCCAGGCGCGGGCCTCGGGGTCGCCCATCGGCTTGGTCTCGCGCTCCCAGACCTTGTCCTTGGACTGCTGCGCGTTCAGCTCGGCCTCGGTGGTGCCTTCAAAGAAGTTCCAGCCGTTGTTGTATTCGCGCACGTGCTCCTGGCAGAACCAGTAGAAATCATCCAGAACATCCGGCGCCTTGGGCGCGCGGAACTTGCCGGCTTCTTCGCAACCGTCCTTGTCGCATTGGCGGACGGAGGTTTCGGACGCGCCGGTGGCGGCCCGGCGTCCGCGCGGATTTTTCTTTTTGGCTGAGCGGATGGACATATCAAAGCCAAAGGGATCGGACTTGCTCATGGGGGCGCACCTTCTAGACGCATCTGTTCGACTCGGAGGCAGCAGTTTAGTCTAAGGTGCGCCAGATAGAAGGGGGCGCGCCGAAAAAATTATGGGGATGAGCGGAAAATGAACGTGAAGAATGAGATGGAAGCAGCGCTGCAGGCGGCCTTTGCCCCCAGCGCGCTGGAGGTGGTGAACGAAAGCCATAAACATGCAGGCCATGCAGGCGACGATGGCTCGGGCGAGAGCCATTTTGCAGTGATGATCCGCGCCGGAGCGTTCGAGGGCATGAACCGGGTGGCGCAGCACCGCGCCGTGCATAAGGCGCTGGGGGGTATTGTGCCGCGCATTCACGCGCTGGCGCTGGATATCGGGGTCTAGGCACCCGGGCGCGGGAGGATCAGTCCTCCCCGTCGCCTTTCTGTTCGGCGCGTTTCTTCAGCGCGGCAGTCATGCCGGCAACCGGGCTGAGTTCCTCGACACCGTCATCCGACTGCATCCTGGCGGCGCCCGGACCGGGCACCTGGGTTGCCTCCGGCGGCGCCTCCGGATCGCCGGCCGCCGCGGTGAGCGGCGGTGTGTGCGGCTCGGAATGGCGGAACTCGACTGAGGGGGCAGCGGGTTCCTTGCGGCCTGGTGCCGGCAATTCTGCCGGCTGATCCGCGGCCAGCGCCCGGCGGAAAACCATCACATTGCGCCAGTTGGTGGTGGAGCCTGTAAGGCCGGACCGCTCCTCGCTTGGCAGCAGTTCGGCGCGCTGGAATTCCCAGCCGCCGGCAGCCATCTCATTCAGCAGACTCTCAACCGAATTGGCAAAGCGCGCCTCCGGGGTCTTGACCCCTTTCGCCTTGGTGCCCTTGGCCGGGGCGGGGACAACTTTGTATTCGTAGGCTTGCATTTGCTTTACTCTTCCTGCTTGAGGGCTTGTAGCAAGCAATTTGGAGCGGGCCAAGACAGGTAATTGGCTTGATGACCGGGGGCGGCCTGCCGGAACGCAATCGTGGATGCGCTGGCGGAAGGCCGTGAAGCCGCCCAGTGGTGTCTGTTCAGACCCCGCCGGGGCAAACAAAAAGGGCGCCGGCGGCGCCCCTCTTAAAAACTGCGTCCGAAAGCGGTCAGCCGCCCAGTTTCTGGGCCACCAGCTTGTTCACGGCAGCCGGGTTGGCCTTGCCGCCGGTGGCTTTCATCACCTGGCCGACAAACCAGCCTGCCAGTTTCGGGTTCACCTTGGCCTTTTCCACCTGCGCCGGGTTGGCGGCGATGATCTCATCCAGGGCGGTTTCGATGGCGCCGGTGTCGGTCACCTGCTTCATGCCGCGCTCTTCGACGATCTGCGCAGGGTCGCCACCTTCGGTATAGACGATCTCGAACAGGTCCTTGGCGATCTTGCCCGAGATGGCGTCCGAGGAAATCAGATCGATGATACCGCCGAGCTGCGCCGGGGAAACCGGCGAATCGCTGATGGCATGATCTTCTTTCTTAAGGCGGCCGAACAGTTCGTTGATCACCCAGTTGGCAGCCAGCTTGCCGTTGCGGCCATTGGCGGTTTCTTCAAAGTAGGCCGCGGCCTCGACCTCGGCGGTCAGCACCGAGGCGTCATAGTCGCTAAGTCCGAAGTCTTTGATGAAGCGCGCCTTTTTCTCGTCCGGCAGTTCCGGCAGCTTGGCGGCGATGTCATCGACCCAGGCTTGTTCGATCTCCAGCGGCAGCAGGTCGGGGTCGGGGAAATAGCGGTAATCATGCGCTTCTTCCTTGGACCGCATGGAGCGGGTTTCGCCCTTGTCCGGATCATAGAGCCGGGTTTCCTGGTCGATCTTGCCACCCGCTTCGATGATGGCGATCTGGCGGCGGGCCTCGACTTCGATGGCCTGCTGGATGAAGCGCATGGAGTTCATGTTTTTGATCTCGCAGCGGGTGCCGAGGTGGCCGAAATCCTGGGTTTCCTGGTACTTCTCGTACTGGCCCGGCAAGCAGACCGAAACGTTCACGTCGGCGCGCAGATTACCGTTCTGCATGTTGCCGTCGCAGGTGCCCAGGTACTGCATGATCTGGCGCAGCTTGGCGATATAGGCGGCGGCTTCTTCCGGCCCGCGGATGTCGGGGCGCGACACGATCTCCATCAGGCAGACGCCGGTCCGGTTCAGGTCGACAAAGGACATGTTGGGATCCATGTCGTGGATCGATTTGCCCGCGTCCTGCTCCATGTGGATGCGCTCGACCCGCACGTTGCGTGCGGTGCCGTCGCCCAGTTCCACCAGCACTTCGCCCTCACCCACAATGGGATGGTAGAGCTGTGAAATCTGGTAGCCCTGCGGCAGGTCGGGGTAGAAGTAATTCTTGCGGTCAAAGGCCGACCACAGGTTGATGTCAGCCTTCAGGCCCAGCCCGGTGCGCACCGCCTGTTCAATGCAGTATTCGTTGATCACCGGCAGCATGCCGGGCATTGCCGCGTCCACAAAAGCCACATTGGAGTTCGGTTCGGCGCCGAATTTTGTGGAGGCGCCGGAGAACAGCTTGGACTTTGAGCTGACCTGGGCATGCACCTCCATGCCGATGACCAGTTCCCAGTCATGCTTGGCGCCCGCGATCACCTTGGGCTTGGGGAGTTCATATGTCAGGTCGAGCATGGTTTTCCGCCGTATCCGAATGTCCGATGTTGGCAAGCGTTCTAGGCCCGCTGGCGGGCAGGGGCAAGAGGGCAATGGGCGCTTGGTGCGGGCTAAAAGACCGGGCCGCGCCCGCCGCTCCCGTCAAACCGCAGGTTTGCCTCCGGCAAAGGGGAGGGCGCGTTCGCAGCCTCTCAGGTTTGGGTGCGGCCCTCCGCCGGGGGCGAAACATTCGCTTGGCGGTGCCCGCCAGCGCGGCTAAGAAAGATGCCCGAGCAGAATTTCAGGAGGCCGCATTGGACACATCCGCCCGCATCAGCCAGACAATCGCCGCAGAAATCGGCGCCGCATCGAAACAGGTGAACGCCGCGGTTTCGCTGCTGGACGAGGGCGCGACGGTGCCCTTTGTCGCTCGCTACCGGAAGGAGGCGACGGGCGGGTTGGATGATACCCAGCTGCGCACCCTGGCGGAACGGCTGGAATATCTGCGCGAGCTGGAAAAGCGGCGGGCGGCTATCTTCGATTCGATCAAGGGGCAGGACAAGCTGACCGAAGATCTGGCGGCCTCAATCGCCAAGGCAGAGACCAAGGCTCAGCTGGAGGATATCTATCTGCCTTACAAGCCCAAGCGGCGCACTAAGGCAATGATTGCGCGCGAAAACGGGCTGGAGCCGCTGGCCGATGCCATTCTGGCGGACCGGAGTGCTGACCCGGAACAGCTGGCCGGCGGGTATGTGACCGGGACGGTGGCAACGGTGAAGGATGCGCTGAACGGGGCGCGGGACATTCTGACCGAGCGTCTGACGGAAAAGGCGCATCTGCTGGGGCGGTTGCGGGAGTTCCTGCAGCGGGAGGCGGTGCTCACAGCCAAGGTGATAGAAGGCAAGGAACAGGAAGGCGCCAAGTTTTCGGACTATTTTGCCCATACCGAGCGCTGGGCGGATGTTCCGTCACACCGGGCACTGGCGATGCTGCGCGGCGCAAATGAAGGCGTGCTGACGCTGGATGTGGGGCCGGAGCCGGAGGAAGGCGCGGCCAGGGCCGAGGCGATGGTCGCAGCGGAGCTGGGCGCGGGCGGCAATGGTCCGGGGATATCTGGCTGCGCAAGGTGGCAGGCTGGACCTGGCGGGTGAAGCTGAGCCTGTCGATGATGCTGGAACTGATGGGCGATTTGCGGGGGCGGGCGCAGGAAGATGCCATTCAGGTGTTTGCACGCAACCTGAAGGACTTGCTGTTTGCAGCGCCAGCCGGTGCGCGGCCGACTCTCGGGCTGGACCCGGGCATCCGCACCGGCGTCAAGGCGGCGGTGGTTGATGCTACGGGCAAACTGGTGGCCACCGAGACGCTGTACCCGTTTCAGCCGAAGAATGATCTGCGCGGCGCGCAAGTGTCCATCGTCAAACTGATCGCCGAGCATGGCGTCGAGCTGATCGCCATTGGCAACGGCACTGCCAGCCGCGAGACCGAGCGGATGGTGGCGGAGGTGCTGAACCATCTGCCCGCGAAAGTGAAGGCGCCGACCAAGGTGGTGGTGTCTGAGGCTGGCGCCTCGGTCTATTCCGCGTCCGAGCTGGCAGCGCGGGAATTCCCGGATCTGGACGTGAGCTTGCGCGGCGCGGTGTCGATTGCGCGGCGCCTGCAGGACCCGCTGGCGGAACTGGTGAAGATCGAACCCAAAAGCATCGGTGTGGGCCAGTATCAGCACGATGTGGACCAGCACAAACTTTCGAAATCGCTGGAGGCAGTGATCGAGGATGTGGTGAACGGGGTGGGTGTGGATCTCAACATGGCATCGGCGCCGCTGCTGGCGCATGTCTCGGGTCTTGGCCCCGGCTTGGCGGAGGCGATTGTGGCGCACCGCGATGTGAATGGTGCGTTTATGTCCCGCAAGGAGCTGCTGAAGGTGGCGCGGCTGGGCCCCAAGGCGTTTGAGCAATGTGCGGGCTTCCTGCGCATCCGCGATGGCAAGGAACCGCTGGATGCGTCCTCGGTCCACCCCGAGGCCTATGATGTGGCGCGCAGGGTGGTTGCAGCCTGCGGGCGCGACATCCGCCAGATCATGGGCGATGAGACCGCCTTGAAAGGGCTGCGGGCAGAGGATTTTGTCAGCGACAGTTTCGGTCTGCCCACCGTGCGGGACATTTTGCAGGAGCTGGAAAAGCCGGGCCGCGACCCGCGTCCTTCTTTTGTGACGGCGTCCTTCAAAGACGGGGTGGAGCAGATCACCGACCTGAAACCGGGCATGGTGCTTGAAGGCACGGTGACAAATGTGGCAGCCTTTGGCGCCTTTGTGGACATTGGCGTGCATCAGGACGGGCTGGTGCATGTCAGCCAGTTGGCGGACCGTTTTGTGAAGGACCCGCATGAGGTTGTGAAGACCGGCCAGGTGGTCAAGGTGACGGTCACCGAAGTCGATGTGCCGCGCAAACGGATTGGACTGACCATGCGCAAGGATGGCGGTGCTTCGGCCAAGGAGGACCGCAGCGCGCGCGGTCCGTCCAAGGGCGCGGGGCCGCGGCGGGGCGGCATGCCTGCCGGCGCAAAAGGCAAAACCTCTGCCAGCCCCAAGGACAGTCAAGGCAAGGGGCAGGGCACAGGCGCGCTGGGCGCGGCGCTGATGGATGCCTTCAAGAAAACTTAGCAAAGCGGGGCCATGGCCCCGCTTTTTCCTTGATACCGGCCAGTTACGCCGGGCTGACTTGCAGGCCCCGGCCGGTAAAGGCGATTTGTTGCCCGCCTTCGATCTCTTCGCGGAATTGCCCGGCGATGGCCGCAAGCGCGCCGGCATGGCCACGGGCGGCAAAGCGGCTGACAGAGCGGATGCGGGCGCTGTTGTCAAAGCCTTCGGCGGCATGCGCCCAGACCAGCGGATGCAGTTCCGTCAGGTGATCGCGGATCAGCCAGTTTGCAGCCTCGGCAATCTTCAGCCGCGGCAGGTCGGCTTGCAGGTTTTGCCCCAGACCCTTGCGCAGGGAAACCGTGCAATAGGCGGCCAGCAGGTTGATCATTTCCTGCGAGGGGTTGGCATTGACGATGTCCTTCAGCCCGTCGAGAAAGAGCCGGGAGTCAACACGGGCGCAGGCCTGATCGTCGATGGCAATGGCGTCGAAATAGACCCAAGCGTAGCCGCCGGCCCCCAGGTTTCAGCGGTGCGCGAGGCGGTGCGGCGGGCCTCCAGTTCGAGGGCCGCATAGGAGCCGGACCGGCGCGGCAGCATATGGGTGCCGAGTGTGCGCATGTGGCGGTGGTTGCCGGGAGCGAGATCGATCAGCGCGGCGAATTCATCGGCCACCCGCAGCGTCCCGGCATTGCGGCCGGCAAACAGCGCGCAGTGTGCGGCTTTCAGGAACGGGCTGTCCTGGCAATCGTTTGCAATTGGATCCAGCAAGGCCGCGGCACGGTCGAAATGGGCGGCGCAGCGGCGCTGGTTCGCCTGCGGGGCTGCAATGGGTCCCTCAGATCCGCGCCAGGCCCAGCCGATGTCGATATGGGCAAGGGCGACCAGCGCTGTCAGATAGGGGTCGTGGCGGTTCTCGGCCCGCAACGCTTCAAACGCCATCAGGCCGCGGATCAATGTGCGGTTGCAGACATCCTGGTTTTCCGTCAGCGCATCTTCGGTTGCGTTCACAACATCAGCCCGGGCACCATAGGCGATGAGGTCGGCCAGCGGCAGTCCGCAGCGTGCGGCGGCGCGGGATTGATCTGCTTCACCGATTTGCCGGACAGTTCGTCCCAGCGCTCCTGACGGGCCAGAAACTGGCCGCGGTCCTGGGCCTGGATGCAATCCGGATCACCCTGTTCGCGGCTGACCGGGATCGACAGGCTGTCTTCCAGGCGGCGGTTCAGCAGTTCCTCTGCCGGGGCAGGGACCAGGACGAAACAGGAACAGGAACAGAAGTGGCGGCAGGCTTGGAGCGGTCGGAAACCAGACCTGAAATGCGGGACAGAAAATCCCGTGCCTGTCGTGAGGTTGTGAGCATTTGCGCTTCCTGATGAGTGGCAGCTTATCGTTGCTCCCAATGTCGTCAGGCATTGGGGCGCAAAGATGGCGGCACTGGGGAAGTTAACGCCTCAATGGGAACAATCGCGGGTGGCGGCAGCGGCAATGGCAGCTGATGCGCAAGTTCAAGACCAGCGCCGTCAAAACGCAGTGAAATAATGGCGTTCGGTCCTGATGCCGCGGGCCTGGAATGCGGCGTCCGCTTCGGCGTGCGGCGGGGTGGCCTCTTGCGGCAAGCGGATGCGTTTACCGTTGCGCAGGATCAATGTGGCGCGGACTGAGAAATCCCATCGGGTGTCAAAACGCACGCGGTCGATCTCTCCAAGCTCGGCCTTGCCGGTCAGGCCTCCGGTGAACCATTCCAATTGGTTTCCAGAAAACATGAGGCCTGACAGGGGGTTGCGGATCAGGTCCAGCAGCGCAGGAACAACCGGCAGAGCCAGCAGGATCACCAGCCAAACGGCCGCATCCAGCAAGAGCCACAACACCAGCAGCGCCGCCAGCCAGCCGCCGGTTGCCAGCATTGCCGTGGGAGAGCGGCCCCGGCGCGAGAAGCTGTAATCCGCCGCCGGAGAGCGTGGTTCCGGTGTTTCAGGCATCCAGGATCCGGGTGATCATCTCATTGGTGTCCCGGCTGAGACCCGGCGCGCCGGCAATGCGGCTCATCCGGGCGCGGATCAGCGACTGGCGGCCGGCGTCATAGCGTTTCCAAGTCTGGAAGGCGGCGCACATGCGGGCAGTGGTCTGCGGGTTCAGCTTGTCCAATGCAATCAGGTTCTCTGCCAGCAGGGCATAGGCCTCGCCGCTGGCGTGATGGAAGCCCGCGTGGTTGCCCGCCAATGCGCCAAAGACTGCGCGGAAACGGTTGGGGTTTTTCATGTCGAACAGCGCATGATTGGTCAGGGCGGCTGCGGTGGCTGCGGTTTTCTGTGGCGCTGCGCAGGCGATCTGCAGGGCGAACCATTTGTCCATCACCAGCCGGTCGTCATTCCACTGATCAAAGAAGGCCTGGGATTGGGCATCGCCTTTTTCAGCCTTCATCAGCGCGGCGAGGGCGGTGTATTGCTGGGTCATGTTGTCCGCAGCTGCGTATTGGCGCGCGGCCTGTTCGCCGCCGTCCAGACGGGTGAGCAGTGACAGGATACGGCCGTTCAGGGCGCGTTTGCCGGCGCTATCGGCGTCCGGCGCATAAGGGCCTTCGACTGTGGTGGCAGCATAAAGCCGGGCAGGCTGGTTTCCAGTTGCTGCGCCAGGGTTTGGGTAAAGGTCTCAGCCGCGTCATAGATTTTCTGCGGATCGGGGGTATAGCCGCGTTCAAACAGTGTCTGGGCGATGTCGGCCTGGCTGGGCGGCGACAGCACCAGCGCGCGGAAGGCCGGGTCCTGATCGTCATCGCGCACCAGTTTTTCCAGCGCATCCAGATAGGCGCCATCGGGCGCGGCACCGTCCAGCACCATCGCCAAGCGGACCTCCTTGGCCAGCGCGTTGCCTGCCTCCCAGCGGTTGAACGGGTCGGTGTCATGGGCCAGCAGGAAGGCGCGTTCGGCATTGGTGGTGTCGCGCTCCAGGATCACCGGGGCGGAAAACTCGCGCAGGATCGAGGGCACCGGTTTGGCAGCGAGGCCGTCGAAGGTGAAGCTTTGCTTGGCTTCCGTCAGCTCCAGCACCTCTGTCGCGCGGACCTCGTCGCCGTTGGGGACAACAGGCCCACCGCCATCGGGATCACCCGCGGCGCCTTGTCCGGCTGGCCCGGCGTCGGCGGCGTCGATTGTTCAAGCGTCAGGGTATAGGTGCCGTCGGCGTATTCCTCGGACACTTTCACCCGCGGGGTGCCTGCCTGACTGTACCACAGTTTGAATTGCTGCAGGTCGCGGCCGGTGGCGTCCTCGAACACCTGAAGCCAGTCCTCGATGGTACAGGCTTGGCCGTCGTGGCGCTCAAAATAGAGTTTCAGCGCCTTGTAGTAATTCTCATCCCCTACCAGCCGCTTGAGCATGCCGATCACCTCGGCGCCTTTCTCATAGACGGTGGCGGTATAGAAGTTGTTGATCTCCTGGAACTCCTCGGGGCGCGGCGGATGGGCCAAGGGGCCGCCGTCCTCGGGGAATTGGCGGGCACGCAGGGTGATCACATCCTCGATCCGTTTGACCGGTTCCGAACGCATGTCGGAGGTAAACTGGGCGTCGCGGAAGACCGTCAAACCTTCCTTGAGGCACAGTTGGAACCAGTCGCGGCAGGTGATGCGGTTCCCGGTCCAGTTGTGAAAGTACTCATGGGCGATTATCGCCTCAATACGTTCGAAATTTGCATCTGTGGAGGTTTCCGGGGACGCCAGGACGCAGGAGGAGTTGAAAATGTTCAACCCTTTGTTCTCCATCGCGCCCATGTTGAAGTCGTCCACGGCCACGATGTTGAACAGCTCCAGGTCGTATTCGAGGCCATAGACCTCCTCGTCCCATGTCATCGACTTTTTCAATGCTTCCATGCCAAAGGCGCATTTGCCCTCATCAGGGCCGGGACGGACCCAGATGTTCAGCTCCACCACTTTGCCGGATTTGGTGGTGAATTGGCCGGGATGGTTGACCAGATCGCCCGCAACCAGAGCAAACAGATAGGCCGGTTTCGGCCAGGGATCGTGCCATTCAGCCCAGCCTTCGCCGTGGCCCATGGGGTTGCCGTTCGACAGCATCACCGGCTCGTCGCCCTCAATCCTGACGGTGAAGGTGGACATCACGTCTGGGCGGTCGGGGTAGTAAGTGATCTTGCGGAAACCCTCAGCCTCGCACTGGGTGCAATACATGCGGTTGGACATGTATAGCCCTTCCAGCGCGGTATTGCCGGCCGGGTTGATCTCCACCTCGGCTTCCCAGGTGAAGGGGGCGCCGGGCACGTCGCAACTGAGGCCTTTGTCTGTCACTTCCGGCGCAACTTCCTGGCCATCGATCTTGGCCGAGATCAGCTGGAGGTCTTCGCCGTGCAGGAAGAATGTCTTGTCTGCCGCGTCCGCCTTGGGTGCAAAGCGGATTTTGCTGAGAACCCGGGTGGTTTCCGGCGACAGGCGGAAGGTCAGGTGAACGCTTTCAACGTCGTATCCAAAAGGGGTGTAATCTTTCAGGTAGAAGGTCTGGGGCGTGTCTTTGGCCATTCTCGCTCTCCTCGGCGCTGCGTCCTTTTAAGGTGTAGAGGATAGGCAGGTGACTGCAAGTGGATTGGGGGCCTGAAGGGCGGTCTGGAAAAATCCGCAGCACTTTCTTGATAAACAAGAAATTGAGTTCGGTTTCAGAGGAAGGCTGTTTTGTTGCCGATCGGAAACTTCTCCCCTAGTTAAGAGACAGCATACAGTGGTGTACCGCCCAAAGGAGCAAGTCATGAGCCGGGTCGAAAAGCAGGGAATTCAGGTCGCGCCGGAGCTGGCGGAATTCATCGAAAAGCAGGCGCTGCCGGGCACCGGGGTTGAGGCCGAGGCGTTCTGGGCGGGCCTGGCGGAGCTGGTGAACGGGTTCGGCCCGGAAAACCGTGCGTTGCTGGCCAAGCGGGAACAGATGCAGGCTGAAATTGATGCCTGGCATATTGCCAACCGGGACAAGCCCCATGACCACGAAGGGTACAAGGCGTTCCTGAGTAATATCGGCTATCTGCTGCCGGAGGGCGGCGATTTCGAGGTCGAGACGCAGAACGTGGACCCGGAGATCGCTTTGGTACCGGGGCCGCAGCTGGTGGTTCCGATCACCAATGCGCGCTATGCGCTGAACGCGGCCAATGCGCGCTGGGGCAGCCTGTATGACGGGTTTTACGGCACCGATGCGATGGGAACCCCGGCGCCCAAGGGCGGCTATGACAAGGGCCGCGGCGCGCGGGTTGTGGCGCGGGCGCGGGTGTTCCTGGATGAAGCCTTCCCGATTGACGGTGCCAGCCATGCCGATGTGCGCCGCTATTACGTGCAGGACGGTCAGCTGCTGATTGACGACCTGCCGCTGGCGCAGCCGGAGAAGTTTGCAGGCTACCGCGGCAACCCCAAAGCGCCTGAATCCGTGCTGCTGCGCAACAACGGGCTGCATGTTGAGCTGGTATTCGACCGCGCCCATGCGATTGGCGCCCGCGATCAGGCGGGGTTGGCGGATGTGCGGCTGGAAAGCGCAATGTCTGCGATCATGGACTGCGAGGACTCGGTCGCCTGCGTTGATGCCGAGGACAAGACGCAGGCCTACTCTAATTGGCTGGGCTTGATGCGGGGCGATCTGGAAGCGAAGCTGGACAAGGGCGGCAAGACCATCACCCGTCGTCTGAACCCGGATTTCGGCTTCACTGCGCCCGATGGCTCTGCGATGTCCGTAAAGGGCCGGGCGGTGCTGTGGGTGCGCAATGTCGGCCATCTGATGACCAACCCGGCGGTTCTGGATCAGGGCGGCAAGGAGGCTTACGAGGGGCTGCTCGATGCGCTGATCACCGTGATGATTGCCAAGCACGACTTGAAACGCGCGGGCGGCAACTCGGCCCATGGCTCGGTCTATGTGGTGAAGCCCAAGATGCACGGGCCGGACGAAGTCGCCTTTACCGACCGCATTTTCGACAAGGTCGAGGACATTCTGGGCCTGCCGCGCCACACCGTGAAGATCGGTATCATGGACGAAGAGCGCCGCACCTCGGTGAACCTCAAGGAATGCATCCGTGCGGCCAAGCACCGGGTGGCGTTTATCAACACCGGTTTCCTGGACCGAACCGGTGACGAGATCCACACCTCGATGGAGGCAGGCCCGTTCTCCCGCAAGGATTTCATCAAGCGCAAGGGCTGGATCGGTGCCTATGAGAACCTGAATGTGGATATCGGCCTGGAATGCGGCCTCAGCGGCAAGGCGCAGATCGGCAAAGGCATGTGGGCAATGCCGGACATGATGGCGGCGATGCTGGAACAGAAGATCGAGCATCCGAAATCCGGCGCCAACTGTGCCTGGGTGCCTAGCCCGACCGCCGCGACCCTGCATGCGCTGCATTACCACAAGGTGGATGTGTTCGCGGTGCAGGAACGGCTTATGGCCGGCGGCCGCCGCGCCCATGTGGACGGCATTCTGGAAATCCCGCTGGCCACTTACCGCAAATGGACGCCGCGCCAGATCGCGCGTGAGGTGGAAAACAATGCGCAGGGCATCCTGGGCTATGTGGTGCGCTGGGTCGATCAGGGGGTGGGATGCTCCAAGGTGCCGGACATCAATGATGTCGGGCTGATGGAGGACCGCGCCACCTGCCGGATTTCCGCCCAGCATATCGCCAACTGGCTGCATCACGGTGTGGTCAGCGAAGAAGAGGTGATGGGCAGCTTGCACAAGATGGCCAAGGTGGTGGATGAGCAGAACCGCGGCGACAACACCTATCGCGCGATGGCGCCGGGGTTCGACACCATCGCCTTCCAGGCGGCCTGCGATCTGGTGTTCCAGGGGCGGGTGCAGCCTTCCGGCTATACCGAGCCGGTTCTGCACGCCCGGCGGCTGGAGCTGAAGGCGCAGCAAGCGTCAAACTGACCGCGGCAAACTGACCGGATGAAACAGTTTCCCCGCAAAAAGGGGTAGTCAAAGGGGGCCTTTTGGCCTCCTTTTCTGTTCCGTGACGTCACGCGAACGGAAGGAAAGACACCCATGGCTGAGATTTCACTGGATCAGGCCCGCACAATCATCCGTGCGGCCTTGGGCAAAGGGCATGAGATGGGGCTGAAGCCGCTGTCGGTAGTGGTGCTGGATGCGGGCGGCCATGTGCGGGCGTTCGAACGCGAGGACGGCGCCGCACCGGGCCGGTTCCCCATTGCCCATGGCAAGGCTTATGGCTCGGTCATGCTGGGTATGGCCGGCAGCGCGCAGATGGCCCGGGCAGAAGCACAGGCCTATTTCATGGCGGCGGTGAACGGGGTCTATGGCGGCCAGGTGGTGCCGGTGCCGGGCGGGGTGCTGGTACGCGGTGCGGACGGTGCTGTGATCGGCGCGGTTGGTGTCACCGGCGACAGCTCGGATAATGATGCCGTCGCGGCCATGGCCGGTATCGAAGCGGCGGGTTTGCAGGGCGAGATCTGACTTCGCACGGACATTCCGCAGCGTTGTGCGCGGCTGAACAGTCTGTTGCGCCGTGCTCCCCGTTGATGTGGCGCCCGCAGGGGGCTAGGTTCTTCTTTATACAGCACAAGAAGAGCGGAAAATGGCGCGACCCAAAGTTGGCATCATCGGAAATTCCTACCTGATCAACGATCAGTACCCTGTCCACGCGGGCGGAACCATGAACTCCGAGGCGATCGCCGAAGTGGCGGGTTGCATGCCGCTGATGATCCCTTCGGACCCCCGTTTCGTGACGGTTGAGGAACTGCTGGAGAGTTTTGACGGCTTCTTGCTGACAGGCGGCCGCCCGAACGTGCACCCGCATGAATACGGCGAGGCCGAGACAGAAGCGCATGGCGCCTTTGACCGGGCGCGTGATGCGATCACTTTGCCGCTGATCCGCGCCTGTGTTGACCGCGGCCAGCCGTTTCTGGGCATCTGCCGCGGCTTTCAGGAGGTCAACGTGGCGATGGGGGCACGCTGCACCCGGAAATCCGCGATCTGCCGGGGCGGATGAACCACCGGATGCCGCCGGATGGCACGCTGGAAGAAAAATTTGCCCTGCGCCACACGGTGAAATTCAGCTCCGGCGGAGTGTTCCACCGCTTGTTCGGGGCCGAAGAAGTCATGACCAACACGCTGCACGGGCAGGGGATCAAACGCCCGGGCACCCGCGTGGTGATTGACGGGCAGGCGCCCGATGGCACAGCCGAAGCGGTCTATATCAAGGACGCAGCGGGGTTTACGATGTCTGTGCAGTGGCACCCGGAATGGGATGCGGCCAGCGATCCGGTGTCGCGCCCGCTGTTCGAGGCGTTCGGCGATGCGGTCAGAGCCTGGGCGGCTGGCAAGGCGCAGGCTGGTTTGCAGCGGTCAGCGTAAAAGGTTCGAATATGGCAAACAATGCACGGTTTGAGGCCGCTGGCAGGCCTGTATGCTGCGGAATCAGGCAATTCAGAGCCGGTGATGCAGCGGTGTTGACGGATGTTTTTGCATCCGCTGTTCATGGTATTGCCAGCCGGTTTTATTCTCCTGCGCAAATCCGCGCATGGTGCCCGGAGGCGCCGTCAAGCGAAGCTTTCCTGCGGAAGCTGTCCGATGGCCGCGCAGTCTGGGTGGCGGCGGATGATGCGGATGTGCCGGCGGCTTTCATTGATCTTGAGGCGGACGGCCATATCGACATGCTGTTCTGCCACCCCCGTGCGGCAGGGCAGGGCGTTGCGGCGATGCTCTACGGCAAACTGGAAGAGACTGCGCTGCGTCAGGGGATCGGACTGTTGTATACCGAGGCGAGCGAAGCGGCGCGCGGCTTTTTCGAGCGGATGGGATTTGCCTTGGAAAAACGGTGCGAATTTGAGCGTGGCGGCGTGAAAATTCACAACTACCGGATGGTTAAGATCCTGGACTAGGCGAAGAACCTGCGGCCCGCCCGCGCGGCAGGCCGCAAACCGTTTCAGACCAGCAGATCAAACTCGTGCATCAAAGGCAGGCGACGCGCGCGTTTGCCAGTGAGGTCGAACAGCGCGTTGGCCAGCGCCGGCGCCGCTGGCGGGGTGCCGGGCTCGCCGGCGCCGCCCATATGGGCCTGGGTTTCCAGCACCTGCACCTCTGTTTCGGGCATCGTGTGCATGCGCAGGGCGTCATAGTCGGGGAAGTTGCCCTGTTCGGCGGCGCCATCGGCAAAGGTGATCTCGCCAAAGCAGGCTGCCGACAGCCCGTATGCCATACCGCCGAACATCTGCGCCTTGACGATTTCCGGGTCGATCACCCGGCCCATGTCGCAGGCGATCCAGGCCTTGGCGATGCGGATGCTGCCGTCTTCCTCCGCCACCTCGATCACCTCGGCCACCGGCGTGCCAAAGCTGTAGGACAGGGCAACGCCGCGTCCCACGCCATCGGGTGTTTTGCCGGCCCAGCCTGACATCTCCCTGACCGCCTCCAGCACGCCGGCAGCGGGCGCCCATTCGCGGCGGGCAAGGTCCAAGCGGAATTCCAGCGGATCGGTGCCGGCCGCATGGGCCATCTCATCCATGAAACTTTCGACGAAGAAGGCGTTGAAGCTGTTGCCGACAGAGCGCCAGAAACCAACCGGGATCTGCAGGTCCGAGATATGGCCGGCCATCCGGTAATTCGGGATCGCGTATGGGGAGTTGAAGAACCCCTCGACATGCACCTTGTCCGGGCCTGCGGGGGTGAAATCCGCCAGCCGTTTCATCGCCTGTTCGGTGGGCGAGGCCGCTGCCACTTTGCCGTCCATCAGCACCGCCGTGCCATCCTTTACCGCGCCGCGCATCCGCGCCATGGCGCCGGGGCGGTACATGTCGTGCCGCATGTCTTCCTCGCGGCTCCACGTCAGCTGCACCGGCACGCCGGGCATGTCCTTGGCGATGCGGGTGGCGAACACTGCATAGTCGAACTCGACCCGGCGCCCGAACCCGCCGCCCAGATAGGTGGTGCGGATGTCCACCTGTTCGGCGTCCAGCCCGGCCTCGGCGGCGCATTTTGACTGGGTGAACGTGGGCATCTGATTGCCGCACCAGACGGTCAGCTTGCCATCCTCCAGCAGGGCAGTGGCATTCATCGGCTCCATTGTGGCATGCGCCAGATAGGGCACCTGGTAGTCTGCCGTCAGTTCAGTTGCGCCTGCGGGCAGCTGATCCGCATCGCCGTCATCGCGCAGCACCGAATTCGGAGCGTCTTCAAAGGCCGAAGCAATGCGGGCGAAGATCTGATCGGTTTCCGGCGGATAGGGGGCGTCCTGCCAGTTTACCTCGATGGCATCCACCGCCTGCATGGCGAGCCAAGTATTGCTGGCCACCACTGCGACGCCGGTGCCCATATCAATTACCTTTTCCACACCCGGCATTGCTGCGGCGGCTGCGGCGTCAAAGCCTGCCATACCGCCGCCCTGGCGCGGGTTCATGCGCAATGCGGCAAATTTTATACCCGGCAGCCGCACGTCGATGCCGAATTCGGCGGTGCCGGTGGATTTTTCCGCCATGTCGACGCGGGGCTGGGATTTTCCGATCAGCCGCCATTCATGGCGCGGGCGGAGGTCCGCTTCCACCGGGTCCAGCTTGGCGGCGTCCATTGCGAGCTCGGTGTAGGGGATCTGCGTGCCATCCGGTGCAATCACCGCCCCTTTGGCGGTGGAGAACTGGCTGCGGCTGAGGCCGAGCCGGTCCGCTGCCGCCTGTTTCAGTGTCTCGCGGGCTGTTGCACCGGCTTGGCGCATCCGCTTATAGCCGTCCTTCATCGAGGTGGAACCGCCGGTGCCATGCAGGTTCAGCACCTTGCCGAGGTGCCCCAGTGCCTCGCCGATGGAATGCTTGAAGGTGCCGCTGTCATAGCCTTTGCCCGGCAGCGCATCCGCCATGAATGCAGAGTTGTAGTATGCCCTGGCGGCCGGCCCGTGCAGCACCCGCACCTGATCCAGTTCCACATCCAGCTCTTCCGCGATCAGCGCCGCCCAGCTGGTTTTAACCCCCTGGCCCATTTCGGCACGCGGGGCAAACAGGGTGATGCCGTTCTGATCAATCAGAACAAACGGGTTCAGTGCTGCCTCGCCATCGCCCGGTTGCAGCGGGTTAGGGGCGGGACGGCTGACGTAATAGGCGCCGAAAGCAACGCCGCCGACGACAGCGGCAGAGCCGATGAGGAAGGTCCGGCGGGCGATTTTTGCGATGCTGGCCATGGGATTACGCCTCCTGCATCTGTTTCGCGGCGGAATGGATGGCAGCCCGGATACGCGGATAGGTGCCGCAGCGGCAGAGGTTACCCTGCATGGCCTCGTCAATCTCGGCGTCTGATGGGGCCGGGTTTTCCGCCAATAGGCTGGCCGCCTGCATGATCTGGCCGGACTGGCAATAGCCGCATTGCGCCACCTGATGCTTAACCCAGGCCTGCTGGATTGCCGCCATGGCATCGGGCGTGCCGAGACCTTCGATTGTGGTGACCTCGCCCCAGACATCCGACAGCGCCACTTGGCACGAGCGCACCGCCGCGCCGTCGATATGCACCGTACAGGCGCCGCAAGCGGCAACACCGCAGCCGAATTTGGTTCCGGTCAGGCCAACCTCATCGCGCAGAACCCACAGGAGGGGCACGTTATCCGGCAGGTCCACTTGATGTGTCTTTCCGTTGATGCGCAGGTCTGTTGGCATGGCGGGGCTCCCTTGCTGTGGTTCTGACAAAGTGTATCAATTGTGTCAGGGTGTCAATTGACATTTTGCGCTGAGAATGTCAGAAGCAAAAACATGAACATGGCAGGCATTGATCCGAAACAGCAGGTAATCCTGGGCGCCGCATGGGCAGCGTTCTCTACCTATGGGTTCCGCAAGACCTCGATGGATGACATTGCCAAAAGTGCGGGCATGTCGCGGCCGGCGCTGTATTTGCATTTCAGGAACAAAGAGGCGATTTTCCGGGCGCTTGTCGCCGCGTATTATGACAATACTGCGGAGAATGTCCGGGCCGGGCTGGCCTCCGAAGGAACCCTGGCCAAGCGCCTTTTGGCGGCCTTTGAGGGGCAGGGCGGCGAAGCGATTGAGTCGATGATGGCCTCGCCGCACGGAATGGAGCTGTTCGAAGTCACTAAGAACGTCGCCGGTAAGGAAATCGAAGAGGGCGAAACAGCTTTGCGCGGGCTTTATGCCACTTGGCTGCAACAGCAGGCAGAGACCGGGCAGGCGGTGCTGAACGGGCAGGCCGAAGTGATTGCCCGGACCATTTGCGCGTCCCTCAAGGGTATCAAGCAATCCGCCGGGGATTACGCCACCTACCTGGAAGGCGTGCGCCAGCTGGCGGCGCTGTTCGGGGCCGGGCTGACGCCGCGCTGACGGGCGGGCCGGACGAACCGGCCCGCGTGCGCATCAAAGCTCGGTGCGCAGGTGCCACAGCTCGGGGAACAGTTCCACTTCCAGCATCCGTTTCAGATAGCTGACGCCGCCGGTGCCGCCGGTGCCGCGCTTGAAACCGATCACCCGCTCCACCGTGGTCACATGGTTGAAGCGCCAGCGGCGGAAGTAATCCTCGAAGTCCACCAGCTTCTCGGCCAGTTCATACAGCTCCCAATGTGTTTCGGTGTCGCGGTAGACTTCGGTCCAGGCGGCTTGCACGGCCTCATGCGGTACATATGCCCCGGCCAGATCCCGGTTCAGCACTTCGTCCGGTAGCGGGAAGCTGCGCGCCAGCGCCTTCAGCGCTACGTCATAGAGCGAGGGCTGCGCCAGCTCTGCCTCCAGCAGTGCCAGGATGTCCGGGCGGTGGACGTGCGGGCGCAGCATCGCCGTGTTGCGGTTGCCCAGCATGAATTCGATCTGCCGGTACTGGTGCGACTGGAAGCCGGAGCTTTGGCCCAGCTCGTCCCGGAACGCGGTGTAGTCCGAGGGCGTCATGGTGCGCAGCACGTCCCAGGCAGAGTTCAGCTGCTCAAAAATGCGCGCCACACGGGCCAGCATTTTGAAGGCCTGATGCGCCTTGCCGCCCAGCAGGCGTTCACGGGCGGCGGTCAGTTCGTGAATGGCCAGCCGCATCCACAGTTCCGAGGTCTGGTGCTGAATGATGAACAGCATCTCGTCATGGGTATTGGTCCATGTCTTCTGCGCGTTCAGCAGCATGTCCAGCGACAGGTAATCGCCATAAGACATTCGCCCGTCAAAGGACATCTGCGCTCCGTCGTCGGCGGGATCATAGGGTTTTGTCATCAAAGTCTTCCTTTTCCAAAGTGTATCACGGTTCAGGGAAAGGAAGGGTTTCTCCGGTTCAGGGTGCCGCATTGGGCCAGCCGGCGCCACAGCGCGACCCAGCCCGCCGGGCGGCACAGCGGCAGATGGTATGAGCGGGTGGTTCGCATCAGGTAACCGCGTTGCGCACTTTGTATTCGGCACGGTCCCACAGGGCGTTGTTCATGACATCGGCAATGATCCGGGCCGCTGCGCGCACGTCGTCCTCGTTAATATAGAGCGGCGTAAAGCCGAAGCGCATAATATCGGGTGCGCGGAAATCGCCGATCACGCCGCGGCCGATCAGCGCCTGCATGGCGGCATAGCCGTAAGTGAATTTGAACGATACCTGGCTGCCGCGGAAGGCGGGATCGCGCGGCGAAGCAAGCTCCAGCTGCGGGCAGGTTTTCTCTACCTCGGTGATGAACAGATCGCACAGTGCGATGGATTTGGCGCGCACGGTTTCCATGTCCGCCATGTCCCAGATATCCATTGCCGCCTCCAGCGCGGTCAGTTGCAGGATCGGCGGAGTACCGACGCGCATCCGGTCGATGCCATTGCCGGGGCGGTAGTCGAGGTCAAAGGCAAAAGGCGCTTCATGCCCCAGCCAGCCGGACAGCGCCGGGCGGACCTGTTCCGCGTGGCGGGGGCAACATAAATGAAGGCCGGCGCGCCGGGGCCGCCATTGAGGTATTTGTAGCTGCAGCCAACCGCAAAATCGGCGCGGCAACCCGCCAGATCCACGGGAACAGCACCGGCTGAGTGGGCCAGATCCCAGACCGTCAGCACGCCGTTGGCATGGGCCTTTTCGGTCAGCGCTTTCATCTCGTGCTTGCGGCCGGTGCGGTAATCAACCTCGGTGATCATCAGCACCGCGATCTCGTCGGTGATGTTTTCCTCCACCGCTTCCGGGTCCACCACCCGCAGCTCATAGTCCGGCCCCAGCGATTTCAGCAGCCCGCCCGCCATATAGAGATCGGTGGGGAAGTTGCCATTGTCTGACAGCACCACCTTGCGGCCCGGGTTCAGCTCCAGTGCCGAAGCCACCGCCTGATAGACTTTGATCGACAGCGTGTCGCCCATCACCACATGGCCCGGCTCCGCCCCGATCAGCCGCCCGATGCGATCTCCCAGCGCCTTGGGCTTGTCCATCCAGCCGGCCTTGTTCCAGCCGGTGATCAGCATCCGGCCCCATTCGTCCTGCATCATCGCGCCAACACGGTCCTTGGCGGCACGGGGCAGCGGCCCCAGCGAGTTTCCGTCCAGATAGATCATGCCTTCCGGCAAGTCGAACATCGCCTTGGTCGCTGCAAAATCGGTCATCAGGGCCTCGCGTCAGGTGGGTATTTCAAGCTTAAAGCTTTGCGGTTTGCTATCGTATCCATTGCATTCTGTCCAGAGGCCGGCTGCCTGCGTCAGCCCTGACCGGCGGCGGGCTGGGGATCGGGAATGCCGAACTCAGCCCGTTTGCGTTTGGACAATCCTGCAGTGACCATCTGGTAGGACAGGGTGATCTGTTCCTGCAGCTCAGCATCTGACAGGCCGGGGGCTTCAAAATGCTGCAACCACTTCATCCCGCGTGATGCCAAATAGGGTGCCGGACGGACGCCGGGACGTTCCTGCAGCACTTCAAATGCAATTTCTCCTGCCTTGAATGTGAAGGCATCCTTGCCGCCGGCCCAGCCGCAGACCGCAAACAGCTTGCCGCCTGCTTTCCAGACGTCGGAATTACCCCATTGGACCACATGTTCAGCGGCGGGGAAGGTGGCGCAGAATGTGTTGAATTCCTTGCGGTCCATCAGGTTTGCCCTCCTGAAATCTCGATGCACTGGCCATTGATGGATCCCGACCCCGGTCCGCACAACCAAAGCGCCGCGGCGGCGACTTCGCCGGGTTCGATCAGCCGCTTGTGGCGGTTGGCGTTGACCATCACGTCCAGCGCCTCCACCGCGCTCATCCCGGCGCGCTGGGCGATTGATGTGATGTTGCGCTCGACAATCGGCGTGTCCACGTATCCGGGGCATAGCGCGTTAAAGGTGAAGGGCGTGCCCAGATAATCCTCGCTCAGCGCGCGGGTGAGGCCGATCATCCCGTGTTTGCTGGCGGAATAGCAGGCGGCGCCTTTCAGCCCCCGCAGCCCGGCGATGGATGAAACGGTGATGACCCGGCCCCAATCGGTCTGCCGCATCGATTTGAAACATTCGCGGATGGTCAGAAAGGCCCCGTCCAGATTGGTCGCCATCATGTTGCGCCAGAACTCCATCGTTGTCTTGTGCAGCGCAGCGCCCTCGGCAACGCCGGCATTGGCCACGCAGATCTGAATGGGGCCGCGCGCCTCAACCGCGGCGGCAATCCTGGCCGCCACGTCCTCCTCGCTGCGTACATCCATGGCCAGGGGATGCAGGTTCTCCGTTGCGGCTTCTTCCAGAACCTCTTGCCGCCGTCCGGTGATGGTGACGTGTGCTCCCTCCGCTGCCAGCCCTTGGGCGATGGCCAGCCCGATCCCGGTGCCGCCGCCGGTCACCAGCGCGTGTTTGCCTGTCAATGTCATGAACGTCCGGCCTCCCTGTTTTGCGGCACAGCCTATCTGGGCAGAGCGCTCAGGCAAGCCCGCCGTGCCGTCACGCCGCATGGGTCTGGCGTTTACAGTTATATTCACATGTGTGAATGTTGCGGCAAACGTTCAGGGAGATACCAATGAAAGCTTTTGCCGCCGCTGCCTGCGCAGCCCTGCTGATGCCCATTGCCGCGCAGGCAAGCGAAGACATTGCCGACCAATACCCCCAGTCCGAACTCTACTCCAAACCGGTGGAGGTCATCCCGCATGTGTTCTCCGCCATCGGCGCCACGGCCCCGCCGACCTATGAGAATGCAGGCCACAACAACAACCTGTCCTTCATCGTGACCGGCGAAGGAGTGGTGGTGGTGAATGCCGGTGCCTCGGACGCGCTGGCCAAGGCGCTGCATCAGGAAATCAGGCAAGTGACCGATCAGCCCGTGGTGCTGGTGATCAATGAAAACGGCCAGGGCCATGCCATGCTGGGCAATGGCTATTGGCGCGACCAAGGCGTGGATGTACTGGCCCATGCCGAGGCAATTGCAGAAACGCAGGAAAACAGTGACATGATCCTGCAGCGCATGCGCGGCTACAACAAGGACCGGGCCGGCGATACGCGGGTGGAACATGCCAACCTGTCCTTTGACGACCGCTATGAGCTTAGCCTTGGGGGGTGGAAATTCAGGTTCTGCACCTGGGCCCGGCGCATGATCCCGGCGACATCCAGGTCTGGATTCCCGCGTGGAACCTGATGATCGCCGGCGACATCGCCTTTCATGAACGGATGCTGCCGGTCTTTCCGCACACCTGCACCAAATGCTGGGTTGAGACCTGGCAGGACAAGCTGGAACCGCTCAACCCCGCCTATGTCATCCCGGGCCATGGCCACCCGACCAATTTGCCGCAGCTGCGCCGCTATACCTTTGACTATCTGGTGGACCTGCGGGCCAAGGTCGGCGCCCATATCGAGGACGGCGGAGACCTCGCCAGCGCCTACTATGTGGATCAGGAGCAATGGAAGGGGTTGGACACATTCGAGGAACTGGCTACCAAAAACGCAGGCCGGGTGTTCGAGGAAATGGAATGGGAATAAGCCCCTCCGCTTCAGTACACATAAATATACGTAGGCTTTCGGGCAAATCTATGCAGGATCATGCCGCAAGCCGGAACAGATTCGTCGTTTCTGCAGCATCGGGGGCAATTTGTCCTTTTCTGATAGTCCCGCCCGAACAGGTCTGGACGAGCAAGCCGGATAAGGAAAGATTGCCCGAAATGCATATGATTTCAGGACATATTCTGCAAAAGAGCAGGGCGTGATGCGGTGGCTGGATGTGCCGCCCGTCTGGCTGGCAGGCTTTGTTCTGACGGCCTGGCTGCAGTCGGTTCATGCCGCATTCGGGCTTTCTTTCGGGGGGCATGGGCCGGGTTCCTGGGTGGTATTCTGCTGGGTGGCGGCCTCTTGCTGGCTTTGCTCGCCATAACCGAGATGCGGCGGCAAAAAACCACGGTCATTCCGCACCAGACACCCAGCCGGCTGGTGCAGTCAGGGATCTTCAGCCGCAGCCGCAACCCGATCTATTTGGGCGATGTTCTGATCCTCGCGAGCCTTGTGCTGTGGTTTGACGCAGTGCTGGCGCTGCCGTTGATCCCCATCTTCCTGTGGCTACTGGAAAAGCGGTTTGTCATTCCCGAAGAAGACAGGCTGCGGCGGACCTTCCGGGCGGACTGGGCCCGCTATGAGAAAAAGGTGCGCCGCTGGATCTGATCGGGACGCGGCATTGCAGCATGACTTTGCGGCAATGCAGCAAAATCCTTGCGCAACAATCTTGCGTATAGTAAAGAAAATCATTGTGATCCGTACCTAGGCATTGCTGGCACGGGCAAGACGAGGGGGACCCATAAGGTGAAAATAGGGACACCAAAAGAAACATTTGCGGGCGAGAACCGGGTCGGCATGACGCCGGACTCTGCCAAGCAGTTGCAGAAACTCGGCTATGATTGCGCGATCGAAGCCGGGGCCGGTGCGGCTGCGGGTTTTTCTGACGCAGTCTATGAAGCGGCGGGCGTCGAGATCATCAAGACACCGGCAGCGTTGTGGAAAGCATCCGATATCATCGCCAAGGTGCGCCAGCCGGATGCGACCGAGCTGAAACGGCTGACCAAGGGCAAGACGCTGATTTCCTTCTTCAACCCGGCGGGCAATGAAGAGGGCATGGAGCTGGCCAAATCCAAGGGCGCCAATGTGATCGCCATGGAAATGGTGCCGCGGATCAGCCGCGCGCAGAAGATGGATGCGCTCAGCTCCATGGCCAATATCGCGGGCTACCGCGCTGTGATTGAAGCGGGCAACAACTTCGGCCGCTTCTTCACCGGCCAGATCACCGCGGCGGGCAAGGTGCCCCCGGCCAAGGTTCTGGTGGTCGGCGCCGGTGTTGCCGGTCTGGCGGCCATCGGCACCTCAACCTCGCTTGGCGCGATCACCCTGGCGTTTGACGTCCGCCCGGAAGTGGCCGAGCAGGTCGAGAGCATGGGCGCCGAATTTGTTTATCTCGACTTTGAGGAAGCCCAGCAGGACGGCGCCGCCACCGGCGGCTATGCCTCGGTCTCCTCGCCGGAATTCCGCGAAGCGCAGCTGGCCAAGTTCCGCGAGCTGGCGCCTGAGGTGGACATCGTCATCACCACCGCGCTGATCCCCAACCGCGAAGCACCTGAGCTGTGGACCGAGGATATGGTCGCGGCGATGAAGCCCGGCTCGGTCATTGTCGACCTTGCGGCGGAGAAGGGCGGCAACTGCAAGCTGACGGTGGCGGACGACAAGATCGTTACAGACAATGGCGTGACGATCATTGGCTATACCGACTTCCCCAGCCGGATGGCGGCGCAGGCCTCGACGCTTTATGCCACCAACATCCGCCATATGATGACGGATCTGACACCGGAAAAAGACGGCCAGGTCAATCACGACATGGAGGACGACGTGATCCGCGGCGCCACCGTGGCCTTTGCGGGCGAGATCACTTTCCCGCCGCCGCCGCCCAAAGTGCAGGCAATAGCCGCCAAGCCCAAGGAAACCGTGCCGGAGCTGACACCGGAAGAAAAACGCGCCCAGGAGGTTGCGGCCTTCACGGCGCAGACCAAAAGCCAGGTGACTTTGCTGGCAGGCGGCGGCGCGCTCTTGCTGCTGGTCGGGCTGTTCGCTCCGGTCAGCTTCATGCAGCATTTCATCGTCTTTGCGCTGGCCTGCTTTGTGGGCTTCCAGGTGATCTGGGGCGTGGCGCACAGCTTGCACACACCGCTGATGGCGGTGACCAACGCGATCTCCTCGATCATCATCCTCGGCGCCTTGATGCAGATCGGCTCAGGCAGCTGGCTGGTGATCCTCTTGGCGGCGCTTTCGGTCTTCATGGCCGGGATCAACATCTTCGGCGGCTTCCTCGTCACCCGGCGCATGCTTGCCATGTTCCAGAAATCTTAAAGCGAGGCAGGTACAATGGATTACGGTTTCACCACCGCCGCCTATGTTGTTGCGGCAGTTCTTTTCATCCTGTCCTTGGGCGGCCTGTCCAACCAGGAAAGCGCCAAACGCGCGGTCTGGTACGGCATTGCCGGCATGGGGCTGGCGGTTTTTGCCACGATCATCGGCCCCGGCTCAGGCCTGTGGCTGTTGTCGCTGCTGCTGATCGCCGGCGGCGGCCTCATCGGCACCTATGTCGCCAAGAAGGTCCAGATGACCGAGATGCCGCAGCTGGTGGCGGCGATGCATTCGCTGGTCGGCCTGGCCGCGGTGTTTGTGGGCTTCATCGCCCATTTCGAGATCGGCAATGTGGCGGCTGCAGGCAGCACCGAAGAGCTCGGCACCTTTGCCAAGCTGATCGCCAAAAAGACCCCGGCGGAAATCGCCTTTTTGCGGGTTGAGCTGTTCCTGGGCATCTTCATCGGCGCGATCACCTTCACCGGCTCGGTTGTCGCCTTTGGCAAGCTGGCGGGCAAGCTCACCTCGGCGGCCACCAAACTGCCGGGCGGCCATATGCTGAACGCCGGCGCCGCAGGCCTCTCCTTCCTCAGCCTGATCTGGTACTTCAACACGGGCGGCTTCTTCCCGCTGTTCCTGATGACCCTGGCGGCGCTGTTCATCGGCTACCACCTGATCATGGGCATCGGCGGCGCCGACATGCCGGTGGTGGTGTCGATGCTGAACAGCTACTCCGGCTGGGCCGCGGCGGCGATCGGCTTCAGCCTCGGCAATGATCTCCTGATCGTGGTCGGCGCGCTGGTCGGCTCTTCGGGTGCGATCCTCTCCTACATCATGTGCAAGGCGATGAACCGCTCCTTCGTCAGCGTGATCCTGGGCGGCTTCGGCGGCACTGCGGGCCCGGCGATGGAAATCGACGGCGAGCAGATCGCCATCGATGCCGACGGTGTGGCGGCGGCGCTGGACGAGGCCGACTCTGTGGTGATCATCCCCGGCTACGGCATGGCGGTGGCGCAGGCGCAGCAGAACGTGGCGGAACTCACCCGCCGCCTGCGCGCCAAAGGGAAGACCGTGCGCTTTGCCATCCACCCGGTGGCCGGCCGTCTGCCGGGGCACATGAACGTGCTGCTGGCAGAAGCGAAAGTTCCTTACGACATCGTGCTGGAAATGGACGAGATCAACGAGGACTTCCCGGACACGGATGTGGCCATCGTCATCGGCTCCAACGACATCGTGAACCCGGCCGCCCAGGAAGACCCCAACTCGCCGATCGCCGGCATGCCGGTTCTGGAGTGCTGGAAAGCGAAACAGGTGTTTGTCTCCAAACGCGGCCAGGGCACGGGATATTCGGGCATCGAGAACCCGCTGTTCTTCAAGGAAAACACCCGCATGTTCTACGGCGACGCCAAGGCAAGCCTCGATAATCTGCTGACCATGATCAGCTAAGAGAACAGATAACCTGTAAAAGGCGCTCCAACCGGGGCGCCTTTTTTCTGCGCTGCTTCTTTCTGGTCCAAAATACTCCGGGGGAAGCCGCAGGCTGGGGGCAGAGCCCCTTTGGATGGCCTCTGTATACCGTGGCATCCACATAACATATTGAAATACCAGTGTTCTTTACATGCATTTCCTCAGGCTTTATGGTCCGCGGCATTGCCCGGGAGACCCCAATGCCCCTGATCCAGGATCACCCTTTACGTTATCAGCTCACCAATGAGCTGCACGCGCGGCCCTTTCCCGCGATGTCCAGCCCCTGCACAGTGGTTTACCTGGCGGTAAAACAGCCGCAGGAAGCCGAACATCGCGACAGGCAACTGGATGTCCAGCATCTGACGGACCTTCTGGACCGCCATGGTGCAGCGCATCCGCAGCCGGGGCAACGCATCACACGGCGCAAATCGGGCGGCACATGATCAAATGGGAGCAGCACACGGAATTCGTCAGCTACACGGTCTACCGGGACGGCGTCAGCACACGTGCCTTTGATCCGGCGGATTTCGATGTCTTCCCCGAGGACTGGCTGGCACAGGCGCCGGGGCAGCGGATCACCTCTGCGCTGATCCGGGTGGTGCCGCGCACGGCTCCGGCCAGGCTGAAGGCTACCCTGCACGACTGGTTTGTGCCGGAAAGCGTGGCGGTGTCGCCGGTACTGGATGACAGCGCCGTGGTCGCCGGGGACTTTCGCATTGACCCCGCCGGGCACATGCGGTTTGCCGTGCTGCCGGGTGCGGGGACCGGAAGCCAGCGCATCGGCCGGATTGTGCAGCGGCTGTGCGAGATCGAGACATACCGGGCTATGGCGATGCTGGGCTTTTCCCGCGCCCGCGGCCTGACACCAACCATCAGTGCGCTGGACACGCATCTCAGCGAGATGATGGTGGAGATGACCAGCGGCACCGTGCCTGCCGAACAAACGCTGTCGCAGCTGCTGACAGTATCGGCGGAGCTGGAGGCAATGGCAGCCCGCTCTGCCTTCCGCTTTGGCGCAACGGGTGCTTACGAAGCTTTGGTCAATCAGCGCGTCAGCCTGCTGCGCGAAGGCCGCCACGAAGGATTTCAGACGCTGGCGGAATTCATGCTGCGGCGGTTTGAGCCGGCCATGCGCACGGTGAAATCGGTGGAAAAACGGCTGGAGGCGCTGGCGGGCAGGGCGCGCCGGGCAGGCGAGCTGCTGCGGACCCGGGTGGATGTGGAACGGTCTGCGCAGAATCAGGCGCTGCTTGCCAGTATGGACCGCCGCGCCGATCTTGCACTGCGTCTGCAGCACACGGTCGAGGGGCTGTCAGTGGTGGCAGTCAGCTATTATGCGGTCTCGTTGGTGTCCGACTTCTTCCTGCCGCTGGCCGAACGTTACGGGCTGAATAAAAAGCTGCTGATGGCGGCGGTCACTCTGCCGGTTGTCGGGCTGGTGTGGCTGGGGATCCAGCGGATTCGGAAGAAGCTGCATTAAGCAGGGCATTCATGCCGATGCCGCCAAGCGCGATAAAGGCCAGCGCCAGCACAGCAGCGATGCTTAGCGTCGGGATGCCGGCCAGCCCCGCACCCACAGTGCAACCGCCTGCCAAAACGCCGCCGGTTCCCATCAGCACGGCGCCGGTCAGATAGCGGCCTGTTTGGCGCGGGCTTTCAAAGCTTTGCCATTGGAAGCTGCCGCTAAGCAGTGAAGCCGCCAGGGCGCCCAGCAGCACACCGCCGATCAGCCCCGGCCCAAAGCCTGCAGGAATGGAGCTGGAGGCGATCACAAAGAACAATGTGTCCGCAGCCGGAGAGGTGAACGAGAGGCTCTCCATTGCGATCGGGTCGAATTCGTCAAACAGCACAAAGCCGGTGCCAACCCAGGCCAGGGGCACCAGCAAGCCGATCAAGGCGCCGCCGCCCAGTGTCAGCAGGCGGTTTCCCGAACGTAGCGCAACAGCTAGCGCGGCAGCGGCGATCAATGCGCTCCACAACAGCGCTCCACCGGGCAGAGCGGCCAGCGAAACCTGCTCCCCCAAGGGCAGCGTGACTGAACCAAGCGCGGTTCGAAGCGGCGCCAGAACGCCCTTGAGCGTTGCATGGGCCGTAACAGCGAAGACTGCGATCACCAGCAGTGCCCGCAGATTGCCGCTGCCTGCCAGAACCACCAGCCGCGACGCGCATCCGCGGGTCAGGATCATGCCGCCTCCGAACATCAGCCCGCCTGCGGCGATTGCCAGCAGCGGCAGATCTCCGGTTAGCAACCGGTGGTCCGCAAAACTGATCCAGCCCTGCGCCACAGCAGCTTGCGTGCCCAGGACCGCAACCGCCAAAGCCATCGCCCAGACACCAGCAGCCCGGCGCCGGTCGTCCCCTGCAAGCGCACGGCGGAAGCAGAAACGGGTCAACTGCGCCAGCGCGCCGAACAGCACGCCGATGGCCAATGCGAACAAGACGGAAACTTCCCGTGCTGTGGTGTCTTCAAAACCGAATGTTTCGAACATTGCGCTCTCCTGCTGCGGATTCGGAACGTTTTCCCGAAATGGCGGGTATTCACTGCATAGGCAAGCGGTGCCGGGCATGCTCGCGGTGCCAGGCCGGGACGCTTTTCCCAATTTTTACGGTTCGGGGGAAAATCGGATTTCAAGAAGCCGTGGCCAGCAAAACAAACTGGCCGCTTTGGGGAAAGCGGCCAGAAGGTATGTTTTTATTTGAATGTATGCGTGTGTTGCGCCTCAGCGCCCGCGGATCCGCGGGTCCAGCGCATCGCGCAACCCGTCGCCGAGGTAGTTCACGCTCAGCACCGTCAAGGAGATTGCCATGCCGGGCCAGAACACCCGCTCGGGGTGTTGCTGCAAGTAATCGGTGGCATCAAACAGCAACCGCCCCCAGGTCGGAAAATCCGGCGGGAAGCCGAGGCCGAGGAAGGAGAGCGACGATTCGGTGATGATCGCAGTGGCAATCCCCAGCGTGGCCGAGACCATGATGGGCGACAGCACGTTGGGCAGGATATGCCGGGTGATCAGCCCGCTGTTGGTGGTGCCGATGGATCGCGCCGCCATCACAAACTCGCGCTCCTTCAGGGCCAGCACATCGCCGCGCACGATCCGTGCGGTTGGCATCCAGCTGGTCACCCCGATGGAGACCACGATCAGGATGAAAATCCCCTGTTCCGGCCCAAAGGCCGCATTCAGCGGTTCGCGGAACAGCAGCATCATGACCAGCAGCAGCGGCAGCAGCGGCAGCGCCAGGAACAGGTCGGTGAGGCGCATCAGCGGCCCATCCAGCTTCTTGAAAAAACCGGCCATAACCCCGATGAAGGATCCCAGGAACAGCGCCAGCAGCATCGCCGTCAGACCGACGGAAACCGAGGTGGCGCCACCCGCCATCATCCGGGCCAGCATGTCGCGGCCCAGCTGATCGGTGCCAAAGGGATGCGCCCAAGTGGGGCCCTGGTTACGGGCGCGGATGTCGATCTTGGTGGCCTCAAGGTCCCACAGGTACGGGCCGAGATAGACCGCCAGGATGATGAACAGGAACAAGGCTCCGCCCATCAGCGCACCACGGTGGGATTTGAACTGGTCCCACACGTCCAGCCACTGGCTGCGCGGCGGTTTCGCAGGTTGCGGATTGCTCAACTCAGTCATAGCGGATCCTCGGGTCAAGAATGCCGTACAGCACGTCGGCGATCAGATTGAACAGCACGATCAGCACCGCAAAGATAAAGGTCAGCGTCTGCACCATCGGCAGGTCGTTGGCCTGAATGGCGCCGATCAGCAGCTGGCCGATGCCATTCACCTTGAACACCTGCTCGGTGATGATGGCGCCGCCAAAGATCGCCGGAATCCCCAGCGCAATCACGGTGACCACCGGGATCATCGAATTGCGCAGCACATGTACCATCACCACGACATATTCGCTGAGACCCTTGGCCCGCGCGGTACGCACATAATCCTGGTTCAGGTTGTCCAGCATCGAGGCGCGCATAAAGCGGCTGAGCTGTGCAGTGATCTGCAGCGCCAGCACCATCACCGGCATGATCATCTGCTTCAGCTGATAGACAAAACTGTCCCAGCTGTCGACCACATGGGTGGTGTCATAGATCGACGGGAACCAGCCCAGCTGCACTGAAAAGATCACGATCACCAGCACACCTGAGAAGAACGGCGGCACCGAGAAGCCGACCATCGACACGAATGTGCCCAGCTGGTCGAACCAGCTGTATTGACGGTAGGCGGAATAGATGCCGATCGGCAGCGCGATCAGGATGGCGACCACATAGGCGGTGCCGACAACCCACAGGGTCTGCGGCATCCGCTGCACCACGATATCCATCACTGGCGAGCGGGTCTGCCAGGAAATCACCCTGAGCTTGCCGTCAGCCAGGCCGGTGCCGAAGATGTTGTCGATCAGCACCTGCGGTTCGATCCAAAAGAACTGCACCAGCCATTTCCAGAACCGGATATGCATCGGCTCGCCCAGGCCCAGGGCCAGGCGCATCTTTTCTTTGACTTCAGCGGGGACGGTCAGGGGAACCTGCGCCATCGGATCGCCGGGGGCGAGCTCCAGCAGCAGGAAGATCACGAGGCTGATGAACAGCAGTGTCGGAACTGCCAGGATCAGCCGCCGGATTGTAAAGGTCAGCATCTGCTAAGCGCCTTTGCAACTTGTATTGAATTCGGAACATGCGGGGAGAGGCCCCGCGTCCAGGCCATGCGGGGGGCTGCGGCGCTGCCCTTCCGGATGGCAAGGGGCCCCGGCATGTGCCGGGGCCCCGGAAAAGCAAGCCGGGCTTACTTGATGCGGTACCAGTCAGCTGCGTTCCACAGCTCGCTGTCCCAGACGTTCAGGTTCACACCGCCCAGGGTATTGGAATGCGCCGACAAGCGGCCGCGGTGCACCAGCGGGATCATGCCGCCGTTTTCAACCATGATGTCATTCAGGCGGCGGCCGATCTCGGCACGCGCTTCCAGACCGGCTGTCTTGCTCAGCTCGGCGTGCAGCTGGTCGAACTCCTCGTTGCAGAAGCGCGAGATGTTCTGGCCCTGCCACTGCGTGTCCGGACGCGGAGCCTGATCGCACAGACCGTTGCCCAGGTAGGCCTGCGGATCGGTGCCGTCAAAGTTGTTGGCGTACATTTCGACGTCGGCATAGAACTTCTGGAAAGTGTCGGGCGAACCCGGGTCGCCGCCGAAGAACACCGAAGCGTTGATGTTGCGCAGCTCGGATTCGATGCCGATCTGGCTCCACCATTCCTTGATCAGCGCCTGGAAGTCCTGACGCACAGCGTTGGTCGAGGTCTGATACAGGATTTTCATTGGCTTGCCGTCAGGGGTTTCCCGCACGCCGTCGCCATTGGTGTCCTTGTAGCCGGCTTCCTCCAGCATCGCCTTGGCGCCTTCGATGTCCTGGGTGGAGCAGTCAAAGGTGTCGGAGGCAAAGGCCGCAGGTGCGGGCACCCAGTTGCAGCTGACTGCGCCTGCTTTGCCATAGCCGATTTCCACCAGCAGCGGACGGTCGATGGCCATCGACATCGCCTTATAGACAGCCGGGTCCTTCAGGAACGGATGCGGATGCTTGGCAGTCGCGCGCTCGCCCTCGGGCAGGCTTGATGACGGATCGGTCTGGTTCAGCATGATGCGCTCCACCAGCGAACCGAAGCCCGCAACCGGTGTGCCTTTACCGCCCGCTTCCATCTGGGCGATCACTTCCGGCGCCAGTTGCAGGTTCCAGGCATAGTCGAACTCGCCGGTTTCCATTACCGCACGGCCTGCCGCAGTGGCGTCACCGCCGCCTTTGAACAGAACCTTGGCAAAGGCCGGCTTGGCCGGGTCGCGGTAGTTCTGGTTGGCCGACATGGTGATCACGTCGTTCGGCTTGAACTCATCGACCACAAACGGGCCGGTGCCGATCGGGCCAAAGTTGGCATCGGTGCATTCCGGCGCCCGGGCACCGGTGCAGTTTTCAAACTGCGCCTTTTGCAGGATCGGGCCTTCGCCGCCCACAAACGGGCCGTAGGGGAAGGGGGTCGGCTTGTAGAAGGTGACCTTGACGGTCAGATCATCCAGCGCTTCGACATTGGTGACACCTTCATATTTGGTCAGCTGGGCGCAGCCGCCCTCAGGATGCATGCAGTAGTCTGCGGTGAACTTGACGTCATGCGCAGTGACACCGCTGCCATCGGACCACTTCATACCGGGCGCGATTTTCCAGGTTACAGAGGTCAGATCCTCGCTGACCCCGCCATTGTCCACAGTTGGAATTTCTGCGGCCAGATAGGGCACCATGTTGCCCTGCGGGTCGTAGCGCGCCAGCGGTTCAATCACCAGCGACGAGGACTGGATGTCCTTGGTGCCGCTTGACAGATACGGGTTCAGGATCGATGGCGCCTGCCAATAAATGATGTTGACCTGGCCGTCTGACCCGCGTTCGGCAAAGGCCGCCGGCGCGAGGGAGGCAGTGGCAACAGCCCCCATCAATAGGGATTTGAGTTTCATCACACTCTCCTTGTCGGACACGTTTCGTGTCTTTTTTGTTGGCCGGACTCTTTGGCCCGGACGATTGCCGCATCACTGCGGAAATGTAGCATTCGCGCCTGCAGGCAGCCAAAAAACGAAGAAACTAAGCAGTCTTAACATTTTGCCGGGCAGACCGGCGCGGGGCGCATTGCAGGCAGCCACTGGTGGTATCGAAGACCAGTTCACCGGAAATTGCAAATTCCAATTTCGATCACCCTATGCATTATTTGCATGAGCATTTTTGTGCAAAGTAGAGTTTACTCTGAAAGCTGAGGCCTCCGTTCCCGGCAGGCTTGGCAATAATAAGGCAGGGGAGCCGTCATGCTGGACAACACCATTGCGTCCATAAGAAATCTGCGGGTGGAGTTTCAGACTAAGGACGGCCCTGTCACCGGCGTTGAAGATGTCTCCTTTGATGTCAGCCCGGGCGAAACCGTTTGCATCGTGGGCGAATCCGGGTCGGGCAAATCGGTCTCTTCGCTGTCGCTGATGCGGCTGGTGGAGTTCGGCGGTGGAGAGATCGCGGGCGGCGAGCTGCTGTTCAACCGGCGTGAGGGCGGCGAGACCAATCTGGCCAGCACCGAACAGGAGATGATGAAGCAGATCCGAGGCAACGAGATCGGCATGATCTTCCAGGAGCCGATGACCGCGCTGAACCCAGTGTTCACGGTGGGCCGCCAGCTGACCGAGGGTCTGCGCATCCACAAGAACATGTCCAAGTCCCAGGCCGAGGAACGCGCGCTGGAACTGCTGAGCCAGGTCCGCATCCCCGAGCCGGAGCGGCGCCTGAAACAATACCCGCATGAATTGTCCGGCGGCATGCGTCAGCGGGTGGTGATTGCCATGGCCATGGCCTGCGAGCCGCGGCTTTTGATCGCCGACGAACCCACAACCGCGCTGGATGTGACTATCCAGGCCGAGATCCTGGCGCTGATGGACCGCTTGAAGCGCGAGACGGGAACGGCGGTGATGTTCATCACCCACGACATGGCCGTTGTGGCGCAGATGGCCGACCGCGTTGTCGTCATGTTCCGCGGCAACAAGGTTGAGGAAGGCTCTGTCGAGGAGATTTTTGAGAACCCCAAGCACGACTACACCAAGGCGCTGCTGGCCGCAGTTCCAAAACTCGGCGAGATGCGCGGCAAGAAATACCCCGAGCCGATGAAGCTGCTGGGGTCGAAGGCCAGAAGATCGAACCGATCAAGGGCACGGAGGAGGTGCTGCTGGACGTGCAGAACCTGACAACCCGTTTCCCGGTCAAAGGCGGGCTGTTTCGCCGCACGATTTCTAATGTCCACGCAGTAGAAGATGTCTCTTTCAAGGTGTTCAAGGGCCAGACTCTGTCGCTGGTGGGCGAATCCGGCTGCGGCAAATCCTCGGCCGGCCGCTCGATCCTGCGGCTGGTGGAACCTGATTCAGGCAAAGTGGAGTTTGAGGGCCGCGATGTGCTGGGTTTCAACGCCTCCCAGATGCACAAGGCGCGCCAGGACATGCAGATGATCTTTCAGGATCCCTTTGCGTCCCTGAATCCACAAATGCAGCTGGTGGATCAGGTGGCGGAACCCTTGCGCAACTATGGGATGGCCTCCGGCTCGGAACTGCATGACCGGGTCGCTGGCCTGTTCGACCGGGTGCATTTGCCGCGCAGCTTCATGCGCCGCTACCCGCACGAGATGTCCGGCGGTCAGCGCCAGCGGATCGCCATCGCCCGCGCGCTGGCCCTGAACCCCAAGCTGATCGTCGCGGACGAGGCTGTCTCGGCGCTGGATGTGTCGGTGCAGGCGCAGGTGCTGAACCTGATGATGGAGCTGCAGGCGGAACTGGGCCTGTCGTTCCTGTTCATCAGCCACGACATGGCAGTGGTAGAACGCGTCAGCCATCAGGTCGGCGTCATGTATCTGGGCCGCATCGTTGAGCTCGGTCCGCGCGAACGTGTGTTTGAAAACCCGCTGCACGCCTACACCCAGGCGCTGATGAAAGCGGTCCCGATCGCTGATCCGCGCCAGCGCAAGTCCGAGAAAGAGCTGAACTTCAAACCGATCCCCTCGCCGATCCACGAAGTGGGGTATGAGCCGGAACCGTCGGAGTACCTGGAGCTGGAACCCGGCCATTTCGTGCTGACCACAGACAGCGGCTACTGATCATGGCCGCCAGATTGACGCCTTTGGAGATCATGCAAGCGCTGGTCTCCTTCCCGACCGTGAGCCGGGACACCAACCTGCCGCTAGTGGATTGGGTGCAGGAATACCTGTCCTCGCACGGTATCGAAAGCCACCGTTGGGTGGATCCGCAGCAATCGCACAAGGCCGCCGTCTTTGCCCATGTTGGTCCTTGGGAGGAGGGTGCCTTGGTGCTCTCGGGCCACACCGATGTGGTGCCTGTGGACGGCCAGCCCTGGGACACGGATCCTTTCACCGTGGTCGAGAAAGACGGCAAGTACTTCGGCCGCGGCACCTGCGATATGAAGGGCTTTGATGCGCTGGCGATCTGGGCGCTGGTGGAGGCGCAGACCCAAGGCGTTAAGCGCCCGCTGCAACTGGCACTGAGTTTCGACGAAGAGATCGGCTGCACCGGCGCTCCGCCTATGATCGCCGCGATGCAGCCTGTTCTGCCCAAGGGGTCGGCGGTGATTGTCGGCGAACCGTCGATGATGCAGGCCGTCACCGACCACAAGGGCGGCACCGGCTATGACACTCATTTGGTCGGGTTTGAAGTGCATTCGTCGCTGATGCACACCGGTGTCAGCGCCATTATGCAGGGCGCCCGGCTGATCGACTGGGCCAACGAACAGAACGCCGCGAACATGGCCAAGGAGCCGGGCGAGGTGCAGGCGATGTTCTCCCCACCTTGGACGACCTGCCACGTCGGCATGATCGAGGGCGGCACCGCCCACAACATCACCGCCAAGGACTGCCGGTTCATGATGGATTTCCGGGTGGTGCCGGGGGAGAGCGCCAGTGATTGGGAAGCCGCCTATCTCGCCAAGGTGCGCGAAATAGAAGCGGAGATGCAGATGATCCACCCGGACGCCCGCATTGACGTGTCCAAGCATTTCGACGTGCCCGGACTGGTTCCGGAACAAAACGGCGAGGCAGAGGCGCTGGTGCGCCGGGTGACCGGCGACAACGGCTCCCATGTGGTCAGCTACGGCACCGAGGCGGGTCAGTTCCAGCAGGCGGGCTACTCTGCGGTGATCTGCGGCCCCGGCGATATCGCGCAGGCGCATCAGCCCAACGAATTTATCACAATCGCCCAATTCAACGCGGGTCACGACTTCATGCGCAAGCTGGTGGAGAAGCTGAGCGGGAACTTTCCGCTGCCTTGAATCCGGGCGTTTCATGCTCAGATTGGTGCTGAAGGTGTACAGATGCCGCACAGGGTGAGCACGGATGCCACCTCCGCCCTGGCGGGTTCCGCCGCGTCCCGGCGGGACCGGATACTTGCGAAGCTAAGTTTTTTCGCGGACAGTCTGCCGCAACGGAACCTGAAACAAAAAGGGGAGGGGAATATGCCGGCCAAGAACCGTTTTGCCGAGATGCACCAGGAGATCACCGCTTGGCGCCATCACCTGCACGAGAACCCCGAACTGATGTACGAGGTGCACGAGACTGCCGCCTTTGTGGTGGAGCGGCTCAAGGAGTTCGGCGTCACCGATATCACCACCGGCGTGGGTAAGACCGGGGTGGTGGCGGTGATCGAGGGCAGGACCAATACGTCGGGCCGCGCTATCGGCCTGCGCGCTGATATGGACGCGCTGCCAATCCCTGAAGCCTCGGGGGTGGACTATGCCTCCAAGACGCCCGGCGTGATGCACGCCTGCGGCCATGACGGCCACACCTCGATCCTGCTGGGGGCGGCTAAGTATCTTGCAGAGACACGGAATTTTGACGGCAAGGCAGTTCTGATATTTCAGCCCGCAGAAGAAGGCGGCGCAGGCGGCAAGGCGATGTGCGACGACGGGCTGATGGACCGCTGGGGCATCCAGGAGGTCTATGGCCTGCACAATATGCCCGGCCTGCCAGTGGGTGAATTTGCCATCCGCCCCGGCCCGCTGATGGCGTCTTCGGATGAATTTGTCATCACCGTCACCGGCAAGGGCGGCCATGCCGCCGCCCCGCATGAGGCGATTGATACGACGCTTGCGGCCTCGCAGATCGTGGTCTCGCTGCATTCGATCGTCTCGCGCAACGTCGACCCGGTAAAGCGGGTGGTGCTGACCGTCGGCACGTTTGAGACCGACAGCACGGCTTCGAACGTGATTGCCCATACCGCCAAGCTGCAAGGCACCGTCCGAACCCTGGATCCGGAGTACCGCACCCAGGCCGGGGATTGGGTGCGCCGGGTTGCCGAAAGCACGGCAGTGGCATTTGGCGCCAAGGCTGAGGTCGAGTGGGTTCCAGGCTACCCCGTTACAATCAATGATGAAAACGGCACCGTCCATGCGGTGGAGGCAGCGCAGGCGGTCTCTGGCAAAGTCGATGCCGAGACCCCGCCGATTATGCCATCCGAGGATTTCTCATATATGCTGGAGCAGCGCCCCGGTGCCTATATCTTCCTCGGCAACGGCGACACCCAGATGTGCCACCACCCGGCCTATGTCTTTGACGACGAGGCGATCCCGCTGGGATGCAGCTGGTTTGCCGAGCTGGTGGAACGAAGAATGCCTGCGGCCTGAGGCTGCGGGGAAAAGACAACCAAAGGAGCGAGAAATGCCGGTCAAGAACCGCTTTGCCGAACTGCAGGATGAAATCACCGCCTGGCGCCGTGACATCCACGAAAACCCGGAAATCCTGTTCGAAACCCACCGTACCAGCGCGCTGGTCGCGGAAAAACTGCAGGAATTCGGTTGCGACGAGGTGGTGACCGGCATCGGCCGCACCGGCGTGGTGGGCGTGATCAAGGGCAAGGCGGACACATCGGGCAAGGTCATCGGATTGCGCGCCGATATGGACGCGCTGCCGATCCACGAGCAGACCGGGCTGGAGTATGCCTCCAAGACCCCCGGTGCGATGCATGCCTGCGGCCACGACGGCCACACCGCGATGCTGCTGGGCGCGGCTAAGTACCTTTCCGAGACACGGAATTTCGACGGCACCGTGGTGGTGATCTTCCAGCCCGCCGAAGAAGGCGGCGGCGGTGCCAAGGTGATGTGCGATGACGGGCTGATGGACCGCTGGAACATCCAGGAAGTCTACGGTCTGCACAATTGGCCGGGCCAGCCGCTGGGCTCCTTCGCCATCCGCCCCGGTTCGTTCTTTGCCGCCACCGACCAGTTCGACGTCACTTTCGAAGGCCGCGGCGGCCATGCTGCCAAGCCGCATGAAACCGTGGATACCACCGTTCTGGCAGCCCAGGCCGTGCTGGCGCTGCAGACCATTGCCTCGCGCAACGCCGACCCGGTGCATCAGATTGTGGTCTCGGTGACCTCGTTTGAGACGTCCTCGAAGGCGTTCAACGTGATCCCGCAAAAGGTGCAGATCAAGGGCACCGTGCGCACAATGTCGGGGGAGATGCGCGACCTGGCCGAGAAGCGGATCAACGAGGTCTGCACGGGTATCGCGGCGACCTTTGGCGGCACCGCAGATGTCACCTATCATCGCGGTTACCCGGTGATGGCGAACCACGGCGCGCAGACTGAGTTCGCCGCCAAGGTGGCCGCCAGTGTTTCCGGTTCCTGCGAAGACGCGCCGCTGGTGATGGGCGGCGAGGATTTCGCCTTCATGCTGGAAGAGCGCCCGGGCGCTTATATTCTGATGGGCAACGGCGATACTGCGATGGTGCATCATCCGGAGTATAACTTCAACGATGACGCGATCCCTGCAGGCTGCAGCTGGTGGGCGGAGATCGTCGAGCAGCGGATGCCGGCTGCTTAGCCATATGCGGTGAGGGGGCTGTTTGCCCCCTCACGAGCCTGCGGTTCAATTCACTTGCCGAGGCAAGGGCCCAGCTCGCGGCTTATCTCCGCGGTCGAAGCTTGCGATCGCTGTATTGCTTCTCGGTCTGTCCGTCGTCAGAGTTTTTGGGTCCAAAGGCGGCCTTAACTAAGCGCGATTCCGGCTCATCTGGCCGGTTTGATTATGCTGCGCGGCTCTGTTGCGCAAATCGGAGCGTGAGCGTATTTTCCCTTTCCCCAGATGGACTTATCCTACGGGCACAGTGACGGGTAAGCCAAGAGCGGTGTAGCGGTTGAGCACCGCAATCCGGATTTGGAGCTCGGCTACCTGCCGTTCAAAGTCCCTCGCCATGAGGCCCTGGCCGAGTAGTTTGACGCAGTGCATCTTTGTCACTGCGCGGCTGCGGCGGTGATAGCCGGTCAACTTTCGCCAGAGTGCCCGTCCAAGATACTTGCAGGCTCTCACGGCTTCGTTTCGCGCGATAGCTCCCGCCGTGGTTGGCTTCCAAAGTTGGGCATTCTTGCGCGGCGGGAGCGAGCCATTGATGCGCCATTGGTTCGAGCACAATGGCGAGCGGCTGCGGCTCCCCGAGCGGCAATCACATTGTGGCACCTGCGAGTGTCATAAGCCCCGTCAGCGGTGACGCTGGCAATCTCCTGGCCGGGCGGGATTTGTTCCAGCAAGTCAGGTAAAATGGGTGCGTCGCCGACGTTGCTTGTCGTTACACCGACCGCCCGGATTTCCAGTGTTTCCTCATCCATCCCGAGGTGTAGCTTGCACCAAAGGCGCTTTTTGCTACCGCCATGCTTGCGAGCGTTCCACTCGCCCTCACCTTCGGCCTTAATCCCTGTCGCATCAATCAGCAGATGCAGCGGCCCCTTTCCGCCACGGTAGGGGATGGCGACTTGCAACGTCTTTCGGCGACGGCAAAGAGTGCTGAAATCCGGAACCTTCCAGTCGAGCCCTGCTGGACCTGCACCGTTTTCGTTCCGGTGTGTAGCTCATGTTAGGCGGCGATCTTTTCGAAAGCCACGGGTGATTTCCAGCCGATGGCCGAATGCCGTCGGCGTGGGTTGTAGAAGCCGTTGATGTATTCGAAGACGGCCAGTTCGACCTCTCTGCGGGTCTGCCAGGTCCGGCGCCAGATTAATTCGGCCTTCAGCGACTTGAAGAAGCTCTCGACGGCCGAATTATCATAGCAATTTCCCTTTCCGCTCATCGACGGCACCAAGTCGTGCTTGCGCAGACGCTTTTGATACTCGTGGGCACAGTATTGGGCGCCGCGATCAGTGTGGTGGATGCAGCCCGGGGGCGGCTTTCGTAGGGCAATCGCCATGTCCAAAGCGCGCAAGGCCAGATCCTGTTTCATGCGGTTGCTCAGGGCCCAGCCGATCACCCGTCGCGAATAGAGGTCGATGATCACAGCAAGATAGGCCCATCCCTCGCGGGTCCAAATATAAGTGATGTCTCCCGCCCACTTCTGGTTCGGGGCGCTTGCGGTGAAATCCTGACGCAACAGGTTGGGCGCGATATTGAAGGTGTGATTGCTGTCGGTCGTGCGCTTGAACTTGCGGCTGCGCAGCACCTGGATGCCGTTATCACGCATGATCCGCGCCACACGGCGTTGCCCGACATGGATGCCCAGTTCATTGAGTTCCTGCGTCATGCGCGGACGACCGTAGCTGCCCAGGCTCAAGCGATGCTGCTCTCGAATATGCGCCAAGAGCACCATATCCCGACGTTGGCGGCGTGACGGCGGCCTGTGCCGCCAGGCCCGAAGACCACGATCCGTCACCTGCATCAGGCGACACAAATGGCTGCGTGGCAAATCCCCGCGGTAATCCGCAATGAACTGAAATCTCATTGCTTTTGACCCGCGAAGAAGATTGCCGCCTTTTTTAACACCTCCCTCTCCTCCCGAAGAATGCGGTTTTCTTTGCGTAGGCGTTCGTTCTCGCGCCGAAGCTCAGAATCCTGGGTCGCGGTAGAAGGATCGTCCGAGAACTGACGTATCCATTTGCCCAAGGTCGAAAGGCCGACCCCCAGATCCGACGCGACTTGGCGACGCGTCAGCCCGCTGCTTGTCGCGATCCGAACCGCTTCGCGTTTGAAATCGTCACTGTGTTTGGGTGCCATTTCCGGTCTCCTCTATGGCGAGCATTGCTCGCAGAAAACCGGAACAAAAGTGAAGCAGGTCCATGCCAGATGTAGCAGGCTTTCAACGAAGCCGCCTCGCCATGGTCTCTCGGACCAGTGGTGTTCCCATGGCTCGATCTGACGAAGTGGCATCCCGAACAGCACCTTAATCGTCAAACAAACCTGGATCGAGGCGTCGCTGAACTCAGGCTGACGACCACGCTTGCCGGTCGGAGGTGCATGCCAAGGCATCCCAGGATCAAACCAGATAGATAGCGAACCGCGCTGCTTTAGCGCTGTGTTGTACGAAGGCCAGTTCCTGGTCGTGTACTTCGTAGGGGGCCAACTGCTCATGCTCGCCAGCTATCACGCTGGTTTCATAAGATGAATCCCCTACGGATTTGTGCAACAAAGCCGGATAAAGGAAGAAGCTAATGCTCCAGCATCTCGCGGTAGATCGCGACCAGCGTACCGGCCTCCTTTTCCAACGCGAAATTGGTAATCGCGTGCTTGCGTGCTGCCTCTGACCAAGCGTCCAGTCGCCCTTCGGTGGATAACACCTCATTGATCGCCTCCACCATCTGCCGGGTCTCGCCTGCGTCGATCAAGAGGCCGGTTTCACCCGGGGCGATCAGCTCTTCAAAGGCGCCAACGCGGGTGGCAACCGCAGGCACCCCGCAAGACATGGCTTCCAAAGGGGTCAGGCCAAACCCCTCCCAGCGTTGCGGTGCCACATAGAGATCCAGCGCCTGATACCAGCGGGAAACCTCCCAGACCGGCACCTCAGGCGGGAACAGCAGGCGGCCGGACAGGCCTGCGGCCTCCACCTTGGCGCGCAGCTCTTTTTCAAACGCCACATGCTTTTCGGTGGCGCGGCCCATGACCAGGCCCACCGCTTGGGGATGCGCTTTCAGCACCTCCAGCATGGCATCGACAAAGACGTCTGTGCCTTTTTGCGCCCGGATGCGGCCGTAGCAACCGATCAGGATTGCATCCTGAGGCAGGCCCAGTTCACGCCGCAACGCGGCTTTGTCAGCGGGCGGGGAAAATTCTTCGGTATTGATCCCGTGATGCACCACCTGCACCGGGTTCTGCAGATAGGCGGCACCTTTGGCCGAGGTTGCAATCACCCGGTCCATGTTGGAAATCAGCCATTTGGTGTAACCGGAGTGATGGCGCTGGGAAGCCGAGGTGAACAACAGTTTCAGCCGCTTGCCCAGCAGGTATTTCAACGCCAGCCCGCCGAGCATTTCGACATTGCGCCGGGCGTGCCAGACGCGGGCGCCGGCGGGGCCGTTGCGTTTCATGAACAAGAGCTGCGGCACCGATAGATGCGGCATGCCGCCGGGCAGGCCGCTGCCGGCGGTGGCAATGGCGATCTGCTGGCGCTGCAGCGGCACCAGCCGCACGATGGTAGAGGTGACGCCGGACAGGCGGCGTTTGAAATTCGGCGCGATGACTTCGACCGTATTGGCGTCAGTTTGTGCCATCATGGCCTCCATCGCGGGGCAGAATCGCCAGCAAGGCGTCCACCGTCTTGTCCAATTGATCCGACTGGCGTGAGATGAATTGCCGGGCGGCATCACAAGCGGCCTGGAATGCCTGCGGCTGTTCCAGCCAGGTGGCAACCTGATCGGTCAACTCTGCCGCGGACCGCACCTCAGCGGCGGCGCCAAGCGCGGTCAGTTCGGCATAGGTTTCGGCGAAATTGTAATGTCCGGTGCCGGTGATCACAGTGGCGCCCGCCTGCATCGGCTCAAACGGGTTGTGGCCGCCTATTTCGCGGAGGGAGCCGCCCAGGAATACCAGCGGGCTGAGGGCATACCAGGTGCCGACCTCGCCCAAAGTGTCAGCCAGATAGACCTGGGTGGCCGTCCCGGGCATGACGCCCTTGCTGCGCCGCGCGCAGGACAGGCCTGCGCCCTTCACCAGAGCTTCTGCCGCATCGCCGCGTTCGGGGTGTCGGGGAGCGAGCAGCAGGCAAAGGTCCGGGTGCTTTTTCAGCAGCGTTTTATGTGCCTCCAGCACGGTCTCTTCCTCGCCCTCGTGGGTGGAGGACGCAATCCAGACGGGGCGTTCACCTATGTTTCTACGCAGCTTTTCAAGGCTGTCCCGGTCGACCGGCAACGGCGCTGAGACAGCCTTGAGGTTGCTGCCGGGACGGACGCGCTTGGGGTTGGCGCCCATCGCCTGCAGGTTTGATGCGGTCTTTGCATTTTGCGTCACCAGCAGGTCGAATTGCCCCAGGATGTAGCGCGCCGTTTCCGGGCGTTTCTTCCAGCCTTCCACAGACCGGTCCGACAGCCGCGCATTCAGCAGCACCAGCGGGCAGCCGCCCTTGCGCGCCCGCACAAGCATTTGCGGCCACAGCTCGCTTTCGACAAACACGCCCAGATCGGGGCGCCAGTGCGCCAGAAACCGGTCCACTGCCAAGGCTGTGTCCAGCGGCGGGAACTGATGGCGGCAGCGCGGCGGCATCCGTTTGGCAATCAGTTCGGCAGACGTTGGCGTGCCGGAAGTGATCAGAAATTCCGCGTCCGGCGCCTGTTCTCCCATGCGCTTGATGAGTGTGAGCACCGACAGGCTCTCGCCGACCGAGGCGGCATGGAACCATATCAGCTGCCCGGCGGGACGGGGCAGGGAGGCGTGGCCGAGGCGTTCGCGCACGCGCGCCTCCGGCAGGCCGTAATCACGCAGCTTGCCCGCCACCTTGCGCCAGGCAAAGGGCGCAATCAGGGCGCTGGCGCCGCAATAAAGGGAGTAAAGCAGCGTCGGCCGCACGGGCGAGTCACTGGACATGATCAGCCGCCGGTGTGGCTCATGTGGCGGGACATCTGGCCGCCGGCTTCCTGCCGGGAATAGTCAAAGTCATGCCCGCGGGGCTTGTCGCCGATGGCGGCGCGGATCGCGGCCTCCAAGACGCCGGTGCCTTCCTCGTTTGCGCGCAGGGGCGCACGCAGGTCGGCTTTGCCCTCCTGGCCCAGGCAGGTGTAAATTTCACCGGTGCAGGTCACCCGCACCCGGTTGCAGCTTTCGCAGAAGTTATGGGAAAGCGGGGTGATGAAGCCGATCTTCTGGCCGGTTTCCTCCAGCCGCACATATCGCGCCGGGCCGCCGGTGCGCTCAGCCAGATCGGTGACGGTATAGTGGTTTTCGTATTCCGCACGCACGTCCTTCAGCGACCAGTACTGGCCGATGCGCTCCATCGCGCCGATGTCTTCGCCCATCGGCATGACCTCAATCCAGGTGAGATCCAGGCCGCGTTCGGCACACCAGGCGGTGATCTTGGGCAGTTCCTCTTCGTTGAAGCCCTTGAGCGCCACGGCGTTGAGTTTGACCTTCAGGCCGGCCTTCTGCGCGGCGTCAATACCCTTCAGTACCTGCGGCAGGCGGCCCCAGCGGGTAACATCGGCGAATTTCTGTTCGTCCAGCGTGTCGAGCGAGATATTCACCCGGCGCACCCCGGCGGCATAAAGGTCATCGGCGTATTTCGCCAGCTGCGAGCCATTGGTGGTCAGCGTCAGCTCCTTAAGGGCGCCGGTGTCCAGATGGCGGCTCATCGACTGGAAGAAAGTCAGGATGCCGCGCCGGACCAGCGGCTCACCTCCGGTGATCCTGAGTTTTTCAACGCCGAGCCGGATGAAGGTGGAACACAGCCGGTCCAGCTCCTCCAGGGTCAGGAGATCCTTCTTGGGCAAAAAGGTCATATTCTCGGACATGCAATAGACGCAGCGGAAGTCGCAGCGGTCGGTGACCGAGACACGCAGATAAGTGATTGCGCGGGCGAAGGGATCAATAAGCGGAGCTGTCATGCCTCCTAGGTAAAGCGGGGCACCGCCCGCGGCAAGAGGGGGACGGCTTTTACCGCTGGCAAAGAGTTTCGCGCAAAGCTAGGGTCGCCTCATGCGTATGACAGTCATTTCCCTTGCTTCGATTTCCCTGCTGGCCGCCTGTAACGGGATCCAGCTGAATTCTTCTATCCTTGGCGGCCAGGGGGCACCGGCGGCAGCTGAGCTGCAGGACCCGGTGCTGCAGCCGGCCCCCGGCGTTGATGCGGCCGAGGCGGATCCGGCCTTGCCCGCCGCGCCGTCGTTCCGCGGCTCTGCAACCACGGTGGCCTCGCTGGGCGATCCGTCGCTGCCGGGATTGTGGATGGAAACACCGCTGGTGGCTGCTGAACAGCAGGCATTGGTGCGCACCAGCCGCAACACCCAGGTGGTGCTGACGCTGAAGCCAGCCCCGGGGGCCGAGTCCGGCGGCAGCCGCCTGTCGATCGGCGCCATGCGCGCATTAAGCCTGCCGCTGACGGAATTGGCCGAGGTACAGGTACTGCCCGCGGGTTGATCCTGCTTGAGAGCGGGGAAGCGCCCGCCCTCTTGGGGCGGGGGCGTGCGCTGCCCGGCTGGCGCCGGGCGGACGTTTTGGCTGGTCTAAACCTCTTTCAGGTATTTTGCCGCTTCCTTGCGGGCGAAGGCTTTCATGGCTGCCCTATGTTCGGCCAGAAACGCGCGGGTGCGCTCCGCGTCATGTTTGCTGAGGTCGCGCAGCCACCAAGCCACGGCTTTTTGCATGAACCAGTTGCGGTCCGGCACATAAGCCGCCGCCCAGCCGAGTATACGTTCGCGCTGTTCCTGGTCAGCAGGCTTCAAATTGTTCATCTTGGCCCAGGGCAGGGTGGCGACCAGAGCGGCGCGGCGGGACCACATGTGATCCGACTGCGTCCAGGCCTCGACCGTGTCCAAGCGTTCCGGTGCGGCTTGCAGGCGCTTTGAAATGGCCGAGCAGGCGTGATCGGCAATGGCCCAGCTGTCAAACCCGGGCACCCATGCCTGCAGCAGTTCCCAAACGGGCGCATCCTCTTTGATCCGCGCCTGGGTCAGCAGTTTGGCGGCAGCGATGCGGGCCTCAAAGATATCCGTCTCCCACAGGGCGCGTGCCAGGTTGACCCGTTCTTCGAGCGGCAGCGCCTGCCGCCAGGTCTTGGTCAGGTCATTGGTGGCCGGGTTGGGCACGCCGAGTATTTCGCGGGTTTGCTTGTGGTAGGCGGCCATCTGCGCGGCGCGGCCGGGTTCTGCCTGCGCTTTCAAACTGGCAAGAGCGTCATCCAGCGTCATCAGTATCTCCGAAAATGTTGGACGGCTGCCCGTCGATTGTGGTCATGTTGCGCTCTGCCCAGAATGTATGCAGTCCGTCCTGGCCCAACGGTTCGGTCACCCTGTCCAATGTGTCCCGTTCGCCGGCGTAATCGAGGAACGGCACCGCGTAGCCGCAGGACGTCTGAACCATTTCCACACTCATGTCATAGATCTGGCGCGGGCCTGGGTTGGCAGGGAACAGCGCGTTGAGCTCCGCAAATTCCGGGTCGCGGGATGCAGGGTGCGGGCCGAGCCATAGGCCCGCAGTATCAGAGGCCGCGTCGCGAAGCTGCACCACATCAGCGTCATCCGGTTCATCTGGCGCAAATGCCCCGCAGTCTCGTTGCCGCTGCCGGTGAGGTTGCGCCAAACGATCCGGTTCGGGTCCATCACCCGCAGGCTGTCCATGCCCTTGGGAGAGATGTTCACCCGGCCTTCCGCCGCAGCGGTTCCGGAAAAGAAGATATGCTGCGCAGCGATGAAACGCGCGTGATCCTCATTGATCCGGTTGAATTGCTTGGCCACCGGCTGCTACTCCACGGTAACGGATTTCGCCAGATTGCGCGGCTGGTCCACGTCGGTGCCCTTGGCCACCGCGGTGTGATAGGCCAGCAGCTGCGCCGGGATGGCATAGAGGATCGGGGTCAGCGCCTCCTTCACCCGGGGCATCCGGATGGCGCACCAGACGTCGTCTCCGGCCTCGTCAATGCCGTTCTGATCGGAGATCATCAGCACCTTGCCCTTGCGCGCCAGAACCTCCTGCATGTTGGAGACCGATTTGTCGAACAGCGAATCCTTGGGGGACAGCACCACCACCGGCATATGTTTGTCGATCAGTGCGATGGGGCCGTGCTTCAACTCGCCGCTCGCATAGGCTTCAGCGTGGATGTAGCTGATTTCCTTCAGCTTCAGCGCGCCTTCCAGTGCCAGCGGGAACATCAGGCCGCGGCCCAGGAATAGCACGTCGCGGGCTTCGCTGACCTTCTGCGCGGCTTGGCGGATTGCCTCGTTCTGCTCCAGCGCGGAGGACATCACATTGGGCAACCCGCGGATCGCGGTGGCATAATCCGCCATCTCCCCGGCGCTCAGATGGCCGCGGTCGCAGGCGGCTTTCAGTGCCAGCGCCAGCAGAACTGTCAGCTGGCAGGTAAAGGCCTTGGTGGACGCCACGCCGATTTCCGGCCCGGCATAGATCGGCAATGCCAGATCGCTTTCCCGCGCGATGGAGCTTTCGGGGACGTTCACCACTGACAGGATCTTGTCGGCCTTTTCCTGGCAATAGCGCAGCGCGGCCAGAGTGTCGGCGGTCTCGCCCGATTGGGAGACAAACAGCGCCAGTGTCTTGCCGGGGATCGGCGGCTCGCGGTAGCGGAACTCGGACGCTATATCGACCTCGACCGGCAGCCGGGCGATCTGTTCAAACCAGTATTTGGCGGTCACACAGGCGTAATAGGCGGTGCCGCAGGCCACCATGGTCAGACGTTCGACCTGCGAAAAGTCCACCTCGCCGGGCAGGCGCACGGCGTCTTCCTCAACCGGCAGATAGTGGCGGATTGCCTCAGCAATCACATGCGGCTGCTCGGCGATTTCCTTGGCCATGAAATGCTTGTGGCCGGCTTTGTCGACCTGGGCAGAATCGATCTGGATGGTCTTGGTCGCCCGGTTCACCAGGGCGCCGTCTGCATTGCGGATTTCTGCGCCTGCGCGGGTGACGACGGCGCGGTCGCCTTCCTCCAGATAGGTGATCCGGTCGGTGAGCGGCGCCAGGGCGATGGCATCGGAGCCCACGAACATCTCGCCATCGCCATGGCCGATTGCCAGCGGCGAGCCCTTGCGGGCAGCGATGATCAGGTCTTCCTCGCCATCAAACAGAAAGGCGAGCGCAAACGCGCCTTGCAGCTGGTCCAGCGTCTTGAAAGCGGCATCCACCGGCGCCAGCCCTTCCTGCAGGTAGCGTTCCGTCATCAGGGCGACGGTTTCGGTGTCGGTCTCTGTCCGGAACTCCATACCGCAATCCAGCAGCTCAGCCCGCAGCTCCTTGTAGTTCTCGATGATGCCATTGTGCACGACCGCGACGGCGCCCGCGCGGTGCGGGTGCGCATTGCTGACAGAAGGCGCGCCATGGGTAGCCCAGCGGGTGTGGCCGATGCCGGATTTGCCGGCCAGCGGTTCATGTACCAGAAGGTCGCTAAGGTTCACCAGCTTGCCAACCGCGCGGCGGCGGCGCAGGGCGCCCTTGTTCACGGTGGCAATGCCGGCACTGTCATAGCCGCGGTATTCCAGCCGCTTCAGCGCTTCGACCAGGATCGGGGCCGCTTCGTGATTACCCAGTACGCCGACAATTCCGCACATCACTTGGCTTCCTTCTGCAGGCGGGCTTTCTTGGCGCGCAGGATATCCATCAGCTTGCGTGCCCGGCCCGGCTTGTTGGTCTGTTCGGCGCGGGCAAGGGCCAGGGCGCCGTCTTCGACATTCTTTGTGATCACTGCACCGGTGGCGGTCATCGCCTCACTCCCGACCCGGACCGGTGCCACCAGCATGGTGTTCGATCCGATAAAGGCGCGGGCGCCGATTTCGGTGCGGTGCTTCATCACCCCGTCATAGTTGCAGGTAATTGTGCCTGCGCCAATATTGCTGGCTTCGCCAACCGAGGCATCGCCGATATAGCTGAGGTGATTGACCTTGGCGCCGGCGGCGATTTCGGCATTCTTGATCTCGACAAAGTTGCCAATGTGAGTGTCCTCGGCCAGTTCCGCACCGGGGCGCAAGCGGGCATAGGGACCGACTTTGGCGCCGCGGCTGACATGGCAGCCCTCCAGATGCGAAAACGCCCGGATCAATGCGCCGCTCTCCACCGTCACGCCGGGGCCGAAAACCACGTTGGGCTCGATCACCGTGTCGCGCCCGATGATGGTGTCAAAGGCGAGATAGACGGTTTCCGGCGCCATCAGGGTGACGCCGAGATCCAGCAGTTCGGCCCGTGCGCGGGCCTGAAACAGCGCATCCGCCTGAGCCAGTTCCGCGCGGGAGTTGACGCCCAGCGTCTGCGCCTCATCGCAGGACACAGCGGTCACTTTAAGGCCTTCGCGCCGGGCCAGCTCCACCAGGTCAGTCAGGTAATATTCGCCCGAGGCGTTTTCATTGCCGACCTTGCCGATCAGGTCGAACATGGTATTGGCGTCGCAGGCCATCAGCCCGGAATTGCAGAACGAAATGGCGCGTTCCGCGTCGCCGGCATCCTTGAATTCAACAATCCGCTCCAGACTGTCGCCATCCATCACCAGACGGCCATAGCGGCCCGGATCCGCAGCCTCGAACCCCAGTACCACCAGATCGGCGCGCTGGCGGGCCTCGACCATGCGCTCCAGCGTGTCCGCGCTGACAAACGGCGTGTCGCCATAAAGCACCACCACGTCGCCCTCGAACCCGTCCAGCGTCGCGCGGGCCTGATCCACAGCATGGGCGGTGCCCAGCTGGTCCTCCTGCAGCACAACTTCGGCGTCTTCGTCGATGGCGGCCACGGCCACGCGCACCGCCTCTGCCCCGTGGCCTGCGACGATGATGCTGCGCTCCGGCGCCAGCGCGCGGCCCGCGGCCATGGCATGCTCCAGCATCGGCGCCTGTGCAATCGGGTGCAGGACTTTGGGAAGGTCAGAGTTCATCCGGGTGCCTTTTCCGGCCGCCAGGATGACAAGGGCAATGCTCATAATCGCTTTTCTCTTTGTCTTTTTATCGCTCCCGTTTTATCCGCTGAGGGACGGGGCGCAAGAGATAGCGCCATCAAACAAGATTGCGGGCTGCAACATGCGGCAGCGGAAATGCGCCGAAGGGGCAGGATATGCGAACAGTTATCTTCGATCTGGACGGCACGCTGGCGGATACTTCCGGCGATCTGCTGGCGGCGGCCAATGCCTGTTTCCGGCAGATGGGGCTGGGTGATGTGCTGAGCCATCCGCGCGATGCGGCGGTATCGCTGCGCGGTGCCCGCATGATGCTGACGCATGGGCTGAAGCGGGTGGATCAGTATGATCCGGCGGTGGTGGAAGAGTTCTACCCGGTATTCCTGAATGTCTACCGCGACGCTATTGACCACCACACTGTTCTGTACTCTGGCGCGATGGACGCGGTCGAGGCGCTGAAAACCGCAGGCTTCGGCGTCGGCATCTGCACCAATAAGCCGGAGGGGCTGGCGGAACAGTTGCTGCGCAGCCTGGGGGTGCGCGATGCCTTTGCATCGCTGGTGGGCGCGGACACGCTGCCGGTGCGCAAACCCGACCCTGAGCCGTTGTTTGAGGCCGCGCGCCGGGCCGGCGGCGATCCGGCCCGCACATTGCTGGTGGGTGACAGCGACACTGACCGCAATACATCTGCCAATGCGGGCGTGCCGTCGGTGCTGGTGACATTCGGCCCGTCGGGCGATGATATGGCAGCGCTCAAACCCGAAGCGCTGCTGCACCGGTTCGAAGACCTGCCGGAGATCGCGGAGCAGCTGATTGCGTGATCCCGCAACTTAGTTTCGGGAAACTCGGCCAAATGGCTTCCCTCTTGACCCTTGCCGGGCGGCGGCTCACAAACGCCGCATGAGCGAGATTTTTTCCGGGTCTTTCACCCAGCAGGAACCCATCCCGAAGACGCCATCGAGGCAGCACTTGCGGTGCTGCGCAGCGGTCGGCTGCACCGTTACAACGTGGCAGAGGGCGAGGCAGGGGAAACTGCGCTGCTGGAGCAGGAATTCGCCGCGCAGATGGGCGCGAAATACTGCCTGGCGGTGGCCTCGGGCGGTTATGCGCTGGCCACCTCGCTGCGGGCGGTCGGGGTGAAGCCCGGCGATAAAGTTCTGACCAATGCCTTTACACTTGCGCCGGTGCCGGGATCCATCGCTTCGGTCGGGGCAGAGCCGGTGTTTGTTGAGGTCACCGAAGACCTGACCATTGATCTTGACGATCTGGCCGCAAAGGCGGATCAGGCCAGGGTGCTGATGCTGTCGCATATGCGCGGCCATCTGTGCGACATGGACCGTCTGATGGAGATCTGCAATGCCGCCGGCATCACCGTGATTGAAGACTGCGCCCACACCATGGGGGCGTCCTGGAATGGTGTGCTCTCGGGCAAGCACGGGGCAGTGGGGTGCTATTCCTGCCAGACCTACAAACATGTGAACTCGGGCGAAGGCGGGCTGCTCATCACCGACGATGAAGAGGTCGCCGCCCGCGCAATCATGATGTCAGGATCCTATATGCTTTATGGCCGCCACCTGGCGGCGCCGGGGCCGGAAGTTTTCGAGCGGGTAAAATATGAGACCCCCAACATTTCGGGCCGGATGGATAACCTGCGTGCCGCCATCCTGCGGCCGCAGCTGAGTGACCTGGAAACCCAGGTGCAGCGCTGGAATGACCGCTACCGCGAAGTTGAGAACGGCCTGCGCGGCACGCCGGGCCTGACCGTGGTGGAGCGGCCTTCGCAGGAAATCTACGTCGGCTCCTCGATCCAGTTCCTGCTGATGGACTGGTCCGAGGAAGCCGTGCAGGAGGCGGTGCGCCGCTGCGCTGCCCGCGGCGTGGAGCTGAAATGGTTCGGCACGCCCGAACCTGTGGCCTTCACCTCCCGCTATGACAGCTGGCGCTATGCGCAGACGCCGCGCCTGCCGCAAAGCGACCGTGTTCTGGCAGGTATCATCGACATGCGGGTGCCGCTGACATTCAGTGTGGAAGACTGCGCCCAGATCGCCCGCATTATCCGCGCCGAGGTCTCTGCCGTCTATCAGTCCGCCTGATAGAGCGGCACCGTCGAGATCGAGACCTTGGCCGAGCCATCGGTCAGCTCTGCCGCGTGGGCAGCATAGATCAGTGTCTGGTTGGCCTCGTCGAAGATGCGCTTGACCCGCAATGATTTCAGGATGATGGAGCGGGACGCGCGGAACACGTCCTCGCCATCGCGGCCGCGGTCGATGTCACCTATTGTGATCGGCCCGGTCTGGCGGCAGGCGATTGAGGCGTTGGACGGATCCTCGAACCAGTTTCCGTTGGACAGGCGGTCCAGCAGCCCCCGTTCGAAATAGGCGATGTGGCAGGTTACGCCGCTGACTTTGGGGTCGGCGATAGCCTCGATTATGATGTCGTTTCCCACCCAGTCGACGCCGATCTCCCGACTTCCTCCGCTGCGGCAGGCAGGCTCAGCAGGCAGGTCAGGGCTGCCACGGTGCGGTTCAATCGTTTCATCAGTTTATATCCTCGCAATCTGATTTGTGCCGGTCTGTCCGGCTACTGCTAAACCAACGCGCGCAATCGGCAAAACGATCCGGGGAACCTTTTTGAACAAGCGGACGTTGTTTCATCACAACGGCGCAAAAAACGCGCCCTCAGACAGAAATGATATCGAGGAGAACATAATGTTCATGTCCAAACGCACCCTGACCGCTCCTGCCCTGACCGCGTCCGCTCTGGCCCTGCTGGCCGCACCGGTCTGGGCCGGCGCCCAAGTGCAGGCTGTGACCGACCTGAACCTGCGCGCAGGCCCGGGGCCGCAGCACAAGATCATTGGCGTCATTTCTGCCGATGGCTCGGTTGATCTTGAGGGCTGCCTTGAGGAAAGCAATTGGTGCAAGGTTGCATATGATGGCGCGGACGGCTGGGCTTACGGCGAATACCTGACCGGCACTCTGGCCGACAAGTATGTGCCGGTTGTTGCCAAGGACAACCCGGTTAAATTCAACACCGTCACATACACCAGCACTGAAACCGGCGAAGACGATGCTGCGCTGGGCGCTGTCGGCGGCGCCATCACCGGCGGATTGATTGCAGGCCCGGCAGGCATTGTCGCAGGGGCGATTGCGGGTTCACTCGCGGGTGAGGCTGCGGTGCCGGACGAGAAAGTGGTGACCTATGTGCGCAGCAATGCCACCGAGCCGGTTTACGTGCAGGGTGAGGTGGTGACAGGCGTCATGATCCCGGAAGAGGTCCAGCTGACCGAGGTTCCGGACACCAATTACCGCTATGTCTACCTGAACGGCCTGCCTGTGCTGGTTGAGGCGGACGACCGCACAGTGGTTTACGTGGTCCGCTGATCCAATCCAAAGCAGCTATTTTGCGGGCGGTCCCTGTCGGGGCCGCCCGTTGCTGTTTGCGGCGCCGGCACGGAACACGATTGACCCGAATCGAGGCCTCGTCTATTGAATTGAACAACTGTTCATATAATCGGCTCTAACCGGGAGGTCCCGCGGGATGTTCAATGCAAGCATGACTTTTGATCTTGGCGATGACGTGAATGCGCTGCGCGACGTAATTCACCGCTGGGCGCAGGACCGTGTCAGGCCGATGGCGCAGGAAATCGATCAGAGTAACGCGTTCCCTGCGGAGCTTTGGAAAGAGATGGGCGAGCTTGGCCTTTTGGGGATCACCGTGCCGGAGGAGTTCGGCGGTGCCGGCATGTCTTATCTGGCCCATACCGTCGCAGTCGAGGAAATCGCCCGCGCCAGCGCCTCTGTCTCGCTGTCTTATGGCGCGCATTCCAACCTCTGCGTCAATCAGATCAAGCTGAACGGCAACGCCGAGCAAAAGGCCAAGTATCTGCCGCGGCTGATCTCGGGTGAGCATGTCGGTGCGCTGGCGATGTCCGAAGCAGGTGCGGGTTCCGACGTCGTTTCAATGTCGCTGCGGGCGGAAAAGCGCAACGATCACTTCCGCCTGAACGGCAACAAGTATTGGATCACCAACGGTCCGGATGCCGACACTCTGGTGGTCTATGCCAAAACCGATCCTGACGCCGGTTCCAAAGGCATGACGGCCTTCCTGATCGAAAAAGAGATGAAGGGCTTTTCCACCTCCAAGCACTTCGACAAACTGGGCATGCGCGGCTCCAACACAGCTGAGCTGGTGTTTGAAGACGTGGAAGTGCCGTTTGAGAACATTCTCGGCGAGGAGGGCAAGGGCGTGCGGGTGCTGATGTCCGGCCTGGACTATGAACGCGTGGTGCTGGCAGGTATCGGCACCGGCATAATGGCCTCCTGCATGGATGAAATGATGCCCTACATGGCTGAGCGCAAGCAGTTCGGCCAGCCGATCGGGAACTTCCAGCTGATGCAGGCCAAGATCGCCGATATGTACACCGCGATGAACTCGGCGCGGGCTTATGTCTATGAGGTGGCCAAATCCTGCGACAAGGGCACGGTTACCCGCCAGGACGCGGCGGCCTGCTGCCTTTACGCGTCTGAAGTGGCAATGACCCAGGCGCACCAGGCGGTGCAGGCCTTTGGCGGCGCCGGCTACCTGTCCGACAATCCGGTGGGCCGTATTTTCCGCGATGCCAAGCTGATGGAAATCGGCGCTGGCACCTCTGAGATCCGCCGCATGCTGATCGGCCGCGAGCTGATGGGGACCATGTGATGAAAACGGCTCTGCCGTTTGCTCTGCTGATGGCAGGCACGTCCGTCATGGCACAGGAGGTTCAATTCTCCTCCGGTGCGACGGCGGCTTGCGTCGCGGGAGCGGCCAATCAGGACGCAAAGCGCAGCTGCGTGGGCACCTCGGCACAGCACTGCATGGGGGCGACGCCGGATGGCTCCACCACCGTTGGAATGATGGGATGCCTGGATGGCGAACGCAGCTACTGGGATCAGCGGCTGAACCGCGCCTACAAGTCTTTGCGGGCCAAGGCGGAAGAATTGGATGCCGAAATGGAGGAACTTGGTTCTGCCGCACCAAAGACAGCGCCGGCGCTCCGGGATATGCAGCGGGCCTGGATCAGCTATCGCGACGCCACCTGTGATTTCGAAAGGTCGCAATGGGGCGGCGGCACTGGCGGCGGCCCGGCCACGCTCAGCTGCCTGATGCGGCTGACCGGAGAGCAGGCGCTCTATCTGGAAGATGCCTGGCTCGGCGAATAGCATGCCGGAAAGAGACGCTGGCGGACGCGCATTGGCCCGCCAGCATAGGGATACAAAGGATCAGAAGCGGTGCACGTAAGCAATGTTCAGGACAACCGGGTCGATCTCGGCGGTGCCGATTGCGGCTCCGTTCAGGGTAACGTCGCTTTCGATGTCGATGTAGCGGACATTGAAGCGTACCGCGCCGCGGTCGGAGATCTGCCAGTCCGCGCCGGCATTGAGTGCCACGCCAAAGCTGTCGTCCATTTCGATCACACCAAGCGGCGAGCTTTCTTCAAAGAAAGTGGTGTAGTTCAGGCCCAGGCCGACAAACGGTTTGATCTTGCCCTGGGTCGGGAAATGGTAGTTGACCGAGATGGTCGGCGGCAGCTGCTTGGCAGAGGCGGCATAGCCGGCACCGGCCAGAGTGACATCATGCTCGAACGGCGAAGCGGCCAGCAGCTCGACACCCCAGTTGTCGCGGAAGAAGTACTCAACTGTCAGCGACAGCGCGGTGCCGTCGTCGATATCAGCAGCCATGCCGGCAAGGGTGCCGTTGCCGGATTTCGGGTTCACGTTGGCGATGCCGACGCCAACGGTCCAATCGCCCTGCTGCTGGGCCAGCGCGGGGCCGGCCAGCGCGGCCAGGGCAGAGGTCAATGCCAAAGCGGAAACCATGCGTTTCATGGGGTGCGTCCCTTTTCTTATGATTACTCCGCCGTGGTGCACCCGGAAGCAAAGGAAAACCCTGATCTGGATCAAGGGAACGGATGCTTTGTCTTTGAAAAGGCAAGGAAAAAATGCATATCAGCTATGCGTTTCTGGAATGTCTAAACATGCATGATATTCGTAACATTCCCGGGCTGCGCGCCGATGGCAGCTGGGACCTGCCGAAGCGGCTGAACATGGCCGCCCAATGCCTGTCGCATCCTGCTGAGGCTGTGGCGCTGATCGATATGACCGGCCCTGCGCGCCGCAGCTTTTCTTATGGTGCGCTGTCCGAGATGGTGGATGGCCTGGCTCGCTACCTGCTGACCCGCATCCGGCCGGGCGACCGCGTCGGTGTGCTGCTGAGCCAATCGCCATGGTGTGCTGCAGCGCATCTGGCCATCTGGAAGGCGGGCGGTATCTCGGTGCCGCTGTTCAAGTTGTTCAAACGCGACGCGCTGGCCTCCCGCGCTGGCGATGCTGGCGTGCGCTTTGTCTTTACGGACCAAGAAGGCGCGGAGCTGCTCGGCGATCTGGCCGAAGCGGTGATGGCTGACACCGCTGGAATAGACGGCCCGCCGGTTGCTTTTGCCGATACCGCACCTGAAACCCCCGCGGTGCTGATTTACACTTCGGGCACCACCGGCAGCCCAAAGGGTGCGCTGCATGGCCACCGGGTGCTGACTGGCCATCTGCCGGGCGTTTCGATCAGCCATGACCACTTGGGCCAGCCGGGCGACTGCCTGTGGACGCCTGCCGACTGGGCCTGGATTGGCGGATTGTTCGACGTGCTGATGCCGGGTTTGGCGCTGGGCGTGCCGGTGGTGGCAGCACGGCTGGACAAGTTCACCCCCGAGGCCTGCGCAGATCTGATCGCAGCGGCCGGCGTGCGCAATATATTCTTCCCGCCAACTGCCTTGAGGATGCTCAAGGCAGCCGGGCAGGGGCTCAACGGTCTGCGCTCGGTTGCCAGCGGCGGAGAGCCCCTGGGCGCGGAGATGCTCGCTTGGGGCCGGCGGGAACTGGGCGTAACGATTAATGAATTCTACGGCCAGACCGAGTGCAACATGGTTGCCTCCTCCTGCGCAGCGGATTTTGAACCGCGTCCGGGCTGCATTGGCAAACCGGTGCCGGGGCATGAGCTGGCGGTGATCGACGAAGCGGGCAATATCACAGATGCCGAGGGCGACGTCGCCATCCGCCGCGGCTCTGCCTCGATGCTGCTGGAATACTGGAACCGGCCTGAGGAAACTGCCGAGAAGTTCCGCGGCGACTGGCTGGTGACTGGCGACCGCGGCATCTGGGAGGGCGACTACCTGCGTTTTGTGGGCCGCGAGGATGACGTGATCACCTCCGGCGGCTACCGCATCGGTCCGGCAGAGATCGAGGATTGCTTGATGACCCACCCGGCAGTGGCGACGGTGGGCGTGGTTGGCAAGCCTGATCCTCTGCGCACCGAGATCGTCAAGGCCTATGTGGTGCTGAAGCCGGGGGCGGAGGCTTCGGCGCAGGAACTGCAGGAATACGTCAAGGACCGTCTCGCGCAGTATTCCTATCCTCGGGAGGTGGAATTCCTGGAGACACTGCCGATGACCGTGACCGGCAAGGTGATCCGCAAGGAACTGAAAGCGCGGGCCGCCGGGGAGGCAAGCCAGTGACGCAATCACAGGAAAGCCTTAGCGATAAGCATGTTGCATGGTTGGCCCGGTTGGTTAACCCAAATTGCCCTGCGTGCGGCGGCGCAGTACCGCTTACTAAACTTGCAGCCAAGAGGAAAAAGTGGCCGCAGGCTGCCGCGTGTGGGTCTTGCGGCACGTACTGGCGCTTAGGGTTAAGCCGTTGGGAATACAATGTCCGGCTAATGATACGGTGTGTTCCCTTCATGCTGGCTTCTGTCTTTCTAATGGGGGGCTTCCTCAGCGCGACGTTCCCCGAGCTGACCTATGAGACATCAAGCGGTCTTACGAAACTACGGGGCGGAGCTTTTCCGTTTCTTGCCATAGCATTCTTTGCTCCCATCGTTGTCTTCTCCCGCCGCCTCCCTTTGAAAAAGGATACGGAATGAAACTTACATCCAAGGCGATGCCCTCCTCGGAAGGCTTCAAGCAGAACCGCGAGGCGCATCTGGATGCGCTCGGGCAGATCAGCGAGGCGGCTGAGGCCGCGCGCATGGGCGGCGGCGAGAAATCCCGCGCCCGCCACGAAGGCCGCGGCAAGATGCTGCCGCGCCGCCGGGTGGCGAACCTGCTGGATCCGGGGTCTCCGTTCCTGGAGATCGGTGCAACTGCGGCCCATGCCATGTATGACGGTGCCGCCCCCGGCGCTGGGGTCGTGGCGGGCATCGGCCGGGTGCACGGCCAAGAGGTCATGGTGGTCTGCAATGACGCCACCGTGAAGGGCGGCACCTATTTCCCGATGACGGTGAAGAAACACCTGCGGGCGCAGGAAATTGCCGAGGAGAACCGTCTCCCCTGCATCTATCTGGTCGACTCCGGCGGTGCCAACCTGCCGCAACAGGATGAGGTCTTCCCCGACCGCGACCATTTCGGACGCATTTTCTACAATCAGGCGCGGATGTCGGCCAAGGGTATTGCCCAAATCGCCGTGGTCATGGGCTCCTGCACTGCAGGCGGGGCCTACGTTCCTGCCATGTCCGACGTGACCATCATTGTGAAAGAACAAGGGACCATTTTCCTCGCAGGCCCGCCGCTGGTGAAGGCCGCGACGGGGGAGGTCGTAAGCGCCGAAGATCTGGGCGGCGGCGATGTGCACACGCGCCTGTCAGGCGTGGCCGATTACCTGGCCGAAGATGATGCCCACGCGCTGGCGCTGGCGCGGCGCGCGGTGCAGTCCCTGAACATCACCAAGCCGCTGACGGTGAATTGGGCCAGCCCCGAGGAACCCGCCTATGACCCTGAGGAAATCCTCGGCGTGGTGCCAGGTGACCTGCGCACGCCTTACGACATCCGCGAGGTGATTGCGCGGCTGGTCGATGGCTCCCGCTTTGACGAATTCAAACCGCGTTTCGGCGAAACTCTGGTCACTGGTTTTGCCCATGTCAAAGGCTGCCCTGTAGGCATCATCGCCAACAACGGTGTGCTGTTCTCGGAAGCCGCCCAGAAGGGCGCGCATTTTGTGGAACTGTGCAGCCAGCGCAAGATCCCGCTGGTTTTCCTGCAGAATATCACCGGTTTCATGGTCGGCCGCAAATACGAAAACGAAGGCATCGCCCGCCATGGCGCCAAGATGGTGACCGCGGTGGCGACCACCAATGTGCCGAAGGTGACAATGCTTGTCGGCGGCTCCTTTGGAGCGGGCAATTACGGCATGTCAGGCCGGGCTTACCAGCCGCGGTTCCTGTGGTCCTGGCCCAACTCCCGCATCTCAGTGATGGGCGGCGAGCAGGCGGCAGGCGTGCTGGCGACGGTCAAGCGCGATGCCATCGAACGCCAGGGCGGCAGTTGGAGCGCCGCGGAAGAAGCTGATTTCAAACGCCCCACCATTGAGATGTTCGAGGAGCAGAGCCACCCGCTTTATGCCTCTGCACGTCTCTGGGACGACGGCATCATCGACCCGCGCAAGAGCCGCGATGTGCTGGCGCTGTCGCTCAGCGCCGCGCTGAATGCCCCGATTGAAGACACACGCTTCGGCGTGTTCCGGATGTGAGGACCTCCCATGTTTGACAAGATTCTGATTGCCAACCGCGGAGAGATTGCCTGCCGCGTGATGGAAAGTGCCCGCGCCATGGGAGTGCGGACCGTGGCCGTCTATTCAGACGCCGATGCGGCCGCCAAACATGTGGCGCTGGCGGATGAGGCCGTGCATATCGGCGGCCCGGCGCCTGCGGACAGCTATCTGCGCGGTGCGGAAATTATCCGCGTGGCCAAGGCGACCGGCGCCCAGGCGATCCACCCCGGTTATGGCTTCCTGTCGGAAAATCCGGACTTTGTTGAGGCGGTGGAGGCCGCGGGCCTCACCTTCATCGGCCCGTCCGCAGACGCGATCCGCAAGATGGGCCTCAAGGACGCCGCCAAGGTGCTGATGGAAGAGGCCGGCGTGCCAGTGGTGCCGGGCTATCACGGTGCCAATCAGGATGCGGGCTTCCTGCAGGAAGAAGCGGGCAAGATCGGGTATCCGGTGCTGATCAAGGCCGTGGCCGGCGGCGGCGGCAAGGGCATGCGGCTGGTCGAGAACCCGGCGGAGTTTGCAGATGCCCTGAACAGCGCCCAGGGTGAGGCCACCACGGCCTTCGGCAATCCGGATGTGCTGATCGAGAAATACATTCAGCAGCCGCGTCATATTGAGGTGCAGGTCTTTGGCGACGGCACCCATGCGGTGCATCTGTTTGAACGCGACTGTTCGCTGCAGCGCCGCCACCAGAAAGTGATCGAGGAGGCCCCCGCACCGGGCATGACGGCTGAGATGCGCGAGGCAATGGGGCGGGCCGGCGTGCGCGCGGCTGAGGCGATCGGCTACAGGGGGGCAGGCACCGTCGAATTCATCGTCGATGGCTCGGACGGCCTGCGCACCGACGGCTTCTGGTTCATGGAAATGAACACCCGCCTGCAGGTGGAGCATCCGGTGACCGAACTGATCACCGGTGTCGATCTGGTGGAGTGGCAGTTGCGGGTCGCCTCAGGTGAGCGCCTGCCTGCCCGGCAGGAGGATCTGACGATCAGCGGCCACGCGTTTGAAGCGCGGCTTTATGCGGAAGATGTGCCAAAGGGCTTTCTGCCTGCAACCGGCACGCTGACGCATTTGTCTTTCCCGGCGGAGGCCCGTGCTGACAGCGGCGTGCGGGCAGGCGACGCCATCAGCCCCTGGTATGATCCGATGATTGCCAAGGTGATCGTGCATGGCTCCACCCGTAAGGTGGCGCTGTCCCGTTTGGCCCGTGCGTTGGAAGAAACCCAGGTGGGCGGCACCGTCACCAACCTTGCTTTTCTCGGCGCGCTGGCAGCGCACGAAGGGTTTGCGCAGGGCGACGTCGACACCGGCCTGATCGCCCGCGATCTGGAGGCATTGGTGGCTGCGCCGAAGACTGAGCTGCGCCACAAAGCGGCCGCTGGTATGGTGGCACTTGGTCTGGTGGAAGCCGTGCAGGAAACCGGTTTCACGCTTTGGGCGCCGCTGCACCGCGCCATCACGCTCAGCCATTTGGAGGAGGAGTTCACAGCTGACGTGCAGGTGGACGGGCCGGACCGGCAGCTGTGGACGGTGAATGGCGAAACCGTGCTGGCCGAGCGCAGCCAGGGCCATTGGCGCATTGAGGGGCGCCGGATGCCCGTAACCTCGCAGGCCGGCCCGCTGATCACGGTGTTTGACGCTTACGGCCTGGAATTTGCCGTTGTGGATCCGCTGGATCGTGATGCGGCTGCAGGCGGCGACAGCAACGTGGTTGAGGCGCCGATGCCGGGGCTGGTCAAAGCCGTATTTGCCAAAGCCGGCCAGCCGGTGGCGGAAGGTGACAGGCTTGCCATTCTGGAGGCGATGAAGATGGAGCATTCGCTGCTGGCCGCCCGCGACGGTGTGGTGGCTGAGGTGCTTGCCGACGCTGGCGACCAGGTCGAGGCCGGCGCGGCGCTGGTGCGGCTGGAAGAGGAAGGCGGCTGACCGTGCGCCTGCGGCGGCTGTCCGGAATTGGGTATTTGAGACCAGAAAGAAGCAGGAGGCCCGGCGATGGCTGAGCGTGTCGAAATTTTCGAAGTCGGTCCGCGCGACGGGCTGCAGAATGAAAAGCGTGAAATCCCCGTGGCGGAGAAGGTCGCGTTGACAAACTGCCTGAGCCGGGCCGGGTTTTCGCGGATTGAGGTGGCGAGCTTTGTGTCGCCCAAATGGGTGCCGCAAATGGCGGGCAGCGCCGAGGTGCTGGCTGGCATCACCCGCGCGCCTGGCGTGCGGTATGCGGCACTGACACCCAATATGCGCGGTTACGAGGATGCCGTAGCTGCCAAGGCGGATGAAATCGCGGTCTTTGCCTCCGCCTCCGAAGGGTTCTCCAAGGCCAATATCAACGCCACAATCGAGGAAAGCATCACACGCTTTCTGCCCGTTTTGGAGGCTGCCAAGGAGAACGGGCTGCCGGTGCGGGGCTATGTCTCCTGCGTGACCGACTGTCCTTTTGACGGAGCAACACCGCCGGAGAAAGTGGCGGAGGTGGCCGAACGGCTGTACGCCCTCGGTTGCTATGAGGTCTCGCTGGGCGACACCATCGGGCAGGGTACTCCGGAGGCGATCACCGCGATGCTGAGCGCCGTCACCGCACGGGTGCCTGCGGCCAGGCTTGCGGGGCATTACCACGACACCGCGGGCCGGGCGCTGGACAATATCGAGGTCTCGCTGGCGCAGGGCGTGCGGGTGTTTGATGCTGCCGTGGGCGGTCTGGGCGGCTGTCCTTACGCGCCGGGGGCTGCGGGCAACGTGGCGACGGAAGCGGTGCACAAGCGCCTGACTGAGTTGGGCTATGACACGGGGCTGGACGGTAACGTGCTGGAAAAGGCTGCGGCACTGGCCCGTTCGATGCGCGGCCTGCAATAGAATTCAGCGGAGAAGCAAGATGTTTGAGACAATCACCCTGGACACTGACGCCCGTGGCGTCTGCACCCTTACTCTGAACCGTCCGGACAAACACAACGCCATGTCCGGCCAGATGCTGCAGGAGTTGATTCTGGCGGCCCGGCGGCTGAACGAAGATGAGACCGTCCGTGTTGTGGTGCTGACCGGTGCAGGCAAGAGTTTTTGCGCCGGCGGCGATCTGGGCTGGATGCGGGATCAGATGGATGCGGACGCCGAAACCCGTGGCCGCGAGGCGCGGGTGCTGGCAGAGATGCTGATGGCGCTTAACACCCTGGCTAAGCCGGTGATCGGCGCGGTGCAAGGCAATGCCTTTGGCGGCGGTGTTGGTATGGCCTCGGTCTGTGACGTTGCCATCGGCGCGGACCATCTGAAGATGGGGCTGACCGAGACCAGACTGGGACTGATTCCCGCCACCATCGGCCCTTATGTCATTGCCCGCATGGGCGAAGCCAAAGCAAGGCGTGTCTTCATGTCGGCCCGTCTGTTCGGCGCGGCAGAGGCAGTGGAGCTGGGGCTGCTGGCCAAAACCGTGCCCGCAGATCAGCTGGCAGAGGCGATCGAGGCGGAGGTCGCACCTTATCTGAACTGTGCGCCGGGCGCCGTCGCTGCCGCCAAGAAGCTGGCCCGCGACTTGGGGCCGCAACTTGATGACGCTGTGATTGACCATACAATCAAGGCGCTGGTGGCGCGTTGGGAAGGCGACGAGGCGCAGGAGGGCATCAGCGCATTTTTTGAAAAGCGCAAACCTGCCTGGCAGGGCTGAAATACCGGTAAAAATGAGTCATGTTTTGATGGCGGCCGCGGTTTCCCCTGCGGCCGCTTTCCTTATGAAATAACTAAGGAATTACGCGCATGTTGCGGCTGTGCTTTTTCCTGTCACAAACCCTTGTAGATTAACCTTGCTTTAGTTGACGCTGTGGGGGCGGGGGGTATGCACAGGGCAAATCAACACGCCAATTGACGTCGCGCGGGAAACCGCCGGGAAAAGGAGCTGCTCTTGGAAGAGATGTTGAGGGAATACCTGCCGATCCTGGTTTTCCTGGCCGTTGCGGCAGGATTGGGCATTGTCCTTATCCTGGCAGCCGTTGTGCTGGCGGTCCGCAACCCGGACCCGGAAAAGGTCAGCGCTTATGAGTGCGGCTTCAATGCCTTTGATGATGCCCGTATGAAATTCGACGTCCGGTTCTATCTGGTGTCGATTCTCTTCATCATTTTTGACCTGGAAATCGCATTCCTGTTTCCCTGGGCCGTCGGTTTTAAGGACATCAGCGACACTGGGTTCTGGTCGATGATGGTGTTCCTGGGCGTGCTGACCATCGGCTTTGCCTATGAATGGAAGAAAGGGGCGCTGGAATGGCAGTGATGACCGGAGCCAACACCGCGGGTGTGGACAAGGAAGTTGTCACCCAGGCCCTGAATGCTGAATTGCAAGACAAGGGTTTCCTGCTGACGTCGGCAGAAGACATCATCAATTGGGCGCGCACCGGCTCGCTGCACTGGATGACCTTCGGTCTGGCCTGCTGTGCTGTGGAAATGATGCACACCTCGATGCCGCGCTATGATGCCGAGCGTTTTGGTATCGCACCGCGCGCCTCGCCGCGCCAGTCGGACGTGATGATCGTTGCGGGCACCCTCACCAACAAGATGGCGCCGGCCCTGCGCAAGGTCTATGACCAGATGCCTGAGCCGCGCTATGTGATTTCGATGGGATCCTGCGCCAATGGCGGCGGCTATTATCATTACAGCTATTCCGTCGTGCGCGGCTGCGACCGGGTTGTGCCGGTTGACGTTTATGTGCCCGGCTGCCCGCCGACGGCTGAAGCGCTGCTGTATGGGCTGATGCAGCTGCAGCGCAAAATCCGCCGCACCGGCACCCTTGTTCGCTAAGGCGGGAGAGAGCAGATGACTGAAGCACTGAATGAACTCGGCGCCCAGATCGAAGCCAAGCGCCCTGATTGCGTGGTGGCCTGGGACGTGTCCTTTGGCGAGCTGAACATTGACGTGACGCCCTCGAATATCGCCGGTCTGGTGGAGTTCCTGAAATCGGACCAGAACTGTAAGTTCTCCTCGCTGGTGGATATTACAGCGGTGGACTACCCGGAACGGGGCAAGAGGTTCGATGTCGTCTATCACTTCCTGTCGATGTACCGGAACCAGCGGATCCGCCTGCGCACTGCGGTGCGCGAAGATGAAATGGTGCCCTCGATCGTCGATGTGCACCCTTCGGCAAACTGGTTCGAGCGGGAAGTCTACGACATGTTCGGCATCCTGTTCTCCGGCCACCCGGACCTGCGCCGGATCCTGACCGACTATGGCTTCCGCGGCTATCCGCTGCGCAAGGATTTCCCGACCACCGGCTATACCGAAGTGCGCTATGACGAGGCGCAAAAACGCGTGGTCTACGAGCCGGTGAAGCTGGTGCAGGAATACCGCCAGTTTGATTTCATGTCGCCCTGGGAAGGTGCCGAATACATCCTGCCCGGCGACGAGAAGAAGGAGGGTGCAAACTGATGTGGTTTGAACCTCTGGCCGAAGTGGGAACCTTGCTGGCGGGCTGTGCGGCCATGCTGGGCGTGGCGATGCCCTTTTTTAAAAAATCCTCAGATTACTCAAATTGCGTAGTTTCGGTGCACAAGGCGGATAGGAGGCTGAAATGATGGACGGCTCCAAATTTGACGACGGCAGCGTTGATGCGCTGAGCGGCGAGCAGAAGATCCGCAACTTCAACATCAACTTCGGCCCGCAGCACCCTGCGGCGCATGGGGTTTTGCGCCTGGTGCTTGAACTCGACGGCGAAATTGTCGAGCGTTGCGATCCGCATATCGGCCTCTTGCACCGCGGTACTGAGAAGCTGATGGAAAGCCGCACCTACCTGCAGAACCTGCCGTATTTCGACCGCCTCGATTATGTGGCGCCGATGAACCAGGAACATGCCTGGTGCCTGGCCATCGAAAAACTGACCGGTGTCGAGGTTCCCCGCCGCGGCCAGCTGATCCGGGTGCTCTATTCGGAAATCGGCCGCGTTCTGAACCACCTTCTGAATGTCACCACACAGGCAATGGACGTTGGCGCGCTGACCCCGCCGCTGTGGGGCTTTGAAGAACGCGAAAAGCTGATGGTCTTCTACGAGCGCGCCTGCGGTGCGCGCCTGCACGCGGCCTATTTCCGCCCTGGCGGCGTGCATCAGGACATTCCGGACGATCTGCTGGACGATATCGACCTCTGGGCGCTGGAATTCCCTAAGGTGCTGGACGACATCGACGGTCTTCTGACCGAAAACCGCATCTTCAAGCAGCGCAACTGCGACATTGGTGTGGTGACCGAGGAAGAGATCCAGCAATACGGTTTCTCGGGTGTCATGGTGCGCGGTTCCGGCCTCGCCTGGGACCTGCGCCGCGCGCAGCCCTATGAGTGCTATGACGAGTTTGAGTTCCAGATCCCCGTTGGCAAGAACGGCGACTGCTACGACCGCTACCTCTGCCGGATGGAAGAGATGCGCCAATCGACCTCGATCATCCGCCAGGCAATTGTCAAACTGCGCGAAGCCACTGGCGACGTGATAGCCCGCGGCAAGCTGTCCCCGCCCAAGCGCGGCGACATGAAGACCTCGATGGAAAGCCTGATCCACCATTTCAAGCTCTACACCGAAGGCTTCCACGTCCCCGCAGGCGAGGTTTATGCCGCTGTCGAGGCACCCAAAGGCGAGTTCGGCGTCTATCTGGTGGCGGACGGGTCCAACAAACCCTACCGCTCCAAGATCCGCGCGCCGGGTTTCCTGCACCTGCAGGCGATGGACCACGTGGCCGGCGGCCACCAGCTGGCCGATGTCGCGGCCATCATCGGCACCATGGACGTCGTGTTCGGGGAGATCGACCGTTGAGCCTGCCCGCCCTGTTTCATCTTTCTAAAAATACTCCCGCCGGAGGCATCCGTGCGGGCAACACCCACCAAAAGGTGATCTGATGCTGCGCCGTCTCCACCACGAACAACCCGACAGCTTTGCCTTCACTCCGGCCAATCAGGCCTGGGCTGAAGCGCAGATCACCAAATATCCCGAAGGCCGCCAAGCCTCGGCGGTCATTCCGCTCTTGTGGCGTGCGCAAGAACAGGAAGGCTGGGTCACCAAACCCGCTATTGAGGCCATCGCCGATATGCTGGGCATGGCTTATATCCGGGTGCTGGAAGTCACCTCTTTCTACTTCATGTTCCAGATGCAACCCACAGGGTCTGTTGCCAATATTCAGATCTGCGGCACCACGTCCTGCATGATTTGCGGGGCTGAGGACCTGGTTGCGGTCTGCAAGGAAAAAATCGCCGCAAAGCCGCACACCCTGTCGGCGGACGGCAAGTTTTCCTGGGAAGAGGTTGAGTGCCTGGGCGCTTGCACCAACGCTCCGATGGCGCAGATCGGCAAGGACTATTACGAGGACCTGACGGTTGAGACCTTTACTATGCTGCTGGACAATCTGGCCGCAGGCAAAATGGTGACGCCGGGCCCTCAGAACGGGCGGTACGCAGCTGAACCTGAATCGGGCCTCACCTCGCTGACTGACTTTGACAGCGGCAAGACCCAGTACAATGCAAGCGCGCAGCTGGCGATGGACATCAAGGACGGCGTCAAGCGTATCCAGGGTGATGAAGTGCCGCTGCTGACCCCTTGGGTCGGCAAGGACGGCGTTGTTGCCGGCCGGGCCGCGGCAGATGCGCCGCCCAAAGCACCGGAAACGCCCAAACCTGCCGCGAAACAGGCGGAAGAGGCTGCCAAGGCGGCCCCAAAAAGTCGGACGCGGCTGAGCCTTCCTCTCCGGAAGGGGCGGCGGCAAAACCTGCGGCGGACAGCCAGCCCGAGGAAGCCCAGCCGGAAATCCTGAAGGAAGCCCGCGGCGGCCTGGCAGATGATCTGAAACTGCTCAAAGGGGTTGGCCCCAAGCTGGAGCAGACCCTGAACGAGCTGGGGTTCTTCCATTTCGACCAGATTGCCGACTGGACTGAGGCCGAGGTGTCTTGGGTCGATGCGCGGCTCAAATTCAAGGGCCGGATCGAGCGGGACGGCTGGATCGAACAGGCTAAGCGGCTGCAGGTGGGCGACGAGACCGAATTCGCCAGACGTGCCAAGGAAGAGCACATTTACGACGACGGCAAAGACGACTGATCGGGATGCGGCTCTGCAAGGCCGCGCTTGGGTGATAGGGAACAGATGAGCAAGGAACAGGACCAGGCTATCGCTGCAAAGGGCCGGCATATTGCGCTTGTGATTGCCGGGACCATTTTGCTGTGGATCGCCGTGTCGCTGTTCGTCGGCCCCATGCTGGAGCTGCCGGGGCGCTATGCCTTGCTGTTCGACTTCGCCGCGCTGGCAGGCATGATCTATGCCCTGGTCAACATATTTCAACTCTGGCGCATGCGCCGGGCCAACGAACAAGAAAACCAAAGGTAGGCACACATGCTGAAGGATCAGGACCGGATCTTTACCAACCTTTACGGGATGCACGAACGTAACCTGGCGGGCGCCAAGGCGCGCGGCCATTGGGATGGCACCGCCGGCATCGTTGAAAAGGGCCGTGACTGGATCATTCAGACCATGAAAGACAGCGGCCTGCGCGGCCGCGGCGGTGCGGGTTTCCCGACCGGTCTGAAGTGGTCCTTCATGCCCAAGGAAAGCGATGGCCGCCCGGCCTTTCTGGTGATCAACGCGGATGAGTCCGAGCCTGGTACCTGCAAAGACCGCGAAATCATGCGCCATGATCCGCATACGCTGATCGAGGGCGCACTGATCGCGTCCTTCGCGATGAACGCGCATACCTGCTACATCTACCTACGCGGCGAATACATTCGCGAGCGCGAGGCGCTGCAGGCCGCGATCGACGAATGCTATGATCAGGGCCTGCTGGGCAGGAACGCGGCCGGCTCTGGCTGGGACTTCGACGTCTTCCTGCACCACGGGGCAGGGGCCTACATCTGCGGCGAGGAAACTGCCCTGATTGAAAGCCTTGAGGGCAAGAAGGGCATGCCCCGGATGAAGCCGCCGTTCCCGGCGGGTGCGGGTCTTTATGGCTGTCCGACCACGGTGAACAACGTCGAATCCATTGCTGTTGTGCCGACTATCCTGCGCCGCGGTGCCGATTGGTTCGCAGGCTTCGGCCGCCAGAACAACGCAGGCACCAAGCTGTTTGCGATCTCCGGTCATGTGAAAAACCCCTGTGTGGTTGAAGAGGCGATGTCGATTGGATTCGAGGAACTGATCGAAAAGCACTGCGGCGGCATCCGCGGCGGCTGGGACAACCTCTTGGCAGTGATCCCCGGCGGCTCCTCGGTGCCTTGCGTGCGCGGCGAGAACATGCGCGACGCAATCATGGACTTCGACTACCTGCGCGGCGAGCTGGGCTCGGGCCTTGGCACCGCGGCGGTCATTGTGATGGACAAGCAGACCGACATCATCAAGGCGATCTGGCGCCTGGCCAAGTTCTACAAGCACGAGTCTTGCGGCCAATGCACCCCGTGCCGCGAAGGCACCGGCTGGATGATGCGCGTCATGGACCGCCTGGTAAAGGGCGAGGCCGAGCTGGAAGAGATCGACATGCTGTGGGACGTGACCAAACAGGTCGAAGGCCACACCATCTGCGCCCTTGGCGACGCGGCGGCCTGGCCGATCCAGGGCCTGATCAAGAACTTCCGCGAGGAAATCGAAGACCGCATCAAGGCCCAAAAGACCGGCCGTATGGGCGCGATGGCGGCGGAGTAACTTGATGGAAGCCTTTGACGCATATTCCCACGCTCTGGCCGCGCTGGTGGTCTTTACCCTGATCATCCTGGTGCTGTCGCCGTTTTCGGCGTTGGCCAAGCAGAAGGCAGGCCTTGCGCCCGGTGCCACGCCGCAAGAGGACTATGCCGAGAAGGCCTACCGTCTGAACCGGTGCTACCTCAATGGCTGCGAAACCCTGCCTGCCTTCCTGACAGTGACATTGGCGGCGATCCTGGCGGGCGCGGCGCCGTTCTGGGTGAACTTCCTGGCCTCGCTGGTGCTGGTGTCGCGGGTGATCATGATCCTTATCCACCTGCGCGGCAGCGGCAAACCGCATGGCGGGTTGCGCTCGATTTTCTACGTGATTGGCTGGTCCTGTATGGGCGGCCTGGCAATTTTGACTTTGGTGGCAGTATTTTGAGCATTCTAACGACATACCGGATGGCCCTGCCGGTGGCCTGTTTGGCAGTTGCGGCGCTGGTCACGGCCTGCGGTTCCTCAACCACCAACAAAAACCGAGAGCTGTATGACGGCATCCCGTTCAAGGCTAAGGCCAAGCCGGTGGACAAGAAGGTGAACCGCGCTGATTTCTCCATTGAAATCAAGGGCGCCGACCGCTCTGTCACCGGTGCGCGCGCGGCTGCGGCCCACGCCGGGACCACCTATTGCGTTGTGAACTATGGTTCTTCCAAAATCAATTGGGCGGTGGACCCTGCCGATCAGGATACGCAACTGACACTGACCGACGGCAAGGCCGTTTTCCAGGGAACCTGCACACCGTGAGCGGATTTCCGGCATATCAGGGCTGGCCGGTCCGGCTGCTATTGAATAGCAGCGCCGCGCGCTTGAGCAGTGGGAGCTTCAAACTGAAGGAGTTCTTTGCCATGCGTGCCCTGATTGCTGTTGCCCTGTCTGCCTTTGTTGCCCTGCCGGTTTCGGCACTGGCCAAACCGTCGCTGCGCGATGTTGCCGAAATCGAAGACCCCCTGTTTGCGGTGGCCATGGCCAAGGAGGTCTCGGACCACTGCGACCGCCTTGCGCCGCGCTACTTCAAGGGGCTGGGCGAGTTGCGCAGGCTCAAAGCGCGGGCGAATGAGCTGGGATACACGGACACGGAAATCCGGGCCTACATCGACTCGGATGCTGAAAAGGCCCGTATGCGTGCCAAGGGCGAGCGTCTGCTGGCGCAAAACGGCGTCTTTTACGAACAACCGGAAACCTTCTGCGCCTATGGCCGCGCGGAAATCGAAAAGAACAGCGCGATCGGCGTGTTACTGAGGGCGAAATAGACCATGTCTGACCTCCGCAAGATCAACATTGACGGAACCGAGATCGAGGTGGACGGGGCGATGACCCTGATCCAGGCTTGTGAGGAGGCCGGTGTCGAGATCCCGCGCTTCTGCTACCACGAGCGCCTGTCGATTGCGGGCAACTGCCGCATGTGCCTTGTTGAAGTTGTCGGCGGCCCGCCGAAGCCGGCCGCGTCCTGCGCGATGCAGGTGCGCGATCTGCGCCCCGGGCCGGAAGGACAGGCGCCGCAGGTGAAAACCAACTCGCCGATGGTCAAGAAGGCCCGCGAAGGCGTGATGGAATTCATGCTGATCAACCACCCGCTGGACTGCCCGATCTGCGATCAGGGCGGCGAATGCGACCTGCAGGACCAGGCGATGGCCTATGGCATCTCTGCCAGTCGCTTCAAGGAAGCCAAGCGCGCGGTGGATGATCTGGACCTTGGCCCGCTGGTCGGCACCGCTATGACCCGCTGCATCAGCTGCACCCGTTGCGTGCGTTTTACATCTGAAGTGGCCGGCATCACCCAGATGGGCCAGACCGGGCGCGGCGAGGATGCAGAGATAACCTCCTACCTTAACCAGACGCTGCAATCGAACCTGCAGGGCAATATCATCGACCTTTGCCCGGTCGGCGCGCTGACGTCGAAACCTTATGCCTTCACCGCTCGTCCGTGGGAGCTGACCAAGACCGAAACCGTCGACGTGATGGACGCGCTGGGATCGAACATCCGCGTGGACACCAAGGGCCGTGAAGTGATGCGTATCCTGCCGCGCAACCACGACGGTGTGAACGAGGAGTGGATCAGCGACAAGACGCGTTTTGTCTGGGACGGGTTGCGCCGCCAGCGCCTTGACCGCCCTTATGTGCGTGTGGACGGCAAGCTTAAACCTGCCTCCTGGCCGGAAGCGCTTGCTGCCGCAGCCAAAGCCATGAAGGGCAAGAATGTTGCAGGTCTGATCGGCGATTTGGCACCGGTTGAAGCCGCCTTTGCTCTGAAACAGCTGGTCGAAGGCCTGGGCGGCAAAGTGGAATGCCGCACGGACAACGCCCGCCTGCCCATAGGCAACCGGGCGGGTTATGCCGGCACCGCGGCCATCGAAGACATCGACAGCGCCGAATACATTCTGTTGGTCGGCACCAACCCGCGTGATGAGGCCCCGGTGCTGAATGCGCGCATCCGCAAGGCCTGGCTGAACGGCGCGAAGATCGGCAATATCGGCCAGCCGGCGGATCTGACCTATGACGTGTTCCAGATGGGGGCAGGGCGCGACGCGCTTGCCGGTCTGGAAAAGCACGAATTCACTGACATCCTGGAAAAGCCGTCGGTAATTGTCGTGGGCGCCGGCGCTTTGCGTGAAGCAGACGGGCTTGCCGTTCTGGCTCATGCCATGCATGCGGCCGAACGCACCAACGGCAAGCTGCTGATCCTGCACACCGCTGCGTCCCGTGTGGGGGCAATGGATGTGGGGGCCGTCACCGAAGGCGGCATGGAAGCAGCCATCGACGGCGCCGAGGTGATCTATAACCTGGGTGCGGATGAGGTCGAAATCGACAGGTCTGAAAGCGGGGGCGCCTTTGTGATCTACCAGGGCTCCCATGGCGACCGCGGCGCACATCGCGCTGACGTGATCCTGCCGGGCGCTGCCTATACCGAAGAAAACGGGTTGTTCGTAAACACTGAAGGCCGTCCGCAGCTTGCGATGCGGGCAGCATTCGCACCGGGTGAAGCCAAGGAAAACTGGGCCATCCTGCGCGCCCTCAGCGCCGAAGTTGATGCCACGCTGGGCTATGACTCTCTGGCGCAGCTGCGCCAAGCGCTGGTGGCCGAGGTGCCGCATCTGGCCAGGATCGACGAAGTGGCTGAGAAAACAGGCGACGCGCTGGAGCTGGACAAGCTTGGCAAGGCTGACTTTCTGCCTGCGGTCAAGGACTTCTACCTGACCAACCCGATTGCCCGCGCCTCGCAGCTGATGGCGGAACTGTCGGCGGGTGTGAAAGCCCGCGAAACCGGGAAACTGGCTGCCGAATGATCCGCTTTGCCCTCATAACGCCCTTTCTGCTGGCCGCCTGTGCAATGGCGCCCGGCAGCGAAGGCGGGCGGCCCGCCCCGATCTATGAAGGGGTGGAAACCAGTCTGCTGGAGGGCGATCTGGTGCAATTTCACGTCTCCATGCGCGGCGCAACCGTGCAGGAAGACCTCGACAACTATGCGGAATGTGCCGCCGCGCAATATGCGCTGATCCGGGACTACGGGTTTGCACGCCATGTGCGCACAACAATGAAACAGGCAGGGGGCAGCCGGACCGCTGATGCGGTCTATCTGATTTCGCCCTCTCTGCCGCGCGGGCTGCGCACCATCGACGCTGAAGTCGTGGTTGCGGATTGCGCGGCAAACGGAATACCGACGGTGTGAGGACCTATGGCTGATTTCTTTAACACTCCAGGCGGCATCGCTGTTCTGATCCTGGCGCAAGTGCTTGCAGTTGTTGCCTTTGTGATGATCTCGCTCCTGTTCCTTGTATACGGGGACCGCAAGATCTGGGCCGCGGTCCAGATGCGCCGGGGACCGAACGTGGTGGGCGTCTTCGGCCTGCTGCAATCGGTAGCCGACGCGCTGAAATATGTGGTCAAGGAAGTGGTGATCCCGGCCGGCGCCGACCGCCCGGTCTTTATCCTGGCACCGCTGACGTCTTTTGTGCTGGCGATGATCGCCTGGGCGGTGATCCCGTTCAACGACGGCTGGGTGCTCAGCGACATCAACGTCGCCATTCTTTATGTCTTTGCGGTCTCCAGCCTTGAGGTCTACGGCGTGATCATGGGCGGCTGGGCCTCGAACTCGAAATACCCGTTCCTAGGCAGCCTTCGCTCTGCCGCACAGATGATTTCTTACGAAGTATCGCTGGGGCTGATCATCATCGGCATCATCATCTCCACCGGTTCGATGAACTTTGGCGACATCGTGCGGGCGCAGGACGGCGATCTGGGCCTCTTGAACTGGTACTGGATCCCGCATTTCCCGATGGTCTTCCTGTTCTTCATCTCGGCGCTGGCAGAAACTAACCGCCCGCCGTTCGACCTGCCGGAAGCGGAATCGGAACTGGTTGCGGGTTACCAAGTGGAATACTCGGCAACGCCTTTCCTTCTGTTCATGGCCGGTGAATACATCGCCATCTTCCTGATGTGCGCACTGACGTCGCTCTTGTTCTTCGGCGGCTGGCTGTCGCCGATCCCCGGCTTGCCCGACGGCGTGCTGTGGATGGTTGCCAAGATGGCATTCTTCTTCTTCCTCTTCGCGATGGTCAAGGCGATCACCCCGCGCTACCGCTACGACCAGCTGATGCGCCTGGGCTGGAAAGTGTTCCTGCCGTTCTCGCTGGCCTGGGTGGTCTTCGTGTCCTTTGCCGCAAAATTCGACTGGTTCTGGGGCATCTTCGCCCGCTGGACCGTGGGGGGCTAAACAGCGATGGGCGTCGATATCGAGCTCTTCGAACGGCTGGCCGACTTGTCGGCCCGCTTCCAGCCGGAAGGCCGGACGCTCATGCTTGGGCGCCATTCCTTCCAGGTGGAGGATCATATCAAACACAAGTTTGACCGGATCCTGCGCAAGAAGGGGCTCGATCTGACCCATACGGAACTGCTGCAGGAGGACGGTTATTGCGAAACCCTGATGCGGAAGCTGGGGTTTGGCGACATGGAGACGATGGACTTTTCGGATTATGAGGGTGCGACGATCCTCCATGACCTGAACCGCCCGGTGGCTGCCGAGCTGGAAGGGCAGTTCGATCTGATCTTTGACGGCGGTACGATTGAGCATGTCTTTAATGTGCCGATGGCGCTGGAAACCGTATTCCGGATGCTGAAACCGGGCGGGCGGTTTATTTCCGCCAACGGGTTCAACGGCTGGCCCGCGCATGGCATCTACCAGTTCAATCCGGAACTGGTCTGGACGTTTTGGGGACGCAACTGCGGCTGCACGGTGCATGATTGCCGCGGCATCCACAAACGGCCGCGCGGCGGCGACTACCATATCGAATTCCAGGACCCCGCAGAGACCGGCAAACGGATGCGGCTTAAGGGCAAGATACCGGAGGGGCGCATGTACCTCTACTACGAGATCGAAAAGACCAAGGATTCAGTGATGAAAGACCTGGTTCTGCAAAGCGACTATGAAACCAAGTGGCACAGCCACGGAAACGCCGGCGCAACCCGGCTTGATGACGAAATGGCTCCGCAATGACCCAAATCGACTACACCCGCGCCGCCAAATACTTCCTGCTGCAGGATTTCTGGGTCGGCTTCAAACTGGGGATGAAGTATTTCTTCGCCCCCAAGGCCACCCTGAACTACCCGCATGAGAAGGGCCCGCTGTCACCCCGCTTCCGCGGCGAGCACGCGCTGCGCCGCTATCCGAACGGCGAAGAGCGCTGTATTGCCTGCAAGCTGTGCGAGGCGGTCTGCCCCGCGCAGGCGATCACCATCGACGCGGAACCGCGCGAGGATGGCAGCCGCCGCACCACGCGGTACGACATCGACATGACCAAATGCATCTACTGCGGCTTCTGCCAGGAAGCCTGCCCGGTGGATGCCATCGTCGAAGGCCCGAACTTTGAGTTCGCCACCGAAACCCGCGAGGAGCTGTTCTACGATAAGGACAAGCTGCTGGCCAACGGTGAACGCTGGGAAGCCGAGATTGCCCGCAACCTGGAAATCGACGCGCCGTACCGATGAGAGAGCAGCGCAAAAGTTTTCAAAAACTTTTGCCAAGAATTTTTGAAAATTCTTGGACGGAGGACAGGACATGACCAAACAGCCGCCCAATCCGTTTGAGGCCATGATGGCCCAGATGCAGACCCAGGCGCAGGAGATGGCCAAGGCCTTCAATCCGGCGCTGGAGAACTTCTCGCCCTCGGAGGCTTTCAAGGAGTTCGAAAGCTTATGGCCCACCATGCCCAAAGAGGTCATGGAAATGATGTTCGGCAACACCGTCAATAAAGACGGGCTGGATGCCAAAACCCGGCTGCTGCTGACACTGGCCGGGCTGACAATGCAAGGCGCGCAGGCTGATTCAGCGGTGCGCCAGACCGTGCGCCACGCCCTCGCGGCAGGCGCGAAGAAACAAGAGATCGTGGAAACGATCGGACAGATGTCGGTGTTCGCCGGCATTCCGGCCATGAACCGGGCGCTGGATCTGGCGCAGACGGTCCTGGACGACAACAAGGACGATGAGACATGAGCGTTTTTGCCTTCTACCTCTTCGCCGTCAGCGCCATCACCGGCGGGCTGTTCACCGTGATCAGCCGCCAGCCGGTGCATTCGGTGCTGTGGCTGATCCTGGCCTTTATTTCTTCGGCCGGGCTGTTTGTGCTCTTGGGGGCGGAGTTTGTCGCCATGCTGCTGATCATCGTCTATGTAGGCGCGGTCGCGGTGCTGTTCCTGTTTGTCGTGATGATGCTCGACGTGGATTTTGCCGCGCTGAAGGCCGAGATGGCGCGGTACCTGCCGCTGGCGCTGCTGATCGGCCTGGTAATCCTGATGCAGTTCGTGATGGCCTTTGGCGTCTGGGAAACCGCGCATAAGGCGCCGGAACTGCTGGCCAATCCAGTACCCGCCGACCGCCACAACACCGAGGCCCTGGGCCTCATCATTTATGACCAATATTTCCTTCTGTTCCAATTGTCAGGCCTGATCCTGCTGGTGGCGATGATCGGCGCGATTGTGCTGACCCTGCGCCACCGCACCGACGTCAAGCGCCAGGACGTGGTTGCCCAGATGATGCGCGACCCGGCCGTGGCAATGGAACTCAAGGACGTGAAACCGGGGCAGGGGCTGTGAGCACATGATCGGACTTGAACATTATCTGACCGTCGCGGCGACGCTGTTCGTCATCGGCATCTTCGGGCTCTTCCTGAACCGCAAGAACGTGATCATCCTGCTTATGAGCATCGAACTGATGCTGCTGGCGGTGAACATCAATCTGGTGGCCTTCTCGTCGTTCCTGGGCGATCTGGTGGGGCAGGTCTTTACCCTGTTCGTGCTGACCGTTGCCGCCGCCGAGGCGGCCATCGGCCTGGCGATCCTGGTCTGCTTCTTCCGCAACCGCGGCACCATTGCCGTCGAAGACGTCAACGTGATGAAGGGCTGAAGAAACATGGAAACCATCCTTCTCTTTGCCCCGCTGGCGGGCGCCCTGATCTGCGGCTTCGGCTGGAAATTCATCGGCGAGAAAGCCGCCACAGTCACGGCCACATCGCTGCTTTTCCTGGCGGCGCTGCTCAGCTGGATCACCTTCCTGTCGTTTGACGGGGTGACCGAAAACATCGAAATCTTCCGCTGGATCGAAAGCGGCTCGCTGTCGACCTCCTGGGCTATCCGGCTGGACCGGCTGACCGCGATCATGCTGATCGTAATCACCACGGTGTCGTCGCTCGTGCATCTGTACAGCTTCGGCTACATGTCGCATGACCCGCAGTGGAAAGACGGTGAAAGCTACAAGCCGCGCTTCTTTGCCTATCTGTCGTTTTTCACCTTTGCGATGCTGATGCTGGTGACCTCTGACAATCTGGTGCAGATGTTCTTTGGCTGGGAAGGCGTCGGCGTTGCCTCTTACCTTCTGATCGGCTTTTACTACCGCAAGCCCACCGCCAACGCGGCGGCGATGAAAGCCTTCATCGTGAACCGCGTCGGCGACTTTGGCTTTGCGCTGGGGATCTTCGGGCTGTTCTTCCTGACCGACAGCATCAACCTTGCGGACATCTTTGCCGCTGCCCCGGCGCTGGCGGAAACCCAAGTGTCGTTCCTGTGGAGCGAGTGGAATGCTGCCAACCTGATTGCTTTCCTGCTGTTTGTCGGCGCGATGGGCAAGTCGGCGCAGCTGATCCTGCACACTTGGCTGCCGGACGCGATGGAAGGCCCGACCCCGGTGTCGGCACTGATCCACGCGGCAACCATGGTGACCGCGGGCGTGTTCCTGGTCTGCCGGATGTCGCCGCTGATGGAGTTTGCGCCTGAAGCCACTGCATTCATCACCGTGATGGGCGCAGCCACGGCCTTCTTTGCGGCCACCGTCGGGCTGGTGCAGAACGACATCAAGCGGGTGATCGCCTATTCGACCTGCTCGCAGCTGGGCTATATGTTCGTGGCCGCTGGCGTCGGCATGTACTCCGCTGCCATGTTCCACCTGTTCACCCACGCCTTCTTCAAGGCGATGCTGTTCCTGGGCGCCGGTTCGGTGATCCACGCGATGCATCACGAGCAGGACATGCGCCACTATGGCAACCTGCGCAAAAAGATCCCGTGGACCTTCCGGGCGATGATGATCGGCACTCTGGCCATCACCGGTGTCGGCATCCCGCTTAGCGGCTGGATCGGCTTTGCCGGCTTTGTCTCCAAGGATGCGATTATCGAAAGCGCTTATGCGGGCGGATCGATGTTCGGTTTCTGGGCGCTGGTGATTGCGGCCTTCATGACCTCTTTCTACTCCTGGCGCCTGATGTTCATGACCTTCTACGGCGAGGCACGCGGCGACAAACACACCCACGATCACGCGCACGAAAGCCCCTGGACCATGCTGGTGCCGCTGGGCGTGCTGGCGGTGGGGTCGGTTACTGCAGGCATGATCTGGTACAGCAGCTTCTTCGGCCACGCTGATCAGGTCGGCAAATTCTACGGCATTCCGGTTGCGGAAGCCGCAGCCGCGGCACATGGCGAAGACGCCAGCCACGGCGCGGACACTGCACATGGTGTCTCTGACGGCCACGGTGAAGAAGCTGCGCAGGGTGAAACCACGGCTGAAGGCGCGCACCACTATGTGTTTGCAGGCAAGCCGGGCGAGGGCGGTATCTACATCGGCAAGGACAACCACATCCTGGAGGACGCCCACGCGGCCCCGAAATGGGTGAAGCTGTCCCCGTTCATGGCAATGGTTGCAGGTCTGGTCCTGGCGCTGTGGTTCTACATCTGGAACCCGTCGCTGCCGGCACGTCTGGCCGCACAGCAACGCCCGCTCTACCTGTTTCTGTTGAACAAGTGGTACTTTGACGAGATCTACAACGTGATCTTCGTCAAACCTGCCCTGGCCATTGGCCGCTTCCTGTGGAAACGCGGCGATGGGGGCACCATCGACGGCTTCCTCAATGGTCTGGCCATGGGCGTTGTGCCCTTCTTCACCCGTCTCGCCGGACGCGCACAGTCCGGGTACATCTTCACTTATGCCTTCTGGATGGTGCTGGGCATCGCAGCCCTGGTCACCTGGATGTCGATCGGCGGAGGAACGCACTGATGGACAATCTCCTTTCTATTGTCACCTTTATCCCGGCGCTGGCTGCAGGAATTCTGGCCTTGTTCCTGCGCGGCGAGGATAAGGCGGCGCAGCGCAACGCCAAGTATGTCGCGCTCTTTGCCACCACGATCACCTTCCTGGTGAGCCTTGGCATCTATTTCGAGTTCGACCCTGCCAACACCGGCTTTCAGTTTGTGGAAGACCGGGCCTGGATCCTGGGGCTGAAGTACAAGATGGGCGTCGACGGCATCTCGGTGTTGTTTGTGATGCTGACCACCTTCATCATGCCGCTGACCATTCTGGCCAGCTGGTCGGTCACGACCCGTGTGAAGGAATACATGATCGCCTTCCTGCTGCTGGAAACCCTGATGCTGGGTGTCTTCATGGCGCTGGACCTGGTGCTGTTCTACCTGTTCTTTGAGGCGGGCCTCATCCCGATGTTCCTGATCATCGGCATCTGGGGCGGCAAGGAGCGGATCTACGCCTCCTTCAAGTTCTTCCTCTACACCTTCTTCGGCTCGGTGCTGATGCTGGTGGCGATGGTCTTCATGTATGTGGATGCGGGCACCACTGATATCGAAACCCTGCTGACCCACAGCTTCTCGGCGGCGTCGTTTGATGTGCTGGGCATTCACGTCGTGGGCGGCGCCCAGACGCTGATGTTCCTGGCGTTTTTTGCCTCCTTTGCGGTGAAGATGCCGATGTGGCCGGTGCACACCTGGCTGCCGGACGCGCACGTGCAGGCACCGACTGCGGGCTCCGTGGTGCTGGCTGCGATCCTGCTGAAAATGGGTGGCTACGGCTTCCTCCGGTTCTCGCTGCCGATGTTCCCGGTGGGCGCGGATGTGATGACCGATATGGTCCTGTGGATGTCGGCCATCGCGGTGGTCTACACCTCGCTGGTGGCACTGGTGCAGGAGGACATGAAAAAGCTTATTGCCTATTCCTCGGTTGCACACATGGGCTTTGTCACCATGGGCATCTTTGCCGCCAACCAGCAGGGCATCGACGGCGCCATCTTCCAGATGCTGTCGCACGGCTTCATCTCTGCCGCGCTCTTTCTTTGTGTCGGGGTGATCTATGACCGGATGCACACCCGCGACATCGACGCCTATGGCGGACTGGTGATCCGGATGCCGGCATACGCTTTGGTGTTTATGTTCTTCACCATGGGCAACGTCGGCCTGCCGGGCACCTCCGGCTTTGTCGGTGAATTCCTGACCTTGATGGGCGCCTTCCAGAAAAACACCTGGGTGACGGCCGTGGCCGCAACCGGGGTGATCTTCTCGGCCGGATATGCGCTGTGGCTCTACCGCAGGGTGGTGTTCGGCGACATGATCAAGGGCAGCCTGGCCGGCATCCGTGACATGACCGCACGCGAGCGCTTTGTCTTTGCGCCGCTGGTGGTCATGACCCTGCTGCTGGGCGTCTATCCGTCTCTGGTCACCGACATCATCGCGCCCTCGACCGAGGCGCTGATTGCAAACTTCAACCAGTCTCTGGCGGCTGCCGACATCTCGGCAGCCACCCGGATTGCTTCGCATTAAGGGAGCATCAGGCAGATGATCCAAGCTGATCTTACTGTAATCCTGCCAGAGATCGTTCTGGCGCTTTACGCGATGGGCGCGCTGCTTGGCGCGGTCTACACCACCAAGGACAAGCTGGCAGTGCCGCTGGTCTGGGCAACCGCCGCGCTGTTGGCGGCGGTAGCCTTCTGGATCGCGGCCAGCCCGGCCACCACCCAGACGGCCTTCAACGGCATGTTCATCAACGACGGCTTTGCCCGCTTTGCCAAGGTGGCGCTGCTGCTGGGCGCGGCGGCGGTGCTGCTGATCGGCCAGGACTATATGGCGCGCCGCGGCATGCTGCGGTTTGAATACCCGATCCTGGTGGCGCTCAGCGCTGTGGGGATGATGATGATGGTCTCCGCAGGCGACCTGATGTCCCTTTACATGGGGCTGGAGCTGCAGTCGCTGTCGCTTTATGTCGTCGCTGCAATGCGCCGCGACAGTGTGAAGTCGACCGAGGCGGGCCTCAAGTACTTCGTGCTGGGCGCGCTTTCTTCCGGCCTGCTGCTGTACGGTGCCTCGCTTGTCTACGGCTTTGCCGGCACCACCCAGTTTGCGGGCATCATCCAGGTTGCCGAACAGGGCCATATGTCCATCGGAATGCTGTTCGGGCTTGTCTTCATGATCTCGGGTCTGGCGTTCAAGGTCTCGGCGGTGCCTTTCCACATGTGGACCCCCGACGTCTACGAGGGCGCGCCGACCCCGGTCACCGCTTTCTTTGCCACCGCGCCCAAGGTTGCGGCGATGGGCCTGTTTGCCCGCGTCCTGCATGATGCCTTTGGCGGTGCAATCTCCGACTGGCAGCAGATCATCGTGGTGCTGTCGGTGCTGTCGATGTTCCTCGGCGCCATTGCCGCCATCGGCCAGCGCGACATCAAACGCCTGATGGCCTTCTCGTCGATTGCCCATATGGGCTATGCGATGATCGGTCTGGCAGCAGGCACCGAACAGGGCGTCACTGCGATGCTGGTGTATCTGGCGATCTACGTCACCATGAACATCGGTACATTCTCCTTTATCATGATGCTGGAGAAAGACGGCAAGCCCGTGACCGATATCATGGCGCTGAACCAGTTCGCCGCGCGCGAGCCGGGCAAGGCGCTGGCGGTGCTGATCCTGATGTTCTCGCTGGCCGGCGTGCCGCCGATGCTGGGCTTCTTTGCCAAGCTGGGCGTCTGGCAGGCGGGTGTTGATGCTGGGCTGATCGGGCTGGTCATTGCCTCTGCCGTGGCTTCGGTGATCGGTGCGTTTTACTACATCCGCATCGTCTTCTACATGTACTTCGGCACGGGCGATGACGATGTAGAAGCAAAGGGCTCGCCGATCCTGGGCGTGGCACTGATGGCCTCTGCAGCGCTGATGCTGGTGGGCGTGGTCTACCAGTTTGGCATCGACGGCGCCGCAGCTGCTGCCGCAGCAACGCTTGTAAATTGATCTGCTTTTCAGGCAGGCTGACAAGGCCCGGTCTTGTGACCGGGCCTTTCCGCATTTAAGGAGCGCGTATGAGCTGGCCAGCAGGATATGGAAAACGGGTGCTTGCCGAGGTCGACAGCACCCTGAACGAGGCCGCCCGCATCGCAGGCGAGCTGGCAGGCCCGGAGTGGATCCTGGCGCTGCGGCAGACCATGGGGCGGGGCCGCCGCGGGCGCGACTGGAAGGACCCCAAGGGCAATTTCGCCGCCACGCTGGTGATGCGGCCCCAAGGCGCGCCGGATCAGGCAGCGCTGCGCAGCTTTGTCGCGGCACTTGCGGTCTATGACGCCTGTGTTGCGGTTACCGGGCGCACCGAAGGCCTGTCGCTGAAATGGCCCAACGACGTGCTGCTGAAAGGCGGCAAGCTGGCGGGAATCCTGCTGGAAAGTGCCGGCAACGGGCAGGGGGTCACCCATCTGTTTGTCGGCATCGGTGTCAATCTGGTGGAAACCCCGATGAAGGAATGGCTGGAACCCGGTGCGGTCTGGCCGGTTTCGCTGTTGTCGGAAACCGGCGTTCAGGTCTCGCCTGAGGAGTTTCTGGATGCCGTGGCAGAGGCCTTTGCGCGCTATGAGCAGCAATTCAGCACCTATGGTTTTGAACCGATTCGCACCGCATGGCTGGCGCGCGCCGCCAAGCTGGGCGAAGTGATCACCGCCCGCACCGCCAGTTCCGAGACCGAAGGCACTTTTGAAACAGTGGACGCCGGCGGCAACCTTGTCCTAAACACTGCCAAGGGCCGCGTCAGCATTCCCGCGGCCGACATCTATTTCTAGGAAGGGGCAGCAATGCTTCTGGCAGTTGACTGCGGCAATACCAATACCGTCTTCTCGATCTACGACGGCGAAAAATTCGTTGGCATGTGGCGCACCGCCACCGACTGGCAGCGCACTGCCGACCAGTATTATGTCTGGCTGAACACGCTGATGCGGCTGCAGGGGATCGAGGCGGATATCACCGACATGATCATCTCCTCCACCGTGCCGCGGGTGGTATTCAATCTGCGGGTTTTGGCGGACCGCTATTTCAGCACGCGCCCCCTGGTGGTGGGTAAGCCCGGCTGCCTGCTGCCCGTCGCGGTGCGCGTGGACGAAGGCACCGCCGTTGGCCCCGACCGGCTGGTCAATACGGTGTCCGGCTTTGACCTTTATGGCGGCAATCTGATTGTGGTGGATTTTGGAACCGCAACAACTTTTGATGTGGTGGCCGAAGATGGCGCCTATGTCGGCGGGGTGATTGCGCCCGGCGTGAACCTGAGCCTGGAGGCCCTGCACCAAGCTGCCGCCGCCCTGCCGCATGTGGACATCACCAAACCTGAAAATGTCATCGGCACCAACACCGTCGCCTGTATGCAGTCCGGCGTGTTCTGGGGCTATGTCGGCCTCGTCCGCGAGATTTGCACCCAAATCAAGGCGGAACGCGGCGTGGCGATGAAAGTAATCTCGACAGGCGGGCTGGCGCCTTTGTTCCAGCAATCCGCTGATCTGTTCGACGCATTTGAGGATGACCTCACCATGCATGGCCTGCAGATCATTCATAAATACAACAAGGATAATGGTACTGACGCATGAGCAGTGAAAGATTGATCTATCTGCCCCTCGGCGGGGCGGGTGAAATTGGCATGAATGCCTATGTCTACGGCTACGGGCCGAAGAACAAGGAACGCCTGATCCTGGTCGACCTGGGCGTGACCTTCCCCGATATGGACACCACCCCCGGCGTTGATCTGATCATGCCGGACATGACCTGGCTGAAAGAGCGGGTAGACCGGCTGGAGGGGATTTTCGTCACCCACGGGCACGAGGACCACATCGGCGCCATCGCGCATATGTATTCCAGCCTGAATGTGCCGGTCTACGCCCGTGCTTTCACCGCCAATCTGGCGCGGCGTAAGATGGAGGAGGCGGGTCACGATCCGGCCAATGTGCACACGGTCGAAGCCTGGCCGGAAGTGACCAAACTGGGTCCCTTCACCATTGGCGTCGCCCCGATGAGCCACTCAATCCCCGAAAGCGGCGCGCTGGTGATTGACAGCCCGGCAGGGCGGGTGGTGCACACCGGCGACTTCAAGCTGGATTCCAATCCGCTGGTCGGCGAACCGTTTGATCCGGAGATGTGGGCAGAGATCGCCAAGGACGGCATCCAGGCGCTGGTCTGTGATTCCACCAATGTGTTCTCCACCCATCCGGGCCGCTCGGAATCGGAGCTGCCGGATGAGATCACCCGGCTGATTTCCGAAGCCAAGGGCCTGGTTGCCGCCACCACATTTGCCTCCAACGTGGCCCGTGTGAAAACCCTGGCCGAAGCCGGGGTGCGGGCCGGGCGGTCCATTGTGCTGCTGGGCCGGGCGATGCGCCGGATGATCGAGGCGGCAACGGAAACCGGCGTTCTGACGGACTTCCCCAAGGTGATCAGCCCCGAAGACGCCAACAATGTGCCGCGCGACAATCTGATGCTGATCACAACCGGCAGCCAGGGCGAGCGCCGTGCGGCTTCCGCGCAGCTGGCGCGCGGCAAATACCGCGGGCTGGAGCTGAAGGAGGGCGACACCTTCCTGTTCTCCTCCAAGACCATCCCGGGCAATGAAAAGGGCGTGATCCGCATTATCAACCAGTTCTCTGAAATGGGTGTGGATGTGGTTGATGACAGTTCCGGTCTTTACCATGTGTCGGGGCACGCCAATGGGCCGGATCTGGAAACCATGCATACCCTGCTGAAGCCCAGAATGCTGGTGCCGATGCATGGCGAGCACCGCCATCTGCGCCAGCACGCCCGTCTGGGCGAGGCAAAGGGCATTGCCAGCGCTGTTGTGGTCAACGGAATGATGATGGACCTCAGCGGCGACGCGCCCAAGTCCGCCGGCTATGTCGATACCGGCCGCACCTATCTGGACGGATCTGTCAAATACGGTGCGATGGACGGTGTTGTCCGCGACCGTATCCGCATGGCGCTGAACGGCCATGTGGTGGTGACGGTGCTGCTGGACGAGCAGGACGAACCGCTGGGCGAGCCCTGGTGCGACGTCAAGGGCCTGCCTGAGACCGGCAGTTCCAACGCCGCTCTGGTCGAGGTGATGGAAGCGGATCTGAACCAGTTCCTGATGCGCGCCGGTGCCAAGACGCTGCGCGATGAGGAGAAGCTGGAACAGGAGCTGCGCCGTATTGCCCGCCAAAGCGCCCATAGCGAGATCGGCAAAAAACCCGAGGTGACGGTGGTCGTCAGCCGCATGCGCTGAGCCTGCGTGGGCCGGGCGGTTCTCCCGCCCGGCCCTAGCCGCATTAAAATGCAGCAGGCCCCGTTGGGCCAGGCGCCGCGCACCCTGACGGGTCCGCGGCGCTGCCGCAGAACAACAGTGCAAGAAACAACAACGCCGCGGCCTTCTTAGGCACGCGGCGTTGTCAATTCGGGTACTTGTCCGGTAGAGCCGCGAGACGTCTCAGCCGTGCAGCGGACGGGCGCAGCTGGGGCAGGAAACTACCTTGCGCGGGGCGCTGAACATAGCGCGGAACAGGCGGCGCATCACGTTGGCAAACGCCTCGGCGCGCAGCTCATGGGCGCGGGCTTCAATGGCCTGGAATTGTGCAATGGTCAGGGTGTTGGTGTCGGTGGTGTTCATGGCGAAGCCCATCTTCAATCGCGTTACAGTGTTGCCGAAGCAATACGCCTGTCTGCACGGATTGACGCCACCCAAGATCGAAGACCCGTTATGCTGCAAATGCAAAGGTCGTTATACTGCAGTTGCGTGGCGGGTCGCCCTTCTTCAGCCGCAATGAAAAAAGGCCGCCCCGAGGAGGAGCGGCCTGCAAAAAATGTCTGGCGGTGCCGGTCAGCCGGCCCGGCGCTCTGCAAAGCTGAGGGCGATGAAGCTGGGCAGATGGTCACCCATGCCGACCACGGATTTGTCGTCGCGTTTACCGTATTTACCGCGGCCCGAAGAGCGTTCGGGCTTTTGCGCAGGCGTTTCGTCCTTGCGGGGGCTGCGGGGTGCCTCCTTGCGGGGCTCGCGGGCTTCCGCCTCCGGCTTGGCCGTGCGGGTGTCCGCTGCCGGCTTGGCGGCGCGCGCGGGTTTTTCCGCCTTGGGTTCCGGCTTCACCGGGTTGTCCAGACGCGGGATCTCTTTCTGAAGCAGCTTTTCCACCGCATCCAACGCCTTGTCATCGCGCGGAATACAGATGGTGATGGCCTTGCCCTCGCGGCCGGCGCGCCCTGTGCGGCCGATCCGGTGGACGTAGTCCTCGGCATGGCCGGGCACATCGAAATTGAACACATGGCTGACGCTGGGCACATCAAGGCCGCGCGCGGCCACATCGGACGCCACCAGGATGCGCAAGGCCCCTTCGCGGAAACCGTCCAAAGTCTTGGTCCGCTGGCTTTGATCCAGATCGCCATGGATCGGCGCTGCGTCATAACCATATTTCTTGAGCGATTTGGCGACGATATCCACATCCGTTTTACGGTTGCAGAAGATGATGCCATTGGTGAGCTTGTCACCCTCGCCATCAATCAGCGCGCGCAGTACCCGGCGTTTTTCCGTTGCTTCGCGGTCGCGGCGGGACGCTTTGAACTGCACGACGGTCTGTTCGATGGTTTCCGACGCAGTGGCCTGGCGGGCCACTTCAATCCGGGCCGGGCCTGACAGGAATGTGTTAGTGATCCGCTCGATCTCCGGCGCCATGGTGGCCGAAAAGAACAGCGTCTGGCGGGTGAACGGCGTCAGCGAGAAGATCCGCTCGATATCCGGGATAAAGCCCATGTCGAGCATCCGGTCGGCCTCGTCCACCACCATGATCTGCACGCCGGTGAGCAGCAGCTTGCCGCGCTCAAAATGGTCCAGCAGGCGGCCGGGGGTAGCGATCAGGACATCGACGCCTTTGTCAATCAACGCGTCCTGTTCCTTGAACGAAACCCCGCCGATCAGCAGTGCCTTGGTGAGCTTTACATGCTTGGCATAGGTGTCGAAGTTCTCCGCTACCTGGGCCGCCAGCTCGCGGGTGGGGCAAAGGACCAGGCTGCGCGGCATCCGGGCGCGGGCGCGGCCGCGCGCCAGAAGGGTGATCATCGGCAGCGTGAAAGACGCAGTCTTGCCGGTGCCGGTCTGGGCGATTCCCAGAACGTCGCGTCCCTCCAGTGCGGATGGAATCGCCCCGGCCTGGATTGGAGTGGGGGTTTCATATCCAGCTTCCTCAACAGCTTTGAGGACCTTGGGATTAAGGTTCAGATCGGAGAATTTTGTCATATGTATCCGTCATTGCGGACACTGACCTGGCCCGCGCGTGTGTGTTGCAACCGGCTCCGCAAAGGTCATGCGGGATGGCAGCTACCGGCTCGTGTGGCGGCATAGCAAAATCCCGCGTGATCGTCAATTATTGCCGGGTTTTGCTGTTCTTTTGTCCCGCCCATTTGCATCAGAGAGACAATTCAGCCGAATTCGGGAAAGTGTTTCCGCCGTTTTGTGTCCAAATCCAGTTTTCGGATCTTTAGCAGCCCCTCAGCCTGCAGGCGGTTCCGCAGGTCAGGGCTATCGGCGCAAACTTCGTCAAAAAAGACGCGCAGGCCGGCCTCTCCGTGATCCGCTTCAATCGTGCTGAGCAGCTCGTGCGCAGTGATTCCCCCGGTGTCCCGTGACCGGGAGGGGGCAAGCCCGGCCCGGTAAGAGCCTTTTTGCAGCCGGTACCGGTAATGGCTGATCCAGCTTTGCCAGTCCGCGGCATGGAAATGGCACAGATCCATGCCGTCCAGTTCGGCCTGGCCGGGATTCATGCCGCCGTCCAGCAAAACATTGTGAATCCGAATCTCCAGGCCGTCGATGCCGGTGCGGGTAAACAGTTTGCCTTGGACATGGCTCAGAAAACCGCCTTTGAGATGCTTGCCGAATTGCGGGTACAGCCGCGCGGCACGGGCGTTCTGGTCAGCGACCGGGAGATATCCTTTGAAAGCCGTGCCACCGCCGCCCGCCAGGGCTTCAACCGGGCGCACCCGGGCACAGCGGATGTCAGGTGGCAGCGCCGCTAGCCGGGCGGCAACAGACCCTGCAGACCACAGGAATTCGTCCACGTCGCAGTGCAGCAGCCAGTCCACATCCCCGGCCTGACGCTGGTAGGCGCGGCTGGCATTTGCGGATTGCCGCACCTGGTGCTTGACCGGCCGTCGGCCCATCCGCCGCCAGTAGGTCTCGTTGCACTCGGTGACCCGGATCTTCGGATGTGCTTTCAGATGCGGAAATGCGTCCGGGCAGGGGGCATCCAGATACAGAAACAGTCTGTGCGCCCCGGCCTCAAGGTAATGGGCCGCAAAGGTCAGGATATCGCCTGCGTGTGCCTTGATGGTGCTGACGACACCCCATTTGATCTGCTCACCGCTCATCAGAGGCGGGCCTGTTCTTATAGCGTTGGATCCGGGCGAAGATGCTGCGCGGATCATTCATGACCATCTGCAGCATGCGTGTTCCCAAAGGCCGAAGAACCGCGTCATTCTCGGCATAGCGCCACAGCCGGGCCAGCATGTTCTTGTCCAAATCCCCGTTTGGCAGCGAATAGGGCTCCAAGCCAAAGCCCAGATCATCCGGCTTTGAGCCGCCGCGGGTCCGGGGAAAGCCAACGCTGTTTTTCTGTCCGCTCTGACGGCGCTCACTGTCGTGAAGCTTGATCAGGTCGAACAGCAGCATCAGCCCCTGTCCTCCCAAGCGCTGGTCCATGGTTTCCCCATGATCGGCAAATGTAGCTGCTGCCGATATCATCCAGCGCACTGGCAGTTCGCGGGCCAGCGCGCCGCCCTGTTCCGACCATATCCGCAGAAACAACTGCCGCGCTTGCGGCGGGGCGGCGCGCCTGCGCAGAATGGCAATGCAAACTGCATGAAGCGCCCAAAGTTCAGACTGGCCAACAAACTCTGCGCGTATAATCGCCTGCTTGCGCAACGCATGCCTGCGGTTTTCCGGCATGCTGGTCATGTCAGGTGCGCAGGAGACCAACGCTGCCTTAAGTGCATTCAGATCAACGTCCGGGGGCGGCAGCACCGACAGCGGATCGTCGAAAGGCGCCTCGCGTGTCTCCAGCCGCCGCATCAGCGCAAAAAAACCGCCAGGGTAGTTCTGTTGATCCAGGTCCATGACGGGTTTCAATGCGCTGTTTTTCTAAATGCGGCGTTTCTGTCAGACCATCATTTCCTTGGTCGCGGTCAGTTTCAAGTCCGGATAGTCGCGCACCACCCGGTCGATGTCCCATTGCAGCCGCGTCAGATACACAACATCGCCGTCGTGATCATGGGCGATGTGCTGCTTGTTGGCGTTGGTGAACTTGTCCACGGCTGCCCGCTCCCCGCTGACCCAGCGGGCCGAGGTGAACTGGCTGGCCTCAAACCGCACCGGCAGGCCGTATTCCATCTCGATTCTCGAGGCCAGAACCTCGAACTGCAACTGGCCGACAACGCCGACGATGAAGCCGGAGCCGATCGAGGGCTTGAACACTTTGGCAGCCCCTTCTTCGGCAAACTGCATCAGCGCCTTTTCCAGATGCTTGGCCTTCATCGGATCGCCCGCCCGCACACCTTGCAGCAGTTCCGGTGCAAACGACGGGATGCCGGTGACCCTGATTGCCTCGCCCTCGGTCAGCGTATCGCCAATACGCAGCTGGCCGTGGTTTGGTATGCCGATGATATCGCCGGCCCAGGCCTCTTCCGCCAGCTCGCGGTCCGAGGCCAGGAACAGCACAGGGTTGGAAATCGCCATCGGCTTTTTGGTGCGCACATGGGTCAGTTTCATGCCGCGTTTGAAATGCCCCGACGCCATGCGGACAAAAGCCACCCGGTCGCGGTGCTTGGGGTCCATATTGGCCTGCACCTTGAAAACGAAACCCGCGACCTTTTTTTCTTCCGGCGCCACCTGGCGGGGCTGGGCGGATTGCGGCTGCGGTTCGGGGCCATAGGCGCCGATACCGTCCATCAGCTCTTTCACACCGAACGAGTTGATCGCCGAGCCGAACCAGATCGGGGTCATATGCCCCTCCAGCACCGATTGAGGGTCCAGTGCGGGCAGCAGTTCGCGGGCCATCTCGACCTCTTCCAACAGCTGTTCCAGCAGGTGTTCCGGCACATGTTCAGCCAGCTTTGGGTCATCCAAGCCGTTGATTTCAATGCTTTCTGCAACCTTGTTGCGGTCGGCGCGGTCCATCAGCTCCAGCCGGTCTCGCAGCATGTCATAACAGCCGATGAATTCGCGGCCGACGCCGATCGGCCAGCTGGCAGGTGTCACGTCAATTGCCAGATTCTGCTGGATCTCATCGATGATCTCAAAGGTGTCCCGGCTTTCCCGGTCCATTTTGTTACAGAAGGTCAGGATCGGCAGGTCGCGCAGGCGGCAGACTTCAAACAGTTTCTGGGTCTGGCTTTCCACACCCTTGGCGCCGTCGATCACCATCACTGCCGCATCCACCGCCGTCAGCGTGCGGTAAGTATCCTCGGAGAAGTCCGAGTGGCCGGGCGTATCCACCAGGTTAAAGCGGAAGCCGCTGAAATCAAACGACATCGCCGAGGCAGAGACCGAGATTCCGCGGTCTTTTTCCATCTGCATGAAGTCCGAACGCGTGCGCCGCGCCTCACCCTTGGCGCGCACCTGGCCGGCCATCTGAATCGCACCGCCGTAAAGCAGGAACTTTTCAGTCAGCGTGGTCTTGCCGGCGTCAGGGTGCGAAATGATCGCAAAGGTCCGGCGCCGAGCAATTTCGGGCGGCAGTTCGGGGTGGTTTGAAGCGGTGTCCAACATGGGGGTGGCTGTATCCAGAATCCGCAAGCGTGGCAAGGAAAACAGGGGCCGCCGCCGGGCAAGCTGCCGGCCATCAAGCGGCAACAAACAGATCCAAATTCCGGTTTGCCTATGTTTCGCTAACGAATATCTTGTAAGTCTATTTGAATGAATGCGGGCAACCGGATTTGAAAACTATGCCACTGCAGGAATAACTCGTGCAACAAGATGAATTTTCCGATCATTTTGAAGTTTTGGACTCAGTCGAAATTGCAGTGATCGTCCTGAAAGTGGGGGGCGACGGCCTGCCGCGCTATGTGGCAATGAATACAAAGGCGCGGGAATTCACCAAGCTCGGATTTGACGATTTCGCCGGCAAAACCGCGCTTGAGCTTTATGGCGGGGCGACTGGCCGCCGCGCCTTGAACCACCACCTTGACGTCATTGCTGCAGGCAGGGAAGCCACCTACGACATCGTCCTTCCGGCTGTTCAGAAAACAAAATACCTCAGCACGACGCTGCGGCCTGTCTTCAATGATAACGGCAGGCTGGTTTACCTTGTCGGCTCCTCCACCGATATCACGTCTGAGCGTGAGCGGGACGAGGCGCTGGAACTCACCCGGCTGGCTCTGGACAAGGCGGAGGAGGCAAGCCAGGCAAAAGAGCGGTTTCTGGCCAACATGAGCCACGAAATCAGAACCCCGATGAACGGCATTCTCGGGATGTGTGAATTGCTGAAAGAAACAGAACTTGACGACCAGCAGGCTTTGTTTGCGGACACGATTTTCAATTCGGCCACCGCCTTGCTGAGCGTGATCAACGACGTCCTGGATTTTTCCAAAATTCAGGCGGACAAAATCTCATTGCGGGATGCTCCCTTTTCCCTGTTGGACCTTGTCCAGGATGTGGGGACCCTGCTGTGGGCAAAGGCGGCGTACAAGGGGCTCGATCTTCGCACCGATTATCCCGCTGACGCCCCGCGGGCTTTTATCGGGGACGCCAGCAAGATCCGGCAAATCCTGATGAACCTGCTGGGTAATGCGATCAAATTCACCGGCACCGGCCATGTCACTGCCAGTGTTTCCTATGACCCTGGCGCAGCGAAACTGCCGCTGCGCATCTCTGTAAGCGACACCGGCCCGGGGATCGACCAATCGCAGATTGAACAGATTTTTTCTGCGTTCGAACAGGTCAACCGCCAGACCACAAGGGTGGTAGAGGGCACCGGCCTGGGACTGGCGATCACCCGGGCGCTGGTTGAGCGGATGGGCGGCAGGATCGACGTGGCATCGGTGCCGGGGCAGGGGGCGGTCTTTACGGTCCATCTGGATTTAAGGCAGGCGGATGCAGAGGATGGTGCCGCCAGCCCGGAAGACGGCGTTTCCTGCGTTCAGGATCAAAGACTGGCGTTGAATATTCAGGCGGCAAACACCCCGTCAGAGCTGCCGGCAGAGGCGTTGAAGGGGATGAAGATCCTTGTCGCCGAAGACAACAGGACCAACCAGCTGGTGGTCAGGAAGATGTTGAAACCTACTGGCGCAGACCTGCAGTTTGCGGCCAACGGGCAGCTCGCCTTTGAGGCATATATCTCTGCCGGCTGCGACCTGATCCTGATGGATCTGTCGATGCCGGTTCTGGGCGGGCTCGAGGCCACTCGGAAAATCCGGCAGTATGAGCAGGACGCCGCGCTGCCGGAATGCCCGATCATTGCGCTGACAGCCAATGCGCAGCCTAGCGACGTGGAGGCTTGCATGGCCGTGGGGATGAACGATTTTCTGTCCAAACCCTTCCGCAAGGCTGAGCTTTTGGCGCGTATCCTGCGGTAGACGGGGGCAATTGCGCAAAGTACCTGCTGCAGGTTTCCCAGGCCGGGGCTTGCCGGCCTGGTCTGCTGCACCAACGCAATCCCGCGCATCTCAAGCGCGGCACACCTGTGTGTCCGCATCCAGGATCATTAAGGATATGCCGCGCGCCCGCAGCTCGCTGTTGCCGTGTCAACAGCCGCTGCAGGCAGCAACGGGAAGGATAGGCCCAGAGACCGGGTGCCCGCTTCAGATGTTCAGCCGTTTTGCCCTGCGGCCGGTGAGTGCGTATTATGCGCTGCAGTAGATAGGAGGTGTGCAGATATCCCACAAATCCTGCAACGCGCCCAATACCTTCCGCGTGCCGGCTGAAGAGATCGGCTTCACAATGTAGCCGCTCACGTTCCGGGCGTAGGCCCGGGATATGTCTTTCGGATTTTCGGATGTCGTAAACATGAAAACGATGTGGCTGGAAATATCTTCCTTTGCCCTCATGGCGTCCAGGAATTCATGCCCGTTCATGCGCGGCATGTTGATGTCCAGCAGAATGAAAAAGGGGTGCGGAACGTCCTGCAGCTTGTCGGTGGTCAGGATTTCCAGCGCTTCCAGCCCATCGCATGCCCGGACAATTTGTGCAGCAGGGGAGAGTTTCTTCAGAGTGCGCTCCAGAATAAGCGCATCCAGGTCATTGTCCTCGACCAAAAGGATATTCATTTCGTGCTCTCCACGTCAGGCGGCTTTCTCTTGGTTTGCAGAGGAGTGTGCAGCCCCTTTGTTCGGCCAGCTAAACCTGAAATCAGCGCCGTGTCCAACCTCGGATTTCAACTCAACCCCAAACCCATGCTGTTCGACCGTTTTTTTCACAATAGCCAAGCCAATGCCAGTGCTTTCAGGCTGGTTCGGGCGCCGCAGAGTTTGAAAGACTTCGAAAATTTTAGTATGGAATTCCGGCGCAATACCGTCGCCATCGTCCCTTACAGATATGTCATACCGGTCGCCTGCGTCCACAATGCTGACGGATATCTTCGCGGTGTCCGGCGCGGGATGGTACTTGACCGCATTGCCAACAAGGTTTTCCAGGACACGGCGGAAGTTGAAGGTATCCGTGGCAATGGTTTCCACGTCTCCCAGCCGCTCAAGCTGGCCATCGGAAAGGCTGAAATCCGATTTCAGTGTTTCAATCACCTCGCCAAGGTTGAGTATCTGTTCAGCTTCCTCATGTTTTCCAATACGCGAAAATTCCATCACACCTTGGGTCAGATCGTTCATCCGGCCCACTCGTTCAGTGATCCGCGCCAGGTTGGCAGCAACCTCGGGGTCTGCATTTGCGGATTGAAAATAGTCTTCCAGATCTTCCAGGATCATCTCGGTAAGCGTGCTTATGCCGCGAACGGGCGTCTTTAAGTCATGTGAGGTGATGTAGACAAACTGTTCCAGTTCCGCGTTGGCCTTGGCCAGCTTCGCGGTCTCCTGCTGCAGATCGGCCGTAACCCTTTCCGCATAAGCCTGGGCGCGCTGGTTTGACCGGCTCATGAAAAACAACAGCGAAATGACCAAGGCTTCGATCACCAGGCCGGCAATCAGTATTAAAGTCGGCTGAGAATAGGAGTTTGCCTGGCGGAACCCAAGATTGGTGCGGATATCAATGGTCCATTTTCTGCCGTATATTTCCAGCAGCACCTTCTCTGCAAACTTGGGAGCGGGATCAAACTGGGGATCTGCCGGGTCATGTTCATTATAGATCCGCTCTCCTTGGTCGCTGATACTGAACCGCACATTCCTCAGCTCCTTGGACAGCAGGCCGGCCATCAGTTTCCGGACCACGAACGGCGCGTAGACCATGCCGTCAAAGCGCTGCTCGCGCTCTGATTGGCTGTCAGCGTCTCCTCCGGAATAAAAGGGGGCGTAAAACAGGAAACCCGGTGTGCTGCTTTCGTCCTGAACAAGTACAATGGGGCCGGTAATCCTGGCTTCGCCACTTGAGCGGCTGTCCAATGCGGCATTCCGCCGGTTGAGTTCGTGGGCAACGTCCAGTCCCACGGCCGCTGCATTCAGATCCTCTGGCTCAATGAACGAGATCGGCAAGTGAATGCTGTTGCCATGCGCGGGATAGACTGAAAAATCCGGCCGTTCCGTCCGCCGGGTCCGCAGGTAGCTGTCAAATTGGGACGGGTCAACATGGTGAATGACGCCGATCCCGTTGATCCCCGGGTACCTTTCGTCAACCCGCAGGGAATGCGCGAAGATTTTCCACTGCTCATAGCTCATGTCGCCATCATTGGATTGGATGGCTGATACACCGGCCCATAGGGCTTCTTCGTATTTCTCCATGCGGGCTGCAATCAAGCCGACGGCCTGATCGCGGGCTGCATTAAAGGCATTTTCGACACGGTTTTGCGTCTGCGTTTCGGCGTAGAGCCAGGCGCCGATGGTCATCATCAGCGACAGGCCAATGACCAGTGCATGGATCAGCGAGAGGTGACTGTTCCTGAAGAATAAGCGCCATTTCTGAATAGGGGAAATCGTCTTCATCGGTGTGCTCACAGCCCGCTATGCGTCCAGCGCATTCTACCTTTGCAGTCCTTAATGAACGATAAATTCGCATCTGGGTTGTGGTTCGTTTGTACGCGCAGCCCAATCCGGGATTATGTTGCCCGGAGAACACGCGGAAGCAGAAAATTAGCGCAGCGAGGCCCGCTTCAGCAGACCCACTGCATCGGGGCGGTCCAGCAGTGACCGGCTCACGTCCAGGCCATGGGCGCCGCGCTTGTGCTGCGCTGGCAGGGTGCCGGGGCGCAAAGTCCAGAAATCGTCCGGCAAAGCCGGGCTGGTCACCGGGTCAAGGAAGGTGCTCTCAGCCGCAATCCCCTCGGCATAGATGATGTGGTGACGGTCGAACAGAATCTGGAAATAGTCGGCAAAGCCGCCGTCCAGCACCACCACGGTGCCGCCATTCACCAGGTCGCGGGCGCGGACCAGGACCTCCGGCGCGCCGGCGCCGATTTCGTCGCTGCGCTGATAGACCATCAGCCGGTGGGCGGGGCTGACTATCAGGTCGTTTGCGTTGTTCAAGGCGCCCTGGCGGATCAGGATCGGGGCCAGATCCCCAACCGCGCGCAGGGTGGACTGGCCAACCCAGCGCACCTCCTGAATACCGTCGTCCCGGGTCAGGACACGGTCGCCTGCGCGCATGTCTTCGATCAGGCGCTGCGCGCCGGTGGCCAGCGTGATGCGGGTGCCGCGGGTAAAGGAGACGCAGGCGGATTGCGCCAGCTTGCGCCGGGCCGATTTGCGCCCGGCCTTGACCAGCGTATAGGGCATATGCGCCTGCAAAGGGGCCAGCGGCACCAGAAAAATACCGGCAATCAGCCCGTCACCGTCCACTTCGACCATTACCAGGATCTCGGTATTGGGGCCGCTATCGGGCATCAGCGTCAGCAGGCAGTCCAGATGCAGCGCCGCACCCGGGGTGCCCAGGGCGGTGTCGCCGGCGATGCGGAAACTGCCATCGTGATGGGTGGCGATGCTCAGCCGCTGCGGCGGCACCGGGTTGTTCAGCAGGTAGATGTCGTCCAGCACCAGGTCCTCGAGCACGCCTAGGGGATCGCCCATGTTGGCGCCGTATTCGACGCGGAAACGCTCGGCCGGGTAGGCCTGGACGGAGGAGAGGCTGGCGGTCAAAATCTGTCCCATGTGCGGCCGGTATTCGATTCCATATGCGGGCCCGCAGGCCGGGCCGTCAATTAGATTTGCTGTGAGAATGTGGCGGAAAGGGGGTGGGAAGGGGCAAATTTTCCGGCAGTTTCACGCTGTCGGCTGATTGCGGTCCGGCCGGCCGCGGGGCTGGCCATCCGGGTGCAGGCGGTGCAAGCTCCGCGAAACGGACAAGATTCCCGAGGGAGAACGACGATGGATCTGGGTATTTCGGGCAAGCGCGCGCTGGTCTGTGCCAGCAGCAAAGGGCTGGGTCTGGGCTGCGCCGAGGCGCTGGCAGAGGCTGGTGTGAACCTGGTGATGAACGCCCGCGGTGCGGAGGCGCTGGAGGTGTCAGCGCAGGCGGTCCGCGATCAGTACGGCGTGGATGTGGTCACCGTCGCGGCGGATGTGACCACCGAAGACGGTCGGAAACAGGTGCTGGATGCGGCTGGCGGCGTGGATATTCTGGTGACTAACGCGGGCGGCCCGCCGCCGGGCATGTGGACCGACTGGGACCGCGAGGATTTTCTCAGCGCGCTGGATGCCAACATGCTGACCCCGATTGCGCTGATCAAGGCGCTGGTGCCCGGCATGATCGACCGCGGCTGGGGCCGGGTGGTCAACATCACCTCGGTTTCGGTCAAATCGCCGATCCCGGTGCTGGGGCTGTCGAACGCGGCGCGCGCGGGCCTGACCGGCTATGTCGCGGGCACCGCGCGGCAGGTGGCCGGCCAGGGCGTCATCATCAACAACCTGCAGCCCGGCATCCACGCCACTGACCGTGCCGTTTCGCTGGATGACGGTGCGGCCAAGGCGCAGGGGATCACGGCTGAAGAAGCCAAGACACAGCGCTGCGCCACCATACCGGCGGGCCGCTATGGCACCCGGGCCGAGTTCGGCGCCACCTGCGCCTTCATGTGTTCGCAGCACGCCGGTTTCATGGTTGGTCAGAACATCCTTCTGGATGGCGGCGCCACCAACACCACGATGTAAGGAACGCAGAAATGGCCAGCGGTTTTTCCCTGAAGGACCAGCTGTTCAACCGCGACAAGGTCCGCTATCTGGCGGGCCTTTTTTCAGCGGCTGAGGCTGGATTTGATGCTGAGGCGTTTGAAGCCCAGGTGATGGCAAAACTGCCGGAGCTGGAGCTGAAACAGCGGATCGTTTTGATTGCGCAAGTGCTGGCGGATCATCTGCCACAGGCTTTGCCCGAGGCTGCACCGATCCTGTTGAAAGCACTGCCGCCGCCATTGGACCCTGGTAAGACCGACGATGATTTCGGTGATTTTATCTTTGCGCCTCTGGGGGAGTATGTGGCGGCCAAAGGCGCCGGGGCGCATCCCGGCCTGTCGCTTGACCTGCTGGAGGAGATCACCCAGCGGTTCTCCATGGAGTGGGCGATCCGCCCCTTTCTGAACCGCTGGCCGGATGTGGTTCTGGCGCGCTTGGGGAATGGTCCACCCATTCCAGCTATCATGTACGGCGACTTGTCAGCGAGGGCACCCGGCCGCGCCTGCCCTGGGGCGAGGCAGTGGGGCTGACCCTGTCGGATCCGCTGCCGCTGCTGGACCAGCTGCACGGCGACGGCACCCGCTATGTCACGCGGTCGGTCGCCAACCATCTGAACGACATTGCCAAAAAGGACCCGGATCTGGTGATGGACCGGCTGCAGAGCTGGCACGGCGCAGGGGTTCAGGACCGCAAGGAATTGGACTGGATGACCTCCCATGCCTTGCGCGGGCTGGTCAAGGCGGGCCATCCGCGGGCGATGGCGATGCTGGGCTATGACCCGGAACTGGCATTGGAAGCGCTGATTGAGGTGCCGGACAAGGTGCGTATCGGTGCGGCCTTGGATTTCACCTGCCGGCTGGAAGGCGCGGCTGGCGCGCCGGTTCTGGTGGATTATATCCTGCATTTCCAGCGCCCTGGCGGCAAGGCCTCGGCCAAGGTGTTCAAGCTGAAACAGGCAAAGATCACCAATGGCAGGCTGGAGCTGGCCAAGAAACACAGGCTGAAAGGCGATGCCACAACGTTCAAGCTGGTGCCCGGGCCGCACCGGATTGAGCTGATGGTGAACGGCAAAATACGGGCCGGAGCCGCGTTTGAGCTGCTGCCGGAAAGCTGAATCTTCTCCTTCCGCCCGGTCGATAGGCCGGGCAGCGCCGATCCCGCCGCCCACGCTCCATCACAGTTGCGTCAGGCCGCCCGCTGCCCGGATTGCCGCCTATCTTGCACGCCGCTATCCCAGTGGTCCGGAACCACAGGAAAGGCGTCCCCATGAAACATGAAAACGTGCAGACCTATTACGGCGAGGTGCTGCAGGGCAGCGACGACCTCCAGACCAACGCTTGCTGTACTCCGGATGACATGCCGGACCATGTGAAGGCGGTTCTGTCGAAAATCCATGACGAGGTGCTGACCCGCTATTACGGCTGCGGGCTGATCGCGCCGGAAGCGCTGGCGGGTGCGCGGATCCTCGATCTGGGCTGCGGCGCGGGCCGCGATGTTTACGCGCTGTCTGCACTGGTGGGGGAGGATGGCAAGGTTGTCGGTGTCGATATGACCCCGGCGCAGCTGGACGTCGCCCGCCGCCATCAGGACTACCACGCCGAGGCCTTTGGCTATGCCAAGTCGAACGTCGAATTTCATCACGGCTACATTGAACAGCTGGAGGATCTGGACCTGGAGCCGGGCTCGTTTGACATCATCGTCTCCAACTGTGTGATCAACCTGGCCACCGACAAGGGCGCGGTGCTGCGCGGCGCGCATCACCTGCTGAAAGAGGGCGGCGAGATGTATTTCTCGGACGTCTATGCCGACCGCCGGGTGCCGCAGGCGATGGCGGAGGATGAGGTGCTCTATGGCGAATGCCTGTCCGGCGCGCTCTATTGGAACGACTTCCTGAGCATTGCAAAGGATTCCGGATTCAAAGACCCGCGCATGGTGGCCTCGCGGCTGCTGACGATCGAGAACCCGGCGCTGGAGACACGTGTTCAGCCGCTGAAGTTTCTCTCGGCCACCTACCGGTTGTTCAAACTGTCAGCACTTGAACCGGCCTGCGAGGATTACGGCCAGGCGGTGATCTATAAAGGCACCATCGAACACGCGCCGCATGTCTTTGCGCTGGATGATCATCATGTGATCGAGGCGGGCAAGGTGTTTCCTGTCTGCGGCAATACCTGGATGATGCTGCAGGGCGGCCGTCTGGCGGCGCATTTCGACTTCATCGGCTCGTTTGAAACTCACTACGGGATCTTTGCGGGCTGCGGTGGCAATTCGCCTTTCAACGGGCTGGAACAGGACGGTGCCGCGCAGGGCTGCTGCTAGAGCGGCTTGCGGCCTTGCGGCAGGGTTGCTATCCCGGCGTGACCCCAGCGTTTCGCGCGGAAAACAGCCCCGAGGCCCCATGAACACTGCCCCCGCCGACCTGATCAGCACGCAAACGCCGCCGCGTCTGGAGATCCGCAGCATCAAGCGCTTCTTTGAGGGGCGCGCGGTGGTGGATGACGTTTCGCTGCAGATCCAGGCGGGGCAGGTGACCTGCCTGCTGGGGCCTTCGGGCTGCGGCAAATCCACCACGCTGCGGATGATCGCCGGGGTGGAGATGCAGGACAGCGGCGAGATTTACGTGGATGGCAGGCTGATCTGCGACACCGTGTTCCGGGTGCCGCCGGAGCGGCGCGAAATCGGGCTGATGTTCCAGGATTTCGCCCTGTTTCCGCACCTGAGCGTCGCTGATAACGTCGGTTTCGGCCTGAAGGGCAGCAAGGATGAGAAACGCGCCCGGGTTGAGGAACTCTTGAACCGGGTGGCGCTGAAACGTTTCATTGACGGCTACCCGCACCAGCTGTCGGGCGGCGAGCAGCAGCGGGTGGCATTGGCCCGCGCGATTGCGCCGCGGCCACGGATCATGCTGATGGATGAGCCGTTCTCGGGGCTTGATAACCGTCTGCGCGACGGCATCCGGGATGAGACGCTGAGCCTGCTGAAGGAAGAAGACACCGCCGTTCTGCTGGTAACGCATGAGCCGGAAGAGGCGATGCGCATGGCCGACGAGATCGCGCTGATGCGCGGCGGGAAAATCGTGCAGCAAGGCGCGCCCTACAACGTCTATACCCATCCGGTGGACAAGGCCGCGGTTGCGTTCTTCAGCGATGTGAATGTGCTGAAGGCCGAAGTGCGCGGAGCATTGGCCGAGACCGCATTCGGCCAGTTTCTGGCCCCCGGCGTGCCGGATGGAACCGCGGTCGAGATCGTGTTCCGCCCGCAGCATCTGCGGATTGATTTCGACCGGGCGGGCAAGGGCCGCTGCCGACCCCAGCGACGGGGTGCCTGCGCGCGCGGTGGTGGAACGGGCGCGGTTCCTGGGCAGCGAGAGCCTGGTTGAATTCCGGATGGAGTTCGACGGCTCAATCCTGAGGGCCACGGTGCCCAATGTGTTCTTGCCGGAAAAAGGCCGGGTGATGTGGCTGACGGTGCGCCGCAACCGCTGTTTTGTCTTTCCTGCGTGATAGTTGAAGGGCATTTTTGTCTCCAAATAGCCAGGAGGTGCAGTTGCAGGATAGCTATCGGATCAGGGCATTGAGCGGCGCGGAAATCCAGATTGCCGTTGACTGGGCCGCGCGTGAAGGCTGGAACCCCGGCCATCGGGACGCGGCCTGTTTCAGCTCCGCCGATCCAAAAGGGTTCTGGGGCGGTTTTCTGGACGGGCAGATGATTGCTTGCATCTCGGTGGTGAATTACGGGCAGGCGTTTGCCTTCCTCGGTTTCTACATCGTTGCATCACAGCATCGCGGGCAGGGGTATGGCTATGCCCTGTGGCAAAAGGCGCTGGAACACGCCGGGAGCCGGGTTGTTGGCCTGGACGGTGTGGTGGACCAGCAAGGGAACTACCGCCGCTCCGGCTTTGAACTGGCCTACCGCAATATCCGCTTTGGCGGGGTGCTGTCCGGCGGCTTGGCGGTTTCGCAGGATTATGAGGTGACACCGCTGACAGAACCAGGGGCAGAGCTGGAGGCGCTGGATGCCCGCGTCTTCCCAGCGCCGCGCCGGGGTTCTGGCAGCATTGGCTGGGGGCTGAGGGGCATGTGTCCTGCGCCGCGCATCAGCATGGCGGCCTTGCCGCTTTCGGCACCCTGCGGCGCTGTGCCAGCGGCTGCAAGATCGGGCCGCTTGTTGCCACGTCGCGCCCGGCGGCAGAAGTTGTGCTGGCTCGGCTGCTGCAAGAACTTCCGGAAGGGCAGGCGGTGTTTCTGGATGTGCCGGAACCTCATGCTGCTGCGGTGGATCTGGCGCGCTCCCTGGGATTGGCGCCGGTTTTTGAAACCGCCCGGATGTACCGCGGTGCGGCGCCGCAGCTGGAAACGGATCTGATCTACGGTGTCACCAGTTTCGAGCTGGGATAGGGGGCGCTGCCCCCGGCCCTGCGGGCCTCCCCCGGAGTATTTTTGCAAAGGTGAATACCGGGACTCAGGAGCCGTATGGGTCGTAGTCCTGCAGGCGTTTGCCGGGTTCGTCGACGAAGAGTTCCGGCAGGGCGGAGGCGTCCTCGATCAGGTCGACGCGGAACACCCTGAAGGCGCCGCGGGTCTCGCACCAGGCGGTAAGGGTCCAGACCCGGCCCCAGTATTCCATGTGCAGAGGGCGGATCCTGCGGTCTGTCAGGGTGCCGTCGATGCGGCGGTAGCTGAGCTGCAGTTTCTGACGGGCTTTGATCGCGGCGCGCAGGGCCGGCATATGGGCAAGGGCGCGCGCTGCGTCAGAGAAGGGGTAGACCGCGAATTTCCAGGCGTCGGCTTCGGCGATGGTCTGTTCCGGCAGCACTGCGTCCACCTTGGCCGCCAATGACTGGGCTGCGGATTTGAGGTCCGGGTCGGCGGCCTCGGCCACGATTGCCATGCCGAGATTCAGCGCTTCCAGTTCTTCCGGCGTCAGCGTCAGCGGCGGCAGGCTGATCTGCTCGCGCACCATATAGCCGACACCGCGCTCTCCTTCGACCGGCACGCCGGAAGCCGCCAGCGTATCCATGTCGCGGTAGATGGTGCGGGTCGAGACCTCCAGCCGTTCGGCAATGTCCAGGGCGCGGTGCAGCTTCCCGTCGCGCAGGATCTGGATGATTTCAAAAAGGCGGTCGGTGCGGCGCATGGGAACAACCCTTGGCGCGGGACAGGGTGCAAGGTCAAGAGCAGCGCCCGGCAGGGCTGCCGGACGCCGCCGGGTTCAGGTCAGGACGCCATGCCCCACAGTACGGTTTCATGGCGCATATTGGCCGTATCCGGCGCAATTGCTGCCATCAGATCGCCGCAAAAATCCTGATTGTGGAATTCCGCCGCGACCTTGCGGGCCGTTTCCATGTCCTTCCAGATCACATAGTCGGTCCAGCTGCCGTCCTCTCCCTGGCTCAGCTGCCGGTGGACAAACCCTGCCTGGGCACGGACAAAAGCCTCGGTTGCCTGACTGAGAGAGACAAATTTCTCGGGACTCACGCCTGCGGCCAGTTTGAAAGTCACGATTTCGGCGACATGTTTGCTCATCACGTTTCTCCTTTGGTGTTTGTGATGGGGTGGATTTACCGGGCTGCAACTGACATATAGCTGTCAGTTGACTGCGGGCTGCCTGCAAAAAACGCGGAATCCGGGGTTTGCGGGTGCATTGCGCGCGCAGAGTTGCTTTCGCTCAACGCGCAGCCCGCGCTAAACCCGTAGCGAATAATTCCACTGGCGCCGCTGATCCGCGCTGGAACAAGAAGGAGAGACTCTCATGCTCAACAACATCGGCCTGCCTGGCATTCTGCTTATCGCTGTCGTGGTTCTGGTCCTGTTCGGCCGCGGCAAGATTTCCTCGCTGATGGGCGAAGTCGGCAAAGGCATCACCTCGTTCAAGAAGGGCATCAGCGAAGGCAGCAAGGAGCTGGAAGAAGATACCGCCGCCGAAGCGAAAGACGTCACGCCCGAGACCGAAAAAGACAAGGCATAACCGTCTATGTTTGATCTTGGGTGGACCGAACTGCTGGTCATTGGCGTGGTCGCGCTGATCGTCGTCGGCCCCAAGGACCTGCCGGTGCTGTTCCGAAATGTGGGACGGTTCGTGGGCAAGGCCAAGGGGATGGCGCGCGAATTCAGCCGGGCGATGCATGACGCGGCGGATGAGGCCGGGGTCAACGATATGGCCAAGGGCCTCAAGGCTGCATCGAACCCCATGGGCTCTGCCATGGACGGGGTGAAACAGGCAGCGCAGGAAATGGCCAAATCGATCGACCCGACCAAATTCGACCCCGAAAGCGAAACCGGCAAGCTGGCTGCTGAGCGGGCTGAGGACGCCAAGAAGATTCAGGCGTCTACTGCGCGTGCCGCAGCTGAACGCAAGGCGCGCGAGGCCGAAGCGGCGCTGGCCAAGGCCGAGGAGGCCGAGGCGGCGCTGAAGCCTGCGGCGCCGAAAACGGAAGAAGAGGCCAAATCATGAGCAACACGGATGAGATCGATGACTCAACCGCGCCGCTGATCGAGCATCTGGCCGAACTGCGCAACCGGCTGATTCATTCGGTTGCGGCCTTTATCGTCGGTATGGTGATCTGTTTCACCGTTGCGACGCCGGTGTTCAACTTTCTCACTGCGCCCTTGTGCCAGGTACTGGCCGAGGGCGGACAGGACTGTGCGCTGATCTTCATCAGCCCGCAGGAGGGTTTCTTTGTCGCGATCAAGATCTCCTTCCTGGGCGGCTTTATCCTGGCATTTCCCTATATCGGCTTCCAGATGTGGCGCTTTGTGGCGCCGGGGCTCTACAAGAATGAAAAGGGCGCGTTCCTGCCCTTCATGATTGCCTCGCCCTTTATGTTCATCCTGGGCGCCAGCTTTGCCTTCTACGTGGTGACACCGCTGGCCTATGACTTTTTCCTTGGGTTCCAGCAGTTCGGCAACAGTGGCGAAGCTGTCACCGGCGAGGAAGTGAACCAGGGCCTTAGCGTGGTCTTCCAGGGCTCGGCGCAGGAATATCTGAACCTGACCATCAAGTTCATCGTGGCCTTTGGCCTGTGCTTCCAGCTGCCGGTGCTGCTGACGCTGATGGGCAAGGCCGGGCTGGTCAGCGCCGACGGCCTGGGCGCCGTCCGCAAATATGCGGTGGTGGCGATTCTGGTGCTGGCAGCATTGGTGACGCCGCCGGATGTGATCACGCAAGTGATCCTGTTTGTGGTGGTCTACGGCCTCTACGAGATCTCGATCTTCCTGGTCCGCCGGGTTGAGGTCAAGCGTGAAGCCAAGCTGCGCGCCGAGGGGTATTATGACGATGAGGATGACGGCGCGGACGAGATGGACGCCCATCCCGACGATCCGATGATGGCTGAATTCGAAGCTGAAGACGGCAAAGACAAGTAGGCCGGCGATGGCATGAAACAGAAAGGCGCGCTGGCAACGGCGCGCCTTTTTCCTTTCTGCGAGAATTGATCAATGGCAGTGAAATCAGGTCTCCGGCCTTGACGTCCGCAGTCAGCCCTTGTTCGCAGCGCTGATTATCTTGCGCATCAGCCCCTTGAACTGTTCTCTCTCCTCCTTTGACAAAGGGGCAAGGGACTGCTCGTTCTGTGCGTTGGCGGCCTGATATGCGCTGTCCCGCGGAGCCTGTCCTGCTGCAGTCAGCCAGATTTGCTGTGACCGCGCGTCCGACGGGTGTTTCTTCCTGACGATCAGCCCGTCTCTTTCCATGCGGTTCAGCGTGTTTGCAAGGGTCGCCTGTTCCAACGCCAGTTTTTCAAGCAGCTCGCGCTGAGTCACCCCGTCTTTGACCCAGAGTTCCAGCAGGATCGGGAATTGCCCAATGGTAATCCCAAGCGGGGTGATACGTTCCTGCAAACCGGCGGCAAACAGGCGGGCGGTGTGATTCACCAGATAACCGGCAGAGGTTTGTTTTTCGAATTTCATGTGCCAGATCTGCACTTGAATAGCATGCTATGCAATGATACATAGCATGCTATGTTAATGTGAAAGGAGCCAGCATGCCTGGAATTGCAGAACTTGACGCCGCCGTCACACTTGCCGAACAGATGGATGCCGAAGAAGGCCCGGTTGTTCTGATGAACCTGTTCACCATCGACCCGGCTGACGAGCAAGCCCTGTTGGATGCCTGGGCGCATGACGCTGATTTCATGAAGGCGCAGCCCGGGTACATTTCGACACAGATGCACAAGGGTATCGCTGGCAGCGCGACCTATGTGAACTATGCTGTCTGGCAGGACGTGCAAAGCTTTCGTGCGGCATTCATGCACCCCGAATTCCAACGCCGCATTGCACAGTACCCGGAAAGCGCAACCGCCAAGCCGCATCTCTTCAAAAAATTGGCTGTCGCCAATCATTGTGTCGCTTGATTGATCCCGGATCAGATTGAAATGAAACAGAAAATCCATGCAGCCGCTGGTGTTGCCGCCTTCCTGATCATCCTGACGTTCTGGACGTCCACAGTGCTCAGCGAGATTTTGGGAACACCGGAAACCATTGCTCTGGTCAAATCCAGAATCCTAATGGGAATGTTTGCGCTGATTCCGGCGATGGTCCTTGCCGGGGGCTCTGGCATGGCGATCGGACGCCGGCGCAAGGATGCCCCGGCCCGTGCAAAAATGAAGCGCATGCCCCTTATTGCCGCAAATGGAGTGCTGGTTCTCCTGCCGGCAGCTTTCTTTCTTGAGGCACGGGCAAGCGCCGGAAATTTTGACATTGCCTTCATCGTCGTGCAGGGCATTGAGTTATTGGCCGGTGCGCTGAACCTTGCAATGATGGGCTTGAACATCCGGGATGGCCGCAGAATGGCCGCACGCAGAAAAAGCATGGCCTAGGCTTGCGGCCATGCTCCCTGTCTCTCCGCTCTTGCCGCCCCGCCTGGAACATGCTTTGAAATCCGGCAACTGACGGACGGAGGCACCCCATGGACCAGATCGCATTGACCCGTATCGCCGAGGCGCTGGAGCGGATGGCGCCGGCACCTTTGGATACACCTGATTTCGACGCAGCCCGCGCCTTTGTCTGGCATGTTGGGCCGGAGCGTCTGGAAGCGGTGGAACAGGTCAACCGGGTTGATCTGGATCTGCTGGTCGGCATCAACCGCTCCCGCGATACGCTGCTGGAAAACACCCGCCGGTTTGCCCAAGGGTTTGCGGCCAACAACGCGTTGTTGTGGGGCGCGCGGGGGATGGGGAAATCCAGCCTTGTCAAAGCCGTGCATGGCGCGCTGGCGGCCGATCACCCGAAGCTGAAACTGGTGGAGCTCCAGCGCGAGGATCTGCCCTCGGTGGCGCGTCTGTTGAACCACCTGCGCGGCTCGGAGAACCGGTTTATCCTGTTTTGCGACGACCTGTCGTTCAGCCATGACGACCAGCATTACAAAAGCCTCAAGGCGGTGCTGGACGGCGGTATCGAGGGGCGGCCGGAAAATGTGGTGTTCTACGCCACCTCGAACCGGCGCCACCTGATGCCGCGGGACATGATTGAGAACGAACGCTCCAGCGCCATCAACCCGTCGGAATCGGTGGAGGAGAAGGTTTCGCTGTCGGACCGGTTCGGCCTGTGGCTGGGTTTCCATCCGTGTGATCAGGACGAATACCTGGCGATGATTGCGGGCTATTGCGCAGCTTATGGCGTCGAGGCGGATGCAGAGGAGCTGCGGGCGGCGGCGATTGAATGGCAGGCGACCCGCGGCGCGCGGTCGGGCCGGGTGGCCTGGCAGTTTTTTACTGACCTGGCCGGGCGGCACGGGGTGGCGCTGCGATAGGCCGCAACGGGCCCCGCAAAACCCGAAACAAGAAAAGCCCGGCGGTTTTGCCGGGCTTTCGTTTGTTCGCAGATCCTTACCGCCGTCAGTTCAAGTAGCTCAGCGGGTCGATACTCTCAAATCCGTCGCGCACTTCGAAATGCACATAGGCATCGTCGCCGCCGCGCAGCGACGCGATGCGCTGGCCGCGGACCACGCTTTCGCCCTTCTTCACGGTGATGTTGCCAACGTTCTGATAGACCGTCAGCAGTTTCTGGCTGTGGCGGATCACCACAATCGGCACATTATTGGAATCCTTAGTGATCGCAGCCACAGTTCCGGCCTCGGCGGCATTCACCGGCGCACCGGCAGCGGCAGCGATGTCGATACCGTCATTACGCCCCTTGGAGTAGGTTTTGACGATCTTGCCCTGCACCGGATAGGCCATGGCAGCACTGCTGGCGCGGGTGGGTTTGGGCAGCTCCGGCTTGGGCAGGGTTTCCGCCGCAGGTTTGACAGCGGCGGGCTCGACCTTTTCTTCCGGCAACGGCTGGCTGGCGCTTGGCGGCACCGGCGTTTCGGAACCGGCCCCCGGTTCGGTGACTGCCACGGCAGCAGCGGCCGGGGCCGGCCGGGGTGCGGGCTCTTCTTTCAAGGGGATCAGCAGGAACTGGCCTTCGCGCACCGCAAAATCGCTGCCCAGGCCGTTCCATTCCGCCAGCGATTTCACCGGCACCTGGTAAAGCCTTGAGATAGTATAGGCGGTCTCGCCGCGTTTCACCTTGTGGCGCACCGGCTCGGGGCCGGCCTGCACCTTGGGCGGCTGCGGCTTGGGCACCGGCTGGATTGCAGTAGGGGTGACGGAACCGGGGTTGGGCGAGGTCAGCGGCGCGGTGTCAATGGCCTGGCCCGCCAGCGTTGCAATATCGACGGATCCCGCAGTGGCGCTGCCAGGCAGGCTGTCCGGCGCGCGGCGCGGCAGCGCCAGCACTTCGCCCTGGCGCATCTTGTCACCGGTTTCCATGCCGTTGAACCGGGCCACTTCCGCAGGCGGCAGGCCGATGCGGGCCGCGACGTCCGAAACCGTATCGCCGCGCTGCGCCACCGCCACCTGATAAGAGGGGTAGGAGATCAGGCCGCGGGCATCCGGCGAAGGCCGGTTCGCGGTTGCAGACTGCGCCGCGCCTGCCGTGTTAAAGGCGCCCAATTGGCCGCGCAGATCGTAGTCCAGCGGGCCCTGGCAGGCGGCCAGCACCCCGGTTAGCATCCCGGCCAGCGGCAATGCGGCCAGCAGCCTTGCACGGGGCAGGCCGCGGAATGCGGTCCGGTTGGGGGGGTCCGGGTCATTTTGCTCTCCTCAAAACACGCTTCCCCTTTTTCGCGGGGGTTCGCTCGCGTCAATCACTATAGCCCATGCCGTCCGGGGGGCGGCTGAAATCCGCCGGTAGTTTACGTGTCCTTGCCCAATCCCTCAAGCAGCGGCACAAAGCGCACCGGGCGCAGCTCGTCATAGTCCAGCCCGTCTTCGGTTTTGCGCACCCGGATCAGGGTCTGCACATGGTCTGATTGCCCCACCGGCAGAACCATGATGCCGCCGGTCTTGAGCTGCGCCAGCAGGGGGCTTGGCGGATCTTCGGCGGCGGCGGTCACGATGATCCGGTCAAACGGCGCCTGTTCGCTCAGGCCGTGGCTGCCGTCGCCGACCAGCGAGGTCACATTGGCAAGCTGCAGCTGCTCGAACACGGCCCGCGCCTCGCGCACCAGCCTTGCGTGGCGGTCGATGGTATAGACCCGGCGTGCCAGCTTTGACAGGATCGCCGCCTGGTAGCCGGAGCCGGTGCCGACCTCCAGCACCGTGTCGCGCGGAGAGATCTGCAGCGCCTGGGTCATCATGCCCACGATAGAAGGCTGCGAGATGGTCTGGCCGCAGGCAATCGGCAGCGGCACGTCCTCATAGGCGCGTTCTGCAAAGATGCCGCGCACAAACATGCCGCGGTCGATCGCTTCGATGGCTTCCAGCACCCGCTGCTCCGTCACCCCGCGCGAACGCACAGAGAACAGGAATTGCATCTTGGTTTCGGGATCGGGGCCGCTCATTCAATTGCCTTCAGCGCGTTCAATGCATCGCGCGCGGTCAGGTCGGCACGCATCGGAGTGACAGAGATATAACCGTCGAGGTTGACCGCGGCGTCCGAACCGGCGGCGGTCTCGACCTGCTGGTTGCCGCCGCGGATCCACAGGCAGCGGCGCCCGGTGGGCGACAGCTGTTCTTCTGCGGAAAAATGGCTGCCGCGACGGAACCCTTGGGTGGCCACGCGGGCCCCCTTCACCTCTGCGGCCAGGACCGGCGGGAAGTTGATATTGTAAAACAGCCGGTAATCCTGCTGGTCCTGCGGCTGGGCGGCCAGGATCTTTTTCACCAGCGCAGCCCCATGCGCGGCGGCGGCCTCAAACGGATTGTCCGTCTCGCGGTTGGCAGGGCCGTAATACTGCGACAGCGCCATCGCCGGGATGCCCTGCAGCGCGGCCTCCATCGCGCCGCCCAGGGTGCCGGAATAAAGCGCATTTTCAGCCGAGTTGTTGCCGCGGTTCACGCCCGACAGCACCAGGTCCGGTTTTGCGCCATGCATTGCCACGTGAATGCCCGCCAGCACGCAGTCGGCGGGAGAGCCTTCGGCGGCAAAGCGGCGCGCGCCAAGCTGGCTGAGCATGGTGGGGCGGGTGTAGCTGATGCAATGGCCGACGCCGGATTGTTCAAACGCCGGGGCCACGGTCCAGACTTCGCCGTCCGGGCCTGCGACCTCATGGGCGATGGCGTCCAGGACCTTCAGCCCTTCGGCGCTGATGCCGTCGTCATTGGTGATCAGTATGCGCATGGGGTGTCTGCCTGCCGTGTTCAACCGGGTTTTCGATTGAATAGGACCTGTGCCGGAACGGGGCAAGGTTTTCGCGGAGTGAAGCAGGATCAGCCGCAAAGCGGGGCAGGGAGGCAACAGACCGGACAGGGCGCTCCCGCCCCCTGGGCCTGCATCAAAGATGCCGTCCCGGGCGTTGGGCCGGGCGCCGCGCTGGCGCGCGGCGCGGGCTGACAGTCAGCGTCAGTCTGCCAGGATCTGCGGCAGCAGGCGCGCGGCCTCGACCTGGATCGGGGTCAGTGCATCGCGGTTCTCACCCGGGTGGAAACGGGCGCGCAGGGCTGTGGCCATCGGCTGCGGCTCCAGGATCCGCACCTGCGGGCCGGTGCGGCCGGTTTCCGCCTGCCAGCTGCGGGCCAGCGCCATCTGCGCCGCCTTGGTGGCGCCATAGGTGCCATAAAACTTCTCGCCCGCGCGTGCGTCATCAAAGAACACTGCGCGGCCCGATTGGCCCAAAAGCGGCGCGACATAGGGGATCAGCACCGAGGTCGCAGTGGCGTTGACAGCCACGGCCTTGGTCCAGTCCTTGGCTGCCACAGAAGGCGCCGGGCAAAGCGCGGTTGCGTGGATCGCGGTGTGCAGCCACAGGTCCAGCTTGCCCCAGCGGTCGTGGATGCCACGGCAGAGCGTTGCCATCGCCTCGGGCACGGTGATATCCATCGGCGCCAGGGTGGCAGAGCCGCCTGCGGCCTTGATGCGGTCATCCAGCTCTTCCAGCGCGCCGGTGGTGCGGGCCACGGCAACAATGTGATGGGTGGGCGCAAGCGCCTCGGCCAGGGCGTTGCCAAGGCCGCGCGACGCGCCGGTGATGAGAGCGATTTTATCTGTCATGGCACGTCTTGTGGGCTGCGCGCACGGGCAGGTCAAGGGGCGGCGGCCCAGGCCAGGAATTTTGGAAAAATCCTGGCAAATTTCTTCGAAGAAATTTGTGCTGCGGAACCGGGCTGCTTCAGCCGCCAGGCATGGAAAGGCGTTGGCTTTCACCTTTGGAATTCAGGATCAGCCCCTTGGCGTCTATTGCCACCACCTGGCCCGATGACAGGCGGCTGCCGCGCGACACCTTGCGGGTGCGGCCCGACGGCAGCCGGATCAGTGCAGTCATACTGTCCTCTGGACCGAACAGCCCCAGCAGGCTCAGGTTGCCGCGGTTCATTGCATTGGTCTGAGTCGCAAGCCCTGCCACTTTGGCAGAGGTGCCGGCCTCAGTCTCTGTGTTCGACATACCGTCCGTTCCTCATTAATCCGGACGTATCTGGGCTGCCGCAGGCTGCGTATCAAGCCGCAACCGACCCGGCGGCATCCGCATCGGCGGGAAGCCGCGGACGGCTGCAACGGGACCGCGAGACCCGGTGCCGCAGTGCCCGCTCAGGCGTCATAAACCAGCGACGGCAGGTCGTGCCCATAGGCATAGAGCAGCTCCAGAAGCTCCTCCAGGTCGGCGCCGTCCTTTTGCAGCGGATAGAGCGGATGGTTCTGCTCGGTGACCCTTAGTTCAGGATATTCACCGCCTGGACGCATCTCCAGCATGCAGCCCGCAGGCACCGGCATGTCGGGCGGGATCGCATTGGCCAGCCAGGCCGGGCGGTCGCCCAGCTTTTCCGTCTCGCGCATCTCAAACAAGTCGAGATAGGCATCGAAATCATCGCGGCTGAGACTGGCCCAGGTGCCCAGGATGAACTCCTCGCCGCGGCTGTTTGCCAATGGCACTGCCAGCACCGCGCGGATAAAACGCAATTCGCCAAGGCGGCAGAAATCATCCGTCAGAATATCGCCGCGGGTGGCCAGCACAGCAGAGTTGTCCTCCACCTCCATATCCTCGGAACAGATGTCGGGCCGGTCGCAGCTGAGGCTCAGCAGTTGCGCAAAGGTAGCGCCGCAGCAGCGGCACTGGCGCGGAGAGGTCAGCATGCGGGCAAGATGCGCGTCCAAAAGGCGGCCTTTCATCTGGAAGCATAGGAAAAGGCGCGGGCCGTCACGGCCAGCGCCTCCCCATGCACTGTTGGCGGCCCTCATACGCGGATGAGGGCGGAAGTTCAAACCCCCATGGACCGCGGGGACGCCAGCCTCAGCCGGTCGCCAGTTTCGAGGCGTTCCAGGAGGCGCCGGGGGCCGGCATGTCCTGGATCTTGGCGCTGACCCGGCTGCTGCCTTCCAGCGCATCCAGGTATTCAGCCGTCACCCCGGTGATGTAGTTGCCGTCAAAGCAGGAGCAGTCAAAGCCCTGGATGTCCGGGTTGCCTTCCTGCGCCGCCCAGATCAGGTCGTCGAGCTTTTGGTAGAACAGCGCATCGGCGCCCAGCTCTTCGCGGATTTCGTCGATGCTGAGGCCGTTTGCGATCAGCTCGTGCTTGGTCGGCATGTCGATGCCATAGACGTTCGGGTATTTCACCGGCGGTGAGGCAGAGGCGATATAGACCTTCTTGGCGCCCGCATCGCGGCACATTTGCACGATCTTTTTAATCGTGTTGCCGCGCACAATGGAATCGTCGATCAGCAGCACGTTGCGGCCCTTGAACTCCAGCGGGATGGCATTCAGTTTGCGGCGCACCGACTTCTGGCGTTCTGCCTGGCCCGGCATGATAAAGGTTCGGCCCACATAGCGGTTCTTCACCAGCCCTTCGCGGTAGCGGATACCGGTGGAGTTGGCGACTTCCAGCGCCACGGGGCGCGCCGAATCAGGTACCGGGATGATGCTGTCGATTTCCAGCCCCGCGTCCTGGATCTGCTTGGCCAGCGCTTGGCCCATGCGCAGCTGGGTTTTGTAGACCGACACACCGTCCATCATCGAATCAGGCCGTGCCAGATAGACATATTCGAAAATACAGGGGGTCAGCTTGCCCTCGACCGCCTGGAAGCTGTGCATGTTGCCGTCCAGATCAACCAGAATGGCCTCGCCCGGCTTTACGTCACGGATCTTTTCAAACCCGTTGATGCCGAACGCCACGTCTTCAGAGGCAAAGCAGAAATCCTCGCCGCCGCTTTGTGCCGGGCGTCTGCCCACGGACAGCGGGCGGATGCCATTGGGGTCGCGGAACGCCAGCATGCCGACACCGGCGATCATGCACAGCACCGAATAGGCGCCCTGGATCCGCTCCATGGTCATCTTCACACCGGCAAAGATGTTGCGGACGGGTTCCGCATTGCCATTGACCTTGATCGCGTCAGCCACCTTGTCGGCCAGCACGTTCAGCATGATTTCGGAATCGGACGTGGTGCGCAGATGGCGGCTGTACTTACCGGTCACCTTTTCGCGCTGCTCGGCGGTATTGGTGATATTGCCGTTGTGAACCAGATAGATGCCATAAGGCGCGTTCACAAAGAACGGCTGCGCTTCGGCTGCACTCAGCGAGCCCGCGGTGGGATAGCGGACATGGCCGATGCCGGTCTTGCCGGTCAGGGTGTCGGCATCCTGCGGGCCGAACACATCCTTGACCAGGCCGTTTTCCTTGCGCTCGCGAAAGAATTCGCCGGTGTAGGTCACAATCCCCGAGGCGTCCTGGCCGCGGTGCTGCAGCATCAACAGCCCGTCATATATCTCCGCAAAGACATCCGTGTCCCGGCTTGCGATCCCCAAAATCCCGCACATTGGCTGGCTCCAATCCCACTTAGGCTTTGCTGTTCGGTTGCTGAAGGAAGCGGCTCGGATGGCAGTCTAGCGCATTTTGCGTCGCTTGCGCCAATCCGGCTGACCAAGCCGCGCCAAGCGGCCATACCGGCAAACCGGCCGGAGCCAAGGCGCCGAATGCGTCTCCAAAGCCCGGCGCCATGCGCGTCAGGTCAGATCCACAAGGGCAGGCGGGCAGCGTCTGCAGCAGCGGCAAGGCGGTGTGGCTCCGAATCCGTTTCCTGTTCCGGCCCTCACATAGTGCCTTTCTCCGCGGCTGTCATCAAAGGATCACAAATCCGATGCCGCACCGCGGCAACGGGGACGGGGGGATGTTGCCGGCGGCGGCATCAATGCAGCGTCAGCAATGAAACAGCCCCCACCAGAATAAGGCTCAGCGCCCAGACCAGATCCAGGTTGAACCAGCCCTTGGACAGGAATTTCAGCCCCAGCCAGTGGTAAACGCCAAGCGCCAGCGCGCCGCCGGCTGCGGTCATGGCAAGGGTATGGGCCAGGGCCACGGTCACGGCGATACCGGCATTGCGGCCCATCAGCGTAAATGCGGCGGCGTGGCCTGCACTTTCGTCCGGGCCGCATAGACCCAGATAGACCGGCACCAGCATCAGCCCGGCGCCATGCGCCATCGCTGCCAGAAACGACCACAGCGCCAGCCGCGACGGCGGCACCCGCGCCAGAAAGCGGGGATGTCGTCGGTTGATCAGCAGATACCCCCCCAGCGCAATCACCAGACAGGCCGCACCGATGCGGATTTGCACATGCCATTCCGTCAGCCACAGCAGCGCCGAAAACGGCAGCAGGATCACAGTCATTGCCAGAAGATGGCCAAAGGCCAGCGCCAGCAACGCTTTGAACAGGCTGGCTTTGCGGCGCTCCATCAACGCAGAAGAGACCGACAGCGGCCATCCCATCCCCGGGTTCACCCCGTGATAAAGCCCCGAGGCAACGACGGCCCACCACAGGGCCGCCGCTGATGAGAGTTCCGTCACCCGTCAGACGGAGGGATAGCAGAAACTGTCGGTAGAGCAGTCGCCCCCTCCAGCCGGATCTGATGACTGCGGTAGCCTTTGGGGAAGTCGATATAGAAATCTTTATCCAATTCCAGCCCGCCGCCGTCACCCACGTTGGCCATCACCATCTGACCGCCTTCGTCATCAGGATAGAACTGGTCGTCCCAGGTGGAATAAAGCGAATTGGTCCAATAGACCCGCTTGCCGTCGCGGCTGATCTCAACCATCTGCGGGCCATAGGCAAAGCCCTTGCCATTCGGATGCTTGGCGCCGCGGGCAATACCGCCCAATTCTACCTTGCCGGCCAGCTTGGGGTTCATCGGGTCAGAAACATCATACTGATGCATTTCCCCCAGCCCCCAGCAGGCCACATACAGGTATTTGTCATCCAGGCTCAGGTCGATATCGGTGACCAATGGCGGCACCGCCTCAAACCCCTGCAGCAGCGGCGGCAGGTTTTCGGGTTTTTCGGGCCGCGGGTCGATGGTGATGGTCTTCTTGGCCTCGAATGTGCCGTCATCCTTCTGCCACCAGGTGAAAATCGCGCCCTGCAGGTTGGTGGTATCCACCACCACGCCGCAAAAGCCATAATCTTTGGACGGATCATGCGCGGGCCGGATTTCCAGCGCCATCTGGTGGTTTTCACCCAGGTCGATGGTCTGCACGTTCTTGCGCTCACGCAGGTTCCAGAAATGGATCGAATGGCCGTATTTGTTGCTCAGCAGATCCTCGGCCACGATGCCGTTTTCAAACTGCGGCGGCAGGCCCCATTCGGAGCTCACCATGTAATCGCGCGGCAGGTTCCACCAGAAATCATAATGCTTGTCCTGCGCACCCCGGTCCATTTCATAACGGCCCAGAATGTCGAAAGTCTCGCAATCCATGATAAAGATGCCCGGCGGCCCGTCAGTGCCGTCTTCGCCGCCGCCGCCCAGGGTTGAGACATAGATGCCCTCAGGCCCGCAATGAATGGTGTGCGGGCGGGAATAGCCGGTTTTCGCAAACAGCTCTTCGGGTTCGATGATCTTGTGGATCTTCGCCTCTCGCGGCTCCTTCACGTCAATCACGTAAATACGGCTGGAGCGGATGCCGGGAACGATCAGATAGCGCCGCTCCAGAAACGCGTGTCCGGTCAGCGGCGACAGCGCCGAAGAACAGGCGTTCCAGCCGAAATGATGAAATTCGTCGCCCTTGTTGGGCATGATCAGCTGATGCACGATGTCGCCGTAGCTGTCCGATTTCGGATCCACATCGACAACCGCCAGCCCGTCAGGCTGCGAACCATCGGGGCTGAGCATAAGGGTAAAAGCCAGCGTCTCGGCCGGGGCTTCCATGGCTAGCCTGGGGGTGGCATGGAATGTGGGGTCGGGCCGCAAATTCATCGTCAAATCCTCCCTGAAACGGGCGCCATTTGTTCTGCTATGCGTCTCGGCGCCTGCGCTGATGCTGGCACACAATCAAATTCCGGGCAATTTTTTTTGAAATGACGCTGCTGCGCGAAACATTTTCCCGGTTATGTGCGGTATGCGGCCGGTTGCCAACCAGTTGCGTGCTGCGGTCAGGATACTGTTCTTCCCGCCCGGTGGCCGCGTCCTGCAAAGAAAAGGCCCGCACAAAGACGGGCCCGAGGGGGGGAGGAAAAGTCTTGGGGGGCTTGGCCCCGGTGATCAGGCTGCCAGAATACGGTCCAGCAGGTTGTCCAGCGGGGACGGCAGGCGGGCGTCAGTTTCACCCATACCGGTTGCTGAAAGGGCGCGGCCTTCGTCGCTGGCCAGCACCTGGCGGGTCTCGGAAAGCGACAGCTGGTGAAAGGCCGAGTCTTCAGCAACATCGCCTGCGGGCAGCAGCATGCCGCTTTCGGCCCAGACCAGCTCTTCTTCTTCAAACTCGAAATGGATGCGGCCCAGACGCTCGGGCGCAACTGCGGTGATGCCTTTGTAGCCGGTCAGAGCAATCAGCTTGGTGACCACCACCGGCAGGCCGAACAGGCGTTCGGCAGTGTCCATTTCCAGCGCCACTTTCTGGTCCGAGGGCAGCATCAGGTCGGTATCGTTGCCCAGGGCGCCGGCCGGGACATGCATGCAAGTGGTCAGGCGCGGCACTGCGTGGCGGACCGCCTTCACTTCCTGGGCGCCGCCGTCAAAGGTGAACACCTTGTCGCCGGGCTTCACGTCGCGGGCCTGCTTAAAGCCTTCTTCGGTCTCCACCAGCGTTGCGGGCAGAAAGCCGCCGCTGCGGATACGGTTGCGTTTCGGGGCAGGGGCCGCAGACAGCGTGTGCGGCAGCGGATTGGTCAGCAGCAGTACATCAACCGGCTGGTAGTCAGCAAAATCTGTGGTGTGGTCCAGCTGCATTGTGTCGTCCCTTCTGAGCGTCTTAGCCCGGCGTTTTGCCGTTGAAGCCATCAGGCCCCGGAATTGGGACCAAATTGGGGCGGGCGTGCGTCCCATTTCGGGATGGCGCGATTTTTCCGGGACAAAAGCGGCCATTTCAGGGGGATTGTTAACTGTTTGACGGGGCAGGCTGAGGATTTGTTAAGATTTACCGCAAGTTTGATGATCCGGATTTTGCTCGCTCTGCACGTGATTCCTTTTGGTTAACAAGGCGTTAATCATCATTTATCTCGTTAACCATCCAGCCCGGCTGCTTGTGGATAACTGTGTGAACGCTTTGAATTCAAAGCAAAACGGGCGCCCAAGGGGCGCCCACGTGCCTGTCTTAAGGTGGTAATCCTTAGGTATTACTGACCGCAGGACCCGATCAGCGCTTCATACTGCTCGGTGACCCAGCCCAATGCCTGCTCCGGGTTGCGGTCCTCAATCTTGCCGATCAAACGCTCAAACACCTCGGCCGAGCGGCTTTCGTCAACGATTGTGAAGCTCTGCCCGGTCATCACCACATTGTAGAGGAAGAAGGCTATCGCCACCAAAAGAATGCCGCGCAAGACGCCGAAGAAGAAACCCGCGCCCTGATCCAGCCCGCCAAGCGCAGAGCGCTGCACCAGGGTGGAAAACAGCGGCGTAAAGAAGGAGACCACGATCAGCGCCAATGCAAACACCGCGGCAAATGCCGCGATGATCGACAATTCGCAGCTGTCGGCAATGAATTCGCCGATCACCGGGATCTCGGCCATCAGGGGTTCCACCTGCGGCGCAAAGATAAAGGCGAGCACGCCCGCGGCGATCCAGCCTGCAATGGCCATCGCTTCGCGCACGAAGCCGCGTGAATAGGCCAGCAGCGCCGATACGACGATGACCAGGGCCACGACCCCGTCGATGATTGTGAAACCTTCCATGTCCCTCGCCCGTTTGCCTGCGATAAATTTTTTGCGACCTTAGCCGGCCCCGAAGAATTCGCCAACAAAACCGGCCAGATCGCTGGACTTTCGCAAGTTCAGACCGTTCACGGACACAGTTTTACTGCCGCCAGGGGCAATCGCCGCCGTGAAACCAAGTTTTTGCGCCTCTTTCAACCGGTTTTCGGTCTGCGGGGCCGGGCGCAGGGCTCCGGATAGCGAAATTTCTCCGAAAACCACCGTATCGGCGGGCAAAGCCACGTCTTCCCGCGCGCTCAGCAGCGCTGCGGCCACCGCAAGGTCTGCCGCAGGCTCCGAAATCTTCATGCCGCCCGCCACGTTCAGATAGACATCCAGACCTGCAAACGGGATGCCGCAGCGCGCTTCCAGGACGGCCAGTATCATCGCCAGCCGCGATGAATCCCAGCCGACAACAGCGCGGCGCGGCTGCGAATGGGGCGAGGGCGCAATCAGTGCCTGCATCTCGACCAGAACGGGCCTGGTGCCCTCGATCCCTGCAAACACCACTGAGCCGGGCGACGGTTCGCCGCGTTCGGACAGAAACAGGGCCGAGGGGTTGATGACCTCAGCCAGCCCGCCGCCGGTCATTTCAAACACGCCGATCTCATCCGCCGGGCCAAAGCGGTTTTTGACCGCCCGCAAGATGCGGAACTGATGGCCGCGCTCACCCTCGAAATAGAGCACCGTGTCGACCATATGCTCAACAACGCGGGGGCCGGCGATCTGGCCGTCCTTGGTGACATGGCCGACCATGATGATCGACACCCCGTTGCGTTTGGCAAAGGTGGTCAGCTCATGCGCAGCAGCCCGCACCTGGCTGACCGACCCCGGCGCGCTGTCCACGTGGTCGGACCACATGGTCTGGATGGAGTCGATGATAGCCAGTTGCGGCTTTTCCGCTTCCAGCGTCGTCAGAATATCACGCAGGTTGGTCTCGGCAGCCAGCTGCACCGGCGCATCCGTCAGCCCCAGCCGCTGCGCCCGCATCCGCACCTGGGCGCTGGCTTCCTCGCCGCTGACATAGATGGTCTTGACACCGGCCTTGGCAAACCGCGCCGCCGCTTGCAGCAAAAGGGTGGATTTGCCGATCCCCGGATCGCCACCGACCAGAATGGCCGAGGCCGCCACCAGGCCGCCGCCCAGCACCCGGTCCAGTTCCCCCACGCCGCAGCAGGCGCGCGGCGGCGGGGTTTCGCGGGTTGCAAGATCACTCAGCGGGATGGTGCGCCCGCGTTTGACGCCCAGCGACTTCTTCGAGGGGCCGGAGCTGAGCCCCTTGTCCTCGGAAATCGTGTTCCATTCGCCGCAGCCTTCGCAGCGGCCCGACCATTTGGAGAAGCTCGCACCGCAGGCCGAGCAGGAGAAAGATGTTTTTGCCATGCCGGATCAGTGGCAGATGTTTCTGTTTTGTTCAAGGGCCGTGACCCTTGACGCGCGGTTGGTGCGGGCTGTCACGGCAAAAGCGAGGCTCTGCCTCGCGCTCCGGGATATCTGGGGCCAGAAGAAGCGGGCTTCTTTTTGGTTAAAAATACCCCGGGGGAGGCCCCCAAGGGCCGGGGGCAGCGCCCCTTTGACGCGTCCTCCGCAAGGAGCGCAGAGCGCGTCAGTCCGCGCGGCGGGGCGGCTGGATCGGCACGACGCTGCCGGGATGCGGATCAGACCCGTCCGGCGGGCTTTGCAGTTGCGCCGACAGTTCCGGCAGCAATTCGAACAGCTCGCCGCGCAGCCGCCCCAAATGCGACTTGGCGATGCTTTCCTCGATCTCCACATCGCGGGACCACTGGCGCAGCTCATGCATGACGATCTGGGCATCCTCCAGCCGTGCCTTGAAGGTCTCCAGCTCCTCCTGGCGCTGCTGCAGGAACAACCGGGCGCGGGACACTTTGGCGTCGGAATAGGTTTCTGCCAGCTCGTGGCTGACCTGGCTCATCTGCGACGCCACCTCCAGCACCTGCGGTTCCAGCCCGGCCAGATCGGGGTGCGACCGCAGAAAGGCGAGCCGCTCCTTCACCGCGTCGAATTCAGACGCCAGGGTAAAGATCCCGGCGCGGTCGGCGGCATGGGCCAGCTGATAGGCCTGCAGCACGTCCTCCATCTGCAGCGAAAACCGCCGGTGCGAGGTTTCCAGCGCCAGGATACGCCCGTTGGCAGGCAGGAAAAAAGCCAGCATAACCGCCAGCGCCGTCAGGGTGATCTGTGCGGCAATCCCGGCCTGCGGGTAAATTTCAGCGCCAACCCCGGCCTGCAGGCTGAGCCAGGGCCAGATGCCCGTGGCCGACAGTCCGGTGGCCGCAAGTGCCGCCAGCGCGCCAAAGCAGATCAGCAGGAACGTCAGCCGCATGAATACGGTCTGGGCAGTGAACAGAATTGATTGAACGCCGGACATAGGTCCCCCTCCAGCAGCAATGCAACAGATGCAGGGCCGACGGGCTGCGGGGGACGCCCGTCAACCGGGCGCAGCGTGCCGGACCCCTGCGATACAGGTGTTCGGCCCTACGAAATGGAGCGGTTCAGCGCCGGATCAAGCTTTCAGCCCGGTGTTTTGCCAATCTTTGCAGTGCGTTCAGTCAGCATCCCCAGCCCCAGCGAAGACAGGATGCACGCCGTGAACAGGTGCAGGCCCCAGGCCGTTTCAATGGTAGCAAGGCCGATCCCTTTGGCCAGCGTGATGTAAAGCGCAATCAGAAAGACATCGGCCATCGCCAGCTTGCCCAGCACATGCAGCACAGGCTGCACCCGCGAATCCAGCAAGTCCCACTGCACCAGCGCCAGGCCGATGGTTTTGAGGTAGGGAGCAAAGATCGCAAAAAATGTCACGATCAGTGCCAGTGCCGCGTCGCTGCCCCATAAAGATTGCAGCCCCGTAAGCACCGATATTTCGCTGAGGCCGAAGATCGGCAGCAGCCCGGCCCGCATCAAGGGCGCAAACCAGGCGACGGGGTAGAGGATCAGCAGCGACAGGGTGAGGAGGCGGAGGGGCATGGCGGCTCGTTTTCTGCGGGTTGGTCAAGACTTGTGCCTTCTGCGCCGTGATTGAAAGGGGGAAAACGGCGGCAGCTTACACCGGGCGGGTTACGCAGTGGCCCGGCCAGCGCCCGTCCGCCCCATGGGCGGGCGCTACGCTTCCGCCCGCGGACAGGCACCGGCCTGCCGGAAGCCTCCGGCGGGAGTATTTTGGCAAAGAAGAAGGTTTGTGCCTTGTGATTGGCAAACGTCAAAGAAGGATCGCAATAATGATGGTATACAACGCCACCCCGCATAGTGCCGCAGCGCTGGCCGCGTGCAGGCGAAAGGAGCCTTTTATAAAGGCGCGCAGAAGAAGAAATTCGACAGCAAGAAAAATGCTGAGTGTCACGGAATGAACATGCCACGACATATGCCTTCGCAGAACGGTGTTGCTGGTAACTATGAAGATCAGAAAAGTGAGCCATAAAAATGCCGTCGGCGGCAGAATAGCCAGCCAAAATCCTGCTTTTTGAGTATCAGGATTACGTTGCAGCTTCATTCCCAGCCGGGTTGTCACGGCAGCAGCTACAAAGGGGGAAGCCAATAGAAGGAGCGCGCCAATCTCTATGAATGGTCCTCTCACCGAACCGCCTCAATCGGCCCCTCCGCGCGGCCGTGGATGAATTGCTCCATATAGGGATCGCCTGACTGGTCCATCTCGCTGACCGGCCCGGTCCATTGGATCACCCCGCCGTGCAACATCGCTACATTGTCGGCAATGGCGCGGACCGAGGTCATGTCGTGGGTGATCGTCATCGCCGTGGCGCCCATCTCCACCACGATCTCGCGGATCAAATCGTTGATCACGCCGGACATGATCGGGTCCAGACCGGTGGTCGGCTCGTCGAAAAAGATGATCTCGGGTTCGGCTGCAATGGCGCGGGCCAGGCCGACGCGTTTCTGCATGCCCCCTGACAGCTCGGCGGGCAGGCGGTCGGCGACGTCTGATTTCAGCCCCACCCGGCGCAGTTTTTCAATTGCAATCCCGCGGGCTTCCTCAGCCGGGCGTTTCAGCGCGCCGCGCAGCAGGCGGAAGGCCACATTCTGCCAGACCGGCAGCGAGTCAAACAGCGCACCGCCCTGAAACAGCATCCCGAACCGCGCCAGGAACTTGTCGCGGTCGCCGGATCCGGACGGCCTGCCATCGACATAGATCTCGCCTGAGTCCGGGGTGATCAGCCCCAGCACGCTTTTCAGCGCCACCGATTTTCCGGTGCCGGAGCCGCCGATGATCACCATCGAGGTGCCCTTGGGGATCTCCAGGTTCATGCCGTTCAGCACAGCATTGTCGCCAAAGGATTTGCGGACGTTTTCCATGCGGATCATAGCGAGAAGAACACCCCTGTCAGAACAAAGTTGGCGGCCAGTATCAGCACTGCAGCGGATTCAACAGACCCTTTGGTGGCGCGGCCCACGCCCTGGGCGCCGCGGCCCGACTGCATGCCGTAATAGCAGCCCATCATCGCCGCGATGGTGCCAAAGGCGGCACCCTTGACCAGAGAGGAGATGATGTCCAGCGGCTCCAGGAAGTCGACGGTGTTTTTCAGGTAGGCCGCCGAATTGAAACCGAGGTTCTGCACCGCCACCGTATAGCCGCCCATGATGCCGATAATGTCGCCGACTCCCACCAGCACCGGCACGGTGATCAGCGCCGCCAGCACGCGGGGTGCGACCAGGTATTTCATCGGATGGGTCGAAAGTGTGACCAGCGCGTCGATCTGCTCGGTCACCTTCATGGTGGCGATCTCCGCCGCGATGGATGAGGTCACGCGCGCCGCGATCATCAGCCCGACCAGCACCGGGCCCAGCTCGCGCACCATGCCGATGGCGACGATCTGCGGCACCACCGCCTCGGCATTAAAGCGCGCGCCGCCGGCATAGATCTGCAGCGCCAGCGCGCCGCCGGTGAAGATCGCGGTCAGGCCGACAACCGGCAGCGACAGCCAGCCGATGTTCAAAAGCGCCTGCAGCAGTTCGCGCGGGTAATAGGGCGGGCGGACCATATGGCTGAAGGCGCGCAGCGCAAACAGTGCGGCGCGGCCAACAGCAGACAGCCCGGCCAATGCGGTGCGGCCCAGCCGGGCCAGAAGGGCAATAGGGTTCATCCCTGATAAGTCCGTGCATAGCGGTGACCGGTAGAGGTCAGGATCTCATAGCCGATGGTGCCGGCCGCGTCGGCCAGGGTGTCCACGGTCTGCTGCTCATTGAGGATCGACAGCGCCTCAGGCACCTCAGCCAGATCGGTCACGTCCACGGTTATCAGATCCATTGAGACCCTGCCTACGACCGGGCAGGGGGTGCGGCCCGCAAAAACCTGGATGCCGCCATTGCCCATCGCCCGGTGCAGCCCGTCGGCATAGCCCGCGGCGACGGTGGCGATGCGGCTGGGGCGCTTGGCTGTCCAGCTGTTGCCGTAACCGGCAGTCTCACCCGGTTCCAGATCGCGCAGCTGAATGACCGGCAGGTCCAGCTGCACCACCGGCAGCGCGTCCTTGAACGGCAGCCCGCCATAAAGCCCGATACCGGGGCGGCAAAGGTCGAAATGGTATTCCGCCCCCAGCAGCATGCCGCCGGTGGCGGCCAGCGAGCGGGGGATCTCCAGCCCTTCGGTCATATCGCGGAAGGTTTGCAATTGCTGCGCGTTCATCGCGTGGCCGGGCTCATCGGCGCAGGCCAGATGCGACATCAGCAGAACCGGATTCTGGCCCAGGGCGATCTCGGCCACCGCTGCCCATTCGCTATACTCCATCCCCAGCCGGTTCATGCCGCTGTCCAGCTGCACCCCGAAGGCATGGCCCGGCAGGGCCTCGAAATGGCGCAGCATCTGGTCCAATGAGTTCAGCATCGGCGTCAGCTGGAAATCCTTCAACAGCTTGGCGTCACCCGCCATATGGCCGGAAAACACCGAAATACCGGGGCCGGGGCCAAGCGCACGGCGCAACGCGCCGCCTTCTTCCGCCGCCGCCACAAAGAAATTGCGCGCGCCCGCCTTGGCCAGCGCCTTGCCAACGCGGCCCGCATCCAGGCCATAGCCGTTCGCCTTGACCACGGCTGCGGTTTCGCAGGTGGTCAGCGCATCCAGATTCCGCCAGTTGGTGGCCAGCGCATCCAGGTTGATTGTCAATCTTGCCGTGCTCATGCGGTGTTCATGACATGGGGAGACCGCAGGTCAAGTGGGAAAAACCGGAATGGCGGCAGAGCTCCGCCGCCATCAAACAAATAAGCCCGGTCCAGCGGGGGGAGGCGGACCGGGCTGGTGCCGGGGCACTGACAATCCTGTTACCTGCCAGGCCCTGGCACAGGTAGACCGGACTCCGGTCTAAACCGGCCGGGATCAGTAGTCTTCCTGCCCCTGCTGCCAGGCTTTGGCCAGGTTGCCGAAGCGGGTGAATTGCGCCTCGAATGTCAGGGTCACGGTGCCGATGGGGCCGTGGCGCTGTTTGCCGACAATGACATCCGCCTTGCCATGCAGGCTCTCCATCGCCTGCTTCCACTCTTCCATCCTGTCCAGCTCGTGGTCGCCCGGCTTTTCCCGTTCCTTGTAGTATTCCTCTCGGAACACAAACATCACCACGTCGGCGTCCTGCTCGATCGAGCCGGATTCCCGCAGGTCCGACAGCTGCGGGCGTTTGTCTTCGCGGTTTTCCACCTGACGCGACAGCTGCGACAGCGCGATCACCGGGATGTTCAATTCCTTGGCAATCGCCTTCATCCCCATCGAGATTTCGGCAATCTCGTTCACCCGGTTTTCGGCCATGCCGCGGCACAGCTGCAGATAGTCGATCACCAGAAGGTCCAGCCCATGCGTCCGCTTCAGGCGGCGCGCCCGTGCGGCCAGCTGCGAAATCGGAATTGCAGGCGTGTCGTCAATGAACAGCGGGCAGCTTTCCAGATCCTTGGCCGCCTGCACAAAGCGGCGGAATTCGCCTTCGGTCATGTCGCCCTGGCGGATCTTGTGCGATGAAATCTCAGACGCTTCCGCCAGAATACGCCCGGCCAGCTGCTCGGCGCTCATCTCGAGGCTGAAGAAGCCAACCACGCCGCCGTCCAGTGCGCCCTCCGAACCGTCGGGTTTTATCCCGCGTTTATAGGCCTTGGCGACATTAAAGGCGATGTTGGTCGCCAGCGACGTCTTGCCCATAGAGGGGCGGCCCGCGAGGATCAGAAGGTCCGAGGGATGCAGGCCGCCAAGTTGTTTGTCGAGGTCCATCAGGCCCGTCGAGATGCCGGCCATGCCGCCACCCCGCTGATACGCCTCGTTGGTCACATTAACCGCTTCTGTGACGGCTTTCAGGAACGACTTGAAACCGCTTTCGGTCTGGCCCTGTTCGGCCAGCTGATACAGCGATTGTTCTGCCTCAACGATCTGCTCTTTAGGTTCTGATGCCACGTCAACGCGGCGCGCCTTTTCTGCAATGCTGTGGCCCAGGGCGATCAGCTCGCGCCGGATCGCCAGGTCGTAGATCATCTGTGCGTAATCCCGCACCGCAAAGGCCGAGATCGACGCGCCGGCCAGTTTGGCCAGATAGGCCGGACCGCCCAGCTCCTTCAGCCCCTCGTGGTCTTCCAGGAACGCCTTAAGCGTCACTGGCGAGGCCAGCGCGTTCTTGGAAATCCGCGCCGCGGCCACTTCATAGATCCGGGCATGCACCGGATCATAGAAATGCGACGAGTCGATGATCAGCGCGATCTTGTCATAGACCTCGTTGTTGGTCAGGATCGCACCCAAGAGCTGCTGTTCCGCCTCCACCGAATGCGGCAGTTCATTGTCCGGCATCGCAGATTGCGGTGCGGCAGGTTCCGGCATCGGGGCCGGAGGCGGCATATCGCCGTCGAAAGGGGTAATTTCGTTCATCACTGCTCTCGTCACTAAGCCCGCCTTATAGGGCGCCAAGGGCGTTTCTCCTATCTGGGAATCTCTGTGGATCCCTTGTGGATATCCGCACGGGGCCTGTGGGCTGTTTACCGGAAAGGCCAGTATGCCTGCCCTATGCAGACTATATGATGCGGCGCGATCTGGGAAGAAGTCTATATCTGCATCTCAATTGGCGCAGAATATGATTCGAGGCGGCTTTGTCCACAGGCCGCCCCGTAACACTTTCCCTGGCGTTAAGCGGATTTATGCGCGTCCTGCCAGGCGCGCGGATCCTTCAGGAAGGTTTCCACCTCATCCAGCGTCTCGGTGCTGAACGCGCCTTGCGCGCGGGCTTCGGCCAGCACATCCCACCAGGTGCACAGATAGTGCAGTTCCACCCCGTGATCGCCGAGGGTCTTGGTGGTTTCCGGGAAGATGTCGTAATAGAAAATCACTGCGGTGTGGCCGCAGCTGGCGCCGGTCTCGCGGATCGCATCGACAAACGACAGCTTCGATCCGCCATCGGTGGTCAGATCCTCGACCAGCAGCACCCGTTCGCCTTCGCTCATCGCACCTTCGATGCGGGCGTTCTTGCCATAGCCCTTGGGCTTCTTGCGCACATAGGTCATCGGCAGTGCCATGCGTTCGGCGACCAGGGCAGCAAAGGGAATGCCCGCAGTCTCACCGCCGGCGATATTGTCAAACGCCTCAAAGCCCGCGTTGCGCATCACGGTGACGGTCATGAAATCCATCAGCGTCGAGCGGATCCGCGGAAAGGAAATCAGCTTGCGGCAGTCGATATAGCTGGGCGAGGGCAGGCCGGAGGCCAGCGTATAAGGTGTCTCGGTGTTAAAGTTCACCGCACCGATTTCCAGCAGCATCCGGGCCGACAGGCGGGCGATTTCTTCTTGAGACGGATAGGACGAGGGGATCATGGCGGCAGGCATCCTTTGCGGCAGCGGTTTTGCTGTCCTTAAACCGGAACGCCGCCGGTTTGAACCCCCGGAAGGGCAGCAGGCCAATGCTGCCCTCTGATGTTCAGATCAGACCAAGTTCCATTCCTGAGGGGCTGGGTAGTCTTCGCAGGCCCAGAGTGTTTCAACAACGGGGGCAGGGGTGTCGATGCCGGCAGGCTGCTTGGCTGAAACGAGTACAGGCTACCATTCGGGCAATTCGAAATTGAAATCCGTTTCGTCCAGATCCGCCAGCTGCACATTTTCCAGCGTGATGGTGCTGCCGTGTACGTCCTCGATCACGACGTTTTCGCCGTCTTCCCGGATGTGGTTGTCCAGCAGATCGGTCATATCCGTGATGCTGGACACCGTGCTCAGGTCAATCTTTTCACCGCTGCTGGAGGCATCAAAGTCGGTAATGGTGTCGTCGCCAAACACGTCAAAAAACACAAAAGTGTCGTCGCCTGATCCGCCGGTCAAAAGGTCATCGCCATAGCCGCCATCGAGCTTGTCCCGCCCTTGCCCGCCATCGAGGGTATCCTTGCCGGAGTCTCTCTGGATCATCTCGCCAGAAGGTGCGGCGGCAAGGTATGAATATGGCCGCAAGAGCCATTCCTGAGTAATGGCACCGCCGCGCAGCACGTCATTGCCGTTGCCCCCGGCAAGGTGGTCGTCCCCGTGGCCGCCGCGCAGGGTGTCATGTCCTGCATTGCCGCCTATCCGGTCGTCCCCCTGCCACCATCCAGACTGTCCCTGCCTCTGCCGCCGTTCAGCCTGTCTTCGCCCCTTTGGCCGGACAACGTGTCATGGCCTGAATTTCCGGCCAGCTTGTCGCTGCCGGACCCGCCTTTCACAACGTCGTCGCCCGCGCCGCCTTTGATGGTGTCAGCCCCGGCACCGCCCTTCAGCGTATCATCCCGGTCGGTTCCGATGAGCCTGTCGCGTTGCGATACGTCCACCGTGCCCAGGGCCCACTCCAGGACTTGACCGGGTTGCAGGGAGGTGGTGACAGGGGATCGCTGGGTGATCGAGCCTTCAAAGGCCGCGTAGTCGCTGTAACTGCCAATCTCCGGCAGCGGATCGCCGCTCAGCGCGTAGACAGCCTGGTAAACACTCATGCTGTGCATTGTCAGAACCACGGTCTTGCCGCCGTCCCACGAAATTTCTGACAGCGAGTATCCAGCGTCCAGCGTGCCATACTGCGTTCCGTCAGCGGCCTCGCCTTGGGTCCGCGTCAGGCCGGAAACGTGATCACCGGGTTCGATATCAACCTTGTCTTCGTGAGCCCGGGTTGGCGAAAACGTAAACCCTTCGCCATCCGGAACCGTCAGTCTGAGTTTCAGACCGGTCTGCACCCATCCCCCCCCGGCAGGATCGAACAAAGAATATTTACCTACGCCGAAGCCTGAAAGCGTATAGGTCGTCATAGGTGTTCACCCCAAAAAGAACTTATTTAAATCAAAGTTGAAAATACACCTGCCGGCTCGTCTTTCAAGTGTAAAGCGCCGACTGTTTGAAATAGCAAACAAAAGGCCCGTGCCGGAGCACAGGCCTTTTTTTACTGTCTTTCGCCGCCGGCTTTTCAGGGCGGCACCTGCGGTTCGGGATCAGAACAGAAAGTCGTTGCCGGACAGGTCTGCCACCGCGATGTCTTCCAGGGTGATTGTATTGCCCCGGTTGTCGCGGATCACCGCATCGCCGTCATCGTTTTCGGACAGATGGTTGTTCTTCAGATCGCGGAAGTGCTTGATGGTTGCGACATCAGACAGGTCGATCTTTTCTTTACGCCCCGCCGTCGAGAAGTCGGATACAGTGTCGTCACCAAAAGTGCCTTTGAAAATGAACCGGTCTGCACCGCCTTCACCGGACAACAGATCGTTGCCGCCGTCACCATTGATCCTGTCCTTGCCGCCGCCGCCAAAAATCGTGTCACTTCCGCCCTTGCCGGACAGGGTGTCGTTGCCGGCCAGCCCCATAATGCGGTTGCCGGTGCTGCTGCCGGTAATCTTGTCGCCGCTGTCAGAACCGCGCGCGTTTTCGATGCTTTTCAGCGTGTCGCGGTCGCCAAAGCCGTCAATGGCAAAGCCTTTGGACAGGTTGACAGTTGCGCCGTCCTCGCCGCCATAGCGTTCGTCGCGGTCATAGCGGACCTCATCGCGGCCTTTGCCGCCTTTGATGGTGTCGTTGCCTTCGACCCCGCGGAAGGTGTTGTTTTTGCCGCTGCCGCTAAGACTGTCGTCAAAAGCCGATCCCCGCAGCACTTCGATGCTTTTCAGGGTGTCGGTTCTGCCCCAGCCGTCAGTTGCTTTGCCGGTGCCAAGATGCGCAGTCACGCCATTGGGGTCCCCGGTAAAGGAGACCTGGTCAAAACTGCCAGCGCCGCCGTTATAAGTATCGCGTCCGTCGGAGCTGGAGAAATAGTCGTCTCCCTTGCCGCCGTTAAAGATGTTGCGGCCGGGAGTGCCCCAGAATTCATCGTCCTGGCTTCTGGTTGCGCCGTCGATTGACGACCATGGAATGTTCTGCCCGGGTCCAAAGGCGCCGGTGGGGTCCGACAGGTCCGAGATCGAGGCATTGAAAGCAGTCCAATCGGACAGAGTGCTGACATCCGGTATCTGCGGCCCGTCGATAACAAAGTAAAACTCGGTGTCGCTGTTTCCACCGGTTTCAAAGGCAAGGATCAGCACCGTGCTGGTGCCGCCGGACCAAGTCACGCGGGTGATCTGGGTTTCTTCCGATACCACCGGAAAATTCGGTGCGTCCAGGTTCGTTCCGTCCGCGATGATCTGCTGGATATCGTCGGCTACATTGATGATTGCGACGCCGTCCTCATCATGGCCGGTGATCGAATAGGAAAATGCCGACGACGCAGAGGAAACGATGATTGATGCGTCGATCTCTTTGGCAGCTACAGCATCGCCGTTTTCGTAATCAACCCGAAGCCCGCTGAACGTAAATGTTGTCATACCCTTGCCCTTCACCGGAAAACAGCCAGCTGCAGCCGCTGGCGGAAATTAATGGCCAGGAAACTGAATGAAGACGCTGATTCCCGGCAAGGGCAAGGTTAAATGAAACCAAGGGATAATAAACAGGTGTTGCTATTCCGCACGCCAGTGAACATCAAATCCCGGATCGAACACGGTGACAGGCCCATCGCCGGTCTCAATCTTCTCTGGGAAGACCACCGGTGCATCGCTCTTGGCTAAGCTCAGTATCTCGCTGCTCACCGGCAGGCCGTAAAACGCCGGACCGTTTTCCGAGGCAAAGCCCGCAAGCTTGTCCAGCGCGCTCTCTTCCTGGAACACATGCGCCAGCAGGGACATGGTGTTGGTGGCGGTGAAACAGCCGGCACAGCCGCAGCCGCTTTCCTTGTTCGGATCGGTATGGGGCGCGGAATCGGTACCCAGAAAAAACCGCGCATCGCCCGAGGTGGCGGCAGCGCGCAACGCCAGACGGTGATCTTCGCGTTTGGCGACCGGCAGGCAATAGTAATGCGGCTTGATGCCGCCCACCAGGATGTGGTTGCGATTGATGATCAGATGGTGCGTGGTGATCGTCGCCCCCAGATCTGCGGCATTGGATTTCACATAATCGACGCCGTTTTTGGTGGTGATATGCTCCATCACCACGCGCAGGCCGGGGGTGGATTTGCGGATCGGGTCCAGGACCCGGTCGATGAACACCGCCTCGCGGTCGAAAATATCAATATCGGGGTCAGTCACTTCGCCATGCACGCACAGCGGCAGGCCGATCTCAGCCATCTTTTCCAGCACGCCGCGCACCTTGCTGAAATCGCTGACGCCCGAGGCCGAATTGGTGGTGGCCCCCGCCGGGTACAGTTTCACGGCCTTGACCAGCCCGCTGGCGTGCGCCGCGGCGACGTCCGCGGGGTCGGTGTCCTCGGTCAGGTACAGTGTCATCAGCGGTTCAAACGCCATGTCCGCGGGCAGCGCCGCCAGAATGCGGTCGCGGTAGGCCGCGGCCTGCGCCCCGGTCACCACTGGCGGCACCAGGTTCGGCATGATGATTGCGCGGCCGAAATGGCGGGCGGTTTCGGGCAGCACGGCCTCCAGCATCGCGCCATCGCGCAGATGCAGGTGCCAATCGTCGGGGCGGGGGATGGTCAGCGTCTGGGTCATGCTGCCCGCCTAGCACAGAGGCGGGCAGAAAAGAAGCGGATGAATGCGCCCGGGACAGGCGCCGCTCAGGGCTTTGCAGGAAAGGTGAACTCGCCTTCTTCGGCGCGGGTTTCCAGTTCCTGCAGGCGGCGGCGGAACCGCGGGGCCCGCATCCGCTCGGTCACATTGCGGCACAACAGCGCCATCAGGAACGGGCGGTCCTGCCGTTCCAGGTTTTTCAGCAGATTGCGCAGGAAGAAAGAATTGTTGCGGCGGCTGCGCAGCAGCTTGTGAAAGGCGCCGCCGGTCAGCTTGCGGCTGCCTGCCAGCGACAGAATGTGATACAGCATCTCCATTTCGATCAGCCGGGTCTGCACCGCATCGCCCAGATGCGGCACCCGCAGCCGCGTCACGTTCTTGCGTGCAAACAGCGAGGCATGCATGGCGTCCAGCTGTTCCTGCGGGTCATAGATCACATAGGCCTGATCAGCGGCGTCCAGCATGTCAGGCGCATAGCCGTACCGGTCGGTGAAGGACAGGCGCCGCATATCGGCAAACCGGTCATCCCATTCGGTCATCCGCGGGTCCAGCGTCGCCTGCGGCTGCACTGCAACCACCACCGCACCCGGCGAGGCCACCGAATAGGCTGCCGCCGCATAACCGCAGGGGCCCGCGCCATAAAAGATCACTTTGTCGAACTCGTCGAAAAACCCGTCGTCGATCAGCTGGTCGAAAAAACCATAGATACGGCCTTCGCGGAACCAGGTGTCGCCGTCCGAGACCACGCACATATGCGACCAGCCCAGGTTCTTCACCAGGTCAAACCCCAGCGGCTGCGCCTGATCCGACAGGTTATGAATGCCCTGCATGGTCTCAAACGTCACCAAAAGCGTATTGCCCTGGTCGATAAAAGTGGCGAAATGCTTGTCGCCAAGCGGCTGGTACATGCCATGTTCTTCGGCCAGGGCCGCCATCCGGGCCTTCCACTGGGCAGGCTTCAGCCCGGAAAGGTCTTCATCCAGATTTTCAAGTCCGTCCTGCATGCCTGCTGTCCTCTTTGCCCCAAAGGGTTCCTGCCTGCTGTTTGGATTTACATTTAGGTGACAATTAAGGCCAAAATTGGAAAAACCCATGCCTGAATGAGGCAGCGCGCGGTTCTTTCGGCGGCCTTTTGCCAGTGTCGGCAGCAATGCCTCAGCTGTTGTCCTTCGTGGGCTGCGGAGCGGCTTGATCCGGAATGGCAAAGCTGCGCAGCAGATCGGCGGCTGCCGGGCTTATCGGGCGGGCAGGGGGCGTCATCAGCAGCCGCGCGAACAGCGCCCGATAGGGTTCCTGTGTCATCAGCCCGGCAAACCGGGCATGGCGCCAGGCCACTGCTCCGCGGTGCAGCCGGGCCAGGTCCGGATCCTCCATCAGCCCGGCCTGAAGACCCGCGCAGTCTGTGCCGTAACGGGCGATAGAGGTATCCTCGGCGCTGCAGTAATTGCGCTCAACCCAGTAATCCATGCCCAGCTCCGCCTGCCGGTTGACCCTTCCGCGGTCGGCCTTCAGCACATAGCTTTCCATCGCCCCCAGCGGGTAATGATTCAGCTGCGCCAGCCGCCCGTTGGGCTGGCCGTAATTGGAAAACAGCCGCTTGGTCTTAAACGCCTTGCCCAGTTCGCGGCCTTCGCAGTCATACCAGCGGAAGCTGTCCAGCTGCGCCGCGCTGCGGATATCGCGGGGCCGGTGAACCCCGCATTTCCTGTAGGTGCCGTCATTGCGGTATAGCGTCTTGAACATCACCGCCCGCCATGGCCAGTGAATGACCTCCGGCGCGCAGCGGGTGAATTGCGCGGTCACCGGCGCATCCTTATACCGCACGGCGCCTGCGTTGCCGAACAGCCGCCAGGTCAGCGTCACCGCATCGGCCTCAGGCAGCGCCGCCAGCAGATCCGCCACTTTGCCATCGCCGGTCTTGATGCAGGCGAATTCGTCGATATCCAGCACCAGCACCCAATCGGCCTGCTTCATCAGCGGATGCCGGTCGGCCTGCTTCAATGCGGTGAACTGAATGCCGCCCTTGTCATACGGGCCTTCATTGCGGGCATGGACGAGCTGACCCATGTCCTGCAACCGGTCCAGCATGTGATCGGTGCCGTCCTGGCAATCGTTTGAGAACACCAGGAAATCGGTAAACCCTGCAGCCCGGTGATGGGCCAGCCATTCCAGCAGGAACGCGCCCTCATTGCGCACGCACAGAATTGCCAGAACCCGCATCGGCTTCAGTCCTGCCCGCTGACCAAGACGCCGCGCTGCGCTGCCGGGTGATACCGCTTCAGGGGTTGGTTTTTCATGGCTCGGCTTTCTTTCCGCTTCGCCGCCAGTCTTATCCAAAGGCCGCTGCAATACAAACCCTTCCCGCGGCCGCCGCAGCGTCTTCGCAGCGCACGGCTTGACCGATGGCGCGCTGCATGGCCTTTTGACCTTGGCAAAGGGAGGCACAACATGCAGCAGGCGCAATCCATCGGTCAGGTTCAGCAGATGCTGGCAGAGCAGGGCTATGTCTGCGGCAGGTCTCTGGCCACTGTGGTGTTCCTGTCGCTGAAACTGGGCCGCCCGCTGTTTCTGGAGGGCGAGGCCGGCACCGGCAAAACCGAGATCGCCAAGGCCATTGCCGCCGCACTGGGCCGCCGCCTGATCCGGCTGCAATGCTACGAGGGGTTGGATGCCGCCAGCGCCGTCTATGAATGGAATTTCGCCGCCCAAATGGTCGCCATCCGCACCGCCGAGGCCGCAGGCAGCGCCGAACGCGCCGCCCTGCAGGCGGAACTCTTCTCCGCCGATTACCTGATCGAACGCCCGCTGTTGCAGGCGATGCGCCCCGATGAGCACGGCGCCCCCGTCCTGCTGATCGACGAAATCGACCGCACCGATGAACCGTTCGAGGCTTTCCTCCTGGAGGCGCTCAGCGATTTCCAGGTGACGATCCCCGAGCTTGGCACCATCCACGCCCCGGAGCCGCCAATCGTCATCCTCACCTCCAACCGGACGCGGGAAGTGCATGACGCGCTGAAACGCCGCTGTCTCTATCATTGGGTCGACTACCCGGATTTCCCCCGCGAGGTCGAAATCCTCAACGCCCGCGCGCCCAAGGCCAGCCAGAAGCTCAGCCGCGAAATCGTCGCCTTCGTGCAATCCTTGCGCACCGAAGACCTGTTCAAGAAACCGGGGGTCGCCGAAACAATCGACTGGGCCAATTGCCTGCTGGCCCTCGACGTGATCGCCCTCAGCCCCGAGGTCATCGCAGACACCCTGGGCGCCATCCTCAAATACCAGGACGACATCGCCCGCCTGCACGGCTCCGAGGCCAAACGCATCCTGGATCAGGCCCGGGCAAGCCTGGATGCGGCCTGATGGTTCATCTTTCCAGAAATACTCCGGGGGTTTGGGGGCAGCGCCCCCATGAGCTGCCCTAGTGCCTGACACTCCGCCGTTCACCCTGCCGGACCACCCCAAGCTGGTCCAGAACCTCACCCATTTCGCCCGCGCCCTGCGCAAGGCGGGTCTGCCGATCGGTCCGGGCCGGGTGCTGGATGCGGTACAGGCGGTGGCCGCCGCAGGATTCACCAGCCGGACGGATTTCTACTGGGCCTTGCACGCCTGTTTCGTGACCAAGCCCGAGCAGCGGGCGGTCTTCGCCCAGGTCTTCCGCCTGTTCTGGCGCGACCCGCGCTATCTGGAACACATGATGGCCGCCATGCTGCCCGCTATCCGCGGCGTACAGGAGGACCGCGCCGCCAAACCGGCGGAAAAACGCGCGGCCGAGGCGCTGCTGGACGGTATGCAGGACCAGCCGGAGACACCGGACAATGATGAGGACGGCACCGAAGTTGAGGTGGACACCACCCTCACCATGTCAGCCGAAGAACGCCTCAGAACCCTTGATTTCGAACAGATGAGCACGTCAGAGATTGCCGCCGCCAAACGCATCCTTGCGCAGCTCACCCTGCCGGTAACACCGATCCAGTCGCGCCGCCTGATGGCCTCAGTGCAAGGGACACGTCCCGACTGGCGCCGCACTTTGCGCAATACAGCCCGCCAGGGCGGCGAATTGCAGCAGATCGCCCGCGCCAAGCGCCGCATCCGCTGGCCAAATCTGGTGGTGCTTTGCGATATCTCCGGCTCGATGAGCCAGTACAGCCGCATCATCCTGCATTTCCTGCACGCCGCCGCCAATGCAAATGGACAAGGCTGGGCCAGGGTGCATGGCTTCACTTTCGGCACCCGGCTGACAAACATCACCCGCCATTTGGCGCAGCGCGACGTGGACGCGGCCCTGGCCGCAGCAGGATCAGAGGCGCAGGACTGGGAGGGCGGTACCCGGATCGGCGACTGCCTGCACGCCTTCAACCGGGACTGGTCGCGCCGGGTGATGGGGCAGGGCGCGGTGGTGCTTTTGATCACCGACGGGCTGGACCGCGGCGACCCGGAGGCTTTGGCCCGCGAGATGCAGCGGTTGCAGCTGTCGTCGCGCCGCCTGATCTGGTTGAACCCGCTGTTGCGCTGGGACGGTTTTGCCCCAAGGGCGCAGGGCATCCGCGCCATGCTGCCCTATACCGACAGTTTCCGCGCCGGCCATTCCATCGCCTCGCTGCAGGATCTGGCACAGGTGATCTCCAGCCCCTCCGATGCGGGCGAGAAAGCCAGGCTGATGGCAATGCTCGATTAACGAATTCCAGAAACGGAATGTCAATTGATCTGGATCAACCCGCTCCCCGCGTCCACGTTATATTCTGAAATCAGAATGTAACGTGCGAAAGGAGCTGACATGACTCTCAACTGGAAAGCCGGAGGCCTCATGCTGGGGCTGGTGTTCTTTCTGGCGGTGCTGCTGGTCAAACCCATCGGGGTTTCAACGCAATTTGTGATCCTGGACGGCATTATCGCGGATGCGGTGTTCCCCGGACTGGTGACAGAAACCGCCGAAGGCACCACCTCCACCAACGCCTATCTGGCAAAATCCGGCGGCAAATATGCCAGGGCCGTCTCCAGCCCGCTGAACTACAGCTTTGTTTTTGTGCTGGCGATGGCGCTGGGCGGGTTGCTGTCGGCCAGGCTGCGCGGCGGCATCCCGCAGGCTGAGCGGACAATCCCCGCGCTCTGGCATGCCAACTTCGGCGGCTGCCGGATGAAACGCTACGCCGCGGCTTTCCTGGGCGGATTCATCGTGCTGTACGGCGCGCGCCTCGCTGGCGGCTGCACCTCGGGGCACATGATGTCCGGCATGATGCAAACCGCGCTCTCCGGCTATATCTTCGCCGCCGGTGCCTTTGCCGCCGCCATCCCCGTCTCGCTGCTGCTGTTCAAAAAGGAGGCCTGAGCCATGACAACCATCTTATTGGCAATTGTGACCGGCGCCGCCTTTGGTGCGGTGCTGGACCGGATCGGGGCGTCGAACCCCGGCTTTATCGGCAAGATGCTGAACCTTACCAATCTGAACCTCGCCAAAGCCATCCTGCTGGCAATCGGCACCGGATCGGTGCTGATGTTCGGCGGCCAGATGGCGGGGCTTGTCGATGTCGGCCATATGTCTGTGAAGACCGCCTATGCCGGCGTTTTCATCGGCGGGCTGATGCTGGGTGCCGGCTGGGCGTTGTCGGGCTATTGCCCTGGCACCGGCGTTGTCGCCGCCGCTTCGGGCCGCAAGGACGCGCTGTTCTTCATCGCGGGCGGGCTCTTGGGCGCGGCTGCGTATATGGCAACCTACCCGTCGTGGAAGGCCAGCGGCCTTTTGGACAGCATCGCGGGCGGCAAGGTCACCCTCGGCACCGTTCCAGGCGCCAAATACGAGGGGCTGACTGCGCTGCCCGGCGATCTGCTGGGCATCATTCTGGGCCTTGGTTTCATCGCACTGGCCTTTGCCCTGCCGCAGCGGCTGGTGCCGCAAAAGGCTGAACTGCAGCCGGCGGAATAACCACCGCACCCAAGCAAACCCCAAGCGCCCGCCTGGTCCGGCGGGCGTTTTCTGTTTGGACGCCGCAACTTCCCGCTTGAATCCAAGCCAACGAACCCCGACCTTTGAGGTTCAAAGCCGGGCAAACCGGCGGGGAGGACGCCGCATGCACACCGCAAACCCGTTTGAGAACGCGCCTGAGACAGCCCTGGAATGGCACCGTTCCGGTTCAGGCGCGGCGCTGGCCACCGTGGTGCAGACCTGGGGATCCGCCCCGCGCCGCACCGGTTCGCAGCTGGCGGTCTCAGGGGATGGCAAGATCGAAGGCTCCGTCTCCGGCGGCTGCGTCGAGGGCGCCGTGGTGGCCGAAGCACTTGATGCACTGCAGGACGGCCGCCACCGCTTGCTGGAATTCGGCGTCAGCGACGCGGACGCCTTTGCCGTCGGCCTGGCCTGCGGCGGCACCATCAAGGTGCTGGTGGAGCCGGTCGGCTCGGCGCTGCCCGCGGACCTGCTGCAAGAACTGGCAGAGGCCCGCGCCAACCGCACGCCCGTGGCCTATGAGGTGAACCTTGCCACCGGCGCCCGCCGCCTGGTCCGCGAGGGATACCCCGACCGGATGCGCCTGGACCGCTCAGGCCTGGAAGACGACGGCGAAACCTTTGTGGCCGTTCACAACCCGCCGCTGCGTCTGGTCTGCGTCGGCGCGGTCCACATCACCCAGGCGCTGGTGCCGATGGCGCGGATCGCGGGGTATGACGTGGTGATCATCGACCCGCGCGCCGCCTTTGCCTCGCCGGAACGCTTCCCCGGCGAGATGCTGATGGACGACTGGCCGGACGAGGCGGTGGCAAAGCTCGGTCTCGACAGCCGCACCGCGCTGGTGCTGCTTACCCATGATCCGAAACTGGACGATCCGGCGCTGCAAGCGGCCCTGAAGGCAGATGTGTTCTACATCGGCGCGCTGGGATCGAAGAAAACACAAGCCGCCCGGGTGGCGAGGATGCAGGGCGCCGGCTTCAGCGAAACCCAAATCAAACGTATCCACGGCCCTATCGGCCTTGATATCGGCGCCGCAGGCCCTGCGGAAATCGCCGTGTCCATCCTGGCCGAAATGACTGCCGTGCTGCGCGGCAAGCAGCCATGAGGTTCGGGCCCGTCCCGCTGCAACAGGCCAAGGGCGCCATCCTCGCGCATTCCTTGCAGGGCGCCAGCCGCAAGGTCGCCAAGGGTACGGTGCTGAGGGCCGATGACCTCCAGGACCTCGCCGCAGCGGGTCATGAAACCCTGACCGTCGCCCGGCTCGACCCAGCCGATCTGCACGAAGACGCCGCCGCAGCTGCGCTTGGACATGCGCTGGTACCGGACCCGTCGGCGCAGGGCGTTCGCATTTCCGGTGCAGGTACGGGCCGGGTGAACCTCTATGCTGACCGCTCTGGTCTGGTGCGGCTGGACCGGGCCAAGCTGGAAGCCGTCAATGCGGCGGACCCGATGATCACCGTTGCCACCGTGCCGGATTATCACCGCGCCGATGCGGACGGGATGCTGGCCACAATCAAGATCATCTCCTATGGCGTCGCCGCCGACGCCATCCGCCGCGCCAGCGAAGGCGCAGGGGATGCGATCCGGGTGCTGCCGCCGGTGTTCTCCTCCGCCACGCTGATTGAAACGCAGGTGAGTGACGAGACGCCGCCGGACAAAGGCCGCGCTGCGATGGCCGGGCGCCTGCACCGGATGGGCATCCCCCTGTCGCCGCGCATTGTGGTGCCGCACCGAGAGGACGCGCTGGCAGAGGCCATCACCCGGGCACCGGGGCAGCTGGTGCTGGTGCTGACCGGCTCGGCGACTTCAGACACCCACGATGTCGCACCTGAGGCTTTGCGCAAAGCAGGCGGCAGCGTCACCCGGTTCGGGATGCCGGTCGATCCCGGCAACCTGTTGTTTCTGGGCATCTTTCAGGACAGGCCTGTCATTGGCCTGCCGGGCTGCGCGCGCTCTCCGGCGCTCAACGGCGCCGATTGGGTGCTGGAGCGGGTGATTTGCGGCCTTCCGGTCACCTCTGCCGATATTGCCGCGATGGGCGTCGGCGGCCTGCTGAAGGAAATCCCCACCCGCCCGATGCCGCGCCGCGATGCAGAAGGTTGAATGCGGCGCTGCGGCACGTGATTTGTGACGCAAGGTCACAACCCTAGGCAGGCCCCTCTGACGCGAATTTTACCGCCGGCACCGCCCTGAAAACACTTCGCGGATCGCTGCCGCCGTGGTTAACTCCCCCCAGCCAGACAAAAACAAGCTAAAGGGAGGGTACTATGGCCAAGGTCTCAATGACCGTGAACGGCAAGGCTGCCAGCGGCGATGTGGAAGGGCGTACGCTGCTGTCCGCATTCCTGCGCGAGGAGCTGGGCCTGACCGGCACCCATGTGGGCTGCGACACCAGCCAGTGCGGCGCCTGCGTTGTGCATGTGGACGGCCAGGCGGTGAAAGCCTGCACCATGCTGGCGCTGGAGGCCGAGGGCGCGCAGGTCGCCACCATCGAAGGGCAGGCCAATGCCGACGGCTCGCTGAATACAATCCAGCAGGCGTTCCAGGACCACCACGGGCTGCAATGCGGCTTTTGCACGCCGGGCATGGTGATGTCGGCAGCAGCGCTGCTGAAGGACAACCCCAAACCCACCGAGGCGGAAATCCGCGACTACCTTGAGGGCAACCTGTGCCGCTGCACTGGCTACCACAATATCGTCAAGGCGATCCTGGCGGCCTCGGGCCAGGATGTATCGGCCATCGCGGCAGAGTGACAGATGACGACCCCAGGCCGACAGGGAGCGGCCTGAGTTGAACAAGGAGTGATTACCAAGAGGTGCGCCACGGCAGCACCCTCCAGGGAGGAAGATCCAGACATGCCCAAGGACAATGACAGCGGCATCGGCGCCAGCCCCAAGCGGCGCGAGGACGTGCGGTTCCTGACAGGAGCCGGAAACTATACCGACGACATCAACGTGCACGGTCAGGCCCATGTGCATTTCCTGCGCGCCGATGTGGCCCATGCGGCCATCAATTCGATCGACACCAGCGCCGCCGAGGCGATGCCCGGCGTGGTGAAAATCTTCACCGGCGCCGATTTCACCGAGGTCGGCGGCATCCCCTGCGGCTGGGGCGTGACCGACCGCCACGGCAACCCGCAGCAGGAGCCGCGCCACCCGATCATCGCTGACGGCACCATCCGCCACGTGGGCGAGATTGTCGCCGCGGTCGTGGCCGACACGCCGGAACAGGCCCGCGATGCGGCGGAAGCGATTGAGCTGGACCTCAGCGACAAGCCCGCGGTTGTGAATATGGCCGGTGCTTTGGCGGACGGCAGCACCAAGGTGCATGAGGATCTGACCTCAAATCTCTGTTATGACTGGGTGTTTGGCAATCCGGATGACGACGCTGTGCAGGCAGCCTTTGACAGCGCCGCGCATGTGACCACGCTGGAGCTGATCAACAACCGCCTGGTCGCCAACCCGATGGAGCCGCGTGTGGCAATCGGAGAATACGCCCGCGGCACCGATGAATACACGCTGCACACCACCAGTCAGAACCCGCATGTGATCCGGCTTTTGATGTGCGCCTTTGTGCTGGGCCTGCCGGAGCACAAGGTCCGCGTGGTGGCCCCGGATGTGGGCGGCGGCTTCGGCTCCAAGATTTTTCACTATGCCGAAGAGGCCTTTTGCACCCATGCGGCCAAGGCCTGCGGGCGGGCGGTGAAATGGACCTCGACCCGGTCCGAAGCGTTCATCTCGGACGCCCATGGCCGCGACCATGTGACCAAGATCGAATTGGCGCTGGATGCGGATAATAATTTTACCGCGCTGCGCACCAATACGATGGCCAATATGGGCGCCTACCTGTCGACCTTCTCAACCTCGGTGCCCAGCTACCTGCACGGCACCCTGATGGCGGGCAACTACAAGACGCCGGTGGTGCAGGTGAACGTGAAATCCGTCTTCACCAACACAGTGCCGGTGGATGCCTACCGCGGTGCCGGCCGGCCCGAGGCGACCTATCAGCTGGAGCGTGTCATCGACAAGGCCGCGCGGGAGCTGGGCGCCGATCCGATTGCCCTGCGGCGTCAGAACTTCATCACTGAGTTCCCCTATGAAACCCCGGTGGCGCTGACCTATGACACCGGCGACTACGTTGCGACTATGGATAAGCTGGAACAGGTCGCCGATGTGGCAGGCTTTGCTGCCCGCCGTGCGGCAAGCGAAGCCAAGGGCAAGCTGCGCGGCTTTGGTGTGAACTGCTACATTGAGGCCTGCGGCATCGCACCCTCGAACATCGTTGGCATGCTGGGCGCGCGGGCGGGTCTGTATGACGCCGCCACCGTGCGGGTGAATGCGACCGGGACCATCAGCGTCTTTGTCGGCGCGCATTCGCACGGGCAGGGGCATGAGACGTCCTTTCCGCAGGTGGTGGCCGAGATGATCGGCATCGATGAAAGCATGATCGACATCGTGCATGGCGACACTGGCAGGGTGCCGTTCGGCATGGGCACCTATGGCTCGCGCTCGATTGCGGTCTGCGGTTCGGCGATGGTGCGGGCGACCGAGAAGATCATCAGCAAGGCCAAGAAGATCGCTGCCCATCTGATGGAGGCATCTGATGCCGATATCGAGCTGAAGGACGGCCAGTTCACTGTTGCGGGCACTGATAAATCAGTGGCCTGGGGCGACGTGACCCTGACCGCTTACGTGCCGCACAACTACCCGTTAGAGGAACTGGAGCCAGGGCTGGAGGAGACCGCATTTTACGACCCCGCGAACTTCACCTATCCGGCCGGCGCCTATGCCTGCGAGGTGGAAGTGGATCCCGACACCGGCAAGGTGACGATCCAAAGCTTTGCGGCGGCGGATGATTTCGGCAATATTATCAACCCGATGATCGTTGACGGCCAAGTCCACGGCGGGCTGGGGCAGGGTATTGGCCAGGCCTTGCTGGAAAACGCTGCCTATGACGAAGACGGGCAGTTGCTGTCGGCGTCCTTTATGGATTACGCGATGCCCAGGGCTGATGACGTGCCGTTCTACCAGGTGGACCATTCCTGCCAGACGCCCTGCACCCACAATCCATTGGGCGTGAAGGGCTGCGGTGAGGCCGGTGCCATCGGCTCGCCGCCAGCGGTTGTCAACGCGGTGGTCGATGCACTGCAGTCGGCAGGCAAGAATGTCACCCATATCGACATGCCGCTGTCGCCCTCGCGGGTCTGGGCGGCGATGAACGGGTAAGGGTTCATGGGGCGCTGCCCCCATACCCCCGGAGTATTTTTCGGAAAGATGAAAGCCGGCGGGCCGGTTTTCAGAAAGGATACGAAATGTATGAATTCGAGTTCGAGAAACCTGCGACAGTGGCCGAGGCGGTGGCGGCGCTGGCGGATGAGGACGCGCAGGCGCTGGGCGGCGGGCAGACGCTGATCCCGACGCTGAAACAGCGGCTGGCGATGCCGTCGAAACTGGTGAGCCTGGCGGGCATAGAGGGGATGAAGGGTGTCAGCGGCGGTGACGGGATGCTGAGCATCGGTGGCGCCACCACCCATGCGGAGGTGTCCGAAGCTGCGGCAGATGCCTATCCGGCATTGGCGGCATTGGCGGGGCAAATCGGCGATCCGGCAGTCCGGAACCGCGGCACCATCGGCGGCTCATTGGCCAACAACGACCCCGCAGCCTGTTATCCGGCGGCGGCGCTGGGCAGCGGTGCAACGATTATGACCAACCGGCGCGAGATCACCGCGGATGACTATTTTCGCGGGCTGTTTGAGACCGCTTTGGAAGACGATGAGATCATCACCGCGGTACGCTTTCCGGTGCCGCAGAAGGCCAGTTATCAGAAGTTCCTGCAGCCGGCCTCGCGCTTTGCCTTGGTCGGGGTGTTTGCGGCGAAATATGCGGCGGGCGTACGGGTGGCGGTGACCGGCGCCTCAGAGGAGGGCGTGTTCCGCTGGAGTGAGGCCGAAGCCGCGCTGGATGCGGATTTTGCGCCGGAGGCGCTTGCTGGCCTCAGCGTGGATGCCGGCGGCATGATGGCGGATCTGCATGGCTCCAAAGCCTATCGCGCCCATTTGGTCGGGGTGATGGCCAAACGCGCCGTGGCGGCGGCTGCTTGATGGTTTGAACAAAGCAGGCACCGGGATGCCGGTGCCTGCCGAATGCGTCGGCTAGTGCCGCAGGTAGCCGGAGATTTCCTCCAGCAATGTCTGGGTCTTGCCTGACAATTCGCGGATTTCGGTTGCGATCACCGCAAACCCCTTGCCCATATCGCCGATCCGCGCCGCCTCGATCGAGGCGTTGAAGGAGATGAACTTGATGTTGCGGCCGACCCCTTCGGCATTGGCGATGGTTGTGCGCATGTTCTGCTCGCGCTCTTCTTCGCGCATCTTCTGGGCGTCGCATAAGGTCTGGACCATCTGGCTGAGAAAGCCGGAGACAGCTGGTTCCAGCCGGTAAAGGCAGAGGCCCGCAAGGTCCGGGATCCGGCGCACATTTTCCAGCGGGCCGCCTTCGGGCCGGGAGGTGGCGCTGTGCAGGGGGCCGAGCACGTCCAGGCAGGCTTGGCGTTTGGCTTCCAGATCCTTGGGTAGGCTGTAGCTGCACTCCTGCAACAGGCTGTCCAGGCCGCTGCTGAGCATCGCATGGGCCGCCGCAATGCGCTGTACCGACAAGGTCAGAACGTCCGTGGCGCTGCCGGCATCCGTGCCTTTCGGATCCTGGGCCAGGGCTAGCAGCGACAGCGCGGCGATCCGGCTGGGGCCGACGGCCATGAAAGCGGTGTTCTGTACGTCGGATAAACTTTTCATGCCTGCACCTTAGTGACCATGCAGACCCTTCTACCGGGCAGGCGTTAAGGCAGCGCTAACTGCGATGGCTTTGGCAAAAGAAAAGCCCCGCAGCGGCACTGCGGGGCTGGATACCTGTCTTGAAGGCGGCCGGATTACTTGTTCGGCAGCGGGCCGATCATCATGATCATCTGACGGCCTTCCATCTTGGGCATGTTCTCGACCTTGCCCAATTCCTTGATGTCTTCCGCAACCCGTTCCAAAAGCTCGCGGCCCAGGTTCTGGTGCGCCATCTCGCGGCCCCGGAAACGCAGAGTGACTTTCACCTTGTCGCCGTTTTCCAGGAACTTGTAGACGTTGCGCATTTTCACATCATAGTCGTGAGTGTCCGTGTTGGGACGGAACTTGACCTCTTTGACCTCGATGATCTTTTGCTTCTTGCGGGCTTCGCTCTCGCGTTTCTGCTGTTCATACTTGAACTTGCCAAAGTCCATGATCTTGCACACGGGCGGGTTGGCATTGGGCGAGATTTCCACCAGATCCAATCCGGCCTCGGCGGCCATTTCCATGGCTCTGGCGGGGGTCACAACCCCTGCGTTATCGCCATCGGCGCCAATCAGGCGGATTTCGGAGGCACGGATTTTTTCGTTGACGCGCGGGCCGGTGTCGCGTTGCGGCGGCGCGTTATGAGGTCTGCGGGCTATGACTGCGATCCTTCTGTCATTGCAAAAAGTGCGGGAACGCTACTGCCCCCGCGCATGTGATTCAAGGCTTATAGGCGGTATGGCGGCAGGAAAGCCGCATTTCAAGGCCGCATATTGCAAATGGCCCCGAAAACAGGCGCGAACCCTGGCCGGACGGCAGCGTGGCGCTGCGGGACAGCATCCTGAAAAGACCGGAATGCGGCGGGGTTCCGCCAGTTGCAGGACCGGCCGGCGGCAGCTGGCCGCCCGTGATGCAGGCTTGGCAAACTTCCCCCTTGAGTGCTGCGCTGCCGCGCGCCATCTGGCAGGCAGATGCTGCGGATGGCGCGGCCAGGCCGGCCAAGCCGGTAAACGGAAGGAGTGTATTATGAAACAGTTATTGATCCTGATTGCGCTGGGAGCTGCTGCCGTGGGCGGATATGTGCTGCTGAACGGCCAGGACGCGCAGGACCCGGCACCTGCTGAGGTGCCGGCCGTGCAAGAAGAACAGAGCAGCACAGCGCCGGAAGCGGCAGACGAGGACAGCACGGCGCCGGCCGAGCAGGCGGTGGAAGATGCGGCGGACGCCGTTGAGGGCGCCATCGAATCCGGTGCCGAAGCTGCCGGCGCAGCTGTTGATGCGGTGCAGGACACCGTAAGCGAGGCCGCAGAAGCGGCGGCAGAAACTGCAGGGGATGCGGTTGATGCGGCCCAGGGCACGGCGGGTGCTGCATCGGATGCCGTCCAGGACACCACAGACGCTGCCACCGATGCCGCCGCCGGCGTTGCGGATGACGCTGCGGATGCCGCAGGCTCTGCTGTGGATCAGGCGGGCGAGGCTGCCACCGGCGCGGCAGAGACCGCTGCCGGCGCGGCTGAGGCTGCCCAGGACGCCGCATCCGAGGCGCTGGACAATGCAGCCGGCACCGCACAGGAACTGCTGAACCAACCCGGTTCGGCGGAAACCGAAAGCACTGCAGGCAGCGAGTGAGCCAGGCCGTAAGCTAAGCCAGGCCGTAAGCCAAGTGTGGCCGCAAGGCACAAAACGCATCCGGCGGCAGGCATCATGCCTGCCGCCGGACGTCTGCGGCCTGAATTGACTGCCGCGGATCAGTGGGGGCGGGCCTGCGCTTGCTGCGCAACACGGGCCATATGGTCCAGCGGCGCCTGGCCGCCGGGCTGCGGCTGCGGCGCCAGGAAGGCCAGGAAGGTCTCCCAGCCGGCACTGTTGCCGCCTTGTTTGCGGGCGCGCTGGATTTGCAGCTGGGCCACCCCGATCAGATCCAGCGGCTTGACGCCGTCATAGGCGCTGCCGGTGATGCTTGCCAGATGGCTGCGGAACCGCTTGCCCATCGAATTCAGCAGCAGCATCGGCGAGGTCACCGGATGGCCGGCCTGCACCAGCGCGTCAAACATTTCGTCAATGTCGCCGGGGGCAATGGCGCGCGCATCATAGCGGGCCTTGACGCTGGCAATCCGCTCCGCGGCTGTCGGCTGCACCTGGCCGGGACGGGCCTGGAACCCTGCAACAGCTGCCTTGACGCGGGCTTTGCCAGCCTCTGTTCTGACGGACTGGAAAACAGGCGGCTGCCCCGAGGTCAATTCGTTCTGCATTTCTTGCTGCTCCGTTCTGGATCTCAGTAACCGGAATACAGAATCATCCCCAACAAAAGATAAACGGGAGGCGGCAGCCTCCCGTCAAAACAGTGTCAAAATCGGGGCAGCCGCAGCCGCTCTCCGGCGCAGGATCAGTCGAGAAAGGCTTTTTCGACCACGAAATGCGCTGGTTTCGAATTGGCACCTTCTTCCAGCCCGTAAGTATTCTCGAACAGGTCCTTGAGTTCCAGATTGAAGGCCAGGTTGCCGCAGATCATTGCGCGGTCGCTTTCCGGGTTCAGCGGCGGCACGCCAAGCTCGGCAAACGCCTCGCCCGAGCGCATCAGGTCGGTGATCCGTCCCATCTTGGGGCTCTCTTCGCGGGTGGTGGTCGGGTAGTATTTGATCTTCTTCCAGAAGCCTTCGCCGATCACCTCGTTCAGCAGCTCGTCTTGCTTCAGGCTTTCGATCAGTTCGCGGCCATAGGTCAGCTCACCCGCCGTGCGGCAGGTGTGGGTGATGATCACCTCGTCGTAATCCTCGTAGGTCTGCGGCTCGCGCAGAAGGCTCGCAAAGGGCGCAAAACCGGTGCCGGTGGCAAAGAACCAGATCCGCTTGCCGGGCAGCAGCGCGTCATGCACCAGGGTGCCGACGGGTTTGGGGCGCAGGATGATCTCATCGCCCGGCTGGATGTGCTGCAAGCGCGAGGTCAGCGGGCCGTCTTCCACCTTGATCGAGTAGAACTCCATTTCCTCGTCCCAGCTGGGCGAGGCGATGGAATAGGCGCGCAGCAAGGGTTTCACCTTGCCGGTCTTGGGATCGGGATCGTTCATCAGGCCGATCATCACAAATTCGCCCGAGCGGAACCGCAGCGAGGCCGGGCGGGTCACCTTGAAGGAGAACAGCTTGTCGGTCCAGTGCTTCACCTCAGTGACGGTCTGGGCATCGGGCAGGGCGGGCTTTGCCTTTTCGGGCGCGGCGTTGGTTGCAATGTCGGTCACGGGTGTCATCTCATTCATCGGGTCCACTGCCGGAGGAGTAGCCGGCACCTCTGATTAGTCTTTGATACAGGTCAGGAAAACCCCCTGTTTTGCGAAACCGGCCCCGCGCTGGACGCAACGGAACCGGTCTGGCAAGGGTTTTCCCAGGCTCGGGAGGGCTGGCTTAGCGGGCAGCAGTGCTGCCGCGCAGGCGGGCCTGATAGCTGTGGTCTTTCCAGTTGGCACGGGCGAGCCACTGGTCTTCGGGCTGGCGGGCGGCCAGATCGTCGGACAGCTCAACCTCGTCAAAGCCGGAGCGGCGGGCCATGGCATACTGGTCGGCAATCACATGGCCAAAGGCGCGCAGGCGGCCCTGATAGCCCCGCAGCCGCAGCTGGCGGGCCAGGGTAAAGCCGCGCCCGTCGGCAAAGCTGGGGAAGGCAACCCGCACCAGCTCGACGCCGTCCAGCGACACGTCGTTCAGATTGGCGTCGGAGGCCAGTTCAAGCACATCAGCGCCTTCAAAGCCGGTGGTCCAGTCGTCGGGGGCAAAACCCGTGTCGGTCACGATAACAGTCATCTCACTCACGCTCCTGTGCGTACCATTTGGCCGTCCACAACATGGATGCCGCATTCTTCTTTGTTTTCCCCGCGCCACCGGCCGGCGCGCGGGTCTTCGCCTTCTTTGACCGGGCTGGTGCAGGGCGCGCAGCCGATCGACGGATAGCCCTTGGCCACCAGCGGATGGCGGGGCAGGCGGTTTTCATCCATGTAGGCGCGCACGTCCTCGGGCGCCCAATGGGCCAGCGGGTTGATCTTGAGCCGTCCGGTGCCCTCTTCGACCTCGAAGAACTCCAGCGCTGCGCGGGTGCCGGCCTGGAACCGTTTGCGGCCCGTAATCCAGCCGTCATAGCCCGCCAGCGCCTTTTGCAGCGGGATCGTCTTGCGCAGGGCGCAGCAGGCGTCCTTGTCGCTGAACTTGAGGGCCCCATAGGGGTCCTTTTCGGCGATATCATCGGCGCGGATGATGCGCAGATTGCGCAGGCCCAGCCGCTCGCTCACTTCCTGCTGATAGATCAGCGTCTCGGTGAACAGCAGTTCGGTGTCGACAAACACGACAGGGGTCATCGGGTCGATGACCGCAGCCATATGCAGCAGCACCACAGATTCCGCACCGAAAGACGAGACCAGAGCGATATGCCCCGCGTCCTGCAATGCGCCCTGCATCACCGAGGTGGCCGAATGGTGGCGGAAGCGCGCATTCAGCGCCTCCGCCTTGGCGGCCAGCTCCCGGTCCCGGGGCTGACAGGCTCCCCGGCGGGTTTGTTTCCGGCTGTGTGAAACATGGGTCAGGCGACCTTTTTCTGGGCCTCGGGATAAAGTGCTGCCTTGAACGGCTCCATGCCGATCCGGCGGTAGGTCTCAAGGAAGGTTTCCTCAGACCCCTCACGCTGGGCCATGTAGACCTCGACAATGCGCTCTACTGCGGGCACGATCTCGTCATAGGCAAAGCCAGGACCGGTGCGGGTGCCGATGGCCGCCGTCTCGGTGGCGTCGCCGCCCAGGGTGATCTGGTAGTTCTCCACCCCCGCACGGTCCAGGCCCAGGATGCCGATGTGGGCAACATGGTGATGGCCGCAGGCGTTGATGCAGCCCGAGATCTTGATCTGCAGATGGCCGATGTCGTGCTCCATCTTCAGTTCGTCAAAGCGGGTTGCGATTTCCTGTGCGACCGGGATCGAGCGGGCGGTTGCCAGCGCGCAATAATCCATGCCGGGGCAGGCGATGATATCCGAGATCAGGCCGATATTGGCAGTGGCCAGACCGTTTGCCTTCAGCGTGGCGTGGATTGCGGGCAGGTCGTTCTTGTGGACATGCGGCAGTATCACGTTCTGCTGGTGGCTGATGCGCAGCTCGTTATAGGCGTATTGCTCACCCAGATCAGCCATCACCCGCATCTGCTCGGCAGTCGCGTCGCCCGGGGTTTGCCCATGCGCCTTGATCGAGATGGTCACGATGGCGTGGTCGCCCTTGCGGTGTTCGGCCAGATTGGTGTCGGCCCAGGCGCGGAACACCGGGTCGTTTGCGTAAGCCGCATCAAAGGCTTCGGTGGAACCGGAGCGGAACTCCGGCGCCTGGAAATGCGTCTTGATCTCGGCCAGCTGCTGCTGGTCGGTGCCGTCGTACTGGCCGCGGATCGCCATAAATGCTTCTTCGGTCATCGCGCGGTAGGTGTCGATGCCGTTTTCGGAGACGGTGATCTTGATGCGTGCCTTGTACTTGTTGTCGCGCCGTCCAAGCACGTTGTAGACGGTCAGAACCGACTCCAGATAGGGCAGCAGATCCGCCTGCGGCAGAAATTCGCGCAGCACCTGGCCGATCATCGGGGTGCGGCCCAGGCCGCCGCCGACGACAACCTTAAAGCCCACCTTGCCGCCCTGTTCCACCACCTGCAGACCCACGTCATGCGCCTTGATCACGGCGCGGTCGTTGCCGCTGCCGGTGATGGCGATCTTGAACTTGCGGCCCAGGAACTGGAATTCCGGGTGGTCGGTGGACCACTGGCGGATCAGCTCGGCATAGGGGCGGGGGTCGGTCAGCTCATCCGCGGCGGCACCAGCGAAATGGTCGGCGGTGGTGTTGCGGATGGTATTGCCCGAGGTCTGGATGGCGTGCAGGCCAGCCTCACCCAGCGCGTCCAGCATATCCGGAATGTCGCGCAGTTTCGGCCAGTTGTACTGGATGTTCTGACGGGTGGTGAAATGGCCATAGCCCTTGTCCCACTTTTCCGCCAGCAGCGCCAGGGTGCGCATCTGGGCGGAATTCAGGGTGCCGTAAGGCACCGCAACCCGCAGCATATAGGCGTGCAGCTGCAGGTAAACGCCGTTCATCAGGCGCAGCGGCTTGAACTCATCCTCGGTGAGGGAGCCGTCAATGCGGCGCTCGACCTGGGCACGGAACTGGGCGTTGCGTTCCGCCAGGAAGGCTTCGTCGAACTCGTTGTACTTATACATTGGCTTCAGCCTCCTGCTTGCCATGGAAGTAGTTCGAGGGCCGGTGCGGCGGAAATCCTCGCGGAAGTGGGTCGGCTCGGGGCCGTTCGGGCCTGCCTTGGCGTCGGCCAGATAGGCACCGACGATGCGGATGTTCTGCTTCTCCGCTTCCAGCAGGCGCAGCTGGGCGTCTGCCTCATCGGTGATCAGCTCGGCTTGCGCCAGGTCGCGGGTCCAGCTGTCGTCAGCGGTGAAATAGATCACGTCGCCCTCGAGCAGGTCGTTGGCGGTGATGACTTTGGGGTAAAGGCGCGGGCCATTATGCAAGCTCCGTTTTCAGGTCGTTCAGGGCGGCGGCCGCTTTGCGCGGCGCAAGACCCAGGAAGGTGAGGGCAGGGCCGTCAAGGCCAGCCGCATCAAGGTCGGCAGGCAGGCGGTCCAGATTGGTTTCCAGCACCCGCTGTTCAGCGCGCGAGGCGTTCTCGATAATGGTCACCGGCGTGGCGCGGTCAGCACCATGCATGATCAGGCGGCCCTGCACGAAACGGGCGGATTTCTTGCCCATGTAAATCGCGGCAACCTCGCCGGGGCGCGCAAGCGCAGCCCAGTCGTGATCGGCAAAACCGCTCATCGCGTGGCCGGTCAGAAACCGGACCGAGGTGTTGCGCCCGCGCTGCGTCAGGCTCTGGCCGATGCCGGCCGCGGCAGCCGAAGCGGCAGTGATGCCGGGAATGATCTGGGTTGCAATGCCGGCCGCTTCGCAGGCGGTCAGCTCTTCATCCAGCCGGGCAAAGACAGTGGGATCTCCGGCCTTCAGCCGCAGCACCTTGCGGCCGGCCTTGGCATGGGCGACCAGCCGCGTGTTGATCTCGTCCTGGCTGACCTGCGCACCAAAGCCTTCCTTGCCGACATTTTCCAGCAGCGCTTGCGGACCGGCCAGCGCCATGATTTCACCGCTGACCAGACGGTCATAGAGGATGACATCGGCCTCCTGCAGCGCACGCAGGGTTTTGACGGTCAACAGATCCGCGTCGCCGGGGCCGGAGCCTGCAAAAACAACCTGGCCTGCAACCATACAAGCCATGCTGCCGCGGGTGTAAGCGGTGGCGTTGGCAGCGTGTATATTATGTGCAGGCATCTTGGCGGCCTCTCCAGTGTGTTTGACTTGAGGTTAGATATAGGAAATATTCCCGGTATTACGCTATATACCTGCGGAAATAAGAACACTGGTTTTACCGCAGCTGAACACGGGGCCGATTGGTCCTCACAATAGGAGAAAACAGGAATGACGGTGCGGATCGACGCCACTGACCGGAAAATTCTGGCTGAACTGCAGCGCGACGCGGGCCAGTCGCTGGACGAAATCGCCCGTCAGGTGGGCTCCTCCAAGACCCCGGTGTGGAATCGCATCCGCAAGCTGAAAGAGGGCGGGGTGATCGGCCAGCAGACGGTGCTGCTGGATGCCGAGGCGCTGGGGTTTGAGGCCTGTTTCTTTGTCCTTATCCGGACCTCCGAGCATGAGGCGGAATGGCAGGCCAAATTCCTGCAGGCGCTGCGCGACCGCCCCGAAGTGCAGGAAGCGCACAGGCTGGCAGGCGACATCGACTATATCCTGAAAGTCCGGGTGCAGAATGCGCGCGCCTATGACGTCTTTTATCAGGCGCTGATTGCCGAAGTGCGGGTGCATAATGTGACGGCGCTATTGTCGATGGAGGAGATCAAGTCCACAACGATGCTGCCGCTGCAACCCTAAGGGTTCAGGTATTTAAGACCAGAAAGAAGCAGCAGAGGATGGTCTGCTTCTTTCTGGTCCGGAAGTACCCCGGGGTTTGGGGCAGAGCCCCATGTTAAATATGCGTTTGGGGCAGAACCGCATATTAATCATGCGTTTGGGCAGAGCTCCAAGTCAGGCCGTAACCAGCAGCCGGGTCAACCCGTGGAAGTGATAGGTATTTGAGTACTCCGGCGCTGCCGCCAGTTTCAAATCCGGGCAGCGGCCGAACAGGATCGGCAGGGCAATCTGCATCTCCAGCCGCGCCAGAGGGGCGCCGACGCAGAAATGCAAGCCGCCGCCAAAGCTTTTGTTCACTTTGGGCGGGCGGGCCGGGTCGAAGCGGTCCGCGCCGCCCAGTGCCGCCGGGTCGCGGTTGGCGGCGGCCAGCAGCAAGGCCACCTGATCGCCGCGCTGGAAGGTGTGGCCGAAGACCTCGGCCTCCTCATAGGCGTAGCGGGTGAACATATGCAGCGGCGGGTCATAACGCAGAATCTCCTCCACCAGCCCTTCGATGCCTGCGGGCGCCAGCCAGCCCGGCTGCCAGCCCTGCTGCAGCAGGGTATTAATACCATTGCCAAGGGAGTGCACGGTGGCCTCGTGGCCTGCATTCAGCAACAGGATGCAGGTGCCGATCAGCTCATCCGTTGACAGCTTGTCGCCTTCTTCCTCGGCGGCGATCAGCCGGGTGATCAGGTCGTCGCGGGGTCGTTGCGGCGCTCATTGATGTAGCTGCGCAGGAACTCTGTGAACTGATGCGCGGCATTGGCGGCGGCGTGTCCGGTCTCTTCGGTGCGCGACGCCTGATACATCGCCACCATCCTGTGCGACCAATCCAGCAACTGCGGCGCCATGTCCTCGGGCACCCCTAGCAGGCGGCAGATGGTGATCACCGGCACCTGGGTGCAATAGGCCTCCAGCAGGTCAAACGGCTGGTCCGGGAAAGCGTCGATCAGCTGGTGGCACAGATCCTTGATGCCTGGCTCCAGCGCCGCGATCTCGCGCGAGGTGAAGGCGCGCAGCACCAGGCGGCGCAGGCGGGTGTGGCGGGGCGGCTCGGCATCCAGCAATGAGTGCGCCTCCACTGCCAGGAAAGGGGCAAGATGGGCTGGGCCGTCCTTGCGCAGCTCTTCCGGCACCTCGCGGCCGAAGCGGCGGTCGCGCAGCAGCATATGCACCGCGGAATGGCCGAAGGCGGCGACGATGCCGTAATCCTGCCAGTGGTGCATCTGGCCCTTTGCCTGGGCCGCCGCATAGAAGGGATAGGGGTCCTGCACAAAGGCCGGATCGGTGGGGGATTGGATTAAAGTCTTCATACACCGGTTTTTGCCGCTGCGTCTGGTCAATGCAAGGGGCGCTTTGATAACGTGCCGCAATGAAAACACAGCAAATACTTCGCTGGAGCCTGCCTGCCGGGTTCCTGTTGGCCGTTGCGGCATTGGCGCTGATGGTCTGGTCTTATGGCTACCGTCAAGCGCTGGACAGCCTGGCAGAGCGCAGCGCGGCGGATCTGGCCTTGGCGTCGGACCGGGTCAGCACCCAGCTGCAGGTCTATCAGGAGCTGGCGGTTTTGACCGCCGGACACCCGGCGCTGGCGGATTTGTCCACGCCTGGCGCGCGCGAGGCGGCGGCGGAGCTGCTGCGCGCGGTTGCCGATAAAACCGCGGCGCTGGACGTGTTCTTTGCCGCCGCAGACGGCCGGGTGCTGGCGGCAGCCGAAGGGGTGTCCGGGCCGGATGTTGCGGATCAGGCCTATTTTATACGTGCCATGCAAGGGGCCATGGGAACCGGTCACGCGGTTTTGCAGCCGGGCGGGCGGCGGTCGTATTTCTATGCCGCGCCAGTGTTTCAGCCCGGCGGTGTGCGCGGGGCGCTGGTGGTTGCAGCGGATGTGAATGACGTGGAGCAGACCTGGCGCGGCTCGCTGCCGGCGGTGTTCTTTACCGGCATGAGCGGCGAGGTGTTCATTTCCAACCGGTCCGAATTGCTGTTCTGGCAGCGAGGCGCGGCGGGGGAAACCCCGAGTGTTACCGGCAGGGACCGTTATGCTGACCATGAAATCTGGAGTCTTGAGGGCAGCCCGTATCTGCCCGGCCGCGCATTGCATCTTTCAGTGGATTTGCCGCTGATCGGGATGACAGGCGAAATTCTGGTGGATGTGGCGCCGGCCCAGCGGATCGCAGCCTTGCAGGCGGCGGCGCTGGCGGCGGTGTGCCTGGCTCTGGGCGCCATGCTGTTCATCGTGATGGAGCGCCGCCGCACACTGGCCGAGGCCAATGCTGTGCTGGAAAGCCGGGTGGAAAAACGGACCAAGGCCTTGTCTCTGGCCAATGATCAGCTGCGCCGCGAGGTGGGCGAGCGCGAGGAAGCCGAAGCCGCCCTGAAACGCGCCCAGGAGGATCTGGTGCAGGCGGGCAAGCTGTCCGCTTTGGGGCAGATGTCGGCGGGCATCAGCCATGAATTGAACCAGCCCCTGATGGCGATCCAGCAATTTGCCGAAAACGGCGCCGCCTTTCTGGAGCGGGGCAAGGCAGGGCGCACGGCTGAGAACCTGGACCGGATTGCAGACATGGCGGTGCGGATGGCGCGGATCATCAAGAACCTGCGCGCCTTTGCCCGCAATGAAAGCGAGCCGATGGGGCAGGTCGATCTGGTGCAGGTGATCAAAGCGGCAGTGGAGCTGACCGCGCCGCGGCTGAAGGCGGATCAAATAGATCTGCGCTGGGACGAGGCGGCCTATGCAGCGCCGGTGCCTGCCTGGGGCGGCGAGGTGCGGCTGACGCAGGTGTTTGTGAACCTGATCAACAACGCGGCGGATGCGATGCAAGGGCAATCGGAGAAGGTGATCTCAATCTCTGTCGAAAGCGGCCCGCGGCTGCAGGTGCGGGTGCAGGACAGCGGCCCTGGCATCAAGGAGCCGGAAAAGATGTTCGACCCGTTTTACTCCACCAAGGCGGTGGGCAGTTCCGAAGGCATGGGGCTGGGGCTGTCGATCTCTTACGGATTGGTGCAAAGCTTTGGCGGCAACATCCGCGGTGCCAATACCGGCGGCGGTGCGGTGTTCACAGTGGAACTGGAACCATGGCGCGAAGGTGCCAGGAAGGGGAATGCCGCATGACCCGCAAAGTGCTGCTGGTGGATGACGACGCGGCGGTGCGCGAGGCGCTGGCGCAGACGCTGGAGCTGAATGATCTGGAGGTGGTCGCCTGCGGCTCGTTTGTGGCGGCAAAGGATCATATCACGCCGGCGTTCGGCGGCATCATCGTGTCGGACATCCGGATGCCGGGGCGGGACGGGTTTCACCTGCTCGAGTATGCCCGTGGCGCCGACGAGGAGCTGCCGGTGGTGCTGCTGACCGGCGAGGGCGACATTCCGATGGCGGTCAAAGCGATGTCGCAGGGGGCGTTTGATTTTCTGGAAAAACCCTGCGCCGCAGCAGATTTCCTGCCGGTGCTGGAGCGCGCCTTGAAGACTCGGGCGCTGGTGCTGGAGAACCGGCGGCTGAAGCATCAGCTGGAGACCGGCGATCCGGCGGCGCGGCTGTTGTTCGGCACCTCGCCCCAGGCCATGGAAATGCGCCAGCGGGTGCGCGCAGTGGCGCCGACGGGGGCGGAGGTGCTGGTTACCGGCGCGCCGGGCAGCGGTATTTCCAAAGTGGCGGAGGTCATTCACCTGATGTCGCCTGCGGGGCAGGGGCCGTTTGTGAAGCGCCCCGCCGCAGGGCTGGCCGCAGAGACGGTGGCGGAGCTGTGCCAGGAGGCGGCGGGCGGCTCGCTGTTTCTGGACGAGCTGCAGGCGCTGCCGGAAGCGGCGCAATTTGCGCTGCTGGCGCAATTGGAACAGGGCAGCGGGGTGCGGATCATTGCGGGCTCCAGTGCGGGTCTGGCGGATAAGGTACAGGCGGGCGGGTTCAGTCCGGACCTGTTTTACCGGCTGGATGTGATGCGGGTGCGGATCCCCTCGCTGGCCGAACGCCCCGGCGATATTCCGGTATTGTTCCGTCATTACGTGGCGCAGGCGGCAGAGCAGGCGGGGATCGAGGTGCCGGAGATTTCGCAGGACCATCTGGCAGCCCTGATGGCGCAGGACTGGCCGGGCAATGCGCGATCCTTGATGTCGGCGGCAATGCGGTTTGTGCTGGGCATGCCGGAAGAGGCCGCCGCAGCGGCAGGGCTGGGTCTGGCGGAGCAGATGGCGCAGGTCGAACGCTCGCTGCTGATTGCGGCGCTGGGCCGGGCCAACGGGCGCGCGGCTGCGGCCGCGGAAGCGTTGAGGCTGCCGCGCAAGACGTTTTATGACAAGCTGGCCCGCTATGGCATCCGGCCCGAAGACTACCGCCGCTGAGTGCGCTGGCAGCCGGGGCCTTACGATTGGTCAGGTCCGGCACTGCTGCCGGAGTATTAGGGAGGCGGCGCCGCCGGAAACCCCGGAATGGGGCATGGGGCGGAGGGAGGACGGGGGTAAGCCCATGTCCGCATGAAGCCTTCGTTCGGGACGCCCCTGCACCCGTTGAAGAGGTGGTCTTGGGGACCCTGTGATCTCCTGATGGTGCGGGGTGTCAGACCGCTCCGGTGTCGCGACAGGTCAGAGTATCGCAGGGCCGGGTTAAGGCCGGGCAAGCGGGGCGTACGCAGGGGGGGCAACATCCCGGCGGGCGGCGCACGGCGGATAGTGAGGATGCCTCCGGCGGGAGTATTTTTGAAAAGATGAAGGGGCGGCGATTCTCCCGGCAGAATTGTCTTGCGCTAACATTTGTGCGAAATTCCGCACAAAGCCGGAAGCACCCTGTGCGGGATTCCGCACAGCCTTTGACGGTCTCCACCTGGATGCGCTTGGAATTGCCGGTAAGTCATTGCCGGAATGCGGAAAAAACTGACGGCTGATGAGTCCCGAATCAATTCTTGAGCGGATTCTTGCAACTTGGGATGCTCTGGGCGGGCTTCAGCCATGCGCTGAATGCAACATCGGATTTAGAGATGATTTTTCTGGGAGGAAAAGACCATGAAATTCCTGACCACTGCCGCCACCGCACTGGCACTGACCGTCACCGCAGGCGCTGCAAGTGCTGCTTGCGACGACGGCGAGATCGTGGTGAAGTTCAGCCATGTCACCAACACCGACAAGCACCCCAAGGGGATTGCCGCGTCGCTGCTGGAGAGCCGCGTGAACGAAGAGATGAACGGCACCATGTGCATCGAGGTCTATCCGAACTCGACACTGTACAATGACAACAAGGTGCTGGAAGCGATGCTGCAGGGCGACGTGCAGCTGGCCGCGCCAAGCCTGTCGAAGTTTGAAAAGTTCACCAAGCAGTTCCGCCTGTTCGACCTGCCGTTCATGTTCAAGAACATCGACGCGGTGGATGCGTTCCAGGGGTCCGAAACCGGCCAGGAGATGCTGGATTCGATGCAGCGCCGCGGTCTGCAGGGGCTGGCCTACTGGCACAACGGCATGAAGCAGATGTCGGCCAACAAGCCGCTGGTCGAGCCCACGGATGCCAATGGGCTGAAGTTCCGGGTGCAGTCCTCGGACGTGCTGGTGGCGCAGATGGAAGCGATCGGCGGCTCGCCACAGAAGATGGCATTCTCGGAAGTATACGGCGCTCTGCAACAAGGTGTTGTGGACGGGCAGGAGAACACCTGGTCGAACATCTATGGCAAGAAGTTCTTTGAGGTGCAGGACGGTGTGACCGAGACCAACCACGGCGCGCTGGACTATCTGGTGGTGACCTCGGTGGACTGGCTGGACAGCCTGGACCCGGCGGTGCGCGACCAGTTCCTGACCATCCTGAACGAAGTGACCGCCACGCGGAACGCCGAGTCGACCAAGGTGAACGGCGAAGCCCGCCAGGCGATCATCGATGCCGGCGGCGTTGTGCGTGAGCTGAGCCCTGAGCAGCGCGCGGCCTGGGTCGAAGCAATGAAGCCCGTGTGGGAGAAATTTGCAGGCGACGTCGGCCAGGAGAAGATCGACGCCGCGCAAGCCATTAACGCAGGCCTGTAACTCAGGCCGCATCCGGGAGGCCCGTATCGGGGCCTCCTGACCGCAGGCGGCGCGGAAATCAGCTGCCTGCACCCCTTTTCCGCAAAATTTGGGAGGCAGCCATGGCGGGGTCCAGAACCGGCCCGAGCGGGCTTATCAACTCACTCGAAGAAACCCTGATCGCGCTCCTGCTGGGGCTGATGACGGCAATAACATTTGCCAATGTTATTGCGCGGTTTGTGTTCAATTCCAACATTTTATGGGCGCTGGAGCTGACCGTGTTCCTGTTTGCCTGGCTGGTGCTTTTGGGCGCCTCTTATGCGGTGAAGGCCCATGCGCATCTGGGCGTCGATGCCATTTTGAATATGCTGGCACCGGGCGCGCGCCGCGCGGTGGGGCTGTTTGCTGCCGCCTGCTGCATCGTGTTCTCGTTGCTGCTGCTGAAAGGCGCCTATGACTACTGGGCGGTGTTTGCCGATCTGCCGCCGACCTCGGGGCGCTGGTTCCCGACCGGGTTTGACATGAAGGCACGCAGCCAGAGCTTTTACGAGGTGCAGGATGTGCCGATGGTGGCGGTCTTCAAGTTTCTTGAGGACCTGATCAACTACGGCGATCCTTATGAGAAACTGCCGAAAGTGGTGCCCTATGTGGTGCTGCCGGTGTCGATGCTGCTTTTGGTGTTCCGCTTTATCCAGGCGGCGTTCCAGATCGCGCGCGGTGATGTGGACCGGCTGGTGGCCAGCCATGAAGTGGAAGATGAGCTGGACGCCGTGCGGGCGCAGCGCGGGGAGCATGACTGATGGAAGTGGTAATTCTCTTTGCGATGGTGATCGGCCTGTTGCTGATCGGGGTGCCGATTGCGGTGTCGCTGGGTCTCAGCTCGACGATTTTCCTGCTGATTTACTCTGACAGTTCGCTGGCGAGCGTCGCGGGCACGCTGTTTGAGGCCTTTGAGGGGCATTTCACCCTGCTGGCGATCCCGTTTTTCATTCTGGCGTCGTCGTTCATGACCACGGGCGGCGTGGCGCGGCGGATCATCCGGTTTTCGATTGCCTGTGTCGGCCATCTGCCGGGCGGACTGGCGATTGCAGGCGTCTTTGCATGCATGCTGTTTGCAGCGCTTTCTGGGTCGTCGCCCGCAACTGTGGTGGCCATTGGTTCCATTGTGATCGCCGGCATGCGCGAGGTGGGCTACTCCAAGGAGTTTGCGGCAGGCGTGATCTGTAACGCAGGGACGCTTGGCATCCTGATCCCGCCGTCGATTGTGATGGTGGTCTATGCAGCAGCGGTTGAGGTTTCCGTCGGCCGGATGTTCCTGGCCGGCGTCATTCCGGGGCTGATGGCCGGGCTGATGCTGATGGTGACCATCTATGTGATGGCCAAGGTCAAGAACCTGCCCAAGGGCGAGTGGAAAGGCTGGGGCGAGATCTTTGAGTCGGCGCGGGACGCGGGCTGGGGGTTGTTCCTGATCGTGATCATTCTGGGCGGCATCTATGGCGGCATCTTTACTCCGACCGAGGCGGCGGCGGTGGCGGCGGTCTATGCTTTCTTCATCGCCAGCTTTGTCTACAAGGACATGGGACCGCTGTCGAATGGTGAGGGCGAGGCAAAGACGCCGCTGTTGCGGAAGCCTTATGCACTGCTGACGGCGTTCCTGCACAGCGATACCAAGCACACGCTGTTCGAGGCGGGCAAATTGACCGTGACGCTGCTGTTCGTGATTGCCAATGCGCTGATCCTGAAACACGTGCTGACCGATGAGCAGGTACCGCAGCAGATTGCCACGGCAATGCTGTCGGCAGGCTTTGGCCCGGTGATGTTCCTGATCGTGGTCAATGTGATCCTGCTGATCGGCGGTCAGTTCATGGAACCGTCGGGGCTGCTGGTCATCGTTGCACCGCTGGTGTTCCCGATTGCGATTGAGCTGGGCATTGATCCCATCCATCTGGGCATCATCATGGTGGTGAACATGGAGATCGGCATGATTACTCCGCCGGTTGGCCTGAACCTGTTTGTGACGTCGGGCGTGGCGGGGATGCCGATGATGGGGGTGGTGCGGGCAGCCTTGCCGTTCCTGGCGGTGCTCTTTGTTTTCCTGATCATGATCACCTATATCCCCTGGCTTTCCACTGTATTGCCAAACGCGGTGATGGGGCCGGAGATCATAACCAAGTAAGGCTTTGCAGTAACGAAAACGGCGCCCGGATGTTCGGGCGCCGTTTTGCGTTCTGCGGCAAAATTCTTGGAAGAATTTTGCCAAGAAAATTCAAATTTTCTTGGCTTAAGCGGTTTCCAGCGCGGTGATGATCGGGGAGAAATCCGCGGCCTTCAGACTGGCACCGCCCACAAGCGCGCCATCGACATTGGAGACGGCAAAGATCTCACCTGCGTTCGACGGTTTGACCGAGCCGCCGTAGAGCAGGCGGATGGACTCTGCGGTCCCGGCCCCGAAGCGGGCGGTGAGTTCGGCGCGCAGGAAGTTGTGCACTTCGGCAATTTGCTCCAGCGTCGGCACTTTGCCGGTGCCGATGGCCCAGACCGGTTCGTATGCCACAACAGTGTTTTCGCCTGTGGCAGAGTCCGGGACGGAACCTGCAAGCTGAGTGCCAGCCACCTTCAGCGTGTCGCCGCCTTCGCGCTCGGACAGGGTTTCACCGATGCAGATCACCGCAATGAGGCCTTCTGCTAGGGCGGCTTCGGCTTTGGCGCAGATCTGGGCGTCAGTTTCGCCGTGGTCGGCGCGGCGCTCGGAATGGCCGAGGATCACCGCGGAGGCGCCGGCGTCTTTCAGCATGGCCGCTGAAAGATCGCCGGTGTGGGCGCCGGAGGCGTTTGCGTGGCAGTCCTGGCCGCCGATAGCGACGGCGCTGCCTTTGGCAATGTCGGCTGCGCGCGACAGCAGGGTTGCCGGCGGGCAGATCAGGATGTCCGCAGCCGGGCCGGCATGGCTTTCGGCCAGGGCTGCCAATTCACCCAGGCTGTCGCCGGTGCCGTTCATTTTCCAGTTGCCTGCTGCCAGTTTCCGCCGCATGGGGGATGCCTCCGATCCTCGTTATGTGGGCGTGACAGGTAACACCAGCGGCGGAGTGGCGCAATTCGCTTGACCGGGGACCGGCCACAAAAAGGGCGGGGAAAACCCCGCCCGCTGATTGCGTCCCGTCTGGACCGGATCAGGCGCCGGGCAGTTCTTTGAAGCTGATCGATTCGCCGCAGCCGCAGGCATCCGCGACATTGGGGTTGTTGAACTTGAAACCGCTTTCCAACAGCGTCACCTCATAGTCGATTTCGGTGCCGAACAGGAACATCTGCGCCATCGGCGCGATCAGGATGCGGGCGCCGTCCTGTTCCACCACTTCATCGTTGGCAGAGGGCTCGTTGACGTATTCCATGGTGTATTCCATGCCCGCACAGCCGCCTTTCTTGACGCCGATGCGCAGGCCGGCATGGCCGTCTTTGGCCATCAGCCTGGCGATCTGCGCTGCTGCCTTGGGCGTCATGGTCACAGCTTGTTTGCCGGGAATGCCGAACATGGGTTTCTCCTTACACTTAGTCCCTATCTAGGGCTGGTGCTGCCGCGGCTCAACCCCGCAAACGTCCAGGCAGGCAGGTAACATGTATTCTGTATGCGGATTTACAAGGGGGAGCGGCCTGAAACCTGCGCTGCCGCCGATCACAGGCCAATGGTGTCAAAGCCCCATGCAGTTTGCATAGTAGGTGACGGTGGCAGGCCAGTCGGAAAAAACGCCTTCGACACCTGCGTCCTGTGCCAGAACGTCCAGCAGCTGGTAATACATGCCGTCGCCGTCGCCGTCGCCGTCGCCGCCGCCGCGGCTGAGGCTTGCGAGCGACTGGAAGTACCAATCGCCGCCCTGCAGCGGGCCTGAGCGTTCCAGCGTCCAGGTGATCAGCCGCAGCCCGGCGGATTTTGCGGCAATGGCATAGGCGGAGGGAACAATGCGGCCGTCCTGCACGGTCACCAGCATCCAAAGGGGCGGTGCCAGATAATTGACGCCCTGGGCCTTCAGCGCGGCGAAGTCATACGGGAATGTTGCCGGATCGGTGTGATCAAACCCCTCGTGCCGGTAGCTGCCGTCGAGCAGCACCGCCTGGCGGCCGAACGCCGGTTCGTGTTCGATCCAATAGAGGATATCGTCCAGGCTGAAGCTTTGCACCCAGACGTCGGCGGGGGCGATGCCGGCGGATTTATAGTCATCGATTAGTTTCTGCGCGAAATCCTGTTGCGTGAAGCCGTTAAAGGGCATCGGGACTGCGGGGGCCTTCAGCTCGGGCATGAATTTGGTGCCGAGGCTTTGCAGCAGGGCGATCGACTCGGCATGGGTCAGAGTTTGGGCGCTGCCGCCGTAAAGCGTGGTGCGCCACGAGGGAAGGCCGCCCTGATAGTCCCGCGGCGTGGCGGCAAAGGGGTTGGCGCTGTCCATTTTCGGACGCAGGCGGCGGAATTCGTCCAGGGTCAGATCGGAGCTGCGGCATTCGGCGCTGGCGGGGGAAGAGAATGCATGCGGAGAGAAGGGCTGGATGCAGCGGTCCGCCAGGGGGGAGGTCAGGATGTCCGTGGTCCGGTGCAGGTCGTTTTGCGCGTGGCGGCAGACCAGTTCCAGGTCGCGGGTGAAGGTGACGTCGCATTCCAAAATGCCCGCGCCCATGGCGGCGGCGGCCCGGTGGCCTTCGGCGGTGTGTTCGGGGAACATCAGCGGCGCGCCGCGGTGGCCGATGGAAAAATCCGTGCGCGCCGGGGTCTGGCCTGCGCAGGCCTGCAGCCTGTCCTTAAGCGCACCTTCGGGCAGCTGGCTGATCAGATAGGCCGGGCGCGGGCCGTAGCTGAGGGCCGGAGGGTCCGCTGTGCCGGGAGCAGGAAGCAGCACGAGGGCCGCGGACAGCAAAGCAACGGACAGCAGGGCTTGGCGCATGGGGCGGCTCCGGGTCTAGGGCTGCCGCACATTAGACACTTGGGCCGGAAAATGAAAAGGCCCCCGCAGATGCAGGGGCCGGATCCGGGCGCAGGCTGTGCGGGCTTACATGAAGCCCAGTTCCAGGCGGGCCTCGTCGGACATCATCTCCATGCCCCAGGGCGGCTCCCAGGTGAGTTCGACGTCAACCGTTTTCACACCGGGCACCGGTGAGATGGCATCGACGAGCCAGCCCGGCATCTCGCCCGCAACCGGGCAGCCCGGCGCGGTCAGGGTCATGATGATCCTGACGTCGTTCTCGTCATTGATGTCGATCGTGTAGATCAGGCCCAGCTCGTAGATGTTCACCGGGATTTCCGGGTCATAGACGGAGCGGCAGGCGTCGGTCACGGCCTCGTACAGCGGATGGCTGACGGAGGAGGGCGCGATCAGCGGTGCGCCTTCAAGCGGTTCGGAAGGGTTGGTCATGGGGATCCCGGTCTGATATTCCGACGATTTATATAGGGAATGTACAGCCCGGCGTCCAGAGGCGGCACACACCGCAGCGGGAATGTTCTGTTAATCACCTGTTCGTGAAAATTTGATTTGATGGGGTGAACGCGCTAAATTGTGGTTCCCCCACGATGATTTAGTAAACGCTGCCCGAAGGATGCGGGCCGTGCGCCGCTGTCCGGCCACGGAGCTGCTGCGTGCGGGCAGGAGCGGAGAGAGGCCATGCCAGGGAAAACTGCGACCCGCAGATGCGCGAATTCCGTTGCCCTTGTGCTGGCGGGCAGCTGCCTGGCCTTGGGCGGGACTGCAGGCGATGCCCGGGCACAGGGGGCATGGCGCTGGCAGCTGACGCCCTTTGTGCTGGCACCATCGGTGGAGGGGACAACCGAGCTGGGGCAGGCAGGCGGCGGTGTATCAATTGATGCGGGCGATGTTTTTGATCAGCTGCAGGCCGGCGGGATGCTGGCATTTGAGGGGCAGCACAGCAGCCGTTTCGGTTTCCGGCTGCGCTATGCGGTGATGGATTCGGACCGGACAGCGGATAGCTTTGCCGGTGCGGTGGCTGCTGCCTATGACCAGAACATGGCTGAGGCAGTGGTGACCTATCGTTTCGGGCAGGGGCGGGACCGGTTTGAGGTCTTTGGCGGACTGCGCCACTGGGATGTGGATGTGACGGCCGATCTGCCGGGCGGTGCGGTGCGGCGGGGCGGCACATGGACCGATCCGGTTGCCGGGCTGCGCTGGGAGCGGCGGCTGTCGCCGCGGTTCAGAGTTTCCCTGGAGGGCGATATCGGCGGCTTTGGCGCCGGGTCGGATCAAAGCTGGTCGGCCATGGGCGGGCTGATTTACGACCGCTGGGAGCGGGCCTCGATCTATGTGATGTACCGCGGGCTGGGGGTGGAGTATCAGGACGGCATCCGCGGCACGGACAGCTTTTTCCGCCATGATGCGGTGACTCACGGGCTGCTGGCGGGGGTGGGTTTCAGGTTCTGACGCCGGCCGTACCGCATGGGACATGCCGTATGGCCCGTACCATATGGCCCGTACCATAAGGCCTGACCGAATAGCCGAGCTGCGGTGATGTGCAGCCCGGCCTGCTGTCAGTCGGTGTTGTCAGTCAGTCGTTGATGTCGTGGTTGAAGGTCTTCACCTGGCCCTTGGGCAGGGCAAAAAAGCGGCGCATCACCAGCCAGGCCGCCAGCGACAGCACCGCAAAGATCAGCAACAGCGGCGGCAGGCTGAGACCGGCGCCCGCCAGCAGCAGCAGGCTGACCGCAGCGGCGCCGATGGCAAAGCCGAGAAAGACAAAGCCGGGCACCAGAACCTCCAGTATGGCCAGCACCAGCGCCGCGGCGCCCCACACCCACCACAAGGCCCAGAACGGCATGACCATCACTTGCCCCCTTTCAGCAGGTTGAAGGCGTTGCCAAAGGCCTCCAGCGCGTGGGCGGGGACCAGGATGGTCTGATTGCCCTCGCCCTTGCCGAGCGCGTTCAGCGATTCCACCTGTTTCAGAGCGACCTGGTATTGCGCGGCCTCGATACCGTTTTCGCGGATCGCCTTGGCGACGACTTCGGTGGCATAGGCCTCGGCCTCGGCCTGGATGCGGCGGGCCTTGGCGGTCTGTTCGGCGGCATAAAGCTCGGCATCGGCGTTCAGCTCAACCGCGCGTTTTGCGCCCTCGGCCTCGGTCACCTGGGCGCGGCGGGCGCGCTCGGCATTCAGCTGCTGCAGCATCGCGTCGCGGGTGGCCTGATCAAGGTTCACGTCCAGGATTTCGGCGCGAGTGACTTCGATGCCCCAGTCGTCTACCGCGCTTTCGACCGAATGCTGGATCTGCCCGATCAGCTGCGAGCGGTTGGATTGCACCTCGTCCAGGTCCATTTTGCCGATCTCGGCCCGCACGATGCCGGCCACGGTGGTGGCAATGGCGCCGTCCACGTCGCGGATCCGGTAGACGGTCTTTTCCGGCTCCAGGATGCGGTAGAAAACCGAAGTGTCGATCTGCACCAGCACGTTGTCCTTGGTGATCGCGTCCTGGGTGGCGTTGGGCAGCTGGCGCTCCAGGATTGACACCTTGTGGCGGGCCACATCCAGGAACGGCACGATGAAGTTAATGCCCGGCCCCAGCACCGAATGCAGGCGGCCGAACCGTTCAATCACGTATTTTTCGGACTGCGGCACGATGCGCACGCCCTTCAGTACTACGATGATCAGCAGGACCGCGCCCAGCAAGTACAGCAGGTTGCTGGAGAGAAGGTCCAGAATCAGGTCTTCGTTCATGAATATGCTTTCTGTTTCAAACGCCTGCGGGCAGGATCCTGCGCCCGTTCCGGCAGGTCAAGATAAACTGCGCCTCAAGAGGCAGAGGGTTTGAGCCGCCGCATCGGGGCCGGTCGGACCCGGTCTTCGATCTCGGCATAGATCAGCGCGGCGATGTTTTTGGAGGAGGTCTTCTCGATCCCTTCCAGCCCGGGGGAGGAATTCACCTCCAGCACCTTGGGGCCGGTTTCCGACCGCAACAGATCGACGCCGGCCACGTTGAGGCCAAAGGCACGGGCGGCGCGGACCGCAGTAGAGCGTTCCTCCTTACTGATACGCACGATTTCGGCGCTGCCGCCCAGATGCAGGTTGGAGCGGAAGTCACCCTCCGCCCCGGAGCGTTTCATCGAAGCAACCACCTTGGAGCCGACCACCAGACAGCGGATATCCACACCTGCGGCTTCCTTGACAAACTGCTGCACCAGGAAGTTGGCCTTGAGCCCGCGAAAGGCGGTGATCACGCTTTCGGCGGCCTTTGTGGTTTCCGCCAGCACCACGCCCTTGCCCTGGGTGCTTTCGAGCAGTTTCACGATCAGCGGCGCGCCGCCCACGATCTGGATCAGGCTGCCGGTGTCCTTGGGGGAGGCTGCAAAGGCGGTGGCGGGCATGCCGATCTTGTGGCGGGCCAGGATCTGATGCGCGTGCAGCTTGTCGCGGCTGGCGGTGATGCCTTCGGCGCCGTTGACGCAATAGGTGCCCACGGTTTCGAACTGGCGCAGCAGCGCGGTGCCGTATTGGGTGACGGAGGCGCCGATGCGCGGGATCACCGCATCATAGCGGGGCAGCCGCTTGCCGTCATAATGGACCTCGGGCGCCAGCGCGTTCAGCGCCATGTAGCAGCGGGTGGTATTGATCACCTCGACTGTGTGGCCGCGGTTCTCGCCCTCTTCCACCAGGCGGCGGGTGGAGTAATTGTCCTCCCGGCTGAGCACAGCAATGCGCAGCGAGCGTTTCGGGGCGGATTTGCGGATGCTGGAAGAGGAATAGACCGAATAATCCAGTTCCGGCTGGCAAAGACGTTCGCCCGGCACCACTGTCACGTTCTCGGTCAGCGCCTGGCGGCCCAGCAGCATGTGTTTCGCCATGCCGCGCCGGTCGGTCAGCGTCAGCTCCACCGGCCAGGACTGGCCTGCGATTTCCATCGGGGTTTCGATCACAAAGCGCATTTCGCTTTCGCCGTTTGACGACGTCACCTCGCGCCGGTCCTTGATCAGGGCAGAGCAAGGGATTTCCAGATCGTACTGACCGGGGATGGGATGCACCATGAAGCGCACCTTGGGGGCGCTTGCCGGGCCAAATGTTTCAATGCCGGTGGCGTGCAGCGAGGAGGTGCGGGCGCCGGTGTCGACCTTGACGCGCAATGCAGGCAGACCAAGGTTGGGCAGGCTGACCCATTCTTCCCAGCCGAGTTTCAATTGCGGTGCGGCGTCGGCTGTGGACATGGAGTTGGCTCCTTGGCATTAGGGGGGAATCACCGGTGTGCCGGTTTGAGTTTAACGGCAGGAATGGAAGATGGCAGAGCTTTTCAACTTTGAACTGAAGGCAACCGACGGCACGGCGCGCACAGGTGTCATCAATACGCCGCGCGGTGAAATCCGCACGCCTGCTTTCATGCCGGTCGGCACCGCTGCAACCGTCAAGGCGATGATGCCGGAAAGCGTGCGCGCGACCGGGGCCGATATCCTGCTGGGCAACACATACCACCTGATGCTGCGCCCGACGGCCGAACGCATCGACCGGCTGGGGGGCTTGCACAAGTTCATGAACTGGGAGCGGCCCATTCTGACGGACTCGGGCGGGTTTCAGGTGATGTCGCTGGCGGGTTTGCGCAAGCTGACCGAGAAGGGCGTGACATTCAAAAGCCATATCGACGGCTCCAAACATGAGCTGACACCGGAACGATCGATGGAGATCCAGCGGCTGCTGGGGTCCGATATCGTGATGTGTTTTGACGAATGCCCGGCGCTGCCTGCCGACCGTGACCGGATTGCGGAATCAATGCGCCTGTCGATGCGCTGGGCCGAGCGGTCGCGCGAGGCATTCGGCGACCGGCCCGGCCATGCGCTGTTCGGGATCATGCAGGGCGGGCTGGAACAGGACCTGCGCGAAGAAAGCGCCGAGGCGCTGAAGAAAATCGGGTTCGAGGGCTATGCCGTTGGCGGCCTTGCGGTGGGCGAGGGGCAGGAGGCGATGTTTGATTGCCTTGATTACGCTCCCGGTTTCCTGCCTGAAGACAAGCCGCGCTATCTGATGGGCGTGGGCAAGCCCGATGATATCGTCGGCGCTGTGGCGCGCGGCATTGACATGATGGACTGCGTGCTGCCGTCGCGGTCGGGCCGCACCGGGCAGGCCTTTACCCGCTATGGCGTGGTGAACATCAAGAACGCCCGCCATCAGGACGACCCGCGGCCCTTGGATGAGCAGTGCAGCTGCCCGGCCTGTTCAAGTTACTCGCGGGCTTACCTGCACCATGTGTTCCGCTCGAACGAGATGATTTCGGGGATGCTGCTGACCTGGCACAACCTGCATTATTTCCAGGAGATCATGCAAGGTATGCGAGAGGCGATTGCCGCCGGCAGTTTTGAGGCCTGGCAGAAGGATTTTCACGATACCCGCGCGCAGGGCGATATCGAGCCGCTGTAAACGGCGCCCCGATACCCCCGGCGCTGCTGCGCCAGGGGCGGGTTCGGATCTTGGGGCTTACTTTTTGCGCTTGATGCGTTTGGCCTGTTTGATCACCTTGCCAAGCGCTTTGCCGGCGGCGCGGCGTTCAGACGGAGACTGCGCGTTAAAGGCGTCCTCGGATCTTAGCTTTTGCCAGCGCGCAATGCGGGCGGTGTCAAGCTGACCGGCTTTGGCGGCTGCTTGGATGGCGCAGCCCGGTTCGCTTTCATGCTGGCAGTCCCTGAAACGGCAGTGTGCCGCGATATCGGTAAGATCCTGAAACACCATATCAATACCGTCCTGCGCGTCTGATATCTGCAGCTCGCGCATGCCGGGGGTGTCGATCAGCCAGCCGGCGCCGGGCAGCCGCAGCATTTGCCGGTGCGAAGTCGTATGCCGGCCTTTGCTGTCGTCTTCGCGGATGGCGCCGGTTTGCATCAGCCCGCCGCCGGCCAGGGTGTTGGCAAGCGTGGACTTGCCGACACCTGAGGAGCCGGCCAATGCCACGGTTTCTCCCAGCCCGCACCAGGCGCGCAGGCGGTTCACCTCTGCAGGGTCGGTGGCGTCGATGGTTTCGGCAACAAGGCCGGGCTGCAAGGATTGGGCCTGCGTTCGGTAGCTGTCGGGATCATCTGTGAGGTCGGCCTTGGTCAGAATGATCACCGGGGTGGTATTTGCTTCGTTTGTCAGCGCCAGAAAGCGTTCCAGCCGGGCGATGTTGAAGTCGTGATTGCAGGAGGTGACGATAAACAGCGTGTCGATGTTGGCGGCGATCAACTGTGTTTCGCGGCCGGTGCCGGGTGCGCGCCGTCTAAACAGCGAGGCCCGATCCAGCAGGACGGTTCCGTGCCCGGTTTCTGGGTCAAGCAGCAGCCAGTCCCCGACAGCGGCGCCGTCAATGGCCGGGCAGGTGAGGGGGCCGTCAGCGCTGATGAGGTCGAACTGGCTGCGGTGAATGGCGGTGATGCGGGCCGGGGCGGTGCCTTCGGCGGCATCTGCCATCTGCTGTTGAAAAAAGGGTTTGAAACCCAGTTCGCTCAGGCCGGAAGAGACCTGGGGACGCACGGGGGTGTTCAGAAAGCCGGGAAGTTTTCTGCGGTTCATGTCTTAAAACTCTCGGAGAGCCCGTTTGGCGGGCGTGGTATATTCAAATGCGGCCAAACAAAACCGGCCCGCTGGCTGCAGGTCTGAAGGTTTTTGTGTTTGGTGTGGGCCGGCATGCCGCGGGCCCGGATGACTCAGGTCATACAATCTCCGGTATTCGCCGGGCAGTTTAGGCGCTGGCGCGCAGTTGTTCAAGGTGCTGGATGCGAACCCTGTGCCCAGCAGTTGGAACCCGCCCGTATGGCTGCTGGATGATGGCTGGCCGGGCGCAACTATGTGCTGTTAAACGGCCTGTCACCTGCGGCTCTTACAGCTGCGGCGGGCCCGTTAGGCCTTTGGTCACCCTTTCACCATTTGCGCCCTTGTGGTCCGGCTGCGGTGCGGGCAAGGTGGCTGCAAACCTTGGGGCAGGGCGGTTGAAAAGTGTTAACCATCCCCCCAGATAAAGACATCAATTGAGGAGACGGGCCAAAGCTGCCGGGATCGGGGCCGGACCGTCTTGCCAAATCAAAGGACCGAGTATGCAAGAGCCACTCAATTCCTCCTACCCAGTCCTGCCGCTGCGCGACATCGTGGTTTTTCCCCACATGATCGTGCCGCTGTTTGTGGGCCGGGAAAAATCGGTGCGCGCCCTGGAAGAGGTGATGGCGGATGACAAGCAGATCCTGCTGTCCAGCCAGATCGACCCCTCCGAGGACGATCCCGAAACCGATAGCATCTATTCCGTGGGCGTGCTGGCCAATGTGCTGCAGCTGCTGAAACTGCCCGATGGCACCGTCAAGGTGCTGGTCGAGGGGCAGGCGCGCGTGAAGATCACCGAATTCCTGGAAAACGACAATTTCTTTGAGGCCAAGGCCGAAGAACTGCCGGAAATGCCCGGCGACGTCACCACCACCGAGGCGCTGGTGCGCACTGTGGGCGACGAGTTCGAGCGCTACGCCAAGGTCCGCAAGAACATCCCCGAGGAGGCCCTGTCCGCCGTGGGTGAAACCACCGAGCCGGCCAAGCTGGCAGATCTGGTTGCGGGTCATCTGGGCATCGAGGTGGACCGCAAGCAGGAACTGCTGGAAACACTGTCCATCAGCGAACGGCTGGAGAAGGTCTATGGCCTGATGCAGGGCGAAATGTCGGTTCTGCAGGTCGAGAAAAAGATCAAGACCCGCGTCAAATCCCAGATGGAGAAGACCCAGCGCGAATATTATCTGAATGAGCAGATGAAGGCCATTCAGAAGGAGCTGGGCGACGGTGAGGAAGGCGCTGGCGAAATCGCCGAGCTGGAAGAGAAAATCACCGCCACTAAACTGTCGAAAGAGGCGCGCGAAAAGGCAGACGCCGAGCTGAAGAAGCTTAAGAACATGTCGCCGATGTCGGCCGAAGCCACGGTGGTGCGCAACTATCTGGACTGGATGCTGTCGATCCCGTGGGGCACCAAGTCCCGCGTCAAGAAAGACCTGAACAAGGCGCAGGAGATCCTCGATGAGGATCACTATGGCCTGGAGAAGGTCAAGGAGCGGATCGTTGAATATCTGGCGGTGCAGCAGCGTTCAGTCAAGCTGAAGGGGCCGATCCTGTGCCTCGTCGGCCCGCCGGGCGTGGGTAAAACCTCGTTGGGTAAATCGGTTGCCAAGGCGACCGGGCGCGAATTCATCCGCATTTCGCTGGGCGGCGTGCGCGACGAGTCCGAGATCCGCGGCCACCGCCGGACCTATATCGGCTCGATGCCGGGTAAGATCATCCAGGCGCTGAAGAAGGCGAAAACCACCAACCCGCTGATCCTGCTCGATGAGATCGACAAGATGGGCCAGGATTTCCGCGGCGACCCTGCGAGCGCCATGCTGGAGGTGCTGGATCCGGAACAGAACAACACCTTCATGGATCACTATCTGGAGGTCGAGTATGACCTTTCGAACGTGATGTTCCTGACCACCTCGAACAGCTACAACATGCCCGGACCGCTGCTGGACCGGATGGAGATTATTCCGCTGTCGGGCTACACCGAGGACGAAAAGCGCGAGATCGCCAAGCAGCACCTGATTTCCAAGCAGGTTAAGAACCACGGGTTGAAAGCCAAGGAGTTCGAGCTGACCGAGGACGCGGTGACGGAGATGATCCGCACCTACACCCGCGAGGCCGGCGTGCGGAACCTGGAGCGCGAGATCGCCAAGGTGGCGCGCAAATCGCTGACCAAGATCATCAAGAAAGAGGCCGGCAGCGTGACTGTCACGGCGGACAATCTGGATGATTTCCTGGGCGTCAAGAAGTTCCGCTACGGGTTGGCCGAGATGGAAGATCAGGTTGGTGTCGTTACCGGCCTCGCCTATACATCGGTTGGCGGTGAGTTGCTGTCGATCGAGGCGCTGCGGCTGCCGGGCAAGGGCCGGATGAAGACCACCGGCAAGCTGGGCGATGTGATGAAGGAGTCAATCGAGGCGGCATCCAGTTATGTGCGCTCGATCAGCCCACAGATCGGGGTCAAGCCGCCGCAGTTCGACAAGCTGGACATCCATGTGCATGTGCCCGACGGCGCGACGCCCAAGGACGGCCCAAGCGCAGGCCTGGCGATGGTTACAGCGATTGTGTCGGTGCTGACCGGCATCCCGGTGCGCAAGGACATTGCGATGACGGGCGAGGTCACGCTGCGCGGCAATGCAAGTGCCATTGGCGGGCTCAAGGAAAAGCTGCTGGCGGCCCTGCGCGGCGGCATCAAGACCGTGCTGATCCCGCAGGAAAATGAAAAGGATCTGCCGGAAATTCCGGACAATGTGAAAGAAGGGTTGAAAATCATCCCTGTGTCCCATGTGTCCGAGGTTCTGAAACACGCGCTGGTGTCCCAGCCGGACCCCATCGAATGGGACCAGGAGGCCGAGGAAGCCGCAGCAGCCAAGGCGGCCTTGAAAGGCTCAGAGGACGGGGCGGGCGCCACTGCCCACTGATCTAGGCCTGCAGTGAATGGAAAATAGAAAGGGCGGTCCCGCAGGGCCGCCCTTTTTCAGTTTTATCTTCCGTTCCGGCCCTTCTTGCCGGGGCATGGCTCCAGGTTTCTGTGTGTCTTTCCCGACTGGCCTCAGGCGTGGGAGGAGGGCTCCCGCCCGCTGCGCGATGCGCTGATGCGCCTCAGCAGCAGTTGGGCAGGGCGCCGCACCTGGGGTGCGGCGCGCGGCCTGCCCCAACGGGGCAGCCCGCCGGGCCCAAAACCCGTATGGAGACCTGCCGCAGGCCGGGGTCCGTGCGGGTGCGGGAGCGCCCCGCGGAATCGCTTGGGACGTCGGTCAGGCCGCCTTGCTGGAACCGGCCATTCTGGTCTGTACCGTGGCAATGGCCATTTCGGCCGGGCTGACATCTGCTGCCTCAGCCTGGATCAGGATCGAAGCCATCGTTTCGTCCAGCGCTTTGAGTTTCTCGGCAACAAATCCTTTACGGTCCTTGATCCGCTGGATTTCGGTGGCGACGTTGATGATACCGCCGCCATTGGCCACAAAGTCGGGCGCATAAAGGATGCCGCGCGCGTGCAGGGCTGCGGCGTCAGCAGCGGTTGCCAGCTGGTTGTTGGCGCCGCCTGCGACGATATCCGCCTTCAGTTGCGGGATCGTCCCGGCATTCAAGATGCCGCCGATGGCACAGGGAGCAAAGATGTCTGCGTCAACACCGTAGATTCCGTCCAGCGGCACTGCTTTGGCGCCGAATTCGGCAATTGCCTGTTCTACACGGGCCTCGTCGATGTCTGTCACAATCAGCTTGGCGCCGGCCTCGGTCAGAAACTGGCAAAGATACCAGCCGACATGGCCGAGGCCCTGCACCGCAACGGTGACGCCGCCCAGATCCCGGCTGCCGTGTTTGTGGGCACGCGTGGTGCAAATCGCGTTGAAAATACCGCGGGCGGTGATGGGTGAGGGATCGCCGCTGGCATACTCGCCATCGGCAAGACCTGCCACAAACCGGGTTTCCTCTGCCAGAACCCCCATGTCGGAAGGACACATCCCCATGTCTTCGGCAGTGATGTAACGGCCGTCCAGGCTTTCGATGGCACGGGCAAAGGCACGCAGCAGCTCCGGCGATTTGTCCCGGGCAGGGTCGCCGATGATCACCGCCTTGCCGCCGCCCAGCGTCAGTCCCGCTGCGGCGTTCTTGTAGGTCATGCCTTCGCTGAGCCGCTGAACGTCGGTCAGTGCTTCCTCTTCGCTGGCATAGGGGCGCATCCGCAAACCGCCGGCAGCGGGACCCAGCCGGGTGGAGTGGATGGCGATGAAGCCAAGCGGCCCTGCGGAGGCCTCCTCGATGCGGTAGATCTCTTCATGGGTGGTCGATGCGACGGCAGTCACTGTCATCTGGATTGCTCCTCCAAAACTTTTCCCGATAATACTAGAGCGCGGGCGCCGGTTTTCACTAAATAGACCTGCCAGGGCAGTAGTGTTTGGTGGTATGCTCTGTGAGAGAAGCTTTTCTTAGAGGAAAACTCCATGGACTCAATTGATCGCAAGATTGTGGCCGCGCTTCAGCGCAATGGGCGGCTGAAGATTTCCGAATTGTCTGAGAAGGTCGGGCTATCGCCAACACCCTGTGCGCGCCGGGTGGCCAATCTGGAGGAAAGCGGCGTGATCAGCGGCTATTCCGCGCGGGTGGATCAGGCCAAGATGGGGCTGCCGGTCACGATCTTTGTGGCGGTGGAGCTGGAGCGCCAATCGACCGGCGCCCTGCAGGCTTTTGAAAAAGCGGTGCGCCAGTTCGATCAGGTGATGGAGTGCTACCTAATGACCGGCACGCGCGATATCCTGCTGCGGGTGGTGGCCGAGGATCTGCCGGATTTCGACCGGTTTCTGGAGGACCGTCTGATGCGGGTGCCGGGCATTCGCAACACCCGATCCAGTTTTACCTTGCGCACCATGATTCAGCGCGATGCCCTGCCGGCCTGCTAACCGGTTCACGCCGGAGGGGGCCTGTGTTAGGCTGACTGCACAGAGCAGGCCCGCACGCCTGGCTGCCAATCGCAACAGCGCGGCGCAGCTGAGAAACTGATGCAGGGCAAATAACAGGATCACGGGGCACAAATGGCAAGAGCAACCAGTAAAAGCAGTACATCCGGGCGCAAGTCCGGCGAAGGCAAGCCACCTGTCCGCAAGGCAGGCACGCTGAAGGCGTCCACCGCCAGGACGGCTGCTGTGAAACCTGCGGCAAGCACGTCGGAAGATGTGAACGCACCGATGCAGCGGGACGTGCCAGAGGCCAACCCGTCATCCGAAGGGTCTGCCGCACCGGAACCCGTGGTTGTAACAGCCGCTTCACCGGTTGTTGCCGCACCGGAACTGAACAAGAAGGAACTGGTGGAGCTGGCGGTCGAACGCTCCGGTGTCAAAAAGAGAGACGCAAAGCCGGTGGTGGAGGCGGTTCTGGCGCTGCTGGGCGAGGCTGTGGCCGAAGGCCGTGAACTGAACCTCAAGCCGTTCGGGAAACTGCGCATCAACCGCAGCCAGGAGCGCAGCAATGGCAAAGTGTTCGTATGCAAACTGCGCCAGCCGGCCCTCGCAAAAAGCGCGGCGGCAGAAAATTCCGGGGAAGCCGGAAATTCTTCCAATGACCCTCTTGCAGAGGCCGCGTCGGAGGGGTAGAAGCCTGCCTCACGGGTGATTAGCTCAGTGGTAGAGCGCTTCGTTCACATCGAAGATGTCAGGAGTTCAAATCTCTTATCACCCACCATTCTTTCCAAAAGGCGCTCCCTGAATAGGTTGAGCGCCTTTTCTTGTTTGCGGGGTTCCGTTGCCCCCGGCTTGCCGCTACCACTTTGGCGAAAGAACCGGGCAGGGGGCATGTGATGCAATTTCCGAAAATCTGGCTGCTGAGACACGGGCAGACCGAGTGGAATGCAGAGCACCGCATTCAGGGCCAGCTGGAATCGCCGCTGACACCGCTTGGCATTGAACATGCCCGTCGGCAGGCCGGTCTGATGGCGCCGGTGCTGGAGCAGAATCCGGCCTGCTATGCGTCCCCGCTGGGCCGTGCCCAGCAGACGGCGGATATCGCGTTGAGAGGGGCGCCGTTTGTGACCGACCCGCGCCTGGCGGAAGCCTTTGCCGGAGTGTTTCAGGGGATGACGCTGCAGGATGTCGCGCAGCGTTACCCGCAGATCCATGGCGCCAATCCGCGGAATCTGGATCTGTTCTGCGAGGCCCCCGGCGGCGAAGGCTATGCCAGCTTTCATGGCCGCATTCTGGAATTCATGCTGTCGCTGACCGGGCCGTCTGTGGTGGTGGCGCATGGGCTTTTGGGGCAAGTGATGCGCGGTATCATCTGCGGCCTGCCCCGCGACAGCATGGCGGCGCTGCCGAACGGGCAGGGGTGCGTTTATGTGCTGGAGAACGGGGTGGAAACCGTTTTGGAGTGAACCGGCGGGCAGGGTGGAAAAATCTTCGTTTTCCTCTTGCGCTGCCCGGCGGCATTGTCTAAATCCCCGCTTACCGGGTCGTTAGCTCAGTTGGTAGAGCGCTTCGTTTACACCGAAGATGTCGGGAGTTCGAGCCTCTCACGACCCACCATCCCTACCTCGCAGATTGACCGTTCTGAGATGCCGATTGGCACGTAGTCTTTGGGCTTTTTTCATCTGTTTCAAGGGATTACCGGGAGGGAGAATTTTTTTTGAGGGAAAGTCCCGAAAAAGGCAAAACACTTCTTGACGGTTCTAAGAGGTGGGAATATTACAGCCCAACATTCAGCAGCGATGCTGAACGTGCAGCGGGCGGTTGTAGCTCAGTTGGTTAGAGTACCGGCCTGTCACGCCGGGGGTCGCGGGTTCGAGCCCCGTCAACCGCGCCACTGCTGCACCTCATCCTGGGGTAAAACAGGATCCGCCCCGGAGGGGAATTGGATTGGAAACAATCCGCCGAAAGGCGAAAATGCGGTTGTAGCTCAGTTGGTTAGAGTACCGGCCTGTCACGCCGGGGGTCGCGGGTTCGAGCCCCGTCAACCGCGCCATTTTCGCCTGCCGCCCTGGCATTACAGGGTCCGCCCCGGAGGGGAACACTGGCCGGAAACGGCCGCTGAAAGGCAAATGCGCGGTTGTAGCTCAGCTGGTTAGAGTACCGGCCTGTCACGCCGGGGGTCGCGGGTTCGAGCCCCGTCAACCGCGCCACTTTCTCTCTTCTTTTAGGTATGAGCGCAGCTGTAGCATGCTTATTCGGCTGTTTCCGGAGTGTCCTGGCTGAAAGTGTTGAGCCAGCCTGGCGCGCTCTTTTCCCAAAGCGAAGAGATCAGCATGACCTGCCAGCACGAGCTGCCTGAGGGACGGTACCGCGCCCGGTAGGACAGCAGTACAGCTTTTTCTGTTATGACGCGCAGCTGCGCATCACTCAGCCGGAATTGCGCCATTACCGGCCCGTCCTTCAGTTGATCGCAATGGCCTGCCTTGCCCGAAAAGCCGCTGGGATAGACACCTAGAAAGTCCTCCGACAGCATCCGGCCATCTGCCTCGGGGTCGCCGGAAACAAGTGCCTCCCAGACCTTGGTTTCCAGGCTAAGGATTTCGGCCAGCTGCGGGCCTTTGGTCATATTCTTTTCCGTCATGGCGCCACATTGGCGAACAGGCGCATCAGGTGCAAGCAGTCAGGGCCGGGGGATCAAAGGGCTGGAGGGTTCGGGTCCGCGCCGGTGTCGTGGCGCCAGCCAGTGAGTTCGAAATCGACCCATTTCTTGAGGCGTTCCAGGTCTGCCTTGGGGATGGTTTCCAGATACCGCAGCATCACGCGGGTGCCGTGCTGATAGCCGGCGCGGTAGCTTTCTTCCGGGTCGGTCTGGTTGCCTTCGAAACCGGGCGGGCGGTTGAATCTGCTTTGTGCCATCTGCTGTCTCCATCGTAGTCCGCTGTCGCGGCAGAAATCACATACAGTATCGGATGGTTCGGATAACCAACTCTTAATCCGGGAGGGGGACCGGGATAAACGTTGGAAAAAATGCGCTGCAAGATCCTGGAGAATCCCGTGTGCGGCGGGTTTGCAGGCGATGCCACCTGTTCTTCGGGCAGCGGGCAGAGCCGGAACGCTCCCGCGCCAAAGGCGCCAGGCCCAACGGGAAGAAAGCCTCACAAGAGGCTTGATGACGGGCGGGAGTGCGCCGCTGCTGGCTAATGCATCCGGTGGCATTGGGCGGCACCGGGCGGAGCGGGGAGAAGCGGTGCCATCACTGCCGCAAGTCTTGCGCACGTCTTGAAGAGAGAGTTCATGCCTGCTTCCCGTTGTCCGGCTTGCTTCGCGGTGACCGGATTGGAGTATCCGGGCGGGGCTTCGAAGTGCACCGCCCGAAACTGGGATTACTTGCGCGACAGGGCGTCCAGGACACGGGCCCAGGACCGGATGCCCTTGTGGAAGCTCTTCAGGTCGTATTTCTCATTCGGCGAGTGGATGGCGTCGTCGTCATTGGCAAAGCCGATCAGCATCGCGTCCATGTCCAGGATCGACTTGAAGAAGCCGGCAATCGGGATCGAGCCGCCCATGCCGCAGAACACCGCTTCGCGCTCCCATTCATCCGACAGGGCGCCGCGTGCGGCCTCGAACTCGGGGCGCGACGTATTCATTACCGCGGCAGGGGAGCCTTCGAGGTCGTTGTTCCAGGCTACCGAGGCGTCAACGGGCAGGCGGTCCTCGACGTGTTTGCGGATCTTGGCACGCAGCGCATCCGGGTCCATGTCGCCGACCAGGCGGCAGGTGATCTTGCAATGCGCCTCGGACGGGATCACGGTTTTGGAGCCGGCCCCGTTGTAGCCGCCCCAAAGCCCGTTCACCTCCAGCGTCGGGCGGGCCCATTGCTGTTCCAGGGTGGAATAGGCCTTCTCGCCGTGCGGCTGCGAGTAGCCGACCGAACTCAGGTATTCGGATTCGTCAAAACCGCAGGTCTGCCACTGGCGCAGCTGGTCCTCGGGCACCTCATGCACGCCTTCATAGAAACCCTCGACGGCCACGCGCCCGGTGTCACTGTCATAAAAGGAGGCAACAATTTCCGAGAGCGTGCGCAGCGGGTTCAGGCCGGGGCCGCCGTAGTGGCCCGAATGCAAGTCGATGCGCGGGCCGGTGATGGTGAATTCGTCCTTCAGCATGCCGCGCAGCTGCGAGGAGATCGACGGCACCCCGCGCGACACCATCGACGTGTCGCAGATCAGCGCGAGGTCGGCCTTCAGCTCCCCGGCATTGGCTTCCATGAAGGGGATCAGCGAGGGGGAGCCGCTTTCCTCTTCCCCCTCAAAGAAAAAGGTTATGCGGCAGGGCAGGGAGCCGTTCACGGCCTTCCAGGCACGGCAGGCCTCGACAAAGGTCATCAGCTGGCCCTTGTCGTCCGAGGATCCGCGGCCGCGGATCACGGTGCCGTTCGGGGTTTCCTCCAGCTGCGGTTCAAACGGCGGCGTGTTCCACAGGGCAAGCGGGTCGACCGGCTGCACGTCATAGTGGCCGTAGAACAGCACATGCGGGGCCTGCGCGTTTTCCTCGCCCACATGGCCGACCACCATCGGATGGCCCGGCGTTTCGCGTTTCTCTGCCTTGATACCGATGGCGTTGAGGTCAGCCACCAGCCAGTCGGCGGCTTTGTCACAGTCGGCCTTAAAGGCGGGATCAGTGGAAATCGACTGGATCCGCAGCAGGTCCATCAGCCGTTCGGTGGCGGCGTCCAGCTCTGTGTCGATCCGGTCCAGAACATCATTCAGTGCCATCTTTCATTCTCCTGCGTGTCCGGTTGCGGGCAATTTGCCGCGGACCCTAGCAGCGGTCCTGAACAGGGGCCAGTGGGGGAAGGGCGGGGTTTCGCTTGTTTTTCCAGGGCGGCAGGTTTCCGATCCTGCGCATAGCGACGCGTGAACACGCGGCATATACGACGCAAACGGCCACAGGTTGGCCGCAGCTGTCCTTGCCCAGCCCCTGTTTAAGTTTTATTTGACCTGCATCAATGTTGCGCACCTAGGGCCGCGCGTATGCAGTTGATCAAAGGGGGTGCCTGCGGTAATCATTCCGGACCGTGAATGTGGCCGCATCGCCGACAGGCCGTGCCCTTTACACAGCCCGCGTGCCCCTGGGGCCGCATGAAGCCATGGAGATGCCGGTGGACTATACCGCGAAACTGGATGCAGCGATTGCCAGCCTTCACGACGAGGGCCGCTACCGGACCTTTATCGACATCGAGCGCAAAAAGGGCCATTTCCCGCATGCGGTCTGGACCCGTCCGGACGGCGGCGAACAGAACATCACCGTCTGGTGCGGCAATGACTATCTGGGCATGGGCCAGCATCCGGTTGTGCTGGAGGCGATGCATGATGCCATCGATTCGACCGGTGCAGGCTCCGGCGGCACCCGCAACATCTCGGGCACTACGGTTTATCACAAGCAGCTGGAGACCGAACTGGCTGATCTGCATGGCAAGGAAGCCTCGCTGCTGTTCACCTCGGCTTACATCGCCAATGACGCCACGCTAAGCACGCTGCCCAAGCTGTTCCCGGGGCTGATTATCTATTCGGATGCGCTGAACCATGCCTCGATGATCGAGGGCGTGCGCCGCAATGGCGGTGCTAAGCGAATCTTCCGCCACAACGATGTGGCCCACCTGCGCGAGCTGCTGGCAGCCGACGACCCCGCAGCACCCAAGCTGATTGCCTTCGAATCGGTCTATTCGATGGACGGCGACTTCGGCCCGATCGCGGAAATCTGCGACCTGGCGGATGAATTCGGCGCGCTGACCTATATCGACGAAGTTCACGCAGTTGGCATGTACGGCCCCCGCGGCGGCGGCGTGACTGAGCGTGACCGCCTGTCGCATCGTATCGACATCATCAACGGCACGCTGGCCAAGGCTTATGGCGTCATGGGCGGCTATATTGCGGCCTCGGCCAAGATGTGCGACGCGATCCGCTCTTATGCGCCGGGCTTCATCTTCACCACCTCGCTGGCCCCCTCTGTGGCAGCAGGGGCGGCGGCTTCGGTTGCCTATCTGAAGGGCGCGCAGGATCTGCGCGACAAGCATCAGGACCAGGCCAAGGTGCTGAAATTGCGGCTTAAGGGTCTTGGCCTGCCGATCATTGATCATGGCAGCCACATCGTGCCGGTGATTGTCGGCAACCCGGTCCACACAAAAGTGCTGTCCGACCATCTGCTGGAGGACTATGGCATCTACGTGCAGCCTATCAACTATCCGACTGTGCCGCGCGGCACCGAGCGTTTGCGCTTTACCCCGTCGCCGGTGCACGGCCCCAAGGAAATCGACGCGCTGGTTCAGGCGATGGACGCATTGTGGTCGCATTGTGCGCTGAATCGTGCCGAACTTGCCGGGTAACATACTGATCAGTGTAAATTTACCTTCAGTGTGTTACGCTGTTGCTAATCAATGAGCGGATCTGAGTCGCAATTGTGATTCTTTCACCGCCCTGAACAGATTGCGGCAGGCAAAAATGGGACAGCAGGCATGATCGGGCGCTTCACCCAGCGCAAGCAAGAAGAGCATGGCGGAACGGCAGAGCCGAAGGGTTTTGACGATTTCGAATTGAAGCTCGGCGACATTATGCGCGGTGAGCGGGCAACGATGGGTAAGTCGTTGCTTGATGTGCAGCGTGAGCTGCGGATCAAGGCGTCCTACATCGCCGCAATCGAGAATTCCGACCCTTCCGCCTTTGACACGCCCGGCTTCATCGCCGGGTATGTGCGTTCTTATGCTCGCTATCTGAATATGGACGCAGAAGAAGCTTTTCAGGATTTCTGCACCGAAAGCGGATTTACTGTTGCCCATGGCATGTCTGCCGAGGCTTCCAGCCGGACCAAAGACGGCGCCGGCCCGGCAGTCACATCCACCGGGCTGGGCGGCGATGCTTTTGCCTCGCCCAACACACCGTTTATTCCCGCCCCCAGCAGTTTCCTCAGCCAGATCGAACCGCGGGCTGTCGGCTCGCTGATGGTGCTGGCAGCGCTGATCGGCGGCATCGGCTATGGCGGCTGGGCTGTCTTGAAAGAGGTGCAGCAGGTGCAGTTCGCACCAGTGGATCAAACACCTGCGGTGCTGGCTGACCTTGATCCGCTGAACAGCGCGGTTCTGAATGCAGCCGGGGACGCGCAGGATCCGGCAGCTGAGGCGCTGGACCGGCTTTACCGCCCGCAGGCTCTGGATGTGCCTGTGCTGGTGGCGCGCGATGCACCGATTTCGACCCTGGATCCGTCCGCTCTGGGCAATTTTGCTGCGCCCGAAGTGCCCTCGCTGGCCTTTGCCGAAGCCAGCCTGCCCTATGAGGGCGGGGGGCCGCTGCAATTGGTGCCGCAGGTTGTGGCCGAGGTCGAACCCGGCGTTGAAATGGTTGCGGTGCGCCCGTCCTGGGTGCAGGTCACCGCGGCAGATGGCAGCGTGATCCTGGAAACCATCATGGACGCAGGCCAGCGGTTTGAGGTGCCTTTGACCGAAGACGCCCCGCGCCTGCGCACCGGCGAAAGCAGCGCAATTTATTTCGCGGTGAACGGCGAACATTTCGGCCCGGTCGGCGAACGCGGCCAGGTATCCAAGAATATCGACCTGTCGATGGATGCGATCACCAACCGGTTTGCACTGGCTGATCTGGCCGATGGCAGCAATGAAGCATTGGCAACACTGGTCGCCGAGCTGCAGGCGGACCAGCCGGACGAGTAACTGTTACCGCGATTGTGCCCGGCGAATCCCGCCGCAAGAGGCGGGCTGCCATTGCAGCGCCGCCTCTCAGCACGTATCTAGCTGCTAACAGGATCCAGCCGGGACGCATTCCTCATGTCGATCAACCACATCCGCCCCTGGCGCCATATCGAGCGCCGCAAAAGCCGCCAGATCCATGTCGGCAATGTGCCCGTCGGCGGCGACGCCCCGATTGCGGTGCAAACGATGACCAACACGCTGACCACCGATGTGGCCGGCACCGTGGCCCAGATCCAGGCAGCGGCTGAGGCAGGCGCGGATTTGGTCCGGGTCTCGGTCCCGGATGAGGCGTCCTCCAAGGCGCTGAAGGAGATTGTGCGCGAAAGCCCGGTTCCGATCGTGGCCGATATCCATTTCCACTACAAACGCGGCATAGAGGCCGCCGAGGCGGGTGCCGCCTGCCTGCGCATCAACCCGGGTAACATCGGCGACGAAAAACGCGTGGCCGAGGTGATCAATGCCGCAAAAGATCACAATTGCTCAATCCGCATCGGGGTGAATGCCGGGTCGCTGGAAAAGCACCTCCTGGATAAATACGGCGAGCCCTGCCCGGAAGCGATGGTAGAGTCCGGCCTCGACCATATCCGCATCCTGCAAGACCATGATTTCCACGAATTCAAAATCTCGGTGAAAGCATCGGATGTTTTCATGTCCGCCGCCGCATACCAGCAGCTGGCAGAGGCGACCGACGCGCCGATCCACCTCGGCATCACCGAGGCGGGCGGCTTTGTTTCCGGCACCATCAAGTCGGCAATCGGCCTGGGTCAATTGCTGTGGATGGGCATTGGCGACACCCTGCGCGTCAGCCTTTCTGCCGATCCGGTGGAGGAGGTGAAAGTCGGCTTTGAGATCCTCAAATCCCTCGGCCTGCGCCACCGCGGCGTCAATATCATCTCCTGCCCCAGTTGCGCGCGCCAAGGGTTCAACGTGATCAAGACGGTGGAAACGCTGGAAGAACGGCTTGCCCATATCCACACTCCGATGAGCCTCAGCATCATCGGCTGCGTGGTGAACGGGCCGGGTGAGGCGCTGATGACCGACGTCGGCTTCACTGGCGGCGGCGCGGGTGCGGGCATGGTTTATCTGGCGGGCAAGGCCAGCCACAAGATGTCCAACGAACAGATGGTCGACCACATCGTTGAAGAGGTCGAGAAAAAGGCCTCGGAAATTGAAGCGGAAATGGCCGCTCAAGCTGCGGAATAACCCCGCAGGCCTGCTTCAGCCTGCCCGCTTTTTCACCTTTGCAAAAATACTCCGGGGTCCGGGCAGAGCCCCGGTCCCGCGGCTTCGTCGTCAGGCGTCAGCTTTGCTGGTCGCGGATTTCAGCCACTATGATCTCCATCTGGTCGGCGGGCAGGTAGCCGCGCAGCAACTCATTGCCCAGCACAAAAGTCGGGGTGCCGGAGATTGCCATCTTCTGTGCCAGCGCGCGGGTCTGGCGCAGCTCGGCCGTCACCTCTTCGCTGTCCATCTTGGCAAAGATCGCATCGCTATCCAATGACAGCCCGTCCGCGATCCGGCGCAAAGCCACCTCGTTCGGCTCGCTGCCGAATTCAATCAGCGCATCATGCACATGCTTATAGGCGTCATTCCCCGCAACCAGTTTGGTTGCCACGGCAAAGCGCGACGACAGCACCGAGGCTTCGCCCAGGATCGGGAACTCCTTGATCACCAGGCGGATATTACCGTCGCCTTTCACCAGCTTTTCCACCTCGGGGGCTGCCCGGCGGCAGTAACCGCAGCGGTAGTCCATGAACTCAACCAGGGTGATGTCGCCATCCGGGTTGCCGCCGACCCAGGAATAACCATCGTTCTGCAGCTCTGCCAGATTGTCTGTGACCAGCGTGTCATCGCGGACAGCCTCGGCCTGCTGCTGGCGCTGTTCCAGCAGATCAACCGCTTCCAGGATCAGCTCGGGGTTCTCCAGCAGATAGGCACGGATCTGTTCGCCAAAAGCCTCACGTTCGGCTTCTGACATATTGCTGAGGTCCAGCGCCTGCGCCGGGGTGCTCAGCAGGGCGAGGGCAGTGGCTGCCGCCGTGGCAGCGCGGGTAAAGGGTTTCATTTTCGTCTTTTCCTTTTCTGAGCTTGTTCATAGGCCGCCAGCACATCCTGTGCCCGCCGCGCGGCGGCGGATCCTGCAGGCAGCTGGGCGACGGCCCGTTTGGCATGAATTCCGGCGTCATCCAGACGCCCTTGCAAGGCATAGCGTTCGGCGGTGACCAGCGCCGCCAGGCCGCGCTGGCCGGTCTTGGCATAGGCCAGCGACATGTCGCGCAGCAGCACCTGATTGCGGAAATCGATGGCGCGGGCGCGTTCCATGGATTGCAGCGCCGCTTTCGGCTGGCCCGCGGCTAGCTGCGCACGCCCGTAACCGGAAAGGATCAGCGGGTCCTTGGGGGCCAGTTTCACCGCCTTGCCATAGGCCGCCAATGCGGCGCCCCATTGCCGGTTCTCTATCAGGATCTGTCCCTTCAGCTCATGATAGAAGGGATCGGAGGGCCGGATCGCCAGCGCGCCATTCACCGCCTTCAGGGCCTTCTTTAAATTCCTCTGCCGGTGATAGGCGGCGGCCTCGCGCATCAGGCGCACGTCTTTGTACTGTTCCTCGCGCACCCGGCGCAGGGTCCATTTCGGGGCACGGGTAAACCCCGACAGCTTGCCGCGCACCCGGGCGAACCAGTATTGCGCCTCGGCACTGGCCTCACCCTTGTCGCCATGCGCCGCGAGATAGGCCTGCGCGGCGCGGATACGGTCGCGGCTAAGCGGGTGAGAGCGGGTATAGGGGTCCTGGCTGCCGGCACTCAGCACTTCCTGACCGGCAAAGGCGCGGTGCAGATCAACCAGCCCCTGCGGGCTGATGCCGGCACGGTTGAGGTAATCCGCGGCAGAACGGTCGGCCGAGCTTTCTTCGGCGCGGGTATGGGACAGAAACCTGCGCAGCGCGGAATTCTGCGTGCCGATGGCAATGCCGCCCGCGGCGTCGCCCGCACCCGCCGCCGCAGCCAGAACCGCAAGCGCCACGCCCAAACCGGCAGCGCTGCTGGCCGAGCGCAGGTTCTGCATCCGCCGCGCCAGGTGGCCATTGGTGATATGGGCGGCCTCATGGGCGATCACTGCCTGCAGCATCTCGGGGAGGTCACCTTGAGGATCAGCCCGTAATTCACGAATATCGTTCGCGAATCCAAGACAAAGGCATTGAAGGCGGAATCGTTGACCAGCAGGATCCGGACCCGGTTCGCATTCAACCCCGCGGCCCGCAGCACTGGTGCGGCCAGCTTGTTCAGACCGTGTTCCACGTCAGGGTCACGCAACAGCGAGATCGACGCCGCCTGCGCCGCCGCTGCAAATTGAAACAACGCGCAAAGCACAAGAGCCGGGATTGACGCCAGCCGGAAGAAACGGTCAAAACTCATGCGCGCACCATGGGAGATCAGAATGCGAAACTCAAGCCGATCCAGCGTTGATCCGTTTATTGTGATGGACGTGATGGAGGCCGCCCGCAAGGCCGAGGAAGCCGGCCGCCATATCATCCATATGGAGGTGGGCCAGCCATCGACGGGGGCGCCCTCCGGTGCGCTGAAGGCGCTGGGGAATGCGCTGGAAAACAATGCTTTGGGCTATACTGTTGCACTGGGTCTGCCGGAGCTGCGCCAGCGCATCGCGCGGCTGTACGGCGACTGGTATAATGTTGATCTCAATCCGGATCGGGTGATCGTGACGCCGGGCTCCTCCGGCGCCTTTCTGCTGAGTTTCACCGCGCTGTTCGACAGCGGCGACCGGGTGGGGATCGGCGCGCCGGGCTACCCGTCCTACCGGCAGATTCTGAAGGCGCTGGGGCTGACGCCGGTGGACATTCAGACCGCACCGGAAAACCGGCTGCAGCCAGTGGCCGCGGATTTGAAGGGGCAGGATCTGGCAGGCCTCATGGTGGCCTCGCCCGCCAATCCATCCGGCACCATGCTGGACCGTACCGCGATGGGCGATCTGATCGACGCGGCGCGGGGTGAGGGCGCCAGTTTCATCTCCGACGAGATCTATCACGGGCTGGAGTATGAGGCGAAGGCGGTCACCGCGCTGGAGCTGACGGATGAGGCTTATGTTATCAATTCCTTCTCCAAGTTCTTCTCGATGACCGGCTGGCGGGTGGGCTGGATGGTGGTGCCCGAGGATCACGTGCGGGTGGTGGAACGCATAGCCCAGAACATGTTTATCTGCGCCCCGCACGCCAGTCAGGTGGCGGCACTGGCGGCGCTTGATTGCGAGGATGAGATGCGCGAAAACCTGGCCGTCTACGCAAAGAACCGCCAGCTGATGCTGGACGGGCTGCCTAAGGCCGGTTTCACCAAAATCGCGCCGCCGGACGGGGCGTTTTATGTCTATGCCGATGTGTCGGACCTGACCGCGGACAGCCGCAGCTTTGCCGCGGAAATCCTTGATAGTGCGGGTGTTGCAGTGACGCCGGGGCTGGATTTTGACCTTGTTCGTGGCGCCACCACACTGCGGTTCTCTTATGCGCGATCGACGGCGGATATTGAAGAAGGGCTGGCGCGGCTGGAAAAATTCATGGCCGCGCGCGGCTGACCACAGAAGGCGGATTTTCAATCCGGGCGGAATTGCCTAGTCTGCGCCGAAAACCAAGAACCGGGGTTCAGGCATGGGCAGACTGCTTTCCTTCATAACGCTGATCTGGCTGCTGGCAGCGGGGACTGAGACCGGGGCCTGGGCGCAAGGCTTCAGCGGGCTGGCGCGCGTTGATGCGGAGGCCAGCCACACCCGCGATGCCGGACGGGGCGCCGAGATCACGCTGGGCCTTAGCCAGGGGGTTCCGTACCGGCTGTTCACCCTGGCTGAGCCGCCACGGCTGGTGCTGGATTTCCAGGAGGTCGATTGGACCGGGCTGACGGCGGAGACATTGCTGCAGAGCGAGCAGATCACCGCGGCGCAATTCGGCACCTATGTGCCAGGCTGGTCGCGTTTGGTTTTGCAGCTGGCAGAGCCGATGAAGGTTTCCACGGCAGCTATGACTGTGGACCAGGTGACCGCCGCCGCCCGGTTGGCAGTATCGCTTGCGCCTGCCACGGCGGAAGAGTTTGCCGCCAGCGCCGGCGCCCCGCAGGATCCGCGCTGGGATCTGCCTGCGCCGCAATCCATGCCGGGCAAGGGCTCGCGCGATGAAAATGCACCGCTCCTGGTGATGCTTGATCCCGGACATGGCGGCATTGACCCAGGGGCGGAGACCGAGGTGGTCATTGAGAAACATCTGATGCTGCAATTCGCGCGGGAGCTGGGCGAAGCGCTGCTTCGGTCCGGCCAATTCACTGTGCTGCTGACCCGGGATGACGACTATTTTGTCTCTCTGGAGCGGCGTATTGCCATGGCGCATCAGGCCGGGGCGGATGTGTTCATCTCGCTGCATGCCGACACAATTTCCGAAGGCCGGGCGCATGGTTCTACCGTTTACACCCTTTCCAAGGAAGCCTCCGACGTGGCCTCGGCCAAGCTGGCAGAGCGGCACCTGCGCGGCGACCTGCTGTCGGGCACCGACCTTAGCCAAGCGGATGATGGGGTGACGGCTGTGATGCTGGATCTGGCCCGGCAGGAGACCCAGCCGCGCAGCGATGCCTTGGCGGTGGCGCTGATTGACGGGCTGCGGGGGCAGGGGCGGCCGATCAACAACCGGCCGCTGCGCTCGGCCGGGTTTTCGGTGCTGAAATCGGCTGATATTCCTTCGGTTCTGGTCGAGATCGGTTTTCTGTCCAGCAAGCGGGACCTTGAGAACCTGGTGGATCCGGATTGGCGGGCCCAGGCCGCGCGCGGCATTCTGAACGGGCTGATCACCTGGCGCGCGCAGGACGACGCCCGCCGCACGCTGGTGAGGCAATAGGGGGCAGCGATGAAACTCATCTGGATGTCGGATCTGCATTTCGAGGCTGAGGGACTGGTTTTGGGGCATGACCCGCGTTTGCGGCTGCAGGCTGCGGTTGATTTTATCGCCAAGCACCATTCTGATGCCTCTGCCTGTCTGATCACCGGCGACCTGGTGGAAACCGGAACGATGCAGAATTACAAGGCGTTGAAGGTGTTTCTTGACAGCTTGCCAATGCCGGTTCTGCCATTGACCGGCAATCATGATGACCGCGCTGCGCTGCGTGCGGTGCTGCCGTTGCCGGAAAACGCAATGCCCGGATTTATCCAATACCGGTGCGATTTCGGGGATCTTTCTGTGCTGTGTCTGGATACGCTGATTCCGGGCGCGGCTGCGGGTGTTCTCTGCGCAGAGCGGATGCGCTGGCTGAAGACAGAGCTGGACGCGCTGAACGGACGGCCCGCCATCGTGGCCTTGCATCACCCGCCGATGATGCTGGGACTGCCGATGCTGGATCCGGACAATCTGCGAAACGGGGACGCGCTGCTGACGTTGCTTGCCGGTTACTCCAACGTGCTGCATCTGCTGGCGGGGCATGTGCACCGGCCCTGCTCCGGCACAGCGCGGGGCATTTCATTTACCACTTCAAAATCAGTACTTTACCAGGCTCCGCCACCGTGCCCTGATTGGGACTGGAGCAGCTTCAGACCCGCCACCGAGGCCCCGGCGCTGACGGTACTGGAGCACAGCCCAGGCGGGCTGACCCTGCAGCAACTCCAGTTCTGTGACTACGGCTTGGGTGCTCCCGTCACGTAAGACACCGCATAGGGCGGGGAATTGTGCTAGAATTCTCCCATCTCTCTGGCATATATCCGCTGTTTCCTGTTTTGACCCGGGGACTGCCGCACCTATATAGGCGGCACCTCGCGAGAAAGGCCAAACCCGTGCTTAGGTTCATACTCTCCTTCTTTGGTTCCATCTTCAGCACCCTCACGCTTGGGGTGGCGATGGTGGCGCTGACCATTGGCGCGGTGTTCTGGATCTACGGTCGCGATCTGCCGAGCCACGACTCGCTGTCGCAGTATCAGCCGCCGACGATCAGCCGGATCTATTCCGGCGAAGGCCACATGATCGACGAATTCGCCAAGGAGCGGCGCCTGTTCACACCGTCGGCGGACATTCCGGATCTGGTGAAACAGGCCTTTATCTCGGCGGAGGATAAGAATTTTTACAGCCACGGCGGCTATGATGCCCGCGGTATTGCTGCGGCAGCGATTGAGGCGGTGCGCTCGCGCGGGGCGAATGTGCGCGGCGCCTCAACCATCACCCAGCAGGTGATGAAGAACTTCCTGCTGTCCGGCGACCGCCGCGCCGAGCGCAAGATCAAGGAGATCATCCTCGCCACCCGGCTGGAGGAGACGCTTAACAAGGAGCGGATCCTGGAGCTGTATCTGAACGAGATTTTCCTAGGCCAAAACTCTTATGGCGTGACGGCGGCGGCGCAGACCTATTTCAACAAGACCCTTGGCGAGCTGGCCCCGCATGAGGCGGCAACGCTGGCTGCAATGCCCAAGGCGCCGTCGGATTACCACCCGGTGCGCCAAAAGGAACGGCTGCTGGCGCGGCGCAACTATGTGCTGCGGGAGATGCGCGAGAACGGTTATATCTCGCGGGATGTCTACGGCGTCGAGGTGGCGCAGCCGCTGCGTTCGGTGCAGAATGGTGATTTCGAGGGCTTCCGCACTGCGCTGCCGCCGCGCGACTACTTTACCGATGAAATCCGCCGCCAGCTGACCCAGGACTTTGGCGAGGGCGAGTTTTTTACCGGCGGCTTTACCGTGCGGGCCACCATCGACCACGAAATGCAGGCCGAGGCGGCGCTGGCGATGCGCGGCGGTTTGCAGAAGTACGACCGCTCGCGCGGGAAATGGCGCGGTACCGGCGTGACGCTGGAGGAGGCGCAGCTGGCTGATGAAGCCAGCTGGCGTGCCGCACTGGCCAGTGCCGACGTGTCCCGGGACATTGAACTGGGCGGCAAATGGTATCCGGCCGTGGTGCTGGACGTTGGTGATAAATCTCTGACCGTCGGTGTCGAAGACAATGAGGGCACGGGCACGGTGCCGCGCTCTGACATCAAATGGATGCAGGGCAGCTTTGCCGCGAATTTCACCCGCGGCGATGTGGTGCTGGTCCGGGCTGAGGAAAAAGATGGCACGTTCAGCCATTGGTCGCTGCGTCAGGTGCCGGAAGTGCAGGGCGGCTTTGTCGCGATGGATGTGAACACCGGCCGGGTTCTGGCGATGCAGGGCGGTTTCTCCTACCAGCATTCTGTGTTCAACCGCGCGACCCAGGCGCTGCGCCAGCCCGGCTCCAGCTTTAAGCCGTTTGTTTATGCGGCGGCGCTGGACAGCGGTTACAGCCCGGCGACCATCGTGGTGGACGCCCCGATTGAGATCAACACGCCGCAGGGTCTGTGGCGGCCCAAGAACTCGTCGAACAAATTCTATGGCCCGACGCCGCTGCGGACGGGCATTGAGATGAGCCGGAACCTGATGACCATCCGCCTGGCACAGGAGGTCGGTATGCCGGTTGTCGCGGGATACGCGGAACGCTTTGGCGTTTATGACAACATGGGCGCCTTCCTGGCCAACTCGCTGGGGTCCGAGGAAACCACGCTTTACAAGATGGTCGCGGCCTATGCGATGTTCGCCAACGGCGGTGAGCGGGTGCAGCCCACATTGGTGGATCGGGTGCAGGACCGTTTCGGGCGCACCATCTACCGGCATGACGACCGTGACTGTGTCGAATGCGCAGACCCGGATCTGGCCCCCGGCCAGGCGCCGCGGATTGTCACCGACCGCGAACAGGTGATGGATCCGATCACTGCCTATCAGCTGACCTCGATGATGCGGGGCGTGGTGGACCGGGGCACCGCGTCGAGCGTGATCAACCTGCCGGTGCCCACTGCGGGCAAGACCGGCACCACCAATGATTCCCGCGATGTCTGGTTTGTCGGCTTCACTTCCAACATCGTGGCCGGCTGCTACATGGGTTTTGACCAGCCCCGTCCGATGGGCCGCGGCGCCTATGGCGGCACCATGTGCGGCCCGGTGTTCCAGCAGTTCATGAAAAAGGCCACCGAGAAGTTTGGCGGCGGCCCGTTCGACGTGCCGGAAGGCGGCCATTTCATCAAGATCGACCGCTATACCGGCGCACGGCTGCCCGACAATGCGTCAGGCGCCTATGTGGTGGCCGAGTATTTCCGCGACGGCGCCGAGCCGATCTTCGGCCTGACCTATGATGGCGGCTTTGCGATGGGATCGAACCTGCCGCTGATCGAAGAGGTGCAGGAATCGGGGCGCAAAGTGACCACCTCCAGCGGCGGCACCGCCGTGCTGGGGCCCAAGGCGACCTTTGGCACCATCAGTTCCGGCGGGCTTTACTGAAACAAAAGCGCTGCCTCGTGACGCGCTGCAACCTGGCGCGCGGTGGCGCCATAACTTCCCGTGTTCCAGCGCAGATCGGGCATGATCCGGAACAGTTCCTCGCGCACCGGATCGTCCAGGGTTGAGACGGCCTGGGCGCCGGGATGGAAGCTTTCCGAGGGCGCGCCTTCGGCATAGATGATTTCGTGCTGGTCGAACAACAGGTGCACATAGGTGACAGTGCCGCCGGTTTCCTGGCGGACAGTGCTGCCGTTGACCAGATGCAGCGCCGGGACCAGAACCTCGTTTTCGTCAAACAGCAAAGTTGAAGCAGCGCCGCAAAACAGCATCCGGTGCTGCGGTGACACCAGCAGGTCGCGTTCAGCGCCAAAACACCCGGCCGGGATCCGCACCGGGGCCAGGTTGCCCGTTGCAGGCACCGTCGACTGACTGATCCAGCGCACCGGTTGCAAACCATTGTCGCGGGTGATCACCTGATCGCCCGGATGCAGCGTTTCGATGGCGCGCAGGCCTGCGGTGGTGGCAATTCTGGTTCCGGCTGCGAAGCAGATTATGTTCTCGATACCCGAGAAGCTGACCACACTGCCATCCAGAAGTGTTGCCGTGCCGGTCAGGCTGCCGCCGGTATTGTCGGTTATGTTCAGCGTGCCCTTGTCAAGCTGGCCGTTGAAATCCAGCGTGTCGCCGGTGGTTTGCCCGGTGTTGCCACCGGTGACGGCCATGTTGTTGCTGCCGCTGTCGCCGGTGTCGACTATGGTGAAATAATCGTCGCCGTCACCGCCCGAGGCTGTGTCGCCCTCACCGATGATCAGGCTGTCATCACCGGAACCACCGTCGATGGAGTCGGCTCCGGCGTTGCCTTCCAGTGTATCACCGCCGCCTTCACCCAGAAGGGTGTCGCTGCCGCTGCCGCCGGTCAGACTGTTGTCGCCTGCGGCCCCTTTGACCCAGATATCCGAGGTTCCGATGGACGCATTGAGCGTATCGTCACCGGAATGCAGGTAGTAGCGTTCGAACTCCGAGAAAGTGACGCTATCCCCGCCGACGGAGAAAGAGCCTGCTTCATCACCCGTGAAGGTGATGTTTATACCGGTGCCGTCGCCATAGAGTTCCAGCATGTCGCCGGAGGTTTCATCGGTTTCGCCGCCCACCAGGGTTTCGCCATCAGGATTTGCCCAAACTGCAACCCAGTCGTCCCCGCCTTCGCCATAGAAGGTATCGTTACCCTCGTCCGTGTCATAGAGGTCGTTGCCATCCCCGCCATAGACAAGGTCATCTCCGGTTCCCGCCCAAAGCGTGTCGTTGCCGCTGCCGCCATAAAGCGTATCATTTCCCGCGCCGCCGGAGATTGTGTCGCTTCCCCCCTGGCCATAGATCAGATCATCGCCGCCGCCGCCGCTGATACTGTCGTCGCCATCAGCGGGGTCCTCCGGCGGCACCGTGAAGGTGATGTCGGTCACCATGTAGTCAGAGCCGTCGGTGCCATCAGTCTGAAGGTTCGCCGACAGAACCAGCTGGTCGAAATCGCCATAGCCATTGATATCGACGGTGCCGGTGCCAGTGCCAGCGACACCCTCGGTGAAGTCGCCCTGGGCGACCAGCGCGCCATCTTTATAAATGGCCCAATGCCCCTCTTCTCCGAAACTGTCGGTATAGAGGTGCTTGAAAGAGAAGCTGAGGTCGTCGGTGTGCGGGTCGAAATCGACGATGATTTCTTCGGAAATGCCGGAGACCTTGTCATATCCAATCTGCGCATCAACACCGCTGTCAGAATCCGATATCGCACCCGCAACCCCGAAACCGCCGTCGTAATAGTCGATATTGGCCGTATTGGCGGTACCCGACAGATCCCTGGCCGTGACCGTGAAGCCGCTGCTGGTGTCGGTAACGTTGGAAACATCAATGCTTTCCTGGGAGTCCGCCAAGCCGGCCTCGGTGCTGCTGTCGCCATAGATCGTGTCGTCGCCGGCGCCGCCTTCCAGGCTGTCATCCCCTTCGCCGCCCAGGATCAGGTCGTCATCGGCGCCGGCATCCACAGTATCGTCGCCGGCCCCGGCCTCCACCGTGTCCTGGTTGCCCGAGGCGCCGCCGCCGCTGCCATTATCGATCTGGTCGCCGCCGCCGTCAGTGTAGCCGTCGTCAATCACCTCGCCGGCGGCGGTGCCCTCGACCGGGCCGTCATATTCGCTGTAGGCCGGCGCCGAGGTGGCTGTCGCACTACCGTTGTAGATGGTCCAGTTGTCGGGCACGAAATAGACGTTGCCGTCATTGCCAAGATAATAGTTGCCGGTGTCGGTGACATTTGAATAGTAGTTGTTGTCGCCGGTATAGTAACCGGACCAGGTCCATTCGCCCGTGCCAAGCGCGGAATCAGTGGTAAAGCTGCTGGAGTTGCCACTGATCGTATCGCCTGCATCCAGCGATCCGTCTCCAAGCTGGACAAGATACCCGCTGGGCATGATCCAATTCCTTAAATCCAAGGCGGCAGGCTGCCGGTGAACATTCTGAAACTCAGGATCTGACAGGCATATTAATTCCACGTATTTTCCGGCCTTGAAAACACCCGGTATTTTAGGTGGATTTTAGGCAGCACCTGTGGAGGCTGGGCGAGGCCTGGCCGCTTGCCCGCGGCGCACAGGTGGTTTATCACGCAGGCCTGACCTGAGATTGCCCGGATATTGCAAGGACACCCCATGCGCGCGGAAACCCAGAACATCGTGGCGGATATCGAGAAATCGCTGGAGCTGCTGGCCCAGCGGTTGAATTGGGAAACCGCCGAATTCCGGCTGGAGGAATTTAACGCGCGGGTTGAGGACCCTAACCTGTGGGACGATCCGGACGCGGCCCAGAAGCTGATGCGCGAACGCCAGGCGCTGGTGGATGCGATCAATACCTACAAGGGCATCAAACAGGACCTCTCCGACAATATCGAGCTGATCGAGCTGGGCGAGATGGAAGAGGACGAAGAGGTCATCAAGGATGCCGAGGCCGCGCTGAGCGCGCTGAAGGACAAGGCTGCCGAGAAGGAACTGGAAGCGCTGCTGGACGGCGAGGCCGATGCCAATGACACCTTCCTGGAAATCAATGCAGGCGCGGGCGGCACCGAAAGCTGCGACTGGGCCTCGATGCTGGCGCGGATGTATGTCCGCTGGGCCGAGAAGAAGGGTTACAAGGTCGAGCTGCAATCCGAAAGCGCAGGCGACGAGGCGGGCATCAAATCCGCCGCCTACAAGATTTCCGGCCACAATGCCTATGGCTGGCTGAAATCCGAGAGCGGCGTGCACCGGCTGGTGCGGATCTCGCCATATGACTCGGCGGCCAAGCGGCACACCTCGTTCAGCTCAGTCTGGGTCTACCCGGTGGTGGACGACAATATCGAGATCGACGTGAACCCTTCTGATATCCGGGTCGATACCTACCGCTCCTCGGGGGCGGGCGGCCAGCACGTGAACACCACCGACTCGGCGGTGCGGATTACCCACATCCCGACCGGCATTGTCGTGACCTCCTCCGAGAAATCGCAGCACCAAAACCGCGACATTGCCATGAAGGCGCTGAAATCGCGTCTGTATCAGCAGGAGCTGGACCGCCGCAATGCCGAGATCAACGCCGCCCACGAGGCCAAAGGCGATGCGGGCTGGGGCAACCAGATCCGCTCTTACGTGCTGCAGCCCTACCAGATGGTGAAGGATCTGCGCACCAGCCACGAGACCTCGGATACCAAGGGTGTTCTGGATGGCGATCTGGACGGGTTTATGGGCGCAACGCTGGCGATGAATGTCGCCGGTAAAAGCCGCTCGGAGGCGCAGGGCGAGGACTGACCCGGCGTCGCGCTGCAAACGGCGCGCCAGCCGCAGAATGAAAGAGCCTCAGGGTGCCTGCCCCGAGGCTCTTTTTCCGTGCGCGTTCATTTTACTGTCAACTTATGATACACTAAACCTTGGGGGTTCCGGGCATTGTTTCCGGTAGTGAAACCCCGTTTTAACAATTTCAGCTATTTAACGAGGAGGACTTTGCCATGGCCACGGTAGAGTTGAATCTGACCTTTGACGGTGAAACAATGATCCCCCGGCTTGAAGGTCAAAGTGAGGTCGAATGGTTCGACCGGTTCATGAACACCTACAATGTCTTTGAGAGCGACCCTGATAACCGCCTTGTCGCGAACCTTGATCTTACCGGCGAGGACTGGACGGCCAAGATCGTCCGGTTTGGTAATGCAGCCGAGGACAACCTGACGACGATCACTGATATGGACAGCGGCGCAGGCCGCCGGATTGATTATCTGGAAGTCGGGTACAATTCCGTGGTGGAACTGGACTCCACCCGCATACGCCAGATCAACGGCTGGGACGGAGAGAAGCACGAGGTCAAACTGGGCAACAACCAGGACGGCAGCACGTTCTCCATCATTCTGTTTGCCGAGGAAAACATCGTAAAAACCGGAAATGCCTTTGTGTTCAACATCGAAACCGGCCTGGGCAGCAGTGATGCGGACCGCGCCAAGGGGGATGTGATCACCATTGGCGCCGGCGGGGCGGGCACCGTGCGCACGGGAGCCGGCGATGACAAGGTGGTGGTCCGCAAGGGGTTTGCCGAATATGTCAGCACCTCTGGCGGCGATGATACGGTGGTGATCGGTGCCAGCGGCGCCGGCATCGTCCGTACCGGGGATGGCAAGGACAGTGTCCGCACCGGCAAGGAGTGGGTTGAGCTGATCTCAACCGGCGACGGCAAGGATACGGTCGAAATCGGCTCTGGCGGCGCTGGCATGGTTCGGCTGGGCGGAGGAAGGGACGTCGTGAAAGTCTCGGAGACGGATCCCGGTTTCGGACTGAACATTCAGGGGGCGGCGGCAGAGACACTGTTGATTTCTCGAATTTCGCAACCGGTGTGCAGTTTACGCTCGACTCCGGTGGCGCCTGGCAGAACCCGGGAGCGCCGGGCGGCGATTTGGATGCGGAGGGCGCCGGGTTCTTTCAGGAAACCAGCATCGAAAACCTGACCGGCACCTCGAAGGGAGACAGGCTGACGGGGGATGGCGGGGCCAATCTGCTTGCCGGCAAGGGCGGCAATGACCGGCTGTTTGGTTTGGCTGGCGGTGATACGCTGAACGGCGGCGGCGGTACGGACAGGCTGATCGGCGGCGGCGGCGCGGATACGTTGAACGGCGGCGGCGGCAATGACACGCTGAAGGGCGGCGGCGGCGCCGACACTTTTGTATTTGCGCCAGGCAGCGGCGATGATCTGGTCAGGGACTTCATGGATGGCACCGATATCCTGCAAATCAGGGGGCACAGCGGCGGCCTTGGCAGCCTTGTTATCGAGGATGACGGCGGCGACCGTCTGATCACCCATGATGGCGGAACTATCCGGCTGGACGGCGAGGCCGGGCTTGGCCTGACCGCTGATGATTTCATGTTTGTCTGACTGCAAACTGAATTTTCCGGGACAGAAGGCGGACCGGAAGGCCCGTCTTTGCTCTGCACGGGATCCGGTCAGGACCTGACAGGCCAGGCCGCAGCGCTGATCCCGCAGGGTAATTGATAATATACATCCGGAAGGCATTTTTTAACACCGGGATCGCGACTAGGCTGGCAAAAACACCAAATGGGAGGACAGACCGCGATGACCACCGAAAAGCCCTTTGGGGTGCCGCCGCTGCGGCCGATTTCGACGCAGATGCTGTTTGAGGCACTGCGCCGGGGCTGGGCGGACTTCCGGGCGAAACCTGTTTACGGGCTGTTTTTTGCGGGCTTTTATGTGCTGGCAGGCTGGGCCATGGCCTGGACCACGGTTCAGACCGGCACCACTTTTTGGCTGGTTCTTGCGGCGATCGGCTTTCCGCTGATCGGTCCCTTTGCAGCGGTGGGGCTATATGAGGTCTCGCACCGCCTGGAGCAGGGCAGAGGGATAGCGGTTGGCAGGATCCTTGGCGTGGTTCTGCAGCAAAGCCGCCGTCAGCTGCCGTCTATCTGCGCCATCATCATTGTGGTGTTCCTGTTCTGGTTTTTCCTTGGCCATATGATTTTCGCCCTGTTCATGGGCCATGCCACCATGACCAATATCTCCAGTTCAGCCGAGGTTTTCCTGACCGCCAACGGGCTGGCCATGCTGGCCGTCGGCACCGCAGTCGGCGCGCTGTTTGCGTTGCTGCTTTACATGATCACGGTGATTTCACTGCCGTTGCTGTTGGACCGCGAGGTGGATTTTGTCACCGCGATGATCACAAGTTTCCAATATGTGCAGCAGAATTTTCTGGTGATGATGATCTGGGCCGGTCTGATTGCGGCCGCGACCTTTGCCGCGCTGCTGCCGTGGTTCCTGGGGCTGTTTCTGGTGCTGCCGCTGCTTGGTCACGCCACCTGGCACATCTACCGCCAGGCTGCTGCTGAATAGGGTCAGCAGAAAGGCTGGCCGGTGTGCAGCAGCCGCTGGTGAAAGGGCAGCAGCTCTGCCTCATTGGCGAACCCTGCGCTGCGGGCGGCAGCCAGCACCTGATTGGTGTCCCGGCCAAGATGTTCATAGACCATCCGCGTCACCCGTTCGCCGGTTTCGTTTTCCCGGACGGTGCGGGCGACGTAACCGGACCAGAAGTTGTTCTCCAGCGAGGCCACCCGGGCCAGATAGTTGAAGGAATAGGTCATGGCATTGCGGCGGGCGATGACAAAGGCGACACCGTCCTCGTGGCCGCTGATGTAGCCGCGGAATTCGCGGACACCGGGACTGTCGGGCAGGCCTTGGCTGCGCATCGCCTCCTTGGCTTCAAAGCCCTTTATGTATGTCACGCCTGCGTCGCGGAAGACATAGACCAGGCCAATGACGAATTTTTCATCATTTATGAAACTGCGGCGGGTGAAGCGGTAGAACCCGGACGGGAAAAATTCTTCCCTCAGCTGCAGCACACCGCGGCCCAGGAAATCGGCGAGAAAGGCACCGTTGATGACCTGGCCGGTTTTTGACAGTTTTTCCACCGGGTCGAGCAGAATGCGGGCATCCACTTCGAAAAACTGGCAGATGCGGTCCAGCACATCCGGGCGCGGAAAGCTCTCGCCGGACAGGTACCGGTTGAATTGGGTCCGGTTGATACCCAGCTGCCGCGACAGTTCCGAAATCGAAGGATATTGCCGTGACAATTGACGCAAATTGGCGCCAAACATGTTTCTCAGGTCGGCGGGGGATCGTGTGTGGCTGGTCATCATTGCCCCTGATGGCGTGGCTGATTTTGGTATTTAGCACTATCTGGCAGCGCTTTACTCAAGAAATTGCCGGAGAAGTACGCGCCGCTGAACCCAATCAGCGTCACGCCTGTTGCTAATTCACGTCACCAGGCTAGTCAAGCCGACACAAAATGCAATAGGGCAGCGCGTATTTTAGCATGTTGGCGTCACCTCAATTGTTCCAGAATTGGAATGCGGCAATGCGAGGACTGGTATGATTGGAGTCATCTTATGGAGTGATGAATCCCTGAACAAAGCCGTTATTTGGTGCGATGATCAGGGTGACCTGGCTTTTTACACTAAAAAGCCAGGGGAAGACTTCCAGGAACTGAATCCGGGCGATTGGGTTGAGTTTGAACTAACTTTGAGCGGCAATTGCAGGATTGCGGAAAATCTCGCGGTATTGCTGGAACAGGGCAGCCCGGGCCTGGCAGATCGGCTGTGTGCGGCAGCGGAACGCGGCGCCGAAACGGCGGCGGCAGGGCAGGATATAGGAATCGTGGTGCCCTTTCCGCAGCATTCCGTAAAAAAGCGGCGCGTTGCGGCGCCGCTTCATGTAAGCCGGGGCTGAGACTGCCGGCCCGTGCGCGGGCCGGCTGCAGGGTCAAATTCCACGCAGCAGCGCAGCGACACCGGTGCGGGCAATCTCGGACAGGCCAAGCGGACGCATCAGATCGGCAAAGGCGTCGATCTTTTCCGGCGCGCCGGTGATCTCGAAAACAAAGCTGTTCAGCGTGCTGTCAACCACATTGGCACGGAAGATATCCGCCAGCCGCAGCGCCTCGACGCGTTTTTCGCCTTCACCGGCGACCTTGAGGATCGCCAGTTCGCGCTCTACGGCCACGCCTTCGACGGTCAGGTCATGCACGTCGCGCACCGAAACGATCCGGCCCAGCTGGGCCTTGATCTGTTCAATCACCTGCGGGGTGCCGGTGGTGACGATGGTGATGCGCGATAGATGGCCGGTATGATCAACTTCGGCCACGGTCAGGCTTTCAATGTTGTAACCGCGGCCCGAGAACAGCCCGATGACACGGGCGAGAACACCGGGTTCGTTTTCCACCAGAACCGCAATTGTGTGCCGCTCCTGCACATCCGAAAACGTCGGGCGCAGGTTATAGGCGGAATGGCGGGTGGAGCCTTTTTTAATATGCAGGGCAGACATGTCGTGCCTTTCTCTCGTATGTCGCTGCCAGGAAAATTCGAATTTTCCTGGCAAATTTCTTCGAAGAAATTTGCGGCGCTGCCGCGTTACACCAGCACTGCGCCGCCGGCCTGGATAACGCCTTGCGTATCGGCCTCGCCCAGCAGCATCTCATTATGCGCCTTGCCTGACGGGATCATCGGGAAGCAGTTCTCGTGCTTTTCCACCAGGCAATCAAAGATCACCGGCCCGTCGAATTCGATCATTTCCATGATCGCATCATCCAGGTCCTTGGGATCGCTGACACAGATGCCCTTGGCGCCGAAAGCCTCGGCGAGTTTCACAAAATCGGGCAGCGATTCCGACCAGCTGTGCGAGTAGCGCTCGCCGTGCAGCAGTTCCTGCCACTGGCGCACCATGCCCAGGCGCTCGTTGTTGAGGATGAACTGTTTCACCGGCAGGCGGAACTGCATCGCGGTGCCCATCTCCTGCATGTTCATCAGCCAGGAGGCTTCGCCCGCGACGTTGATCACCAGCGCGTCCGGATGCGCCATCTGGGCGCCGATCGAGGCCGGAAAACCATAACCCATGGTGCCAAGCCCGCCCGAGGTCATCCAGCGGTTCGGATCCTCGAAATTCAGGTATTGCGCCGCCCACATCTGGTGCTGACCGACCTCGGTGGTGATGTAGCGGTCATGGCCCTTGGTCAGCTCTTCCAGGCGCTGCAGCGCATATTGCGGTTTGATGGTCTTTTCCGAATTCCTGAAGTCCAGGCAGTTCACCGCGCGCCATTCGTCGATCTGTTTGTGCCATTTGGCCAGCGCCTCGCGGTTCACCTTGCGGCCGCGCGACTTCCAGACCTTCAGGATGTCTTCCAGAACATGCGCGACATCGCCAACGATCGGGATATCGACCCGGATCACCTTGTTGATCGAGGAGGGGTCGATATCGATATGCGCCTTCTTCGAGTTCGGGCTGAAGGCGTCGATCTTGCCGGTAATGCGGTCGTCAAAGCGGGCGCCGATATTGATCATCAGATCACAGCCGTGCATCGCCATGTTGGCCTCATACAGCCCGTGCATCCCCAGCATTCCCAGCCAGTTTTTGCCCGAGGCCGGATAGGCGCCCAGCCCCATCAGGGTTGAGGTCACCGGGATGCCGGTGCCGTCCACCAGTTCGCGCAGCAATTGGCTGGCGGCATTGCCGGAGTTGATCACGCCGCCGCCGGTATAGAACACCGGGCGTTCAGCTGTCTCAAGGGCTGCGACCAGTTCAGTGATCTCTTCCATGTCGCCTTTGACTTGCGGCTGATAATGGGAGGCGGCGGGTTTCGGCCCGTTATAAGTGCCGTTTGCAAACTGCACGTCTTTGGGAATGTCGACCAGAACCGGACCGGGACGGCCCGAGGTGGCGACATGAAAGGCCTCGTGCAGGGTGCCGGCCAGCGCATCGGTGTCCTTGACCAGCCAGTTGTGCTTGGTGCAAGGGCGGGTGATGCCGACGGTATCGGCTTCCTGAAAGGCGTCCGAGCCGATCATGAAGGTCGGCACCTGGCCGGTCAGAACCACCAGCGGGATGGAATCAAGCAAGGCGTCCGTCAAGCCGGTCACCGCATTGGTGGCACCGGGGCCCGAGGTCACCAGCACAACGCCGGGTTTGCCGGTGGAGCGGGCATAGCCCTCGGCGGCGTGCACCGCGCCCTGTTCGTGGCGCACCAGCACGTGGCGGATGTCGTTTTGCAGAAAGATCTCGTCATAGATCGGCAGCACGGCGCCGCCTGGGTATCCGAAGACTACATCCACACCCTGATCCTTCAGGGCTTGGACAACCATCTTTGCGCCGGTCATTTCACGTGTCATCTGCTTTTTGCTCCAATTGGCGGCATCGTCCGTTACGCATAAAAAAAGCCCCCGATTTCAAGTCGGAGGCGCATGGGTTCGATTATGGTTTACCGTTACCGGCCCATGCGCTTGGTTCCTACGATTACGACTAGGGTGGTCACGGCCACAGGCTCCTTCTTGCGTTGCGGGCGACATTATGGGCGCTGGACAGGGGCGTCAACCGCCAAAGGTATCAAAAAAGCGCTGTGCGGGGACATTTTCTTGCTTGAGGCCCGGGTGCAGCGACATTTCCGCGAAGGCAGAGGGGCGCAGTGATGCGGAATCGTTCAAAACCGGCACGCCGGTGTCCCGTTTTTGCAAGATCAGCAGATTTTCCGCGGGCAGGCTCAACTCAAAAGAGCACACAGGGAAGGATGCAAAAATGGTTCAACTTTCTGATCTGGTCGATTTGGGGCGTTATCCGATCGACCGGCCCGGCTCCGAAGCTTATGCGCGGCTGATTGCGGATCTGCAGCGCGACCTGGGGCGGATGGCTGTGCGGTGCTGCCGGGATTTGTGCATCAGGACGGTATCGCCATGCTGGCTGCTGAAGCCGATGCGGTGGCGGAGAACGGCCACAAATCTTTCAGCCGCACCAATGCCTATTTCTCCAAAGACGACCCGGCGCTGCCGGAAACCCACCCGGTGCGCCAATTTTATGACCGCTCCAACGCCTTTATTCCGGCGGATAACTTCGGTGCGGACAGCCCGCTGCGGGCCATTTATGAGTTTTCCGGTTTCATGCCCTTCATCCGCACCGCTCTGGGGAGCCAGAGGACCGGTTTTTCCGCTATGACGATCCGCTGGCCGATGTGATCATCAACATGGTCGAGGAGGGGCAGGGCTTTCCTTGGCATTTCGACACCAACAATTACACGGTGACACTGGCGATCCAGAACGGCGAGGCGGGCGGCGATTTCGAATATGCCCCGATGCTGCGCACCCCATCGGATGAGAATTATGACGGCGTGGCGCGGGTGCTGGCGGGCGGTTCGCCGCTGGTGCGCAAACTGGTGCTGCAGCCCGGAGACTTGCAGATTTTCCGCGGCCGCTATTCGCTGCACCGGGTCGCCCCTGTCGAGGGTCCGCGCAGGCGCTATGTCGGTATCTTCTCCTTTGTCGAAAAGGAAGGCATGTGCGGCGGGGTTGAGCGCACCAAGCAGCTTTATGGCCGGGTACTGCCGCGGCATTACGAACGTGAAGGCCTGCGCGCTGACGCGTTGCGGGATTGATTGCTGCTTGACCCTTTGGCGGCAAGGGCAGCTTGAACCCATGGGGATCCGCAGTTTGAGCGCGATTGTCAGCCGCCCGTTCCGCACAGACATGGTTCCGCTCCAATACGCCAAGCGTTTCTATGGGCGGCTGCAGCAGAATTTCAAGGATCAGCGGCGGTTCCGCCATCGGCAGGAGCGGGAACGGGCAAGCCTTCCGGCAGGTGCGGTCTCGGTCTTTTCCAGGGCAGCTACCCGCATGAGACCGGCACCACGCGGTTCAGCGGCATCGCCATCCTGCAAGACGTTCAGGAGGGTGCCGGAGACCGCACGCGGGGCATTCTATACGGCGCTTCGGATCTTCACCACATGGCGGAGACCGTCACCCGGCCGGGGCAGTTTGATGCCGCGCTGGAACGCGCATTGGGCCGCACCGGCGGATATGCGCAAGTTACGACCTGGAACTTCCGGGACAATTGCCTGCAGGTCGGCGCGCCGGATCTTGAACAGAAGATCTGGGAAATCTATGCCCAGACAGGTTTCCCGCAGCGGCGGTTTTTATCCAGGTGATCCGGCAATGGGCCGATGCCGGGCGCCCTGGGGGAGGGCACCCGGCCAGCCGGGCACAACATTGTTGCAGCAATGCCGAGGATTACTCCGTCAGCGCGTTGTGCCCGAAATAGAGGAACTCCTTATCCATCCCCTGAACATCCGCGGCGGCCAGCGACAGTGATGCATTGTCCAGCATTTTAAAGCTTTTCTGATCCTTCACCCAGGCATCCGCCGGTTGCAGGGTCGACAGCGTATAGGTCGTGGTCTCCGACAAGTAGTGGGTGGGGATCACCACCTTGGGCTGGATCCGCTCAACCAGTGCATTGGCTTGGGCATAGGACAGGATATGTTCGGAGCCATCCACTGGCAGGGTCAGAACATCAATCCGGCCAATGGCATCCCAGAACCCGTCTGCCGGGTCAGGCCGGTTGTCGCCCCAGATCAGCGTGCGGATGCCGCCGGTTTCCACCACGTAGGTCACCATATCCATATGGCCCGGGTTATTGGGCGGACAGGCCTCAACCCCGAATTCGGCCAGCGCATCGGTCCACGGATACCAGCCCGGCGCCACGCAGGCGTGTTTGTCGGCGTAGCCGGTGATCTTCATGTCGGCGAACTCGAATGTGCCTACCATCCGGTCCAGCACCATGGTTGATTGCGGGCGGTCGATGGCGTCATGGTCGAAATGAGTATGGGTGGACATGGTGATGTCAACCAGAGTCTCCGGGAATTTCTGCTTGAACCACAGCCCCCACGCGCCCGACGGATCATCCCGCCACGGGTCGAACAGGATCGAGGTGCCGCCGGGTGAGATGATCTTAAAGGCGCAATGGCCGTAGAAATCGATTTTGACCTCGCCATCGGTGAATGACCCTGTGTTCTGCAGGTCGATCACATGGTTGTTGTTGCCGGGCTGCAGCCAGTCGGTGGATTGCGCCTGGGCGCTGGTACTGCCCAGAAGGCTGGCAGCAGTGCCCACACCTGCGGCACCTGCCGCAGCAAAGAAACTGCGCCGCGACAGCCCCGGTGCCAGATCATCTTTGCGCCCGTCCAGCCTCACCGGATCGAGGTTTTTCCTTTGCTCATCCATTGGTTCTGTCTCCCTGGTGTTTTCTGGCCGCCGCATTGGTGCAGCGATGCAATCAGGCTAGACAGGGTTGGACGTCAGGGGTGCCCCGGAAGAATATGGGGTAAATATGGGGGGCGGCCCCATAACAAGCGGCCGGAGGCCTGTGGCGGGTCTTTGCTGCGGGGGAAATCCGGGCCTTGGCGCCATCTCCGGATTCTGGCAGCTTGTCAGGAAACAAGTCCGGCGCAACCGGGCTGTAAAACAAACATCGGAACGGGCAGCAGCATGGATATCACACGGCGTCATTTTGGATTTGGTCTTGCGGCTTTCGGACTGACCGCCTGCAGCAGTACGGTGCCGTCTGGCAGCGGCCCCAGCGGCGCAACCGGCCTGCCCGCAGACCTGCGCCCGGCGCCCAATGCGGGCTATGATGCCTGGGTTGCTGCCTTTCGCATCCGGGCAGAAGCGCGCGGCATTTCCCAATCTACCCTGCGCGCAGCGTTCCGCGGTGCGGGCTACCTGCCCGGTGTTGTCAAACGCGACCGCAACCAGACCGAATTCAAGCGCACGCTGGAGGATTACCTTTCTATCGCCGTTTCGGACGAGCGCCTGTCCAAAGGCCGCGCCGCCTTTGCCCGGCATCAGTCCACCTTGCGGGCGCTGGAGCGCGCTTACGGCGTTGATGCGGAAATCATCTGCGCAATCTGGGGGCTGGAGAGTTTTTACGGTGAGCGCCGCGGCAATGTGCCGGTGATCTCGGCCACGTCAACGCTGGCCTATGACGGACGCCGCGGAGCGTTCTTTGAAAAACAGCTGATTGCAGCACTGAAGATCCTGCAAAACGGCGATACCACGCCTGCGCGGATGAGCGGCAGCTGGGCTGGCGCGATGGGGCATACCCAGTTCATCCCGACATCTTATCAGGCCTTTGCGGTTGATTTCACTGGTGACGGACGCCGCGACATCTGGTCCGAGGATCCCAGCGACGCGCTGGCCTCCACCGCGGCCTATCTGCAGCGCAATGGCTGGACCCGCGGGCAGAAATGGGGCGGCGAGGCCGGGGCGCCGGGAACCCCCGCAGGCCGTACCCTGCAGCCGCAGGCGGGCGGACCGAAGTTCCTGGTCACTGGAAACTTCAATGCGATCAAGCGCTACAACAATTCGGATTCCTATGCGATCGGGGTGGGCCATCTGGCTGACCGTATCGCAGGCGGGGGCCCGCTGCGGGCCAGTTTCCCGCCGGACCGATACGGGCTGACCAAGGATGACCGCATCCTGCTGCAAAAACGCCTGACGGCCAAAGGGTTCGATACCGGCGGCGCCGACGGTGTGCTGGGACCGAAAAGCCGTGCTGCCATCAGCGGCTTTCAGTCCAGCCGCGGATTGCCCGCAACAGGTGATCCGTCGCAGGTGCTGCTCAGCAGCCTCAGATAACCGGGCTACCCGGCCGAATTCAGCGCGATCAGATGCTGGCGCAGGTTCTCGCGCCGGCTGAGGCCCAGCTTCTGGCGGATGTTGTTGCGGTGAAAGTCGATGGTGCTGGTCTCCCGCCCCAAGGTGGCCGCGATCTCCTTGGTGGTGCGGCCCATCATGATCAGCTGCATGATCTCAGTCTCCGCAGGCGTCAGCTGCTCCAGTGTCTCGGCCAGCTTGGAGGACAGGCTTGAGGTGATGTTCTTGAGATTATCCTCAACCATCTGCAAATAGGCGCTTTGCAACTCCCGGTCCGCATCCAGATGCCGCAGCTTGGCCACATAGGGCAGCACCATGCCCTTAATCTGCTGCTCGATCTGCTGCTCACTCTCGTGGCGCGAGGCCTCCACATTGTCAATCAGCACCCGCAATGCGGTATTGGCATCTTCCAAAGCTTTGGTGCGGCGTTTGATGGTGTCTTCGCGCGCCCGCACAGTCTCGCGCAGCTCCGCCTGGGCCTGTTTGCGCTGGGCGACCTCCAGCAGCAGCGCCAGATCGCCCTCGACCACCCGGCAGAATTCCTGCAGGCCTTTGCGGAACATCAGGGCGCGTTTGTTGCGGCGGGTGTCGAGCACGCAGATGGTGCCGTAAACCTCGCCGTCCGGCCATTTGATCGGGTAGCCGATGTAGAAGGACATGGCGTGCTCCATGTCCTCGTTGTCCTGCCAGCGGGGATCGCATCGGGCGTCCTCAACCACCAGTTCGCCGTCTGCCTCAAACACGCCGAAGCAATAGAGCTTTTCATTCAGGTGGTACTTGCGGCCGGGGTAATAGGGATTGTTTTCCGCCGCGTTCGATACTTTGACCCGGTGATCCAGATCCACTGTTGCCATGATCAATGCGGCGGGCACATCGGTCAGCTCGGCCACCAGATCCACCACCCGCTGCCATTTGGCCTGGGTTTCAGGTGTGATCGGGGGTTTGTCCGTCGTCATAGCGCGTCTCCTTGGTCCGGGAGGCTAGGGCAGGGGCGGCACATCACAAAGGCAAAACTGCGGGAGAGGATCAGAACCCGGCGCCGGTCCCCTGCAGCACGCCATGCTCCAGCGCGTATCGCGTCAGGCCGGCGGTGGAGGAAATGCCCAGTTTGCGTTTGATGTTCTTGCGGTGCGTCTCAACGGTTCTGACCGAGATATCAAGCGCTTGGGCGACTTCCTTGTTGGACTTCCCCTGTGCCAGCTCCAGCAGGATGGTCTGTTCCCGGCCCGTGAGCGCCTCGCGGCTGTCGCCGCCCTTGGGCTTCAGCGAACCCGCGGCCCCGGTGCAAAGATAGGTCTGCCCCTTCATCACCGCATCAACGGCCTGTTTGATCTCTTCTGTGGGTACATCCTTGAGCACATACCCCATGGCGCCATGGCTGAGCGCGGTGGAGATATATTCGGCGCTGTCATGCATCGACAGGATCAGGATGCGGGTGCCGGGGTGTTGTTCCAGAATGATCTCGGTCGCGCTCAGCCCGCCAAGATTGGGCATGTTCAGATCCATCAGCACCACATCCGGCGCCAAGGTGCCCATCTGTTCCACCGCGTCGCGCCCGTCAGTCAATGAGCCGACGACCTCGATATCATCATAGCTTTCCAGGATCGACTGGATGCCCTCGGCGACCATCGGGTGGTCATCCACGATCAGAACTTTCACAGGATCAGCCATCATCCCCCACAAGGCAGCTTTCCATCAGTTGAGAGGCCCGCAAGACGCCGTATCCTCCCCCGGTTACGGCAATTGCACAGGCGTTCCCTCTTCACCCGGCGGCAGCAGATGGCTCAGAGGCAGGCTTGCCTCGATCACCGTGCCGCTTTGGGTGCCTCGTGATGACAGAATGCGCAAGGCCCCGTCAAGCTGCTCAATCCGTTCCTGCATATTGCGCAGGCCAATGCCCGGCCCGCTGCGCGCATCGCGCGGCGGCAATCCGCGGCCATTGTCGGTGATCCGCATGGTGGCGCCTTTGGTGTGGCCGCGCAGGTCGATGCTGACCTTGCTGGCCTCGGCATGGCGTTCGATATTGGTCAGCGCTTCCTGCGCAATCCGGTACAGCGCGATCTTGGCATCCTGATCCAGCCGGTTGCGGAACACCACAGTGGAAAATTCTGTCTCAATGCCGGTGCGGGCGGCAAAATCATCCGTCAGCGCCTTCAGCGCCGGGCCAAGGCCCAGATCGTCCAGCACACCGGGACGCAGGTCGCGGCTGATACGGCGCACTTCGGTGATTGCAGTCAGCAGGTTATCGGCGCCTTTCTCCAGTGGTGCCGCAGCACCGTCGCTGTCACCGCGGGACAGCCGCCGGCGGGTGTTGTCCAGCGCATAGCGCACCCCGACCAAAAGCTGGCTGATGCCGTCATGAAGCTCTCGCGCCACCCGGCCGCGCTCTTCTTCCTGGGCATCGAACACCCGCTGGGTCAGCTCCTTCAGCTTGGCATCCGCCAGCCGCCTCTCACGCAGGTTCAGGAACATGCCGGAGGCAAAGACCAGCACCAGAGAGACCAGAGTGATACCGCCGATATAGAAGAATGTACGCTGCACCCGGGCCTCAACCTCGGCCCGCGAGGCGGCAACCGAAGCCAGCACATCGTCAATGAACACGCCGGTGCCGATCGCCCACTGCCAATCCTGCAGCCCCAGCACATAGGCGATCATCTGCGCCTCTTCCCCGGTTGAGGGCTTCTCCCAGGTGAAGCTGTGCCAGCCCGCACCGATCCGGGCCAGGCGGATGAATTCATCCACCACCGGCACCCCGGTGCTGTCGGTCAGCCCAGCCCAATTGCGGTTGATAAATTCTGTCTGCCGCGGGCTGACCAGATTGGTGCCGTCGTAGTCATAGACAAAAAAGAACCCGTCCTTGCCGTAGATCATCGCGCTGAGGATCTGGGTGACCCGCTCTTTGGCTTCGGCATCATCGGGGGCGGCCAGCCCGTAGATATGGGCGAAGCCATTGCGCGCCTGGGTCACGTAATTGCGCAGCTCGGCCTTCTTGGCCTCCAGCAGCTGCAGTTCCAGCGCTTGGATTTCACGTTCGGCGAGGCTGCGCGACTGATAGCCCACCAGCACAGCAATCGCGGTGCCCGCCACGATCAGCGGCAGGGTCATCAGCAGCGACAGCTTCTGCGCATAGGTGGGGCGCAGAATGGATTGGAACAGGCGCATCAGCAGGTCCCCGGAATTGGTCAGATTCTTGTACCGAATCATTTTGCAGCCGCCCAGAGGAATCACATGGGCAGGAGGTATTTGCTCTTAAGGCGGGAGTGGTCCCCTGGGGATTCGCGCCGGGAATGCAGGAACTTTCCGGCGAATGCCCTCAAAAACGTGCCGTTCTACGCAGTACTAGGTATTCACATAAAATTCATCGCCGCTAGGCTGGCCGCACTCGAACCGATCCGCCCGGGGGACCTTCCGGGCAATCCGAAGAATAAATGGGAGGAATAATTAATGGATCGCCGTTCTTTTTTGAGAACTTCCGCGCTGGGCGGGACTGCCGCCGCAGCCGGCACGCTGGCTGCACCGGCCTATGCCCAGGGCAAGCGCACCCTGACCATGGTCACCACCTGGGGCCGCGGCCTGGCGGGTGTGCATGATTCCGCACAGTATGTTGCCGACGCCATCACCGCCATGTCCGGTGGCGACCTGACCGTTGAGGTGAAAGCCGCAGGCGAGCTGGTCGGCGCGTTCGAAGTGTTCGACGCCGTGACCGCAGGCCAGGCCGACATGTACCATGGTGCCGACTATTATTTCACCGGCCAGCACCCGGGCTACGCTTATTTCACCGCCGTGCCTTTTGGCATGACCCCGCAGGAACTGACCAACTGGTACTACCACGGCGAAGGCCATGCGCTGCATGACGAGCTGGGCCAGATTTTCGGCCTCAAGTCCTTCATCGGCGGCAACACCGGCCCGCAGGCCGGCGGCTGGTACAACAAGGAAATCAAAGGCCCCGAAGATTTCAACGGCCTGAAATTCCGGATGCCGGGCCTGGGCGGCAAGGCGCTGGGCAAACTGGGCGCCTCGGTGCAGAACATCCCCGGTTCCGAAGTCTATCAGGCGCTGTCCTCCGGCGCGATCGACGGCACCGAGTGGATCGGCCCCTGGGCGGACGAGAAGGCCGGCTTCCAGGAAATCACCAAGACCTACTACACCGCAGGTTTCCACGAGCCGGGCGCGGCGCTGTCGGTTGCCACCAACCGCGATGTGTTCGAGGGCCTGTCGCCTGCGCACCAGAAGGTCATTGAAATGGCGTCCGCCGCCGGCCACCAGTGGAGCCTGGCGCAGTTCATGAACAACAACGGTGCGGCGCTGCAGCGCCTGCAGTCCGGCGGCGTGAAAACCCTGGAATTCCCGGACAGCGTCTGGGATGCCTTCGGATCCGCCACCAAGGACACCCTGGACGAGTTCATGGGCGACGAATTGTTTGCAAAAATCCGCAGCAGCGTCGAAGCCTCGATGAAGGCCTCCTCGGGCTGGATCACCAAATCCGAAGGCGCCTACCGCGTTCAGCGCGACCGCGTCCTGGGCTAATCTGCCTGAAAGGCATCAATCGGATCCTCCGCCGCCGCGCGGGGATCCACATGCAGTTGCTGAAACTACGGGACGGCCGGCAGACGCCGCGCGCCCAACCCGCTAGCGGCAGCTTCGCAGCAATCTTCCCGGGGGAAACATGCAGGAAGAGAGTGGCATCACCTTCTTTGGCGCAATCTGGGGCGGGCTTGTCTGGCTGATCCAGAACATCGCCGGCGCCTTTTACAATTTCGGCTACGCCGTCACCCATCCGCAGCTGTGGCTTGACTGGTCCGACAAGGCCTCGGTCATGCGCTTTGTCTACTACGGCGGCTCGGTCGAGTTTTTCTTTGTCGTATTCACCGCCTTCCTGGTGCTGACCGCTATCGGCCTGTACTTTCGCAATGTCATGTGGGGCATGGTGCGCGGGCTGGAAGGGCTGGCCAACACCGTGGGCCGCTTCTTTGCCTGGGCCGGCCTTTTGATGGTCTTGCAACAGATCATCATTGTCTTCATGCAGCGCGTGTTTGCCCGGCCTGATATCAGTTTCGGCTTTGGCATCCCGTTTTCGCAGGACATCAGCTGGTTTGCTGAAGAACTGAAGCTTTACAATGCCTTGGTTGTCTGTCTTTGCGTGACTTACACATTTGTGCAGGGCGGCCATGTGCGGGTGGACCTGATCTATTCCGGCATTAGTTTCCGCGCCAAGCGGGTGGTCGACATGCTCGGCTCGCTTTTGTTCATGATGCCCACGGCAGTGCTGACCTGGATGTACGGCTGGTTCTTCCTGTGGCGCCACCTGATCGTGCCGAAACCCTCGGCCTCGGACAGCCTGGACCGGCTGGTGATGAAATCCCGCGCCCTGCGCTGGAATGTGGAGACCATCGGGTTCAGCCCCAACGGGTTCAATGCCTACTTCCTGTTCAAGATCCTGCTGGTGCTGTTTGCGGGCCTCGTGTTCCTGCACGCCATTGCCTTCTTCTACCGCTCTTATCTTGAGTTCGTCGAAGGCCAAGGCAGCGAAAACAAATACCTCGACAAGGACAGCCTTGGAGAGGGTGAAGAAGCCTACGAAGGCACGCACTAAAGGGACGTCAGAAACATGTTATTTGGACTTGATGGCGTCGAAATCGGCCTGCTCATCGTATTCATGTGCCTCTTCGGGGCATCCTCTCCGGCTTTCCGGTGGCCTTTGCCATCGGCGGTGCCGGGATCATCTCCTTCGGGATTATTGCGGCGCTGGACAGCTCCGGTATCCTGATCCACCAGGCCATCGACACCTCGTCGCAGGCCTACCGCGATCTGGTGAATTCCGGCATCCGGCCGGATAAGGTTTCGGTCTTCCGATACCCGGACCTGCCAACACTGGCGGAACCTGTGTTCACACAAGGCTGGGAAGTGGCGCTCGACCGCAATGTCTCCTTCATCGTCAACCGGATGAATGAGCGGGTTCTGGCCGGTGCCTCGATTGAAACCCTGCTGGCGGTTTTGATGTTTGTTCTGATGGGCATCACCCTGGAACGTTCCAAGATCGCCAACGATCTCTTGACCACCATGGCGCGCGTCTTTGGCCCGCTGCCCGGCGGTCTGGCGGTGTCGATTGTGGTTGTGGGGGCCTTCCTTGCCGCCTCCACCGGTATTGTCGGCGCCACCGTGGTGACCATGGGTCTCTTGGCGCTGCCCACCATGCTGCGCAACAACTATTCACCGGAACTGGCAACCGGCGTGATTGCGGCGTCCGGTACCCTGGGCCAGATCATCCCGCCGTCCATCGTGATTGTTCTACTGGGCACGCTCGCGGGCGACCTGTATTCCACCGCGCAGGAAACCCGCGCGATGGAGGCGGGCTGTTCCGACGCGCTGACTTATCTGGGTGAGCCTGCGGTGGTGTCGGTCGGCACCTTGTTCCAGGCGGCGCTGCTGCCGGGAATCCTGCTGGCGCTGCTTTATGCAACTTACGCCTTTGGCTATGCACTGCTGAACCCGCACAAGGCACCTGCCGTGGCGATGGAGCCCGGCACTGGCGAGGTGATCACCCGCGGTGAAGGCCTGACCTGGTTCCTGGCGGTTCCGGCGGCCTTGGTTGGCGGTGCCATCCTGCTGGGCAGCTTCAACGTGATCGGCAGCCAGAACATCACCGTTTCGACATTCTCGGACGCGGGCGAGACAGCCTCCCTGCGCACCAATGTCGGTGCCGAGTGCAAGGCCGCGATGATCGACCTGCACGGGCAGGAGGATTGGGACGCCGCTGTTGCCGAACAGGAGGCCATCGAGGCTGCTGGCGGTGTGACCCTGTCAGAACGGCTGAGCGAGGATGAAATCATCGCCGCCCGTGATGCCAAGATCGCCGCCGCCGCGCCGATCGGCACCGGCATTTCGGTGATCATGATCCTGCTGGGGCTGGTGCTGGCCTTTGGCCGCGGTGTGGCGCCGTCGCGCGATGCCAAGCCGCTGATCCTGGGCGCCATCGGCGTGCTGCTGGTTGCGCTGGTGGATCTGGTGGCAATTGCACCCACAACCTCGGCCGGTGCGACTGTGCTGTGGATTGCACTGCCGCTGCTGCTGGCGCTTTGGGGCTGCCGCGAGGCCGCTGCGCGCTGCGCCGGAAACGATCTGATCCGGGTGGTGTTTCCGCCACTGGTGCTGATTGTTGCGGTGCTTGGGTCGATCCTGGGCGGCATCACCAACCCGACGCCCGCTGCGGCGCTGGGGGCAGGCGGTGCCATCATGCTGGCGGCCTACCGCAAGCTGCAGGATCAGGGCCGGTCCGGCAAGATTATCATCTGGTCCACCTTTGCCGTCATGCTGTGCATCCTGGTTGGCATGAATTTTGATCTGCGGGTGAACCAGGGCGGCGTTTCCCTGGAAAGCTGGATTGCATTCTTTGTGGCCTACGGCGCCTATCTGTTTGCGCTGTTCGGGCTGCTTTACGGCTGCTGGGTGCTGTTCAAATCAGGCGTGCTGTCACCGATTGTGCGGGAGACCGCCAAGGTGACCTCAATGGTGTTCACCATCCTGATCGGCTCGCAGCTGTTGAATCTGGTGGTGATCTCCTTTGGCGGCGAACACTATATCCAGCAGTTCCTGAAGAGCTTTGACAACGAGATGACGGTCTTTTTGATCGTGATGCTGGTGCTGTTCTTCCTGGGTTTTGTGCTGGACTTCCTGGAGATCATCTACATCGTGATCCCCATCGTCGGACCGGTGATCTATGGCGGTTCGTTTGATCCGAAATGGGTCACCATTATGGTGGCGGTGAACCTGCAGACCTCGTTCCTGACACCGCCCTTCGGCTTTGCGCTGTTTTATTTGCGCGGGGTTGCGCCCAAGGAGGTGACAACGGCCCATATCTACCGCGGGGTTGCGCCGTTTGTGCTGATCCAGGTGGTGGGCATCGGCATCTTGTGGGCCTTCCCGGCGATTGTGACCATCGTGCCGGCGCTGATTCCGAACTGACCAGGGCAACAGGAATAGTTAAACGGAAAAGGGGCCCCATGCGGGCCCCTTTGCTTTTACGGGGGGAGGGGCGCTGCCCCTCTGCGCCTGCGGCGCATTCACCCCGGAGTATTTGCAGAAAGATGAAACGAGGCGGCGCCGGTTTCAGGCGAACTGGATCAGGTCCCAGCGGTTGCCGAAAGGATCGCGCCAGACCGCAACGGTGCCATAGGGTTCATGGCGCGGCTGTTCCTCGAATATGACGCCCTGAGCCTGCATCGCCGCGTGGTCGCGGGCAAAGTCATCTGAAGCCAGGAACAACCCGACACGGCCGCCGAACTGGCTGCCGATGGCAGCCTCCTGTTCCGGTCCTTTGGCACGGGCCAGGATCAAGCTGCCCTGGCTGGCGCCCGGCGGCAGGATACGGACCCAGCGTTTGCTGCCCTGATCAATATCCTCGGCCAGCTGCCAGCCAAGCCGGCCGCAGTAAAATGCAATTGCGGCGTCGTAATCCGGCACCAGCAGTGAAACGGCGTGAATATGCTGCATCAGCGGCTTCGATGGATAGGCTGTTCAGGCAACTGGATATTGGCGACCTGTTCGGCAATCGGATCGGTGGACAGCGGATGGCCGGCGGCTTCGAACTCAGACGGGTCGGACATCTTTTTCCATTCGCTGCGGTGATAAATTTCCAGGCCTGCGAACTTGGCCTTGTAGCTCATCTTCTGGCTGCCGGGCACCCAGTAGCCGAGGTAGACATAAGGCAGCCCGGCCTCGCGGGCGATGGCGATATGGTCGAGGATCATAAACGTGCCCAGCGAATTCTGCGGCTGGTCCGGGGCGTAGAAGGAATAGACCATGCTGAGCCCATCCTCCAGCACGTCGGTCAGTGATACCGCCGTCAGCTTGTTGGATCCGGCCTCGCCATATTCCACAACCCGGCTGCGCACCGGGGTTTCCTCGATCATAGCGGCGTACTCGAAGACATCCATATCCGCCATGCCGCCATCGGCATGGCGGCTGTCGAGATAGCTGCGGAACAGCGAAAACTGGTCTTCGGTTGCCCAGGGCGAGGTTGCACGCCGTTCCAGATGCGCATTGCGTTTAAGCGTGCGTTTCTGGCTGCGGGTAGCAGTAAAGGCCGCCACATCGATCCGCGCCGACAGGCAGGCGGAACATTCCGAACAGGACGGCCGGTAAAGCACGTTCTGCGAGCGTCTGAAACCCTGTTGGCTAAGGCTGTTGTTCAGTTGCTCCACCCCGTCGCCCTGCAGCGCGGTGAACAGCTTGCGCTCCATCCGGCCCTCCAGATACGGGCAGGGCTGCGGCGCCGTCACATAAAACTGCGGTGCAATAGGAAGGGTATGGCGCATCAGAACTCTTCAGCAGTTTCACAGGACAGACGGAACGGTTCGCAACGTGGTCCCATGATGATAGCAACGCGGTTCCAGTGCGCCAAGTGGACTTGTGGAAAATGGTTTAACAGGCTCTTGCGTTGGAAGGCGGGCAGACAGCGCCGATTGTTCAATATCTGTCAGGAGTTGCGCCGCTGAAAACTTCGGCAAGAGCACTTGCACAGACCGCCGCGCCTTTGCGCGCTTATGTTCGCATCCGGGCTTTCCTGATCTGTCTGCGTCATCTGGCGCTCCGTTTCTGCCCTTTTTGCATGCCTTGCAGCGATTCCAGAAGTTTGGTTTGCGGGTTATGTCTTACGGTCAGGTTTTCAAGATGCGTTTGTTCAAACTGCCCATCTAACGCGGCTTGGATGCTTGTGCATGAGATCGCCTGGGACATTGAAGATTTGGGTACGGGGTTAGGCAGATCCTCAGGCGTATGTGTCCTGAAAACTGGTACTCCCGGTTGGACGCAAGGCAGCTTAGCATAGCCTTGCCCCTGTGTGTTCCGGAGCAGGCCGGGGTCCGTTATACCCGACGGTTCAGCATTGCGGTGCCGAGGAAGTGGTCAGTCAAGCCTTGGCCGCGCGAGGAGGTCAGCATCAGGATGACCGAGATCACCTGCAGAACCGGCAGCGCCAGCGACAGCGAGTAGCCTGCGGTGTGCAATGCGGCCAAACCGCTGTCGAGCCGCTGGCCGGAGCCGTCGCGCAGTTCAATCCCGGCAAAGCGCATACCCCAGGTGGCAGAGCCATTGGCAATGGTCACGGTCCGGTAGGCAAATCCTGCAGCCAGATACAAAAGCGGCCAGATCAGCAGCCCGGTAAAGGCCGTCAGCACCACTGCGGCGGCGCTGATGGCAAAGATCAGAATGCTGTCGATGATCCAGGCGATCAGCCGTTTGGCGGGCACGGATGTATAAAATTCTGCCTGGTAATCGGGGTCGGGCAGGGCGGTCATATGCGGAAGTCCTTTGCGCTGCAGGGGCTAAGCGGGGGGGCGGAGATGGGCCGAACCGTTTCCCCGCCCGGTCAGGGGCGGGGCAGCCGGAGCCTTTGCGTGCCGGGCAGATCAGTGGCCCTTGGGGCCGCCGTTGCCGACTTCATCTTCCGGATCATCACTGCGGGCGGCGGCTTGCGCGCGCTCATCCATGAACTCGTCAAATTCGGCTTTGTCCTTGGCTTCGCGCAGGCGCTGCAGGAAGGCGTCAAAGTCGTGCTGCTCCTGCTCCAAGCGGTTCAACGTGTCTGCCTTGTAGGCATCAAAGGCACTGTTGCCCGAGGGCCGCATAGCGGAATATCCGTGGCGCGCCCATGACTTGCGGTGGCGGCAGGAGGATTTGCTGAACATGCGTTTGCTCCAGATCATGTAAAAGAGAAGGGCCAGGCCCACTGGCCAGAAGAACACGAAGCCCAAGACCATGGAGGCAATCCAGGCGCCTTTGCCCTTGCTGTCCAGCCAGGCTTCGCTGCGGGAAAACCAGCCCTGCACGGGTGCATGGGGGGCGGTAGGGGTGAAACTCGTCATCAGGGTCCTCCTGGTTGCGGTGAATGTAAATCCTCTTCACATCATTGCATATCGGAACCCGGCGGTCTGAGTTCAAGGGGGATGTGAAAACATTTTACATTCACGCATTCACGCATTCGGGCGGCGGTGTAGCGGGTGTAGCGGGACTGTAGCGGGTGTAGCGGTTGTAGCGGTGTAGCGGGACACTTCGCGTTGCAGTGCGGGACACTTCCCGTTGCAGCAACTCATTTTTGCGAATTCCCTGATTTTTAGGCGCAAAACCGGGGTTTAGCCAGCCCGGATCTGCGCCGGTCCCGCGATTTGACGCCGGTTTTTTGGGACACTTCCCGTTGCAGTACGGGACACTTCCCATTGCAAACTCGGCAATCCGCCGCCCAAAACGTAAAAAAACGCCGGACGGCAGAGGGTTTTTAATGCCCCTTAAAGGGGGGCTTTACGGTTTTTGAAGGTTTTGGAGCGTGGGAACCTAAGCACAGTCCTGGACCTGGCTCTGGCCGAGACAGGCAGTCAGCCGCGCTTCCGCAACTTTGTAGATCTCCGGCACCAGCTCGCAGCCGAAGAACGGGCGGCCGGAAGCGAGGGCGGCGGCGCCGGTGGTGCCGCTGCCCATGAACGGGTCCAGGACCGGGGCGCCGTCTTCGGTGATCGACAAAAGCCAATCCATCACCTCAACCGGCTTCTGCGTTTGATGCAGCTTATTGCGGGTCACATTGGATTTGCGGAAGCAGCCCGGCAGGATGCGATTGGCGCCAGGCTTCTTTTGCCCGTTGGTGCCCCAGACGATGTATTCGCACTGGTGGCGGAAGGCGCCTTTCTGCGGCCGCACACCTTCGGTCTTGTCCCAGACGCTGATGCCCTTCCAGTGCAGACCCGCAATCTGCACCGCATCGGTAAAGACGGGAAGCTGGCGCCAGTCGCAGAAGATCCCGAAATAGCCGCCGGGTTCAATCACCCGCCGCGCAGCGCTCAGCCAAGAAACGGTGAAGCGCAGATTTGAGCGCTGGTCCATAGTCTCCCCGGCGAAGTCAGGCAGAGTATTGCGGCTGAGGGTGCCGCAATACTTCCGGCCGGTCTGGGTCGTGATAGTCCGCTGGCTGCCTCCGGACGAATACGGTGGATCGGCAAACAGCCCGCCGACGCTGGCAGGACTGAGGCTGTCCAGGAAGGTCAGGGCGTCGGTCTGAGCGATGGTGAGGCCGGGAGCGGCCTCAGATTTGATCTTCGAAGCGGGGTTCATGGCTTTGAGCCTTTCCGTCACGCTCACTGGATTGATCCGGGCGCTTTGGTGAAGGGCTCTGCGGCCTCAGGGAATTATGTGCCTTGCATCTTGGGCACTTGATGGCGAGCGTGCCGCTAAGGGCGCCAGGCTCAATTTTGAATAACAATCTGCGGCATTCACCGCAACGCTGGTCTTGCAGCTTCAAGTGGAATCACTCCAAAGAGGCCGGGTCCTCGAGGACAGGGAGCGGCCAAGAGTGTTGCATGGTCGGCGGGGTCTGGTGTGAGAGCTTTGGCCCCGAGTTTGGAGGGTGATGGTACACCCCCCGGCCTCCCGTTTCCGGGAGGCGGTTTGTTTCAGGTTTCAGCCGCAGGGGAGGCCATGGCGGCATCAAATGCAGCCCGCACATCAAACGCGGCCAGATCCGCATTGCTGAGTGCGGCGATCTGCGTCTCCACAGTTTCTTCCGCATCAAAGCAGCTCTGCACATGGGCCGCGACGGCAGCGGTGATCTGCTCCAGGTCCGCGCGCGTCAGCTTGATCCAGCCGTCGGGGGCCTTCCAGGAGAACGGCTCGCTTTTGATGCCCAGTTGCAGAGCGCTCAAGGCTTCGGTGAGGTCGGCGCGGGTTGTGCGGTCTGTGCGGGCGTGGAAGCCGCTGGGCAGTGTGATGCCGCCGTTTTGGATCTGCCACCGGGTAGCGGCCAGATCGACCAGGAGTGCCGCGCGGGCCGCCGCTGCGGCTTGCTCAGCCGTGGTGATTTTCAGGGAGAACGTCATGCTTTGGCCTCGCTGGTCTGGGGATTGCGGACAATCGGGTCAGGCACCGGCCCGTTGCTGACGGAGAGGGCGGGCAATTCTGCGGGCTGGACCGGCTCAGCCGCGGCAGCGGCATAGCGCCACCGCAGCCGCACATGCAGTTCGCCGTCGATCCGGGTTATGCGCCCAATAAACGGGTGATCACCCTCTGGCGTGGCAAAGCCCCCTTCAGGAACACCGGAAAGGTCAAAGGGCACACCGTCAACGGTGATCACATCGCCACCGACAAGGGCACTTGTCTCAGGAGCACCGGGCAGTGCTGCTTTAGTTTGTATCGTGATTTTCATGAATTCTGCTCCCTTCAGTACCAGCGGCCTTCGGCGCGCACATGGATGTTTTCAACCCGCGCATCCGTCGTGGAAACGCCGCCGGTGAAGAACACACTGAGATACGTCAAGCTGGAGGATGTTGAGGCGGTGTTTGTCCCCCAGTTCTTCACATCATCCCGCGAGCATCCCGTGAAGTTCCCGGAGTTATCAACGCCGGGGTTCATCTGACAGTTCGGCGGCGCCACGAAGTCCGCAGGGAAGTCCCAAGACCCATAGAGCCGCGAGGAGCTGGAAAACGTGCCCGTATGATCAAGAGTTACCTTACCCCAGCAGATCTGGGTGCCATCGGCAAACCGCACATACTCGCCATTAGGGTTGCTGCCGCGCTCGATCACAGCGCCGGTCGGCACCCCGCCGAACTGGGAGACAGTGCCGAGAATGTTTGCGCTGGTGAAGAACTCAGCCCAATCCGTAGGCGCCCCACTGGCAAACCGCCGATACAGGAGGTTGCCCACACCACGTTGCCAAATTTGGAACGCACCAGGGCTGCCTGTGCCGCCCCCGCGCTGCACATGCAGCAGCGGGCCGTTAACAGGCGTCTCTGATCCTGTTCCGGTTGTATTGGCATCGGTGGTGTAAAACCCGCTCGGAATACCATCGGAAATGTCATTTGATGGTGGGGGAGAGGTGCTATAGGCCCCAAGCCCAAATGCCCCGACTGTCATCAGCTTGCCTGCTGTGGCATCCGTCGCGCTGGACTGCACCGCCGCGCCGCTGGCAGCGCCGCCCTTGAGGCGCAGTTGCCAATCGCCCCCGGCTTTCAGCGCCACCTCATTGCTGGACGGCCAGCCGAGGCCGGTGTCTTCATCGCCCAGCTTGACCACATCGGTTGAAAACTTGCCCTGGCCGGGTCCGTCCGCAACGGCTTGAAACGTGCCGGTCAGCGCCTGCACGCTGGCCGCCAGGTCATGCGCCAGCGACATAGTGGGGAACAGCGCATAGATCTGCCCAGCCGCCGTTGCGCCCTGGTAGGCGGGGGTGATTGTCAAAACCGTGCCGCTGCTGACCGCCAGCACCTCATAGACCCGCCCGTCCGGGCCGACAAAGCCCCAGCCCGCCTGCGCGCTGCCAAAGAAGCTGGTGCCGGTGCCGGTGACGATTGCGCTGCCGTTCACAACGCTGACTGTTCCTGTCTTTGGCCACGCCATAGGGCTGCCCTCCTTATGTTACCTGGAACACTGTCCATTCGATTTTCGGGTTGTTGAAATAGACGCCGCCCTGGGCCTCCAGATCGATTGCCAGGAACACCCGCTGATCGCTGCCGCTGGCCCAATGCGGATCCACCAGGGCGGAAGGGTCCTTGCTCCAAGACGCTGCCGGAGCGGGGTTGGCGCCGCCAAATCCATTCCAGCGCGCCCCTGGCTGGATCGATGTATTGAGGGTCCAGAATGTGTTGTTGGGGTCCATGCCGACCGGTGCGGTGCCGGTGGTGGTGACCGATGCGGCAGCGGCCAGGGCAAACCGCTGTGCCTGCCAGACGTCCAGTTTACCGACCCGGATGCCGGTATTCACAAAGGCCCAGCGGGCGCCATTGCCAACGGCCCCCGAAACCGTGAATGATCCCTGCGCCAGGACCATGGGCCGGGAAAACACTGCGCCGGCCACTTTCAGCGCGTTGTTCTTGAAGTCGATTTTCACGCCTTCGGTTGGGATCCCGTTTTCGTCTTCGGCGTAGTCGAAAGACTTTAGGCTTCCGGCGATCTCAGCATTGCCGATTGAGCCGTCGCGGATCGCTGCCTTGCGTATGTAAACACCTTCGGGAACCAAAATTCCGCCGACCATGGTGTCCTCAGTATAGACCACAAAGGGGCTGCGTTTCTGCGCGCCATCCGGCGAGACAATTGCGAATTTGTCCGCCTGAAACGCGACCTCGGATGCGGGTTCGCCCTGGTCATCCAGATCAGACCGGACCACCATACCCGCCACATGGCCGTTATTGTCGATGCGCAGGGTGTATTCGCCCATCACCCCGTCCACAGTCTGCATGGTCTGCTGAATGCTGGTGCTGTTGTCGCCAACATCGGATTGCAATTGCGTGATCGCCGTGGCCTGGCTGGACACATTCCCTTCGGCACCAGTCACACGGGTGTCCAACTGGCTGAGGGCGGTGGCCTGTCCGGCAGCATTGCCCTCGGCATCATCCAGACGGCTGTCCAGGCTGATGAGGCTCTGGCCGTGACTGGTGATCACGCCTTCCGCACTTGTGACCCGCGCATCCAGTTGCGATTGCGCCGTGGCCTGGCCGGAAATACCCCCTTCCGCACTATCCAGGCGGGCTTCAAGGCTGATCAGGCTTTGACTGTGGCTGGTGATCGCACCTTCTGCGGTGCTGACACGGGTTGTCAGCGCGCTGGAAGCGGACGCCTGGGCGGCGATGTCGCCATCCAGACGGACTTCCAAAGCATCAATGCTGCTGGCCAGTGCCGCATCGCCGCTGGCACGCACCAGCTTTTCCGATTCAATCAGCGACACGCTGTTTTCAATCGCCACGCCCAGCGATGCCGTGATGGCTGCTGTTGCGCTGCGGTCATCATCCACCCGCGCCCGGATATCCTGAGTGGCATAGGCAATCTGGGTTTTCAGGGCTTCGCGCTGTTCATAGGCCAGCAGCAATTGCTCCAGGGTGGCAACATCCTGAGTGCCAAGCTGATCATGCAGGGTCCGCACGTCGCTCACCGACTGGGTGATTGCCGGGCCGTCCAGGGTGCTGATCTGCACCTCTGCCGAGGACAGGCGGCTTTCGGCGGCGTCAAAATCCGCCTGATCCACCTTCAGGGTGATGGCCTCCTGCGCGGCGTCGATATCCACTTCCGCCGAACTCAGCCGGGCGTCCATCCCGTCCACTTCGGTTTGCGTGGCCTTGAGGGCGATTGCCGCCTCCGCCGCGTCCAGATCCGCCTCAACCTGATTGACCCGCACCTGCAGGTCGCCCACGACGGGGATCTGGCTCGGGTCCAGCACCGCATTGGAAATCTGCTGATTAACCCAGGCTTGCGTGGCCGACAGTGTGATAGAGGCTTCGGCAGCGGACAGCCGGATTTCCGCCTCGCTGATCCGTTCCGCTTCCGCAACCACGCCATAGATCCGCACCGTGCCGGTGTCCGGGTCCTGATAGATCCCGGCGTCTGCCATGCGGGCGTCGATTTCAGACAGCCTGGTCAGCGCCCAAAGCACTTTATCCCCGATGACCCCCAGCGCTTCGGCAGCATGGAAGCTCTGCACATCGCGGATTTCCAGATCCCGCTGCACCGCGCCTTCCAGCGGCGCGATCTTGTCCAGGACAAGCTGGTCGTCCAGCGCGGCGGCGGCGGCAGTGGCATCATCGGAAATTGCCTGCCAGGTCTCATCTGCCAGCATGTCCGGCTGCAGCTTGAACGCGGGCGTGGTGACCGGCAGCCAGGCGGTCCACTTGGTGTCCCTGGTCTTTGAGATGGCCCTGCCGCGGGCCTCGTATTCGGTGCTGCCCTGCATCGGCTCCAGGCGGAAGGTGCCCAGCTCCAGATCGGCGGTGCTGGCGCTGAAGCGCTCGTCGTCGCCGTCCTTGACCCGGACCTGGAAAGAAACGCCATCGGCTGTGGCTGCAAGGGAAGGGGTCCAGACGGCCCGGATACCAACGCCGCGGACAATGCCGTTTGCGTCCTTGATCCCGATGCCGGAGACGCCAAAGCCCGGCACCCCGGCGTCCTGGGTGACGATGGGCGCGGTGACCTGCGGCAGGTCCGGGGTTTCCAGCGCCAGGTCCGGATCAAAATCGCTGTGGTCCCATTCCCGCAGGCTGACAGAGACATTCAGCTTCAGCAGGTCATAGGCCATCTCGGTGATGGTGAAGGTCTTGCCGTTGTAGCCGTACCAGCCAGAAGTGAAACGGGTCTTCAGCAGAGGCCGCAGGTTTGAATACTCCGGCGGCAGCGGCAGCCGGTGTGTCCTGAAACGGCGGTTTTCCTTCAGCAGCGCATTGCCGATCTGGCGCGCTTGCGGGGTGTTGAACACCATCGGCAGCTTCAGATCGAACACACGCTCGCCGCCGTCTTCCGCTTCCCATTCCGGCCGGGTCAGCGTGACCGGCGCGGACGGGTTCCACAGCGCATTGGGGGACGGATGGGTGATTGTGACGGCGTTGAACGCCTTTTCCAGACCGGGGAAGGGATCGTGCTTCCAGCCTTCAGAGACCAGCAGGTCGTCTTCGGTCAGATCGGCCGCATAGGTGTCAACTGATCCCACCAGCGGATACCAATAGCCGCCCAGCTCGACAATCTCGGCATTTGCGGCGGCAAAGATCTCCTCAAGGAAATCAGCCGGCGGCTCTTCAAAGCGGATCTCCATGCCGCCGCGGAACTGAGGCCGGTTGTTGCTGCCCACGCCCAGATCGCAGGCGTCCAGTGCGGCCGCCCATTCGGTGTAAGGCATGTCCCCGGCCGGAAAGCCGCCGCCCCAGACAGAACCGCAGGGCAGGGTGATGCCGCGCATGACGGTATAGGCCATGACCATCAGGTTTTCGGTGGGCTGCCAGGTGGATTGATCCTCCCAGCGCTGAGGCCCGCTGCCCCCGGCGGTGCTGTCCTGGCGCACGTCATAAAAGCCCGGCCCGTTCAGCTCAAAGCGGACCTGCGGCCTGCCGTTCGGATACTGCTTGTCGCTGCGGTAGAAGGTCAGAACCGCATAGTTGAGGCCGGTCAGGATGTGGTCTTCGGTCCAGGGCCGGTCCGGGTCCGCGCCGTACAGCGCCACCAGGCGCGGATCCGCCGCCAGTTGGCTGCCGTCATAAAACCGGATCCAGCCGTATCCCCAGCCGTCATCCGCGACTTTGTTCAGGATCTGGTAGCCGACGTTCGGGTCCCAGTCGGTGCCGATCTCCGAATATTCGCCGTCGATGATCAGGCGGCGCAGGCTGGCGCCGGGGAGGTCGCCCAGCTCAATCACATGGGTCAGATAAACCCGGTTTTCGCCATGGCTGTTCTGATAGACCAGATGGCCTGCCGTGGCGAACCGGCCAACAACCGAGCCTTGCGGATCTGTCCCGCCGGTCGTGGTCGCCGACGTCTGAATGCCGGGGCGGCGCTGTTTGCGCTGCTGGAACTTCTTCAGCAGCAGCGAAATGCCGGTGGAAACCAGCGTCCGCAGCGCAAAGGCCGCGATTGCATTGGCGGCAACATAGGCCTTGAAGGCGGTGCCAAGTGCCACCAGGACAGCCCCGACCGAGGCGGCCTCGGCGGGCTGGCTCAGCGCCAGCAGGAACAGCAGGGCATAAGACAGCAGCTTCATGGCCGGAACACCCGTTGCGCCCGGTCAAGGTGCAGGTAGTCCAGCCCTTTGAGGCCCAGAACATGGATCTGCGGACCGCCAATAATTCCCAGCGCCGTGTGGCCGCCTTCGCTGATTGCGGCAATGTCGCCCGGCCGGGAACCGCCCCAGCCGTCGATTTCCGCCAAATGGGCCGCGGCCAGGTCGTCCAGATCCCGGTAGCCGGCGCCCTTCAGCATGGCCCGGCCTTCATCAAGGCTGCGGTATTTGCCGCGCCAGGCGCTGGCCAGGTCAACGCCCGTGCAGGCCTTCACCCAGCCTGCCGCAAAGAACGCGCAGTCGAATTGCGACGGCTTCAGCACGCGCTTGGCAGCCCGGATGCCGCTCAGATAATCCAGCAGGAGTTCCGCCCGGTTTTGCATCAGGTCCCCACGGCACCGGCCATTCACCGGCAACGTCGCTGTATTCGCGGCCCCGGTCGTCGGCGTTGCGGCGCTGCAGTTCGGCGTTTGAACGCTTCAGGGGCAGGCCCTGGGTCAGCTTGCGGGCGGGGGAAACCAGGACAAGCTGGGTAAAACTGGGTTTGCCCTTGCCGCCCAGCTCCTCCGGCGCCTCGTTTAAAACACCCTTAAACATGCGTTTAACGGGGGGCATCAGAGTGCCAGTGTCCAGGTCGAAGACAGCGGAATGGATCTGCACTTCAGCGTGGCGGGGATCATATTGCTGCAGGAGCTGTTTCACCTCGTCCAGCATCGGCGGCAGCTTGACCCGGTACTGCCGCACCTGGAACCCCGGCGCGGCAATGATCGGGGGCACATCGATCACGGCACCCGCGCCGTAGTAGGTGCGGATCCCGCCGTCGATCAGGAATTCCTGATGATCATCGCCGGTCCAGAACCCCAGGGTTTCCGGGGCGCCGGTGGTGCGGTTCTTGGCCTGAAACCACAGAAGGACGCGGGCGTCGGTGCCGCGGCGTTCTGCGAGCTGCTGCTGTGCTTGTGCGGAATAGCTCATGGTTACCTCAGCGTCTGCAGCCAGTTGAACGAGCCGCCTTCGGTCACAGCCGAACGGCCCTCGCCGTACTGGGCGGTGGTGAGGGTGGCCTTCAGAACCGGGTTGCCCAGCGTGATCGCGGCACCAAGGGCAGCGCCCGGCCGGATGAACGGGGTGACCTCGATGTCTGCGGCAACACCGGCACCAGAGGCCACCGCGCCGGTCGCAATGCGGTGGTAGGCGTAGCGGGTTGGATTGGCGCCATAGGTGAAGCCCAGCAGGTCGCCGCGGCTGAGGATGTAGCCCGCAGGCAGGCCGGAAATATCCAGCTCGCGGTTGTTCGGGTTCAGCGCCTCGATGACAGGCGCGGAGCTGCCAAGGATGAATTTTTCCGGGTCGGCTGCCGGGTGCGGTTGCCGTGTGTCCCACAGCAGAAAGGACGCGCCGGGTTCGTCCAGCAGCGACAGGCGCGCCTCGATGGCGGCAATGGCGCTGTGGTGGTCCTTGTCCAGGACAATGCGCCCGCCCCACAGGCGGCTGCCGAGCCGGTGCTTGATCACGTCGCCGCCGTGGGTTTCCGACGTGGTATTGGCAGCACCCGGCCGGGAGGTGATCCGGGCGATGGGCAATGTGTCAAAAAACTCGCTGAGGGGGAGGGGCCAGGCCAGTGCCATCATCAAACCTTGTATGGATCTTCAAGAGTGTCTTTCACGGTCGAGCGGGCGGGGCCTTGGTCATAGTCCCGGACCACTTCCACGCTGATTTCCGAGGCGCGTTCTTCCACCACCGCCTCGAACATCGGTGAAGGCAGAAGGCGGACTGTCACTGAGGGGCGGGTTTGCCCGGCCGCCGCCGACGGGGGCGCACTGGCGGCGGCGCCGGGAACAATTCCGCTTGCAAAGCCGGGGATTTCCACGCCGTCATTCATCGCCTGCAGGATCGGGCGGTAGCGGCGGGTGGCCTTGGCGGTGATGACGCTTTCACCGGCAGACAGCCAGGCCGGGACCTTGTCATCGCGGTTGCCGCCATCGCCGTGGACCATGCCAACAGTGCCGTCTGCGAAACCCAAGGCATTCAGGATGATATTCCCGCCGTCGCTGCCGGAGCTTTCACCGCCGCCAAACAGGCCGCTGCCGATGTTGAAAAGCTCGGCAAGAGGTCCCTTGCCAAAGAACACGGCTTCAGCGGCGGCGCGGATGATTGCTTCCTTCACGCGGTCCCAGGCGTCTGCGGCCGCGTCGCCGCTGGACGTCAGCGCGTCGCCCAGATCCTGGCCGGTTGCCTTCAGCCATTCACCGGCCTCTTTGGTTTGCTCCAGCGCCTTTTCTTCTTCCAGCCGCTTGCGGATGATGGCTTCAACTGCCTTGCGTTCTGCATCGGTGGCGTCCTTCAGAACATCCCGGTGCCGGATCATTTCCTGCATAACCGGGTCGGTTTCCTTCAGGACGTCCAGGCGCTCCCGCTCCCGCGCGATCAGCCGTTCAATGGCCTTTCGCTCAGAGTCATGCTGGCTGGCACCACCGCCGCCCCGCTTTTTCCGCGGGTTCGAAGGCAGATCCACGTCCGGCAGGCCCTGGTCGCGATAGATGTAATCCGGGTTTCCGGCGCCTGCGCCTTCGCCGCGCGGGTCGTTGAAATCCGGGTTCGCGCGGATGCGGCCCATGATCTCGTTGCCCTGGGCTTCCAGCAGGTTGGTTTTCAGGCGGTGGGCTTCATCCGCGGCCAGGGTGATATTGCCCGCCATATCGGCATCGGCCACACCGTTGGCAGCATCCCAGGCCGCCATCAGCTCGTCCTTCAGCTCCTCGGAAATCTCCTGGGCATCAACCTGCTGCTGATAGGCGCGCCGCTCTGCCTGAAGGCGCAGTTCTGCGGCCTGCAAACTGCCATCGCCGTGCGTTGCAATGGCTTCCTGCAAGGCCTCTTCGGTCTGAAGCTGGGCAATTGTGTTGCGGGCGGCGGTCTCGATCTTCAGACGTTCGTCCAGATAACCCTTGGCCGAATTCTGCAGGTTCTGCCACAGCTCGCTGCCGGTGGACTGAAGCTCCTGCCAGGGCGCCTGGACGCGACCGGCGAAGACTTCCAGATCGCGGATGACAGCCGCCAGGCCTTCATAGAATTCCCGCTGGCTGGCGTTCAGCCCGTCCAGGCCGCCAGCAGCCTCCAGCAGCATTTCCCGCACATCCAGCGCGGCGGCCAGCCGCTTTGCAGGATCTTCGCTGCTGTCCAGCAGTTCCAGATTACGGGCAAAAACATCGCTCAATTCCCGATGCGTGGACAGCATCGAACTCAGGCCAAGGAAATCACGGGCCAGTCCACGGGAATTGCGTTCATCAAAAAACGAGGTTTCAAGAACCAGGTTACGGACGCTTTCGGCGGTCGCATCAATTGCCTTTTGCGCGTCGAGCTTAGCCAGGGCTGCCATATCGGCCAGCACCAGGCGCAGTTCGGGGGAGGCTGAGCCGAATTCCTCGACCATTTCAGCAACGCTGAGGCGGGTCTTTTGCGACTTGTCGCTGAACGCCTCGATGGCATCCCCGGCCGCTTCGATCCGGTCTTCCAGAGTTTCGGCGGCCTCGGCAGAACCGGTCATCCACTGGATCATCGCTGCGCCCGCAGCAATGCCGCCGATGGTGATCAGGTTCAGTGGGCTGATCATGCGCACCAATGCCTGGCGCATCATGTTTGCCGCATTCGCCGCCCCGGAGTTGCCGAACACCTGGGTGATTTGGGTGCCTTGCTGAATGGCGAGCTGAAGCGGGTTCTGACCCGCAGCCAGCATGACACCAATATCGTTGAACTGGGCGGTGAGGTTGCCGACCTGACCCGCTGCAAGCTGGTGGCTGGCGCCGACAGTGACAGCGTCTCTGGCAACGGCTGTCTCGGCAGCGCTGAGGGCTTGCGTCCGGCTTGCGGCCGCGCCGGATGCGGTGCCGAGCTGTTTGATTTCCCGCGCGGCCTTGGCTTCCTCAAAACTGAGGACTTTGGCGGATTTCCCGGCAGCGTCTTTTGCCCCCTTCAGCTCCTGCAGCTCCTGGATGCCCTGGGAGGCATCCATCAAGACTTTTCCGGAGAGGACGAAGGGCATGATCAGTTTCCGCTGCTTTCGGCCAGAACGCCGCTTTCAATCATCTGGACCTTGGCAAACAGGTCCGGGGTCATTTCGGTGCCGCTGAATGCCCAGGCGGCCTGGGCGCCGGGGTAGTTCAATCCGGTGATGCGGCTGCGGCCGTCTGCCAGGGCGATCCGGTTCAACTGGGTTGCGGCGTCCAGAAAGGCTTCCACCGCTTCCGCGTTTTGCCGCCAGACGCCCTCCGGATCTGTCCGGCCCGGCCGCCCTGCAGCCATCAGCTCTTTCGGGATGCCCAGGGTTTCGGCGTCTTCGTCTTCCTCGCACCGGGCGGGCGAGGTGCTGAACAATTTGCCCTGCACCCACGCCCGCCCGGCCCAGATCAGTTTCCCGGCAGAAGACCGTTCATGCCGTTGTGATAGGCCGCCATCAGCGCGATCCGGGCGTAGGGCAGTTTGAAGACGGTCTCGCGGATCTCATCATTGTAGGGAATGGGCTTGCCATCCGCTCCAGCCAGGTCATCCAGGGAAGCCACAGCCTGGCGCAGGAACTCTTTGGTGCCTTCAACATCCGCCATGCCGAGACCGTTGAGTGCGTCGTCGTCCATGGCGTTGAAAGTGGCCTTGAAGTCCTGCTCGTCTACGCCGTCATCTTTGGGCACACGGACTTTCACGGTGCGGGTAAAGGTGGGCCGTTCGATGATATTGAACACTGGGAATTGCTCCTTTGGGATCAGGTGAGGGTCAGCGACCACTGGCTGTTCAGGGCGGCAGCGCGGGGCACCAGGCGCAGGGGCCATTCCTTGATGCCCTGGGACTGCGACAGGCCCGGCCGTTGCATCTGGGCAGTCGGCAGGTTGAGGGTGGCGATCTTCCCGGCCTCGGTGCCGTGGGTCAGAACCACGGCGGGCCGGTCCAAGTTCATGGCCATTTGGAACGGATTGAAATCCGCCAGCGGCATGGCGTTCACGGTGGTTTCAAACAGTTCTGATTTGTCGGTGATCAGAATATCTTCAGAGCCGACCAGGAACCGCGGTTCAACCTTGTTGCCCAGGGCCAGCTTGGCGGTCTTCATGACAAGGCTGGTGCCGCCGATGGTGAACACCGGGGTGTTGTTGTGGCTGACAATTGTCGGCTCGGTCCAGGACGCCAGGTCAACAGTTGGCGGCGCTGTGTCGGCGGGCAGCGTGAACAGCCCGGTGAGGTCGAACTTGATCTTGGGCGTAGCTTGGGCATCAAGCATGAACTCCGCAGTGCCGCGGGTGCCGAGCATGGCATAGCGGGTGCCGCCGATGCTGATATGCACGGTTCCTGATTCCTGGCCATCCACGATAGGGGTGTATTCAACGGAGGTGCCGGGGGTGATGGTTTCGGCAACGGCGCAGGCGCGCAGCAGCGGCCCCCAGGCCGGGGCGTGCCCGCCACGCCGGACGCGCTGAGGTCCACGGTCAATGTCAGCTTGGCGTGAATATCTGTCGGGATGGTGCCGTTGGCACTCATGCCGGGCTGTTCCAGGTCGCGGTCCTGATCCTGGCCCTCCATCGGCTTGAAGGTCACATCATAACCCAGGATGGCATTGGCCGCCCCGGTCGGGGTGGCGTCGTCGCCGTAGGTGCTTTCCAGCTTGAACAGGATGCGCTTGTCGCGCCAATATTCCGGGGCGGCCATTTATGCCTCCTTTTCCGTGCGGGCGGGTTTGGCCGGGGCCTTCGGCTTCGGATCTGCAGCGGGCTTTTCAACCTGCTTCAGCTTGCCGTCAGGCTGGCGGGTAAAGCTGCCGCCGGATTGGGGCAGGGGTGGCTTGCTCATGATGTGACCCTCAGTTCGGTGTTGATGGAAAAGACCAGCTCATAGAGGAGGCGGCCCCGGTGATGGACAGCAGGCGTCCGCGGTCCACCTGAAACACGCCGGGGCCAGCCTCCGGCGCCCAGCCCGCCAGGGCAGAGGCAACGCTGGTAATGAGCGGGTCCACCTCTTCCAGCGCTTTGGCGCCGGTCTTGGATTGGCTGGGGGCGATCAGCAGCACGGAATAGGCACGGGCCAGCGGCTGGGTGAAAACCCCGGTGCCCGCCTCGGCTTTGCCGCCTTTCAGGCCCGCGGGGGAAACCGTCGCGGTGGCATTCTGCGGCAGGCGGTTGCTCCGGATCATTTCGACCAGGTCGGCCACCGGCTTAGCCCGGTTGGACAGCTCCGGCACCTGGGCGTTCAAGCGGCTGACAATCGCATCCAGCATCAGATGAACCCTTTCAGGTTCAAGGCGGTCAGCGGGCGTTCCCGGTCGGTGACCCGCACGCCGTTGCCGGGCTGGGTCGCGGGTTCGACACCAGCGACGGGCAGGCGCACGGTGCCCTTGGCAATCTTTTCCAGAGTGGCAAGCGCCGCCTTCTGTTCATCCTTGATCAATTCGGACGGTGTGTAGCGGTGCAGTTTGTAGATGGTGATTTGCTCGGCCAGCTCGCGGATCAGCGGCGGGGTCTCAGCCATCGGCAGCACATAGCGGCCCTGCAAATGACCGTCGATCAGGGCATCGGTGCCGCTGATCGCCTTTGCCACCACGTCCGCATCGATCTCGCCGGTGGGTTCTTCACCCCGGTCTGTCAGCTCAACCAGCAGGTCCTGCCCGTAACGGGTGACCAGGTCATCTTGTGCGGCATAGGCCATAGTGCCCTCGGGTGGTCAGAGAAATGGGAAAGGGGAGGCAGCGCCGGTGGGGCGCTGCCGGGTGGCTTAGCGGAAGGAAACGATCAGCTCCGGATCTGCTTCCAGCGCCGCCAGATCGTCGTCGCTCAGGTCGGAGCGGAGGATTTCAACCGCTTCGCGGGTGAATTTCTTGCCGATGCGCCAGCGGCCTTGTTCCGGGCCTTTGACGACAACCAGGCTTTCCTTCTGCGCATCCTGGATCACTGGGGGACCGCCTTTGCGGAAAGGGTCTGAAGACTGGCGGCCAAAGCACTACTGGTTTCACTGGCCGGGGCGGCATTGGCCTCCGCTTCTGCCTTCGCCTTGGCTTTCGCCTCCGCTTCGGCCCTTGCCTTGACCTCTGCTTCAGCCTTGGCTTTTGCCTGCGCCTCGGCTTCAGCTTCGGCAATCTTGGCCTTCAGCTTGTCATCGCCGGTGTTCGGCGCGGGGAGAGGCCCAGTTCTTTCGCACGGGCAAACAGTTGTTCACGTTCATTCATGGGATTTGCTCCTTAGGCCAGCCGGGAGACCATCAGCACCTCAGCGGTGCCTTTCCACTCGTTGTCCGAGCCGTCGATCTGGTCATTTTTCATCAGGCGGTTGGCGGCGCCTTCCAGCGCGGGCGGAACCATCAGCACGTCCGGGGAGAGGTTCAGCGGCTCGCCGTAGTCCGCCTTCATGGACTGCACCGCGACCCGTGCGGCCTCATAGTTGGCAGCCGTCAGGGGTTGCCGGGAGACAAAGGCGGTCTGCCAGAAGCCAAAGCCCACATTGCAGCGCCCGTCCGTCCCGTAGAGGAATTCCTTGTTCTTGAAGACATTCGCGTCGGTGGGGTTGTCCAGCGCCACGAAGTCAAAGGCTTCGCGTTCCTGGTAGATGATCGGCTTGATGACTTCGCTGGTGCAAAGCAGATACCAGGGGGTGCCAGCGCCGCCGCCGTCATTGGAAACCGTATAGGTGTTGCCTTCAGCGTCCAGAACCGGGTGATCGGTGTCGAAGAAGCTTTGCCCGTCGTAGCATTTCTGATTGGCGCCATCTTTCAGCAGGCCAAACACCAGCTTGTCAGGATGCGCAGCGACCTTGCGGCCAAAGCCTTCAAAGACAGGTTTGTACACGCCGATGGTGTCGTCTTTGATCTTGTTCCGCTGGACGCCGATCGTCAGTTCGAAGTCTTTGTTCTTGATGGCGTAGTCGTGTTCTTTCAGGCCATGGACGTGGCGGTCGCCAATCCATTCGCGCACCTCGGGCATTTCGCCGAGCCAGCCATAGGTTTCTTCGCCAGCGGTGGACAGAACGGTGGTTGCGATACGCTCATAGAGCGTTTTCTCCTGGCCGACGCCGCCCTGAAAATGAGCTTTAAAGCCCTTGCGAAGCGCGTTCAGCGTTGCGGTGGTAATAAGCATGATGGGTTCCTTAACCTGCGTTGGTCAGCGCTTCGTCGAAGCGGACCCAGACGCCCTGGGCGTCCACGTTGTCGATAAAGCCCGCACGGGACCGGGTGCCGCCGCCGTCTGTTTTCGCGACGGTCTGGTCATCCGCCACAAAGGCGAGGCTGCCGATATCGGCGGCGGTGATTTCATCAGCACCGGCTGAATTGGCGTAGCGGAACAGGCCCGCATTGAACGGCACATCCAGATCGCCATCAGCGCCAAGGCGGTTGTCCACCTGGTCATCCGCCCGGCCGACAGCGACCAGGCCGTTTGCGGTCTGGCCCTTGGTCAGCAGACCGGCGGCATTGCGCATGACAATGGCCCCGGCAAAGATCAGCACGCCTGCAACGGCTTTGCCGACCCGGTTTCCGCCGAGGGATTGCGGAGTGTTGCGGTTGTCGGTCAAAGCGGTCATTTGCCTGTCTCCTCTTCACCTGCAAATTCTTCCGGAGACAAGCCCAGCAGAGTGGCCACGTTGGCTTCTTCGGCTTGCAAAGAAACTGCGCCGTCTTTCGGTTCCGGCGGCAGGATATTGGTTGCGGTGGCGTCCAGTTTCGGAAGGCCGGCAATCACCTTTTCAGTGCGTTCCGGGTTTTCCTGATGCATGGCGATGTAGTGGTCCCGGCTGGGCAGCACCCCGACCCGCTTTTCGCGGATCGCTTGATCGATGAATGCTTCCGATGCGGTTTTTTGCGTCGCGGCCTGGGCAGTTGTGACCGTTTCGGACAAGACGGCCACTGTCCCTTCCAACGCTGAAATGCTGGATTGCAGAGCAACGATCTGCGCATCCTTGCCTTCATCCGCGCCCGCGCCCTTGGCGGCGGCAAGAATGTCAGTCGCGGCGGCCCCGGGAACACAGCCCAGAGCAACGCCGATTTCGCCCATCTGGGACTGAAGCGCGGTGCTTTCGCCGGGCTTCATCGCTTTCAGCGCCTTGGTGATATCATCCTCGCTAGCACCGGCCGCAAGGCCCAGAATCTTGGCGAGGGTTTCCTGAAACGTCATGGTTTCATTCTCCTGTTGATTAAGAGCGGTCAGCCCAAGCAGGTTCGGCTGGTTGACCAGGGACGCGCGGCGGATCGCCACGATTTCGCGGCTGCCGGGCGCAGGCAGGCCCACAACCGGGGACAGGCCTGCAAAGGCCCGGTCCTCAAGAAGCGCGCGGCCAGTGCCGGTCCATTCAACCCGGCCCCAGATACCGTCTTCGCGGGCTTGCATTTCGGTGATCCAGCCGCGGGCCGGGGCAGGCAGCCCCTTCGGCGCGGCCAGGTCAGTGGCATGATTTTCATCAATCACCAGCTTGTCCGTCCCAGCAAAGCTGGCGGCGATGATCTTCTCTGCGTCGGTTACATTGTACGGCCCCCGGCGGTCATTGGTTTGCACCAGGCCGGACGTGGTAGGCAGTAAATGCACCCACTCTGGTGCCCCGGCAGCCGCTGTGCTGGGGAGTTCAGATTGAAGTGCTAAAATGGTGGTCTGATGCGTGTTTCCCATGCCAGCGAATGTCGCAGGCGGGCGCGCGCCGAAATACCCGCACCTATGTGCGGGTCAATGGGACGGATGTGTTCGGGGGGCGGTTCGGGACAGGTTGGCGGGGCAGGTGTGCCAGGTCAACCCCGGCTGTTTGCCGCCGTTTGCAGCCACTCTTCCAGCTCAAGCACCATATTGTCCTGGTCCTCATCGGAAATGCCGATGAACTCGCGGGCAGGGATACCGCCCCAGGGTATTGAAGACCCGTTTGAAGCGGTGCCAAAGGCGCCTTTGGCAGCCCCAAACTGCATGACAGCGGCCTGGATGGCATTGGAGCCGTATTCCAGCCCGTCCTTGCTGGCCTCATAAAAGAGGCTGTTCCGCATGTCGCCTGATTGATTCAACGGCGCGCCATAGGAAAGGCCCAGTTTGGCGTATCGGTCGATTGTCGTTTGGGAGCGGGGGCAAAAGGGCTGCCGTCGGGGTTTTCGCCCTTCAGCATCCGGTCCTGGGTGGAGTTGATCAGGTATTCGCCCAGGTCCGCCATTGCCTCGGATGGGTCATCCAGCGCATCCCGAAGCGCTTCCAGCATCGGGTCCAGGGTGTCCGTGTTGTAAACAAGTCCGGTCATGGCTATATTCTACCTGCTTTCGTTGGGGGCATCAGGCCGCCAGGCTCATAACCTGGAACCGTGTTCGGGCGTTCAGGCCGGGGACCCTTCGGAAGCTCTTCTTCCCCACATGGATTGAACTGCCAGCATCCGGCGCTTCTTGCCGCGGATCTCCATGGCCACTGTGTATGTGACGCCGCCAATCCGGCGGGAAAACCGGACCACGGGCAAACCGGCCCGTGTCTCGCCCGCCGCCTCGATGATGTCAGGCTGGTTCAGAATGCGGGCAGAAGCGCGTAAGTTTCCGCACTGATCGGGATCTGGCCGCGCAGGGCTTCAGAGGCGGCGCCGTGCCCCGAAAGGATGTGCCGCACTGCAGGCGCGTCCAGCGTGAAGTGATAGTTCTCCAGATCGCTGCCCAGCAGGTCATTCACCCGCTGCCGGTGCGCCTGGGTAAGGCGGCCCATGGTCCGGACCGGTTGAACCGCGCGGCCCTCCTGCACAGCTTTGGCATAGCGGCGCAGGTCGGTCATCAGCGACGGCAGATTGCGGTAGGCGCTGGACAGTGCATCCTGCTGGACTGCCGGGAAATCATCCAGATACGCACGGGCAATAGAGTAGGGCCAGTTTACCGTCTTCTTGGCCATGGCCTGCACCAGGTCGGCAACAGACGCGCCGGGTGCCTGGCCCCAGCCTTCATCTATGCCGGCAGGCGCCCCTGTTTCTGCCATGGGGGCATCCCAGCCGTCCCGGAGCTTTACACCCGGCTTGCCGCCGCGCCGGATCGCCCCGGCAATTGAGCGGGCGCCGAACACATTGCAACTGCAGCCAAAGCCATTGGGCGGGAAAGCAAGCGGCCAGAACGGATGATCAGCGGGAAGGATCAGCCCGTCCCAGGACAAGTGCTGCAGACGCGGTTCAGCAGATCCGCCGTGCCGGTAGACCAGAAACGGAAAGTTGCCGTTGCGGAGCTGCGCCAGGCGTCCGGCCATATAGCTGGTGCGCATATTGGTGCGGTAGATGGTCCGCATCCGCCAATTGCGGCCTTTTTCGCTGTCTTCGCCAGCCCAGCCGGTCCAGCCGCGACGGAGTACAATGGCCCTGAAATCGTCTTTGAACGCCTCAAAGCCGGTGCCTTCTACAATCGCCTTGTCCACCGCGGCGGCCAGGTCTGTCAGTAAGTCGGCCTTGGTGGCTCCCGCGACGGCAAAAGACCTGTCATGGGCCGCGCCGTCCAAGTCATCCCATGCCGCTGTGGGGACCAGGTTGCCGAGCCGCAGCCGGAAGGCTGCGGCCTGTTCCTTGAACGGGCGGCGGAAGGTGGCGGCCAGCGCATCAGTCACCGGCTTCATCCTCTGCAGCGGCACGCCCGCCAGCCGCCGCCGCCGTGATGGCATCGGTCAGGGTGGCGGACAGGCCGGACGTGTCCAGATCGGAATAGGCGTTCAGCAGGATTTCCCGGAATTCCTCAAAGCTGGACGCCGCCTCAAACATGGCTTCAATCTGATCCAGCATCCCGTCCACCGCCGGGCCTGCTTCCAGCTCCAGGCGGGCGGTCAGATCCGCAATTGGCGACACCCCCGAAAAATCGCCCGTAGAGGGCTGTTCGGACTGCAGGGCGGCAACGCCCCTGAATTCCCGTTCCGGGTATAAAACCCCCTTTAAAAATGCTCTCAGGGGTATTCCCGTTGCCTGCGCCCGGTTGCATTCCCGGCTGAGGCGGGGTTTCGGGCGGTTTTCCCAGAATGCGCTCTCCGCTCTTGGGGGCGGAAAGCCCGAGCTTGGCCAGGACTTCTTTTTCGGAAACCTGAAGGCCCACCTCGACCCAGGGCTTGGCGGCCTCGGTCCAAGCTTTCAGATCTTCCGCCTCCGGGCGGGCAAGCTTCAATTGGGGATAGCGCTTTTGCGGTCCGAAATTCAGATCAACAAACGGGCGTACCAGCATCTGGTTGAGAACACCGGCCAGCAGACCGGCGTCGGCGGTTTCAATATCCTCCTGAACCTGCCGGTGCTCTTTGCCGGAGCCAAGCCCGCCGGTAACTGCATCGGTGGTTGAGGTCTGCCCCAGGACCGCCTTTGAGGTCTGTTTGTCCAGCCAGTCGGCGCGCCGCTCGTAAAGGTCCACAGAGCCGCTGATATTCTGCGCTTCTATGAATTCCATCATCATGCTGTCCGGCATGATGGCGGCGCAATCCCCGGCGATATTGACCACCGCGTGATAAAGCGTGTCCTTTTCCTCTTCAGAGGTGCCGGGGCCGTATTTCCCGACCCGGATAGGCTGACCATAGGTTTGCGTGAAAATCGCCCAGTCCCGCTGGGTGAAGGCCTTGAACATCCAGGCCCAGGCAGCGGGCCGGGCCAGGCCGCCGCGCACCGGGAGGCCGGACTTGGCCTTGATCGGGGCAAAGATGAACTTATAGGCGGGCAGGGGTTCTTCCTGGCCGCCTTCATTCAGCATCACCGGGGTACGCAGGTCCTTGCGCTGGAACCGGAACCAGCGCGGATCCCGCCATTCCAGCCGCTGGGGCACAGTCATTCCGTCCGCATGTTCCCAGATGATTTCGGTGAACGAATAACCCTTGCCGACAGCATCCAGAATATCAAACAGCTCGCCCTGCAACTCGTCACGGGTCAGCCAGTCACGGAAGGCATCAGCGTGTTTCTTCTCTGCTGCTGTTGTCCCGCGCGTTGTCACGGTGGCAGGCAACTGGCTGACGGCCCGCTTGCGGGTGCCGACCACACCCAAATAATGCAGATCCCGCTCTTCAATGGTTTCGGCCAGTTCCAGGTACTGAACCGGGTCGCCCTGGTCGGCAGCCCGCAGGATATTGGCAAGCCGCACCGGGTCCAGCCCGTCGCCGGGATATCCGGACACAGGGGACCGCACACTGCCGAATGAAGCGGCAGCGATTTCCTCGGTCAGAGCCTTGCGGTCAACCGGACGGCCATAGGGATCAAGCACAGGAGATTTTGCCATCAGCCGCGCCCCCGGAGTTTGCTCCACAGCCAATGGAAGAAACCCGGCCGCGGGGTCGAAAGATCCTGACCGGCGAAGGCTGCGGCCTGCACCGCGGCCATTTTCACCCGTTCCTTCCGCAACTCCTTTATCTGCTGCTGCGCACGATGCGCTTTAAGCCGCTTGCGCTCTTTCTTTGTCCGGGCCATCAAAACCCCCTTTGATCCGGGCGCCCAGCGGGCCGCTCCACGTGTTTTTCGGATTATCCGCCGCTCTGTTCCGTGCCAGGCGCTCGGCGCCGGTTCTGGATGGTGCGGTGGTGTTCTGCGGGGCCGCCGCGGACCGGTAGCCGAACTCAACGAACCGCATCCGGGACGCGAAATGTGCCAGTGCCAGGCCGATGGCATAGTCGCCGTGGCGCCGCTTGACGCCCTTTTTCCCTTTGGCCAGCTCTTTGTCGCGGACATCGGGCACCTTGGGGATGCCGCGGATCTCCTTCACGGCGCGCAGGTCGGTCAGGTGGTCCGCATCCGCACCGATTGAAATCATGTCGTCTTCAAAGGCGGTTTTAAGGGGCGGCATATTCACCCGGTACCATTCCAGGCTGAACTTGATTGCCCAGATCAGGCCGGGCGTATCTTCGCTTTCCCGGAGGCCGAACCGGCGGCCCATGTCTTCGGCGACAGTCCAGCCCATGCCGGTGGCATCAAAGGCAGCCCCCAGGAGGCGGGATAGGACAGCGTCCAGAACGTCCCCGACAATCGCCTTTTGCTCATTGCCTGGCACATTGCGCATTTCCAGCGACATAGCTTCACGGCGGCGCAGGTTCTGCTCGAGCATCAAAAGAGGCAGGACCGAAAGATCCGCCACCCTGGCAAAGTCAAACCCGGCCGCATAGTGCGGCGTCATGTCAAGCCCGCTCAGAACCCGGTCCAACTCTCGCATGAACGGCCGCATGTGTTCGGACTGGTGCTGCGGCGTCAGGTGCAGATAGTTGTCCGGCAGTTCCAGGCGCAGCACCGGCGCGTCAGCCGTCATGCGGGCTTCAATCAGCGGTGCGGCCAGCCAGGCACCGGAACCGGATTTCGGGATGCAGTGCAGCTCCTCGTCGGCATCATCGCCGTAAACAGCGTGGATGCTGTCTATCCACTTCTGCTTTTCTTCCGGCGTGTCAGGCTTGCCCGTGACCAGGGCAATCCGTTCATATAGCCCGGCGTCCACCGCCTCGTTGAAGGTGACGCGCACCACCTTGGCAATGTCGCCGCGCTCGCCGGAATTGACCTGACGCACCAAAACATTGAACGGGTTGCTGTCCCCGTCGTGGGTGGAAATGACCAGGACCTTGCCGCCCCACATCAGGAGGGCGTTTGCCGCCTTCAGCATTTCGTCCAGCTCGTCGTGGAAAGCCGCCTCGTCAAAGATCACATAGCCCTGGCGTCCGCGCAGCGAACGCGGCTTGCTGGTCAGCGCGACGATTTCAAAGCCGCTGGCAAAGCGGATGCGGAAGGCGCTGATGTGCCGGTCTTCTTCGCCCTCTTTCTGATCCTTGAACAGGAAATCCTGCACGGCAGTAGCAGCGGGCATAAAGGCCTTGGCCCACATCGCGCAGGTATCGATAAACTCGCGCGCCATATCCAGATTGAAGCCGATGTAGAGCGTGTCCATGCCGCCCGCCGGCTTAGACGCGCCAGAGGTCAGAACGGCGTCCGCGCCCACGCCCCAGGTCATCCCGATACGGCGGGATTTCTCGCAGACCGTGAACTGATAAGTGGCCGTCGTTTGCAGGAGCTTGGTCTGGTACGACAGCAGCACAGCCGGAAGGCCCTGGCTGGTGTCGATGATATCAGGAAAGGACTGCGCACTGTCAGCGCGCAGCTTTTCCCATTCTTCATCGGTGATTTGTCCGGTTCCGGTGCTCACGGGCAGGCACCGCCAAGCGCAATCATCGCTTGCCCCGAACAAGATTTGTTCCCGGATCGCCTCGACGGTTTCAGCCGTCATGCCGAGCTGGGTTGCGGCTTTCGCCATGTCTCCAGCAGCCTCTTCCTTGGCCTTCAGGGCAATGCGCTGGCGTTCCTCTTCCAGCATCTTTTCCCGCAGCCCGGCCGAGTGCATCAGATCCTTCAGCGTACGCGCCAGGTTGGACAGGCTTTTTGCGTCTATGCTTTCGCCTTTTTCAGTGACCGCCTGCATGAGCTGGAACATGGCCGTGGCAATCATCTGCATCAGCACGCGGTGCATGTCGCTTTCCGCTTCAATGTCCATATCGGACAGAAGCGTCTCTGCCATGGCAAAGGCGTCCCGCTGGTTTTTCAGCAGCTTGGAGAATTCACCAACCGCGGATTTCCCGACGCGGATTTCCAGACCCTTTTCGTCCAGCCAGAAGTTCAGGTCTTCTGTGACGCCGATAATGTCGCCAAAGCCGCGCTCTTGCAGGGCGAGGGCAAGCCGCTGGCGGATTTCCAGCGGAACAAGGTCAAGCTTTTTGGGGCGGGGCACTGGTCAGCTCCCTGGACGCGGACGCTGGATCTTCGGATGGCGGGCGATGCCTTGGGCAATTTCAACACCGCGTGTGGTGGCGGTGACCACTACAAAACTGCCGTTCCGCTCGATTTGAGCCAGGCCTTGCTCCTGCAGCCATTCGAGTTCGGTTTCGGTTTGGTCGCGGGTGTAGGCGATACCGACGCGCGGCAGTTGGCTGGCCAGCATCGACACATTCGATGTGTAGCCGGGTGCATCCTCAATGAAGCGCAGAATTGCGATGCGGGCATGTTCCCGCAGAGTTTCGTTGTAGTTCATCAGTTGCTCCCGTTCAGCAAATGGTCTTCATGCCTGGTCACAACGTTTTCCAAGCGGCCCATGATTTGCTGATTTCCTTCCAGGACCGCTTCCATCCGGCCCATGGTTCCGTTGATGCGCTCCATGGCGAGTTCTATCTTGTGAACGTCTTCGCGGGTGGGCATCGACTTGATGGATTGCTCGACAGAAATCAGCCGGTTTTCGTGCCGGTCCATCCTGTCTGAACCCTGCTTGAAACGCTCGTCAACGTTCGTCCGGCGCCCACTGATCCAGACGTAAACAGCGGTCCCCAAGGAACCTGCAAATGTCACAAGGGCCAGAGCATTAGACCACGTGAATGTGGGGTCGAACTCCATCAGTGCAGCTCCCCCGCCGGTTCCGGTGCAGCCGCGCCAATCGCCTGAAACGCATTGCTGTGCCCAAGGACGCAGGCCGCGCCGCCTGGCGCGGTGGCCGATATCGTCCAGGCGCCGGTGTCCGGAGAAACGAACAGATGGATGGCGTTGCCGTTCTTGGCGAGCATTTCAGCCGCCGGGGCTTCGCCGTGATGCTCGAACAGAACGGCGGCCAGTTCATCGAAACGGGCATAGCACTGTGCAGCCGCAGCAGCAGGCTGGACGAACAGCCCCAGCGCTATGGCGGCGGTAAGCGCGAGAACCCGGATCATGCGGCACCGCCTTTCATACCGGCAATAACCGCGTCCTTGTTCTTGGAGCCGACCGATGAGCCGAAATAGAAGTTCAGCACCTGGCTAAGCCCGGTGGCCAGAGAGCCGATCAGCAGCGCCAGAACGGGGCCGCTGTCCACGGGCAAACCGTTCAGGGTCACATAGGCCAGAACGGCAAAGAACCCGACAATCACCACCGCGGCCAGAATGCCGGGTGTGCGGTCCTTGGTCTGGACCTGGCGGGCGCGGGCGCTGGCGCGGTCATCGGCGGCGATGCGTTCCAGCTCGATGCCGGCGGCCTGAAGCTGGGCAGCAAACTCGGCGTCCACCTGTTTCAGTTTGGCCAGGTCGGCGGCAGACGCGCCTAAGATGGCCTGTTCCACCTCGTCAGAGGAGGCGCCCTGGCGGCCCATGAATTGGGTGGCCAGGGCATCAACAGCCACCCCGGCCATCGGCCCGCCCAGGGCCGCCGCGACGGTCGGCGCAACAGCGCCCAGAAACCGGATGATCTTGTCCTTGTTCTTCATGTTTCAGCCCCTTTGAAGCCGGGTTTGGAAAAGGTGATGGGGTCCGCGTAGCTCTTCACAACCCAGCCAGAGGCGCCGCCATATAGGACCTTCAGCCAGGTCCGCCCGGCAAACACTCCGGACGCCAGAACCGGCACCACGGTGCCGTCTGGGATCTGCGCAATCACATTGGGATTGAAGCTGGGCCAGCGGCGCACATTCAAACTGCCGCCGGGCACGTCGATAGCCACTAACTCCTCGGGCCGGGCCGGGATTTCCTGTGCGGCCAGCTCCGTTTCCACCGGATCATCCCGGCCAAGTACGCGGGCGCGTATATGTTCCAGCGGGAACAGGGGGTTCGTATCAACTTTGCGGCCCGGCGAAACATACCAATGAGTGGTAATATCGCGCAGGCTGCAGACGCTGGAAAACAGCTTTTGAAGCAGCACGTCCAGGGCGACCAGTTGTTCTGTGGTGTGAGGCATCCAAAGCCCGGCGCCGTGTTCCGGGGTTTCCAGCTCTTGAATGCCGTAGGTGGCGATATCAAACGTTTCACCGTACCAGGCGCGCGCCAGCTTCAATGTATGGCGCTGCATTTTGCCGGGGTTGACCAGCTCAATTCCGATGGAAAAGCCGTTACAGCCCTGGCGGCCATGGTATTGAGACGTGCCTGCGTGATTGGCGCGATTGTAAACGGGGACCTGCTGCTGAACATGACCGTCACGTTCAATTACGAAATGAACGGAAGTCTTGGCGTTGTTGTATTGCAGGTACCGGGCAGAGTTGCCTTTATCGAGGCGGCTGGCAGTGTCATGCAGGATGACGATTTCGGGAGTGATGGCGCCGCCGGTCCAGCGTGCTGTCTCGAAATCCACCCCTTCGAGAATACCGTCTTTGAACCCCATTTCAGGCCCCTTAAAACCCTATTTCAATGGGGTTCAAATTGACGGGTCGGGGAGGGGCAATACACCCGCACCTATGTGCGGGGCAGTTGGCGTTATACGCCGGGAAACAGGGAAGGCTGGTTCGGGTCGGACTTGCGCCGCGCGCCGGGTTTCCGCAACCAGCGGCGGACGCTGACGTCGGTCACACCAAGCTTGAGAGCAATTTGCACGGTTGGCAAGCCCTGAGAATGATAGACTGCCGCACGCCATTCCTTGACCAGGGGAACACGGCGCTGCAAGCGGTTTTCAATTGCCGCCAGCATACGGGCTTTCGGATAGCCAATCAGTTCGACGACTTTGGAACGGGCGGTCGGATGGGTGGCGATGTAGGTTTCAACGCCGCCAAAGGCTTCAAGGAAACGCAAGGTGTCCTCAAGCCCCAGGGCCTCCATATAAGGTTCCACCTGGGCAGGCGGCTTAGGAAAGTTCAGCTCATCCTTTGCCATTGATCCGGGCCTTTGGCGCTTTGCGCTTGCTCTTATTGCGGCGGCCGGGGGCAGGCAGGACGGTTGTTACAACGCCGTCCTGGATCTTGTACGAAAACCCGCCGGAAAGAACGCCTGTTGCAAAAGGGTGATCGGCCTGAAGATCCGCGATGCGGGCAATCTTGCGGCGCACTGCACTTATGTTCACGCCTTCCACACGTTCCAGATGGCGCAAGACGGCATTGTCGGACACAGAGTGGCGGAACTTCTTCATCGCTGATGATCCTCCCAGGCGAAGTCGATATCCGCCCGCTGGCCCCAGCTTTTCAGGGCCTGAATAACCTGGTCGATCTGATCATGCTGACGCAGCATATCCACGTCGGCAGGAACCGATTGCCAGGTCTTTTCAAACCGGGAGCGGATGAACTTGTTCAGGCCTTTGCGGCTGGGGTCGCGCAGTGCGCCGGCGGCGCCCAGCTCCCGCCACAAAACGTGCACCAGGCGCAGGTCGGCGCGGGGCGCCAGCTTGTGCTTTTTGCCGCCGCTGCTGGTCTTGAAACCATCCGATTTAAGGCGCTTTAAAACGCTGTTCAACTCCGCCTCATTCATGTCTTTCATGGAGGCTTTGCCGGTGACGGCAAGCTGCAGATCGCGGCGTCCGTCACTGTCCAGGCCAAGTTCGCGGCAGCCGACGTGGATCTTCTGCTGAAGCGCACGGGTCATCCCATCACCTCTTCAACGGTCTGCACAGGGGCAACGGGGTGAAGGGCCTGTTGCTGGGCCTCCATGCGCTGCATGGCGCGCTCCATTTCCTCTCTGGACAGCTCCGCGAATTCCTCCCCTGAAATCTTGGCCAGAGCAGCGTTTTGCTTCAGGATGGCCAGACGGCCGCCAAGCATACGGTAAGCGCGTCCCTGCCTGGTTGCGTAGGCGCTGAAGCTGCGCCGCAGGCCGTCGCGGATATCATCTTTGGTTGTTGCCATGTATCGGGTCCAATTTACTGGGGTTAGGTGGATTGTGAAAAGTCAGGGATGCGAGGCCCCCAGATGAAGGCGTCAATCAGCTGGCCCGGCTCGATGCCAGGGACGTAGACGCGCCATTTGTCGTCGCCGGTCCCGTTGTTGTCATTGACCTGCACGACTTCCCAATCAGGCGACTTCCAGTCTTCGCCATCAGGTTCCCGGTGAGGGTGGACCAGTTTTGCCCAAAAGTGTCCTTCTCGGTCTGGCGTAGGGTATTGGGTCATAGGTGCTTCCGGGCGGTTTCTGGATTAAGGGGTTTCGTCTTTGATGGGGGCCGTCTTGCCGCAGTTTGGGCACTTGAAGGTTTCACCTTGGTCGCTGGCCTGGCTGGCCTCGATGTAATCGAAGTCGAACAGGTCGTAATCCACTTGGCAGAACACGCATTCGAACTCGGCGTATCCGCCTCCGCCGTTGCTGTATCGGGTCATGGTGTGGCTTGGCATATCGGCCTCCGGGACTTTGTTGGGCGGTTCAGTTTGCGGTGTCGCGCATATTCTCGATGCGGCGTGCCAACTCCTCAGAGCCCAACCGCTTGTATTCGTACATCCACCACGAGGCCTCGCCTTTTGGACGGTCATCTCGGTTCTTGGCGAGTTCCGAGCTGTGGGCTTTAGCAGCGGAAAGCATGTCATCCAGCGTGGCGTTGCGGATCTGTTCGGGGTTTGGTCGTCAGTCATGTGGTTCTCCGGTGGTTGAATTATTGATGCTGCGAGGCCAGCCTTCTGCGGCCTCAGCGCCGTGATAGAGGCCTGCCAGATAGACTTGGAATGGGGTTCCGGGCATTCCAGGCGTCACACTCGCTCTGCAGCTTTGCTAGTTGAATGCGACGGGCCTTATGGGTGATATCCATCAGGCTGTCCCCGCGTTCTGGCCGTTGACGAACGCTGGTTGGAGCCAATGAATTTCGAAGCCGCCATTTTCCATTGCACGGGCTTGGTCCATGGGCATTTCAACGCTCCAGATGCGCCTGCCTTTCTTCAGGTGAATGGCTGCACCGACCGGGAGGATGGTAAGGTTGGCGTATTTTGCAGGCGCCTGCGGGCCGAATTCGGACATGACTTTCTCCTGATCTGCACTTGGGGGATTTTAAGGGGAGGGTCGGCCTTAGGCTTTGGCCAGGTCGATAGCGATATGTTCCCAAGGGGCATCGACGCTGGGACGTTGGTAGCAGCGGATGTAGGAGGCGGTGCCAACTACGCGCATGGCGTTGCGAATAGCGCGCATGGCCTCTTTCCAGCGCTCGTCCTCGATTTCCTGGCGCAGCAACATGAAGATTTCAGAACGGTTGATCTGCCCCGATTTGTCCGTGTTGAACGCGCGGGTGACGATAGACCGGAGTTCCGGGCCAGCGCTTGCCGCCCATTCGTTCAGGCATTCGTCCAGTAGCTGCTTGGCAATCTGCAGCTCAGGCCCAAAGTCGATCCTGTCCGCAACTGAAACTGTGACCTTGAACAAGCCGTCAACGCTGGGCAGGGTCATGTTTCCTTTTTTGCCGCCCAGCTTGGCACCGAATTCTTGGGCCAGAAGAGTTTCAACGGACAGAATGTCCTTTTCGGTATGGGTTTTAAACCTGGCAACCTGACCCTGCAGGGGCACAGCATAGCTGACGATCTTGCGGACAGTTTCGTCTATCAGTTTGTCCATGGGGTTGACCAATTCCAAAGGAACCAGAGACCCCTTTGCATCGGCCATGTATTTATTGCCGTTCATTTCCGTGATGCCATCCGGGATCGGGGACGGAGTGATGGCGCTAGGCTGGGTTTCGTTTGGGGTAGGATCGGTCATGAGTGGATTTTTCCCTTGGCTGCTCATCAGATCAGGGCCGCCGCGCCCTGATGACCGCGCCCGGATGAACCGGGCGGGTTTCGCATCGGGTCAGGCGTTCAAAAGGTCTTTCACTGCTTTGTGGGCCTTGAAACTCAGCCCGGACGATGCCGCGATTTGCAGGCTTTCACCGGTCTTGGGGTTGCGGCCAGGCCGTGCGGGGCGGTCCTTGCGGGTGAAGCTGCCGAACCCGTGCAGCGACACTTCCTGTCCGTTCTTTGCCGCTTGGGTGATCTGTTCCAGGATGGCTTCAAGCGTGGCGCTTACCTCTTCCTGGGTGCGGTTTTGGTTTTCTGCAATGACGCGGATCAGGTCTTTCTTGGTCAGTTTAGTCGCCATGGTCTTGTCTCCTCTGGCTGGGTGGTGCGCGGGATTGCGCGGGGTTCAAGCGCCTGTCGGGTCCAGGTGGTCAGCAAGGGCACGCAGGAAAGTTCCGGTTTTCTGCCGGTCTTTGATCATGTGGTCGAATTCAAGGATGTCTTCGGTGCGGGTGCGCTCCGCGATGACGCCAAGGACGTATGCAAGCTGCTCGGTGTCTTCGGTCAATTCGAAAGCAACAGCGTCGCGGTGAACGCCGACGTGGAAGTGAAAATCGCTCATTCTTCAGGTTCCTTGTTGAATTTCGGGCAGGCGCGGCAGGCGCGTATCATCCGGACCCGGAACGGGCTGGAATGGGTCCATTTTTTCGCACGGCGGCGGTGGGCCAGGCAGGCGGCGCTGGGGATCTCGGTTTTCAGGGCAGGGCAAAGGACCGGGGCACTCATGAAGACGTCGCGCACGGCGGCTTCAATGCGGACAAGCGAGCCGCCATAGCGGTTGCGCATGGCCTGGCTGACAACTGTGGCGCTGAGGCCAAGCTTACCGGCAACAGAGTTCTGCGAAGACTGGTCGCATTCCCGCACCAGGACTTCCACCCAATCGGGCAGAACGTCGCCCCAGCCGTCCTTAGCTACTATCAAACGGTCGCTCATCACAGGCGCCCTCCCGGTGCATAGACAATCTTGTCGTCGTTGCTGTCGATGATGACGGTCATGCTGCGTTTCTGGGGCGGCAGCGGGCCGGTGTTTTTGATCAGGGACAGCGGCGTGTCTTCTTTCAGGTTCCGGGTGCGGGCGGCGGTGCGCAGATAGCCGGCGCGGCGCAAAATCCGGCAGTATTCCACTATGAACCGCTGGGGGATATCCGGGCGGGCCGGTGCCAGCGCGGCAAAGATATCAACCGGCCTGAACCGTTTCTGGTGGCGGATTGCGGTCCAGACGGCGCCCTCTTTGGTGCTGCGCTTGTCTTTGGCCTCTTCGCGGGCCTCTTCCGGCGACTTCACCGAGAAAAACACTTTGCCCTTGCTGCGGCCCCAGACCCGCATGACGCCGGTCTGCTTCAGGCGGCTGAGAAACCGCGTCCGGATGGTTTCCGACGCACAGATGGTTTCAACATCCGCGTTGGTGAAGTAAGGCCGCTCGGAAATGTATTTCCAGATCTGCTGTTCTTCCAGACTGCGCGGTTCAGCCGACGGAAGCTCAATATCCGCACCTGTCTCGCGCATCTTGCCCAGCAGCTGGTCCAGACGGTTGCGGGACCAGGCTGTGTCCAGTTCATGTCCGGTTGCTGCTGCCATGATCTCCTTGGCTTCATCAACGCCCCAAACGGTGAAGAACTTGGTGGTGCCTTCATTGCCGCATTCGGTGACAACGCCCTGGCGCTGCAAGGCGCGCAGATAATTCTGCCGTGTCCAGTCTCCGGCTTCGCAGTAGGTGGCAACTTCATGGTGGGTAAACCGCAGCCGGGTCTGGATGAATTCCAGGATCTCTTTTTCGGCGGCGTTGCGGGTGTCGGTTTGGCTCATTTCAGCAGCCCTGCGCGCGGGCGAGGAGCGTCCTTGCGCTGAAAGTCCGTACCGCCCCAGTCCTGTCTGGACATACTCTTCAAGCCGAGTTTGGCTGCCTCTTTTCTTACTTGGCGAATGTCGGCGACCATCCGGCGTACATTGCCGGTGTTACGCTCCAGGATGAATTCCACCATATCGTCTTCAATCGTGATTTCCCGGGAATAACTGTCTGCGATCAAGCGGGCGTCCTTGAAGGTTGCAGGCAGAGCCGGCACCCTTCGAAGGACGCGGCTGTCAATCAGATCGTACTTTTTGAGCTTATGGGGGAACTCTTCCATGCCAATCAGTAGGATCGGGGTGTCAGACCCGTCATGAATGTCCCGGATCAACTCAATCATGCCTTTTTTGAAGGCGTAGTCCGCCTCGTCAACAATCAGCAGCCGCCCCTCGTGCGCCAGCCCTTCACAAGCCTGCGAAACCATCTGAGGGACCTTGCGCTGGGGCGAGATGCCCAGCTCCCCAAGCAGTTGCTCGAGAAAATACGACTTGGTCCAATCGCCCTGCATGGACAGGTGAATGACGTCAAACTTTGACGCGCAAAAGATTGCGCCGAAGGTTTTTCCGTATCCTGGGTAGCCGTAAAAAACACCCAAACCGGGATCGCCGAATTCGCGGTCCTTCAGGTCAACCACCAACTCTGCCATTGTCGCCACATTGGTTAACGGCTGCACGCTGTTGCCGATTTCCAAAGTCTGTGTCATGCTCGCTCCTAGTCAATCAATGCCGTCGCCATGGGGTCTATCCAGGCGGCGGTTTTTTTGTGATCTACCCGGCGTTATTGCCGCCGAATGCCTGTTTCAGCGCTGCCAGCGCCTCGTATTCCGAATGCTGCTGGTAGCCCTTCAGCCAGCCCGCCTCGCGCTCCCCGACCGGGTCGCCGTTTTGCTGCCTGCGCTCGATTTCCTGCGCCTGGGCAAACCGTTCGTCTGCTGTAGTGGCCACTTTAAAGGTCTCCTGTTTGGGGAAGGTTCGGGTTTCTTCCGCTTGTCGCCGATCTGCAGAATGAGGGCGTTCTGTGCCGCCTCGGCGCTGGGGTCCGAATGCTGCCGGAAGGTTGAAACCCTGGGGGTCTTGGGAAACACCGGTTTCACCACCTTGGCTTCCATCAGTGCGGTTGTTTCCTTGCGGATTTCGTTCAGATCAGCCCCGAGCTGTTCCGGTGTGTGCGGCCGGTGCAGCTCTGCGAGTTTCTTTTCAGCCTTTTTGATCTGACGGTTCCGCTTCGCCGTCGAGCGCGCGCCCTCAAGATCGAAGAAGCCGATTTTCTCCAGGCATTCGGCAAAGCCAAGATGCGCGCCTTCCGGGCTGTAGATATGAACGCCGCTGTGCAGGTCTTCAGGATCGAAGCGCACAACAATGTTGCGGCCTGCCTCCTGGCTCATCCAGGCGCAGTGATAGACGTTGCCGTGGAAGTTCAGGCTGCCATTGTGCTTGTGCAGCTTGGCAGTGTCCTGGCCCATAAGCCAAAGGTTGCGCTGTTCTTCGGTCGCCTTCAGAAGCGTGGTTGTGGCGTAACTGTCTGCAAACGTCTCGTCAAAGGACCTTCCGTTGGCGTTGGCAGAGCGGCGGCCGGGGCGGGCATTGTGTTCTTCAATGCCTTCGGCCAGGACTTCCAGGAACTCAGCCAGTTTCACAGCGCGGCTGCCGTAGTTTTCAGGCTTTGCCGTGGGGCGGTTGCCGACATAGGCGCCTGCAAAGCGGGGGTCTTTTGCAATGTCGCTGGCAATATCCCGGAAGGCCCGTTCAATCGGCTTGGCCTGGCCATGCGCTGGGGTTGCCCAGTGCATTTGAATGCCCAGCAGCGGCAGGACGCCAACCGGATCTGTCTCCCGGATCTTGAACCGGAACCGGGTCGGCGCCCCCGCCGTCATCCACTTGTTTGCGAACTCATGGCCGTTGTCGAACAGGCACCGCTTGGGAATGCGCCAGGTATCGATCATCTCGCCAAAGGCCGCCATCACCATGACCTTGTTGGGGTCATGGTCCACCCGCCAGGACAGGATCTTGTTGGAGTAAAGGTCCTGAAACGCGATGATTTGGGGACGGTTTACGGTGCCGTCCGGCCATTCCACAAAGACGTCGATCTTATGGCAGTCGGCGTTGACGGCTTCCATTGCTGTCAGAGACGAGCGGTCGCGGATCTGCGCCGGATAACAGCGCATCAGCCCGCGCGGGCCTTCACGGGTATAAATCTGGGTGGTGCGCTGCACCTCAGCATCCACCCACCGCTTGGCGGTTTTCTGGATGGGGAAGGGCCAGCCTTCTTTTTCGGCCTTTAACTTCGCCTTCCTGTAGCATTGGGAAAACGTTGGTCCTTCAAACTGCAGGAAGGCGCTTTTCAGCCAGTCCATAAACGGCTTGAATTTGGACCTGTCTTCTTTCCGAATACGTTTTTTAGGCGGCTGAGGCGCAAGATAGGCAAGCTGATCCGCAGCCGGAATACCTTCGATCAGGGTGATCCAGTTGTAGATCGTGCGCGAACTGACCTTCATTTCCGAGGCGATCACCGCGACGGAAACGACGTGGGTCGTGCCGCTGCTGTGCAGCAGTTCCACCTTGTGCAGCGCTTCCAGCCGCCGCCGGGCTTCCGCCTTGGATTTCTCTGGCAGCTGCTCATAGGCCAGCCAGGCCTCCGTTCTGTCGGGGCGCTCAACAGGGGCTTCAATACCCATTTTAAGCACCTTTAAACGCGCTGCTTCAGGCAGCAGGGACCAGTGAAAGAACAGCCCGCCGCCGCGGCCGGGTTTACGCTTCATAGCTGCGAAAACGCGTTTCCAGCCTTCGCGTTCCGCATAGGCGTTAACACCGCGCACGCTGCCAGGCAGCCCTGGAAGGCGCGCCGCTGCGATGTCAGCCGCGGACCACCATTCCTGTGTTGGCTTCAGATCCCTGGTCACTGTCAGGCCTCCCTCTGGCTGGAGAAGGGAACGACCTCGCCGGTAGCGTCTTGTTTCTGCACCTCGGCCAGCAGCGCTGCCAGTTCTTCCCCGTTCCGCCGGACAAATTCCAGCCGAGCAGCCTTGGCGGCCCTGGCAAAGGCATCGGACAGCTTGGAAGCTTGCATCTCAGGCGTGGACTGAACCGGCTCGCCGGGTGTTTTCATCCGGTCCAGGGCTTCTTTTGCGGACTTCGCTTTACCCTGGCCCAGTGCGGTGCAGATCGCGCTGCGGTCTGCCTGCGCGCCGCACTTGGCGATATGCTCCAGATCCTTGAACTGCACCCGGTTCGGCGCGCTCCGCAGCTGGGCGATTTCGTCTTTGGACAGCTTTTCGCCGACGCTGATCAAGCGCTGCATTGTCTTCTGAGATTTTCCGAATGTTTCAGCGGCGTTAGCGCTGAATGATGCAAGCGACATTTTGTCGTTTGCATCCCAGCGGCCATGCGCGCCAGCTTTGCCTTGCGCTGTCTCGGGGTTTTCCCGCTCATAAAGTGCTTTGTGCGCAGCCAGGAAAACGGCCATGTCCAGCGGGGTCAGCGGGGCGCCGGCCACATTGGCGTCTACCTCGATCCGAATAGCCTGGTCGTTGGTGCATTCGCTCACCTTGACCGGCACTTCTTCCAGACCGGCTTCCTTGGCAGCGGTCAGGCGGTGCAACCCGTCCATCAGCCGGTAGCCGTCTTTGACTTTGCGCACCAACAGCGGCTGCAGGATTCCGCCCACTTCATTGATGGAGGACACGATGCTGGCAACCGCCGTGGGTGAGGCAATGCGCAAGCGTTCTTCCACTTGGATATCGGCAACCGGAAGGGTTTGAATTTTCTGCCAATTTGGAGGGGTCATTGGGGATGCTCCACTTTGATTGAATTCAGGGGTTTCAAGGGACGGCGTGCCGTTCTGTGCGGCATGGCCGGCGGGGTTGCGCCCCAGATTTGCGGCAGTACAGTCGCCCTGCAGGTCCTCAGGATGGAGAAACCATTGGGCAACAGCAGTCTCGACCGCTATTTCCGGGAAGCATGCGACCATGCTAATGAGCTTCTGGATTTATTTGATCTGCAGACGCGGCAGCAGATGCTGCCGAAGATTGAGCAGCAGTGGCCGGTGATCCACTTGGATCTCCTGAAGAACGATCAGCCTGCGCTAACATTCCTTTCCGAAGGTCCGACAGATCGCGAGCGACGTCTTGCAAAGCTGGACTTGGGAAAGGGATTTCTGCTGTGGGTTCAGGCGCGGTTTCTGGCGCTTCAAGCAGCCACTGCATTAGACATAGCTGCGTCTCTTTCCACCAAGCTCGATAGCCCTGCGGAAACTCCGTTCCGGCAAGCCGTTCCTGTCGTTGCTCGAGAAGCTTTACTATTTTTGGACCAGCCAACACCCGAGGAGGTGTTACTGCTCGAATTACCCGATTGAACAGATAGCCCGGGATTAGGATCCGTTCGATGTTCCGCCAGGTCTGTTTAGGGGCCTGTAAGCGCTCCTCCCGGCACCTGTCACGCAGCGCTTTACGGTGTTTCGCAAGCTCTCTTGCAGAATCAATATCATAGAAGCCGATCTGCTGGGCGGACCGCTGCCGCCCCAGCAGCGCACTGACCGATGCCAATGAGCCGTCTTTGGTCAGGTCAGCAACCAGGTCGGCTACCCGTTCTTGGTGTTCGGCCATGCGTTCGAAAGCCTCGTCGAAACGATCTCCAATCCGGTCTATTTCTGATGGCGCTAGGCCATCCGCATTCCATAGATCTTGATTTGCGGCCTCATACTTCTCTCGTGCAGCCGCGTAATTTTTTGCGGCTTCGATCAGGGCCTTTGCACGTTCATGCGGGGAGTGGGGGAACTTCAAGGTTTCAATGCTCATTTCAAAAAGGCTCCAAACAAGAACAGGAAGGGCAGGGCGAACGCGCAGGCTGCGCCGATTACTTCACCGGCCAGATCGGCCGGGCGGGGCCACAACTCGCGCGCTCTTTGGTCCCAACCCGCCAGAAATGAGGCAAGGCTGGGACCCGTTCCGGCGAGTGGCAGGCGGGAATAAAAAGGCCCCGGCAGCGCATCCCCATGGCTGCCGGGAAGTTGAGCCAGGCCGCTGCTAGCAGGCGTGCGGGACTGGCTGATAACACGCGCATCGCCTTCGATGACGCTAAGCTCATTGCGGGAAAGGGTCATTTCCGCCCCCGATCCTGCATAGATTGCTCAACTTCTTCGGCGTGTCGCCTTACGCGTTCGGCATAGGCCATCTCAACCATCTCGCGGCCAGCTGCGTCGATGATCCGGTCCAGCAGTTTTTGGCCTTCCGGGCCGCCTGCCTGCCCATAGGTGGCAGTGCGCGCCTTGCTGGGGTTGACCTCGTTCTCCGTACACCAGGCACCCAGTGTGGTGCCCGATGAGCGGAATACCCCCACAATTACCGTGTGCAGGATTACTCCTGGCTGGAAGGTTTTTTCATCGTTTGGCATACTGGTTCCCAATGCAGGCTTGTAGTCTGAGGTAGTAATCCCAATTTATCCAATGGTGATAATTAGTCAATCACTATTGGATAGATTATAGGAAGTATTTGATAAATGACTGATTTCAAAGAGAAAATCAGGCACGTCAGGGACGTGTTGCAGTTGTCTCGGCGCGCAATGGGAGAACTTTTGGATATCCCGGAAGGGAAGGTGCAGAAAATAGAGATAGGCGGCCAGCGAGCCGACCATGAATTTCTGTCGAGGTTGTTAGAAGAGACCGAGGTGGATTTGAACTGGCTGCTGGACAATAGGCAGCCTGCCTTAGAGGGCGTGGTGCCAACCGGTACGTCTGAAGTAAAGTTCTCAGACGCAGATCGGCTACGGTTGGCAATCGAAGCCGTGGAAGAAGGTTTGGACGCTTTCGACCGCCAAGCTTCACCAAAAATTAAAGCGAGTCTGATCGCCGCCGCTTACGAGCTCCTGGAGCAGGAAGGCGAAGGAGCGACGGCACAAATTATTCGTCTAGTAAGAATGGCATAAGAATCATGGAAAGAGACGACCCAAAGAGCAGGATCAAGGAACTCTTCGGCGAAACCAGGAGCGCCAAACCGGCATCGGATCAAAGCAGCGGCCCCATCATTCTGGGGTCCAACAACACCGTCGTTTATGGCAACTTCACGCAGAAAACGACAACGCCCTGCACGCTGCGTGTTGTGGTTCAAGTGAACCCTGATGAAGACCATATTTCGCCCGCCCAGAAGGCAGCTCTGAAGCAGCGGGTGAACGAAATCGTGGAGACAGAAACCAAGCTGAAGCAAAAGCCCACGCGTCATGCCACAGTCTGGCGAGCACTGAACTTGCATTGCAACGTCATCACCTACGCCGAAATCGCCTCGGAGGACTATGTGAGGGCCAGAATCTACCTGGATCAATGGCTAGGCAGGCTGAATTCCGCGCGCAGCGCCCCTGTGAAGAACGGCGATGCCTGGCGCCTGCGCAAATACCGCTACATCCACGTCAACGCTAGGGACAGCGATGACCGCCAGGCACTGGATCGATACCTGGATAATAAGTTCGGCGTCACCAGTCTGAGTGAGCTGGACAGCAACCAGTTGGAGACCGCTTACAGATATGTGGTTGGCCGCAAGAGCAGGCGGAGGAGCTAGTCTGATCGGTGTTCGTCAGGACCGGCGTTTTCCGCGTACTGGCGACATTTCATGGCGGCAGGGCGTCGGAAGGATGAGAGAACTGCGCCCTGTTCAAATGGAGCAAATGGCTGCAAAATGGCTGTCAGAGCGGCAATCACATGCTCCGTTTAGCCTTGTATACCAGTCACTGGTAGACGGGTTTCCTTGAAAACAAAGGGAATTTGCAGATGTCAGACACTGATGAATACCAGTCATTGGTAGACAGGGGATGGCGGGAATTTGCAAATGATGAGGAAAAACAAAGGCTTGCGGTTCTGGACGCCCGCATTGATCTAAAACGCCAAATACTGGCCGAAACAGTGAAACAGCGCGCTGACATTCGGCGCCTTCTTCTCACCCGCAGGACACGGTCGATTAAGAGCGCCAAGGGGCCGCAGAATGCCTAAAGTGGTTCCCGGTCGTGAACGCGCCGCCAAAGCACTCTGCGAGCTGGACGGGCACCCACCAAACGCCAAGATGGACGGCGCCGCCTTGTGGGTTTCCTACTTGCCAGAGGTCGACGCGGTGTTACGCGCAGTCCTAGGTGACGAAGCCTGGGCGGCGATCAAAGAGGCAGAGGCCGACGGGGCGCCGCCGTCAGTCCAATGACGCATCAGACGGTGCCGGGTGCTTGAAAATCCGTTCCAAGTTCGAAACGCCGCTTTCGGCCACTGAATTTCCCTAAGTCAATGTTTTTGCGCCGGATATCCCATTCTGGGAAGTGTCCGCAAATTTTTTGGGCTAGTTCCAAGTTCGGTAACGCGATTTCAGGAGGCTGCCTGCCGTCGCTCCTGTGTTAAAACCCTGTTTTAAAGGCCTTTCAGGGGTGTTTGAGAGTTTGCAACGGGAAGTGTCCCAAAATCAGCCAATCACGCTGTATGGGCCATTTTTCCGGGTATTGAAGGACAAACGCTCCGGGCCTCATTCCAGGTTCAAACCTGCCTGTAAGCCCTTCTTTATATGGCTCCAACCGGATAAGTCCTGATACTTCGAGCCTCTTCCGGTTACTGCAATATCAAGTGTCCCCTAACAAGCGGGACACTTCGCGTTGCAGTGCGGGACACTTCCCGTTGCAGCAACTCATTTTTACGAATTCCCTGATTTTTAGGCGCAAAACCGGGGTTTGGCCAGTCCGGATATCCGCCGGTTCCGGGTTTTGACGCTGTGGTTTTGGGACACTTCCCGCTGCAGTACGGGACACTTCCTGTTGCAATACTCGGAATTCGGCCGCCCAAACTGTTAAAAACGGCGGGCGGTGCAAGGCTTTAATGGGTGTTTAAAGAGGGGGTGCGGGTTCGGGACGAAGCCGCCGTTCGCCGCAAATGCAGCCTGGTCCGTGCCTGATGGTCGCAATGCGCAGGAAGCCGACATTGGTGCCACATGCAGCGGACGGCATGAGCGTGCCTAAGCCGCCGTCGTACAGGGCTTGGGCCTTCGCTTGTGAAGCACGTTGTGATGTGTTGCGTACGCGAAGAGCTGCTAGGCGACCGATGACTAAACTGGGTTAAACAGCGGGACCGACGCCCCGCTGTCAATCAAAGCTAATTGGTTTTGGCCGACACGGGCGGCCCTAAACTGCCATCTTGCTTCATGATGGCACCGCAGCGCAGTTTGCCTACAGTGAAATAACGGATGTCAGTAACCACATGAAAACCAGTCTCACATTAGTTTCCTTGGGGTTGTGCCATTAGCGTGCGTTGCTTTTGGGCCTCCTGTAGGCGTTCCGGCCAAGTTGACTTTATGAAAGATAGAATGTCCCAAACATCTTGATCGGAAAGCCTGTCCTCAAATCCCGGCATTCCACTGATGACTCCCGTTACCCCCATGTTTAAGAGCGCGGCTTTCCCCCCAAATTTGGTATAGGTGAACAGCACGGCATCATCGTGGTGCCAAGTATGACCTGTGCGGTCATGCGGTGGCGCCCGAAGCACGCCATCTCCATCAGGAGACTGCCAATCCTCTTGCCCTTCAAGATTCACGCCGTGGCAACTGGCGCAGTGTTCAGCATAAAGCTCTTCACCTCTTGAAGGGTCAGTGTTGGCCGGTTGCGTCTGCGCGTGAGTTGAACCAACCCCAACCAAGATAGCAAAAGCTCCAGCTTGGGCGGTCTTCTTTATGGCGGAAATTGTTTTCATGTAATGTCCAACCAAGTCTTCATACCTGCGGCCTACCGACGATTGAGGTTCATGCCATCCTTCTTTTCTGTGCCGGGCTTGCTTTTCCGCAAAATCTTCAACCACCGGAATGATCATCCAGAAGATAGGTCGCCATTGCCTTACGGTCGTACTCGGTCAGAAAGGCAGTTCCATAGAGAACGACTTCTCCCATCGTTCCGCCGAATGCATCGCCATCCGGCATGACGCCACTGCGTAGTGCGTATGCCAGACTGTCGACAGTCCAGCCGCGTTTCCGAAGAGACAAGTAATCGATGGCCGGAGCTTTCCCGCCCCCTGGCAGTGTATTGCTGCCCTTGAAGTGCTCTGTGTCTGATTTCCGGGCTCCGGCTAAATTTCGCCCCGTGTGACAGGCGGCACAATGTGCGGCACCCTCCACCAGAAGCCGCCCGCGATTCCAAATTTCACCGTTCCCAGGAACAGCTTCAGTTCTTGGAGGCTCAAGAAACGCCGCTCGCCAAAGTTTCAGCCCCCATCTTTGGTTGAACGGAAATACCATCTCTTGCCGCCTCGACGGCTCGGCCACCGCCGGAACTGTCTGAAAAGCAGCCCAGAGATCGGCAATCTCCTGATCCGTGAAGTTGCTATAAAATGGGTAGGTGAAGGCCGGATAGTAGGGCTGGCCATCAGGGGAAACACCCTGGCGGACAGCCTGTGCAAACTCTTCAACTGTCCAACTGCCTATTCCGTGTTCACTATCCGATGTGAGGTTGGGCGAGTACAGAGTACCGAATGGAGTTTCTAGCTTTACTCCACCTGCCAAAGGTGCTCCGCCGTTAGAAAAGTCGGTGTGGCAAGCGATACAGCCAGACACTCTGGCCAGATAGGCTCCGCGGTTCACATCCCCCTCTAGGTTAAGCTCGCTCAGCGGCACGCCAATAGGCCAAGCCACCACTGCGGTCAGCCCTGCCGACGCTGTAACTGCAGCGGCAAAGGCATAACGAAGCATGCGTTTCATAATCCGAATTCACTCTTCACGGAAACGAGTATGGCACGCTGAACAGGTTTGGCTCAGCATCATGAACACACCGTCGGCAGGCATCTGGGACAGGGCCTCAGCGCTTGGACTGCCGTCCATCATTGCGCCGCTCCCCATCATACTTCCGGAACCCATATGGGATGATCCCATCATGGCGCTGTTGGACATCATGCCTGTCCCCTGGGCTTCTGGCATCATCAACCCGTTCTCCGCTGCCGTGGCCAAGCCATCAGAATAGGTCTGCAATCTTTCCGCGAGGTCGACGAAACCTTCCCAGTCGGCCCATATCTCAGCTTTGGCTTCAGATGGATGCCCATTTGAACCCTCTGGAAAGAGCGTCGTCAGGACATCACCCGCATGGGCTCCGATTTTTTTTGCTTCTCTGCGAACTGCGGCTGCATCATAGGCCGTTTTTCCCTGCATCATCGGAGCCAGCACTTTCATGCTGTCTTTCATAACTCCCATGCCATCCATCCGTTCCTTTACGATGCCAGTTGCACCGCTATGAGCATGAGCAGCTACAGCAATGAGCGACGCCAATGCGGCGCCGGAAACCAGTTTGGAAAGTGTCATCTTGTTTCCCTGAAATAGTTTGAGATTGCGCTTTGAAGGCGCAGGATCAGTATTCAGGAAAGGTAACGGGGAGGCGGCGGATCAAAGCCAGTGATCATATACGGCCTCAATAGAGCTAGCGGCATATCAGGACGAGAGATCTGCATGCTTGGCCGCATTGAAAGGCAATTGCCTATGAGAACAGCAAAACCACCACAGAGCGAACTGCCATGGCAATGTTCAATATGGCTACTGCCCGCCTGTTCTTGATCAATGTCCTGAACAGTGACAGCGATATGCGTTCCGCCGCCAGCCCCGTGTGCATTTGCCTGACTTGCAGACAGGAAGATAACTGCGACGAGCAGACCCGCAGCCAGCAGCAAATACCCAATTTCTAGTCTGGCAAAGAGGCGCACTGCTCAGTTTTTCCCGTTTTCGTGGCTAAGTTCACGGACACAGACAACGATGCCTTTCCTACCCATCCTGGTCAAGCGGCCGGCCGTCGCAATTCACTCTACCGGACCACGCGGCTCGTTCATGTGGCAGCTTAAATTAATGCACTCGAAGATAAGCAGGAAAGCTCTTCTGCAAGGTAGATAACCTCCCACTGCTCGCTCGCAGCTGAGCGTTTTCATTACTACGCAAGCAGAGAAGCAAGCGAAGCCGACTCTGATACACTTCGCGACAAATCTCTCTCGAACCTTGCCGCAGTGTTCGTATATTTCAAACAAGTATGAGCAACACCCCCCATATTCTGGTGGTCGACGATCACCGTGAAATCCGGTCTGCGGTCACACGTTACCTGGAGAAAAACGGCCTGCGGTCCTCCGCCGCCAAGGACGCCGAAGAAATGGATGCGATGCTCACCTCCGGAAGCTTCGATCTGGTTGTTCTGGATGTGATGATGCCAGGTGAGAACGGGCTGTCCGTTTGCAAACGCTTGTCTCAAGAAGGGCAATTGCCTGTGCTGCTGTTGACCGCCTTGGGCGAGGAGCACGACCGGATCACCGGGCTGGAAACCGGTGCAGACGATTATTTGGCTAAACCCTTTAACCCGCGCGAGCTGCTGGCCCGCATCCGGGCCATCCTGCGCCGTACAGCCAAGGAAGAACCGCTCGCAGGCCGCTTGGCAGGTAAACGTGTGAAGTTCGGGCAATGGGTTTTGGATAGTGACAGGCGGGTGATCCTCGACAGCGCAGGACAAGAGACGGCGTTGACCGGCTCCGAATTCAAGCTGCTAGTCGTGCTGCTAGAGCGTAACCGCCTGGTACTGAACCGCGATAAGTTGATGGATCTGACCGCTGGCCGGGCAGCGGCGCCAATGGATCGGACAATTGACAATCAGATCAGCCGCCTCCGCCGCAAGATAGAGAGTGATCCCTTGCGCCCGCGCCTGATTACCACGGTTCGCAATGGCGGATACTGCCTGTCCGTGGATATTGAGGTTTTGGATCAATGAGTTTTGTTCCGCGCAGATTGCGGTCGCAGTTAGTGCTTTTGGTCGTGCTGGCGCTGGCCGCCGCACAGGGCGTAAGCTTGTTTTTCTTGTCTGGGGAACGCAGCCTAGCGATCCGGGCTGCGATGAGCACCGAAGCAGCCGGCAGGGCAGCCAATGTCGCAAGGCTGATTGAAGAAGCTCCTCCGTCCCTCCATCCCTCGATTATCCGGGCTGCCAATTCTCCTCTGGTGCGTTTCGAACTTAGCGGCAGCCCGGTCGTAACGCACACTTCACATGACACTGATGGTGCTGCCGAGGCACGGGTTCGCGCACTTCTGGGCGGAGACACCAACCGGGAGATCCGGGCTGAACTGCACGAGACTGATAGTGCTGGACTGCCACTTCCCTATCTGGAACCGGAGATGGCTGAGATTCATCGGGAAATGATGCGCGGCCAGATGCTGGCCATTGAATTGAACCTGTCAATTGCGCTGAGCGATGGCCAATGGCTGAACGCAGCGACATTGTTCGAGCGGCCACCGCTGCAATGGTCCTTGCAGCCGACGATCACCTTTGCCCTCAGCGCAGGCTTCATCCTGGCTGCAATTTTTCTGTTTGCGCTGACCCGTGTCACGGCTCCACTGAGCATGCTTTCCTCAGCGGCTGAAAACCTGGGGGGTGAGGAAGCTACTGAACCGCTTCCCGCAGACGGGCCTCTGGAGGTACAAGAGCTCATCCATGCGTTCAACAGGATGCAGCATCGAATAACCAGCCTGGTTGCCGAGCGCACTCGGATGCTTGCCGCCTTAGGCCACGACCTGCGCTCGCCGCTGACAGCAATGCGGGTGCGAGCAGAGTTTGTGGAAGACAATGAAACCCGAAGCAGCATGATATCCCTTATCGGGGAGATGCAGAGCATGGTCGAAACAACACTCTCCTTTGCCCGTGGTTTGGCGGACGCAGAAAAGCCTGAAGACTGCGAGCTGGGCAGTTTTCTCCAGGCTTTACGAAACGACATGCTGAACGGTTTTGAACTGCTGCCTGGGGATCCCGTCCAGATCTGCCTGCGGCAGAACGCCATGCGGAGGGCTCTGCGCAATGTGATTGAAAACGCCCTGCGCTACGGAGGTGAGGCACAGATTGGATATGGGCTAGAAGACGGATTTGCGCTGATCACCGTTTCCGACCCTGGACCCGGCATCCCGGAGGCCGACCTGGAGCGGGTCTTTGAACCCTACACTCGCCTGGAGGTTTCGCGCTCGCTGGAAACGGGCGGGCACGGGTTGGGGCTGTCGATTGCCGGCACCATCCTGCGCGCGCATGGCGGCAGCCTCACATTGCGCAACCAGCCAGAGGGCGGTCTCTGCGCCGTTCTGAAGCTGCCGCTTGGACAGTGAGTCCGGCTATTTTCGGATACATACCGATACAAATCACGGGCCGTACAGGCGTTGACCTTCCTGCGCTGGAAGGCCGCAAATCTAATGGCCGCCAGGACGGCTCCCGCAACGGTGGCGACTTTGACAATTGGATGGGGAAGACATGAACAGAACGGGCCTGATACTTGCAACAGCAGTGATTGCCGTCGGCGGATTTGCCATGTGGGGCGTTTCCCGGCCAACAGAGCAGAAGCCGGGAGCAGCGGAAGCAATATTGGAGGGCGTAGCTATTGTCGAGGTGAAGCTGCCCGAGACCCTTTCTGAAAACGCGCAGATAGGAAAACACATCTTTGAAGCCAAATGCGCATCCTGCCATGGCGAAAATGCCGCTGGTCACGAAGGGGTTGCCCCACCGCTGGTTCACAAGATCTATGAGCCAAGCCACCACTCCGATACCGCATTCCTGCTGGCTGCCAAAAACGGCGTACGAGCACATCACTGGCGGTTCGGAAACATGCCGCCAGTGCCCGGGGTGACTGATGGCGAAGTCAACCTGGTGACAGGCTACGTACGAGAGCTGCAGCGCGCAAACGGAATCCACTGAGATCGGACAGACTTGTCTGCATAGCTTTTTCCGCCAGAAGGCTGGGCAGCAGCGCTGCTGGATGTTAGCTTTTCACTGACGGCTTTAATCCGTTTGCTGCGGTTCCAACAGAAACCCAAGAATCTCCTTGTAGCGTATCCGGGTATCTTCGAACTGCTGGTAAAAGCGGAACAGCTCTTTGAGCGGAGCTGAGAAATCCTTATGCGCCGCCAGTACCGCGATCAGAGCGCCCAGAGTGATGCGTTCCTCAAGCACAAAGTACCCGCCTAGCGAATAGAAGAGGAACGGCGTCAGCGCGGTCAGGAAATTGTTCAACGCCTTGGCAAAGAACTTCACCCGGTGGATCCGCCTGCGGATCGCCTCCAACTGCCGCAACGAGGCCATTGTAAGCAGCACATCTCTGGGGCGGTCCTGCGCCGGGTTCAGCTGTTCCGTTAGACTGCGGGTAAGTCTCCGCATCTCCTGAATACGTTCCCGGCTCAGCCGGTTCACAATCCGCTGCAGATAGGGCAGCAGAAACAGTTGCAGCGGCAGAATAGTCAGCGCTGCAGCACCCAGGATCGGATCCTGAATGAACATGAACAGCAGGATTGTAAGCAACGTTCCGCCCTGGGTTGCCGGAAGCGCAACCAGATCCGCTGCAAAGCCGCCAATCGGCTCTGCTTCCTGCCCTAAAATTTGCGGAAGCTCGCTTTTTCGCGGGTGGCCGACTTGTTTACGCCAACGACGATAGATGAGCAGCCGGAGAAGTCTGAGACAGCGTTCGGCGAGCCGCCCTTTCAGCACGTTTAGCAGGTACTTCCCGACACCGTTCAGCGTGATTGCCAACAGAAAAACACCGCATAGAACTGCCAGATGCTGTGTAGCAGTCAGGTCATATCCCAACAGGCTCAGCGGCGCGTGCGATTTGCTCAATACGTTATTCACGATCTGCTTGGGCAGTTCCAACGATAGATACAGCACAGGCAACAAAGACAGGCTCAGAAGCAGCAGGAAAAACTGCTGCCGCCGCGTGGTCCGGACAATGTGGGTAATTAGGTTCCGGTCGAGACCGGCGATGGACGCGGTCGTTGGTGTCACTAGGCCAGCGGAGGAACGCGCAAGCCGCAGATGGAGCGCCCGGCCGAGCAGCGTAGCCGCGGAGATTGCCAGCAGAGCCGGGGCCAGCAGTAATACCAGATGCATCGCGGGATGCACCCATTCCGGAGAGGTTTCATCGTAGCTGAAACCCAGCCAATTCGCGGTCTCATGGGCGAAAGAATGGTAGTGCGGGAACCTGTGCTCGGGTGGCATTGAAATAAGTCTGTTGAGATAGAGGGAAATGCGGCAGCCCCATTGGAACTGCCGCGCTGCGGTGCTGCCGCCTGAGGGGCGAGGCAGCGGCACTCAGCAGATCATTGAACCGCAACCTGGCCGTACATGCCGGATTCATAGTGGCCCGGGATCAGGCAAGCGAATTCGAATGTGCCGCCATTGCTGAAGTTCCAGATGACTTCGCCGCGCTTGCCAGGCTCCAAAGTGACCGCGTTCGGCGTGTTGTGCTGCTCCATACCGCCGGCCATGGCCTCCTTGTGCAGGGCGTTGCGTTCGGACGTGTCCAGGACGAATTCGTGGTCCAGCTCTCCCTTGTTCACCACCATGAAGCGAATGGTTTCGCCCTGCTTGAACTCCATGGCAGAAGGAGTGAAGATCATTTCTCCGTCTTCGGTTTCCTTCATAATCACTTTCACTGTGCGGCTAACCTTGCTGCGGTTTCCGGGCATGCCGGCCGCCATCTGTTCGCCGTGGCTGCCATGGGCGCTATGGCCTTCGCCGTGGCCCGAAACACCGGCCAGAACAGGTGCGCCGGTCAGAGCGGCCAGCGCCGCGGAAAGGAAAAGCTTCTTCATTGGTATCTCCTTGATTTAGAGAGGGGAAATTGCCCTTCCGCCGAGGGATCCATGGCAGGAAGGGGATGCAGCAGGCCGGGCTGTCCCGGCCTGACGCGACGGTTCAGAACATCAGCCGGGTTCCGAAGACGACTGAGAGCACGCCGTTCTCTTCACCGCTGGCGCGCAGCAGATCCGCTGTGCCGCCAAAGGCTTCCTCATAGTTGACGCCGATGTAGGGAGAGACCGCCCGGTCGATCAGATCATAGCTGAGCCGCAGCCCAGCCTCGACCGAGGCACCTCCAGCTGCCTGATCGTAGGCCGGATCATCCTGCAGCGGCACCGTCAGTTCCAGGTTCGGGGTCAGGACCAGGCGGTTGGTCAGCATGGCCTCGTACTCGCCCTCGAAACGGAAGAACGAGTGGTCCGACAGGTACAGATCGGCGTCGATCTCGAACCATTGCGGCGCCAGCCCTTTTAAGCCCAGCACCGCGTTATAGCGGTCCGGCAGGCCGTCCGGCGTGCTGGCCTGCACCCCGGCCACCGCATCAAAGAAGGTAGACACCGGGAACTGAAGCCGCAGTTGGTTTTCCAGAGCTTCAAACTCGCCCGATCCCTGAACCCTTTCCCCTTCGCTGCGCCAGACAAGTTTCAGCTCATCGGTGCCGATCAGGGCGTCGAAATCCCAGACAAAGGCATCTTCACCGTCACTTTGCCGATACTCCAGCTGCTCAACCTGAAAGCCGTAGATCAGCTGCTCTGCTCCGGCAGGGGTGGACCAAAGTGCCACTGCGCCGGCCGCGGCAAACGCCGCGTTGCGTGTCTTGCTCATGTTTGAGTCTCTTTCTGATCTTGCCGGGTCAAGCCGGGCCGCCTTCGACGATCACTTTGCGGAACATGCCCGCGTCGGCGTGGTAGGAGAGGTGGCAGTGGAAGGCCCACTGGCCAGTCGCATCGACTTCGGTTTCGGTGTAGACGGTGGTGCCCGGCGCAATGCTGACGGTGTGCTTGATGGGATCCCTGCGGCCTTTGCCGGTATCCAGGATCGTCCACATGCCATGCAGGTGCATCGGGTGAGCCATCATGGTTTCATTGACGAATTTGAACCGGACTCGTTCGCCGTACTTCAGCCTCAGCGGCTCGGCCTCGGACAGCTTCTTACCGTTGATCGACCAGATGTAGCGCTCCATGTTGCCAGTGAGGCGCAGCTCGATCTCGCGTGTCGCGGGACGGTCCCTATAGAGCGGTCGGCGGGCGCTGAGATCATCATAGGACAGAAATTTTCCGCCGTTTGCCGCGCTGGGAGTCAGCCCGCTGCCCGCAGCGTAAAAGCCCTCCTGTTCGCCAGTCATTGCCATCTGATGCCCGTTGTGGTTCATCCCGGCTATTGCGCCGCCTTCGGATGCCTTGGGCCCGGCCATATTGTGCTGGCTATGGTCCATACCAGCCATCGGCTCAGCTTTGGCAGGCGCAGCCATGTTGTGCTGGCTGTGATCCATTTTCGTCATTGACGAACTGCCAGAGGCGGCCGGCATCTGGTGCTGGCTGTGATCCATGCCCGGCATCATCATGACACTGTCCGACATGCCGGTGTCGCTGCGCATCACATGGCCTTCCATGCCCATGTCACCCATCATGCCGGCCATGTCGGCCATTGTCAGCCGCGGCTTGGGGCGCATTGCGGGGACCGGCCCGGCCAGCCCCTCGCGCGGCGCCAGGGTGCCGCGCACCATCGCGGTGCGGCCCATGGATTCCGCGACAATGCTGTAGGGCCGGTTTTCCCTGGGCTGGACGATCACGTCATAGGTCTCCGCCACGGCGATGCGCAGCTCATCCACGGTGACCGGTTTCACGTCATTGCCATCGGCCTGCACGACGGTCATCTTCAGCCCTGGAATCCGCACGTCGAAATAGGCCATTGCGGAAGAGTTGATCAGCCGCAGCCGGACTTTCTCGCCTGGCTTGAAGAGGCCAGTCCAGTTCTGCGCGGTGCTCTGACCATTGATCATCGGAGCAAAGCCCTGAACATCCTCGATGTCAGTCGGCATCATTCGCATCCGGCCCCACATCTTGCGGTCTTCCAGCGCGGCCTTCAGCCCCATGCTGCCGGAATCCTGGATCAGATCCTGCAGCGCGCGCTGCGAGCGGTTGTAGTAGTCCGCCGACATCTTGAGGTTCCGCATGATCCGCTTGCCCCGGTGCGGGTGGGTGTCCGTTAGCTGCACCACATAGTCGCGGTTCGCCCGTGCTATCTCGCCGCCTTTCGGCTCGATTACGATGGCACCATAGGCCCCGTCCGGCTCTTGGAATCCGGAATGGCTGTGGAACCAGTAAGTACCGGCCTGCACAATCGGGAATTTGTAGGTGAAAGTTTTACCCGGCTTGATGCCTTCAAAGCTGATCTTCGGCACCCCGTCCTGGTCAAACGGCAGGATAAGGCCGTGCCAGTGAATGGAGGTGTCCTCGCGCAGATTGTTGGTCACATTGAGCGTGACCTCCTCGCCTTCCTTGAAGCGCAGGATGGTCGGGGTCTGGCTGCTGTTGTAGCCGACACCGGACTTGCGGAAATCCCCGGCGTTGATGCGGATCTTGTCCACGGTGATGTCATAGGTCCCGGCCTGGACCGCGGCGGCCGCGGACAGGGCAAGGACGGCGCCGGCAATGGCCGTGCGCCAAGGTGCGATGGGTGGCATCGTCAATCCTTTGGTCAGTTGAGATGTTGGTCAGGTCATCCCCTGCAAGCATCCGCAAACGCAGCTTTTGTGCGCCGGGATCAGACGATGCAGCGTTCACTCATAGAGCGGTGCAATTGCACGCTGCTTCAGTCCTCAAGCTAAAAGGAATGGCAAGCAGAGGGTTCAGGTGCTTGGGGTCACGCTTTGGGAGGCGGAAGGTGCGCTTCGGGCGCCACGGAAGCCAGGCCGAAATCATTCAGGACGACCGCCAGCTTTCCTGCTTTTTCGGTGATGGTAACTTGCTGCCAGGGCTGCAGAGCAACCGGCACTTCACAGGCCGCAGCCTTGTGGCATAGGCCGGTTCTGTAATGACTGTGCCCGTCTGCCGTTTCATGCTGGGCAACAGGAGCAGCCTCAACCTGACTTTCTACTTCTGCAGTCAAGGGCGCGAAAAGCGCGGACAGCACCAGCAACAACGCCAGCGTCAACGATGTCCACAATTTTCCCGCTTTTGAGCGCATCAAATCAGCTCCGTTTGCTTTCGCTCTATCTAGCTAGCCAGTGCGCGTTTCCAACTCAAGGATACGTTTTGATACATTTGCGAACCGGGTGCGCCTTTGTCAGCTCGTCCCAAAACCGTTCAGTACACTTGCGGCCTTTCTGAGCAGTGAGCGATCATCAGTGCTTCTAAGAAATGAAAGGCTGAGGAGAGCCCAAATGATGCGCAGGGAAGCTGTTGCACAGGCTTGGTAGACAACGCCATTGCTCCAGTATCACCAGCTCAGGAGCAGAGAACCTGGTGGCCTTTATTTCGCACTGGAAGGGGTTGCGCTAAAGAAAATTTTGATTATGTGCCACGCTATGGCAGTTACTGGGTTCAGGAGTGACTTTGGTCGGTTGATACGCACTGTTGCGTCAACCGTTTTTGTTGCTGTGGTTTTCCTGAACACATTTGCGGCAATTTCCGCTCATGCATCGCCTCCCGCAAATGCCGTCGCCGCTGTTTCTGACGTACAGCACGAGACATGCACTTTGCACAAATCGGCAAAAAGACCGCCGCACAGGCATCATCAAAAGGGCACCTGCAAAATCCCTGATGAAGAACGGCATGCCACTTGTTCGGTGGCCGTTTGCTGTTTTCACGAATTCAACGCAGCACCAATTCTGTCTGTTGAGCGCCGCCTGGTATCTGTTCAACTCGTGATAGCGAGCTCGGCTGGAGTAATTTCCAGGTCAGAACTCCCGCATGATCGTCCTCCCCGTTCAATCTGATTGAATCCGTTTGGCGCTCAACCGAGTACGCCATCTCTTTCTGATCAGACAAGGTTTGCATGCCGCAAGCCAAAACGAGGTTTTCCATGCGTGGACGCTATTTTGCTCTCGGTATTCTTGCGCTTGCTGCAGGGGTTGCGGGAGGCATCTCTCTCGAAAGACTTTTCCTCAACCCGTCATCAATGACTGGGGCAAACGAGGCCGAGATCTTGTATTGGGTTGCACCGATGGATCCGAACTTCCGGCAACCAGGGCCGGGTAAATCCCCATGGGCATGGATCTTGTCCCTGTATATGCAGGCCAAGAGCCTTCCGGGGATCCTGCAGAAGTGCAGCTATCTGCGGCAGAGATTAACGCCATTGGCGTCCGTACCGCGATTTCACGCATGTCCGAGGTTTCCGGCAAGATCGAAACCGTTGGCTTTGTTGGCTATGACGAGCACCGGACAAGCCATGTTCACACTCGTGTGGACGGTTGGATCGAAAAGCTGAATGTGCGCGCTGTCGGAGATCCCGTTCAAAAGGGCGATGTCTTGTTTGAGATGTTCTCTCCTCAGATCGGCTCGTCAGCCGGTGACCTGGTTCGCGCCATTGAGGCGGGAAAGTCGCAGATCATTGATGCCGCCCGTAACAAACTGCGCAGTCACGGCATGTCTGACAGGCAAATCGAGCGTATTGAAACCAGCGGCATTCCCGAGCGCAACATTGAAGTCGAAGCTCCGCAGGACGGCGTTCTGATTTCACTTGAGGCTGCGGACGGAATGTTTCTGCAGCCCGGTACACGTGCTGCATCGCTGACAGAACTTTCAACCGTTTGGCTAATTGTCGATGTTTTTGAGCGCGACATTGCTAAGCTGACTGACAATATGCTTGCCGAAGCGCGGTTTGAACATTTGCCAAGCCGGGTTTTCAAGGGGGCCGTTGACTACATCTATCCCGAACTCGACGCTGTGACCCGAACGCTTCCCGTTCGCTTGCAATTTGACAATTCCGACATGCTGCTACGCCCGAACATGTTCGGTACTGTCAGTCTGATCCCATCTGAAAACCGAATGGCTCTGACTGTTCCAACCGAGGCTATCATTCGTACCGGGACTGCAGAACGGGTGATACTGAAAACCGGCGATGGCACTTTCAAACCTCGCCTCATTACTGCGGGTCTGCGCGATAATTTCGGTGACGGCGGGCGTACGGAAGTTGCACAGGGATTGGAGCCAGGAGAAGAGGTTGTAGCCTCAGCTCAATTCCTGATCGACAGCGAAAGCGCACTGAACGCCGGACTTATGCGCATGGCGCCGACAGATGAAGCTCCTGCACGCGGATCGGGGGAGTTGATTGCGCTGGATTTCGAGTCCCGTACGGCAAAGATCCGGCACGGTGCTCTAGACAGCCTCGACTGGCCGGAAATGACGTCTAGTTTCCCGATCCGGGCTGATGTTTCTCTTTCGCGTTTGGTTGAAGGTCAACAGGTGTCGTTTCGGCTGTCTCGTGGAGCAGATGGCCTGGTCGGACTCATTGAGCTTGGTCCAGACGACGGTGTGGCCGCCACAGGCACAGGCATTGTGAATGGCGTCACAACGGACGGAAAGCTGTCGCTCTCACATGAACCTATTCCTGAACTCGGCTGGCCTGCAATGCATATGGATATGCCAGTCGCCGGCCTAGACACCGCCGAAGTCCCCATGGATGTGCCGGTTGAGTTCGATCTCTCAAAAAGTGATGACGGGATGTTCACCGTTATCGCGGTCCGGGCTGCAGGTTCCCAAACCGTCGCAGACACATCCCCACAGACGAATGAACCAAATGCCTCCAAGGCTGCTTCAGACATTTTCGTTTCTGGAACCATTGATCAGTTCGACGCAGAAACCCGCATGGCCACGATAACCCACGGCCCTATCATGGAAATTGGCATGCCAGGCATGACCATGAACTTCGAAGTGGGTGAAGAGCTGGAAATTACCAGCCTTCCGGTAGGCAATGAAGTGGCTCTGACATTTGCGCGTCCAGACGGCATGACCATGGTGCTCACCGGGGTAGAAATTGCCTCACCACCAATGGAGGTGTTGGGCAAGATCAATAGCGTCGACTCCGAAACGCGGACGGCGAACATCACGCACGGCCCGGTGACGCAGATTGGCATGCCGGGTATGACCATGGACTTCTCGATTGATCCAACCCTCGACTTAGCTGGATTGCCGGATGGAAAAGAAGTGACTCTGCTTTTCACCCAGAACGCAGACTTCTCAATGACCCTGGCAGGCACAAAGCCAGTTGAGGTGACGCAATGATCGCTGCAGTTATCCGGGCGTCTGTTGCAAATCGCTTCGTCGTTCTTGCACTTGCGGTCATGATGGGCGTGATTGGTGTCTGGGCGATCCGCGAAACCCCCGTAGATGCTATTCCCGACTTGTCGGATGTTCAGGTCATTGTCCGCACGCCTTATGCCGGGCAAGCTCCGCAGGTTGTCGAAGATCAAGTCACTTACCCAATAGCCACGGCCATGCTCGCTGTGCCCGGGGCCAGTGACGTGAGGGGTTTTTCCTTTTTCGGCGACAGTTACGTTTACGTCGTTTTCGAAGATGGCACTGACCTTTACTGGGCGCGCACCCGTGTGCTCGAGTATCTGGGACAGATAACCGCAAACCTTCCCGAAGGGGTTTCCCCGCAGCTCGGGCCGGATGCAACCGGTGTCGGCTGGATCTACCAGTATACGCTTATTGACCGGACTGGGGGGCACGACCTGGCCCAGCTGCGGACACTCCAGGACTGGTTTCTGAAGTATGAGCTGCAAACCGTCGACGGTGTGTCCGAGGTCGCAACCATAGGCGGGATGGTCAAGCAGTATCAAGTCGTTGTGGACCCGAACAAACTGCGCGCCTTTGACGTCACCCTGCCGCAAATCCGCAGTGCCATTCAAAACGCCAACCGCGAGACCGGCGGTTCCGTGATCGAAATGGGCGAGGCGGAATTCATGATCCGCTCTACTGGCTATGTTGATGAACTGGCGGACCTGGCCAAAGCACCGCTTATGGTCAACGAACGCGGTGCAGCACTGACAGTTGGCGACGTGGCAGACATCCGCCTTGGGCCGGAAATGCGGCGCGGCGTCGGGGAGTTCAATGGCGAAGGCGATGCCGTTGGCGGTGTCGTCATCCTGCGCTGGGGCGGGAACGCCCTGGCCACGATCAAGGCTATAGAGGCGCGTATCGAAGAGTTGCGGACAAACCTGCCTGAAGGCGTTGAGCTTGTCACAACCTACAACCGCGCGGGTGTTATCGAGCGTGCAATCGAGAATCTCGAAACAAAGCTGACCGAAGAATTTATCGTTGTCGTTTTGGTCTGTGCAGCCTTCCTGCTGCACATCCGCTCGTCCCTGGTGATCCTTCTGTCACTGCCTCTCGGCATCTTTGCAGCCTTCATCATCATGAAGCTGCAGGGGGTGAATGCCAACATCATGAGTTTGGGCGGGATTGCCATCGCCATCGGCGCGATGGTGGACGCGGCCATCGTCATGATCGAAGCCATGCACCGAAGGCTAGAGAAGGAAAAGCTGACCAATCAGAATCGCTGGCGCCTCGTCACCGAATGCGCAACCGAAGTGGGGCCGGCACTTTTCTTTTCCCTGGCAATCATCACCGTGAGCTTTTTGCCGGTCTTTGTTCTGGAAAGCCAGGAAGGGCGGCTTTTCAAGCCGCTGGCCTTCACAAAGACCTACGCAATGGCAGCGGCGGCGATCCTTTCCATCACGCTGGTGCCAGTTCTGATGGGATACTTTGTGCGCGGCCGGATTCTTTCGGAGCACAAGAACCCTCTGAACCGTATCGTGATCTGGATCTACCGGCCCTTTCTGGATGCTGCTGTCGCGTGGCCCTGGGCCACGACGTTGCTCGCCGGTGTGCTTGTCGCGTCAATGTGGTGGCCGCTGCAGCGTATCGGGACCGAGTTCATGCCAGAGCTGAACGAGGGCGATTTCCTCTACATGCCAACACTGTACCCCGGTGTCTCCATCGGCAAGGCACGCGAAGTGCTGCAGCAATCCGACCGGCTGATTGCGACGGTCCCTGAGGTCGCAACAGTGCATGGCAAGCTTGGACGCGCCGATACCGCCACGGATCCCGCCCCGCTCACAATGATCGAAACGACAATTCAGCTGAAACCTGAATCCGAATGGCGCGAGGGCATGACGATGGAAGGCATACGCGACGAGCTTGACCGCGCTGTACAAATTCCTGGTGTGACCAATGTCTGGATCCAGCCGATTAAGAATCGCATCGACATGCTTGCAACAGGGATCAAGACACCCGTCGGTGTCAAAATTTCAGGTGCTGATTTGAGCGTCATCGAGCAGATTGGTGTCGAAATCGAACGCGTGGTTGCAGGTATCGACGGCACTGCATCAGCCTATGCAGAGCGGCCTGTTGGAGGGCGGTTTGTGGAGATCGACGTCAACCGCGATGCTGCTGCGCGCTATATGATGAGCGTACGTGAAGTGCAGGATGTCGTTCAGACCGCCATCGGCGGGATGCAGGTGTCGGAATCCGTCGAAGGTCTGGAGCGGTTTCCTATAAACCTTCGCTACCCCCAGGAATGGCGGAACAGCCCCGAACGCCTGCGTGACCTCCCGGTGGTCACACCGTCGGGGGCGCATATCCCTTTAGGCAACCTGGCAGAGATCAACGTGGTGGATGGGCCCGGTATGATCCGGTCTGAAAACGCACGCCGCACAGGTTTTGTATTCATCGATATCGCGGGCCGGGATCTAGGAGGTTACGTAACCGAAGCGCGCCAACTGGTCACCGAAGAGGTTGAATTGCCGCCTGGATACTCGATCACATGGTCGGGTCAGTACGAATACATTGAGCGTATGCAGGAGCGGCTGAAGCTGGTAGCGCCGGCAACGCTTCTTATCATCACTCTGATGCTCTTTCTGGCGTTCAATCGAGTAATTGAGGTTGGGATCATCCTTGCCGCCTTGCCGGTAGCCCTCGCAGGAGGTGTCTGGTTCCTGTGGTACTTGAGCTTTGACATCTCTGTCGCGGTTCTGGTGGGATTCATTGCGCTTGCCGGTGTCGCGGTTGAAACCGCGATTGTTATGCTGCTGTATCTCAATCTAGCCTGGGAAAAGCGGAAAAACCTCGCGGTTGAGGTGCCGCGCAAATTGACAACCGATGATGTCGAAGAGGTGGTATTTGAAGGCGCACTTCTACGTGTTCGCCCCAAGGTTATGACGGTGGCGACAATCTTCGCTGGCTTAATTCCGATCATGTATGGCCAAGGCACCGGTTCGGAAATCATGCAGCGTATTGCAGCCCCGATGGTAGGCGGGATGGCGACTGCCACGCTTCTAACCCTTTTCGTCATTCCTTCAATCTTTGTGATCTGGAAGCGGTTGGCTCTTACACGGGTCAACCGAACCCTGCTGCAGGAACCCGGCCGGGAGGCATCACCAATACCGGCAGAATAGCCTGAAATGTAAAACCACCCTAAGAGGACAATCCAATGAAAAGACTTGCTGTAACCCTAGTTGCCTCTCTTTTGGCCGCACCAATCGCTTCCGCTCAGACGAACCATAGCATAATGGACCATTCCAACATGGGGATGAGCGATGCTCAAATGGAAGGTGCTGTTCATACAAAGGCGACCATCAATTCGATTGACGAAAACTCTGCAAACGTCAGCCACGAACCGATCCCCGAAATCGGTTGGCCTGCAATGACTATGGATCTCACTCTGGCCCAAATGTTCAATTGATGGATGAAATATCAGAGGGTGCTTCGGTAACTCTGATGCTGGTCAAGAACGACAACGGAATGTACGAGATCGGCGCTATGATGCCTGAATAGGCAGATAGGTGAGTGGCAGATCACATTGTCTCTGCCACTCACGAAGACTGCAAATGCAAGGCGGCAACTTTTCCCCTTCTCTCTACAAACCGACGCATTTGCCGTGATTATCTAGCCAACGAAGCAATTCTAGCGAACATGGTATTGAGAGCTCTCCGCGCTCAGAAGACTGGTTTCTACTTAAAGCTGGTAACGTAGAGCGCGCTGTAGAAAGTCCGCTTCCCGCCCGTCGGGCCTGAAACAGCCGTTCTTTGTCACGCTTATCGCACTTGCGGCGAGTGATCGGAAAGCCCCGTCAGCCGCCTTTCCTAGACAGGCCTTGCAATGGCCGCTTAGCGCCGTTCGCGCCGTGCTGCACATGCGAGGGGGGCCAGGCGGCCGACGGCAGCTGTGGGCTCAAAATGACAGCCCGCGCCCTTATGTCCGCCGAAACACCCACTTCCAGAACCGCCGCGCCCGCATCCCGGAATAGGCGAGCCAGGTCCGCAGCCCCGGCGCATGGACACTTAAGGCAGCCTCAAACCATTGGCTGTCTGCAAAAGCCCGGCGGAACCCTTCCTCCAGCAGCGTGTCGTGGATCACTGCCGACAGAAGGAAGTAGGGGTCATCAGGCGAAAACACCCAGCGCAGAGGACGGGGAACGGAGCTTTCGAATTCACGCCCGGCCGGGATGGTCAGCACCCAGCCGCTTTCCTTCTTTCCGATGTCCCAAAACAGTGGCCGGGTGGTGATGTAATCGCGGCTGCCGCCTTTCCTGGCCCAGCTTGTGTCTGGCAGTTTGCTCATGAATTGGCCTTTTCATTATCGCGTTCGGCTTGGAAACTTGTCGTCAATGTGCCCGCCAGGGTGTGGGTGACGCTAGTAATCAGCCATTCGCCTTCCAGCTCGGGTTTGATGCCGGTCAGGTTGACCTTGGCTTCGGCCATCAAGTCACCCCAGAACCCTCCCAGGCGGATGCTGATGGTGCCGCTGGCCCGGCCGCTGCGTTCCAGGGCGGCGTCGGCCGCGCGCTGTGCTTCGTCCTGGGACGGGTAGCGGTGGCGCAGCTTCAGCTTCGGGTCTTTGTCTCCGGCCTTGCAGGTCTGCACCTTGGCGGCGCCCAGGTCGGTCCACTCAACAATGACGCAGCCGTATTTGCCGCGTCCGTTGATCTGCCAGTCACCGGAGGCAATCTGGCTGCGGTGAACGTCAAAGACGGGCAAGTCGGCACCATCAGCGCCTTTGTTCTCGCCGCGCTTGGCGAAGACCAGGGCACCGCCAGCGGGTTTTGCGACGGCGTCCAGGTCCTGGGCCAGGCGGGTGAGGAAGTTCAAATCGCTTTCGCTGGTCTGGGCAAGGTAAGCGTAATGGTGGGCCTTCAGGCTGTCGCTGATGACGGCTTTCAACCCGTGTTCCTTGGCGATTTTTTCCACCAGATCCGCCACGGTCACCTTGTGCCAGGAGCGGGTTTTCTTTGCGCGGATGCCGCCGAGCATGTCGGCGGCCTTGGCCCCGATCGTCATGGTGTCCGGGGCCAGCTCGCCGCTGATTTCATCGACGGTGAATTGCCCGATCTCAACCAGATCGCCGGTGAAGCCCAGGGCAATTTCCAGCTTGGCGCCGGTCGCGGGCAGGGCGACCGCATAGTCGCGGTCGTCCACCTGGATTTCAGCGCGGTCGGACTTGCTGCCCGCCTCATCCACCACGGTCAGGCCAATAAGCCGGTCGGCAAAATTGCCGGTGACGTCGGCGCCGTCAGCGATGATCCGGAAGGCAACTTTCATGGCTCAGCCCCAAAGCCGCACAGGCTTGCGGACGGTTGCGGGCTGCGCTGCGGGCAGGGTGATTTCCAGCCCCTTGGGGAGAATGGGGCCGTGCGCGGCCAGGCCGGGATTGGCCTCATAGACGGCCACGGCCATGTCTTCGCGGCCGTAGTGGTCCTTGCTGATCTCATCGACCATATCGCCTTCGCTGGTGCGGTAGGTGGCCATCACAGCCCCCGAAGAAGGAGGACAGAACACCATTGTCCTGGCCGTAGGATTTCAAGTTCATGGTGAACTCAATCTTGCGGGGGGCGCCGTCGGCCAGAAAGAGGCTTTTGCGCTCTTCCACGCGGGTGATCGTCCAGCGGTCCCAGACCCAGCCCAGCCCGTCCACCATCATCATCGGCAAGCCGGTTTTGGCCTGCAGCCGCATCAGTTCAACCTGCCTTAAACCGCCCTTGAAATGGGGGTAAATCACCCCTTCAAGGGTGAGGTCTTCAGCATCCGGACCGGTGTACTGCAGGGCCGGGGCGCGGCCGATCCGGTCCACCCTCTGCCAGCGGTAGCCGGCGGTGCGGGAAAACTGCTGATAGGAGCCGCCCGCCATGCCAAAGCGGAACACCCCCAGCGCCATCATGACCAATCCTAGCTGCATCAGTAATCCACTCCGTCATGCAGATCCGCGCGCCGGTCGCTGTCTCTGCGTTTGAGCTGCCGCATGACTTCCCGTGCGATTGCCTCGCTGTCCTGGCCCGGCTGCGGGTAGACATTGATAGTGAACACATCGCCTTCGCGGGTCACCTGCGGGGCCGGGGCCTGGGCGGTCAGAGCCGGGCGCGGGTCAACACGCTGCTGAATTTCCGCCTTGCCGGGCAGGGCGGCTGCGGGCGCCGCCAGGGCGGTGGCCGCAGCGGCTGCCTTCATTGCCTGCCGGGGCAGGATGCCGGCCAGTTTGCCCGGTGTTCTGAGTAGTTGAGCCTGTCCAGGCAATCGGGGTGCAGCGGCTGCCTTCAGAGCCTGGCTGATCCGGGTGATGTTCCGGGTGCTGATTGCCGTGTTCTGAACGCTGGCGGCTTGGCGGATGGTGCGCGCGACAGGTTTGGCAGCGGCGGTGGCAGTTCTTGCTGCTCTAAGGGCACGCGCTGGCAGAATATTGCCCGGCACTTTCGGGACAAACACCTCCGGTTCCCGCCGCTCCCCGATCAGATAGGACAGACCGGGCAGCACCGGCCCGCCGCTGTCCCGGTTGCCCTGCACGCGCGGGGCGACTGAGCCGGAAAGCGGGTGCGCCCGAGCGGCGGGGCCCGGTGCGGCGGGGTCATCGCCGCCGCTGGCCCAGTTCTGCAGGTCAGTCAACCATTGCGGTTTCAAGTCCTTCAGCTTGTTGGTGATAAAGGTGACCAGCTGGTCCACAATGGAAGCCATGCCGTCCCAGAGCGATTTCATGAAGGTGACGCCGGTTGCAAACAGGCTGAACTCTTTGAACTTGGCGATGATCTGGTCGGGCACGCCCAGCAGTTCCATCACATAGGCCACCAGGCCGATGGCGCCCTCGACATCTGAGGATGGTGCGCCAACTCTGACCCTTTCGCCTGTTTCCAGCGGCCGCCAGGAATGGTTTTCTGCGACCCGCTGGGTCATCCAGGGCATGTGCCGGTTTTCCAGGCCGCCGCCGAAATCAACGCGGGCACTGGATTGCCGTGCCGGTTGTTTTATGCAAGATGTTTCGTTAAATATGAAAGATCTTACGCATATGGCGCTTATTCACAAAAAAATCTCCGCGCTTTTGACGGATATGAACCTGTCCAACCGGCAGGCGGCGCTGAAATGTGGGATCCCCTATGGCACTTTCAATAGCGCGCTGAAGAACGAGCGTGAGATCGGCTGGAGCATGCTGGATGCGCTGGCGCGCGGGCTGGGGGTGTCGTTTCACTATTTCTCGTCGGACACTGCTGGTCTCGAGCTGCTGCCGGACCGCCGGGCGGAGGAGGCTGGACGCAAGGCATTTGAAATTCTCAATGCTCAGTTGCAATCGGCTGCCCGCTCCCGCCAGTACCGCGGCTGCGACGTGTCGCTGCAGGACTTCCTGGACTGGTGGTTTGCCAACAGCGGCCGCCTGGAAGGCTTTGACCAGCTGCAGCATCAGGTGGATTTGTTCAACCCGCCGGATGCGGAGAAGAACCGCATTCAGCCGATCAAGTCAGGTCCGGCCAGTCTGGCCTCGATTTGCTTTGAGGTGGCAAGCAGCGAGCAGCTGCGGAACACCCTGAACGGGTTCAGCGACAGGCTCAATTCTGATCTTGTACTGGCGCACAGCGAGGCGATCAGCCGCGGCGAGCCGGTGATCACCCATCCGTCGATCGACGTGAACCTGCTGAACGGGCGCCGCTTTACCCGGCAGTACCGGCGGGTTCTGGCACCGGTATATTTACCGGACGGCAAGCTGATGGTGGCCAACTTCTCACAGGATATCAAATTTGGCTAAATCGCTTTGCAGCATGTGTTCCATTTCCAGCCGGGATGCGCCGACAAACCACTCGGTGCTGCTGCGCACTTCCGGTTCCGGATCGCGCCATTTCTGCGCCCGCGGAATTGCCCGGCTGAAGCCGTAGACCAGGTCCAGCCGGGCCTGCATGTGGCGGTCGGGGATGAAGGCGTAGATCCAGTCCACATCCCATTTCTGGATCGCCAGGATTTGAAAGATCCGCATAAAAGGCTCTAGCCGTTCCGCCCGTTTGCCGCGATGGCCGGGCAGAAAGTTCAGCTCTCCGATATAGGCCAGGCGGCCGCTGACCTCTCGCGCCAGCGGTTCTGCGACGCTTTCAACGCCGCCGCCTGCATCGTTGGGAAACTGATGCCGCGAGGTGCGCAGCAGAAACTCAGCCAGGGTTTCGCGGCCCAGATCCTGCAGCATGGAGGCCGCACCGCCGACATAGGTGTCGCCCTCCTTCAGGAACAGCCAAAAGGCCGAGTTCCGGGTGTGGTCGGCCCGTTCGATGGCAAAACCCGGCATCTGGAACCGGCGGCCGGTTTCGGCGGCGGCCTCGGGCACTTTCTCAAAATCCGTGAACATTTCGACCTGAAGGCCGGCCTGCGAAAGCGCGTTCAAATATCCCGAAAGCGTTTTGCCCAAATCCAGAAAGTTCATAAAGGTCCCCCGTCACAAAAATTATGTATCCGGATAGCCCGGATCGTCTCCTGACGCCGCCTCAGAGTGCAGGTTCACTAAAATCTTAACTACTTTTGCGGTAAATTGTTTGAAATTCAAACCGAACTCTCCGCCACGTGCATTCCGGTGGCCGCGAATGGGTATCGCTTGTTTTGAATAACAAAAAGCCCGGCAACTGCGCTGCCGGGCTGAACTGTGTCAAAGGTGCTTTGGGTTGTGTCAGCCGCGGCCGCGGTAGGGGGGCACGCCTTGGTCGGGGATCCAGACGCCCTCAGGCTTCGGGCCGGTTTGCCAGAACACATCAATCGGAATGCCGCCGCGCGGATACCAGTAGCCGCCGATGCGCAGCCATTGCGGCTGCAGGAAGTCCGCCAGCCGGCGGGCAATGGAGACCGTGCAATCCTCGTGAAAGGCGCCGTGATTGCGGAAGGAGGTCAGGAAAAGCTTCAGCGATTTGCTTTCCACCAGCCACTCACCGGGTACGTAGTCGATCACCAGATGGGCAAAATCCGGCTGGCCGGTCATCGGGCAAAGGGAGGTGAACTCCGGTGCGGTGAAGCGCACGTTATAGGCCGTGTCGGACTGCGGGTTCTGCACCCGCTCCAGTTCTGCCTGTTCCGGGCTGGCCGGCACCACGGTATCGCCGCCCAGCTGTTTCAGATTGCTGTAGATGCTGTCAGACATGTCAGGGTTCCTATGTTCAGACGCCGCGTTTGTTGCCCCAGACCAGCACATGCAGCTGGGGCAGGACGCGGGGGTGAACCAGCGGTCGCCGGTCACTTTTTCAATCAGCCACAACAGCCGGTCTGTGGCTTGGTTCAGATCGACCGGCAGCGAGGGGTCAACTTCCGGATTGCCGGGCTGCAGATACAATGGCAGTCCGGGATGGCGCTCCGCGGCGGCCTTGGCCCAGGCGTAATCCTTGTCGTCAAAGATCACGATCTTCATTACCGTCTGGCCGCAGCCCTTGGCGGCTTCAAGACATTGGTCAAAGGCTTTCCAATCCACCCTTTCACCGCTGGACGGCGGCTTGGGGCTGAGCACCAAAGTGTCAAGATCACCAAACCAAGGCTTGCTGACGGACCCTTGGGTTTCGCAGGCAAAGCGGTAGCCTTCGGTCTTGCCGTATGCGATCACCGGGGCGAAGTCCTGGATCGCCGGATTGCCGCCAGAGATCGACACCGTCAATGGCTTGCCGCCGGACAGGCGGCGCACTTCGCCCATGACTTCCTCTGGCGTCATCACCGCCCAGTCGTGGCGGTTGGCGCTGTCCACCGCATGCATGCTGTCGCACCAGGAACAGCGGTAATCACAGCCGCCGGCGCGCACAAACACTGTGGGCTCCCCGATCAAAGCGCCTTCGCCTTGGATGGTGGGGCCGAAGATTTCGGCAATGCGCAGGGATGTCATGGCCGGTACTCCGCCCAGGTCTTGGGGGTCTCCGAGACTTTCACCGCAGCAACCTCAGGCCAGCGCGCATGGCACCAGTCATAGAAATGCTTGGCCATGTTTTCAGCCGTTGAATGCCCCTCCAGCACGTCGTTCAGATGCCGGTGGTCAAAGGTCCCGTCGATGTATTCTTTCAGCGGTTTCAGCTCATGATAGTCGCGCACAAAGCCATCCGCGTTCAGCTCCTTGGCCGCCAGTTCCACCACCACCACGTAGTTGTGCCCATGCAGCCGGGCGCATTGGTGGTCAGTCGGCAGATGGGTCAGCTGATGCGAGGCGGAGAAATGGAACTCCTTGGTGATCCGGAACATCAGGCACCGTCCTTGGCGGCAATCGCCTGCTGCCAGAAATCGGGGTCGGCGTAATCCGTCGGATCCTCGGCACCGGCCAGATGAAATGCCTCGCGCCGTTCCACGCAGGTACCGCAGCGCCCGCAGTGCTTATCGCCGCCCTTGTAGCAGGACCATGTATCGGCAAACGGTGTGTTGTGCTTGGCGCCGGCGGTGACAATGTCGGCCTTGGAGCGGTGCACAAACGGGGTGTAAAGCCGCACGTCGGCATAGCCATCCAACGCCGCCCGCTGCATCGCGTCAAAGGCCTCGGTGAAAGCCGGGCGGCAGTCCGGATAGATGAAGTGATCGCCGCCATGCACCGCCGTGGCCACGGCCTCATCGCCATTGGCGGCAGCGATGCCATAGGCGATGGTCAGCATGATGGCGTTGCGGTTCGGCACCACGGTAACCTTCATGGAGTCTTCTTCGTAATGGCCGTCCGGCACGTCGATATCATCGGTCAGGGCCGAGCCGGAAAGGGCTGCGCCGATACTGCGCATGTCGATGATGTCATGCGGCACGCCAAGCCGCACAGCGGCGGCGGCGGCATAGTCGAGCTCCTTCTTGTGGCGCTGGCCGTAATCAAAGGAGACAAGACGGGTCAGCTGATGTTCATCAGCAACCATATGGGCAAGCGAAACGGAATCCAGCCCGCCCGAGCAGATAACGATAGTCTTCATTTTTGTACCCTTGTTTTGGTGACCGGGTAGGCTGCGACCGGTGCGGCGCATATAGCTGTGCATGGCTTAACGCGCAAGAGGCGGGCGGATAGCGCACTTTTTGCAGGTGATGTTGGAGATTTTTGAAAATGTCTTTCGCGCCCTCCCAAGGTCAGGCGCGGGCCTCATGTTGGCGCTATACAGGAGGCAGTTCACCCTCCAGCCACTCCAGAAACGCCCGCGTCGCCGGAGTGCTGGCATGGCTGGGGGGCGGCATCAGGAAATAGTTCTCCAGCAATTCCGCTGAATGCCCGCTGGGTTTGACCAATTGGCCGCTTTCCAGCAGCCCGCCGGCCAGCGTGTCGTGCGACATGGAGATACCGGCGCCATTCACCGCCGCTGTCATGGCGATCACGTAGGTGGAGGCCAGATTGATCTCGTGATTGCGTTCAAACATGCGCCCTTGCGACTTGAACCACGCCCCCCAAGAGCCTGTCACACCGCCGCAATCCAGCAGGGTCCCGGTTTCGAAATCAACTTTTCCGTCCTGATAACCCGGCGCGCAGACAGGGTAGAACCGGTCCCGCGTCAGCCGGACGGCGGCGGCGGACATGTCGGCAGGACGGCCAAAACGGATCTCGGTGCCTGCATTGGCGGCATGACGTTCGGGATCCCAGATCGGGGTCACGATGTTCAGTACCAGCCAGGGGAACTTTTCGTACAGACGGGGCAGGCGGGGGACAGCCAGAACACCGAAAAGGCCATATTGCACTGCAAAACCAGATGCCGCCCCTGGTCGCCGCCGGTAAAGGCCTGGGTGCCCGCGGCAATCAGATCAAAGGCCTCGCGCACGATGGGCGTGTAATTGGCGCCGGCTTCGGATAGTTCCAGCGCGCGGGTTTTGCGGATGAACAGCTCGCGGCCCAGAAAGGTCTCCAGGCTGCGCACATGCTGGCTGATCGCCGATTGCGTCAGGTTCAGCTCGCCTGCGGCGCGGGTGAAGGACAGATGCCGCGCGCTGGCCTCGAATGCGCGCAGCCAAGTGAGCGGGGGCAGCGAAGAAGAGGGTGAGACAGGAGAAGACACGGACGCACGACCTATGCATTAATTAAATTAATGCATTAGCGCTGAATCAATCATTTGTCAGCCGGCAATTCTGCTGGCACCACTTGTGCATCAACACTATCGGAGGCGTCAGAATGAACAAGCAAGCGGATCTCAGCCCGAACCTCACCCATTGGCAGGAGCGCGTCGATATGGCTGCTGCGTTCCGCTGGACGGCCAAGCTGGACATGCATGAGGCGGTGGCCAACCACTTCAGCCTGGCGGTGAGCGAGGACGGCAGCCAGTTCCTGATGAACCCCAATCAGGTGCATTTTGCCCGGGTCAAAGCCTCGGATCTGTTGCTGCTGGATGCCAATGACCCCAAGACGATGGACCGCCCCGATGCGCCGGACCCGACCGCCTGGGGGCTGCACGGCTCGATCCACCGCCTGTGTCCCCATGCGCGCTGCGTGATGCATGTGCATTCGATCCACGCCACTGTGCTGGCTTGCCTGGCCGACAGCACCCTGCCGCCGATCGACCAGAACACAGCGACCTTCTACAACCGCTATGTGATAGACAACGGCTTTGGCGGCTTGGCGTTTGACGACGAGGGCGCGCGCTGCGCGTCGATGCTGACCGACCCCAAGGTCAAGACCATGATCATGGGCAACCACGGGGTGCTGATCATTGGGGACAGTGCCGCGGACACTTTCAACCGGCTCTATTATTTCGAGCGTGCCGCCGAGACCTATATCCGGGCGCTGCAGACCGGCCAGAAACTGCGGGTGCTGAGCGATGAAGTCGCCGAAAAGACCGCGCAGGAGCTGGAGGATTACCCCGATCAGGCCGAACGCCACCTGGCCGAGCTGAAAGCGATCCTCGACGACGAAGGCGCCAATTACGCGAGCTGAGCAGGCACTCCGGGAAGGGTGCGGATGCCACGGGCAGTTTAGCGGACTGCCCGGAGGGTTACTGCACCCGTCAGACACATCACTTCAGCCGTCCAGAAGGTTACAGATGCCTGATTATATCCCCACAAATGCCGCGTCTTCCGGGGTGAAGCTTGACAAGAAAACGCTGAAATCCATCGCTGCCCGTAGCGATAAGCCCGGCCTGATCTATATCGCTCAATGGGTTGCTTTTCTGGCGGCCACCGGCGCGCTGGTCTGGGCCGCGCTCGGCACGCTCTGGGTCTGGCCCGCGATGCTGCTGCACGGCATCTTCCTGACCGTGCCGGCCTATTCCTTCAGCCATGAAACCGCGCACGGCACCGCCTTCCGCAGCCGCTGGCTGAACGAGGCAGTGCTGTGGGTCACCTCGTTCCTCTACATGGAGGAGCCGCTGCACCGCCGCTACACCCACACCAACCACCACACCCATACCTGGTGGGTGGGCAAAGACAGCCAGATGCCGTTCGACACGCCGATGGGCTTTGGCGGCTGGCTGGCCGAGATCAGCGGCTTTGCCCTGCTGCGCTTCCACATACAGGTGTTCGTGTATCTGGCAGCGGGCCGCTACACCGACACGATGAAGATGGTCACGCCCGAAGGCGGGTTTGCCAAGATGACCCGCAACGCGCGCATTATGCTGATGATCTATGCGCTGATCGCCGCAGCGCCGTTTTTTGGCATCTGGTGGGTGGTCTGGTTCCTGGTGATCCCGCGCATCCTGGGGGCTCCCGTCATGCTGCTGTTCACCCTGATCCAGCACGTGGAGCTGCAGGAGAATTCGCCATCGATACTGGAGAGCACCCGGTCGTTCCGCAGCAACCGGTTGGCTGAATTCCTCTATATGAAGATGAACAACCACGTCGAACATCATCTGTATCCGCAGGTGCCGTTCCACGCGCTGCCCAAACTGGCCGAGGCGTTGCAGGATCAGCTGCCGCAGCCGGATCCGGGCTTCTGCAAGACCAACCTTGAGGTGATGTCGGTGGTGCTGCGCCGCTCACTGGGCCGCCAGACCAAGGCCGCCAGCATCCGCCAGGCGCCGCATATGATCACCGGGGCGGCCCGGTGGAACGTGTCGCGCAGCGGACAATGTGAGTTAGGCCGGAAAATACCAATCAGGAGCCACAGCATGAGCCAATGGATAGACGCCTGCGCCACCGATGACATCGACGAGGAAGACCTGATCTCCTGGCAGCACGGCGGCAAATCATACGCGATCTACAACACCAAAAAGGGGTTCTTCGCCTCGGATCTGATCTGCACCCATGAAGAGCAGAGCCTGGAGGACGGGCTGGTGATTGATTGCGTCATCGAATGCCCGCTGCATGGCGGACGGTTTGATATCTGCACCGGCAAGGCGCTGTCGGCGCCGGTGCATAAAGATCTTAATACCTATCCTGTCAGGGTCGAGGGCGGCCGGGTGTTTGTGGAAACCGGCTGACAGCTTCCTCCCCGGAGTGTCAGCTGCTGGCGGCCCTTCGGGCCGCTTTTCCCCTCTTCTTTCACTGGCTTGCCATCTGATCCTGATCAAGGCGGGAGCACTCGCGAATCCCTATGCCTGATCTCAAAGAGACACGACAGGCTTAGGAGAGACCTCATGTTGCGCCTTGCATCCGTTCTATATTCGCTGATTGGTTCCAGCCTGGCAGGCGTCGGCGTCATCGCGGTTCTGGTCGCAGGGCTGGTGTCGACCCAGGCCATTCTGGCCTCGGCGGCCATTGGTGCGCTTGCCGGGTTGCCGGTGGCCTGGCTAGTGGCCAAACAGCTTTATGCCCGCGGCGCCTAGGCGTTCAGGAACACCCGCGCGGCGGCTTCGAATTCGCGCGGCTTTTCGGCGTGCAGCCAATGGCCCGCACCGGGCAGTTTGGCAAAGCGGGCGGCGGGAAAGCGCGCACGGATCTCGTCGCGGTGTTCGGGCAGGACATAGTCCGATTCAGCCCCGGACAGGAACAGCGCAGGCCCCTCCCACGCGGCATCCGTGTCAGGGAAGGACATGATGTCCGGCATCTGATTCGCCAGCGTGTCCAGGTTCAGCTTCCAGCGCTTGTTCGGAATATCCAGCGATTGGGTGAAAAAGCTTTGCAGCGCAGGTTCCACCCCTGCCTCGGCCAGTTGCGCCGCGGCCTCCGGGCGGCGCGCAACTGTTTCCAGGTCCACTGTGCGCATGGCGTGGATGTATTGAATCTGGGTATGGCCATAGGCAACCGGCGCGATGTCGGCAACCACCAGGCGGCGTACCGCCTCAGGGTGGTTAAGAGCCAGCGTCATTGCCGCCTTGCCGCCCATTGAATGTCCGATCACATCCATCCGGCCGCCATGCGCGGCAATCACTTCGGCCAGGTCTTCGGCCAGTTCAGGATAGCTGTGGCTTTCGGTCCGCGGGCTGTCGCCGTGGTTGCGCATGTCCGCCGCAACCACCAGCCGCTCATCCGACAGGCGTTTGGCAATAACACCCCAGTTCCGGGCCGAGCCGTAAAGACCGTGGGCAATCAGCAGCGGGGTTTTGTTTGTGGCAGTGCCATGTGTGATCGTGTTCAGCATAAGCTTTAGATACCCGCGCAGGCAAAGGCTTGCCACCCCCATTGAGACAGACGCAGGCGCAGGTTAGGGTGGCGGTGAACAGCAGCTGAGGGAGAGTGCCGGAATGGCCGCCAGCCTGGACCAGGATATCGAGGACATCCGTACGTTGCTGAAGGAGCGCGAACAGGCCTCCGGCGATCTGGCCGCGGCATTGAAGCGGGCGCGCCGCCGCCTGCCGCGCCGGGTCTATAAACAGGGCATGAAGCTCGCCGATGCGCTGCCGATGCTGGAACACCCCAAGCTGCGGCCGACTGTTGACGAAAAACCGCTGCGCGGCGCCGCACGCGAAGTGAAGGCGCATTTGCAGAAAATCGACCTGGCCGACCGGCGCAAGGGCTTTTGGCTGGGGGTGCTGGGCAGTGCGGCGTTTTCCCTTCTGGTGGTGCTGATCCTGCTGGTCGTTGTGTTGCGCTGGCGCGGTCTGATCTGATTTCCCGCTTTACCCCGCCGCTGCCTTCGGTATTTTGAACGTGGTTCAAGATGAGGGCAGGGTGCCATGGCAGGCAAAGTAGAAGCGCGCAAGGCGGCGCTGCGGGAAAAACTGGTGGAAGCGGCAGAGATCCGCATTGCCCGTGACGGGGCAGGGGCGTTGCGCGCCCGTGATCTGGCGCAGGATGCGGGCTGTGCGCTGGGGGCGATCTACAACGCATTCGACGATTTGAACGCCATCATCATGGCGGTGAACGGCCGCACCTTCCGCAGGCTTGGGGCCGCTGTCAGGGCATCGGTGGAACACGCCGGCGCGGAGCCGCCCGCCAGCCGCCTGATCCTGATGAGCAACGCCTACCTGCACTTTGCCATCGCGAACACCAACCTGTGGCGGGCGCTGTTTGATTTGCAGATGACAGCAGAGGGGCCGGTGCCCGGCTGGTATCTGGAGGCGCTGGAAGGGCTCTTTGCCAATATCGCCCGGCCAGTGGGGGAGCTGTTCCCGGGATGGGCGCAGAGGAGACCGGCCTGATGGTGCGGGCGCTGTTTTCTTCTGTTCATGGCATTGTGCTGCTGGGGCTGGAGCGGCGTATTTCGGGGGTTCCGCCCCATCAGATCGAAACGATGATTGCCCAGGTGCTCAATCAAATCGGCAGTAAATGAATTTTTGAACACCGTTCAAAATAGTCATTGAACAACGTTCAGGATTGTGCGATCACTCTTCCCGTGAACGATGTTCAAGATGGAGGAAGAGATGTTCGCCACTCTGAAGACCCTGATCACCGGTGCCAATGCCCGGGCCGAGGAACAGCTGCGGGAGACCTATTCGATCGAGCTGATCACCCAGAAGATCCGTGAGGCCGAAGGCAATCTGAAGGCGGCCAAGCTGACCTTGGCCAGCCTGATCCAACGCCAGCGCGCTGAGTTGCGCCAGATCGAGACCCTGCAAACCCGTGTGCACGACCTGATGGCCCGGGCCGGCGAAGCGCTGGAAGGCGGGCGCGAGGACCTGGCGCAAAGCGCAGCCCAGGCAGTAGCCGAGATGGAGAACGAGCTGACAGTCCGCCGCCAGACCCTGGACCGGCTGGACACAAGGATCTTGCAGTTGCGTCAGTCGGTGGAAACCGCCAGCCGCCGCATCACCGATCTGAAACAGGGCGCCATTGCTGCCCGTGCTACCCGGCGCGAACAGGACATCCAGCGCCGCCTGCGCCGCCACACCGGCGGTGACAGCCCGGCTGAGGAGGCCGAGGCGCTGATCAGCGAAGTCCTGCAGCGCGATGACCCGTTTGAGCAGGGCGAGATCCTGCGTGAAATCGACGGCGAGCTGAACAGCAGCTCCATCGCCGATGATCTGGCGGACGCCGGTTTCGGCCCCCGCAGCCGCAGCACCGCCGCCGATGTGCTGAACCGGCTGAAAGCCAAAGACTGACCGGGCACAGTCCAGGCACCTCCCGGGCCGCCGGGCAACCTCAAGAAATTTTTGAATACTGGAGCAAAGATATGTTTACCGACAGCACTGACAACAAACTGATTATCCTGCTGAACGTCGCCGGCGTCGCCATCGCCTATGCGATGCTGGGGGTGTCGCTGTGGCTTTCCACCGAAGTACCGCTTGCCACCAAAGGCTATTGGGGCATGGGCGTGCTCTTGCTGACGCTCAGCTTGATCAACGTGGTGAAGTACCGGTTCGATCATCGCTCCAGCGAAGACCGCATTCGCAAGATCGAAGATGCCCGCAACGAAAAACTGCTGGAAGACGCGCTGCTTGACGCGAAACAGGATCTTTGATCCTCATTAAGTGAGACCGGCCCGGCGCCCGCCATTTATTGGCGGGCGTTTGCCGTGCCGCCGTATTCAGCCAGCCGGCTTTTGCCACTCCATCAGGTAGAGATAGGGAGCCCGGTTGTAGCTGTCCGCCCGCTCGCCGCCCGTCGCCATGGGTTCGTCAAAATGGGTCAGCTGCAGCCCTGCGTTCAGCAATGCCTGCATGTAGAACGCCTGCGGCCGGTGCCAGTTCTTTATCCGCATCCCATTCCATTCGCCCCAATGGTGGTGTTCTTCGAAATAGCGGTCGATGCACATATTCGCCGCGCCGTCCTGATCACGTGTCCAGCCTCCGCCTTTGGATTGCGAGGCTGTGATCCAGCTGTTGAGGTTGGCAATCAGCAGATGACCTCCCGGCGCCAGCACCCGCGTCATCTCGGCGATTGCACGTTTCGTGTCTGGAATGTCGATCAGTGTCAAATAGCTGACTACGATGTCGAAACTGGCGTCTGCAAATGGCAGAGCTTCTGCAGTACCTTTTACAAACCTCTGATCAGACAGGGCTTCCGCATGCCTGAGGAGGGCATCTGTCGGATCCAACCCGGTTACGTTTCCTGCGAAGGGCGCGAGCATCCGGCAAAACCGGCCCTCGCCGCACCCCACGTCGAGAATGCGCGGGCTTGGCCGGAGACGCACACGGTTCAGCATCGGGTGATCCAGAACATGTTGCCGGCTGAAGTCGCCGCTTACCCCCATCAGTGTGATCCAAGCGTAAGCAGAGGCCTGCCATCCATTGTCCATCACAGGCTCTCCCATACTGCATACGCGAAAGGGGAGTAGTGGTGGCTGACAGACGTGCCGTCAATAAGAAACGCCGCGGTATTTGAGCCGCGGCGTTTGGTTTTTTATGTTCTTCAGTCTCTTACAGGTTCGGGTACAGCGGGAATCTGGCGCAGAGATCCGCGACCTTGGCGCGCACCGCCGCTTCCACATCCGCATTGCCGTCTTCACCGTTGGCGGCCAGCCCGTCGATCACCTCGATGATCAGATCGGCGATCTGGCGGAACTCTGCCTCGCCGAAGCCGCGGGTGGTGCCGGCCGGGGTCCCGAGGCGCAGGCCCGAGGTCACGGTGGGCTTTTCCGGGTCGAACGGGATGCCGTTCTTGTTGGTGGTGATATGGGCCCGCCCCAGCGCCTTGTCGGCGATGTTGCCGGTCACGCCTTTGGGACGCAGATCGACCAGCATCACATGGGTATCGGTACCGCCGGTGACGATGTCCAGCCCGCCCTGGATCAGCTGGTCCGCCAGGGCCGCCGCGTTGGCCTTCACCTGCTTCTGGTAGGTCTTGAACTCAGGCTTCAGCGCCTCGCCAAAGGCCGCCGCCTTGCCTGCGATCACATGCATCAGCGGGCCGCCCTGGATGCCGGGGAAAATCGCCGAGTTCACTTTCTTGGCAATCGCCTCGTCATTGGTCACGATCATGCCGCCGCGCGGGCCGCGCAGGGTCTTGTGGGTGGTGGTGGTGGCCACATGCGCATGCGGGAACGGCGAGGGGTGCTCACCGGCCGCGATCAGACCCGCGATATGGGCCATGTCGACCATGAAATAGGCGCCGACGCTGTCGGCGATTTCACGGAATTTTGCAAAGTCGATCTGGCGCGGGATGGCGGAGCCGCCGGCGATGATCAGCTTGGGCTGGTGCTCGGTGGCCAGCGCCTGGATCTGGTCGTAGTCGATCAGGTTGTCGCTTTCGCGCACGCCGTAATGCACCGCGTTGAACCACTTGCCCGACTGGTTCGGGCGCGCACCGTGGGTCAGGTGGCCGCCGGAGGCCAGATCCATGCCCAGGATGGTGTCGCCGGGCTGGATCAGCGCCTGGAACACGCCCTGGTTCGCCTGGCTGCCGGAGTTCGGCTGCACATTGGCAAAGTCGCAGCCGAACAGCGCCTTGGCGCGGTCGATGGCCAGATTTTCAGCCACGTCCACATACTGGCAGCCGCCGTAATACCGGCGCCCCGGATAGCCTTCGGCGTATTTGTTGGTCAGTACAGAGCCTTGCGCTTCCATCACCGCCGCCGAGACGATGTTCTCGGAGGCAATCAGCTCGATCTCGTCGCGCTGGCGGCCCAGCTCGGCGGTGATCGACGCATAAAGCTCAGGGTCGCGCTCGGAGAGGGTTTGGGTGAAAAAGCCGGGGTCACGGGTCGCTTCAGTCATGGTGGCTCCGTTGGAGTAAGGATCAGAACTGAGGGATTTCCTATCGGAAACTTCCTTGCGCAGGAAGCCTGTAAAGCGACATTTCCCTGCGACAGAACGGCAACTATGGTCTTTGCCGGAAAGCTGTGATTGTTTCGGAACCAGATGCCTAACACCGGAAACAGATTTCATGAGTTTGAGAATCGCCTTTCTGGCCAGTGAGGCCGAAATTGCGCAACAGGCCCTGGGCACTCTGCGTAACAGATACGGGCATGTGCCGCCCGCCGAAGCCGGTATTGTTGTGGCTCTGGGCGGTGACGGTTTCATGCTGCGCACATTGCTTGCGATGGTGGATCATCCGGCGCCGGTTTACGGGATGAACCGCGGCACCGTTGGCTTTCTGATGAATGAGTACCGTGAAGACGGGCTGATCGAGCGGCTTGAAGAAGCGGTGCAGGAAATCATCAATCCGCTGTCGATGACCGCAATGGACCGCCGCGGCGCGGTGCATAAGGCGCTGGCCATCAACGAAGTGTCTCTGCTGCGGGCGGGGCCGCAGGCGGCACGGCTCAGAGTATCCGTGGACGGGCGCGTGCGGATGGACGAACTGGTCTGCGATGGCGCCTTGGTCTCCACCCCTGCGGGCTCCACGGCCTATAATTATTCTGCCCATGGCCCGATCCTGCCGATCGGGGCGGATGTGCTGGCGCTGACGGCGATTGCCGCTTTCCGGCCGCGGCGCTGGCGCGGAGCGCTTTTGCCCAGCAACGCAATGGTGCGCTTTGATGTGCTGGAGGCCGGTAAACGCCCGGTGATGGCTGACGCGGATTCGAATTCGGTGGCCGATATTGATTGGGTTGAGATCCGCACTGATCCGCAAATACGCCATAAAATCCTGTTCGATCCGGGTCATGGCCTGGAAGAAAGGCTTATATCCGAGCAGTTTACGTAACCGTTTAACGAAGAGTTCACGGATTTGTGAACATCCCGGTAACGATTATATGCGATGGTTTACCCACAGGCGGACGTGGGTGGTAATTGCCCAAGGGCAGAATGCCATAGAGCCGTACCGGCGTGTTTTGTACGTTCCTGTTTATTTAGTTACCTGCCGGTCATGCCTACGAAACCTGCGCCAGAACGCCAGGTTCGCTGAATGCGGCGAGGCGACCGCTGTTTGTAGTGAGTGATCTCGGTATGGAAGTTCCCCGGGGGCGGTTCAGTCCGTTCCCCGGGACCATTCGCAAAACGAGCGTGAACAGGCAAGACGGGCGTGAACAGGCTGTGTGAGAATAGGCTGTACGTGAAGATGCATACACCCGCCATTGCGCCCATCCGGACTATTTCTGGGCGATCTCCAATTTGAACCTTTGGGACCCGCTGATGCTGCCGTTTGCCGGCTGACTGTGAAATCAGGCGCTTCCGCCCGCCTGTATCTGGTCCCACAGCGGCAGGCACATGCGGCCTGCGCGGGCTTCAATCGCGGCGCAGGCGTCCACTGCCAGATCCTCGCGCCAGCGGCGGGCGGCGATCTGCACATTGATCGGCTGCGGCCCCTTGGGCAGCTGCGCCAGCCGGGCGGGGACCGAGGCGGCAGGCAGGCCGAGGAAGTTCATCGCATAGGAATAAACTGCGCAGCCGAGCACCTCATGCACGCCTTCGGCGCCTTCGGTGTCGCGGTCCGGCTTGAAAAAGGGCTGCGGCAGGAACGGCGACAAGACCAGCGGGTACTCTTCCATGAACAGGGACCATTGCCGCGCGTAATGGGTGCGCGCGGCCATCATTCTCAGCAGCTCATCGCCGGCAAAGGGCGGGAACTCCTGGAAATAGACGGCAAAGATGTCGCGCACGGTCTGGGAGCCTGCCGCGTCCACGTCATCCTTCATTAGCGCATGGACCTCGCCCATCAGTGCGCGGTAACCGTTGCGCCCGGCCTCGAACACATTGGGCGGTTCCGCTTCCTCCACCAAATAGCCTGCGTCGGTCAGCGCCGAGCGGGCAAAATCCAGCGCGGCCTCGACTTCGGGGTGCAGATCATAGCCATGGGTGTTCTTGGTGAATGCGACCTTGACCGGGCCGCTCACCGCTTTGCCAAACCACGGTACCGGCACATGGAAGGGGTCGCGCGGGTCTGCGGCAATCAAGGAGGGCATTGACAGATGCAGGTCTTCTGCCGAGCGCGCAATCAGCCCTTGCACTGACATCAGCTGCGCCAGCAGCCCGCGTTCGGCGGATTGGCTGGGGTTCCAGGCCGGCACCCGGCCCAGGCCAGGCTTCACTGTTACCGCGCCATTGGCGGCTGCCGGAAAGCGCAAGGATCCGCCTATGTCATTGCCATGCGCCAGTGCGCCGATCCCGGCCATCACCGCAGCCCCTGCGCCGCCGGAGGAGCCGCCCGGCGAGATATGCCGCCCCAAGGGTTAAAAGTGCGGCCATGCAGCGGGTTGTCGGTATCGGCCCGGAAGGAAAACTCCGGCGTATTTGTCCGCCCGATCACCACCGCCCCGGCCTTTTGCAGGTTTTCCACCACCGGGGCGTCTGCAGGTGCGATCAAATCCTTCAGCGCCGGGACGCCGTTGGAGGTGGCATGGCCCTTTTGATCCACGTTGATCTTGATGGTGACCGGCACGCCATGCAGCGGGCCGGGAACAGCACCGCCTGCGCGTTCCGTGTCGAGCGCGCGGGCGCGCTCCAGTGCCTCGGCGCTCAGGTCTTCAACCACGGCATTCAGCGCCGGGTTCACCGCGTTCATCCGGTCAATGGAGGCTTGCACGGCATCTTCGGCGCTCAGATCTCCGGTGCGGGTCCGTTTTGTCAGTTCCGTTGCACTCAGGCGCCATAGATCCGGTTTTGTCATGCTCAAGCCTCCCTGGCCGCAGCCTAGGAGGGCAGGGCTGAGTTGCAAGGGAAACCGGGCGGAAAAGGGCCGGAATTCTGCAAGAACTCCACCGAGGTTCAGGACCTGTCAGGTTTGTCTGTCAGCGTGACAGATCGCCATGAGCGCGCGATGGCACGTCTGGAAATTGTTTCCCCAAGCCCATGGCGGGCGGCGCGACAGGATAAGCGCAGTTGAAAGCGGCAAAGCCGGATCGAAATCATGCTTGGCGGAATGCAGGAACAGCGGTGCACGGCGAGGCGGCGCGGCAGATGCCAGAAGGCCGTTTCTGTGTCATGGGTCTTGCCGCAGGGGGTGATTCCCTGATTGCAGCCGCCATATCCGGGGGAAAAGTTTGCAGATTTGCAATTCTGGCGGGGCTTTCCTGAATATTCTCCGGCAAAGACCTGTTTGCAAAGTGGTTTGGATGCAAACCGCAAACCATGTGTAAATTTTGTGAATTCAGGCTGTCTGCCTGTTCGGAACCTGTAAATTTATTGACCAACCTTGCGTGCAGGGGCAGCAAAACTTGCCCGTTTGCCGCTTTCTCGCCTAGGCAAAGAGCAGGAGGAGACGATCACTATGGGATATCAGGATATTTATGCCGGCTGGAAACAGGACCCGGAACGGTTTTGGATGGAGGCCGCACAGGCGATCAACTGGGATGAAGCCCCGAAACAGGCGCTGTTAGATAAGGGCGATGGCCTTTATGAATGGTTTTCCGATGCCAAGGTGAACACCTGCTACAACGCCGTTGACCGCCATGTGGAACAGGGCCGCGGCGAACAGACCGCGATCATCTATGACAGCCCGGTCACCCATACCAAGCGTGAAATCTCCTATGTCGAGCTGCGCAACCGGGTCGCCACTCTGGCCGGTGCGCTGCGTGCGAAAGGCATCGAAAAGGGCGACCGGGTCATCATCTATATGCCGATGATCCCAGAAGCGCTGGAGGCGATGCTGGCCTGCGCCCGCATCGGGGCTGTGCATTCGGTGGTGTTCGGCGGCTTTGCCTCCAACGAGCTGGCGGTGCGGATCGACGATGCCAAGCCCAAGGCGATCATCGCCGCGTCCTGCGGGATCGAGCCGGGCCGCACCGTGCATTACAAACCGCTGCTGGATGGCGCCATCGACCTGTCTGAGCACAAGCCGGAATTCTGCGTGATCTTCCAGCGCGAACAGGAAGTGGCGGATCTGATCCCGGGCCGCGACGTGAACTGGCACGGGTTCCAATACGGTGTGGAACCCGCCGAATGCGTGCCAGTCGAAGGCAACCACCCCTCCTATATCCTCTACACCTCCGGCACCACCGGCCAGCCCAAAGGCGTGATCCGTCATACCGCGGGCCAGCTGGTGGCGCTGAACTGGACGATGAAAAACATCTACAACGTCGATCCGGGCGATGTGTTCTGGGCGGCGTCGGATGTGGGCTGGGTCGTTGGGCACAGCTACATATGCTATGCGCCGCTCATTCACGGTAACACAACAATTGTGTTTGAGGGCAAGCCGGTCGGCACACCGGATGCGGGCACATTCTGGCGGGTGATTTCCGAGCATAAAGTCAAAAGCTTCTTCACCGCCCCTACCGCCTTTCGCGCAGTGAAGCGGGAGGATCCCAAGGGCGAATTCGTCAAGAAATACGATCTGAGCTGCCTGCAGCAGGTTTACCTGGCCGGCGAGCGCGCCGACCCCGACACCATTACCTGGGCGCAGGATCAGCTGAAGGTGCCGGTGGTGGACCATTGGTGGCAGACCGAAACCGGCTGGTCGATTGCCGCCAACCCGCTGGGGATCGAAGAACTGCCGACCAAGCTTGGCTCGCCTGCGGTGCCGATGCCCGGCTATGAGGTGGACATTCTGGACGAAGGCGGCAACCCGGTGGCGCCGGGCGAACTGGGCGCAATTGCGGTCAAGCTGCCGCTGCCGCCGGGAACCTTGCCGACGCTGTGGAACGCCGAAGAGCGGTTCAAGAAAAGCTATCTCACTACATTTCCCGGCTATTACGAGACCGGCGATGCCGGCATGAAGGACGAGGACGGCTATCTCTATATCATGGCGCGCACTGATGATGTGATCAACGTGGCGGGGCATCGTCTCTCGACCGGCGGCATGGAGGAAGTGCTGGCGGGCCACCCGGATGTTGCCGAATGCGCCGTGATCGGCGTGGCGGACAGCCTTAAGGGGCAGATGCCGGTTGGCTTCCTCTGCCTGAACTCAGGCGCCGGCCGCGATCATGGCGAGGTGGCGGCCGAGGTCGTCAAACTGGTGCGCGAGAAGATCGGCCCGGTTGCCGCCTTCAAACTGGCGGTGGTGGTGGACCGGCTGCCCAAGACCCGCTCCGGCAAGATCCTGCGCGGCACCATGGTGAACATTGCGGATGGCACGCCGTGGAAGATGCCGGCGACCATTGACGATCCGGCTGTCCTGGATGAAATCAAGGATGCTCTGCAAACAATCGGTTACGCCGGTTAAGCGCAGGGTGGCTCCCTGCATGAAAGCCGCTAGGAAATCCCGCGATCTCCTGGCGGCGCAGGGAACATTGATGTCCGTCCGTCAACCCGGCCTGGCTACCGCGGATCCTGGTCGCTGCTCTGGCCATAGCGGGGCAGCCTGTCTTTCAGCTCCAGCCAGCTTACATGTTCGGAGTGGAAGACATGAAACCTGGGGGGCATATCCCCAGGACATTCCAAAGTCGCCGTGTACATGTGGATATTCACCGCATCCCGTGCGGTGCGATAGGCCATCTGGGTGCCGCAGGCGCCGCAGAACAGCCGCTCGACACCGTCAGAGGAATTGTAGATCTGCGGCTCTGCACCGGACCACGCGACTGCCGTATGCGGCAGTCCGAAAAATGCGGTGACAGGTGCCGCGCAGTTGCGGCGGCAATCGGCGCAGTGGCAGTAGCAGCTCCAGGCCGCCTCGGCCTGGCTCTCCCAATGCACGGCGCCGCAGTGGCAATGCCCTCTCATGGCTGGTCCCTCACTGTTGGCTTCCCTGGACAGGCGGCCAGCGGTAATTCCCAGCCGCAGGATTAACCGTAGTGCGCCACCGGGGTGCCGGCAATGGCGGCCATGTTCAATAGCCCGCGCGCGGTGATCGAAGGGGAAACGATATGGGCGCGGTTGCCCATGCCCATCAGGATCGGCCCGACCTCCAGCCCGCCGGCCCGCATTTTCAGGATGTTGCGCACGCCTGAGGCGGCATCGGCATGGGCAAAGATCAGCACATTGGCCGCGCCCTCCAGCCGCGAATTGGGGAAAATCCGCTCACGCAGTTCGGGATCCAGCGCACTGTCGATGTTCATCTCGCCCTCATAGGCAAAATCCCGGTGCCTTTCGTCCAGGATCTCCAGCGCGGCGCGCAGGCGGCTGCCGGTGTCGCAGGCGATATTGCCGAATTGCGACTGCGAACACAGCGCGATCTTCGGCTCCAGGCCGAAGCGGCGCACGTGGCGGGCGGCGCCGATTACGGTTTCCGCAATCTGTTCCGGCGTCGGCTCGATCCGCACATGGGTGTCGGCAATGAACAGCGGCCCGTCCTCCAGGATCATCAGCGACAACGCCCCGTGCGGCGCATAGCTGTTGCCGCCCAGAACCTGTTCGACATAGTTCATGTGCCAGCGGTATTCACCAAAGGTGCCGCAAATCAGGCTGTCCGCTTCACCGCGATGAACCATAATGGCGCCAATTGCAGTGGTATTGGTGCGCATGATCGCTTTGGCAAGATCCGGCGTCACCCCGCGCCGCTGCATCACCTTGTGATAGCTGTTCCAATAGTCGTAATAGCGCGGGTCGTTCTCCGGGTTCACCAGCTGAAAATCGCGCCCCGGCCGCACATCCAGCCCCAGCCGCTCACAGCGGCGCTCAATCACTTCCGGGCGGCCGATCAGGATCGGGGTCTCGGTTGTCTCTTCCAGGATCGCCTGCGCCGCACGCAGCACCCGCTCATCCTCGCCCTCGCTGAACACGATCCGGCGGGACGCGGCGCGGGCGGCCTCGAACACCGGTCGCATCAGCAGGGCGGACTTGAATACCGTCTGGTTCAGTTTCTGCTTATAGGCCTCGATATCCTCAATCGGCCGGGTCGCTACGCCGCTGTCCATTGCCGCCTTGGCAACGGCGGAGGAGACCACCGCCACCAGCCGCGGGTCGAAGGGTTTGGGGATCAGGTAATCGGCGCCGAAATTCAGCTGTTCGCCTTTGTAGGCAGCCGCGGCTTCGGCGCTGGTTGTGGCGCGGGCCAGTTCGGCAATGCCGTCGACGCAGGCGATCTGCATCTGGTCGTTGATCTCGGTTGCCCCGACATCCAGCGCGCCGCGGAAGATGAAGGGGAAGCACAGCACGTTGTTGACCTGATTGGGAAAATCGCTGCGGCCCGTGGCGATGATCGCCTCCGGCGCCACCTGGCGCGCGGCCTCCGGCATGATTTCCGGCGTCGGGTTCGCCAGCGCAAAGATGATCGGGCGGTCCGCCATCTTTGCCACCATTTCGGGCTTCAGGACGTTCGGGCCGGACAGGCCAAGGAACAGATCCGCGCCGTCCATCACCTGGTCGAGCGCGCGCAGGTCCGACGCCTGGGCAAAGGCCGCCTTCTGCGGGTTCATATCCTCCTCGCGGCCTTCATAAACCAGACCGTGAATATCGCAGAGCCAGATATTTTCGCGCTTCACCCCCAGTTTCACCAGCATGTTGAGGCAGGCAATCCCCGCCGCGCCGCCGCCGGTGGAGACGATCTTGATGTCTTCAAACGACTTGCCCGCCACATGCAGGGCGTTCTTGGCGGCCGCGCCCACAACAATTGCGGTGCCATGCTGGTCGTCATGAAACACCGGAATGCCCATCCGCTCACGGCAGATCTTCTCGACGATAAAACAGTCCGGCGCCTTGATGTCTTCGAGGTTGATGGCGCCGAACGTCGGCTCCAGCGAGCAGACGATATCCGCCAGCTTTTCCGGATCGCTCTCATTCACTTCAATGTCAAAACAATCGATGCCCGCGAAGTTTTTGAACAGGACCGCCTTGCCTTCCATCACCGGTTTTGAGGCCAGCGCGCCGATGTTGCCCAGCCCCAGAACCGCTGAACCGTTCGACACGACCGCCACCAGATTCCCGCGCGAGGTATAGCGGGCAGCATTGGCGGCGTCCGCTTTGATCTCGGTGCAGGCCTCTGCCACACCGGGCGAATAGGCGCGTGCCAGATCGCGCCCGTTGGCCATCGGTTTGGTCGCGCGGATCTCCAGTTTACCGGGCCGCGGAAACTCGTGATAGTTGAGCGCGGCTTGGCGCAGGTTCTGTGAATCGGACATCTGGCGCTCCTGAAGATCAGTATTGTTTAGTGTTAAACCATTTTTCTTGCCGGAAACCTAGTCCAAACTGACGCAAATGAACGCCAGTGCTGGCAAGCGGCGGCTTCTTGCGTGAATTCTGCCTTGCGGACGCCTTTGCCGGCAAATGAAAAGGGAATAAAATCGGGGCGCACAGTCGCCGGATTTTGCCTGCGCAAGCTGGAGCGGTTCTCTGGTATAGTGCTGATTGCCAAAGCCTTGGGGAAGAAAACGGACATAATCAAACGGCGGATGACTTGCGGATTGCGGGTTTTCCAGCCGCCGGGTGTACTGCGGGCTGCTAGAAAACCAAAGACATCCTTGGCGACCGCTGTATTCTGACTGAAGATCTTAGTTGGTTTTACAAAGGCCCGCCGCCTGGCCGGCCCCTGAAACAACGTGAAACTACTGAACGTGGATTGGTTTTGCTTGTTCGGCTTCACACCGGGATGCCAAGTGAACTGCATAGCAGGGCTTTCGCTCTGCGGGGCATATCAGCTAGGCTGCGGCATTCTGACCAGATGATCAAAAACCGGGGAAACACCCATGAGCCTCAAAGCCGCCGCAACCGCCGTCCGCGAAAACGCCCACGCGCCTTACTCCAATTTCAAGGTTGGTGCCGCCATCCGCTCGTCCAGCGGCCAGATCTACGTCGGCTGCAATGTTGAAAACGTGGCCTATCCGGAGGGCACCTGCGCCGAGGCCGGGGCCATCGCCGCCATGGTGGCCGCGGGCGAAAAGCAGTTGGCAGAGGTCTATGTGATCGCCGACTGCCCCTCTCCGATCCCGCCCTGCGGCGGCTGCCGTCAGAAGCTCAAGGAGTTTGGCACAGGAGAGGTGAAAGTGACCCTGGCAACCACCGACGGTGCTGAGAAGGACACCACAATCGGCGATCTGCTGCCGGGCGCTTTTGACGTGGACCATATGGAGCGCAGCTGATGGACGCCCGCGCCATCAATGCAACGCTCCGGCGCGGTCAAACACCGGGCGAGCACGCACTGCGCTGGTTTGCCGAAGGGCTGGCCAATGGCGCGGTCTCGGACGCGCAGGCCGGGGCCTTTGCCATGGCGGTCTGCCTGCAGGGCCTCAGCGTCGAGGGCCGCCGCGCCCTGACGCTGGCGATGCGCGACACCGGTGATGTGCTGGCATGGGATCTGGACGGGCCGGTTCTGGACAAACACTCCACCGGCGGGGTGGGGGACTGTGTGTCGCTGCTTCTGGCGCCTGCGCTGGCTGCTTGCGGCGCCTATGTGCCGATGATCTCGGGGCGCGGCCTGGGCCACACCGGCGGTACTTTGGACAAGCTGGAATCGATTCCCGGTGTTTCCACCAGCGTCAGCGAAGACCACCTGCGCCGCATGATGCAGGACATGGGCTGCGCCATTGCCGGCGCCACTGCGCGGATCGCACCTGCGGACAAGCGGCTTTATGCGATCCGCGATGTGACCGCGACGGTGGACAGCCTCGACCTGATCACCGCCTCGATCCTGTCCAAAAAACTCGCCGCCAGCCCGGATGCGCTGGTGCTGGACGTGAAAATCGGCTCCGGCGCCTTTATGAAAACCGCCGATGACGCCCGTGCGCTGGCGCAGTCGCTGTGCGATACCGCCAATGCCGCCGGCTGCCGCACTTCGGCGCTGATCACCGACATGAATCAGCCGCTGGCGCCCGCCCTGGGCAATGCGCTGGAAGTGGCCGAGGTGATGCGGGTTCTGACCGGGCAGGCGGCTGGCCCCCTGGCCGGGATTTCCGCGGTTTTGGGCGGCGAATTGCTGGCCCATGCCGGGCTGGCAGCTGATGCAGGGGATGGCGCGGCCAAGATCACCGCAACCCTTGCCGATGGCCGCGCGGCAGAGCGGTTTGCCCGAATGATTGCCGCCATGGGCGGCCCCGCGGATTTCGCCGCCAAATGGCAGGATCATCTGCCCGGCGCTGAGGTTGTGCGTGATGTGAAAGCGCCAATCGCCGGCTGCGTCTCGGCAATGAACGGCGAAGCCCTGGGCCTGACCGTTGTCAGCCTCGGCGGCGGCCGCATGGTGGAGAGTGACAAAATCCATCACGGCGTTGGCATTTCCGGCATAGCCCGCCTGGGGCAGCAGGTCGGGGCAGGGGATGTCCTGGCCCGCATTCACGCGGCCAGCGATGATGCGGCGGACAGGGCAGAGGCTTCCCTCCTGGCCTCCATTGCCATCGGCGATGCGCCGGATGCGCTGCCGCCGCTGGTTCATGAAAGGATCTCCTGATGCCCCGTGCCTTCCTTGTGGTGATGGATTCCGTTGGCATCGGCGGTGCCCCGGACGCCGGGACGTTCTTCAACGGCGATCTGCCGGATCTCGGCGCCAACACATTGGCCCATATCGTCCAGGCCTGTGCTGCGGGTGAGGCCGAGGAGGGCAGAAGCGGCCCGCTGCAGGTACCCAGCATGGAGCGCCTTGGCCTAGGCGCAGCAATGCGGCTGGCGTCCTCAGTGCCGTTTCCGGGCCTGAATGCAGAGCCGCAGGGCCGCTGGGGCTGTGCCAGCGAAGTCAGCCGCGGCAAGGACACGCCCTCGGGTCACTGGGAACTGGCGGGGCTGCCGGTGCCCTGGGACTGGCATTACTTCCCCGATCAGGCGCTGTCTTTCTCCGAAGACCTAACGGAATTTGTGGCGGAGCAGGCCGGCACCGATGGCATCCTCGGCAATTGCCACGCTTCCGGCACGGTGATCCTAAACGACCTTGGCGCCGAACACATGCGGACCGGCAAGCCGATATGCTACACCTCCGCCGACAGCGTCTTTCAGATCGCCGCGCATGAGGGCACATTCGGCCTCGACCGCCTGCTGACCCTGTGCAAATCCATCGCCCCCCGCCTGCACGCAATGAAAGTGGGACGGGTTATTGCGCGGCCTTTCCTTGGCTCGGCGGAGGACGGGTTCACCCGCACAACCAATCGCCGCGACTATGCGATCACCCCGCCGGCACCTGTGCTGACAAATTGGGTGCAGGACGCCGGCGGCAAGGTCCATGCTATCGGCAAGATCGGTGATATCTTCTCTATGTCCGGCATTGATACATTGGAAAAAGGCCCTGATGCCAAGCTGATGCAGCATCTCTTTGATGCAGTGGAGATGGCAGAGGAGGGCAGTCTGACATTCGCCAACTTTGTTGAGTTCGACAGCATGTACGGCCACACCCGCGACATCGCCGGTTATGCCCGTGCGCTGGAGTGGTTCGACGCGGAACTGGGACGGCTGCTGGCAAAGCTGCGCCCTGATGACATGCTCGTGCTCACCGCTGATCACGGCAATGATCCCAGCTGGCCCGGCAGTGACCACACCCGCGAACAAGTGCCGGTTCTGGTCGCAGGGCTTGACGCCGGCCCCGTCGGGCAGGTCAAATTCGCCGATGTGGGCGCCTCTATTGCGGCCCATTTGAACGTCCCGGCCCAGGGCCCCGGCAAGAGCTTTCTTTGACTTCATGGTCAAAACCCGCTTGCCAGCCGCGGCCAGGCCCGTAAAAGCGCTGCAAACAGAACCGCCGCAAACAAAAAAGTAGGAGTGCCCCATGACCGACCACCTGACCGTTGTTGATCACCCGCTTGTGCAGCACAAGCTGACCCTGATGCGGGACAAGGGCACATCCACGGCCGGCTTCCGCCGCCTGCTGCGCGAGATTACCCAGCTCTTGGCCTATGAAATCACCCGCGGAATGGAGCTGACCACAACCAGCATCGAAACCCCGATGGAGGAAATGGACGCGCCGATCCTGGCCGGCAAGAAACTGGCGCTGGTGTCGATCCTGCGCGCGGGCAACGGTATGCTGGACGGGGTGCTTGAGCTGATCCCCTCGGCCCGTGTCGGCTTTGTCGGCCTTTACCGGGACGAGGAAACCCTGGAACCGGTGCAGTATTACTTCAAAGCGCCCGAAGCGCTGGAAGACCGGCTGGTGATCGCGGTGGACCCGATGCTGGCCACTGGCAACAGCTCAGCTGCGGCCATTGATCTGCTTAAGGAGGCCGGCGCCAATAACATCCGTTTCCTGTGCCTTCTGGCCTCGCCCGAGGGTGTTGCACGGATGAAGGAAGCGCACCCGGATGTGCCGATCGTCACCGCCTCGCTGGACCGGCAGCTGAACGAGAAGGGCTACATTCTGCCCGGTCTGGGTGATGCCGGCGACCGGATGTTCGGCACCAAATGACCTGATCGGAAACGGCCAAGGCAGCCCTGATTGCCTTGGCCGGACTGCCCGGCTGCCGCCCGCGGCACGAAAACTAGTTCCAATTTGCGCAAAAATTGCCGCCGTGCGGCCTTATTGTTGCCGCAGAATCTTTACTCACAGGCCGGATTCGGGCATCCTGCAGCCATATTTTGTGGGGCTCAGGAATGAAAATAACTAGAATTATTGCACTGGCCATCATCGCGGGGACAACCGTGGCAGCAGGTATACAGGCGCAAACCCTGCGTGAAACCAGCCCGCCCTCCGAATTTCCGCCTGCCTCCTATACGGGCAAGCAATATGTGGACAGCCGCGGCTGTGTCTACATCCGTGCAGGCATCGACGGCAATGTCACTTGGGTGCCGCGGGTCTCCCGCTCGCGCAAGCAGATCTGCGGCTATGCACCAACCAAGCTGGCGGGCGCCACGCGAACGCAGCAGGCAGCCCCGGCACCGGAGCTGATCACCCTTGACCCGGGCCAGCAGCCGGCACAATCGAATGCGGGCGCCACGGCGCCCAGGGTTGTCACCACGGCCAAACCGCGCCGCACACCGCAATCCACCAGCGCCCGGCCTGCAGCCGCTCCGGCGCCGTTGCCGAAACCGGCAGTCAAAAGGGTCGTGCGGGTGACGCCCAAGCCAGCACCGGCACCAGTCCCGGCAGCCCCCGCTCCGGCAGCAGTGCAGCCCGCAGGCAGCGGTGCTTGCGCCGGGCTATCTGATATCAGCCGCCAGTACTCCAATGCCACCGGCGCGCGCTGCGGCCCGCAAACTGTTTCGCCGGTGACCTACGGCGGGCAGGACAGCGGCGCGCAGTCCTCTCTGCGCCTCACCCCGAATACACGTGTGGTGCAGACGCACATCTACCAGGACCGCCGCCTCAGCAACAGTTTCACGGTGCCCGAAGGCTATCGCCCGGTCTGGACCGACGGGCGGCTGAACCCGCAGCGTGCGGTGCGTACCGTGCGTCCGGCAGTGGTGACCGGTTTTGCCCAGGCCCCGGCCGGCTATCTGACAGTGGAACGTGAGGATGGCCGCCTGAACCCGATGCGCGGCGTGCGCACGCCCGAGGGCGACGCGCAGATGGCGCAGGTCTGGACCAATGGGGTGCCGCGCCGCCTGGTGCAGCTGCCATTGGACCGTGCCACGCTGACACTGCCGCGCAATGTGCGCCGCAGCCCGGCCGAAGCGCAGCCGTCGGGCCTGCGTCTGTCCTCCCGCTCGGCACCGGATGCGGCGGTGCCGCAGCAGGCCGCATCGCGGCGGTACATTCGCGCCGCAACTTTTGCCGGTGCCGCTGAGGCCCAGGCCGCAGCGCGGCAGCTTGCTGCTGCCGGCCTGCCGGTGCGCCTTGGTACAGTCAGCCGCAGAGGGCAGCCCTACAAGGTGGTTCTGGCAGGCCCGTTTCAAGCCGATGACCAGGCCGCCGCAGCCTTGGCCAAGGCCCGCAATGCTGGTTTCACCGGCGCCCGGATCAGTAAATAACATCGGGGCAGGGCCTGCCCCTGCCTCTGCAAAGACGGTCAGCACCCCTGCGGTCCGAAGGCGGAATGCACCAATGAGCGCATAATGGCCCGTTCCTGACACCATCAGGGGCGGGCTTTGTGTTCTGTGCCGCAGCTGCTCCAGTTTCTGTATGAACAATTGTGCCGCCCGTATTGCGCCGGGACCCCAAAACGGGCGCCTAGCCGCAGATGTTCTGCAATTGAACCCAGTCGCGGTCATTCAGCAGCGGCTTCTGGTCGCGGCCTGCCATCGGGTCCGCCTCGATCAGCCCCAGCACCGTTTCACCGGTGATGTCCAGCGCGTAGGCATAAGGCGATGAGGGCAGCGCTGCGCGGGCGAACTCGGCCAGCAGCACCTGATCCGGCAGTGCCGGGCGCGGACTGGCCAGGGTCGCCTCGGAATAGGCATCCAGGGCAGCGCGGTCCAGCTCGCCCGTGGTCAGCAGTTTGAAGGCGGCCATGACACCGCCGGCCTCCAGCAGTTCGAACATCGGGTCGCTGGCCTCAGCCCGGGCGCGTTCCGCCAGGATGGCGCCGGCCGCAACTGCCGGATCCTCGAAATCCTCAACGAACGAACGGTTCAGCAGCACGATGCCGCCAGGCAGATGCAGGCTGCCGGGAATGCCTGAGCGAAGCACCGCCAGCTGCCGCACCCCGGTGCGCGCTGCCAGATCCCGCAGGATCGGAGCGGCTTCCGGCGTCGCGCAGGCCGGCCCCGAGACCCGCTCGATCCGGCCAAGCAAGGCTTGGCCGATGGCCTTGCGCTTAATGTCAGGAACCACGCTGACAGCATGCCGGGTGACAGCACCAGGCAGCCACAAAACCAGCAGCGCCAGCACCAGCGCAAAGGTGCCCAGGATACTGACAGCCCGCAGCCGCCCGGGCCGCGCGCGGGAACGGCCGATGGCGTTTTGCACCCGGGCTATCGCCTCCAGCATGGCGGTCTCGTCCTGACCCAGTTCCAGTGTCTCGCCGGGATCGCCATCGGGGTGGAACAGGGCCGGGAACGCTCCGGGATTGGCGCGTTCGACCGCTGCCAGCGACCAGTGGGCCAGCGGCAGGTCATTCATGCTTGCGATGGTCAGCGTCGCATCGCCCAGCGAGATGATCACATCCCGCCGCTGCGCCTCCCGGTCCGCGCGCCACAAGCCCGCAGCCTCCAGCCGCTCAAATTCCCTCAATGCCGTCATGCAGCCAGCCCGGCCCCCGTTCTTATCGTTGCCAGCAGGATAATCACATAAAACAGGGGCAGCAAATTGCTTTGCTGCCCCGGACGCTGTTTCGCCGCGAAAAATTACAGGTTCTTGGCGATATTCCTCAGTTCGAACTTCTGGATCTTGCCGGTGGAGGTTTTCGGCAGCTCTTGGAACACCACTTTCTTGGGCGCCTTGAAACCCGCCAGCGTCTCGCGGGTGAAGGCGATCAAAGCAGCAGCATCTTCCGCGGCACCCGGTTTCAGCTCGACAAAGGCACAGGGCACCTCGCCCCATTTGTCGTCCGGCATCGCAGCGACCGCGGCCAGCAGCACATCCGGATGCGCCATCAGCACGCCTTCTACTTCAACCGAGGAGATGTTCTCGCCGCCCGAAATGATGATATCCTTGGCCCGGTCGGCAATCTGGATGTAGCCGTCGGGGTGCTGCACTGCCAGGTCGCCGGAGTTGAAGTAGCCGTCCTTGAACGCCTCTGCAGTGGCCTCCGGGTTCTTCAGATAGCCCTTCATCACCACATTGCCGCGCAAGGCGATCTCGCCCTGGCTCTGGCCATCTTTGGGCAGGGTGTTGTGATCGCTGTCGCGCACCACCACCGGCTCCAGCATCGGCATGGAAACCCCCTGGCGGGATTTCTTGGCGGCAATGCCGGCCTTGTCCAGCCCGTCCCATTCAGCGGCCTTCCAGTAGCATTCGGTGACATGGCCATAGGTTTCGGTCAGCCCGTAAACATGGGTGATGTTAAAGCCCAGATCCTCGATCTTGGACAGGGTTGCGGGCGCTGGCGGGGCGCCTGCGGTGAAGACCTCCACCGTGTGATCAAAGGTGCGGCGCTCTTCGTCCAGCGCATTGACCAGCATGTTCAGCACAATCGGCGCACCGCCGAAATGGCTGACGCCCTCATAATGGATGGCGTTATAGATGTTCTGCGCGGTGACATCGCGGCAGCAGACCAGGGTGCCGCCCACCACCGGCATCATCCAGGTGTGGTTCCAGCCGTTGCAGTGAAACAGCGGCACGATGGTCAGGTAGACCGGATGCAGCACCATGCGCCAGGACACCACCGTGCCCATGGTCATCAGATACGCGCCGCGGTGATGGTAAACCACGCCCTTGGGCCGCCCGGTGGTGCCGGAGGTATAGTTCAGCGCCAGGCTTTCCCATTCATCATCGGGCATGATCCATTGGAAGTCCGCATCGCCGCTGGCCAGCAGCGCCTCGTATTCCATATGCCGGCCGGTGGCGTGCCAGGTGGCCTGATCATCCGCCACTTCGATCAAAACCGGGGCCGGGCCTTCCATTTCCTCGACGGCGGCTTCGGCCAGTTCCAGGAACTGCGGATCGACCAGCACCGCCTTGGCTTCGCCGTGGTCAAAGATATAGGCGACTGTGCCCACGTCCAACCGGGTGTTGATGGTGTTCAAGACCGCACCGCAGGCGGGCACGCCGAAATGCGCCTCGGCCTGGGCCGGGATATTCGGCAGCAGAGTGGCCACCACGTCGCCTGGTTTTACCCCCAGCTTGACCAGCCCCGAGGCCAGCCGTGTGCAGCGGCCGTGGTATTCGGCATAAGTTTTGCGGTGCTTGCCATAGCTTACCGCCAGATGCTCCGGAAACACCTGCGCCGCCCGCTGCAGATGCGACAGCGGCGTCAGCGGCACATAATTCGCGGCGGTCTTCTCCAGACCGGTTTCATCCGCCATCCACCCCATCAGTTTCCTCCCCTGAATCACTTTGGTGTCGTTTAGAGAACAGATATTGCGGAAAGTTGCGGGCAATGGGAAGGGTATGAAACAAACAGCTACCCTTTCCGCAGAAACCGGCAGCCAGACGGCGGCCGCGCACGCCATGCTGGCAGCCATGCTGATTATCGGCATTACCGACAATGCGGTCCCGCTGATGGCCGAACAGATCGGGCTGGGGCAGTTCTACCTGCTGCGAAGTTTTGTCGCGCTGCCGTTCCTGTGGCTGATGGCGCGGGCCGGGCTGGGCGGCCTGGCGCCGCGCCGGATGGGGGCGGTGCTGCTGCGGGCGGTGCTGGTTGCGGTGGCGATGGTGTTCTATTTTGCTGCTGTCGCGCTGATGCCGATCGCACAGGCGCTGGCGGGGCTGTTCACCTCGCCGATCATCATTGTGCTTATCTCGGTTCTGTTTCTGAAAATGCAGATTGGCTGGGTCCGCATCGGCGCCGTGCTGTTTGGGTTTTCCGGGGTGCTGATGGTGCTGCAGCCCGACCCGGCAGCCTTCAACTGGCTGATCCTGGTGCCGGTAGCAGGCGGGCTGTTCTACGCATTGGGGTCGCTGGCCACCGGCCTTTACTGCCAGGGCGAAAGCACGGTGGCGATGCTGTTCATCTACCTGCTGGTGCAGGGCGCACTGGGGGCGATGCTGCTCACCGGGCTGGAAATCTGGCCGCAAGCGGTGCCCGCTGGCGCCGATGGATTTGTCACCCGCGGCTGGGTCTGGCCGCTGTGGGAGATATCGCATCTGATCCTGCTGCAGGGCTGCGCGGCAGTTGGCGGCGTGTTCCTGATCACCAAGGCCTACCAGCTGGGCGAAGCGTCCTTTGTGGCGGTGTTTGAATATTCGGTGATGATCGTCGGACCGGGTGTTGCCTGGGCCTATTGGGGCCAGGCGCTGAACATCTGGCAGATGCTGGGGATCACCCTGATCATTGCCGCCGGCACCACCATTGCAGTGCGCTCAAGGTAGCCAGGCAGGGGCGCTGCCCCTCTTGGCCCTATGGGCCAATTCACCCCGGAGTATTTGCGCAAAGGTGAAATGGGCCGGGGGTGCTTTGGGTTTGCCGTTCACCGGGGCAGAGCGTTCTGCAGGCCTGCGCACATCAGCATTTCCAACTGCGGATCAATGGCCTAGGGTCGGCTCATGATCCTGTCTCCGGGCCGCAAATACGTCTTTATCCATATCCCCAAGACCGGTGGAACAGCGCTGGCCCTGGCGTTGGAAGCGCGCGCCATGGCCAATGACATGATGCTGGGCGACACCCCAAAAGCGCTGAAACGCCGCCGCCGTCTGAAGGACACGCAGACCCGCGGGCGGCTGTGGAAACACTCGACGCTGGCAGATATCGAAGGGCTGGTGCCGGATCGCACATTGCGGTCGCTGTTTGCCTTTACCCTGGTGCGCAACCCGTGGGACCGGGCGGTGAGCTATTACCATTGGCTGCGCGGGCAGAACTTCAGCCACCCGGCAATCCGTCTGGCACAAGAACTGGAGTTCCGCGGCTTTGTGCAGCACCCGGAGATCATCAGCGCGTTCCGCGGCAGCCCGGCGGCCTCATACATGCGCCACGCGGACGGGGCAGAGCAGTGCCGGCTGTACATCCGGCTGGAGCATTTTCACGACGATGCCCAGCCTCTGTTCAGCCACCTCGGGTTTTCTCTGGATCTGCCGCGGGTCAATGACAGCGGCCGGCAGCGGGACTGGCGGGCCTATTACGATGACCGTGCAGCCGGGGCCGTGGCGGAGGCCTGCGCGCAGGATATCGCGCAATTTGAATACTCTTTTAACGATTCCCCTCTATCCAGGTGACCGGGAAAGGCGCTTTTGCGGCCCCCGGGGCGGATCGGCCAACGGGGATTTGCCAAGGCGTGAGAGTTGAGGCCAGCCTGGGAATGCCTGGGCCGCAGGAAAGGAAACCGGATGCTGGATTGGCTTCTGAAACGTTCGCAGGTCTCTATGGGACGGGCATTGAACAGCGGTTTTCCACTGGTTTCCGTCGGGCAGGGCGGGTTTCTGGCTGGCACGCATGTGGCCTCGAACCTGGGCTGGCGCCCGGTTGAAGCGCTGACGCCAGGCGACAAAGTGCTGACATTCGATCATGGCATGCAGGAGATTGTGGAACTGCAGCGCGAAACCATCGTTCCGGGCGACGGCGATCTGGATCCGGCCCGCTGTCCGCTGCTGGTGCCGCGTGATGCGCTGATGAACCGGGTGCCGCTGTGGCTGATGCCGGATCAGGGCGTGCTGCTGGAGAGCGATCTGGTGGAGGATGTTCAGGGTGACCCCTTTGCGGTTGTGCCCGCCGCCGCGCTGGAGGGTTACCGGGGTATCCGCCGGATGCATCCCGGTGCGCAGCTGGAGCTGGTCACGCCGCGGTTTGCCCAGGATCAGGTGATTTACCTGGAGGCCGGAATGCTGGGTTTCGCAGCCGCGCCGGTCAACTTGATGTGCGGGCGTATCTTTACCGAAGAAGGCACTTACCGTGTGCTGCCGCCGGATGAGGCGCGCGGTCTGGTCTTGTCGATGATGGCCGAGGAAGAGCGCTGGGGCGCGCCTGGCGCGGCCTCGGTTGCGGCCCAATATCAGCAACCGCTGAATTGAGCGGGACCATCCGCCGCTAAACTGAGCGGGCAGCACACCATTCGGAGCAGTAAAAAACGGCCAGGGAATGCCCTGGCCGTTTTGTGTTTTCCGTTGCAGTTGCCGTTGCCGTCAGGCGGCGGCGGATTTCTCCGGGTCGAAACGGCCATAGAAGCTTTGGCCCTTGTTCGCCATGTCGCGCAGCAGATCCGGGCAGGCAAAGCGTTCGCCGTACTGCGCGGCCAGCTGATCGCAGCGTTCAGCTGCGTAAGGCGTGCCGATGATGTCCAGCCAGCTTAAGGGGCCGCCGGACCAGGGCGCAAAGCCCCAGGCCAGAACCGCGCCCACGTCGCCTTCGCGGATGTCCATAAGCACACCTTCCTCCAGTGCGCGCACCGCCTCCAGCACCTGCGCAAACATCAGCCGTTCCTGGACTTCGATCAGCTCGGGCTGTTCGGACGCTTGCGGGTATTTCTCCTGCAGGCCTTTCCAGTATTCAACGCGCTTGCCCTTGTCGTCATAGTCAAAGAAGCCTGCGTTGGCTTTGCGGCCCAGACGGCCCTGTTCTTCCATCCAGAAAATCAGATCATCCGACGGGCTTTCGGGATAGGCATCGCCCATCGCCGCCTTGGTAGCGCGGGCAATCTTGGCGCCCAGATCAATCGAGGTCTCATCGGTCAGCTGGATCGGCCCCACCGGGAAGCCCAGCTGGCGCGCGGCGTTGTCGATCAGCACCGGCGAGACACCCTCGGCGATCATCCGCACCCCTTCGTTGATGTAAGGAATGATGCAGCGGTTGGCGTAGAAGAAGCGCGCGTCATTGACCACAATCGGCGTCTTGCGGATCTGGCGCACGTAGTCCAGCGCCTTGGCCACCGCGCGGTCGCCGGTTTCCTTGCCCTTGATGATCTCCACCAGGAACATCTTTTCAACCGGCGAGAAGAAGTGGATGCCGATGAACTGATCTGCGCGGCTGGAGGCCTTGGCCAGCTCCGAGATCGGCAGGGTCGAGGTGTTGGAGGCAAAGATGCAGTCGTCGGGAATGATCGCCTCAACCTTCCGGGTCATCTCGGCCTTGACGCCTGGATCCTCGAATACCGCTTCGATGATCAGGTCGCAGCCCTTCAGCGCGTCCAGATCCGGGGTCGCAGTGATCTGTGCCAGCAGCGCCTCTTTCTTTTCCTCAGTCGCTTTGCCGCGCTTGATGCCCTTGTCCATATAGGCGGCGGAATAGGCCTTGCCTTTGTCGGCGGCGTCCTGATCACGGTCGATCAGTACCACGTCCATGCCGGCCTGGGCCGAGACCAGCGCGATGCCTGCGCCCATCATGCCAGCGCCCAGTATACCGATTTTCTTCACCGACTGGTCCGGCACATCCTTGGGCCGCACAGCGCCTTTTTCCAGCGCCTGCTTGTTCAGGAACAGGCTGCGGATCATCGCCGAGGACGACGGGTTCATTAGCACATGGGTGAACCAGCGCGCTTCGATCTTCAGGGCTGTATCAAAGTCAACCAGCGCCCCTTCATAGATCGAAGACAACAGTGCCTGGGCCGCGGGGAAGGCGCCCTGGGTCTTGCCGTTGATCATCGCCGAAGCGCCAACAAAGGTCATGAAACCAGCGGGGTGATACGGCGCGCCGCCCGGCATCTTGTAACCCTTGGCATCCCACGGCTTGACCAGATCGGCAGGTTTGGCATTCAGCACCCACTCCTTGGCTGCGGCCAGCGCATCATCTGCAACCGCGTCGATCAGCTGCGCGCCCTTGGCCTTCTTCGGGTCCAGCATCTTGCCTTCCAGCAGCACAGGCGCTGCCGCCATGGCACCCACCATGCGGGAGTACCGCGTGGTGCCGCCGCCGCCGGGGAAGATGCCGATCATGATTTCCGGCAGGCCGATCTTGGCTTTCGGGTTGGAGGTCATCACCCGGTGATGGCAGGCCAGCGCAATCTCTGTGCCGATGCCGGCACAGGTGCCGTTGATCGCACAGGCAACCGGCTTGCCGCCCTTCTTGGTCTTCGGGTCCATGCCTGCGAGTTCGAGTTTGCGCAGGATGCGGTGGCCGCCCATTGTGAAGTCGAACAGCCCTTGCGCGGGGTTCTCGCCGGATTCTTCGCGGATTGTCGCCAGCACATTCAGGTCCATGCCGCCGGCAAAATCCTTCTTGGCCGACGTGATCACGATGCCCTTGACGGCCTCGTCTTCCAGCGCCCGGTCCACGTATTCCTCCACCAGGCCAAAGGCCTCGCGGGTGAGGACGTTCATGGACTTGCCGATCGCGTCCCAGGTGATGATTGCGACGCCGTCTGCGTCCACGTCGTATTTGAAATCGCTCATGTATCTTCTCCGGTCTGGTCAGCCGTCAGCGGGCTGCCGTCCTTGCGGGTGAAATTGAAATCGCCGTTTGCGAATTTCACCATCATGTCCAAATCGCTGTAATAGCCGGTCTCGGTTGCGGTACGGGTGCCCACCACCAGAAAGGCGGCAGGCTTGCTCGAGCGGTTCACCAGATGGTGGCCGTTCTCCTCCCCCGCAGGGAAGGCGGCGCAATCGCCCGGGAGCATTTCATGCGCGCCCTGATCATCGATCAGGGTGCAGGTGCCCTCGGTCACCATTACGAACTCGTCCTGCTCCATATGGTAATGGCGCAATGACGACGCTGCGCCGGGTTCCAGCCGCACGATGTTGACGCCGTACTGGGTGAGGCCGCCGGGATCGCCCAAGGGCTGCACGCTGCGGCCTTCAGTCGAGGCCGCCAGCTTACCGGGATAGCCCGATCCGGTCCGCCAGGGCAGTTGGGAAAGGTCCAGTTTCGGCATCAGACGCGCTCGATGATGGTGGCCGCGCCCATGCCGGATGCGATGCACAGGGTTGCGAGGCCGCATTCCTTGTCCTGCCGCTCCAGCTCATCCAGCAGGGTGCCGATGATAATTGCGCCGGTCGCACCCAGCGGATGGCCCATGGCAATGGAACCGCCGTTGACATTGACCAGTTCCGGGTCGACATCAAACGCCTGCTGGAAGCGCATCACGACGGATGCAAAGGCTTCGTTCACCTCAAACAGATCCAGATCGCTGATCTTCATACCGTTGTCGGCCAGGATCTTTTCTGTCACTGGCACCGGGCCGGTCAGCATGATGGTGGGGTCAGTGCCGATCTTGGCGGTTGCCTTGATCCGGGCGCGCGGTTTCAGCCCGTGCTTCTCACCGAATTCCTTGTTGCCGATCAGCAGCGCGGCAGCCCCGTCCACGATACCGGATGAGTTACCCGCATGGTGGATATGGTTGATCCGCTCCAGATGCGGGTATTTCATCATCGCCACTTTGTCGAAACCTGGCATCTGTTCGCCCATCATCTGGAACGCCGGGTTCAGCGATCCCAGCGCCTGCATGTCGGTGCCGGGGCGCATGTATTCGTCGTGATCCAGGATCGCCAAGCCGTTCTGGTCGCGCACCGTGATCACCGATTTGGCAAAGCGGTTATCATCCCACGCGGCCTTGGCCCGGCGCTGGCTCTCCATCGCCAGCGCATCCGCCTGATCACGGGTGAACCTATACTCAGTTGCGATGATATCCGCGGAAATGCCCTGAGGCACAAAATACGTGTCCATTGCCAGGCTCGGGTCCACGGCAATCGCCGCGCCATCGCTGCCCATGGCAACCCGGCCCATCATCTCAACACCGCCCGCGATGTAACCATCGCCTGCGCCGCCTTTCACCTGGTTTGCGGCCAGGTTCACGGCTTCCATGCCGCTGGCACAGAAGCGGTTGATGGCGAGGCCCGGAATACGCTCGTCCAGGTCCGAGGCCAGAACCGCCGAACGCGCCAGGCAGCCGCCCTGTTCCATCACCTGGGTGACATTGCCCCAGATCACGTCCTCGACCGCATGGCCTTCCAGGTTGTTGCGCTCTTTTATTGCGTTCAGCGTCAGGGCCGACAGGCGGACCGAGGTCACCTCATGCAGGCTGCCGTCTTTGCGGCCCTTGCCGCGCGGGGTGCGCAGGGCGTCATAGATATATGCATCAGTCATTTTGCTCTCCTCACGCCCGGTCCGACGGGTTGCCGGGCATCAAATCATAGGGGTGTTTCCAGCCTGGAACCGCGCTGATGCGGGTCAGCCAGGCGTCAATATTAGGCCACTCGGTCCGGTCAAAGCCGAAGGGTTCGGGGTAATACAGATAACTGCAGCAGCTGATGTCAGCATTGCTAAGGTCCTCCCCCACAATCCACTCCCGCCCCTTCAGGTGGTGTTCCAATGTGGCATATGCGGCCTTCAGGCGGCCCTGCATGAAAGCGATCACTTCCGGCGGCCGGTGTTTTTCCGGCAGGAAGTTGATCAGGAAGCGGGTCATCCCGGCCTGGCTGGACATTTTGTGATTGTCCCACAGCACCCAACGCAGAATCTCGTACTTGTCTTCCGGACGGCCTGCGAACTTGCCGGTCTTGTCGCTGATATACTGCTGGATCACGCCGGACTGCGACAGGCACACATCGTCGTCCACCAGCACCGGCGCCTCGGCCATCACGTTCAGGCCGCGGTAATCGTCGGTGCGGTGCGCGCCGCTGAAGAAATCGACAAAGACCGGTTCCCAGGCAAGGCCCGACAGTTCCAGCGCTAGCGCCGCCTTGTAGGAATGACCGCTTTCGCCGAAGCAGTGCAGTTTTATTGTCATCTGCTGTTCCCTGTGTCTGCTGGTGGAGCGGGGTTTCACACCCCCGCGCCCCCGTGGAGTATTTTTGGAAAGATGATGCAGCATTAACCCGCTGCGTCTTCCTGTTTGCTATCTTTGACCTGCGGTACAGGCTGGAGAGCCGATGGCCGTGAAAGCTGAAGACGTCCCTGCCCATTTGGCGCTGGCCTGGGGGCAGGGGCACTCTTTCGCCTTCATCTTTCCCCAAATACTCAAATCCCATCATCAGCCTCCCGCCGCTCCGCCGCGGCTCCTGCGCCTACAGCGCCCTTGAAATCAGCTCCTTCATGATTTCATTGGTGCCGCCATAGATCCGCTGCACCCGGGCATCTGCCCACATCTCACCCACCGCATATTCCTGCATGTAGCCATAGCCGCCGAAGAGTTGCAGGCACTCGTCCAGAACCTCGCCCTGGGTATCGGTGATCCAGTATTTCGCCATCGCTGCCTTCTCAACCGTCAGCTTGCCCGCCAGATGCTCGGCAATGCAGTCATCCAGAAAGGCGCGTGCCACTTTGGCTTTGGTCAGGCATTCCGCCAGTTTGAAGCGGGTGTTCTGAAACTGCAGGATCGGACCGCCAAAGGCTTCGCGCTCCTTGCAATAGGCAATGGTGCGGTCCACGGCACCTTCCATGGCGCCCACTGCGCCGCAGGCGATGATCAGCCGTTCTTGCGGCAGTTGCTTCATCATTTGATAAAAGCCCTGACCCTCGGCGCCGCCCAGAATGTTCTCCGGCGGGATTTCCACGCCGTCAAAGAACAGCTCGGATGTGTCCGCCGCATGGCAGCCGATCTTGTCGAGGTTGCGGCCGCGGCTGAAGCCCGCTGCGCCATCGGTTTCCACCGCCACCAGCGAGACACCCTTGGCACCCGCTGCCGGGTCGGTCTTGGCAGCGACCAGGATCAGATTGGCGTGCTGCCCGTTGGTGATAAAAGTCTTCTGCCCCGACAGCCGGTAGGCATTGCCGTCCCGCACTGCCTTGGTCTTTATCGCCTGCACGTCTGATCCGGTGGACGGTTCCGTCATCGCCAGCGCGCCGACCAGTTCGCCGCTGACCATCCTGGGCAGCCAGCGCTGTTTCTGCTCTTCGGTGCCATAGGCCAGGATATAGTGGCCGACGATGCCGGAATGGATGCCCTGGCCCCAGCTGGCCAGATTGGCGCGGCTGCCTTCCATCAGGATCACCGCCTCATGGCCGAAGTCGCCGCCGGCGCCGCCGTATTCCTCGGGGATCGAGGGGCAGAGCAGGCCGAGGTCTCCGGCCTGGTTCCAGGTCTCCCGGTCCATCATGCCCTGCTTGCGCCAGGTCTCGAATTTGGGCGCCCATTCATTGGTGATGAACTGGGCCGTCATTCCGGCGAGCATCTGATGCTCATCCGTCATCCATGCGGAGCGCGTCTCGGTCATCTTTCTCCCTTTGGCCGCTTTGCGGGCCTTATCTTTTGCGCGCCTCCAGCTCGGCGTTGAACAGCCGCAGCCGGTGGCTCAGGTTTTCAAAATCCGTCACGCTGTCGAAATTCTCGAACAGGAATGACAGCGCCTCGCCTTCATCCAGCCCCGCCTCCTGGGCAAACTTCTTTAGCTTGCGATAGCCGTCCTCGGTCATTGCAACCGGAAAACGGCGGGTCAGGCGGAAACGTTTCGGCATCATGTGGTCCTTTGCATGTCAAAGCACCGGTCGGGGTTGCGTTGGGCGTTCCCGTCACGGGAACGCCCGGAAGGCATCAGAAAGCGTCTGCGTCCAGCGCCATCACCGTATCAGCACCGCTTTCGATGCGGGCCAGGTGCAGTTTGGTCGCGGGCAGCCGCCGTGCCATATAGTACCGGCCGGTTGCGAGTTTCGTCTCATAGAACGCCGCGTCAGAAGACCCCGCGTCAAGCGCTTCCTGCGCGGCCTTGCCCATCTTTGCCCACATCAGGCCCAGGCAAACCTGCCCGAACAGATGCATGAAGTCGTAAGAGCCGGCCAGCGCGTGGTTGGGATCCTTCATGCCGTTTTGCATGAAATACATGCCTGCCGCCTGCAGGTCTTTGGATGCGGCCTTCAGCGGATCAATGAAGTCTTTGCCGAAAGCCTCTGAAACATCTTTGTTTTCCTGGCAGAACGTTTTCACCAGATCAAAGAACGCCAGCACGTATTTGCCGCCGTGCTGACCCAGCTTGCGGCCCACCAGGTCCAGTGCCTGCACGCCGTTGGCGCCCTCATAGATCATCGCGATGCGGGCATCGCGGGTGTATTGCGACATGCCTGATTCTTCGATGTAGCCGTGGCCGCCGTAAATCTGCTGCGCCTGCACGGTCATGTCATAGCCCTGATCGGTCAGGAAGCCCTTGATCACCGGCGTCATCAGCGAGATCAGCCCGTCGGCGTCCTTGTCGTCCGCACGGTGCGCCTGGTCGATCAGGGTGGCCCCCCACAGCAGGAACGCGCGCGCGCCCTCGGCAAAGCTTTTCTGGTCCATCAGCGAGCGGCGGATATCCGGGTGCACAATCAGCGGATCGGCGGGGCCGTCCGGGTTTTTGGCGCCGGTCACATCGCGGCCCTGCAGCCGGTCCTTGGCGTACTCGACCGCGTTCTGATAGGCGGCCTCGGCCTGGGCCAGGCCCTGCATGCCGACACCCAGACGGGCCTCGTTCATCATGGTGAACATGGCGCGCATGCCTTTATGCTCTTCGCCCAGCAGCCAGCCGGTGGCGCCGTCATAATCCATCACACAGGTCGAATTGCCGTGGATGCCCATCTTCTCTTCGATCTTGCCGACCGAGACGCCGTTACGCTCTCCCAGCGAGCCGTCTTCTTTCACCAGGAACTTGGGCACGATGAACAGGCTGACGCCCTTGATGCCGTCGGGGCCGCCGGGGATTTTGGCCAGCACCAGATGGACGACGTTTTCCGCCATGTCGTGATCGCCCGAGGAGATGAAGATCTTCTGTCCCGAGATCTTGAAGCTGCCGTCGCCCTGCGGTTCTGCCTTGCTGCGCATCAGGCCCAGATCGGTGCCGCAATGCGGTTCGGTCAGGTTCATGGTGCCGGTCCACTGACAGCTGACCATATTGGGCAGATAGGTGGCTTTCTGTTCGTCCGTGCCATGCACCAGAATAGCCGAGGCGGCGCCATGGGTCAGGCCCTGGTACATGGTGAACGCCTGGTTGGCAGAGGAGAAAAACTCCCCCACTGCGGTGCCCATCACATAGGGCATGTTCTGGCCGCCGAACTCCTCGGGCATATCCAGCCCGGTCCAGCCGCCTTCCTTGACCTGCTCAAAGGCCTCTTTGAAGCCCTTGGGCGTATAAACCACGCCGTTTTCCAGCCGGCAGCCCTCGGTGTCGCCCACCACATTCAGGGGGTGCAGCACTGCGCTGGCGATCTTGCCGGCTTCTTCCAGCACAGCGCCGGTAAAATCCGGCTCCAGTTCGCTGTATCCGGGGGTGCCGCTGCCGGACACCTTCAAAACGTCATGCAGGATAAACTGGGCGTCTTTTGCGGGGGCTGTATAAGAAGGCATTGCGGTCCTCTTCAGGGGTCTTGTTGCTTAGGGTCGGTGCCGGGCAGGCCGGCGGAATAGGGCGGGGCGGCTGCCTATTGGGCGGCCTCCTGCTTGGCCCGCATCGAGGCGATCATCTTTTCGCCCCAGGCCAGCTGGTCTTTCAGGTCCTCGATCGCCTCGGTCAGCTCTTCGCGCTGGCGCTCCATATCGGCAAGCCGCTCGCGGCCGACCTCATAGGTCTTGGTGAGCTGGGTCACCTGCTGGTCACCGGCATGGTACAGATCCAGCAGCTGGCGGATTTCCTCCAGGCTGAACCCGAACCGCTTGCCGCGCAGGATCAGCTTCAGCCGGGCGCGGTCGCGTTTGGTGAACAACCGCTTCTGGCCGTCGCGGATCGGGAACAGCAGTTCCTTGGCCTCGTAGAACCGGAGCGTGCGGGGCGTGACGTCATATGCCTCGCACATCTCCCGGATGGTCATGGTTTTCTCAGTCATCATCGTTACTCTTACGGCTTGGTGCAGGACCAAGCTGGGCGCATCCGGCTTTTCGATCAAGACTGACTTTACGTTTACGTAAGTTGTACGTTGCGTCACTTTGGGCTGAGTGAAAGGTTCGTAAAACGAACATAAAGTGACGCAGCGTTACGGATTTGTGCCCTCGCCAGAGCAAGGTTCCGAAGCCTTGAAAGGAATGTTTTGCAGACGAATCCAGCAGCCCGGAATCAAAACCAAGGCGTCAGGCAAGCGCTTGCCGGCCGTGCTTTGCGGCGCATAGCACGAGAGACCGCCCCAAAGGGCCGGCGCCTTTGCAGCCTGGCATCACATTAAAAATACAGCGCTGCCTGGCTGCCAGAAAACGGCAGGCAAAACAGGTCGGCACCCGCCCTGAGGGCAGGCGCTTGCCCGGCTTATTAAAACGGGACTGGCTTAGGATGGATGTCGAAGGAGATTACTTCAGCAGCGCCCGGGTGCTTTCGCGCAGCTCGCTCAGCTCTTCAATGGCCTCATTGATCTGTTCACGCTGCTTTTCCAGTTCCACCAGCTGACGGTCAGCCATATCCATGAACGCATGGTTTTGGGCGTCATTGCTCTCTTTTTCATAGATCATGAGCCACTGGCGGATCTCTTCCAGCTGAAAGCCGAACTTCCGCCCGCGCAGGATCAGCTTCATCCGCGCCCGCTCCCGTGCGCCATAGAAACGCGACCGGCCTTCGCGGTCCGGCTGCAGCAATTCGATGTATTCATAGTAGCGCAGCGTCCGCGGCGTAACCTCGAACTCGGCGCACATTTCTTTGAATGACAATCTGTTGTCGGTCATCCGTCTTCTCCCTTGCCGGGAACCTATGCACTTGCAGCGAACAGTGCAACCTCCGCGGCGGCACTCTTGCGCTTTCGCCGGGGCGGGGCCAAAGATGAAGCAGACAATCCAAAGGGGCAGCCCCATGGCCGACAAGACCGACCTCGCGCGCCAGTTCATCGAAGCGATCCCCCATGCCCAGCAATTGGGCATGAAGCTGACTGAGATCAGCGACGGCACTGCCGAAATCCGCATGGCGTATGATGAAAAGCTGATCGGCGACCCCGCAACCGGCGTCATTCACGGCGGCGCGGTCTCGGCGCTGATGGACACCTGCTGCGGCGCCGCAGTGATGAGCCATCCTTCGGCGCCGGGCGGCACTGCCACCATCGATCTTCGCATCGATTACATGCGCCCGGCAACGCCGGGACAGGCGATTACCACCCGCGCCACCTGCCACCAGATCACCCGCAGCGTCGCCTTTGTCCGCGCCGTTGCGATGGACGAGGACACAGACCGCCCCGTCGCCACAGCCGCGGGCGCCTTTACCGTGGAGAAGAAGTTTTGAGCCGCCCCCGTCCAGAACCGATCCAGGTGGTCAAGCAGCGCCGCGATGCGGCCCTGTCGGCGCTGGTGGATTCGGTGCCCTACATCCGCTTCCTGAACGTGACATTTGAGCGCCGCGGAGATGAGCTGACGGCGCAGCTGAATTTTGGTGACAAGCTGATCGGCAACCCGTTCCTGCCCGCCATTCACGGCGGGGTCACCGCGGCCTTCCTGGAAATCACCGCGATGATCACGCTCAATTGGTCGCACCTGTGGCAGCGCATCGAATCCGGCGATCTGGATCCGGCGGAAATGGCCAAGGGCAACCTGCCGCGCCAGCCCAAGACCATCGACTTTACCGTCGATTACCTGCGTTCCGGCCTGCCGCGCGACGCCTATGCCCGCGCCCGCGTGAACCGCTCCGGGCGCCGCTATGCCTCGGTGCATGTAGAGGCCTGGCAGGATCACAAGGACAAGCTGTTCGCCCAGGCCACCGGCCATTTCCTGATGCCGCAGGATCAGAACGGCGAAGGCTGACCTGATGGCCGGCGCCAGCCATGAGATCACCCATAAACGGGTGCTGAAAATCGCCTTGCCGATTGTGCTGTCCAACGCCACGGTGCCGATCCTGGGTGCGGTGGATACCGGCGTGGTCGGCCAGATGGGCCAGGCCGCACCGATAGGTGCGGTTGGTATTGGCGCGGTGATCCTGGCGACGATCTATTGGATCTTCGGCTTCCTGCGCATGGGCACCACTGGCCTTGCGGCGCAGGCCCGCGGGGCCGGGGACTGGGCTGAGACAGGCGCGCTGCTGACGCGCGGTTTGCTGCTGGCCTTTGCGGCCGGTGCCGTTTTCATCATTGCGCAAGGTGCGGTGTTCTGGGGCGCCTTTGCGCTGGCTCCCGCCAGTGCCGAGGTCGAAAACCTGGCGCGGGACTACCTGCAGATCCGGATCTGGGGGCGCCTGCCACGATTGCGCTTTATGCGGTCACCGGCTGGCTGATCGCGGTCGAGCGCACCCGCGGCGTGTTCCTGCTGCAGGTCTGGATGAACGGGCTCAATATCGTGCTGGACCTGTGGTTTGTGCTGGGTCTTGGCTGGGGTGTCGAAGGCGTAGCCATCGCCACGCTGATTGCGGAATGGACCGGGCTGGCGCTGGGGCTGTACCTGTGCCGTGATGCCTTTGCCGGTGATCAATGGCGCGACTGGGCGCGGGTGTTCGACCCGGCGCGGCTGAAGCGGATGATGCAGGTCAATGGCGATATCATGGTGCGCTCGGTGCTGCTGACCGGCTCTTTCACCACCTTCCTGTTCATCGGCTCAGGCATCGGCGATGTGAACCTCGCCGCCAATCAGATCCTGCTGCAGTTTGTCGAAATCACCGCCTTTGCGCTGGATGGCTTTGCCTTCTCTGCCGAAGCGCTGGTGGGCGGTGCCGTCGGCGCCAAGGCCCGCCAAAGATTGCGCCGTGCTGCGGTGATCTCCTCGCAATGGGGCGTCGGCGGGTCGGTTCTGCTGGGCATTGCCTTTGCTGCGGGCGGCCCTTGGCTCATCGACCTGATGTCCACGTCACCTGAAGTGCGCGACGCGGGGCGGGTTTTTCTGATCTGGGCGGCGGTGCTGCCGGTCCTCAGCGTGGCGAGCTACATGTTCGACGGCATCTATATCGGCGCCACCTGGACCCGCGACATGCGGTGGGCGATGCTGCAATCGGTGGCCATCTATGTCGCGGCGCTGCTGCTGCTGGTTCCTGCCTTTGGCAATCATGGCCTTTGGGCCGCGCTGATCGTGCTGAACATCGCCCGCGGCGTCACGCTGGGCCTGCGCTATCCGCGGCTGGAGGCGCAAGTGGGCGCCTGAATGTGCAAGGCGGGCCTATTGGCCCGCCGCAGCCGCTTACAGCAGCGTTTCAATCGCCTCGGTGGGGCGTCCGATCACAGCCTTGCCATCCATAATCGCAATCGGGCGCTCGATCAGGATCGGGTTCGCGGCCATCGCGGCCATCAGGTCATCTTCCGGGCTGTCCTTGGTCAGGCCCAGCTCCTTAAAGATTTTCTCGCCGGTCCGTACCATCTCAATCGCCGGGGTGCCAAGGGCGGTCTGAACCGCTTTCAGCTCCTCAACCGAAGGCGTATCCTCCAGATACACCCGCGTCTGCACATCCGCGCCGCGCTCCTCAATCAGCGCAAGGCCCGCGCGGGATTTTGAGCATTTCGGGTAATGCCAATATGTAATCACAGCCAATCCTTCCGTTTGGTGCCAACCGCTTGTGCGACGTTGTCAAAGCCATCCCGCGCCAGCAGCGCGTCCAGCCCGCGGGCGATGTCTCCTGCCAACGACAACCCGCCATAGACCATCGCGGTGTAGAACTGCACCGCTGACGCCCCGGCGCAGATCTTGGCATAGGCCTGCTCCGCCGTGCTGATACCGCCGACACCGACCAGCGGCACTTGGCCCTCCAGCAGCTCCGACAGCTGCGCAAGCACCCGGGTGGATTTTTCAAACAGCGGCGCGCCGGACAGACCGCCGGCCTCGCCCTTATAGGCGCTTTGCAGTCCGTCGCGCGACAGGGTGGTGTTGGTGGCAATCACCGCGTCGATGCCGGTTTCCAGCGCGACGGCGGCGATGTCCTCAATGCCTTCGCGGTCCAGATCCGGGGCAATCTTCAGGAACACCGGCACCCGGCGGGAAAGGCCCTCGCGGGTTTCAATCACACCGGCCAGCAGCGCCGACAGCGCCGCCTTGCCCTGCAGGTCGCGCAGTTTTTCGGTGTTGGGGAGGACACGTTGACAGTGGCAAAGTCCAGATGCGCACCGCAATGGGCCAGCACCTTGGCAAAATCCGCCGCGCGGTCCTCGCTGTCCTTGTTGGCGCCAAGGTTCAGGCCGATGACGGCATCGCGGGGACGTTGCGCCAGCCGGGCGCCGATCGCCTCCATGCCCTCGTTGTTGAAGCCGAAGCGGTTGATCGCCGCCTTGTCCTCGGTCAGGCGGAACAGGCGCGGCTTGGGATTGCCGGGCTGCGGGCGCGGGGTGGAGGCACCGACCTCAATAAAGCCAAAGCCGGATTTTGACAGCGGCGCCAGCGCCTCGGCGTTTTTGTCATAGCCTGCGGCGAGGCCCACCGGGTTCGGCAGATCAATGCCCGCCAGTGTGGTCTTCAGCCGCGCCGAAGTCACCGGGCCGGGGGCAGGCGCCAGCCCCATGTTCAGCGCCTTGATTGACAGGCCATGGGCGGTTTCCGGATCGGTCTTGTGCAGGGCGGCAAGGGCCAGTTTCTCGGTCAGCTTCATGCCATCTCCTCCGGGAATTGATGCACGCCCTCCGCCAGCGGCAGCGGCTTGGCCCAGACAACATCGCTCAGTCGGATAATGCGGTAGAGATGCGGGAATTCGGCGCCGCCGCGGGAAATCTCCCATTTCAGATCCGCCCCCATTGCAACCGCATCGCAGGCCAGCAGGGTCAGCCCCCGGCACCGGCAAAATGCTTGGCCGCGGTTTCCGCCGCCTGGGTTGCGGTGGAGAAATGGACGTAACCGTCCGCCACATCAATCGGCGCGCCAGTGGTCTCGCCCGCCGCCTGCAGTGCGGCCCATTCGTCCGCCCGGAAAATCTTGTAAATCAGCATGACGGCCTGATGCCTTGTGTTTGCGGGTGAATCAAGGGGGATTGGCGGCAGCAACCGCGCAGAGCTGACGCAAGGGGAGGCGGCGGCCCGGCTTTTCCCCTTTGACCGGCGCAGGCTTTGGGCGCAGGATTCTCCCAAGACAGATCAACAGGAGCGCCCCAAATGATTGCACGCATTCTTACGTCGGTTGCAGCCCTGACCCTCACAGCCGGCGCGGTGGCGGCGGAGTACAAGCTGACCATCCTGCACACCAACGATTTCCACGCGCGGTTCGAGCCGATCAACAAATACGACAGCACCTGCGACGGTGAGGATCAGGCCGAAGGCAAGTGTTTCGGCGGCACCGCGCGGCTGGTGACGGCCATCGCGGAGGCGCGGGCACGGGCGGAGCATTCGATTCTGGTGGATGGCGGCGACCAGTTCCAGGGTTCGCTGTTCTATACCTATTACAAGGGCAAGGCCGCGGCGGAATTCATGACCCAGCTGGGCTATGACGGGATGACCGTCGGCAATCATGAGTTTGACGACGGGCCGGAGGTGCTGCGCGGCTTCATGGATGCGGTGGGCTTTCCGGTCTTGATGTCCAATGCGGATGTCTCAGGCGAACCGGCACTGGCGGATGTGCTGAAGAAATCCACGGTGATTGAGCGCGGCGGCGAAAAGACCGGCCTTATCGGCCTGACGCCCGAAGATACGCATGAGCTGGCAAGCCCCGGTAAGAACGTGCATTTTTCCGACCCCGTGGCGGCGGTGCAAGCAGAGGTCGACAGGCTGACCGCGGAAGGCGTGACCAAGATCGTGGTGCTCAGCCACTCCGGCTATGGCATCGACCAGCGGGTGGCGGCGGAAACCACCGGCGTTGACGTGATCGTCGGCGGCCACAGTAACACCTACCTGTCCAACAGGTCGGACAAGGCCGCAGGGCCGTACCCGACAGTGGTGAATGGGGTGCAGATCGTACAGGCCTATGCCTATGGCAAGTTCCTGGGTGAATTGAGCGTGACCTTCGACGATGCGGGCAATGTGACCAGCGCCTCAGGTGAGCCATTGATCATGGATGCTGCCGTCAGCGAAGATGCGGCCACCCTGGACCGGATTGCCGAACTGGCGCAGCCGCTGGATGAGATCCGCAACAAGGTGGTGGCGGAAACGGCCGCACCGATTGAGGGCAGCCGTGACATTTGCCGGGTGCAGGAATGCCAGATGGGAAATCTGGTGGCTGATGCGATGCTGGACCACGTACGGGATCAGGGCGTGACCATTGCCATTGCCAACTCCGGCGGTATTCGCGCCAGCCTGGATGCGGGTGCCGTCACCATGGGCGAAGTGCTGACCATCCTGCCGTTTCAAAATACGCTGTCGACCTTTGAGATCAGCGGCGCAACCCTCATCCAAGCGCTGGAAAACGGGGTCAGCCAGGTGGAGGAGGTCAAGGGCCGCTTTCCGCAGGTTGCAGGCCTTACATTCAGCTGGGACGCCTCAGCTGCGCCGAACGAGGGCCGCATCAGGCAAGTGATGGTGGCCGAGGGCGGGGGTTTTGTGCCGATTGATCCGGCAAAGAGATACCTTGTGGTCACCAATGACTATGTCCGCAATGGCGGCGACGGCTATGCGATGTTCGAGGGCGACGACAAGAATGCCTATGATTTTGGCCCTGATGTGGCCGATGTGCTGGCAGAATACCTGGCGGCGCAAGGCCCGTATTCGCCCTATACCGACGGGCGGATTTCGCGGGTGAAATAGGCGCTGTCAACTAGGTCCGAACCGGATCCAATGTTTCGCGCGCGAAACATTCGGGCAGGGAAGCTGCCACATTATTTTCGGTGATTGTTAACCTTTGCCGGCGGTTCGTAAACGGGCTGGCGGGTGGCAGGGGGGCATGGCAGAATGCGGGTCATGGACCACCCGCTGATCGACCTCATCAATGCCCGGATCGAAGCCGCCGAGAAGGACGGCGCCTTTGACAATTTGCAAGGCGCCGGCAGGCCTCTGCCGGACTGCGGCGATCCGGAAAACGCGCTGGTCAACCGGCTGGTGCGCGAAAGCGGCGGGGTGCCGGAGTTTGTGAGCCTGTCGCGCGAGCTGCAGCGCCTGCGGGCAGAGCTGCGCGAGGCCGGCGACCGCAGCCGCCGGCAGGAGATCCTGAAAGAGATGTCGATGATGGATGCCCGGTTGGAACTGGCGCGTAAAGCTTACACGAAATAGGCCGGTTTACCCTTTGATTTCCGGCCAGATTTCCGGGTCCAATCCGTCGACGAACGGCGCCAGGACATCGGCGTATTTCTCCCACTTGCCGATTGAGCGCGTGTGCGCCGTCTGCCGCACTTGGGTGTTCGACAGTGTCAGAACCTGGCCCTCGTGGCGTTCCGGGTGGGCCATGTCCTCAACCCAGTTCAGCCCGCAGAACGCGGCCAGCTTGCGGCTTTCGCCCTCGATATCGGCAACGAAATCTTCATAGCGCAGGTCATAGATCCGCCCCGGCATCACTCGCCGCCAGTGCTGCATCAGCCGGCCATAAAGGTTGAACCGGTGCGCCATGGCCTTCAAATCATAGGCATAGGTGAGTGAGCTGCCGGAGAAATAGCCGCGCCAGATCGACAGCGCCACATCGCGCGGATCGCGGCAAAGATGAACAATGCGTGCATCCGGGTAGGCGGTCAGCAGATGGCCCAGCAGCCGGTAATTGTCGGGCATTTTGTCGACATAGGCCGCGGTGCCCTCGGGCATCTGCGGCAGGCGGCTGATGTCCTCGGCTACGAATTTGCGGGCGGCCTCGGGGTGAATCCCTGACCCTTGTCGATATAGGGATGCAGCAGGAAGGCCGGCACGCCGCGTTCGCCCAAGGGAAACACATCCGGGTGCAGGCCGATCACTGTTTCCGTCAGCGTGGTGCCGGAGCGCGGCATCCCCACCACATAGATCGGGCGCGGGCCGTCAACTTCAGTTTCGGCCGGGGGGATCGCCTCCGGGAAGGCCGCCATGATGCGGCTGAACTGGCGTTCGCTGTCCTCGTAATCATAGGGGTTCTGCGCCGCCATACAGGCGTTTGCCTCGTCGTTGTGGGCGGCAAAGCCGTCCTTGTCGCCGCCTTGATCGGCTATCCGGGCCAGGGCAAAGCTGACGTTGGCCCGGTCGAGCGAGCGGGGGGCGGCCGCTTTCAGCGCCTTTTGCGCCACCGGCAGCAGCTCTGCGTTCTGTTCACGGCTGTTGAGCCGGGCCAGCATTTCCAGCACCTGGCTGTCCTTGGGGTCCAGATCCAATATCGCCAGGCAATGGGTGCGGGCGGCATCGGACTCTCCGTTGGAGATCAGCTGGCTGGCCAGCCGCCGCCGTGCCTCCAGATTGCCGGGCGCCAGGGCAACGGCCTTTTGCGCGGCTTCTGTGGCCTCGTCCTGCCGCATCAGCCGGGCCAGCGGCAGGCTGATATTGGTCAGCGCATCCACGTCATCAGGGTTCAGGCGCAGGGTGGCCTGATAGTCTTCCAGCGCGGCCTTTTCGTCGCCAAGGTTCTTCCAGGCCATGGCGCGCAGCCGCAGCATCCGCGGCTGTTTGCCATCGCGGGCGAGCGCATCGCTTGCGGTGGCGATGGCCGCTTCGGGATCATTCTGCACCAGCTGCGCCTGCGCTTTCAGATACAGCGCGCCCTGATCGGCGGGCAGATCCGCCAGCACCCGGTCCAGCAGTTTCATTGCGGTCCCGCCCTGCTGCAGGAACAAAAGCGTCTGCGCCAGGTTCTTGCGCGCGTCATGAAAGCCGGGCGCCAGGGCCAGCGCCTTTTTGAAATGCGGCACCGCATCGCGGTGTTTGCCAAGCCCGGACAGAGAGATGCCCGCGATGTTGGGAAAATCCGGATGGGTCTTGTGCCGTTTCATCCCGGCTTTGGACTGTTTCAGCGCCTGTTTGAACTTGCCCTGATTGAGAAAGCCGAACGCTGCCTGGAGGTCGTTCTGAAGAGTCATGAGGCCTATCCGTCTCTTGGTGTCAGGGCGGCTGCTTCCCGGATGTGCGCAGGCACTTTGCGCGGGGGCAGTCCTGGGTTAGAAAATCAGCATGTGCGGACGATTTGCCATAACCCTGCCCAATGATGCAATGGCGCAGCTGTTTGCGGCGCAGCCTGCGAACACTTTGCCGGATGTGCCTGATTATAATGTCTGCCCCACCAATACGGTGCATGCGGTGCAGGCCGGGGAGGGGGGCCGCCAGCTGGTGCCCATGCGCTGGGGGTTCTTGCCGCAGTGGTATACGGCTGAGACCGCCGGGCCGCTGCTGATCAATGCCCGCGCGGAAACCATTGCGCAAAAACCCGCATTTGCCGCCGCCTGCCGCAATCGGCGCTGCCTGGTCCCGGCCACGGGGTTCTATGAATGGACCAAAGCAGGCGATGGCGCCCGGCTGCCCTGGTACATCCGCCGCAGCGACGCAGCCCCCTTGGCCTTTGCCGCCATCTGGCAGAGCTGGGGAGCGGAACACCCGGTCAAGACCTGCGCCATTGTCACGACCGCGGCAAATGAGGCGCTGTCGCCTATCCACCACCGGATGCCATTGATCCTTGAGCCGCAGGACTGGGGCAGATGGCTGGGCGAGGACGGGCCAGGTGCCGCGCGGCTGATGCAGCCGGGGGCGGCGGGCGTTCTGGATTTCCACCGGGTGGATCCGGCGGTAAACTCCAACCGGGCCAGCGGGCCGGAGCTGATAGAGCCGTTTGAGGACGGGGATATCCCGCGCGGCCGGCTGATCTGAGGTTACTCGGCTGCTTGGCGGGACGGCAGGTCGCGCTGCGGCGCGCGGCTCAGGCCATTGGCGGCGATGGCCGCCTTTTGCAGCAGGGCCACAAAGATCTCGCGTTCCGAATCCGTAAGGCCCGTCAGGATGCCTGGCTGGGCGGCCCGCACAACCGGCAGGATCCGTTCCAGCAATGCTTCGCCTTCGCCGGTCAGGCTGACCTCGCGCGCCCGCCGGTCTGCCTTGGAGATCCCGCGGGCCACCAGCCCCTTCTCCACCAGCCGGTCCACCACCTTGCCCAGGGTGGCCCGGTCATAGGCGATGAGCCCGGCAACCGAGGCCTGGTCGATGCCGGGATGGCGGTGGATCGCGGCCAGGGCGGAGAACTGCACCGGGGTAAGGTCGGCACCTTCCTCAGCCATCCGTTCCATAAACTGGGCGACCGAGATCTGATGCAGCCGCCGGATCAGGTGGCCGGGCAGGGTGTGAATGTCCAAAGGGTCGCTGTCCATGGCCTTCTGGTCCTTGCCGGCCTGATGGGGCCGGTCTGCTGGGTTCGGTCTGCTGGTGCCGGTTTGCTGGTCCGGGCCTTTTGCCCGCGGGTCTGTTCACCCTGACTGCCATACTGCCCTGTGCGCAGTACGTGCAAGTTTTATTGCCGCAACTGCGGCATTTGCGGCTTTTCCTTGCCGAAGGCGCGGGGTAGGCATGGGCCATGGCGCTGAAATTCACCTCCCTGCAAGACTTCTATGCCCACGGGTTCGACACCGTGATCGATGTGCGCAGCCCGGCGGAATATGCCGAGGACCATGTGCCGGGCGCAATCAGCCTGCCGGTGCTGGACAATGAGGAACGCGCCGAGGTCGGCACCATCTATGTGCAGGACAGCCCGTTCAAGGCGCGCAAGCTGGGCGCGGCGCTGGTGTTCCGCAATGCCGCAAACCACATCGAGCAGCATCTGAGCCACCATGATGGCGGCTGGAAACCGCTGGTCTATTGCTGGCGCGGTGGTCAGCGGTCGGGGTCCTTCACCTGGATGCTGCAGCAGATCGGCTGGCGCGCCGAGGTGGCGGAGGGCGGCTATCAGACCTATCGCCGTCTGGTGAATACGGCGCTGTATCAGACTGCATTGCCGCATCGGCTGGTGGCGCTGGACGGCTATACCGGATCGGCCAAGACCGAGGTGCTGACGCGGGCCGGTGCTCTGGGCGTGCAGGTGCTGGATCTGGAGGGGCTGGCAAATCACCGCGGCTCGCTCTTGGGGGACATGCCGACGCCGCAGCCGTCGCAGAAGGGGTTTGAATCCGCCCTGGCGGGCGCCTTGATGCGGCTGGACCCCAGCCGCCCGGTGCTGGTGGAGGCGGAGTCGAGCAAAGTCGGCCAGCGGATCATTCCGCCTTCGGTCTGGGCGGCAATGAAGCAGGCACCGAGGATTGACCTGCAGGTGCCGGTTGCGGCCCGCTGCCGCTATTTGGTGGCGGCTTATGACGACATCCTGTCAGACGCGGACCGTCTGCGCAAAAAGCTGGCCCCCTTGCGCGCGTATCGCTCAGGCGCGGTTGTTGATGGCTGGTTCACCAGCATTGCCAAGGGCGACAAAGCCGGGCTGACCGAGGCGCTGATGGCCGAACATTATGACCCCGCCTACCGCAAGTCCCGCACGGCTATTGGCGCAGAGGTTGCTGCCACTGTCGACGCAGAGGCGCTGGATGACGCAGGCCTGGATGCCGCAGCGGCGCAGGTGGCGGCGATCATGTCCCGTCTCTGACAAACGATACTCCCGCCCGTCGCCGGCACATCAAAGATGCCCCGCTCCCGTTGGGCGCGGCGCTGCGCTGGCGCGCAGCGTGCCTGCGCACCCGGCGGCAAAGCCGCCTGCCAGGCAGCGGGACAGGAGTATTTTCACAAAGGTGAAGCACCGGAACAGGGCTTCTTTCTGGTTGAAAATACCCCGGGGTGAATTGGTCCGCAGGGCCAAGAGGGGCTGGCCCCTGTACGCCAGGCGCCGCTAGGCACTGAGGGTGATGGCGCCGGGGCTTGAGTTTACCTTGCCGATGCGCACTGCCGGGTATCTGGCTGCGCGCAGCCGGTGCAGCAAATCATCAGCCTGATCCGCGGCGACCGCTGCCAGCAGGCCGCCCGCGGTTTGAGGGTCGAACAGCAGGTCCTGCCAGCCAGTGGTTTTCAGTTCCGGTACAGCGGCTTGATTGGCGGGAAACAGCGACGAGCGGATGCCGCGGTCCGCCAGTTCAGCGGCGCCCTGCATCAGGGGGATCTTACTGGTGAAGATTTCTGCGCCCGCGCCGGAGGCCTCGCAGATGCCAAGCAGATGGCCAATAAGGCCAAAGCCGGTCACGTCGGTCATTGCGCGGGCGTCCTGCAGGATGCGGGCGGCTTTGCCCTGCGGCTGGCTCATCTGTGCCAGCGCGGCGGCGACCCATTCCCCCTTAGCCAGGCCCGCCATTTCCGCGGCCATCAGCACGCCGGAGCCGATGGGTTTGGTCAGGATCAGCGCGTCGCCCGGTTTGGCACCCGCCAGGGTGATGGCAGGGCGGGGGCAGAGGCCGGTGACGGTGAACCCGATGGTCAGCTCATCCCCCAGCGAGGTATGGCCGCCGATTATGGCGGCGCCGGCCTGCTGCATGACGTCCGAGGCGGCATCCATGATCTCCTGCAGGGTCCGGGCCTGCAGGCCGGGTGACATCCGCGGCAGGATCAGGTTGGCGGTGGCGGCCTGCGGGTCTGCCCCCATCGCCCAGATGTCGCCAAGCGCATGCACGGCTGCGATGCGGGTCATCAGGACCGGGTCGCTGGTGAAGCTGCGCAAATGGTCGGTGCTGATCACCTGATTGACGCCGCCGGTGGTCAGAAGTGCGGCGTCGTCGCCGGGCAGCGGGGTGATGTCTTTGCGGTCCGCAGGCGCAAGTCCTGCGAGCGCGCCAAGCAGCGCGTCGCGGCCGACTTTGGCGCCGCAGCCGCCGCACATGGGTTTGTCGCCAAGTGCGGCCTCCATGCCCAGTGTGTGTTCGGCCGGAAGGGGCAGCGCGTCCATTGCAGGCAGGTCACGGAACTTCTCCATGAAGGCCTGGTCGATGCGGTCTTTCCAGGTCCACATCATGGGGCCGGCCAGCGTGGTGCCGAAGCGTTCGCCAAGCGCCTCCCTGGCGCCCATGGAGATGAGTTTCAGGTAGTCCTTTTGCGGGCGGTACCTGCGCAATGGATCGCCAGTCAGGGTGCTGCGCAGGTTGTGGTACAGCACCGGCGCCTGGCGCACTGCGTAAACGCCGGCCTTGGGACGCAGGGCGAAGTCCATATGGGCGCAGTCGCCGGTGGCAAAGACGTTGGCGGCGGAGCTTTGCAGGGTGTCACTGACCCGGATGAAGCCGTCCTGCAGGTCCAGGCCGCTGTCTGCGAGCCAGCCATAAGGGCGGGCGCCGGCGGCGCCGGTGGTAAAGTCCGACAGGATCTCGCGCCCGTCTTCCAGCACGATATAGCCGTCACAGATGCGCGCGATTTTCGCGTTCTCCTCCAGCCGGACGCCCTGTTCGACCAAAGCGCGGCGGAGTGTCTGGCGGGCCTTTTTGCCAATCGCGCGCAAGGCCTGGCCGTTGTCGATCAGGGTTGCCTGCGCCAGCCGGCCGCGGGATCTGAGAGCAAAGGCCATCGCCAGGATCAGCTCTGCCCCCGCCACGCCGCCGCCGATCACGGCGACATGGGCGGGGGTGTCACCGTCGCGGAACGCGTCCCATCGGGCGGCGAAACGTCCCAGCGGCTTGGCTGGGATCCCGTAGCCGGCAAAGCCCGGCAGGTCCGGCATGGCAGAGGTGATGCCGACATCAACCGAGGCCACGTCATAGCCGATGGGCGGGCGGCCCGGCACATGCACCAGCCGGGCTGCGGTATCGATATGATCCGCCGCGCCCAGCACCACGCGGGCGCCGGCAAACCGGGCCAGACGCACCAGATCGATGTCCAGTTCATCACGCGCGTAATGTCCGGCCACAAACCCCGGCAGCATGCCGGAGTAGGGCGCAGCGGGACCGGGGTTGATCACCGTCAGACGGGCGCCGGGCAGCGGCCGCATGCCCCATTTGCGCAGCACCAGCGCGTGGGTGTGGCCGCCGCCGACCAGCACCAGATCACGGGTCAGGGGAAGTCGCGAAGAATCCATATCTTGTCCAGCCTTTGCAGCGGGCCGGAACGCACATCAATCTGCCCTTACCGGGGCGTTTCCGTGCGGCCGGCGTTTTTGCGTTCCTCGTCCTCTGGCGTGTCATGGGTGGCCCAATGGTCATCCTCGCCCGCCGAGGGCATGGTGTCGCGGCTCTCTTGCCGGTGGATATGCACCTTGGCAATGAAATTGGCGGTGATCGGCGCAGTCAGGAACAGGAACAGAGTGATCATCAGCTCATGCACCGAGAAGTATTTCTCAAACGCTGCCGCATGCAGCATTGAGGCCAGCAGCACGCCGCCGACGCCCAGGGTGGTGGCCTTGGTCGGGGCGTGCAGGCGCGACATCGGATCGTTGAGCTTGAGCAGCCCGAAGGAGCCGACAAAACCGAAGACCCCGGCAATCACCAGAAAAGCGGCAACGAGGAATTCAAACAGGCTTTCCATGTCTCACCCTCACTCGATGATATTGCCGCGCAGGATAAAGCGCGCGTAGGCCACGGTGGAGACAAAGCCAAGCATGGCGATGATCATCGCGGCCTCAAAGAAAATCTCGCTCCCCAGCGCCATTCCGTAGAGCACCATCAGTGCGATGGCGTTGATGAACATGGTGTCCAGCGCCAGGATGCGGTCGGCCACGTCCGGCGCGGTGACGACCTTCCACAGGTTCATCAGCATCGCCAGGGCAAAGCAGGCAAAGGCAAAGGTGGCAGCACTTTCGATCATTCGAAAATCTCCATCAGCCGGCGCTCGTAGCGCTGTTTGATCTCGTCCCGCACCGCGTCCGGGTTGGGAGCATCAAGGCAGTGGACCAAGAGGGCGTGGCCCTCGTCCGAGACATCCGCCGACAGGGTGCCCGGCGTCATGGTGATGGTGCCTGCAAGGGCGGTGATCGCCTCGGGTGTTTTCAGGTCCAGCGGGACGGTGATCCAGTTGGGGCGGCGGTCTGCATTGGGTTTGAACAGCACGATGCGGGCCACGATGATATTGGCCTGCACAATGTCCAGCAGCACCACCAGGATGTATTCCGCGATCTTCAGCGGGCGGCGCAGCTTGGGCCGGTTGGGCCAGTAGGGCTGGGTCACAAACGGGATCAGCACGCCCAGCAGAAGGCCAAAGACCAGCGAATTCAGCGACCAGCCATTGACCAGCAAAAGCCAGGTGACGGTCAGCAGAAGCGTGAGCAGGGGGTGCGGGAACAGCCGCCGGATCAGTTTCATTCTGCCGTCCTCCCCAGCACGGTGTCGATATAGGCTGTTGGCGTAAAGAGCTGGGCTGCCGTTGCCTCGGCATAGCGGGTGGCGGGGCCTGCGAATACGGTAAGGGCAATGAGCCCGCCCAGCAGGCCGAAACAGGCGACAAAGGGCAGCTGCGCCGGTCTTGCGGCCAGGTTATCCAGTGGCGGTTCGGCGCTGGTATCAATGTCCTGCGGCGGCAGGCCGTGGCCTTTCCAGAACAGCAGCGAGCCGGCACGGGCCATGCCGATAATGGTGATCAGCGACCCCAGCAGGATCACGGCCCAGATCCACGGCGCCAGATCGACGCCGCGGGTGGCGTCCAGCACCAGCAGTTTACCAAGGAAACCCGACAGCGGCGGCATGCCCGCAAGCGCGATGGCGGCGGCAAAGAACAGCGCCGAGATCAGCCCGGTCTGCGGCATCGGCAGCTGCGGCAGGATCCATTGGCCCTGCCGTTCTATCACCAGATCAGCAACCAGGAACAACAGCGCCGCGGCCAGGGTGGAATGCACCAGATAGTACAGCGCCGCTGCCGCGGCGGTCTGGGTGAACAGCGAAATGGCGATCAGCAGCGTGCCCATCGAGGCGATGGCGCCAAAGGCCGCAAGCCGGCCCAGCTTCTTGGAGCCGAGAACACCGATGGCGCCGGCGCCAAGGGTCAGCAGGGCGGCGGGCAGCAGCCAGGTCTCGGTCAGGCCGGCGGTGGCCTGAACCTCGGGCCGAAAATCAGCGTGTACATACGCAGGATCGAATAGGCGCCGACCTTGGTCATGATGGCAAACAGGGCCGCCACCGGCATCGGTGCATTGGCATAGGCCGAGGGCAGCCAGAAATGCAGCGGCAGCAGCGACGCCTTGATGGCAAAGACCAGCAGCAGCATCACAGCACCAACGCGCAGCAGGGCGGTATCCTCAGCCGGGATCTGGGCCACTTTTACCGCGAGGTCGGCCATGTTCAGGGTGCCGGTCACCGAATACAGCGTGCCAAGCGCAAACAGGAACAGGGTGGAGCCAAGCAGGTTGAACACCACATACTGAACCCCGGCCTGAAACCGCCGGGTGCCGCCGGAGTGGATCATCAGGCCATAGGAGGCGATCAGCAGCACCTCGAAGAACACAAACAGGTTGAAGGCGTCGCCGGTCAGGAATGCGCCCATGATGCCCATCAGCTGGAACTGGAACAGCGCGTGGAAATTGGCGCCGCGGGTGTCCCAGCCGGAGCCGATGGCATAGAGCAGGACCGGCAGCGCCAGCAGTGAGGTCAGCACGATCATCATTGCTGACAGCCGGTCCAGCACCAGCACAATGCCAAAGGGCGCGGGCCAGTCGCCCAGCTCATAGACCTTGACGGTGCCGTCCAATGTCTGGGCGGCCAGGGTCAGCGACACGGCTGCCAGCAGCACCACGCTGGCCAGCGAAAAGATCCGCTGCAGGTCCAGATGGTGGCGCACCGCCATGATGATGAACGGCGCCACCAAGGCAGGCAGCACCACCGGCGCAATCAGAAGGTGGTCGATCATGCGTCGTCTCCTGCGCCTTCGGGTTCAACCGGCATGGCAGTGCTGTCATCGCGTGACGACAGATAGGCCCCAGCGCGATCATCACCACAACGGCTGTCATGCCGAAAGAGATCACGATGGCAGTGAGCACCAGCGCCTGCGGCAGCGGATCGGTATAGGCGACCTCCTCGTATTTGTTGAGGATCGGCGGCGCGCCGGTTGCCAGCCGCCCGGTGGCGAACAGGAAGACATTGACCGCATAAGTGATCAGCGACAGGCCCAGGATCACCGGGAAGCTGCGGCGGCGCAGGATCAGGTAGATGCCGGCCGCGGTCAGGATGCCGACGGCAGAGGCGACGAGAAGTTCCATATCTATCCCTCCGTCCCGGTCTTGTCCGCGTCATCGCGCGCCGGGTTGATGTCCATCGCGTGTTCCGTGCTCATCCCTGGCTGCCAGGCAAAGCGCGACAGGCTTTCCAGTGCCAGCAGCACCGCGCCAACCACCGCCAGGAAGACGCCCAGGTCGAACAGGGCGGCTGTGGCCCATTCGAATTCCTCCAGCGGCGGCCAGTGCAGGTAGCCGAAATCGCTGGTCAGGAAGGGCATGCCGTTGAACCAGGCGCCCATGCCGGTGGCGGCGGCAATCAGCACGCCCGAGCCGATGATAGCGTGATAGGGGTAGCGCTGGCGTTCAGTGGCCCAGGCAAAGCCCGACGCCATGTATTGCATGATGATCGCAATTGCCGCGATCAGCCCGGCGATAAAGCCGCCGCCCGGCAGGTTGTGGCCGCGGAAAAAGATATAGGCCGCCACCATCAGCGCCAGCGGCATTATCACCCGCGTTGCCACCACCATCATCAGCGGATGCGCGTCGCCGGCCTGCGGCAGATCGGGCTTGCGGTTCAGAAGATGGGCGCGCACACGGCTGTTCAAAACCGCTTCGGTCAGGGCAAAGATCACCATGGCGGCGATGCCCAGCACGATGATCTCGCCAAAGGTGTCATAGCCGCGGAAGTCGACCAGGATCACGTTCACCACATTGGTGCCGCCGCCGCCCTTGTAGGAATTGGCGAGGTGGAAATCCGAAATCGTCGGGAAGGCAAAATCGCGCATCAGCAGCGCATAGATCAGCCCGCCGGCACCCAGACCGGCGACCACAGATATCGCGCCATCGCGGATGCGGGTCAGGGCCGGGGTTTCAACCGGGGTTTCCTTTGGCATGAAGTTCAGCGCTAGCAGCATCAGGATGATCGTCACCACCTCGACCGAAATCTGGGTCAGTGCCAGATCAGGCGCCGAGAGGTAATTGAACGACATCGAGACAACCAGACCCACAACGCCGATCAGCACCAGCGACAACAGCCGGTTGCGGTGTTTGGCGACGATGAACAGCGTCGCCACAACCAGCGCGAACCAGCCGAGCACGGGCAGCAGGCCCGGTCTCTGCAGCTCACGCGTGGCCGCACCCAGTGTGCCGCCCTGATAGGCGTAAAAGGCGATGGCAACGGTGAAGGTGACCATGACTGCGGCATAGCGGGTCAGGTTGCCATTGTGCAGCCCTTCGGTCACGCCTTGGCCCAGGCGGGTAAAGGCGTCGATAAGGGCGTCGAAAATGACCTTGGCCTCGGGCGGGGCAGGGCGTTCCAGATCCGCTCCAGCGGCCTGTGCAGCGCCAGCAGCACCGCGCCGCCCAGCACGGCAAACAGCGACATATACAGTGCCGGAGTCAGCCCGTGCCACAGTTTGAGCGAGTAATAGGGCAGTTTCTCGCCGCCGATCACCGCGCTGGCGGCAGTGGCGACCATCGGACCTGCGATCTTGGCCGAAGCCAGGCCGATCAGCACCACCAGCAGCACCAGAAAGGCAGGCCCCATCCACATGCCGGAGTTGGGGTCATGCGGGTGTGCGGGATAGTCGTCGCGCTTGGGGCCGAAGAAGACATGCGCAATGAAGCGGAAGGAATAGGCGGCAGAGAACAGCGCCGCCACGGAGGCCAGCGCAGGGATCACCAGATGCGAGCCGTTCCAGACGGTATGGGCGGCTTCCTCCAGCATCATTTCCTTGGACAGGAAGCCGTTCAAGGGCGGGATGCCGGCCATCGACAGCGCCGCGACCATGCCGATGGTGAAGGTGACCGGCATCAGATGCCGCAATCCGCCAAGGCGTTTGATGTCGCGGGTGCCGGCCTCGTGATCGACAATGCCCGCGGTCATGAACAGCGCCGCCTTGAAGGTGGCGTGGTTGATGATGTGGAACATGGCCGCCACTGCGGCGATCTTGGTGCCAAAGCCCAAGAGCATGGTGATCAGCCCCAGATGGCTGACGGTGGAAAACGCCAATAGCGCCTTGAGGTCATCCTTGAACAGCGCAATCACCGCGCCCAGCAGCATGGTGACAAGACCGGTGGTGGCAACGATATAGAACCATTCCGGCGTGCCGGCCAGCACCGGCCACATACGGGCCATCAGAAACAGCCCGGCCTTCACCATGGTGGCAGAGTGCAAATAGGCCGAGACGGGCGTGGGTGCTGCCATCGCATGCGGCAGCCAGAAATGGAACGGGAACTGCGCCGATTTGGTGAAGGCCCCCAGAAGGATCAGGATCAGCGCGGGCAGATACAGCGGCGAGGATTGAATGGCGTCTTTGTTTTGCAGAATAACGCTCAGGTCATAAGAGCCTGCGATATGGCCCAGGATCAGCATCCCCGCAATCATCGCCAGCCCGCCGGAGCCGGTGACTGTCAGTGCCATCCGCGCGCCCTGGCGGCCTTCGGGCAGGTGTTTCCAATAGCCGATCAGCAGGAAGGAGCTGAGCGAGGTCAGCTCCCAGAATACCAGCAAAAGCAGAATGTTATCGGACAGAACGATACCAACCATCGCGCCCTGGAACAGCAGCAGATAGCTGTAGAACTGGCCCATCGGGTCTTCGCGCGACAGGTAGAACCGGGCGTAAAGGATGATGAGCAGGCCGATGCCCAGGATCATTGCCGCAAACAGGAAGCCCAGCCCGTCAAGAAAGAAATTGGCATTCAGACCCAATGCGGGCAGCCAGCTGGCAGAGGCATGAATGGTTTCGCCGCGGAACACGGCCGGGATATGCAGCATCAGCCCGATAAAGGCGAGCAGGGTGGTAAGCCCGGCGGCTGAGGCTGCCGCATTGCGTCCCGCGCGGATCAACAGCGCTGGGAAGACGGCTCCGAGAAAGGGCAGGGCCGCAATCAGGAATAGGGACACGTGCAGGTCTCCTGTCGGGTTGGCGCGTCGTTTTTGGACCAGTGCTAAGCAATTTTCTTGCCCAGAACCACCCCCGCCGGCCCGGATGCGGTAATAATGACGCAGCCAGAGGCGGGAATCTTACGCTCGTTAGGGCCATAATTGGGCAGTGTCCGTCCAATAACAAGAACTTGACCGGCGGTATTGGCCTGTTTCTGGTGATTGCGGCCTCATGGCCTGCTAGGTCTTGGGGCAACGGCCCGGGTCCGGGCAGTCAGCGGGCGGTCGGATTGAAAGGAAAGCGGCGGGATGGCGGCGCAGGAAAACACAGGTAAACGCGGAGTGTCCCGCCGGCTGGCGCTGCTCGGCGGTATTGCAGCGGCGGCTGGTGCGGGGATCTGGTGGCAGCGCAGGCAGCCTCCGGACCATGATCACCCGCGGCTGACCGTAGCCGAGGCCTTTGCCCAGGCGCAGGCCGGGGAGATTACCCTGGTGGATATCCGCACGCCGCAGGAATGGCGCGCCTCGGGGTGCCGGTGGGCAGCCATCAGATCGACATGCGCCGCGACGACTTTATAGCAGCCCTGCAAACCGCAGCGGGGCCGGACCCGGCTTTGCCTGTGGCGCTGATCTGCGCCCGTGGCGTGCGGTCGGCCCGGCTGACGCTGGCCCTGGCGCGGGCGGGATTCAGCAATGTGTTTGACGTGCCCGAAGGCATGCTGGGATCCGGTGCAGGACCAGGCTGGATTGCCGCCAACCTGCCGGTGGCGCGATGGGAGGGATGATGAAGACTTGGAAAACAGCCGCAGCCGCAGCGCTGCTGTCTGCGGCGTGGGGCGGCGCGGCAGTTGCTGCCTGCGGTTCAGAGGCCGGCGCGTGTGAGGTTGCGGATGGCGCGTATCACATCGCGCTGCCCGCTGATGCGAACACGCCGCCGCCTGTGGTGATGTTCTTGCATGGCTACGGCGGCAGCGGCGCGCAGGTGATGCGCAACAGGGCGCTGTCCGAAGGGCTGACAGCGCGCGGCTATGCGGTGATTGCACCTGAGGGGCGCAAACGCGGCGGCAGCGGTCCGCAGTCCTGGGGCTTCGGGCCGTTCACCGAAGGCCGGGATGAGGGAGCGTTTTTTGCGTCTGTGCTGACAGATGCCTCGGAACGGTTTGGCACATCCTCTGCGCAGACGGTTCTCGCAGGGTTCTCAGCGGGTGCCTTTATGGTGCATTACCTGGCTTGCAGCAATCCGGCGGCGTTTGCAGCGTATGCGCCGGTGTCCGGTGCGTTCTGGCGGCCGCAGCCTGAGACTTGCGAGGGGCCGGTGCGCCTGTTGCAAACCCACGGCTGGCGCGATGAGGTGGTGCCGCTGGAGGGGCGTATCCTTGGCGGCGGGCGCTGGGAGCAGGGCGATGTCTTTGCCGGGCTTGAGGTTTGGCGCGAGGCGAACGGCTGCGCGTCGCACGCGCCGGTCAAGGCTTGGAGCGCGGACAGCCTGATGCACCGCCGCTGGGATTGCGGGCCGGGGCGGAGATCGAACTGGTGTTGTTTGACGGCGGCCATACTGTGCCCGAAACCTGGGCGGGCCTGATGGCCGAATGGTTCGAAGATGAACCGGCAGTGCGCTGACGCTTGGGGGCTGTAACGAACGGAGCGCTCCCGCCCCTGTGATCGAAATCAAAGATTTCCATCAAAGCGTTGGGCCAGGCAGCGCGCCCTGCGGGCGCGCTGCTGTTGCATGCCGCCGCGAGGCCGGCATTTTTGAGGATAGCGGCGGGTACTTGCGCAACCGCGACGCGCGCCAGCGCGGCGCTTGGCCCAAGACCGTCAAGGGTGTCCCGGCGCAGCCGGGGATCCTTCGGTCGCGGGAGCTGCCCGCTGACGTGCAGGTTTATTCCGCCGGAGTACCGCGGGCGGTGCTGCCTTCCAGCAGGGCCTTCAAGTCAGCCCGCGCAACGCGGGCGGCACGGGTGATCTGGGGTTCGGTGAATTCCTCGCGCGTGGCCATCCAGTTGCGGATGCGGTTCACTGTCTTCACCCCGGACAGTGCCGACAGTGGCACTGCCAGCACCAGCGACAGCGCAATCGGTGCCAGCCACAGCGATACGGTGCCGCTGAGGATCCCTGCCCAGAGCGCCAACCCGCTGACGGTTTCCAGCGCATGGCAGGTGATCAGCGTGCGCAATGAATAGCTGCCGCCGTCGCGGGCCTGCGGTTCCCAGCCGCGCTGCAAGCCTAAGGCGGTACGGAACACCGCGATCATCTGCTGTACCATCAGGATCGGCGCATAGAGGATTGCCAGCAGGACCTCGGACACAAAGGACAGCGCAAAATGCACTGGACCGCCGTATTCCGAGAACCGGCTGCCGGTCAGCGGCAGCGCCGTTGCGGCCAGCATCTTGGGCGCCAGCAGCATCGCGTAGATCAGGATGATCACCAGCACGTGTTTGGGTTCCGACATATCCGGCCAGCTGGGGCGGAACGGGTTGGCCTCGCTGAAGTAGCTGATCACCGAGGCCTCGTCGCTGCGGCCGATAATGGCCCAGAGCACCAGCAGCGCAAACCACACCGGTGCCATCAGATAGCCGATGGCGCCGGCAAACAGGTGAAAGCGCGAGATCGCCCGGAAACCCTTGGCGTGCAGCAGGTTCAGGTGCTGGAGGTTGCCCTGGCACCAGCGGCGGTCGCGCAGGATGTGGTCGATCAGGGTGGCCGGGGTTTCCTCGTATGATCCGCGGATGCGGGGCAGAAAACGCACCGACCAGCCCGCGCGGCGCAACAGGCCTGCCTCGACAAAATCATGGCTCATGATCAGCTTGTCGCCGCCGCCAAAGCGCGAACGCAGCAGCGGCAGCCCGGCGCAGGCGGCAAAGGCGCGGGTGCGGATGATGGCGTTATGGCCCCAATAGTTGCCCTCGTGGCCTGCCCAGCGGGCCAGCCCTTCGGCCAGGGCGAGGCCATAGACACCATTGGCGAACTGCTGCATGCGGCCAAAGACCGACTGGGCGCCGATCAGCTGCGGATAGCTTTGGATCAGGCCGGCGCCGGGATCGCGGGCCAGGGCATCGGCCAGCCGGGCAATGGCGCGGCCGGTCATCAGGCTGTCGGCGTCCAGCACCAGCATCGCCTCGTAATCAGCGCCCCAGCGGCGCACCCAGTCAGAAATATTGCCGACCTTGCGGCCCTCATTGTCGGCGCGGCGGCGGTAATACAGTTCAGTGCCTTCCGGCAGCATGCTGCGCAGCGCCTCGACACTGGCGCGCTCCTGTGCGGCAATGGCGTCGTTGCGGGTGTCGGACAGGATGAACATCGCATACTCATGCTGGCCGCCGCGGCCATGAAGTTCCTGCAGCATGGTCTGGGCGTTGCCCAGCACGTACCAGGGCACTTCGTTGTAGACCGGCATCAAGAGTGCCACCTTCATCGGGCGCGCCGCGCCGCGGGCCACGGTCTTTTCCCGGCGGGACAGACCGTAAAGGCCCAGCAACACGGTCGAGACGGTAAAGGCGATCCAGAAGAAGTTGAAGGCGATCAGCGCCAGCAGGATCAGCTCCAGCACTGAGAACCCGTCAGCCGTAAACCAGCCCCGCATCACCCAGGTCAGAACGCCGGTTGCCAGCATTGCAGGCGAGAAGGCCAGCAGCCGCCACAACGCCACCTGGCGCGGCGCGGCGCCGCCGGGGGCTTCGGCATCGTGAAAGTCCTTGCTGAAATCCTGTTCCGGCATCGCCAGCGGCTGTTCCGGGGGCATCAGATCACATGCAGTCATGCGGTCCACCTGTATAGCCAGACCTCGGAAGCGGCAGTGCCGTCCTTCCTGAGCTGGGCGCGCAGTTCAACGTGATCCCGCTCACCGGGATCAAAATAGAAGGCCAGGCGCAGACCGCCGGTTTCGGGGTTGTGCTGCAGCACGCCTTCGCTGGTCGCCACATGGGGAGAGTGGATGTGGACGTCAAGAGTGTCCGGGCCGCCGTCAAACAACGGGTGGGCATCGAAATCGATGGTCATGATCCGGCCCGGCCCGCCAAAGATCCGTGCGCCCTCGGCGGTGTCGATCACCCGCGGCATCGACAGCACCGGCTCTTCGCCCCAGGTGAGACGGTAATTCAGGTTCACCTCGGATCCGGCGGCATAGGGCTCGCGCGGGCGCCAGTAGGCGACGATATTGTCGTAGATTTCCTTGTCCGCCGGGATCTCCACCAGGGTGACGGCGCCTTTGCCCCAGTCTTCCTTGGGTTCGACCCACAGGCAGGGGCGGTTGTGATAAAAGGCTTCCAGGTCGTTGAACTCCGACAATCTGCGCGGGCGTTGCATCAGGCCAAAGCCTTGCGGGTTTTCATCGACAAAGGACGAGACCTGCAGACGGGTCGGATTGGCAAGCGGCCGCCACAGGGTCTCGCCATTGCCATTCAGCACCAAGAGGCCGTCGCTGTCATGCACCGCCGGGCGGAAATCATCGAAACGGTTGCGGTTGGTGGCGTCGAACAGGAACATCGAGGTGAGCGGCGCAAGGCCTGCGTGGTTCAGCTCCTCGCGGGCGAACAGGGTTGCCTCCACATCCATCACCGCGCTGCTGCCGGGGTGATGGTGAACCGGTAGGCGCCAGTGACAGAGGGCGAATCCATCAGCGCATGCACCACCATCGAGCGTTGGCCGGGGGCAGGGGCCTCCAGCCAGAACTCGATGAATTCGGGGAATTCCTCACCCTCGGGGTCAGCGGTTTTCAGTGCCAGGCCGCGGGCCGACAGCCCATAGGCGTTGCCGGTGCCGATGGCACGGAAATAGCTGGCGCCCTGGAAGACGCAGAATTCTGTCTTTTTGTCCGGGTGATCCAGATCGGTACGCAGGCGCAGGCCGGAATAGCCCAGATCACCCTCGGTCGTCAGATCCGGCGCCTTGTCGTTTTTGTCGAACAGCGACAGGTCAAAGCCGATCCGCTCAGCCATGCCGTCCGCCACCGTGTTCACCTGAACGGCGCGCGGGAAATAAAGGCCGGGCAGGAAGAAATCGACGTTATAGCTGCGGTCGGTCCCCGCCCACAGCGCGTCCTTGGTGCGGAACCAGCGGGATTTGTAATCGTCATATGACTGGTCCAGCCAATCCTGCGGCACCATCGGGCGCTCGGCAAAGGGTTTGGCGGCCAGCGCGCGGGCCTTGGCCACAACAACATAGCGGGTAAAGGGCATGGCCTCGCGTGCCACAGACGGCAATGCGGCAAGTGCTGTGCTGCCAAGTGCTGCGGCCAAAAAGGAACGGCGGGTGAAAGAGCTCATTTCTTGGCTCTCCATGGCTGGGACTTGAACCAGGCAGCGCCGTAAGCGCAACCAATGATTAGGAAAAAACCAAACAGATTGGCGAATGCCGTGGTCATAACCGCGCGGTCCGTCTGGTCAAGCGCAAAGCCGATGAAACGCGCCAGTGCCATCGAGAATACAAACACCGCAAGCGATTGCTGGCCGACTTTGGTGATGATCTGCAGCAGAACCGCCCAGATCCGCGCTGCAGCGGAACTGCCGTTGGCGATCAGCCGTTTGCCGCCTTCGCCCGCAGCAACCCAGCCCAGATAGGCCAGCGCCAGGAAATGGGCATAGCGCAGCAGTCCAAAGTCTGTTTTTTCGCGCCATTCGCCGATGGCATCGCGGCCCGGCTTGATCAGGTCGGCCAGCTCGGGGCTGGCGGCCTTGACCCAGGTGAAGACTTTCCACGAACCATAAGGCGCCGACAGGATCAGGAATGCGGCGGCCAGCACGACCAGCACTTTGGACACCGGCGGTTTCGGCAGCCAACCCTTCATAAAGGCAAAGCCGGTGAAGAACAGCAACTGCCAGCCGAAGGGATTGAAGAACCATTCGCGTTCCGACCAGGGTTCCGCCGGCAGCGACAGGCCATCGGGACCCAGGCCGATCATATAGGGGTTTGCCATCAGCCAGATCAGCATGGATACGGCAGCCACGGCCCAAAGACCGATCTTTTCCAGACCCATCAGCAGCGGCATCAGCATCAGCACCACCAGATACATCGGCAGGATGTCAAAGTAGTTCGGCACGTAGGTGAGGGTGAACAGCCCCACCAGCTGCGGCGCCGGGTCCTTGAAGAAATGGCCCAGGTTCAGCGAATTGATATAGCTCTTTTCAAACCCGCCATAGACATCAATCGCCGCCAGCGACATGGCGATGAAGAAGAACAGTCCGATATGGGCCCAGAATACCTGCCAGCAGCGGAATGCGACGCGGGCGGTGCCCAGCCACCAGCCTTGCTTGGCAAAAGAGCCGCCAAAGGCAATGGCCGAGGCCATGCCGGAGCAGAATACAAAGATCTCGGTTGCGTCCGAGAACCCGAACCGGGCCGGAATCCAGCCGGTCCAGCGGTTGCCCGGGATGTGGGCGGCCAGGATGATGAACATGGCAATGCCACGGTAGAAGTCGAGCCGCGGGTCGCGCACACGCGGCTGTGCCGCTTGCGGCGGGGGGGCTGCGCGGTTGGCGACGCCGGGATCGTTCTGAGGCCCGGGGAAGGGCGCAACGCTGGACATTTGTGTTTTTGGTCCTTGAAAGTCTTATTCAGCAGGAACGCTTGCAGCACCGGGAGAGTTCCGGCCTTCGGCGATCAGGGTGCGGCGGGCAAGCGCATAATTGTCCTCGGCGCCGCCGCGCTTGGCACGGCGGTCATCCAGGATTGCCTCGACCGCGTCAAGCTGGCCTGAGCGGATTCCCGCGTCTATGGTAATGCGTTCAAAAACATCGCGTTGCGCGTGGCTGCCGCCGGCCAGCTGCATGCTGCCGCGGGCGGACGCAAGATGGCTGAAGGCGGATTTGTAATTGCCGTCGCCAAAGGCTTCCAACCCATCGGCGGCTGCGCAGCCCGGATCACCCATGCGGGCGCAGGCTTCGGAGCCGCCCTGTTTGGCGTCGGCATGAATGCGCTGAACCAGCTTGCGGGCGTCTTCCTTGCGGTGGCCGGTGAGGGCCAGCAGGTAATGCAGGTCTGCGAAAATCAAGCTGCCGTCCTCGGTCCGGTTGGCGCAAAGGTCCGACAATTCTTCCCAGCGGCTGCCGGCATCGACGCCTTCCAGCTCCAGCCGCACCAGCAATGAGGTGGCGTTGGAGATGTCGCGGTAATCGTCGGTTTTGTCCTTGCGCACCTCGGTGTCGTACAGCGCAAGTGCTTCGTCCATCTGGCCCAGGTCCAGATGCATCAGCGCCTTGTGCCACCAGACGTGATAGCGGAAGTTGTTGCAATGGGCCCAGGCCTCTTCGCGGCCGTGCAGCCACTCCAGTCCGGACTTGGCATTGCCGGTCATGTCATGCACATGCGCCACCGCATGCAGGCCCCAGGCATCATCCGGTGCCATCCACAGCGCCTGGCGGCCGGCATTGGCCGCGCGTTCAAACTCGCCGGTTTCCTCCAGCGCAAAGGAGTGGCAGCCCAACAGATAACCGCGGCCTGCGTGGTCGGGCGCATAGGCCGGCATCACCCGTTCAACGGATGCGCGCATGCCTTTGGGGTCGCCAAGGATAAAGCGGATGCCATGGCTGAGCTTCATTGCCAGGGTGTCCTGCGGGAAGATGTCCAGCACCTCTTCCATCCGGCGGATGGCCTGGCTGGGGCGGCCGGCCAGCCAGTCTTCCAGCGCATCGACATATTTGCGTTCCCGCGGCAGGGCACCTTCGTACTGCGCCTTGGCATCGCGCAGGGCGTCCTGCGCTGTGGGAAGCAGCTCCCGGCGGCCCAGCATCAATAGGGACAATCCTTTGATCGCATGGGCCAGGGCAAACTCCGGCGCCGATTTCAGCACCGCGCCCAGGTGATCGGCGGTTACTGCGGCATGCGCCAGAACGCCCATCTGCACGGCATTCCAATCCCGCAGCGCCGCTGCATCGGTCAGGCTGCTGTCTTGGCCGAAAATATCATGCATCATAGGAGTCCAATCTATTTCAAATTAAGCGCGGGTTCCGTGTCCTGATGAAAGAGTAGTTCATCGGATTGGTCCGGGCGAACCCCGCTCGCGGTTTGGTGATGGCCTGTGTGTGCCTGACAGTCAAATTCGCCGGATGTGTAGGATTTCCGGGGAAATTTTTGCAAGCGAAAGGGTTAAGGAGCGGCGAAATGACCGCTGATTTGGCGGTGATTTGCCGGAAATTGTAACACTTGGCGAAAAGCCGCCGCGAAAGGCGGTGCTTAGCTTGGCCCAAAGGGGTCGCTGGCGTCCAGAATCTCCTCTGTCCCTTCACCGCAAGCGGGGGGGCGTGCCGGTATGTTACAGGCGTGCGCGAGAAATTCAGCGGGTTGCCCAGCAGTTTGACCGGGCCGGACGCGCTGTCCATGCCGATGGCCATATTGCGGGCCGCGACCTGATCAGTGGCAAACAGCGTCTCCAGATCCTGAACCGGTCCTGCGGGAACCTTGCGGGCCTCCATCGCTGCCAGCACCTCCTGTGTGGTGAACCGCTGCACCGACGGGATCAGGACCCCGTTCAGCGCGTCGCGGTTCTGCAGCCGGGCCGGGTTGGTGGCAAAGCGCGGATCCTCGGCCAGGCCTTCCAGTTTCAAGTACGCCATAAAGCGTTGGAACTGGCTGTCATTGCCCACCGCCAGGATCACATGCCCGTCCGCGGTCTCATAGACGCCATAGGGCATGATGCTGGGATGCTCATTGCCGCGGCGCTTGGGGATCTGGCCGGTGTTCAGATAGGCGGTGCCTTCGTTGATCAGCCAGGCGATCTGCGCATCGACCAGGGCGAGGTCGATCTGCTGGCCTTCGCCTGACTTTACGCGGTGGTGCAGGGCTGACAGGATACCGATACAGGCATACATTCCGCACATGACGTCTGCGATGCCAACGCCTGCCTTCATCGGTTGGCCGTCAGGTTCGCCGGTCAGCGACATGATGCCGCCGAACCCCTGCGCCATGATGTCATAGCCGGGCTTGTGGCTGTTGGGCCCGGTCTGGCCGTAGCCGGAGATTGAACAGTAGATCAGGCCCGGCAGATCATCCTTGAGGCTGGCGTAGTCCAGCCCGTATTTTGCCAGCCCGCCGGGTTTGAAATTCTCGATCAGGATATCAGCCTCTGCCGCCAGCCGGCGGATTGCCTGCTGTCCGTCTTCTGTAGCGATATCAATGGCAACCGAGCGTTTGTTGCGGTTGGCGGCCATGAAATAGGCCGAGAGATCGGATTGGTTGCCGTCCGCATCGGTCACATAGGGCGGACCCCATTGGCGGGTGTCGTCGCCGCCGGTCCTGGGTTCTCCACCTTGATCACCGTAGCGCCGAGGTCGCCCAAAAGCTGGGTGCAGGTGGGGCCTGCCAGGATGCGGGAGAGGTCCAGCACCTTGACGCCTTTCAGCGCACCATGGGGAAGAAGATCAGATCCGGCCATCATAGCCTCCGCGCTCGATCACTGCCGAGATGACGGTGAATGTGTCTGCCTGCATCGCGTCCTGCAGGGCGGCGCGCAGTTCCGCGCGGCTGGTTACTGTCACCCCGTTGCCTCCGAATGCCCTGCCCATCGCAGCGAAGTCATGCGCGGCAAAATCCACCCCGCTGTTGGCGAGCTGACGCTGGCGCTGCTTGAGTTCGATCAGCGCCAGGCTGGCATCGGCAAAGACCACAAAGATCGGCGCCAGGCCCAGTTCCGCCGCGGTGGAAAGCTCGCCCGCCACCATCAGGAAACCGGCATCGCCTGAGAAGCTGACCACCGGGTGGTCCGGCTGCGCCAGCTTGCGTCCGATTGCCATCGGCACCGCACAGCCCATGGTGCACAGCGCCGATGACTGGATCAGTCCGCGCGGCTCATGGCATGGCCACATCTGGCTCAGCAGGATCCGGTGCGCACCGCTGTCGGCTGTGGCAAGGGTTTCCGGCGGCAAAGTAGCGCGGCATTCGGCTATGACGCCCGCCGGACCCCATGCGTCGTCGCGGGGAAGGCGCCGGTCAGGGCTGTTTTTACAGCGGCAGGGCGGCCGTTCGTCCAGGTTTCGTGCGGTACGGTGCCATCGGACAGGGCCTTTAGCGTTGGCGCAATGGCGGTCAGAAAACTCAGCCCGGCCTGGTGCATGTAATGGGTGTTGGCCACAGGCGCGATGTCGATCACGTTCTGGGTTTTCACATCCCAGGCATTGCGCCAGCCGGGGCGCATCTCAATCGGGTCATAGCCGATGGAGAGGACCAGATCGGCCTCCTGCACCAGTGGCAACAGATGTGTGTCTGCCAGCGGCGACAGGCCTGCGCCGCCAAGGCAGAGCGGATGGTTTTCGGCAATGATCCCCTTGGCCTTGTAACTGGTAATGAACGGTATCTGGTGTTTTTCCACAAAAGAGCGGAGGGCAGAACCGGCATTTTCCTGCAGCGCATCGAGGCCGATCACCGCCAGCGGGCGCTCTGCCGTTTCCAGCCAGGAGCGCGCCTGCGCCAGCGCTTCACCGCTTGGCACGGCCGCACTTGCAGGCGCGCGGCGGTGGCCGCGATCTCTGGCCGCCGCATCGGCCACTGAGATCGGCACATCGATATGCACCGGGCCGTTTCGAGCCTCGGTTGCGATGGCGACCGCTTTGTCGGCGATCAGATCGGCAGCTTCGGCGTCTAAACGGAACGTCGCTTTGGTGATCGGGGTGAACACTGCGCGATGGTCAAGCACCTGGTGGGTGTAACTCTGCTCCTCTGCTGCATCGACGCAGCCGGTCAGCACCAGCATCGGCACCCGGTCCTGATGGGCGTTGGCGACCACATTGATGCCGTTCAACGCGCCGGGGCCGAGGGTGGCAACCAGAATGACCGGTGCACCGTCAGCGTGATGCACCCCTTCGCCGATGAAACCGGCGCAGTTTTCATGCTTGGCCAGGTGGAACGTGATGCCCGCGCGTGTCAGCGCATCCACCAGCGTCAGCACCTCGCCGCCGGGCATGCCAAAGGCGTGGCGGCAGCCCGCCTCAAAGAGGCGGCGGGCCAGAACGTCAGCTGTGCGCAGGATCTCTGTCATCTTGTCCGTCCAATCCGTTGATTTGCCGCCAGATTGCCGAGGATGCGGCGGTGCGCAAGCCCTCTCACGCCAGTGTGAGAAATGCTGCGGCGGAAATCGGCGCATTTCATGCGCTTTTGGGTATTTTTAACCAGAAAGAAGCGGAAGGAGCTATTGCTGTGCTCTTTCAGCGATCCGTGCAAAGCGACTATCCAACTGGTCTGCCAGGGCTTTCAGCTCAGCACCGCCTTCGTCGATGTAGGGCGCAAAGACATGGGACGGCAGCTTGTAGGCAAGGGTAGCGCTGCCGTCCTCCTCCTCGGTCACATAGATTCTCACCGGGGCTTCGATCATCGCAGCTGTGGACAGTGCCAGGATCTTTACCGCGAAATCATTGTTGAACAGGCCGATGACCCGGTTGCCCGGAAGGGTGATGCCGCGGGCGGCTGCGGCCTTGGTGGGGCCTGCCTGGGTGACCACACCCATGCCCTCAGTCTTGGCGGCGGCTTTGACGTCCTTGATCAGCTGCCCGTAGGGTTTTGACGTCTCATGCACCGCCCAGCCGTCGCGTGGAGCAATGTTTCCGGCGGATGCGGCAGAGGCTGCCAGAATGAGCACGGCCGTCAGGCGTTTGAAAAACATGGGTTCCCTCCAATGGCTTTACCGGATTTGTTAAATCACGCGGGCGGGCTGGATGCTCACAATTGCGTGCATCAGGCGGCAATCCGCCCGTCAGGGCAAAAACCTGCGCGCGCCCCGGTTGGGGCGCGCTCCGCCTGATAGCAGCCGTGCGGGTGTTACCCTGCGATTTTGCCGCCGCCCTGTTTCGTGACCACCACAACCGAAGGGCGCGGCGGCATTTCCGGATCGAAATCCGGCCAGCGGGTTGCCGGGTCTTCAAAGGTCGATGCGCGCTCAAACCCCTTCAGCGCCTTGGTGCCATCGGTGCCCGGATGCTGAACCGCCAGAAACAATGTCTCGCTGTCCGGCGCAAAACAGGGGCCGCACAGCTCGCCGCCTGCCGGGCAGCGGAAGAACAGTTTGGAATGGCCGCGCAGGCTTCCTTCGGTCTCAACCCCGTACAACCCGTCCGATTTGCCGGTCTTGCTCCATTTGCTGCCCTGATCGGTTGCGACCCACAGGCGGCCCTCGGCGTCAAAGGCGCAGTTGTCGGGGGAGCCGAACCAGCCGTTGTCAGAGGTTTCCGGATTCCATTCGGCCCCGACGGCGGCAATGCCCGGATCGCCGCATTTCACCAGGATCGACCAGTTGCCGCGGGCCGCTGCATGGTCGCCGCCGTCTTCCTTGATTTCGATGATATGTCCAAAGCGCGACTTTGCCCGCGGGTTGGCCGGATCGGTCTGACCTGCCGAGCGGCGGGCGTTGTTGGTCAGCATGATATAGGCGGTGCCGTCGCCGCGGGGGGCTGCGTCTTCGGGCCGGTCCATTGGCGTGGCCCCCAGCGCATCCGCCGCCAGCCGTGCATCGATCAGAACGTCAGCCTGGCTGGCAAAGCCGTTCTCAGCCGTCAGCGGACCCTCGCCATGCACCAGCGGCAGCCAGTGGACATTGCCGTCCGGGTCAAAACGGGCGGCATACAGGATGCCGTCGCTGAGCAGCTTTGCATTGGCCGCCGGGTCGTCCGACACAACGCCCTTGGAGACATATTTGTACTGATAGTCAAACCGTGCATCATCGCCCATGTAGACCACCAGATGGCCGTCCGTGGAGGTGGTGGTTTCAGCGCCTTCATGGCGGAAACGGCCAAGCGCGGTGTGCTTCACCGGTGCAGCCTCCGGATTGCGCGGATCGACCTCAACAACCCAGCCGAAGCGGTTGGCCTCATTGGGGTCCTTGTCGATGTTGAACCGGTCGTGGAATTTGCCCCAGGCGTACCAGCGGCCCGGCACGCCGTAACGTTTCATCTGCGCCGCTTCAGGCTGATCCGACAGATCCGGCTTGCCGTCCGCGTCCAGCCTGTCCGTCCAGAAATAGCCGTGAAAGTTCTCCTCGGCCATCAGCCAGGTGCCCCAGGGGGTCATTCCGCCGGCGCAGTTGTTCAGCGTGCCGATGACCTGCGCCCCGCTGGGATCCGCGTTGGTTTGCATCCGGGCATGGCCGGCAGCGGGGCCGTCGATTGTCATCACCGTGTTCAGTGGTGAGATGCGGCGGTTCATGCTGCAATCCCGGACCACCGCCCATTTGCCGTCCGCGCTGCGGGCGATTTCCACCACCGAGCCGCCGTGTGCGGCCATTTCAATATCCACCAGTGCGCGAGTCATTCCGGCGAAGTCTGCTTTGTCCTGGCGGCCAAGGGCGGGGAACATCACCTCTTCATTGGTGTATTCGTGGTTCACGCACAGCAGCCCGCGGGTGCCTTCGGTATTCAGCGGTGTAAAGCCGACATAGTCGTTGTTGTAGCCGAACTGCTGCAACTGGGCCTGGGCCGTCTGGTTCATCACGTCGAAATCCGGCGCATCCGCCGTGATCGGGTCGCCCCAGCGCAGCAGGATATCTGCGTCATAGCCTTTGGCCACGTGGTGGGTTTCGTCGTTGCCCCAGGCCAGTTCATTAAAGGCATAGCGGCTGGTGCCAGCCGTGCCGCCGGCGGTGGCCTGGTGCGGCGCGGTGAGGGCTGAGGCGCCGAACAGCGCGGTGGTGGCAGAGACCCCCAGCAGGCCCTTCAATATGCCCCGGCGGCCATAACGGCTGGCGATCACGCCGCCGATGGTGCGGGTCAGGTTCGGATTGGCGGGAATATCGTCAAAGGCTTCAAAAGCTTCAGCCTTGTTGCCGGTTTGCGGGTCTTCGATTATTTGCTTGCGGTCCATGGCGGGCTCCAGAATCTTATCAATCGTTGCCGGCCGGCCAGCGGGGCCAAACTCGGACCGGGACCATTATGGGCGGGTGTGTAACAGATGTTTTAAGGTTAATGCGGGTTAATCGAACTATCACATTCGGCGGTGTGAACTGCAATTGCCCGCCTGTCCCCGCGGGGACAGCAGGTTATTCTGCCGGGCGGAAGCCTTCGATCAGCTGGCGCAGGCCAATTGCGGCACCTGCAAAGATTGCCAGCATGGTGACGGGCGCCGAGACTGCCAGCAGCGAAAACGCGCTGAGGCCTTGACCGACAGTGCAGCCCATGGCGATCACAGCACCCGCACCCATGATGGCGGCGCCGATGATCTGACGGCGCAGCTCGCGCGGGTCGTCACAGGCCTCCCAGCGGAAATGACCCTTGATCAGCGAGCCGGCGAAGGCGCCGGTCCAAACCCCGGCGATGGAGCCGACGGCAAAGGACAGCGGGCGCAGACTGCCGGTCATGGTCCAAAGGATCGTCTCGCCCAAGGGAGCAGAAAAGGAATGCGAAACAACCGGCAGCGCTTCGAACCCCTCGGCGTTGATCAGGGTCGTGCCAGCCCAGCCCGAGGTGACGGCCAGTCCGACCACGGCAGACCAGAACAGCGCTTGTTTGTCGGCGCGCAGTTCCGCATTGGCGAGGGAAGCCAGCAGGATCAACAGGCCGGCAGCTGTCCCGATCGCGGCAACCGGCAGGCCGCTCCAGGCGGCGGCGTAATGGGCCAGTCCCGGCGGGATTTCGGTAGTAACGTCCTGCTGCGTGAAAAACAGGTTGCGCAACGGGGCGAGAGGGCCGGCCAAAACCACATAGGTGGAGACGCCCATCACCAGCACAATGACAAAACTGCGCAGGTCGCCGCCGCCCAGACGGGCGATGGCGCCGTATCCGCAGTTACCGCTGAGCGCCATGCCGTAGCCGAACATCAGCCCGCCAAGGATCGAGGCGGCGGGCATCCAGCGGATCGAGAGGTAAAAGGACTGGCCGGCATCCACCAGCCCAAGCCCGATCAGTGCAAAGCTGGACGTTACCGCCACGCCGATGGCAATGCCCCACATCCGCATCCGCAGGGAGGAGCCGCCGTAGAGCAGGTCTTCGATTGCACCCAGGGTGCAAAACCGTCCCAGCCGTGCAGCAAGACCCAGCAGCACACCGCCCAGCAGCCCGATGCAGGCGGCCAGCTGGTGTTCTGTCAGGAGATCAAACATGCGGGGATTTCAATCAGGCCTCAGCTGCCGTCTTTGCAGAACAGGTCGTAGACCACTTCCAGGATGCGGCGGGGTTTGTCGTCGGCGAGACGGTAGAAAATAGCTTTGCCCTCGCGGCGGGGAATGACCAGGCCTTCGAGGCGCAGGCGGGACAATTGCTGCGAGACGGCGGCCTGGCGGGCTGACAACAGCTCTTCCAGCTCGGTCACTGATTTCTCGCCCGAGACCAGATGGCACAGGATCATCAGCCTGCCTTCGTGGCTGATCGCCTTGAGGAAGTTGGAGGCCTTGGTGGCGTTGTCCACCATCTTGTCCATTTCTTCCGGTTCCATATCGGCAGAAAACTGCGGTAATGCCATCTGTTATCTCCTGAGCGGCGCATGCACGCCGCACTCCTGTGCTTGACCCCGCCGGGACGGTCAGCTGCCGCCCTGGGTGTGCGTATTATCAACAAACCCTGTATGGGCGGTTAGCAAATCTGCCAGCAAAGGCCAAAAGAAATCTTCGCCGGGATAGCCTTCGAGCCGGGCCTGTTCCTGTCCGTCATCAACAATCAGGAAGGTCGGCGTAAACATGACCCTGCGGGCAACCTGCAGATCCTCAGGCATCGCGCGCAGGTCGACCCGCCGCAAGGGTGCGAATTTGCCTTCGGCTGTTTTCGGGTAGACCGGGGCGATTTCTTCGTCCCAGCGGGCACACCATTCGCAGCCCGCCTGTTCCACCATCACCAGTTCAGCCGCCCAGGCGGGCAGGGCAAGGCAGGCCGCCGCTGCGGCTGCAGCCAGTTGCCGAAGGTGGCGCATGTATGTCATTCCATCTGTTGACGGTTGCTATTGAAACAACATAATTCGAATATGTGAATGACACAAGCCGGGCCCGGATAACGTTGTTGTGGGGCAGCTGGGGGACTTGATGCTGGAAATATCCCTGTTTGGCGCCTTGATCGCAGGTTTGCTGAGCTTTTTCACCCCCTGTATTCTGCCAATGGTGCCGTTTTACCTGTCTTACATGGGCGGGCTGTCGATGGCCGAGCTGCGCGGCGACGGGGCGATTGCCACAGGCGCGCAGCGGCGGCTGCTGGTATCTGCCTGCTGCTTTGCCGCCGGTGTCACCACTGTGTTCATGCTGATGGGCATGGGGGCGACGGCGCTGGGGCAGCTGTTCGGGCAGTATCTGGAGGTGCTGTCTTATGGCGCGGCGGCCTTGCTGTTGCTGTTCGGGCTGCATTTCCTGGGGGTGGTGAAGATCCCGCTCTTGTACCGCGAGGCACGGATGGAAAGCAGTGCCGAGCCGTCGACGGTGCTGGGCGCCTATCTGATGGGGCTGGCGTTTGGCTTTGGCTGGACGCCCTGCGTGGGGCCGGCGCTGGCGTCGATCCTGATGATCGCCTCGGGCCTGGGGGATATCTGGCGCGGCGGTGTGCTGCTGCTGGTTTACGGGCTGGGCATGACCGCGCCATTTGTGGTGGCGGCGCTGTTTGCCAAGCCGTTTCTGGCATGGGTAGCGCGGCACCGGGCTGCCTTTGCCTGGGTCGAGAAGGGCATGGGCGCGATGCTGGTGCTGTTTGCGGTGCTGATCGCCACCGGCGGGGTACGGCTGATTGCCGAGGCGATGATCCGCTGGTTGCCGGGGTTCAGTTCGATTGGTTAAGTGAGGTCAGGAGTTCAACATGCTGAAAAATATTGCGAAAGCGTTAATTTTAATGACCCTGGCCACGCCTTTGGCGGCGGCGGACCTGGGCGATGACGGGCTGCATAAAACGGCCTGGATGCGGGACACATTCAAGGACCTGCGCGAGGATCTGGAGGAGGCCAATGGCGAGGGCAAGCGGCTGGCGCTGATTTTCGAGCAGCGCGGCTGCATCTATTGCACCAAGATGCATGAGGAGGTCTTTCCCCGCCCGGAAATCAGCCAGTACATTGAAGAGAATTTCTTTGTCGTGCAGCTGAATTTATACGGCGATGTGGAGGTTACCGATTTCGACGGCGAGGCGCTGGCGGAAAAGGACATGGCGCGCAAATGGGGCGTGTTGTTCACGCCGACGATTCTGTTCCTGCCGGAGGAAGTGGGCGAAAACGTCACAGCCACCGAAGCGGCGGTTGCAATGATGCCGGGCGCATTTGGCGGCGGAACCACGCTGGACATGTTTACATGGGTCAACGAAAAGCGATATGCGCTTGATAACGGGGAAGATTTCCAGCGGTATCACGCGCGCCGGATTCGCGAGCGCAATAATGGGTCTGCGGACTAGGGGTCTGGCGCATAATTTGGAAAAATTCACAATAATGAATTTGTTGTTGCGTATTGGGCCGGCGGTGCCCTACGGTATGCAGCAGCTAAGCAACCGCACTCAGATGCGGCAGCCATTGGGAGGATACATGAAGCTTACATCTCTGACACTGGTGCTGAGCCTGGCCGGAAGTGCGGTTTGGGCCGGGGAGGTTGCTCCGAAAGCGGTGCAGTATGGCGAGGACGGCCAAGTGGCCGCGTCGCTGACGGGTGTTGCGGGCGATGCCGTGAACGGCGCGCTGGTGGCCGGCACCAAGTCCAAGGGCAACTGCGTGGCCTGCCACCAGCTGACAGCGCTGGCGGATGTGCCGTTCCACGGTGAAATCGGCCCGTCGCTGGATGGTGCGGGCGACCGCTGGACCGCGGAAGAGCTGCGCGGGCTGGTGGCCAACGCCAAGATGACGTTTGAGGGCACCATGATGCCGGCCTTTTACAAGGTCGATGGCTTTATCCGCCCGGGCGATGCCTATACCGGCGATGCCGGGACCGAGCCGCTGCCGCCGATCCTGACGGCGCAGGAGATTGAAGATGTGGTCGCATTCCTTGCGACGCTGAAAGAAGAGTAAGGCGCGGGCGGGGCCTTGTGTGCCCTGCGGCCTGATGTGAATTCAAAGGAGAGATATGATGGAGTTCTCACGCCGTGAGACCCTGGCGATGGGCCTGGGCGCTGCCATGGTGACCGTGCTGCCGTTCCGTGTGAGTGCGGCGGCGGACGACCGGATTGCCGCCTTTACCGGCGGTGCGGATATCGCCGAGGGCGGTGTAACCCTGACCGCGCCGGAAATCGCTGAAAACGGCAATACCGTTCCGGTGTCCGTGGCCGCCGAAGGCGCCACCGCGATCCTGGTGCTGGCGACCGGCAACCCGGAACCGGGTGTGGCGACGTTCAATTTCGGCCCCGGTGCGGCGGCGCAGTCGGCCTCGACCCGGATCCGCCTGGCGGGTACCCAGGATGTGGTTGCGATTGCCAAGATGGCCGACGGCACATTCACCAAGGCCAGCGCCACCGTCAAAGTGACCATCGGCGGCTGCGGCGGCTGAGGCTGCCCGCTCCCTGAACGGAATTCTTAAGGAGAATTAAAGACATGGCATCCGGTGTTAAACCCCGCGTCAAGGTCCCGAAAAAAGCTGCCGCCGGCGAGGCGGTCACCATCAAGACCCTGATCAGCCACAAGATGGAAAGCGGCCAGCGCAAGGACAAGGAAGGCAACCTGATCCCGCGCTCGATCATCAACCGCTTCACCTGCGAATTCAACGGTGCGATGGTGCTGGACGTGGCGATGGAGCCTGCGATCTCGACCAACCCGTATTTTGAATTCGACGCGACCGTGCCCGAGGCCGGTGAGTTTGTCTTCACCTGGTATGACGACGACGGCGCCGTCTATGACACCAAGAAGAATATCGCCATCGGCTGATCCGTTCCGGATCTTCAGGCACGCGTCCTGTCCGGTGTGAACCGGTCAGGGCAGGCACCCAAGGGAGGACAGGGAATGAACAAGAAGGCAATCACAGCAATTGCCGCCGTGCTGGCGCTGCCGATGGCCGCGAGCGCAGGCCCCGACGACGACACGCTGGTGGTCAACGAAGAGATCGAGATGGTCACCAAGACCGCAGCGCCTGCGCATATCGCGGATGCGATGGATGAGGTGATGTCGGGCTGGCACTTCCGCAAGGATGAAACCCAGTCGCTGCAGATGGATGATTTCGAGAACCCGGCGATGATCTTTGTCGATCAGGCGATTGACACTTGGAGCACCGTCGAGGGGTCCGAAGGCAAGTCCTGTGCGTCCTGCCACGATGATGCCGAGGAAAGCATGGCTGGCGTTCGCGCGGTTTACCCGAAGTGGAACGAAGCCGCCGGCGAGGTCCGCACCCTGAACATGCAGATCAACGATTGCCGCGAAAACCAGATGGGCGCCGAGAAGTGGAAATACTCCGGCGGCAAGATGGCGGCGATGGAAGCGCTGATTTCCGTGCAGTCGCGCGGGATGCCGGTGAATGTGGCGATCGACGGCCCGGCCCAGTCCACCTGGGAACAGGGCAAAGAGATGTATTACACCCGCACCGGCCAGCTGGAGCTGTCTTGCGCCAATTGCCACGAAGACAACTATGGCAACATGATCCGCGCCGATCATCTGAGCCAGGGCCAGATCAACGGCTTTCCGGTGTACCGCTTGAAGAACACCAAGCTGAACACGGCACATGCGCGTTTCAAGGGCTGCATCCGTGACACCCGCGCCGAGACCTACAAACCCGGTTCCGCGGAATTTGTGGCGCTGGAGCTGTATGTCGCGTCGCGCGGCAACGGGCTGTCGGTCGAAGCGCCTTCTGTCCGCAACTGATCTTTGCGCCCCGTTCCTGCGGTCAGGAGCGGGGCGTCTCTCTTTTGAAACATTCATTCACGTGAATATATAGCGTGAGCAAACAGGATACCGGTACTCATGATTTCGCGCCGCGATTTTCTGCAGGTTTCCATGGCGGCATCGGCCATGGTGGGGGCGTCAGGCTTTGGCAATTGGGCGCGGCTGGCTGCGCAGCAATCGCTGAGCCAGGAGCAACTGTTGCAGTTCGACAGTTTTGGCAACATCAGCCTGATCCATGTGACCGATATTCATGGGCAATTGAAGCCGGTCCATTTCCGCGAGCCGTCGGTCAATCTGGGTGTTGGCGCCAACAAGGGCCACGTGCCGCATATCACCGGCGCCGATTTCCGCAAGGCTTATGGCATTGCGGACGGCAGCCCTTCGGCCTATGCGCTGACTTATGATGATTTCTCGTCGCTGGCGCAGGGCTATGGCCGGGTTGGCGGGCTGGACCGGATGGCGACGATCATCAATGCGATCCGTGCCGACCGCCCCGATGCGTTGCTGTTTGACGGCGGCGACACCTGGCACGGCTCCTACACCTGCCATCACACGGCCGGCCAGGACATGGTCAACGTGATGAACGCGTTGAAGCCGGATGCGATGACCTTTCACTGGGAGTTCACCCTGGGGTCCGAGCGGGTGAATGAGATCGTCGAGGGGCTGCCCTTTGCCGCCCTTGGCCAGAACATTTTTGACGCCGAATGGGACGAGCCGGCCGAGCTGTTCAAACCTTACAAGTTCTTTGAACGCGGCGGCGCCAAGGTGGCGGTGATCGGCCAGGCCTTCCCCTATATGCCGATTGCCAATCCGGGCTGGATGTTCCCGGAGTATTCATTCGGTATCCGTGACGAGAACATGCAGGCCATGGTGGATGAGGTCCGCGCTGCCGGAGCCGATCTGGTGGTGGTCCTCAGCCACAACGGTTTTGACGTCGACAAGAAAATGGCAGGCAAGGTGCAGGGCATCGACGTGATCCTGTCGGGGCATACCCATGATGCGCTGCCCGAGCCGGTACTGGTGGGCAAGACCCATATCATTGCCTCTGGTTCCAACGGCAAATTCGTCTCCCGCGTCGATCTGGATGTGCGGGACGGCCAGCTGATGGGGCTGCGGCACAAGCTGATCCCGGTGTTTTCCGACGTGATTGCTCCGGACCCGGCGGTGGCGCAGCTGATTGATGCGGAACGCGCGCCCTTCAAAGCGCAGCTGGCGGAGGTGATCGGCAAGACCGATACGCTGCTGTATCGCCGCGGCAATTTCAACGGCACCTGGGACGACCTGATCTGCGACGCGCTGCTGAGCGAGCGGGAGGCGGATATCGCCATGTCACCCGGTGTGCGCTGGGGTCCGTCGCTGGTGCCGGGCGACGACATCACCCGCGAGGATATCTGGAACGTGACTTCGATGTCTTATGGCGCGGCCTACCGGTCCGAGATGACCGGCGAATTCATCAAGGTGATTCTTGAGGATGTGGCCGATAACATCTTCAACCCCGATCCCTACTATCAGCAGGGCGGCGACATGGTGCGGATCGGCGGCATGGGCTACCGCATCGACATCACCAAGCCGCAGGGCGAGCGGATCACGGATATGACTCTGCTGAAGAATGGCGAGGCGATTGATCCGGCAAAGTCTTATGTGGTGGCCGGCTGGGCCAGTGTGAACGAGGGCACCGAAGGGCCGATGATCTGGGATGTGGTCGAGGACCATATCCGCAAGCTGGGCACCGTGAGCTTGAACCCGAATACCTCGGTGCAGGTGGCTGGCGCTTAACAGCGCCCGCCCGGCCGGGGCAGATAAAACCCGCCCCGGCGGGGTTAAGACAAAAAAATTTGCGCAGTTGAATTCACGAACGTGAATTTATCTATGTAAGGAGGCAAAGAGACATGAGTGATGATGCCAAGAGCCTGGCGCCCTCGCGCCGCCAGTTCCTGACCGGGGCAGCGGCTGCCGGGGCAGGCGCGGTGGCAGCAGGGGCTGCTCAGGCCGCAACCCCCGATCCGCTGATTACCGAGGTGCAGGAGTGGGCTTCTGGCCTGGGCGAGGGGGTTGATGCCACGCCCTATGGGCTGCCGATCCAGTATGAAAGCGATGTGGTGCGCCGCAATGTGGAATGGCTGACGGCGGATACCATCAGCTCAATCAACTTCACGCCGATCCACGCGCTGGACGGCACGATCACGCCGCAGGGCTGTGCGTTTGAGCGGCATCATTCAGGCGCCATCGAGCTGCGCAAAGAAGATTACCGGTTGATGATCAACGGGCTGGTCGATACGCCGCTGGTGTTCACTTACGCGGATCTGGAGCGGTTCCCGCGCGAAAACCGCGTGTATTTCTGCGAATGCGCGGCGAATTCCGGCATGGAGTGGGCCGGCGCCCAGCTGAACGGCGCGCAGTTCACCCATGGCATGATCCACAACATGGAGTATTCCGGCGTGTCTCTGCGGACATTGCTGGAGGAAGCCGGGGTTAAGCCAGAGGGCAAATGGGTCTATGTGGAAGGCGCGGATGCGTCCTCAAACGGGCGTTCAATCCCGCTGGAAAAGGCGATGGATGACGTGCTGGTCGCCTTCAAGGCCAATGGCGAGGCGCTGCGCAAGGAGCATGGCTATCCGGTGCGTCTGGTGGTGCCGGGCTGGGAAGGCAACATGTGGATCAAATGGCTGCGCCGGATCGAGGTGACGGATCAGGCGATTGAAAGCCGCGAGGAAACCTCGAAATACACCGACACGCTGGCTGATGGTGTCAGCCGCAAGTGGACGTGGGAGATGGATGCAAAATCTGTTGTCACCAGCCCCAGCCCGCAGGCGCCGATCAAACATGGCACGGGACCGCTGGTGATCACCGGCCTGGCCTGGTCCGGGCGCGGGGCGGTTACCGGCGTGGATGTGTCGGTTGACGGCGGCAAGACCTGGGCTGAGGCACGGCTGGCCGCACCCGGCACCGACAGGGCGCTGACGCGGTTCTATCTGGATACAATCTGGGATGGGTCGGAAATGCTGTTGCAGAGCCGGGCCAGGGATTCCTCGGGCTATGTGCAGCCGACCAAGGCGCAGCTGCGCGAAGTGCGGGGGCTGAATTCGATCTATCACAACAACGCCATCCAGACCTGGTGGGTCAAGGCAAGCGGGGAGGCGGAAAATGTCGAAGTTTCCTAAGTTTATCACAGCAACAGCCGTTGCAGCGGCTTTGGCGGTTCCGGTTTATGCAGAGGGTTTTGGCCTGGGCCGTCCCGCCATGCCGGAGGAAATCGCTGCCTGGGATCTGGACGTTGCCCCTGACGGCACCGGCCTGCCGGAAGGGTCAGGCGATGTGCTCACCGGCGAGGAAGTCTTTGCCGGGAAATGCGCTGTCTGCCATGGCGATTTTGCCGAAGGGGTCGGTAACTGGCCCAAGCTGGCAGGCGGGCAGGATACACTGGACCATGACGATCCGTTGAAAACAGTCGGCAGCTACTGGCCGTATCTGTCTACCACCTGGGATTATGTGAACCGTTCGATGCCCTTTGGCGATGCGCAGTCGCTGAGTGCGGATGAAGTCTATGCCATTGTGGCATACATTCTTTATTCCAACGATCTGGTGGATGATGAGTTCGTGCTGTCGAATGAAACGTTTAAGGATGTTGAACTGCCGAATGCCGGCGGCTTCATTCCGGATGACAGGTTGGAGGCAGAAAAGCACTTCTGGAACCCGGAACCTTGCATGGAAAATTGCAAGGACAGCGTGGAGATCACCATGCGGGCCTTGGTGCTGGATGTGACGCCGGATGAGGACAGCGCCAATACACCTGAAGAAACTGCGCCACTGCCGGAGGCCGCCGCGCAGCCAGTGATGGAAGACGCTGTTGAAGTAGCGGCAGTTCCGGATCCTGAACTGGTCGCCAAAGGCGAGAAGACCTTTAAGAAGTGCAAGGCCTGCCATCAGGTCGGGGACGGTGCCAAGCCGAAGACCGGGCCCGTTCTGAACGGTATCATCGGCGCCCCGGCCGGCCATGCGGAAGGGTTCCGCTACTCCAAGGCGATGAAGTCCGCGGCTGATGGCGGGCTGGTCTGGGATGAGGCCGAGCTGTCGGCCTTTCTGGCCAAGCCCCGAAAATACATGAAAGGCACCAAGATGTCCTTTGCCGGGCTGAAGAAAGAGAGCGAGATCGAAGCCGTGATCGCCTATTTGCAATCCTATTCGCAGTAACAGCGGCCCTAAAGGCTGCAGCAGAGAGGGGCGCCGCTAGCGCCCCTTTTTTAGTGCCCGGCATGTGCCCGGCAGCCGGTCCCCTTATGGGAGAGGCGGGAACACCAGGACCATTGCACCCGTGATGTCTTCAAGCCGGGCCTTCGGTGTTCGTTCTGCGGCAGGCCGGCGCAGGCTTTCGGGCAGATCCGCGCAGGTCTGAGGGGCCGCCTGGCAAAGGATGACAGCGCGCCCAGTCAGCAGTTCAAGACGGTTTGCAAGACTGCTGGACATGTGCAGGCCGGCTTTGGCGGCAGAGGGGTAATTCAGAATATCTCCGGTGATAAATACCGGCTTTGGGCTGACTGCGATGGCAGCAGCCATTGCGCGGGTTTCAACTTGCCAGTCGCGAAAGCGGGTGAATTGCACGGCAGTCTGCACAAGATAACTGGCGGCAACCAGCAGCACAGCATTGCGCGCCAGCCGGCCCGGCAGGCCAGGCTTGCGGCTCAGCTCCTGTGCTGCCCTGACTATCATCACAGCATAGATGATCCAGGTGAAATGAAAGGCGCGGGCCGGAATGGTCACCCCAAGCTTGAGAACCTGAAGGGTCATCAGTGCCATGCCCGCCCATAAGGCAACCCAGATGTACAGGGTCTCCATCGGCTGCCGGCGCAGCAGCACGGCAGTGGCCGCTGTCAGCATGCCGGCGTGAAACAGCAGAACCGGGGCGGACTGAAAGCTCAGCTTGTCCAGGAGAACTGAAACCGTCGCCCGCAGCTGCGGCAGATGGGACCAGAACCCGGCCAGGTCATGCGCCGGGTCCGGGCTGCGCGCCGGAGCCAGCGGGATGCCGAACACTCCGTGCACCTGCCAGTTCAACGTATAGACCGCCAGCACCGCGCCTGCAAAGCTGAGCCCGAACAAGACCACCAGCCCCGCAAGGTCACGAAAAGAGCGCTGCTGCGTGCTGATCAGGCAGATCGCAAACAGGATGAGCGGAAAGGTTGTGTAGGCGGTAAAGGCCAGCAGGGTAAACGGCGGCAGCAGCAGCCGCAGCGTGGCTTGGCGCAGGGTGAGCGCAAGAAACCCGTAGAGCGCCAGCACTGCAAAACCCGGAATGACGGTGCTGGACCAGCCTGCCATCAAAAAGACAGGCGGGGCCGGCAGCAGGGCCAGGGTGAGGGCAATAGTGAACCAGGCACGGTCATTGTCTTTGGTTGCCGTGGCTGCAATGGCGGCTGCAGTCAACGCCCACAGCACCTGGAACAGGGCGAAGTTCAGCCAGGGCGGTGTTACAATTCCGCGCAGATGCCACAGGTAATTCAGCCATCGCCCTTCATGAAGGGTTTTCGGCCAGAACCCATCGGGCCTGGCCAGCAGAGCGGGGTAATCGTCAAACCGGATAATCGGATCCAGCAGATTTCCGGCGGACACGGCAAGCAAAAGCGGCAGCGCCACACAGGCAGAGATACGGAACGCCCGGAGTCTGCCGGTATCCATTTCCTGTATATGCGGCAGATGAAGGTGCGGAGAATGCGTCATGCGAAAATCCAAAATGGTGCGTTGGCGCCTTGGTTCTGCGCCCGGCTGTGCTGAATTCGAAAGTTGTGTTCAATGAATGACTTGGCGCGGTCTTGCCCTGGAAAAATACCGGTAACCCGGTTGCAGGAGTGCGGCAGCGTTAATCCCTTGTTGAGTTTTTGTCCTAAAGCCAAATCTCTCAGGCGTGTTGTCAATTACAGGGGAAATTCGGCAAATTTTAGGCGTATTGTGCTAACCCTCACAAACGGACCAGAGGGTGTGGGGTTGCAAATGCCGGGCCAGGAGAGATGAACGCCGGCAGATAGCTGAACCGGGAAATTGAGCCGCGCGGTGCAGAAAGCCGCAGCGCTGGCCGGTGGCCGGGCACGACAGGCCGCCGGAATTCGGGTATCAGCTCCAGCCCTTGCGGAAGAAATGCGGGGAGGCGCCGAATTTGCGTTTGAACTGGCGTGAGAAATGCGTGGCCGAGTTGAAACCCGAGGCCAGGGCAATTTCGGTAACGCTCATCGAGGTTTCGTTCATCAGGGCAAAGGCGTGGCTGAGGCGCATGTCGAAATAGACATGCATCGGGCTTTGGTTCAGGTAGCGCGAGAACAGCCGCTCCAGCTGGCGGCGGGAGATGTCGAGCCGGTCGCAAAGCTCGCCGATCGACAACGGCTCCTCAATCGATTCCTGCATCAGCTGCAGCGCGTTCAACAGGCGCTGGTTGCGGCTGCCGATGGCCACCGCATAGTTCGATTTCTGCGGTGCCGCCTGGCCGCCGGAGCGCACATGCAGGCACATGTCAGCGACAATGATCGCCAGCTGCTTGCCGTGGCGTTCCTCGATCAGGTGCAGCATCATGTCGGTGGCCGCATTGCCGCCGCCACAGGTCATCAGCGGGCCGGAGATTTCAAAGATATTGGGGGACGGGTCCAGATTCGGGTAGCTTTCCAGAAAGCCCGGCTGGTTTTCCCAGTGCAGCGTGAATTTGTGGTTCTTGATCAGCCCGGCCTGGGCCAGGGCAAAGGCACCAGTGCAGATGCCCCCGATGGAGCGGCCAAAGCGGCTTTCGCGGCGCAGCCAGTTCAGGGTGACCTCGCTGGCTGTATTTTGCGGCTCCACGCCGGCGCAGACAAAGCCCAGCGAATCCGAGGGCAGCGGCTGCAGCGGTGTGTCCGGCGTGATCACCATGCCGTTGGAGCAATGCAGTGGCTGGCCGTCTTCGGTCATGATATACCAGCGGTACAGCCGGGTGCCGGTCACCTGATTGGCAATGCGCAAAGGTTCGATGGCGGCGGCCACCGGCAGCATTGTTGCCTTGGGCAGCAGCAGGAAGTAAAAATCCTGCGGCTCGCCTTCGAAGGGAACGGCGAGATTGGCGGCGGCGCCTTTCTGAACGAAACTGTCATCAGCCATGGCGGAACCCCAGCACGGCACCCGGGATTTGGCCTCCCCGGGTGGAATTCGGACTTGAGTTTGTTTCCTAAGGCGCTGCCGGGCGCCGCAGCCCGAGAATAGCGACAGCGTTCCAGCGGATTGCGACACGGTATGCAGCTTTGCGGCACCGTAAAATGGCCGCCGCCCCTTGCAGCTCAAAAGTGGCGATACTAAGACTCAGGTAACACACTGTCGGGTATGGTGCCGGACATAAACAACGCAGGCAGGTCGAAATGATTGATCCCAGAGAAACATACATGAATACCCTGGTCCCGATGGTGGTGGAGCAGACCAGCCGGGGCGAGCGGGCCTATGACATTTTTTCCCGCCTGCTGAAGGAGCGGATCATCTTTCTGAATGGTCCGGTGCATGACGGGATGAGTTCGCTGATCGTGGCGCAGCTGCTGCATCTTGAGGCGGAAAACCCGTCCAAGGAAATCTCGATGTACATCAACAGCCCCGGCGGCGTGGTGACGAGCGGCCTGTCGATCTATGACACCATGCAGTACATCAAACCCAAGGTTTCGACCCTGGTGATCGGCCAGGCGGCCTCGATGGGGTCGCTGCTGCTGACCGCCGGCGAAAAAGGCATGCGGTTCAGCCTGCCCAATTCCCGGGTGATGGTGCACCAGCCTTCCGGCGGGTTCCAGGGCCAGGCGACCGATATCATGATCCACGCCGAGGAAACCCTGAAGCTGAAGAAGCGCCTGAACGAGATCTACGTCAAGCACACCGGCCAGGAATACGACAAGATTGTCGACGCGCTGGAGCGGGACAATTTCATGGCGCCGGAAGAAGCCAAAGAGTTCGGCCTGATCGATGAGATCGTCGAAAACCGCGCCAAGGGCGACGAAGAGCAGGCGTAACGCCTGGCGTTGTGAACAGCCGTGTGCCCCGTGTTTGAAATGGGGCGCACTTTCACATTGTGGCGGCCTAAGCACTCGCTTAAGCTGGCAGAAAGTTGAGTAGCCCCGCAGTGCGGGAGCAGCGGACCGGGCGGACTGAAAGGTAGACCATGGCGACGAATTCAGGCGGCGACAGCAAAAACACCCTCTATTGCAGCTTCTGCGGCAAGAGCCAGCATGAAGTGCGCAAGCTGATCGCAGGCCCCACCGTGTTCATTTGCGATGAATGCGTTGAACTGTGCATGGATATCATCCGTGAAGAAACCAAGGCTTCCGGGCTGAAGGCCACCGACGGGGTGCCGACTCCCAAGGACATCTGCCAGGTTCTGGATGACTATGTGATCGGTCAGGCCACCGCCAAGCGGGTGCTGTCGGTTGCGGTGCACAATCACTACAAACGTTTGAACCACGCCCAAAAGGCCGGGTCGGACATCGAACTGGCGAAATCCAACATCCTGCTGATCGGCCCCACGGGTTGCGGCAAGACCTTGCTGGCGCAGACGCTGGCGCGGATCCTGGATGTGCCCTTCACCATGGCGGATGCCACCACGCTGACTGAGGCCGGTTATGTGGGCGAGGATGTAGAGAACATCATCCTGAAGCTGCTGCAGTCGTCCGAATACAACGTCGAGCGCGCGCAGCGCGGCATCGTCTATATCGACGAAGTCGACAAGATCACCCGCAAGTCTGAAAACCCCTCGATCACCCGCGACGTATCGGGCGAGGGCGTGCAGCAGGCGCTGTTGAAACTGATGGAAGGCACCGTTGCCTCGGTGCCGCCGCAGGGCGGGCGCAAGCATCCGCAGCAGGAATTCCTGCAGGTGGACACCACCAATATCCTGTTTATCTGCGGCGGTGCTTTTGCCGGGCTGGACAAGATCATCTCGGCCCGCGGCAAGGGGTCTGCGATGGGCTTTGGCGCGGATGTGCGCGACAACGATGACCGCGGTGTCGGCGAAGTGTTCCAGGAACTGGAGCCGGAAGATCTGCTGAAATTCGGGCTGATCCCTGAATTTGTCGGCCGTCTGCCGGTTCTGGCAACGCTGGAAGATCTGGACGAGGACGCGCTGGTCATAATCCTGACCCAGCCCAAGAACGCTCTGGTCAAACAGTACCAGCGTCTGTTCGAGCTGGAAGACACCGAACTGGACTTCACCGACGAGGCGCTGAGCGCGATTGCCAAGAAAGCAATCGAACGCAAGACCGGTGCCCGCGGGCTGCGGTCGATCATGGAGGATATCCTGTTGGATACCATGTTCGATCTGCCGGGCATGGACAGCGTGACCAAGGTGGTTGTCAACGAGGAGGCGGTGACCTCGGATGCGCAGCCGCTGATGATCCATGCGGACGCCGAGAAAGAGCCGGCCTCGGCCGGGTGAATGGCTAGTCAATAGATCAAACGGCGCGGTTTTATCCGCGCCGTTTGCTGTTTGGGGGCCGGTTGGATGGGGGGCGCTGCCCCCGCAGCGGCGGGCCGCTGCGCCCCCGGGATATTTCGGGCAAGAGGAAGGAGCAGGGCAGTGATCAAACGTATTTCTTCAGGCGGTGAGTTTGAGGCTAAGATCGGCTATTGCCGCGCTGTTGTGGCTGGCGGCTTCGTGCATGTGGCAGGCACCGTCGGGCAGGGCGATGATGTGGTGGCACAGTGCAAATCTGCGCTTGAAACCATTGGCGGTGCCTTGCAGAAGGCGGGCGCTGGCTTTGCCGATGTGGTGCGGGTGAACTATTACCTGCCGGATGCGGCGGAGTTCGAACCCTGCTGGCCGGTTCTGGCTGAGGTCTTTGGCGCCAACCCGCCTGCGGCAACAATGATCGAGTGCAACCTGATCGATTCCAAGTTCCGCATTGAGATTGAAGTGACGGCGCTGGCCCCAGCGGCAGGCTGATCCTGTCAGGTGCGGGAAACGCGCCTCAGGCAAAACTGCCAATTCCCGCCGTGACCCGTCCAGAGGGGCGCAAGCCACTGGACCTTGGCGGGAAATTGGGCCATATCAGAAACGGATAAATCCGGAGGCACCGATGGGAATCCTGAACACACTTCTGAGCGCTGTGACATGGTGGAACGGCGCCACCCTGAACACCCGGATGTTCACCGCCCGCAAGGGCATCAAGGTGGGCGAGGATGATCAGGGCAATGTGTTCTACCGCAATGCCGATGACAGCAAGCGCTGGGTGATGTTCAACGGGGAAGTTGAAGCCTCGCGCGTCAGCCCCGACTGGCACGGCTGGCTGCACCGCACTTTTGACGAGCTGCCCAGCGAAAAGCCCTTGAAGCACAAGGCCTGGGAAAAGCCGCATCAGGAAAACCTGACCGGCACCATGATGGCCTATGCACCGGCCGGGTCGATCCGCGCAGGCGGCGAACCCAAGGAACGCCGCGATTATGAGGCCTGGGTGCCCGAATAAAACATCTGCCAGAAGGCTGATTTCATGTCCCACAATCCTACCGAAGTTTTTGCCGGCGGCGTCGTGCTGGCTGCTGCTGTTGCTTTTGCTGTCTATGCCGGCCAGGCGGCCGGCCTGTCGCGCGGCGGCGCGACCTATGACTTGAACGCGTCTTTCCGCTCGCTGGAAGGGGTCAGTGTCGGCACCGACGTTCGGCTGGCCGGGGTCAAGATCGGCACCGTGACCGGCGTCGGCCTGAACCCGGAAACCTTCCGCGCAGATACTATGTTCTCTGTTAATGAAGGCATCGAAATCCCGGATGACAGCGCGGTGGTGATCTCTTCCGAAGGGCTGCTGGGCGGTAACTTTGTTGAGATCATGCCCGGCGGTTCGCCCTTTGCTTTTGAAGCAGGGGATGAGATCGAGGACACCCAGGGTGCGGTCAGCCTGATTTCGCTGCTGGTCAAATTTGTCGCCGGCGGCGGCGAGGGCGATTCTTGATGCGCTTTGCCGCGGCAGTAATGGCTTGTGCGCTGGCCATGCCGGCCTGGGGTCAGGAGCAGCCGGCGGCGCAGGGCAGTGCTGCGGTGCTAAGGGCGCTGGACAAGGTCAACGGCCATACCATGGATGCGGAAGTGGCGATCGGCGGCAGTTCGGAAATGTTCGGCCTGCTGGTGACCGTGTCGGACTGCCGCTATCCGGCGGAGAACCCGACCGGGGATGCCTTTGCCTATCTGACCGTGCGGGACCCCGACGATGGTGCGATGCATTTCCAGGGCTGGATGGTGGCGTCCAGCCCGGCACTCAACGCGCTGGACCACAACCGCTATGATGTCTGGGTCATGCGCTGCAGCAGCAGCTGAGGTGCGGGCACAGCTGGCCGGGCAAAATCCGCATCCGTTTTCAGGGCCTCGCGCAATAGGGCCCGGTAACGCGCGCGGGTAACCTCAATTCCGCCAAGCGACGCAAGATGCGCGGTCAGGAATTGCGTGTCGCACAGCCTGTAGCCCGCCTGCCGCAGCCTGTCAGTCAGATAGGCCAGCGCCACTTTGGAGGCATCCCGGCGGCGCGAGAACATGCTTTCGCCAAAAAAGGCGCCGCCCAGAGAGACGCCATAGGTGCCGCCGGCCAGGATGCCGTCCTGCCAGACTTCAAGCGAATGGGCGTTGCCCATCAGGTGCAGATCCAGGTAGCGGTCGCGGATTTCCCCGTTGATCCAGGTCTCGGCCCGGTCGGCGCAGCCGTCTACGACGCCGCCGAAATCCCGGTTCACGGTGATCTCAAATCCGCCGTTGCGGATCCGTTTGGCCAGCGAGCGGGAGATGCGGAAGCCATCCAGCGGCAGAATGCCACGCCGCTTGGGATCGACCCAGAAAATCTCGGGGTCGTCGCGGTGTTCGGCCATCGGAAAAACACCGGCAGAATAGGCGTGCAGCAATAGGTCCGCAGTTAAGCTCATGGTGCTGGCCAGTATAACGGTAAAAGGCAGGCAAATGTAAAACGGGGCGCGGCCAGTGGCGCGCCCCGCTGAAGTTATCCGGGCTGGTTTTCTTCCAGCCAGCGTTCCAGCCAGTGAATGCCGTAGTCGCCGGTGTGGATATCCTGTTCCTGCAGCAGCGCATGGAACAGCGGCACGGTGGTGTCGATGCCGTCGATGATCAGCTCGCCCAGGGCCCGGTTCAGGCGCGCCAGCGCCTCGGTCCGGTCGCGGCCGTGCACGATCAGCTTGCCAATGAGCGAGTCGTAATAGGGCGGGATCGAGTAGCCGTCATAGAGCGCCGAATCCATCCGCACACCCAATCCGCCGGGGGCGTGGTACTGGGTGATCTTGCCCGGGCAGGGCGAAAAATTCGGCAGCTTCTCGGCGTTGATCCGGACCTCGATGGCGTGGCCGTTGATTTCCAGATCGTCCTGGGTAAAGGACATCGGCAAGCCTTCGGCCACCCGGATCTGTTCACGTACCAGATCGACACCGAAGATGGCTTCGGTCACCGGGTGCTCCACCTGCAGGCGGGTGTTCATCTCGATGAAGTAAAACTCGCCGTCTTCATAGAGAAATTCAACGGTGCCTGCGCCGGAATAGCCCATCTTGCCTATAGCGTCGGCGCAGATTTTGCCGATGCGGGCGCGTTCTTCCGGGGTGATGCAGGGGCCGGGAGCCTCCTCGAATACTTTCTGGTGGCGGCGCTGCAGCGAGCAGTCGCGCTCGGCCAGGTGAACGCCAACGCCTTTGCCGTCGCCAAAGACCTGTACTTCGATGTGACGCGGTTTCTGGAGGTACTTCTCCATATAGACTTCGTCATTGCCGAAGGCAGCCTTGGCTTCCGAACGGGCAGTGGAGAAGGCGGTCGCCAGCTCTTTTTCGTTCAGGGCCACTTTCATGCCGCGGCCGCCGCCGCCGGCGGTGGCCTTGATGATCACCGGATAGCCCATATCTGCTGCGGCTTTCTTGGCTGCGGCAATATCGGGCACGCCGCCCTCGGATCCCGGAACAACCGGAATACCAAGGTTCTGGGCGGTTTCCTTGGCGGTGATCTTGTCGCCCATGGTGCGGATATGCGCAGCCGAGGGGCCGATGAAGGTCAGCCCGTGGTCTTCGATGATCTGCACAAAGTTGGCGTTTTCCGACAGGAAGCCGTAGCCCGGATGAATCGCCTGGGCGCCGGTGATCTCGGCAGCCGAGATGATGGCCGGGATCGACAGATAGCTTTGGGTGCCGGACGGCGGCCCGATGCAGACCGATTCATCGGCCATGCGCACGTGCATTGCGTCGGCATCCGCAGTGGAATGCACCGCAACCGATTTGATGCCCATTTCCCGGCAGGCACGGATCACGCGCAGGGCGATCTCGCCGCGGTTGGCAATCAGGATCTTGTCAAACATGCCAGATCCTTACTCGATGATGGCCAGGGGGGTTCCGAATTCAACGGCGGCGCCGTCTTCAACCAGAATGCGCTTCACGGTGCCCGATTTCGGCGCCGGAATGTGGTTCATGGTTTTCATGGCCTCGACGATCAGCAGGGTGTCGCCTTCGCTGACCTGCTGGCCAACAGAGATAAAGGCGGGCGAGCCGGGTTCGGCCTGCAGATAGACGGTGCCGACCATCGGCGATGTCACGGCGCCGGGGTGGCTGGCCGGATCTTCGCTGGCGGCTGCGGGGGCTGCGGCGGCGGCAGGGGCAGCGGCTGCAACCGGAGCAGCGGCGGCAGGCATCGCAACCTGCACCGGCGCGGCCATGGCGGTCTGGCGGGAGACACGCACATTCAGGCTGTCGTCGTCGCCGTAGTCCCGCTTGACCTGCAGTTCGGTCAGATCGTTTTCGCGCAGCAATTCCGCCAGCGCCTTGATGAATGCCACGTCAGCTTCGTGAGATTTGTTTGTCATATTGTCCTCAGCCAATTCCGACAGGCCCGCCAGGGCAGGCGGGCCGGAAATTAGGGCGCTTATAGGGCAAGGATTACCGCAAGGAAAGCACCGTCGATCCGGGCTGTAACATGGAGGCAGATAATCGGATTTGCAATTGCCGGACCGTATTTTGTCTCACAGCGGCATGCCCGTCAGTTTGGCCACCAGTTCCGGCAGCTTGCGGGCGGCGAATTTTTGCAGCAGATGCGCCCGGTGGCTTTCCACTGTGCGGTAGGACAGATCAAGCTGCTGGCCGATTTCCTTGGCCGACAGCCCCTTGCAGGTGAGGATCGCCACTTCGCGTTCGCGCGGGGTAAGCGAGACCACCGGGCGGTCCTCGGATATGTCCGCAAAGGACCAGATGCCGGTCTGAAACGGCGCCTGCGGCGTGACCGAGCGGCCGCGCACCCGGCACCAGAACAATGCGCCTGCGCGGCGGCGCATGATACGCTCGTCGCTGTAACTGCCGCTTTGCGCCTCGGGCTGTTGCAGCAGGGTGCCGATACGGTTGAAATCCTCCTGGCTGGGGTACAGCCCTGAAATCGGCATGCCGGTATATTCACCGGGAGTTCCGCCGAAGGTGGAGGCAAACTGCAGGTTGCACCGCGTGATGACGCGGCGTTCCAGCACGGCAAGGCCCACAGGGGCATGGTCAAAGGCAAGATCGCTCATATGGTGTTTCTACCCCGGCCTTTCTGCGGAATTGAAGGGGGTGTTTGCGTGCCGTGATGCACGCCGACGGGCAAGCCGGAGGGGACAGCGGATGAACATTGCAGTGTGGTTGCAGCGCATGGCAGCGGCAGAGGCGGCGCGGCCTGCGTTGTTTCTGGGACAGGAGCAGATTGCGGACTACTCAGGCTTTCACACCCGCGCGGCGTCGGTGGCCGGCTGGCTGCAGATGCAGGGTGTGCGCCCGGGGGACCGGGTCGGCATATTCATGAAGAATTGCCCGGACTATCTGATCACGCTTTACGGCATTTGGTATGCGGGGGCGGCGGCGGTGCCGGTCAATGCCAAGCTGCACGGCAAGGAGGCGGAGTATATCCTGCAAAACTCCGGTGCGGGGCTGGTGTTTACCTCGCCCGGGCTGACGGAGGCTGTTGCAGCAACAGAGGCGGTTGTGCGCTGTGTGGACATCACGGGTCCGGACTATGCCGCAGCCCTGGAAGCGCAGCCTGTGGCAGAGCCTGTTTTCCGTGCCCCCGAAGATCTGGCCTGGCTGTTCTACACCTCTGGCACCACCGGGCGGCCCAAGGGGGTGATGATCACCCACCGGATGCTGATGACCATGGCAATCGCCTATTTTGCCGATGTGGATCAGGTCAGCGCTGAAGATCAGGCGCTTTATGCGGCACCGATGAGCCATGGGGCGGGGATTTATGCAATTCAGCATGTTCTCGCGGGGGCTGCGCATGTCTGCCCGGTGTCGGGCGGCTTTGACGAGGCGGAGATCTTTGATCTGGCAGCGCATTTCGGGCGCGTCCATATGTTTGCAGCGCCCACGATGGTCACAAGGATGACTTCGGAAGCCAAGCGGCTGGGCCGCAAGGGCGAGGGGTTGCGCACAGTGATTTACGCAGGCGGGCCAATGTATACGGCCGACATTGTGGAGGCGGTGGAGCATTTCGGCCCGGTCTTTGTGCAGGTCTACGGCCAGGGCGAATGCCCGATGGCGATCACCGCGCTGCCGCGGCATGCCGTGCAGGACCGCGCGCATTCGCGCTGGCGTAAGCGGCTGGCCAGTGTCGGCAGGGCGCAAAGCGTGGTTGAGGTGCGGATCGGCACGCCGGAGGGGGATTTCCTGCCCGCCGGCAGCCACGGCGAGATCATGGTGCGCGGCGATGCGGTTATGCCGGGCTATTGGAACAACCCGGAGGCCACCGCCAAAACACTGGTCAATGGCTGGCTGATGACCGGCGATATGGGGGTTTTGGACACCGACGGCTATCTCACCCTGCAGGACCGCTCCAAGGACATGATCATCACCGGCGGTTCCAACGTCTATCCGCGCGAGGTGGAGGAAGTCTTGTTGCTGCACCCTGACGTGCGCGAGGTCTCAGTCGTGGGCCGGCCCCATGCGGATTGGGGCGAGGAAGTGGTGGCCTTTGTTGTGGGGGAGGCGGCAGAAGCCGCGCTGGATGACCTTTGCAGCAGCCGGATCGCCCGGTTCAAACGCCCCAAGGCATACCTGCGCATCGAAGCGCTGCCCAAGAACAATTATGGCAAGGTGCTGAAAACCGAGCTGCGCAAGCTGCTTTGACCGCGGGTTCAGGCGGAGCGGGCGGCAGGGTCCTGGCCCGCGGCCGGCTGGCGTTGTCCCATCATGGTGTCGATCAAAAGGCTCATCAGCTCCGCCCGGTTGCCGGTGCCGGATTTGCGGTAGATTGCATTCAGCTGCGCCTTGACGGTGCCTGCGGCGCTGCCGCGCAGGGCGGCGATTTCAGCCGTGGACATGCCCTTTACCAAAAAGGCCGCCACGTCCAGCTCGGCTGGAGTCAGAGCCCAGTTGGCAAATTCCGCATTGATGACGTCCTGCACTGCGGCCTGGGCTGCGCTCAGGCTGTCCTCCAGATGCGCCTTGCGCCGCATCAGCCGCATCAGGATGCGGGTCTCGATCACGATCGCGGCCACCAGGGCAATTGCTGCCAGCCCTTCGATATAGGCATGCGGGCCTTCGCCCGGATCTGCCTCTGCGCCTTCCATCCCGCCGAGGTCAGCAGCCATGTCGCCCAGAAACACCGCCGCGCACAGGGCTTGCACGGCGATGACAGCAATCAGGATCCAGGGCCGGGCCGGGTCTTGCCGGTTTTGGCGCATCGTTATGTCCCCGCTGATCTGTCTGGCAGGTTCTTGTAACCGGTGATCATGGCGCGGGCCAGCCTGACTTTGGTGCGGCGTGTCTCAAACAGGACCGCACCCGCATGCAGCAGGACCGAGACTTCCGCCCAGGTGACAAGGACTTCGTGCAGCTCCTCCGGCCAGCCTGCGCTGGTCAACAGCGGCACTGTCAAAAGCCAGCCGGTCAGCGCAATGCCCAGCAGTGTCAGCAACAGGTTGCAGATCATCAGCGCACCCAGGGGAGAATGCCCCTTGTGACAATTCCTGCGCCCTGCCGCGATGTCCGCCAGATGGCCGGCAGCAGCGCCAAGGTCGGGCCTGAAGCTTGAAAAACGGGCGTAACGGCTGCCAATCAATCCCCAGAGCAAACGGATACCAAGCAACGCGGCGATGAAGTATCCGATGGTTTGATGAAGAGTTCCATCGGGGTCGGTAAACAGCGCGTTGGCGGCAAAACCCGCGGCAAGCAGCCAATGAACCAGCCGGACCACAGGGTCCCAGATATATGAGTTTTTCATGTTGTATCCTTCCGGCTCCGGGGTTTCTGAAATGCGCCCGGAGCCGTTCAAATTGGCAGGATCAATCGTCTTCGCTGTCTTCCTTGATCTTCACGACTTCGATCTGATCATTCAGGTGGAACTCGTATGCTTTGCCGTTTTTGGTGGCTTCGGCCTCGAACAGACCGTCTTCGGCTTCGATTTCGGTGACCTCATACCCTTGACCGGTCAGCAGGTCGCGGATCTTGGCTTCGGTATCCGGGCTGGGAGCGGTTTCTGACGCCATGGCCGCTGCGGCCGGCAGGGCGAGGGCGAGGGCCAGGAGTTTGATGGGATTGCGCATGATGTTGTCCTTTCTGCGATGCTGCCGCGCTGGAGAAGCGCGAGCAGTGACAGCGACATCGGGGTCACTGCGGTCAGGCAGAATAGGAGCGGGGTCTGATTGGTGCAGAAAACCGCGGCGTATAACCATGGTTTACAGTTCAAATCAGGGGTCGGGAGGGATTGCTGCAAAAAGGAGAGGCCAGACCTGACAAGGTCCGGCCTCAATCACCCGGCGCCGGAGCGCGGCGGGGCGGAGATTGTTTTGAGATGCGTCTCAGATTGCCAGGTATTCGGCGCGCAGCTCTTCGTTTTCCAGAACCTCTGCGGCGGTTCCGTCAAAGACGATGCCGCCGGTATCCAGGATCACCGCACGGTCCGCCAGTTCCAGGGCGCGGACGGCGTTCTGCTCGACAATGATTGTTGTCATGCCCTGTTCCTTGATGTGGATGAGGGTCTTTTCAATCTCGTCGACGATTACCGGGGCCAGGCCTTCGTAGGGTTCGTCCAGCAGCAGCACCTTGATGTCACGCGCCAGCGCGCGGGCAATCGCCAGCATCTGCTGCTCGCCGCCCGAGAGGGTCACGCCCTCCTGCTTGCGGCGTTCGCCAAGGCGCGGGAACAAGTCGTAAAGACGCTCCAGCGACCAGCCGACGGGCGGCGCTATCTGCGCCAGCTGCAGGTTTTCCTCAACCGTCAGGCCGGGGATGATGCGGCGGTCCTCAGGCACCAGGCCCAGGCCCACGGATGCGGCCTCATAGGATTCCATCTTGTGCAGCGGTTTATGATCCAGCCAGATTTCACCGCGGGTCACCATGGGAGAGCCGGTACGCGCGATGGATCGCAGGGTGGAGGTTTTGCCGGCGCCATTGCGGCCCAGCAGTGCCAGGATCTCACCCTCGTGGACGTTGAAGCTGATGCCCTGCACGATATAGCTCTCGCCGTAGTAAGCATGGACATCCCAGACCGACAGGAAGGCCGGGGCTGTGGTGGCCGCATTGGCGCTTTTGGAGAAATCGGGTTTCACATTCATGGTGCTTCTCCTTTACGCGCTTTCGCCCAGATACGCTTCGCGCACCTTGGGGTTGCCGCGGATGTTTTGCGGATCGTCCTCGACCAGCGGGGTGCCCTGGGCCAGCACGGTGATCCGGTTGGCGAGGCTGAACACCACATGCATGTCGTGTTCGATGATGGCGATGGTGATGTCGCGTTCGTCCGAGATCTGTTTCAACAGGTCGATGGTGTTGTTGGTGTCCGCCCGTGCCATGCCTGCGGTCGGCTCATCCAGCAGCAGCAGGCGGGGTTCTTGGCTAAGGCACATGCCGATCTCCAGCCGCCGCTTGTCGCCGCGGGACATGGCGGCGGCGTGCATGTGCCGCTTGTCCGCCATGTTCATCTCTTCCAGCATATGCTCGGCCTTTTGCAGAATGTCCGCCTGCTTCAGCACTGATGACAGGGCGTTCAACTCAAACGCGCCGTCCCGTTTGGCAAAGCAGGGGATCATCATGTTTTCCAGCACCGTCAGATCGCCAAAGATTTCGGGCGTCTGGAACACGCGGGAAATGCCCATCTGGTTGATCTCGTAAGGCGCGCGGCCCAGCACCGACTGGCCGTCGAACATGACGGAACCGGTGTCGGGGATCAGCTTGCCCACCAGGCAGTTCAGCAGGGTGGACTTGCCCGCGCCGTTTGGTCCGATGATCGCATGGACCGAGTTTTCCTTAACGCTGAGGTTCACCTCGGACAGGGCCTGCAGGCCGCCGAACCGTTTCCCCACGTCTTTGACTTCAAGGATACCCATTGTGTTGTCTCCTTATTCCGCGGGGTTGGTTTTGCCGGACGTATTGCTGTCCTTGGCCTTGCGGCGGCTGAGCCAGCCCTTGATCCGCTGACCGCCCTCAACCAGGCCGCCGGGGAGGAAGATCACCACCAGCATGAACAGGATGCCCAGCGTCAGGTGCCAGCCTTTGCCGATGAAGGGGTGGACCAGGAACACAACCGCGTCCTCCATCCCGTCGGGCAAAAAGCTGAACCATGTGTGCAGCACGTTGTCGTTGATTTTCGAGAAGATGTTCTCGAAGTATTTGATGAAGCCGGCGCCCAGCACCGGGCCGATCAGCGTGCCGGCACCGCCGAGGATGGTCATCAGCACGACCTCGCCCGAAGCAGTCCACTGCATCCGCTCAGCACCTGCCAAGGGGTCCATCGAGGCCATCAGCCCGCCTGCAAGACCCGCATACATGCCGGAGATCACAAAAGCCGCCAGGGTGTAGGGCCGGGTGTTGAGGCCGGTGTAGTTCATCCGCTGCTGGTTCGACTTCACCGCCCGCAGCATCATGCCGAAGGGCGAGCGGAAGATGCGGATCGACAGGTAGAACGCCGCCAGCAGGATCAGCGCGCACAGGTAATAGCCTGCGTTGAACTGAAAGGCCCAGGGGCCGGCCGCCAGCTCAAACGTTGACCGCATCTCCAGGCCGAACAGGCTGGTCACCGGGATTGAGCCGTCAGCTGTGGCGGAGACACCCAGGATGCGCGGGTCTTCCAGTGTCAGCTGCAGACCGGTCTCGCCATTGGTGATCGGGGTCAGCACTGAATAGGCAAGGTTAAAGGACATCTGCGCGAAGGCCAGCGTCAGGATCGAGAAATAGATGCCGGAGCGGCGCAAGCTGACAAAACCGATCAGCAAGGCAAACAGGCCTGCGACAATCACTGACAGCAAGATTGCCGGGATTACGTTCATGCCTACCAGCTTGAACATCCAGACGGCCGAGTAGGAGCCGGCGCCGAGGAAAGCCGCATGGCCGAATGACAGATAGCCGGTGAGGCCAAAGAGGATGTTAAATCCGATGGCGAAGATCCCGAAGATCACAAAGCGCTGCATCAGGTCAGGATAGCCCGCGTTGAACTGCGCCATGGCGCTGCCGGTGGGGAAGGGGTTCAGGATGAAGGGGGCGAACAGCGTCAGGCAGGCGACGATGATCAGCATAGAGGTGTCTTTTTTATCCAGTCCGAACATGTCTTAGTCCTCCATCACGCCTTTGCGGCCCATCAGGCCCCGTGGACGGGTCAGCAGAATGATGATTGCGACCACATAGATGATGATCTGGTCGATGCCGGGGATCAGGGATTTGATCTCGTTCATTGAGGCAAAGCTCTCAAGAACACCCAGCAGGAAACCTGCCAGCACCGCGCCGGGCAGCGAACCCATGCCGCCGACAACCACCACCACAAAGCTGAGCACCAGGAAGTCCATGCCCATGTGGTAGTTGGGCGAGTTGATCGGCGTGTACATAACACCGGCCAGGCCCGCGACAGCGGCGGCGATACCGAACATGATGGTAAAGCGGCGGTCGATGTTGATGCCCAAAAGGCCCACGGTTTCGCGGTCGGCCATGCCGGCCCGCACCACCATGCCGAAGGTGGTGAATTGCAGGAAGGAGAAGATGCCGCCGATGATCAGCACTGCAAAGAAGAAATAGACCACACGCCAGACCGGATAGATGATGTCCATGCCGATGACGGCGCCCAGGTTCATCACGCCGTTCAGCGCGTCCGGGGCCGGGGTCTGGATCGGGTTGGCGCCATAAAAATACTTGATGACTTCCTGCAGCACGATGGCAAGGCCGAAGGTCACCAGGATCTGGTCGGCATGGGGGCGCTTGTAGAAATGCTTAATCAGCCCGCGTTCCATCACATAGCCGACGCCGATCATGATCGGGATGGCAAAGAGGATTGCCAGCGGCACCGCCCAGTCGATGATGGAGCCGCCGAACTCGGGGCCGAACCAGGCCTCGACGTAAGGGGTTTTCACTTTCAGCGGGTTGCCCAGAAAGTCGGTCTGGGTCTCGTCGACGGTTTCAAAGCTGAGGTTCAGAAAACGTTGCACGGTAACTGCGCAGAAGGCGCCGATCATGAACAGGGCCCCATGGGCAAAGTTCACCACGCCAAGCGTGCCGAAGATAAGTGTCAAACCCAGCGCGATCAGCGCATAGGCCGAGCCTTTGTCCAGCCCGTTCAAGATTTGCAATAGGATTGCGTCCATGGGTCCCGCCCCCGGTTAGTCTGGGTGGAAGAGAGGGTCTCCGGCTGTTCAGCGGCCTGAGACCCCTGTGCTGACGGCACGCGTCAGATAGCCGGTGAAACGAAGGGCCGGGCGCAACGCGCCCGGCCAGAACCATCAGGCTCAGGCGCCCGGGTTGCAGGAACCCAGCTGACCGCCCGCGAACATCGGGTGATCCGGTGCGTATTCCACCTGCGCGCGCGGGGTGACTTCGACCACTTCCAGAAGGTCGAATTCCGAGGTTGGGTTTTCCTTGCCGCGCACAACCAGCACGTCTTTGAAGCACTGGTGGTCTTCGGCGCGGTACAATGTCTTGCCATTGCCCAGCCCGTCGAATTCAAACCCTTCCAGCGCTTCGGCAACGCCGCAGGGGTTGAAGGTGCCCGCACGTTCAACCGCATCCGCATAAAGCAGCGTCTGGCAATAGGTGGTGTGCGCGGCCTGGCTCGGCGGGAAGCCGTATTTGGTGCCGAAGGATTTGACGAACGCTTTGGAGCCTTCATCCTGCAGCGTCCAGTGCCAGTTGGTCGAGCCGTGAATGCCCTTCACGTTCTCGCCTGCACCCTTGGCCATCAGGCGGGAGTAGAGCGGCACCACGATTTCGAAGTTCTTGCCGTTCACCACCTTGTCGCGCAGGCCGAACTGCACCGCGTTGGTCAGCGAGTTCACCATGTTGCCGCCATAGTGGTTCAGCACCAGAACGTCGGCGCCGGAATTCAGCACCGGCGCGATGTAGGAGGAGAAGTCGGTCGCGGCCAGCGGCGTGCGGACCTTGTTCACCGTGTTCCAGCCCAGGGCCTCGGTCGCGGCTGCAATCGATTCTTCCTGGGTCCAGCCCCAGGTGTAGTCTGCGGTCAGATGATAGGCGGTGCGGTCGGTGCCATACAGGTTCTTCAGCACCGGCGCCAGCGCGGCACCCGACATGTAGCCATTGAAGAAGTGGCGGAAACCGTTGGCCTTCTTGTCCTTGCCGGTGGTGTCGTTTGAGTGCGTCAGGCCGGCCATGAAGATCACGCCTGCCTCCTGGCAGAGACCCTGCACGGCGATGGCAACACCCGAGGAGGAGCCGCCGGTGATCATCACCGCGCCGTCTTTTTCGATCATCGATTTGGCCGAGGCGCGGGCGGCATCGGATTTGGTCTGGGTGTCGCCGGTGACATATTCCACCTTCTTGCCCAGGATACCGTTCCCCTGCAGCGCCTTGGAGCTGAAGGTGTTCATCATGCCGCCGTCGCCGCCGCCGTTCAGATGCTCGACCGCCAGCTCATAGGCGCGCAGCTCGTCGGCGCCTTCGTCGGCGTAGGGGCCGGTCTGGGGCACATTGAAGCCCAGGGTGACGGTGCCGCCGGTCGGTTCATTGGTAAAGGCCGCGGCGGAAGAGGCGGTAAAGATCGTTGGCAGCGCCATACCGGCGCCTGCGATTGCGCCGGTCTTTAAGACTCTGCGGCGCGATGCGTCAAATTCAGACATGTATTCCTCCCTAATATGATTAGTGCCTTGCAGCTCCTCACTTCTGCGCAGCACCAGCACGTTTCGTGCAAAATCAGTATGAGCGCGCTATGTAAAGCCAGGCAATAAATCCCTTTTATTGCTTGAAAATTCTGTAAATAACTGAACAGTATTCAGTGGCATTCTGTAAATTGTATTATATTGCAATGCAGAAAGCCGTTGAATTGACAGTGTTTTGGGAGGCCACGCATAATGGCACGCGATACCCTGACCGGCAGCCGGATCCGCGAACGCAGGCTGATCCTGGGGATGCGTCAGGCCGAATTGGCGCGGGAGGCGGGGATCTCGGCCTCCTACCTCAACCTGATCGAACATAACCGGCGCAGAATCGGCGGTAAGCTGCTGGTTGATCTCGCTGGGGTGCTGGGGGTGGAGCCGTCGATGCTGAGCGAGGGGGCCGAGGCGGCTCTGATCTCTACCCTGCGCGAGGCGGCGGCGGACAGCGGGGTTCCGGTGGCCGAGCTGGACCGGGTCGATGAATTTGCCGGCCGGTTTCCCGGCTGGGCCGAGGTGCTGGCAACCGGCCATCGCCGCATCGCCACGCTGGAGCGCATGGTGGAAACCCTGTCAGACCGGCTGACCCATGATCCCAATCTGGCGGCCTCGGTGCATGAGGTGCTGTCGACTGCTGCGGCGATCCGCTCTACCGCGTCGATCCTGGCGGAAACCGGCGAACTGGAGCCGGAGTGGCGCGACCGGTTCCACAAGAACCTCAACGAGGATTCCCTGCGCCTGTCCGAGAGCAGCCGGGCACTGGTGAATTTTCTGGACGAGGGCGACACCAGCGACGACCGCCGCGGCATGCCGCAAGAAGAGGCCGAGGTCTTTTTTCAGGAAAACGGGTTTCATTTTCCTGCGCTTGAGGATGGCTCCGCTGGACCCGGACAGCTGGTCCAGACCGCCCCTGCTTTGACAAGCCCGGCGGCCCGCAGCCTGGCACAGGCGGCCTTGGCGCAATACCGGGCGGATGCCTTGGCAATGCCGCTGCAGGCGATGGAGCAGGAAATCCAGGCGGGTGGGGTTGCTCCGGTGGCGATCGCGCGCCGCTTCAATTGCGGGCTCCCTGCTGTGCTGCGCCGCTTGGCGGCGCTGCCGGAGGAGGTTCTGGGGCAGGAGGCCGGGCTGGTGGTCTGCGATGCCTCAGGCACGCTTTTGTTCCGCAAGCCTGTGACCGGGTTTTCGATGCCGCGTTTCGGGTCGTCCTGCCCGCTGTGGCCGCTGTACACTGCGCTTGTTCACCCGAATATCCCTGTGCGGCGCAATGTTCTGCAGCAGGGGCGCAATGCGGCGGCTTTTGACTGCATGGCGGTGGCCTGGCCGCAGGAAATGCAGGATTTTGGCGCTGATCCTATGTACAGGGCGGTTATGCTGATCCTGCCCGGCGCCAAAGATGCACGGGATCCGCAGCCGGTTGGCGCCAGTTGCAGGATCTGCCCGCGCCAGGGCTGTCCGGCGCGGCGCGAGCCATCGATTCTGAAGGAAGAGTTTTGACAGTGACACGGCCGCGGGGCTAATCTGCACAAAAATGAATGCGTCTGCGGACCGGCCTGGCCGGCAGGTGGCGCCGGGAGGAAATTCTGCTGATGGGCAGGCATGTTGTTCTGATCGAAGACGAGCCGAATATCACCGAGGCCATCCGGTTTCTGCTGATACGGGACGGCTGGAGCGTGGATGCGCATACCGATGGTGCCACCGCGGTGGAGGTGATCCGCGATGCCAATCCCGATCTGGTGATTCTGGACCTTATGCTGCCGGGCAAAAGCGGTCTGGAGATCGTGCGCGAGCTGCGCAGCGAGGGTGGCATGGGCGCACTGCCGGTGCTGATGCTGACCGCCCGGGGCCAGATGCGCGACCGGGAAATGGCGGAAAAGGCGGGCGTGACCCGGTTTATGACCAAACCCTTCTCCAATGCCGAGGTACTGACGGCGGTGCGCGACCTGCACGCCCAGGCCGGCCAGGAATAATGCAGGGATGACACAGGGTAGCGGCGCCGAAGAGCAAACAGGCACCCGCGCGGAACGCCAGACCTACCGCCGCCGCAGGCTGATGGATATTGCCCGCCTGCTGCCGGTGCTGGGCGCATTGCTGCTGGCGCTGCCGCTGTTGTGGCCCGAAGCCTCCACCCATCCCGCGGCGCGCGATGGTGTCAGTATGTCGTCGGCCATCATCTATATTTTCGCCGTCTGGACCGGCCTGATCGGCGCCTGTTTTGCTTTCAGCCTCGCCGTGCAGCGTTGGGCGGATCACTGGACCGGCGGCGGGCCGGACGGGGCAGGATCTCCGGACGGAGCGGAGGACCGCTGATGGCCTCGCTGAATGTGCTTGCGGTTGTCTGTCTCGCCTATGTGGCGTTTCTGTTTTTCATTGCCTTCTGGGCCGACCGGATGGCAACCCGCGGCAAAAGCGCCGCCTGGATGCGTTCGCCGCTGATCTACACGTTGTCGCTGTCAATCTATTGCACCGCCTGGACTTTTTACGGCGCGGTTGGCTATGCCGCGCGCTCAGGTCTGGAGTTCGTGACGATCTACCTTGGCCCGTCTCTGGTGATGATCGGTTGGTGGTGGGGGTTGCGCAAACTGGTGCGGATCGGGCGCAGCCAGCGGATCACGTCAATCGCGGACCTGTTGTCGTCGCGCTATGGCAAGTCGAACCTGCTGGCGGCCGGCGTGACGATCCTCGCGGTGATTGGCGTCACGCCCTATATTTCGCTGCAGTTGCAATCCATCACGCTGTCCTTTGCCATCTTTGCCGAGGCGGATCCGCTGCGAAGCTACAATGAGACCTACACCGTATTCTGGGTGGCGGCGGGGCTGGCGGTTTTTGCCATTCTGTTTGGCACCCGCAACCTGAACGCCAATGAGCGGCACCACGGAGTGGTAACCGCGGTGGCGCTGGAGGCCATCGTCAAGCTGGCGGCACTGCTGGCAGTTGGGGTATTTGTGGTCTGGGGCGTGGCCGGCGGCGTGGGAGAGACGCTGCAGAGGATAGACGCCTCGCAGATCGGTCAATGGAACGTCGATGGCAGCCGCTGGGCCACGGTTACCTTTCTGGCCGCGGCGGCCTTTGTCTGCCTGCCGCGGATGTTTCAGGTGATGGTGGTAGAGAACGAGGACGAACGCCACCTGCGCATCGCCTCCTGGGCGTTTCCGCTGTATCTGCTGCTGATTTCGATGTTTGTGGTCCCCATCGCGGCAGTCGGGCTGGAGCTGCTGCCCGCAGGCGCCAACCCGGACATGTTTGTACTAACAGTGCCGCTGCAGCAGGGGCAGCAGGGGTTGGCAGTCCTGTCCTTTCTCGGCGGGTTTTCCTCGGCAACGTCGATGGTGATTGTGGCCGCCATGGCGCTGTCCACAATGGTTTCGAACCACATCGTGATGCCGGTCTGGCTGCGGCTGCAGAACCGCCGGGCGTCGGTTTCGGGCGATGTGCGCGATGTAGTGCTGCTGTCGCGCCGGGTATCTATCGCAGTGATTATGGCGCTTGGGTATTTCTATTACCACCTGTCCGGCGGCGCTGCGGCGCTGGCCGCCATCGGCCTCATCTCCTTTGCCGGGGTGGCGCAAATTCTGCCCGCGCTGGTCGGCGGGCTGTTCTGGCGCGGTGCCACCCGCAGCGGCGCACTGGCCGGGCTTACGGTGGGGTTTGCCATCTGGCTCTACACCATGCTGCTGCCGGCATTGGGCGGCGGGCTTTTGCCCGAGCATATCCTGCGTGACGGCTTGTTTGGCCTTAGCTGGCTGCGTCCCGAGGCGCTGTTCGGGATCGAAGCCATGGATCCGACCGTTCACGCCGTTTTGTGGTCGATGAGTCTGAATGCGCTGGTGTTCTGCCTGGTGTCGCTGATGAGCTTCCCCAGCCCGCTGGAGCGGCTGCAGGGTGCGCAATTTGTCAATGTCTTCGACCATTCCGCCGGTCCGCGCGGCTGGACCGGATCTGTGGCGCAATGCGAAGATCTGATGATCATGTCGCAGCGGATTCTGGGGGCTGCAGAAGCGCAAGCGTTCTTTCAGCGCGAGCGGCTGCGGCAAGGCGGCCGCGGCCCGCTGCCTGAACCGACACCGGCCTTTCTGGAACGGCTGGAGCGCGAGCTGAGCGCCTCCATCGGCGCGGCTGCAGCACATGCGATGATTGGCCAGATCGCCGGCGGCTCCTCGGTTTCAGTTGCGGATCTGCTGGCGGTTGCGGATGAAACCGCCCAGATGCTGGAGTATTCCAGCCGCTTGGAGACGCAATCGGCGGAACTGACGGCGACTGCCCGCAAGTTGCGGGAAACAAATGAGAAACTTACACAAATTTCCGAACAAAAGGATGCGTTTCTGAGCCAGGTCAGCCATGAGCTGCGCACGCCGATGACCTCGATCCGGGCGTTTTCGGAAATCCTGCGCGATGACGGGCAGCTGAGTGCGCAGGATCAGCGCCACTACGCCGGGATCATTCATGACGAAACGCTGCGGCTGACCCGGCTGCTTAACGATCTTCTGGACCTCAGCGTGCTGGAGAACGGCCAGGTGAGCCTCAACATGTCGGCCGGCGCCCTGCCGGACGTGCTGGACCACGCGGTGGCCGCTGCACTGGCGGGATCGGACCGTCCGCTCAAGGTCTGCCGCAATCCCGCAACGGAAGGGGTGCGTATATCCTCCGATCTTGACCGGCTGGCGCAGGTCTTTATCAATTTGATCGCCAATGCCCAGAAGTATTGCGATGCGGCGGAGCCGGAACTGTCCATTTCCGCCTCTGCAACCAGCGGGTGGCTGCAGATCGACTTCACTGACAACGGCAGCGGCGTGCCGGCAGAATTTCAACAGATGATTTTCGAAAAGTTCTCGCGTGTCAGCCCCGAGCGGGCAGGCGGTGCGGGACTTGGCTTGGCAATCTGCAGGGAAGTCATGCAACGGCTGGGCGGCAATGTTTCCTATCTGCCAGGGCACGGCGGCGGTGCGTTCCGGGTTTCCTTACCCGCAGCAGGCGAAAAGGCTGCGTAACCTGGCCCGGGGTACAGGAGTTGTTAACCTCCTTTCGGGTAAAAACGGGGAAACGGGACGTGCAAGGGGCAGGTTAAACAGCCTATGTCTGAAACAGAAGCAGCAGAGGCAGGCAGCGGCAAGCAAAATGTGCTTGCACGCAAGCTGGCAGCGACAAAGGAAGGTGTTGGGGCGCTTACCAGTTCCTTGACGCTGAAAGCATTGCGCCGGTCGGTGGCGCGGGCAGCTGCAGACCTGTGCGGGTTGCCGGTGGCAGTTCTGGCAGCCCGGCAATCCAACCGCATTCCCGAGGATCTGGCTGACCAGCTGTCGGATAAGGATCTTCTGGTGGTGCTGGACTGTCCGCATGGCAGAATGGGTGCGGCCAGCATGGATGCACCCACGGTGACAGCGCTGATCCAGCAGCAGACCATCGGTACGGTGATGGGCAAAGCACCGGACGAGCGTCACTATACCCCGACAGATGCAGCAATGACGGCAGAGTTTCTGGAACGCACCTTTGGCAAGGTGTTTGCGATGCTGGATGGCCAGGCGGATCAGGCAATCTTTACCGGTTACCGCTTTGGCGCGCAGGTTGAAAATGTGCGCAGTCTGGTGCTGGGCATGGAGGCCGAGGATTACCGGGTGATCGAGCTGAACCTGGACCTGGCCTGCGGCGCCATGCAGGGCGTGATGAAGCTGATACTTCCGGAACCTACTGCCGAAGAGCTGCAGGACGGCCAGGGAAGCGGTGCGCAAGGTCCATCTCTGGGCCGCAACCTTGGGGCTATCCGGGCGGAGCTGTCGGCTGTTTTGTGCAAGATGCGGGTGCCCCTGAGGGATTTTGCCGGTCTCAAGGTCGGCGATTCGCTGCCGCTGGATTCCGCCTTTCTGTATGAAACCGACCTGCTGACCATTGGCGGCCAGTCGATTGCACAGGGGCGGCTGGGCCAAATGAACGGCGCGCGTGCAGTCCGACTGAATCAGTCCGGGGCCAGGCTGGCAGGCGATGCCGGGGCAGAAGGAATGGGGTTCTCCGACGGGGCAGGCGCCGACATGATGGGCGGCGGACCTCCGGCGCTCGATATGGGAATTGCCGCGCAGGGCCTGCAGGACCCGATGGAGGACGCGGGCCTGCCGGCATTGGAAGCGGCACCGGGTCTGGGCGGCGGCGGTCTTGGCATGGACGGCGATGGGCTTCCTGCGCTGGGTGACGGCGGTTTTGACGGCGGCATGGGCGGCATGGATGACGCAATGGGTGGAATGGGCGCAATGGATTTGCCCGGTCTCGGCGACGATGCCGCTTTGGGCATGGATGGGCTGGACGGCGGGCTGCCTGACTTGCCTGACCTTCCCGCGGTCGACTTGGGAGATTTTGACCCGGGGGATGCCGCGGCAGAAATCTCGCAATTGGCAGGGCTGGACGGCGCATTGCCAGGAAACAACTGATTTATTAAGTTCTTTGCGCTGCGAACCGCCATCATTCAGCCCCGGAATCCAGGGCCTTTTCCCGGAGCCGCCGCGGCCAGCCAAACCCTTATAGCCGTTCCAAACGGTTGGCGGCCTGCACATTCATCCAGTGCAGGCTCCGGGTCCGGTTGACGCATTGGGTTCCGGCCAGGGGGGATCAGTATTGGTCAGATCCGGGGTTCCTGCGTCGGCCAAAGGCTTGGCCGCTGCCTGCAACATTCGACGCAGGCAGAGTTTTCACAGGGTTAGTTTCCCGCCAGGGAATCAAGTGCTGGCCGCAACCCGTCCAGTTGATAGCCGGCAGCCGCGGTTTTCAGCAGAATGTCATCGGCGCACATATCGCAGGCCTGGCTGAGCGCCCAGACCACAGAACAGCGGGTTCCGGACGCGCAATAGGCCAGCACCGGGCCTTCGCAGCCTTCATACAGCGCCCGCTGACGGGCTGCATTCTCGGGTGTCATGGTCTGATGGGTGAGCGGCAGAACCTCGAACCGCAGGCCTGCGGCTTCGGCGGCTGCGCGGATTGCCTCTGCCTGATGGCTGGGCGGCACTTCCGCGTCCGGTCTGTTGCAGATAACCGTTTTGAAGCCGGCGCCGGCAATGGCGGGCAGGTCCTCAGCCGAGATCTGCGGCGAGACCGAATAGCGGGGGTAATAACGCGTGCATCCATATCCTGAGTCTTTACGCGTTTGCGGCGCGCCGGTCCAGATGCCGGCTGAACCTGGGAGCGGCTATCATGCCGCAGGCCATCGCCGCCAGGAACAGCGCGCCCTGCCAGCCGTTATAGCTGAGCGCGGCCATTGCAGGACCGGGGCAGAGCCCCGCCAGGCCCCATCCCGCGCCGAACAGAATGGATCCAAGGATCAGCCGCCGGTCCAGCCCGGCGCGCGGCAGGGCGGGGAAGCTGCCCCCAGCCGCAGGCTGGCGCCCTTCTGCCAGCCGCCAGGCCAGTGCCATCGGCAGCAGCGCGCCGCCCATCACAAAGCCCAGTGTGGGATCCCAGCGGCCAAAAACATCCAGCCACCCTTGTACTTTGGCGGTGTCAGTCATGCCTGACAGCATTAGTCCGGCGCCAAACAGGCTGCCTGCAATCAGCGCCAGTAAAATCCGAAGCATCAGATCACTCCCATAACCTGGCGCAGAACTGCCAGCGTCAGGATGCCTGCCAGCATGAATGCCGCCGCCGCGGTGATGCCACGCAAGGACAGCCGGGAAACACCGCAGACCCCGTGACCGGAGGTGCAGCCGTTGGCCATCCGCGTGCCAAGGCCGACCAGAAGCCCGGCAATGATCAGCACGGTGGCGCTGCTCGTAACATGGGTTTCCGGTGTACCGGCCAGCAGGCCAATCAGCAGCGGAACGGCAACCAAACCTGTGATGAAGGCCAGTCTTTCGGCTGCAGAGCTGCGGCCGCTGCCATCCAGCAGCCCGCCCAGAATACCGCTGGCACCCATTATACGGCCGTTGCCCAAAAGATAGACGGCACCGCCAAGCCCGACCAGCATGCCGCCCGCCAAGCCCAAAATCCAATCCGTTTCCATGATCGCCTTCCGCTTGCTTCGGTCAGATTTTGTTGATCGGGATCTTTAGAAATACATCGCCCTGATCATCCGGTTCCGGCATCTGGCCTGCGCGCATATTCACCTGCAGCGACGGCAGGATCAGACGCGGCATACCCAGTGTCGCATCACGGGCGTCGCGCATTCTGGTGAATTCCTCAATGCTGCGCCCTTCGCCGATATGCACGTTCAGCGCCTTTTGTTCGCCTACGGTGGTTTCCCATGCGTAATCATCGCGGCCCGGTGCCTTGTAATCATGGCCGACAAAGATGCGGGTGTTGCCGGGCAGCGCCAGGATCTTTTGGATCGAATTATACAAATCGGTTGAAGACCCGCCGGGAAAGTCACACCGGGCGGTGCCGAAATCAGGCATGAACAACGTGTCGCCGACAAAGGCCGCATCCCCGATCACATAGGTCAGGCAAGCGGGTGTGTGGCCCGGTGTGTGCAGCACCTCGCCGCGCATCTGGCCGATCATGAACACATCGCCTTCGCGGTACAGGCGGTCGAACTGGCTGCCGTCGCGCTGAAACTCGGTGCCTTCATTAAAGATTTTGCCGAAAGTGTCCTGAATCACGGTGATCCGGGCGCCGATGCCGATCTTGCCACCCAGCTGTTCTTGCAGGTAGGGCGCGGCAGACAGATGGTCGGCATGCACGTGGCTTTCCAGGATCCACTCTGTCCGCAGGCCTTCATTTTTGATCCAGGCGATGATGGCATCCGCTGATTCCGTGCCGGTGCGGCCCGCTGCCTGGTCGTAGTCCAGAACGGAGTCGATAATGGCACAGGCGGAGCCCTCAGGCTCAACCACCACATAAGAAACGGTGTTGGTGGCTTCGTCGAAGAAGGCCTTGACGGCGGGGGTCATCTGTTTCTCTCCCTTGAGTTTGGATAATCATATATTGATTAGAGAATGTGTTTCAAGGATGCCGGTGCGTAGACCGATGGTGCCGTTGAAATCATCGCAGCCGGTTGACCTGTGTCAAGACAGGGCAATGTTGCGCTGCAGTATGCTTGGCAGGCGTGCGTGACGCCTGCAAAACCGTCAACCGGCCGGAAAAATTTCACAAATAGGCGGTCGAGCGCCTAATTTTTGCGGGCTTTCACGCAGCTGTTGTGAAATACCAGCGTAACCCCATCATGATCCAGGGAGGACTGCCAATGACACAAGAAGATCTGCTTCACACTGTTGAAAATCTGGAAACCCGGATTCTTGAAGAGACCGGTACTGCCCGGCTTGCCATGCGGCCTGAATTTATCCGGTTGCTGGATCACATGCGCAAGACGGGTGCTGCGGTGCCGGGCCGCTTCCGCCGTTTGGAAGCCGCGCTGTGCGAAGAAGCGGTTGAGGAGATGTTTGACAATATGCCGGTCTAGCCGGTCAGTCAGGCAGGGCGCCCCAGGCTTCAGCCCAGGAAAATGCCCGTCATAACCAGCATCAGTCCCAGAACTGACAGAAGCAGGGCGCCCAGATTGTAGGGCAGCACTGATTGCACGACCGCACGCAGGGCTTCGTCGTCCAGTTTTTGGCGGCGCGCACGCGCGACGCGGACAATGCACCAGACCAAGCCCAGCAGACCGGCGATGGACAAGGCGGCTCCGGCCCAGACGATGAGTTCGAACATTTGCGTGCTCCTGCGGTTTTCGCGCTGCGCCGCGCCTAGCCGATCCGGGCTTTGCGTGCAAGCCGCGAGGGGACGGGCGCCGGTTTTTGCCGCTCGGCGGGTCTCTGCGGCTTTCCTTGCTTGCGGCGCAGCGGGCGGGGCGCTATCCCCTTGCTCCGACAGCAATTGACAGCATGTGCCGACGGAGCCGCAGATGGATATCACCGAAGACGAAAAAAGCGAAAACTACCGTGTGACCGCTGGCGAACTGCGCCAGTTCATCGAACGGTTCGAGCGTTTGGACGAAGAAAAGAAGACCATCGCCGAACAGCAGAAAGAGGTGATGGCCGAAGCCAAGGCACGCGGCTACGACACCAAGGTCATGCGTAAGATCATTGCGCTGCGCAAGCGCGACCAGAACGACATCGACGAAGAAGAAGCGGTGCTGGAAATGTATAAGGAAGCTCTGGGCATGTAAGCCCGGCGGGGCCGCGGTCCCGCGTGAATTTCTGCTGGTGCCGGAGGGGTTTGCCCGCTTGCGGCACCAGCCGGCTGATGCAGGTCTATCCGGCTTATTGTGAGCTGCCGGTTTCCGGCAGGGCCTTTACACGGATGCGGCGGGTCAGCCGCCCTGCGCGCCGGGCGGCCTCCTGGAACACCACCGCATAAAGCCCCCAGAACAACGGGTGCAGCGTGTATCTCATACGCTCCTGTTCCGGCCCGTTCACTGCATGCGCCACGCCCAGGAACAGCACCACCGACAGCAGCATCACCTGAAAGAAGGCCCGGCGTGTGCGGTCTTGATCCCGGCGGGCCAGTTCCGCCAGGGCGATCAGCGCGAACAGGTTCAGCGCCAGGGTCAGGAAGCGCGACAGGCTGGGGTCGATTATGATCTTGTTCTCGGCCGTCAGCACCCGCTTGGTGTCGGGGATCTTTGGGAAACGGTCCCAGTTCAGCGGCGGGTAAAAATATTCGTTCGGCCACAGCGACAGGCTGGTGAAAGCCCGCACCACAACGCCGGCGGCATATTGCACCGGACTGGCAGCGATGACCTCGAGCGATTTTTTCAGGCAGGTCTTGGAATAGGGGATCATCCGCGGATCATTCAGCGCTGTGCCGGTATGCTGGCCGATCAGCCCGTGGACTTGGGCAAATGTTTTGAACGAGCAGCCTTCGATCGGCTCAGGCGCGGTTTGCGACGCATTGAGGCCAAGCCAGCTGCCGGAGCTGAAGATGCCGAACACCGCCTTGTTCTTCACCGACGGCAGCAGCGTGACTGCCAATGTCAGGGCCAGGACGGCCGAACGGGCAGGGGTTGCTGCGGTCTTGAACAGCAGCAGCCCGGCCACCAGCAGGATGTAGATCGGGTGGAACAGCGTCCAGGTCAATGACAGCACCGCCAGACAGGCGCAGAACTGCAGGAAACAGAGCGTCTTTTGCGTTTTCAGAAACAGCAGGGCACAGAGGCAGGACAGCGCAAAAAACGCTGAGGTGAAATGGGCATAGAGGAGGAAATTCTCATAATAAAACACGGCCGGCGACAGGATATAGGCCAAGGGCAGCAGCCAGGCCAGACGCCGTGATTGCGCCAGCAGCCGCAGCGCCGCAAACATGCAGGCGGCGGTCAGGACGCTTAGCACCAGGTGGCTGCTCCAGATCAGCTGGATCATGCAGGTGTCTTGAGCACCGCAGGCCTTGGCGGCGATCCCCAGCAGAAAATTCCAGAACGGAGGCTGGGAGTGCAGGGTGAGCAGGGCATCCAGCAAACCGTCATGCAGCTGCTGCGCCGGGAGATGCTGGTAGGAACCATCCAGGTGAACGGGATCGGGGTGAATGTCGAGCAGGCCGGCTGCCAGCAGCCTGGAGGCCAGGATGATGACGCCTGCCGCCAGCGCAAACAGCGCTGTCTCACGCGGCAGAGCAGCGCTGGCCGGTGCGCGAACGGCTGGCTTGGCGGATGGAATCGATTGATTTGTCATGCCCGTCCTCAACGTTTTTATGCCCTTATAGGTTAATCCGGCGCAGTTTGAAATTCCCCGCAGGTACTGGCCGGCAAGGCGGGCCAGCCAGCGGGCAGTTTGACACCTAGCCAAAAAGTGATGGTGCTGATACAAATCGGACCGGAAGTAAAAGCATCTTTCGGTTGATTTCATTTGACGACAGATTCATCGCTTAGGACCGGCCAGCCCGGTATGCTTGCCGTCGATTTGGATGGCACTCTGCGGCGCAGCAACATCCTGTGTAAAAGCTCCTGGCCTTCCTTCGGGCGGGATTGGAACAGCCCGTTCACCTCGGCCAAGGCTCTGTTTCAGAGGCGGAGCGCGCATTTGCCGGGCGTTGTGACGCCGATGCAATCCACCTTGGTGTTTTTGTCGTTCAGCCTGATTGTACTGGCTGTTGCGGTCCGGGGCTGCGCGCTATGACATTGCAGCAGCTTCTGGTCCGCTACACGGCCTTTGCGGTTGTTGCCACCGCGGTCAATCTCGCCACCCAGCGCGCGGTCCTGCAATTGGGTGAAAGTGCTGCGCATTTCACCGCTGCCATGGCAGCGGGCACCCTGGCCGGGCTGGTTGTTAAATACTTGCTGGATAAGCGCTGGATCTTCTTTGATCAGCATAGCGGTCTCAAGCATCAGGGGCGTACCTTTTCGCTGTATGCCTTGATGGGTGTCGCAACCACAGCGGTGTTCTGGATTACGGAAACGCTGTTTTGGATAACTTGGGGAACTGATGGTGCGCGCGAGGCCGGAGCTGTCCTCGGGCTGGTGATCGGCTATACGGTGAAATACCAGCTGGACCGGCATTTCGTTTTCACTCAAGGCGCAAAGGAAACGGAATGAAAATGCTGTCAGGCTGGGGGAACTACCCGGTGGCACGGGCACAGCTTATGGCCCCCCGGAATGAGGCTGAGCTGCAAACCATGATCGCCGGTCACCCCTCGGTCATTGCCCGCGGCAATGGCCGCGCATATGGCGACAGCGCTATCGGCCTGCCGGCGACATTGCACATGCGGCATTTCAACAGGATGATCTCGTTTGACGCCGGAACCGGGCAATTGGTGGCGGAAAGCGGGGTGTTGCTGGGCGATATCATCTCGGCCTTCCTGCCGCGCGGCTGGTTTCCGGCAGTGGTGCCGGGCACCAGGTTTGTGACCCTTGGCGGAGCGATCGCGGCGGATGTGCATGGCAAGAACCACCATAAGGAGGGCAGTTTCCGCAATTGCCTGGATTGGGTGGATGTCATGGGGCCGGATGGAACGCTGCGCCGTTGTTCGGCGCAGGAGAACAGCGAATTGTTCGGCTGGACTGCCGGCGGCATGGGGCTCACCGGGATCATTGTCAGGGCCGCGATCAGGCTGCGGGCGGTGCCGTCGGCCTGGATCCGGCAGCAGACACAGCCGGCCGCAAATCTGGATGCCGCAATCGAAATCTTCGAGTGGTCGGCCAGCGCAACCTATTCGGTGGCGTGGATCGATTGCCTGTCGGAAGGCCGCTCGCTGGGCCGCTCGCTTGTTATGCTGGGTGAACATGCGGAGTTGCAGGACCTGAGCGCGCAACAGGCGGCCGCCCCCTATGCCATCGCCAGTGCAAAGACCCGGCAGGTGCCGCCGGTGTTCCCCTCTTTTCTGCTGAACCGCTTCAGTGTCCGGGCCTTCAATTCGGCCTACTACTGGGCGGGCGCCCGCAAGGCCGGGATGCTGATTACCGACTGGAACCGCTACTTTTTCCCGCTTGATGCATTGCTTGGCTGGAACCGGATTTACGGGCGCAAGGGGTTTGCCCAGTTTCAATGTGTACTGCCGCTCGACAGCGCCCGGTCCGGCCTGCGCAGACTGCTGCAGGCGATCTCGGCTGCCGGGCAGGGGTCTTTCCTGGCGGTGCTCAAGCGGCTGGGACCGCAGGACAGCCCGTTCTCCTTTCCGATGGAAGGCTACACGCTGGCGCTGGATTTCCCGGTCAATCCGCGCAGCCTGGCGCTGATGGAGGAACTGGACCGGATCACCATTGCCCATGGCGGCCGGTTCTACCTGGCCAAGGACAGCCGGATGCACGCGGACACTTTGCGCGCGGCGGACCCCAGGGCTGCGGGCTTCACCGGAATGCGGCAATCCTCCGGGCTGCACCCGTCATTTCAGTCCGCACAATCGCAAAGGCTTTCGCTATGACAAAATCTCCTGTTCTGATCCTTGGCGCCCGTTCGGACATCGGCTTGGCCGTGGCCCATGCCTTTGCCGCACAAGGGCATCCAGTGCAGCTTGCCGCCCGCCGGGCGGACACGCTCGGGGCTGAAAAAACGGATCTTGAACTGCGCCATGGCGTGCCGGTGAGTCTGCATGAATTCGATGCGCTGGCGCTGGAAAATCACGAGGGTTTTGCCGATGCGCTGCCTGAACTGCCGGGCATAGCGGTTTGCGCCATCGGCTATATGGGCGATCAGGCGGAAAGCGAACAGACGCCCCAGCAAGCAGTCCAGGTGCTGCGGAGTAATTTTGAGGGGCCAGCAAGCATTCTGGCGGCTCTTGCCAACCGGTTCGAGCAGCGCGGCACCGGCACGCTGGTGGGCATCAGTTCAGTCGCCGGTGAGCGCGGCAGAGCGTCCAATTACGTCTATGGGTCGGCCAAGGCCGGCTTTACCGCATTCCTATCCGGGCTTCGCAACCGGCTGGCCCGCAAAGGTGTTCATGTTGTCACCGTGCTGCCCGGGTTTGTCGCCACGCAAATGACCGAGGGCATGGACTTGCCGGCCAAGTTGACTGCTCAGCCTGAAGAGGTGGCAAAAGCAATCACCGCCGCCGCATCCAAAGGCCGGAATGTTGTGTATGTGCGGCCTGTGTGGCAGCTGATCATGCTGATTATCCGTAACATTCCCGAAGCGGTCTTTAAGAAGACAAGTATCTGAGCACGGGCGGTCCTATCTTTGGATAGACTTGCCATTTAAATTGCCGGCTTGCAGTCCTTGGTTGTATAGAATTGAACACTTTTCCTTAACACTCTCGAAAGGGCTGGCCGGATAGCGTCACAGCCGGGTAGCTTCAGAGTGGGATTGTGAACAGCAAAAAGAGCATTACCGGCACCAGCAGGGGTGACCGGATTCTGGCGGACGACGAGCATTACGTTATTATGGCAGGCGCCGGCGGCAACAAGATCCTTGCCGGAGATGGCAACAACAAGATCGAAGCGGCTGATGGCAACGATCAAATTCTCGTTGGAGATGGCGCCAACGAGATCAACGCAGGCGGCGGCAAGAACAAGATCAATGCCGGCGACGGCGGCAACCGGATCAGTACAGGCAGCGGCAATGATGCCGTGATTGTCGGGGCTGGCAGCAATGTGATAAACGCCGGCAGCGGCAACAACAAAATTACTGCAAGCGATCTGTGGGACAGCGTTAACACGATCACGGCTGGCAGCGGCCACGACAAGATTATTGTTGAGGAGGGCACCAGCCGTATTTCCGCCGGGGATGGAAAGAACAGTATCACGGCCGGTGATGGCAGCAACACTATTGATGCAGGCGCCGGCAACAACTCCGTCACCACGGGCGACGGGGATAACCAGATTGCCACAGGAGCCGGCAAAGACAGGATCCAAACCGGCGAAGGTAACAACAGTATCACCGTTGCCGGGGGCGCGAACAAAATCACGGCAGGCGATGGCAATAACGTTTTCCAGCTGCTGGACGGCCGCGCACAGATCAAGGCCGGCAGCGGTGACAACCAGATCAGCACTGCAGCTCAGAACGATGCCATCCAGGCTGGCGACGGCGACAATCAGGTTCAAGCCGGCGGCGGGAACAACCGCATTAAGCTGGGCGATGGCAGCAATTCTGTGCAGGCAGGATCCGGCCGGGATGATATTCGGCTTGGGGATGGAGACAACTCTGTCACGGATCTTGGCGGCACCAACACGATCAAGGCTGGCGATGGCGACAACGTTTTGCAGGTGCTGGATGGAAGCGCCCAGATCAAGGCCGGCAGCGGCGATAACGAGATCACTACCGCTGGATTGAACGATGTTGTCCAGGCTGGCGACGGCAACAACCGTATTCATGCAGGGGCCGGGAACAACCGCGTCAAACTGGGCGATGGCAGCAACACCGTCGAAACCGGTACCGGAAAGGACAATCTCAGGGCTGGTGACGGCGATAACATGATTGTCGCAGGCGGCGGTGACAATGCGGTCAAAGCGGGTCACGGCAACAACGCAGTTCAGACTGGTGCCGGCAGGGATGCAATCCAGCTTGGAGACGGCAACAACACGATCACGTCACTTGGCGGCAACAACAAGATCAAGGTTGGACACGGGCAAAATGCAATTGAAACCGGGGACGGCGCCGACAGCATCAAAACCGGGAACGGCGGCAATGATATTTCTTCCGGCGGTGGCAATGACCGCATCCAGACCGGCAACGGGGATGACCGGATCAGCAGCGGCGCGGGTGATGACTATGTCAACGCCGGGCGTGGCTATGACACCGTGGTGCTGAGTGGAAGCTTTCAGGACTACGACCTTGATCTGAGCCGCTACAACGGCGGCCGCGGCAAGGCGTATATCACATCGCGCGCGGGCAGCGAGGGGGGCCAGGGGACTGACACGCTTCTTGGGGTCGAGGCGCTTTTGTTTGAAGAAGACGGGCTCCTCCTTGATCTGAATACGCCAGTCGGATTGCAGCTGCAGGATGATCAGATCACGGCAGAAGGCGAAGGCCCGCTTGCAATATCGCTGGAAACACTGCTGGAGAACGACGCAGAAACGCTCGCCGGTACCTCCCGCGTTCGCGTCGATGACGTGAGCGCCGACGGTCTTCGGGTGGGCTTCGACGGCGGCATCGTCACCTACAACGCCGATGACCTGCTGCAAGGCCTGAAAGAGGGGGATGTCTTTGAGGACAGCTTCACTTACTACGTAACAGATGCCTTTGGGACCCGTTCTCAGGCCACAGTAAACGTGACCCTCACTGGTGAAAATGATGTGCCTGTCGCAGGTGACGACCACCTGAATAACGGCCTGAAACCTTTCGGCGGCTAAGTTGCTTGGTCTCAGCCTGACTATGAGCCTTATTACCGTTCCGGAGGTTCAAAGACGATCAAGGTTCAATTGTTCGATGAAACCGGCAACACCGCTGCTGCTGAATTTGATGTCACCAAGCCCGCAGGCCAGCTGGACAGTTTCCCGGATATAACGGAAGGGCCGGACGGGCAGTTGCTTGTTGTTTGGAAGTTCTATGACCCGGATGTTTCCGGCAGTACTGCCTATTTTGCAAAAATCATCGACCACGAGGGAAAGGTACTGGTCGATGAATTTCAGGTCCATCAAGATGCGGCCGGCGGGTCCGGCGACAGCCCTCCAAAAGTTGCGTGGCTTGAAGATAGCAATTTCGTTATTGTCTGGGGCGCACCGGGAGACAGCGATCCGGCAGAGGCTGCATGGGCCAGGCATCCAGGTGTTTGGGCGCGGGTTTTCAGTTCAGAAGGCGAGCCGCAAGGTGATGAATTCGTGGTCAACCAGCAAACCATGGATACACAAAGCTATTACGAAATCGAGGCGCTTGAGGGCGGACGGTTCATCATCACCTGGGGGGATCACCATAGTGGTGACTCGGTAAAGTACACTGTATTCGAAGGCGATGGCTCCCCGTTGAACTGCCTTATGGTTTTGAAGATGAAGTTGCTGAAATTGCAGTGCTTGATCTGCTGGCCAATGACAGCGATCCGGATGCAGATGCTCTGACGTTTGCTCTTGCTGCCAGTACCAGTGAATACGGTGCTTTGGTGTCCTATGATGCGGAAACGGATACCCTGTTTTACGATCCGACCGCTGCCGGCGGCATCCAGTCGCTCTCTGACGGCGAGGTGCTGGAAGACAGCTTTACCTACACGATCTCCGATGGGCAGGGCGGCACTTCCGAGGCGACAGTGACCATCCTGGTCGGCGGCCTTGATGAGGCTGATGCAGGGGCAGCCCCACTGTTTGCACAGGAAGATTACGGCGTGCTGCTGTAAATGGGACCTTGGCTGTGCGGGCGTCTGCCCGTGCGGCCAATGGCCTTCGGGTGATGAGCTTCAGCGTGATAAGTTTTAAGCTTGAAATAAATACCGTGGCAACGGTATGGTCGCTGGCAGGCCGCATCAGCAAAGGAGCCCCATCATGCCAGCCATCAGCGTGCATCCCGAAGGGTGGAAGCCCGCCAAAGGTTATGCCAACGGCATGGTGGCCGAGGGCAAGCTGCTGTTTGTCGGCGGCCAGATCGGCTGGACCGCGGATCAGGTGTTCGAGGCGCAGGATTTCATCGGCCAGATGAGCCAGGCGCTGCAGAATATTCTGGAGGTGGTCGAAGCCGCAGGCGGGTCCGCGCAGGATATCACCCGGCTCACATGGTTTGTGACCGACAAGGCCGAATATCTCGCCCATCAGGCAGAGGTCGGTAAAGCCTACCGCGCAATTATGGGCTACCACTTTCCGGCGATGACTATGGTGGTCGTTTCGGCTTTGGTCGAGGATGAGGCAAAGGTGGAAATCGAAGCCACGGCCGTACTGTCCGCTTGACGCGATGCGTCACACGGTTTCGTGAGCGCCCTTTCCTTGGGCCGTGCCGGACGCCACATTCCAAGGTGCAGAGCCAGGGGGAGCGACATGCGGATCAACGCCGATTTCACCAAACGGGCAGCGGTGCATTTCGATGAAACACCTTGGGTGGCAAGCCCGGCGCCTGGGGTAGAGCGCAAGATGCTGGACCGCATTGGCGAGGAAGTGGCCCGCGCCACCACCATAGTCCGGTTTGCACCGGGCTCTGCCTTTGCTCCGCATGTGCATGACGGCGGCGAGGAATTTTTGGTACTGGACGGTGTGTTCCAGGACGAACACGGGGACTTCCCCAAAGGCTCTTACATCCGGAACCCGCCGACCACCAGCCACACGCCTGCTGCGGCCGAAGGGGCAGTGATCCTGGTGAAGCTGCACCAGTTCGATCCAGCCGACCGGACCGAAGTGAAAACCCGCATCTCCGGCACTGCAGCGCAGCAAGAGCTGTTTCAGGACAGTGTTGAAACGGTGACCCTGCAAATCTGGGCGCCGGGGCAGGCGATTAACCTGGATGCCCCTGGCGGCGTAGAGGTGTTTGTGGTGCATGGCAGCTTTAGCGAAAACGATGAAGCGTTCACGCGCTGGGACTGGCTTCGGCTGCCGCCGGGCAGCCGTTTAGTGGCCACGGCTGGCGCTGAAGGTGCACATGTCTGGGTGAAAACCGGCCATCTTGCGCAAATGACAGCCTAGGCCGGCAACGTGTTTTTGCCCTGAAATCAAATCTTTGAATGCCGTTCCTGCTGGGGCGGCATTTTTTTTCGCCCAGTAAAAATTTTACCAGTTGATAAAAAATCAGACTGTGGCAGTCTAATAGGCAAGAAGAATGTAATAATCAGGGAGACACCCAATGGCGACCAGCCATCAGGCATCCGGCATTCAGGCAGCGCGTTTGGACGCTGCTGGAATTGCTGAGAATTTCTCGGACCTGCACCCAGCCTATGATGCGCATGAGGCAGCAGTGGCGGCGGATCGCTGCTATTTCTGCTATGACGCGCCTTGCATGACGGCCTGTCCGACCAGTATCGACATTCCTCAGTTCATCCGGGAAATCCAGGCGGGCCATGCCGAAAGCGCGGCCAAGACCATTCTGGACCAGAACATCCTTGGCGGCATGTGCGCCCGGGTCTGCCCGACCGAGACGCTTTGCGAAGAAGTCTGCGTGCGTGAAACCGCCGAAGGCAAACCGGTTGAGATCGGCCGCCTGCAGCGCTTTGCCACCGACACGCTGATGGAGAAGGGCGTGCATCCTTTCACCCGCGCCGAAGCAACGGGCAAAAAGATCGCTGTTGTCGGGGCAGGTCCGGCGGGTCTTTCTGCGGCGCACCGGCTGGCGATGCTTGGCCATGACGTGGTGGTTTATGATGCCAAACCCAAGGCCGGCGGTCTCAATGAATTTGGCATTGCGGCCTATAAATCCACCAACGGCTTTGCTGCGCGCGAGGTTGACTGGCTGCTGCAAATTGGTGGCATTACAATGGATTACGGCAAGAAGCTGGGCGGGGATCTGTCGTTGGACGGGCTGGCATCCGGCTATGACGCGGTGTTCCTCTCCATCGGTCTGGCCGGGGTCAATGCCCTGCGTGCGCCTGGTGAGGATAAGGACGGCGTGAGCGACGCTGTGGAATTCATTGCTGAGCTGCGCCAGGCGGAGGACCTGACCGCGCTGCCCGTGGGCCGCAATGTGGTGGTGATCGGCGGCGGAATGACCGCAGTGGACGCTGCTGTGCAGTCAAAACTGCTGGGCGCTGAAAACGTCACCATAGCCTACCGCCGCGGGCGTGAGGACATGGGCGCCAGCCGGTTCGAGCAGGATTTGGCCGCCTCCAAGGGGTGAAACTGATGTTCAATGTCATGCCCAAGGCGGTTCTTGGCAACGGTGCTGCTGCTGAGATCGAACTGGAGTATACTGCGGTTGCGGACGGCAAGGTTTCCGGCACCGGCGAGACCGTGCGTCTGGTTGCAGATCAGGTGTTCAAGGCCATTGGCCAGACACTGGAAGGCCAGCCTGACGCGCTGGAGCTTGAGGGCCGCAAAATCAAGGTCTCAGAGACCGGACGGACTTCTATGGCCGGGGTCTGGGCCGGGGGCGACTGCGCCTCGGGTGGCGAGGACCTCACCGTGACTGCCGTGGCCGAGGGCCGCGACGCTGCAATGGATATTCACTCCAGCCTGATGGGCTGAGCCAGCGCGGCGCAAGTTGATTGCGCCAAGCTAGCCTGAAGAGGAGAGATCAAATGGCTGATCTGACAACAGAATTTCTGGGGATCAAATCCCCGAACCCGTTCTGGCTGGCCTCGGCGCCGCCAACTGACAAAGAATACAACGTCCGCCGCGCTTTTGAGGCCGGCTGGGGCGGTGTGGTCTGGAAGACGCTGGGTGCCGAAGGCCCGCCGGTGGTCAATGTGAACGGCCCGCGTTACGGCGCGATCTGGGGTGCCGACCGGCGGCTGCTGGGGCTGAACAACATTGAGCTGATCACAGACCGCCCCCTTCAGACCAATCTGGAGGAAATCACCCGGGTCAAGAAAGACTATCCGGACCGCGCCATCATCGTCTCGATCATGGTGCCGTGCGAAGAACAGGCCTGGAAAGACATCCTGCCGCAGGTCGAGGCCACCGGCGCGGACGGGATTGAGCTGAACTTCGGCTGCCCGCATGGCATGGCCGAGCGTGGCATGGGCTCTGCTGTGGGGCAGGTGCCGGAATACATCCAGATGGTCACCGAGTGGTGCAAGAAATACTACTCCAAACCGGTGATCGTGAAGCTGACGCCGAATATCGCAGACATCCGCCAGCCGGCGCGGGCGGCACATGCGGGCAAGGCCGATGCGGTCAGCCTGATCAACACCATCAATTCGATCACATCGGTGGATCTCGACAGCATGGCGCCGGAGCCGACGATTGGCGGCAAGGGCACCCATGGCGGCTATTGCGGCCCGGCGGTGAAACCGATTGCGCTGAATATGGTGGCTGAGATTGCCCGCGATGCGCAAACCCGCAACCTGCCGATTTCGGCGATTGGCGGCGTTACCACTTGGCGCGATGCGGCTGAGTTCATGGCGATGGGGGCCGGCAACGTGCAGGTTTGCACTGCGGCGATGACCTATGGCTTCAATGTGGTCAAGGAGATGATCTCGGGCCTGTCCACCTGGATGGATGAAAAGGGCTACACCTCTACCCAGGACTTCATCGGCATGGCGGTTCCGAATGTGACCGACTGGCAGTATCTGGACCTGAATTTCGTGGCCAAGGCCAAAATCAATCAGGACGATTGCATCAGTTGCGGCCGCTGTTTTGCAGCCTGCGAGGACACTTCGCATCAGGCGATTGCGATGAGCGAGGACCGGGTGTTCACAGTTAAGGACGACGAATGCGTCGCCTGCAATCTTTGTGTGAATGTCTGCCCGGTCGAGGGCTGTATTACCATGGAAGAAGTGGCCGCCGGTCAGATCGATGAGCGCACCGGCGAGGTTGTCTCGGACGATTACGCCAATTGGACAACACATCCGAACAACCCGGCAGCCACGGCTGCGGAGTAATCCGCCGCCTGGGCTGGTTCCGGGTGTTCTCCCGCCCGTCGTCGGCCTCCTGCCGGAGGCGCTCCTCCCGTTGGGCCCGGCACCGCGCAAGGCGCGGTGCCGGGCCCAACGCCGTTCAGTAAGCATCAGTAAGGCTGATGGTTTCTGCGGGGCGGGAGCGCTTGGTCACGTTTGGCAGTCAAGGGTCAGCTTTGCGGTGTAAGCATCCGCCGGTACAAGGTTTCCAGGTATTGCGGCGCTGCATCGAACGGGTCCTCGTCCCCCATCAATGTGCGCACCTGGGCATCGAAATCTGCGTAATGCTGGGTCAGCGACCAGATCGAAAACAGCAAATGTTTGGGGTGCGCGCGGTTGATCCTGCCGCCATCCATCCAGCCTTGCAAAAGCTGTGCCTTTTCCTCCACCAGCCCGTTCAGGTCGCTGGCGATCACATCTTGCAGCCGGGGCGCACCCTGTACAATCTCATTGGCATACAGCCGGCTTTCGCGCGGAAAATCCCGGCTCATTTGCAGTTTGCGCTGCACATAGGCGAGGATTTCGTCCAATGGTTCGCCTTCCGGATCCAATGCCCGCAATGGGTCGAGCCAGGTATCCAGCAAGCCTGACATCAGTTCGTTGAAGATCGCTTCCTTGGAGGGAAAGTAGTAAAGCAGGTTCGGCTTTGACAGGCCGGCGGCCTTAGCGATCTGGTCCACTGTGGAGCCGCGGAATCCGTGGCTGGAAAACACGTCCAGCGCAGCCTCCAGGATGGCGGCGCGATTCTTTTTCTGAATTCGGGTTGGCGCGCGGTCTGCAGGCATGTCTGTCCCTGTCTGTTTCTGCCGCCTTCTGCCAGCTGAAGCGCGGAATTTCACCTGTTTCCGGCAAAAGAGCCGATTTTTTCAAGGGCTGTGCGGCAATTTCTTGACTGATAGTGAACCCGTGATAGCGTGAGTTTGACCAGTTGGTCAAATCATTGCCCGGAATCGAGAGAACCGGCGCTCTGACCTGGCCGGCACTCAAAGCCACCTAACGGCGCAAAGCCGATTGAAGCCTGCAAAGACGGGCGCACAGGGAAGGAAGCTGAGATGACGTCGCTTGGACAGAATCTGAAGATCAATGGCGACCGTTTGTGGGACAGCCTGATGGAGATGGCCGAAATCGGCCCGGGCGTCGCGGGCGGCAACAACCGTCAGACGCTGACGGACGAAGATGGCGAGGGCCGCGCGCTGTTTCAGAAATGGTGCGAAGATGCCGGCTGCACCATGGGGCTGGATCAGATGGGCAATATGTTTGCCCGCAGGGAAGGCACCGATCCGGACGCGCTTCCGGTCTATGTGGGCTCGCACCTGGACACCCAGCCCACCGGCGGCAGATATGACGGGGTGCTGGGGGTGCTGGCAGGGCTGGAGTTGATCCGTTCGCTCAACGATATGAACATCAAGACCAAACATCCGATCGTGGCCACCAATTTCACCAATGAGGAGGGCACGCGCTATGCGCCTGCAATGCTGTCTTCGGGTGTCTTTGCGGGCATCCATACCCAGGACTGGGCTTACGGCCGTGAAGATGCCGAGGGCAAGAAATTCGGGGATGAGCTGAAACGCATCGGCTGGCGCGGCGAGGAAGAAACCGGCGCCCGCAAGATGCACGCCTTCTTTGAGCTGCACATCGAACAGGGGCCGATCCTGGAGGCCGAGGGTAAGGACATCGGTGTGGTGACCCATGGCCAGGGCCTTAGCTGGACCCAGGTGACGGTGACTGGCAAGGATGCGCATACCGGCTCCACTCCGATGCCGATGCGCCGCAACGCGGGGCTGGCAATGGCGCGGATCCTGGAAACCGTGGACGAAATTGCCTGGGGCCACGCGCCGCATGCTGTCGGGGCAGCGGGTCATATCGATGTTTATCCGAACTCGCGCAATGTGATCCCCGGCAAGGTGGTGTTTACCGTCGATTTCCGCAGCCCGGAACTGGACGTGATCACGGACATGGAAAATCAGCTGCACGAAAAGGGCGCCCAGATTGCCGAAGCGATGGGCGTTGAAATCGAGTTTGAGAAGGTAGGCGGCTTTGATCCCGTTACCTTTGACGAGGGCTGCGTCACTGCTGTGCGCAGTGCGGCAGAGCGGCTGGGCTATTCACATCAGGATCTGATTTCCGGCGCGGGCCATGATGCCTGCTGGATCAACCGGGTTGCACCGACCGCGATGGTGATGTGCCCCTGCGTTGATGGTCTGAGCCACAACGAGGCCGAGGAGATCAGCAAGGACTGGGCGGAGGCCGGCGCCAATGTGCTGTTCCATGCGGTGGTCGAGACGGCGGGGATCGTGGAGTAGGGGGCGCTGCCCCCGCGGCCCGTTGGGCCGCTTCCCCCGGAGTATTTCCGGAAAAGATGAAAAGAGCTGCGCCAGACAGCGGGAGAAATAACGGGAGGCGTGAGTAAACGCCCCGATTCAGGGAGTTATAGCCATGAGTAAAGTCATCAAGAACGGCACTATCGTGACCGCCGATCTGACCTATAAGGCGGATGTTCTGGTTGAAAACGGGGTAATCACGCAGATCGGCCCGAACCTGAAAGGCGACGAGGAGCTGGATGCCACCGGCTGTTTTGTGATGCCGGGCGGGATTGATCCGCATACCCACCTGGAGATGCCTTTCATGGGCACCTACAGCACGGATGATTTTGAAAGCGGCACCCGTGCCGGGCTGGCGGGCGGCACCACTATGGTGGTGGATTTTGCGCTGCCCAATCCTGGCGAGAGCCTGCTGGATGCGCTGAAGCGCTGGGACAACAAATCGACCCGCGCCAATTGCGATTACTCATTCCACATGGCGGTGACCTGGTGGGGCGAGCAGGTCTTTGACGACATCAAGACGGTGATCCAGGAGCGCGGCATCAACACCTTTAAGCACTTCATGGCCTATAAGGGCGCGCTGATGGTGAATGATGACGAGCTTTACTCCTCGTTCCAGCGGCTGGCAGAGCTGGGCGGTATTGCCATGGTGCATGCCGAAAACGGTGATGTGGTGGCAGAACTGTCGGCCAAACTGCTGGCAGAGGGCAACACCGGCCCCGAGGCGCATGCCTATTCCCGTCCGCCGCAGGTTGAGGGTGAGGCCACCAACCGGGCGATTATGATCGCCGATATGGCAGGCGTGCCGCTCTATGTGGTGCATACTTCTTGCGAGGACAGCCACGAGGCCATCCGCCGCGCCCGGATGCAGGGTAAGCGGGTTTGGGGCGAGCCGCTGATCCAGCATCTGACGCTGGATGAAAGCGAGTATTTCAACAAGGATTGGGACCACGCTGCCCGCCGGGTGATGTCGCCGCCGTTCCGCAACAAGCAGCATCAGGACAGCCTGTGGGCCGGCCTGCAGTCGGGTTCTTTGTCGGTTGTGGCCACCGATCACTGCGCCTTTACTACTGAGCAAAAGCGCACTGGCGTTGGCGACTTCACCAAGATCCCGAACGGCACCGGCGGGCTGGAGGACCGGATGCCGATGCTGTGGACCCATGGCGTTGAAACCGGGCGGATTACTCCGAATGAATTTGTCGCTGTAACGTCTACAAACATCGCCAAGATATTGAATTGCTATCCGAAAAAGGGTGCGGTTCTGGTTGGTGCCGATGCCGACCTGGTGGTCTGGGATCCGAAGAAGACCAAGACGATCACGGCCGGTACTCAGCAGTCCTCGATTGATTACAACGTGTTTGAAGGACATGAGGTGAAGGGCCTGCCGCGTTTTACCCTGACCCGCGGCCATGTGGCGGTGCATGACGGCGAGATCAAGTGCAAGGAGGGCCACGGCAAGTTCGTCTCGCGGGAGGCGAACACAACGGTCAACAAGGCGCTTAGCACGTGGAAAGAGCTAACAGCGCCGCGCCCGGTGGAACGCACCGGAATCCCGGCAACAGGTGTTTAAATCCAGGAGCGGGCTGCCGGTATCGGCGGCCCGTTTTCCTGTGTGAAATCAAGGCGAAGATATGAATATGGAACCGACCACCCAGGCAATCTTACCCGAGGCCGCCGCTTCCGATCCAGCCCCCGCAGACTGTGTGATCAAGGCCCGGAACCTGGATCTGACGTTTGAGACAAACGACGGTCCAGTGCACGCACTGAAGGACATCAGCCTGGAGATCAACAGGGGCGATTTTGTCTCCTTTATCGGGCCGTCGGGCTGCGGCAAGACGACGTTCTTGCGCTGTATCGCGGCACTGGAGACACCCACCGGCGGCAGCCTGAGCGTTAATGGCATGACACCGGACGAGGCGCGCCGCAACCGCGCCTATGGCTATGTGTTTCAAGCGGCGGGGCTTTACCCGTGGCGGACCATTGCCAAGAACATCAAACTGCCGCTGGAGATCATGGGATACTCCAGGGCGGAGCAGGAAAAGCGCGTTAATCAGGTGCTGGAACTTGTTGAATTAACAGGGTTTGGCGGTAAGTTTCCCTGGCAGCTGTCGGGCGGGATGCAGCAGCGGGCCAGCATAGCGCGGGCGCTGGCGTTCGATGCTGATATCCTCTTGATGGATGAACCGTTCGGGGCGCTGGACGAGATCGTGCGTGACCATCTGAATGAGCAGCTGCTGAAGCTTTGGGCGCGGACCAACAAGACCATCGGCTTTGTTACTCACTCAATCCCTGAAGCGGTGTATCTGTCGACCAAGATCGTGGTGATGTCGCCGCGGCCGGGCCGTATCCATGATGTGATTGATAGCACCCTGCCGAAAGAACGGCCTCTGGATATCCGGGACAGCCCGGAGTTCATCGAAATTGCGCATCGGGTGCGCGAAGGGCTGCGGGCGGGTCATGGCGATGACTGATATCAACCAGCCAAATACGGCGGCACCGGACATGCAGCCCCTGAACACTGCTTGTACACAGGCGGGGGCATCATTTGCGGCATCGGAAAATTCCAATTATCCGGTCAATTTTCTGCGCAGAAAATTGGCGCGGGGCGGGGCGGGTCATGAAGAGCTTTGTTGCAGTCTTTACTGTGCTCGCTGCCATCATCGCACTCTGGTACGCCGCTTGCGTCCCGATGAACATCAAGGGTGTGCTTGATCAGGCAGAGCGGACAGGGGCAGAGGTCACACCGGCTACTGCCAAAGAGCGCCGGTACATGAGCGAAATCGGGCTGGTGGCAAAAAACACATTTGCTATTGGCGAAACCTGGGTGCAGCAGCGTCCGCGCTTGCCGGCCCCGCATCAGGTGGCGGCCGAGCTGTGGCAGACCACAGTGGAAAAGAAGATCACCTCGAAACGCAGCCTGATCTATCATGCGCAGGTGACGCTGAGCGCCACGCTCTTAGGCTTTGCCATCGGCACCGGGCTGGGCATTCTGCTGGCGGTGGGGATCGTGCATTCCCGTGTTATGGATATGTCGGTGATGCCCTGGGCGATTGTCAGTCAGACCATCCCGATCATCGCGCTGGCACCGATGATCATTGTGGTGCTGTATTCCATCGGAGTGCAGGGGATTATCCCGAAGGCGGTGATCTCGGCCTATCTGAGTTTCTTCCCGGTGGTTGTCGGCATGGTGAAGGGCCTTCGGGCGCCGGATACGATGCAGCTGGACCTTTTGAAAACCTATAACGCCAATACAAATCAGGGGTTCTGGAAGCTGCGGCTGCCGTCCTCGATGCCGTATCTGTTTGCCTCGCTGAAGATCGGCATTGCCGCCTCGCTGGTGGGGGCCATCGTGGGAGAGCTGCCGACCGGCGCGGTTGCGGGGCTTGGCGCGCGGCTGCTGGCCGGCAGCTACTACGGGCAGACCGTGCAGATCTGGTCGGCGCTGTTTGCGGCGGCGATCCTGGCCGCGGCGCTGGTGGCATTGCTCGGGCTGATCGAGCGGCTGGTTCTGAAACGCATGGGGTAAGCGCATGATCAAGCGATGGACAGAGGGCTCAGCCCTTGCCGCTGCGCGGCTCACCCGGGATGTTTCTGGCAAGAACAAGGGGTGCTGTCATGGTGATGGTTGTTCTAGCCGTGCTAGTCTGGTGTTTGGGATGGTGGCTGAACAGCCGTCTGGCAAACAGCCCGGCCGCGAAAACCCGCGCAGTGCAGCTGCTGGTGCCCGCGATCTTCGGCACCACTGTTCTGGTGGTCTGGGAGTTGCTGGTGCGCGGGATGGACGTGTCTTTGGTGATCCTGCCGGCTCCCTCCGTAATCGCGGTGCGCTTTGTCTCCAGCATCCCAATTCTGTGGGCGGATTTTGCCCAGACCATCCTGAAGGGCGCGCTTGGCGGCTATGTGATCGGCTGCGGCGCGGCGTTTCTGACCGCGATCCTGGTGGACCGCAGCGACTTTTTGCGCCGGGGTCTGCTGCCGGTGGGGAACTTCATTGCAGCGCTGCCGATTGTCGGCACCGCACCGATCCTGGTGATGTGGTTCGGCTTTGACTGGCACTCCAAGGCTGCTGTAGTGGTGGTCATGGTCTTCTTTCCAATGCTGGTGAATACGGTGGCGGGCCTGCGCGAGACCTCAGCGATGCAGCGCGACTTGATGCAGACCTATGCGGCGAGTTACTGGCAGGCGTTTTTCAAGCTGCGCCTGCCGGCAGCGCTGCCCTTTGTGTTCAACGGGCTGAAAATCTCGACCACGCTGGCACTGATCGGCGCGATTGTGGCGGAGTTCTTTGGCTCGCCCACAGTCGGCATGGGCTTTCGTATCTCTACCAGTGTCGGCCAGCTGGCGCTGGACATGGTCTGGGCCGAGATTGTGGTGGCAGCACTGGCAGGCTCGGCCTTTTACGGTCTGATGGCGCTGATTGAGAAAACACTGACTTTTTGGCACCCGTCGCAACGGGGCTGAAGATTGGGCCGCCCCGCCAGATGCGGGGCGGTTTTGCGGAAAACTTGCGCGGGGTGCCGTCAACGGCCGGCCTTATAAAGAAAAAACTTTGAACGAATGGTCAAACCCGGGCAAGCTTCAAGTCATAATCAATAGGGAGAACGAGACATGAAACATCTGATGACGGCGGCAGCGCTGGCACTGGGCGCTGCGGGGCGGCGCAGGCGGCGGATGATGTGACGCTGCAGCTGAAATGGGTAACCCAGGCACAGTTCGCGGGCTATTACGTGGCGCTGGACAAGGGGTTCTATGAGGAAGAGGACCTGAATGTCACCATCCTGCCCGGCGGGCCGGATATTGCCCCGACCCAGGTGATTGCCGGCGGCGGTGCAGATGTGACGGTGGAATGGATGCCCGCGGCGCTGGCAGCACGGGAAAAAGGCCTGCCGCTGGTTAATATTGCGCAGCCCTTCAAATCCTCGGGCATGATGCTGACCTGCTGGAAGGACACCGGCATTGCCGCGCCTGCCGATCTGGCCAACCGCACCCTGGGTGTGTGGTTCTTTGGCAATGAGTTTCCGTTCATGAGCTGGATGAGCCAGTTGGGCATTTCCACCGAGGGTAAGGGCGAGGCTGGTGTCGAAGTTCTGAAGCAAGGCTTCAACGTGGATCCGCTGCTGCAGCGCCAGGCTGATTGCATTTCGACTATGACCTATAATGAATACTGGCAGGTCATTGATGCCGGGGTCGGCGCCGATGAGCTGATCACGTTTAAATACGAAGATCAGGGCGTGGCGACGCTGGAAGACGGCCTGTATGTGCTGGAAGAAAACCTGAGCGATGCGGAGTTCACCGGCAAGATGGAGCGCTTTGTGCGTGCTTCAATGAAGGGCTGGAAATACGCTGAGGAGCATCCGGATGAGGCGGCAGGGATCGTTCTCGACAATGATGCCTCCGGTGCGCAGACCGAAACCCACCAGAAGCGGATGATGGGTGAAATTGCCAAGCTGACCGCTGGCAGCAACGGCGCGCTGGATCCGGCGGATTATGAGCGGACAGTGTCAACGCTGATGGGCGGCGGCTCGGATCCGGTAATCACCAAAACCCCTGAAGGCGCCTGGTCCCATGCCATCACCGATGCGGCTCTGAAATAGGCAGCGCTTAGGTATTGAAGATCCGCCGGGTCCTGGACACCGGCGGGTCTTCCGCTTGATTTCCGCGCAATATTGTTAAAATTTCAACAATTCGGTGGTAATTAAAAAATACTCCCTTGAGGTGTTTGATATTGTGTTAGCATCTCCTTATGGGAGAGATGCGTGTTCATATCCCTGATCGGCAAAAGCAATCCGGTTACCCGCCGCAATACTTGTGCCTTTGCCCTCAGCCAGACGACACTGCCTGCCACGCTCGGTACGCAGCGCACGGTCGGGCTGCGTTACTGGATGTCGCCAGCAGAAGCTGCGAGCTGCCGCTGATGAACCTCTGCCAGGCGGCGCATCAGCGCAAGCTGGAGACCGGGCGGGTCCAAATTCTGTTGCTTTACGAAGTAGTACCGCTGGGGCTGGAACTGACGGCGCCCCATCAGAGCGACGTGATACCGGTTTCGGTCTGCTGCTTGCAGCAGATCACGCACACTGATTTGCTACACGCCTTGGCCTGCGGTTTCGATGTCATTCACGTGCAGGCCTGCGCCAGCTCTGCCGGCAGGCTGCAACAGCAGCAGGAGGTGGAGTTGGTGCATGTGCTGGGCGGGTTAGGCCGGATTTTGCTGTTTGACGGGCTGAGGCCCTGGCAATGCGGCTGGCGGCAGGCATTTTCCCGTTTCCCTCGGTCGCACCGGACATATTGGCGGTTGGCAGCCGCAGGGACACCGCAAGGGCCAGCGCCGCAGCGCTTCTGCCACCCAGTGCGGACCATGTCGCCTTGCCGGAACAGGCGCCATACGGTTCCGTCAGCTTGGACGAAGACCTGTGCAATCAGTGCAGCAGCTGTGTCTGGGTTTGCCCGTCGGATGCCTTGAGCCTGACGGAAGACGGCGGCGCACTGAGCTTTGTTGAATCCTTGTGTTTTCAATGCGGCTTGTGCATTTCGATCTGTCCGCAGCGGGCGCTCAGCATGGAACCGGGTATGGATCTGTCCGCGTCTGCCGTGCTGCCGCATCTGCTGGCGGGTCAAGATGCAGAAGAGGCAGGAACCCCTGGATTGGTAGAGGAGATTGCAGTTCTGGGCAGCGCCAGCGCCGCGGTGCAGGCCTTGGGGCAAGCCCGGGGCTAGGCGGCCTGGCCTGAGATTGCGCTGTTCAGCTTTGCTCCAGGAACCCGCCATACTGGCCGCGCTTGAAGATCAGCCCCTTGCCGGGACGGGTGGTGACGCTGGCCGCTTCGCCTATGATGATGGTGTGGTCACCCGCCAGATGGGCGGCAAAGCGGCGGCAATCAAACCGGGCAATCACCCCGTCCAGCGCCGGCGCCCCCTGATCGTTGAGTTGCCATGCTGCAGCGCTGAAATCTTCGCCGCGGGCCGCGAAGTGCTTGGCCAGGCCCAGCTGATCCTCTGCCATCACGTGAATGGCGAAATTCTCAGCCATAACAAATGCATCATGGCGCAGGGACGCTTTGGCCGGGCACCAAAGCAAGAGCGGCGGATCCAGCGACACGGAGGTAAAGCTATTGACCGTAATGGCCAGGGGGCCGCGCGCTGTCATGGTGGTGACAACAGTCACCCCGGTGCCAAAGCAGCCGAGCGCATCGCGGTAATCCCGGGCGGTCTCGGGCCCGGGGATAAAGCTGGTTTCGGCCATGTCGCGCGCCTTTTATCCGTTCCGGGCAGTGACCTGCCACGCATAGGGGCGATTGTCTACCTAGTTCATGTCTTCAATGAGGCGCCCGTGTTTGCGGGTCTGTTCCAGCACCGCGCCAAAGGTGCTGAGACCGCGGGCCTCCAGCATCGCCAGCATTTTGCTGAACACCTCAGCTGTGGCGCGGGCATCGCCCATGGCGGTATGGCGCAAAGCAGGCGGGATGGTGACGTCCAGCCGTTCGCACAACGCGTCCAGCGTGTGGTTCTGCGAGGCGCCGAACAGCACCGCGCTGAGCAGTACCGTATCCAGAACCGGCTGATCCCAGCTGACGCCGGTGCGTTTGGCATGGCGGTGCAGAAAGGCCATGTCAAAGGGCGCATTGTGGGCCACGATCACGGCGTCCGAGGCAAAGCGGTGAAAGGCACGGGCAGCTTCGGCAATGTCCGGCGCGCCCTGCACCATGGCGTCGCTGACCCCATGCACCCTGGTCGAGGCCGCCGGGATCGGCCGGCCCGGATCGACCAGGGTTTCAAAGGTCTCGCTGCCGATGATGCGGCCGCGCACCATCCGCAGCGCGCCGATCTGCACGATCTCGTCCTTATGCGGCAAGAGACCGGTGGTTTCGGTATCAAACACCACATAGCTGAGGTGGCTGAGTTTGCGGCTGTCCAGCCCGGCGTGATCGGTTTCCAGCAGTGCAAAATCATAGACCAGCGGCCGCGCGTCTTCAGGTTCAAGACCGGCATGGCTGCCCTCGAACAGGATGATATAGCCCGGCGCGCCGCCCAAGGGTTTCAGCCGCAGATCGAACACCTGGGTGCCGCTTGCGCTTTTGACTTCGGCTTTGACCTCCAGCCCGCTGCGCACCAGCCGGCCATAGGCGGCCTCCAGCCCGGTGAGGTTCAGATAATCGGACAGCGGCGCGTTCAGCCGCGGCGGAGCTTCCTGCGCCAGAACCGCGGCGGCCTGACCGTCATAAAGCACGATCTGATGAGCGGGGTTTGCCATGACGGTGGCAATGGGAATGTCGGTCAGCAGCGCCGCAAGGCGGGACTTCTCGGCTTCCAGGTGCTCGGTTTCGCGGGCGATGGCCTCAGCCGCGGACAGCGCCGAGTCCCCCAACTGCCCGGCCAGCCCCTCGGCGGCAGCTGCCAGATCGCCCAGGTACCGCGCGCCGCGGGTGTCCAATTCCTTGGTCACGCCGGCATGGGCGCGGGCGCGCATGCCCGCCGCCAGCCGCTCTATCGGCTTGGCGACATTTTCGTCAAACAACAGCCAGACCGCAGCACTGAGACCAAGGATGGCGAATGTGCTGAGCAGGCCCGAAAAGACAAAGGCATCCGCCAGCAGAGGTTGATCTGCCCGGTTGTAGCCAAGCCACAAGGCGCCGCCGGTGACAAAAATGCTGCCAAGCGCCAGCAGGCAGAAGAACAGGAAAATCCGCAAACGCAGGCTGAGGCGTGCCAGCATTTTTTACCCTCCGCAGGCAGTTGCCAGGATCGGGTCATCGCCGCCGCCGCCGACCCAATCCAGGTTTTCAGGAAGACCGCCGGCAAAACCCGCATCACCAGCCGCCAGCGCCCGCCGGCCGCTGCCGCAGTCCAGCCAGACCGGCAATTTGCTGACCGGGGCCCAGCGGCCAAAGAAGTACAGTTCACCAAGATAGATCTGCGGATGATCCGCATGGGTTTTCATCGTCGCGGTATCCAATGCGGCAAAGCGGTCGACATAGGGCACGGCATAGGTCCAGGGCCGGTAAAAGCTTTGGTTTTCCACCGTGTCCGCGATGACCAGCCCCTCGGGCAGGGCCGCAGCCGTGCGCGGGTACCAGCCGTATTCCGAGGCAATGGTGGCTGCGATCATTGCCAGCCCTGCCGCCACCGGCGCCAGCCAGCGCGGCAGCCGCCCGCCCAGGAACTTGCCCAGCAGCATCACCACACCCGCGGCGGCAATACCCGCAAAAATCACCGCAATCAGTTCCAGAAACATATGCTCTCCCAGCGGGCCTCCGGCCCTTTCATCTTTCTCAAAATACTCCCGCCGGAGGCTCCCGCGCTCTCCGCAGGCACAATCGTCAGCTTAGCATGGCTTTGCCGTGGCCTGCCGCCGATTGCATGGTCTTTACCACAACAAAGGCGTCCCGCAGATGACTTCGCTCAAAATCCGACAGATCCGAGGGCGCCAGATAGTTGTCCGGAGCCTGACCGCTGCGGATTTGTGCCGCCTGATGCTCCAGCCGGGTCTGGGCGATCAGGTCGTAAGCGTCCAGCAGGTCGCGCGCGCCGGAAGGGCTGAGACCCCCTGCGGTCTCTGCCGCCTCCAGCCGGGCGCGGGTGTTGACCGCGTCCAGCCGGCCTTGCAGCGCATAGATCCGGCCCAGATCCACCACCGGCACCACGCCGTTGTGTTTCATGTCCAGGGTGTTTCGGTGCTCGCCCGAGCGGATGGTGGCCAGCCCGCGCAACAGGCCCAAGGGCGGCGTGTGCTTCAGCGAGTTGGCGATCATATGTGCTGTAAAGATCGTATTGCCGCCGGCCGCCTTCAGGGTCTCCTGTTGCAGATCCTCGAACAGCGCAGCCTCGCCGCCGATCGGGCGCAGGTCAAACATCACCGAGGCCAGCATCTGCGCCTCTGGAACCGGCTTGGCGATCCAGCCGCGGAAATAGTCACGCCAGACGCGCATGGGCTGACGCCAGCGCGCATTCGATGCCATCATGTCGCCGGGGCAGTAGACGTAACCGCAGGTGTTCAGCCCATCGCAGACAAACCGGGCCAGCGCTTCGAAATAGGTCTCATCGCCGGGCGCCAGATCGTCGGACAGGATCAGGCAGTTGTCCTGATCCGACACCCCGGTCTGCTCGCGCCTGCCTTGTGAACCGCAGGCCAGCCACAGGTAGGGGACAGGCGGAGGCCCCAGCGTGTCTTCGGCCAGCGCCAGCAGGCGGCGGGTCACGGTGTCGGCGATGTCGGTGATCAGCCGGGTCGCCACCTCATGCCGGTTGCCGCTTGCGACCAGTTGCAGCAGAAGCCGCGGGATTTCAGCGGTGACCTTGGCCATGTCTTCGGCATTTCCGGCACGGGCGATGCTTGAGACCATCTCGCCTGAGCTGACCGCCTGAAACCGGGTGAGGTCGGTCTGGGTGACGATCCCGACCAGCTTTCCGGCCTCAACCACCGGGACATGGCCGATGCCGTGTTCCATCATCATGTGCAGCACATCCGAGCCGATGGCAGAGGGCGCCAGCGTCAGCGGGTCCGGGGTCATCGCGTTACAGACCGGGGTGGAGATGGGTTTGCCCGCGGCAAGGATCTTGCCGGTCAGGTCGCGCGTGGTGAGGATGCCTTGCAGCCTGTCCCCGTCGGTCACGCAGACTGAGGAGATGAAGTGGTCGCGCATCAGCTGTGCCGCACTTTGGCAGGTAATACCGTTGGAGCAGGTGACTGGCGCCCGCGCCATGATTGCCTCGACGCGGGTGGTGGCCAGGTTGCTGGTCTCCTGTGCGCCGGGGCGGCGGCGATCGAAGAATTTGGCGACTTGCGGCTGATCTGCCATCAGGGCGTGGAATTTTGCCTTGGGCAGCAACAGCAGCAGCGTCTCTGTGGTGGCCTGGGCTGAGGTCACCGCCCGGCCGCTGCGGGTCAGCCCGCGCTCGCCGAAGGAATTGCGCGGGCCGAGGATCGAGACGGGAATACCGTTTTCATCCGTCACTTCGACTTCGCCGGTGTGGACCAGGTAAAGGCCTTCCAGCTCTTCGTTCAGCGCATAGACGGGATCGCCTGCGGCGGCCTCGATCTGTTGGAACTTGAAGGCCAGATCCTGCAGCAGCGCGGGCTCCAGGCTATCATAAGGGTGAACCGAAGTCAGAAAGCGGAGCAAGGCGGCGTCAGATAGGGGCATGGGCATACCTGCATGAAATCAGGAAAAAAATGGCCCCGCCAGTAAGAACCGGACGGGACCATGAGGAAAAAGGCGGGCTGCAGGGCAGCCCGCCCAGGGGAGGTTCAGTGGTCCTGCGCAACTCCGGCACCGCGCGGGATGCGGACGCTTTCCACCAGCTCTTCGATCTCGGCGGGGATCGCTGCGGTCGATTTCGACACGATGAAGGCGACTGCAAAGTTCACCATCGCGCCAACCGCACCAAAGGAGGTGGATTTGATGGTGCCCAGCAGCGGGTCTGCGTCGGTGAAGGAGTTGGTGTCCGGGATGAACAGCCAGCCTTTGTGCAGGAAGATGTAGACCAGGGTCACACCCAGACCCGCCAGCATGCCGGCCACGGCGCCCTTGTTGTTCACCTTGGTGAAGATGCCCATCATCAGCGCCGGGAAGATCGAGGCTGCTGCGAGGCCAAAGGCCAGCGCCACGGTCTGCGCGGCAAAGCCGGGAGGGTTGAGGCCCAGATAGGTGGCCACCGCGATGGCCACACCCATGGCGATACGGGCCGACAGCAGCTCATTCTTTTCCGAAATCTGCGGGTTGATCGAGCCTTTGATCAGGTCGTGCGATACCGCAGACGAGATTGCCAGCAGCAAGCCCGCCGCGGTCGACAGCGCAGCCGCAAGACCGCCGGCAGCAACCAGACCGATCACCCAGCTGGGCAGGTTGGCGATTTCCGGGTTGGCCAGAACCAGGATGTCACGGTTGAACTTGGTCAGCTCATTTCCGGCCCAGCCATTGGCCGCAGCAGTTGCCTGCAGGTCTTCGGATTTGTCGTTGTAGTACTGGATCGCACCGTCGCCGTTCTTGTCTTCCCAGGCCAGCAGGCCGGTTTTCTGCCAGGTCGCCATCCAGTCGTACTGCGGATCGTTTTCGATCTGCTGGACGGTCACAGCACCGCCTTCAATGCCGCCATTGGGCCACATCATCTCGGTGATGTTCAGACGCGCCATGGCGCCAACTGCCGGTGCGGTCAGGTACAGAAGGGCAATGAACACCAGCGCCCAGCCGGCCGACCAGCGGGCATCAGCCACTTTGGGCACGGTGAAGAAGCGCATGATCACGTGGGGCAGGCCCGCGGTGCCGATCATCAGCGACAGGGTGAACAGCACCATGTTGAAAGTGTCGGAATGATGCGCGGTGTACTCATTAAAGCCCAGCTCGCGGACAATGGCGTCCAGCTTGGCCAGCAGCGGTTCACCGGATGCGGCGTGATCGCCGAACAGGCCCAGTGCCGGAACCGGATTGCCGGTCAGCTGCAGCGAGATGAAGATGGCCGGGATAGTATAGGCCATGATCAGCACGCAGTATTGCGCCACCTGGGTGTAGGTCACGCCTTTCATGCCGCCGAACACGGCGTAGGCGAACACAACGCAGGCGCCGATCAGCAGGCCGGTGGTGTTGGAGACCTCCAGGAAGCGGCCAAAGGCGACGCCGACGCCGGTCATCTGGCCGATCACGTAAGTGGTCGAGGCCACAATCAGGCAGATCACTGCCACGATGCGCGCGGTCGGGGAATAAAACCGGTCGCCGATGAACTCGGACACGGTGAACTTGCCGAACTTGCGCAGGTAGGGGGCAAGCAGCAGCGCCAGCAGCACATAGCCGCCGGTCCAGCCCATCAGGAAGGTGGAGTTATCATAGCCGGTAAAGGCAATGAGGCCCGCCATCGAGATGAACGAGGCTGCCGACATCCAGTCGGCTGCAGTGGCCATGCCGTTGGTTACAGGGTGAACACCCCGGCCGGCGGCATAGAATTCAGATGTGGAACCCGCGCGGGCCCAGATCGCGATGCCGATGTACAGCGCAAAGGACGCGCCCACAAACAGCAGGTTGATGGTAAACTGGTCCATCTTATTCTTCCTCCACGCCGTATTCGCGGTCCAGCTTGTTCATCCGGAACGCGTAGAAAAAGATCAGCCCCAGGAACACCAGGATCGAGCCTTGCTGGGCGAACCAGAAGCCAAGATCGGCGCCGCCGACGCTGATGCCCGACAGGGCAGGGCGCAGCAGAATGCCGAAGCCGAATGAAACAACAGCCCAGATCACCAGGCTGACAAGAATGATGCGCACGTTCGCCGCCCAATAGCCTTTATCGGCCTCGGCGGTTTTTGCCGCATTTGTGGTTTGGTCCGCCATGAGCGGCTCCTCCTTCTTCCTCCTGAGCTGCTTTGCGCACGGGGCGCCGGGCAGACTCTCTCCGTTTGCCTGCCGCCGGGTTCACGGGCGTGCAGGCATAATTCCTCTGGTCCGCCAAGGCGGTGCCTTCGGGTATTCATATGTCCGGAAGACGGGGTCCTGCGGGTTTGACGCAGGCCCCGTTTCTTGTTTGTTAGGCGGTGGCCTCGGTCACGATGGCCGCCATGTCCCGGGCAATATCCGCGATATCGCCCATGGCATTAGTTGTCTGCAGCACGTCCTTGCCGCCGTAATAGTCAATCAGCGGCGCGGTTTGCGCGTGATAGGCTTCCAGACGGCTGGCAACGGTTTCCGCGTTGTCGTCGGCGCGGCGTTTCATTTCGGTGTTGCCGCATTTGTCGCATTTCCCGGCTTCGGCGGGCTGCTTGAAACTGTCGTGATAGCCCTCGCCGCAGCCGCCGCAGGTGTAGCGGCCCGAGATCCGTGTCACCATGGCGGCGTCATCCACCTCAAGGCTGATCGCGGCGTTGATCTTCTGGCCGGTTTCCGCCAGCAGCTCGTCCAGTGCTGCGGCCTGCACGGTGGTGCGAGGGAAGCCGTCGAGGATCACGCCCTTAGTGCAATCCGGCTCTGCCAGACGGTCGCGCAGGATGTTGATCACGATCTCGTCGCTGACCAGCTGCCCTGCTTCCATCACGGCCTTGGCTGCCAGGCCTGCCGGGGTGCCCGCGGCAACCGCTTCGCGCAGCAAATCACCGGTCGACAGCTGCACATAGCCGAATTTTTCCTCAAGCATCCGCGCCTGGGTGCCCTTGCCGGCGCCCGGAGGGCCCAGCAGGATCAGAACGGCGGGACGGGTTAGAACTGCCATATTCATTGGTCAATCACCCCTTGTTCGCACGGTTTTGGATCAGGTCATCGACCACCGACGGATCGGCGAGGGTCGAGGTGTCGCCCAGGCTGCCAAAGTCATTCTCGGCAATCTTGCGCAGGATGCGGCGCATGATCTTGCCGGAACGGGTTTTCGGCAGGCCCGGTGCCCATTGAATGACATCCGGCGAGGCAATCGGGCCAATCTCGGTCCGCACCCAGGTGCGCAGCTCCTTCAGCAGCTCGTCCGACGGCTCGCGGTCGTTCATCAGGGTGACATAGCAATAGATGCCCTGGCCCTTGATCTCATGCGGGTAGCCGACCACGGCGGCCTCTGCCACGGCGGCGTGGGCCACCAGTGCGCTTTCGACCTCGGCGGTGCCCATGCGGTGACCGGAGACGTTGATCACGTCGTCAACGCGGCCTGTGATCCAGTAATCGCCATCCTCGTCGCGGCGGCAGCCGTCGCCGGTGAAGTAGTAGCCCTTGTAGTCGGAGAAATAGGTTTTCTCGAAGCGCTCGTGGTCACCCCAGACGGTGCGCATCTGGCCCGGCCAGCTGTCCTTGATGCACAGCACGCCCTCGACGCCGTTACCCTCGATCTCGACGCCCGATTGCGGGTCCAGAACCACCGGCTGGATGCCGAAGAAGGGCTTCATCGCCGCGCCCGGTTTCATCGTATGCGCACCCGGCAGCGGGGTCATCAGGTGGCCGCCGGTCTCGGTCTGCCACCAGGTGTCGACGATCGGGCATTTGCCGCCGCCGACAACCTCGTTGTACCAGTTCCAGGCTTCGGGGTTGATCGGCTCGCCCACGGTGCCGAGGGTGCGCAGGGAGGACAGGTCGCATTTCTCGACCCATTCGTTGCCCTGGCCCATCAGGGCGCGCAGCGCGGTGGGGGCGGTGTAGAACTGGTTCACCTTGTGCTTTTCGCAGACCTGCCAGAAGCGGCTGGCATCGGGGTAGGTCGGCACGCCTTCGAACATCAGCGTGGTGGCGCCATTGGCCAGCGGCCCATAGACGATATAGCTGTGGCCGGTCACCCAGCCCACATCCGCGGTGCACCAGTAGACGTCGCCATCGTGGTAATCGAATGTGATCTCATGCGTCATCGCGGCATAGGCCAGATAGCCGCCGGAGGTATGCACAACACCCTTGGGCTGGCCGGTGGAGCCGGAGGTGTAGAGGATGAACAGCGGATCTTCGGCGTTTACTTCGGCCGGAGCGCAGTAGTCATCCGCTTCCAGCGCCATCTCGTTGTAGTCGTAGTCGCGCCCGTCAACCCAGGTGGTCTGGCCGCCGGTGCGCTTGACCACCAGGCATTTCACGCTGTCCTTGGTGTGCAGCAGCGCGGCATCGGCGTTGGACTTCAGCGCCGTCTTGCGGCCGCCGCGGGGAGCCTCGTCGGCGGTGATCACAACCTTGGCGTCGCAGCCGTTGATCCTGGCCGCCAGCGCGTCGGGGGAGAAGCCGGCAAACACGATCGAATGAATGGCACCGATCCGGGCACAGGCCAGCATCGCATAGGCTGCTTCGGGGATCATTGGCAGGTAGATCACCACCCGGTCGCCTTTGCGTACACCCATCGATTCCAGAATGTTGGCCATCCGGCAGGTGCGGCGGTGCAGCTCCTTATAGGTGATGTGCTGGGCTTCTTCTTCGGGGCTGTCCGGTTCCCAGATGATTGCGGTCTGGTCGCCGCGTGTTTCCAGATGACGGTCGATACAGTTGGCAGAAACGTTCAGGGTGCCGTCGGCGTACCAGTTGATCGAGACGTTGCCGAAGCTGTAGTTCACATCTTTCACCTGGGTGAAAGGCTTGATCCAGTCGATGCGCTTGCCCTGTTCGCCCCAGAACCCGTCCGGGTCAGTCAGCGAGGCGTCATACATTTCCTGATATTTGGCGGCATTCACATGCGCGCGGGCAACGGTTTCGTCGGACGGCGGATAGACAGCGTCTGCGTGCAACGCGTTCATTCGGTTTCCTCCCAGAAATTTTATTGGCAAGACAAACGACAACGCTGTGCCGTGGCTGTCAAACCGTTTCCTCCTGGGGCTAGATAATACCGCAGATTGAAAATTTGTGAATAAAACACCGATATCAAAGAGTTTATCTGTAAACGAATTTCAGGCCTTCAGAGGTTCTTGTAAATGATAGCGCATGCAAACGCATACCACCGCATGTTTTCATAAGCTTTTCTGTAAATTCCACCATTGGCCGTTTACGGCTTCCGTCCCCGTTATCTACCTGGCAGCGGCGTACTGCCGCAGCTTCCGGCGGCTTTGCACCTGCGGCAAATTGTGCCGGCATGAGCTGGGAACCACTGTTTCACCGCGCTGCGAGTCGCTGCGTCACCTTTCCCTCCGGGGGCTTGGCAGAGCGTATCTGTGCCGCTAGCCTGACCGTCAAGCGCACCACTCCGGTCAGATGCCGGATCGAAAAGGGCGCAATTCGGGAGAGTTACATTATGAACAGAATTCTGACCGCCGCTGTGGCGGCAACCGCGGGCATTGCGATGGCAGGCGAGGCCGCCGCGACCGAGTGGAACGTGTCCCTGTGGGGCAAGCGCCGGGCGTTCACCGAGCATGTTGAAAAACTGGCTGAGCTGGTCAGCGAAAAGACCGGCGGCGAATTTACCCTGAACATCAGCTATGGCGGGCTTTCGAAGAACAAGGAGAACCTTGACGGGATCTCTATTGGCGCGTTTGAGATGGCGCAGTTCTGTGCCGGCTACCACCGCGACAAGAACCCGTCGATCACCGTGCTGGAATTGCCGTTTCTGGGCGTGAACACGCTGGACGAAGAAGTGGCTGTGGCCAATGCGGTCTACGCACACCCGGCGGTGCAGGCGGATCTGGCACGCTGGAATGCCAAGCTGCTGATGACCTCGCCGATGCCGCAGTACAATATCGTCGGCACAGGTGAGCCGCGTGATGAGCTGGGTGAGTTCAAGGATATGCGCGTGCGCGCCACCGGCGGCATCGGCAAGGCGTTCTCGGCCGTTGGTGCGGTGCCGACCTCGGTGACGGCAACCGAAGCGTATAACGCGATGGAATCCGGCGTTGTGGACACGGTCGCCTTTGCCCAGCACGCGCATCTGGCCTTTGGCACCATCAACCGCGCAGACTGGTGGACCGCAAACCTGAACCCCGGCACCGTGAACTGCCCGGTGGTGGTCAACACCGATGCCTATGACGCCCTCAGCGACGCTGAACGCGAAGCGCTCGACAGCTCGGTCGAGGAGGCGATCGGCCACTACCTGGCCAATTACGGGGCACTGCTGGAGAAATGGGACGGCGTACTGGCCGAGAAAGGCGTCGAGAAAGTCACCATCTCCGACGACCAGCTGGCCGAGTTCCGCAAGGTCGCTGCCGACCCGATCCGCGCCCAGTGGATCGAGGACATGAGCGCGCAGGGCCTTCCGGCGCAGGAGCTTTATGACCTGGTGCAAAAGACCCTCAGCGATCACCGTTCGGGCAGCTGATCCTGACACAACACAAAAGGGGCCGGGCTGCATCAGGTCCGGCCCCTTTTGTCTTTGATTGTACATAGAGACGGGGGCGGGCATGGCAGGCAGCGCAGCAGTGCTGGAGGACGGCAGCTTGATCAGCAGGCTGGACCAGCGGTTAGTGAAAGCGGAGCGCCTGCTGGCGCTTTTGAGCGGCATCGCGGTGTTTTCCCTGATGATCCTGGCGGTGGTCTCGGTTGGCGGACGCAATGCGATGAACGCGCCGCTGCCCGGCTATGTGGACTGGATCGAACAGATCATGCCGTTGATCGCCTTCATGGGCATTGCCTATGTGCAGCGCGACGGCGGCCACATCCGTATGGATATTGTTGTCGGTGCCCTGCGGGGCCGGGCCATGTGGCTGTTTGAGCTGATCTCGGTCCTGCTGATCCTGCTGCTGATCCTGGCGCTGGTCTGGGGCAGTTGGTCGCATTTCCTGCGTTCCTTTGATTTTGCCGCCCCCTGGTGGAGCCGTGACAGCTCTATCGACATTGGCATTCCGATCTGGCCTGCGAAATTGCTGGCGCCGGTGGCCTTTGCAGTTCTGGGGCTGCGGCTGATACTGCAGATCTGGGGCTATGGCCGGGCGCTGGTGCTGGGGCTGGAAACGCCTGTGGCGGTGCCGCTGGTGCTCAGCGCAGCGGAACAGGCGGCGGCAGAGGCGGATCAATTGGCAGGCCATGACACCAATGGCAGCGGGCAGGGGTAAGGCAGATGGAACCCATTGAAATCGGCCTGTGGGTCACCGGCGGCCTGCTGGCCATGGTTGTGCTGGGGATGCGGGTGGCCTTTGCCGCCGGTCTTGCGGGCCTTATCGGCCTGATCTGGATCTTCTGGGCCAAATTCGGCTATGACCCGGCGCGGTTTGGCAAGGCTCTGACCGTTTCGGTAAAGATCGCAGGGCAGGTACCGCACTCCAAAGTGTCGTCACAGGCGCTGTCGCTGATCCCCACCTTCATCCTGATCGGCTATCTGGCCTATTATGCTGGCCTGACCCGCGCCTTGTTCGAGGCCGCCAAGCGCTGGATCGCCTGGCTGCCGGGCGGGTTGGCGGTCTCCACCGTGTTTGCCACCGCAGGCTTTGCTGCCGTGTCGGGTGCCAGCGTGGCGACCTCTGCCGTCTTTGCCCGTATCGCCATCCCTGAAATGCTGAAGATCGGCTATAACAAACAATTCGCGGCCGGTGTTGTGGCCGCTGGCGGTACACTGGCCTCGCTGATCCCGCCTTCGGCAATCCTGGTGATTTACGCCATCATTGTCGAACAGGACGTGGGCAAGCTGCTGCTGGCAGGGTTTATTCCCGGCGCCTTCTCGGCGTTGGTTTATGGTCTCCTGATTGTCGGCATCGCAGTGATCTTCAAATCCGTCGGCCCGCCGGTCAGAGGCTTTACATGGGGCCAGCGCTTTGCCGCATTGCCCGGTGCGCTGCCGATCATCTTTGTCGTCGTGATCATCATCTGCTTTGTCTACAACCCCTTTGGCGGCGACGCCTGGGGCACGCCGACCGAGGGCGGCGCGCTGGGGGCCTTTGTGGTGTTCTGCATGGCCGTCCTGAAGGGTATGAAATGGGCCGAGCTGAAGTCGGCGCTGCTGGAAACCGCCAAGCTCACCGTGATGATCTTCACCATCATCTGGGGGGTGCTGATCTATGTGCGTTTCCTCGGCTTCGCGGACTTGCCGGGGGCGTTCTCCGACTGGATCACTGCGCTGGAGATGAGCCCGATGGTGATCCTGATCTGCATCCTGCTGGCCTATGCGGTGCTGGGCATGTTCATGGATGCCATCGGGATGCTGCTGCTGACGCTGCCGGTGGTCTATCCGGCGGTGATGGCGCTGAACGGCGGCGAGAGCGTGGCGGCCGCAGACAGCGCCTTTGGCATGAGCGGCACCATGTGCGCGATCTGGTTCGGCATCCTGGTGGTGAAGATGGCCGAATTCTGCCTGATCACCCCGCCGATCGGGCTGAATTGTTTTGTGGTGGCCGGCGTGCGCGATGATCTGAGCGTGCAGGATGTGTTCAAGGGCGTGACCCCGTTTTTCATTGCCGACGCCGTGACAATTGCGCTGCTGGTCGCCTTCCCGGGAATTGTTCTCTACCTGCCGTCCTTGGCGGGATAAGGACGGGCGCTCAGGACACACCGATACAGACCGGCTTGGCAGGCGGCGGCGCAGCGCCTGATTGTGCAGCCTTGCTTTCCCTGTTCCCGGACAGACTTTTTCTACAAGTTCTGTGACAGGTAGGCCAAGCGCGGTCTTGCGGTTTAGCACGGCAATGCGGATGTGAATGTCTGCAACCTGCCGCTGAATATCTCCCGCCATGACGGATTGGCCATGGCAGATTTACTGAGCTGCTTGATGCAGCCGTCCAATCGGCGGGAGACGATCGCCCGGGTCGTTTTCCGGCCCGGCTCATATCCCCGATGCGGCCTGCGGCGGTGATATCCGCTCCATCGCCGTCATAGGGCGCGGTCAAGGTATCGCGATGCATGTACCGCCTCGTTTCAGGTGAAGATTCCGGCGCTCGCGGGCTTCCAAGGCTTGGCACTTTTTTCGAGGCGGTATGACAGCATGGATGTCTCGCGCGGCGATTGCATCATGGTATTTGCGTGTGCCGCGCTGCCCGGCAGGCGATTCTTGCACTACCGGCAGGCGTGGCAGCCCGCTGGTCAGTGCAATAGGCACCTCATCCGGCGGAATAAGTCCGTCCGTTTCGAACCCAGAGTTCGTCTTTTTTGATGCAATAAATGTTGTCTAAGGAGCGGCATCAAACCGTGGCAGGTCCACAAAGGCAGCGATGTAGACTGTTGGTGCGATCAATGGCTTGCCATCTTGTGCGACAAGCAAGGAAGTGGTTGGTCCAGTGCTCAGGGCAAACTGCGGATCGTCATGGTGATTGTTCACATCTCCATGAAAAGGGAAATACGAAACAGTGGTGTCCTAACGTGAAAGGGCTGGCAAATGCCAACCCTTTGCTTTTGTTGCTAAAGCGGAGGAACTTCACATTCCCAGAGCATAGCCCGTTAGAACGGGATCTCGTCGTCGTCGATGTTATGGGACGCGCCGCCGCCGAAATTGCCGCCGCCGCCACCACCGCTGCCGCCGCCTTGCTGGCCGCTGTCATAACCGCCGCCGTAACCGCCGCCCTGGCTGCCGCCGCCATAACCGCCGCCGCCGCCACCGTCTTGGCCGCCGCCGCCTTCACCGCGGCCGTCAAGCATGGTCAGGGTGGAGCCGAAGCCTTGCAGGACGATTTCGGTCGAATACCGGTCCTGACCGCTTTGGTCCTGCCATTTGCGGGTCTGCAGCTGGCCTTCGATATAGACCTTGGAGCCTTTGCGCAGATACTGCTCGGCAACGCGCACAAGACCTTCGCTGAAAATGGCCACAGAGTGCCACTCAGTCCGCTCGCGGCGTTCACCGGTGTTACGGTCTTTCCAGTTTTCCGAGGTAGCAATGCGCAGGTTGCAAACTTTACCGCCGTTCTGGAAGCTGCGCACCTCCGGGTCGCGGCCCAGATTGCCGATGAGCATGACTTTGTTAAGAGAGCCGGCCATAGGGTTCCGTCCTTTTATTCCTGAATGTCCTGTCCAGCACCGGTCCGGCGCGAATCCGTCCGGGCTGCTTGATTGGCACAGTACAGACCTGTGCAAGGTGAGGAAAGCAGCTCTCTGGGGATGATTTTGCAGGAGTTTGCGCTGCAATGATGACGGATTGCGCCGGTGTTGCTTTAAATTTCTTCTGTATTGGTTATATTTGCGCAAAGTGGGACAGTGTTGGGACAGCGGAAATGCGCAAAGCCGTTGCGGGGTTGGTGATTGCCATGGTCGGGGCAGGGCAGCCTGCCGCCGCCGATGTATTGAGCACCAAGAACCGGCGGGATTTGTTTTCCGCCCACACCAGGTTGCTGGATGGCCGCGCTGCCACCCAGTACAAGAACTCATCCCGGCTGCAGCCCAAGACATATCAGATCCCTTCAGCCGCGGGCACGCTGCCCTACAGCGGCAAGTACCGCGGCCAGTATCTGCAGCTGGCGCGGGACGCGGCGCGTCAGCACGGTGTGCCAGAAGATCTGTTCCTGCGCCTGGTGCAGCAGGAAAGCAATTGGAACCCGAACGCCAAATCGCACAAAGGCGCGTTGGGCCTGGCACAGCTGATGCCTGCAACCGCACGGGCGCTGGGGGTCAACCCCGCGGTGCCGCAGCAGAACCTGGAGGGCGGCGCGAGGTATCTGGCGCGGCAGTTCCGCAAATTCGGGTCCTGGCGGCTGGCATTGGCGGCTTATAACGCGGGTCCGGACGCGGTGAAGAAATACGGAGGGGTGCCGCCCTATAAGGAAACCCAGAACTATGTAAAGAAGATCTGGGGCAGCTGACGCGCAGTTTCATTAACCTGTGGGTAAGTTCCCTTAATGCCCCGTTAACTCCGCGCTAGTGTCACGCATTTGCCTTAAATTTTTGTGAATCTTCCCTCAAGTTCTGGAGGGAATGACTTGTACACCAACAGCTTTGATGAGCGGATCAACCGGATTGACTGGCAGCCGAGCGCGGTCCCGACGCGTCATATGATCGACAGTGTCCTGGCCAGCCGTCTGCCCCGGCAGCCGCGCAGTGCTGTGCTGAGCCTGGTCGGCGCCATTGTTGGTATTTTGATCGGCACCGGCCTCAAGGGAATGTCTTTGGCCGGATCTCCTTGGGGACCGGAAACCGGCCTTGCCGGTGCAATCGGCGGCAGCCTGGCGCTGGCTGGTCTGGCCGCTTCGGTAACGGCTGCCCTGATGGCTGCGGCCAAAGGAAATGAGGCGCCGCGGCTGATGCAGTTCGCCTCGATGAACCTGCTGATGATCGTGGTGGTGCTGCTCAGCTGAACAAGACGGCCCCTGTGGGAGTGGGGGACAGGCGCCGTGCTCTGGTGAAAGGCAAATGGCCAGATCTGTTGAAATTTGGCGCAGAAATAAAGAAAACGTTCTTGGGGCGCTGGAATGCGGCAGGGTTGCCGCGGTTCGTGCCTGTCGCTTAACGGCTGGTTCATCTGAATATTGCTATCTTGATGATGACCATGTTTCAGAAGGGAACCAGAATGACACTCCAAGGGTCGAATTTTCAATGCACTTCGGAAGCATCGGAAACCGATCTGGCGCACGCTGATCGGCTGATCGAGCAGAAGGATTTTGCCCAGGCCCTGCAGGTCCTGCTGCCTGTGCTTAAAAGCGGTGGGATAAATGCGGGCGTTCTGGACCGCGCGGCGGTTTGCTATCATGCGTTGGGGGATGCGCCGACGGCTATTTCTTTGCTGGAGTTCATTACAGGAAACTGGCCTGATATGGGGGCGGCCTGGGCAAAGCTCGCAGCGATGCGTCAGACCGCCGGTCAAATAGAGCAGGCAATTGGTGATCTGAAGAGTGCTTTGAGGATCAATCCAAAGCATGTTGGTGCGCTGGTGTCACTCAATAGGCTAGAGCCCTTTGCAGTCCAGAGCACTAACACCCGGCGTCTCAAAGAGCTTTCGAAAAATCGCAAGCTAGCGGCCAAGGAGCGCCGGATGGCGCACAATGCGATAGGAAATATCGAAGCAAAGGCTGGCAATTCTTCGCGCGCCTTCTTCCATTTTCTGAAGTCCAAGAAGCTGGGGACGGGGAATTTGATGCCGTAGGAACGCGAGCAAGGGTTCAGGATCAGAAACAGCGGTTCCAACCTTTTACTCATACAGAGGGAGACTCCACTGGTCCACGCGTCATCTTTGTCTGCGGCCTGCCGAGAAGCGGAACCACTTTGGTCGAGAATATTTTGCTTCGGCACAGCAAAGTAGACAGCATCGGCGAAAGCGAAGCGCTGAAGCAAACATTGTATGCGGTTCGCGCGCAGTGCATTTCGCGTGGGCTGGGGCAGGGGTACTGGGACTGGGCTGGCCTGTTGGAGCCGCAAGAACGCGAGTCCTTCCGGCAGCTCTATTTCCAGCGGGCGTTCCATGCACGGTCTTCAGAAGCACCAGTGATTGTTGACAAGATGCCGCTCAACTGCCTTGCGCTGGGGTTGGCGCAGCATCTGCTGCCGGACGCGCGGTTTGTGTTCATGTCCCGCCACCCGTTGGATACTGGCCTATCCAATATCATGGCAGATTTTGCTCGGGGCAATGCGTTTACCCGACGAATGGATTGGCTGGGCGAGATGACCCGGCTGGTCTATGACTCTGCTTGGGACTATCAGGACAAGCTTGGCGACCAGTTCAGGGCGCAGTCCTACTGCGCGCTAGTTAGCGACCCACAGCCGCAGATCGCCCGGCTTCTGGAGCATTCGGGGCTGGAGTGGGAGGAAAGCTGTTTGTCCCCGGAAAAGTCCAGCAAGGCTGTGGTTACTGCTTCGTTAGTTCAGGTCCGTAAGAAGATCAACACCGCAGCGCTGGACAAATGGAAGTCCTTTTCTGCACAGCTGGAGCCATTAAAAGTATCCTTAGGCGGCGATGAATGGATCGCTGAATGGGAAAACTGGGACCACACGCTGCACGGCGGCTAGCAGCGGAAACAACAACGGGCCGGGGAATTTTCCGGCCCGTTTGGTTTCGTGTGAGTTGCCTTCACTCCGCTGCGATTTTGATCACAGGTGTCATGCGCTCCAGCACCTCGTCGCTAAGGTGGCATTTGATCTGATGGCCGTCTTCCAACTGGCGCACAGGCGGCACTTCCTTATCGCACAGGCCTCCAGGCACTTCGGACTTCCAGCGGCAACGGGTCTGGAACGGGCAGCCCGGGGGCGGGTTCATCGCCGAAGGGATGTCGCCCTCCAGCACGATGTGCTCTTTCTCGATCGAGGTGTCGGCGATCGGAACCGCGCTCAACAGTGCTTCGGTGTAGGGGTGGTAGGGCGGCGAGAACACCTGATCGGTGTCGCCCAGTTCCACCACATGGCCGAGATACATCACCATCACCCGGTCGCTGAGGTAGCGCACGATCGACAAATCATGGGAGATAAACAGCAGCGTGGTTTTCTCCTTGCGCTGGATCTCCATCAAGAGGTCGGTCACCGCCGCCTGCACCGACACATCCAACGCCGAGACGGGTTCGTCCGCCACCACAATACGTGCACCGCCGGCAAAGGCGCGGGCGATGCCCACGCGCTGCTTCTGGCCGCCGGACAGCTGCCGCGGCATCCGGTCGGCAAAGGCGCGGGCAGCTTTACCAGGTCCAAAAGCTCCAGCATCCGCTTTTTGCGCTCGGCTTCAGAGTTGCCGATGCCGAAGATTTCCAGCGCCCGTATGATCTGGCGGCCAACCGACATTGACGGGTTCAGCGTGTCGAAGGGGTTCTGGAACACCATTTGCACGTCCGAGACGGTCCTGGTGTCGCGCTCCTCGATCGGGATCTGTTCGATGTTCTGATTGTCCAGCAGGATCTGGCCTTCGGTTGCGGTTTCCAGGCCCATCAGCACTTTGGCAAAGGTGGACTTGCCGCAGCCGGATTCGCCGACGATGGCCAATGTTTCAGATTCGCGGGCCTCGAAGCTAAGCGTTTCGTTGGCTTTTACCACCTTCTTCTCGCCGCCCCGAACAGGGCGTTGGCTGCGACCTCGTAGTATTTCTTGAGGTTTTCCATCTTGAGAACAACCTTGCCAGGCGCGGTTTTTTCCTTCGTCTCAGCCAAGGTGATCGGGGCGTTCCAGTCGATTTCCTGAAACTTCAGACAGCGGGTTTCATGGCGGTCGTTGCCATGCACCGGCGACATCGGGATAATCATTTCCTGATCGCAGCGGCCTTGTTCAAAGTAGTCGCAACGCGGCCCGAAGTTGCAGCCATTGGGCCGTTCGTGGGGCAGGGGGAAGTTGCCGGGAATGGCCACCAGCGGGCGCGAGTTCTTGTCGGCACCCGGCAGCGGGATTGAGCGGAACAGCGCCTGGGTATAGGGGTGCTGCATTTCATCGAACACATCCGCGATCGAGCCGCGCTCAACCGCTTCGCCGGAATACATCACGCAGAGGCGGTCGCAGGTTTCCAGCACCAGGCCGAGGTTGTGTGAGATGAACAGCATCGAGGTGCCGTATTTCTTACCCAGATCCTTCACCAGCTCAACCACCGCAGCCTCAACCGTCACGTCGAGCGCGGTAGTGGGTTCATCCAGGATCAGCAGCGACGGTTTCGACATCAGCGCCATCGCAATCACGATGCGCTGCTGCTGGCCGCCCGACAGCTGGTGCGGGAAGGAGTTCAGCATCCGCTCCGGGTCGGGCAGGCGCACGTCGGTCACCACTTCCATCGCCCGGTTGTAGGCTTCCTTCTCGCTGACGCCCTCGTGGATCATCGGCACTTCCATCAGCTGTTTGCCGATTTTCATCGCCGGGTTGAGCGAGGCCATCGGCTCCTGATAGATCATCGCGATCTCGTTGCCGCGGATGTCGCGCAGTTCTTCGGCGCTCATCTCGGCCAGGTCGCGGCCCTTGAACTTGATGGTGCCGCCGACAACGCGGCCGTTCTTGCCGAGGTCCTGCATAACCCCCAGCGCCACAGTGGATTTGCCGCAGCCGGACTCGCCGACCAGCCCGACAGCTTCACCCGGTTGCACGGCTACGGAAAAGTCCATCACCGCTGGAATCTCGCGCAGGCGGGTGAAGAAGGAGATCGACAGCTTGTCAATCTCAAGGATCGGGCCGTCGTATTCTTCCATTTTGCTCATGTTTTTGTCTCCCTGTTGAGGCTGGAAGGGAAAGACCCCTTTCTTCTGGCCTCAGGTATCCCGGGGGCTGCCTGCTGTGGCGCCACTGGTTCAAGACCAGCTGGCGGCGGGGCTGGCCCCCCGGGTTTGTCGCATCAATCCTTCAGGCTCTCTTCGCGCAACCCGTCCGCCAGCAGGTTCAGACCAAGAACCAGCGTCAGCAGGGCAAAGGCAGGCGGCAGCGCCGGGTGCAGGTAGATCGACAGCAGCTTGCGCCCGTCATTGATGGTCGATCCCCAGTCCGGGCTTTCCGGCGGCAGGCCAAGGCCGAAGAAGCCCAGGGTGCCCAGCAGGATGGTGGTATAGCCGATGCGCAGGCAGAAATCGACGATCAGCGGGCCACGGGCGTTGGGCAGGATCTCCCACAGCATGATGTACCAGGGACCTTCGCCGCGGGTTTGCGCTGCGGCCACATAGTCGCGGGTTTTGATGTCCAGCGTCAGGCCGCGCACGATACGGTACACCGTGGGCGAGTTGACAAAGACCACCGAGACAAACACCACCAGGATACCGCCGGGAATGTCGAACATATCCATCGCCCGGGGCAGGCCCCAGATCGCGTATTCCGGCGTCTTGATCAGGTAACCGCCGTTGGAGACCAGCTGCAGGTAGAACCAGATGATGGTCCCCAGCACAACCGGAAGCAGCCAGTTACGCAACTTGGGCCGGGTGTAGTAGCGCGAGTTCAGCAGCACCCCGACAAAGATGATCGGGAACACAAACAGCACGATGGCCATATAGTTCGGAACACCGGTGGCGACGATTTCCGGGGTCACCAGCAGGTAGAACAGCAGGATCACCGGGAAGGCCAGGATCAGGTTGGCTGCAAACGACAGGATCGTGTCCAAGCGGCCGCCGTAATAGCCCGCGGGCAGGCCCAGGGTGATCCCCACCATAAAGGCAAAGACCGCGGCCATCGGGGCAATCTTGATGACTTCCCAGGCGCCCTTGACCAGACGGCTGAAGACGTCGCGGGCCAGGTTGTCGCCGCCCAGCAGATACCATTCATACTGGCCTTCTTCGGGGTTGCGAAGCGGGGTGCCAGGCACCTTGTTCTTCATGCCCGAAAGCTGGCTTAGCGGGTCATGGGTGATGATCATGTCCATGGCGCCGTAGACACCGGTGAACACCCAGAACATCACCAGGCCAAAGCCGATCATGCCGATGGGGCTGTCAAACAGCTTGCCGTACAGGCCAAGCCGCCGTTTGAAGCCGATCGAGAAAGCGTAGAGGATCACCAGGGAAATCCAAACCGGAGACAGCTGGTAGATAATACGCCCTGCAATTTCAATTGCGCTAAGAGGTTCCATTCTCTGCTGCCTTCCTTAAGAGATCCGGATACGCGGGTTCAGGTACACATAGCCGATGTCCGAGATCAGCTGTGTCACAAGAACCACGACAACTGAGACCACAGAGACGGCCAGCAGCAGTTCGATGTCGTTGTTGCCTGCGGCTTCCACCAGGATCCAGCCGAAGCCCTTGTAGTTGAACAGGGTTTCAACAATCACCACGCCGTTCAGCAACCAGGGGAACTGCAGCATGATGACGGTGAAAGGCGCAATCAGCGCATTCCTGAGCGCGTGTTTCAGAACGATGTTGTGAAAACTCACACCCTTAAGGCGGGCGGTGCGGATGTATTGCGCGGTCATCACCTCGGTCATCGAGGCGCGGGTCATCCGGGCGATGTAGCCCATGCCGTAAAGCGCGATGGTCAGCACCGGCAGGAAGAAGTTTTCAAAATTCGGATTATCCATCGCCGAGGTGGCGGTGCCCTTGAACCATTTCAGGCCGACGGTGGAAGATGTGAAGACAGCGATAAAGATCACCCCGGACACATATTCCGGCGTTGCCGTCGTCAGGATTGAGGCCGTCGAAAGGCTTCGGTCCGTCACCGATCCTTCGCGCATCCCCGCCAGGACGCCGATGATCAGTGCCGATGGGATCATCAGGACCAGCACCCAGAACATCAAGCGGCCGGTATTGCCCAAACGCACTGCCACGATGGAGGAAACTTCGTCTTTAAAACGGGTGGAATAGCCCCAGTCGCCCTGCAGAATACCGCAAAAGGTTGAGGCTTCGGCGGCCACTTCGGCTGAAACGGTGCCTGTCATGCACCGGCCGCTGTAGCCGTCTTCAGTTTCGCGGGTCCAGCCGGGCAGGACACCCAGCCATTGGCCGTATTTTGAGACCATGGAGCCGCCATAGCCGTTGGCATCCAGCCAGCTGGCCACGGCCTCATCCGACATCCGGAAGTTGCCCTGGGTTTTGGCGAGTTTCTCAAGGTTTGGGTAGAGGTTCGTCAGGAAGAACACGATGAACGTCAGGCACAAGGCCGTCAGCAGCATCACGCCTGAACGTCGGAGAATGAAAAGTCCCATGGGGTCCCCTGTCAGTCTGGCGGATCGGACCCGGCTGCAGGTGCGGGTCTCTTATCGTATGAGCTGGAAAGCACCGCCCCATCCGGGGCGGTGCGGGTGCCGGGAGCCTGTTAGGGCGTGGCTTACGCCGCCCAGCCCCATTTGTAGTGGTGGTGTTCGAAGGACACGTGCATGTCCGCGCCGACAACGCCTTCGCGCATATGGCGGTAGAGCGAACGCCAGTAAGGCTGGATGGTAACGCCTTCTTCCTGGATCAGCGCCTGGCCTTTGGCAGAGATCTCGCGGCGCTTGTCGGCGTCGGCGATCGACAGAGCTTCTTCCAGCAGGGCGTCGAATTCAGCGTTTTCCCAGCCGAATTCGTTCCAGGCTTCGCCGGACTTATAGGCCAGGGCCCAGATCTGCACACCCAGCGGGCGGTGGTTCCAGTTGGTCGAGGAGAAGGGATATTTCACCCAGTCGTTCCAGAAGGTCGAGCCGGGCAGAACTGTCCGCTTGACCTTGAAACCTGCGTCGCGCAGCTGTGCGGCCACGGCATCGGTGGTGTTCCGGCGCCAGTCGTCGTCGATCGACAGGATTTCATGTTCGAAATCCATCATGCCGGCTTCTTCCATCAGCGCGCGGGCACCTTCAGGATCGACCTTCTGCGGCGGCAGTTCGGCGTATTCCGGGTGGATCGGGCCGACATGGTGGTTTTCCGCGGGTTCACCGCGGCCGCCATAGCCGAGTTCAAGACAGACGGAGTTGTCGACAGCCATCTGAATCGCCTTGCGGACGCGTTTGTCTGCATAGGGCTTCTTGCCATCGATTTCCGCCAGCTGGTTGGTGCGGATCACAATCGAGGACATGGTCACAACTTCGGACTTCTTGTAGCCAAGACCGTCCATCACGTCGATGAATTCACCAACTGATTCATAGAGCATGTCGACTTCGTCGGATTCCAGAGCGGCCAGCCAGGACGACGGGTCGGTGCCGAAATCGACGTATTCGATACGGTCCAACGCAGGTTTGCCGTAAATCGCTTCTCCCCACCAGGTGTGGTTATCGTTGCGTTCCAGGGTCGCCTTCACGCCCACTTCCAGTTCTGTCAGCAGAAACGGGCCGGTGCCGACATTGGTCAGGAAATCATTGGTCTGGAAGGACGCGTGAACAATCGCCGCCGGATAATCCGCCATGCCCGCGATCAGCGAAATGTCGGAATTCGGCAGGTTCAGCTTCACGGTGTGGCTGTCGACCACTTCGATGCCGCCTTCAATCGCCTGGCCGGCTTCTGTGTCGATCAGGGTCGCAAAGCGGCCGGCCATCGAGTTGCCTTCCAGCGACTTGTCGCACCAGCCTGCAATGTTGCGGGCCACGTCTTCGGCGGTGAAGTCGTCGCCGTTGTTCCACTTGACGCCTTTGCGGACGTTCAGCGTGTAAACGGTTGCGTCCTCATTGACTTCCCAGCTTTCCAGCAGCATGCCGGTGATAGAGCCGTCATTGTTGTATTCAACCAGGTATTCGATGGTGCCGCGGGTCTTGTTGGCCATCTGCGACCAGTCAAAGGTGCGCGGGTCCTTCAGCGGGCGGACCTCGGTCTGGATGCGCAGGGTTCCGCCTTGTTTTTTCTCTTCAGCAGCCTGCACCGGTGCGGCCATGCCGATCATGCCGTAAGCAGCGCTGGCAGCCACACCAAGCGCGGTGGCGCGGGTCAGGAATTCACGGCGGTCGAGCTTGCCATCCAGCACTTCTTCGGCGTGCATCTTGGCGGCCCAGTGTACCGGTGCTCCGTTGATTGTGTCGTTGGTCATTTAGGTCTCCCTGTTATCCCGTTTGGTCATTTGTCTTGCGAAACGGATTTTGGCCCGGCGGCGTGCCGGGCGTTTTTGTTTAGCGTTTTGGATTAAAGTTTCCCCATGGCTGTATTCGGGCAGAGATATGCCGTTTCGTCAATGCACAGTTTCGGCGTTTGAAGGTAAAATTACGACATTCGGGGTGTCGTTTTCCCGAATTGAAACGGTATGCTACTGAATACTGTTCAAAACTGCCCAGTAACCGGTGTGAAATCCGCACTTACTGGAAAACATGCAAGAATCTGCAAGCGGATCAAACTATTGTGACTTCTTGCGGGCGGCTTTGCGCACTGCGCTGGGGGTTTGACCGGCGTGCTGGGAGATGAAGCGGGTGAAGTAGGCGGCGCTGCCAAACCCCAGATGAGCAGCGATGTCGCGGATGGGCAGCTCAGAGCTGATCAGCAGCGTGCGCGCGGTGTGCAGCTGGCGCTCGGTCAGCAGGGCTGCAGCGGTCTTGCCGGTCTCGGCCTTGCACACCCGCGTCAGGTGGGTTGGCGTCACATTCAGCGCGGCCGCGTGACCGGCCATGGCGGTCTGGGTGCCGGGCAGTTCGGCGATGCGCAGGCAGTAGGCCTGGCACAGGCGCTGCGCTGCGGTCTGCCGGGCAGCCCGTCCGGCGGGCTCCGGTTGCCGGTGCAAGGCAATGGCGGCCAATTCGCAATGGGCCTGAACGGAGCGGTGCCAGAGCAGATTCTGCTCGTTCTGCTCGCGGCTGATGGCTTCGAACAGGGCGGTCAGCCTGGCCTGGTCCTGAAGGCTGGCGAACCGCTTCTGGACCGGCGTTTCCGGAAACGGCAGCGGCAGCGGGCCGGATACTGACAGAACCTGCCCCAGGCACTGGCGGGTGAATTCGGCGGACCACAGCGTGCCGGCCGGAAGAAATATGGCGCTGTAGGGGCCAAAGCCGCGCTGTGCGCCATTGACACAGATACGCCCCTGTCCGCGGGTGATCCAGATCAGCAAGTGTTCGCGGCGGGTATGTGCCAGCCCGGTCTGCCAGGCGCCATCTGGGGCAAGCCGGGATAAAGGGGCGGCGTGAATGTCGCCGGACAGGGTCGGATCAAATGGCATCAGATATCTTAGGCACAGGAACAAATACGATCTGCTGCAACAGGGCATGAATCGCTGATTCTGGCAAGTTTCCGCCGGCTAGCGCCGAAAACGTCTAAATATTTAGAGTTTATGCCGGCTGGCTGCCCCGGCGGCGGTCAGGCCAGGGCCACCTGCTGCCAGTCTTTCATGCGGGCGCGGAACCAGCTGCGCTGACGCTTGGCGAACCGGCGGGTGGCGATGGCCGCGCGTTCTTCTGCCTCGGCCAGCGAAATCCGGCCTTGGCCATAGGCCATCAATTCCGGAACGCCGATCGCCTTGCAGGAGGGCAGGGCAGGGTCAAAGCGGTCCTGCATCGCGCCGATCTCCTCCATGGCGCCCTGATCCAGCATCTGGCCAAAGCGTTTGCGGATACGGGCCTCCAGCCAGGATTTCTCTGAGTTCAGCACCAGTGCGGTGCAGCCGGACAGCGGCAGCGCCGGGGCGGGGGTGTCATCCTGCCAGCCGGCCAGCGGGCGGCCGGTGGCCTTCAGCACTTCCCAGGCGCGCTGCACCCTGGCCCGGTTCTGCAGATCGATGCGGGATGCGGTCTTGGGGTCCAGCTCTGCCAGCAGCGCCTCAAGGGGCAGGCTGTCGCCTTCGGCGCGGACCTCGGGCGGGGTGGCAGGAATGTCCGCCATGCCGTCTGTAAGGGCGGTGAAGTAAAGCCCGGTGCCACCGGTGATGATCACCCGTTCAGGCCCTTTCAGCAGCTCCAGCACCTCGCGCAGCCAATGGCCGGCGGAATAATCTGCATCATAGGGCATGTGCCCGTAGAGCGCGTGGGGGGCCTGCGCTTCTTCCTCTGCCGAAGGACGGGCGGTGATCACCCGCCAGCAATCATAGACCTGGCTGGCATCGGCATTGACGATGATGCCGCCCTGGCGCGCGGCAATTTCAAGCGCCAGCGCGGACTTTCCCGAAGCGGTGGGGCCGGCAATCAGTACAGGCAGATCCGGGTTGATGTCGGGCAGGTTCATTCAGGCGTGATCCGTCTCTTAAGTCCAGTTCCGCAAAACTGTGCGGAAAGCGCGCAGCGCGGATTGAAACCGGCGGCGAATTGCTTCATTTTGCGCGCAAACTAACCCTCACATCTTCTGGAGCGCAACATGCCTCAACCGCAAGACAAGCCGGAGCTGCATCCGGCCGCCGCCTATAAACGCGTCATGCTGAAAATTTCGGGCGAGGCGCTGATGGGCGATCAGGGGTTCGGCCTGCATCCGCCGACCGTGCAGCGCATCGCCCGCGAAGTGAAATCAGTGCAGGAGATGGGCGTCGAGATTTGCATGGTGATCGGCGGCGGCAACATCTTCCGCGGCCTGTCCGGCTCGGCTCAGGGGATGGAACGGACCACCGCTGATTACATGGGGATGCTGGCAACCGTGATGAATGCGCTTGGCATGCAGTCGGCGCTTGAGGAGCTAGGGGTGTTCACCCGGGTGATTTCGGCAATCCGCATGGATGAGGTGGCCGAACCCTATATCCGCCGCCGCGCCGTGCGCCACCTGGAGAAAAAGCGGGTCTGCATCTTTGCGGCAGGCACCGGCAACCCGTATTTCACCACCGACACCGCCGCCACCCTGCGGGCCAATGAAATGGCCTGCGAGGCAATATTTATGGGCAAGAACGGGGTTGATGGCGTCTATGACAAAGACCCCAAGGAACATGCCGACGCCGTCCGTTATGACGAGATCAGCTATGACGAAGTCTTTGCCAAACGCCTGAAGGTGATGGATGCGTCAGCCATTGCGCTGGCGCGGGATAACAATCTGCCGTTGATCGTGTTCCCGCTGGATGAGCCGGGCGGCTTCCGCGGCATCCTGGCCGGCAAAGGCACCTATACCAAGGTTCACGGCTAAGCCCTGATCCGGGACTGAGGAAAGACGCGGGCCCATTGCGGCCCGCGTTTTTTTTGCTTCCGGCCGGGGCAGATCCCTTGGCGGGGCAGGGCATTTCCGTGAAATCACCGGAACGCAGGCTAAATTTCCTGGATGACAGGAGAGACCGGCAAGGGGGCAGGATGCAGTCCCGGCGGCGGCAAATCCTGGCCAACATCGCTATACATCAGCCTTCCAATGGCTTATGAGCCAAGGGAAGACCGCCTCAGATAAGGGGAGAGAGCAGAATGTCTGATGATTTTGAACTGGATACCGACGACCTGAAGCGCCGTATGGACGGTGCCATGGCCAACCTGCGGACCGAATTCGCGTCCTTGCGCACCGGCCGGGCGTCTGGCTCGATGCTGGAGCCGGTGATGGTGGATGCCTATGGCTCGATGACGCCGATCAACCAGGTCGGCACTGTGAACGTGCCGGAACCGCGCATGGTCACCATCAACGTCTGGGACAAGGGCCTGGTCGGTAAAGTTGAAAAAGCAATCCGCGAATCCGGGCTGGGGATCAACCCGCAGCTTAACGGCACTATCATCATGCTGCCGATTCCCGAGCTGAACGAGGAACGCCGCCGAGAGCTGACCAAAGTTGCCGGACAGTATGCCGAACATGGCCGGGTTTCGATCCGCAACGTGCGCCGCGACGGCATGGACCAGATCAAGAAGGCCAAGGCTGACGGCATGTCGGAAGACGATCAGAAGTTCTGGGAAGCCGAAGTGCAGGAGCTGACCGATAAGATGATCAAAGCTGTGGATGAGGCGCTTGAGACCAAGCAAGCCGAAATCATGCAGGTCTGACCGGCAGTATGCCAGGAGATGCAAATCCGCAATTGAGCGCCGCCGGAGAGTCTCCGGCGGTCCGTTCCGGCCCGCGCCATGTGGCCATCATCATGGACGGCAATGGCCGCTGGGCCCAGGCCCGCGGGCGGCCGCGGCTGTTCGGCCACCATGCCGGCGCGCGCCGGGTGCGTGAAGTTGTTGAGTGCTGCCCAAGTCTGGGCGTGAAATACCTGACTATCTTTGCCTTCTCGACCGAGAACTGGAAACGCACCCAGACCGAGGTCGCAGGCCTGATGAGCCTGTTCCGGCGTTACATTTCCAAAGAAATGAACGCTTTGGCCGAAAAAGATGTCCGGGTGCGCTTTATCGGCGACCGGGTTCGGCTGGATGCCAAGCTGATCGATCTGATGGACAAGCTGGAACAGAAGACCGAAGGCAACGACGGCACCCAGCTGACTATTGCGCTGAACTACGGCGGCCGTGACGAGGTTGCCCGTGCCACCAAGCGGCTGGCGCAGGATGTAGCGGATGGCCGGCTTGATCCCGCTATAGTCGATGAAGAAACCCTGCCGCGGTATCTGGACACCCATGTGCTGCCGGATCCGGATCTGGTGATCCGCACCAGCGGCGAGGCGCGGATCTCGAACTTTCTGCTGTGGCAATCGGCCTATGCGGAATATGAGTTCATCGACACGCTGTGGCCGGATTTCTCCGGCGAGGAGCTGGCGCGGCTTTGCAATAGCTATGGCAGCCGCGACCGCCGGTTCGGGGCCGTCAAAACATGAGTGCCGCCAAGGGCCGCTGGGCCGACCTGCTGCCGCGGGCCTTGTCTGCTGTGGTGATGGTGGCTGCGGGCGGATATGCCGTATGGGCCGGCGGGCTGGTGTTTGATGTGCTGATTGCGCTGTGCAGCGGCGGCATGGTGTGGGAACTGGTGCGGATGCTTCAGCCTGCGCGCAGCGGCACTGCGCTGCAGCTTGGCGCAATCTCTGCCGTTGCGGTTCTGCTGGCGTCGTTCCTGCCCGTGCTTTGGGTGCTGCCGGTCTTGGCGGCCCCTGTGGCGGCAGGGTTCAGCCAGATCCGCGAGCGGCGGCAGTATTTCACCGGCTTTGCCTTGTGGGTTCTGCTGGCGGGCTTCGGCTTTATCTGGCTGCGCGGCCAGATGGGAATGGCCTGGATGCTGTGGCTGATCGGCATTGTGGTGGCCACCGACATTGCGGGCTACTTCGCTGGCAAGGCAATCGGCGGGCCAAAGTTCTGGCCGCGTGTCAGTCCCAAGAAAACCTGGAGCGGCACTGCAGCGGGCTGGCTTGCGGCGGCTATCGTCGGGGCGGTTTTTGCCGGGCAGATAGGTCTGGGCTATGGCATCGTGGTGCTGTCGGTGCTGCTGTCGATGGCCAGCCAGGCGGGTGACGTGGCCGAGAGCGCACTGAAGCGGAAGATGGGCGTCAAGGATTCCAGCGGGCTGATTCCCGGCCATGGCGGCCTGTTCGACCGGTTCGACGGGATGCTGGGGGCTGCGGCGATGTTCCTGGCCGTGACCGCCCTCTGGGGATAACCAGACAGGAAAAGCTATGCGGAAAGTCTCGATTTTCGGCGCGACGGGCTCGATTGGCCAGAACACCATCGATCTGATCCGCCGCGCGCCGGATGCTTATGACGTGGTGGCGCTGACCGGCGGCGCCAATATCGCGCGGCTGGCCGAAGACGCTGTTGCGCTGCGGGCTGATGTTGCTGTGACTGCTTATGACAACCGCCTGCCGGATCTGCGCGCGGCGCTGGCAGGCACCGGCGTCGAGGCCGCAGCAGGGCAGGCGGCGCTGGTGGAGGCTGCTGCACGGCCTGCCGATTGGATCATGTCGGCCATTGTGGGCGCGGCTGGTCTGGCTCCGGGGCTGGAGGCGCTGAAACACGGCACCACCCTGGCGCTGGCCAACAAGGAATCGCTGGTCTGCGCCGGCCGGTTGCTGCTGGAGACCGCAGCGGCGCACGGCGCCCGGCTGCTGCCGGTGGACAGCGAGCATTCGGCGGTGTTCCAGGGGCTGGCAGGCGAAGATATTGAAGCGGTTGAACGGATCATTATCACCGCGTCCGGCGGTGCATTCCGGGACTGGCCGCTGGAGGACCTGCCAAGTGCAAGCCTGGCGCAGGCGTCCTCGCACCCCAATTGGGATATGGGTCAGCGGATCACCATCGACAGCGCATCCATGTTCAATAAAGCACTGGAAGTTGTTGAAACTCGTGAATACTTTGGTGTCCGGCCTGAACAGATCGAGGTGCTGGTGCATCCCGAATCGCTGGTCCATGCACTGGTTGGTTTCAAGGACGGAGCGCTGATGGCGCATCTGGGCGCGCCGGACATGCGGCACGCCATCGGATACGCGCTGCATTGGCCGGAACGCCGGGAACTGCCGGTGGAGCGGCTGGATCTGGCCCGTATCGGCCAGTTGAATTTCCGTGCGCCGGACCCGGCCCGGTACCCGGCGCTGCGCCTGGCCTATGATGTGATGGACCGCGGCGGTATGATGGGCGCGGCCTTCAACGGGGCCAAGGAACAGGCGCTGGATGACTTCATCGCAGGCCGCATCCGGTTCACTGATATGTCGGCTGTCACCGAGACCGCGCTGGAGCGCATGTCAGCGGAACGTGACCTCATTGATGCCGCAATGACACTTGATAACGTGACCCGGGTTGACCATCTCGCCCGGCAACAGGCGGCGCGCGCCGCAGAAGAACGCATAGGGTAGATCTTTGGACGTACTTGCTTTTGTCCCGCAGTTTGGCGGATTTCTTTATACGATTGCCAGCTTTGTCATCGCCCTGTCGGTGATAGTGGCCGTGCATGAATACGGCCACTATATCGTTGGCCGCTGGTCGGGGATTCACGCCGAAGTGTTCTCGCTGGGGTTCGGCCCGGTGCTGTGGAGTCGGGTGGACAAGCACGGCACCCGCTGGCAGGTTGCCGCGCTGCCGTTCGGCGGTTATGTGAAATTCCTGGGTGATGCCGATGCGGCCTCGGGCAAGGATGCCGGGGCAATGCAAGCCGCCGCTGACGATCCGGCCGCGCTGCGCCGGACCATGCATGGCGCGCCGTTGTGGGCCCGGACCGCAACTGTCGCAGCCGGGCCGGTGTTCAACTTTGTGATGTCGGCGATCATCTTTACCGCGGTTGCGATGTCTCAGGGCATCATGCGCGACCCGCTGACCATTGGCGCGCTGGCGCCGCTGCCTGGGGTCGAGAGCGGCCTGCAGCAGGGGGATGAGCTGATCACAGCGGGTGGCATTGCGGTGCCAAGCTATACCGATCCCGATGCCTGGGAGGCCTTTCGCGAAGCTCTGCCGCAAGAGCAGCCGCTGGAATATCAAGTGCGCCGCGACGGCAGAGACATCAGCGTCAACGGACCGTATCTTTACCCGCCCTATGTGCGCGGTGTGGTGCCGCGCAGTGCAGCCGCGGATGCCGGATTGCAGCCGGAAGACGTGATCCTGGCGATGAACGGCGCGCCGGTTGTGTCCTTTGACCAGCTCAAGACGCACGTCGAGGCCGCGGACGGCAAAGTGCTGGTGCTGGACGTCTGGCGGGACGGCGAGCAGGTCGAAATGGCCTTGGCGCCGCGTCGCACGGATGAGCCGCAGCCGGATGGCGGTTTTGCCACCCGCTGGCGGATCGGCATCATTGGCGGCCTGGCCTTTGAACCGGCCACGGTATCCGCAGGCTTCGGCGCCTCATTGGCGGCGGGCACCTATCAGGTTTGGGCAGTGGTGGAGACCTCGTTGTCGGGGCTGAAACATATGATCACCGGCGCCATCAGCACCTGCAACCTGTCCGGGCCGATCGGCATTGCCGAAACTTCGGGCGCGATGGCCAGCCAGGGGGCTGAGAGCTTTATCCGCTTCATTGCGGTGCTGTCGACCGCCGTGGGCCTGCTGAACCTGTTCCCGGTGCCCGCGCTGGATGGCGGCCATCTGATGTTCTACGCCTACGAGGCGGTGTCAGGCCGCCCGCCCAGCGACCGGGCGGTGCGGGTGCTGATGTCGCTTGGTATCGCCATCGTGCTGTCGCTGATGGTGTTCGCTCTTGGCAATGACTTGTTCTGCTGAGAAGCCGGCACAGAAAGGATGACTTCGGGCGGCCATGTTGCCGCCCAAGTGCTGCCACATTCTCCCGTTAACTTTTTATCAACCCGCAGATTGTGCCGGATAGGCGCTTTGCGGATTGGTGAACGATAACTGGGGGACGACCGATGCAGACACTCTCGCAATCTTACCAGGGCCTGGGCCTGTTGGTCCGGCTGAATTGGGACCGTGCGCTGACGGGATTTGCCGTCCTGGGCGCATTGACCGCAGGCGCCTGGCTCGCCGCATTGTGATTCCAGCAACCGGCGCGCAAGCCCGCCGCGCCGGTTGCTGCCAGACTGCGCTTTGTTGGTTTTGACAAGCGCTTTCAAACCCGGTACGCACATCCCAAAGCTGCTATAATAATCGGGTTTTGAAAAATGGTTTGGGGGAAAGTCGCAGGCAAGTCCTGTGGTGAGCGTAAGTCGGGCATCAACATCTTGTACCGTAAAGTTTCGGCTATTTCTCTGGCGGTTGCGCTGGGTTATGCATTGTCTCCGCTGCCGGCCGAGGCGCAAAGCTTCCGTTTCAATACGGTCCAGGTCGAGGGCAATCAGCGGATCCAGACGTCCACTGTTGTTGCCTACACCGGGATCGAACGGGGGCAGACTGTCAGTGCGGGCGAGTTGAACGACGCCTATCAGCGCATCCTTGACAGTGGCGTATTTGAAACAGTGGAATTGGTGCCGCGCGGCAATACGCTGGTGATCAAAGTCACCGAATTCCCGACCATCAATCAGATCAGCTTTGAGGGCAACCGCCGTCTCAAGGATGATTCCCTGGACCAGATTATCGAATCTGCACCGCGCCGGGTGTTCAGCCCCTCGCAGGCCGAACGCGATGCCGCCGCAATTGCCGAGGCGTACAGCGTTCAAGGCCGTCTGGCGTCGCGCGTGACCCCGCGGATTATCCGCCGCAACAACAACCGGGTCGACCTGGTGTTCGAGATTTCCGAAGGCGACACCATCGAGGTGGAGCGCGTCTCCTTCACCGGCAACCGGGTCTATTCTGACCGCCGTCTGCGCCGGATCCTGCAGACCAAGCAGGCTGGATTTCTGCGCGGTTTCATCAACTCGGACACGTTGATCGAGGACCGGCTGGAATTCGACAAGCAGGTACTGCGTGATTTCTACCTGTCGCGCGGTTACGTGGATTTCCGGGTGAACAGTTCCAACGCCGAGGTCACGCGCGAGCGGGATGCGGTTTTCCTGGTGGTCGATGTGACCGAAGGCCAGCAGTTCAAGTTCGGCAATGTCTCGGTCACCAGCGAAATGCCCGAAGCGGATGCCGACCTGTTCCGCTCCACATTGAAGATCAAGCCCGGTGTGGTCTATTCCCCGACATTGGTCGAGAATGCAATCGACCGGATGGAAGGGCTGGCTGTCCGCACTGAGATCGATTTTCTGCGGGTCGAACCGCGAGTTACCCGCAATGAGCGGGATCTGACCTTGGATATCGAATTCGTGTTGCGCCGCGGTCCGCGGGTGTTTGTCGAACGCATCGATATCGAAGGCAATACCACCACGCTGGACCGGGTGGTCCGTCAGCAATTCCGCTCGGTGGAAGGCGATCCCTTCAATCCGCGGTCCATCCGCAACAGTGCAGAGCGTATCCGGGCGCTTGGTTATTTTGCCAACGCGGATGTTGAAACCCGCGAGGGCAGCTCGTCCGATCAGGTGATCATCGACGTCGACGTCGAGGAACAGCCGACCGGCTCCCTGAACCTTGGCGGTGCATATTCTGTCACGGATGGTTTCGGGGTCAGCGTCGGCCTGACTGAGAACAACTTCCTGGGCCGCGGTCAGCGGCTTTCATTCAATATCGCCACGGCGACGGAATCGGATTCCTATGTGCTGGGCTTTACCGAGCCTTCGCTTCTGGGGCGGGATCTTCGGTTCGATCTGGACCTCGGTCTCAATGAAACCGACTCCAGTTTCTCGGAATACCGCACCAAACGGATCTTCTTCCAGCCCGCGCTGACATTCAACACAGGCGAGGATACCTCGCTTCAGGTCCGCTATACTTGGGATGCGGACGAGATGCTGTTCAGCGATAGCGAGGATGACGACACGACCTCCTTCCTGGCGAGTCCGGTTATCCGCAATGAAATCGCGCAGGGTGAACGTTCGTCGAGTGCCATCGGCTTCACCTACCGCTATGACAGCCGTTTGACAGGCCTGGATCCGACTGCTGGCTTCCTGGTTGAAGTCGGCGCCGACTATGCTGGTCTGGGCGGAGATTCTGAATACTTCAAGACCACAACCAAGATTGTGGCGCAGAAACAGATTCTGAATGAGGAAGTCACGATCCGTGCGACCTTGGAGGCGGGTGCGTTCCAATGGGAGGGCAGCGGTTCCAGCCGCTCGATCGACCGGTTTGTGCTGACGCCGTCAGTTATGCGCGGGTTTGAACCCGGTGGTATCGGTCCCCGCGATCAGTCTGCGGTGACAGGCGGGACTGGTAACTACAACGACTTCCTGGGCGGCAACTACTATGCGGTGGCCCGCTTTGATGCGGAATTCCCGCTGGGCCTGCCTGAGGAACTGGGGATGCGCGGCGCCCTGTTCTATGATGTCGGCAGCCTTTGGGGAACACAGAACGTGGATACTTCCGGCGCCACCAGCAGCGGCAACGGTGTCGTGGGTTCCAGCAGATCGTTCCGCCACGTCGTTGGCGTCTCTCTGCTGTGGACCACCGGGATCGGCCCGCTGCGCTTCAACTTCTCCAAGGCCCTCCAGAAAGAGGACTTTGACCAGGAACAGAGTTTCGACCTGACCTTGCAGGCGCGGTTCTGATCTGGTGCGGCGGCCTGCGCCCAGTTATTGGGCAGCGCTTGGTCTTGCCATAGCGCTGTCCGGGTCCGGAACATTGTCGGCCCTGGCCCAGGAGCCGACTTCACCACCCCCGAATACGGGCACGGAATTCCAGCTGGGGCTGCCGCAAAGCGGCATCCTCACCATCCAGCCTGACCGGCTGTTTTCCGAAAGCGCCTTTGGCAAGCGGGTGGAGCGCGAGATTGAGGCCGAGGGCGCGGTGCTGACCGCGGAAAACCGCCGCATCGAGGCTGAACTGCGCGCCGAGGAGCTGGAGCTAACCGAACGCCGCAGCGACATGGCGCCGGACGCCTTCCGCGCCCTAGCGGATGCTTTTGATCAGAAGGTGCAGGAAACCCGGCGCCGCCAGGACCAGAAGTTGCGTGAAATCAACCAGATGGGCGAGGAAGCCCGGAGGGAGTTCATCGCCGCCTCACTGCCGGTGCTGCAGCAGATCATGCGGGAGACCGGCGCAGGGGCGATTCTGGATCATGCTTCGGTGTTTCTGAGCGCGAATGCCGCTGATATCACCAGCCTGGCAATCGGCCGGATAGACGAGGTTCTTGGCGATGGCGCAGCAGATGAGGAGAGTGAGCGCTGAGTGTGCGAACTTGCCCAACTGCCCTCTGCTTGCTAGGGACGGCGCAGCATAATTGACGATAATGGGAAACCACGCATGACCACCGAGCTGCAAAATGCTGACATTCAACTGATCCAGCGGATTCTGCCGCACCGCTACCCGTTCCTGCTGGTCGACAAGGTGGTTGATATCGACAGCTACAAATCGGCGCGCGGCATCAAGAATGTCACCATGAACGAGCCGCATTTCCAGGGCCATTTCCCGGGAACGCCGATCATGCCGGGTGTTACCATCGTCGAGGCGATGGCGCAGACCGCAGGCGTGATGCTGGGCGTTGGCATGGACATGGTCGATACCGACCTGCTGATCTATTTCATGAACATCGACAAATGCAAATTCCGCCGCAAGGTGGTGCCGGGCGACGTGCTGGAAATGCATGTGGAAACCCTGCGCGGCAAACCGGGCGGCAAGATCTTCAAGTTCCTGGGGCGCGCCACGGTGGACGGCGAAGTCGCCGCAGAAGCCGAATTCACTGCGATGGTAGACCGTCAGGTGGAGGGCGCCTGAAATGAGCAGCATCCACCCCAGCGCCATTATTGAAGACGGTGCCAAAATCGGCGAAGGCTGCGAGATCGGCCCGTTCTGCCTGGTTGGACCTGATGTTGTGCTGGGGGACCGGGTTGTTCTGAAATCCCATGTGGTGGTCACTGGCGACACCGAGATCGGCGACGAAACCGTTGTCTTCTCTTTTTCGGTGCTGGGCGAGATCCCGCAGGACCTGAAGTTCAAGGGCGAGAAGTGCAAGACCGTGATCGGCAAGCGCAACCGTTTCCGCGAACATGTGACGGTGAATGCCGGCACCGGCGGCGGCGGCGGCGTGACCCGTATCGGCGACGACGGGTTGTTCATGGCAGGTTGCCACATCGCCCATGACGCCCAGGTCGGCGACCGGGTGATTGTGGTGAACTCCGCCGCGGTGGCGGGCCACTGCGTGCTGGAGGATGACGTGATCATCGGCGGACTGTCAGGCATCCACCAATGGGTGCGCATTGGCCGCGGCGCCATCATCGGCGCGGTCACCATGGTGACCAATGATGTGATCCCCTACGGGTTGGTCCAGGCGCAGCGGGGCGAGCTGGACGGGTTGAACCTGGTCGGCCTCAAACGCCGCGGTGTCGCCCGCAGCGACATCACAGCCTTGCGTGCGGCGTTTCAGATGCTGGCCCAGGGCGAGGGCACCTTTCAGGAGCGCGCCAAGCGGCTGGGGGACGAGAGCGACAGCGAATACGTGCAGCGGATCGTCGCCTTTATCACCGGCGGCAGCGACCGCTCTTTCCTGACACCGGGGGGCTGAGACCATGCTGGCAGTGATTGCAGGTACCGGTGAACTGCCGGCTGAAGTTGTCTCCCGTGTTGCCGGCCGGCCGCTGATCTGCGCGATGGCAGGGTCGGAACCTGACGCGGTGGATGCGGAAGTGACATTCCGGTTTGAACAGCTGGGATCCTTTCTGGAACGCTTGAAGGCCGCAGACGTGACCGAGATCTGCATGGCAGGCGCGGTGCGCCGTCCCAATATCGACCCTTCGGCCATTGATGCCGCGACGATGCCGCTGGTTCCGGTGCTGCAGGCGGCGCTGGCCGCTGGCGATGACGGGGCATTGCGGGCGATCATTGGCATTTTTGAACAGGCCGGGTTCACTGTCCGCGCCGCGCATGAAGTGGCGCCGGATCTGCTTATGGCAGAGGGCGTGCCGACCAAGGTGCAGCCGGGGGAGCTGGACAAGGCGGATGCTGTGCGGGGCGCTGAAATTGTCGCCGCCATGTGTGCGGCTGATATTGGCCAGTCCTGTGCAGTACGTAAGCAGCAGGCCATTGCGGTCGAGAACATCTTCGGCACCGACTGGATGCTGGCCTCGCTGCTGCACCGCCCGGATGGGCAGGGCGGTTTGCTGTTCAAGGCGCCTAAACCGGCGCAGGACCGCCGTGCTGACCTCCCCACCATTGGTGCCGGGACAGTTGAAGCCGCGGCCAGGGCCGGATTGTCCGGCATCGCATTGGAAGCAGGCGGCGTGATCGTGCTGGATCAGGAGGCGGTCATTTCGGCCTGTAACCGGCTGGGCCTGTTCCTGTGGCTGCGCAAGGGATGAGCCTGCGGGTGTTCATTCTGGCGGGCGAGCCTTCGGGCGACCGGCTGGGCGGGGCGCTTATGGCGGGATTGAAACAGCTGGCGCCGGAGGCGGTTTTCGACGGCATCGGCGGCGCGCTGATGGCCGAGCAGGGGCTGTTCTCGCGGTTTCCGATGGATGAGCTGTCGGTGATGGGGCTGGCCGAGGTGCTGCCGAAGTACCGCCATCTGAAACGCCGGATCCGGGAAACTGCCGATGCGGTTCTGGAAACCAGGCCGGATGTGCTGATCACTATCGACAGCCCGGATTTCTCGCTGCGGGTGGCGCGGCTGGTCAAAGAGCAAAGCAATATCCGCACGGTTCATTACGTGGCGCCCTCGGTTTGGGCGTGGCGGCCCAAACGGGCAGGCAAAATGGCTGAGGTCATCGACCATGTGCTGGCACTGCTGCCGTTTGAGCCGCCCCTTATGGAGAAGGCCGGGATGGCCTGCGACTTCGCCGGCCACCCGGTGGTCGCCGAGCCGCAGGCCACGCGCGAAGAGGTTGCTGCGTTCCGGCAGGAATTTGGTCTGGGGAATGCGCCCTTTGTGCTGGCGCTGCCAGGTTCGCGGCGCTCTGAGATATCGCGGCTGGCGCCGGACTTCGGGGCGGCCTTGAAACGGTTCCTGGAGACGCACCCGGACTATAAGGTGGTCGTTCCTGCCGCCGCACCGGTGGCAGGGCTGGTTGCGGAGGCTTTGCAGGGCTGGCCCGAAGGCACAGTCCTGATCGACCCGAACAAATTTGATCCCGCCACGGCCAAGGCCCACAAACGCGCCGCCTTTGCTGCGGCGGATCTGGCGCTGGCCGCTTCTGGCACGGTGTCGCTGGAACTGGCCGCCGCGGCCACGCCGATGGTGATTGCGTATAAATTCCAATGGCTGACCTGGCAGATCATGAAACGCATGGCGCTGATCGACACCGTGACGCTGGTCAACCTGGTGAGCGATACCCGCGTGGTGCCGGAATGTCTGGGGCCGGAGTGCACACCGGACAATATAGCTGCCCGGCTGGCTGCGGTTTCAGCCGACCCTGGCGCGCAATTGGGTGCCATGGACATGACGATGCAACGTCTTGGCAAGGGCGGTGAAGAGCCCGGGCTACGGGCGGCGCGGGCTGTCTTGGACCGTCTCCCCCAGATGTAAGCAGAGCGCGGCGGAGACTGACGCCTCCGCCGCGCGGCTTTCGGTAGCGCGGGCGCTGCGCCCCGCGCGGGGCGTGCCGCCTACGCACAGAAAAACATCTGCGGACCGGCAGGATGATGCGGTGGGTTTGATTCTGCGGAGAAGCGCCTGAGGGCAGGACCGGCCTCAGGCGCTTTTGCAATCTTATGGGAATTGCCGGGTCAGGGAAGGCGCAATTGGCTGGCTGCGTTTCTCAGTAACCGCGCCAGATCCAACCGCCGCCAAAGATGCGGGAGCCTTCGCTGGCGTAGAACACGCAGGCCTGACCGGGAGAGACGCCTTCCTCCGGGGTCAACAGCTCGACCTCGGCGGTTGTATCGCTCAGAGGACGGATAATCGCCTCACGCGGGGGCGGGTGGAGCGGACCCTGACCTTCACATGCCATTCATCCTGCGAGGTGAAGGCCGTGTCGCCCAGCCAGTTGATTTCGCGCACCGGGATAGTGCGGGTGGCCAGCAGTTCCTTGGGGCCGACGACAACCTGTTTCGTGTCTACGTCCAGCTTCACCACGTACAGCGGCTCGGAAAGCCCGCCGATGCCCAGGCCGCGGCGCTGGCCGATGGTGTAATGCAGCACCCCGTCGTGGCGGCCCAGCACCCGTCCGTCGGAATGAACGATGTCGCCCGGCTCCGCAGCACCGGGGCGCAGTTTTTCGATTACCCCGGCATAGTTTCCGTCCGGCACAAAACAGATGTCCTGACTGTCCGGCTTGTCGGCCACCGCCAACCCGTACTGCGCCGCCATCTCCCGCGTTGCGTCCTTAGAGGGCAGGTGGCCCAGCGGAAAGCGCAGATAATCCAGTTGTTCCGGCGTCGTTGAGAACAGGAAGTAGCTCTGGTCGCGGTTCGCATCCTCGGCGCTGTGCAGCTCTGCCCCGTTTGCCCCCATCATGCGCTGGATGTAGTGGCCTGTGGCCATGCAGTCGGCCTCCAGATCCTTGGCGGTCTCCAGCAGATCCTTGAACTTCACCCGCTCGTTGCAGCGGATGCAAGGCACCGGGGTTGCACCGGCCAGATAGCTGTCTGCGAACTCGTCAATCACCGCATCCTTAAAAATGTTCTCATAATCCAGGACGTAATGCGGGAAGCCGCGCTCCTCGGCGACGCGCCGCGCGTCGTGGATATCGATGCCCGCACAGCAGGCCCCCTTTTTGGCCAGCGCCGCGCCGTGATCGTAGAGCTGCAGTGTCACGCCGACCACGTCATAGCCCTGATCGGCCAAGTATGCAGCGACAACAGAGCTGTCGACACCGCCTGACATGGCCACCACCACCCGGGTTTCCGAGGGCGGTTTGGCAAAGCCGAGCGAGTTTAGTTTTGAGTCGTGGTCCAGCGCCATGGGGCAGCTCCTGAAGGCAAGGGGGCAGGCGCCGCAGAATATAGGAAAATCCTACAGACTCTCAAGGGCCGTGGTTCACGTGCCGTTAAGCCTGATCGGAAATTCTTGTGCCAGACCTCAACGAAAAAGATCTTCGAGGGAAGAAAGATGTTTTTGAAGAAAGTTGACGGGCCGCGGGCCGTCACCCTGCCGGATGGCACCATCATGACCCGGGCGGATCTGCCGCCGGCAACCACCAGGCGCTGGGTTGCCTCTCGCAAGGCCGCGGTGGTGCGCGGTGTTCTGTACGGGCTGCTGCCTCAGAAAGAGGCCATGCAACGTTACGGGCTGAGCGAGGAAGAGTTCCGAAGCTGGGTTGCAGCGGTTGCAGACCATGGCGAAGAGGCCCTGAAAACCACGCGTCTCAAGAAATTCCGCAGCCCTGACGCAAAATAAACAAGCCCGCCCTTGAGTTGCATTTGTAAATTAACCATCATGGTAACGAGGCATTAACTTTTTTCCACCAAGGTTAACGCGACCTGAGGGAAACAGTGTACAGGCGGAGAAAATAATATGCGCATTCTGCTGGTTGAGGATGATCCGACCACGGCCAAAAGCATCGAACTGATGCTGACCCATGCCAACCTGAACGTCTACTCGACGGATTTGGGGGAAGAAGGGATCGATCTGGCTAAACTTTACGACTATGACCTGATCCTGCTGGATCTGGGGCTGCCCGATATGAACGGCCACGAGGTCCTGCGCCAACTGCGCATGTCCCGTATCGAAACGCCGATTCTGATACTGTCCGGTGCCGATGATACCGACAATAAGATCAAGGGCTTCGGCTTTGGCGCGGATGACTATCTGACCAAGCCTTTCCACCGTGAGGAACTGGTGGCGCGGATCCACGCGATCATCCGCCGTTCCAAGGGGCATTCGCAGTCCATCATCAAGACCGGCAAGATTGCGGTCAACCTGGATGCCAAGACGGTTGAGACCGATGGCAAGGCGGTGCATCTGACCGGCAAGGAATACCAGATGCTGGAGCTTTTGTCGCTGCGCAAGGGCACCACGCTGACCAAGGAGATGTTCCTGAACCATCTTTATGGCGGCATGGATGAGCCTGAACTGAAGATCATTGATGTTTTCATCTGCAAGTTGCGTAAGAAGCTCAGCAACGCAACAGGCGGCGAGAATTACATCGAAACCGTCTGGGGCCGCGGTTATGTGCTGCGTGATCCGCAGGAAGACCACCTGTCAGGCGGCCAGCGAATGGCTGTCGGCGCCTGAAAGGATGATCACCCGGGCGGCACATGATAATGTGCCGCCGGTTGCAAGGACCTGCCGGTTGGCGGGTCTTTTTGCTTTTTGACGCCTGCAGCATGCGGGCTGTCAGATGCGCTGGACGCGGCCAGCGCGGCAGCTTATCACCAAAAGGGAGAACGAAGAGGGACCGCGCGTGGCAGAGAAAACAGAAAAAGACGTGGCCAACCTGTCGGCTGAAGAAGCGCAGGCCGAGTTTCTCGGACTGGAAGAACAGCTTCGTGCGGCGGATTTGGCCTATCATCAGGCCGATGCGCCAGAAATCAGCGATGCGGCGTATGATTCGCTGAAACGGCGCTATCGTGCGCTGGCAGAGGCGTATCCGGATCTAGCGGCAAATGCCACTCAGCTTGATGCAGTGGGGGCTCCGGTTGCCTCTGGCTTTGGCAAGATCCCCCATTCGGTGCGGATGCTGTCGCTGGGCAACGCGTTTGAGGATGAGGACGTCGCCGATTTCGACCGCAGCATCCGCAAATACCTGGGCCTCACGCCTTCTGATGGATTGTCGTTTGCCGCCGAACCCAAGATCGACGGGCTATCGCTGTCACTGCGCTATGAACAGGGCGTTCTGATCCAGGCGGCAACGCGCGGCGATGGCAGCATTGGTGAAAATGTGACCGCCAACGCCCGAACCATTGCCGACATTCCACAGCAGCTGCACGGCGCGCCGGATGTTCTGGAAGTGCGCGGCGAAGTCTACATGAGCCACGCTGACTTTGAGGCGCTGAATGCCCGGCACGAAGAACGCGGCGGCAAGGTTTTTGCCAATCCGCGCAACGCCGCCGCAGGATCGCTGCGGCAGCTGGATGCGGAAATCACCCGGGCCCGGCCTTTGCGGTTCTTTGCCTACAGCTGGGGTGAACTGAGTGAATCCCTGGCAGAAACGCAGATGGAGGCAATTGCGCGGCTGCACTCCCTGGGGTTTCAAACAAACCCGCTGACCCGGTTGTGCGCAACTCTTGAAGAGATGATCAATCACTACCGCAGTATCGAAGAACAGCGCGCAACGCTTGGCTATGACATTGATGGCGTTGTGTATAAGGTCAATGATCTGGCCTTGCAGGGGCGGCTGGGCTTCCGCTCCACCACGCCCCGCTGGGCGATCGCGCATAAATTTCCGGCGGAACTCGCCTGGACCCGGCTGGAGTCCATCGACATTCAGGTCGGCCGTACAGGCGCGCTCAGCCCTGTGGCCCGCCTCACCCCTGTGACCGTAGGCGGGGTGGTGGTGTCGAATGCGACGCTGCACAACGAGGATTACATTCAGGGCCGCGATTCAAAGGGCGAGGAGATCCGGGGCGGCAAGGACATCCGCATCGGTGATTGGGTGCAGATATACCGGGCCGGTGACGTTATCCCGAAAGTGGCCGATGTGGATCTGACCAAGCGGCCCGCGGATGTCGCGCCCTATCAGTTCCCGCAAACTTGCCCGCAATGCGCCAGCCCGGCTGTGCGCGAGGAAGGCGATGCCGTGCGGCGCTGTTCCGGCGGCCTGATCTGCCCGGCGCAAGCGGTGGAAAAGCTGAAGCATTTTGTGTCCCGCGCAGCCTTTGACATTGAGGGTCTGGGCGCCAAACAGGTGGAGCAGTTTCATGCAGACGAGTGGGTGAAGGAACCCGCTGATATCTTTGATTTGCAAGAGAATTATGGATCCGGACTACAGCAGTTGAAGAACCGCGAAGGGTGGGGCGAAAAATCTGCGGATAACCTGTTTGCTGCGATTGCTGAAAAACGCACCATCCCGATGGCCAAACTGATATTTGCCCTGGGCATCCGCCACGCGGGCGAAGTTGCCGGCCGGGATCTGGCATTGCATTACCGGGATTGGCACGCGATGGCGGAGGCGGTTGACGCCGCACGACCCGCTGCGCTGGCGCACCGGGCAGCGGATGAAGCTGAGGAGGCTGAACGCCAGTCTGCCGCTCGGGAAGGCCGCCGTGCCCGCATCAAGGACGCCCGCGATGCGGCGATTGCCGCTTGCGGTGTTCCTGCCGGGGCTGCGTCCGTTTGGGCGGACCTTATCGGTGTCGATGGGATTGGCGCCGTGCTGGGCCTGTCCCTGTCAGATGCCTTTGCCAACCCCGAAGAACGCGCGGCCTTTGACCGGCTGGTGGCCAAGCTGACCATTGTGCCGCCGGACGCGCCTGCGGCGGACAGCCCGGTGGCGGGCAAGACCGTGGTCTTTACCGGCACGCTGGAAAAGATGACCCGCGCCGAAGCCAAGGCGCGGGCCGAAGCTTTGGGTGCCAAAGTGTCCGGCTCGGTGTCCAAAAAGACCGACATTCTGGTGGCCGGACCGGGCGCGGGGTCCAAGGCCAAGAAGGCGGCTGATCTGGGTATCAGAACAATGGACGAAGATAGCTGGCTGGAGCTGATTGCAGAGGCATGAGCGGACGTCCCGAAATCCTGTTTCCGCTGTTTGCTGGGGCCGAGACCTTGCAGGGGGTCGGTCCGAAGACTGCGCAATCCCTCACCCAGGTTGAGGTCGAGACACCGCGTGACTTGCTGTTTTCGCTGCCGTATTCGGTGGTGGACCGGCGGCGGCGCGATACTATCCGCGGGGTGGATCTGCCCGCCGTCGTTACAGTTGAAGTGACCATCGGCAGTCACCGCCCCGCCCGTAACCGGGGCGGCGCATACCGGATCCATGTGGAAGATGCGGAGACTGAATTCCAGCTTGTGTTCTTCCACGGCCGCAGCCGTTACCTTGAGGCTCAGCTGCCGGAGGGCGCGCGCCGTGTGATCTCGGGCAAGCTGGAGCTGTTTGACGGTCTGGCCCAGATGGTTCACCCGGACCACATGCTGCCGGTTGAGGAAGCGCATGAGATCCCGGAGTATGAGCCGGTCTACAGCCTGACCCACGGTGTTACCCAGAAAACCATGTATAAGGCAGCGCAAAGCGCGCTGTCGCGGATGCCGGAGCTGGCCGAATGGATCGACCCGGCGCAGATGCTGAAGGAAGCCTGGCCTGCCTGGCATGACGCGTTGCAAACGGCCCATGCACCGCAGGGTCCCGGTGATTTGGACCCGCAGGCGCCGGCTCGGGCGCGGCTGGCCTATGATGAGCTGTTTTCCCATCAGCTGACCCTGGCGCTGGCCCGCCAGACCGAACGTAAAGTTCGCGGTATTCAAAGCCAGGCCACCGGACGGCTGCAATCCCGCGTGCTCAAGGTTCTTCCGTACCGGCCGACCAGCGCGCAAGCCCGCGCGATTGACGAAATTTCGGCGGATATGGCCACTGGCAACCGGATGAACCGGCTTTTGCAGGGGGACGTGGGTTCTGGCAAAACCTTGGTTGCTTTCATGGCCTTGCTGGTTGCTGTTGAAGCAGGCGGGCAGGGTGTGATGATGGCTCCCACGGGGATTCTGGCGCAGCAGCATATGGAAGGGCTTGCACCGCTGGCCGAGGACGCAGGTGTGGTGATTGAGATCCTTACCGGACGCGACAAAGGCGCGGAGCGCAAGGCCAAGCTGGCGGCGCTGAAACGCGGTGACATTCACATCCTGATCGGTACCCACGCGGTGTTCCAGCAAGATGTGGAATTCCGCGATCTGCGGCTGGCCATTGTCGACGAACAGCACCGCTTCGGGGTGCGCCAGCGGATGGAGCTTGCGGAAAAAGGCAAGGGCGCTGATGTCCTGGTGATGACCGCTACGCCGATCCCGCGCTCGCTGGCACTGGCACAATATGGCGACATGGATGTTTCAGTGCTGGACGAAAAACCGCCGGGGCGCAAGCCGGTCAAGACCGCGGTGATCAGCACCGAGCGGATGCAGGAGGTGGTCGATCATCTGCGCAAGGCGATATCTGAAGGGCGTCAGTGTTACTGGGTTTGCCCGCTGGTCGATGAATCCGAGCTGAGCGACCTGACCGCCGCCGAGGAACGGTTCAAGCATCTGCGCGCCATTTTGGGCGAGGGCACTGTGGGATTGGTGCATGGCCAGATGCCGCCTGCGGACAAAGATGCGGCCATGGCGGCGTTCCAAAAAGGCGATACCAAGGTGTTGGTGGCCACCACGGTGATTGAGGTGGGGGTGAACGTTCCGAATGCCTCGATCATGGTGATTGAGCGGGCAGAGATCTTTGGCCTGGCGCAGCTGCACCAGCTGCGCGGCAGGGTGGGGCGCGGCAGTGCCCAGTCAACCTGCCTGTTGATGTACCAGCCTCCGTTGACTGAGGGCGGGCGTAAACGGCTTGAGGTCCTGCGCGAATCCGAGGACGGCTTCCGCATTTCGGAAACCGACCTGCAGATGCGCGGCGCGGGGGACATGATCGGTACCGCGCAATCCGGCCTGCCGCGGTTCCGTATTGCCGATTTGGAACGCCAGGCAGGGCTGATGGCCGTGGCGCAAAGCGACGCGCGGGCGCTGCTGGCCGCCGATCCCAAACTGGACAGCCCCCGCGGCAAGGCTGCGCGTGTTCTTCTGTGGCTGATGAAGCAGGATCAGGCAATCCGTTTGATTACAGTGGGTTAACGCGCATTCCAAAGCCTGTTCTCTGGCGGCGTTCCAATCTGTTCGCAAATGTTCTCAAAAAGTTCTTTACAGGTGTTCTTGAAAATGAGAACAAAGGGGCAACAAAATTGCCAGAGAGCGAAGAGACTGACCGGAGGAGGCCCGAGCCATGATTGCACAGATCAAAACCACCATGCAGAACGCCCATTCGACCCTGCTGGAGGACGCCGTCGGCGCGGCCTCGCTGATTGTGATGCTGGTGGCGGCACTGCATCTTCCAGGGCTGTTCTAATCCGCTTTTCCCATTCCTGATTGCATCTGCTGTGCCGGGCCGGCCCTTTCCTGTCCCGGACTGCCCGAGGGATCAACCGCCTGTCCCGATCCCCAACTTGGATTGCCTCAATATCCAGCCTGGCCTGCCCGGGTCCCGCACAACAGAGCATGACTGCCGCCGCCATCCTGCCCGGATGCGCGGCGGTTTTTTTTATTTGAGGGGAGAGTGATCACACAGCGTATTGATTTGCACAGGTGCAGGCCGCGTTGCAATATTTCGGGCTACCTGTGCAGGGCCGCAAAAGGGAGCGTCAGGCGCAGTGCTCCTTGGCGGCGGTCTGCATGGCTTCCAGCGTTGCCTCCAGCGCCAGCATGATCGAGGCGTGGCGGTTCTTGAACTCGCGCGCAGGCTGCAGCACTTCCAGCCCGTCAAAAGGCGCGTCCGGCACCGGGCCGTTCTGGGTCAGCATCGCCTTCAGCTGGTCGCGGGCGGTCTCAACCTCTTCCAGCGAGCGGCCGATGACATGGGCACCCACCACTGCCGCCGAGGCCTGTCCCAGCGCGCAAGCCTTTACGTCCTGGCCGAAATCCGCGATCCGCCCGTCTGTCACAGAAATGTCGACGGTCACGGCAGAGCCGCAAAGCGGCGAGCGTTTCTTGACAGTGGCACTGGGAGATTCGAGCCTGTCGAGATGCGGAATATCCGCCGCCAGCGCAAGAATGCGGGTGGAGTACAGTTTGATCAGATCACTTTCGCCAGACATGTCTTTCCCGGGCTTTCCCTGCTTGGTTCTTCCCCATACATAGGGAGCCGAACAGCAGATGCAAAAGGTTTTTACCCATGTCTATTGCCGCGTCCTTTGATCCCGCCAGCCTGACCTATAATGACGCCGGGCTGATCCCCTGCATTGCGCAGGACGAAGCTTCGGGCGAGGTTCTGATGATGGCCTGGATGAATGCCGATGCGGTGGCGCGCACGCTGGAGACCAGGAACGTGACCTATTGGTCGCGGTCGCGCCAGGCATTTTGGGTGAAGGGGAAACCTCAGGCCACGTGCAGGAACTGATCGATCTGCGGGTGGATTGCGACCGGGATTGCCTGCTGGCGCTGGTGCGGCAAACCGGGGCGGCCTGCCATACCAACCGTCGGACCTGTTTTTATACTGCGGTGCGCGGCGGCGAAGAGATTGAGCTGATGAAGCCGATGGGCTGAACAAGGGTACGGCCCTGGCGGACCGTGCCTCCGGCGGGGATACTTTTAGCCAGAAGAAGCGATCAGGCCGGCCATTTCGCGGATGTCCTGCGGGGTGGCCCCCTCGGCGCGGTATTTGGCGATGGCGCGGGCATCGTCGCGTTTGGCAAGGCGCTTGCCAGCCTCGTCGCGGATCAGGCGGTGGTGGTGGTAAACGGGCGTGGGCAATCCAAGCAGGCTTTGCAACAGCACATGGATCTGTGTGGCCTCAAAAAGGTCAGCACCGCGTACTGCATGTGTGATGCCTTGATCCGCGTCATCAACAACAACGGACAGATGGTAGGATGTGCCCAAATTTCGGCGCACCAGGATGATGTCGCCAACGGTCATGATCAATTGTTCCGGCTTCAGGGGATGGATGCCTTCGAACTCCGGGCCGGTTTCCGTGAAGCTGCGTAATTCAGCTGCCTGGACGGCTTTCATCATGTTCAGCCGGATCACGTCCTTGTTCGTGGCCTCGGATGCCGGGCGCTCGCGGCAGGTGCCTGGGTAGATGCGCCCGTCGGGGCCGAATTGCGGAACCCCTTCTTGCGGGGCGCCTGCGGCGGTCTCGATATCGGCACGGTTGCAGCGGCAGGGATAGGTCAGGCCCATCACTGTCAATTGGTCCAGTGCGGCGCGATAACGGGGCAGGCGGTCCGACTGGCGCATTACCGGCTGCGGCCAAGTCAGGCCGAGCCACTCCAGATCCTGAAAAATCTGCGCCTCCCATTCGGGGCGCGCGCGGGACTGATCGATATCTTCGATGCGCAGCAGAAAGCTGCCGCCTTCCGCCATGGCCATATCGTGCGCCAGGATGGCGGAATAGGCATGGCCCAGGTGCAGCGGTCCGGTTGGCGACGGTGCAAATCTGGTGGTGAATGTCACGCTTTCTCAATTACATAAACTGTGGACTTCAAGTCGATGCCAGGGAGGTGGTCGCCGTGCTCCCGGAATAACAGCCGGGCGGCCGAACAGTCCAGCCATTCATTGAGTTTGCCGGTATAGGCGCGGTCTTCCAGTGCGTGATCATTGTAGGAAAAGGCAAACAGCCCGCCGCGCGGCAAGGCATGCAGGATCATGTCGAATACCGCTGGCGGGGCTGCGCCAGTGCCCAGAACGCCGCAGCCGGTGATCTGGCGGTAGGCGCCCCGCGGGATCGGCTTGCTGTCCTTGACATCAATCTGTGTCAATGTGCGGTAGACGCCCTTGCTGCGGGCCTGGGTGAGCATCTCGTCAGACGGCTCCATACCATCCACAGTGTCAAACCCCTGCAACCGCAGCGCCAAACCTGACAGGCCGGTGCCGCAGCCGAAGTCGAGAACGGGCACACTCATGTCCGGCTGGAACTGTGCCAAGGCTTCGGCGATACGGCCCGGTGTGGCGTAACCGTTCTCGGCGATCTCAGCGTCATAAGAAGCGGCCCATTGGTTGTAGTGATCCAGGGTCGCTTCCGGTGTTTCAAGGTCGTAGGCCTTGTTCAGAAACTTTTCGCTCATGCAGTGAGTTTAGGCCCGGCAGCCGCAGCCCGTCTAGGAAAAGTTGCTGAGCCACTCTTGCCAGGCATCCTTGGCGCGGTCGGTATAGGCCTTGTATCGGTCCTTGCGGCCGCGGCGGCCGCCTTTGAGACCGTCAACCGGGCGGAACAGGCCGAAGTTCACGTTCATCGGCTGGAAAGTCTTGGCCTCGGCGCCGCCGGTGATGTGGTGGATCAGCGCGCCCATGGCACTGTCCTGCGGCACATCCGGCAGCTGTTGACCGAGGATTTCCGCAGCGGCCAGCCGGCCTGCCAGCAGGCCCATGGCCGCACTTTCGACATAGCCCTCGACGCCGGTGATCTGGCCGGCAAAGCGAATGTTGGGCTTGGATTTCAGCCGCATCTGCGCGTCCAGCAGGGTGGGGGAGTTCAGGAAGGTGTTGCGGTGGATGCCGCCGAGGCGTGCAAAGCTGGCGTTCTCCAGCCCCGGGATCATCTTGAACACGTCTGTCTGGGCGCCGTATTTCATCTTGGTCTGGAAACCGACGATGTTGAACAGCGTTCCCAGCGCGTTGTCGCGGCGCAGTTGCACTACGGCATGCGCTTTGACGCCGGGCTGATGCGGATTGGTCAGCCCCACCGGCTTCATCGGGCCAAAGCGCAGCGTCTCACGGCCGCGGTCGGCCATGACCTCGATCGGCAGGCAACCGTCGAAATAGCCCGCGGTCTCGCCTTCGTGAAACTCAGTTTTGTCAGCTGACAATAATGCGTCGATAAAGGCCTCGTACTGGTCCTTGTCCATCGGGCAGTTGAGGTAGGCGGTGCGCTCTTCCTCAGTCTCGCCCTTGTCATAGCGCGACTGCATCCAGGCCTGCGACATGTCGATGCTTTCCGCATAGACAATCGGCGCGATGGCATCGAAAAACGCCAGTGCCTCGGCGCCGGTTTCCGCCTGGATTGCCTGCCCCAGTTCCGGTGATGTCAGCGGGCCGGTGGCAAAGATCCAGTGGCCGTCCACAGGCAGTTCGGTGATCTCTTCGTAAGAGACCGACACATTGGGATGTGCCTTCAGCTTAGCCGTCACAGTTTCGGCAAAGGGATCCCGGTCCACCGCCAGCGCACCGCCGGCGGGCAGGCGGTGTTGGTCTGCTGTGGCCATGATCAGCCCGCCTGCTGCGCGCATTTCCCAATGCAGCAGGCCCACGGCGTTCTGTTCGTCATCATCCGAGCGGAAGGAGTTGGAACAGACCATCTCGCCCAGGTTGCCGGTTTGATGGGCAAAGGTTTCCACCTTGGGGCGCATTTCGTGGATCACCACGGATACGCCCATGTTCGCCGCCTGCCAGGCAGCCTCGGACCCGGCCATGCCGCCGCCCACGATATGCAATGTCTGTGCCGAATGATCTGTCATGCCCGCCACATAGGGCAGGGGAAGGGGTTGCGCAACAGGATTGGCGGTCGAACCCGCGCCGCAGCGCCGCCGAAAATCGTACAGAGTTTGTTGGCTGTATGTGATCTGACCGGGAGGGAGGGAAATTTGGGGCCGCCGCTGCGGGAATGGTCACCGGTGAGAGAGAACCGGTTGGAGGGACCCTTCCGCAGCAGCAGCCCAAATTGTGCCGGTCAGTGACTAATCAGCGACCGTGCCCAATCTTTGCCATCTTTCCGCCCGAATTGAAAGGCGTTTGGCTGGCTTCTTAAGGAAACAATATGTGCGGAATGGTAAACAAAGCCTAAAATTTTCGGAAAATTCCGGAGGTCAGGCCGGAATTCCCGAAAAATCCTCCCGGCGCATCAATTTTCCTGCCAGTCGGGGGCGCGTTTTTCGATAAAGGCGGCCATGCCTTCGATGGTGTCGCGGTACATCAGGTTCTCGACAATCACTCCGCTGGTATAAGCATAGGCCTGATCCAGCGGCATCTGCAGCTGCTCGTAAAACGCCTGTTTGCCGATTTTCACAGCAGAGCCGAGTTTCGCGGCGATGGTTTCAGCCAGCCGGGTGGTTTCCGCCTCCAGCTCCTCCAGCGGCACGGCGCGGTTGGCCAGACCCAGATCCACCGCGCGGGCGGCGTTGATGAACTCGCCCGTGGTCAGCAGCTCAAACGCCTGCTTTCGGGGATATTGCGCGACAGGGCCACCATCGGGGTGGAGCAGAACAACCCGATGTTCACGCCGTTGACGCCGAATTTGGTGTCCTCTGCCGCCACTGCCAGATCGCAGGACGCCACCAGTTGGCAGCCTGCTGCCGTGGCGATACCATGGGCTTGGGCAATCACCACCTGGGGCAGCGACTGCAGCCCTGTCATCACGCTGGTGCAGCGGGCAAACAGGTCCTGGAAGTAAGCCTTGCCGCCGTCCGCCGCGGCGCGGCCTGCGGTCATCTGCTTGATGTCATGGCCCGCACAGAAGCCTTTGCCGGTGCCGGACAGGATCACCACCTTGATGCTGCTGTCCTCGCGCAGGGCGTCGATCTGCTCTTGCAGGGCCGCCAGCATCCCGTCCGACAGGGCGTTCAGTTTTTCCGGCGTGTTCATCTTCAGCCGGGCAATGCCGCCCGTGTCGTGACGTTCCAGAATTGTCATCTTGCCCTCCTCGCAATTCTCGGGGCAACTCTATGCAGGGATAGGGGAAAGGGAAAGCATGACGCTGGCATTTGATGTCGCAGGTCTTACGGATTACCTGCATGAGATTTTTCCGCAGGTGAAGGATGACTTTGCCATCGACGCGATGGATGAGCAGGGCCTGCGGATGCGGCTTTTGACTGCCGAACGGCATTTGCGGCCCGGCGGCACGGTGTCGGGCCCGTCGATGTTTGCACTGGCGGATTGCGCGATCTATGCGCTGCTCCTGTCGCGATTGGGGCGCGAGGCGCTGGCCGTCACCACCAATTGTTCGCTGGATTTCATGCGCAAACCCGTGGCCGGCGCGGATATTATCGCCGAGGCGCGGCTGTTGAAGCTGGGCCGGGTTTTGGCGGTCGCCGATGTGCTGATGTATTCCGAAGGGCTGGCAGAGCCGGTGGCGCGCGCCAGCATGACATATTCGATCCCGCCAAAGCGCTAAAGCGCGGTGGCAAAGGGCTGGCCGGCCTTCACCAGCGTTTCCCGGCCTTTGGCGCTGTTTGCCACCAGATCGTCCGAGAAGCGGACCTTGCCGGGCTCAAACACCACCACCACGGTGGAGCCGCCGAATTTGAAATAGCCCTTCTCGTCCATCTTCTGCACGTCGCCAGCGGTACGGGTGTTGACGATGCTGCCGACACCAAAGGCGCCGACCTCGACAAAGCAATAGGTGCCCAGCGTTTCGGTCTCGATCAGGGTCCAGCTGCGTTTGTTCTCGCCGAACACATCCGGCCCGGCCCCCAGCGCAATCGGGTTCACCGAATGCAGCGCGCCGGCAATGTCCTGGGCGCCATTGATCCGGCCTGCCGCGGGGAAGTGGTATCTGTGATAGTCCGCCGGGCACAGCCGCACGATGGCCAGGGCGCCGCCGATGAAACGCTCCGCAATGCCGGGCAGCATGGTGCGCACCGACATCGGGTGGCCTTTGACGGGGATAAACACGTCCTCAGCAAGTTCCGGGAACACCAGCACCCGGCCATCGGCAGGGGAGACAACGTCCTTGGGGGCGGTGCTGAAGGGGCGCACTTCGGGTTTCAAATGGCGGACAAAGAATTCATTGAAACAGGAGAAACTCTCCGTGTCGGCAGAAGCTTCGGTCATGTCGATCGACAGGTCTTCTATCACCGCCTTGATCTTGCTCTTGGAGAACCGCGAGTTGAACCAGATGCCCATCAGACGGCTGATGAGGGGCGAGCGAAACAGCAGTTTCTCGATGGGCCGGGCACTGGCGTTCTGATAGGCCCAGCGAATCCATTTCTCGCCGAGCACGGTTTCTTCAAAGGTCTCGCCGGTGTCGCGGTCAACAACAAGGATGGGATCGCGCTTCATAGGGCCTGCCACGTCTGGTTTCTGCTCCGCCGCGCCTAGCAAGAAGCGGCGGCGGGGCCAAGGCCGGAATTGGGTCGCAACGCTGGGGCAGGGACCGTTCAGGGGCCGGAGGCCGTCTTGCAAATGCGTCCAGTGCAGCTTTTGCGGCCGAAAGCTGCCATAGCACCGGATGCATGGCGCGTGCCCGCTCTGCGGGCGGAATTGCTTTTCCAGAAAGGAAAAAGGGGGCCGTGGCCCCCCTGTCCCGGATGTTCCTTACGGGAACAGCTTTTTCACGTAGTTCGGCAAGGCAAAGGCGGCCTTGTGAACCTCCGGATTATAATACCCGGTGTCGATCCCGGCAGCAGCAAACCGCGCCTCCAGATCCGCAAGGCTTGCATTGCGGGCCTTGCCCGAATGGCTGCCCCAGCCGAACGCCATCGGACCGCCGGCATAGGTCGGCACTGACGCCAGATAACATGACGCATCGGCGAACAGCGCCTGGAAGGCGCGCAGGGTGCCTGTCAGCTCGTCACCCTGCATGAACGGCACGCCGTTTTGCGTCACGATGATGCCGTCCTCAGTCAGCGACCGCGCTGCGTGGCCATAGAAAGTATCGGTGAACAGCACTTCGCCGGGGCCGATCGGGTCGGTCGAATCGACGATGATCACATCGAACTTTCCGGTGTTCTCTTTCATGAAGAGCGCACCGTCGTTGATCACCAGATTGAGGCGCGGATCGTCGAACGCGCCGTCGCTCAGCATCGGCAGATACTCTTTCGAGAAATCCACCACGCCGCCGTCGATCTCGACCATGGTGACATGCTCGACCGACGTGTGGCGCAGCGCCTCGCGGGCCATGCCGCCGTCGCCGCCGCCGATGATCAGCACACGTTTTGCGGCACCATGCGCCAGGATCGGCACATGGGTCAGCATCTCGTGGTAGATGAAGTTGTCGCCTTCGGTGGTCTGCACCACGTCGTCCAGCGTCAGAATCCGGCCGAACTGGCCGTTCTGGAACACTTTCAGACGCTGATGCTCGGTGTTGCTGTCATAGAGCATCTCGTCCACGCGCAGGGCCTGGGCGTAATGCGCATGCAGGCTTTCCGTAACCCACTCCGGTTTGCTGGCACTGCTCATGCTGCAACCTCTTTGGCGATCAGTTCCTCTCCGCGCAGCAGTTCGCGCACTTCCACCATGTCAGTGTTGAAGGCCTCTTTCAGCACGTCGACGGCTTTCCACGGCTCGGCATCGCCGCACATGAAGACGTCAAAGGCGCCATAGCCGATTTCAGGCCATGTATGCACCGAGATATGGCTTTCCGCCAGCACGGCCACGCCGGAGACGCCCTGCGGTGAAAACTTGTGGGTGTGGATGTGCAGCAGGGTGGCGCCGCAAACGTCCACGCAGTCGCGGAACGCCTTCTGGATGCGGGCTTCGCAGTCCAGGCCGGTGCCTTTCATTACTTCGATGATCAGATGGGTCCCAGCAAACACCTTGCCATCCTTACGGATGAAATGGTCTTCGCGGTCCGAGTCCACAACGGAGTCGATATTCGCGGCTGTTACACCGCGGGCGGTATCTTCCTCATGGGCGCCTGTCTCCAGACCGATCCCCAGTTGGAAGAGGTTGGCGTCTTTCATGACACTCCCCTTCGTTCCAGTAGATTGCAATCCAGCCGGTTCCTTAGCGCCCCCCGAATAAGGGTCCGGGGTTGGGATCGGTACCGAAAGTGAGGGGCATTTAGGCCGGGGGGGAGATTCGATCAACCTTTAATTTTTGCATAGCCGGTAACGCGCAAGGACCTGCATCCTGCGGATCACAAGGGCCGGCAAAAAAAAGGGCCGGGGCGAACCCCGGCCGTCAGGTTGTTCTATTGCCCAGGGGATCATGGGCGCCAGAACGGAAGAGTGGCTTCATAATGGGCGTCCTGGCGGCTCAGCCCGATGTCCTTAAGCTGCGCTGCGCTCAGGTGTTTAAGGTGGGTTCTTGTGCGGCGGCGCAGGCTCCACTTGGTCACCAGTACTGCAAAAAGGACGGCCCATTGCGCCAGCACCGGCAGGGCCGGGCGGCTGATCAGATAGGACATGTTCGAATGTGCCATTTGCGTGTGCTGTACCATGGGAGGCTTCCTGTATTGTGTTGATACAATCCTGTTGATTTGTCGTGATGTTTTGATACAAAGGGGTAAGCGTGTTGTCCAAGGATGGATTGTAATGGGTACAATTTGGCCGCAAAGCCTGAGTGAGACAAAAGGTCCCAAGTATAAAAAAGTAGCAGATACAATCCGGTCTGCTGTCGAATTGGGCAGTTTGAAAATTGGTACAAAGCTGCCGCCGGTGCGCGATCTAGCGTATCAATTGAGCATTACACCCGGCACCGTAGCCCGCGCCTACAGCATTCTGACCGATGAAGGCGTGCTGGAGGCCGAGGTCGGGCGCGGCACCTTTGTAGCCGAAAAGAAAAAGCCGGTGCCGGATGACGTATGGTCGCGGGAGCTGCATTTGCTGGAGGCGCGCGATCCCGGTCATGTCAGCCTGTTCAGCCCGCGGATTGCGGATATGGGGCAGGTGGCCGCGGTGCGCGAGGCGCTGCACAAGGTGGCGGAAGGCGAGGCGCGCAATTTCCTGAATTATCCGACCCGCGACGCTTATCTGCCGGTGCGCCAGGCGGCGGCGGCCTGGGTGGGACAGTCGCCGGTTGGCATGGTCACAGAAAACGACATTGTTCTGACACATGGCGGCCAGAACGGGCTGATGGTGGTTCTGCAAGCGATCCTCGAGGGGCCGCAGCCGGTGATCATGGTTGAGGATCTGACCTATGCCGGGTTCCGTCGTGCCGCGGAACTGCTGAGGGCGCAGGTGGTCGAGGTTGCCATGGATGAACATGGTATCCGGCCGGATTCAATGGAACTGGCGATCCGCAAGACCGGCGCCACGGTGCTGTGCACCAGCCCTGAGGTGCATAATCCGACCGGGCTGCACACCCCGCTGGGGCGCCGCAAGGAGATCGTCCGCATTGCCCGCCGCCACGGGGTGCAGATCGTCGAGGATGATTGCTACCGGTTGGGCGAGTCGCGCGCACCCAGCTACCGGTCGCTGGCGCCGGAGCTTGCCTGGCATGTGTCCTCGATCTCCAAGATCCTGACACCAGCCCTGCGCGTCGGTTTTGCGCTGGCGCCGGAGGGCCGGACCACAGACCTGCGGCGGGTGGCGGAACACGGGTATTTCGGCCTGGCGCAGCCGCTGGCGGACCTGGTGCGGATCCTGCTCACCGATCCGCGGCTGCCTGATCTGGTGGCGGCGGTGCGCAGGGAAATGGCCCGTTATGTCCGGGTCGCGGTCAATGCGCTTGGCGGGTTTGATCTGACCTGGAATCCGGATGTGCCCTTTGTCTGGCTGCGGCTGCCCTCGGGCTGGCGCGCTGCCGCTTTCACCCGCGCCGCAGAATCAAACGGGGTTCAGATCCGCTCGGCAGATGAATTTGCCCTGCGCGACGGCCGCGCGCCGCATGCCGTGCGCATCGCCATCAACGCGCATGTGCCGCTGAAGCAGTTCGAGGAGGCGATGCTGCGCCTGCGCGCCCTGCTGGACAACCCGCCCGAGCAGATCAGCGTCTGATTTTATGGGGTATTATTATACCTAATTTCTAAGGCGTTGAATTTGCTGCATTTATTGTTGTTTACGCCTGTTGACGTGGCTTTGTGATCGCCGTAAACCCCCTCCATCGCATTCAGGCGTTTCCTTTCGGGGACTCTGCCGTCACGACAAACAGGATTGACCTGCCATGAAAACCTTCTCTGCTACTCCGGCAGACATCGAGAAGAAGTGGATCCTGATCGACGCCGAGGGCGTTGTTCTGGGCCGTCTTGCTTCCATCGTCGCCATGCGCCTGCGTGGTAAGCACAAAGCGTCCTTCACTCCGCATATGGATATGGGCGACAATGTGATCATCATCAACGCTGAAAAGGTCCAGATGACCGGCAAGAAGCGCGAAGAGCACTTCTACTGGCACACTGGCCACCCGGGCGGCATCAAATCGCGCACCAAACAGGAAATCCTGGAAGGCAAGCACCCCGAGCGCGTTGTGACCCAAGCGGTCAAGCGCATGCTGCCGGGCAACCGTCTGAGCCGTCAGATCATGACCAATCTGCGTGTCTATGCCGGTGCCGAGCACCCGCATGAAGCACAGGCCCCCGAAGTTCTGGATGTTGCATCCATGAACAAGAAAAACACCCGGAGCTAATGTAGATGTCTGATCAGATCAACACTCTTGAAGAGCTCGCAGCTGCAACCGGTGTGGAAGCAGTGGCCGAAGAAACCATCACACGTGAGCCGGTTCGCGATGAACTGGGCCGCGCCTATGCCACCGGCAAGCGTAAAGACGCGGTTGCCCGTGTCTGGATCAAGCCGGGCTCCGGCAAGGTCGAAGTGAACGGTTTGGAAATCAACAAGTATTTCGCCCGTCCGGTGCTGCAGATGATCCTGCGCCAGCCGTTCCAGGTTGCCGGTGTCGAAGGCGAATTCGACGTCTACGCCACCGTAAAAGGCGGCGGCCTGTCCGGTCAGGCCGGTGCGGTCAAGCACGGCGTCTCCAAAGCGCTGCAGCTGTATAATCCCGCTCTGCGCGGCGCGCTGAAAGCGGCTGGCTTCCTGACCCGCGACAGCCGTGTTGTGGAACGGAAGAAATACGGTAAGGCCAAAGCCCGTAAGAGCTTCCAGTTCTCCAAGCGCTAAGTTTCACGCTTTTACCAATTTTGGAAAGGGCCGCCTGCTGGGCGGCCCTTTTTGCTGCTGGTTCAGGTGATTGACCTGCACCGTTAACATTTTCGCAAAAGTAACGTAACATTGCTGGCACCGCGTTCTGTTGGGGGGCTGCAATGCCGCAAACCATCTATGAGAAATACGGCGGTTTCAGTGCCATCAGCCGGGTCGTGATGACCTTTTACGAGTTGGCGCTCGATTCCGATCAGATCGGTGACTACTTCGCCGATGTGGATATGGCGCGGCTGATCGACCATCAGACCAAGTTCATTTCGTCGCTGCTGGGCGGGCCTGCATCCTTCAGCGATGAGCGGCTGGAGGCGGTGCACCGGGCTCTGGCCATAACCCATGATGACTTTGATGAAATGGGCGCGCTGCTGAAAGACGCGCTGGAACAGCATGGGCTGTCTGAACCGGATGTCCGGGCCACGCTTGCCGCAATTGAAAGCAAGCGCAACGTCATCGTCCACCGGGACGCCGCATGAGCATCGCTGCCATCAACGAGCAGCTGCTGCGCGCCGTTGGTGTAGGGGTTGCCGTTGTCCGCGCTTCTGATCTTGGGTTTGTCTTTCACAATCAACCCTTTGCCGAGTGGTTTGGCACACCCGGGCCGGACGCGGTCCTTACGGATGCCATCGAAGAGTTGCAGCCACAGGATCTTGGCCCGTTGTGCGACGAAGGGCTGCGCTACTCGGCGGAGCTGAAGATCAAGCGCAAGCGGCGGACGCTGGTTTTCGCCATCAACATCTCGCAGGCCAGCCACCTTGATGAGGCGCTGTTGGTGGTGGAATGCCAGAACATCACCCGCATCCGCGAGCTGGAAAGCATGATCGACAGCTATTCCGCCATGGTGGAGCGCAACACCCGCGAGCTGGAGCGCGAGAAGGAGCGGGTGGAACGGCTGCTGCTGAACCTGATGCCGCGCTCGGTCTACGAGGAGTTCAAGACCTTCGGCGTGGTGACACCGCAGCTTTACCCGAAGGTGTCAGTGGTAATGCTGGATTTTGTCAATTTCACCGACTTCGCCTCCCGCACCGATCCGACGGTGACTTTGGGAGAGCTGAACGATATCTTCACCGCCTTTGACCGCATCGTAGAACAATACGGCTGTGAGCGGATCAAGACCATTGGCGATGCTTATCTGGCGGTGGCCGGGATGCCGGATCCTACCCCGGATCACGCCACCGCCGTGGCCCATTGCGCCACCAGGTTCCTGCGCTATCTGGACCGGCGCAATCAAAGCCATCAGCATAAATGGCAGGCGCGCATCGGGCTGGGCACCGGCTCGGCCGTCGGCTCGGTGGTTGGCATTCAGAAATATGTGTATGACGTCTTCGGCCCGGCGGTGAACCTGGCCTCGCGCCTGCAAGTCTTTGCTAACCCGATGAAAATCGTCGCGCCGGATGAGATGAGGGAATCCCTGTCCGAGGAATTCCGCGTCACCGACATTGGCCCCGAAGATATCAAAGGCATCGGTGAGGTGCATCTTGTTAACGTCGGAGACGAGTTGCGCGCGCCGCAGCCCAGCAGCCGGTTCTAACCGTCCGGCGCAATCAGCCCCAGTCCGCGCAAGTAGATACCGATCCCGCTTTCCAGCAGGTCCTCGGGCGGAAAGGGAGAGGCGGCACCGGGCGAGTTCCGTGCATAAAGCTCCACCACTCCGTGGCTCATCGCCAGCACATGGGCCGAGAACATCGAAGCAGGCGGGCGTTTATCTTCCGGGATATGCTGGCTGAGGTCCGCGGCGGCGCGTTCCAGGATCGCCCGTGCCCGGGCAGCAGCATCAGCCAGTTCCGGCGTCCGGTTCACTGAAATGCCGCTTTCGAACATGGCGATGTAATGGCCCGGATGTTTGCGGGCAAAGGCGAGATAGGCGCGCCCCGTGGCCTCGAACGCCGCCAGCGCCGAGGGCTGGTATTTGTCATAGGCGTGCTGCATCAGGTCGGCAAACATCGCATAGCCTTGCCGCCCGGCTTCGGCGATCAGATCCTCGCGCCCTTTGAAGTGGCGGTAGACGGCGGCGGGGGTCACTCCGGCCTGTTTGGCAGCCTCCGACAGGGTGAACCCGGTCGGACCCTTGGCCTCGATCAGATGCAGGGCTGCTTCGACCAGTGCCTGGCGCAGGTTGCCGTGATGATAGCCGCGTTTAGGCATCCCAGATATCCGGGCCTCCGCAAATTCCGGTGTCCAATTCGCCAATCGCATCGGCGTTTTTGCTGTCATAGTCAACGGCATGCAGAACGCTGCGCATCGCAGCCAGCCTGGCCCGTCTTTTGTCATCGGATCGAATGATGGTCCAGGGGGCCTCGGCGCTGTGGCTGCGCGAAAAGGTTTCGGAAATGGCGGCGCTGTATTCGTCCCATTTCTCCAGCCCCTTCACGTCAATCGGGCTGAGCTTCCATTGTTTCAGCGGGTCGGACTCGCGCGACAGGATCCGGCGCAGCTGTTCTGCTTGGCCGACGTTCAGCCAGAACTTGAACAGATGCACGCCATCCTCGGCCAGGGCCCGTTCAAACCCCGGAACCTGACGAAAGAAGCGTTCGCGTTGTTCATCGGTGCAAAAGCCAAACACCTTTTCCACCACGCCGCGATTGTACCAGCTGCGGTCAAAGAACACGATTTCGCCGCCCGACGGCAGGTGCTGGACATAACGCTGGAAATACCACTGGCTTTGTTCGGCCTGGGAGGGTTTGGACAGTGCTACAATCCGCGCGCCGCGCGGGTTCAGGTTTTCGCGAAAGCGCTTGATGGTGCCGCCCTTGCCGGCTGCATCCCGGCCTTCGAACACAATGGCAATGCGGGCGCCGCTGGATTTGACCCAGGACTGCAGCTTGACCAGTTCGATCTGCAGCGCCTCCAGCTCCGCCTCGTAGGCCTTGCGTTTCATCCGCTCCCGGTACGGGTAGCTGGGGCTGAGGATCCCGTCTTTATCCGCGCCTTTGATGGCCTTGCGGATCTCCTCCGGCGCGCCGGTCTGGTAATAGCGGCTTATGGCCCCGTCAAATGGCAGCGGCATGTGAAAAACCCTTCTGTCCTCAACCCTTTATATGGGCAAGAACTATGGAATGTGAATCGTTTTAACGCAATTGTGCGCGCGAGGCGGCCCGGCGCACGGCAGCGGCCACGTCTTCTGTGGCCACATGCTGCGGCATATGGCCGATACCGTCCAGCAGCGTCAGACGTGCGCCTTCCACATTCCGGGCCAGACCCTGGGCATGAAGCTCCGGGCTGACCAGATCGTCAGCAGTGCCGTGGAGAACTTCCAAGGGAACCGGGATTTCACCATAGCGCGGCGACAGTTCGGTCACTTCCTGCAGCAGGTTAGCCCGTTGCCGGGCATTTGCGCGCAGGGACGAGCGCCGCAGCGACAGGCCAGGGCCGAAATGTGCTGCATACCCTTGCGGCACGGCTTGCGGGGCAAAGACGTCCTGCAGGGAGCGGGACACAGCAAAGTCCGGCACAAAGGCGGTCAGCAAGGGCACCGCCAGCATACTGCCAACACGCGAGGAGGTGACCCGGTAAAGAGGGTCCAGCGGCGTGGTCCAAGGATAGGCGACGCCGGACACTGTCACCAGCGCCGAGATGCTGTCCGGGTGGTCCACCGCCCAGGCCAGCGCAACCGCGCCGCCATAGCTTTGGCCCAGCACAATCGGCCTGTCCGCCCCCATTTGCGCCGCGGCCTGGCGCAACAGGCCGGCCTGCTGGCGGATGGTGGCCCCGGTACCATTGATGCGGTCCGAATACCCCAGTCCGGGGCGGTCGAATATCAGGATACGGAAGTCCTCTGCCAATGCCGGTGCCAGCCGGAAGGTCATATCGCGCGTACTGCCGCTGGAGCCGTGGATCAGCACCAGATCCGGCGCGCTGCCTTTGGGCCGGCCCATCTCAACCACATGCACCCGGTGGCTGCCCGCCACCAGGGTTTGCCCCAATGGCGGGTAGCTTGCGACAGCCGCTGCCTCGCGGCGGCCCGCCTGCCAGTTGGTCAGCGCGGCAGCAGCCGCCAGTGCAAGGCCTGCATACATCAGCACCTTAGCGGCCGATCTGATCCATTTCATAAGGCGTAGTCTGGTAGATCTCATTGATCCAATTGCCATAAAGAAGATGCGCGTGGCTGCGCCAGCGGTTTTGCGGCGGCTGGCTGGGATCATCGTCCGGATAGTAGTTGCCCGGCACGTTGATCGGCGTGCCATTGGCCACGTCGCGGTCGTATTCCTGCTTCAGCGTATCATTGTCATACTCAAAATGGTTAAAGATATAGAGCGCGTTGTGCGCCCTGTCCTCAACCAGGCAGGGGCCGACCTCGTCACTGCCCAGCAGCGTCTTCAACCCTGGCGCCGCACTGATTTCGGCCTGCTTCATCTCGGTCCAGCGGCTGACCGGAATCACAAAATCATCCGAAAACCCGCGCAAATAGGGCGAAGCAGGCGCCAGGTTCCGATGCCGGAAGCAGCCGAACGCCTTGTGATCCAGCATGTGTTTCCTCACGCCATGGAAATGGTTGATCATCGCCATGCCGCCCCAGCAGACGCCAAAGGTGGAATGCACGTTGGTCTGTGTCCAATCCATGACCTCGCGCAGTTCGTCCCAATAGGTCACCTCGGGGAAGTCGAGGTGTTCAATCGGGGCGCCGGTGATGATCAGCCCGTCGAACTTTTGGTGCTTCACTTCCTGGAAGGAGTGATAGAATTCGGCCATATGCGCGGCCGCGGTGTTCCTGGTCTGATGCTCGGTCATCCGGATCAGGCTCAGATCGATCTGCAGCGGGGTCGCCCCGATCAGCCGGGCAAACTGGTTCTCGGTCTGGATCTTCTTGGGCATCAGGTTCAGCAGGCCGATGCGGATGGGGCGGATGTCCTGACGCGCCGCCTGGTCCGGCGACATAACCATCACGCCTTCGTTCGTCAGAACGTCATAGGCGGGGAGGTCTGCGGGCATCTTGATGGGCATGTCAGTGTCCTGATTTGCGGAAGGTTGTGCGATATAGCGGAATTCGACAGATAGGCGGCTTAGCCGCGGGCCTCAAGAGCGGAGGCGATCAAATCCTCGAAACCGGCTTCATCCTTGACGGCTGAGATCTGGTCGGCGGTGACAGTGACACCCCAATTGTCCGCCATCGCCTGATAGCGCGGCTGCCGGTGCGCCAGCGCCTGGGCATAGGTCCAGCGGATAAATGCATCAGGGTCCACATCCCCCTCAGCTACGCCATGTTTCTGAAGATACTCTTGCCAGACCCGGTCCAGGAATTCCGGCTGATAGGACATCGGTTTGGGCGCGCGGTCAAAGCGGCGCACCAGTTCGGCAGTGTGGGCGTCACTGCCCTTGATCCAGACCATCAGCGTGTGTTTGCCAAGCTCGGTCAGGACCTGGTCGTTCGGGTCATTGGCATCGACCCATTCGCAGATCGACCCGCCGGTATCGCAGATGAAATTCGGATAGCCGTAAAGCTGCCCGGCACGGCCTGCGAAGTATTCCGTATCCAGCAGCGCCCGGATTTCGGCGACTCGGAACTGTTCCTGGCGGCGCTTGTATTCGCCAATCGGCAGCCCGCCTTTGGCCTTATCGCCTGGTTTGCCCAGATAGGAGGCAACCGGGGTCAGATTCTCAAACGTGATATTGGAGCCGATGAAGATGGAATCCGACAGCAGAAGGTCCCGCAGGAACGGCACTTTCATCGCCTCTGCCTTGGCGTTGTCGGCGATGTATTCGCCCATATAGCGGGTGCCGATCCGGTAATCGACCGAGTAGTGGAACCAGCTGCCGGCGCCGCGCAGGATGTTGCTGACATAGGTTTTGCCAAGCCCGGACATGCCAAAGAACAGCACCCGTTTGTTCGGCGCATCGCGCCAGTCCTGTGCAGAAGTGTAAAGCATGAGATCCCAAGTCCCTTAAGGTTTCACGCCTTGCTAATCGCCTGCGCGGGCTTGGTCAATTCCGTGCGCGGTTGCGCCGCAAGACAGGTTTGCCGTTCAGGATTACCAGGCCTGCAGCCAGAAGGGCAAAACCTGCATAGGCCTGCGGATTCAATTCTTCCTCCAGGACCAGCGCGCCCAATACAATGGCCACCGGCGGGATGACCAGCGTGACCAGCATCAGGTTGCCGCTGCCCGCCAGTTCCAGCACCCGGTAGTAAAGCAGATAGGCCCCTGCCGTGGCGAACAGAGCAAAATAGGCGATAGAGGCCCAAGTGCGCGCCGCCAGTTCCAGGACAGGCGGGCCGTCGATCAGCAGCGCCGCCGGGGCCAGGAACAGGGTAGAACCGGTCAGCATTCCGGCAGCCGCGACAAGCGGCGGCAGTCCGGTCAAATTGAAACGCGCCCAGGCACTGGCAAATGCATATGAGACAGTGCCCGCCAGCACTGCCAGCTGCGCTGTGCTGCGCAGGTCGAACCGGGCAAATTGCTCCAGACCGATGGCGGTTGCAACACCAAGGAACCCAAGGCCCACTCCCAGCGCTTTGCGAACCGTCAGCCGCTCATCAGGAAAGAGCAGCGCCGCCACGATCACCCCGAATATTGCCGTCGCCGCATTCAGGATGGAGGTGAGGCCGGTTTCGATGTGCAGTTGCCCCCAGGCTATCAGCCCGAAGGGGATCACGTTGTTCAACAGTCCCATCACCAGAAAGGCGCCCCAGATGCGCGGTTCTTTGGGGACCGGCAAGCGCATCAGCAAGACCAGTATCCACAGAAACAGCGCCGCCCAGCCGCAGCGATGCAGCACAAGGGTAACAACGGGGATTTCGTCCAGGGCGATGCGGATCGACAGAAACGATCCGCCCCAGATCACGCCGAGCAGAATCAGCTCGGCCCAGGCGCGGGGGAAATGGTCTTTTGCGTGTTCATGCGGATCAGTTAGCGCGCAGGGGGGATGCGAGCGACCCGGATCTTGCGGCAAAAGAAAACCCCGCCCGGAGTATGCGGGCGGGGTCAGGTTGTCCGTCTTGCGGCGCTTTAGAAGTTGTAGCCGATTTTCATGCCAAAGCTGACCGCGTCGTTATCCTGAAAGTTGGTAACCGGGTTGCCGCCGGGGAGGCAACCGAGTCGCCCAGCTGGGTGTAGCGGATGCCGGCCGAGATCGTCATCTTGTCCTGCTTGTACTGCACGCCAAGCCGGATCGCTTCATAACCATGGGTCGGTGCCAGCGGCGACACCAGGTCATCCCCGTCCACATCCGCATAGATCAGCGCCAAAGACCCCGACCAGTTTTCGTTGAACTTGCGGCCAATCCCCAATGTGTAGGTAAAGGAGTCGTCCAGATCGATCAGGTCACGGCCCAATTGCCCGGGAACCAGATCGGTCACGCTGTGCTCTGCCCAGCGGATACCGCCGAACAGCAGCGTGTCTGCGGCGATACCGGTCTGGAAGTCCAGGTTGACCGATTGCGGCGTCTTGGTCTTGGTCGAAGTCGAAGCGTTCGCAGCCGGGAAACCGGCAAAAGTTTCGGTCAGGTCGAAATCATGTTCGATTTCAGAGCTGTATGTCAGCGCCGCGCGCAGGGCGATCTCTGGGATCTCATAGGCCACGCCGGCTACCCAGCCAAATGCGCCGTCTTTGTCTACCTTCACATTGTAGGTGCCGCCGGGAATGACACTGTAGGCAAGACCGTTCAGATTGATTTCGCCGTCGATCTCCTGGTACCGGATACCGCCATGGGCGCTGAAACGCTCGTTGAACTTGTAGCGCAAAAGGGCAGTCACGGCATTTGCATCCGCCTGCGCCTTGGTGCCGCCGAGAAGCGCAGAACCACTCGCCGGGTAGAGCACATCCACACCCCAAGGCTGGTCGAAGATCACGGCAAAGGACAGTTGATCGTTGATGTCCCGCTTGTAGCCTGCGCCGAACATGTTGAAGCGGTCGCCGACATCTCCGGAAGCGGAGCCAAGCGGGTTCAGCGTCGTGCGGTCATTGCCCGACAGATCCACGGATGTCGTCGCGAATGAGAACTCTGCGTAGGTGCCTTCTTCAAAGATGATGCCGATCGGCTGGCCGGTGCGGTCAAGGCCGCTTGCCATGGCAGAACCCGATGCCAGCGCCAATGCCGCCGATGTTGCAAGATAGCGTTTCATTTTTCCTCCCTGAATTGCGGCCTGTAAGGGCCGCTTTACGCGAACGTAATCGGGCCGAATTCCGCAAATCAACATTAACCGCACGGCAACTTGCCGGATTCGATCAATTCTCAAGGGTTTCAGGGGGCCGCTTCGCAACTATATTAAGGTAATTTGCAATGCAGATGATTGCGGCGCCGCTCAGTACCCAGACATCCAAGGCTTCACCATAGATCACCATACCCAGAATGGCGATAGCGGGCAGGCGGGCGAAATCCACCGGCACCACTACGCTGGCAGGCGCCAGCGACAGCGCGGTTGTCAGGCAGAAATGCGCGGTCAGACCGGCAATGCCGATCAGCACCAGCCAGGGCAGGGTGGTGGCGTCCGGCAAGGCCATGTCGCCGTCCCAGCCCGCTGCCAGCAGACCCATCACCAGCTGCATGGCGGTGAGCCAGAACAGAATTGAGGCCGTTGTTTCGTGCCGGGTCAGCCGCTTGGTCAGGATCGCAGTAAGCGCAAAGAAGATGGCGCAGCTGGCGGCGGCAAGGATGCCAAGGTTCAGCGTTTCCGGACTGGGTCGGGCGACAATCAGAATGCCGGCAAACCCAATGCCTGCGGCAAGCATCCGGCGCCGGCTGAGGGCTTCGCCCAGCAACAATGGCGACAAAATAATCACCCACAGGGGCGAGGTGAACTCCAGGGCAAAGACCTGTGCCAGCGGCACCAGCGTCACCGCCAGAAACCAAAGGTTCTGACCGGTGAAGTGGAAAAGGTTACGCACAGCATGGACACCCAGCCGGGCGCTGCTGACCTGATGCCAGCTGCCTGTTGCCGTCAGCAGGCTTACGACAATGATGACCCCGACCAGGCTGCGATAGGCCATGATCTCGAAGGTATCCAGCGTCAATCCGGCCTCGCGTCCGGCAATCGCCATGGCGGAGAACGAAACAATGGCGCCGATCATCCAAAGGGCGGCTTTGGCGGTATTAGTCATCAGTGCAGCCAATCATCGTTTTGCAGATCCACGGTGGAGGCAGCGCTCCATGCGGCGGCCCTGAACAGGTTGAACCAGACCGCTGCGGTTTCCCGCAAGAGTATACTGAAGCTGGGCCAGCCGGTTTCTGGATCCCGGCGCACATTTTCAGATGCTGCAAGCTGCAGCCCGCGCGCGCCTGCCCAGCGGAAGGACGCCCAGGAGCGGGGCAGGTGAAAGGCTTCGCTCACCAGGATCAGGTTTTCCGATACGGGCAGCAGCGGCAAGGAAAACAGCGCGTTCTGCAGGGTCGATTGCGACTCAGGCTCGATCAGGATGGCGTCCGGCGGCATATCGAACTGTTGCGCCAGCTGCGCCATCTGCGCGCCCGCAGACGGGCCGTCCGGAACCGCGCGCCCGCCAGTGAACACAACCAGCGGTGCCCGCCCGGCGTGATAAAGCCGGGCGCAGGTCGCTACCCGCTTTTGCGTCGGTGCGTGCAGGGAGCCATCTGCGGACATGCCGCCGCCCAGGCAGATGATTGCATTCGCTGCGGGCAATTCCGCTGGATCATTGTCCGGCCACAGAAAGGTCCAGAAAAGCACCGCCAATAATGTAAAAAGCCCAGCGGCAGCAAACCACTGGGCCAATTCTGTGATCCGCCGGATCATTCCCACTCGATGGTGCCGGGAGGCTTCGAGGTAATGTCATAGGTACAGCGGTTGATGCCCTTGACCTCATTGATGATCCTTGTGGCGGTCTCGCCCAGGAACTCGTGGCTGAACGGATAATAATCCGCGGTCATGCCATCCACGCTTGTCACTGCGCGCAGGGCACAGGCAAAATCATAGGTGCGGCCGTCGCCCATCACGCCAACGGTGCGGACCGGCAGGATGGCCACGAAGGCCTGCCAGATATCGTCATAAAGACCGTGCTTGCGGATCTGGTCGATATAGACCGCATCGGCCTCGCGCAGGATCTCCAGCTTTTCGCGGGTGATCTCGCCCGGGCAGCGGATTGCCAGACCCGGTCCAGGGAAGGGGTGGCGGCCGATGAAGCTTGCGGGCAGGCCCAGCTCGCGGCCCAATGCGCGGACCTCGTCCTTGAACAGCTCGCGCAGGGGTTCGACCAGTTTCAGCCCCATCTTCTCCGGCAGGCCGCCCACGTTGTGGTGCGACTTGATGGTGACCGACGGGCCGCCCGAGAAGGACACCGATTCAATCACATCCGGGTACAGGGTGCCCTGTGCCAGGAACTCGGCGCCCTCAATCGTGTTGGCGTGTTTCTGGAACACGTCAATGAACAGCTTGCCAATGATCTTGCGTTTGGTTTCCGGGTCGCTTTGGCCGTCCAGCTCGCCCAGGAACAGCTCCTGCTCATCCGCGTGGATCAGCTGGATGTTGTAATTGTCGCGGAACATCGCGACAACTTCTTCCGCCTCGTTCTTGCGCAGCAGGCCGTGGTCGACAAACACACAGGTCAGCTGATCGCCGATCGCCTCGTGGATCAGAATCGCCGCAACCGAGCTGTCGACGCCGCCGGACAGACCGCAGATCACCTGCTTGTCGCCAACCTGCTCGCGGATCTTTTCGATCATCTGCTCGCGGTAGGCGCCCATGGTCCAGTCGCCGGAAAAACCCGCCAGTTTGACAAAGTTCTCATACAGCTTGGCGCCGTTCGGGGTGTGATGCACTTCCGGGTGGAACTGCACCGCATAGAAATTGCGGCTGACATCGGCGGCGATGGCAAAGGGCGCGTTGGGGGAGGTGCCGTAGACCTCAAACCCGGGGCGATCTTGCTCACGTGGTCGCCGTGCGACATCCAGACCTGCTCTCGGTCGCTGTCGTCTGTGAACCAGCCTTCCAGCAGCGGCGGTGTCTCCACCGTGGGGGTGACAAAGGCGCGGCCGAATTCGGCGGTGCCGTGGCCGCTCTCAACCGTGCCGCCCAGCTGGTGCATCATCACCTGCTGGCCATAGCAGATGCCCAGGATCGGCACGCCATAGTCGAAAATCTCCTGCGGCGCACGCGGCGACCCTTCGCGGGTCACGCTGTCCGGCCCGCCCGAGAAGATCACAGCTTTGGGCGCCAGCTCGCGCACAAACTCCATGGTGACATTCTGATAGGGGTGGATTTCGCAATAGACGTTCAGCTCGCGCAGGCGGCGTGCAATCAGCTGCGTGACTTGGCTGCCAAAGTCGATGATGAGAAGGCGGTCATGGGATGTCTCTGTCATGCACGCGCCATAGGGCAGGAATGCCTTTTCCGCAAGAGGGTTTGCGCCTGCGCCGGCCCGCAGCCGCGATTTTCACGGCAGACCGGTCCTGAAGCTGGCCAGGGTAGGCGAAAGTTCACAGTCACGGTGCAAATGGTGCAAATGGTGCAAAATGCCCCGCCAATGTCGCTTTTCAACTTGAATGGCCGTAATCCTGCGGCGGCGTGGTGTGAGGTGGCTATAATACCCATCGCAATGAAATGCCTGTGGTGAGGATAAACCATGACAGAAGCAGCACCGCGCCGTCGCGCACGGGGTGGCGGCGGCGCCGCCCGCCGCGCCGAACGCACCAGCGTCAAGATCGAGACCGCGAAGTACATCGAGCGCAACATTCCGAACTTTGAGGTTCTGAACGAGGAAGCGCTGGAGATCATCGAATACAACGCGGATACCATCCTGGAAGAGGTCGGCGTCAACTTCGTTGACAACCCGGCGGCGCTGGAGCGCTGGCGCGAAGCCGGTGCAGACGTCAACGGCGAGCGCGTGCGCATCCCCGAGGACTGGCCCGCAAGCTGTGCGAAACAGCTCCGTCCGAGTTCACCCAGCACGCCCGCAACCCGGAGAAATCCGTGGTTATCGGCGGCCGCAACATGGTGCTGGCGCCGGTCTACGGCCCGCCGTTTGTGCGCGACGCTCAAGGCGGACGCCGCTACGCGACCATGGATGACTTCAACAAATTCGTGAAGCTCGCCTATATGTCCAAATGGCTGCATCACTCGGGCGGCACCGTCTGCGAGCCTACCGATATCCCGGTGAACAAGCGCCACCTGGACATGCTGATGGCGCATATGACCCTCAGCGATAAACCGTTCATGGGTTCGGTTACCGAACCCAGCCGCGCGCAGGACTCGGTCGACATGGCCGGCATCCTGTTCGGCAAGGAGTTCGTTCAGAACAACACCGTGATGACCTCGCTCACCAACATCAACTCGCCGATGACTTTCGACGATGTGATGATGGGCTCGCTGGAAGTCTACGCAAAGAACAATCAGGCCTGCATCATCTCGCCCTTCATCGTTGGCGGCGCCATGGCGCCGGTGTCGGTTGCGGGCACCCTTACGCAGGTGCTGGCCGAGGTTCTGGCCGGTGTCGCCTACAGCCAGCTGTGCCGCGCAGGCGCACCGGTGATCTTTGGCGCCATGGTGACCTCGATCGACATGAACTCGGGCGCGCCGACCTTTGGCACCCCGGAAGCGTCGCACATCACCTATGGCGCCGGCCAGCTGGCCCGCCGCATGAACCTGCCGTACCGTTCGGCCGGCTCTTTCTGCGGCTCCAAACTGCCCGACGCGCAGGCGGCCTATGAGACCGCGAACTCGCTCAACATGGGTCTTCTGTCGGGCGTGAACTTCCAGCTGCACTCCTGCGGCTGGCTCGAAGGCGGCCTGGTTGCCGACTTTGAGAAGTTCGTGATGGACGCCGACCAGCTGGGTGTGCTGCACGGCCTGGCCAAAGGCGTGTCGGTGGACGAAAACGCCCAGGCGATGGACGCCATCCGCGAAGTCGGACCCGGCGGCCACTATCTGGGTTGCGCCCACACCCAGGAGAACTTCAAATCGGCCTTCTGGAAGTCCGAACTGCTCGACTACAAACCCTTTGAGCAGTGGGAAGAGGAAGGCGCGCGCGACACCTATTCGCTGGCGACCAACCGCGTCGAGAAACTGCTGGCCACTTACGAGCAGCCGGCGCTGGACCCGGCCATCAAAATGGCTCTGGACGAGTATGTGACTGAAAAGAAAGCTTCGATGCCCGACGCGTTCATGTAATCGCGCAGCTACAGCTTAGGGGCAGGGGGCAGTCGCCTCTGCCGCAGCAGAACGGCGGTCCTGAAAGGCCGCCGTTTCTGTTTTTGGCCGGGTCGCAGTATTGCGCAAAAAGGCGGCTTCGCCCGCCAGCGCGATCAGAACATCCACATGCCGGATCAGCGAATATCCCGCTTCACCTGCCTTGCGTGCGGTGTCCTGCGCGCTTTCCAGCTCCAGGAGCTGCATTACGGCAGCAGCGGGCTTGGGCAGGGTCCCGTACCCCAAAATCCGGCGCAGATCCCGCTGCCGGCTATAGTTCTGCGCCCCCAGCCGGGCAGCCCTTGCCAGAATCCGCGGGCGCCGGAGCAATGTAAGCCGGGTGTATACGTCCTGCATGGTCCTCTCCTTTCAATTCTCTGTACCGGATCTGCTATATCACAACCTATTGTGGTGTTGCGGCGAGGGGGCTACCGGCGAACGGTACGTTTTGTGATGATTATGTTTTCTCTGGAAACAATGGGGCCTGATCCGCGCATTTGTTCAACTACAGTCAGGCGTACGTGGAAAAGCCTCAGGCGCTATTGATTGCGGCTGACAGGCTGGCCTGGCTGACGACCGGGGCTTGATATATGCAAAACATACCGCACGCGTCCCTGCCTGGCTGGGTGCCGCTTGAGACATGCCGATACCTTCAGCACACAGAGGCAGGCCGCCCGATCCGGCAATTGGCCCGCAAGGCCGGGTGTCATCCCTCCACCATCCTGCGGCAGGTCAGGCGGGTGGAGACCTTGCGGGATGATCCGCTGATCGACGAAGTTCTGACCTACCTTGCCGGGCGTTACCAGGCAGCACCGGGGAAACCCGGAAAATCCGGCTCCGGCCCGGGCAAACCGGCGGGACGGGGATTGACCGCCGGGTTCGAGCAGGAGGCCGCCAGTGTTCTGACTCTGCTCAGCCGCGGCGGTGCGGTTCTGGCTGCGGCTGAGGGCATGGAAATGGCCGTGGTGGTGCGCGAAGGCACCGAGGCAGACGGGCAGAAAGTGGCCGTCTCGCGCCCGCTGGCCGGTGCATTGGCGCTGACCGGCTGGATTTCCTGTGCCCGCCGGGGCCGGATCAGCCGGTATGCCATCACCCCATCAGGGCGCAGCGCCTTAAACCGGATTATTGCCGATCAGGAGAACCGGGCGCGGGCCCGTCTGGAGGGCGGCTTTGCCGAAGCCCAGACGCCGTTTCTGGCACCCGAAGACAGCGACAAATCCAGTTATGGCCGCAAGCCGCGCTACGGCGGATCCGAGACGCCGCTGGAGATGCTGGCCCGGCTGTCGGACAAGGATGGCAATTCCTTTTTGACGCCAGGCATGATCAGCGCCGGAAAGCGCCTGCGGGAGGATTTCGAGCTGGCTCAGATCAGCAGCCATCTGATGCAGGAGAAGCTGTATTTTGCTAAAGGCAGCCAAGAGCTGCGCAGCAGCAGCCAGGAAGCCGGGGCTGCGGCGCGCAAGCGCATGACAGAGGCGCTGCAGACGCTGGGGATGGGGCTGAGCGATATCGCTCTGCGCTGCTGCTGCCATCTGGAAGGGCTGGAAACCGCTGAACGCAATCTGGGCTGGCCCGCGCGCTCGGGCAAGGTGGTGCTGCGTATCGCGCTGCAGCATTTGGCAGATTACTACGGCGAGACCAGCGCGCAGGAGGCTGAGCTGATCGGCTGACCGCGCAGGCCCGGAAAACCAAAACGGGCCCGCATTTGGCGGACCCGTATAAGTGCCTGAATTGGCAACGCCTTAGGCGGCGACTTCTGCCTTGGCGTCTTTCAGGTGCTTCAGCACGGTCTCGGGAGAAGAGACACCATAGGGGTCATCGCCGTGGTTGTCGGACAGGCCCGGCTCTTCGAACCATGCTTCAACAACACCGTTGTTGATGATGGCGGCATAGCGCCAGGAGCGGTTGCCGAAGCCCAGGTTGTCCTTGGCGACCAGCATGCCCATCTTGCGGGTGAATTCGCCGGAGCCGTCCGGGATCACGTCCACGTTTTTCAGGTTCTGCGCTTCGGCCCATTTGTTCATCACAAAGCTGTCGTTGACCGACATGCAATAGATCGCGTCGATGCCTTCGGCCTGAAAGTCGGCAAAGCCGTTTTCAAAGCCCGGCAGCTGGTAGGTCGAGCAGGTGGGGGTGAAGGCGCCGGGCAGCGAGAACAGCACAACGCGCTTGCCTGCAAAATAATCCGCAGTGGTTTTGTCTTCCCAGCGGAAGGGGTTCGGGCCTTCGACCGCTTCGTCACGGACGCGGGTGTGGAAGGTCACGTCGGGCAGCTTAACGCCAGCTTTCATTTCGGAATGCTCCTGAAGGTGGGTGTTCGTTCGGCGGGCAGGCTTAAAACGATTCTAAGCCGGTATCAACAAGTCCGTGAGCAAGTTGTGAAGGTTCCGGACAAGACGCCGCAGATGCGCCGCCCGGACGCCAAAAGGCGGCGTGCCGGGCGTGGTTATTCCTCCTTCAGGAGATGTGCTGCTGGTCAGGCCGCCGCCTTCTTGATTGTCACTGTGGTGCCGCGCAGTTTGCGTTCGGCCGCGGCAGTGAGGTCATTGAATTTCTTCAATGTGGCCAGCAGCTTCTTCTTGTCCTTGGAATCGTTGATTATGCCGGGGAACTTCTTTTTCACCGTCTGGTACTGGTCGTTGATCTTCTTCAGGTCTTTGTATTTCGCCGCCGCTGCCTTCAGATCCGGCGCTGCTGCCTTCAGGTCTTGCCCGGCTTTGTCGATGGCCGATACGCAATGAGCGTTGATCGCCTTTACCAGCACCCCGACCCGGTTGGTGTATTTCTTCAGGTTCCGGTCCACCAGCAGCTGCGGCAGCTCGGTTGCATCCAGCTTCTTATCCTTCGATTCATCGCTTTCCTTCAGAATCTTGTCCACGGTCTTCTGGAAATTCGCAGCATAGAATTTCTGCGCCGCGTTCAGCTTGCCCTCATATTGCATTGCTTTCTTAACTTCGGCGGCTTCCTTGGTCAGCTTGTCCTGCAGGGCTTCGATGTCCTTCTTCGAGGCCGACGTCTTGGACCGCTTTTTCAAGTCCTTGCCAATGTCGGCCAGCAGCTTGTCCAGCTTCGCCAGATGCGCCTTGGCGTCGCCGCAAAAGCCCAGCATGGCAGTAAGTTCTTCCTGATGGATATCCACCGCCTTGTTCCAGGTGGTCAGCCCGTCCTTGAAGCTCTTGTTCTTTTGCAGGTCCGCCATCTTCTTGGACTCGACCCCGTCCTTGCGCGCTTTGGCAAGGCTTTCACGGAAATAGTCTTCGCCCTCCCAGGCGTTGCCCAGGGAAATGCCGACCCGTTTCTTAAGCTTTTCGCCCTCAGCGGTGGTGAATTTCTTGCTGTCTGCAGCCAGTTTCTTGTGTTCTGCTTTGAACTTTTCCAGCTCCTTGGCCATGCGTCCCTCCGTGAATGATTTGCGGCGAAATCTTATTGCTTCGCGTGAATTATGTGTTCCCCAGCGTCACTTTGGCAAAGGAAAACGGCGCATTTGCGAAGTTTGAGCCATGATAAGGCTGCAGGGCAGGGTTGACGATATGCCCGTGCCAAGCCAATTCAGCTATGTTAAACCTGCGCAGAACGCCAAAGGCCGGAAGGGAAACCCACGTGAGAGACCTAAAGATCCCGGAGCAGCGCCACCCCGAAAAGGCGCATCGTCCCGATAATGCTCAGCCAAAAAAGCCAAGCTGGATCCGGGTCAAGGCGCCGGGCGGCAAAGGTTATGCGGAAACGCATAAAATCATGCGCGACAATAAGCTGACGACGGTGTGTGAAGAAGCCGGCTGCCCCAATGTCGGCGAATGCTGGAGCCAGGGCCACGCCACCATGATGATCATGGGCGAGGTCTGCACCCGCGCCTGTTCCTTCTGCAACATCGCCACCGGCAAGCCGCCCGAGGCGCTGGATGTGTTTGAACCGGGCCGGGTGGCGGATGCGGTGCAAAAGCTGGGGCTGAACCACGTTGTCATCACCTCGGTCGATCGCGACGATATCGAGGACGGCGGCGCCGAGCATTTTGCCCAAACCATCCGGGCGGTGCGCCACCGCTCGCCGAAGACAACCATCGAAATCCTTACTCCGGATTTCTTGAAATGCGATCCCTCGGTGCTGGAAAAAGTCGTGGAAGCACGCCCGGACGTGTTCAATCACAATCTGGAAACCGTGCCGGGCCTGTACCCGGAGGTCCGCGCCGGTGCCCGCTACTTCCACTCGCTGCGGCTGTTGCAGCGGGTCAAGGAACTGGACCCGTCGATGTTCACCAAATCCGGCATCATGGTTGGCCTGGGCGAAGATGCGCAGTCAGTGAAGCAGGTGATGGACGACATGCGCGCTGCCGACATCGACTTCCTGACCATCGGTCAGTACCTGCAGCCGACGCCGAAACACCACGCGGTGGACCGCTTCGTGACGCCGGAGGAGTTCAAGACCTACGAGAAGGCCGCCTATGGCAAGGGCTTCCTGATGGTCTCGGCAACGCCGCTGACGCGCTCATCCTACCATGCCGGTGATGATTTTGCCCGCCTGCGCGATGCCCGCAATAAGAAACTGGGGCTTGCATGACGCCTGAGCGTTTGGCGCAGCTGACCCGGTTGCGCCGCGCCCTGCACCAGATCCCGGAGGTCTCCGGCGCAGAGGAAAAGACCGCTGCCATGGTGGCGGACTATCTGCGCGGGCACGCCCCAGACCATCTGCTGACCTCCCTCGGCGGCCACGGCGTTGCTGCCGTTTATGAGGGCAGGGCGGACGGCCCCACGGTCCTCATCCGCTGTGAACTCGACGGGCTGCCGATTGAGGAACTCTCGGATTACCCCTATCGATCCGCCCACGCGGGCCGCGGCCATCTCTGCGGCCATGACGGCCACATGACGATGGTTGCCGCACTGGCAGAGGATTTGGCGGCAAACCGCCCTGCGCGGGGCCGCGCCGTGCTTCTGTTCCAACCGGCTGAGGAAACCGGCAAGGGTGCCGCGGCGGTGATTGCTGATCCTGCATTCCAGCAAATCGCACCGGACTATGCCTTCTCCCTGCACAATCTGCCGGGGCTTCCGGTGGGACAGGTTGCCTTGTGCTCCGGCGCAGCTAATTGCGCGTCGCGCGGAATGCGTATCAAACTGACAGGCAAGACCTCCCACGCTGCTGCTCCGCAGGACGGGGTGTCGCCTGCAGGTGCCGTCTCCCAGCTTCTGCCGGGCCTGGTTGCCTTGGGCAGCGGTGGTGATCCGGGGCCGGGTTTTGCGCTGGTCACGCTGACCCATGCCCGGCTGGGCGAAGCCGCCTTTGGCATCGCTCCGGGGGAGGGCGAGGTCTGGGCCACCCTGCGCACTGTCACTGATGCGCGGATGGACCAGGTCATTGCAGATGCCGCAGCACTGGCGGAACAGGTCTGCGCGGCCGAGGGGCTGGGGCTTTCAATTGAATTCGACGATGTCTTTGACGCCTGCACCAACCATTCGGAGGCGGTGGAGGTGCTGCAGGCCGCCTGCGCCGCAGCCGGCCACCCGGCGTGGATGCGGGACTATCCGCAGCGCTGGTCCGAGGATTTCGGCCAGTTCGGCAAAGGCGCCAAGGCGGCGATGTTCTGGCTAGGCTCCGGCGAAGATCAGCCGCAGCTGCACAACCCGGATTTCGATTTCCCGGATGCGGCAATCCCGGCCGGCGCCGGGATCTTTCTGCACACGCTCAGAAACCTGCTGGGCTGACTGTCAATTCACCAGCGCATCAACAACGGCAACTGCGCCGATGATGGCCAGCGTGTCTTTGACCACCTCAAAGATCTTGTCGCCCTGGCGCACATAGCGGTGCCCGTCGCGCGGCGGCTCCAGCCCCCAGCGGTGGTAGTCATCCACATAAATCCAATCACCGCCTTGGATATGGCCGTGGTCATGGCCGTTTTTGGCGCGTTGGCGTTTCTTGACCTGGCCCGGCGCATAATGAGCCGCGCTGTTCTTGTGGCCCGGCGCCCATTTCGGCGGTCCTGCGTGGGACACTTCGGGGGCAAGGGCAAGACCCATGGCTGCTGCTGCGGCTGCCGCCATTACCTTCTTCATTGCGGATTTCCTGTCGTCACTGCTTCTGCGCTTCAGTTGATCGAGCCGGGCAGAAAAGGCAAATCCGCTGCGCTGGAAACCGCCGGCAGCAGCGGGCCGGCAGGCGGAGCTGTGCCGGTGCGCGGCGGCGCGCAGGTTTCTGAATTTTGTGGCATTTCTGCACGATGCCTGCGGCTGGCTGCACTGGTAGTGTGCAGGGGCACGCAGGGAGCCTGGTCACCACGGCACGCGCAGGGCGGGCGAGTCCGCCCGCCGCTTGGGGCTTGGCCTAGTCCTCGCCGGTGAACCGCACTTTGCCGATATGCGGCAGGTTCCGGTTGCGCTGCGCATAGTCGATGCCATAGCCGACAACAAATTCGTCGGGGATTTCGAAACCCACCCAATCCGAGCGGAAATCCACTTCACGCCGCGATGGCTTGTCCAGCAGCGCAATGGATTTCAGCCGCGCCGGATTGCGGCTTTGCAGCAGGTGGGTGACATGGTTCAGCGTGTGGCCGGTGTCGACGATGTCTTCCACAACCAGCACGTCACGCCCTTCAATGGCGCCGCGCAAGTCTTTGAGAATACGCACTTCCCGGCTGCTTTCCATTGAGTCGCCGTAGGAAGATGCCTCGAGGAAATCAACCTCGATCGGCAGGTCCAGCTCCCGCACCAGATCGGCGATGAATACGAAACTGCCGCGCAACAGGCCAACCACGACCAGCTTGTCAGTATCGCGGAATTCAGCCTTGATTTCCCCGCAAAGCTCTTCGATCCGTGCTGCAATGGCCTTGGCCGAGATCATCACATCAATGACATATGGACGCTGTGACATGGCTGCCCCCTTGAATTTCCCGCGCGTTCATAGGACATGACGCGGCACAATTGTAGCAGAAAATCAGCAGGCCGATGCCCACACACTCGGAAACCCGCCAGATGCCCTATTCGGCGCAGCAGATGTACGATCTGGTGGCTGATGTCGCGCAGTACCCGAAATTCCTGCCCTGGTGTGCCGCCGCCCGCATCCGCAGCCGCGCACCGATCGGCGGGGCCGAAGTGTTGGAGGCGGATCTGGTAATCTCCTTCAAGGTGTTCCGTGAACGCTTTGGCAGCCGGGTGACGCTGTATCCGGGCGAGCGTAAGATTGATACCGAATATCTGGACGGCCCATTTCGCTACATGAAGTCCCACTGGGCCTTTGCCCCGCGCGAGGACGGCACCTGTGATGTGTCCTTCTTTGTTGATTTCGAATTTAAGAACGCGGTGCTGCAGAGTATCATCGGCGTGGTCTTCAACGAGGCGATGCAGCGCATTGTGCGCGCTTTTGAACGCCGGGCGGCGGAGCTGTACACCTGACACGCGCTTTGACCGGCATTTCTGAATTGACTTGAGGCGGGCTTGAAGTTGTATCGGGGCTGGTCTCAATATCAATCAGGAAAGGTTGCGCCGGGATGGAACAGGACTTTTGGCAGGCGCGCTGGCGCGAGAACCGGATCGGCTTTCACGAAGATGCGCCCAACACCCTGCTGACGCAGCATTTTCCAAAGCTGGGCTTGCACGCGGGCCAGTCGGTTTTTGTGCCGCTTTGCGGTAAGGCACTGGACCTGGACTGGCTGTGCACCCAAGGGCTGCAGGTATCCGGGATTGAATTCAATCAGGGCGCTGTTGAGGAGGTTTTTGCCCGCCAGGGTCTGGAGCCTGAGGTGATCCGGCAAGGGGACCTTATATGTTTCCAGGCGGGCGCTCTGACCCTTTTTGCGGGTGACTTCTTTGCACTGACCCCGGCGCATATTGGCCAAGTGGATGTAATTTACGACCGTGCGGCACTGGTCGCGGTCAAGCCTGAGGATCGCGAGGCCTATGCCGCGCACATCAACAGGATTGCAGGCCCGGCACAACAGTTGCTGGTCGGGTTTGATTATGACCAGTCTTTGATGCAGGGACCGCCGTTTTCGGTGCCAGGTGAAACTGTGCAGGCATTGTATCAGGAAACCCATGCAATCACGCTTGCTGAGGAACGTGCGGCAGACGGCCGGATCGGTGAGCGCTGCAATGCGCTGGAGCAGGCCTGGCTGCTGAAGCCGCTGGTTTAGAACGCAAAACGGGCCCCCGAAGGGACCCGCCCGGTGCGGAAATTGCACCGTCTGCCGTGAGTGGCGGCATGCGCCATAGCCGGGGTCAGCTGTTCATGTCGTACGCACGCTCACCATGTACTGAAAGATCGAGGCCGTTGGTCTCGCTTTCAAGATCCACGCGCAAAGACGTGATGAAAGCGGAGATTTTCACCAGCGCAATGGTCACAGCCACGGTAAAGACGCCGACAATGGCCAGCCCGCCCAGCTGCGCGGCCCAGGTGCCGGCACCGAAGACCGCAATCATGATGGTGCCAAAGATACCGCCGACGCCATGCACGGCAAACACATCCAGCGTGTCGTCGATCTGCATCTTGTTGCGCACCAGGTTGACCATCTCCTGGCACAGCACGCCGGCAATGGCGCCGATGATCAGCGCTTCCATGGGCCCGACAAAGCCGGAGGCCGGGGTGATTGAGGCAAGCCCCGCAATGGTGCCGGTGACCAGACCCACCAGCGACGCCTTGCCGTATTTGATCTTTTCCCACAGCGCCCAGCTGAGCGACGCAGTAGCAGCAGAGATATGTGTCACCGTCAGCGCCATTGCGGCCCCGCCGTCCGCGGTCAGCTGCGAGCCGCCATTGAAGCCGAACCAGCCGACCCACAGCATCGCGGCCCCGATCATCACATAGCCGGGATTGTGCGGCGGGATGGCGCGGTTTTTACGCGGGCCAAGGTAGAAGGCGATGATCAGCGCAGCGATACCTGCTGTCTCATGCACCACGATGCCGCCGGCAAAGTCCTTCACACCCGTTTCACCGAAGATACCGCCATCGGCCAGGAAACCGCCGCCCCAGATCCAATGCACCACCGGCGCATAGCACAGCAGCATCCAAAGCCCCGAGAACACGAGGACAAAGCCAAAGCCGACCCGCTCCACATAGGCGCCTACGATCAGCGCGGGCGTGATGATGGCAAACGTCATCTGAAAGGCAAAAAACAGAACCTCGGGCAGGGTGCCGGACAGGCTGTCTGCGGTGACACCGTTCAGGAACATTTTGTCCAGCCCGCCCACAGGCCGCTGGTGCCGCTGCCAAAGGCGATTGTGTAGCCGAAGGCGAGCCACAGAACGCTCATCAAACAGGCAATGGCGTAGCAATGCATAAAGACGCTGAGAACATTGCGGGCACGTACAAGCCCGCCGTAAAACAAGGCCAGCCCTGGCAGTGTCATGAAAAGGACCAGGGCCGTGGCCACAATGATCCATGCGGTATCCGCTCCGTTCATCCGAGTGTTCCTTCCCCTTGAAAAACCGGTGAGGTCAGGAGAAAGCGGAAAACCTGCGCGAAAAAAAGCGGCAGAGGTTCGCAAGCCGCACAAATCGGCGGCTTTTTTGCAAGTGCCGGTTTTTTGGGCAGGCTTTTGCAGGTGCTGCCCGGAATGCGGCCGGTTTAAGAAATTGCCTGCACCAGCAGGAACAGCGCGTGATCGCGGGCCGCTGTTCGGACATTGGCGCGGCCAATGGCGCCGAAGTCCACGGTTTCAGTCACCGCAGGATAGCCTGCACGCGCCAGGCCAAAACAGACGCGGCCCTCGGGTTTGAACTCTGATCCGCCGGGACCGGCGATGCCGGTGACAGAGACCGCAAGCGAAACACCTGCCTGTGCCACGGCCCCTGCGGCCATCTCAGCCGCGACCTCCTCGCTGACCGCCCCTTTGGCGTCCAGAGTTTCCGCCTTCACGCCCAGCATCTGCATCTTGGCGTTGTTGGAATAGGTGACAAAGCCGCGGTCGACCACGGCGGAGGAGCCGGGAATATCCGTCAGCGCCGCGGCAATCATGCCGCCGGTGCAGCTTTCGGCGGTGGCAATGGTGAGACCTGCCGCCTTTGCCTGGGTGATCAGTTTTGCCACATCCACACTCATAATCCCAGTACCCCGTGCGAGAAGCCGGCCAGCAGGGCAACGCCGATGGCGGCCATGATGCCGGCGATAACATCATCCATCATAACACCAAACGGGCCCTCTTTGCGATCTGCCCAGCCGACAGGGCCGGGTTTCCAGATGTCGAACAGGCGGAACAGCAGGAACGCGCTGATCCAGCCAGGCCAAAGTGCGGTGATAGGAATGCCATGCGCCCAGGCCGGATAGGAGATGGCCCAAAGCGCGATCCACTGGCCTGCGACCTCATCCACCACGATTTCCGATGGGTCGTGGTCGTCGCTGCCGGTGGTCATGATCTTGGTCGCCCAGATGCCAGCGGGGATGCAGGCAAGGGTCGCCAGAGCCAGCAACGGGAAGCCGCCCAGCTGATGCAGCCCGTAGGCAAGCGGCAGGGCGGCCAGCGATCCCCAGGTGCCAGGGGCCGGGCGCATATAGCCAACGCCGCAGACGGTGCCGATCATCTGGGCCGGTGTCATGTCTTCACCAGGGCAGCGGTGGCGATGGCGGCGATGCCCTCGCCGCGGCCGGTGAAGCCAAGGCGTTCAGACGTGGTGGCCTTGATCGACACCCTGTCAGCCTCGATGCCCAGGTTTTGGGCCATGACGTCACGCATGCGGGCCGCGTGGGGGCCGATTTTGGGGTATTCACAGACCAGGGTGCAATCGACGTTCGACAGGGTGAACCCCATCTCGCGCGCCAGATTGGCGGCATGGCGCAGGAAAATCTCGCTGGCAGCACCCTTCCACTGCGGATCGGAGGGCGGGAAATGCTGGCCGATGTCGCCACGGGCCAGTGCGCCATAGATCGCATCGGTGACGGCGTGCATCCCGACATCGGCGTCGGAGTGGCCTTGCAGGGTTTTCTCATGCGGGATTTCGACACCGCAGAGGATCACGCTGCCGCCGGGGCCGAACCGGTGCACGTCGTAGCCATTGCCAAGCCTGATATCCATGTCAGCTCCCAGAATGCGTTCCGCCCGGGCAAAATCCTCGGGGCGGGTTATTTTGATATTGTCCGGCTCGCCCGGAATGATTGCAACGTCAAGACCTGCGGCGCGCGCAACCTCAACATCATCTGCGGCACCGCCGGGATGGGCGTTGTGGGCAGCGAGGATTGCGCCGTAGCGGAACCCTTGCGGGGTTTGCGCCGCAAATAAGCCATTGCGGTCCTGAGTACCCGTGACGGTGCTCTCTTCGCCAGTCCACAGCGCGTCGGTCACAGCAAGCGCCGGGGCTGCTGCAGGTGCCTCGTCCAAGGCATTGAGAATGCTGTGGATCAGATCGCTGCTGACACAGGGGCGGGCGGCGTCGTGGATCAGCACTTTCTCCACGCCATGCGTCTCCAGAGCCTTCAGCCCGTTCAGGACAGAGGCTGCGCGTTCGGCACCGCCCTCGGCCAGGATCAAGCTGGGGCGACCGGAGAATTCGTCCCAAGCGGCGATGTCATCGGGCGACAGCACAAGCACCGTGAGATCCACACCTGCTTTGTCAAAGGCCTCCAGCGTCCAATCAATCACCCGGCGGGTTTTCAGCGGACGCCATTGTTTCGGCGTGCCGCCGCCTGCACGGGTGCCTCGGCCGGCGGCGACGATCAGGGCTGCGGTGGTCATGCGGGCCTCATGATAAGTTCGGCATTTGTTTATGAGGTGGCGCAGGGATAGGCAATCACCCCACGGAATGTGCCTGAAAAATAGGCAAGTGGTGATTTGCTGTGCCTTGCAAAGCGCAGTTTCATTGCTGCATAGCAAAGGCTTCGGGTAAAAACATCTCAGTTGCACAAGGATTAGGCAGTTGTCCTTCACGCTTGGAACCACCTCCATGTCTCCGCCGATCGCGCTGGCGCCGATGGCTGGAATCACCGACCGTCCGTTCCGGGATCTGGTCCGCTCTTTCGGAGCGGGGCTGATGGTGAGTGAGATGGTGGCAAGCCAGGAGATGGTACAGGCCAAGCCTGGTGTGCGCGAACGGGCGGAGCTGAGCGCAGATGTGGAGAACACCGCGGTGCAGCTGGCCGGACGGGATGAATACTGGATTTCCGAGGCCGCGAAACACGTCGCCGGGCAGGGCGCGCGGATCATCGACATCAACATGGGCTGCCCTGCCAAAAAGGTTACCAATGGCTATTCAGGCTCAGCCCTGCTGAAGGCGCCGGATCACGCGCTGCGGCTGATCGAGGCGGTGGTCGGTGCGGTGGATGTGCCGGTGACGCTGAAGACCCGGCTGGGCTGGGACGACAACTGCCTGAACGCGCCGGACGTGGGGCGGCGGGCCTGCGATGCCGGCGTGCAGATGATTACGATTCATGGCCGCACCCGCTGCCAGTTCTACAAGGGTTCGGCCGATTGGGCGGCGATCCGGGGCGTCAAGGACGCTGTGACAGTGCCGCTGCTGGCCAATGGCGACATCGTGGACACAGCAACCGCACGCCGGGCGCTGGAATTGTCCGGTGCTGACGGCGTGATGATCGGGCGCGGCGCCGAAGGCAAGCCCTGGCTGCTTGCTCAGGTGGCCCATGAGCTATGGGGTGCGCCGGCACCGAATGTGCCGGAAGGTGATGCGTTGATCCTTATGGTTTCAGAGCATTACAAGGCGATGTTAGAGTTTTACGGGCAGGACCTGGGCGTGCGCGTCGCGCGCAAGCATCTGGGCTGGTACATGGATGAGACCGGGACCGGCCCCGCGATGCGCCGGGCGGTGCTGACGCAAAAAGACCCGGCAGAGGTCCTGGCCCTGCTGCCGGAGGCGCTGAGCGCGCAAGATGCGGAGGCCGCCGCATGATGGACAGTGCCGCCCTCTGGGCCTCTCTGCCAGTGCCCGCGTTCCTGATCGATTCCCGGGACAGGATCGCCGATGTGAATGCGGCGGGTGAGGGATTTCTGAATACCTCGCGCAAGGCGCTGGTGGGGCAGCCCGTTTGGGACACGCTGGCCATTGACGCGCCGATTGAAGAAGCCTTTGCCCGCGCCCGTGTTCAGGGCACGCCGCTGTTCGTGAATGACATTGATGTCGGTTCGGGCAGCCGGGCGCCGCTGCAATGCGGGGTGCAGATCGCCCCTTTGCAGGGGCAGGAGGGTGTGATGCTGCTGATGGTCACCCCGCGCGAACTTGCCGGGCGGATGACCCAGACTCATTCGGCGAAATCTGCCGCCGCCTCGGCCATTGGCATGGCGGAGATGCTGGCACATGAGATCAAGAACCCGCTGGCGGGGATCACCGGCGCGGCCCAGCTATTGAGTATGAACCTGAGGTCCGAAGACTTGGAACTGACTGAACTGATCGTCAGCGAAAGCCGCCGGATCGTGAAACTTCTGGATCAGGTGGAGCAGTTCGGAAACCTGACCGGGCCGGCCTTCAAACCGGTGAATCTGCATGATGTGCTGGACCGGGCGCGGCGGTCGGCGCTGCTGGGGTTTGGTGCCCGCATGACTATAACGGAAAACTACGATCCCTCGCTGCCGATGGCCTGGGGGGATGCGGATCAGCTGCTGCAGGTGGTGCTGAACCTTCTTAAGAATGCATCGGAAGCGGCTGATAATAAGGGTGGAAATATTTCCATCCGTACTTTTTATGAGCATTCCTTCCGGCTGCGCCGCAGTGATGGAACAGGTAAACTTCTGCCGCTGCAAATTGAAATCTGCGACGACGGGCCGGGGCTGCCGGAGAAGATCAAGGATGACATATTCGACCCGTTTGTATCGGGCCGGGAGAATGGCACCGGGCTGGGGCTTGCATTGGTGAGCAAGATCCTCTCGGAGCATAATGGCTGGATATCCGTAAGCTCGGTTCCCGGGCGCACGCTGTTCCGGCTGTCGCTGTCGCGCGTGCCGCGTGACGCAAAACCGCAGGAGAGCTGATCCATGGACGGCACCGTTCTGGTCGCAGATGACGACCGCACCATCCGCACCGTACTGACCCAGGCGCTGACGCGCGCGGGCTGCAAAGTGCATGCGACCTCTTCGCTGACCACTCTGATGCGCTGGGTGGCCGAGGGGAAAGGCGATGCCGTCATTTCAGACGTGATGATGCCGGACGGAAACGGGCTGGAGATGCTGCCCAAGATCCAGGCCGACCGGCCCGGGCTGCCGGTGATCGTGATTTCGGCGCAGAATACCATCATGACGGCGATCAAGGCAGAGGAAGCGGAAGCCTACGACTATCTGCCGAAACCTTTTGACCTGCCCGAGCTGATGAAGCGCACGGCCAAAGCATTGGCGGCCAAGCGGGTGGCGCCTGCAGCCGCAAAGACCGAAGCGCCGGATCATCCGGAAGAGCTGCCGCTGATTGGCCGCAGCGAGGTGATGCAGGCGCTGTACCGGCTGATCGCGCGGGTGATGAACACGGAACTGCCGTTGTTGATCACTGGGGAAAGCGGTACGGGTAAGTCTCTGATTGCGCAGGCTATTCATGACTTTTCAGATCGGCGGACTTTGCCTTTTATCCACGCGGATGCTGCGGCATTGATCGACCTGGAAGGCCCGGCGCGGTTGCTGGCCCAGGCCAAGGGCGGCTCGCTGGTGATTGACGAATTGGCGGACCTGCCGGAAGAAGCGCAGGCTCGGCTGGTGCGGATGATGGACACGCCGGGCGACCACGCACCGCGGTTCATCGCCTCCAGTCAGAAAGACCTGGCCGCGGCGATGGAAGCCGGGGAGCTGCGCCAGGATCTCTACTACAGGATTTGCGGCACCGCGCTGCAAGTGCCGGCGCTGCGGGAACGGGTGGAGGATATTCCGCTGCTGGCCGAGCATTTCCTGATCCGGGCCGAGAACGAAGGCGCGCCGCACCGCGAGCTGAGCGAGGGCGCGCGCGAAGCGCTGCGCCATTTCGGTTGGCCCGGCAACGTCCGCCAGCTGGAAAACACCGTCCGGCGGCTGGCGCTGACGGCCCGCAATGAGGAAATCAGCCAGTCCGATGCGGCCGCTGTGCTGGGGCCGCAGAGCGGGCCGGAGCCTGCGGTGGCAGGTCTTGCCAATGAAAAGCTATCTGAGTCCGTGGCCCGCCATCTGCAGCGCTATTTCGATTTGCATGGCGACTTGCTGCCGCCGCCGGGTCTCTATATGCGGCTGCTGCGCGAAGTAGAGACGCCGCTGATCGAAATCGCGCTGACGGCGACCGGCGGCAACCAGGCGAAATGCGCCGAATTGCTGGGGATCAACCGGAATACTTTGCGAAAGAAGATCACTGATCTGGATATTGAGGTGACACGCCGCCGCAAACTGATGTAATATCGCCACAGAAATGTGGCCTTGTTGTGATTTTCCTAGGCAGGGCCACGAGATATGGCGGTGACTCGCAAAGAGTCGCACATCAGGATGAGGGCAGTCAGTGGCGCATAAGTCACATCTGAGGGCAGCATACGGGCCTTTTGCGGCCTTGGACCGGTGGCGGAGAACCCGCCGGGCCCGCAATATCGGCACTATCGGGCTGGTGGTGCTGGGGCCGGCTCTGGCACTGGCGACATTCCTTATCATCGGCCCGTTGGGGCAGGGCGCGTCGTCCCGGTCGCTGCGACTCATTCTGTTGGCGGATTTGGTCTATATCCTGACCATCGCTGCGCTGGTGATGGCCCAGATTGTCCGCCTGTTTGCCGCGCGGCGCTCCAAGTCAGCGGGATCCCGCCTGCACCTGAGGCTGATCGGCGCTTTTGGATTTTTGGCACTGATCCCCACAGTCATCGTGGCCGTGTTCGCCGTGCTGACGGTGAATGTCGGGCTGGAGGGCTGGTTTTCGCAGCGGGTGCGGCAGGTGATCGGCAGCTCTCTGGCTGCGGCGGACGCCTATCAGACGCAGCAGAAAAATGACCTGAGCGAAGATGCCCGGGCGCTGGCGCGTTACCTGGACAACAGCCGTTCGCGCAGTTTCTTCATCAATGATGCTGAGCTTCGTCTGGTGCTGTCGCAAGGCCAGCTGCAAATTCAGCGCGGGCTGCGCGAGGCATATATCGTCGACAGCGCCGGCCTGATCCGGGCGCGCGGCGAGCGGTCTTACGAGTTCGATTTCGAGAAGCCGAACAATCGCCAGATCGGTGCCGCCCGTGCGGACGGGTTTCTGCTGATTGAGGATTGGAACAACAGTGAATTCCGCGCGCTGGTGCGGCTGGAGGCGTTTGTCGACCGGTTCCTGTACATCAGCCGCGATGTGGACGGCGAGCTTCTGAACCTTCTGGACGACACCCAGGAAACAGCCCATCTGTATCAGCAGCTGGAAAGCGAGCGCGGCAGGGTGCTGTTTGAATTTGCGCTGCTCTATATCGGTTTTGCAGTGATTCTGATCCTGGCGGCGATGTGGTTGGGAATGTGGTTTGCCGAGCGGCTGTCGCGTCCGGTCGGACGGCTGACGGTGGCGGCGCAACGGGTTGGCTCCGGCAATTTGGACGTGCAGGTGCCGATTGACGACGGTGGCGATGAAATTTCCCAATTGGGTCAGTATTTCAATCAGATGACGCGCGAACTTAAGGCGCAGCACGGGCGCCTTGTGGACAACACCCGCCAGATTGAACGCCGCCGCCGCCTGTTTGATTCGGTGCTGTCATCGGTGACGTCCGGGGTTGCCGGGCTGGATGCCGACGGGCGTGTCACATTTGTAAACCGCTCGGCTGAGCGGCTGCTGGACTGGCAGGAGGATCAGCAATCCCTGGCCTTGTCCGTTGCAGTGCCGGAGTTCGGGCCGCTGTTTGTGGAATTGATCGAAACCAGCGCCGAGGTTGTGCAGGAGGAAATCAAAGTCACGCGTCAGGGCCGGCTGGAAAACCTGCTGGTGCGGATGTCGCCGCGCCGGTCGGAACAGGGCCGGCTGGAAGGTTATGTGGTGGCGTTTGATGATGTGACCGATCTTGTCAGCGCCCAGCGGATGGCGGCCTGGGGCGATGTGGCGCGCCGGATTGCCCATGAGATCAAGAACCCGCTGACCCCGATCCAGCTGAGCGCGGAGCGGATCAAACGCAAATTCGCGCCCAAACTGGGCGAGGAGAACAGCGATCAGCTGCAATCCATGACCGATGTGATCGTGCGCCAGACCAATGATCTGCGCAGGATCGTCGATGAATTCTCGAAATTCGCCCGCATGCCGGAACCGGAGCGGCGCGAAGAGGATCTGGTCAAACTGCTGCGGGACGCGGTTATCCTGCAGCAGCAGGGCCAGCCCGGTGTCCGGATCAAGGCGGAGCTGTCCGAGACAGCCATGCCTTCGGATCTGGATGCCACAATGATTGGGCAGGCCTTGACCAATCTGATCAAAAACGCAGGCGAAGCCATTGAAAGCCTGCAAATAAAGGAAAATCCGCAGGGGCTGGTGCCGGAAATCCGGGTGGCAGCAGTCAAGGCAGGCAATTTCTATGAAGTCCGTATCGCCGACAACGGCATCGGCTTGCCCGAAGACCGGGCACGGCTGTTTGAGCCTTATGTGACCACGCGGGATGCGGGCACCGGGCTGGGGCTGCCGATCGTTAAAAAAATCATCGAAGAGCACGGGGGCACGCTGACGCTGGAAGATGCCCCGGTATTCGAGGGACACGCGCATTACGGCGCGATGGCGGTAATCCGTCTGCCCGCCGCAAACCGGGCAGCGGCGCCAAACAAGAGCACAGTGAAAGCAGGTCTGACATGAGTGACATTCTGATTGTAGATGACGAGCGCGACATCCGGGAACTGGTCTCGGATATTCTTGAGGATGAAGGCTATGCCACCCGAAAGGCTGCCAATTCCGACGAATGCATGGCCCGTCTGGAAGACGCCGAACCGGCGCTGATGATCCTGGATATCTGGCTGAAGGACAGCCAGATGGACGGTATCGATATTCTGAAGGCGGTTAAGCGCGACAATCCGGAAGTTCCGGTGGTGATCATTTCCGGACACGGCAACATCGAAATCGCTGTCGCAGCGATCAAGCAGGGGGCCTATGATTTCATCGAGAAGCCCTTCAATATCGACCAGCTGATGGTGGTGATCCGCCGCGCGATGGAAGCCTCGCGCCTGCGCCGGGAAAATTCGGATCTCAAGCGCAGGGATACAGGCCCGGCGGAAATGATCGGCACCTCTGCGTCGTTCCGGACGTTGATCAGCCAGCTGGACAAGGTGACCAAGTCGAACGGCAGGGTAATGCTGACCGGGCCGGCCGGCAGCGGCAAAGAGATTGCTGCGCGCTATATCCATGCCAATTCAAACCGGGCGTCCGCGCCCTTCATCACCGTCAACTGTGCCAGTATCGAACCCGACCGGATGGAAGAGGTTCTGTTCGGCCGCGAATCCTCGGAGCGCGGGTGGAACCCGGCTTGCTGGAACAGGCGCATGGCGGTGTGGTGTTCTTTGATGAAGTTGCCGATATGCCGCTGGGTACCCAGTCCAAGATTTTGCGGGTGCTGGTGGATCAGCAGTTCCAGCGCGTTGGCGGTTCGGACAAAATCCGTGTCGATCTGCGGGTGGTTTCCGCCACCAACAAAGACCTGGATGCTGAAATCGAAGCAGGCGGGTTCCGGCAAGAGCTGTATCACCGGCTGAATGTGGTGCCGGTTGCGGTGCCGTCGCTGGCGGACCGGCGCGAGGATATTCCGCTGCTGGCCGGCCATTTCATTGCTCAGTTCAACGAAGCCCAGGGGCTGCCGCTGCGGGTGCTGACCGAAGAGGCGGTGGCGTTGATGCAGACCATGCTATGGCCGGGCAACGTGCGCCAGCTTAAGAATCTGGTGGAGCGGGTGCTGATCCTTGGCGATGGCAGCGGCCCGATCGAGGCCAAGGATTTGCCGCGCGAAGAAGACAAGCCGCAGGAGGAGGGCCGCGTGGTCCTGTCCGGCGCGCTGGCGACATTGCCGCTGCGCGAGGCGCGGGAGGCGTTTGAGCGCGAATACCTGCTGACCCAGATCAATCGCTTTGGCGGCAACATCAGCCGCACGGCGTCGTTTGTCGGCATGGAGCGGTCTGCGCTGCACCGCAAGCTGAAGTCGCTGGGGGTGGTGACCTCCAACAAGGCAGGCGCCCGGGTGGCGCATGTGGAGGCCGAGGAAGAGCAGGCCTGATCAGGCCGCCATTGCGCCCGGCACCACCGGACGCAGGCGGTGCTGCATCATAGGGTCAGAACAGGTCCTGGCGGATCGGGTTCAGCGCAAAATGGATCTGCGCGGCCAGTCGCAGCTGGCTGATGGCATCGCCGGGAACGGTTGCGGGCAGACCTGCCTGGCGCGCCCAATTGCCCAGTTGCTTGCGGGATGACGGGCCGAACTGGCCGTCGATGGCAATCCCGGCCCCCAGCTGGCGCAGGATGTACTGGGTGCCTGCGGCAACGTCTGTTTCGGCCATGCCGGTCAGCAATTCCCGCGCTGCGGCGCGTGCATCGGGATCGTTCAAAGCCATCGCCTTGCCTGCCCGCGCAGCAGCAGCATGGGCGGGGATCCGGTCCGGCAGCCTGTTAAGGGCTACCCAAGCGCCGTTCGAACCACCCCAGGCGTCGCCGCGCGACAGCCCCATGTCATACCATTCCAGCGCTTCAGCTGCGTCGCTGCCGGGCAAGTCGCCGCCCATGATCATCCGGCCGATCTCAGCCGGGGCATGGGGATGGCCCAATTGTGCCGCTTCGGCAAACAGCGCGCGCGCTTTTTCCTTGTCCACCGCCTGGCCCGCGCCGCCGTCGCGGTAGACATAGCCAAGGTTGGCGGTGCCATAGATATCGCCGCGTCCGGCAGAGGCCTGCAGGTAGGAGAAGCCGCGCTCCGGCTGCGCCAGCTCATCGCCGCTCCATAGAAAGAAAACCCCAAGTTCGTTCATTGAATAGGTATGGCCCAGCTCCACTGCGCGGCTCAGCAGGTCAAAACCGCGCCGCTTTTCCTCCGGGGTGCTGCTTTTTCGCAAAAGCCGCTTGCCTCTGGCGTGCATCGAGAAGGGGTCTCCTGCCTCTATCCCCTTGTCCCACAGGGCAAAGGCCTTGTCCGGGTTGTAGGGGATGGGCACTGTTTCGCGGTCGACATTCGGGGTGACATGCAGATATGCGACGGCGTTATAGGCGCGGACGTGGTCCAGTTCGGCGGCCTTTTCAAAAGCTTCATAGGCTTCGATCAAGCGGCCCTGACCCTGCAGCGCGCGGCCCAGCTGATAGTGCAGGCGGCCGATATCCGGCGCGGCCCCGACAGCATCGCGGCAGGCAGCCTCGGCATCCTCAAGGTTGATTTCATTGGGGTAACGGTAAAGGCCAACCCCCTGCAGATCCAGCAGATCACCGGCTTCCAGGTCGCACTGCCGGGCGATCATTTCCAGGTTCACGGTCACGTCCCGCACCGCGCCGGCCTGGGCCAGGCGCAGCACCATCCGGTCCTTGCGGACCTGTCCGCCATCCTTGCGGGCAGGAAGCTCGGTCAGTTTCGGCGCATAGCTGAGGCTGAGACCGCTGCTGTCCCCGGTTTGCAGCGATGTCACGCCGGACGAGGGCGATTCAACAATTGAAACCGTTGTGCCTGCACTGACATAAGGGCTGATCTCCGGCGCCAGTTCCAGCGCGCGGCCCAACGGGATTTTCACCGACAGCACGGCGGGCATCCGGTCAAGGCCGGCCGCTTCGGTTTCGGCTTCAGCCTTGGCAATGTTCAATGACCGCTCTGCCGGGCGCAGATAGACCTTCTGCATCAGCGTCGAGCTTTCCCATGGCACCTGAGTGTTGCCGGTCGCCGCATAGACGTCGCCGCGAATTGCCGAAAGGACAGTCATTGCATCTTCGTCAGGCCGGTCCGGAAAATGACGCACGACCGAGGCGGTATAGGGGCTGTTGCCGCCAGGCTCGCCATCCAGCGCCGTGGCGCCGGGAGATGTTGAAAACGCCACCAGCGTGTTGAGCGGCGGGCGGAACACGTCAAATCCCTCGCGCGCTTCGTAAAGCTGGGCGCCGACCTCAGCGTTGAGCTTGGCATCCGGCACGGGATTGTCGCGGCAGGAATCCAGCATCAGGATCTGGCTGCCTGCCTTGCCGCCGAGAATGGCAGAGACGCGGTCAAGGGTGACTGACTGGAAAGGCAGATCGTGAATGCCAGTAAGTTCCGCATCACTGGTCAGCAGGTAATTGCGCCGCCCCAGCTGAATACCGTGGCCTGCATAGTAGAAGAACACCTGGCTGCCGTCGCGGATATTAAGAGCGGCCTGGCGCAGCAGCGCTTCAAACCCGCGCTTGTCCAGGTCATAGCCTTCGTAAACCGTATAGCCGAAGGAGCTGAGCATTTCAGCCATGGCCTTGGCATCCTGACGGGTGTTGGTCAGGTCAGTGACGTGGTCATAGTCCTGAATGCCGACAACGATGGCGGTTTCCGGGGCATTGCCCCGTTCGCTGGTTTCATATGCCGCTTGGGCAGCCGTTGCCGGCAGCAGCGCTGTGCCGGTCAAAAGGGCTGCTGCAAGGGAGGGGATTCTGGAATGATGGGGGATCATGGCAGCACCCGGGTTTAACCCCAGCCTCCGCCGCCGCCACCGCCGGAACCACCGCCGCCGCCGCCGCCGCCGGAACCTCCGCCACCGCCGCCTTGATAGGCGGGTTCAGGCGCTTCTTCTGCCGGGATGACCGGAGCCCTGGGAGCCGCTGCAGGTGCCGGCCGCGTTGCTGGCGCGCTGTATGTTGCAGGTGCCGGCGCTGGGGCTGCCGCCGGTGGCGGGGCAATCGGTGCCACGGGTTCGCAGGCGGCTGTCACAGCTGCAAGAGGCAGCGCGGCAAACAGGAAATGTATCCGCATCGGGTACCTTTCTTTATGAAATACTGGTCAACAAACAATCCGGCGCCAGCTTACTTGAACCGGAGGCGCAATTCAAAGTTAGCCTGCCGCGCATTTTCGGCAAGGGAGTGCGCCTAGCCGCCGGTGCGGATGCTGACGCTGCCATCCTTGTTGCGCTGCGCGCAGGATGCTTCGCTCAGCGGGGCCAGCTGCGGTCCGGCTACGGCGGCGGGGTTGCGCCGGGTGCAGCGTTTCAGCGCGATCTGCTGGTAGCCCTTGGATGCCATGCAGGATTTCTCCAGCCGCAGGCGCAGGGGTCTGTTCACATCCACCGTGTAGATGCCGCCGTTCACCCAGTAACCGGGCCGGTAATAACAGCTGCCGCCGGAACAGACTTTGCGGCCGGGGTGGAAAACCGGGGGGTGCTGGCGGATTTCATTGGCGACGGGCGCATCCCGCAGCGATTGTGCCGCACAGCCAAGCTCATCACTTTGCAGGCGCGAGACTTCTGCCCCCTGCCTGTAATAAACAGGAAGCGGTCCGCAGGCCGCCGTGCCAAGCAGCAGGACCAAGGCCGCCATGATCGTTCGATCCTTGCACATAAGCAAAGAATGACTGCAATCAGAGCAAGTTACAATTAAATTGACCGTGAAAGCGGCTTCTGTCATTCACATCGGGCGAAACTCCGCCCGAAATTCCGCCAAGGGACACGCAAATGAAGGTCATTATCTGCGGCGCGGGCCAGGTTGGCTGGCAGATCGCCCGGCACCTGTCCGGCGAGCACAACGATGTGACGGTTGTCGACAACAACCCGGAACTGGTGCGGCGGGCAACCGATACGCTGGACGTGCAGGGGATCCATGGTTTTGCCTCCTATCCGGATGTGCTGGACCGGGCCGGGGCACGGGATGCCGACATGATTATCGCGGCCACCCATTCGGACGAGGTCAACATGGTGACCTGCCAGGTGGCGCATTCGGTCTTCAAGGTTCAGCGCAAGATTGCCCGTCTGCGGGCCAAAAGCTATCTGACCGCAATCTATTCCGACCTTTATCAGCGCGAGCATTTGCCGATCGACGTGGTGATCAGCCCCGAGCGGGAAGTGGCGGCAGCAGCGATGCAGCGGCTGTCGGCGCCGGCAGCGTTTGACACGGAGACCTTCATGGGCGGCAAGGCGCAGCTTCTGGGGATCCAGATCGACGCCGATTGCCCGGTGGTGAATACACCGCTGCGGCAGCTGACCGAATTGTTTTCGACGCTGCGCGCGATTGTGGTCGGGGTGCGGCGCGACGGCACGTTGTTTGCGCCGGAACCGGGCGACCAGCTGTTTGTCGGCGACAGCTGCTATGTGTTCAGCCACGCCGATGATGTGCCCCGCACCATCGAAGTGTTCGGCAAGCAGGAAACACGCCAGGACCGGGTGGTTGTGGTCGGCGGCGGCAACGTCGGCCTGGAAGTGGCCAAGGCGCTGGAGGCAAGCACAACACGGATCCGGGCCAAGATGATCGAACGCGACCGTACCTGTGCTGAACGGGCGGCGGAAACGCTGGAACGCACGATTGTGCTGAACGGCGACGGTCTGGACCGGGCGCTGATGATCGAGGCGGGCATCGACAAAGCGGATGCGATGCTGGCGGTGACCGATGACGACAAGACCAACATTCTGGCCGCGGTGCGCGCCAAGGTTGAAGGCTGCCCGCTGGCCATTGCGCTGATCAATGACCCGACCCTGGTGCCGCTGCTGCCGCATCTGGGCATCGACGCCTATATCAACCCGCGCTCCACCACCGTCAGCTCGATCCTGCGCCACATCCGCTATGGCCGGGTGCGGCAGGTCTACTCATTGGGGGATGCCGAGGCTGAAATGATCGAGGCCGAGGTTTTGTCGACCTCGCCGATTGCCGGCCAGATGATCCGCGAGACGGATTTCCCCGAAGGCGTTCTGGTCGGCGGCGTTCTGAAGAACGGCGAGATGCTGCGCCCTTCCGGTCAGATGCGGATCGAGGCGGGCGATGTGATCGCGCTGTTTGCCATGGCGGCGGACGTGCCTGAGGTCGAGCGCCTGCTGCAGGTTTCGATCGACTATTTCTAGGATGCGCCGCCCGGTCAAAGCTCCCATTGGCGTGCTGCGCCTGCCGCTGTTCCTGCTGATCTGGGGCATTGCCTCGCTGGCGATGTGGCTGCCTGCTGTTCATGCGCTGGTGCTGGACGATCATCACACCTCGCGCAGTTTTTTCTATGCCGGCGTTGCCGGGCTGATCCTTGTGGTGCTGATCGGCCTGTCGATGGGCAACCGGGTGCCGCGCTACGGGATGCCGGGGCAATTGCTGTCGCTGCTGGCGACGTTCACCGTACTGCCGCTGTTCCTGGCGGTGCCGGTTCAGGATGCGCTGGTCAGCACCCGGTATCTGAATGCCTATTTCGATATGGTCAGCGCCATCACCACCACCGGCGCCGATGTCTGGGGCGATCCGGACCGGCTGCCGCCCAGCGTGCATCTGTGGCGGGCGATTGTCGGCTGGCTGGGCGGTCTGTTGATGTGGGTGGCCGCCTCGGCGGTGCTGGCGCCGATGTCCCTGGGCGGGTTTGAGGTCACTGCCAAAGGCGAGCCCGGCGGCGGCACGGCCGCCCCTCTGCATATGGAGAGGGCAGATCCCCGCCGCCAGCTGGTGCTGGTGACGCGTACCCTGGCGCCGGTTTATGCCGGGCTGACCCTTGTTCTATGGCTGTTGCTGATGATCACAGGCGAACAGGCCTTGGCAGGTCTCAGCCATGCGATGTCGGTGATGGCGACCTCGGGCATATCGGCTATCGGCGGGGTGGAAAATGCCGCCAGCGGCCTGGCGGGCGAGATGGTGATGTTCCTGTTCATGTTCTTTGCGCTGTCGCGGCTGACTTTTTCCAGCGACACGGTCACCGCGGGGCAGGGGCGGCTGGACAAGGATCCGGAATTCCGCACCGGGCTGCTGATCGTTTTCGGGGTACCGCTGCTGCTGTTCCTGCGCCACTGGCTGGCCGCCTATGAAGTGGATGCCGGTGAAGATCTGCCGCAAGCCCTGCACGCGCTTTGGGGCACCTTGTTTACAGTGCTGTCCTTCCTGTCGACCACCGGATTTGAAAGTACGCATTGGGAAGCCGCCCAGGCCTGGTCGGGGCTGGAAACACCGGGCATGATCCTGCTGGGGCTGGCGGTGTTCGGCGGCGGTGTCGCGACCACTGCGGGCGGGGTCAAGCTGTTGCGGGTCTACGCTCTGTACCTGAATGGTCTGCGCGAAATGGAGCGGCTAGTGCATCCCAGCTCGGTCAGCAGCGAAGGCAACCGCGCCAAGCGTTTGCAGAAGAACGGAGCGTTTGTGGCTTGGGTGTTCTTCATGCTGTTTGCCCTGTCGCTGGCTGTGGTCAGCACTGCGCTTGCCGCAGTCGGCACGGATTTTGAACAATCGCTGGTGCTGGCTGTAGCGGCGCTGTCAACAACCGGCCCGCTGGCTGATACGGCCAGCAGTACGCCGATTGTACTGAACCTTCTGACAGATCCTGCCAAACTGATCCTGTGCATTGCGATGGTTCTCGGGCGGCTGGAGACCCTGGCCTTCATCGCGCTGCTGTCACCCAACCTTTGGCGCAGCTGACCGCCCTTGAGGGTGAAAAGTGTTTTTCTGGTGGAAACTTACATTTTCTCCGTCCATACTGAATTTAATGTGCGTGCTGGTCCGCAGCGCGCGGCAAGAACAAAGGCGAGATAATAAAAAATGGCTTCGGACAGACAGAATCTTCAGGATGCCTTCCTGAATCACGTTCGCAAAACCAAGGTTCCGGTTACAATCTTTCTGATCAACGGGGTCAAGCTGCAGGGTGTGATCACCTGGTTCGACAATTTCTGCGTGCTGCTGCGCCGCGACGGACAGTCGCAGCTGGTCTACAAACACGCGATTTCGACCATCATGCCGGCCCAGCCGATCAGTCTCTATGAGGGTGAAGACTCCAATTGATGGAGCATGAAAGGACGCGTACCCGTGCCTGGGTGCTGCATCCGGAAATCAAATCCGATAGCAGGCGCCGCCAGGCTGCACCTGCGCTTGATGAGGCCGTTGCGCTGGCAGCGGCCCTTCCCGATCTTGATGTGATCGGCTCCAATGTTGTGCGCCTGCCCAAGGCGCATGCGGGGATGCTGTTCGGCTCTGGCAAAATCGAAGAGCTGGCGGGCATCCTCAAAGCAAATGAGGTGGAACTGGTCCTGATCGACGGGTCGGTGTCCCCGGTGCAGCAGCGCAATCTGGAAAAAGCCTGGAAGGTCAAGATCCTCGACCGGACCGGGCTGATCCTGGAGATATTCTCGGACCGTGCGGCCACCCGCGAAGGTGTGCTGCAGGTCGAGATGGCGGCGCTCAGCTATCAACGGACACGGCTGGTGCGGGCCTGGACCCACCTGGAGCGCCAGCGCGGCGGATTGGGATTTGTCGGCGGACCCGGCGAAACCCAGATCGAGGCCGACCGGCGCGCCATTGACGACCAATTGGTGCGGCTGCGCCGGCAGCTCGACAAGGTGGTGAAGACCCGGACCCTGCACCGCGCCTCGCGGGCCAAGGTGCCCTATCCGATTGTGGCGCTGGTCGGCTATACAAACGCCGGCAAGTCGACCCTGTTCAACCGGCTGACCGGGGCTGAGGTGATGGCCAAAGACATGCTCTTTGCCACTTTGGACCCGACCATGCGCCGGGTGCAGATTGCGGATGGGCCGGAGGTGATCCTGTCCGACACCGTGGGCTTCATTTCGGATCTGCCGACCGAACTGGTGGCATCTTTCCGGGCGACGCTGGAAGAGGTTCTGGCGGCGGATGTGATCCTGCATGTGCGCGACATCAGCCATGATGAAAGCGAGCAGCAGGCCAAAGACGTCGAGGCCATCCTGACCTCATTGGGGTGGACGAAAACCGCGCCCGGATCGAAGTCTGGAACAAGCTGGACCAGCTGCCTGAGGAAGACGCCGAAGCCCGCCGTCAGCGTGCGGAACGTGAGGACGGCATCCATGCGATCTCGGCCCTGACGGGCGAGGGGCTGGACGGGTTAATGGCAGATATCGCCGAGCAGTTGCAGGGCGTGCGGCACGAGGAGCTGCTGAATCTCACGTTTGCCGAAGGCAAACAGCGCGCCTGGCTGTTCAAGGAAGACCTGGTTCAAAGCGAAGAACAGACCGAGGCCGGTTTTGACATTACCGTGCTGTGGACCGACCGGCAAAAGGCGAAGTTCCAAAAGCTTTGAGTGTTCCGGTTACTCGCCGAGTGACCGGAACCATGCCCAGCTGTCCTCTGCAATCCTGGGGCCGATTTCATAAACCCAATGTGTGTGGCGCGGAATCAATTGAAGCGAAAAGCTGTGGCCCGATCTGGCCATGGCCTTGCCCGTCTTCACAGCTTCTTCGCTGCTGAAAATGTGGTCCCGTTCCCCAAGGTACAGGCGGACGGGCTTGGGGGTCGCGGCTGGGATGAAAACCTGCTCTGAAGCGAAGCCCCCGTGCAGAGCGGCCGCTTGCCAGGGGCCTTCGAAGCGGTTCACCAGCATGGAGGCGAAGATCGCGCCATTTGAGTGGCCGAATAAATAGACCGGGCCAGTATGGCGGCCCAGGGCCTGCTGAGACAGCATCTGGTCCAACAGGGTCTGTGAAAAGTCATCCGGCTGCCAGTTTTTTGCTTTGGCATTCGGCGCAATCAGGATCAGTTCGTGTTTCTGCGCGGTCTCTTTCCAGATATCGATCATCGACAGGCCGAACCGGCCTGACCCATGCAGCAGGATGACAGTTGGTGCTGGCCCGTCGCCGTCAGGGACAAAACTGTACCAGGTTTGGCCAAAGTCCATGTGCTCCCTGGCCAGCCGCCGTGCTTGGGCTGACGGTGTGTATTCGTGGTTGGCAGGGGCCGGAGGCTGCAGGCCGTTGCGTAGGACCCGGGCAAAGCCACCCGCAGTAGGGCTGCCCTGCTGTGCAGCCATCACCTGCAGGCTTTGAGTTCCGTCGAGCGCCGGCGGTTGCGCGGGGGAAATGAAATAGACGGCCGCCGCCGCCGCTAGCAGCGATAAGGAAAGGGTGTGAAGTTTCATAATTGTTTTCTCTGAAAAACTGGTGACGCTGCCAGCCGGAAATGCGGCCGGAAACTAATGATCAAAATGCTTTCTCCTTTACAGGTCAGCGCGGGGTAATCCGGGTTATGCCGACCGCAGCGGCGCGGGCGAGTTCCTCGTCCAAAGACATCGGGATGTATTCGCCGCGGCGCCACAGCTGGGCCATGTCGTCGTAGTAGCGCGACAGCGGGTGGCCGGACTGGCCGGTGGCGGTGATGAAGACGGAGCTGTCGGGGTCGGCAAAATCATAGACCCCGCGGTAGCCGGCAGAATGGGTGTTCTGGAACGGATCCGGGTCCTTACCTGAACTCTTGCCGCGCTGCAGGGTGTTGCCGCTGCCGCTGGTGGACTGGCGGATGTTTACGAAATAGCGCAGCAGCGGCACTTCTCCCAGCACCGGGTGGTCCTGCGTGGCCTGATGCGCATCGCCCCAGCGCAGCGATTCCAGCGCGGTGCCATAGCGTTCTTCGATCCAGATCAGCGCATCATCCAGCGCCAGCCGGGCCATATCAGTGCAGCTTTCTTCCGGAGCGCTTTGGCGCACGTCGCACCAGACGGCGGCACCATCGACATCGCGGTAGACCCGTTCAATGAACAACGGTTCCACATGGCGGAAGGTCTTGGCCACCGGACCCAGTTCATCGGTGATCAGCCGGGCCTGCAGGGCGCGCAGCCAGGCGGCATAGATCAGCGGTTCCGGCAGATGCTCGTTCATTTCACCGTTCCACTCCGACAGCAGGGTCAGGGCGATCTGGCGCTGGCGCTCGCGGGTGCCGGCAGGGGCGGCCTCGCCGGTGAACCACAGGTCGGCTCCGATCAGCGGCAAGAGGGTGCGGGCGGTGTAGGAGACCGTGTCCAATTGCGCCTCGATAAAGCTGTCGCGGGTATGCACTTCGCGGTTCTGCATCAGTTTTTCCCAGCGGTGGATGCGCTGGGTATCGCCCCAGTCAAAGGAGACGTGGTTCGGGAAGGGGCGGTCCAGGATCTTGTTGTTGGTATTGCCCAGGATGCCGCCTGCGGGGCTGGTGAATTCAGGGTTTTCCGCATAAGGCGCGCGGCCTTGCCAGCGGTTCTCCGGGTGCCAGCCCTGGCTTGGCATCCGGCCCTTGCTTTGGTGTGCGGCGTCGCGCAGCGGGAAGGCGCCTACGGTTTTGAGCGCAATTGTGTCCCTATCCGCCAGAGTCAGGTTTTGCGAAGGGGCGACAAAGCCTTCTCCGGCTGTGATTGCGTCTTGGACCGTGGTGCTGCGCATCAGGCCGATGGCAGCGCTCATTGAGGTATCCTTGGGGCTGAGCACAGTCCAGCTGAGCGAAACCACATGGCCGGGCGGGGTGATCCCGGCCAGTTTGAACATCGAACCGGGCAGCACCGGGCCGTTGTCTGTCCAGCGCAGGGTCAAAGTAACCGGCGCCTGGTCCTTGATCTTGATGATCGACGGGCGGGAGATGAATTCCTTATACCCTTCAACGCTCAGATACTCCTGAGGATTTTCCGGGTTGAGGCGTTCGATGAACAAGTCCTGGTCGTCCAGATAAGACGAGGTCACCCCCCATCCCAGCACGTCTGAGCGCCCCGTGATTATTGCCGGGATGCCAGGGATGGTGCCGCCGATCACACCGCCGGTGCCCAGTTCAAGCCGTGCCAGATACCAGACGCCGGGTGCGCTGAGACCCAGGTGCGGGTCATTGGCCAATAGCGTGCCGCCCGCCGCCGAACGGCTCGGGGCGGCGGCCCAGGCGTTGGAGGCCCCCGCCAGCCCGCGCGGAGCAACCGGAAACAGCAGGCTGTCTGCCTCTGCGGGCTTGGCAGCGGCGAACTGCCGGACGCCGGGAACCAGTGCTGCATACTCCGGCAGGGCAGTCAACCCTTTACCCGGCGCATCCGGCAGGATGTCCTTGATCCTGGCCGCATCATCCAGTGCCAGCGAAGTCCGGGCGCGCAGGATCTCTTCCTTCATGTGGCCGGACAGCTGCAGCGCCATCAGCTTCATGATTGCGATGCTGTCGGCGGGCTGCCAGGGCGCAACCGGCATGTTGAACAGGAACATCTCCGGCGCACCGCGGCCAAGCGCGTCTTCGTTGATCTCCTGCAGCCGGGCGTTGACGCCGGCGGCATAGGCCTTGAGCGCGGTCATCGCTTCGGGCGACTGCACCGCCGCGGATTGCTGCGCCAATCGGTAGATATCCAGCCGGCGCAGATACGTGTCGGTCTCAACCGTGCGGGTGCCGAAGATTTCCGACAGGCGGCCCTTGGCGGTGCGCCGCATCACTGCCATCTGCCACAGGCGGTCCTGGGCATGGGCATAGCCGAGGCCAAAGTAGACATCCTCGTCGCTGGCGCCGAAACTGCCGAAGATATGCGGTACATTGGCGTTGTCGCGGACAATCTCGACAGGCGAGGAGAGGCCGGGCAGGGAAAGCTCTTTGTTGTATTCGGGCAGTGACTGCGAAGCCAGGTAATAGACCAGCAATGCGGCCAGTACACTTAGCAGAATCAGGCCGGCAGCTATGCGCAGAAGCCAGCGGAAAAGATGTCCCATCAGCGGTTGTTTTCCCTTGGGTTTTGTCATTTCCAGCCGCTTGGCAGATTGCGCCCCGCGGCGGCGGTGGTAGGGTTGGCGCCAACATAAGCGAAGACAGATCAAGGGAAAAGCAGATGGCAAAAATCGCGTTTCTGGGGCTCGGCGTCATGGGCTATCCGATGGCCGGGCACCTGCAGGCTGCGGGCCATGAGGTCACCGTCTACAACCGCACCGAAGCCAAGGCCAAGGCCTGGGCCGCCGAGCATGGCGGCCAGTTCGGTGCCACACCGCGGGCGGCTGCGGCGGGGGCGGAGTTTGTAATGGCCTGCGTTGGCAATGACGACGATCTGCGCTCGGTCTGCCTGGGGGCGGATGGTGCCTTTGCCGGTATGCGCGAAGGCGCGGTGTTTATTGATCACACCACGGTGTCGGAAACCGTGACCCGCGAATTGCATGGCGCGGCAGAAGAGAAAGGCGTGTTCTTTGTTGATGCACCGATTTCCGGCGGTCAGGCAGGGGCTGAAAACGGTGTGCTGTCAATTATGTGCGGCGGAGACGAGGCCGCTTACGCCCGGGTTGAGCCGGTGATGGCTGCCTATTCCAAAATCTGCCGCCGGATCGGCGGCAGCGGGGCGGGACAGCTGACCAAAATGTGCAACCAGATCGCCATTGCAGGGCTTGTGCAGGGCTTGAGCGAGGCGCTGCATTTTGCCGAGAAGGCCGGGCTGGACGGGCGCGCGGTGGTCGAAGTGATCAGCCAGGGCGCGGCGGGCAGCTGGCAGATGGCCAATCGTTACGAGACCATGCTGGACGATCATTTCGAGCATGGCTTTGCGGTGGACTGGATGCGCAAGGATCTGGGTATCTGTCTGGACGCAGCGGATGAAACCGGCGCCAGCCTGCCGGTCACAGCTCTGGTGGATCAGTTCTACAAGGACGTGCAAAAGATGGGCGGCGGGCGCTGGGATACCTCGTCGCTGTTCAAACGGCTGCGCAAACTGAACTGAGGGTAAGGTAAAATGGCCTTTCCGGCAGGAAAGGCCATGCCTCCGGCGGAGGTATTTTCAACCAGAAAGAAGCGAAGGCCGTGAGCCTTGGCCGTTTCCCGGGCTGATCAGGGGATGATGCGGGTGTATTTGGTGCCTTCCAAGGTCGCACCAACGCGCAGGCCTGCCTGGGCAAAGACCACTGCAAGCACCGGGGACGTCAGGGTATTGGTGTCGGCACTCAGCGCGTTGCCTTCGTCCTTGATCACATATTCCACATCCGCGCCTGCCGCCCAACCGGACGAGCGGCGGAAGCCGGCCAAGGCGCCTTCGGTCATGAAGAACAGCACGTGGGCATACTGCTGAGCGCCGATCTGCAGGCCCGCATTGCCTTTGTAAGTGGCGTAATAATCGACGGTCACATCGTTGATCCGCAGGGCGCCGCGCCCATAGGCCCCGCCAAATACAAAGCCCGCCTCAGTGACCAGCGGCATTACCAGCATGCCGGTTGCCTTATCGGCCAGGGTACGGGTGTTGGGGTACTGGCTGTACATTTGGTTCAGCGTGCTATCAACGCGGGCGTCGATGGTCGCGCCATTGCTGTTGCCTATGCCGTTGCCGCATGCGGCGGTAACGCCGGCGCCGGCCAGAGCCGTCAGGGCAAAGCCGCGGCGGGTCATGCGGGAAGAGGAAAAACTGCTCATTTCTCAGGTGCCTGTAATGATTTGCTCCAAGGCCGGTATGCTCCGGCTCTGATCGAATGTATACGCGGAAAACCGCTGCCTGTCATCTGCTGCCAGCTGGACAGCGGCGGCTTCCCGCTGAAGTGATCCGCATCTGCATTGAATGACTGGGTCAGCCGTTCAGCAGCCGGGCCGCGGCGGGTGCGAAATAGGTCAGAATGCCGTTGCAGCCCGCCCGTTTGAAAGCCATCAGGCTTTCCATCATCACCTTTTCGCCGTCGATCCAGCCGTTTTGCGCTGCGGCCTGGATCATCGCGTATTCGCCCGAGACCTGATAGGCATAGGTCGGCACGCCAAAGGCGGATTTCACCCGGTGGCAGATGTCGAGATAGGCAATGCCCGGTTTGACCATCACCATGTCGGCGCCCTCCATCAGGTCGCGCTCAATCAGCCGCAGCGCCTCGTCGCTGTTGGCCGGGTCCATCTGATAGGTTTTCTTGTCGCCCTTCAGCGCGCCCGAGGCACCGACCGCATCACGGAACGGCCCATAATAGCCGGAGGCGTATTTGGCGGAATAGGAGAGGATCGCCACATTGTGGTGGCCTGCCTTTTCCAGCGCGCTGCGCATCGCCCCGATCCGCCCGTCCATCATGTCGGACGGTCCGATGATGTTGGCGCCGGCATCGGCCTGAGCGAGCGTCATTTTGACCAGCGCCTCGACGGTGGCGTCATTGACGATCTCGCCATCGACCACATAACCGTCGTGGCCGTTGATATTGTAGGGGTCCAGCGCCACGTCAGTCATCACTGCGATATCCGGCGCCGCATCCTTGATCGCGCGGATTGCGCGATTGGTCAGGTTGTCCGGGTTCCAGGCCTCGGCGCAATCTTCGGTTTTGAGCGAGGCATCGGTGTAGGGAAACAGGCAGATCGCCGGGATCCCCAGGGCCTGCGCCTCAACCGCGGCTTCGGCAATCTTGTCCACCGAACGGCGCACCGCACCGGGCATCGAAGCGATCGGTTCCTCAACGCCTTCCCCTTCACGGACAAACACCGGCCAGATGAAATCAGACGGCGTCAGAGTGTTCTCCCGGACCAGGTCACGGATGGCCTGGCTGGCACGGGTGCGGCGCAGGCGGGCGGCGGGAAAGGGCGCGACGGTGGGCTTCATGGCGGTCTCTCGTTTTGGCTTGCCCATGGGTGGCATGGAAGCGGCCCCGGGAACAAGGGGCACAATCGCCGCGCCCAAAAACTTGTGCGGCAGGCAGGGCTTGCCTGTGCGCGCTTCCCGGTTGATATAGGGCCGGTTGACAAATTCCAGCCCGAGGATCTGCGGGCACAAGCGGGGGCTGGCGTGGATCTGCTTCATATTATCTATGAGATGATTGAGCTGCGGTCATTCTCCAACCTGTGGTACTGGATTGCGCTGGCGGTGCTCTGGTCGACGGCCAGTAACAGGATCCTGGGGGTGCCCTATGATATGGTCCAGCGGGCGCAGCGAAATGGCGGCCAGGCGGAACGCGATCTGGAGGATATGGTCCGGGTCAATGTGAACCGCCTGCTGTACATCTCCGAGGTTTCAGGCCCTTGGCTGGTGGCGCTGTCCTGTTTCGTGATGTCCGGCCTGGCTGTGCTTGGCTTTGTCTTCCTGATGGAGATTGCCCAGGCTGTGTTCCTGCTGGTGTTTCCGATGTCTGTGGTCGGGCTGATCAGCTTTTTGACCGCGCGCCGGATCGCGCAGGAAGGTGCCACGGGCGGGGAGCTGCGCAGAAGATTGGCGTTTTGCCGGCTCTATGTGCAGGTCGTCGGGGTAATCTCCATTGTGGTCACCGCGTTCTGGGGCATGTATCAAAACCTGACCATCGGGCATTTTAACAGGCGGGCTGAGACCGATTGAGGACACCCGGAAAGGAAAAGGCATGGCACAGCGTGCAATCACCATGGGCGGCGCGCCCGAAGGGTTTGATGCCCGGCTGATCCTGAAGGAAGTGCAGAAATCCGGCGCGCCGGTTCTGCATGTGGCGCGTGACGACAAGCGGATGGAGGCAATGCGGTCGGCACTTGCCTTTTTTGCGCCGCAGATGCCGGTGTTTGTCTTTCCCGGCTGGGATTGCCTGCCATATGACCGGGTATCGCCGAACGCCGATATCTCGGCTGCGCGGATGGCCACGCTGGCGGCCCTGGTGCATCAGATGCCCAAGCAGTTTGTGCTGCTGACCACATTGAACGCCGCCAACCAAAGGGTGCCTGCGCGCGGGGTGCTGCGCGAGGCGGCCTTTACTGCCCGTGTCGATCACCGGATTGACGAAGGCGCGCTGCGCAATTTCCTGGTACGCATGGGGTTCACCCAAAGCCCGACGGTGATGGAGCCGGGCGACTATGCGGTGCGTGGCGGTATCATCGATATATTCCCGCCGGGGGAAAGCGGCCCGGTGCGGCTGGATCTGTTCGGCGATGTTCTGGATGGCGCACGGCGGTTCGATCCGGCCTCGCAGCGCACCACCGAGAAACTGGAGGTGGTGGAGCTGGCGCCGGTGTCCGAAGTGATCCTGGACGAGGCGGCAATCACCCGGTTCCGTCAGAATTACCGGATTGAATTCGGCGCCGCCGGTACAGATGATCCGCTATACGAGGCAGTGAGTGCAGGGCGCAAGCATCAGGGGATCGAGCATTGGCTGCCGTTCTTCCATGAAAAGCTGGAAACCCTGTTCGACTACCTGCCGCAGGCGACGGTGACGCTGGATGATCAGGTAACACCGGCACGGCTGGCGCGCTGGGACACCATCGAGGACCAGTTTGAAACCCGCAAACACGCAATGGCGCAGAAGGGACGGATTGATACCGTCTATAAACCCACGCCGCCGGGCCTGCTGTATTTGGATGACGCCGCTTGGGAGACCGCATCGGCCGCGCACCGCGTGGTGCAACTGCACCCGCTGCCGCAGGCCTCGGGTCCTGGCACCGCGGATGCCGGCGGGCGGATCGGGCGCAACTTCGCACCCGAGCGGCAGCAGGAAAGCATCAGCCTTTTCGGTGCTTTGGCATCCCATATTAAGGCGCGGATGCAGGAGGGGCCGGTTCTTATTGCCTCTTACTCCGAAGGGGCGCGCGAACGCCTGACCGGGCTGATTGAGGATGAAGGCCTGGCAGAAGCCATCCCGGTGATGGATGGCACGCGGATCGGCAAAAGCGGCCTGCATCTGGCGGTCTGGGCTCTGGAGCACGGGTTCCAGGCGCCGGACATGACGGTGATCTCGGAGCAGGATGTTCTGGGCGACCGGCTGATCCGGGCACCCAAGAAACGCCGCAAGGCCGAGAACTTTCTGACCGAAACGCAATCGCTCAGCCCTGGTGATCTGGTGGTGCATGTGGACCATGGCATCGGCCGCTACAAGGGGCTGGAAGTAGTGACGGCGGCAGGTGCTGCGCATGAATGCATCCTGCTGGAATATGCCGAAGCGTCCAAACTGTACCTGCCGGTCGAAAACATCGAACTGCTGTCCAAATACGGCCATGACGAAGGTCTGTTGGACCGGCTGGGCGGCGGCGCCTGGCAGGCCAAGAAGGCCAAGCTCAAGGAACGCATCCGCGAGATGGCGGACAAGCTGATCCGCATTGCAGCTGAACGCGCCCTGCGCAAGGCACCGGTGATGGACCCGCCGCCGCATGCCTGGGAGGAGTTTTCTGCCCGCTTCCCCTATCAGGAGACCGACGACCAGCTGCGCGCCATCGAGGACGTGATGGAGGATCTGCACTCCGGCCAGCCGATGGACCGGCTGATCTGCGGCGATGTGGGTTTTGGCAAGACCGAGGTGGCAATGCGCGCGGCTTTTGTCGCGGCGATGTCCGGCCTGCAGGTGGCGGTGGTGGCACCGACTACACTGCTGGCACGCCAGCACGCGGCCTCCTTTGCCGAGCGTTTTCGCGGGTTTCCTTTGCAGGTCAGGCAGTTGTCGCGTTTTGTTAGCACCAAAGAAGCCAGCCAGACCCGTGAAGGGCTGGCCAAGGGGACCGTCGATATCGTTGTTGGAACCCACGCGGTACTGGCCAAGAACATCAGGTTCCAGAACCTCGGGCTGCTGATCATCGACGAGGAACAGCACTTTGGCGTTGGCCACAAGGAACGGCTGAAACAGCTGCGCAGCGACATCCATGTGCTGACGCTGACGGCCACGCCGATCCCGCGCACACTGCAGCTGTCGCTGACCGGTGTGCGGGACCTGTCGATCATCGGAACCCCGCCGGTGGACCGTCTGGCGATCCGCACCTACGTCAGCGAGTTTGACACTGTTACTATCCGCGAGGCGCTGCTGCGCGAGCATTACCGCGGCGGGCAAAGCTTCTATGTGGTGCCGCGGATCACCGACCTCCCGGATGTCGAGGCGTTCCTGCAGGCACAGCTGCCTGAACTCACCTATGTGGTGGCGCATGGGCAGATGGCTGCGGGCGAACTCGACGACCGGATGAACGCGTTTTACGACGGCAAATTTGACGTCCTGCTGGCAACAACGATTGTGGAGTCGGGCCTCGACATTCCGACCGCCAACACGATGGTTGTGCACCGCGCCGACATGTTCGGCCTGTCGCAGCTCTATCAGATCCGGGGCAGGGTGGGGCGTTCGAAAACCCGTGCCTATGCCTATCTCACCACCAAACCGCGTCAGCGGCTTACACCGGCGGCAGAGAAGCGGCTGCGGGTGCTGGGCTCGCTCGACACATTGGGCGCCGGCTTTACCCTGGCCTCGCAAGACCTTGATCTCCGCGGAGCGGGCAATTTGCTGGGCGATGAGCAATCCGGCCAGATGCGCGATGTGGGGTATGAACTGTACCAGTCGATGCTGGAGGAGGCGATTGCCAAGATCAAGGCGGGTGAGATGGAGGGCCTCTCGGACGCTGATGCGCACTGGGCGCCGCAGATCAATCTGGGCGTGCCGGTACTGATCCCGGAGACCTATGTGCCGGATCTGGATGTGCGCCTCGGGCTGTACCGCCGCCTGTCGTCGCTCTCGACCAAAGTTGAGCTGGAAGGATTTGCGGCTGAGCTGATCGACCGTTTCGGCAAGCTGCCGAAAGAGGTCAACACGCTGATGCTGGTGGTGCGGATCAAGGGAATGTGCAAACGCGCAGGCATCGCCAAGATGGACGGCGGGCCGAAAGGCGCAACGATCCAATTCCACAATGACAAATTCGCCTCGCCTCAGGGGCTGGTGGAGTTCATCCAGGGCCAAAACGGTCTGGCCAAGGTAAAGGACAACAAAATCGTCGTGCGCCGGGACTGGAAGAAAGACAGCGACAAGATCAAGGGCGCCTTTGCCATTGCCCGCGACCTGGCAGAGAAAGTCGTGGCAGAGAAGAAAAAGGCCAAGGCAAAAGCGAAAGCTTGATACGCAGAGCCAAGGAAATTCGAATTTCCTTGGCAAATGTCTTCGAAGACATTTTGCTCAGCTGCAGCACCTGTCCGGCTTCATTGCTGCCTGTGCGCAGAAACAGGACGCAGCCACCGCCTGGTCGGCGCGGGCAAGCGCCATATCGAGTTTCTGCTTTATGTGCCGGATTTCAACGGTTTCGCCGCGGGCCTTCAGGCAATCATGCAGGCCTTTCAGGCTCCAAATATTGTCCGGATGGACCGACGCGCGCGGCAGAGTACCATCCAGCCCCAAGTCCGCACGGTAGACCGCCTCGGCTTCTCCCGAGCGGCCCTGCTCAAACAGCAGCGCCCCAAGTGCGTGGCGGCTGGGCTGCATCCAGCCCCAGGGCTCATCATAAGGCAGGTTATCGTCCAGCTCGGCCGAGCGGCGCAAATGGGCAAAAGCCGTGTCATAGTTCTCTTTGCGGTACTCAATCTCACCACGCAGCATTTCGGATGCGATTTCAAGCAGATCCACGACGCGGTTGTTGTGCAGCAGGCGGGTTTCCGGAACGCGGCTCTTGGCGGCGCGGAACAGCTGCTCCTCCGCTTCGGCCTGTGACACCCGGCCAGTTGCGGCAAATGCGATGGCGCGGGCGTAATGGGTGTTGGCGGTCAAGGTGCAATAGAGCGCTGGGTCTTCAGGCAGCTCCAGCGCCATGGCCTCCTCCCAGCGGCCAAAGCGGACCAGGATGTGCGGGTGCATTGCCATGTAGCTTTCAAAGAAATCCGCGATAGGCGGGCTTTCTACCAGCAGCATTTCCGGCGGGGTGGTGTCCAGAATACCCTGATTGGCCTGCAACGCAGGTTCAATCTGCCCCAGGAACATCGCGCCGAAGATGACGAAGTGGTAGTTATGCTGGCGGTAGCCGGTGTAAATGTTGAAGGCGCCCTCACGCGCGTAGAACTTCAGATCCGCCTCAATCGCTTTCCGGTTCCAATGCACCACGCTGTGATAGTCACCGCAAAGCACGTCGATATGGGTCGGCATATGCACCAGATGACCTGCGTCCGGCACCAGCGTGCGCAGGACATCGGCGGCCTTCAGGGCTTTTTCCGGCGCCGGCGACATCTCCATCAGATGCACATAAAGATGCAGCAGGCCGGGGTGCCTCATCGCGCCGGGGTCGTTCTCCATTGCCCATTCCAGAACCTCCTGCGCCTCCAATGTCGCGGCCCCTTCGGCGGGCAGGCCGGTTTGCAAGTCCCACATTTTCCAAGGTGTCAGGTTCAGCAGGCTTTCGGCATAGACCGTGCGCAGATCCAGATGATCCGGCCAGGCGGCAAACGCCGCGCGCATGGCGTCGGCAAAGGCATAGTCCCAGATGTGCATGTCCTCCACCGCCTCGCGCTGGGGATAGCGGGCCTGAAGGGCATGGATCAGCTGCCGCTCGGCCTCTGTGCAGCCCTCTAAACAAGCCAGTGCAGATTGGGCGGCGTCATACGCCTGTGCCAGATCTTCGGCACGGCCTTTGCCGTCCCGCAAGTTCCAGGGCAGATTGTAATTCGGGCCGGTTGCATAGGCCACGCCCCAATGGGCCATGGCGCAGCCGGGATCATACGCCAACGCCTGCTTGAAGCATTTGACGGCTTCTTCGTGGTTGTAGCCATAGGTCCAGACCAAGCCGCGGTCGAACCACTTTTGCGTCTCGGGCGAAGCTGCCGTTACCAGACAGGAATGGCTGCCGAGATCATAATCGTAACCCATGAAAAAACCTCCCCAAGTATTTGGAGAGGTTAGGCAGAGGCGTTGATCCGGACAAGATAGTTATTCTGCGGGCAATTGCGCCTCGGCCCGTGCCATTTGCAGCATCAGCAGGAACGCAAGGCCGGCCATTGTCAGCAGCCCTGCAGCCAGCGGCAGCAGTGAACCGTCAAACAGCAGGCCCACTGGTGCCGCAATGGCAGCGGCCAGAACGGTGGAGATCGCACCAATCACCGAGGCCGCCATGCCGGCAATATGGCCCATCGGCTCCATTGCGATAGCATTGAGATTGCCAAGCGTGGTGCCGGCCAGAAAGAAAACGCTGGTCTGCCAGGCGACAAACAAGCTGAACAGCAGCATTTCCGGCAGCGCCTGACCGCTGAGCACCAGCATCACTGCGGAAATGCAGACCTGCGCAGCCAAGGACCAAGTCACGATCCGGCGCATGCCAACACGGACCACGATGGCCGCATTCAGCAGGCTGGCGGTGCCTGCCATCAAGGCCACAAATCCAAACCAGAAGGGAAAGCTGCCAGCGCGGTCAAAGATCACGTCATAGACCTGCTGCACCATGGTCAGCATGGTGAACAGCATGCCTAGGCAAAGGGTCTGCACAAGAATAGACAGGCGCACAGCCGGGTGGGCGAACATTTCCTTTACCGCGCCCAAAAGCAGCGGCAGACGGAAGGGGCGGCGGTTCTCCACCGCCAGGGTCTCCGGCAGGCGCAGGCCCATCCACATCACGATGAGGATGGCGAAGATGGCAAAGGCCAGGAAGATGCTGCGCCAGCTGGAAAAGGCAATGATGCCCGCGCCCAGCATCGGTGCAAAGGCGGGAACCAAGGTGAAGATCATCATTGCAATCGACATCATCCGGGCCATTTCCCGGCCCGAGTACAAATCCCGCACGATGGCAATGCCGACAACCCGCGGCCCTGCGGCACCCAACCCCATGACGACGCGGGAGGCCAGCAGCAGCTCCAGCGATTGCGCCTGCCAGGCAACGGCAGAGGCTGCGATGTACAGCGCAACACCGCCGGCTATGACAGTCTTGCGGCCAAAAGCATCGGACAGCGGGCCGGTAAAGAATGTGCCGATGCCCATGCCCAGCACAAAAGAAGTCAGCACCAGCTGGGCGCGGTTAATGTCATCCGGGCTAAGTGCCTGGCCGATTTCAGGCAAGGCGGGCAGCATCGCGTCGATGGAAAAGGCGATGGTGGCAAACATCATCGCGATCAGGGCAATGAATTCGGCCTTGGCCATGCCGTGGGCCGGAGAGTGTACCTGGGGTTGTGACATTTGAAACCTCTAACAGCTCTTCAGATGTTTCCGGGGAACAAGGCCGGTCCGGGAGCTGTCCGGCTCCGCTATCACGAATCCGCATACCGGGCCAGCGCCCGGCTGCACAGCAAACTGTGCATTGTTGCGATGCTAAGCAATTTGCCGCGAGGTTATTCGTTCTCTGCGTCTTTCAGCTGCTGCAGAATGTCTTCGATCACCTGCTTCCACAGTTCCGGCGGCTGGGCGCCGGGCACGGCGTGCTGGCTGGCGACAATGAAGGTCGGCACCGAAGTTACCCCCATCTTGCGGGAATGGGCGTCGCGGTCCTGGATGGTCTGCACATCACTGTCGCCTTGCAGCAGGCGTGCGGCGACATCTGCATCCATTCCGGCCTCGCGTGCGACACCGGCCAGAACCGCGTGGTCGCCGATGTCCTTGGCGTCCACAAAGTAGGCTTGGAACAAGGCATCCACCACTTCAGTCTGCTTGCCTTCGATTCCAGCCCAATGGATCAGCCGGTGTGCATCCAGTGTGTTTGGCGTGCGTGTCATCGCCTCGAAATTGATCGTCAGCCCGGCGTTTCCGGCGTGTTCCACCACTGGGGCATAAGCCTTAACCGCGCCGTCCTTGCCGCCGAACTTGCGCTCCAGATAGTCGCGCCGGTCCATGCCTTCGCGCGGCATGTCCGGGTTCAGCTGGAACGGGTGCCATTCGATAACAAAGGGATGATCCGGCACCTCGGCCAGTGCCTTGTCCAGATGGGTCTTGCCGATATAGCACCAGGGGCAGATCGGGTCCGACAGGATGTCGAGCTTGACGGTGGTCATTTGGGTCATCCTTTGAACAGGGCGGGCAGGGCGCGGCGCAGCAGCTTGCCATTGGCGCCTGCAGGCAGCGCGTCGAGATGAACATAAGCGCGGGGCTGCTTGTAACGGGCCAGGCGCTGGGATGCAAAGGCCTGCAGTTCTGCGGCGTTCAACTCTTCGGGACCGGTATAGAAGGCGGCGATGATAAAGGTGTCCGGCTTCACCTCTACCGCTGCGGCGCCGGCTTGTGTGATGCCAGGATGGGCGGCCAAAGCGGTTTCGACTTCAATCGGGGACACGCGGTAGCCGCCCGCATTCATCATGTCGTCAGCGCGTCCCAGATAGCGGATCTGCCCGCCGCCGGTCATTGCGCCCTGATCACCGGTCAGGAACCAATCCCCCTGATAGCGGGCGGCAGTTTCTTCCGGCGCGTTCAGATAGCCAAGCATCAGCCCCGGGTCCGAGCGGTGGATGGCGATGGTGCCTTCCTCATCCACCGGCACCGGTCCGTCAGGGCCGAGAACCGCGACCTTGCGGCCCGGTTGCGGCTGCCCGAGTGCTCCGTCCTGTGCTGGGCAGGACGGCGAAGATGAAATGAAGGTCGAGCATTCAGACATGCCGAAAGCCTCAAACAATCCGCGGCCTGTTGCGGTGTCCCAGGCAGCGTGCAGATGGCGGGAAAGCTTTTCACCAGCGCAAAGCCCATGCCGCAAGTCCGGCAAATCGAGCGGGCCGGATTGCAGCAGTTTCCGGTAGACGCCGGGGCCGCAGCAAAGAGGGTTGCACGGTGGCGGCGCAGCAGCGCGGGCAGGTCCTCTGGCGGGGTTCCGGGGAGTGGGATCAGCGCCGTTGCACCCGCCGCCCAGGGGTCCAGCAGGCCGGTGCCCAGGGTGTAGGTCCAGTTGAACGCACCGGCGTGCAGCAGCCGGTCATCTGCTGTCAGACCGTACCAGCCCTCCACCATCATCTGCCGCGCCCAAACCGCCCGGTGGGCGTGGGCAACTGCACGCGGATTTCCGCTGGTGCCGGAGGTGTAGACCACATAGGCGCGCCGCTCGGGGTTGCCAAAGGCGTAGTCGCAGGGAGGCAGATGGTGCATATCCAGCAAGCGGGCCGTACTGATCTGCAGCGGGTGACTCGCGCAGGGCACAGCCGGGTCGCGCAGCACCGCAGCCGGGTTCAGATCCGCAATCATCCGGGCGGTTTCTGGCGCTGTCAATTGGGATGAGGTGGGCACCGGCACCAGTCCGGCGGCAATGGCGCCGAGGTAGGCAATGGGAAACTCAACCGTGTTCCCCAGCCGCAGCAGCACAATATCTCCAGGTTTCATTCCCGCCTTGAGCAGCCCTGTCCCGGTTCCGCGCACCGCTGCTTCAAGCCGGGCATAACTCCAGTCTTCGCAGGTATCGCCCGCCAGAACCGACAGGGCGGGTTTTTCCGCCAGCCGACGGGCATGGCGCAGCACATGGGCCGCGAGATTGAAAGGCGAAGGGCAGGGCGCAAAAGGCCCCTGATCAAAAACGGACAGCATGGCAATTGGCTAGCCCGCGCCGTCCTGCGTTGCAAGCTGCGCAGGTGCGGCTTATAGAGTGGCTATGACAAGCCGTGACCCGAAGTCCCTGATTACCATCGCCCGTGCAAACGGCGGAGATAACGAAGCAGAGCCATTGGACCTGGGCGCGCGCGTGCGCGAACTGCGCAAAGCGCGGGATTGGACGCTGGAACATGCTGCCAATCAGGCCGGGCTGGCGCGTTCGACCTTGTCCAAGATCGAAAATGGCCAGATGTCACCGACTTACGAGGCGCTTAAGAAGCTGGCGGTGGGCCTGCAGATCTCGGTGCCGCAGCTGTTTACCCAGCCGCAGCGCGGTCAGGTGAACGGGCGGATGACGGTGACCAAATCCGGTGACGGTTCGGCCCATGCCACCGCGACATATGAGCACGAGCTACTGGCGGACGGTATGTCGCGCAAGCAGATGCTGCCGTACCGGGCGCGGGTGCGGGCGCGGTCACTGGATGAGTTTGACGGCTGGGTGCGCCATGACGGCGAGGAATTTCTGTATGTGCTGACCGGGGTGGTTAAGCTCTACACGGAATTTTACGAGCCGATTGAAATGCGCCGCGGTGACAGCGCCTATTACGACGCAGCCATGGGGCACAATGTCATATCTTCCAGCCCCGAAGATGCAATGATCCTCTGGGTGACATCGCTGGCTTGATCCTGAGGCCTGAAACAGCGGCTGCGTTGCTAGTGCGGCCGCCCGTCCAGTTCTCTTAGCAGGCTTTCAATATAAAGGAAGTCGTCCACTTCCTCTCTGGCTTCGTTCAAGGTGAGGTGATGGGTGCGGGCCAGATAGGCAACAAATCTGTCCCGGTCATCCACGAGTGACGGAGCGTTGCAGGCTTTCAGATGCGGAAAGCGCTGTTTGATGCGGGGCATCCTGTCAATCCAGCTGGCAGCTGCTGTCTGTACAGGCATTGGGGGGCCTCCCTGACAAACTGATTATGGTTGTTGGACCCTCATGCTAGCATTTTTTCTGCCGTCGCGTAACGTCGGCTCCGGGGCATCAGCCCAAGGCCGCTGTGTTAAGCGGTTTTTTGCCAGCGCCTAGGCCGGTGCGAACAGCCGGGGCAGCACCAGATGGCCGATTCCAACCGCAATCAGCTGCATCACAATGAACATCGGGATATGCCCCGGATAGATGCCCGCAAAGGTGTCGCTGAAGCCGCGTGCGATGGTCACTGCCGGGTTGGCAAAGCTGGTCGAAGAGGTGAACCAGTAGGCTCCGGTGATGTAGATTCCAACCAGAGCAGGCACTGTATCAGGACGCGACCGCAGCCCGCCGAAGATCACGAACAACAGGCCGAACGTGGCCAGGATTTCGGAAAACCACTGCGCTGTTCCTGTTCGGTGCATAGTCTCAGAGCTTTGCAAAACTGCAAGATCAAACATTGCATGGCAAGCCCAGACCCCCAGGATCCCGCCTCCGATCTGCACCAGAACGTAAGGTGTCACCGCACGCCATTCATGTTCGCCGCGCAGGGCGAAGGCAAGAGTTACGGCCGGGTTGAAATGGGCGCCTGAAATCGGCCCCAGGGTATTGATGATCGCATAAAGCATGCAGCCGGTGGCAACGGCATTGGCCAGCAGGGCCAGCGCCACGTTCCCGCCCGCCAGGTTTTCAGCCATGATCCCGGAGCCAACAACACCGACCAGCAGCATGGCTGTGCCCAGCCCCTCGGCCAGCAGTTTTTGGATAGTCATTGGATTTCTCCGATCAGTTTAAGCTGCTGCGTCAGTTCGGTCGCATTCATGGAGTCAAACGGCACATCGAGCAGCGCCTTGGCGCGCTTTTCCAGCGTGGCATAAGCCGCGCGAAAGGCGGTGTCCCATTCCGGTTGGTCCGCGGCAGCCGGATCTGCGACGCCCCAATGGGCGCGAACCGGTGCGCCGGGCCAGACCGGGCAGGTTTCGCCGGCTGCTGCGGCGCAGACGGTGATCACTATGTCCATTTCCGGTGCGCCTTCAGCGGCAAACACGTCCCAGCTCTTGGAACGGGCACCGGTGGTGTCGTGGCCGAGTTCTTCCAGCAGCACCAGGGATTGCGGATGCACCTTGCCGGTGGGGTTGGAGCCTGCAGAAAACGCGCGGATGCGGCCAGTGCCCAGGGTGTTGAAGATCGACTCCAGCAGGATGGAGCGGGCGGAGTTTCCCGTGCAGAGGACAAGAATGTTCATGGGTTTTGACCGTTCTATAGAGTTAGTCGGAAGAATTCACGCGGCCGATGCCGTCAACCTGATGCTGAAGCGAAATGCGGTCGAGTGTGTCAAAGGGCAGCGCTGCAAAGGCATTGATCCGGTTGCGCAGCAGCCCATAGGCTTGCTGAAAGGCCAGGCGACGTTCGGCATCGGTGCCTGTCGCCCTGACCGGATCTGCCAGCCCCCAATGGGCGCTCATCGGCTGGCCGGGCCAGGCCGGGCATTCCTCATTGGCGGCGTGGTTGCAGACGGTAAAGATGAAATCCATGCCAGGCGCGTCTGCCACGGAAAATTCATCCAGATCCTTGGAACGCAAGGCGCTGGTGTCATAGCCTTTGGCCTGTAGCAGAGAGATTACTTCGGGGCGCGGGCCAGATGAAGAATGGCAGGTCCCTGCTGAATAGGCGCGGAATTTGCCGTCGCCGTATCGGTTCAGGATGGCTTCTGCCAGCAGCGACCGCGCGGAATTGCCAGTACAGATGAACAGAACGTTAAACGGGTGCTCAACCGTCGGCATGACCCTTTCTTCATTCGCGAAAGGGCTGCAGATATCGGGCCGGTTCTGGCAGCAGCCTGTCAGCAAGTTATCAAACATGCCGCGCAAGCCAGGCAGATCGGCGGTGTACATCAGCGATGTTCCGGTACGGCGCTGGCTGATCAGCCCGGCCTGTTTCAGGACTGACAGGTAAGCAGAAGCCGTGTTGGGCTTGAAGTCCAGCGCCGAGGCGATCTCACCCGCCGGAACTGCGTCCGGATAGCGCCGCATCAACAGGCGGAACAGCGCCAGACGGTTCGGATGTGCAAGGGCGCTGAGCTTATCTGCAATATTTAATTCCATATTTCGTGAATTATGGAATTAAAGACCGCAAGTCAACTGCCTCACCCATCGAAAGCCGCTGGTCAGCGCCTCAGTCTGATTGATACCACCAGACATCCGGCATGAATCCGGTCCGGTCGCCGTAGATCGGCAGGTATTCCGGAAACCGCATTTCCTTGACATGGGCGATCCGCCCCGCATCGAACCGCCAGAATGGAATGACATAGCGCCCTGCGGTCAAAACCCGGTCCAGCGCCCGCACGGCGGCGGTGAAATCCTCAGGGTCCTTGGCTGTCAGCATGGCATCAATCATCGCTTCGGCAGCGGGGTTGTCCATGCCCATCAGGTTGCGGCTGCCGGGCTGGCTGACGCCGCCGCTGCCCCAGTAATAGCGCTGTTCGTTGCCGGGGCTTAGCGACAACTCCCGGCGGTAACGGGTGAGATCGAAGTCATAGGCGCTTTGGCGTTCGACATACTGGGCATTATCGACGGTTTCCGCCGTTAGGGATATGCCCAACCGCTCCAGTGCGCGGGCATAGATTTCAGTGATGGTCTTCATCTCGCCGTCGCCTTGGCGGATCAGAACGGTGAACTCCAATGGCGTACCATCGTTCTTGCGCAGCACGCCGTCTGTGACGCTCCATCCTGCATCGGCCAGCAGTTGCATCGCCTTGCGCAGATTTCTGCGGTTGCGCTTGCTGCCATCGCCCTGCGGCAGCGCGTAGCCTTCCAGCGTCCCGGGCAACAGCGTGTCTGCAAACGGGGCCAGCAGTGTGCGAACCTCTCCAGCAGCTGCGCCGGGCAGCATGCCTAGTTCGGATCCCGAGAAATAAGAGGTGATCCGCGGCTGCACGCCGCCAGTCACGGTGCCGTTGATGTATTCAAAATTGAACGCTAGCAGCAGCGCCTCGCGAACGCGCCAGTCATCCAGCGGAGCCCGGCGGCTGTTCATCACCAGCCCGGTCATGCCGGAGGGGCGCTGATGCGGGATTTCGCTTTTGACCACATCGCCGCGGGTCACCGCCGGGAAGTTATAAACACTGTCCCATTTGTCAGCATTGAATTCCCGCACCGCGCTCAGCTCGCCTGCCTTGAAGGCTTCGAACAAAACTGTTGCATCGCCAAAGAAATCCAGGCGCAGTTCGTCAAAGTTCCCGGTACCGCGCCGAAAGGGCAAGTCTTTGCCCCAATAGTCAGGGTTTCTGGACAGGGTAACGAAACGGCCGGGTTCGAAATTCCGGACCACATAAGCGCCGGTGCCAATCGGGGCGCCGGGCAGGTCATCGGCACCGAATTCCTTGTCCTGCCATTGCGCCTTTTTAAGGATCGGGCGCAGTCCGGCGATCAGTGCCAGCTCGCGGTCATTGGCGTTGAAGGTCAGGCGCAGGCTGCGCGGTCCGGTCTGTTCAATCCGCGCCACCTTGGTCCAGAAACCACGATAGCGCGGGTGGCCTTGGGTGCCCAATGTCTTATACGACCAGATCACATCTTCGACGGTCACCGGGCTGCCATCGGAGAATCGCGCCGCCTCCCTAAGGGTGAATTCGACCCAGGAGCGGTCCTCGGGCACCTCAATCGATTCGGCCAAAAGACCGTAAAGCGTAAATGGCTCATCCCAGGAGCGGCCCATCAGGCTCTCGTATCCCCAGAACCTCAGCTGCCACGGCGCGGTCCCCTTAAGGGTGAACGGGTTCAGTGAGTCAAAGCCGCCGGTATTGCCGAAAACCACCTTGCCGCCCTTGGGCGCATCGGGGTTGGCATAGGGTAAAGACACAAAATCGGGTGGCAGCGCAGGCGCCCCATACATAGCTATGCCATGACCTGATTCTGCCTGCGCAAAATTCGCAGCAAAAGCCAAGGTGATTCCGGTCAGTGCCGCACCGGGATTCAGGAAATTTTCTTTTCGCAGTTTCACAACAATCCCGCTCTGCCCTTATTTTCTTGCTTCTGCACGCTACGTGCGCTTTTTCGTCTTTTCAAACTTTTAGCTTGGACGAAAGCCGGAAATTGCTTATAAAGGGATCACTGCTCGATAGGTTTCTTGCCTGTATGAAACCTGCCTCAATAACTAACGCCCGCCTTGTGCGGGCGTTTTTTTTTGGACGTTTCCACACTGCCTCTGACGGGAAATGCCCCTGCGTTGCAAGGGGCGATCCGCTGTCTTACGCGTTTCTTTTGCAGCTGCAGCATGGCACAGTGCCGTCAGTTTCATTCAGCCGAGGGAAAGTTGCCGATGTCCTTGCAAGGGAAGACCGCCGTTATCACTGGATCAAATTCAGGTATTGGCCTGGGGGTTGCGCGCGAACTGGCGCGGGCCGGGGCCGATGTGGTGCTGAATTCATTCACCGACCGGGATGAAGATCACGCGCTGGCAGCAGAGCTCGCCCGTGAATTCAGCGTCAAGACCCAGTACATTCAGGCTGATATGTCCAAAGGGCCGGATTGCCGGATGCTGATTGAGCAGGCCGGCGCCTGCGATATTCTGGTGAACAATGCAGGCATTCAGCATGTGTCGCCGATCGATGTGTTCCCGCAGGACAAATGGGACGCGATCATCGCGATCAACATGAATTCGAACTTTCATACCATGGCCGCCGCCTTGCCCGGAATGCGCGCGGCGGGCTGGGGGCGGATCGTCAATATTGCCTCGGCCCACGGGCTGACGGCCTCGCCGTTTAAGGCAGCTTATGTGGCGGCCAAGCACGGGGTTGTCGGCATGACTAAGACGGTGGCACTGGAAACCGCAGAGGAGCCGATCACCTGCAATGCGATCTGCCCGGGCTATGTGCTGACGCCGCTGGTTGAGGCGCAGATCCCGGACACTATGGAGAAATACAACATGGGCCGCGAAGAGGTGATCAAGAAGGTGATGCTGGAGCGCCAGCCAAGCCGCGCGTTTGCCACTGTGGAACAACTGGGCGGCACCACGGTGTTCCTGTGTTCGGACGCAGCAGCGCAGATCACCGGCACCACGCTGAGTGTCGATGGCGGCTGGACGGCGCTGTAGGCAGTACGTGGAAGCGGCGGGAGGGGGCCGGCCCCCACTTGCCCCAAGGGGGAAATTCACCCCCGGAGTATTTTCACAAAGGTGAAATAGGCAGGTGTATTTTGGTGAAACGCATTAATCTGGCCCTGCAGGGCGGCGGTGCGCATGGGGCGTTTACCTGGGGAGTGCTGGACCGGCTGCTGGAGGATGAAGGGGTCGAGGTGGCTGGGATCACCGGCACCTCGGCCGGCGCGTTGAACGGCGCGGCCTTCAAGTCCGGCATGGTTCAGGGCGGGCGGACCGGTGCCAAGGCGGCGCTGGACAAGTTGTGGGCGCAGATGGGGGCGGTGGGCGACATGCGCTTTGCCCATTGGCTGACCCGGTTTGATGCGGTGGCCTGGACCGGTGCATTGGAGGCTGCCATGCCGTTCTCGCCGCTGGAAACCATGAGCCAGATGATCTCTCCCTATCACTACGGCCCTTTTTACAAGAACCCGCTGCAGGAGGTTGTCGATCAGTTCTGTTTCGATGATGTCTGCGCCGGGGCTGGGCCGGAGCTGTTTGTCTGCGCGACCTGTGTGCGCACGGGCAAGATCCGGGTCTTTGAAGGCACCGGGATCAGCACCGATGCAATTCTTGCCTCGGCCTGCCTGCCGGACATGTTCCAGGCGGTGGAAATCGAGGATCCGGAGACCGGCCGGATGGAGGCCTATTGGGATGGCGGTTTCACCGGCAATCCGGCGCTGTTTCCGTTATTCCGAGCAGAGTTGCCGGGGGATGTGGTGATTGTGAACATCAATCCGCTGGAGCGCGAGGAGGTTCCGAAGACGCCGCAGCAGATCCGCAACCGGGTGAATGAGATCAGCTTTAACTCGTCCTTGCTGCGCGAGCTGCGCGCCATCAATTTTGTGCAGCGGCTGCTGGAGGATGGCACGCTTGAGGCCGGGCGGATGAAGCAGGTTCGGGTGCACATGATTGCCGATGATGATCTGATGACGCAGCTGTCAGTCACCACCAAGCTGTTTCCGGTGCCGCAGATCCTGGCGCGGCTGAAACAGGCAGGGCGGGATGCGGCGGAGAACTTCCTGGCACAGGACGGCGAGAACCTTGGCGTGCGCTCTTCAACGGATCTGCCTGCGATGTTCAGCTAGGTCAGGAGGGTTCTTTCAGGGCTGGTTTCTTGCCGTTTTCCAAAGGTTTTGAAGGATCCTTGGGGTTCGGGTAGACAAGGCCTGCCGAGATTACCAGCTTGGCAGAATCCTCCACCGACATATCCAGCGCGATCACATCTTCTTCGGGGACGAACAGCAGAAAACCGGATGTCGGGTTTGGTGTGGTCGGCAAAAAGACACTGACCAGGCCGCCGCTGGTTTCGACCTTCTTGGCGATCTCACCCTTGGCGTTGGTTGAAATGAAGCCGATCGCCCAGATGCCCTTGCGCGGGTATTGGACAAGGCATGCCTTTTCAAAACTGCGTTCCGATTGGGCAAAGACAGTTTCGGAAATCTGCTTGATGCCCGAATAAACGGTGCGGACCACCGGCATGCGTTCCACCAGGCTTTCGGCAAAGCTGATCAGCGACCGGCCCAGAATGCCCTTGGCGACCCAGCCGACAACAATTGTGAACAGCAGAAAAATGATCAGCCCGACACCGCGCAGGTTGATGCCGATGTATTGTTCGGGCCGGACTGTGTGCGGTACCAGCGGCAGCACCACGCTGTCGATCCAGCCCATCACCGACCACAGAAGCCAGATGGTCAGACCTACCGGCGCAATGACGACGATCCCGGTAAAGAAGGAGGCGCGCAGACTGGCAAACAATCCGCGGCGTCGGTGAGGTTCTTCGTCGAAGGGCGTGGTCATGTGGCTTCTTTGCGGAAATTTCGAGTGGAACCTAGGCACTGATTGCGGGCGGAGCAATGGCATCCGCCCGGAAAATCAAGTCATTGTGCCAGTTTGTTCAGTTCCTGTGCGATCTTTGCCGCCAGCCGGGCGTTGTTGCGCACCAATGCGATATTGGCGGTAAGCGAACGGCCTTCGGTCAGCTCGAAGATGCGGCGCAGCAGGAAGGGGGTCACATCCTTGCCCGAGATGCCTTGTTCATCCGCCTCCGATTGGGCCTGAGTGATGACCGGAGCCAGTTCCTCTGCCGCGATTTCGGCGCTTGCCGGGATCGGGTTGGCGATCAGCTGGCCGCCGGGCAGCCCCATTGCCTGCCGTGTGGCATGGGCGCGGGCAATCTGTGCCGGATCATCCATGCGCAGCGGTGCCTTCAGATCCGACTGCGCCGACCAAAAGGCCGGAAAGCTGTCCTGGCCATAGGCGATGACCGGCACGCCCTGGGTTTCCAGCACTTCCAGCGTTTTCGGCACGTCAAGAATGGCTTTGGCGCCTGCCGCCACCACGGTGACCGGGGTCTGAGCCAGTTCCATCAGGTCGGCGGAGATATCGAATGTGGTTTCCGCGCCTTTGTGGACGCCACCGATGCCGCCGGTGGCAAAGACTTCAATCCCGGCCAGACGCGCGGCAATCATCGTGGCCGCAACAGTGGTGGCACCGGTGCCGCCTGTGGCGATACAGGCCGGCATGTCGGCGCGGGAGATCTTGGCAACCCCCTGCGCCTGGCCAAGCGCCTGCAATTGATCGGGTTCCAGCCCCACATGCAGCACGCCTTTTATAACGGCCATGGTGGCGGGCACCGCGCCACCATCGCGGATGTCTTGTTCTACCTGTGCGGCGACCTCGACATTCTGCGGGTAGGGCATGCCATGGGTGATGATGGTGCTTTCCAGCGCAACAATGGCCTGTCCTGCAGCCTTGGCGGCCTGGACCTCGGATGAAGTGCGGATCTCGATCACAGCGGGGGTTCTCCTGAAACATAGGTGGCCGCAGCCTTGAGGGCGGAGGCCAAAGCGGTCTTGCGGTCTTCGCCCCGTGCCTCGGCAACGATATGGGCGGCCATGAAGGTATCACCTGCGCCGGTCACGCGGGCAACCGTGACGCGGGGCGGGACAAGGGTGATGGCGCCCTGGGCATCGGCTACAGTGGCAGAGGAGCCGCCATCAGTGACCAGCACCCGCGCCGCGCCGCGGTCCAGCATCGCCTTAGCGGCGGTTTCGCTGTCGGTGAATTCGGCCTGGCACAGGATGCCGGCTTCTTCGAGGTTCACATAGAGCGTGCCGCGGGTGCGGTTGAGGAAGGGGCGCAGCCGTTCCGCCTTGCCAGGGGAAGCAGGCGCCACCCGCAGGTCTGCCTTGGCAAAGGCCGGGCTGGCGACAATGTCATCCAGCAGCGACAATGTGAGGTTTCCATCCAGCGCAACCTGACCCGTGTAGGGGGTCTCCGGGGTACCCAGTGCGCCGTTGGACAGCGGGCGCAGGATCTTGTCGCCTGCCGCCTCCAGCGAATGGGCATCGGCAATGGCGGCGATCAGCCCGTTGGCACCTTCAACAGCCATGTAGCGGTCGGTGGGCAGGTCTTCGGAGCGGTAGATGTGGTCGGTGATCAGGCCGAAGTGGCTGCAGGCATGGATCAGCTCGTCGCCTTCGGGATCGCGGCCCACGGCCGTCAGCAGGGCAGGCTGCATGCCGAACCGCGACAGGGTCATGGCGATGTTCATGGCCACGCCGCCGGGCAGTCGGGTGATGCGCCCGGGCATGTCCGAGCCGCGCTGCATTTCCGTTCTGCAACGGCCGATGATGTCCCACAGAACCGATCCGATGCATAGGATGGCAGGTGTCCGGGAATGAGAGGCTTGTGTCATAATGACCTATTGCCGCCTTTACCCGCCCTCTGCAAGCGGCTTCAGCGTAGCGGCACGGCAAAGGTCAGCGCAGCCCAAAGGCTTTCCCACACGTGATCTTTGTCCTCCGGCGCAGGGCGCAGGACCACAGCGTCCAGCAGATAGGTATGCCCCGGTAATACTGGGATGACGGATTTTCCCTGTGAATCTGTCAGCCGGGTGCTGATGGTGACACTGCCGTCCGGGGTTTTGGCAAAGACCTCGACCTGCACCTGCGGGCGCGGGTTGCCCTGGTATAGAACCTGAACCGGAAACCCCGCTGCCAGATCATCGGTATAGGGATTGGCGAGGGCTACGATTTCGGTCTCCATACCGGTGTCCAGATCGGACCCTTCACCGTTGCCGATGGCCACCAGAGCCTTGGCATAGCGGGTGTATTGCTCGGTAAAGCCCGCGTCGGGCAGACCGCGTGCGGTATGCTGACTGGGGATGCCGGCAAAACCCTTGTGGTCAATGAAGGCCTGAAAACCTTCCCATGTGTCATAGGTCAGTGTCTGCGGCTGTGTCTGGTGGATGATCACGGTCAAACCATCGCCGGTCTCATCCGCTGAGAACGCAGGCATATCGCCCATCCGGCCCATATAGGGGGACGCTGATCCGTCCTTTATGACGTCGAACCGGGCGATCCGGTGATCCAGATAGGGCTGCTCGGCACCGTTGAATTCCTGACCGTTGCGCAGACTGGCCACCACTGTAGCACCGGAATTCACTTGATATTTTTCCGGCTCGATCCAAAACTCGTGGGATAACAGCGGGGCGGCCCCCAAAGTCAGCCCGGCAAAGAGAATTGAGCAGAACAGGCGGTATTGCATGAATTTGTCCTTGGCTGTCGGGCGCAGTGTGACTTGGCTGCGGATCCTATTTGCGCTGCTGTTCACAATGGTTGCAATAGGCGCTGGAAGTGCCCGCGCCCATGAAGTCACGCCGGTGATTGCCGATTTCACGGTGAAAGACGGGCAGGTTGCACTGGAACTGCGTCTGAACGTTGAGGCCTTTGTTGCCGGGATCAATCTGGATGGGCTGTCCGATACAAATGAGACCGCACAGGCTGCCGATTATGACGAGCTGCGCGCGCTGGAGGCTCCGGAACTGGAACCGATGGTTCAGCTCTTTGCCGAAGAATGGCTGGAGACCTTTTCCCTGCAGGCCGGCGGCCCGGTAGAGCTGCGCGTCTCTGGAATTTCGATTCCAGAGGCAGGCGACACAAACCTGCCGCGGGCGTCCTTTCTTGAACTGACCGGTGAAATTCCTGCGGGCGCAGACAGCCTGCGCATTGCCTGGCCTGCAGGGTCCGGCGGGGTGGTGCTGCGGCAGAACGGGGTGGAGGAGCCTTACACCGGGTACTTGCAGGGGGGAGAGACCTCACCCCCGATCCCGCTCCAGGGCGGTGCGGCCAAGACGCCGGTCGAGGCCTTTGCGGAATACATCCCCGTCGGCTTTACCCATATCCTGCCGAAAGGGCTGGACCATATCCTGTTTGTTCTGGGGCTGTTCTTTCTCAGCCCGCGGGTGAAGCCGCTGCTGCTGCAAGTAAGTATTTTTACCGTGGCCCATACCATCACCCTGGCGCTGGGCGCTCTGGGGGTGGTCAGCGTCAATGCTGCCATTGTCGAGCCGCTGATTGCGCTGTCGATTGTCTTTGTCGCGGTCGAGAACATCTTTGCCCGCAAGCTTCACAGCTGGCGGACCTTTGTGATCTTTGGCTTCGGGTTGCTGCACGGGCTGGGCTTTGCCAGCGTTTTGGGTGCGTTTGGCCTGCCGTCCAGTCAGTTCCTGCCAGCCCTGATTGGTTTTAACGTCGGCGTGGAGCTGGGTCAGCTAGCGGTGATTGCAGCTGCTTACATCGGCGTGCGCCTGTGGTTCGGGCGGCATCCGAAATACCGCGGCCGGGTGGCAATTCCGGCTTCGGTCACAATCGCGCTGATAGGGGGGTACTGGTTTGCCGAGCGGGTGTTCATGTAACCGCCCGCTGATGGATCAACCCATTGCCCGCATCAGGGTCTTTATCTGGGCAAGCGGATCCTCTGCGTGCCAGATTTCATCGCCAATGCCAAAGAAATCCGTAAAGGGGCAATGCTGCGTATCAGGTCTTCGGTCAAGCCGCCCTCGGCCACGACTGGAACCTCGATCATCTGGGACCACCACTGGAACAGATCGGCCTCGGCCTTGGCGCCGTCGCCCAGACCAGAAGTGCCGACGGGGCCAAAGCTCACATAGTCCACACCTGCCTCACCTGCCACCATACCGTCGTGCTGAGACGCTCCGCAGAAACAGCCGACAATGGCATCCACTCCCAGCGCCTTGCGCGCGGTTCGGACCGATTTAGAAGCGTCGGTCAGATGCACGCCATCCAATCCCAACCGCTCGGCCAGGATCTGGTGGTCCGAAATCACCAGCGCCACATCGCGCTCCATCGTGACCTCGCGCAGCGCGTCACCGGCACGGCTCAGCGTGTCCTCATCGCGGCTGGCCAGATCCAGGCGCACGCAGGCGACATCTATTTCGTCCAGCACCCGTGCCAATTGGCCGGGGAACTTGCCCAGCTCAAAGCTTGGCGGGGAGATCAAATAGATCTGCGGCTGTTCCGGTGCGTCAGAAGGGCTGTCCATGGTGGCGCTCCATTGTTCAGGCGATTGGACGGTGTTTAGCCGATTTGCCGCCGGACGCAAGGATTTGCGCAGCCCGAGGCAGCGGGAAATACCAGCAAGGCAGGTGCCGGACCTTGCCCCGGACGCTTGCGGGGATTACAGCAAGGCGGATTTTAAGCGCAACAGACGGATGACCGCAGCAATGCCCACCGATACGCCTCAGCCCGCCTTTGTCCTTGTCCGCCCGCAGATGGGCGAGAATATCGGCGCCGCGGCGCGGGCGATGTGGAACTTCGGCCTTGACCGGATGCGCATCGTCGCACCGCGCGACGGCTGGCCGAACCCCAAGGCGGTTGCGATGTCCTCAGGGGCAGGCCGCCTGCTGGACGAGGCGCAGCTCTGTGTGGATGTGCCGGAGGCGCTGGGCGATTGCACTTATGTGTTTGCCACGACTGCCCGCCAGCGCGGATTGACCAAACCCGTCTACAGCCCCGAACGCGCGATGCAGATCGCGGCTGAGAAGATCGCGGCGGGGGAGAAGGTCGCGGTGATGTTCGGACCCGAACGCGCGGGCCTCGAGAATGAGGATATCGCCAAGGCCAACGCCATCATCTCGGTGCCGGTGAACCCGCTTTATGCCTCGCTGAACCTGGGCCAATGCGTGCTGCTGACCGGTTATGAATGGATGCGCCAGTCCGCGGATGTGGAGCATGAAACCACTGACCTGGGCCGCAAGGGCGAATGGGCAAGCGGCGTCGAGGTCGAGAAACTGGTGGAGCATTACGAGGACCGGCTGGACGAGGCGGGCTTCTTCTTCCCACCGGAAAAGGCCGGCAGCATGAAGACCAACCTGCGCAACCTGTGGAGCCGGATGCGGATGACCCGTTCCGACGTGCAGATGCTGCACGGGATCATGCGCCAGATGGTCCGTTGGAAAGAGCGCGGCGGCGAGTAAGCCGCTCTGGACCTTTAGATAACCCGCCCCTAGCTTGGCACCACAGACAAAGAGGCAAGCATGAGCAAGCGCAGCATTTTTGAAGAGGTCGAGGGCGAGAAGACGGACGCCCCCGCAGCGCAGCCGGGGCTGATCGATCGCGGCCGCGGCGGCGCCCGCAAAGGCATCCGCGCCTGGTTGATGGTGCTGTTTGCCCTGGTGGTGGCAATGATCGTGGTGGGCGGGTTGACGCGCCTCACGGACTCGGGCCTGTCGATCACCGAATGGCGCCCTGTGACCGGATCCATCCCGCCGATGTCCGAGGCGGAATGGCAGGCGGAGTTCGGCAAATACCAGCAGATCGACCAGTGGCGTATTCAGAACCAATGGATGGAACTGTCAGATTTCAAATCGATCTACTGGTGGGAATGGGGCCACCGGCAATTGGGCCGCGTCATTGGCCTGGTTTGGGCGCTCGGCTTCCTCGGGTTCCTGGTCGCGCGCAAGATCCCGGCAGGCTGGGCAGGACGCTTGGCGCTGCCCGGCATCCTGGGCGGTGTGCAGGGCGCGATCGGCTGGTGGATGGTGGCCTCTGGCGTGACACAGGGCGAGGGGATGACCGCTGTCGCCTCCTACCGCCTTGCCGTGCATCTGGGGCTGGCGTTCGTGATCCTCGGTTTCATTGCCTGGTACATGCTGATGCTGGGCCGCGAGGAGCGCGAGCTGATGCAGGCGCGTCGCGCCAAGGAGGCCAAGCTGTTCAGCCTGTCCACCGGCCTGATGCATTTCACCTTCCTGCAGATCCTGCTGGGCGCACTGGTGGCGGGGATCGACGCGGGCCGCTCCTATACCGATTGGCCGCTGATGGGCGGGCAGGTGATCCCGCCGCAGCCTTTCATGATTGAACCCGTGTGGAAGAATTTCTTTGAAAACCCCGGGCTGGTGCAGTTCATTCACCGGGTGGCCGGCTATCTGCTGTTTGCCTTTGGCGTGGTGGCCTGGTTGCGCGGGCGCGGCTCTGCCCATGCGCGCACCCGTTTTGCCTTCAACGCCGTCTTTGCAGCGCTGTCCGTGCAGGTGCTGCTGGGGATCATCACCGTGATCTATGCCGCACCGCTGCACGCCGCGATCACCCACCAGCTGGTGGCAATCGGCGTCTGGGTGCTGATCCTGCGCGCCCGCTTCCTGTCTGCCTATCCCATTGCAACCTCGATCAAGGATCATTGACCTATGAGCGCATTTGACGAACTGATGGCCTTTCAGCGCGAAACCCAGGCGTTGGGGCAGATTGCGGGCCGGTTGGGCTGGGATCAGGAAACCATGATGCCGCGCGGGGCGGCGCCGCAGCGGGGCGAGGAGATGGCCGCGATCGAAGCCGTTCTGCATGCCCGCCGCAGCGACCCGCAGGTGGCGGAGTGGCTGGAGCAGGCAGTTGCGCCGAATGAGGCAGGGGACGCCCAGCTGCGTGAAATCCGCCGCAGCTATGAGCGCACCGTCAAAGTGCCTGCTGATCTGGCCAAGAAGATCGCCCAGGTGACATCCGAGGCGCAGGGCAAATGGGCCGCCGCGCGGGCGGATGAGGATGTTGCCGCCTTTGTGCCGGTGCTGGAGGAAGTGGTCGCCCTCAAGCGCGAGGAAGGTCTGGCGCTGGCAGTGGGCGGCGATGTCTACGACGCCATGGTCGAGGATTATGAACACGGCATGACCGGGGCAGGGATCGCGGAGATCTTTGACGCTATGCGTCCTGGCCTGGTGGACCTTCGCGCCAAGGTGCTGGAGAAGCCCGCGCCCAAGGGATTGGCAGGCACATTTGACGAAGCGGCGCAGATGAAGCTCACCCGGAAGCTCGCCAAAGCTTTCGGCTATGACATGGCGCACGGGCGGGTCGACAAGGCAGTGCATCCCTTCAGCTCCGGCTCGGGGCTGGATGTGCGGATCACCACCCGGACCAGTGAGGCCGATCCGTTCAACTGCTTCTATTCGACCATTCACGAGGTCGGCCACGGCGCCTATGAGCAGAACATCAGCCGCGACTACCTGCTGACCCCGCTGGGCAGCGGCGTGTCGATGGGCGTGCATGAAAGCCAAAGCCGGATCTATGAAAACCAGATCGGCCGCAGCCGGGCGTTCACCGGCTGGCTGTTTGAGGAGATGAAAGCGGCGTTTGGCGACTTCGGCATTGCGGATGCGGACAGCTTCTATGCCACGGTGAACGCAGTGCATAAGGGTTATATCCGGACTGAGGCGGATGAGCTGCAATATAACCTGCATATCATGCTGAGGTTCGGCCTGGAGCGCGCACTGATGAGCGGCGATCTGGCGGTGAAGGATCTGGAGGCGGCCTGGAATGACCGGTTCGAGGCGGACTTTGGCTATGCTGTCGACAGGCCGTCAAACGGCTGTTTGCAGGACGTGCATTGGTCTGTGGGCCTGTTCGGGTATTTTCCGACCTACAGTTTGGGCAACGTCTATGCCGGCTGCCTGTATCAGGCGCTGCGCCGTGATGTTCCGGGGCTGGATATGCAGTTGGCAGAGGGCGACACCACGGGTGCGACCGGATGGCTGAAAGAAACCCTGCAACAGCATGGCGGATTGCGCAGCCCACGCGATACCATCGTGTACGCATCCGGCATGGAGCCCAGCCACGCACCGCTGCTAGCCTATCTCGAAGAGAAGTTCAGTCTGCTTTACGATCTCTGAAACGGCCTTGCACCACGGCTAAGGCTTTCTGGCGGCAGCGGAAAATCCGCTGCCCCGGAAATGCCGTATTTCAGGTGTATTCTCGGATGCTCATGGGGATGAGAGCAGAGAAATAACTGATGCATACAGCCATAGCCTATCTGATTTTTGCCAGCTTTGTGCTGGCGCCAACCCTGATCTGAAACGCAAACCGTCAGATCAGCGCCATGCGCTCCGCCCGCTCGGGATCCGGGAAGGGACGGTAGAGGCCGGTCTCTGACGTGGCGATCAGGGCTGTGACATAGGAGTAGAGCTTTTCGACTTCCTCGTCATGTTCGCCCAGGACACGGAAAGCCTGATCCAGCTGGGTCATGTCCTTAAACTCAATCTCCAGCAGGAAATCACGGCAAGTGTCGCTGGCCAGGTTCAGCTTGCGCCGCAGCAGCCGCCAGCCCAGGATCACGCCGCGCTCCTGCAGGTAGCTCATCCATTGGTCAACCGCGCTGGCAAAGCTCAGCGCCTTGGCTTCGTGATGCAGGTCGATGGAGCATTGATAGAGGTTCATGGGACGGTCCCTTGGTGCAGACAACTCAAGCGATAGTCTGTCACAGAAAGATTAGGCAGCGGTTAAACACAAAAGCGCCGCCCAGGTGATCCAGGGCGGCGCTGCTTTAGTCAGGCTGAGCGGCGGTGTTACTCTTCGCCGCCGCCGTCTTCCTCATCACCGTTTTCAGCAATCCATGCGACGGACACCACTTCTTCGCCCTTGCCGGTGTTGAACACCCGGACACCGCCGGCCGAGCGTGAACGGAAGGAGATGCCATCCACAGGCACCCGGATCGACTGGCCCTTGGACGTGGCCAGCATGATCTGGTCATCCATTTCAACCGGGAAGGAGGCCACGATTTCACCGCCGCGCATCGCCTTGTCCATCGCGGTGACACCCATGCCGCCGCGTCCGCGCACCGGATAGTCATGCGAGGAGGACAACTTGCCCGAACCGCCTGTGGTGATGGTCAGGATCAGGTTTTCCGCCGCCGACATTTCCGCATAAAGCTCGGTCGAGAAGTTCGGATCCTCGGGCGCATCCTCATCCGAGGCCTCGGCATCGTCGGTCAAACCGGCCATCGCGCGGCGCATCTTGAGGTAAGCGGTGCGCTGTTCCGGCGTGTATTTCGAGTGCCGGATCACCGACATCGAGACCACCCGGTCCTCACCGCTGAGACGGATGCCGCGCACACCGGTGGATTCGCGTGAGTTGAACACCCGCACATCGGTGGAGCGGAAGCGGATGGCACGGCCTGAGTCGGTGAACAGCATCACGTCATCGTCTTCCGAACAGATACGGACATTCACCAGCTGGACCGATCCGTCCTCGGGCAGTTTCATCGCGATCTTGCCGTTGCGGCGGACGTTGGTGAAATCCGACAGCCGGTTGCGGCGTGTATCACCGCCGCTGGTGGCAAAGACCACCTGCAGGTTTTCCCATTCATCATCCGGCACATCGACCGGCATAATCGCCGCGATCGAAACCCCGGTCGGGATCGGCAGGATGTTGACGATGGCCTTGCCCTTGCCGGTGCGCCCGGATTGCGGCAGGCGCCAGGTCTTCAGCTTGTAGACCATGCCGTCGGTGGTGAAGAACAACAGCTGGGTATGGGTATTGGCCACAAAGAGGGTGGTGATCACATCCTCTTCTTTGGTTTGCATACCCGACACACCTTTGCCGCCGCGCTTTTGCGACCGGAAATCAGCCAGCGGAGTACGCTTGATGTAGCCGCCGGAGGTCACGGTCACCACCATGTCCTCGCGCTCGATCAGGTCTTCGTCTTCCATGTCGCCGGACCAATCGACGATCTCGGTGCGGCGCGGCACAGCGAAATTGTCGCGTACTTCGCGCAGCTCATCGCCGATGATGCCCATGATGCGCTCGCGCGAAGACAGGATCTCAAGGTATTCCTTGATCTTACGGGCCAGTTCTTCCAGCTCGTCAGTGACCTCTTTCACGCCGATCTGGGTCAGGCGCTGCAGTCGCAGTTCCAGAATTGCGCGGGCCTGGGTCTCCGACAGGTTATAGGTGCCGTCGTCATTGGCCGTATGGGTCGGATCATCAATCAGCGCGATGTATTCCAGGATCGGCTGGGCCGGCCAGCGGCGGGTCATCAGCTTTTCACGCGCCTCGGCCGCATCGGCAGACTGGCGGATGGTGGTGACGATTTCGTCGATATTGGTGACCGCAACGGCCAGGCCGCACAGGATGTGGCTGCGTTCACGGGCCTTGCGCAGCAGATACGCGGTGCGGCGCGCCACCACGTCTTCGCGGAAGTCGATGAAGGAGGTCAGGAACCGGCGCAGCGTCAACTGTTCCGGCCGGCCGCCGTTCAGCGCCAGCATGTTGCAGCCAAAGTAGGTCTGCATCGGAGTGAAGCGGTAAAGCTGATTCAGTACCACTTCGGGCGTGGCATCGCGCTTAAGCTCAACCACCACACGCACGCCGTTGCGATCGGATTCGTCCTGAACATGGGCGACGCCTTCGATTTTTTTGTCGCGCACCTGCTCGGCGATCTTTTCGATCATTGCCGCCTTGTTCACCTGATAGGGAATCTCGTCCACAACAATGGCATAGCGGTCTTTCCTGATTTCCTCGGTGCGGGTCTTGGCACGGATGACCACACTGCCACGGCCCTCCAGATAAGCCTTGCGGGCACCGGAGCGGCCCAGCATCACGCCGCCGGTCGGAAAGTCCGGGCCGGGCACGTAATCAATCAGCTGTTCGCTGGTCAGGTCGGGATCGTCGATCAGCGCCAGGGTGGCATCAATCACTTCGCCTAGGTTGTGCGGCGGAATGTTGGTGGCCATGCCGACCGCAATACCGCCGGCGCCATTGACCAGCATATTCGGGAACCGGGCCGGCAGAACCGTCGGTTCGCGGTCTTTGCCATCATAGTTGTCCTGAAAGTCGACGGTTTCCTTGTCGATGTCAGACAGCAGGAAGGCCGCCGGCTTGTCCATCCGCACTTCGGTGTAACGCATGGCCGCCGGGTTATCGCCGTCCATCGAGCCAAAGTTGCCCTGGCCGTCCAGCAGCGGCAGCGACATTGAGAAGTCCTGCGCCATCCGCACCAGCGCGTCATAAATCGCGCTGTCACCGTGCGGGTGGTACTTACCCATCACGTCGCCGACCGGGCGGGCCGATTTGCGGTAGGACTTTTCATGCGTGTTGCCGGATTCGTGCATTGCATAGAGAATGCGCCGGTGAACCGGTTTCAGCCCGTCCCGCAGGTCCGGGATGGCGCGGCTGACGATGACCGACATGGCATAGTCCAGGTAGGACGTGCGCATTTCGGATTCAATGGATACCGTGGGGCCGTCATATACGGGCCGTTCCGGCAGGTTTTCGTCCATGTTTTCAGGAGTTTCCGGCGTATCGCTCACGTTGGCTGCCCGCTCTTTCTTCTGGCTCTATATATTGTGTTTGCACCCTATCAGATACCGTATATGGGGCGCAAGCAAACAGCCGGGAAAGCGGAAAACAGGCCGTTCACACAGCGGTAACACACTGTTTTTGGGGAAATTAACCAATAGCAGCCTAGCATCAGTAAGAGGGGGCAAATTTTGGAGGCTGTAAATGGAGACCACAGAGACCGAGCTGATGCTGAAGGGATACGGGCTGACCACGGCGGAGTTCACCTATTGTATGCCCGACTATATCCACGTTCTGAACACCTTTGTGTGGCAGGAGTACGACCTTGCTCCGGACCATCCGCGGCTGTTTGAGTTCATCGAATTCTGGCAGCGGGAAATTGACGGTCCGCTGCATTCTGTTCGGTTCAATCACCGCAAAATGATTGGCCCGGGAGAATGGCGTAACGTGGTCGGAGAGTTCCAGCTGCACTGAACCGGCTGGCTTTTTAAAGGGATTGCAGGGCCGTGCGGCAGTCTTTGCCGTTGCGTGCATGTAGCAGCCGCCCTAATCCTATGCGTGTTTGAAGCACCCGGGCCGGCTCACGGTATTCCTATCGGGACCCGGGGCACAGGGAAAGCAGGCAGGGATTCATGCGCAAGAACTTTTTTGGAAACCAGTTCGAAAACATCTTTGTGGCGTCCTCGACGATCCGGGAGAGTTTTTACGGGCGGGGCGGCGACGATGATTTCACGCTGTATCACGTCAGCCCGTTTCAACCCGTTCCATACAAGACTCTTTATGAGTTGTCTTTTCCGGAGCTGGCCGACCCCATTTTTGCGGGCCTTTGGGATGACACCACCCTCCAATTCGGCGGCACCCCGGATCTGACCGACCGTTTCTTTGGCGGCAGCGGGGATGACACGCTTGACCTGTTGCTGTTTGACCTAAGGGCTGAGGGAACCGAAAGCCTCAGCAAATACAGCCAGCTTAGCTTCGATGGCGGGAGCGGCTACGACACCGTGAAATCCCAGGTGTTAACGGAGGCAACTGGCGGTTCCATCCTGGATCTGAATGCTATCGAAACCAGCGTTATCTCGGTCGAGCACTGGCATTATGATATAATTCTAAACGACTTCACTGAAGATGGCAGTTTCACCATCAATAGCGGTGCAAAGGACGACACGCTAAGGGTTTCCCAGCTGATAAAAGCGGGAGATGCGTCAGTCCGGATTAACACATTCGCCGGCGCGGACAGCGTCCTGTACACCGCGAACGCCGACGTGAGCGACCTGAAGGTGAACACCGGCAGCGGCAAGGACTATTTTGAATTCAACGGCAATTGGGGCGTTACTGCAGATATCACGGTGAAAACCGGCAGCGGCAAAGACACGGTTGTCATCAATGGCTCGACCATTACATCGCCAGGCGGGCTGGACGCGGTGATCAAAACCGGCAGGGGCGCTGATACGGTTGTTCTGGAAGGCATGCATTCGGAAAGTCTGAATGCCGGCGGCGGGTCGGATGACATCTACGTGCTGACCGGCAGCTTTGCGAACGCAGCTGACACCATCAAGACAGGCAACGGCAGGGATCGTCTGTTTGTGGAATTGGATGCCCATTCCACCGTTGCAGTTGTTGAAGATTTTTCCGCTGCAAAAGACGTGTTTGTGTTCGATCGCCAGGAATCCAGCCGGGCGATCCCAAGAGATACAGACGTCCTGTTCAACCGGGACGAATGGGAGGCCGCAGAGGAAGACCGGCTGTTCATGGATAACAGCGCGGACAAGCTCTATTACGGCAGCAACGTCCTGGTGGAATTCGAAACGGATGTCGAATTGACAGCCGGCAATTTCACCGTGGGCAACTGGGACTACTAAGCCCCGCCCAAGAGAGGAGACGTCAGGCCGAGCAGCTGGCGCCTCCCAGAACGCAGAACTTGGCGCAATGGGGGTGGTTCAGCTGCACCGGGCGTTCCGCCTCGGCCAGGGTTTCGCCCATCTCGAACTCAGGTGCATAAGGCAGCAGTGTGCAGGCCAGCACAGCCGGTGCCTTGGCGCCTTTGCGTTTAACGACCATGCGGGATGAGGCGCACATGACGCTGTCCGGGGATTTGCCCAGGATGCCCCAGCAGGCGGTTGTGATTTCGGGCACTTCCACGGTTTCGTCCATCTCGGGAAACAAAACCGTCTGACCCGGGTTATACGCATCAATGGCAAAGCCATGCGCGGCAAACAAAGCGGCATAGCCGTTACGGGCCTCGGCTTCGCTTTCCCCCCAGACAGTGCGGCCTGCCACAGTCATCCGGACGCCGTTGTCGCGCAGCCATTCCATGCCTTCGATGGTTTTGGCAAAACTGCCGGCGCCGCGCTCTTTGTCGTGCAGGGATTCGCGGTGATGATCGACCGAGATGCGCAGTGTCAGCTTGTTCCCGAATTCCTCCCGCAGGGCCAGCAATCCGGATTTCACAGTCTTGCGCATCATCGGGCGCAAGGCATTGGTCAGGATCAGCACGTCAAAGCCGCGCTCCAGCGCCGCCCGGGCCATGGCGATCATCGCGGGGTTCATGAACGGCTCGCCGCCGGTAAAGCCGATTTCGCGGATTGGCCAGTTGCGTTCCCCGATCTGGCTGAGATAGCTTTGCACTTCGGCCTCGGTCAGATAGACCAGTGCGTCATTGGTAGGAGAGCTTAGGATATAGCAGTTTGTGCATTCGATATTGCACAGCGTGCCGGTGTTGAACCAAAGGGTCTCGGGATTGCTGAGCGGCACCGATGCGCGTTGCTGACCATTGGCCGTCACAAAGGCGTCTTGAAACTTGCCTAGGTTCGCGACGGGTTTTTGCAGGTCTTTCATGCGGATGTCCTTTGGGGCAGTTCCTTTCGCGGCAAGCTACCTTATACTACGCAGGAATGGAAAGCAGCCGGGCAGGCACATGACAGGGATGTGAGCGGCGGTGTGCTGCGCCTGCACCGGCTTGAACAGGAAGAACAAGAATGGTTTCGCGTGTGATACCGGTCGACCCGTTTGACCTGGTGATTTTTGGCGGCACAGGCGATCTTGCACAGCGCAAGATCCTGCCGGCGTTGTTCCGCCGTCATTGCGCTGGCCAGCTGACAGGCGCTGAGCGGATTATCGGGGCTGCGCGCTCTGGCTTGTCCAGTGCTGAATACCGCACAATCGTGGCCGAAGCGGTGCGGGCGCACGCGGGCCCCAAGGCCTGCGGCGGCGGTGCATTGGAGGCGTTTCTGGAGCGGATCAGCTATGTTGCGCTTGACGCTTTGGGAGAGGCGGGCTGGCAGGAGTTGAGCCGCCAGTTGCGGCCGGACGATGAGGCGCCGGTCCGCATGTTCTATTTCTCGGTAGGGCCAGGCCTGTTCGGCCCGCTGGCAGAGCGGCTGCACGTCCATGGGCTGGCCAATGCAGATACGCGGATTGTTGTGGAAAAACCGTTCGGCCGGGACTTGGCCTCTGCGCAGGAGCTGAACCGGACGCTGGCCAGCCATTTCGATGAAAGCCAGATTTACCGGATCGACCATTACCTGGGCAAGGAAACCGTGCAGAACCTGATGGCGGTCCGGTTCGGCAACATGCTGTTTGAACCGTTGTGGAACAGCCAGTATGTCGATCACATTCAGATCACCGTGGCCGAGACCGTAGGTGTCGAGGGGCGCGAGGAATATTATGAACGCGCAGGCGCAATGCGCGACATGATGCAGAACCATCTGATGCAGCTTTTGTGCCTGATCGCGATGGAGCCGCCGGCCAAATTCGACCCGGACGCGGTGCGTGATGAAAAGCTGAAAGTGATCCGCGCACTGGACCCGGTTGAACCGCATCACATCGTGCGCGGCCAGTATCAGGCGCGCCTGGATCCGTCAGACCCGCATCCTTCGTACCGAGGGCTGGTCAGCAATCCGCGCAGCAGCACCGAAAGCTATGTTGCCTTGAAGGCGCATATCAGCAACTGGCGGTGGGCGGGCACGCCGTTCTACTTGCGCACCGGCAAGCGGCTGGTGAACCGGTCTTCGGTTATCAATGTGATGTTCAAGGACGCGCCGCATTCGATCTTCGGGGCCGAGGCCGGGCGCCATGCAAACCATCTGAAGATCCGCCTGCAACCCAACGAAGGCATCACGCTGAGCGTGACGATTAAGGAACCGGGGCAGGGCGGAATGCGGCTGATCGACGTGCCGCTGGACATGAGCTTTGCCGAGGCGCTGGGACCTGAGGGCGGCGATCCGCCGGATGCCTATGAACGGCTGATCATGGATGTTGTGCGCGGCAACCAGACGTTGTTCATGAGAGGCGACGAGGTTGAGGCGGCCTGGGCCTGGACGGATCCGCTGATTGCGGGCTGGAAGTCCCGGGGCGATGTGCCTAAACCTTATGAAAGCGGCAGCACCGGACCCGGCGATGCCGATTTGCTGATGCGCCGCGACGGGCGTGAATGGAGAGGGATAAACCCATGAAATTCAACGAATACCCTGATCAGGACATGCTGGCGATCGAAGTCGCCAATGAAATTGCAGGCGATCTGAAAACCCATCTTCTCACACATGATGCGGCTTCTTTTGCAGTGGCGGGCGGAACCACGCCCGGGATGATCTTTGACGACCTGTGCGCTGCCGACATTGAGTGGGACAGGGTGCAGATTATGGCCACGGATGAACGCTGGGTGCCCGCAGACAGCCCGCGCTCCAATGCAGCAATGATCCGCGCACGGTTGCTGCAGAACCGGGCAGCGGCGGCGCAATTGCTGCCGTTTCATGTGCCGGAGCGGCAGCCCGAAGAGGTGCTGGCGGAACTGGAAAGCCAGGTTGTGCCGCAATTGCCGCTGTCCGTCTTGCTTTTGGGCATGGGCGAGGACATGCACACAGCCTCGCTGTTTCCTGGCGCTGAAGGGATCGAGGATGCACTGGCGGCGGATGCGCCTGCGCTTATTGTCATGCGGCCTGACAGTCAGCCCGAAGCGCGTATCAGCCTGACAGCACGGGTGCTGGATGCCGCCATAGCCAAACATTTGGTGATTTTCGGGGACGCCAAGCGCCGGGCGCTTGAACAGGCGCTGGCATTGCCGCCGGAAACCGCGCCAATCCAAGCGGTAATGTCCGAGGTATCCGTGCATTGGGCGCCTTGAATTCAGGAAAGATTGATATGTTCAAGGATTTGAAGTCGCTGCGTTCCCAGGAATGCGGTGAGAGTATTTCCGGGTTGTTTGAAAAAGATCCGAACCGCGCTGATATGTTCAGCGTGCGGTTTGAAGCGCTTTTGTTCGACTACTCCAAGACGCAGATCACCGTCGAAGTGCGCGCGGCGCTGACGGCATTGTGCAGTCAGCAGAATGTAGCCGGGCGGCGTGATGCCATGTTTGAAGGCGGAGAGATCAATGAAACCGAGCAGCGCGCGGTGCTGCATACAGCGCTGCGGGATCCCGACGGTCCTGAACTGATCGTCGAGGGGGAGGATATCCGTGCTCCTCTGCGCGCGACGCTCGGGCGGATGGAGCGTTTGGCGCGGCGTGTGCGCTCGGGCAAACTGGCAGGCCCCGGCGGCCCCTTTACCGATGTGGTGAACATTGGCATCGGCGGGTCTGACTTGGGGCCGGTGATGGCGGCGCTGGCGCTGGCACCGTATCACGACGGGCCGCGGTGCCATTTTGTGTCCAACGTCGACGGCGCTCACATTCACGACATCCTGCAACGGATTGATCCGAAAACAACTTTGGTGATCGTGGCCTCCAAAACTTTTACCACAGTCGAAACCATGACCAACGCCGCGACCGCGCGGCGATGGATCGAGGCCGGCGGCGGTGAACCTGCGCGCCAATTCCTGGCGCTGTCGACTTCCGAAGAGGAAACCGCCGCCTTCGGCATCCCGCGGGAGCATGTGTTCGGGTTTGAGGATTGGGTCGGCGGGCGTTATTCGGTGTGGGGCCCGATCGGGCTGAGCCTGATGCTGGCGGTCGGCCCGGACCGCTTCCGTGAATTCCTGGCTGGCGGCAAGGCGATGGACGACCATTTCCGCACGGCCCCCTGGGAACAGAACATGCCGGTGATGCTGGCTTTGACCGGCATTTGGCACAATCAGGTCTGCGGCCATCCGACCCGCGCGGTGCTGCCGTACGACCAGCGGCTGCGGCGCCTGCCGGCCTATCTGCAGCAGCTGGAGATGGAATCAAACGGCAAGTCTGTTGCGATGGATGGCGCGCCTTTGCCGTATCCCTCAGGGCCTGTCGTATGGGGCGAGCCGGGCACCAACGGGCAGCATGCTTTTTATCAGCTGCTGCATCAGGGCACGTCGGTCGTGCCTGCAGAATTCCTGGTTGCAGCCAAGGGGCATGAACCGGAGCTGGAGCCGCATCACCGGTTGCTGGTGGTCAACTGCCTGGCCCAGTCCGAGGCTCTGATGCGCGGACGCAGCCTGGAGGAAGCCAGCGCGCTGATGCGGGATGCTGGGTATGAAGGCGCCGAGCTGGAACGTCAGGCGCGCCACCGGGTTTTTCCGGGCAACCGGCCTTCAACCACGCTGATCTATCCGCAGCTGACACCCTATGTGCTGGGCCAGATCATCGCGCTTTATGAACACCGGGTGTTTGCCGAAGGCGTGATCCTTGGCATCAATTCCTTTGACCAATGGGGCGTGGAACTGGGCAAGGAACTGGCAGACTCCCTGATGCCGCTGCTGGCGGGTGAGAAAGATGATGCGGGCAAGGACGGGTCCACCCGTGCCTTGCTGGACTTCGTGCGTAATTCCAAGGCCTGAGACAGGCATTAGTGCAGGCAGGGCAGGTCAAGCCCCGCCGCCAATTCAGGGCAGTGTCACGCTGCTGGTGATGGTATTGACGAATTTCCCGGTTTCCGGGTCTGTCATTGACGAGAAGCCGCCGCCGCCCTCGGCATCCGACCAGTGGCCAGTGCCGCCAGTCAGTTTCCAGCTGCCGGTCAGGGCGCCGGACGGATCCATTGCTTCAGCAGTCCAATGCAGCACAACCTTGTCACCGGTACTGCTGGTAAAGGCGCATATGCCGCCGCCGTCAACGCTGCCGGACGCAATCTCAACCGCGCCGAAACACGGCCCTGACGCACCGTTCATCGGGTGGCCGGCATCTGCCATTTCCATGTTGTCATAAGAACTGCTGATTTGCATGACCATGTGCCCGTCGGCAATTTCAGTTACAGAGCTGGTCGAGATACCCGTTCCAGTGCCTGCCTGGTCCCAGGTCGTGCCGGCAAGTCCGCCTCCCGCGCTGAAGGCGCAAAACAGTGCCATAAACAAACAATGACGTTTCATACTGGTTCCCTCTCAAAACAATCCGCCTGCATTGCACAGACGGACCGCGTCAGGTTAGCACAGTTTTGCAGAACCACGCGCTGGCAGGTGGCAATGGGGCCGCACTCAGAATATCAGATCCCGCGCGCCGAATACGTCCAGGCCATCAAAATCTATTCGCATCTCAGCAGCCGGGTCACCGTCCAGATTGATTTCCAAGAGCGACCGGGCGGTATCGAACCTGACTTCGCCAGCGCCTGAGAATTCCGCATCCCGGCCAATCCACATCAGGTCCTGAACCCCGGGTGCATCGCGGTCGCCGTCGATTTCGCTGAGATCGGCCTTATCGCCCTGCTTGCGATTGAAATCGGTGACCGTGTCGCGTTTGTTTGGCCCCGTACCGGAATCTCCGCTGTAAAAGACAAAGACATCCGCTCCCTTGCCACCGGTTAGGTCATCAGCGCCTTTGCCTCCGGTCAGACTGTCGCCGCCTTTACCGCCATGCAACCTGTCGTTCCCGGATTTGCCCAGCAGCGTATCGCCGCCGCTGCCGCCGGTCAGCGTGTCGTTGCCTGTGCCGCCGTCCAGCCAGTCTGCGCCGCCGCGGCCATTCAATTTGTCGGATCCGCCGCGGCCATAAATTCCCTCCGACCCGCCAGTTCCGTCGATGTCGTCCTTTCTGCCTGTGCCTCTTATGTCATCGTCAAGGATCCGGGCCTTGGCGGCGGTGATGCTGCTGGCCACGTTCAATCCGGCTGGAAAGCTGCCCTGCTTCAGCACCAGCGAGAAGGCTTCTGTCCCTTCCGCCCGGTAATCTGGCAGCAGCTCCACGTTCACAGCTGCCTTGGTTTGGCCGGGCGCAAAGGTTAAAGCCCCTTTGGTTTCCACGTAATCCTGCCCGGCTTTGGCCTTGTTGTCCTTGGTGGTAAAGCGGATTTTCTCAGTGCTGCTGAAGGGGTCGGACAGGGTCACTTCAAAGACTGCAAACCGGCCGTCTTGAGAGGGCTCCTCAGCCTGGGTCGCGGTTACCAGAATGCTGCGGTCCAGGTTCACGCCGTCATCATCAAGGATAAAAGCATCGCTGCGCAGCACCCGGCTGCCGCCTGCGAAAACTGCGCCCTCGAGACCGGAAAGTTCGATGCCGAAACTCTCGTCGCTCTCGATCTCGCTATCATGCCGCACCCGCACGCCGACAGTCTTCGATGTCTCGCCGGGGCAAAGACCAATGTGTCAGCGAATGCCGGGTAGTCGACGCCTTCGGTCGCTGATCCGGCTGCCGAATTGTAATCCACCGTCACTGCCTGAGAGGAAGGTTTGGACAAGGTCAGGGTGAAAACCACAGTACCGCCGAAACCAGCCCCGATGCTTTCGACGGCATCTGTTGCCGAAACCGATAGCACCGGGCGTTTGCCGCCGCCATCATCGTCCAGAATAACCGCCGTGCCCACCAGCCCCTTAACGGTGCTGCCAAGGCTGGTGGCCGGCTCCACAGCCAGACTGAAGAACTCAGACGGCTCGATTGTCCTGTCACCGGTCAGTTCCACCTCGACGACCGCTTTGGTCTGGCCGGGCGCAAATCGCAGCTTGCCGCTTTGCGCCACGTAATCGTCACCTGCGGCAGCACTGCCGTCGCGGGTTTTGTACTCATAGACCAGCCTGTTGACGGACGGTTCCGAGATTTGCACCTCGAACAGGGCTGTGCGGGTGCCGCCATTGCCCTCGGCAATGACAGGAGAGGAGACCATCAGTGCACGGTCGAGATTGACGCCATCGTCATCCAGGATAAAGGCGTCCGCGCGCAGCACCTTGGAACTGCCGGTGAAGACGCCGCCGACAGGGTCGAACAGTTCGATGCCAAAGCTCTCGTCGGTCTCAGAAATATTGTCGTGCCTGACCCGGACCTCAACCGTTTTGGACGTCTCGCCAGGCGCAAAATCCAAGGTGCCATTAAAGCCCGGATAATCAATAGCCTCGTCGGCGGAACCCGACCGCGAACGGTAGTTGACGGTCACCGTGTCAGCGGCGGCTTTGGACAAGGTCACGGTAAATTCCACGATTCCGCCAAAGCCGGCTCCGATGCTTTCCACTGCGTCGGCCGCGGCCAGCGAAATAACCGGCTGGCCGCGGCCGCCATCATTGTCCAGGATCGTTGCGGTGCCGGTCAGCCCATTGGCCGACGTGCCGAGCCCGCTGCCCGGGGACACCGACAGATGAAAGAACTCGCTTGGTTCCACTGCCTTATCGCCGGTCAGCTCAACTTCAACTACCGTTTTGGTCTGACCAGGGGCAAACCTCAATTTGCCCGACGCAGCCGTATAGTCTTCCCCTGCCGTCGCGCTGCCATCGCGGGTTGCGTAGTCAAACACCAGCTGCGTTGCCGCAGGATCTGACAATTGCACCTCGAACAGTACCGAACGTGTGCCGCTGTTGTTCTCTAAAACTATGGGCGAGGACACGGTCAGCGCCCGGTCCAGATTGGTGCCATCATCATCCAGAATGAAGGCCGAGGCGTGCAGCACCTGGGCGCCGCCCGCAAATGCGGCTCCGGTTGGATCAAACAGCTGGATGCCGAAATCCTCATCGGTTTCTATGAGACTGTCATGGTGCACCCGGACCTCGACGCTTTTCAGCGTCTCTCCGGGGGCAAAGGTCACAGTGCCGTCAAACCCAGGGTAGTCGATATCTTCGTCAGCAGCGCCCGCTATTGACCTGTAGTTCACCTCGACCGCATCTTCGGCGGGCCGCGACAGCATCAGCGTGAAAACAACCGTGCCGCCAAACCCCGAACCGATGCTTTCCACTGCATTGGCTGAGGTCAGCGACAACACCGGTAAACCGCTGCCGCCGTCGTTGTCCAGGATCGTGGCCGTGCCCGAAAGACCCGATGCAGTTCCGCCAAGACTGGCATCCGGACCAACGATCAGATGAAAAAACTCTGATGGTTCCAAGGCAGTGTCTCCGGTCAGGTCGACCCGGACCGTCTTCTCCAACTGCCCGGCCTGGAAGGTGACACTGCCGGATTTGGCAAGGTAATCCTCGCCTGCGATCGCACTGCCGTTCTTGGTCCGGTAATCCAGCGTGAGGCTGCTGGCGGCCGGTTCGGACAGGCGGATGGTGAAATCCGCTTTCTGGGTGCCGCCATTTCCCTCTACCACAACCGGTGAGGAAACAAAGACCGCCCGGTCCAGACCCGCGCCGTCATCGTCTAATACAAAAGCGCTTTGCCGCAGCACGGCTGACCGCCCCGCAAAGGATGCGCCGGCCGGGTTGAAAAGCTCCAGAACAAAGGCCTCGTCAGTCTCGTCGAGGGTGTCATGCCTGACACGGAATTCGACCGTCTGGGTATCTTCGCCCGGAGCAAAGGTGATGGTGCCGGATGTTTTCGGGAAATCGATGCTTTCATCCGCACTGCCTCCGATGGTGCGGTATTGGACAGTGACCGTGTCGGCCGGAACCTCGGACAGCGTGACCGTGAAGGTTACCAAACCGCCGAATCCGGATCCGATGCTTTCAATTGCGTCTGCGGACGTTATGCTGATCGTCGCCATTTTGCCCCCTGCTGGCCTGCGCTGCCGTAAGCGGCGCGTTAACTGGACCGCCCCAGGCATTCCGCAGCCGTCCTGCGATCCCCTTTTTGGCGGTCCCTAACAGTCAAAGCATCCCGGCCGCTGCAAGGCGTGGCTGATAGGCGAAACGGATATCACGACTGGCAGGCGGACGACTGCTGTGCGGCCACTGGCAATGCAGTGCCGGACAGGGCCGTTTTCAGTAGATTAGCATCTCCAGGAAACACATTGCCCTGCCATAAAAGGCAGAACCCGAAACCAGAACCATCTCCAATTACCCCAAGAACCAACAACACCCAACGCGGGAGATACCGTTAAAAATGTAGTGTCTTGCAGTTGTTTTTGTCAACAATAGCGGGAACAATTCATTATTGTTCGTAAAATTGCTGAACGTTTGCAAATGATCCGGTTTCTTTGACGGTTGAGTTTCCAAAGCATGCTATGCCGGTTATCTGCGGGAGTGTTCAACGCTTCGCCGCCGCACGCAGAATGGCAGTGAAAGCATCCCTTTCGCGGAATTCTGGTGGCAAAGTGAGGCCGGATTGAAGTGAAGCCGGTTTGAAGATGCGGCCCGCCAAGCTGATTAAACATTCACTCGTTACCTGCGGGCCGCTGCCCCTGTTGGTTAAGGGACCATTTAAGGGTAGGGCGAGGAGCTCGTCTTTTACGGGGAATTTTCGTCTGCGAAGGTCAAGACTGGCGGGGCGCTCGCTGCAAACCTATGATTTGCCTGCCCTTAGGGGTGCTGACGCATGCAGCTTATAACCGGACTGCACGCAGCCGCTTCTGGTGGAATGCTGGCAATCCTGTGTTTCTGGATGGGCGCAAGGGGCGGCGCCTCAGTGCAGTAGACAAATACTCTGGGAGTACTTCCGGGTCTCACGCTCCAGAAGCTGGCTTTGTGGCCCCGATTTTGCCTTTTAATGCAGTTTCGTCAATCGGAACTGCAGGGGCAGCTTCCACTATCACATTGAAAGCAAGGAAAAAGTGTTGGGAGATTTGGAGCGGGTAGCGGGAATCGAACCCGCGCCTTAAGCTTGGGAAGCTCGCATGATACCATTTCACCATACCCGCTCGTTGAGCAAAGGACTATGCCGCGACGCCAGTGAGGTCAAGGGCATCGCAGCGTATTTTCATGCGGAAAAGTCAGCCGCGCCGGCGGCGGCGGCGGCCTCCGCCAGCGCCTTCGCTGTCTCCGCCGCCGGTGTTGAAGTTCACTTGCGGCAGGGTCACCACGGTGCCAAGGATCGGGAACGGTTCAGCTGAGTTTGGAATGGCTGATGCGTTCACGAAATGCTCCTGGAAGCGCGGCTCCACGGCGGTTTCGATCTTCTCGATGTTGCGGACGGTTTCCTCGATCTCGCTGCGTGCTTCAGTGTTCAACAGGGCAATGCGGGCCCCGGTGCCTGCGGCGTTGCCAGCCGAGGTTACCTTGTCCAGCACACAGTCGGGGATCATCCCCAACACCATCGCGTGCTTGGCTGAAATATGCGCGCCGAATGCACCGGCCAGAACCACCCGGTCTACCGTTTCAACGCCGAATTTGTCCATCAGCAGGCGCGCACCGGAATAAAGCGCCGCCTTGGCCATCTGGATCGCGCGGATATCCGGGTTGGTGACGGTAATGGTCGGACCGCCGTCGGCAGAGCCGTCCCACAGCATATAAGCGTTGGTGCGCCCGTCCTGGATGCAGCGGGCCGTGCCGGCCTGTTCTGCCGAACCAATCAGGCCGGAGGCATCCAGCACCCCGGCCAGGCGCATCTCGGCTATCGCCTCGATTATGCCGGAGCCGCAGATCCCGGTGATGCCAGTGGTGGCAATGGCTTCGCCAAAACCGTCCTCATCCGACCAGATTTCCGAGCCGATCACCCGGAAGCGGGGTTCCTTGGTCTCGGGGTTGATCTCGACGCGTTCGATGGCGCCGGGGGCAGCGCGCTGACCGCTGGAGATCTGCGCGCCCTCGAATGCGGGGCCGGTGGGGAGGAACAGGCCAGCACCTTTTCCTTGTTGCCCAGCAGGATCTCGGCGTTGGTGCCGACATCGACGACCAGAACCAGATCTTCAGACTTATCAGGTGCTTCGGACAGTGCCACCGCGGCAGCGTCAGCGCCGACGTGGCCGGCGATGCAGGGCAGCAGATAGACGCGGGCGGCGGGGTGGATGTTCAGATCCAATTCCACTGCGCGCAGCGCCAAGGAATTGGAGGTTGCAAGCGCAAACGGGGCCTGGCCCAGCTCAAACGGGTCGATGCCAAGGAACAGATGGTGCATTACCGGGTTGCAGACAAAGACCGCATCCACGATCAGCGCCTTGTCAATCTCCGCCTCAGCCGCGATTTGGGTGAACAGCGCGTTCATGCCCTCACGCACCGCGCGGGTCATTTCCTGATCGCCGCCCTTGTTCATCATCGAATAGGACACCCGGCTCATCAGGTCTTCGCCAAAGCGGATCTGCGGGTTCATGATGCCGGAGGAGGCGACGACCTCGCCGGTCTTCAGGTCGCACAGATGCGCGGCAATGGTGGTAGAGCCGAGATCAACCGCGAGGCCGTAAACAGTGCCTTCGTAGAAGCCTGGCCAGATATGCATGATCTTGGGCGGGTGGCTTGCGTCGCCCAGATGCACGGCCACGGTCACCTTCCAGCCGCCCTTGCGCAGGGCAGGCTGCAGGACATGCAGGATATGCAGATCGGTCTTGACGCCCTTCAGCTGCCACTGGGCCTCCAGCGCCTCGATCAGCCGTTCCATGTCACCGGTCGGTTTATGCATGTCGGGCTCTTCGACCTCGACATAGAACAGGCGGGTGGAAGGGTTCATGGTGATGTCGCGGGCCTCGGCGCGCTTGCGCACCACCTGGCGGTGGACCTGGCTTTCCGGCGGCACGTCGATCACGATATCGCCCTGCACGGTGGCCTGGCAGCCCAAACGGCGGCCGTCGATCAGGCCGCGCTTGTCCTTGTAGCGCTGTTCAACCTTGTTCCATTCGCTCAGCGCGCCTTCTTCGGCGGTCACGCCATGTTTGGAAAACTCACCATAGGACGGGGTGATCTGGCATTTCGAGCAGATCCCGCGGCCGCCGCAGACCGAGTCGAGGTCGACCCCAAGCTGCCGCGCGGCGGTAAGGATCGGCGTGCCCGCGGGGAAACGCCCGCGCTTGCCGGATGGGGTAAACACAACGAGGGGTTCGTCAGTCATGCCTGTAGCCTTCTCATTCCGCAATTTAGGCGGAGCATATGGGCTTTTGCGGCAGGCGAAAGGCAAGGGGCGGCATTTTCCCGTCTGCTGGCGCCATTTTTCCATATTTGGTGACTTTGGGATGCGGTTTTTATCAGGCCGGCTGTCAGGGGGCGGCTTGTGCCTCAACCTCTTTCAGCCACGCCAGAATCTCTGCCCGGTTGCCATCCAGCTGCGGAGCAGGGGCGCGGGTTGCCGGATCTGCCAGACCGCTCATTTTTATCGGATTGCCAGCCGACAATTTTGCGGATTGGCCGTTTTTCCCCAGAACTTCGACAACCATATTACGGGCCAGGATCTGCGGGTCCTTCATGACCTGATCCACCGTCTGGATCGGCCCTGTCGGAATGCCCGCCCCGGTCAGAACCCCGATCCAGTGGTCTTTGCTGTTCCCTAAGGTTATCGCTTCGATCAAGCGTTTCAGAAGGCGTGCATTTTCGCAGCGCGCCGGATTGGTGGCAAAACGCGGGTCTTCTGCAAGCGGCAAATCCAGCGCATCACAGAGCCGGGCAAACAGCGTGTCGTTGCCGGCAGCAATCACAAACAGCCCGTCTGACGCGTGGAACGTCTCAAACGGGGTGATTGACGGATGCCGGGCGCCGGAGGGCTGCGGGGCTTGTCCGGTGACCGATGTGATAGCGATGGCGTGCTCCAGCAGCGCCAGCTGACTGTCCAGCATGGCGACGTCGATGAACCGGCCCTGACCGGTTTTCTGCACGTCCAGAAGGGCTGCCAGGACGCCGTGCCCCAGAAACATGCCGGCAACGATATCGCCGATCGAGGCGCCGACGCGCACCGGGTCGCGGTCCTTTTCACCGGTGATCGACATCACTCCGCCGCGGGCCTGGACCACCATGTCATAGGCCGGCCTCAAAGCATCGGGGCCGGAGTGGCCAAAGCCCGACACGGCACCATAGATCAGCCGCGGGTATCTGGCGTGCAGATCTTCCCAGCCATAGCCCAGCCGCTGCATCACGCCGGGGCGGTAGTTCTCCAGCAGCACGTCGGCCTGCGCCAGCAGCCGCTCAAAAACCGCGCGGTCCTCGGGCGCCTTCAGATCCAGTGCAATGCTTTTCTTGCCGTGGTTGATGGTGGCGAAATAGGCGCTTTCTCCCTCCTTGAACGGCGGGAAGGTGCGGGTGTCGTCGCCTGTTCCGGGGCGTTCCACCTTGATGATTTCAGCGCCAAGATCCGACAGGATCATTGAACAGTAAGGACCGGCCAGAACATGGGTGAGGTCCAGCACGGTGACGTTTTCCAATGGGGCGGGCATGGCAATATCCTGCATCATCCTTGCAGGTTTTCTGATACGCCAAGCAGGCCTGCGCGCTTTGACCCAGATCAGAGCCGCCTGAAAGAGATTGCTGCACTGCAGGAATTCTTGCCCGCTGCCTCTTTCCCCCCGGTGGGTTCTGTGCCATAGGGTCACCGCCAAACGGGGTTATGCATGAGGATGACCAATGCAGATTCGTGAGGCTCTCACCTTTGATGATGTTCTACTGGTGCCAGGCGCGTCGAGCGTACTGCCCAATACCGCTGATACGCGCACCCGGGTGACGCAGTCGGTATCGCTGAACATCCCGCTTTTAAGCTCGGCCATGGATACAGTGACCGAGTCCCGCATGGCGATTGCCATGGCCCAGGCCGGCGGCATGGGGGTGATCCACAAGAACCTGAACGTGGAAGAGCAGGCCCGCGAAGTGCGCCGGGTCAAACGCTTTATCTCGGGCATCGTTTACAACCCCATTACGCTGACCGCAGACCAGACCCTGGCTGATGCCAAGGCGCTGCAGGAACGCTACCGGGTGACTGGATTCCCGGTGGTGGATGGCGCGGGCCGCGTAGTTGGTATCGTTACCAACCGCGACATGCGCTTTGCCTCGGATGACAGCACACCGGTGTCGGTGATGATGACCTCTGACAATCTGGCGATGCTGCAGGAGCCGGCCGATCTGGAAGAAGCCAAATCGCTGATGAAGGCGCGCCGGATCGAAAAACTGCTGGTCTCCGACAAGGATGGCCGGCTGACGGGGCTGTTGACCCTCAAAGACACCGAACAGGCTGTGCTGCACCCGACCGCTTGCATGGATGAGCTGGGCCGCCTGCGGGTTGCCGCCGCCAGCTCGGTCGGCGACAGCGGCTTTGCCCGCTCCGAGGCGCTGATCGACGCAGGTGTTGATATCGTCGTTGTGGATACGGCGCATGGCCATTCGGCGGGCGTGATCGACGCGGTAAAGCGGATCAAGGCACAGTATGGCGCGGTGCAGGTGATTGCCGGCAACGTTGCCACGGCTGAAGCCACCCGTGCGCTGATTGATGCGGGCGCTGATGCGGTCAAGGTCGGCATCGGCCCGGGTTCGATCTGCACCACCCGCATGGTGGCCGGTGTCGGCGTGCCGCAGCTGACTGCGATCATGGATTGCGCAAATGCGGCCGGTGATATCCCGGTGATCGCCGACGGGGGCATCAAATTCTCGGGCGATTTTGCCAAGGCGATTGCGGCGGGTGCCTCCTGCGCCATGGTTGGATCGATGATCGCGGGCACGGATGAATCCCCGGGCGAGGTGATCCTGTATCAGGGCCGCTCGTTCAAATCTTACCGCGGCATGGGCTCGATGGGGGCGATGGCGCGCGGCTCGGCGGACCGGTATTTCCAGAAGGACGCCGCCAGCGACAAGCTGGTGCCGGAAGGCATCGAAGGCCAGGTCCCCTACAAAGGCGGCGCCGGGCCGGTGGTTCACCAACTGGTCGGCGGTCTGCGTGCAGCAATGGGCTATACCGGTTGTGCGACCGTGGATGAGATGCGCAAGAACTGCAATTTTGTCCGCATTACCGGCGCCGGGTTGAAGGAAAGCCATGTGCATGACGTGCAGATCACCCGCGAAGCACCGAACTACCGGGCAGGATAAGCTGATGATGGCCGCGTGCAATCAAAAGGCAGGGGCATGACCCCCGCCGCCCGCCTGCAGGCGGCCATTGAGGTTCTTGACCGGATTCTGGAGGGCGAGGCTGCGGAAAAGGCGCTGACCTCCTGGGGACGCCGGAGCCGGTTTGCCGGATCAAAAGACCGCGCCGCGGTGCGTGACCATGTGTTTACAGCGGTGCGGTGCCAGCGGTCGCACGCAGTCCTTGGCGGCGCGCACAGCGGCCGGGGGCTGGTTTTGGGCGCCTTGCGGGAAGCGGGGCAGGACCCGGACGAGTTCTTTAGCGGACAGGGGTATGGGCCTGCACCTTTGACCGAGGCGGAACGTCAGCTGCCGTCTCCGCCGGAAGCGGCAGAGGCACTGGATATTCCCGATTGGCTGTGGCCTGAGTTCAGCAGCAGTCTTGGGGATCAGGCTGAGGCCGCAGCGCTGGCTCTGCGCAGCCGTGCGCCGGTGCATTTGCGGGTGAACATTGCCCGCGCCACGCTTGTGCAAGCGCAAGAGGCGCTGAGCGCCGACGGCATCGCCACCCGGCCGCATCCAGCCGCCGCCACAGCGCTGGAAGTGACCGAAGGCGCCCGCAAGCTGCGCAACACCAAAGTGTACCAGGACGGTCTTGTTGAATTGCAGGACGCAGCGAGCCAGGCTGTCACCGCGCTGTTACCATTGCAAGACGGCATGAAAGTGCTGGATTACTGCGCCGGCGGCGGCGGCAAGGCATTGGCAATGGCCGCGCAGGCGAACCTCCGGCTGTTTGTCCATGATGCCGATCCCAAGCGCATGAAAGACCTGCCCGAACGCGCGGCCCGGGCGGGTGTGCAGGTGCAGCAGCTGTTGACTGCGGAGCTTGACAGCAGCGGGCCGTTTGACCTGGTGCTGTGCGATGCCCCCTGTTCCGGCTCCGGGTCCTGGCGGCGGGCACCGGAAGGCAAATGGCGGCTGACGCCTGAAAACCTGCAGGACCTGCATCAGGCCCAAGCAGATATCTTGCACACAGCGGCACAGCTGACGGCGCCTGGCGGGACCCTGGCCTATGCCACCTGCTCGGTGCTGGATGGCGAAAACTCTGAGCAAGTTCAAAGGTTTTTGCAAGAGAACGAGGGCTGGTCGCTGGCGGCGCAGCAAAGCTGGCACGTGCAAAACGGCACCGATGGTTTCTTTGTTGCTGTGTTGACGCGCGCAAAGGGCGGTTGTTAGGGTCGCCGCCGGGAAACCTTTGTGTTTCTTAACGTGGTTTTAACCAAAACCGCCGCGTTATGGCGTCACTTTGCATTGTCCATGGAGCCGTAATGTCCGGTCGCCAAGAAACTTCCGTTCCGGAACTGCGGGTTTATGCCCCGAGCACGTCCGGCTGGCCGCGACACTGCTGCTGGCCCTGCTGCTGCTGTCAGGCCCCTGGCTGATGCCGCTGCCCGATTGGATGGGCCGCGGTTTTGTCATGGTGGGGCTGACACTTGCGGCTGTGGCGGTGCTGATGGTTATTCAAACCCGGATGCGTCTGAATGCGCGGTCGATGGCGGCGGAGCTGCTGACCGGCTTTATCGAGAAAGATGCCACGCCAAGTTTTGTCACGGACGGCGATGGAGTGATCCATGCCTGCAACGGGGCCGCTGTAAAACGGTTCCAGGACGGCAGCCGCGACACATTGGCAGGAACTTTGCGGTCGATCCTGGCCAACCCGTCGGCGGTCTTGTACCGGCTGCAAAGCCGCGCCCGCGTTGATGGTGCCGCCCGCGAGGATATCGTGACCCGGCGCGGCCATGTGCGGCTGGCGGTTCACCAGATGAACGGCGGCAGCTTTCTGTGGCGGGTGGAAGATATCCTTGACCGCGGCGGCAACGGGCGCGGTGCGGAAACGATGCCGGTTCCGATGATCACGGTTGGCCGCACTGGCGCTGTTTTGTTCATGAACGAGGCGGCCCGCAGCCTGATCGGCGAGCGTGTGAAATCCACCGACCGTTTGTTCCCTGCGCTGCCGGTCATGCCCGGGCAGATCAATACGCTCAGCACCAAATCCGGCCCGGTCCAGGTGCTGGTCAGCGAGAAAAACCGCACCCAGGGCCGCAGCGAACTGTTTCTGATGGAAGTGGATGAAGGCAGTTTCGACTCTGCCCAAGCCGGGTTGGAAGCGCTGCCTGTGCCGTTCCTTAAGGTTGCTCCTACAGGTGAAATTCTGACCAGCAACCGCATGGCCCTGCGTCTTTTGGGGATTGAAAGCTGTGCCAATCTGAAACTTGGCCAGCTGATGGAAGGGCTAGGCCGCCCGATGTCGGACTGGCTGCGCGATACCGCCGACGGGCTGGCGCCGAACAAGTCTGAATTCCTGCGCCTGTCGCGTGCTGACAAGGAAGTCTTTGTTCAGGTGACTCTCACCCGGGTGGTGGAAGAGGGCACTCCGATGCTGATCGCAGTGCTGAATGACGCGACCGAGCTGAAGACGCTGGAAGCGCAATTTGTGCAAAGCCAGAAGATGCAGGCAATCGGGCAGCTGGCGGGCGGTGTTGCGCATGACTTTAACAACCTGCTGACCGCGATTTCCGGCCACTGCGATTTGCTGTTGCTGCGCCACGATCAGGGCGACCAGGACTATGGCGATTTGATCCAGATCCACGAGAACGCCAACCGGGCCGCCTCGCTTGTCAGCCAGCTGCTGGCGTTTTCGCGCAAACAGACCCTGCAGCCGGAAACCCTGGATGTGCGGGACACGCTGTCGGACCTGACCCATCTGCTGAACCGGCTGGTGGGTGAAAAGGTCACCCTGACCCTCAGCCACGATCCGGTGATGAAGTCGATCCGGGCTGATAAGCGGCAGCTGGAACAGGTGCTGATGAACCTGGTGGTGAACGCGCGTGATGCGATGCCGCAGGGCGGTGAGATCCGGGTCGAGACGGAAGTGATCGCGCTGGATAAGCCGCTGGAGCGGAACCGCGCCACAGTTCCGGCCGGCGATTGGGTCACCGTGAAAGTGTCCGATGAAGGTGTAGGGATTGCTCCGGACAAGCTGCAAAAGGTGTTTGAACCCTTCTACACCACCAAACGCACGGGCGAGGGAACCGGTTTGGGCCTGTCCACGGCCTATGGCATTATTAAGCAGACCGGCGGCTACATCTTCGTCGACTCGGTCAAGGGGCACGGCACCCAGTTCACCCTGTTCTTTCCGGTCAACAAACAGCAGGCCGACCAGCTTGCCGCTGAAAAACCGGCCGAGATCACGGAGAAGACTGTTGCCGCCCAGCACGGCGAGGGCGTGGTGCTGCTGGTCGAGGATGAGGCTCCGGTGCGGGCCTTTGCGTCCCGGGCTCTCAGGATGCGGGGCTATACGGTGCTGGAAGCCGAATCCGCCGAGGACGCATTGCGCACGCTGGAAGATCCCGGCCTGACGGTGGATGTGTTTGTCACCGATGTGGTGATGCCCGGCATGGATGGGCCCAGCTGGGTGCGCCAGGCGCTGAAAGAGCGCCCTGATACCCGGGTGGTGTTTGTCTCAGGTTATGCCGAAGGGGCCTTTGGCGAGGCTGACCCGGATGTTCCGAATTCGGTTTTCCTGCCCAAGCCGTTTTCGCTCAACCAGTTGACCGAAACGGTTCATGCGCAACTGCATTAAGGTTGAGAAATCCAGATCTGTAAAAGCCGCCGCTTCCGGCGGCTTTTTATGGTCAACGGGCTGGAATAGAATCGTACAGTTCAAATTCCGCAGCACGCTTTCGCCGGACATGGTTCTGGGCTTCCGGGCTTAGTGTCAGACTTGCCTGAGGGCTGACATTTTTGCGCTCCAACCCGATTTCCACGTCCAGGCGCAACTCCAGGAACTGCTTCAACGTGTTCTGATCCTCATAGCGGAACAGATGGCTGACCTTGCAGCCATTTGGCTGTGGCTCCAGGAATTTCGCTTGACTGCCAACATTGGCAAAGGCGGGTGGTTTGCCTTTGCAATAGGCGTGCAGAAAGTCGTCAAAGCTGACATCCTTGGTCGAATTCGGGTTGCCATCCAGCGCCGGCCGCTGCCGGTACCTGTACCAGCTGCCCAGCCAGCTGACCGGCTCCCGCATCACTGCGGCGACCTCAAGTTCGGCTCCGCAGACCTTCTCAAACATCGGCCGGATCCAGCGGTTGTAGCGGTACAGCGGCGCGTGTTTCAGCTCCGGCGGGTCGGAGATCACCAGATCCGCCCGGTTGCGCAACGCCGCCTGAAAGGCGGTGGTGCCGGTTTTGGGAACGGAGAGGAGCGCCAGCCGTTCTTTGAAAAATATCATCATTCCGTTAACTGCCCGGTAAAATTTCTTGCTGCGGATTAACCATCAATCTTTCTTTAACACCCAGAGTTTGATGTGGGTACACAGAGTTTTCTGTTGCAATGTTCTCTTTTTGATCTCATAAGGAACAAGAGGTGAACAAAGCAGTGATTGCCGCACGCCCCGGTGTGTGACACATAGAAAGGGACAAGGGACTATGGCGGATCTTTTGACCATGAAAAATAAAGTAAGCGGTGACAAGCAAAAGGCGCTCGACAGCGCGCTTGCCCAGATTGAGCGGCAGTTCGGCAAGGGCTCCATCATGAAGCTTGGCGATGGCACGGCCTTGCAGGAGATCGAGGCCAGCTCGACCGGATCGCTGGGCCTGGACATCGCGCTGGGGATCGGCGGCCTGCCGATGGGGCGGATCATCGAAATCTACGGTCCGGAAAGCTCGGGCAAGACAACGCTGACGCTGCATTGCATTGCAGAACAGCAGAAAAAGGGCGGTGTCTGCGCCTTTGTCGACGCGGAACACGCGCTGGATCCGCAATATGCGGCCAAGCTGGGCGTCGACCTGGACGAGCTGCTGATTTCGCAACCCGATACCGGCGAACAGGCGCTGGAAATCACCGATACGCTGGTGCGCTCCGGTGCGGTGAACATGGTCGTCGTCGACTCGGTGGCGGCGCTGACCCCCAAATCCGAGCTTGAGGGCGATATGGGCGACAGCAGTGTCGGCGTACAGGCCCGGCTGATGAGCCAGGCAATGCGCAAGCTGACCGGTTCGATCAGCCGGTCCAAATGCATGGTGATCTTCATCAACCAGATCCGCATGAAGATCGGCGTGATGTTCGGCTCGCCGGAGACCACCACCGGCGGCAACGCGTTGAAGTTCTACTCCTCCGTCCGCCTGGACATCCGCCGCATCGGTGCGATCAAGGACCGGGACGAGGTGGTCGGCAATTCGACCCGCGTCAAAGTGGTAAAGAACAAGGTGGCGCCGCCGTTCAAGCAGGTGGAATTCGACATCATGTATGGCGAAGGCATCTCGAAGATGGGGAATTGCTGGACCTTGGTGTGGCGGCGGGTGTTGTCAACAAATCCGGCGCCTGGTTCTCCTACGGGGATGAGCGGATCGGGCAGGGGCGTGAAAACGCCAAAACCTTCCTGCGGGACAATGCGGCGATTGCCATTGATATCGAAGACAAGATCCGCGCCTCGCACGGGCTGGAGTTCGACCGTCCGGATGTGAGCGGCACAGACGATATCCTTGAGGCCTAAGCGCCCGGTAATCTGATCAAATATTTGAAATGCGAGGGCGTGGCGCAAGCTGCGCCCTTTTTCATGGGAGACGCCGCTTCGCGCTGTAGACAGTGCGCCGGCTGGGGGGTAAACCTGCCCGGACCGCTTATTTAAGCCCGCAAGAGATCCTGCATATGCCGACGCTCAACGATATCCGCTCAACCTTTCTGAATTACTTTGCCAAACAGGGGCACGAAGTGGTGGATTCCAGCCCGCTGGTGCCGCGCAACGACCCGACCCTGATGTTCACCAACTCAGGCATGGTGCAGTTCAAGAACTGTTTTACCGGGGTTGAGACCCGCGACTACAAACGCGCAACCTCCTCGCAGAAATGCGTGCGCGCCGGCGGCAAGCACAATGACCTCGACAATGTGGGTTACACCGCGCGCCACCACACGTTTTTCGAGATGCTCGGCAATTTCTCCTTTGGCGACTATTTCAAGCATGAGGCGATCCCCTTTGCCTGGGAGCTGATCACCAAGGAACTCGACGTTCCCAAAGACCGGCTTTACACCACCGTCTATCACACCGACGATGAAGCCTTTGAAATCTGGAAGAAAATCGGAGTGCCCGAGGACCGGATCATCCGGATCGCAACCTCGGACAACTTTTGGCAGATGGGCGATACCGGCCCTTGCGGTCCTTGCACCGAAATCTTTTATGACCACGGCGATCATATCTGGGGCGGCCCTCCGGGTTCGCCTGAGGAAGACGGCGACCGGTTCATTGAGATCTGGAACCTCGTTTTCATGCAGAACGAGAAATTCGCAGACGGCTCGATGGTCGATCTGGAGATGCAGTCGATCGACACCGGCATGGGGCTGGAGCGGATTGCGGCGCTGCTGCAGGGCACCCATGACAACTATGAAACCGATCTGTTCAAATCGCTGATTGAAGCTTCGGCAAATGTTACGAATTCCGATCCGTTCGGCGATCAGAACGTGCACCACCGGGTGATCGCGGACCACCTGCGCTCGTGTTCTTTCCTGATCGCTGAGGGCGTGCTGCCCTCGAACGAGGGTCGCGGCTATGTGCTGCGCCGGATCATGCGCCGCGCGATGCGCCATGCGTCGCTGCTGGGCGCCACCGATCCGGTGATGCACAAACTGGTGCCGGCACTGGTGCAGAAGATGGGTGCGGCCTATCCGGAACTTGGCCAGGGCCAGGCGCTGATCGAAGAGACCTTTGAGCAGGAAGAAACCCGGTTCCTCAGGACGCTGGACCGAGGCTTGAAGCTGCTGGATGAGGCCTCGGGCGATTTGGGCAAGGGCGATGTCCTGCCCGGTGAAACTGCGTTCAAACTGTACGACACATTCGGTTTCCCGCTTGACCTGACGCAGGACGCGCTGCGCGCCAAGGAGATCGAGGTCGATACCGATGGTTTCGATGCGGCGATGCAGGCGCAAAAGGAGAAATCCCGCGCTGGCGGCATCGGTCTGGGCGAAGCGGCGGATGTGAAGGTTTACTTCGATATTCTTGACGCAAATGGGCCGACCGAATTCCTGGGCTATGAGACAGAAAAGGCCGAAGGCCAGGTTGCCGCTATCGTCAAGGACGGTGCGCAGGTTCAATCGGCGGGCAAGGGGGAAACTGTTCAGATCATCCTGAACCAGACGCCGTTCTACGGCGAAAGCGGCGGCCAGGTTGGCGACAGCGGCGTTCTGACCGTCGAAGGCGGCGCGGCCCGTATCACCGACACCAAAAAGGTGGAGGGGTTGTTCCTGCACATTGCCGAAGTGATCGAAGGCGAAGTTTCTGTCGGCCTGGGTGCCGCTATGGAGGTTGATCACGCGCGCCGCAGCCGGATCCGGGCCAATCACTCGGCCACGCATCTGCTGCATGAGGCGCTGCGCAACGCACTGGGGGAGCATGTGGCCCAAAAAGGTTCGCTGAATGCTGCGGACCGTCTGCGGTTTGATTTCAGCCACAACAAGGCGATGAGCGCAGCTGAGCTGACGAAGGTCGGCACAGAAGTAAATGATTTCATTCGCCAAAACACCCCTGTTTCGACCCGGATCATGACGCCGGATGATGCGCGGGACTTGGGCGCGCAGGCGCTGTTCGGCGAGAAATACGGCGATGAAGTCCGTGTGGTATCCATGGGCCGGGCCGAAACCGGCAAGGGCCATGATGGCGACACCTATTCCATCGAATTGTGCGGCGGCACCCATGTGAAGCAGACCGGTGACATTGGCACCTTTGTGATCCTTGGCGACAGCGCATCCTCGGCTGGCGTGCGCCGGATCGAGGCGCTGACGGGTGCCGCGGCGTTTGAGCATCTGGAGCGTGAAGCGGGCCGGATGGCCGAGATTGCAACTGCGCTGAAGGCGCAGCCTGCGGATGTTATGGACCGTCTGAAAGCGATGATGGACGAACGTAAAGTGCTGCAGAACGAGATTTCGAATCTCAAGCAGCAGGTTGCGATGGGTGGTGGTTCCGGCAACGGCGCCGATGCCAAGGACGTCAACGGCAAGAAGTTCCTGGCCCAGGCCCTGAAAGGGGTGTCCGGCAAGGATCTCCGCGGCCTGATTGATGCACATAAGCAGAACATCGGCTCTGGTGTGATCCTGCTGATCGCCGAGGAAGATGGCAAGGTTGCTGTGGCCGCTGGTGTGACCGACGATCTGACTGGCGAAATCTCAGCTGTGGACGTGCTGAAGGCGGCTGTTCCGGCTGTGGGCGGCAAAGGCGGAGGCGGCCGTCCGGATATGGCCCAGGGTGGCGGCAAGGATTTCTCCGGCGCCGACGAGGCGATCAAGGCAGCCGAGGCTGTGCTGGCTGGCTGACCATTTGGTCAAAAAATACTTGGTCTTTCCGGCAAATTGCCTAATCTGCCGGAAAGATCATAACTTGGGAGGCTCCGATGCCCGCACTTTGGATTGCACATGTGACCGTCACCGACGCTGATGCCTATGGCAAATATGCCGAATTGGCGGGGCCTGCCATCGCCAAGCACGGCGGCACGTTTGTCGCCCGCGGCGGGCGTTTCGTGCAGCTGGAGGGTAAGGAGCGCCCGCGCAATGTGGTGGCCAAATTCCCAAGTGTCGATGCCGCAGTCGATTGCTATCACAGCCCGGAATACCAGGAAGCGCTGAGCCATGCGCGCGGCGCGTCCGAGCGCGAACTGATGGTGGTGGAAACCTCCGAATAATGATCACCGCTTTTGCGGAGATGCTGAAACGCCACGCCGGCCAGGGCCGGGTGGCGTGGATCGGCCTGCGCCCTGCGCGGCGGGAAGAAATTCTGACAGTGGAAACTGCGGATGTAACTGCAGCGGGCCTTTGCGGCGATCACGCCAAAGAGGGCAAACGCGCCGTTACATTAATCCAGGCCGAGCATCTGCCGGTGATTGCGGCCCTTGCCGGGCTGGATAGGTTACAGCCGGAAGTGCTGCGCCGGAACTTTGTCATTTCCGGGATCAATCTGGCGGCTTTACGCAAAGCCAAACTGCAAATCGGCAGCGCTGTTTTGCAGGTTACAGGCCCCTGTCCGCCCTGTTCGCGGATGGAAGAGGTGCTGGGCCATGGCGGTTACAACGCGATGCGCGGGCATGGCGGCTGGTATGCCGAAGTGGTGGAGCCGGGCAGGGTGGCTTTGGGCGCCAGTGTCACGGCGTTGACTTCAGCAGAATAGAAAACGGCGGCAGAGATTTCTGCCGCCGTTTCTTGTTTATCAGGCGTTGGCCTTGGCCATCCGCTTACGCTCATGCGGGTCCAGGTAGCGCTTGCGCAGGCGCACGGAATTCGGCGTCACCTCGACCAGTTCGTCGTCGTTGATATAGGCAATCGACTCTTCCAGCGACAGTGTCACCGGGGTGGTCAGACGCACTGCGTCATCGGTGCCCGATGCACGCACGTTGGTCAGTTTCTTGCCCTTCAGCGGGTTCACTTCGAGGTCGTTCTCGCGGGAATGCTCGCCGATGATCATGCCGGTGTAGACGTCGGCCTGAGCGCCGATCATCATTTTACCGCGGTCTTCCAGGTTCCACAGGGCAAACGCAACAGATGTTCCGTTCTCCATCGAGATCAGAACACCGGCGCGGCGGCCAGGGATCGCGCCCTTGTGCGCGGTCCAGCCGTGGAACACACGGTTCAGAACGCCGGTGCCGCGGGTATCGGTGAGGAATTCGCCGTGATAGCCGATCAGCCCGCGCGAGGGCACATGCGCGATAATGCGGGTCTTGCCTGCGCCTGCCGGTTTCATCTCGACCAGCTCGCCTTTGCGGGTGCCGGTCAGCTTTTCAATCACCGCGCCGGAGTATTCGTCATCTACGTCGATGGTGGCTTCTTCGACCGGCTCCATGCGGACGCCGTCGACGTCCTTCATGATCACCTGCGGGCGGGAAATCGACAGCTCGAACCCTTCGCGGCGCATGTTTTCGATCAGGACGCCCATCTGCAGTTCGCCGCGGCCCGAAACCTCAAACGCCTCGCCGCCGGGAGTGTCGGCGATTTTGATTGCGACGTTGGACTCGGCCTCTTTCATCAGGCGGTCGCGGATAACGCGCGACTGGACTTTCTTGCCGTCACGGCCAGCCAGCGGGCTGTCGTTGATGCCAAAGGTCACGGTGATGGTCGGCGGGTCAATCGGCTGAGCATCCAGCGGGTCATCCACGGCGAGGGCGCAGATGGTGTCGGCCACGGTCGCCTTGGCCATACCGGCGATGGAGACGATGTCGCCAGCCTGTGCTTCCTCAATGTCCTGCTGGGCCAGGCCGCGGAACGCCTGGATACGGGTCACGCGGAACTGCTCGATCTTTTGGCCGATGCGGGTAAGGGCCTGCACGGTGGCGCCGACCTTCAGTTTGCCGGATTCGACGCGGCCGGTCAGCAGGCGGCCCACAAAGGGGTCGCTGCCCAGGGTGGTGGCCAGCATCCGGAAATCTTCGTCCTGACGTTTGATCTGTTTCGGCTCGGGCACGTGGTTCACGATCAGGTTGAACAGCGCATGCAGATCCTTGCGCGGGCCGTCCAGTTCCGCATCGGCCCAGCCGGATCGGCCGGACGCATACATATGCGGGAAGTCCAGCTGGTCTTCGGTGGCTTCGAGCGAAGCAAAAAGGTCAAAGCATTCGTCAAGCGCACGGTCGGGTTCGGCGTCCGGCTTGTCGACCTTGTTCAGCACCACGATCGGACGCAGGCCCAGGGCCAGGGCCTTGGATGTCACGAATTTGGTCTGCGGCATCGGGCCTTCGGCGGCGTCCACCAGCAGCACCACACCGTCGACCATCGACAGGATCCGCTCAACCTCGCCGCCGAAATCGGCGTGGCCGGGGGTGTCGACGATGTTGATACGGGTGCCGTTCCACTCGACCGAGGTGGGCTTGGCAAAAATGGTAATGCCGCGCTCGCGCTCCAGATCGTTGCTGTCCATGGCGCGTTCCGCCACAGCCTGATTTTCGCGGAAGGCGCCGGATTGTTTCAGCAGCTCGTCGACCAGGGTGGTTTTGCCGTGGTCAACGTGAGCAATGATCGCAATGTTGCGCAAGTCCATGACGTTCGCCTTTGTAAGGAAGTTGGGCCGCGCATAGCCCGAACCCCGCACAAAGGCCAGAGGAAATCCGTCCAAAGAAGCCGCAAATGCGGATCTAATGGGCCGAAGACTTGGAAAACAGGTGAATGATGATGATGCCGGACATGATCAGCACCATGCCGATAACAGCTGGCAGATCCAGCTTCTGCCCAAAAACAATGAAGGCAATAACAGCTATCAGCAGGATGCCAAGACCCGACCAGATCGCATAGACAATACCCACCGGCATGAATTTGAGCGTCAGCCCCATCATGTAAAAGGAAAACGCATAAGCGACCAGAACGATCAGCGACGGTCCAAGTTTGCTGAACTGCTGACTGGCCTGCAGGGCCGTTGTGCCAATGGTTTCTGCAGCAACCGCAATAATGAGGTAGATATAGTGAACCGGCATCTCTGCCTCCGTGTGCGCGTTTTGCCCGCCTGTGGCGGAGCAGTGTTCCTTTCTCCGGTACCGTATTCAATGCAGTGCAGGAAGTCCCAATGCGTCACTGTTTGCCTTGTTTTCGGCCGCCGCGGCAATGAACAGATGACTGTGCGCAGATACGCTGTACTAAAAAGCCAAGCTAAATTAGATGAATGTTCCAAGTTTAGCGTCAGGAATAGAATAGAAGTCCTGATCAGATCTTCAACACAAGGAGCAACATATGTGCCGCTGGGCTGCCTACACCGGTGCCAAAGTCTTTTTGGAAGACATCATTTCAATACCTGCGCATTCGCTGATAGCGCAAAGCCAAAAGGCGGTCGAATGTAAGACTGCGACCAACGGCGACGGGTTCGGCATTGCATGGTACGGGCAGCGGACCGAGCCGGGGCTCTACCGCGATGTTTCCCCCGCCTGGTCGGACTGTAACTTGCGAGCGTTGGTGAGTCAGGTTCAATCCGGTCTTTTCCTGGCGCATGTTCGGGCCTCAACCGGATCCGCTACCAGCCGTAACAATTGCCATCCTTTCGCAGCCGGGAGATGGAGTTTCATGCACAACGGCCAGGTCGGCGGGTTTGAGAATTTCCGCCGCCATGCAGACATGTGCATCCCTGATGAGCTGTATCAACACCGCAAAGGGGCTACTGACAGCGAAGTGCTGTTTCTTCTGGCCCTGCGCGAAGGCCTGGACATTGATCCGAAAGCGGCGCTGGAACGGGCGGCGGGCCGCATGGAGGCTTTGTCGCGGGCTCGGGGCCGAACACCGCATATGCGGCTGTCCGTAGCCATGTCGGATGGAGAGACGCTTTATGCGGCGCGCTACTCCTCTGACAGTATCGCACCTTCGGTCTACTACCGCTGGAGCCACAGACTGAAGGGATGGGCGGTTGTATCGGAACCGCTTGAGGACACAGGTGAAGCATGGAGTGAACTGCAACCGGGGGAGTTTTTGACGCTGACCTCCCAAGGCGCGGAAACGCAGCCGTTTCAGCCGTTTCTGGAGTGAAGCGCAGCCCCGAACCGGAGTTGCGGCCAGTGTTTACAAACGTCCGGCCGCGCGGAACCAAGGTTCAATCTTTGCCCGGACATAGGTCCAGACGTCCGGTGTGCCGCGGCTGACCTTGCCGCCGACGCGGGTGTCCAGCTGCGGCAGGCTCACGTCATAGTCGACCCAGCTGCCGCCGCCGTTCAGCAGGTTGAGCAGCACTGGCTGGACCCGGTCGATGGATTTGGCGAAAACAGCGTCAGCACTCTCTGCCGCCTCGAACTCTTCCCAGATCGCCCGCATCGGCAGGCCTTGATCGGCAGGCAGCAGGCCAAACAGGCGGTCTGCGGCTGCTTCTTCCTTTGCCGCAAGCGCGGCAAGGGCTGCGGGATCAGTCACGCCGTGGATCGGCGCATCACCGGCGTCGATCTCCACGAGATCATGCAGCAGCAGCATTTGCAGCACCCGGTCCACATCTAGCGGGCCGGCGCTGTGTTCTGCCAGAATCCAAGCATAAAGCATGATGTGCCAGCTGTGCTCGGCTGAGTTTTCGTGGCGTGACCCATCGCCCAGTTTGGACGCGCGGGTGATCAGCTTCAGTTTATCCGCCTCATTCAGGAAGGGCAGGCGGGCTGTCAGGCGGCTGCAGTCAAAGCTGGTATCTTCGTTCAGGAGAGCCAATGCGTGGTGATAGGCTTCGGGGAAATCCTGCTCCAGCGCGGCTGCGCGCCCGCCATTCAGATTTTGCCGGACCACATCGACATGCCAATCCAAAGGATTGGTGCCGTAAAGCGTTTGGAAAATCGGCTGGCAATGGTCCACCCGTTTAGCAAAACGCGCATCGGGGCTTTCCGCGGCCTCGAATTCCTGCCACAGGCCTAACAAGTCAGTGCCCTGATCTGCGGGAAGAAGGCCGAACAGGCGCTTGGCGGCGGCGTCTTCTGCCTGTGCTACAGCGTCCCAATCGACCTTATCCGTGATCGGATGATCGCCGGCGTCGATTTCGACCAGATCATGCAGCAGCAGCATCCGGACAGCGCGGAGAATATCCACCTCTGGCGCAGCAAACGGTGCCAGCACCAGCGCATAAAGCGCCAGATGCCAGCTGTGTTCCGCCGAGTTTTCGCGCCGGCTGCAATCAATGATCAGGTTTTGGCGGTCAATGCGGCGAAGCTTGTCCGCTTCCAGCAAGAAGGCGAACTGCGCGTCCAGCCGGTCGCTCATGCTTCGCCCTTTGCGTCAAGCTGCGCCTGAATTGCGCTGACTTTCTGATTGAGAAACTCCCGCGCCTTGCGTTCGGCCAGACGCACGCGCATTTCGGTCAGAAACGCTTCTTCGAGCGATTGGGAGGCGGCGCCAAGCACTTGGCCCACCTCCACATACAGCCGGTCTTCGCCGCTGGCCTCCTGCACCTTGATCGTATCGAGCGCCAGTTTTTGGGCCAGCGTTTCGATCGTGCCCATCAGCGGCTGTTCTCGGTCAGGCGGCGCTTCACGTAATCGGACACATCGCCGATCATCGTGTCCATATGCGGCTCCTGGAAGAAGTGATCCGCACCCTCGATCTCGTTATGAGTGATGGTGATCCCCTTCTGCTCATGCAGTTTGCCAACCAGATTGGCGGTATCTGCAGGCGGCGCCACACGGTCGGATGTGCCGTTGATGATCAGACCGGAAGACGGGCAGGGCGCCAGGAAGGAAAAGTCATACATGTTGGCCGGCGGCGCAACTGAGATGAAGCCGGTAATCTCCGGGCGGCGCATCAACAGCTGCATGCCGATCCAGGCGCCGAAGGAAAATCCCGCAACCCAGCAATGCTTGGAATTGGTGTTCATCGACTGCAGGTAATCCAGCGCCGACGCCGCATCCGACAGCTCGCCCACACCTTGGTCGTATTCGCCCTGGCTGCGGCCGACGCCGCGGAAATTGAACCGCAGAACCGTAAAGCCCATGTTGTAGAACGCGTAGTGGAGGTTATAGACCACCTTGTTGTTCATGGTTCCGCCGAACTGCGGATGCGGGTGCAGCACGATGGCGATCGGGGCGTCTTTTTCTTTTTGCGGGTGATAGCGGCCTTCGAGGCGGCCTTCGGGTCCAGGAAAGATGACCTCGGGCATGGGTGGTTCAAATCCTACTCTCGTTCTCGCGACTGCCGGCAGAAAACTTGACGGGTTCCGTCGGGCATCTTAGAACAGTTCTAATCAAGGGCGCTGGCCTCGCCATACACCGTCAGGCTGAGATACGCACAGACGCGGGGAAGGTCAATGTTTTCGCACTCGCGCCCTGGTTTTGAGGGATAAAATATGAAGCTTTCAACCAAAGGGCGCTATGCAATGGTTGCGCTGGCAGATATCGCGCTGCAGCCGCAGGGCAAATTGGTGCCGCTGGGGGACATCTCCAAGCGGCAGGATATCTCGCTGCCGTATCTGGAGCAGTTGTTTGTCAAGCTGCGCCGTGCGGGTCTGGTCGAGTCGGTGCGCGGACCTGGCGGCGGCTACCGCCTGGCGATGGTGCCATCAGAGATCCGGGTGGTCGATGTGCTGTCTGCCGTGGATGAAACGGTTGATGCGATGCACAAAGGGGCGGGCGCCTCGGGCGCGCTGTCCGGCAGCCGGGCGCAGTCGCTGACCAACCGTTTGTGGGAGGGTTTGAGTGCGCATGTTTATGTGTTTCTGCATCAAACCCGTCTGTCGGATGTGATCAAGAATGATCTGGCGCCATGCCCGGCGGTGCCCAGCCTGTTTGCTGTCGTGGATGAATGAGGTGCAAAGAATTCACCTTCTTTGTCTTTCCGGACCCTTCAATGGTACCGCACAAATTTCGCGGGAAAGCTTTGCGAAATGCTGCAAGGCCGCGTATGAGGCGGCAGCGATCCGTAAAAAGATGACTCTATGACACGCGTTTATCTTGACCATAATGCCACCGCCATTCTGCGCCCCGAGGCGCGGGCGGCTATGATCGCGGCGATGGATGTCTGCGGCAACCCGTCGTCGGTGCATGCCGAAGGCCGTGCCGCCAAGGCGCTGGTTGAGAAGGCGCGGGCGCAGGTGGCGGCTGCTTTTGGAGCTGACGGCGCGGATATCGTGTTCACCTCCGGATCCACGGAAGGTGCATCGCTGGCATTGGCGGGCCGCGATCTGCATGGCGCCCCGGTAGAGCATGATGCGGTGCGCGCCTGGACGGTGGAAGATCTTGAGGTAAGTGCCGATGGGACGGTCAGGGTTACCGATCCCGCATCCTGCACAGTACAATTGGCCAATTCCGAAACCGGCATTGTGCAGCACTTGCCGGACGGGCTGGCGGTGACGGATGCGACCCAGGCTTTTGGAAAATTGCCAGTGGCGTTCAACTGGCTGGGCGCGCAAATGGCGCTGATTTCTGCACATAAACTGGGCGGCCCCAAGGGGAGCGGCGCGGTTGTGATCAAACGCGGTACCGACCTGCCTGCGCAGATCAAGGGTGGCGGTCAGGAAATGGGCCGCCGGTCGGGCACTGAAAATGTCATTGGAATCGCGGGTTTCGGCGCCGCAGCTGAAGCAGCGGCAAAAGATCTGGCAAATGGTGTCTGGGACAGGGTTGCAGAACTTAGAAATATTCTAGAAAAGGCGCTTGTGTCTGGCGCAAGCCATACTATTTTTGTCGGGAAGGATCAGAGGCGGCTGCCGAACACCCTGTGTTTTGCGACGCCGGGCTGGAAGGGCGAAACCCAGGTCATGCAGATGGATCTGGCGGGATTTGCCATCAGCGCGGGCAGCGCCTGTTCCAGCGGCAAGGTGCGCGCCAGCGCGGTGCTGACCGCAATGGGATATGACGAGGCAACGGCGCAGGGCGCAATCCGCGTGTCGCTGGGGCCTGAGGCAACAGAAGAAGACGTGCTGCGCTTTGCCGATGCGTGGCTGTTAAAAGAAAAGAAACATCGCGCCCGTGCGGCGTGAGTGAGGAGATGACAATGGCCGCTTTGGACCAGACCCAAGTCAAGGATGGTGTTGACCAGGAAACCGTGGACGCAGTCCGCGAGGTTGGCGGTGCTTACAAATACGGTTGGGAAACCGATATCGAGATGGAATACGCCCCCAAAGGGCTGACCACGGATATTGTCCGGCTGATTTCGGAAAAGAACGAAGAGCCGGAATGGATGCTGAACTGGCGGCTGGAAGCCTATGAGCGCTGGCTGACCAAGGAAGAACCCGACTGGGCGATGGTGGATTATCCGGAAATCGATTTCCAGGATCAGTATTATTATGCCCGCCCCAAGTCGATGGAAGTGAAGCCCAAGTCGCTGGACGAGGTCGATCCCAAGCTGCTGGCGACTTATGAAAAGCTGGGTATCCCGCTGAAAGAACAGATGATTCTGGCCGGCGTTGAAGGCGCTGAAAATGCGCCCGCCGAGGGCCGCAAGGTTGCCGTGGATGCTGTGTTCGACTCCGTTTCCGTCGGCACCACCTTCCAGAAAGAGCTGAAGGAAGCGGGCGTCATCTTCTGCTCGATTTCCGAAGCCATCCGCGAGCATCCTGAGCTGGTCAAAAAGTACCTCGGCTCGGTGGTTCCGGTTTCCGACAACTTCTATGCCACCTTGAACTCTGCCGTGTTCTCAGACGGCTCGTTTGTCTATGTGCCGCCGGGCGTGCGCTGCCCGATGGAGCTGTCGACCTATTTCCGCATCAATGCTGAAAACACCGGTCAGTTCGAACGCACCCTGATCATTGCCGATAAAGGCAGCTATGTCAGCTACTTGGAAGGCTGCACTGCCCCGGCACGCGATATCGCCCAGCTGCATGCCGCGGTGGTGGAAATCATCATCGAAGAAGACGCCGAGGTGAAATACTCCACTGTCCAGAACTGGTATCCGGGCGATGAGAACGGCAAGGGCGGCATCTACAACTTTGTCACCAAACGCGCCGACTGCCGCGGCGACCGCGCCAAGGTGATGTGGACCCAGGTGGAAACCGGCTCTGCCGTGACCTGGAAATACCCCTCCTGCATCTTGCGCGGCAATGAAAGCCAGGGCGAGTTCTACTCTATCGCCATCGCCAACAATATGCAGCAGGCCGATACCGGCACCAAGATGGTGCATCTTGGCAGAAACACCAAATCGCGCATTGTTTCCAAAGGGATCAGTGCCGGTAAGGCGCAAAATACCTATCGAGGGCTGGTGTCGATGCACCCAAAAGCCAAGGATAGCCGCAACTACACCCAGTGCGACAGCTTGCTGATCGGCGGCAACTGCGGCGCCCACACGGTTCCCTATATCGAGGTCAAGAACAACTCCTCGCGCGTGGAGCATGAGGCGACCACGTCCAAGGTGGATGACGACCAGCTGTTCTACTGCCGCCAGCGCGGCATGGACGAGGAAGAGGCGGTGGCCCTGGTGGTCAACGGCTTCTGCAAGGACGTGCTGCAGGCGCTGCCGATGGAGTTCGCCATGGAAGCGCAGCAGTTGGTTGCGATCTCGCTGGAAGGGTCTGTCGGCTGATGGCTGGCCCTTGGGCAGCACCGCAAGGAGACAAGAGTATGATCGTCACGACCACACCAAGCGTCGAAGGCTACCAGATCGCCGAATACAAGGGCATCGTGGTGGGCGAGGCGATCATGGGCGCCAATGTTGTGCGCGATGTCTTTGCCTCGATCACCGACATCGTCGGCGGCCGCTCGGGCGCCTATGAAGGCAAGCTGCAGGATGCCCGCGAAACGGCGCTGGCCGAACTGGAAGACCGGGCTCGGGACAAGGGTGCCAATGCCGTTGTCGGCGTGGATTTGGATTACGAAGTGGTCGGGCAGTCCATGCTGATGGTCTCGGCCAGCGGCACCGCTGTGGTGCTGGGATAAAAATGCAACGGCTCCAGCCGGGGCCATGGAATATCGCAGGCTGTATGCCCGCAAGACATGTGAGACGAGGAAAAAATGCTCGAAATCAAAAACCTGCACGTCAAACTTGAAGACGAAGACAAGCAGATCCTGAAAGGCGTCGACCTGAAAGTCGAAGCAGGCAAAGTACACGCCATCATGGGGCCGAATGGTTCGGGCAAATCCACTCTGTCTTATGTGTTGTCCGGCCGCGACGGTTATGAGGTCACCGACGGTTCTGCCGAGCTGGAAGGCGCAGACATTCTGGAGATGGAGCCGGAAGAACGCGCCGCAGCCGGCATGTTCCTGGCGTTCCAGTACCCGGTGGAAATCCCCGGTGTCGGCAACATGACCTTCCTGCGCACCGCGGTGAACGCACAGCGCAAAGCCCGTGGCGAGGAAGAGCTGTCGGCCTCCGACTTTTTGAAAATTATCCGCGCCAAAGCCAAAACCCTGAAAATCGACGCCGACATGCTGAAGCGCCCGGTCAACGTCGGATTCTCCGGCGGTGAGAAGAAGCGTAACGAGATCCTGCAGATGGCGATGCTGGAGCCGAAGCTGTGCATCCTGGACGAGACCGACTCCGGCCTTGATGTCGACGCGATGAAACTGGTGGCCGAAGGCGTGAACGCGCTGCGCGACGAGGGCCGCGGCTTCCTGGTGATCACCCACTACCAGCGCCTGCTGGACCACATCAAACCGGACGTGGTTCACATTCTGGCAAACGGCCGCATCGTCAAGACCGGCGGCCCAGAATTGGCGCTGGAAGTTGAGAACAACGGCTATGCCGGCATCCTGGCAGAGGAGGCGTAAATGGCCCTGCCGGAAGTAAAGCAAAGCGCAACCGAGGCGCGGTTGTCCGCGCTGACCCTGCCGGAAAGCGGCTGCCTGAAGGCGGCCCGGCAGGCAGCGCTGTCGCGGGTCCAGACCATGGGCCTGCCCAGCCGCCGGGATGAGTATTGGAAATACACCCGTCCCGAAACCCTGGTGCAGGCTGAGGCTCTCAATGCCGCAGTGTTCGCTGCGGAGGAAACACCAATGTTCAGCGCTTTTGAGCGGTTGAACATTGTTTTTGTCGATGGCGTTTTCGACGCTGAAGCCTCGGATGATTTGTCGTTGGAAGGTTTGACCATCGACCGGATCGAGGATATCTGCTGCAAAGATATCCATTGGGCCAAAGACTTGTACGGTGTTCTTGAAGCACGTGGCCAAACCCCGGTGGAACGCCCGCTGGCTGCGCTGAACACCGCTTTTGCCACCGATGGCGTGGCGATCCGGGTGACCGGCAAGGTCTCCAAACCGATCAACTTTACCTATGTGCACTCGGATGAGAGTTCCGACGCGATCCTGCATCACGTGATCCGCGTGGAAGATGGCGCCGAGGTTACAATCCTGGAAAACGGCCCGGCAGCCTCGCGCTTTAACAAATGCATGGAGATCGACATTGCCGACGGTGGCAAGCTGCATCTGGTGCGGGCACAGGGCCGCGACCACGAGCGCCGCGCGGCAACGCATCTGTTCACCCGTCTCGGCACCGAGTCTGTGTTCAAGTCATTTACTCTGACCGTGAACGGTGTGCTGACCCGCAACGAGGCGGTGATTGAGCTGACTGGCGACGATGCGGTTGCGCATATTGCGGGCGCTTGCGTCGGCGATGGCGACTTTCACCACGATGACACCGTGTTCATCACCCATGACGCGGTGAACTGCGAAAGCCGCCAAGTGTTCAAGAAGGTGCTGCGCAACGGGGCTACTGGTGTGTTCCAAGGTAAAATCCTGGTGAAGGAAGGCGCGCAAAAGACTGACGGGTATCAGATTTCCCAATCCTTGCTGCTGGACGGCGACAGCCAGTTCCTGGCCAAGCCGGAACTGGAAATCTATGCTGATGACGTCGCCTGCTCGCATGGCTCCACCTCAGGTGCGATCGACGAGGAAGGCCTGTTCTACCTGCGCTCGCGCGGGGTTCCCCATGCCGAGGCGACCGATCTGATGACGTTGGCCTTTCTGGCCGAAGCGGTGGAAGAGATCGAGGACGCGGAGATCGCGGCCGACATCGTCTCCCGCCTCGAAGGCTGGCTGGCCCGGCGCCGCTGATGTCCGTTACCACGGATATCCCGGCGACCTACAGGGGGCCGCGCAAGGTGTTTGCGCGGCTTCTGGACATGGGCGTGCGCGAAGACCGGCTGTTGATTTTCCTGCTTAGCGGCTGTGTGCTGACCTTTGTGGCGCAGATGCCGAGGCTGGCGCGCGAGGCGCATCTGTCGGGTCAGGAGCTGAATATGCTGCTGGGCGGGTCATTGCTGGGCATCGTGTTTATCGCGCCGCTGATCCTGTACGTGCTGGCACTGGCCGCGCATTGGATTGCCCGCGCGGCAGGCGGGCAGGGCGAGGCCTATTGCGCCCGGCTGGCGCTGTTCTGGGCTTTTCTGGCAGCCAGCCCGCTGATGCTGCTGAACGGGCTTGTCGCCGGCTTCATCGGGACTGGTCCCGCCTTGAACCTGGTGGGGGCACTGTGGTGTGCGGTCGTTCTGTGGTTCTGGGTGTCCGGCATGATCCAAGGGTATTGGGCAAAGTAATGAACGCACTGGCCGCCTTTGCCCTGCTGACGGTGAAATCGCCGCGGGATGCTGCGCATCAAATCCTCGCCCAGGATTGGCCGCGCGAGGCGCTATGGACAGGCTTTCTGCTGTCAGTGGTGCTGAACACTTGCGTCTATACACTGCAGCAAGTGCTGTTTCCGCTGCCGCCTGAGGTTCTGATACCGCGGTTTGCGCCTGGCGCCTATTTTGCGGTTATCCTGCTGCTGCAAATCAGCTTCATCGCCATGCTTGCAACCACTGGCCGATGGCTGGGCGGTCAGGGAAATCTGGCTGAACTGCTTGCACTGGTGACCTGGCTGCAATTGCTGCAAGCAGGCCTTAACGCAGCTGTTGTCGCGATGCTGCTGGTTTTGCCGGCCCTGGCTGCCCTGCTGAATATTGCGGCGAACATCATGGTGTTTTTTATCCTCTTGCACTTCGTCAATGCGGCGCACAAATTCGGCTCTGTCTGGCGGTCGCTTGGGGTCGTCATGATGGCCAGCATGATCCTGGTGTTTGCCCTTCTCTTTATCGTGGGTCTGATCGGCCCAGCCAATCTGGGACTTCCCGAAAATGTATGACGTGGAAAAAATCCGTGCCGACTTTCCGATCCTTGCGCGGGAGGTGAACGGCAAGCCGCTGACCTATCTGGACAACGGTGCGTCAGCCCAGAAGCCGCAGGCCGTGATCGACGCGGTAACACGCACCTATTCCGAGGAATATTCCAACGTTCACAGAGGCTTGCACTTTCTTTCTAACCTCGCGACCGAGAAATACGAAGCCGTGCGCGGTGTTATCTCCCGCTTCCTGAATGCAGGGGATGAAAACACTATCGTGCTGAATTCAGGCACCACCGAGGGCATCAATCTGGTCGCCTACGGCTGGGCCATGCCGCGGTTTGAAGCGGGGGATGAGATCATCCTGTCGGTGATGGAACATCATGCAAACATCGTGCCCTGGCACTTCCTGCGTGAACGCCAGGGCGTGGTGCTGAAATGGGTCGACGTGGCAGATGACGGCAGCCTGGACCCGCAGAAGGTGATCGACGCGATCACCCCCAAGACCAAGCTGATTGCGGTCACGCAATGCTCAAACGTGCTGGGCACTGTAGTGGACGTGAAGGCGATTACCCAAGGCGCCCATGCCAAGGGTGTGCCGGTACTGGTCGATGGCTCGCAAGGGGCGGTCCATATGCCCGTCGACGTGCAGGATATCGGTTGCGACTTCTACGCAATTACCGGTCACAAGCTGTACGGCCCCTCCGGCTCGGGCGCGATTTATATCAAGCCTGAACGCATGGCTGAGATGCGCCCGTTCATCGGCGGCGGCGACATGATCAAGGAAGTTTCCAAGGAGCAGATCATCTACAATGATCCTCCAATGAAGTTCGAGGCCGGCACGCCGGGCATCGTTCAGACCATCGGCTTCGGCGTAGCGCTGGACTACATGATGGATCTCGGCATGGACAATATCGCCAGGCACGAGGGCGGGCTGCGCGATTACGCAATGCAGCGTCTGACCGGCCTAAATTGGGTGAATGTGCAAGGGCAAGCTGTTGGGAAGGCTGCGATTTTCAGCTTTACAATGGAGGGTGCCGCACATCCTCATGATGTCTCTACCATTCTCGACAAAAAAGGTGTGGCGGTGCGTGCAGGCCATCATTGCGCCGGACCGCTGATGGATCATTTGGGTGTGTCCGCCACTTGCCGTGCCTCTTTCGGCCTCTACAACACCAAGGAAGAGGTCGACACACTGATCGACGCGCTGGAGCTGGCACACGAGTTGTTTGCCTGACGAGCTGCCACTGACCCGCGAAAACGGCGCCCAATGGGCGCCGTTTTGTGTTCCAGAACTGAGGCAGCTGGGAACAGAAGTCTTCAGCTAGTCCCGGCAGATTCATTTTGCGAAATTTCAAGCATTCATGTGTTTGTCGACCATTCGCTGCACCATCGGCGCAAAATGCCAGTAATCGGGCGTTTCCATGTCCGCGCGTTTACCAGCCTCGTCCAGGTAGCGCACGGCGATGATCTGCTTGAGGTTTGGGTTCTTCTCCATCTCGGTCACTTCTTCCGCATTCATCGGCCCGCCTTGCAGGTTCAGCGAATGCACGGAAGCCTCTGATAAACGGCTAAAATACTCGGGCTTGGTGGCGCAGAGATAGCGTTTGGCCGCCACATGGTACCGCACGCAGTCGGTGATCACAGAAGGGAAGAACTGTTCCAGCACCTCGGCGCCGGCCTCCTCGTGAAACCGGTCTTCGGTGTCATCCATTGAGAATGTCCCGAACTCGCTGGTGAAATGGCCAATATCGTGGAGAAGCGCCCCTACGATGATCTCTTCCGGCTGGCTGTTCGCTTCGGCGATGGTGGCGCCTTGCAGCATATGTTCGGTCATGGTGACCGGCTCTCCCAGGTATTCTTCGTCGCCGCGGCGGTCAAAGATATCGCCGATGAAGGCGACAATGTTGTCCTGGGTCAGTGTGCTGAAATCCGGCTTGTTCATTGTTCAGCCCTCCAGCTGGGCATTCAGAACGTTCAGGGTCGACAGCAGCCCGTCCTTGTCAGCGTAGCATCCCTGCAGCCAGCGCGAACCGGAACCGGAATACCCCAGACGCGCATGCATCACCCGGGTGTTGTCGACGATAAAGCTCTCGCCCGGTTCCAGCTTGAAAGAAACCCCCATGTCCGGATCATCAATGAATTCGCCCAACCGCCGGTAGGCCGCGTAATAGGTCTCCATCTTTTCAAAGGGCACGTCGACAAACGGTGCGGAGGAGCGGTTGTTGAAGCGCATGCCGGTCAACTCACCATCAGGCGCGAGTTCAATCATCGGGCGGCGCGAGCGCAGATGCACGCCGTCGGAGCCTTTGTATTCGAACCGGGCCGGGTAGCCGGCAAGCAGCGCAAAACCTTCCGGGTCCTCTTCGCGCAGCCGTTCCGCCGCGCGGAACCCGTCCACCACGATGCTGTCGCCGCCTTCTGCCGAATTTTCCAGGCAATACAGGATCTGCAAGCTTGGCACCGGATCGCGGTAGGGGTTATCAGTATGCGCCTGCAGCCCCAGGCCGGTATAAGCGAGGTTGGTCGGGTTCACCTCGGTTCGTACTTCAAAGAAGCGTCCGTAATTGGTTTCACGCACAAAACCGAACATCTCCGCACAGTCGATCAGAGCGCCTTCCTTGACGGGGCCGTTCACCAGCTTTGCAAAGCCGAGACGGGCAATCGCATCCAGCCAATCGCGCTTGACCATGGGGTCGGTCTGCACGTCGTTCCAGTCAAAGGCGGGCGCCGGTAGGCTGCTGTTCCAGGTCTGAATGTCTGGTGCAGTGCGGCCAAATTTACTATCTTTGTCAATGTCATAGGCGTGTGATTTCAACCATTCCTCAGGGAAGGTCACAGTCTTGCCGTCCGGCGCAAAGGTCACTGTCAGGGCGCCGTCTTCCACCAATGCGGTGCTGATCCTGGTGTCCGCGGGTATATCGCCGATGGTGATCAGGCGCTGGCCGTTACCTGGTGCGCGGGTTTCTGGATCCAGCGCATTATCGCGCAGCCAGATCGCGTGAAAACGGCACTGTTGGCCGTCTTCAAAAGTCAAAGTCAGAAAACTGCCGGATGTGTCAGCGGTTACGGAACGGGGCATGGGATCTCTCCGGTTGGCTTGGTTCTCCCTTGCGCTAATACCGAGGCTGAGCCATCAAGAGAACGACGGAAATCGGGGTTTGAGGGTTAGGTTTTCTAATGCCCAGGAAAGCGACCAAACAGGGCTTGCCGCCGCTTGATTGGCTGAAGGTGTTTGAAGCAGCTGGCCGGCTTGGCAGTTTCACAGCTGCGGCGGAGGAATTCGGCGCCACACAGGCCGCGGTCAGCCAGCGGATCCGGAACCTGGAATCCCGGCTGGGGCGGCAGTTGTTTATTCGCTCGGCACGCGGTGTGACGCTGACCGTGGATGGCGAAAGTTACCTGCCGCTGGTTCATGATACTCTGCTCGCATTGGAACAGGGCACCGATAATCTATTCGGTCAAAGCGCCAGGGAGCTGAGGGTTGCGGCCTTGCCATCGCATCTGGAGATGCTTTTGCTGCCGCGGCTGGGTCTGTTTTCAAAGACCTACCCGGACTTGCGCCTAGTTACGGAAACCGTTCCAAAACGACTTGAGTTCGAGGCGGCCGACGGGGCTTTGCACATCCGCTACGGACGCGGCGGCTGGCAGGGGCGCGACGGGGTCTTGCTGGCAAATGAAGTGCTGCAACCAATGACAGCACCTGGAAAAGCGGCCGGGTGGCGGCAGCTTCCGGTCATAGAATTGCGTGGAGAACGGCCGGGCTGGGCGGAGTGGGCCAGAGTGACGGGTGAATCGGAGCCTGATGCCGGTCCTGTGTCTGTAGACTCCATGGCGCATGCCTTGCGGGCTGCCCGGTTGGGGATGGGTGTTGTTTTGGGATCCAGGGCTTTGGCTGCAAATCTCTTGCAAACAGGGCAATTGGAATGCGCGCCTGCGCCGGAACTGGCTATAATTGAAGGTTATTGGCTGACTTGGCCGCCGAGCCTTGGCAAATCGCCACGGCAAAGAGCCCTGCTGGAGGCATTTAGCCAGGCACTTCGGCAGTAGGAATGCAATGCTGTGAAGCTTTACCCGTGCAAACAGCAGGGTATCTATGGGCGTTTGAGGCACCGTTGTCAGCTTGCGGGGGAAGCAAAGCCGCTGGATTGAAACACAACCCACGGCTGCGGGCATTTTTGAGAAATCCTGAACTGGCGGTAGAAAGTCAGAGCCAACGCCATAGTTTCTCTCTTGCCGGTTATCGGCACAGCGGAGGGTGTTCTAATGCGGGTGACAAAATATGCTGCGGCGGTGAGTCTGATTGCCGCAACATTTTTGCCCGGTATTGGGCATTCCTCTCCCGATGTGACCCAGGTTCAAGCACGGTTCCGAGCGTTGGAGGCGCTTTACTTCCTGCCGTTGGGGGCCTTCCCTGCAAGAGAGCTTCATACGATTTATCCGGGCGATCTGATTGATGTAGACAGAGGCACAAGGATCCTAGGGGCCGGCAGTAGTAAGAAAAACACATGTTATCCTGCGCTTACGATTAAAGGTCCCCATGACAGTAAGGAGGCAGGGTTCTTGGGGACAATGAGCGCTGAACTGCTTGTCGGTGGATCAGGCGGCGCAGGGCCAGGGGGCCTCATAGCAATCGACGCTGCTGGGCGTTTTGAGATGTCTAAACTCGCCAAATTCGACGTCGAACGCTTGACCCAAATGGATCCTTCTGCCGGAGAAAGCGTATTGTATCATCCTGAAGCCACTCCGGAATGCAGCCCTTATGCTGACGTCCTGGCGTATGATTTCCGTGGGCGGGCGATAATCTCAAGGGTTTTCAGAGGCCGGGAAGTGCTGGTCGCGGGCATCTCTCTAAATGCAGGGGTCTCTGGCTCCATTGAAAAGTCCGAACTTTTATCGGTTCTTGAAGCCGCGGCTGGCATTAGCGCTCTCCCTATAGATTCCGTGACGGTTTCGGCAGATGGACGAAGCGCCGGTTTCAACGTGATTTCAAAGCCTGGAAAGGGACATCTCGCCCTGGGATATCTACCGATGCATCTGAACAAGCGCCAAGTTGCCGCGGTGCATTATTCCCTGCAAGGCCAGCGTGGCACTGAACTTAGGAGTTTGGTCAATGCGGCGCTGAACACACCTGAACCAGGGGTATTTGCGGATATCGTTCAGGAAATCCGAGCGCTCTTCGGAGGTGAGCTGGACGATGAAGCTTGGGCCAACAGGTTTCTTTCAGCTCCGCCAGAACTTGCCGGGGATTTCATGCAACCGGCTGAGGAGGTGTTGAAAGCGTTTGGCGAGGAGGCTCCGGACTATCTACGCAGCCTCGCTTATTACGCGGCGGCAGCTGAACTATCCAGCGCAGTTAACGATTTTCAAGAGTAAGGCGCAGGAGGCTTGGAGGGCGGGCATTCCAGCACAGTATAGGCAACAAGCGCTGGTATCCCGGACGGACAGGTATAGGTAGATTTTCAGGGAATTTTGGCGCACCTGAGAGGATTCGAACCTCTGGCCTCTGCCTTCGGAGGGCAGCGCTCTATCCAGCTGAGCTACAGGTGCGTCGTTAAAGCGGGGTATAACCGTGCTTCGCAGCCTCTGCAACGGGAAAAACCGGCTGTTTACAATTTCATGGCCAAAGCTGGAGGCGTTCCGGGCTGGCGTGTGTTCTCAAACCTAAAAAGCCCGCACTAGAATATGCGGGCTTGCATTCTTGCAAAGATATGGCAGTCAGCCGCGCCAGGTGCGAACAACACCGCAATCCATATGCACGAAATTCGAACGCTGGTACTTACCGACACCGCCGGCGTGGCAGGCCTCGGCGGCCTTAGCCATTTGCGACACTGACCGTGATGCCAGCCGCAGATCTGCAGCCTGGCCGCGCATGTGCAGGGAGTTTTTTGCAACTCCGCGCGAGCGGCTGCGCAGCATTGCATTGGTTTTCGGGCTGCGGTAGCCGGACAGCAGCATAAAGGGCTCGTTCACATCCAGCAGATTGTGCGAGGCGGCCATGATATCAATGGTGCGAAGGTCCATGTCCTTGACCTGATCCGTCCGCCAATCGCGCATGAAATGATTGACTTCCCTGACCGCGTCTTTGATGTACTGGCCGTCGATCCAGTAGACCATGTCCAGACGTTCGCCGGTACGGCCGGAATACATGCGGATCCGGCGGATATCACCGCCGCCTCGCAAGAAGCCTGCTGCATTGGAAAAAGTCGGGGCTGCTGCCACTGCGGTTGCAGCAAATACACCCAAAAGAGAACGCCGGGAGATCCCCGTGCCCGTGGTTTTCGCCATTTTCACTGCGCCGTCCCGTACGCTTCTAGTCCTGCCTAATCGCCCGATGTTACGGGCTCGCCAACTGTCTTAGTTAACGTGCGGCATGTATGGCACAGCCTGAATCTGGTTCCAACATTTCTTTGCCGCACTAGAACGGATAGCCCGTTTTTCGGCAATTTCTTGCGCAAAAGGGGAGGGGCATGGAACTTTTCCCCGCGACTGTTGCAACAGGGCTTCTTAGACGCGGCATCGGTGCATCAATGTTAACATTTCGCAAATGTGAATGGACAACACCGGCTGGCATTTACCAGAATTTCAGATAGGCACCGCTAAGATTAGTAAAAAACGGCTCAAGGACCGGATATTATGACGCGCGCATCCGCAGGAAACTTTTTGCCGGGGATTAAGGCCGGGCTATTTACCCTGGCCTTGGGCAGCCTGACCGCGGGGACTGTTTCCAGTTCAGCGCAGGCCGAAATTTCGGCGGCTTTCCGCCAAGCAGTGGCTGAAGCCGCCTCCGGCAGCGATGCCGTGGCCAAATTCTACCGCGAAAACGGATATCAGGCGATTTGGACAGGCACGGATGAGGCGTCGCGCCAGCGCCGAACCGCCTTGTTAGCGGCGTTGAACGAAACCAATGCCCATGGTCTGCCGGACCGTTCAGCCGAGGTCAGCGCGCTGCTGCAGCAAATGCGCGGTGTTCGCACCACACGTGATATCGGCACCATCGAGGCCGCGCTGAGCCAGGCACTGGTGGACTATGCGACAGACCTGCAAACCGGCCTGCTGGTGCCATCGCGGATCGACGATGGCATGGTGCGCAAGAAACATACGGTTGACGGGACCGGCTTTCTTGAGGGCATCCGGGATCAGCAGCCTTATGCTTATATGCGCAGCCTGGTGCCGGCATCGCCGCAATACCGCGGTTTGATGCGCGAAAAACTGCGGCTGGAGCAGATCCTTGCGGCGGGCGGCTGGGGGCCTGGTGTCAACGCCAAGAAACTGGAACCTGGTGATCAGGGGCCGGCTGTCATTGCCCTGCGGAACCGTCTGATGGCGATGGGGTATTTGCAGCGGAGCGCTGCACGCAGCTATGACGCCGCGCTGGAACAGGCTGTGCAAAGCTTTCAATCCGATCATGGATTGGAAACCGACGGCGTGGCTGGTGCTGGCACAATCGCCGAGGTAAACAAACCTGTCTCCAACCGCTTGAAGTCCATAATCATCGCGATGGAGCGTGAGCGCTGGCTGACACCGGACCGGGGTGAGCGGCACATTCTGGTCAACCAGACCGACTTCACCGCCAAGATCGTTGATAATGGCGATGTGACCTTTGAAACCCGTTCGGTAATCGGCAAGAATACACATGACCGCCGCAGCCCGGAATTCTCCGACGAGATGGAGCATATGGTGATTAACCCGAGCTGGTATGTGCCGCGCTCGATCATCACCAAGGAGTATCTGCCCAAGCTGCAGAGCAACCCTAATGCGGTCGGCCATATCCAAATCACCGATCGGCGCGGCCGGGTGGTAAACCGAGGGTCCGCTGATTTTTCACAGTATACTGCGCGGAACTTTCCGTTCTCCATGCGGCAGCCCCCCAGCAGCCGCAACGCGCTGGGACTGGTCAAATTCATGTTCCCGAACAAATACAACATCTATCTGCACGACACCCCGCAAAAGAGCCTGTTTGCCCGCGAAGTGCGCGCTTTCTCGCATGGCTGCATCCGGCTGGCGCAACCGTTTGAATTCGCCTATGCATTGCTGGCCAAGCAAAGCGAAAACCCGAAAGATTTCTTCCACCGTATCCTGAGCAGCGGCAAGGAAACCAAGGTGGAGCTGGAGCATAAGGTTCCGGTGCATATCATTTACCGGACTGCGGTTGTTTCGGGCAAAGGCCGCGCGGAGTTCCGCCGTGATGTCTATGGCCGCGACGCCAAGATCTGGGCGGCGCTGGAACGGGCAGGGGTGGTGCTGCCCGGCGTTCAAGGGTAAGTAGCAGGCCCACACAGGATTATTCTGAAAGGGCCTGCCATGTTCACTATCCGCCAGATCGCTGAGTCCCTGGGAATTGAAGCACAGGGCGACCTGGACCTGAAAATTGCGGGCGCGGCGGAGCCGCAGGATGCAAAGGCAGATCAGATTGCCATGGCCATGGCGCCGAAATACGCCGATGGCCTGACGGCAGGCGGGGCGCAGGCCGCGGTGCTGTGGGAGGGGGCGGACTGGCAAGCCTTCGGACTGAAAGCCGCGATTTTTGCGCCGCGTCCGCGCCTGACCCTGTCCGGCGTGACCGCCATTCTGGACCGCGGCCAGGGTTTCGCTGCCGGTATTCACCCCTCTGCAGTGATCGACCCCACGGCTAAGCTGGGAGAGGACGTGTCGGTTGGCCCGCTGGCTGTCATCGGTGCCGGCGCCGAAATCGGTGCCCGTTCGGTCATCGGTCCGCATTGCTACATCGGAACAGATGCGGTGATTGGCGAGGACGCCCAGTTGCGCGAAATGGTCTCGATCGGCGCCCGGGCAACCATCGGCGACCGTTTCCGCGCCCAGCCTGGCGCACGTGTCGGCGGCGATGGTTTTTCATATGTCACACCCGAAGTTTCCGGCGCTGAAAACGCCCGCAAGACTATGGGCGATCAGGGCGAAGCCAGGGTGCAGGCCTGGGTCCGCATCCACTCTTTGGGGGCGGTCACCATTGGCGATGACGTGGAAATCGGCTCCAACTGCACTTTGGACAACGGCACCATCCGCGATACGGTGATCGGCAATGGCAGCAAGCTCGACAATCAGGTGCATGTGGGCCACAACACCCGGGTCGGGAATGATTGCCTGCTATGCGGCCAGACCGGCATTTCCGGCTCTGTTGATGTCGGCAACAATGTGGTGCTGGGCGGCCAATGCGGCGTGGTCGACAATATTTTCATCGGCGACGGGGTGATCGCCGGCGGCGGCACCAAGATCCTGTCGAACGTGCCCGCGGCCGGGTGATCATGGGCTATCCCAGCGTCAAGATGGAGACCCACACTGAGATGTATAAAGCACAACGCCGCCTGCCGCGTTTGATGCGTGACATCGAATTGTTAAAAAAGGCTGTTTTCAAGTAACGGCGGAATTACTACATCTGCCTCAGCCACAACGTCGGGGATCTTCACATGAGCACGCAGGACAAGGTCATTGCAATTATTGCCGAACAGGCGGTTCTTGAGCCGTCGGATGTGACCCTAGACAGCACGTTGGAGGATCTGGGCATTGATAGCCTGGGCCTGGTGGAAAGCATCTTTGCCATTGAAGAGGAGTTTGATGTTTCTATCCCTTTCAATGCCAATGAACCCGAAAACAGTGATTTCAACATTTCCAATGTCGCGGCGATCGTCGAAGGCATCGACAAGCTGATTTTGGAAAAAGCGTAAGAAAGCCGATGAAGCGCGTCGTCATCACCGGGGCTGGAACCATCAATGCCCTGGGACATTCCGTGCCCGCCACACTGGAGGCCATGCGCGAAGGCCGTTGCGGCATTGGAGAATTGGAGTTTCGCGATGTGGACCGCCTGGCAATCCGCATCGGTGGTCAGGTCCGCGGATTTGAGGCAGAAGGGCGGTTCAACCGCCAACAGATGAGCCTCTATGACCGGTTCACCCAGTTCACCTTGACCGCGGCCAAAGAGGCGATCGAGCAATCAGGCCTGGAGTTCCATGGTGATCTGTCTGCCAAGGCCGGCGTGGTTCTGGGCAACTCCGGCGGCGGCATGCAAACGCTGGATGAGAACTACCGCAGCGTTTACGAGGACGGCAAGAACCGGGTGCACCCCTTTGTGGTGCCCAAGCTGATGAACAATGCGGCAGCCGGGCATGTGTCTATGCAGTTCAACCTCAAGGGTCCCAGTTTCACCGTGTCCACGGCCTGTGCGTCCTCCAATCACGCGATGGCGCAGGCGTTCCAGATGGTGCGCTCGGGTATGAGCCCGGCAATGATCACCGGCGGCTCTGAATCCATGCTGTGCTTTGGCGGGGTCAAGGCTTGGGAAGGGCTGCGGGTGATGTCCAAGGACGCCTGCCGCCCGTTCAGCGCCAACCGCAATGGCATGGTTCAGGGCGAGGGCGCGGGCATTTTTGTGTTCGAAGAGTATGAGCACGCCAGGGCACGCGGTGCAGAAATTCTGTGCGAAGTCATCGGCTTTGCCATGTCCTCGGACGCTTCCGACATCGTGATGCCCAGCAAGCAGGGCGCCGCCCGTGCCATTTCGGGTGCTTTGCTGGATGCCCGTATCAGCGCGTCTGAGGTAGGATATATCAACGCTCATGGCACCGGCACTGCCGCCAATGACAAGACCGAATGCGCTGCTGTCGCGGATGTATTCGGTCCCCATGCGGACAGCCTGATGATCTCCTCCACCAAGTCCATGCATGGCCATCTTATCGGCGGCACAGGTGCGGTGGAGCTGCTGGCCTGCATCATGGCGCTGCGCGACGGGGTGATTGCTCCGACTATCGGCTATGAAGAGCCTGATCCGGAATGTGCGCTGGATGTGGTGCCGAATGAGGCCCGCGAGGCCAAGGTCGATGTGGCCCTGTCCAACGCCTTTGCCTTTGGCGGGCTGAACGCGGTGCTGGCCCTGCGCAAGGTCTGAACCAAGCAAAGAAAAACGCCGCGGCCCGAAGGCGCGCGGCGTTTTCAGTTTTCAATGCCAGCAGGCTTATTGCTTGACCACGTCCACAACGTCAAAGCCGGCGGTGAAACCGTTCAGCGACAGTTTCATCTGCACCACTTGATCCGGTGCCGGCGCCGGACGCAGCGACAGAACGGCTTCCTTGCCTTTCCGGAAAGCGTCGATGTCGCCCTGTGTCAGGCCGATTTGCGCCACACAGCCCAGCTGGTTGCAAAACGAATAGTTGTAGCGTTTGGCCGGGGCGCCATCGATCGAGATCGTCAGAGCCGCGGGCAGCAGGGTTTCCAGCGGCACGATGACAGTGGCTCCGGCAACGGCCTGGCCGCCTTGCTGATCAATCCGGAACAGAGACACTTCGGCAATCGGGTTGCCTTGCGGACCTGCCAGCACCTGCAAAAGCGAGCAGGGATCGGTGCCGCTGTCAGTTTTGATGCAGGCCAGATCCCAATCGCCGTGCGTTTCCTTGGAATAACGGTCGCCAGCCCGGGGGCCATCGCTGACCGGTTCGCCCAGGTCCAGCAGCTGATCTGCAGTTGATTCTGTTTGTTCTGTCTGCTCAGCGGATTCCGCCCCCGCAGTCTCTTCCGCGGCTGTTTCCTGTGCCGCCAGCGGGGCGGACATGGCCAGCACTGCGGCAAGCGTGATCGGGGTCAGGGACTTCAACATGAATGCCTCATTTTTCTAAAGACGCTGGTTTTGCGTTTACCACGCCGGCCGGGTGGTGTCAGGCCAATAACAAATGATCTGCGGGGAAATCCGCGCAAAATGTTTCAAGCCCGGAAGTCACTGTACCGGAACAAAAAAGGGAACCGGATGGCCCCCTTTTTCGTGTTGTGTCTCCCCGTCGGACTGGCCGACTTAGTTATTGCGTAGGACGTTACGAAAGGGCTGGCCATCGGTCAACATGCAAGTTCAAAAAAAGTCGTGCAGACTTCAATTTAGGGGGAATGGAACCCTGGCTGTCCGGATCGCCGCGGTTTTTGCCTGTTTTGCAGGCAGTCCCGTCAAAAAAGAAGGCCGTGCACAAGGCACGGCCAGTCTGACAGGGAGGAAATGTCCGCCACTGCAACCGCATTTGCGGGGCGGGCAAGATTGACTATCGCACTGAAAAGTTAACGTTGTATTGTTATCCACAGGGAAAAAGACAGGCAGGGGACGGGCATGGCAGACAGTATCTTTCTGGGCGGCGGCGGCGAGGGGTATGGCACGCCGCAAGGGTTGGCACTGAAATACGCCAACCGGCATGGGCTGATCGCCGGGGCAACCGGCACAGGCAAGACTGTCACTCTGCAAATCCTGGCTGAAGGGTTTTCAAATGCCGGCGTGCCGGTGATCCTTGCTGATGTGAAGGGAGATCTGTCCGGCTTGGCAAAGCCTGGATCACCAAGCCACAAACTGCATGACGCCTTCACTTCGCGCGCGGAAAGAATCGGGTTTTCTGATTACTGCTATCATGCCTGCCCGGTCGCTTTTTGGGATCTCTATGGTGAGCAGGGCCACCCTGTGCGTACAACTGTTGCGGAAATGGGGCCGCTGCTGTTGTCCCGGTTATTGGAGCTGAGCGAAGCGCAGGAAGGTATTTTAAACATCGCGTTCAGACTGGCAGATGAAGACGCCTTGCCGCTGCTGGATTTAAAGGACCTGCAATCGCTGTTGGTCTGGATCGGCGAAAACCGGGCGCAGCTGTCCCTGCGCTACGGCAATGTGTCCCCGGCTTCTATCGGTGCTATCCAGCGGCGTCTGCTGGTACTGGAAAATCAGGGCGGTTCCGGCCTGTTCGGGGAGCCGGCATTGGCGCTCAGCGATCTGATGCGGTGCGATGATGCAGGTAAGGGCGTGATCAACATCCTGGCCGCAGACAAGCTGATGGCGGCGCCGGGGCTCTATTCAACCTTTTTGCTGTGGCTGCTGAGCGAGCTGTTCGAAGACCTGCCCGAGGTGGGCGACCCCGAGAAACCGCGCCTGGTGTTCTTTTTCGATGAAGCGCATCTCTTGTTTGAGGATGCGCCGAAAGCGCTGGTCGACAAGGTGGAACAAGTGGCGCGGCTGATCCGGTCCAAAGGGGTGGGGATCTATTTCGTCACCCAGAATCCGGCCGATGTGCCGGAGGATATCCTTGGCCAGCTTGGCAACCGTATCCAGCACGCGCTGCGGGCTTTTACTGCCAGAGACCGCAGAAATCTGAAACTGGCGGCGGAAACCTACCGCGAGAACCCTCGTTTTTCCACCGGAGAGGCAATTCGCGAGGTTGGCGTCGGGGAAGCCGTCACCTCAATGCTGCAGAAAAAAGGCGTGCCTGGCGTCGTTGAACGCACGCTGATCCGTCCGCCAAGTACACAGCTTGGACCGCTTACGGTTCAGGAGCGGGAGGAAATGCTGAAAGATTCGGACATGGCGGGGAAATACGACAAACCGCTGGACCGGCGGTCGGCCTATGAAATCCTGGCACAGCGAGCGGAGGCGGCGGCAGAGGAAGCGGAAACTTCCGAGGCTGCGGCAGAAGAAGCCCCGCAGCCGATGGCGCGGGAATTCAACGCCGCCCGCCGGTATTCCGGGTCTCGGGTCAGCCGCTCGTCTGCAAAGGTTTTCCGCAAGAAAGACACCTTTACCTCGGCAATGTCTGACGCGGTGATCAAGGAGCTGAAGGGCACGACCGGACGCCGGATTGTCCGCGGCATTCTCGGCAGCCTGTTCAAAGGGCGCTGAGCAAAGAAAAACGGGTTTGGCTTTACGCCAAACCCATGCCTCCGGCGGGAGTATTTTTCACCAGAAAGAAGCCAGAAGCGCCGCCCGGACTTCCAGGGCGGCGCTTGTTTTACTTTTCAGGGATCAGCCCGCGCGGACTGAATCTGAGGACAAGCAGCAGTATCAAGCCCATCGTGAACAGCCGCATGTGCGAGGCGCTCTCTACCAGATGCGCCTTCAGAGCGCTGCCTTCGGCCATGCCGGAGGTGACAGCTTCCATCAGCAGAATGCCCATCGGCTCCACTTTGATCCAGAAGAACCAGATCAGCATACCGCCCAGCACCGCGCCAAAGTTGTTGCCGGAACCGCCGACGATCACCATTACCCAGATCAGGAAGGTGAAACGCAGCGGGTTGTAGGTTCCCGGTGTCAGCTGGCTGTCGAGTGTGGTCATCATCGCGCCGGCAATGCCACAGATTGCGGAACCCAGCACGAAGATCTGCAGATGGCGGCGGGTCACGTTTTTGCCCATTGCCTCGGCTGCGGTCTCGTTGTCGCGGATTGCGCGCATCATCCGGCCCCAGGGGCTTTTCAACGCCATCTGCGCCATCCACAACAGCGCCAGCAGAACAGCGGTGAACATCAGCGCATAGCCTGCCTTGACGTAGATGGTTGAGGCTAGAACCGGGTCGAGACCAAATCCCGCAGCGCTCTCAACGAAACCCGGATCGTTCTGCAGATCCACTTCATAAGGCAGGGGACGGGGCAGGCCGACCACGTTCTTCACACCGCGCGACAGCCAGTCTTCGTTCTTGAGCACGGCAATGATAATCTCGGCGATGCCCAGCGTGGCAATCGCCAGATAGTCCGAACGCAGGCCCAAAGCGGTCTTGCCAATGAGCCAGGCAGCGCCCGCGGCCAGCAGCCCGCCGGCAGGCCAGGCCAGCAGCACTGGCAGGCCCAGGCCGCCAATGTTGCCCTGCAGTGCCGGGTTGATCGCCTCAACCGAACCAACCGCCGGATCAAAGATCGCACGGTAGACAAAGAAACCCACGATCATCATACCAGCCAGAACCAGCGCACGCAGTTTTCCCGCGGGCATGAACTTGGTGATCATGACCGCCGCCGCAACCGTCAGTGCGCCCATCACCAGCGCCATGACGATGCCTGCGCCGCCCGAAGACCAGGCCGCGGGGATCACCGGTGTCGACACCAATACCACAGCGAGCCCGCCAAGTGCTGTAAAGCCCATGATGCCGACGTTGAACAACCCGGCAAAGCCCCATTGGATGTTCACGCCGATCGCCATAATAGCCGAAATCAGCCCCATGTTCAGGATCACCAGCGCCGAGTTCCAGGAGCCGGAGAAGAACAGAAAGTCGGTCATGCCCTCAGCCAGGATCATCACGCCGACAAAGACGAAAAGAAGGGTATGTTTCATGGTATCGGTCATACCGCTTTCCCTTTGAAAAGGCCGGTGGGCTTGAACAGGAGGACAACAATCAGGATCGCAAAGGAAACCGCAAACTTGTAGTCGGTGCTGAGGAGCTGAACCAGCCCGTCAGGCGCCAAGCTGTCCGGCAGCCCGTAATTCAGAACCTTTTTCCAGGCATAGGTGATCGTCACTTCGGAAAACGCGATGATGAACCCGCCGGCAATTGCGCCCAGCGGGCTGCCGAGGCCGCCAACAATGGCCGAGGCAAAGATCGGCAGCAGCAGCTGGAAATAGGTGAAGGGTTTGAACGACTTGTCGAGGCCGTAAAGCACGCCTGCTATGGTCGCCAGCGCCGCCACAATCATCCAGGTGTACATCACCACGCGCTCCGGGTTGATGCCCGACAGCAGCGCCAGATCCTCGTTATCCGAGTAGGCCCGCATGGATTTGCCGGTGCGGGTTTTGTTCAGGAACCAGAACAGGGCCGCCACCACGATGATCGCGGTGATCACCGTGATGCCTTGGGTGGTCTTGATCGCCAGGCCTTCGTTCAGGCCGGTCATCTGCTTGAAAGCGCGCGCCTTGATGATGAAGCGCTCGCCGTCGGCAAACCGCTGGTCGCCGGGGCCGATGATGAAGCGCACGATGCCGTTCATCATGAACATCACCCCCAGCGAGACCATGACAAAGATCACCGGTTTGGCTTTCTGCTCGCGGTAAAAGCGATAGACGGTCCGGTCGGTCAACAGTGCCAGCCCGATGGTGCCCAGGATACCAAAGGGCAGGGCCAGCAGTGCCGTCGGCAAGACGCCAAAGCTGATGCCCATCGACTGAAAGGCCCAAGTGATCAGGATAGTAACCATGGCGCCGAACGCCATGGTGTCGCCATGGGCAAAGTTCGAGAACCGCAGGATCCCGTAGATCAGCGTCACCCCCAGCGCGCCAAGCGCCAGCTGGCTGCCATAGGCCAGCCCGGGGACAAGAACAAAATTGGTAAGCGCCACGAGGGCGTTGAGAAGATCCATCTATCAGCCCCCAGGAAAGATTTGCGCACTTCGGGATCCGCCAGCAGCTCTTGGCCGGTGCCGGTATAGGCATTGCGCCCCTGCACCAGAACATAACCTTTGTCTGCGATCTCAAGTGCTTGTTTGGCGTTCTGCTCCACCATCAGGACCGGCAGCCCGGTGCGGGCAACCTCAATGATCCGGTCGAACAGCTCATCCATCACAATGGGCGACACGCCCGCTGTGGGTTCGTCCAGCATCAAGACCTTGGGCTTGGTCATCAGCGCGCGGCCCACGGCCACCTGCTGCCGCTGGCCGCCTGACAGCTCACCCGCCGGCTGGTTGCGCTTGTCGCGCAGGATCGGGAACAGGCTATAGATCTGCTCAATTGTCCCTGAAAAATCATCGGTTCGGATAAAGGCACCCATCTCCAGGTTCTCCTCCACCGTCATCGAGGTGAAGATGTTGCTGGTCTGGGGCACAAACCCCATCCCCTTGACCACCCGGTCCTGCGGCGACAGCGCTGTGATATCCTCGCCGCCCAGCCGCACAGTCCCTGAATGCACGTTCAGCATCCCGAACACTGCCTTCATGGCGGTGGATTTACCGGCCCCGTTCGGGCCAACAATGACGGCGATCTCGCCGGGGTTCACGGCGATGGTGCAGTCATGCAGAATATCCGGCCCTTTGCCGTATCCGCCTGTCATGCAGTCACCTATCAGAAATGGTTCAGACATTCGCTGCCCCTTTCATCTTTCTGAAAATACTCCGGGGGAGCCGCGCAGCGGCGGGGGCAGAGCCCCAATAAGCAGCAAAGCAATCCATCACGTGTTTTCCAGCTTGTCTTTGTTCTTCAGGCCAGTGCCCAGGTAGGCCTCGATCACCTGCTCATTCGCTTTAATCTCGTCCAGGGTGCCTTCGGCCAGCTTTTTGCCTTCGGCCATGCAGATCACCGGATCGCACAGGCGGCCGATGAATTCCATGTCGTGCTCAATGACGACAAAGGTATAGCCGCGCTCCTCGTTCAGACGCTTGATCGCATCGGCGATGGTATAAAGCAGGGTGCGGTTCACGCCGGCGCCGACCTCATCCAGAAAGACGATTTTGGCATCAACCATCATGGTGCGGCCCAGTTCCAGCAGCTTCTTCTGGCCGCCGGATACCTGTCCTGCCTTCAGATCGGCGATATGGCTGATGGTGAGGAACTCCAGCACCTCATCCGCTTTGGCCCGCAGCGCGCGTTCCTCGTCAGCGATGCGTTTGCGGCCGAACCAAGTGTTCCACAGGGTCTCGCCTGATTGCGCGCCCGGCACCATCATCAGGTTTTCCCGGCACGTCATGGATGAGAACTCATGCGCGATCTGGAAGGTGCGCAAGAGCCCCTTGTGGAACAGCTCATGCGGCGGCAGGCCGGTGATATCCTCACCATCCATGGTGACACGGCCAAAGGTCGGCGGCAAAACACCCGCGATTACATTGAACAAAGTGGTCTTGCCGGCCCCGTTCGGGCCGATCAAACCGGTTATGGACCCCTTAGCGATTTCCAGCGAAGCGCCGTCCACCGCATGGAACCCGCCGAAGTGCTTATGCAAGTCCTCGACGACGATCATGACATTTCATCCCCTGCCGCGGTTTTGCGGCGTTTTAAATTTGGAACAGCCCGGGCGGAACCCGGGCTGATCATTTTCTGTGTCTTTTCAGGTTCGTATCAGCGGAACTTGACGGTTTCGATCTTGCCGCCTTTGACTTCAACTTCGCGGTAAGAACCCGCGCTTTCACCCGGTCCGATCAGCTCAACGCCGGTTGCGCCCTGATAATCAATCTCACCGCCGGCGGCGAGGATTTCCAGTGCCTTGCCCAATTCGCCGGGGTTGATCGGCTCGCCGGGACCATTGGCAACATCAAGGATCTTGCCCATGTAGTCCGCCGGTTTGGTCGAATTGGCAGCCTGCATCGCCAGCAGGAACAGCGCAGCGGCATCATAGGATTCCGGCGCATAAGCCGACGTGCCGTCAAAACCTGCTTCCTTGGCCATTTCAGCAAATACCTTGGAGCCTTCGCTGTCCGAGCCTGCGATCTGGCCGAAAGAACCATCCAGGTCCGGGCCGACGTTCTGCGGCAGGGAATCCCCGATCATGCCGTCGGGCAGGCCGAACATGTCAAACGCGCCGCTGTCCAGCGAGCCTTGGATGATGCCCAGACCGCCCTGGTCCAGGTAACCGGCAACAACCAGCACGTCGCCGCCAGCCGAGGCCAGCGCGCCGACTTCAGCCGAATAATCGCCCTTGCCGTCTTCGTGGGCCGCAACGATGGTGACTTCGCCGCCGGAGGCTTCGAAGGCGGATTGGATCGAATCCGCAAGACCTTTGCCGTAGTCGTTGTTGGTGTAGGTCAGTGCGATCGACGAGACGCCGCGCTCTTTCAGCACGTCTGCCATGATCTCACCCTGGCGCGCGTCCGAAGGCGTGGTGCGGAAGAACAGGCCGTTGTCTTCCATCGTGCTCAGCCCGGGCGAGCTGGCGGAAGGAGAAATCATCACCATGCCGTTCGGAATGGCCACGTTCTGCAGAACTGCGCCGGTCACGCCCGAGCAATCGCCGCCGACGATGCCGTTGACGCCTTCTGAGATGATTTTCTCGGCGTTGGCCACAGCCAGGCCGTTGTCGACACAGCCGTTGTCAGCACGAACAGAGCTGACGGTCGCGCTGTCCAGCAGTTTGCCGGATTTGGTGACTTCTTCCATCGCCAGTTCAGCGCCGCTGGCCATTGCCGGTGTCAGCGATTCAATCGGACCGGTGAATCCGAACAGGATGCCGAGCTTAACTTCCTTGGCGTGGCCGCCGGCATATGCGGTGCCAGCCGTCAGCGCAGCGGCCGCGGTGGCCATCAGCAGTTTCTTCATTTGAAAACTCCCATTGTTGGAACAAAAATGTTCACATCGGACCCTAGGCAAGCCGGTTCCAAAAGAAAAGTCCTATTGAACCGGAACAGTTTTCCCCGGGCCGCTTGGTTTATGCTGCACCTCCATATGATCCCCGGATGCAGCGCGGGCGTGGATTTACAAGGGAATCAAGAGAAGGAAAAGACCTCAATGCTGCAGTATTCACGCCTTTTGACGGTAGCCGCCGCGCTGATGACGGTTTTCACGGCTTCTTATGCAGAAAACCTGCCGACCAGTCAGGGCGGCCTGAGTGTGACCCGGATAGCCGATGGATTTGATGTGCCCTGGGCATTTGATTTTCTTCCCGGCGGCGGCCTGCTGGTGACAGAACGCGATGGGCAGTTGTTTCATGTCCGCGCAGGGCGCAAGGAACGTATCAAAGGGGTGCCGCCCGTTGCCGCCGAAGGGCAGGGCGGCCTGCTGGATGTGATGGTGCCAAGGGATTTCGCCCAAAGCCGCGAGGTTTTCTTGACCTTTGCCAGGCGCCAGGGCCGCGGTGCAGGCACCGCGCTGGCTGTTGGGCGGCTCAGCCAGGACAACAGCCGGCTGGAAAACGTCCGGGTTCTGTTCGAAGCCGCACCGGGCGCATTAGGCGGGCGGCATTTCGGTGCCCGCGTGGTGGAGGCGAAGGACGGCAGCCTGTTCGTTTCGCTGGGCGAGCGCGGCGACCGGCCCAGTGCCCAGAACTTGCGGCTGCACCAGGGATCGGTGGTGCGGATCAACCGCGACGGCTCGGTGCCCGCCGGCAATCCGTTCACTGGCACTCAAGGCGCGCAGCCGGAGATCTGGTCCTACGGGCACCGCAATCCGCAGGGCATGGCGCTGGATCTGCAGGGCAACCTGTGGGTTGCGGAACACGGTGCCAAAGGCGGCGATGAGGTGAACCGGGTCCGCAAGGGCGCCAACTACGGCTGGCCGGTGATTTCTTACGGGCGCCATTATTCGGGGAGCAAAATCGGCGAAGGCACCGCGAAACCAGGAATGGAGCAGCCTGAATGGTATTGGGATCCCTCCATCGCACCGTCCGGCATGATGATTTACTCCGGCCGGATGTGGCCGCAGTGGCGCGGAGACATCTTCGTAGGCTCGCTGAAGTTCGACTATATTTCCCGGCTCTCGGGAACACCGCTGAAAGAAGCAGAGCAGCTGCGCAGCAGTGAAACCGGGCGCATCCGCGATGTGCAGGAGGCGCCCGACGGCAGCATCTGGTTTGCGTCTGAAAGCGAGGGCGCGGTGTTCAGGCTCGCGCGCTGACAGGCCGGAAGGCCGCGCGGATCACACCTTATAGGATGCCGCCTTGCTGCCGCGTTCGCGGTAGGGGGTGGTGTCGTAATGCGCCCGGTAGCATTTGGAAAAATGCGACGGCGAGGCAAAGCCGCAGGCCAGTGCCACGTTGATCACGCTCATATCTGTCTGCATCAGCAGGTTGCGCGCCTTTTGCAGCCGGATTTCCATGTAATAGCGCTTGGGTGAGCGGTTCAGGTAACGGCGGAACAGACGTTCCAGCTGGCGGGTGGACATGCCGACGTCCTGCGCCAGAACCGACGGGCTGATCGGCTCTTCGATATTGGCTTCCATCATCTGGATCACCATCGACAGCTTCGGATGGCGCACCCCGATGCGGGTCGGGATCGACAGGCGCTGGGTGTCCTGGTCGGTCCGGATGGAAGAATAGATCAGCTGGTCGGCCACCGCATTGGCCAGCTCCTCGCCATGGTCATTGGCAATCAGCTTGAGCATCAGATCGATGGACGAGGTGCCGCCGGCGGTGGACAGCCGGTTGCCATCAATCACAAAGACCGATTTGGTCAGGTCAACCTCGTCGAACTCCTCGGCAAAGCTGTCGGCGTTTTCCCAGTGAATGGTCGCCTTCTTACCGTCCAGCAGACCGGCCTTGGCCAATGTGTAAGATGCGGTGCACAGCCCGCCGATGGTCAGTCCTTTGCGTGCTTCGCGGCGCAGCCAGGCCAAGAGCTTTTTGGTGGTGGATTCCTGCACATCAATGCCAGAGCACAGCATGACCACATCATCGCGGTGCAGGTCGTTCAGATCGCCGTCCAGATTGAACGTGGTGCCGGCCGAACAGGTCACCGTTTCACCGCCTTCACCGATCAGCGTCCAGGCATAGGTGTCCTTCCCATGCATCCGGTTGGCAATCCGCAGGCATTCGACAGCCGATGCATAGGAAAGCATCGTGAACTTGTCGAGAAGCACAAAAACGAACCGCTTTGGCTGGCCGGCGTCAACTCCAGAATCAGCAGGCTTGCGTGGCGTCTGCATGGCGGGCGTCCTTCAAGAAACAATTCGGGCCGCGGCAGCACGCTCCGCGGCAGGTCGGAAAACCGTGCTCACAGCTTGGACCCGGGGTCAAGTGGGCGCAATTCTAAACTGGTCACTCCGATGCGGATTTTGTATAGAGCACTCAACCTGATCTAAAGACCTCTGATGCGGAGATAAAGTCATGAGCGAATGGCAAAAAACGGACTGGCGCAACAAGCCGCGGGTTCAAATGCCGGACTATACCGATGCGGCGGCGCTGAATGCGGTCGAGGCTCAGCTTTCCAAATTCCCGCCGCTGGTCTTTGCCGGCGAAGCGCGCCGCCTTAAACAGCACCTGGGTGCTGCAGGGCGCGGTGAAGCTTTTCTGCTGCAGGGCGGCGATTGCGCCGAAAGCTTTGACCAGTTCAGCGCTGATGCGATCCGCGACACCTTCATGGTGATGCTGCAGATGGCGATGGTGCTGACCTATGGCGCCAAGGTGCCGGTGGTGAAAGTGGGCCGTATGGCCGGCCAGTTCGCCAAGCCGCGCAGCGCGCCAACCGAAACCATTGATGGCGTTGAGCTGCCCAGCTACCGCGGCGACATCATCAACGAGCTGGACTTTACCTCTGCCGCGCGCATTCCCAACCCGCAGAAGATGCTGCAGGCCTATACCCAGGCCGCTGCAACGCTGAACCTGCTGCGCGCTTTCTCCACCGGCGGGTTTGCCGACATGAGCCGGGTGCATTCCTGGACCCTGGGCTTTACGGATGAACAGGAAGTCCAGAAATACAGCGAAATCGCAAACCGTATTCAGGATACGATCGATTTCATGGCTGCCGCCGGCATAACCGCCGACACCACCCACGAATTCTCGACCGTGGATTTCTACACCAGCCACGAAGGGCTGCTGCTGGAATATGAGGAAGCGCTGACCCGGCTTGATTCGACCTCCGGCAAATGGCTGGCCGGTTCCGGCCACATGATCTGGATTGGCGACCGCACCCGACAGCCTGACGGTGCCCATGTGGAATTCTGCCGCGGCGTGCTGAACCCGGTTGGCCTCAAATGCGGCCCGACCACCACCGCCGAGGATCTCAAGGTGCTGATGTCGCGCCTTAACCCGGAGAACGAAGAGGGCAAGCTGACGCTGATCGCCCGCTTCGGCGCAGGCAAGGCCGGCGAGCACCTGCCGCGTTTGGTCAAGGCGGTCAAGGAAGAGGGCGCCAATGTCACCTGGGTCTGCGACCCGATGCATGGCAACACCATCAAATCCTCCACCGGTTACAAAACCCGCCCCTTCGACAGTGTTCTGCGCGAAGTGCGCGACTTCTTCGGCGTCCACAAGGCCGAAGGCACTATTCCGGGCGGCGTGCATTTCGAGATGACCGGCCAGGACGTGACCGAATGCACCGGCGGCGTCCGCGCGGTGACTGATGAGGATCTGAGCGACCGCTACCACACCGCCTGCGATCCGCGCCTGAACGCCAGCCAGTCGCTGGAACTGGCCTTCCTGGTGGCCGAGGAACTGTCTGCATTGCGGGCCGCGCAAAACACCCGCCAGGCTGGCTGAGAACCTGGACAGGCCGCGCGCTGTCACGGCGCGTGGCTTTTTGAAACATTGCTCATGTAAAAAAGGCGCCCCGGGGTTCTCCCTCGGGGCGCAGTCGCTTCAAGTGCTATGACCTTGGACTTGAATTGAAAATACTTATGCGGCGGGACCGTATTCCGGCGCCCGCATGTCAGTCGCGGCTAACAATCAAACGCAGATGCGAAGCCCCTTTGCGCTTACCTTTGTTCGGGTCCGCCGCCTTTGCGGTTGTATCTGCCGGTTCGCCAAGTTTACCTGCGCGGCTGCGTTCCAGCAGCGCCTTGGCCTCGTCCATAATTGAACGTTCAGGTTTGAACCGCGCCTGGGTTTCTGCAAAACCCGGGTTTGGCTGGTTTGCGTCCCGGCCCTCGTCTGCGGCTGAAACCCGCGGTTTGGCTTTGAACCCGGCAGCACCAGGGGCTTTGCCGACCGCGCGCATTTCGATCGACGAGATCGAGAAACGCTGCGAGGTGGCGGCCGCCCCGTCATCCGCGACCAGAACCCCCAGAACCCGGCTGATATCGCCCAGGTCGCTGCGCAATGGCAGCAGCAGCATGCGGGCGTCGCGCGGTGTGCGCTGGCGCGGCGCTTCGATTTGCAGCTCCAGCTCAATAATGGCGGGGGTTTCGAACATGTGCTCCATGGCCGAGCTTAGCTGTTTGCGGGCCTCGGTGGTAAAAAACGCCGTCACCGGCATGCCGCGCACTTCCATACCCGCCATTTCGTTCACCAGCGTTCCGGCAAGGCGGAAGCGGGCAATACCAGGTGCGATCCGTTCCAGAATGAATGTATTGCTCAGGATGTTTTCCAGCCCGCGCGGATCAATCTGCGAGCGGCTGGGCACATCATCACCGCGCCGCAGCGCGGTCCAATAGGCTTCCGCTTGGCGCAACGGCGATTGTGAACCGCCTTTGCGGAAGCGGTTCATGGAAATAACCTTGTCTTGACCTGTCTGCACTTCAGTTCCGCTGCGGCTGCCAAAAAACATATCTTCATCCCCTTCAACCCCGGCCTTCCCTTTGGTCGCGGCAACCGGTGGCTGCGTTAACTCTTAGGGCCGGCTTGGTTACCCTGAAGTTAAGATGACACAATCTAAATCAAATTTGGACTACTTCTTTAAGCAATGGTTAACGCGATAGGCGCGCTGCGGTTATGCGATTGGACTTGCACCCTATACTTTCGAGACAGTAGAGCTGATCAATCACCAGCGACTAAGAGGGCCTGCCCGATGACCATCCGCAGCATGACCGCCTTTGCCTCGGCGCAGGGCAGCTCTGATCAGCACAGCTGGAGCTGGGAGCTCCGATCGGTCAACGCCAAGGGTTTGGACCTGCGGCTGCGGGTGCCGGATTGGCTGGAAGGTCTTGAAAATCTTATCCGTTCGACACTGGGTAAGGCGTTGGCACGGGGAAATGTCTCGCTCACTTTGCGCATTTCGCGCAACGAAGACGGCGCCGGTCAGATGCAGGTAAATGCCGCCATTCTTCAATCGGTGATCAAATCCTTGGCTGAGACACAATCCATTGCCAAGCAGAACCGGGTGGAAATCCGCCCGGCCTCAGCCGCCGAAGTTCTGACCTTTAAAGGGGTGCTGGAGCAGTCGGCAGGCGGCGATGATCCGGCGCCGCTGGTTGCTGTACTCAGCAAGGAACTGGAAACTCTTGTGGCGGAATTCGTGCAAATGCGCGAAGCCGAGGGTGCCGCACTTGCCCAAATCCTTAACAGCCAGCTGCAGCAGGTCGCCGCGCTGACGGCCCAGGCCGGGGAGCGTGCCGAAGAGCGCAAGTTGAAAATGGCGGAGACGCTTAAGGCCAACCTGGCGCGCGTCATGGACAATGCCGATGGCGCGGATCCTGACCGTGTGGCCCAGGAGCTGGCCCTGATCGCGGTCAAGGCGGATGTGACAGAAGAACTCGACCGTCTTGGTGCCCATGTGACCGCTGCCCGCGATCTTCTGGCCAAGGGCGGCGCGGTGGGCCGTAAATTCGACTTCCTGATGCAGGAGTTCAACCGCGAGGCCAACACGCTGTGTTCAAAAGCGCAGCACAGCGCCTTGACGGCGGTCGGGCTTGAGCTGAAAACCGTGATCGACCAGATGCGCGAGCAGGTGCAGAACATAGAATAAGAAAAGGAGTGCCCAGATGGCGGACCGCCGCGGCCTTTTGATCATCCTCTCATCGCCTTCGGGCGCCGGTAAATCCACTTTGGCCCGCCGCCTGATGGCCTGGGACCCGGGCCTCAAATTCTCGGTCTCGGCCACCACCCGCGCGCCGCGCCCGGGGAGGAGCACGGCCGCGAGTATTTCTTCATGTCCGAAGATGAGTTCCGCCAGAAGGTGGCCGAAGGCGGCATGCTGGAGCACGCCCATGTGTTCGGTAACTTTTACGGCTCCCCCGCAGGCCCGGTAAAAGACACCATCGAGGCCGGCCAGGACGTGCTGTTCGACGTCGATTGGCAGGGTGAAATCCAGATCCGAAATTCGGACCTGGGCAAGCACGCGCTGTCGATCTTCATCCTGCCGCCGTCGATCCCCGAACTGCGCCGCCGTCTGGAGACCCGTGCCCAGGACAGCGACGAGGTGATTGGTAAGCGGATGCAGAAAAGCTGGGATGAGATCAGCCATTGGGGCTACTATGATTACGTGCTGGTCAACGATGATCTGGATGAGACCGAGGCGCGGCTGAAAACCATTGTCGAGGCGGAGCGTATGCGCCGCATCCAGCAGCCCAGGCTGCAGGATCACGTCCGCAACCTGCAAACCCAGTTCGAGGAACAGTCATGACCCTGTACGCTCTTGGTGAGCATCAGCCGCAGATCCACGCAGACACCTGGGTCGCCCCGGACGCCAATCTGATCGGCAAGGTGGTAATGGAAGCAGGCGCCTCGGTCTGGTTCGGCGTCACCATTCGCGCCGACCACGAGGAAATCCGGATCTGCGAAGGCACCAACGTGCAGGAAAACGTGGTGATGCACATTGATGCAGGCTACCCGCTGACCATCGGAAAGAACTGCACCATCGGCCACAAGGCGATGCTGCATGGCTGCACTATCGGTGAAAACACCCTGGTTGGCATGGGCGCCACCATCCTGAATGGTGCGAAGATCGGCAAGAACTGCCTGATCGGGGCAGGGGCATTGATTACCGAGAACAAGGAAATCCCCGACAACTCGCTGGTGATGGGAAGCCCTGGCAAGGTGGTGCGTGAAGTGGACGCCGAGCTGGCCGAAAAACTCACCCAAAGCGCGCTGCTGTATCAGGACAACATGCGCCGCTTCCGCGCAGAGCTGAAACCGCTGTAATCGGGCCGGCTGCCACATCAGCTTTACACAGCGGCGCTAGACAGGCCGGGAATGTAATCGCGGGGTACAGATGACGACCGATCAGATTGACGGGTTTCTGGCGGCGATCCCGCTGCCTGCCGTGATGGTGGATCAGACCGAACGCTTCATCGCTGTGAACAGCGGCGCCGAGACGCTGCTGGGGCAGGCGATCAGGGGCCGCCACTTTGCCACCATCCTGCGCCAGCCCAGCGTCGCCACAGCCATTGAGGCCTGCCTGAACGACAAGGAGTCCCGGACCGCGCGGCACCTGTCCAACGATGGCGCCCAAGACACTGCTTACACGGTCACCCTGCGATATGTCCCTGGCATTGGCGCTGTTGGCGGCGGCGCGGCCCTGGTTTGTTTTGATGACATTACCGAGCGTGAGCAAGCCAGCCAGATGCGCCGCGATTTTGTGGCCAATGTCAGCCATGAGCTGCGCACGCCGCTGACGGCTTTGATCGGCTTTATCGAAACCCTGCGCGGCCCGGCCAAAGATGATGCCGCTGCCCGGGACCGTTTCCTGACGATTATGGAGGGTGAGGCCAGCCGGATGAACCGCCTGGTCGGGGACCTCCTGTCGCTGAACCGGGTCGAAAGCGAAGAACGGGTGCGCCCCAAGCAGAGCGTCGATCTGGCCGCCCATCTGGCGACGACGCTGAAAACCCTCGCTCCGGTCGCCGAGGCGCGCGGCGTATCAATGGGCTTGAAGGTGCCGCAGGACAGTGCGACGGTCACCGGCGACCCCGATCAGCTGCAGCAGGTGTTCACCAACCTGGTCGAAAACGCGGTCAAATACGGAGGCGATCGGGTCCGCGTCGAGCTTAGCTTTACAGAACGGGAGCCGTCGGTGCGCGTGCCTGCAGCCCGTGTTCAAGTGATCGACAACGGGCCTGGCATCGACCCCGTTCATCTGCCGCGCCTGACAGAACGGTTCTACCGCGCCGACAGCCACCGCTCGCGTGAGATGGGCGGAACCGGGCTGGGGCTGGCCATTGTAAAACACATCATCAACCGCCACCGCGGACGGCTGCGGGTGGAAAGCGATCTGGGCCAGGGGTCTGTTTTCACAGTGATCCTGCCCAAGTAGGCCGTCTATCTGAAAACACTGCTTGGGCATTCAAGCCGCCGCCGGACGCCCCGGCGGCGGTTTTCTTCTTTCGTGTTACTTTTTTGCTGCCGAAACGCGGTTTGTCATGCCGCTGTTACACTGCCGTCACAAAAGGCTCATCAGCGGCTTCTACGAGGGGCCTGGATCATCGACGCGGTGATCGACCTTAGAAACTCTTGGAGACACAAATGTCCTTTGTGAAACTGACCGCTTCCACCCTGGCAATCGCCGCCGTTTCAGCCACCGCAGCAGCTGCCCGCGACCAGGTGCAGGTTGCCGGTTCGTCGACCGTTCTGCCCTATGCTTCGATCGTGGCAGAAGCGTTTGGCGAAAACTTCGATTTCCCGACCCCGGTTGTGGAATCCGGCGGCTCCTCCGCTGGTCTCAAGCGCTTCTGCGAAGGGGTGGGTGAGAACACCATCGACGTCGCCAATGCCTCGCGCAAGATCAAGGACAAGGAAATCGCCGCCTGCGCCGAAAACGGCGTGACCGGCATCATTGAGGTCCGTATCGGTTATGACGGCATCGTTTTTGCCTCGGACATCAACGCGCACTCTTTTGAATTCACCCCGACGGACTGGTTTCTGGCGCTGTCCGACAAGATCATGGTCGACGGCGAACTGGTCGGCAACCCGAACACCACCTGGGCCGACGTGAACCCGGATTTCCCCGCCGTGGACATCCAGGCTTTCGTTCCGGGCACCAAGCACGGCACCCGCGAAGTCTTTGAGGACAAGGTGATCCTGGCCGGCTGCGAAGCCACCGGCGCGTTTGAGCACCTGCTGGCCCACGCAACCGGCGACAGTGACAAAGCCAAGAAAAAAGCAGCCGAGAAAGCCTGCATCGCCCTGCGCACCGACGGTAAATCGGTCGACATTGACGGCGACTACACCGAGACCCTGGCCCGTATCGAGAGCAACCAGGACGGCATCGGCGTCTTTGGCCTGGCGTTTTATGAGAACAACACCGACAAGCTGCAAGTTGCCACCATGTCCGGCATCGTGCCTTCGACCGAAAGCATCGCAACCGGCGAATACCCGGTCTCCCGCCCGCTGTTCTTTTACGTGAAGAAAGCCCACATCGGCGTGATCCCGGGCCTGAAGGAATACGCGGAATTCTTCGTTGCTGACGAAGTTGCCGGCGAAGACGGCCCGCTGGCCGAATACGGTCTGGTTGCCGACCCGGAACTGGCGGACACCCAGGAATCTGTTTCCAACGAGGCCGTGATGGGCGGCAACTCCTAAGACGCCCTGTGTGCGATTGACACCCGCCGGGGCGGAGCCATCCACCCCGGCGCTTTCTTTCCGCGGCAGGGCTGCCGCAGCAAATACGCCACCGCCAAACCGGAGCTTTTCATGCCCACTTTCTGGCTTGTTGCCCTCCTGTCCGCGCTGTCTGCCGCTGGCTTTTACGGCGGCCGCCGCCGCGCGATTGCCGCTGCAAACGGTGATGTGAGGGACCTGCATTCGCTGCCGTCATATTATGGCTATCATGTTGCAATGGCCGCCTTTGTTCCGGCTATCGCGGCGTTGGCCATCTGGCTTCTGGCGCAGCCGATGTTCATCGAGACCCGCGTCTCCGGCACAATCCCGGCTGCAGCGGTTCCGGAAAATTCCACCCTGGGCCTGGTGATGAGCGACGTGCGCCGCGTCGCCGAGGGGCTGGACAGCGCAGTAGAGCAGGGGCTGCTGACCGCCCGCCAGGCGCGGGACATCAGCAGCGGCGAACAGAACGTGCGTGCCCTGCTGGGGGAGGTTGGCGTGGCCCTTGGCTCGGACGTGCAGCCCGAAGTCCTGACGGCGGCCCAGACCTACCGCAACCTATCGCACACCGGCCGGACCGCCATGACCGTGGTTGTCGCGCTGCTGGCATTTGGCGGTTTTGCTTGGGCCTACAGCCGCACCCACAAGGATTTCCGTGCCCGGAATGTGGTGGAGCGGGCCATTCTGGCGCTGCTGATCCTCGCCGCCTCGCTTGCGATCCTGACCACCCTCGGCATCGTTCTGTCGATGCTGTTTGAAACTAAAAACTTCTTTGGCCTGCACAGTTGGACGGATTTCTTCTTCGGCACCACCTGGGCGCCCAACTTCCGCGGCGACAGTGAGCTGTCGATCCTGCCGCTGTTGTGGGGTACGCTCTATATCTCCTTCATCGCCCTTTTGGTGGCGGTGCCGGTTGGCCTGTTTGCAGCCATCTATCTGTCGGAATACGCCAGCGGCACTGTACGGGCCTTTGCCAAGCCGCTGCTGGAAATCCTCGCAGGCATCCCGACCATCGTTTACGGCCTGTTTGCGCTGCTGACGGTTGGTCCGGCATTGGCGGACCTCTTTGGCAAGGGCGGTCTCTTGGGAGTCGAGTGGATGGCCGGCGCCACTTCGGTGCTGACTGCCGGGCTGGTGATGGGCATCATGCTGATCCCCTTTGTTTCCTCGCTGTCTGATGACATCATCAACGCGGTGCCGCAGGCGCTGCGCGATGGCTCGCTGGGGCTCGGCGCCACCAAATCGGAAACGGTGCGCCAGGTGGTGATACCGGCTGCCCTGCCAGGCATCGTCGGCGCCGTGCTTCTGGCCGCTTCGCGCGCCATCGGCGAGACCATGATCGTGGTGATGGGGGCAGGGGCGATTGCCAAGTTCTCTGCCAACCCGCTGGAATCGATGACAACCATCACCACCCGCATCGTCAGCCAGCTGACCGGCGACACCGACTTTGCCAGCCCGGAAACGCTGGTTGCCTTTGCCTTGGGCCTGACCCTGTTTGTCCTGACCCTCGGCCTGAATGTCCTGGCGCTGTATATCGTGCGCAAATACCGGGAGCAGTACGACTGATGACCGATCTCAGCCAATCCCCCTCCGCGCCGCGCAAACACGGCGGCTCGCTGCTGCAGCAGACCCCGCACACCAAAAAACGCAACGCAGCGGAAACCCGGTTCAAGGCCTATGGTATTGCTGCCATTGCTGCCGGCCTGCTGATGCTGGCGATCCTGGTGACCACCATCGCCGGCAAGGGCACCGGTGCCTTCCAGCAGACTTTTGTCACCCTGAAAGTGGACCTGCTGGAAGCCAAGCTCGACAAGAAGGGCAACCGCGATCTGGCCGATATCAAGAAGGTCTCCACCTTCGGTTATGCCCCGATCATCAAAGGCGCGATGACTGCCGCGGTTGCGGAGCTGGGCATTGAAACCAGCCTCAAACCCAAACAGCTGGCCGGCATCCTGTCCAAGGATGTGGCCGCCCAGCTGCGCGACTACGTGATCGCCAACCCGGAACAGATCGGCCAGACGGTTGAATTCCGTTTCCTCGCCTCCAGCCGGGTGGACGGCTACCTGAAGGGCCGGGTGACCCGCGGCAGCATCGTCAATGACAAGAACATCTCCGCAGAACAGCTTGATCTTGTTGACGCTTTGGCCGCCGCCGGTGTGCTGGAAAAAACTTTCAACCTCGACTTCATCCTGGGTGCCGACGCCTCCGATGCCCGCCCCGAAGCGGCCGGTATCGGAGTTGCGATGCTGGGTTCGCTGTTCATGATGCTGGTGGTGCTGGCGCTGGCGCTGCCGATTGGCGTCGCCGCCTCAATCTATCTTGAGGAATTTGCGCCGCAGAACTGGCTCACCGATATGATCGAGGTGAACATCTCCAACCTCGCCGCAGTTCCGTCCATCGTCTTCGGCATCCTGGGCCTTGCGGTGTTCATCAACTACATGCACCTGCCGACCTCGGCGCCGCTGGTGGGTGGTCTGGTGCTGACGCTGATGACCCTGCCGACCATCATCATCTCCACCCGCGCCTCGCTGAAGTCGGTGCCCCCGTCGATCCGCGACGCAGCTCTGGGGGTCGGGGCGTCGAAAATGCAGGCGGTGTTCCATCACGTGCTGCCGCTGGCCGCGCCCGGCATCCTGACCGGCACCATCATCGGCCTGGCGCAGGCGCTGGGGGAAACCGCGCCGCTTCTGCTCATCGGCATGGTCGGCTTCATCGCCTCCAACGCGCCGGAAACCCTGGCCGACGGCCTGCTGGCGCCGAACTCCGCCATGCCTGCCCAGATCTACGAATGGGCCAAACGCGCCGACCCGGCGTTCTATGAACGCGCTTGGGGCGGCATCATCATCCTTCTCATCTTCCTGGTGACCATGAACACGCTTGCCGTGATCCTGCGCCGCCGCTTTGAACGCCGCTGGTAAGGGGGCATAGTGCAATGAACGACATGACCTTGATGGATAACACCGTGGACACACAGAAAATCAAAATCGCCGCCAAGGACGTCAACGTCCACTACGGCGACAGCCACGCGATCAAAGACGTGAATGTGCAGATCGAGGACAAGACGGTCACCGCCTTTATCGGCCCCTCGGGCTGCGGCAAGTCGACCTTCCTGCGCTGTCTGAACCGGATGAACGACACCATTGATATCTGCCGGGTGAAGGGCGACATCCTGCTGGATAGCGAGGACATCTATGACCGTCGCGTCGACCCGGTACAGCTGCGCGCCAAGGTCGGCATGGTGTTCCAGAAGCCGAACCCGTTTCCGAAATCGATCTACGACAATGTGGCTTATGGGCCTCGCATTCACGGCCTTGCCAAGAACAAGGCGGAACTGGATGAGATCGTTGAAAAATCCCTGCGCCGCGCAGCCATCTGGGATGAGGTGAAAGACCGCCTTGATGCCCCTGGCACCGGCCTGTCCGGCGGTCAGCAGCAGCGCCTGTGCATCGCCCGCGCCGTGGCCACTGAACCCGAAGTGCTGCTGATGGACGAACCCTGCTCGGCGTTGGATCCCATCGCCACCGCCCAGGTTGAAGAACTGATAGACGAGTTGCGCAGCCGCTACTCGGTGGTAATTGTGACACACTCAATGCAGCAGGCCGCGCGCGTCAGCCAGAAAACCGCCTTTTTCCATCTTGGCCATCTGGTGGAGTTTGGCATCACCGGCCAGATCTTCACCAATCCCGAAGACCCCCGCACCGAAAGCTATATCACCGGTCGTATCGGCTGATTGCAAGGAAAATCAACATGGTAGAACAGCATATTGCATCGGCCTTTGACCGCGATTTGGAGGCTATTCAGGCCCGGATCATGAAAATGGGCGGCTTGGTTGAGGACGCCATCCGCGAAGCCGCCAAAGCGTTGGAGACCCGCGACGAGGAGCTGGCGCTGACCGTCCGGCAAGGCGACAAGGCCATTGACGGGCTGGAAGAGCTGATCAACGAGGAGACCGCCCGCCTGATCGCATTGCGTGCTCCTGCGGCTTCGGATCTGCGGCTGGTTTTGTCGGTGATGAAGATTGCCGGCAACCTGGAACGCATTGGCGACTATGCCAAAAACATGGCCAAGCGCACCGGCGTCCTGGCGCAGGGGCCGAACATCAGCGAAGGCACCTCTGCCCTGCGCCGGATGGCCCGAGAGGTCGAGCGGATGTTGAAGGACGCGCTCGATTCCTACATCCAGCGCGACGTTGAACTGGCCCGCGACGTGATAGAGCGCGACCGCGACGTGGATCAGATGTACAACGCCCTGTTCCGTGAATTCCTGACCCATATGATGGAAGATCCGCGCAACATTTCGGCCTGTATGCACTTGCATTTTATCGCAAAAAACACTGAACGCATGGGCGACCATGTGACCGCGATTGCAGAACAGGTGATCTATCTGGTCACCGGCGAAAAGCCGGAGGAAGACCGCAAGAAATTCGACACCACCTCAACCACACCGCAGGAGATCTGACCAATGGCTGCCGATCAGCCCACTGTTCTGGTTGTAGAAGACGAAATGGCCCAACGGGAAGTGCTGGCCTATAACCTTGAAGCGGACGGCTTTCGTGTGCTCAAAGCCAAGGACGGCGAGGAAGCCTTGCTGATGGTTGAGGAGGACATGCCGGATATGATCATCCTCGATTGGATGATGCCCAACCTCAGCGGCATTGAAGTGTGCCGCCGCCTTAAGACCCGCGCGGAAACCCGCAATATCCCGGTGATAATGCTCTCCGCGAGGTCCGAAGAAGTGGACAAAGTGCGCGGTCTGGAAACCGGCGCCGACGATTACGTTGTGAAACCCTATTCGGTGGCAGAGCTTATGGCCCGCGTGCGCAGCCAACTGCGCCGGGTGCGGCCCTCTACTGTGGGCGTGCGGCTGGAATACGATGATATCGTACTGGACGCCGAAACCCACAAGGTCAGCCGGGGCGGCAATCCTCTCAAGCTGGGGCCGACCGAGTTCCGCCTGCTCTCCACCTTCATTGAAAAACCGGGCCGGGTGTGGAGCCGTGAACAGCTGCTGGATCGCGTCTGGGGCCGTGACATCTATGTCGACACCCGCACCGTCGACGTCCACATCGGCCGATTGCGCAAGGCGCTCACCCAGCATGGCGGCGACGATCCGGTCCGTACGGTGCGCGGCGCTGGCTACGCCCTGGGCTGAAACCAGGGCTGAAACCTGGGCTGAACCGGCACCAGGGGACACGGATGGTGGAAAGGGGGGCATGCATGTCCCCCTGATTTTAACGCGGCAGCGGGTCTTCGGGCTGGGCCTTCCCAGCCAGCCAGGTGCGGAATTTCATCAGCGCGGGCGCGTTGGATTTCCGCTCGGGCCAGACCAGGTAATAGGCGCCTTCGGTTTCCACCGGCTCCGGATGCAGCGCCACCAGGCGGCCTGTCGCCAGATCCTGCTCGACCAGATAATCCGGCATCAAGGCGACGCCCAACCCATGCAGCGCAGCCTGGGTGATGGTTGCGAATTGATCATAGATTGTACCACCCAAACCGGCACCAGCTTCAATACCATTCTGCTCAAACCAATCGGTCCAGGCGCTTGTCCTGGTCTGAATGTGCAACAGCGGCAGCTTCAGGATGTCTTTGGCCTCATCAATGCTGCGCCCTTCCAGAAGCAACGGTGCGCAGACCGGCAAAAGCTGCTCGTGCTTCAACAGCAGCGATTGCGTGCCCGGCCAGGATGCATCCCCAAAATGTATCGCTGCATCAAAGGGTTCATTGGCGAAGTTGAAAGGTTCCAGCCGGGTCGCCATGTTGATGGTCACATCCGGGTGCAGCCGGGCAAATTCCGGCAGCCGCGGCATCAGCCAGCGCATGCCAAAGGCCGGCAGGATTGCCAGGTTGAGCGACCCGGCCAGCGGCGCGGCCTGTAAACGCAGGGTGGATTGCACGATCTGGTTCAATGCCTGGCGGATCTCGGCGGCATAATCCTGCGCCTCTGCGGTCAGGGCCAGCCGTTTCTGGTCCCGTTGCACCAGTTCCATCCCCAATTGCCGTTCCAGCGTCTGCAGCTGGCGGCTGACGGCCCCTTGTGTCAACGCCAATTCATCTGCAGCCGCCGAGGCGCTGCCTAGCCGGTCCACTGCCTCCAGCGCGCGCAGCGAGGAGATCGAGGGCAGGAATTTACGTGGCACAGACATGTATGAGTGTTTGTCATGCTTGCTTGCGAAAGTCTCGCTGTTTTTTCCGTTCACCTGGCGTTAGGGTTTGCTCAATTCGCGAACCACTGAGGTGACAAGATGACTGACAAACCCGCCCTGCGCGCCAAAGATGCCCCGGACCTGGGCCGTTTCAATTGGGAAGACCCGTTGCGCTTGGAGGATCAGCTGACTGAAGACGAGCGGATGATCGCCGCCTCGGCCCGCGCCTATGCTCAGGAAAAACTTCAACCTCGAGTGCTAAGCGCTTATGAAAACGAGGAAACTGATCCGGAAATTTTCCGCGAGATGGGCGAGATGGGCCTGTTGGGCACGACCATCCCGGAGGAATACGGCGGGCTTGGCGGCGGCTATGTGTCATACGGCCTGGTCGCCCGCGAGGTGGAGCGGGTCGACAGCGGCTACCGCTCAATGATGTCGGTGCAAAGTTCTTTGGTGATGTATCCGATTTACGCATACGGAAGCGAAGAACAGCGCCGGAAATACCTGCCAAAGCTTGCTGCCGGCGAATGGATCGGCTGTTTCGGCCTTACTGAACCGGACGCGGGTTCTGATCCAGCCGGTATGAAAACCCGGGCTGAAAAGACCGAAGGCGGTTACCGTCTGACCGGTTCCAAAATGTGGATCTCCAACGCGCCCATCGCTGATGTTTTTGTAGTCTGGGCAAAATCCGAAGCCCACGGCGGCAAGATCCGCGGTTTTGTGCTGGAGAAGGGCTTGAATGGTCTGAGCGCGCCGAAAATAAAAAATAAGGCCAGCCTGCGCGCGTCCATCACTGGTGAGATCGTGATGGACGGTGTTGAGGTCGGCGAGGATGCGTTGCTGCCGCATGTTCAAGGGCTCAAAGGGCCGTTCGGCTGTTTGAACCGCGCGCGGTATGGCATCAGCTGGGGCGCAATGGGCGCGGCTGAGGCTTGCTGGCACGCCGCCCGGCAATATGGCCTGGATCGCACACAATTCGGGCGTCCGCTGGCCAATACTCAGTTGTTTCAGCTGAAACTGGCGAACATGCAGACGGAAATCACCTTGGGTTTGCAGGCATCATTGCAGGTTGGCCGTTTGATGGATGCTGCCAATGCGGCGCCGGAAATGATCTCGATCATCAAGCGCAATAACTGCGGCAAGGCGCTGGATATCGCCCGGATGGCACGGGATATGCACGGCGGCAATGGCATCAGCTTGGAGTTCAATGTCATTCGCCACATGGTGAACCTGGAGACGGTGAACACTTATGAAGGCACCCATGATGTGCATGCCTTGATCCTAGGCCGCGCTCAAACCGGATTGCAGGCCTTCTTCTAAGCATGCCAAGCAGCGCGGGGAAATGTCCCTGCGCTGCATTTATGCATTATTGAAATGCATTTTCGCAATAGGGTTGCACACCGGGCGTTCCGCAAAGGCTGGCAGGGATGTAGTGCGAAACATGCCAGTGGCTTTGGATCCGAAAGTGTTAACTGAGTAGGCGGGCAGAGGGCCAGAACTTTAAAGAATTTCGGCAATAGTTCACCTGGTGGTTAATTTTAATAAATCCTATCGGCATTCTATGGGGTTTCTCAGGTGATCATATGCCCCTGCCTAGCAGTAGCGCAATCGAACGCTAATGAGATTGAAGCCCCAATCACCTTGCAGTTTCGCAAACCCAACCCGCAAAACGCTAGGTCAAATGCAGGTACCTTTGCAGTTATTCAAAGTCATTTTGCTCAAATACAGGCGTGTTTTTGCAGGTTGAACGCCGTATTTTGGCGAGGAGTCCTGAAAATTTTCGCTTGTTAATAAAAGGTTATCATCCTTTTCGGTGTGACAGAAGTGCTTTGTGAAAATTTTCTTAACTTACAGGCTGAGATAACTGAGGGGGCAGGAAGACGCCCAGAGTTCCCGAACCCGCCGTCCTGCTTATTGTGCCGGTCACAAAAAAAACGGGCCGGAAAATTCCGGCCCGTGTCAGCGCATCTGGAAGATCCGGTTAAGCCGGAAGGTAGATGTTGAACGTCTCGCGGATTGCCATGTCGGTTGCGGCATCAAACCGTGCGGATGCGCGCTGGGACAGGATCTTCTCCTTCTTGGCAATAGCCTTTTGGATCAGGTCAGGCTTTTCAAGCTCCACCCATTCCTTGGGAGATGTCCGGTCGCCCAGATCCGGATAAACATAGTCGACCTGCATCCGGCTGAGGGTTTGATCGGTGCCCAGATAATGGCCAGGTCCGCCCATGCAAGTGGCGCGCATCTGGTCCAGAGCGAGGGTTTCATCGTTCACCTCAATGCCGCGGACGCATCTCTGCGCCTGGCCGAGAAGGTCGTTGTCCAAGATCAGCGATTCAAGGCAAAACCCCAGCAGTGACGCGTGCATTCCGGCAGCTTCATAGGCCATGTTGAGGCCGGAAAGCCCCGCCATAACCGCAGAGCACATCTGCTCCCAGCCGGCCTGCATATCCGGCAGTTTGGAATCCGATGCGCCAGCCGCGGCGCCGCCTGGCAGATTGTAAAATTTATGCATCTGAGCACAGCCTGCAGTCAGCAACGCCTGTTCGCCGGAGCCCACGGACATCGCGCCGGTACGCAGATCAAGACCAAAGGGCCAAGTGCCGAAAATAGCGGGTGCGCCTGGACTTACAGCGTTAACATAAACCAGGCCGGCGAGACATTCCGCTACCGCCTGGGTGATGGCGCCGGCGATGGACGATGGGGCGGTTGCCCCGGCCATGCCCGCCGACAGCAGCAGCACCGGCATGCCGCCTTTGATGCATTCCTCCATCACTTCACAGGATTCGGTCGCAAACTTCATGGGAGGCACAACAAAGCAGTTTGAGTTCGACACAAAAGGCCGCTCGCGCCATTTGTCTTCGCCGCCCGCAATCATGTGCAGCAGCTCCAGTCCCGGCTTCACGAAATCCGGTTCGCTGAAAGAGACGCCGACATGTTTGGTTGTGCCTGCGGTGGTCGCGTAGATGGAGTTCAGGTCCATCTCAAGATTGTCGGGGATGTCGCGGCATACCATCGGACGCTGGACAAAGTGGATATTGTCCAGCTGATCACAGATGCGCGCAGCGTCGTGCAGATCCTGCACAGTTGAATCGCGGTATTCCTTGCCGTGGACGTCTACCACGCTGACCGCGGCGCCAGCAGTGCCATAGTGAACCCGGCCGCCAGACAACTGCAGGTCAGACTTGCCATCCCGGCTGAACAGGGTGACGGAGCGGTTTGCCTTGGCGATGGTGTCTTCGACCAGCGCGCGCGGGAACCGGATGCGGCCGTCATCACCCAGCACGCAGCCGGCGGAAGTCAGGTAGTCGATGCCGCTTTGCGGCGCGTCGGCAAGACCGATTTCTTCCAGCGCGGTCAGGGCGGCCTCATGGATTTTTTCCATGTCAGCCTGGCTGAGCAACTTCAGCGCAGTGGATTCCATGCCGGGGCGGACCGGGCGCAGGTGTTCCGGCAATGCAGCAGCGCGGGCTGCACGGCGCGCATTGCGCCCTCCGCTGCGGGCAGTGCGGGACGGGGAGGCTTGATCGTTCATTGTGTGAGCCTTTCAGAAGAAATGAATTGAAGTGCTGAAACGTCAACTCACTGCGGCCGCCCCCTTGCCGCACGGCCCCGTGCCGCACCAATGGTGCGGCAGATAAGGCTGACATGGCAGCGTTCACCTTGCATGCGGACTCCTGTTCAGTTCCCTGCAAATTGGCACGCTTTTGCGTCGTTTCTAGCACAATAGCGACCTTGGTGAAAAAAACGACATGGTTTTCATTTGGACGGAGGGTGCCAAGAGACCGAGAAGCCGCATGCTTTTTCCGAAAATTTCATCATTTTTAATGCAGTAACCTTGATTTTTAACGCTTCACGGAGTGGTTCATTGTTGGCAAAGTGAGTTCGGGAACCAAATATTAAGCATTAATGGCTATACTGGATATCCTGGGGATGAAGCGCTGATCCAGCGCATTTCAAAAAGGCACAGCCACATGCCGATGGTTAAAAAGGCCAGACACAGGTGCTCTCTAGCCGCGGTACTTGCGGCGGCGGCTCTGATTTCTCAGACATCTGCCGCGGAAGAATGGCGGCCGTTGCCCTCCGGTTTCACAGGTCAGCCGGCTGCTGCAACTGGCAGCAGGCTAACAAGTGAAGCACGCTCCTTCCAATTTGCATATGGCCGCCATTTGGGGGGAATGATCCTGGCCGGCACTGTCACGATGGAGCAGTCAGGCCTGCTGACACAAGCGGTGCAAGCGGAAGAGACCCGCCAGCTGCGGTTGCACGCCGGTTATGACTTTGGTCCCGCAACAGGGTTCGTCACCCTGGGCCGGGTGCAGGCGGAAACGTCCAGCGGATCGCGGCAAGGACCGCTGTTTGGCCTGGGCATGCGGGTTTCGCTGAACCGCGCGCTGCAGGTGACCGGAGAATTGCTTCACCACGAGGCCGGACCAAGGGACGGCACTGCCAGCCCGCGCGGGGAGACCTTGTCGGTGAGTGCCGCTTTCCGGTTTTGACCCGGTCTATTAAACATTAGACAGCGTTGCCGCCACTAGGACCGGAGAGGCCGGTTTTCAATGGCTTGGCAATTTCCTGCCTGCGGATTCCGGCGGAAAGACGCACGTGTCCGGGAATTTTCGGCCAGTCACTGCCAGTTCAGCAGGCGTGATCAACGCGGCTCTGGAAGTTCCTGTGCAGAACCCTTTTGTAGCTGACACCGGCGCACAGCTTGCGCCGGGACTGCAAAAGGAGAAGTCTGAATGACTCGTTTCGTAGCTATGACAGCCATCGCCGCCGTAATGGGCAGTGCGGCCTTTGCCGGCAATGTAAGTGATCCGGTGATTGAACCCGCTCCAGCTCCGGCGCCTGTTCCGGTGGCCAACGATGGCGGCGACTGGACCGGTTTCTACCTGGGTGGCCAGGTCGGCCAGCTGGATGCAGACGCCAGCAACGGCGCCTCTGGAGACGATACCGCTTATGGTATCCACGGCGGCTACAACCATGATTTCGGCCGTTTCGTATTGGGCGGCGAACTGGAATATGATGCAACCGACCTGGATCTGGGCGGCGGTGCGACTGTTGACTCGGTTGCCCGTGCCAAGGTGAAGGCCGGCTATGACTTTGGCAATGTGCTGGCATATGTGACCGGTGGCGTGGCCGAAGCTGACAGCTCTCTGGGCAGCGAAACCGGTGAGTTCTACGGTGTCGGCATTGCCTATCAGGTGACCGATCAGTGGCAAATCGGCGGCGAAGTGCTGGAGCATGAGTTCGACCAGTTCGGCAACTCGGGCGTGGGGGCGGATGCCACATCGGTATCGCTGCGCGCGTCCTTCAAGTTCTAAGCCTGACAAAATTACGGGCGCGGCACTCCTGTTCCGCCGCGCCCTAGGCTGCCCGGTCCGGGCCCAAGACGGACCGGGCGGCCGTTGCTGATTGAGGCAAAAGGCTTGGCGGGCGGAATGTCCCGTGCTAAGCAACCTGCATGAACCAGAATTGCACCATCATTAACTGCTGCATTACCTGCTGACATATCAGCGGGCCGGTTTCTGTCGTTTTCATTTCTCTGACAAGTTGCTAAGCCCGCGCTGCGCGCAACGGGTGATGCCGGCCGTTTGTGGCTGGGCATGGGAGAGGAACCGGGCATGGGTACCATGGACATAGAGATCAAGCTGCAGAATACGAAGACCCGCAAGAAGGAGGTCTTTGAGCCGATCAACGCCAGCAATGTGCGGATGTATGTCTGCGGTCCCACGGTCTATGACCGGGCGCATCTGGGCAATGCGCGTCCAGTGGTGGTGTTTGATGTGCTATATCGTCTGCTGCGCGAGGTTTATGGAGCGGCGGAAGTGACTTACGCCCGGAACTTCACCGACGTGGATGACAAGATCAATGCACGCGCCACCGAAAGCGGACGCCAGATCGGCGATATCACCGCCGAGACCACCCAGTGGTTCCTGGATGACATGGGTGAACTTGGCGCGCTGCAGCCCAACCACATGCCGCGCGCAACCGAATACATCCCGCAGATGGTGGCGATGATCGGGAATCTGATCGCCAAGGGCCACGCCTATGCGGCTGAAGGCCATGTGCTGTTTGCTGTCGACAGCTGGAAAGAGTCGTACGGCAAACTATCGGGCCGGTCGGTGGACGACATGATTGCCGGCGCGCGGGTGGAAATCGCGCCCTACAAAAAGAACCCGATGGATTTTGTGCTGTGGAAACCTTCCACTGATGACTTGCCAGGCTGGGACAGCCCCTGGGGCCGCGGACGGCCTGGCTGGCACATTGAATGCTCGGCAATGTCATATGAGCTTCTGGGCGGGACCTTTGACATTCACGGCGGCGGCAATGATCTGATGTTCCCGCACCACGAGAATGAAATTGCGCAAAGCTGCTGCGCCAATGGCGACGATAGCTTTGCACGGTACTGGCTGCACAACGAGATGCTGCAGGTCGAGGGTAAGAAGATGTCCAAGAGCCTGGGCAACTTCTTCACCGTGCGTGACCTGCTGGATCAGGGCTATCCGGGTGAAGTGATCCGGCTTGTGTTTTTGCAGACCCATTACCGAAAACCAATGGATTGGACTGACAAAAAGGCAAAAGAGGCCGAGGCGACGCTGCGCAAGTGGCGGGCGCTGACCACGGGCATCGAACCCGCGTCCAGCGCTGCTGCCGCGGTTCTGGCGGCTTTGGCGGATGACCTGAATACCGCTGGCGTCATTGCGGAGCTGCACAAGCTGGCGGCAGCTGGTGACGCAGCCGGTCTGCTGGCATCTGCCAATTTGCTGGGGCTGCTGACAAATGAGATGGGTGCGTGGGCTGCCGGACCAGCAGTGGATCTCTCCGGCTATGAAGAGATCCTTTTCAAAGCGCGCCAGAACGCCATGGAAACGAAGGATTTTTCCGAAGTTGATCGTCTGAAGGCGGCCTTGATAGAAGCGGGTCTGGAAGTGCGGATGAGCAAGGCGGGTGTCGAACTGGTGCCGGGGCCCGGATTTGACCCTGCGAAACTGGAGGCGCTTTGATGGCCAAAGAACGCCTCTACCTCTACGACACAACCTTGCGGGACGGGCAGCAGACCCAGGGGGTGCAATTCTCAACTGCAGAAAAAATTCAAATATCCCATGCGCTTGACGGACTTGGTGTTGATTACATCGAAGGCGGCTGGCCGGGGCGAACCCGACCGACAGTGCGTTTTTCAACGAGGCGCCTGATACACGCGCCACGATGACTGCGTTTGGTATGACCAAGCGGGCAGGACGGTCAGCGGAAAACGACGATGTTCTGGCGGCGGTGATGAATGCCGGAACGCCAGCGGTGTGTCTGGTGGGCAAGAGCCATGACTACCATGTGACCCAGGCGCTGGGGATCACCCTGGACGAGAACTTGGAAAACATCCGTGCCTCGGTCGCCCATATCGTAGCACAGGGGCGCGAGGCGTTGTTTGATGCCGAACACTTCTTTGATGGATATAAGGATAACCCCGGTTTTGCGCTAAATGCTTGCCGGGCAGCACTGGAGGCCGGGGCGCGCTGGGTGGTGCTGTGCGACACCAATGGCGGCGTCCTGCCATCCGAAGTGAAACGGATTGTCTCAGAAGTTGTTGCCGCCGGAATTCCAGGTGAGAAACTTGGCATACATACCCATAATGACACGGAAAACGCTGTCGCTTGCTCGCTTGCGGCTGTGGAAGCTGGAGCGCGGCAGGTGCAAGGCACACTGAACGGCTTGGGTGAACGCTGCGGCAACGCCAACCTGACTGCGCTGATCCCGACACTGCTGTTGAAGGAACCCTATGCCAGCCGGTTTGAGACAGGCGTCACCCATGAAGCTCTGGAAAGCCTGACCCGGATCAGCCGGATGCTGGACGATATCCTGAACCGGGTTCCGGTGCGGCAGGCGGCTTATGTGGGGGCCTCGGCCTTTGCCCATAAGGCGGGTCTGCACGCCAGCGCGATCCTCAAGGATCCTTCGACCTATGAACACATAGAGCCGGGCACGGTTGGCAACGCGCGGGTTATACCGATGTCGAACCAGGCCGGTCAGTCGAACCTGCGCAAGCGGTTGACTGATGCGGGTCTGAGTGTGGACAAAGGCAATCCGGCACTGGCGCTGATTTTGGAACGGATCAAGACGCGTGAGGCAGAGGGTTATTCCTATGACACCGCGCAGGCGTCGTTTGAGCTGCTGGCGCGCAAGGAGCTGGGGCAGCTGCCGGAATTCTTTGAAGTCAAACGCTATAAGGTCACCGTTGAGCGGCGCAAGAACAAATACAACCGGATGGTCAGCCTGTCAGAGGCGGTTGTGGTGGTGAAAGTAGATGGCGAAAAGCGGCTGTCTGTCAGTGAATCCCTTGATGATACCGGCAGCGATCGTGGTCCGGTCAACGCGCTGGCGCGAGCGCTGAGCAAGGACCTGGGGCGCTATTCTGCACAGCTGGAAGATATGCGGCTGGTCGATTTCAAGGTGCGGATCACCCAGGGCGGCACCGAGGCTGTGACGCGGGTTATCATCGACAGCGAAGACAGCCAGGGCCATCGCTGGTCGACGGTTGGTGTCAGCCCGAACATCATCGATGCGTCGTTTGAGGCGCTGCTGGACGCGATCCGCTGGAAGCTGATCCATGACGGCGGGGCCGGGCAGGCGGATGACGTTTGATGCTGATCTGACGGCCTGCGCCGAGCTGGTCCAGCAAAGCGACCCGGACCGGTTTTTGGCCACGATGGCTGCGCCGGTTCAGGCGCGGCCGTTGCTGTTTGCGCTCTATGCTTTCAATATCGAACTGGCGCGGGCACCCTGGGCCAGCCAGGAGAGTATGATTGCCGAAATGCGGGTGCAATGGTGGCGCGATGCAGGCGCCGAGATTGCCGAGGGGGGGCTGTCCGCCGCCACTATGCGGCCACGCCATTGGGGCGGCTGCTGAAGCCGGAACTGGCTGCCTGCATCGACGGCATGGCCGAGGCGCGGCGTTGGGATATATACAAGGATCCCTTTGCTGATGAAGCTGAATTTGATAGCTACATTGATCGCACCAGCGGTTCGCTGATGTGGATGGCGGCTGCGTCACTAGGTCAGGCGGATGAAGCCGTTGTACGGGGTTTTGCCTATGGCGCGGGCATTGCGAATTGGTTGCGCGCCATTCCGGAACTGGAAGCGCAGAAGCGGATTCCGCTGCTGGATGGGACCTTGGAAGGTGTGCAGGCTTTGGCGCGCAAAGGGTTGCAGCAGCTGACTAAAGCCCGCGTGGATCGAAGCGCGGTTTCGAAACAGGCAGGCAGGGCGTTGCTGGCGGGATGGCAGGCCGAGGCCATTCTGAAACAGGCGGAGAAACAGCCAGAGCGGGTGGCGCAGGGTGCATTGGGGCAAAGCGAATTCCGGCGAAGAACAGGCCTGATGCGGCGGGCTGTCCTTGGCCGCTGGTAGATAGAAATCAAAGAGAAAGGCGCCTGATCGGGCGCCTTTCTTGTTATTGCAGGAGGATACATCAGGCCTCTTTGGGGCGCATCACCAGCCACATCAGCGCGCCGCCTGCCAGCACCAGGAAGGGCGCCATCGCCATGTTCACGGCGCTCCAGCCGTCGGCGGGGTTGCCGCCCGAGCAGTTCATCAGCCCGCCCGAAGCCAGCGACGCCATGGTGACCCCGCCAAAGACCAGAAGGTCATTCAGCCCCTGCATCCGGCCGCGCTCATAGCTTTCATGTGCGCCGGCCAGCATGGTTGTGGCGCCGATAAAACCGAAGTTCCAGCCCACGCCCAAAAGCACCAGCGCAATGAAGAAGTTCTCGATTTCAACGCCTTGCAGGGCAACAGCACCGGCACCGGCAAGGATAACCAGGCCTGCGGCCACAATCTTTTCCACACCGAAGCGGGCGATCAGGTGGCCGGTAAAGAAGGACGGCACATACATCGCCAGAACGTGAGAGGTGACAACGTCGGCAGCATTGCCTTCGGTAAAACCGCAGCCGACCACCGCCAGCGGTGTGGAGGTCATCACCAGGTTCATCAAGGCGTAGGAGACCATGGCGCAGATCACGGCAACCGCAATCACCGGGGTCTTCAGCAATTCCAGACGGCTGCGGCCCTTGGGACTGTCCTCGCTAGGTGCGGGCGGCTTTGGAATGTCCAGAAACAAAAACAGTGCAGCCCCGAAGACGTTGACTGCGATCACCGCCAGATAGGTACCGAGAAAAGGAATAACAAAGGCTTGGCTGGTAAACTTGACAATCTGAGGTCCGATGATAGCAGCAGCAAGGCCGCCGGCCATAACATAGGAAATCGCCTTGGGGCGGAACGCTTCGGACGCCGTATCGGCGGCAGCAAAACGGTAGAAACCGTGCGCGCTCATATAAACGCCGGTCAGCAGGCTGCCGAGCAGGAAGATGGGAAAGGAGCCAAGGTACAACCCGTAAGCGCCGACCAGTCCGCCAACAGATCCAAAGGCCGCGCCGGTAAAGAACCCGGCCCGCCGGCCCCAGCGCTGCATAATGGCCGAGATGGGCGTGGCCGCCAGCATCGAGCCGCCGACAATCAGCGAAATCGGCAGCGTTGCAAAACAGGGGTTCGAGGCCAGCGACTGGCCGGCCAGGCCGCCAACAATGAAAATCATCGGCATTTGGGCGCCGAGGATCGCCTGGGCCAGCACCAGGATGGCGACGTTTTTCTTGGCGACTGTGTCGCTGGGGGTGGTCATGCTTATGGTCATGTGGGATGCGTAGCTGTGAATATGTGCAGGAGCAAGCCAGCGGGTCAGGCCCTGCGATCACGGTTTCTTTCAACCGCCGCCAATCAGGGGGTAACGTGGCGTCAGATGGACAGACATTCCTGCCGGGGGCGGGACGGATTATCCAATGCGACGCCTGCGTGAGTGAGGGCGCCGAATGGCTGGCCGCGCAGGACAGCCGGTTTGCCGATGCTTTGAAATTGACCGGCCCATTGCCGCTGCGCCGCAAGCCGGACGGGTTTGCCGAGCTGTTGAGCGCAATTGTCAGCCAGCAGGTGAGTGTGGCCTCCGCCAAGGCGATCTGGGCCCGGATGAAGGCCGCCAGGCTCACCGGGCCGCGTAAGATACTGTGGGCCACGGATGAGGATCTGCGCGCAGCAGGCCTCAGCCGCCAGAAGATCCGCTATGCCCGAGCACTGGCAGAAGCACGCATTGATTTCAAAGCCTTGCGGGACGTTCCGGATGCGGAAGTGATTACACGTCTGGTCGAGGTCCCGGGGATCGGTGTTTGGACGGCTGAGATTTATGCAATGTTTTCGCTGGGCCGGGCCGATGTCTTTGCCCCTGGCGATTTGGCCCTTCAGGAGGCGGCACGGGTGCTGTTTGATCTTCCGGCCCGCCCCAAGGACCGGGAACTGCGGCAAATGGCCGAAGACTGGTCGCCCTGGCGATCGGTTGCGGCGCGCATTCTCTGGGCCTATTACCGGGTGGCGAAGGACAGGGAAGGGATCCGATGACTCGTGTACTGAATGCCGGCCGCAAAGAGCCGCTCTCCGGCGATATCCGCTCGATTGTGGTGTTCCTGCATGGTTATGGCGCCAATGGCGCCGACCTGCTGGGGCTTGCGGACCCTTTGGCTGAACATTTGCCGGATACGCTGTTTGTCGCGCCTGACGCGCCTGAAGCCTGTGCCGGCGCTCCGATGGGCTATCAGTGGTTTCCGATTCCCTGGATCGACGGCTCTTCGGAAGAGGAAAGCATGCGCGGCATGCAGGCGGCCGAAGAAGATCTGAATGCCTTCCTGAATGCGCTGATGGTGGACGAGGACGTGCTGCCGGAACAGGTGGTGCTGTTCGGGTTCAGCCAGGGCACAATGATGAGCCTGCAGATTGCTCCACGGCGCGAAGACGCGGTGGCCGGTATTGTAGCCTTTTCCGGCCGTCTGCTGGCGCCTGAACTGCTCAAGGACGAAGCCGTGTCCAAGATGCCGATCCTGCTGGTGCACGGAGATCAGGACGACGTGGTGCCGGTGCAATCCTTGCCTGAAGCGGCGGAAGCTTTGCAGGAGGCCGGTTTTCAGGATGTCTTTGCCCATATTCAAAAGGGCACGGGCCATGGCATCGCACCGGATGGCTTGAGCGTAGCCTTGGCCTTTATGCGCGATAAGCTGGGGTTGTAACGCCGGATCAAAGACTTCCCGCCCTGGTGCTGCTCCATCAAAGATGAGGCGCACCGGGTCCGGACCCGGCGGGCCCGCAAAATTCTTGGCAAGAATTTTGGCCGGAAAATTCAAATTTTCCGGCGCGCTGCAGCCGATTCAATAAGCCCAAAGCTGCGGTTCGGCGATTTCAATCGAGTTTCCTGCCGGGTCGCGGAAGTAGAGGGAGCGCGCTCCGCTGGGCCAGTCGAACTCAGCCTCAATTTCAATCCCTGATGCCACCAGACGGCCGCGCATCAAAAGCAGGTCTGCCCGCGGCTGGGCAAAACATATGTGCCCCGGGCCGCTGCTGCCATGCGGCGGCACTGGTAAACGCGGATTGCCGGGCGGCTTTATGGTTTCCTGAGCATTGAAAATCAGCAATACCGAATTTCCGCAGCGAAAGAAGACGTGCCTGTCACCGACCCGTTGAATCCGCTCAAGTCCCAGAATCCGGCCGTAGAATTCTTCCGCCGCGTCCAGATCATCGGCATATAGCGCAGTTTCCAGAATGGCTTTGGGGGCAGGGGCTTGCGGTGGCATGCTGACAGGATATCAGCGCCGCCGCGGCCTGTCACTTGCCGGGTTCCGGTTCGCAGATGCCTTGGGCCTGCGGGGCGGTTTTTGCGAAGGTTTGGGCGGCCCTGGCACCTTTGGGGCTTCAAGATCGTCCCACGCTCCCTGAGCCAGCCCCTCGAGCGTCCAAGCGCCGATGCTATAGCGGATCAGGCGCAGCGTCGGGTATCCGGCCGCGGCTGTCATCCGCCTTACCTGCCGGTTGCGGCCCTCGCGGATTGTCAGTTCCAGCCAGCTGTCGGCGACGGTCTTGCGCATCCGGACAGGCGGCGTGCGGGCCCATAAACCCGGCGGCTCATCCATTAGCCGGGCTTTGGCTGGCAGAGTCTTTCCGTCTTTCAGTTCAATGCCTTCTGCAAGTAACTTGAGCGCCTCAGCGTCAGGTTTGCCCTCGACCTGGACCCAATAGGTCTTGGTCATTTTATGTTTCGGGTCGGTGATCCAGGACTGCAGCCGGCCGTTGTCTGTCAGCAGCATCAGCCCTTCGCTGTCGCGGTCAAGACGGCCGGCAGCATAAACACCGGGGCAGTCAATGAAATTGCTCAGCGTTGCACGGGGGCTGTCCTGACTGCCGCGATCAGTAAACTGGGGCAGCACATCATAAGGTTTGTTGAAGCGGATCAGGCGGGTCATGGCATGGCAATAGGCGGGCCAATCAGGCAGAGCAAGAGAGAACGCAAAACAGGCTTGTGGATAACTTTCACCGCATTGTCACGGAATCAGCTTAGATAGATCCCGAGATATTGTGGATCATCAGGGCTTGTCAGGCGCTAACCACGAGATATAGTCAAATGAAAGCTGGGGCGGTTTCCCCGCTCTGGTTCCGGATAACGGAAGATCAGTGCGAGGAAGACGTTCACAATGGATGGCGATTTCAGAGCAGAGTTTGTCAGATCTCCAGGGGCGCTGAAGCAGCACCCGGCGCTGGTGCTGAATGCAGACTACCGGCCATTATCCTATTACCCGTTGTCCTTGTGGTCCTGGCAGGACGCGGTCAAGGCGGCCTGGCTCGACCGCGTGGCGATTGTGGCTGAGTATGACGAGGTGGTGCACAGTCCCAGCACCGAGATCCGAATACCCTCTGTGGTGGTTCTGAAAGATTATGTGAAACCTCAAAAGCGCGTGGCCTTCACGCGCTTTAATTTGTTTTTGAGGGATGAATTCCACTGCCAGTACTGTGGCAGCAAGGGCGACCTGACATTTGACCATGTGGTGCCGCGTGCGGCCGGCGGGGTGACCAGCTGGGAAAACGTGGTGGCGGCCTGCAGCCCCTGCAACCTGAAGAAGGGTTCGAAATCGCTGCATCGGGCTGGCATGTCCTTGCGCAAACCGCCGCGCCGTCCAGGCGCAGAGGAACTGCGCAATACCGGACGCAAATTCCCGCCGAACCATCTTCACGATAGCTGGATGGATTTCCTTTACTGGGATACTGAATTGGACGCCTGAGGAAAACTTGTTAACCTATTGAAAATTAAGGTGTCCGGCCTTTCCACCTGTGTCCCGCCCTACGTTAGGCGCCGTTGCTCAGATCCCCTTGAGCGTCGCCTGCAGGGCCAAAAGTGCGGTGATCAGACGAAAAGGCCGGAGGTGCCGGCGGCCTCAGTTAAGCGGGCCGCCTTTGCATTGGGTCAGCCTTTGGCGCGTTGGAGCATACCAAACAAATCGCGCGGGTCGTCCGGATCTGCGAGCATGTCCAGGTCGATGAAATAGTCCGTGCCTTTGATGCGGTCGCGAATGTAACGCAGAGCCGAAAAATCCTCGATCGCGAAGCCAACGCTGTCGAACAAGGTGATCTGCCGGTCGCCGGTGCGGCCCTGTTTCTGGCCTGAAATCACCTCCCACAGCTCGGTCACAGCAAAATCTTCCGGCATTTGCTGAATTTCACCTTCGATCCGGGTTTGCGGCGGGTATTCGACAAAGACGTCAGAGCGGCTGAGGATACCGGCTGCCAATTCCGTCTTGCCCGGACAGTCGCCGCCAATCGCGTTGATATGCACGCCGCTGCCGACCATGTTGTCGGTCAGGATGGTGGCGTTTTGCTTGTCCGCGGTGCAGGTGGTAAGGATCTGGGCCCCTTCAATTGCCTCTTCCGGCGTTTTGCAGGATACAACCTCAACCCCCAGACCTTCCAAATTCCGGGCGCATTTTGCGGTTGCCGCGGTGTCTTTGTCATAAAGACGCACGGATTTCAGGCCGATTATTGCTTTCATCGCCAGGGTCTGGAACTCCGACTGGGCGCCGTTTCCGATCATCGCCATCGTGGTTGAACCTTTTGGTGCCAGATACTTGGCGGCCATTGCTGAGGTCGCCGCGGTGCGCAAGGCGGTCAGCATGGTCATCTCGGTCAGCAGCACCGGATAGCCGGTGTAGACATCTGCCAGCAGCCCAAAGGCGGTGACAGTCTGCAGGCCTTCGGAGGTGTTCTTGGGGTGGCCGTTCACATATTTGAACCCATAGGCCTCGCCGTCCGAAGTTGGCATCAGCTCAATCACGCCGACATCCGAATGGCTGGCAACACGCGGGGTTTTGTCGAACAGCTCCCAGCGTTTGAAATCGTCTTCGACATAACCTGCCAGATCACGCAGAATCTGCTCGACGCCGATGTGATGAACGAGGCGCATCATATTGTCGACGCTGACAAAAGGCACCAATGCTTTTTCCGAAGGCTGTGTCATGCGGAAGTCCTTTCACGGGGGCTGAGGTGGATGCCTGCCAGCATGCAGCGCACCGACCCGCCTGCGGTTTCGATGGTCGGAATGGTCAGGGGGAGCGGCTCTGCGCTCCTTTCGATTTCTGCGATCTGGTCCGGACGCAATGCGTCCAGCGCCTTGGCTGAAAGTGCAAGAATGCGTTTCTTGCCAGTAAGTTCCAGCGCGTTTCCGGCGAAATTGGCAATCTGCTCCTGAGTGAGATCAATCACGCGGCGGCCGGTTTCCTCCAGCCGCGCGGCAACTTCTGAACGGCGCGCTGGATCAACGATCATATCGAGGCAAATCAACGCGTATTCGGTGCCGATCCCCATCAATACATTGGTGTGATAGACGTCGCGGCCGGCTTCATCTTTGGCTTCGAACACCATGGGTTCAAAGTTGAAATGGGTGCAAAACCGTTCCAGAAGGATCGGGTCGGCGCGATTGGATTTCACCGTATAGGCAATGCGGCCGATGTGATCGAGCACCATGGCTCCGGTGCCTTCCAACGACAGCCCGTCCTGTTCCAGACCGGAGTAATCGATCACATCCTGAACCCGGTAGTCCCGCTTCAGCAGTTCGATCACGTCCCAGCGCCGTTCCTTGCGCCGGTTTTCAGCGAACATCGGGTAGACTGCGATATGCCCGCCGGCATGGGTGGAAAACCAGTTGTTCGGAAAAACACTGTCCGGGGTTCCGGTAGTGGTGTCAGCAAACACGTGCACGGACACACCTGCGCCGCGCAGAGTTTCCACGGCGCCGTCGAACTCTGCCAGTGCCTGGGCAGATGCCGTTTCAGCCGAAGTGTTTGCCAGCGTTTGGAAGGCGTTATCGTCCTTTGTTTCCGGGTTTGAGCGGAAATGATGCGGCCGGATCATGACCACGGCAGAGGGGGCTTGCAGGCTGGTCACTGATAGCTCCGTGTCGGGCGGTCAAAGACGCGCCGGCCCAGAGCCGAGGCGCAGAGATCCACCATCAAATGCGCTGTGCGGCCGCGTTCGTCCAGGAAGGGGTTCAGCTCAACCAGGTCCAGCGAGGTCATCAATCTGGAATCATGCAGGATTTCGCAGACCAGATGCGCCTCGCGCACGGTTGCGCCGCCGGGAACGGTGGTGCCGACGGCAGGCGCTACGGATGGGTCCAGAAAATCCACGTCCAGCGAGACATGCAGCATGCCATTGGCCTGGGCGACGTGCTCCAGGAACCGGTTCAGCGGGCCTGCAATGCCGTTTTCATCAATGTGGCGCATGTCATGGGTGCGGATGGAGCTGCCTTCCAGGGCAAGCCGTTCCTGGGTGTCGACAGACCGCAGGCCGATCATGCAGACATTCTCCTGCGGCACCGGGTTGGCGACATCAGGAAAACCCTCGAACCCATTGCGTCCAGTGAAATAACCAACAGGTGTTCCATGCAGGTTGCCGCTGTCCGATGTTTCCGGTGTGTGGAAATCGGTATGCGCGTCCAGCCACAGAACAAACAGCGGCCGGCCGGCCTTGGCAGCAAAATTCGCAGCCCCTGCGACAGAGCCGAGCGAGAGAGAATGATCCCCGCCAAGGAATATGGGAACCCCGCACTCAAGGGCGTCTTCAGCCGCCTGGGCAAGGCGCGCAGTCCAGCCGATGGTTTCATTCCGGGCAAAGACCAGCCCGTCATTGCCATCCGGTGCATGGGATTCCGGGCTTAGGTTTCCCAAGTCCTCAACCGTATGTCCAAGGTTCTCCAGTGCGGGGGCGAGCCCGGCAGTCCGGTAGGCGTCAGGGCCCATCAGGCAGCCGGCCCGGCGTTTTCCACTGTCCACCGGCGCGCCAATAAGGATGCAATGTTGCGAAGTCACCGTTTTGGCCTCTCAAGAAATTTGCTTTCTTACTAGAAACCTCCGGAATGTGATGGATTCCAGCATGCATTTTGCCCATAAAGGGCAGTGATTGGCCGATTTGGGGTGAGTAATGGACAAAACGGATGAGCGGCTGGTGTCAGCATTGCGGCATAACGCACGGGCGTCGCTGTCGGACCTGGCGCTCGAGCTGAACCTGTCACGCACAACAGTGCGGGCACGGATCGAGCGGTTGCAGGCACGGGGGGACATTCTGGGGTTTACCGTGGTGCTGAAGGAGGACGTGCTGCGGGATCCGGTCCGCGGGCTGATGCTGATCGGAATCGAAGGCCGCGGAACCAGCCGGATCACCCGGCAGCTGCAAGGGCTGCCAGAGGTGCGGGCCATTCACACCACCAACGGGCGCTGGGATTTGATTGTGGAGCTTGGCACCGAGACCCTGGAAACGCTGGACACGGCTTTGGCCAAGATCCGCACCTTTGAAGGGATTGTAAGCAGCGAGACAAATCTGCTTCTAGCCACCAAAAAGGACAGCTGATGCCTGCGGAGGCTGCAGGATAATCAATGGGTTATCTGCCGTACCTCAACTTTTCATAAGGTTAACCCTGCTTGCGGGCATGGTTGGCGGCTGCGACCCAAAGCAGTGCCAGACCAAAAGATGCAATGGCGTTCCAGCTGGCCATGGACAGTGACAGCATTTCCCAAGGCACCTCGTCGCAACGCACCAGCGGAGCGGCCATGATCTGGTCCAGCAGCTGATCCGGAGACAGGCCTCCAACCGGGCCGGACGTGCAGGTGGACGGTCCTTCCCACCAGCCTCGTTCAACCCCGGTGTGAAAGGCGCCTATGCCTGCTGTGGTCAGGGCCGCCAGCGCGCCCAGATAAGGCAGCAGCGCGCCCGGAATGATCAGCGCCAAAACGCCGATCCCAGCGGCGGCGGCATGCGGATAGCGCTGCCAATAGCACAGTTTACAGGGCGGCATTTCGCCAATGTATTGGAACCCCAGCGCGCCCAACAGCAGTGCAGCAGAGCCGCCGGCCGCAAGGATAATCAAAAAACGATGCATTATCAGATAAACCTTACCAGCAGGAAGCCGCCAAACAGGACAAGCATGAAGGCCGTGAAAACCAGACCCAAGCGGCGCTCAATAAAGTCGCGGACTGGGGTTCCGAACTTCCAGAGAAGTCCGGCGACGATGAAAAAACGCAATGCCCGTGCGAGGATAGAAGTGGCAATGAAGGTGCCGATGGGCATGCCGGTCCAGCCCGACATAATGGTTATCACTTTATAGGGGAACGGTGTGACGCCGGCGCCCAGCACAGCCCAGAACCCAAAATCGTTAAACCGGGTGTTGAATTCCGCCATGGCATCGCCTTTGCCCATCGCCTCCAGCACCGGCTGGCCGATGCCCTCGTAAAAGAACGCACCAATCGCATAGCCAAGCACACCGCCTGCAACCGAGGCCGCGAGGGCCACTAGCGCAACCAGCCAGGCGCGCGACGGGCGGGCCAGGATCATCGGAATCATCAGCACATCCGGCGGAATCGGGAACACGGAGCTTTCGACAAAGGCAACAATGGCCAAACACCAAAGCGCCTTGGGATGATCGGCCAGGGCCATCGTCCGGTTGTACAGCGGTTTCAGCATTCTGGGCTCTGCATCCTCAACGGGTTTTGCAAGATGAGGTGGCATGCGGGCCGCATTCCGTCAACCTTTGCTGCCGGGTGAATTCGCCACGCGCCGATTTTTTGGCTGCAAAGTGCCTTTTTGCCTCTGGACCTTGGCGTCTGGCTTGGCTAGGAACAGGACGTTGCCCAAGTGGCGGAATGGTAGACGCAGGGGATTCAAAATCCCCCGCTGGTGACAGCGTGCCGGTTCGAGTCCGGCCTTGGGTACCAATAAAAACAAAGGCCTGCAGCGCGTTCTTGCTGCAGGCCTTTGTTCTTTTTTGTCCACGTCCACCGGCGGATTCCGCAGTCACGTATTGGTCTTGCTTTGCACTGATGCAACGTCAGCGGCTGTCTTTCAGGCCGTAGTCCGCAAAGGCGGCGGTGACTTCCTGCATATCGGTTTCAGTCAGGATGTGTGGCCTGCCAATTGTGAGACTAGTCGCATAACCTTTTGCCAACGCCTCCAATTCCCCCATGCGCCAGAGTGCGCGCGGCAGGCTTTCGCCGGTGGCGACAGCACCATGATTTGCCATCAGGCAAGCACTGCGGTTTTGCAATGACCGGGTGATATTGTCAGACAGCTGCCGGCTGCCGAACAGCGCATAATCTGCCACCGGCACATCGTTGCCGCCAAAGGCCGCGACCATATAGTGGCAGGCAGGGATAGCCTGGCGGTTCATTGCCAAGGCACTGCAATAGACGGGATGCGCGTGAACCACCGCGTTGACAGCGGGCTTGGCCTGCAGAATGGCCAGGTGAAAAGGCCATTCAGTAGAAGGCTTCAACTGGCCGTCCGGTGACTGGCTGCCGTCCAGTGGCATCTTCACCAGATCCTTGGGCGTCATCTTTTCATAGGGCACACCGGAGGGCGTGATCAGCATCATATCGCCCGCGCGCACCGAGATATTGCCGGAAGTGCCCTGATTGATGCCCATGGCATTCATCTCCAGGCAGGCGTCGATCACTGTCTGCCGCAGCCCGGGGCTGTCCTGATAAGGAGGCTTCACGCAAATTCCTCCAGTCTCAAGCGGATCTGGCGGCAGCCATTTCGGGAAACAGCCCGGCAAGGCTGTCTTCGGAGGCTTCGCAGATCCCGCGTTCGGTGATCAGACCAGTGACCAGCCGGTTCGGGGTCACGTCAAAGGCCGGATTGCCGCCAGGCGTGCCATCCGGGGTGACCTGAACCACGCCAATGGCGCCATCCTCGGTCTTGCCTTGAACATGGGTGATTTCACGTTCGCTGCGGTCTTCGATCGGAATTTCGGCAACGCCGTCTGAGACGGTCCAGTCGATGGTCGGCGAGGGCAGGGCGACGTAGAAAGGCACTCCGTTGTCCTTGGCCGCCAGCGCTTTCAGATAGGTGCCGATCTTGTTGCAGACATCGCCGCGGCGGGTGGTGCGGTCTGTGCCGGTGATCACCAGATCCACCTGGCCGTGCTGCATCAGATGGCCGCCGGCATTGTCGGTGATGTAGCTGTGGCTGATACCATGGCTGCCAAGCTCCCAAGAGGTCAGGGCACCCTGGTTGCGCGGGCGCGTCTCGTCCACCCAGACATGTATCGGAATGCCCGCGTCATGCGCCTGGTACATCGGGCTGGTGGCGGTGCCCCAATCGACGGTGGCGATCCAGCCGGCGTTGCAATGGGTCAGCAGGCGGACCGGCTCGCCCGCGGGCTTGTTCGCGGCGATTTGCTTGATCAGCTCCAACCCGTGCGCGCCTATGCTGCGGTTGATCCCGACATCCTCGTCCGCGATCTCATGCGCCAGCGACAGCGCGGCGGCGGCGCGTTCCCCTGCCGCCAGCGGCCGCAGGTGGTTGCGGCAACGGTCCAGCGCCCAGCGCAGGTTGATGGCGGTGGGGCGGGTCGCGTTGAGAAAGCTCCAGGCCTGATCCATCGCCGCATCCGACGGATCCAGCCGCATCGCCAGAGCCATGCCATAAGCTGCCGTCGCACCGATCAGCGGTGCGCCACGCACCCGCATCTCAACAATTGCTTCGGCAAACTCCTGCAGCGTGTTCACCTGCTGGACACGGAAGTCATGCGGCAGCCAGCGCTGGTCAATGATCTGCAGCGCATCGTGATTGTGGTCCCACCAAAGGGAGCGGTAATGGGTGCCATTCACTTTCATCGGAGTTTCCCCTTTTTCCTAGCGGCGCAGCTGCCGCCGCCGGATTGGCCGGCAAGTTGTTTCCGGTTTCCCTGAATTGCGCCTTGTGCGCAAGGTTTCGTTGGAAAGGCCCGCTGGATAATCGCGGAGTTTCGGAGTGAATTTGTCCGGTCAGCACGCGTGCTCCTTGCAGACAGCAGCTCGCGCAGTGTTCAATAGGGTTAAGTTTTATAACGAAGCGGTGCACCGGAAAACCGGCCGCCCTGATTATTTCTGTCAAATTGAAAGGCTCAAGAATGAAGTATTTCTGGAACGGGGGCCTGACTGGCCGGACCGGGCTTGCCGTTATTGCAGCGGTTGGCCTTGTAAGTGCAGATGCGGCGTTTGCGCAGCAGGGTGCTGCACCAAAGGTTTCGGTGTCGCAGGCAGCGGTTAAACCGATCAAAGATACCTCAACCTTCATCGGCCGGGGTGAAGCGATCGACAAGGCCAACATCATGGCCCGGGTCAACGGCTACTTGGAGGAGGTGCTGGTTAAAGACGGTGCCGAGGTTGAAAAGGGCGACGTGCTGTTCCGCATCGAACGCAGCGCTTATGAGGCGGTGCTGGAAAGCCGCCGCGCCGAACTGGCCCAGGCTGAGGCCAATTTAGAGCTCGCCTCGTTGGATCTGGCCCGCAAACAGGAGCTGTTCGAACGCGGTTCGGTGCCTGAGGCCGACCGGGATACCTCCCGCGCCAATGAGCTGGTGGCCGAAGCCCAGGTGCGCGCTGCCGCAGCTGCGATCCGGCAGGCCGAATTGGATCTGAGCTATACCGAAATCCACGCGCCGTTCTCGGGCCGGGTCGGCCGGGTCGAGGTCAGCATCGGCGATGTGGTCAACCCCAGTGGCGCGGCTTTGGTCAATATCGTGCGCGAAGCACCGGTTTATGTTTCCTTTTCTTTGAACGAAAAGCAGTTCGTCGAGATTTTGCAGGAGCTTCAGGCCGAAGGTATAGAACGGGCCGATGCCGATTCCGCACCGGAAGTGTTTGTCGTTCTGCCTAATGGCGACGAGCTGGAGGAAAAAGGCCGGATCGCCTTTGCCGGCAACCGGGTTGATCCAGCCACCGGCGCTGTCACCGTGCGGGCGCAGTTTCAAAATGATCACCGGCTGATCCTGGACGGCGCCTTTCTGACCGTCGGCCTGCAGTCTCAGGAGGCAGTCGACCGCATCATCATCAGCCAAGCTGCGATCCAGCGCGATCAGCAGGGGCCGTTTGTTCTGGTAGTGGACGATCAGAACCAAGTGGCCCAGCGCTATATCGTCACTGGCGATGTGCAGGGCACCGGGATCATCGTGTTGGACGGGCTGACAAATGGGGAAACCGTTGTTGTCGAAGGCCTGCAGAAAATCCGCCCGGGCGTGGAAGTGGACCCGGTGCTGGCCGGGCAGACAGGAGAATAACCGATGTTTTCCTCTATCTTCATCGAGCGGCCGAAATTCGCAATCGTCATCTCGCTGGTGCTGACGGTCATGGGGGTGATCGGCTACTTCGCGCTGCCGGTTGCGCAGTTCCCGGAAATCACCCCGCCGGTGGTGAATGTCACCGCCAGCTATCCCGGCGCCAATGCTGAAACCGTGGAAAAAAGCGTCGCCGCGCCGATCGAGGCGCAGGTCAACGGGGTGGACGGGATGCTCTATATGTCCTCCACTTCGGCTGACGACGGCAGCTATTCTCTTTCAGTGACCTTTGAAGTTGGCACTGATGCCGATATCGCGTCCGTCAACGTGCAGAACCGGGTGGCGCAGGCAACCGCGGCGCTGCCGTCCGAGGTCACGGCAAACGGTGTGGTGACGCAGAAAAGTTCCTCCAACATGCTGCTGGTTGCGGCTCTGACATCGCCTGACAGCTCGTATGACAATGTGTTTCTGTCAAATTATGCCGCCATCAACATCAAGGATGCCCTGGCCCGCGTCGAAGGCGTAGGTAAGGCGGAAATCCTGACCAACTTTGAGTACGCCATGCGGGTCTGGCTGGATCCGAACAAGATGGCCGGCCTTGGGATTTCACCCGGTGACGTGATCAACGCGGTGCGCGAACAGAACATCGAAGTCTCCGCCGGGCAGGTGGGCGCGCCGCCGGTTCCGGGTGATCAGGTGTTCCAGTATACCATCAAGTCCAAGGGCCGCCTGACCGAGGTTGCTGAGTTTGAGGACATCGTCATCCGCACCGGCGACAACGGCGGCACTGTCCGCCTCAGGGACATTTCCAAGGTTGAACTTGGGGCCTCCAACTACAGTTCCTCGGGCTATTTCGACGGCGTGCCGGCGACGATTCTGGCTGTCTACCAGTCTCCCGGTGCCAATGCGCTGGCTGTGTCCGAGGCTGTGCTGGCGGAGATGGACCGGCTGTCGGAGGATTTCCCGGACGACGTTGCCTATTCGGTGCCGTTCAACACCACAGATTTTGTCGAACAGTCGCTGAATGACGTGATTTCCACCCTGATGATGACCTTTGCACTGGTGATCACGGTGGTGTTCATCTTCCTCGGTTCTTTCCGGGCAACAATTATCCCCGCGGTGGCCATTCCGGTGTCCCTTATCGGGACATTTGCCTTCCTGCTGGTGCTTGGCATGTCGCTCAACACCATTTCGCTGTTCGCACTGGTGCTGGCGATCGGCATTGTGGTGGATGACGCCATCGTGGTGGTGGAGAACGTCGAACGGATCATTGCCGAGGAGGGGCTGCCCCCGGCCGAGGCCACGCGCAAAGCAATGGGGCAGATCACCGGTCCGGTGATTGCCACAACCCTGGTGCTACTGGCGGTGTTTGTGCCGGTTACCTTCATGCCTGGGATCACCGGTAAGCTGTACTCGCAGTTTGCGGTGACCATTTCGGTTGCGGTTGTGATCTCCTCGGTCAACGCGCTGACACTGTCGCCGGCGCTTTGTTCTATTGTGCTCAAGGCGCGCTCTGGCCCGCCAAAAGGCTTGCTGGCACTGTTCGAGAACATGATCGGCGGCGTCCGCAGCGGATATCTGAGCATCGTCACCCGCCTGCTGCGCCTGCCGGTGATCGGGCTTGCCATCATCGCGGCGGTTGCCTTTGGTACCGGCAGTATTTTCAACTCTACATCCAAAGGCTTCCTGCCGGCCGAAGACAACGGCTATCTGTTTGTGGACGTCCAGCTGCCTGACGCGGCGGCGCTGGGTCGGACAGAGACAGTGACCGGCCGGATTGACGAGCAGATCCGGCAGATCCCCGGTGTCCAGGGCACGGTTCTGGTCAATGGTTTCAGCCTGCTGAACGGGGCCGGGGCCAATGGTGCGATGATCATCGCCTCCCTTCACCCTTGGGATGAACGGCAAACCGAGGCGCTGCATCCCAACGCCATCCTTGGCCAGATCTACGGCATTGCTAACGGAGAAGCCGCAGCCAGCATCGTCGCCTTCAACCCGCCGCCGATCTCGGGCCTGGGCATGTCCGCAGGTGTGGAAATGGCCATACAGCAGACCGCAGGCGGCACCCCGCAGGATCTGGCACAATCGGTCGGCTCGCTGGTCTATTCTGCCAACCAGCGTCCGGAAATCGCCCAGTCCTATACAACCTTCCGGGCTAACGTGCCGCAGGTGTTTGTCGATCTGGACCGCGAGAAAGCCAAGACGCTGAATGTGCCGATTTCCGAGGTGTTCCAGACCATGCAGGCGCATCTGGGGTCCTACTATGTCAACGACTTCAACCTGTTCGGGCGTGTCTACAAGGTGATGCTGCAGGCCGAAGGCACCTACCGCGACAAGATTGAGGATATCGGCGGCCTGTATGTGCGGACGCAGTCAGGTGAAATGGTGCCGCTGTCGACCCTGATTGATGTGGAAAACGTGCTGGGGCCGGTGCTGCTGAAACGGCACAATATCTTCCGCTCGGCCACTGTCACTGCTGTGCCGGCGGCGGGTCTTTCCACCGGCGATGCGATCCGGGTGATGCAGGAGGAAGCCGCGACGGCGCTGCCGCCGGGTTATGCCTTTGAATGGACGGGCACGGCGCAGCAGCAGCTGGACTCGGCAGGTCTGGTCACCGTGATCCTGGCGATGGCTGTATTGTTCGGTTATCTGTTCCTGGTCGCGCAATACGAAAGCTGGACGATGCCGGTGGCAATTCTGCTGTCGGTGATCGTGGCCCTGTTCGGAGCGGTTGCGGCAGTGGCAATCGCCGGCAATGACATCAACCTCTACACGCAGATCGGGATGATCATGCTGATCGGCCTGGCGTCGAAAAACGCCATTCTGATTGTCGAGTTCGCGATGGAGCAGCGCGCCGCCGGGCTCACCATCCGCGATGCCGCGCAGGAGGCGGCCAAACAGCGTTTCCGCGCCGTGATGATGACAGCGCTGTCCTTCCTGCTGGGGTGGTGCCATTGCTGGTTGCGTCAGGTGCCGGCGCGGCCAGCCAGCGGGCCATCGGTATTGCCGTCTTTGGCGGCATGCTGGCGGCAACCGTGGTTGGCGTCATCGTGGTGCCGGTGCTTTATGCGATGATGCAGGGGATGCGGGAACGCATCAAAGGCACACCGGCAGCCCAGCCGGCAGAGTAGAACAGCCCGCCCCGCCAGTGCATCTGGCGGGGTTTTCTTTTCCATCAGAACCGCAGGTCCGGCAGGGCAGGCCGCGATCAGCCGGGCATCAGGCGCGGCGCGCGCGCAATCCGCGGTCATGGGCCGCCGACAGGATCAGGTCCCATTTCCGTGGCGTACAGCGGAATTCCGGCTCCACATCACAGGTCAAAGGCGCATTTGCCTCGCTGGGTATCTTTCTGGCTTCAGCGGAAACGCAGCGTTCCAAAGCCCAGAAATCCGTCAAAGACGGGTTGTCAGTAATCACTTGGCTCAGCAGCATTGCCGCAAGCTCCCCGTTAATGCTGTCCGCTTTGTTATTTTTTAGTACCGCGGATCAATTTTTATGTGGTGCGTATTAGCGTCATCCGGATGATTTGTCACCAGAATGTTTTTCAAACCGTCGCAAAGCTGCAAAAATCCGCTTGGAATAGCTGCCAAGGTTACACGGCGCAGAAGCCCGGCTGCCCGCAGGAAGAATCGCTGCACCGGTCATTTTCCTTGCAAGAAAAAACTTTGTGCAGAGGTGGCGGAATGCACCCGGACCTTGACGGGGAAAATTACCTAACCTTCGTCAATTAGGAGAAAAATGCGGGTTTACCGGGTGCGTCAATAGATAGCACCCTTGACTTGGCGAGGTGCCGGTGAAACCCTTCTGCACGTGCGAAATAATCCGCACATGCCCGGTCTGGCGGGCCGAATTCTGTGGCCGTGCAGGTCCCGTAACCGCGGGTTCACTGCCTTCCGCGCCAGGCTGCAAATCATAAGACAAGTGGGAGAGACTTGATCATGAAACACACCCAGCTGGCTATCGGTGCATTGGTGGCGGCGTCCTTTGCGGCACCCGCAGCATTTGCTCAGGAATACATCACCATTGGCACCGGCGGCGTGACCGGTGTTTATTACCCGACCGGCGGCGCCATCTGCCGTCTGGTGAACAAGGGCCGCAAGGAGCATGGCTTCAAATGCGCCGTCGAATCCACCGGCGGTTCGGTCTACAACATCAACACCATCCGCGAAGGCGAGCTGCAGTTCGGCGTGGCCCAGTCTGACTGGCAGTACCACGCTTACAATGGCACCTCCAAATTCGAGGAAGCAGGCCCGTTCGAAGGTCTGCGCGCCGTATTCTCAGTCCACCCGGAACCGTTCACCGTTGTGGCCCGTGCCGATTCCGGCATTTCCACCTTTGACGATCTCAAGGGCAAGCGCGTTAACATCGGCAACCCGGGCTCCGGCCAGCGCGGCACCATGGAAGTGCTGATGGGCGCCAAAGGCTGGGGCATGGAAGATTTCGCCCTGGCAACCGAACTGAAGGCAGCGGAACAGTCTGCAGCGCTCTGCGACAACCAGATCGACGCGATGATCTATACCGTTGGCCACCCGTCGGGTTCGATCCAGGAAGCCTCCACCGCCTGTGACTCGGTATTGGTCACCGTGGACGGCGAAGCCGTTGACAAGCTGGTCGGCGACAATTCCTTCTACCGCACCGCCACCATTCCCGGCGGAATGTACCGCGGTTCGGACAACGACACCCAGACCTTTGGCGTGGGCGCAACCTTTGTCACCTCGGCGGACGTGTCCGACGATGCGGTCTATGCCGTTGTCAGCTCGGTGTTTGAGAATTTCGAAGCCTTCCAGAAGCTGCATCCGGCATTTGCCAACCTGAAGCCGGAAGAGATGATCGCAGACGGTCTGTCGGCACCGCTGCATCCCGGTGCGGCCAAGTATTACAAAGAAAAAGGCTGGATCGAGTAATCCACCCAACAAAAGGAACGGGGCGCATTTGGCGCCCCGTTTTGCCTGAGGCCGCTGCCCAGGCTTTAAATTTCAGGCCCCGGACAAACGGCGGCCACAGGGGAGATTATCCATGGCATCCGATGCTCAGGGAAATCGGCCGCTCAGCGAAGAAGAGCTTCAGGAACTTGTCGCGTCCTCAGACGCTGGCGCCCGCAATCCGGTAGGAAATGTGGGGCTGTTCCTGGCTATCGTCGCAGTTATTTGGTCGGTGTTCCAAGTCATTCTGGCTTCACCCGTTTCCAACCTGCTGCTGCCCGGCAGTGTGGTGAACAATTCCCGGCAAATCCATCTGGCCTTTGCCATTTTCCTGGCCTTCGCGGCCTATCCCGCATTGAAATCCAGTCCGCGGGATTACATCCCTGTACAGGACTGGGTCTTTGCGCTGGCTGGCACCGTAATTGCCATGTACGGCTATATTTTCTATCAGAAAATCGTCGATTCCGGCGGGCTTGCCGATGACATGGATAAATGGTTTGCGCTGGCGGGCCTTATCCTGCTGTTTGAGGCCGCCCGCCGTGCGCTTGGCCCGGCAATGGCGATCATCGCAACTATCTTTCTGGCCTATGTGTTCTTTGGCTCCTCTGAATGGGTGCCCGAAGTTATCCGCTGGAAGGGCGCCAGCCTGAAGAAGGCGATGAGCCATATGTGGATCACCTCCGAGGGAGTGTTCGGCATCGCCTTGGGTGTCTCCACCAAGTTTGTCTTCCTGTTTGTGCTGTTCGGTGCGCTGCTGGATAAGGCAGGGGCCGGCAATTACTTCATCAAGATGGCCTTTGGCGCGCTTGGCCACCTGCGGGGCGGCCCGGCCAAGGCGGCCGTGGTGGGTTCAGCCGCAACCGGTCTGATCTCCGGCTCCTCCATCGCCAACGTTGTCACCACCGGCACCTTCACCATCCCGCTGATGAAGCGGGTGGGCTTTACCAGCGAACAGGCCGGCTCGGTCGAGGTTGCCTCGTCAGTGAATGGCCAGATCATGCCGCCGGTGATGGGCGCCGCGGCCTTTCTGATGGTGGAATATGTGGGCATCTCTTATGTCGAGGTGATCACCCATGCCTTCCTGCCGGCCGCGATTTCCTACATCGCGCTGGTCTATATCGTGCATCTGGAAGCGGTGAAGCGGAACATGCCGACGCTCGGCAACCGTGTTGTCTCCATGGGCCGCACCATTGGCGGCATGGCGCTGTTCTTTGCCGGCTTTGCGGCCCTCTGCTATAGCGTTCAATACCCGGTCAAATGGATCACCTCAGCCATGCCGGGCGCCTCCGGGCTGACTCTGTCAGCCCTTGTGTTCGCAGCCTACGCGGCCCTGTTGTGGCTGGCTTCCGGCGTTGACGATCTGGTGCCGGACGACCCGAACGCCAAAGAGGTCGAACTGCCAGTGGTGGGCGAGATCTATAAGGCGGGCCTGCATTACCTGCTGCCGATCATCGTGCTGGTCTATTTCCTGATGATCGAACAGAAGTCCCCAGGCCTGTCGGCATTCTGGGCAACCGCGCTGCTGTTTGTGATCCTGCTGACCCAGAAACCGCTCAAGGCCATCTTCCGCGGCCAAAGCAATATGGCCAATTCCTTTATGGAAGGCGTCTACGACCTGTGGAACGGGCTGATCGACGGCGCACGCAATATGATCGGCATCGCGCTGGCCACGGCCACTGCGGGGGTGATCGTGGGCACCGTGACACTGACCGGTGTCGGGCAGGTGATGTCCGAACTGGTGGAGTTTGTCTCGGGCGGCAACCTGATCCTTATGCTGGTGATGGTTGGTATCTTGTCGCTGGTTCTGGGCATGGGGCTGCCGACAACGGCGAACTACATCGTCGTCAGTTCGCTGATGGCCGGTGTGGTGGTGGAACTCGGCGCCCAGTCCGGCCTGATTGTGCCGTTGATCGCTGTGCATCTGTTTGTGTTCTACTTCGGCATCATGGCGGATGTGACGCCGCCTGTGGGGCTGGCCAGCTTTGCCGCAGCGGCGGTGTCGGGTGGCGATGCGATCCGCACCGGCTTCATTGCCTTCTTCTACTCGTTGCGGACCGTGGCGCTGCCGTTTGTATTCATCTTCAACACCGACCTTCTGCTGATCGATGTGACATGGATGCAAGGCATACTCGTGGCAATATCAGCCACCATCGCCATTCTGGTCTTTACCGCCGGCACCATGGGCTATTTTGTCAGCCGCAGCCGGATCTATGAAAGCATCCTGCTGATCTTTGCAGCCTTCGCACTGTTCCGGCCGGATTTCTTCATGGACCGGGTGATGCCGCCCTATGAACAGGTGCCGCCGGCCCAGCTGGTTCAGGCCTTGGATGAGGCTGAGGCGGGCGCGGAATTCCGGATCACGGTTGAAGGCCCTGATTTTGATACGTCCGAGATCAAAAGCACCACTATGATCCTGACCGCCGATGGCACCGGTGGCCAGCAAGCGGTGGATGCCTACGGCCTTCTGCAGCTGGAGGAAGACGGCGTTGTAAAGCTGGATGAGCCGATGTTCGGCACGCCGGCAGCGCCCAATCTGGAAAGTTTTGATTTCTACGCCGATGAACCGGTGCAGATTGCAACGATCCAGGCCCCGGCCAGCCAACTGCCCAAAGAGCTGATCTTTATTCCGGCACTGCTGCTGGTTGCCCTCGTTGCAATGATGCAGCGCGGCCGTGCGCGTGAACAGAAAGGAGTCCCGGCATGAACAAACCTGTTCTATGCGCCCTGGAACTGAGTGATCCGGCGTCCGACGAAAAAGTGCTGACCCAGGCCGCCCGGCTGGCGGATCTGGACGGCGCCCAATTGGATGTCGTCAACGTGCTGCCGGACTTTGGCGAAAGCTGGGTGTCGGGCTTCTTTGAGGAGCACCATCACCAAAAAGCCGTCAAGGACACCACCCAGCGGCTGCGCGATCTTTGCACCAAGGTGCTGGGAGAGGAAGGCAATGCCAAGGTGCGTCATCTGGTGGCCACCGGCAAAGCGTATCAGGAGATCCTGAAGGTGGCCGAAACGGCGGGCAGCGGGCTGATCGTGATCGGTGCGCACAAGCCGGATCTCAAGGACTATCTGCTTGGGCCGAATGCGGCCCGGGTGATCCGGCATTCGGATTGCTCAGTCTTTGTGGTTCGCTGAAAGTAAACAGGGGCGCCTTCGGGCGCCCTTATTCATAGCCGGTCATCTCCAGGTAGCCTTTGCCGGAATGGCTGCCGCTGACCGACACCGGCCCTTCCCAGTATGAAAATGAGGTTCCCATCCAGCTTTGTGGGTTAAGTGCCTGAACCTCAACGGAAACACCCTTTTCCGGCAGGCTTGCACGCCAGCGCGTAGGGATTTTCCGGCCCTGCACATCGCTGACAGCCAGCGCCTCAGCCTGAAAAGCACCAGGCGCCAACGGCTCGGCTTTGCCATCCGCCGTTATCCAGGTGCCTGACGTGAAATCACCGCTTGTGCCGCGCAGTACAAACCCCATCAGCTTGTCTCCGCTGTCAAAGCTGAGCGAGAACCAGTCCCAGCCGCTTTGATCCTCTGCCAGCGGCTGGCTTGACCATTCCCGGTCCAGCCAGCCATGGCCAGTGACGTCAACCGGCCCGCCGGACAGGTCCAGCGTTCCGGACACCTTGTAGAATGGTTGGGAATAGTAATAGCTCGCTTGGCCGCTCTCGGATTTCTCGGAATACCCGTCCTCTCCATGCAGCACCAGCGGACCCTCAGCGGTGAGCCGCAAGTCATAGGAAAACTCATGATCTGACGCCTTTATCTCCATCTTTTCAAATGCCTCTCCCGTGGAACGCATCTGCCAATCCCCGATCCAGGCGTCAAATGGGTCAGCCGATACCCCAGCCTGGCCCACACCGCCGCGGGCAATGCGTTCAGCGAACAGGTGCTGGTCCGGCGCTGTCACGGCCGCATGGGCCAACCAGATTTGCGGGCTTTGCCAGCCCTCAGCCTCTCCCGGTGCCAAGGCGGAGCGGAACAGCGTCCACTGAATGCCGTAGTCCTGGCCGCCGGCGTCTGTCAGATTGGCGGTTAAGTACCACCACTCAATGCGGAAATCCGGATGGGCGCCGTGATCCTGAGGAAAAGACAGCTGGCGGCCAAGCTCTGGCACCGCAAACCCTTCGGCCTCAGTACCAAGCCCGGCATAACCCTGCGGCAGGGCTGCAGTGGCGCAGCCAGCCAGGAGGAACGGGAATATGGATCTAACGTTCATTGGCAAACACCTTGAGCAGTTCCGCAGGATCCAGACGGCTGAGACGGCGCGCGGGCAGGGCGGCTGCCACCACCGCAGCCAGCAAGGCCAGCAGGATAAGCCGCAGCCAGTCCGCTGGAAACAAATGCATCGGCAGCTTCCAGCCAAAGGCTTCAACATTAATGACGGAAAGCAGCGCCCAGGCCAGAACAAGCCCCAGCGGCAGGGCCAGAAGCGCGGTGATCGCGGCCAGCAGCAGGCTGCGCAGGATTTCGGCACCGGCCAGCTGGCGGCGGCTAAGACCCATCGCCCAAACCGGGGCAAGCTGCGGCAATCGCTGGCTCCATAGGGTAAGAAGGCTGGTCAGCATGGCAAATCCGGCCACTCCCAGCGTCAGCAGGTTCAACGCGGAAGTGATGGTAAAGGTCCGGTCAAAGACGCCCAGAGAGCGGGCCTTGATGCCCGCCTGGTCAACGATGTTTTCCCGCGGCATTTCAAATGCTTCACGAATGGAGCTGATGATTTCCGGCACATCTTCAGCAGGCAGCCGCAGCCCGAATTGCCGGTTTGGAATATCCGCTGCGCGGGCCAGCAGTGCAGCCAGCGAGGTGATCACCTGACCATTCGGATTGCCATAGTCGGAGTAGATTCCGGCAATTGTCAGCTCCCAATCCGGGGCCAATGCCAAAGAACGCCCGGGGCTAAGGTCATGACGGCGGGCAAATTGTTCATTGACCAACAGGGCTTCTCCAGCGGCGACGTGGTCCCAGACCTCCGGCAGCGCCTCCAGCAGCGGCCAATTCTGCCGGTACGTCTCATCATCCGCAATGCCGTATATCCGCAGCGGCGCCCCTTTGTAGCGGATGTCACTGCGCCGGATCGGCAGCACGGTTATGCCGCGATCTTCCAGCCATTGCGTTAGCCTCTCTCCCTGTTCATCGCTTGTCGTGGTCACGTAAACTTCAGCCGACAGGCGTTGGTCCAGCCAGCCGACAAAGGTGAGCCTGAAGCTGGAAACCATTGTTCCGACGCCGATATTCGTCGCCAACGCCAAAAGCAGCGCCATCAGGGCAAGCGACATCCCCGGCAATTGCGCCCTGGTGTCGGCCCAAAGCCATTCTGCAAATGGACGTGTGCACAGCCGCGCCCCGATCCGCAGGCCGGATGAGATCAGCAGCGGCAGCATCAGTGCAGCCCCCAGCATAAGCCCGGACAGAAAGACAAACCCTGCAATAAGTCCTTGAAAGATTAGGATGACCAGAAGGCCTGCAAGCAAACAGACGGCACCTGCGATCGCCGCCGCCAGGTGCGACTTGCTTGCCTGCTGCCCGCGGGCCTGGGTTGCGGGTGCGGCCAGCAGGGGCATCCGCCATAAGGCGTAAAGCGCCTGAGCCCCGGCCAGGAACGTACCGCCGCAGGCCATTGCCAGCCCGGACAAAACCCACTCAAGACGCAAGCTGAGGGCGCCGTCCACCGAGGCGCCGTAGAGCCCGGACAGCGTGGCCTGAACATCCGGCAGCAGTGCCGCCGCCACCAGATAGCCTCCGGCCAGCCCCGCAATCCCGGAAATCAGCGCGACAACCGCAAGCTCTGCTGCGAACAGGGCAACCAGTACCCGCATCGGAACACCCAGACCGCGCAAGGTCCGGATCATACTGCGGCGCTGCTCCAGGCTGAGACCGATGGTCCCTTGAACAATGAACAGCCCGACAGCAAAGGACAACAAACCAAAGGCTGTCAGGTTGAGGTGGAAACTGTCGGTAAGCCGTGCTGTATCTGCCGCTGCATTCCGGGCAGGAATGCGGGTCAGGCCCGGGGCAAGCTGCTGCAGGGGTGTCAGGCCGTGAATTTGATCCGGCAGAATGATCAGGTAGCTGAGGCTGTCCGGCTGGCGCAGCAGCCGGCTGGCCAAACTGATGTCTGCAATCAGCACGCCGCGCGGCAGCCTGTCCGTTTGGGTGACCGGGTACTCACTTTGCGCGGCAGAAAGCACCTGCGCGGTTTCCGGGTGTGCAAAAAACCGGCCCGGCGGCAAAAGCGCATCCAATGCAGGTGCGCTGTCCTGCTCCGCCGCCTCGGCCAGGGCCGGAACCAGCGGATGGGTTAGCAGATCAATGCCCATGATATCAAAGCTTTGCCGCTTGAACCTGACAGTTCCTTCCAGAACAGGCGTCAACTGCCATCCCGACCGGCGCAAGCTGGCGTATTGCTGCAGCGCGATTGCACCGTCTTCCGGCGCCAGCCGGTCCGCAGCTGTTGTACCAAGCTGCTCGGCGGCGCGTGCGTAACTGGCGCGGGCTTCGCCGTTGATTGCCTGAACTGCAGACCAAAGCCCCGTTGCCAGGGCCAGCCCGGCCATCAGCGTTGCCAGTTGCAGGGGATGCCGCCGCCAGTGCGACAGGATGGCACTCAGCGCGGTGCGGATCATGCGGCCTGGCCAAGCTGCAAATGCAGGCGTTGGTCCAGCATCCTGGCAATGGCGGCGGAATGGGTGACCAGAAACAGGGCCGCGCCGCTTTCCCGGACCAGTTCCAGCATAAGGTCCATCACCGCCGCGCTGGCGGTTTCATCCAGGTTCCCGGTCGGCTCGTCCGCCAGCAGCAATTTGGGCCGCAAGGCCAGGGCACGGCCAATGGCAACCCGCTGTTGCTGCCCGCCTGAGAGCTGCTCCGGGTAGCGATCGAGAAAACCGGCCAGGCCAAGACGGTCCGCCAGCACTTGCCCCCAATCAGGATCCCACCGGTTTCCCAACCGCGCGTGCAGCGCGATGTTCTGCCAAATGCTGAGTGAAGGTATTAAATTAAACTGCTGGAAAACAAGAGAAACATCTCTTCTCCGCAACGCCGCGCGCTGCCGGTCTTTAAGGTTTGAAAGCGGAGTGCCCGCAATTTCAATTTCGCCGCTGTCAAAACGGTCCAATGCCCCGGCCAAATGCAGCAATGTGCTTTTACCAGAGCCGCTGTCGCCCGTCAGCGCCAGGCTGCTGCCAGCCGCCAAATCCAAAGACACCCCGCGCAAGACAGCGTTTTCCGGCGTCTGTCCCGGATAGGTTTTGGTTACATTGCGGATCTTCAAAACCATTCCGCGGCACCCTCCTGCGCTTTGGTCTTTAATGCCTGCAACGGCACTCAATACCTCTGCCAGGAAGAAGTCCAGTGCGGCACAAAGGCTGGCCCATCCGGCTTTCTTATGGTTAAGCGTTGCGGAGTACCATTCTAAGGTGCTGAAAAGTCCCAACACAGCTTCGCACCGACAGGAGAGCCAAGATGACGCTATGGAACCAGTTGCTGTGGGGCTCAGTCTATCTGAGTGTCTGCCTGATCCTCGAAATCTCTGTTTTGGTATTGTGTTCCGCCGTGTTGAACAAACTGTCGGCGGGCTTTCCCAAACCTTTCAGGCCTTGGCAGATCGGCATAATGCTGGTGGTGGCGATTTTCATTATTCTGGGCAGCCATACGGCTCAGATCTGGATCTGGTCCGCCGCTTTTGTTCTGGTCGGTGCGATCGGCGACTGGAACACATCTGTTTATTTCTCTCTGGCGACCTATACCACGCTTGGCTACGGCGATGTTGTACTGGGGCCGGCGTTGCGGATTTTTGCCGCCTTTGCTGCAGTCACTGGATTATTCGGGTTTGGGATCAGCACGGCCTTTCTTGTCAGCGCAATGGGGCGGCTGTTTTCCTTGAACGGAGAAACACATAGGGCAAGGGATTAAAGCACAGGCGCCAGCAGCCGTGCCACCGGTGCCAGCAAACGAATGCGCAATGCCTGCCGGTCCAGCGGCTGTGTAAGCGCCGTAGAACTCTGGAAATCCCTGGCCAGCATTTCAGAGATTTCGCGCGCGGACCGCGGATCGAAAAACAAGGCCATGGTTTCAAAATTCAGCCGGAAGGACCGGTAGTCGAGGTTCGCCGTGCCCACACCGGAAATCCTGTCATCGATAACAAAACATTTCTGATGCATGAAACCGCCCCGGTAGCGCAGGATATGAACGCCAGCTTCCCGCAGCTCATCAAAAAATGCAAAGCCCGCAAGCCAAGGCAGGTGGTGGTCAATGGATTCCGGCAAAAGGATCCGGACATCCAGCCCGCGCAACGCGGCATGTTTCAAGGCTGCAAGCACCTCCTGGTCTGGGACCAGATACGGGGAGGCCAGCCAAACTTTTTCCCGTGCTGCAGTGATTGCGGAGAAAAACAGCATGGACCCGTTGCCGATGCTATCGCCGGGGCCGGTCGAGACGATCAGGGCGGGCCGGTTTTGCGCTGAGTGTTCAGCGTCCCAATTCAACAGGTCCAGGACCGGCTCTTGCGTGTGCCAGTGCCAATCCTCCGCAAAGGAAAGCTGCAGCTGCTGAACAACCGGTCCGGTGAGCCGCGCATGGGTATCCCGCCATGGCCCCATAACAGGGTCCAGCCCCATGTATTCCTCGCCGGCATTCAGCCCGCCGGTAAAGCCGGTCCGCCCATCCACAATAACGGTTTTACGGTGGTTACGGAAATTGATGCGCAGCCGGTGCCAAGGCGGCCGTTGAACTGCGGGATCAATCATGTTCACACCGGCCTGCTCCAGCGCGCGGGCATAGCTGCGGGGCAGCTTCCGGCTGCCGATACTGTCTGTCATGAACCAAATAGTTACGCCGCGTTCTGCGGCAAGTATCAGCTTGGCCTGAAGCTGCCTGCCTACTGTGTCCGCACGCATAATGTAGTATTGCACAAGGACATATTCCTGCGCCTTATCAATCTCTTCAAAGATGGCGTTGAATGTATTCTTGCCATTGACCAGCAACTCCAATCCGTTCCCGTGGCAGACGTTCAAGCCTGCAATGGATTCAAAGGGCGCTGTGTTTACCGGCAGCTTCCGCGCCGCCTCGGATTGGACGCTGGTATAGATCCGTTTAGCAACAACAGCCTGTTCCGCGGCGCGGCGTGCCTTCCAGTAGCCTTTGAACCGGTGGTGGCCAAAAACCATGTAGGCGGGCAGGGCGGCTATCGGCGCAGCCAGCAGGAAGACGGTCCAGCCAATGGCCCCTTGCGGTGTGCGCGCGGTGCGGGCTGCGCGAAGGGCTGCAAACCCGGCAGCGGCCCAGGTTGCGGCAATAGCCGTGGTGCTAAGAACAATCCAAAACATCTGAAGATCCTAAGATAGCGGCTTGATTTCAAATTAGTACTGAAAAGCGGTGCCTGCTACACCGGGCCGGGCTGCGGCAAGAGGAAATCAGGGCGTTTGTTCTTTGCCGCTGGCAATTCCCTAATGGTTGTGGAACCTTACGCCTATGCCAATCCTGCCGCCATTACGCTGCTGGCCTGCAGCCTTGCTAGACGCCGCCCGCCGCTTCAACCGGAAAAACGGCTGGGTGATGAGCAGCCATATAGCCATGTCGATGATGCTGGCGCTGTTTCCGTTTGTTCTGTTTACAGTGGCGCTGGCGGGGACCGTTGCCGGTTTGCTGTCGCAGGACGTCGCTATGGAAACCATGACGGAACAGGTGTTCAGCGTTTGGCCGGATGCGGTGGCACGGCCGATCCTGACCGAACTGAAAGCGGTGCTGCAGACATCAAATACCCAGCTTGTCACCCTGGGCGGCCTGTTTGCGCTTTATTTTGCGTCGAATGGCGTCGATGCCGTCCGCACCGCCATGGTGCAGGCTTATCATGATACGGATACAAGACCGTTTTGGCGGTCGAGAGCGCTGTGCATCGGGCTGGTCGTTCTGGGCGGGGCGGGTATTCTGGCCGTCACCGTGTTTGAGGTGATACTGCCGCTCTATGTCAGGCACATCGCCCAATTGCTGCCCTTCGAGAGCATTCCAAAAGGCTGGGAAAAGGGGTTGAGGGGCGTTCTGGCGCTGGCTCTTCCCACTGGCGCGGTGCTGGCGTTTCATGTGCTGCTGCCTGGCCGCGTGCATCGCTTGCGGCGGATCCTTCCGGGCGCGATTCTAACCCTTCTGCTGTGGCTGGCCTGCGGCAGCGGTTTTGCGTTTTACGTCGGCTCTTTCGCGCAATACTCGGCCACATACGCGGGGCTTGCGGGCGCCATGGCCGCAATGATCTTCCTCTATCTGAATTCAGCTATCCTGATCCTGGGGGCCGAATTCAACGGTGCGCTGATCGAGATCGCCAACGGGATGGGCCGGTCATGAAAACTGCGGGTTTTCTGCAACTGTTTCCGTTTCTTCAACAATAAGGCAGTCCTGCCCCATTTGAGCCCATCTAGCGGCCCAATCACCGTTTAGATCTTCAGGAAGAAGCGGATCCAGAAGGGGCCATCATGACAAAACTGCAAAACAAACTGCGCCACATGCGCCTGTTTGAACTGATGCGCCAGCGTGAAATGGCCGGCCATGTCAGCCGTAAACTGCGGGTGTCCCGGCTGGCCGATGGTGAGGGTGATGACGCTATCCTGCTGCGCGATCTGGCAACGCGGTCGCTGACCGCACCGCACAGCCGCCGGGTCTGACGGGACCTCAGCCCCGGAACCCGGTTGCCACCACAAATTTCTCGGAGCTGTCCGACCGTGAGGAGGGCGGCTTCATGTTTGCCACTTTGGTGAACTTCTGCTTCAACAGCTTCTGCAACTCGCCTTCGGCGCCACCTGCCAGAACCTTGGCCACAAAGGTGCCGCCTTCCTCCAGAACGTCAAAGGCAAAATAAGCGGCGGTTTCACACAGCGAGATGATCCGCATATGGTCCGTCTGCTTGTGGCCGGAACTGGCGGCGGCCATATCCGACATCACCACGTCAGCCTTGCCGCCCAGCCATTCCTTGACCTTGTCGTCGGCGCCGTCCTCCATAAAATCGAGCTGATGGAACTCGGCACCAGCCAGCGATTCAACTTCCTGCAGGTCCACGCCGATAATGCGGCCCACCGACTTGCCCTGTTTTTCGCCCAAAGCATTGATGCGCTTCACCGCCACCTGCGCCCAGCCGCCGGGCGCACAGCCCAGATCGACGATCCGGGCACCAGGCACCAGAAAGCGGTATTTGTCGTCCACTTCCATGATCTTATAGGCTGCGCGCCCGCGATAGCCTTCGGCCTGCGCCCGTTTGACATAGGGGTCATTCAATTGCCGCTGCAGCCAAAGCGTCGAGCTGAGCTTGCGTCCGCGCGCGGATTTCACCTTGACCTTCAGATCGCGCTGACCGCGTCCGGATGTGTTCTTACCTGTCGGCGTCTTTGCCATCATCGTCACCATTTGCACCGGTGCGCGGAATTTTGCAAAAAACCCGGCCCGGAAATATCCAATTTTTCCGGCCCCGCCTAGTAGGGGCCGTCCTCCAGAACGCCATCCGCGCTCATCTGTGCATAAAGCAGCCCTTCGCGCAGGCCGCGGTCCGCAACCGACAGCCGGTCGGTCGGCCAGCAGCGCAGCAATGCCTGCAGGATTGCAGACCCGGACATGATCAGCGCCTGGCGGTCCTCGCCGATGCGGGGATCGCGGCGGCGGCCCAGAGGCCCGAGTTCTAGATACCCCCGGATCACCTTGTCAATCTGATCGCTGGTCATCCGCAGCCCGTCCACCTTGGTCCGGTCATACCGCTTCAGCCCCAAATGCGACGCTGCAACCGTCGTGACAGTGCCCGAGGTGCCGACAATCTGAAAGCCGATCCGGGTCTGCTCATCCTTATAGGGCGCAAAATCAGCGAGGTTTTCCTCAAAAAACCAGCTCATCAGCGCAAAACGTGCGGCATCGTCTTCGACATCGTTGAACTGGTCCCGCAATGTGGCAACCCCCAGCGGCACGGAAATCCAATCCACCACCTTGGCCGCGGGAAACGGGCTTTCGGTGGTATGGAACCCGTTATGCAGCCGCATGATCGCAGAGGGGCGGTCGCGCCGCGGCACTGAAGAGATGTCGATCCACACCAGTTCGGTCGAGCCGCCGCCGATATCGACCACCAGCAACTGATCCGTTTTGGTGGAAACCAGCGGCGCGCAGGAAATCACCGCCAGACGTGCTTCCTCTTCCGGCTGGATGATTTCCAGCGTCAGACCGGTTTCCCGCTTCACCTGGCGGATAAACTCGCGCGCGTTCTTTGCCCGGCGGCAGGCCTCGGTTGCCACCAGCCGCATCCGCCGGACCCTGTTGCGTTTCAGTTTCTGCTGGCAGATCCGCAGCGCCTGAATGGTGCGCGCCATCGAGGACCGCGACAACCGTCCGGTCCGCTCCAGCCCGGCGCCGAGCTGCACCGACTTGGAGAAACTGTCGACCACATGAATGCCGCTGCCCTTGGGCTGGGCGATCAGCATGCGGCAGCTATTTGTACCCAGATCCAGCGCAGCATAAAGCGCATCAGGATCGGGCCGGGCCGGTGCAGGGGTTTCGACCGCCTTGGGAAACGCGCCCGCACCTTTCGAGCGCCTGGGCGCCATGATTCACGCCCTCCGATTATCGTGTTAACGACAACAATAGGGGCGCCGGTGCAGCGGCGCAAGCGCCTGCTGGCAGAAGCGAAGCAATTTCCGCAGCTTCGAGGAAATCTCATAATCCACATGAATATTTTGGCGGCAAACCCCTGTGGCATTCGAAACGGCACAAAGCTAGTGTCCCGGCAGCAAAACGTCGCTCAATCCCATCGTGTTGTCGAAAATCGACCAACGTGCGGGCGGCCGCCGCTCTAGAACGTGGTCTATCCAGGCTAGGAGGAAAATAGGCATGCCCGACGTTACGATCGTATACTGGCGCGATATCCCTGCGCAGGTCATCGTTGGCAAAGGCCGCCGCGGCGCCAAACGCCAGCTCGAAGAACGGTTCGAGCAGGCCATCGACCGCGCGGCTATGAAGGTGAACGCCAAAGACGCGGATGCCTATCTTGCCGAGTGGCGCAAGGCCGCGCCTTATGCCGCCGAAGGCGAAGCGGCCGATGTTGCCGAAGCTGAGGCAACCCGACTGGAAACGGAATACGATCAGGACCGCCTGAAGACCCTGATTGCAAACGACGGATGGGCGTGAGCCTGACACCACTATGGGAGGCCGTGATGGCTTTGCTGAACTTTAAGAAACGCGATTCTGGCGCTGGCCAGTCTGCCACCCCCGAAATGGAAGCCTTCCTGAAAGGCTATTCCATCGAAGTGATGCCGCGCACTGCCGCCAAGGTCGATGATTTCCGCGATCTGCTGCCCGCCGGCACCCGTGTCTATGTCGCGCATATCGAAGGCACCCCGATTGAGGATATGGTCGACACTGCCAAGCGCATTGCAGGTGAAGGCTATGATGTGATGCCGCATTTCCCGGCGCGTATCATTAAGGACAAGGCCACCCTGGGTGACTGGATCAACCGCTACCAGGGCGAAGCCGGCGTCAAGCAGGGCCTGATCCTGGCGGGCGGCGTTGCCAAGCCGCATGGTGACTTCGACAGCTCGATGCAGCTCTTGGAAACCGGGCTGTTCGATGATGCGGGCTTTACCAACCTGCACGTTGCGGGCCATCCCGAGCCGAACCTGGACATCGACCCCAAGGGCGGCCGTGCCAACACCTATGCGGCGCTGGATTGGAAACAGGAATTCTCCAAGCGCACCGACGCCGATATGGCGCTGGCAACCCAGTTCTGCTTTGAGGCGCAGCCGGTGATCGACTGGGTGAACGAGCTGAGCGAACGCGGCATGAACCTGCCGGTCCATATTGGCATCGCCGGCCCGGCCAAACTGCAGACCATGATCAAATTTGCAATCGCCTGCGGCGTCGGCCCGTCGCTTAAAGTGCTGCAGAAACGCGCCAAAGACGTCTCCAAGCTGCTGCTGCCGCATGAGCCGGGCGAGGTTCTGGCCGGTCTGGCAGCGCATAAGGCAGCCAACCCCGATTTCGCAATCGAGAAGGTCCACTTCTTCCCGCTGGGCGGCATCAAGACCAATGCCACCTGGGCGATCAACAACGGCGGCGATTCCGCCAAGCCGGTTAACTCCTAAGACCCTAAGGATCAAAAATGACCCGTACAGTCGTAGAATCAAAAACAAAAACCGCGGTCCTGGGCTTTGACGAGCCGTTCTGTGTCATCGGTGAGCGCATCAACCCCACCGGCCGCAAAAAACTGGCAGCCGAGCTGGAAGCCGGCGATTTCTCCACCGTTGAAAAAGACGCCGTGGCGCAGGTTCTGGCCGGTGCAACCGTGCTCGATATCAACGCAGGCGTGGTTTACAACTCAAACCCGAACCCGAACGAGACCGAGCCGCCGCTGATGAAGAAGATCGTCGAGCTGGTACAGGGACTGGTCGATGTGCCGCTCTGCATCGACTCTTCGGTTCCGGGTGCGCTGGAAGCCGGTCTGGAAATCTGCGAAGGCCGTCCGCTGCTGAACTCGGTCACCGGCGAAGAAGAGCGCCTGGAGCAGATCCTGCCGCTGGTCAAAAAGTACAACGTGCCGGTTGTGGCGATCTCCAACGACGACACCGGCATCTCGGAAGACCCCGATGTGCGTTTCGCCGTCGCCAAGAAGATCGTTGAACGCGCTGCCGATTTCGGCATCCCCGCCCATGACATCGTGGTTGACCCGCTGGTGATGCCGGTTGGTGCAATGGCGACTGCCGGCCTGCAGGTGTTTGCCCTGGTCCGCCGTCTGCGCGAAGAGCTGGGCGTGAACACCACCTGCGGCGCGTCCAACATCTCCTTTGGCCTGCCGAACCGTCATGGCATCAACAACGCCTTCCTGCCGATGGCAATGGGTGCTGGCATGACCTCGGCGATTATGAACCCGGTGGCGCTGCCCATCACCCAGAAGAAGATCGCCGAGAAAAGGGCGGAAGTTGAAGCCGCCGGCATCGTCCTGCCCGAGGGCATGGAAGACGAAGCCTTTGTGCAGATGTTCGGTCTCGGCTCCACCAAGCCGCGCGCAGGCAAGGAAATGGAGGCCATTCGCGCTGCCAACTTCCTGACCAACAACGACCCGCATGGCGGCGACTGGATCAAGTTCAACAAAGAGCCTGCCAAAGAAGGCGAAGAAGGCCGTGGCCGCGGCGGCCGCGCCGGCGGCCGCCGCCGCCGCGCCTGATCCGCGCAGGCAGACTGAACAAAAGGCCGGGCAGAAGTGTCCGGCCTTTTTCGTTTTATCAACAGCCTATGTATGCGGGGGCGTGGCAGTTGCGGATTTTGCAACGCACATTACTCAAGGCGCACACGGCGATGCGCTGGCAAACGCTGCAGAAAGATATGTGTTTCTGCAAAGTGTCCGGCCGTTCGGGGCGCCGGATATTGCCGATCTCACTTTTGCCCATCGGCTGACTTATGACATAAAGTCCAACTGGAAGAACGCGGTCGACAGTTTTCTGGAATGCTGCCATTGCCCGACAGCGCATAAGGACTTTTGCGATCTGGTCGACATGGACACCTACAAGGTGGCAACCCATGGCATCTATTCCAGTCACTTGGCCGATGCGGGCACCACGCCCAACAGCGTCTATGATGTCTACAACGCGACGGTCAAAACCCATGCGGTTTGGTGGCTGTGGCCCAATACCTTATCAAAGCTGCAAACAATGCTTTCGGGCGGGTCGATCTGCTGGTCAACAATGCAGCTGTTCAGGTCGAAAAAACCGTGGCCGACAGCGACGACGACGATTGGAACCTGGTGATGAACGTCAATGGCAAAGGCGTGTTCAACTTGTGCCGTGCGGCCCTCTTGGATATTGCGGTACATGGCGGCAATTTCATCATTATCGGCTCGATCCCGGGCATGGCCGCGGACCCGTCTATGGCTCTTTACAATGCGTCCAAGGCTTTCGTGCCTGGGCTGACCCGCTCAATCGCCGTTGACCATGGACCAAAGGTACGCTGCAATGCTATCCGCCCCGGCTGGATCATCACCGAAATGGCCAAAGATGGCTTTGCCTTGGCAAACGATCCGGGCAAGGCCATGATCGATGCGCTGGCGCCCCATCCGGTCGGGCGGTTCGGGGAACCGGCCGACATTGCCAACATGGTTGCATTGCTGGCGTCGGATCGGTCTGCCTATGTGACCGGCGCATGTTTTACTGTCGACGGCGGCATGACTGCTGCGTCACCACTTAATCCAGGATTGTTCTGATGGAATTTGCACATACCGCATCTCTTGGCGGCGGCGTCATCGGCGCCAGCTGGACCGCGTTGTTTCTGGCATCAGGACGGTCCGTGGCCGTATATGATCCCGCGCCAACCGCCGAAAAACAGGTGCGCAGCTACATTGAGACAGCCTGGCCGGCCATAACTGAACTGGGATTGACGGCAAACGGCGATCCCGATGCGGTCACCTTCCACGCTTCAGCACCGGAAGCCGTCCAGGGCGCCGCGTTCATTCAGGAAAGCGTTCCGGAACGGCTGCCAGTTAAACATGCCCTGTTTGGTGAGATCGAAGAGGAAATGGACAAGGATGCAATACTAGCCAGCTCGGCCTCGGGCCTGACTCTGGGGCAGATGCAGGGCGGCTGGAAAGACCCGTCACGGATAATCCTGGGCCACCCCTTCAATCCGCCGCACCTTATCCCTCTGGTCGAAGTTATGGGCAATGACAGGACTGCGGATGGGATCGTGGAGGCAGCTGAACGTTTCTATGAAAGCATCGGCAAAACAACCATCCGCGTTAACAAGGAAATCGCAGGTCATGTTGCCAACCGCCTGCAAGCCGCAGTCTGGCGCGAGGCGATCAGCCTTGTGATGCAGGGCGTCGCCTCGGTTGAAGACGTCGACAAGGCTATGTGGGCCGGACCGGGCCTGAGATGGGCGGCGATGGGGCCGACCATGCTGTTCAACCTGGGTGCCGGAGAGGGCGGCCTGGCAGCATTCTGCGATCACTTCGCGGATACGTTCAACGGCTGGTGGGACGATCTGGGGCAGGTGCATCTGAACGAAGACGTGGCGCAAACCCTGATCAAGGGCGTGCAGGACGAAGCACAGGGTCAATCCCCAGCCGAGCTTTCAGCCAAACGGGATGCCCTGATCACCGCCATGCAGAAGGCTGCCGCCGGGCTGCGCTAACGCGATTGGAAATTGAAGAAAGTCCCTGACCCGGTGCCTTTTGCAATCAGCACCGGGCAAGCGGCCTGTTCAGCGGGTAGCAATGCTATAGCAGAACCCCTTTTTTGTTTGCTGACTGCCTGTGCAAAAGGGCCAAAGCTGCCCAATCTGGCGCTTTAAAGCTGCGCAGTTGGCATGGCCGGAAGACTTCAAAGGGGTCATAGTATGGCACCTTTGGCGGGATCTACCGTTACAGATGCAAACCGCACTACTGCCCGGGGTCTCACTAATTGTCTTTGGATATCAGGGTAATAGTGGCGGAGAGACAGGGATTCGAACCCTGGGAACCCGTGAAGGCTCAACGGTTTTCGAGACCGCCCCGTTCGACCACTCCGGCACCTCTCCGCGGGGGTCTGGTGGGGCAGCGTTTAAGGTTGATTCCGGGTGCGTGCAAGCAGGAAATGCGGCTGCGGCAAAAAAAGCCGGTTTGCCGTTGCCAGCCAAATGTTTTTGCCTAAATTTGCTTTATGAAGATGCCGCTCAAAACCCCCGCTGTGCTTTTACGTTTCCTGACTTTGCTGTGTTTGGCTGCCGTTGGAGTGCCGCAGGCCGGCCTGGCCGCAGACCGTGAGAGGGTTGAGGCGTTTCTGGAAGTGACCGGTTTTGACGTCGCGCTCGACAGCATTGCCTTGTCCGCCTCCAGCGCACCGGAGATGCTGGGGGTGGATGCAGGCGCCTTTGGCAGTCAATGGACCGAATTGTCGGGGGACGTCTTTGATACCGCTGAAATGCGCGGCCTGGCGCTGGAGATCCTCGAAAGCACGCTGGACGACGAAGCCCTGGATCATGCGGCGGCCTTTTATGCCAGCGAATTGGGGCAGCGCCTGGTGCGGGCGGAAAACGCCTCGCATAAGGTCGAAGATGACGCGGTAAAGCAATTGGCAGGCAACCGCATCATCTCGGACATGGTCAAGGACGGCAGCGCACGTGTCGCCATGTACCAGCGGATGGGAACCGCAATTGATGCTGCAGGGGCAGGTGTAAAGGCGCTGCAGCAGATCCAGTTCCGCTTCCTTATGGCCGCCGCCGCTGCCGGGGTGATCAAACTGGAGCTGGACGCCGACGGCTTGCGGGCCCTGATGAAGGCGCAGGAGGGCGAGCTGCGCCTCAGCCTGCAGGCTTCCAGCCTGGCCGCCTCGGCCTATACTTACCAGGAGTTCAGCGATGCCGAGGTCGAGGCCTATGTTATGGCCCTGGAAGAGGCGCCCATGCAGCGGGTTTATGAGTTGCTTAACGCTGTGCAGTATGAGATCACAGCCAACCGCTTTGAAGAACTGGCGCACCGGATGGCGGAACTGACACCCGGGCAGGATATCTGAACCTGCACAGGCTTATGGCGCAGGGTGTGGAAAACGGTTGACACCTTTGAATTTCCGAACCATAAGCCCGCATCCCGGCCCGGACTCCGTGCGCCGGGATTCATTTGTAATACGCCCATGACACGGGCGCGCTGTTCGAGGCGGCATTTGCCGAAACACCCGCAAGGGGGCCGTAGGACGCGGGTATAAAAGGAAAGACGCACATGTTTGCGGTCCTCAAGACCGGCGGCAAGCAGTACAAGGTTCAAGCGGGCGATATCCTCCGCATTGAGAAACTTGCTGCAGACGCTGGCGACACCATCCAGTTCGACGAAATTCTGATGCTTGGCGGCGACGCACCTGTTGTGGGCGCTCCGCTGGTAGATGGCGCTGCCGTAAAGGCAGAAGTGATCGACCAGATCAAAGGCGAAAAGCTGATCAACTTCGTCAAGCGCCGCCGGAAGCACTCCTCCAAGCGCACCAAAGGCCACCGTCAGAAGCTGACCCTGGTCCGGATCACCGAGATCCTGGCATCGGGCGCAACCAAAGCTGCTCCGAAAGCCGCTGCCAAAGCTGCACCTGCAGCCGGTTCGGACGACCTGACCCAGCTGACCGGCGTTGGCCCTGCTGCCGTCAAAAAGCTGAACGAAGCAGGCCTGACCACCTTTGCCCAGATCGCAGCCTTGTCCGAAGACGACATTGCTGGTATCGAAGCGGTCAAAGTGAAGCCCGAGTGGGTTGAGCAAGCCAAAGATCTGGCTAAAGGCTAAGGAGAGAGAGAATGGCACATAAAAAAGCTGGCGGTTCCTCACGTAACGGTCGCGACTCCGCGGGCCGCCGTCTTGGCGTGAAACTTTTCGGTGGCCAGGCGGCCATCGCAGGCAACATCATCGTGCGTCAGCGCGGCACCAAGTTCTGGCCGGGCGAAAACGTAGGCATTGGCAAGGATCACACTTTGTTTGCCACCGCCGAAGGTGCTGTCACCTTCCGCAAAGGCCTGAAAAACCGCACCTTTGTATCGGTTCTCCCAGTGGCGGAGGCCGCTGAGTAAGCCGACCTGAAAGGTAAAGAAATCTTTAGGGGGATCGGTTATAACGCCGGTCCCCCTTTTCTTTTTTGCGTCTGCGAGTTCGTGATGTGTTTTCCTGCTGATACCAGCCCCCTCGGTTTTGTGCCGCTGCCGTCCGGTGTTCACGCCGGGCCAACAAGAAGTTTTGCGCGAATTGAAGACCTTGGGTCTTGCTCCAGGGGCAGGGCGAACACATCTGAAAATCATCGCCGCAACAACAAAGACAATTGCCGCCAGAAGTACACAGGCAGAGGAGGAGCACGTCCATGAACTTGGAACATATCGTGTGCCAGCAGGCCATCGAAACAGAACGGTTTATTTTGCGGCCGCTGCGAAAATCCGATGCCGGGCTGATTGAACATTACGTCAGCGATGCGCGCGTTGCCCGGATGACCCGCTCGGTCCCGCATCCGCTGCCGCCCGGCGCTGCCGAAGCCTTTGTCGCCCGTGCCATGGCCGAAGAACGGGACGAGGATGTCTGGGTGATCGATGGCACCGCCGAAGGCGACGCAGAGCTGAAAGGCGTGATCGGCCTCAAGCGGATGGACCGCAACCAGTCGGAAGTGTCCTATTGGACTGCGCCGCCGTTTTGGAATACCGGGCTTGCCTCTGCCGCGGTAAAGGCATTGGTGGATGCAAATCCGCAAAGCAACGCGGCGATGTTTGCCTCGGTGTTTCAGGACAACCCGGCCTCGGCCCGGGTGCTGATCCATTGCGGCTTTGAATATCTCGGGGACGCCGAAAGCTACTCGGTGGCGCGCGATGCCTCTGTCCCGACCTGGACTTACAGCCGAAAACTGTGATTGGCGCGGCGCGCGCTTTGCGGTAAGGCAAACGAAACATTCCCGCCAAGGCCTTAGGGCTTTGGCGGGACACTTGTACTGCGCGGGCGGGCACAGGATCCCGCCGCATTAAGGAGCTGTCATGAAATTCCTCGATCTGACAAAGGTCTATATCCGCTCGGGCGCCGGCGGGAACGGCTGTGTCAGCTTCCGGCGCGAAAAGTATATTGAATACGGCGGGCCGGACGGGGGTGATGGCGGCAAGGGCGGTTCGGTTTGGGCCGAAGTGACGGACGGGCTGAACACCCTGATCGATTTCCGCTATCAGCAGCATTTCTTTGCCAAAAACGGCCAGTCGGGCATGGGCCGGCAGCGCACCGGCAAGGATGGCGACGACATTATTCTGCGTGTCCCCGTGGGGACAGAGATTCTGGACGAAGACCAGGAAACCGTTCTGGCGGATCTCACCGAAGTCGGCCAGCGCGTGCTGCTGGCCAAGGGCGGCAATGGCGGCTTTGGCAACCTGCACTTCAAATCGGCCACCAACCAGGCGCCGCGCCGGGCCAATCCGGGCCAGGAATGCGTAGAGCGCACTATCTGGCTGCGCCTCAAGCTGATTGCTGACGCAGGCCTGCTTGGCCTGCCCAACGCGGGCAAATCGACCTTCCTGTCGGCAACCTCCAACGCGCGCCCCAAGATTGCCGATTACCCCTTTACCACATTGCATCCGAACCTCGGCGTGGTCGGCATCGACAATACCGAATTTGTGGTTGCCGACATCCCCGGCCTGATCGAAGGCGCCCATGAAGGCAAGGGGATCGGCGACCGCTTCCTGGGCCATGTGGAACGCTGCGCGGTGCTGCTGCATCTGGTGGACGGCACCTCTGACACCGTGGTTGAGGATTACCAAACCATCATCGGCGAGCTTGAGGCCTATGGCGGTGTTCTTGCCACCAAGACCCGGATCACTGCGCTGAACAAGGTGGATGCGATCGACCCGGAGGAGCGCGACGAAAAACGTGCCGCCTTGGAACAGGCTGTTGGCGGCCCGGTCATGATGATGTCCGGCGTCAGCCGCGAAGGGCTGAACGAGGTGCTCCGCGCGGTACGGGCAGAAATCGACGATGACCGCGTCCGCATGAAACCCGCCGAGGAGGAAGCGCCTTGGCAGCCCTGAAGTCGGCAAAACGGATTGTCGTCAAGATCGGTTCGGCCCTGCTGGTTGACCGCGGCACCGGCGAGCTGCGCGCAGGCTGGCTGCATTCTTTGGCCAATGACGTCGCCTGGCTGAAGGCCGGCGGCACCGACGTAGTGCTGGTTTCCTCCGGTTCGATTGCCTTGGGCCGGGGTGTTTTGGGCCTGCCGCGCGCAGACCTGCCGCTGGAGCAATCCCAGGCCGCAGCGGCAGTTGGCCAGATCCGTCTGGCCCGCGCCTATGAGGAGGCGCTGGCGCCGCACCGGATTACCACGGCGCAGGTGCTGGTAACGCTGGAAGACAGCGAAAACCGCCGCCGCTACCTGAATTCACGCGCCACTTTGGAAACGCTTCTGGGGATGGGCGCGGTGCCGATCGTCAACGAGAACGACACCATCGCCACGGATGAAATCCGTTATGGCGACAATGATCGCCTTGCGGCACAGGTGGCGGTGACAGTTGGTGCCGATGCCTTGATCCTGCTGTCCGATGTTGACGGTTTCTACAGCGCCAACCCCGCGCTGGATCCCAAGGCCAAACGTTATGACCGGATTGACAAGATCACACCGGAGATTGAGGCGATGGCCGGCGATGGTGTTTCCGGCCTGTCCAAAGGCGGGATGATCACCAAACTGCTGGCGGCAAAGATGGCCACTGCAGCCGGCTGCGCCATGGTAATCACTGAAGGTTCGCCATTGAACCCTTTGAAAACACTTGAAGATGGCGCATCGTGCACTTGGTTCACCGGGCAAGGCGACCCGCAGGCCGCACGAAAGCGCTGGATCAGCGCGATGAAGACCCGCGGTATTCTGACCATCGACGAAGGCGCGGCCCGCGCGCTGATGTCAGGTAACAGCCTGCTGCCCGCAGGTGTGCGTCATGTGGAGGGTGACTTTGGCCGCGGCGATCCGCTGGCCATCCTTAGCCCGGACGGGCGCAAACTGGGGCAGGGGCTGTCACGCTATACAGCGGACGAAGCCCGCGCCATCCAAGGGCGCCAATCGCAGGAAATCGAGGCCACGCTGGGCTATCCCGGCCGCGCCGCATTGATCCACCGCGATGATATGGCGCTTTGAGCAGACCATCTGATAATCTATTCCAGCCGGCAGGCACCCGATGTGCCATAAAAGGACCGGCAAGGGCGCGAGACACATGAAAGACAATGAAAACATTCCCGCTGTGATGGCGGAGCTTGGCAAACGTGCAAAGCAAGCGGCGCAGATCCTGGCCACGGCCAGTGCTGAGCGCAAACATGCCGCCTTGATCGGCGCAGCCCAAGCGGTTTGGAGCCGCCGGGCTGAGATCATCGCCGAGAACGTCAAGGATTTAGAGTTCGGCCGGGCCAAAGGCCTGTCCGACGCGATGATGGACCGGCTGATGCTGGACGAGCCCCGTATTCAAGGCATCGTCGATGGTCTGCGCGCGGTGGCAGAACAGCGCGATCCGGTGGGCGAAGTGATGGAAGAGTGGGAACAGCCCACTGGCCTCAAGATCCAGCGCGTCCGCACGCCGCTGGGGGTGATCGGGGTAATCTATGAAAGCCGCCCGAATGTGACGGCGGACGCCGGCGCGCTCTGCCTGAAATCAGGTAACGCGGTCATTCTGCGCGGCGGTTCGGAAAGCTTTCATTCCAGTCAGGCAATCCATGCCTGCTTGGCCGAGGGGCTGAAATCCGCGGGCCTGCCCGAAGATGCTGTGCAGCTGGTGCCGACCCGCGACCGGGCTGCGGTGCAGCAGCTGCTGACCATGACAGACTATGTCGACGTCATTGTGCCCCGTGGCGGCAAGGGCCTGGTGGGTCTGGTCCAACGCGAGGCACGGGTGCCCGTTTTTGCCCATCTTGAAGGCATCGTGCATATTTACCTCGACAAAGCCGCCGATCCGCAAAAAGCGCTGGATGTGGTGCTGAACGCCAAGACCCGCCGCACCGGGATCTGCGGCGCCGCGGAATGCCTGCTGGTCCATCAGGACATCGCAGGAACGCTGGGTAAAGCAGTGTTGGAAGCCCTGGCATCCGCCGGCGTGGAAATCCGCGCTGAAGCCGGCCTTCCCGGTCCAAGTGGTATGACTGCTGCCAGCTCCGAGGACTGGGGCAAGGAATACCTGGATTCCATCATTGCTGCCAAGCAGGTAGCGGGCCTTGATGAAGCAATCCAGCACATCCGCACGCATCACTCCCAGCACACCGATTGCATCATCACCGAGGATGAGGCTGCAGTTCAGAAGTTCTTTTCCGAACTCGACAGCGCAATCCTGATGCACAATGCCTCGACCCAGTTTGCCGACGGCGGAGAGTTTGGCATGGGCGCGGAAATCGGGATTGCCACCGGCAAGATGCACGCGCGCGGTCCCGTGGGGGCCACTCAGCTTACCAGCTTTAAATATCTGGTGCGCGGCGACGGCACCACCCGGGCGTAACCGGCAGAAAACGCAAAACGCCGGGCGGCTGGCCCGGCGTTTCTTTGCGGAAATAGCTGCGGATCAGAACTGCAGCGTGATCTTTTCCAGGCTCTGCTCCAGCCGGACGGTGCGGTCTGCTTCCTTTGCGGCCTCGGGGAGCAGCGCAAATTGCACCAGCGCCGGCGTGATCTCTGCATTTGAATTACCGCCGCTGACCCGCGCCCACAGCTCATCATCCACGTTCAGCTTGCGGCCTTCGCCCATTACCGTCCATTTGCCGCCGGCACAGAAAATCTTAACTGTGCCGCCATAGGGAAGGGCGGATTCCAGGCACAGTGCCGCCAGCAGGGACAGGCGCGCCTCGCTGCGGGTGCATCCCTCCAGAGGCGACCATTGGTACTTGATCCGGCCGCCTTTGCTGATGTCCTCCAGCACCGAAATCAATTCGGCCCGGCCCATTTGCTGGTCGCCGGCAGCGCCAAAGGCGATGCGGAAGAAACGGATGCGGGCATTGGCATTTGCGACGCTGTCAGAGATCAGCTCCAGCTCGGGGCCGGACATGCTGCCAGCCATTCCAAGCAGTTCCAGACCGTTGTTTATGGCACCGACAGGGCTGATCAGATCATGGCAGATCCGGGACCCTACCAAAGCAGCCAGATTGGCGTTATCTACACCCATAACTTATACTTCCTCCGAACTGGGCCACCCGCCAATGAATGACCTCAACGCAATTTTAGCCCCCGGCATGTTCGTCCGGCACCCGGATCACCCTGAATGGGGTGTCGGGCAGGTGCAGTCGAACGCGGGCGGCAAGATCACCGTGAATTTCCCCGACCAAGGCAAGCTTGTGATTGACGGAGCGCGCGTCTCCCTTATTCCCGTCTTTGATCCATAACGGTTTATGAAGAGTTAACGAACCCAATCTAACTCGCCTGAAAAGCTGCGCGTTCTTTGCCTTAATACAGGGATGCGCTCAAGCCTGATCGACGCAAAGGTGACCGAATGCAAGACTGTCCTCCGGAATTTTCCGTCAAAATTGCAGAAACAGACGCGGAGCTGCGCGCCGCACAGGCGCTGCGGTACGACGTATTTGTGCGCGAGCTTGGCGGCGGCGGCGCGTTGGTGGACCATGATACGGGGCTGGAGCGGGACAGGTTCGACCCGTTTTTTGACCACATGCTGGTGATAGATGACACCACGGGCACGGTGGCCGGTGTCTACCGCTTGCTGCGTGATGATCAGGCTGCAGAAGCCGGGCAGTTTTATTCCGAGGATGAATATGACCTGACCGTGCTGAGGTCCTCCGGCCGCAAGCTGCTGGAGCTGGGACGCTCTTGCCTGCATGCGGATTACCGCGGCGGCATGGCGATGTTCCACCTTTGGTCCGGGCTGGCAGACTATGTGGAGACCCACGGTATCGAGGTTCTTTTCGGGGTCGCAAGCTTTCACGGCACCGACCCAGCTGCGCTGGCCAATCCGCTGGCCATGCTGCACCACAATCATCTGGCGCCGCCCGGGCTGCGTGTACGGTCAAAGTCGTTTCAATCCATGAACTTGGTGGCCGCAGATGATCTCAACCGCAAACGTGCGATGGTGGAAACCCCTGCGCTGATCAAAGCATATCTGCGGCTGGGCGGATACGTCGGCGACGGCGCCTATGTCGATCAGTCGTTCAACACCACCGATGTGTGCCTGATCCTGGACACCGCGCAAATGAACGACCGCCAGCGCAGGATTTATTCCGGAGGCAAGGGCCGGAAATGAGCGTCAGCTGGCAAAGCGAAGAGGCGCCGGATCCGGTCCGGATCAGCGCCTTGGGCTGGTTGCTGGTGCTGCTGCGCGGGCTGCCGCTGGCGGTGCTGGTATTTGGCGGGCTGCTGGTATTGCTGGCCCTGCGGCTGATTGAGCGGCCAGTATTCGGCTTGCAGCGGCCGGTCACGCCGTTCATCACCCAGTTTGTCTGCCGCAATGCCTTTCGCATTCTGGGGATACGCTTCAAAACCCGCGGAACGCTGATGCGACAAAAAGGGGCCGTGGTGGCCAATCACGCCTCCTGGCTGGATATTTTTGCCCTCAATGCGCGCAAGCGGATCTACTTTGTTTCCAAGGCGGAGGTTGCCAATTGGCCGGGGATCGGCTGGCTGGCGCGGGCCACCGGCACCGTCTTTATCGAACGCAATCCCAAGAAAGCCAGGGAACAGGCTGACATGTTTGAACAGCGCCTGCTGGCCGGCCATAAGCTGCTGTTTTTCCCTGAAGGCACCTCGACCGATGGTTTGCGGGTTTTGCCTTTTAAAACAACGCTCTTTGCTGCGTTCTTTTCTGAAAAACTGCGCAAAGATCTGCATATCCAGCCTGTTTCGGTCCGCTACCGCGCGCCCGATGGCGCCCCGGCGCGGTTTTATGGCTGGTGGGGAGATATGGATTTCGGGCCGCATCTTCTTAAGATCCTGGCAACCCCGCGGCAAGGCCAGGTGGAGCTGATCTATCACCAGCCGTTAAAGGTTGCCGCCTTCCCGGACCGCAAAGCCCTGGCCGCCACTGCCGGGAAATTGGTGAAGGATGGCCACCTGCGCGCTTTGAATGGTTGAAAAATCAGGCGGGAACCGGTTTCTTCCGGATCCGCTATTGTCAGCTGACAATTTCTGCTCTATGAGCGCGCCTACGAACCCGCAGGCGGGGTTTGGCCTGATCAGGGGAGACATCCCTGACGGACCCCCGGTTGGAGCATCCGCTCTGAACCCCCGCCGAGGATAGAAACCGGAAAGGATATATTAGCATGGCTCTTCCTGAGTTCACCATGCGTCAGCTGCTTGAAGCTGGCGTTCACTTCGGCCACCAGACTCAGCGCTGGAACCCGCGCATGGCACCGTTCATCTACGGTTCGCGCAACGGCATCCACATCATGGACCTGACCCAGACTGTTCCGATGCTGGACCAGGCGCTGCAGGTTGTCCGTGACACCGTTGCCAAAGGCGGCCGCGTCCTGTTCGTCGGCACCAAGCGCCAGGCAGCCGGCCCGATTGCCGAAGCGGCTGAAAAGTCGGCTCAGTACTTCATGAACCACCGCTGGCTCGGCGGCACCCTGACCAACTGGAAAACCGTTTCCCAGTCGATCAACCGCCTGAAGGAAATCGACGAGAAAATGGCGGGCGGCGCCGAAGGCCTGACCAAGAAAGAGCGTCTGGGCATGGAACGCGACCAGGAGAAGCTCGAAGCGTCTCTGGGCGGCATCCGTGACATGGGCGGCGTGCCGGACCTGCTGTTCGTCATCGACGTGAAAAAAGAAGCGCTGGCCATCGCCGAAGCCAAGAAACTGGGCATTCCGGTTGTGGCTATTGTCGACACCAACTGCTCCCCCGATGGCGTGGACTTCATCATTCCGGGCAACGACGACGCATCGCGCGCCATCTCGCTGTACTGCGACCTGGTTGCACGCGCAGCACTCGACGGCATGTCCGCTCAGCTGGGTGCCGCAGGCGTTGACCTGGGCGCGCTCGAAGAAGCGCCGGTCGAAGAAGCCGTGGCTGAAGAAGCCGCTGCTGCTGACGCCTGATCCGTCCCGTCACGGAACTGACATGCGGGGCAGGGTATCACCTGCCCCAAATCTGTTTTTGAATTGAGGAGAGCCTAAGATGGCAATCACTGCTGCTATGGTGAAAGAACTGCGCGAATCCACCGGCGCAGGCATGATGGACGCGAAGAAAGCCCTGGTCGAAAACAACGGCGACATGGAAGCCGCGGTTGACTGGCTGCGCACCAAAGGCCTGGCCAAGGCTGCCAAGAAATCCGGCCGTACCGCCGCAGAAGGCCTGGTTGCCGTGATCGTCGAAGGCAACAAAGGTGTTGCCGTCGAAGTGAACTCGGAAACCGACTTTGTCGGCAAGAACGCTGAATTCCAGGCCATGGTCGGCGGTATCGCCAAGGCTGCGCTGGGTGTTTCGGACGTCGAAGCGCTGAAGGCTGCCGACATGGGCGGCAAAACCGTTGCTGACACCATCACCGACAAGATCGCCACCATTGGCGAAAACATGTCGGTCCGCCGCATGGCCGCGCTGGAAGGTGAAACCGTTGTGTCTTATGTGCACAACGCCGCCACCGCAGGCATGGGCAAAATCGGTGTTCTGGTCGCCATGAACGGCGGCGACGCCGCGATCGGCAAGCAGATCGCAATGCACATTGCAGCTGCCAACCCCGCCGCGCTGTCCGAAGCAGACATGGACGCCTCTGTGGTTGAGAAGGAAAAGCAGGTTCAGATGGACATCGCCCGCGAATCCGGCAAGCCGGAGCAGGTGATTGAAAAGATGATCGTTGGCCGGATGAAGAAATTCGTCGCGGAATCGACCCTGCTGAACCAGCAGTTCGTTGTGAACCCGGACCTGACCGTTGAAGCCGCAGCCAAAGAAGCAGGCGCAACCATCACCGGTTTTGCCCGCGTAGAAGTCGGTGAAGGCATCGAAGTTGAAAAAGAAGACTTTGCAGCCGAAGTCGCCAAAGCCGCACAGGGCTGATTTGAGCTAATTCGGGCTGTTAAGTTTTCACGCTTGAATTCAAAAACCGGCAGGGATGTCCCTGCCGGTTTTTTTGTGCGTATCGCTCCCCGCATGGGGAATGCGCGGCCCAGCGGCTGAACGCGTCTTTGCATATTTTAATGAGACCGCCAGAAGGATGTGAGGGACCCCACTGATGGGGATGGGCGAGGCCCCTCTGTATCCGGAACAGACGCAGAACAATACGCGTCTGTTCCTGACCAGGTAGGAGAGCCTTGAAATCACAAGGGTCGTTACCCATTAGTTCCTTGGCTAAAGCCACCACTCACGGAACAGAGGCAACATGCAGAATATCAACCTACAACGGTAGTATAGAATTCCATACCTCTTACGGCTTAGTTCAGGCCGGGCCGGATTGAAAAACCGGTTAAATTTCCGCCGCTTGCAAGCGATCAAAGACAGCGGGGCGAAATCTGAAATTGCCGCTGCGGCGGCGACGGTCATCCGTGGTCAAGCGGCTGCCTAGGCATCCATGATATACATCTGATTGTGCAACGCCGCCTTCAAAACAGCCTGGGCGGTTGTCTCGACAGAAAGCGATTCCCTGGCAAGGCGCAGGTGTTTTTCAATCGTCGCGGGTGTAAGTTCCATCAGAAGTGCAATGTCCTGCGTGGTTTTGCCATCGCCAACCCATTGCAGAACCTCCCGCTGCCGTTTGGTAAGGCTGCGGTTTGGTGCCGTGTAGGGCAGGGTGAGGATTTTCAAATGGGCGACATTGTTCATAAGCACGATGTCATCGCCCGACTTCTGCCACAGCGCGTCCACCGCATCCTGAGACATGCCCCGCTTTGCAGCCAGCGATATCGCGCCCTTGTAACGGGGAGAAGCAGAGTGGAAACTGACCGTATAACCGGCATTCATGTCGAGCTTCTGATTGAACTCATGCACTCTTTGGGCTTCGGGCCCAAGTGTCCCGCCGGCAATCATGTCCTGCACAATACGCCAGCTGCCGGCGCCTTCATTATCCAAGGCCCAGCGAAGCATCGGCGCATGGAAATACAGCCCCTTATGCAGGAAACCGTTCAAATATTCGCTGTCGTGATTGGACAGGATAACAAAATCCTCCGGATCCCCCAGCGACGTTTCCGTTTTGTAACGGGTGTATCCGTAAATCAGCCGGTCGAACCCGAACCTGGACATTTGCCGGACATGCTCGTGCCACAGCTCTTCCAGGCTTTGAGCGCCGCAAATGAAACTCAGGTAATTCTTTACCTTCATGCCGTTGCAGCCATTTCCAAATGTGCCTTCAAAGCATCCATCGCCAACAGATACCCCTGCGCGCCAAAACCGCAAATCTGCCCCAGCGCCGCCTTGGCGATATAGGAGCTGTGCCGGAACGGCTCGCGTGCATGAATATTGGAGAGATGCACTTCAACGGCCGGTATCTCCACGGAAATCAACGCATCCATCAGGGCAATTGACGTGTGCGTATAAGCGCCGGCGTTCAGGATGATCCCATCATGCTGGCCCTTGGCCGCATGAATAGCATCAATCAACGCCCCTTCATGGTTCGACTGGAAGCAGCTGACCGCAACCCCGAGTGTCTGAGCATGATCGGCGCAAGCCTGCTCGGCCATCGCCAGGGTGACCGAGCCATAGACCTCCGGCTGGCGGGTGCCAAGCAGGTTAAGGTTGGGGCCGTTCAATACCAGAATGCTCGTCATCGGATCTGTTTCCTTTTCGTCCTTCCCTTTGAACCTCTAAGACAAATTTTTTACAAATGCGAACACGCAAACGCGCATAAGTTAGAAAAATTCGAATTTTGGAATTTACTGAACCCGCTGACACAAGCGTTTGCCCGGCACTCTATTCCAGCCCTTTTCCAATTTGAGCGTTTCTATTTCCAGCCGGCACAGTCATCGGGCCTTTGTATTTCATTCTGTCTGTGTTCCAGCACCTGCGCCCCGATACCTGAAATGCAACGTCTGCCGGCTCGTGTCCTGCAGAATGGCAGTATACAGTACGGATGGAAGAGGCAGAGCAGCAAGAGGGTACAGCGATGAGATCAGACCGGCTGGAACGCATCAGGCGCTGGCAGCAACGCTATGTGGACGAAGGGAAATACCCAGGAAGCGCCCTTTTGATCCGCCGCAGCGGCGAGGAACAGTTTTTCCACGCGGCCGGCCTGCGAAACATCGAGGAGAACCTGCCATTCACCCGTGACACGCTGGTGCGCCTCTATTCGATGACCAAGCCGGTGACGTCTGTGGCTGTGATGTCTCTTCTGGAACAAGGGCTGTTCCATCTGGATGCCCCCGTCAGTGATTTCCTACCGGAATTCAATGACATGCAGGCGCTAGTTCCCGGGGCCACCCAGATCGGCCAGACAGAACCTTGCTCTGTTCCCACACTGCACCAGCTGCTGACCCACACCAGCGGGCTGAGTTACCCGTTCAACCCAGGTGTTCTGCCGGAAGCCATGGCCAAGGAGGATCTGCTGTTCAAGCCCGACCACGGATCACTTGCCCCGATGGTGGCCCGGCTTGCTGAGCTGCCGTTGGCCTTCCAACCAGGAACCCGTTGGGAATACTCCGTTGCGACAGATGTGCTGGGCCGCGTTGCCGAAGTTGTTTCAGGCAAACCTCTGGGCCAATTCTTGCAAGAAGAAATCTTTGAACCGTTGGAAATGACTGAGACCGGTTTCCAGCCGCCGAGCGGGGCAGGGAGCCGGTTAGCCTCTCTCTATACGCCGCTGGCCGGAGACGCTATGGCGCTGAATTCCGCAGAGACCGGACCCAACAGCCTGCGCCTGACAGACAGTTACCCGCACTCTCCGTTCTGGCAGGCTGAAATGCATTCCGGCGGCGGTGGATTGATCGGCACAATTGATGATTACATGAAATTCACCGAAATGCTCCGGCGCCGCGGCCGCAGTCGAAACGGCCTTATCATCAGCCCGCAAATTGCTGATTTTATGATGCAAAACCACCTTACAGGCGACATTGCCTCAATGGGACCGCAAAGCTTTGCCGAACAGCCGATGGAGGGCATGGGTTTTGGCCTTGGCGGCGCTGTTGTTCTGAACCCGGCACGGGCGCGGTGCCCCGGATCGGTTGGCGACTTCAGCTGGGGCGGCATTGCGTCAACGTTCTTTTGGCTGGACCGGCAGCTTGATATGTCGGTGGTGTTTTTGACCCAGCTGGCGCCTTCCAGTTCATACCCGGCACGGCCGGAGCTCAAGGCACTGATCCATGGCGCCATTGCCGAGTGACTTCCAACTGCCGCAGTTCCAGGTAAGATAAGCGTTCTGCTCAGAAAAGACCAATGAAAGCGCTGCAAATGCCGGATACCGCCAAAGTCCTCCTTGATCTGCTGGATCTGGAAGAGCTTGATACAAATCTTTACCGCGGATCCGGTTCCGGCGGCGAAACACCGACCCGCATCTATGGCGGCCAAGTGATCGCACAGGCGCTGACAGCAGCATATGCGACTGTTTCCGGACGCTTATGTCACTCTCTTCACGCGTATTTCATTCGTCCGGGTGATCCGTCCAGACCAGTCATATACGAGGTTGACCCGGCGCGCGACGGCCGCAGTTTCACCACCCGGCGAGTGGTGGCGATGCAGAACGGCAAGCAGATCCTGAACCTGGCGTCATCCTTTCATGCATCGGAACCCGGCTGGGAGCATCAGCACCAAATGCCGGATGTTCCATCGCCGGCCGCGCTGGAGCCGCGTGAAAAAATCCTCCTGCGGAATGCATTCCGGGTAGATCCGGCCAAACGCGATGAATTCACGAGACCGCGGCCATTCGAGATCCGCGAAGTTGCGCCGCGGGATTCGTTGGAGCCGGAAAACACATCTGATATCAATCATATGTGGATCAGAATGGAGGCAGCCAAAGGCGCCGGTCCTGAGCTGCAGCATATCCTGATGGCCTATGCCTCGGACTTTGGCTTGCTTGGATCATCGATGCGGCCGCATGGGCTGACGTTTCACAAACCCGGCGCCATGACCGCAAGCCTGGACCATGCAATGTGGTTTCATGCACCGGTTCAATTCGAGAACTGGCATCTTTACACAATGGATGCACCGTTTACCGGCAGCGGCCGCGGCTTCAATCGTGGATCTATTTTCACGGAAGACGGCCAACTGATCGCCAGCGTCGCCCAAGAAGGTTTGCTGCGTCCGGCAAGTAGTTGAAAATTAGTCTTTTCAGTTCCGCCACAAAAGGTCTTCAAAGCCAGAGAACTTAACATAAACGGCCTTACTAGCGCAAAATTGCCGTAAAGCGGTGCGGGGCAGGGCGTCGGAATGCTGAGGGAATCGGTGCCCTGTTCAAAAGGAACCTACGCTGCCAAATGTCTATCAGAGCGGGCGAGAGAGGGCAACCTCAGTCCTCATTTGCCCTCGTATACCAGTTATTGGTATACGGGTTTCCTTGAAAAGAAAGGGAAAATGCCAATGTCGAAGGCAGATGTATACCAGCCACCGGTAGTCAAGGGATGGCGTGATTTTTAAAATAATGAGAAAAAACAACGCCTTAACGCTTTAGGCGCTCGCATTGCCCTAATACGGAGGATCCTTGCTGAGACCGTGGAACAGCGGGAGGAAATCCGGCGCCGCTTGATTCAACGTAAGCGCAGGGATAGCGGTAATACCTAACAGCTATTGGTTCCCACATGTTGTTGTCGATATCAGTAATAATCAACATATAGCATGCGTTCCCTTGAGTGGGCTTCATTAGGCCCCTATCTCCTTGGAGCGCGTCGTTCGGCGCGTTTACCAACCCACTGAGACAGAGGCTGAAATGACAGTAGAAGTGAAGCGTGTGAACCAGGACAAGATGAAGTGAAAATGTCCGGTTTTAGATTGAATATGGATGGAATTAAGTCGACCATTGAAACCTTTTCCAAGCACCTAGAGGCTTGCCAGCACGAGAAGCAGAGCTACCGGGGCAACCGAAGAAGCTATCAAGGCTCAGATCTTTCTAATCTTGAAGATGTAACTGAAAAGCGTATCGCGATGCTGGATCGTGATATCGCTGAGTATAGCAGCACCATTGGGGAACTGGAGCGGTTGTTGGGTTCGCTCTCTGCGCCGTCCGCCTGAGTAGCAGTTGCCTGTGCTCAGTTGAGCTAGTTCCTTCAAAAACCCTTTCCAAGTTCGGGAACGCGGTTTTAGATGCCTAACCACCACGGCGACCGCGTTAAAACCCTGTTCTGTAGTCTTTTCAGGGGTTCTCGAGAGTTTGCAGCAGGAAGTGTCCCAAAATCTGCTGAGCGCGCTGTAGGGGCCATTTTTCCGGGTATTGAAGGATAAACGCTCCGGGCCTGTCTTCGGGTGCAAACCTTCCAGAATGCCCTTTTTATATGGCCCCATCCGGGTTCTTCCGGCCTCTTCCGGTTACTGCAATATCAAGTGTCCCCTAACAGCCGGGCGTCGGAACGTTTGGGAAATCGGCGCCCTGCTCATAGAGCACTAGGAGCCCATCAAATGGTCAACTAAACGGCATCCAGCTGGCAACTGGGCACGGAGTCGCGGCTGTATTCACTGGACCGGCTATCCTTGAGTGCGGAGCAGTTTTGATGTGCAGTGCCCTCATTCTATTGATTGATTCAAAACTTAATGGCGAGGGTTATGATTGATCGGAAACAGTTGAAGACGGAAGCAGCATCGTACTTCAAGAAAACTCACTATAGCAGCGCTGAAGAGTTCTTTCTTGCTATGCTGCGTCCGGTAGGTCTGGAAAGTGGTTTTGAACGTGTCGCGGTTTGATGCCGCTCCTTTGATAGCATTTATTGCAGCAAAGGAGACGAACTATGGGATTGAAACGAACGGACGAGTTCCGCGCTGATGCGGTGCGGATCGCGCTGACGAGCGGACTGGCACGCAAGCAGGTGGCATCTGATTTGGGCGTTGGTCTGTCGACTTTGAATTAGTGGATTTTAGCGCACCGCGACACGGATGTTGTGTCCGACAAGGACCTTGATCTTGCACGTGAGAAAGAACGGCTTCGACGGGAAAACCGCATTCTCAAGGAGGAGAGGGAGATCTTAAAAAAGGCAACGCAGTTCTTTGCGGGCCTAAAGCCATGAGGTGTAAGCGGTGTCTGCGCCCCACGCGGGATCAACTTGACGGGTTGAAGTTCCAGGGAAGCAGATTGCCGATCTGGCTGGCTGGGTGACCGGCGGCGATCACCTCAAGGCTCGCCTTGAGATACGCCAAGGGCTCCACGCCGTTGATCTTCGCGGTGGCGATCAGGGAAGCGATGCGGGCCCATGTGCGACCGCCTTCGTCATGTCCGGCGAAGAGCGCATTCTTTCTCGTCAGGGCAATCGGGCGGATCAGGTTCTCGATGGGGTTGGAGTCGATCTCGACGCGGCCGTCATGCAGGAAGGTCTGCAGGCCGCCCCACTGTCGGTGGATATAGGCCAGCTTCTCGCCCAGCTGCAACTTGGCCGGGACACGCAGGCGCTGCGCCTGCAGCCAGTCGCCGAACCCGGGCGACAAGGGGCGCGCTGCGGGCTTGGCGGGCAGACAGGCGCTGACCGGGGCCCATGCCGCGGATCTCGGCCTCAATGCGGTAGAGCTCGGCGATCCGGCGTAGCCCCTCGCCAGCGATCTCGGAGACGTCGCGGTCGAATATCTCCTTGAGCTTGCGACGAGCGTGTGCCCAACAATGCGCAACCGTGATCGGCGCGCCGCCCTTGCGGGAGGGGCGCGTCAGCCGATCGTAACCGGTGTAGCCATCCAACTGCAGGATCCCGCCGAAGCTCTGCAGGATTTGCTCGGCATGCGCGCCGGCGCGGCTGGGATGGCAGGTAAACACCACGCCGGGCGGGTCCTCTCCGCCCCATCCACGGTCATCGCGCGCCAAGGCCCATAGGTAGCCGGTCTTGGTTCGGCCTCTGCCCGGGTCGAGGACAGGAGCCGTCGTCTCGTCTATTACCCGGCAGGCGCATGCGAAGCATGCTGCCGAGAGGGCATGAAGAGCTTGGCCGATCCCTTCAGCTGCTCGGACAGCCGGTCGACCACCGGGCCAAGGTGGAACGCGGCTGTCCCGGCCCAGTCCGCCAGGGTGCTGCGGTCGATCTGGAGGCCGGAGCGGGCAAGGATCTGGCTCTGTCTGTAAAACGGAAGGTGGTCCGCGAACTTGGACACCAGGACGTGGGCGATGGCACCTTCTGTCGGCAGCCCGCCCTCGATCAGCCGCGGCGCGGCGGGCGCTTGGGTGACACCGTCCGAGCAAGCGCGGCAGGCATACTTCGGCCGGATGTCGACCAGCACCCGAAGCTGCGCGGGCACGATGTCCAGACGTTCGGTCCGATCCTCGCCGATCCGGTGCATGCGGCCGCACCCACAGGGGCAATCGAGGCTCGCCGGTTCGATGACACGTTCGATGCGCGGCAGATCCGCGGGCAGATGGCCGAGATTGCGCTGCCGCGTCCGGCGCGGCGTCGTGGTGGATGGCGCGGCCTGCTCCTTGCGGGCCTCGACCTCCGCGGCGGCGGTTTCCAGGTCTTCGAAGGCCAGCTGCCGGTCGTCTTCGCTCAGCTTCTCGGACCGTTTGCCATGCACGACATGGTTCAACTCTGCCACGAGATGCTCGAGCCGCCGGTTGGCGTCCTTCACGCACCATTCTCCTGCAGCAGCGCCAGAACGGCGGCGCGCTGGCTCTCGGGGATCGCGGACAGGTCGATGGGCGGGGCGCTGGACATGCGCGGATGCCCTATCATTCCCTGGGGCGAGTCACTCTGCCACAGCTGGTCTGCGCACCTCCAGCGATCGCACACGGCGCCAGTCCAAGCCGGCAAACAGGGCTTCGAACTGCGCACGGTTCAGCGTCATGGCCCCGTCGCGGATCGCCGGCCAGGTGAACGTGCTTTCTTCCAGCCGCTTGTAGGCCATGACCAAACCGCTGGGCTCCGCCCGTTCTTGCCTCAAACTGTCCCCCGGACAGTTTGCTGCGTTTCACGCAGGCCGGCGCAAACTCCCAGAACAGGATCTTCATCCGGTCGGCGCGCTTTGAGCGGAAGACGAAGACCGTGCCGGTGAATGGATCCTCGGCCAGCGCGGATTGAACCAAAGCCGCGAGACCATCATGGCCCTTCCGGAAGTCGACAGGCTTCGTCGCCACCAGGATCCGCACGCCCTGCGAGGGCATCAGCATGGATGCGCCTCCAGCGCGTGGACGATCTCCGCTACTCGGGCGACGGGGATGTCATGCGCGAGTTCGATCACAACAGCACCCCGAATGATCCTGATCGAGGCCGCCTGCGATGCGACTTCCGGATGCGCTTCCTCCTCGGCGACCTCGCAGACGACGAGAGGCGCAAAGACAGGTTCCTCAACTTCGGCCGCAGGCAGCACAAGCTTGCCTTGCTTGGCCTCTCGACGCCAGGCCGAGAGCTGATTGGGCAGAATGCCAAACCGTTCCGCCACGGCATTCACCGTCGCACCGGTCTCCAAGGTCATCGAGACGGCCAGGGCCTTTGCCTTATCCGGCCAACGGCGGTGACCCGACGCGTAGATCTCGACGCCCAGTGATTTGAGAAACGAATTTGTAGCGCACATTGCGAAACGCACTCCCCATCATGAGATGGAGATCACCTCGCATCCGAACCCATCATCAGCAACGTGGGGTCGAGACGCCGCTTACCATGAGGTTCAGGTTCATCGAAGAACACCGATCCGCCTTTTGCGCCAAGAGGATGTGTGAGGTGCTGGACGATAGTGTTCGCGGCCTGCGTGCCTGTCGCAGCCGACCAGCGGGCCAAAGGCAACGAACCGGCATGGTTGTCTTGGCCCGCATCAAAGAACAGTCCCGTCTCAGTCTGGGCAACTATGGCCGTCCACGAATGACCGGGGAACTAAAGGAACTCGGTTTGAATGCCGGGCATCGGCGTGTTGGCCGTTTGATGCGTGAGAATGGCATTCGTGTTGAACGGTCGAGAAAATACAAGGTGACGGCCATTGCCCGGCAGGCGATTGCAACGCAATCTGCCGAGAGGGGGGCAGCAACCCCGCTTTCAATATCGCACCCGACCTTTTGAACCGGAACTTCTCAGCAGACAAACCCAACCAGAAATGGGCTGGTGACATCAGTTACGTGTGGACCCGAGAGGGATGGTTGTATCTTGCTGTGATCTTGGACCTGCATTCACGGCGCGTAATCGGGTGGGCGTTAAGCAATCGGATGAAGCGTGACCTGGCCATCCGGGCATTGAAGATGGCTGTGGCGTTGCGGCAGCCACCCAAAGGATGCATTCACCACACGGATCGCGGCAGCCAATATTGTTCCCACGACTATCAGAAACTTCTGCGCCAGCATGGGTTCCGGGTGTCGATGAGTGGTAAGGGAAATTGCTATGACAACTCTGCTGTCGAAACCTTCTTCAAAACAATCAAAGCAGAGTTGATCTGGCGCAGGTCATGGCCAACGCGCCGAGACGCTGAAATGGCCATCTTCCAGTACATCAATGGCTTCTACAATCCGCGCCGACGGCACTCAGCATTGGGTTGGAAAAGCCCGGTCGCGTTCGAACGGAAAGTGGCCTAAACGAGCACTTGGCGCGGCACGAAAACGGGACAGGCCCAAACTGCGGAAGGCCGGATTTCTCGCGGGTTGTCCTCAAACAACCATGACTTAGCTCCAACTACCGAAAGAAGCCGCGCCTTCCACATAGCGGGGTCTTACAGCGAGTCGGCTTTGTTCCGTCGGCTGTCAGATTTCTACCTGCGTGCCAGTGATCAGGGCCAGCCGCTGCCCACACTTCCAAAGCATATCCATGATGCTTTAATGACAAGCCGAAACACGTCAAACTCAGTGCTAGTGGATGCCCACCCAGCCTGACAGCTCCATTTTATAGGCGTTTCACAGGGCATTTAGGGTTTGCAACGGGAAGTGTCCCAAAATCGGTCAATCACGCTGTATGGGCCATTTTGCCGGGCATTGAAGGACAAACGTCCCTGGCTTCATTTCGGGCTTATACCTTCCTGTAAGCCCTTTTATTTATGGCCCCATCCGGGTTTTTCCGGGTTCCTCCGGCCTCTTCCGGTTACTGCAATACCAAATGTCTCCTAACACTGCGCCCGCGGGGCGGCGGATGAGGGGAATTTTAAGAAATAGATGCGATCATGAGACGAGCCTGCCAAAAACCGACCGGTTGGCTCCAAGGCGGTACCGAGTTCGGATATCTGGCAGACCTCTCGGTCGGTGCTTCGGAGCCAGATTTCAACCGGCCACAGCGGCTTTCGAGACGAACATCAGAAGGTTTTTGAATGCCCCATTCATTAAATTCTAGCCGGGCCGCGACGAACCCGGCTCCCGTCACAAGCCAAGCGGACACGCTTTATGTCCAGGCGCTACGCCGAATAGTTTCTGGCAATCCCGGGGAGGCAATCCGGCTGCTTCAGCAGGCAATTGGCGTTAGCCCGGGTGATGTCCGGCTGCATCTGAGTGCTGCAGAGGCCCTGCAAATGGCGGGCCTGAAAGGGAAAGCGTTCCAGATGTTGCACCAAGCACTGAAGATAGAGCCGGCAAACACCAAATGCCAAATCGCAATCGCGAACTTCCTGCTGAAGGAGAAGCGGGAGGAAGATGCGCTTGATTTCTTTGAACTAGCCGTCGGGTCGGGGGCGGAATGCTCAACTTTGCTTTCCCGGATGCTGTACCTGAAGCTAAAAAAATGCGAATGGAACGCATTTGAGGGACTGGCGGACAAGCTCAGATTCATCGACAAGGAAAGAGGTTGCCCCGATCCTTTCATGTTCCTGCCGCTGACCGATAATCCGGGGTATCAAAAGCGGCGCTCGGCGCGAATGGCCAAGGCGCTGGAGGCGATTCCGGCCACTCAACCCCTTCCGCCGCTGGAGCCGCGCAGGGCCGGGAAAATCAGGCTCGGGTATTTCTCGAACGACTTTTTCGGGCATGCGACCATGTTTCTGATGGGCGGAATGTTTGCGCTGCATGACCGCGAAGAATTCGAAATCTTCATTTACGACACCGGTTCCGGGGAGCTTGACCAAGCGCAACGGCGTGTTCGGCAGTCAGTGGACAGCTACAAGGATGTTTCGCAGCTGTCCGACAGAGACATTGCCAAACTTGCCCGCAAGGACGGGATTGATGTTGCAATCGACCTGAAGGGGCATACAGCAGGCAGCCGCCTGGGGATATTCTGCTACCGGGCGGCGCCTGTGCAGGTGTCCTATCTTGGATATCCTGGCACAACCGCGCTGCGGGAAATGGATTACCTGATTGGTGATGCAGTGACTGTCCCCAAGAGCATGAGGGCACACTACGCCGAGAAGATTTTGTACATGCCAGGAACCTATCAGGTGAATGACGGCAGCAGGGTGCGCCCGGGGAATATGCCGGATAGAAACCAGCTGGGTCTGCCGGAAGGAAGCTTTGTGTTCTGCTCCTTCAACAATCCCTACAAGATCTCTCCGGATGCTTTTAAGATCTGGATGGATCTTCTGAAGGAGGTTCCGGACAGCGTTCTGTGGCTGCTGGAACCGTCCGAAGCGGGAAAGGCGCTGCTGCTGAAGGAGGCCCGAAACCAGGGCGCGGGGGAAAACCAGATCATCTTCGCAAACCGGTTGCCCCAAGCGGAGCACCTGGCGAGGCTCCCCCACGCGGACTTGTTTCTGGATACGTTCAACTACAACGCTCATACCACTGCAAGCGAAGCGCTTTGGAGCGGCGTGCCGGTTGTTACAAAGCCTGGCAAGCAGTTTTCGGCCCGGGTTGCAACAAGCCTGCTGCGTTGCGTCGGCCTGCAGGAGCTAACAGCGGAGACCCCGAAGCAGTATCATGCGCTTGCTCTGAAACTGGCGCGCGATCCGGCGTATCTGGCAGATGTAAAGGCGCGGGTGAAAAACGGAATCGCAACCGGTCCGCTGTATGACACGGAAAAATTCACCCGCAATTTCGAAGCGTTGATGGAAAAAGCCGTTGAGCGGTTCAACGCGGGCCTGAAGCCGGATCACATCAGCCTGACCTGATTTCGGATTCTGAAAGCAAGGGAGCGCAGGCGGTATCTGCGCTCCTTTTTGGTTTCCAATGCTGACCCCAGTCTTCTGGCTACAGCAACCGGACCTGGGTGCCGATCTGCACCATTTCAAACAGCTCCTCGGCGTGCTGATTGTAGAGGCCGATACAGCCGGAGGAGCTTTGCCGTCCGATCTTGCGGGTGTCGTGGGTTCCGTGCACCAGATAGGCCGGCCAGTCCAGATACATTGCCCGGGTGCCCAGCGGGTTGCCGGGAACGCCGCCCTCGATCCGGACGGGCAGGGTTGGATCACGCTCGCGCATGGAGGCGGTCGGAGTCCAGCTTGGGTTTTCCCGTTTGCGCACCACTTTGGTGAAGCCGCGTTTGGTCAGATCCTCGGTCATCGGCACAGAAGAGGGGAACAGCCGGTAGGTTTCACCGTCCGGCCCCCAGTAATGCAGCGCGCGGGAGCTGATATCGGCCAGCAAGCAGCCGGCGCCGAGCGTGTCGAAATGATCCTGCCAGTTCTGCTGGGTGAAGGCGGACAGATTGCGCTGCACCGCTACCTCTTCGCGAATGGGGGTCTCGTCTTGCGGGAAGGCATCCGTCGATTGCGCCCGCAGGACGGCCGGAGCGGCCAAAGTGGCGCCAAGGCCCATCAGGGTGGTGCGGCGGGTGATTTTGAGTTTGGTCATTTTTCCTCAACCGTGCTGCTCGAAAACTCCACAGCAAGATAAGCTGGCGCACGGATTTTCCTAGAGGCGGCATAGCGGAATTGCGGCGCCTCACAAGCTTGTGTTGCCGGGGCGGCGGAACACCGCCACCCCGGCAACACTGCACCAGAGGCGTCAGGAATACAGCGGCCGGGCCTGGGCGAAGGACAGCAGGCGCTTGCTGTCTTCATCCCACAGGTGCAGCCGCGCATTGGCCAGGCTTTCGCGGATGGTCATCCGGTTGCCTTCGGACAGTTCTGCGTGATCGCGCAGGACTTCGGTCAGGCGGTAGAACGGGATGCGGCTGTAAAGGTGATGCACATGGTGGATGCCGATATTGGCGCTGATCCACTGCAGAACCGGCGGCAATACATAGTGCGAGCTGCCATGCAGGGCGGCGTCATGCAGCTGCCAGTCTTCTTCCTGTTCCCATTGAGTGGTCTCAAATTGATGCTGCACATAGAACAGCCACATGCCTGCTGTTGCGGCGACCAATGTTGCCGGCACAAAGATCAGCAGAAGCGGCATCAGCCCGCCAAAGTACCAGATAATGCCGACAGCTGCGAGGATCACCGCATTGGTGCCCATCGCGCTGATCCAGTAGCGGGCCTGGTTCATCAGACCGTAGGGAATGCGGTTTTGCAGGAAGAACAGGTAGCCGGGGCCAAACCCGAACAGGGTCACGGGGTGGCGGTAGATCCGGTACATCAGCCGGTCCCAGCGTCCCAGCGCCCGGTATTCGGCCACGGTCATCGTGTGGATGTCGCCCATGCCGCGCTTGCCCAGGTTGCCATGGGTGCTGTGGTGGATTGAATGGGTGCGGCGCCAAACGTCATACGGGGTGAGGGTCAGAACGCCGATGATGCGGCCGACCCAATCGCTGACATGGCGGTTGCGGAAGAAGGAACCGTGCCCGCAATCATGCTGGATGGTGAACAGGCGCAACAGGAAAGCCGCGATCAGAATGGAGATCGCCAGCGTCAGCCAATAGCTGACCGACAGCGACCACCAGGCCAGAGCCCAGAGCAGGAGAAAGGGGACAACCGTGACCGCCAGTTCAAACGCGCTGCGCCTGTGATCGGGTTCCCTGTATTGCGCGAGGACCTTCACCCAGTCGCGCGCCGTTTTCTCGGCCGCCTGCGGCCTGGTGGAGTCTGGGGAGTTGCTCATACGCCTGCCGTTTTATTTGTCTGATGCAGACCGGATAGACTACCAGACGCGTGGGGCAAGTGAAATTCTGCCGCAGGCCCGCCAAAACAGGGTCAATTCAGCCTAAACCGCGAAATAGTGATCGATTGGCCCCGGATTTTTGAAGTCTGATCAAAAAAATGAGGCCCCGGAAATCCGGAGCCTCTGATTGTTTCCGGCCTGGCCGGAAGGTCAGTCCATTGCTTTGAAGTTGAACTCGCCGCCTTCCTTGATGCCCGAGGGCCAGCGCGAGGTCACGGTCTTGGTGCGGGAGTAGAACTTGAAGCTGTCGGGGCCGTGCTGGTTCAAGTCGCCGAACATGGATTTCTTCCAGCCGCCGAAGGTGTGATAGGCCAGCGGCACCGGGATCGGCACGTTGATGCCGACCATGCCGATGTTGACGCGGCTTGCGAAATCACGGGCGGTGTCGCCGTCGCGGGTAAAGATCGCGGTGCCGTTGCCGTATTCGTGATCCATCGCCAGTTTCAGCGCGTCCTCATAGCTGTCTGCACGCACGGTGGACAGAACCGGGCCAAAGATTTCCTGCTTGTAGATATCCATGTCCGGGGTCACCCGGTCAAACAGATGGGCGCCGACAAAGAAGCCGTCCTCGTAGCCCTGCAGTTTGAAGTCGCGGTTGTCGACCACCAGTTCCGCGCCCTGATCGACGCCGGACTGGATCAGGCCCAGAATGCGTTCTTTGGAGGCCGCGGTCACAACCGGACCCAGGTCCACGTCGTCGCCGGCGGTGTAGGGGCCGACTTTCAGCTTCTCAATGCGCGGGATGAGCTTTTCGATCAGCTTGTCGGCGGTTTCCTCACCCACCGGAACCGCAACCGAGATCGCCATGCAGCGTTCGCCTGCCGCGCCGAAACCTGCACCGACCAGTGCGTCGGCGGCCTGGTCCAGATCGGCGTCGGGCATCACGATCATGTGGTTCTTGGCGCCGCCGAAACACTGGGCGCGCTTGCCGTTGGCGGTGGCGCGGGAATAGATGTACTGCGCGATCGGGGTGGAGCCGACAAAGGACACGCCCTGGATGATCTCGCTGTCGAGCAGGGTATCAACCGCTTCGCGGTCGCCGTTCACTACCTGGAACACGCCTGCGGGCAGGCCGGCTTCGACAAACAGCTCGGCCAGCATCAGCGGCACCGAGGGGTCGCGCTCGGAGGGTTTCAGCACTACGGCGTTACCGCAGGCCAGGGCCGGGCCGACGTGCCACAGCGGCATCATCGCGGGGAAGTTGAACGGCATGATCGAGGCAACCACGCCGAGCGGCTGGCGCATGGAGTACATGTCGATGCCGGGGCCTGCGCTGTCGGTGAATTCACCCTTCAGCATCTGCGGTGCGCCGATGCAGTATTCGATCACTTCCAAACCGCGCTGCAGGTCGCCCTTGGCGTCGGGAATGGTCTTGCCGTGCTCACGGCTCAGCGCCTCGGCCAGCTTGTCCATGTCGCGGTTCATCAGGCCGACCATGGCCATCATCACACGGGCGCGTTTCTGCGGGTTGGTGGCGCCCCAGGCGGGCTGTGCCGCGGCTGCTTTTTCGATGGCGTCAGTGGTTTCTGCAACGCTGGCCATCGGGCATAGATACTGCACTTCGCCGGTTGCAGGGTTGAAGATATCGTCAAAACGGCCCGAGGTGCCGGAGATCAGTGCGCCGTTAATAAAATGGCCGAGTTCTTTCATCGGATCCTCCTCTGTTCATCTTGCCTTAATCCTAGGCTTGCAAAAATCATCGGAAAAGAGGAAAGATTTCAAAGAGGCTTTGCAGGAACGCAAAAGGTTAACAGAACGTTAGCAGCAAGACGGAGGACCCGGGCCGATGGATCCGCAGTGGGATGATATGAAAGTGTTTTTGGCGGTGGCACGGGAGGCGAGCCTGTCAGGCGCCGGCCGTATCCTCAAAATGGACCCCGCAACGGTGGGGCGGCGGGTCGCCCGGTTTGAGGCCGCACTGGAAACACCGCTGTTTGTGAAATCGCCGCAAGGCTATGCGCTGAGTGCTGCGGGCGACCGCTTGCTGGTCCATGCCGAAGCGGCCGAACAGGCCATGCGCGCCGGGACCGAAGCGCTGAGCGGCCCCAGCGACACCATGTCCGGGCAGATACGTATCGGCGCCCCGGACGGCAGCGCCAACTATCTGTTGCCGCAGGTCTGTGCCCGGATCGCCGAGGAAAACCCGGATCTGGACATCCAGATCGTGGCGCTGCCGCGGGTGATCAACCTCAGCCGCCGCGAGGCGGATATGGCAGTGACCGTCAGCGCGCCGACAGCGGGCAAGCTGCTGGTGCAGAAGATCTGCGACTACCGGCTGCATCTGGTCGCCTCGCGTCATTACCTGAAGAACCATCCGCCGATCACCGGGCTGGCGGATCTGAAGGGCCACAAGATGATCGGCTACATCCCCGACATGATTTTCGACAAGGAACTGGACTATCTGAACGATATAGGGGTCGAACGGGTGGCGCTGGCGTCGAATTCCGTGTCAGTGCAGATCAAGATGGCGGCGCAAGGCACGGCGATCTGCATTGCGCATGACTTCAGCCTGCCGTCCCACCGGATGCTGCGCAAGATCCTGACCGACAAGGTCAGCCTCAGCCGCAGTTTCCATCTGGTGCGCCACCAGGGAGACCAGCGCAGCGAGCGGTTGAACCGCTTTGCCCAGGCGTTGTCGAAAGGCATCCGCGACGAGGTGGCCCGGCTGGAAGCCTTGACTTAAAGCTGCGTTGCGGCACACTTAATTGAAACGCGCCAATATTATGGAGGTCTGCAACGTGCTCGTTCAGGTCATTTTGAAGTCCAAAGCCACCAACGGTGTGGTCACGATCAAGCCGGATGCCAGCGTGTCGGAAGCAGCAAAGCTTTTGGCCGAGAACAAATTCGGTTCCGTTGTAGTTTCCGCGGATGGAGAAAAACCCGATGGCATTCTGTCCGAGCGCGATATTGTCCGTGAGCTTGCCGTCAGCGGGCCCGGCTGCCTGAGCAAACCTGTCAGCGAATACATGACGCGCAAGCTGGTGACCTGCACCAGCCAGTCGAATGTCGGCGGTGTGCTGCAGCAGATGACCGAAGGGCGTTTCCGCCATATGCCGGTTGTCGAAGATGGAAAACTTGTTGGGATCGTAACGCTTGGCGATCTGGTCAAAGCGCAGCTGGCGCAGGTGGCAATGGAGAAAGATGCCCTGCAAGGCATGATCATGGGGCACTAAGCCGCAGCGGCGGCGTCCGTATTTCTGCTCTCTTGCAATGATGGCCGCAAATATGTTTGCTTGTGCAGAAATTTGACAAAGCAGGAGGCCGCCGATGCGTGTGGGTCTGTATCCCGGCACCTTTGACCCGATCACCATCGGGCATATCGACATTATCCGCCGCGCCAGCGCGATGGTGGATAAACTGGTTATCGGCGTGGCAATCAACCGCGACAAGGGGCCGCTGTTTGACCTGGAAGAGCGGGTTGAGATGATCGAGGCGGAATGCGCCAAGCTCAGCACCGAAACCGGGACCGAAATTGTTGCGCATCCGTTTGAAAACCTGCTGATCGACTGCGCCCGCGACGTCGGCGCGCAAATCATCGTGCGCGGCCTGCGGGCGGTTGCCGATTTCGAATATGAGTTTCAGATGGTCGGTATGAACCGGGCGTTGGACAGTTCGATCGAGACCGTGTTCCTGATGGCAGAGGCACGGCACCAGGCGATTGCATCAAAACTGGTCAAGGAAATCGCCCGGCTGGACGGCGACGTGTCGAAATTCGTCACTCCGCTGGTCAACGACAAGCTGCTGGAGCGTTTGGGCAAGACCGCATGAACCGGCGTGGGGTAAACCCGCTGAGTGCAGTGCGGGCCGCAGGCTGACGCGGGAGGGGCGCTGCCCCTCTTGGCCGCAGGCCAATTCACCCCGGGGTATTTTAGACCAGAAAGAAGCAAAACCGACACAGGCGGCGTCGAAACCTGTGGCAGGCGGCCACAGGCCGGTCAGCGCCAGAAGGCGACCCAGTCGATCAGGGCAAACAGTTTCTTGCCCAGGAAGATCATGTGCTGATCGCCGAACATGGCGATGTCGATCACCGCGGCGGCAATCAGGAACACGCCGAGGGAAATGGCAATCCGGTTGGTCATCGGGGCTCCGCCGCAATAGAAAACGCCCGCCCAGATAACCTGAGCGGGCGTGAAATCTCAAGAGGTTAGGCCGGGATCAGCCCAGTTTGCCCATCGCAACAGCCACATCAGCCATGCGGACCGAAAAACCCCATTCATTGTCGTACCAGGCCAGCACCCGCACCATGCGGCCGTCCAGCACCCGGGTCTGATCCGGCGCAAAGATCGAGCTCTCGGGCGAGTGGTTGAAATCGGTGGAGACCAGCGGTGCCGGCTCATAGCCCAGAACACCCTTCATCGGGCCTTCGGCGGCTTCCTTGACGGCGGCGTTGATCTGCTCAGGGGTCACATCGCGGCCAGCGCGGAAAGTCAGGTCCACGGCGGAGACATTCGGGGTCGGCACGCGGATGGCGGAACCATCAAGGCGGCCTTTCAGGTTCGGCAGCACCTCACCCAGGGCCTTGGCGGCGCCGGTCGAGGTCGGGATCATCGACATGGCGGCAGCGCGGGCGCGGTACAGGTCCTTGTGGCGGCGGTCCAGAGTCGGCTGGTCGCCGGTGTAGGCGTGGATGGTGGTCATGATGCCGTGCTCGATGCCGAACGCCTCGTCCAGCACCTTGGCCAGCGGCGCCAGGCAGTTGGTGGTGCAGGAGCCGTTGGAGATCATGGTGTCGGCGGCGGTCAGCTGGTCGTCGTTGACGCCGAAGACGATGGTCTTGTCGACGTTTTTGCCAGGGGCGGACAGCAGTACTTTCTTCGCACCGCGCTCCAGATGCGCTTTGGCCTTCTCACCGTCGTTGAACTTGCCGGTGCATTCCAGAACCACGTCGCAGCCCGACCAGTCCAGCGCGCCCAAGTCGTAGGTCGAGAACATCTGCATGTCGCCGCGGCCCAGGTTCATGGTGCCTTCGCCAATGGTGACCTCGCCGGGGAAACGGCCATGCACGCTATCGTATTTGATCAGGTGTGCTGCGGTCTCCAGCGGGCCGGTGGCGTTCACCTTGATCACTTCGATGTCGTCGCGGCCCGAAGCGGCGATGTGCGACAGGGTGCAGCGTCCGATGCGGCCAAAACCGTTGATCCCGACTTTGATGGTCATGAGTTACGTCTCCAAGCGAGCAAAAACCTTTGATCGCCATATAGACCGGTGCAGATGTGGTCTAAAGAGGTAAAAGCGTCATTAAATGAAACTGTTAGCGCAAAAAGCGAACGATGGCGCTAACGGTTTGCGGCGGTGGCGTTAACGGAAATCGGCTGGGTGCGGACGGTGGCGCTAACGCTTGTGCTGCGGCGCGGAAGCGGGCAGATTGCCACCAAACGCGAACAGGATTTGAAGGATTGGGTATGAGCGGTTTGCTGGCGCTTCTGGATGATGTGGCGGGGATTGCCAAGGTTGCGGCGGCCTCGGTTGATGATGTGGCGGCGGCAGCGGGCAAGGCCGGAGCCAAGACCGCGGGCGTGATCATCGACGATGCGGCGGTGACGCCGAAGTACCTGCAGGGCTTTGCGCCTGCGCGCGAGCTGCCGATCATCTGGCGCATCACCCGCGGGTCTCTGTTCAACAAGCTGATCCTGTTGATGCCGGTGGCGATGCTGCTGGCGAATTTTGCGCCGTGGCTCATTACGCCCTTGCTGATGCTGGGCGGGAGTTATCTGTGTTTTGAAGGGGCTGAGAAGATCTTTCACGTCCTCTTTCCGCACGTCAGCCACGCCATCGACGAAGACATGAGCGTCAAGGATCCCGGCCATCTGGAAGAACAGAAGATCAAGGGCGCGATCAAGACCGATTTCATCCTGTCCGCCGAAATCATGACCATCGCGCTGGCCGCCATCGAGGCGCCGAATGTCTGGATGCAGGCGGCGACCCTGGCGGTGGTGGCGATTGGCGTCACGCTGGCGGTCTACGGCTCTGTCGCGCTGATTGTGAAGATGGATGATGTGGGGCTGTATATGGCTGAGAATGCCCATACCGGCTTTGGCCGCGGGCTGGGGCGCGGGCTGGTCAAGTTCATGCCGGTGCTGATGAAGATCCTGTCGGTGGTCGGCACCGCGGCGATGCTGTGGGTTGGCGGCTCCATCATCATCCACGGGCTGGAGGTTCTGGGTTTTGGCTGGCTGGGCCATCACATTCACGACTGGGCCTATGCTGTGGGCCATGCGGTGCCTGCCGCTTGGGAGGGCCTTGCGGAGTGGACGGCAAAGGCGGCAATGGACGGGGTGTTTGGCGTGGTCTGGGGGCTGGTGCTGATCCCGCTGGCGACCAAGGTTGTGGGGCCGGTTTTGGGGATGTTTGGAGGCCCGAAACAGGGCAGCTGAGTGTTTGCTACATCTTGTCTGTTTTTGAGTTGTACAGGAAATGATATTGCGAGTTATTTGACGAGGCTAACGAAGAAATGAAGTCAGCTAAAGTCAGTTTTCATCATAACTTTCCAGAGACTCCAGTGAGCGCTTGGGCGGGGCAAGGTGGAAGGCTTGGTTTCGCGAGATTGATGCTACGGGGCACCTAAAATCGCTTACTCAGGTGCGTCACCCATTTCCTGCACAACGCAAGTTATGGTGTCTTTTGGAGGTTCACTTCGACCAAATTGACCTTGTCTTCGCTACGCCACAAGAACTAGATCAGTTTATCTGTGTATTGTCGGAAAACCCGCTACCTTCTGGGCCGTCCTTGGTACGCAAGTGTTCAATTGGACGCCCTCACAGACACTGGCTTGCAAAGTTGCCTGCCAAGGCAAAGGCACTAAAATTCCGAAGACGATTATGTGCATACTTGTCTGAATGTGACGCAGCTACTCAGTTCAGAGATTTCTATGAGAAAGACCCAGTCAGAATAGACTTCCCTGGATACTTCGACACGCTTCAAGAAGCGAGGGAAGGTAGACGAACGCCATGACCTCCGTTTCCTCAAACATGCTCTCCAAGAATAGCTGTAGGTAGATTGAGGTGAATGCTGCTTCCCGAACTAAAAAGGGCACCCTATTGGGTGCCCTCGCATTTATGTATTTCTATTCAATTCACCCCAGCAGCTCTTTCACCTTCGCCACTGTGCCCTCAGCCGTAATGCCGAAACGCTCGAACAGCTCGCCTGCCGGGGCAGAGGCGCCGAAGCGGTCCATGCCGACGAAACCGGCTTTCTTCTCCTGGCCGCGCTCGCCCAGCAGCCAGCGGTCCCAGCCGCCGGCGCGCATGGCGGCCTCGATGCCGACGCGGACCGGGCCTGCGGGCAGGACCTTGCGGCGGTAGGCTTCGTCCTGCTGCGCAAACAGCTCCATGCAGGGCATGGAGACGACGCGAGTGCCGATGCCCTCGGCTTCCAGCTTGGCCTTGGCGTCCATCGCAACGGCAACCTCAGAGCCGGTGGCGATCAGGATCACCTGGCGCTTGCCCTCGGCCTCGGCCAGAACGTACGCACCTTTTTCGACCATGTTGGTCAGCTTATGCTCGGTCCGGACGGTCGGCAGGTTCTGCCGGGTCAGGGTCATCACCGAAGGGGTGTCTTTGGAGGTCAGGGCGATTTCCCACGCCTCGGCGGTTTCCACAGTGTCGGCGGGGCGGAACACATAGGTGTTCGGGGTCGCACGGCAGATTGCCAGATGCTCCACCGGCTGGTGGGTCGGGCCGTCTTCGCCAACGCCGATTGAATCGTGGGTCATCACAAACACGGTCGGGATCTTCGACAGGGCGGCCAGGCGCATTGCCGGGCGGGCATAGTCGGTGAAGCAAAAGAAGGTGCCGCCGTAAGCGCGCACGCCGCCGTGCAGCACCATGCCGTTCATCGCGGCGGCCATGCCGTGCTCGCGGATGCCCCAATAGACGTAGCGGCCCTTGCGGTTGTCGGTGTCGAAGGTGCCGAGATCACCGGTCTTGGTGTTGTTGGAACCGGTGAGGTCAGCCGAGCCGCCCACGGTTTCCGGCATCAAGGGGTTGATGACGGCCAGCGCCATTTCCGAGGATTTACGGGTGGCAACCTTTGGCTGGTCTTCACTGACCTGCTTTTTCAGCGCCTTGATGGCGGCGGACAGTTTCTTGGGCGCGTCCAGTGCATAGGCACGGTTGAAACGGTCCTGTTTCTGCGTCGACAGCTCGGCAAAACGGCCTTCCCAGGCTTCGCGCTCGGACTTGCCGCGCGCACCGATCTCTTCCCACTGGGATTTGATCTCGCTCGGCACTTCAAACGCGCCGCCGGTCCAGCCATAGGCGTCCTTGGCGGCCTTCAGCTGGTCCGCATCGGTCAGGGCGCCGTGGCCCTTGGAGGTGTCCTGTGCGGCGTGGCCCAGAGCGATATGGGTTTTGCAGGCGATCATCGACGGTTTCTTGGACTTCTTGGCGGCCTCGATGGCCTCGTCGATGGCCTTGGGGTCGTGGCCGTCGATTTCCAGCACCTGCCAGCCCGACGCCTTGAAGCGCTGCACCTGGTTGGTGCGGTCGGACAGATCAACGGTGCCGTCGATGGTGATGTTGTTGTTGTCCCAGAACACGATCAGTTTGCCCAGCTGGTGGCGGCCGGCAAGACCGATGGCTTCCTGGCTGATGCCTTCCATCAGGCAGCCGTCGCCGGCGATCACATAGGTGTGGTGATCCACGACCTTGCGGCCGTAATGGGCGCGCTGCATTTCCTCGGCCATGGCAAAGCCGACAGCGTTGGAAATACCCTGGCCCAGCGGGCCGGTGGTGGTTTCAACCGCATCCAGCAGGAAGTTTTCCGGGTGGCCCGCAGTCAGCGCGCCAGTCTGGCGGAAGTTCTTGATCTGATCCAGGGTCACCTGGCGGTCGCCAACAAGATACAGCAGCGAATAGATCAGCATCGAGCCGTGGCCCGCCGACAGGATGAACCGGTCACGGTCCGGCCACTGCGGGTTGGATGCATCGAATTTGAGGTGCTTTTCGAACAGCACGGTCGCCACGTCGGCCATGCCGATCGGCATACCAGTGTGGCCGGAATTGGCGGCGGCGACGGCGTCCAGAGCCAGCGCGCGAATGGCGGCGGCCTTGTTCCAATGGTCGGGATTGGCGGTGCGCAGGGCTGTCAGGTCCACTTGGATCGTCCTTTGGCGTTAACAGGCAATTGCTGCGCTCAATAACAGCGATGCCGCAAAGATCAAGCATGGTTGCGCCTATGTCTGCTATGTTGCGCGAAGTTGGCGCGGCAAGTGGTTGAAACACAAGGGGGGTGTTTTATCCCTGAAAGGGAAGAACTGGCCCATGTCGGCGGCAGATGCGCGATTCGCGCGGGCGCCGGAACGAATATGGCACTGATGTGGACGGGTGAGGGACAGGCATGAACCAGATTGAAGAATTGCAAGGCCGCATTCAGGCCGCACTTGAGCGTATCGGCACCGGCACGGCTGCGCTGCAGGAGGCGCGCGAAGCGGATAAGGTCAAGGCCGCAGAGGTTGCTGCCGAGGCCGCTAAGGCGGCGGAAGCGGCTGCTGCCGGGGCTGCGACGGCTGAGATTGAACAAGCGCTGGAAGAAGAAAAGCTCGCCAACGCCCAGCTTGAAGAGCGTGTGAAGGTGTTGCGCGCACGTCTGCAGGAGGCCGGAAACCAGGCTCCCGCCGCAAATGAAGATATCGCGGCGATGGAAGCCGAGCTGCAGTTGTTGCGCAACGAAGCCGGGGATCCGGCGGAAAAAGAAGCCCTGCGCGGTGAAGTTGCAAGGCTGAAGGGGAGCTGGAAGCCGCGGCAAATACCGCCGCCAGTGACAAGGAAGCGCTGGAAGACCAGCTGTCTGAGGCCCAGGCTGCCAATGACAGCCTGAAGGCCCAGCTGGAGGAAGCGTCGGCTGCTGCGGCAGCACCGGCGGATACGGCCCCGGCCCAGGACAGGGGCGCAGAGATTGAACGCCAGAATGAAACCCTGCTGCGGCTTGATACCGAACTGCAGCAATTGCGTCAGGCCAACGAGGAGCTGCGTGCCTCCAACACAGCGCTGCGCGATGCAAATGCCCAAAGCCTGGGCGATGCCGGGCTGATCAACACGGCTATGGAAGCCGAGATCGAGGGGCTGCGCGCGGCGCAGGCCAGCGACCAGGCCCAGGTCAACGCGGTGCTGGCCAAGCTGGAGCCGCTCTTGGCCAATGCCCGCAACCTGCCGGAAGGGGAGGAAGTCTGATGCCCGAAGTGACCATAATGATCGGCGGCCGCGGCTTTGAGGTGTCCTGCCAGGAAGGTGAGGAAAGCTATCTGCATTCCGCCGCCAAAATGCTGGATGACGAGGCGCAGGTGCTGTCGGACCAGATCGGCCGGATGCCCGAGGCCCGGATGCTGCTGATGGCCGGGCTGATGCTGGCTGACAAGACCGCCGCGGTCGAGGACCGGATCAAAGAGGTTGAGGCCGTTCTCGCCGAACGCGACCAGGAGCTGGCGGAGTTGCGCGCCATGCCGGCACCGGAACCCGAGCGGATCGAAGTCCCGATCGTGCCGCCGCAGGTTACTGAGAGCCTGGCTGAACTGGCCGCCCGGACCGAGGCGCTGGCCCAGGAAATCGAAGAAAAAGCACAGCCGGCGGGCTGAGCTTGTCCCGCGCCTGCGCCGGGGTGAAGGAAAACGGCAAAATATTGTTCCTTTTCCGGCCTTTGCCGGACCCGCTGGAAACACTGTTTTTCATGCAGTCAGGCCGCCCGGCGCTCGTCCGCGGCGGGTGTTTACGATAGCTTCACCGCACGGGCAGAAGTCCTGACGCAGTGGAGCAGCACAGAATGTACGAAGCCTTGATCCTGGGAGTCTTGTTGCTGGCCGGCGCCTCGGCAAGTGCTTATGACTTTGACCTGCCGCTGCCGGAAGAAGAGCAGCCCGATACAGAACCCACGGAAAATTCCGACCGCCTGCAGCTTGGCGATGAGGCTGACAGTATTGATGCCGGCAAAGGCAATGATCAGGTGCGCGCCGGCGATGGCGATGATACGGTATCCGGCGGCCCGGGGCTGGACATACTGCAAGGCGAAGGCGGCGCAGATCTGCTGTCTGGTGGCGAATTCCACGACATTTTGCTGGGCGGTGCGGGCGCGGATGTGCTGGACGGCGAAGGCGGCAAGGATATCCTGTTCGGCGGCACCGGCGACGACACGCTGATGGGCGGGGACTGGGATGATGTGCTTGCAGGCGGCGAGGGTTCGGACGACTTGTCCGGCGGGCGCGGCAACGACAACCTTTTCGGTGTCAGTGTTGACCCGGAGCCGGATGCCGGGACGCTGAAATCCCTGCGCGACGGTGAGGAATCCGCGGAGAATATTTTTGCTTTGTCCGCGGATGATGAGGCTGACACGCTGGACGGCGGCGATGGCAACGACTTCCTGGCCTTGGGGCAGGGGATACCGCCATTGGCGGCAGCGGCAAGGACGTGTTTGAGCTGCACCGTGATCCGGATGCAACCGGCGTAATCACGATTGAGGATTTTGAGGCCGGAACCGATACCGTTCGGGTTGCTGGCGGCAATACCGGCGGTTTCAGCATTCAGCGGGAGGAAGACAGCGGCGATGCGCTTGTCCTGGAAAACGGCAAACTGGTTGCAAGGCTGCTGGGGCCGGCGACAGTTTTGCCTTGGAAAACCCGGGCTTTTCGGGCAATGCACCCGCGAATTCAGGCTGACCCGGCCTGAAGCGCCACCGGTTTCGCGCCTGCGATTGCAGACCTGAGTTCACTGTTTCTCATTGGGAAACAAATTGTTTAAGGCAATTTTTAGGCAAAATAACAACAAATTCTGGACCAATTTGAAGAATTCCCGTAGCTGAGTTGTGATGTATTTCTGCTTTCTACTTTTGGGGGACTAAATGATTGGCGCACTTGTTCTGAGCACATTGGCAGTTGCCGGCCTGGCGATCAGCTTTGATGACGGCGATGATAACGCGCCCGAACCGGATCCCATTGATGAAAACCCTGAACCTGTACTGCCAGGGACCCTTCCTACGGATGGGCCGGACGATCTGATCCTGGGGATGAAGACGATGTTCTGGACGCAGGAACCGGGGCCGACCGGGTACAGGCCGGGGGCGGCAATGATCAGATCTCGGGCGGCGAGGGCAAAGACACTGTGCTGGCAGGCGACGGCAGCGACACGGTGTCCGGCGGCGCGTTTCATGATCTGATTTACGGTGGCAACGGCAATGACCTTTTGTCCGGCGACGGCGGCCTCGACACGATTTTCGGCGAAGGCGGCAACGATACGCTGGACGGCGGCGACTGGAACGACTCGCTGGTTGGCGGCCTGGGCTATGACAGCCTGACAGGCGGCATCGGAAACGACGTGCTGATTGCCGGCGCAGGAAAAGACGTGGCCGATGGCGGCGAAGGCAATGATACCATCTCCGGCGGCGAATTTCATGACATTGCCTATGGCGGTGCCGGAAACGATTCCCTGTCGGGCGATGGCGGCATTGACGTTCTGTTCGGCGACGAGGGCAACGACACGCTGGACGGCGGCACCTGGGATGACGACCTGATCGGCGGCGATGGCGCGGATGTTCTGAATGGCGGCGCCGGCAATGATGCCCTGAGCGGGGTAAACCTGACGCGGGACCTGACGCCGGAAGAGGTTGCCAGTCTGCGCGACCAGGATGAGGGTGCAACGCTTGAGGACGTCGGCTTCTCCAACGCGGACGACGGCGCGGATACGCTGGATGGCGGCGCCGGCAATGACTTCCTGCTGATGGGCGCCGGCGATACCGGAACCGGCGGCGAGGGGCAGGATGACTTCAGCCTGTATATGTCGCAGGACGCAACCGGTGTCATCACCATCACCGATTACACACCGGGCGAAGACGTGGTTCAGCTGGTCTTTGACAATGGCAGCGAAACCGTGAATGCCGACGACTACAGCGTTGAAAACGATGCGGAAACAGGCGACGCGCTGATCCTGCAGCAGGGCGAGGTTGTGGCCCGGTTGCAGGGGGCCGGCGAAAGCTTTACCGCCGATGACCTGGTGCTGATCGACGCGGCGTAAAACCCGGCATCGGTCACGAAACAAAAAAGGCCTGCCGCAACAAAATGCGGCAGGCCTTTGTAATGAAAAGAGCCTTCAGCTTTTAACCGTTGGCTTCGCGGATCTTGTCGGCAGCATCCTTGTCAAAGGCGATGCTGTTCTGTTCGAACATGCCGTCCAGTTCGCCTGACAGGGTCATCTCGGTGATGATGTCGCAACCGCCGACGAATTCGCCCTTGATGTAAAGCTGCGGAATGGTCGGCCAGTCGGAGTATTCCTTGATGCCCGAGCGGATGTCCTCATCCGCCAGCACGTTCACATCGGTGTAGTCCACGCCGATGTAGTTCAGCACGCCCGCCACGCGCGAGGAGAAGCCGCACTGCGGCATTTCCTTGGTGCCTTTCATAAACAGCACCACGTCGCTGGCTTTGACGGTTTCGTCGATGCGGGTTTTTACGTCGGTCATTGGTTCATGTCCTTTTCGTCGTGCCGCCGTGGATGGACCGGCAGAAAGTCGTTGAGCGCGAGATATGCCACAATGGGCAGCAATAAAAGGGCCGCAGCCGGAGAAACTTGATTTCCCGCAAATTCAAGCAGTCAGCCCAACCGGCCTACTCCGGCGCTTTTGTCGTCAGTGCCAGGGCGTGCAGTTCGCCATCGGGGCCGTCCATCTTGCCTTTCAACGCGGCATAGACGGCGCGCTGCTGCTGGACGCGGTTCTTGCCGCGGAAGCTTTCGTCGACGACCATCGCCGACATGTGAACGCCGTCGGTGCCTGCCACCTGGATTTCAGCGTCAGGGAAGCTTTCGCGCAGCAGTTCTTCGATTTCGTGGGCTTGCATGGGCATCCGGGGAAGTCCTTTGTCTTGTTTGGTAAAAATGTAGGTGGGCGCCGGGGCTGTGCAAGCGGGATTAACCGCGGTCCTGCGCAAAAGGCGCAAGGGTTTCGACAAATTCCGGCACCGCCGCCAGGGCGTCCTGCACGCTGTTTTCCTCAAAATCCCAGACAGAGGTGGGGTTGTGCGGGCAGAGCGCTGCGGTCAGTTCTGCACAGCGGGTTTGCAGTTCCGGCGGCAAGGGCAGGGCGGCGGCCTCCTGCAGCACCAGCAAAGCTTCGTGGATGGGCCGCAGCACCCGCAGAGCATAGGTCATATGGGTCAGCAGGTCCGGGTCATCCTGCCAGGTTTCGCCGTCAAACAGGATTTGCGTAACCCTCTGGCCGGCCCCGGCGCAAGAATAGGCGACGCAGCCGCCAAAGCCGCACGCAGCCAGGTCGGAATGAATGCTGCAGCGGAAATCCGGAGCGAGGTTGGGGCAGGGGTATCTGCCTGTTTCAGCAGGCCAAAGTCCTCATGCGCCTCAAACGGATAGGCCACACAGCACAGACCTGCGCAGCGGCTGCAATCCTCTGTCAGCTCAGGAAGGGTCATGGGCCGGTCCCCGGTTCAAAACAAAGGGCGGGACGGCTGTGCCATCCCACCCTATGCATCAGTCTGCCACGGTGCCCGGTTCGGGCATTGCGTGTTTCAATCAGGCGACAGCAGCGGCAAAGCTGGAGCGGAAGATGTCCTTCAGCTCTGCCAGCGGTGCTTCGGAGCCTCCGATCTTAACCATGTCGCCGCCGAACTTGCCGACGGTAACCAACGGCACACCGGCCTGGCCAGCAGCCAGCATCAGCGCCTCGGCCTGATCAAAGTTGCAGGCGATCAGGTAGCGCGCCTGGTCTTCGCCGAACACGGTCTGGGTGTCGCCCGCGTCGATCTGCACGCCGACGCCGGCCTCTTCGGCCAGCTCGAACGCCGCCAGCGCCAGGCCGCCGTCGCCAAGGTCGGTACAGGCTTTGATGAAATCGCGGTTGGCGCGGATGAATTCGCCGTTGCGCTTCTCCGTCTCCAGATCGACCGCCGGGGCGTCGCCGTCCTCGCGGTTAAAGACCTCGGCCAGCAGTGCCGACTGGCCCAAGTGGCCAATGGTTTCCCCCACCAGCAGGGCGACATGGCCGTCGCGGGCTTCGCCGGTGATCGGCTCCTCGCCCGCCGCAATCAGGCCCACGGCGCCGATGGTCGGGGTCGGCAGGATGCCCTTGCCGTCGGTCTCATTGTACAGCGACACGTTGCCGGAGACGATCGGCATATCGAGCGCGGCCACGGCTTCGCCGATGCCTTTGATGGCGCCGACGAACTGGCCCATGATCTCGGGCTTTTCGGGATTTCCGAAGTTCAGGTTGTCCGTTGTTGCCAAGGGCTTGGCGCCAACAGCTGTCAGATTGCGGTAGGCTTCGGCCACCGCCTGTTTGCCGCCCTCAAAGGGGTTCGCCATCACGTAGCGCGGGGTCACGTCCGAGGTGAATGCCAGCTTTTTACCGGTGCCGTGCACCCGGACAATACCGGAACCGGCGCCGGGGCGGCGGGCGGTATCGCCCATCACGGTGGTGTCGTACTGCTCATAAACCCACTGCTTGCCCGCATAGTTGGGCGAGGTGAGCAGCGCCTTGAGACCATCAATCGGATCAATGGTGGGCACGTCGGCGTCGGTCAGCGGTTCAGCCGCCGGGGTCGGGACCCAGGGGCGGTCGTATTCCGGCGCGGTGGAGGCCAGTTTGGACAGTACCAGATCCGCCTTCACGTCGCCGTTATGCAGGATCAGGAAACGGTCTTCGGCAATGGTCTCGCCGACAATGGCGAAATCCAGGTCCCATTTTTCGAACACCGCACGCGCTTCGGCTTCCAGCGACGGTTTCAGCACCATCAGCATGCGTTCCTGAGATTCCGACAGCATCATCTCATAGGCTGTCATGTTCTCTTCGCGCTGCGGCACGTCTTCGAGGTTCAGCTTGACGCCCAGTTTGCCCTTGTCGCCCATTTCGACGGCAGAGCAGGTGAGGCCAGCCGCACCCATGTCCTGGATCGAGATCACAGCGCCGGTCTGCATCAGTTCCAGCGTGGCTTCCATCAGGCGCTTTTCAGTGAAGGGGTCGCCGACCTGAACGGTGGGGCGTTTTTCCTCAATGGTGTCATCGAATTCTGCCGACGCCATGGTGGCGCCGCCAACGCCGTCACGCCCGGTTTTGGCGCCCAGATACACAACCGGCATGCCAACGCCCGACGCGGCGGAATAAAAGATGGCGTCGGTCTTGGCCAGGCCCGCAGCAAAGGCGTTGACCAGGCAGTTGCCGTTGTAGGCGGGGTGAAAGCGGACTTCACCGCCCGCGCAAGGCACCCCAAAGCAGTTGCCGTAGCCGCCGATGCCCTCAACCACGCCGTTGACCAGCTGGCGGGTCTTGTGGTGGGACGGCTCGCCAAAGGACAGCGAGTTCATCGAGGCGATTGGCCGCGCGCCCATGGTGAAGACGTCACGCAGGATGCCGCCAACCCCGGTTGCCGCACCCTGATAGGGTTCGATGTAAGAGGGGTGGTTGTGGCTTTCCATCTTGAACACCACCGCGTCGCCATCGCCGATGTCGACGATGCCGGCGTTCTCACCCGGGCCGCAGATAACTTGCGGGCCATCGGTCGGCAGGGTGCGCAGCCATTTCTTGGAGGACTTGTAAGAGCAGTGCTCGTTCCACATCGCCGAGAAAATGCCCAGCTCGGTGAAGGTCGGCTCGCGCCCGATGATTTCCAGGATCAGATCGTATTCGTCGGGCTTCAGCCCGTGATTGGCAATCAGTTCAGGCGTGATGGCGGGTTCCTGCATCCGTAAACGTCCCCAATGGCTGCGATTGCGCGCCTTTTAGGGCAAGGAGGGGCGCGGGGGAAGCGGAATCAGCCGGCTCCCGGCCAGATGCCGGCAGAGGCGTCTTTGCGCCGCAGCGGCTGATCCGCTGAACAGGTTTAAGCTTTAGTCTTTTCAAAGCGGTAGATTTGCGGGCGTGCGGTTGGCCAAGCGCTGAAATTACAAGCATGACGAAAGTCTGCGGCGTTTGGAAAAAGAAAAGAAAAGACTTTGTTTTTTCCGCGCTGCTATCCAAGGGCATGTCCAGCCCCATTGGCGGGCCGCCGCAAGCTGTCAGGACTAGGGTGCGCATATCCAGACCGCCTGTCGATCAATACCCCTTTGGGGTCAATGTGTTACGGCCAAAAAAAAGGCCGAGCACTAAGCTCGGCCGAAGTCCAACAGGGAGGTATGAAGGGGGCGAAGCCGCCGCCTTCATGAGCTTCATTTAGGGCGCCGGGCCTGCCCCTTCAAGGGGATTAATGTCAAAGATGGGTCAATGCTGGTATGCGGAAATTGCATGGCTTGGGGCGCTGCACCGGTTCGGACAAATCAAAACCGGCCACGACGCTGCATTGCAGCGCGAACTTGGCCCGCTGATGCGTCGGCGCGGGTCAGAGTTTCCCCAGCTCTTTCATATGCTTCCGGTGCGCCATGATTTCGGATTGCACAAAGTCGCGGAACGCGCCGACCCGCTGGGAATGGCGCAGTTCTTCGGGATAGGCGAGGTAGACCGGCACGCTGTGCTGATCCTCTTCCGGCAGCACCTCGACCAGTTGCGGGAATTCCTCGGTCACATAATCCGGCAGAATGCCGACCCCCAGATTGTGCAGCACGCCCTGCAGCACGCCGAAATAGTTGTTGACGGTCAGCAGCGACCCCGGGTTATGGGCCATCAGCATTTTACCAAGAACCGCGGCTGAACCCACTTGGGCGGAGCGCTGGTTCTGACAGATCAGCCGGTGCTGGGAAATGTCTTCAGCGGTTTCCAAAGTGCCGCGCTGTTCCAGATAGGCCGGAGAGGCATATAGACCCATCCGCACCGTCATCAGCCGCTTGCGCACCAGATCGGCCTGGCTGGGTTCTTTCATGCGGATGGCCACATCGGCCTCGCGCATCGGCAGGTCCAGAACACGTTCTTCCAGCATAAGGTCGATTTTCAGATTGGGATACTGCTCATACAGTTTGGTCAGCCGCGGCGCCAGCCACAGGGTGCCGAAACCCACAGTGGTGGTGACGCGCAACTCGCCGAACACTTCCTCCTCGCTGTCGCGGATGCGGGCAGAGGCGGCTTCAAGCCGGGTGGACATGGATTGGGTGGCGTCAAACAGCAGCTCACCCTGTTCGGTGAGAATCAGTCCGCGCGCATGGCGGTGAAAAAGCGTCGCATTCAGGCTCTCTTCCAGTGCCCGGATCTGGCGGCTGACCGCCGATTGCGACAGATTCAGCCTGTCACCGGCATGGGTCAGGCTGCCCGCATCGGCCACCGCGTGAAATATTCTGAGCTTATCCCAATCCATATGCGTTACTTTCTGTGCGTTTGGGGCCGACTGTATGAAATCTTAGTTATGTATCAGTTTCCGTGACGCAAGCGAGCAAAAACGAAAAAAAAGCGGCTATTCAGGTCAGCAATTATGACCTATTCTTGGGGTCAGAAAGTGCAAGCTAATCCCGGTTGAGGAGGCCACGATGAGCACGCCGAAAATCTCACTTAATGACAAGTACGACCTGACGAAATCGCCGGTGCTGCTGAATGGCACCCAGGCGCTGGTGCGGCTGATGCTGATGCAAAAGCACCGCGACCGGGCGGCGGGTCTCAATACCGCCGGACTTGTTACCGGCTACCGCGGTTCGCCCCTGGGGGCAGTCGACCTGCAGATGAGCAAGGCCGAGAAGCACCTGAAGGCGGCAGACGTCACCTTCCAGTACGGTCTGAACGAAGATTTGGCCGTGACCGCCCTGTGGGGGGCGCAGCAGGCCGAGGTCCGCGGCGAAGGCAAATACGACGGTGTATTCGGCCTGTGGTACGGCAAGGGGCCGGGTGTTGACCGCTCGGGCGATGCGATCCGCCATGCCAATATGGCCGGCTCGTCAAAACACGGCGGCGTGCTGCTGGCGATGGGCGATGACCACACCGGCGAAAGCTCCACCGTGCTGCACCAGTCGGAGTGGTCGCTGCTGGACTGCTACCTGCCGATCGTCAGCCCGGCGGGTGTGCAGGAAATCCTGGATTACGGCATCTATGGCTATGCGCTAAGCCGCTTCTCGGGTCTGTGGACCGGCCTCAAGACCATGAAGGACACGATTGAAGTCACCTCGGTTGTGGATGCAAACCCGGACCGGATGCAGCTGGTCACGCCGGAATTCGACATGCCGGCAGATGGGCTGAACATCCGCCTGGACGACGACCGCTTCCGGCAGGAAGACCGGATCATCGACTACAAGCGCTTTGCGGCAGAGGCTTTCAGCCACGCCAATAAGATGGACAAGCGCATGTGGGGCAAACCCGGCGCCAAGATCGGCTTTGTTGCCGCCGGCAAGAACTGGCTTGATCTGGTGCATGCGCTGAAGCTGCTGAACATCGACGAGACCATGGCCGAACGGCTGGGGCTGACCACCTACAAGGTGGGCCAGACCTTCCCGATGGATATGAAGGGTTTCCACGACTGGGCCGAAGGCCTGGACCTGATCGTTGTGGTCGAGGAAAAGCGCAAGCTGATCGAGATCCAGATCAAGGAAGCGATCTTTGACGACCGCCAGGGCCGCCGGGTCTATGGCTGGTACAAGGGCGGCGCCGGCAGCATGCACCGCGAGGAGCTGTTCCCGACCCGCTATGCGCTGGACCCGATCATGATCGCCGAAAAACTGGGCGGCATCCTGATTGAGGAAGGCCGCGAGACCGAGGCCATCCGGGCCGGCCTCGAAAACCTGTCAGAGGCCCGCCGCGCCGACAACGCCGAGGAAATCGCATCCCGCTTGCCCTACTTCTGCTCGGGCTGCCCGCACAACTCGTCAACCAAACTGCCGGAAGGCTCCCGCGCCTATGCCGGCATCGGCTGCCACTTTATGGTGCAATGGATGGACCGCGAGACCACCGGCTTCACCCATATGGGCGGCGAGGGCGTCAACTGGGTGGGCGAGGCTCCGTTCTCCAACCGCAAACATGTGTTCCAGAACCTGGGCGACGGCACCTATAACCACTCCGGTGTGCAGGCGATCCGTGCCGCATTGGCCGAAGGCACCAACATCACCTACAAGATCCTCTATAATGACGCGGTGGCGATGACCGGTGGCCAGCAGGCCGAGGGCGGGCTGACCGCGCAGCAGATCGCGCATGAGCTGACCGCGATGGGCGTTAAAACCATGGCCGTGGTCTATGACGAGAAGGAAGACGTCGACGCCACGCTGTTCCCGGCCGGCATGCGGATGCACGAACGCGCCGAAATGATGAAGATCCAGCGCGAATTTGAAGAGGTCGAAGGCGTTTCTGCGATTATCTATATCCAGACCTGCGCCGCCGAAAAACGCCGCCGCCGCAAGAAGGGCCAGTTCCCGGACCCGGACCAGCGGGTGTTCATCAACACCGATGTCTGCGAAGGCTGCGGCGATTGCGGGGTGCAATCCAACTGCGTCTCCATCGTGCCCAAGGACACCGAACTGGGCCGCAAACGGGCGATTGACCAGTCGTCGTGCAACAAGGACTTCTCCTGCGTCAACGGTTTCTGTCCTTCGTTTGTGACGGTCGAGGGTGCCAAGATCCGCAAGGAGGCGACCGCCGACATCGACCTGCCGCATCTGCCAAAGCCGGAACTGCCGGCCATTGACGGCACCCATAACGTGGTAATCACCGGTGTCGGCGGAACCGGCGTTGTGACCATCGGCGCCATTCTGGCGCAAGCTGCACAGATTGACGGCAAGGGCGCCGGACTGATGGAAATGGCGGGTCTCGCCCAAAAGGGCGGCGCGGTGCATATCCACTGCCGGATTGCCAACACCCCCGATGACATCTCGGCGATCCGCGTTGCCACCGGCGAGGCGCATGCGCTGATCGGCGGCGACCTGGTGGTGAGTGCGGGGGCCAAGACTCTGGGCCTAACCTCTACTGGCCAGACCGGCGCCGTGGTGAACAGCCATGAAATCATCACCGGCGAGTTCACCAAGAACACCGAGTTCAAGGTGCCGACCGACCGCCTGGAAGTGGCGCTGCAGGCCCGCCTGCGCGACCGGGTCGATCTGTTCGATGCGTCCGAACTGGCCCGCGCCACCATGGGGGATTCGATCTTCTCCAATATGATGGTGTTCGGCGGCGCCTGGCAGCGCGGCCTGGTGCCTGTCAGCTTTGAGGCGATCAAGCAGGCGATCACGCTGAACGGCGCCGCTGTGGAGCGCAACCTGCGCGCCTTCGATATCGGCCGCTGGGCGGTGCTGCACCCCGAAGACGCGGCCCGTCTGAGCCGGCCGGACACATCAGAAAAGCCGAAAACCCTCGAGGAGAAGATCGCCTTCCGTTCCGATCATCTGGTGGCATATCAGGGCAAAGGGCTGGCCAGGCGTTATGCCAGGCTGCTCGACGGTATCAGCGATCCCGCGCTGAAAGAGGCGACGGCCAAGGGCTATCACAAGCTGTTGTCCTACAAGGACGAATACGAAGTCGCCCGCCTGCTGCTCGACAGCCGCGCCAAGGCGGAGGCGGAGTTTGAAGGCGACCTCAAGCTGTCCTATCACCTGGCGCCGCCGATGCTGGGCGGCACCGATGCGGACGGGCGTCCGAAAAAGCGCAAGTTCAGTGCAAGCATGGAGCGCAGTTTCCGCCTGCTGGCCAAGCTGAAACGCTTGCGCGGCACACCGCTCGACATCTTCGGCTACACCGAAGAACGCAAGATGGAGCGCGCCCTGATCAAGCAATATGAAGCGGACATGATGGAGTGGCTGCCGAAAGCGGCGCCGGACATCATGGAGCCTCTGCTGGCATTGGCTGAATTGCCGCTCTCGATCCGCGGTTTCGGTCCGGTGAAGATGGCAAATGAGCAGAAAGCCGCGAAGCGCCGTGAGGAGCTGCTGGCCGCCCTGCGCCAGGGCGGCGTGCCGCTGAAACACGCTGCAGAGTAACCAGGGCCGGGCGGGACACTCCCGCCCGCTCAGGGCCATCCGCAGGATGGTCCTTCCCGGTTGGGCCCGGCGCCGCGCTGACGCGCGGCGTTTGCCGTTCCGCCGCTTCTTTCTGGTCCTGAATACCCCGGGGTCCGGGGCAGCGCCCCGGTCTGCCTTTGCCCCAACGATACTTGCAGCGTTCCGGCGCCAATGGCCAAAGAGACAAAAGCACTTATGGATTTCTTTCGCAAAGCGACGTATGAGCTTTCTTCAGTACCGCTCAAATCCCACGGGTATGGGTTTGAGTTCGAAGAGAAACACCACGCGTGAGAAGGCGACATGGCTGTAGGCATCTTTGATTCAGGATTGGGCGGGCTGACCGTCCTTGACGCCGTGCAGAAACGTCTGCCGGATTTGGATTTCCTTTACTACGGCGACAACGCCCGCGCGCCCTACGGTGTGCGCGATGCCGAAGATGTCTATCAGCTGACCAGGGCTGCGGTCGAAGATATGTGGAGCAAAGGCTGCGATCTGGTGATCCTGGCCTGCAACACCGCCTCTGCTGCGGCGCTGCGCCGGATGCAGGAGGGCGGGCTGCCCAAGGGCAAACGGGTGCTGGGGGTTTTTGTCCCTCTCATTGAAGCGCTGACAGAGCGCCAGTGGGGCGACAATTCGCCTCCGCGCGAAGTCGAAGTGAAACACGTTGCGCTGTTTGCCACGCCTGCAACTGTCGCCAGCCGCGCCTTTCAGCGGGAGCTGGCGTTCCGCGCCATTGGTGTGGATGTCGAAGCCCAGGCCTGCGGCGGTGTGGTGGACGCAATCGAGGACGGCGACATGATCCTCGCTGAGGCCCTGGTGCGCTCCCATGTGGATGCCCTGCAACGTAAAATGCCGCATCCGCAAGCCGCCATTCTGGGCTGCACCCATTACCCGCTGATGGAACAGACATTCCAGGCGGCACTGGGACCGGGGGTCAAAGTGTTCAGCCAGGGCAACCTGGTTGCGGACAGTCTGGCGGATTACCTGACACGGCATCCCGACATGCACGGCACTGGTGCCGGCGGTTTCTTCACCACCGGAAACCCGGGCCGCGTCAGCGACCGGGCGACCCAGTTTCTCCGACGGGAAATCACCTTTCAGGCCGCCTGAGAACAGACCGCGCGGAACCTTGTTCCAGGTCAAAGTGCACGGGCGCATTTCCTCCTAATTCTCTCCGCAGATGGCTGCGGAACGGCAAATCACATTGAAAGACGAGGTCTGACATGACCCATAAAGTGGCTATTCTTGGCGCTTCCGGCTACACTGGCGCAGAACTGGTGCGGCTGATCGCCCAGCATCCGAACCTCGAAATTGCGGCGCTCTCTGCCGACCGCAAGGCCGGCATGACGATGGCGGAAGTGTTCCCGCATCTGCGCCATATGGAACTGCCGGTACTGTGCAAGATCGGCGAGATTGATTTCGCCGGCATTGATCTGTGCTTCTGCGCTCTGCCGCATAAGACCAGCCAGGAAGTGATTGCGGCGCTGCCCGCAAGCCTGAAGATCGTGGATCTGTCGGCAGACTTCCGGCTGCGTGATCCGGCTGAGTACGAGAAATGGTACGGTAATCCCCATTCCGCGTTGGAACAGCAGGAGGAGGCGGTCTATGGCCTCACCGAGTTCTACCGGGATGAGATCAAATCCGCGCGGCTGGTGGCCGGCACGGGGTGCAACGCAGCCACCGGTCAGTTTGCCCTGCGCCCGTTGATTTCGGCTGGGGTCATTGATCTGGACGACATCATTCTGGATCTGAAATGCGCCGTCTCAGGCGCCGGCCGGTCGCTCAAGGAAAACCTGCTGCATGCAGAGCTGAGCGAGGGCTATAACGCCTATGCCATCGGCAGCACCCACCGGCATCTGGGCGAATTCGACCAGGAGTTCAGCAAGATCGCGGGCCGCCCCGTACAGGTGCAATTCACCCCGCATCTGCTGCCAGTCAACCGGGGCATTCTGGCGACCGTTTATGTAAAAGGCGACGCGCGGACGATCCATGACACCTTTGCCAAGGCTTACGCAGATGAGCCCTTTATCGAACTGCTGCCCTTTGGCGAGGCCCCCAGCACCCACCATGTGCGCGGCTCCAACTTCTGCCATATCGGTGTGGCGCAGGACCGGATCGATGGCCGGACCATTGTGATCGCAGCACTTGATAACCTGACAAAAGGTAGCAGCGGCCAGGCCTTGCAGAACGCAAACCTGATGTTAGGTGAGACTGAGACCGAAGGTCTGATGATGGCGCCGCTGTTCCCCTGATCCGGGGGGCGGCGCAGGCAGGGACCTTGAAGTGAGGACACCATGAAGAACCTGAAGAAACAGCGCCGGATCCAGGTCATTGCCGTTGCCGCAGTGGCTTTGGTGGTTGCAACCGCCCTGATCGGCTATGCCATGCGTGACGGGATCAACTATTTCCGCTCGCCCAGCCAGGTGGCCGAGGCGCCGCCGAAACCGTCGGAAGTGTTCCGCATCGGCGGACTGGTTGAGGAAGGCACGCTGCAGCGCGGCCAGGGTGAAACCGTGCGTTTTGCGGTTACTGATGGAGGTGCGACGGTGCAGGTCGCCTATACCGGTGTGCTGCCGGATCTGTTTGAAGAGAACCAGGGCATGGTCGGCACCGGGCGTTACGTGAATGGCGTCTTTGAAGCCTCTGAAATTCTGGCAAAACATGACGAGACCTATATGCCCAAAGAAGTCATGGATGCGTTGAAGGAGCAGGGGGTCTATCAGGAACCCGAAACCTGAGACCGGTTTCTGACCAAATGGCTCCCGCCCCAAAGGCGCCTCCCTTCGGGGAGGCGTTTTGCGTTGGGCCGGGCGCCGCGCGGTGCGCGGCGCGGCAGCTTACCTGAGGCGGTGTTGCGCAGCATGCGTACGCCGCTGTCAGGAGATCTTTTCGTATTTTCACGATGGTTGACTCACCAGAAAAGGGTGAGGTTCGATGCAGAGTGTTATGGAAATCGCCGCTGAGATTGTGGCGCGGGAAGGCGGCTTTGTGAATGATCCGGATGACCCCGGCGGCGCGACCAAATACGGTGTGACCATCGGGACCCTGCGGCGGCTGGGGCTGGATGTGACCGGCGACGGGGATGTGGACGCCGGGGATGTGAAGGCGCTGACCCGCGCGCAAGCCGTGGCCATTTTCATCCGCCACTATTTCGACGCGCCCCGGATTGCCAGCCTGCCGGAGTGCCTCCAGGCCACGGTCTTTGATATGTATGTGAATGCCGGCAGCAACGCGGTGCGCATCCTGCAGCGGTTGCTGCGCGATATGGGGTACAGGGTTGCGGTGGACGGCACAATCGGACCGCAGACGGCAGGCGCCGCCGCCGATGCTGCCACCGTTGATGCGACGGGCCTGCGCGACGCCTATGGCATCGCGAGGCGCAATTATTACTTCCGTCTGGCAGACCGTCGGCCGGCCAGCCGCAAATACGCCCGCACCCGCGCGGGCGGCAAAGGCGGCTGGATCAAACGGGCCGAGGAATTCATCTCGCCGAACTACCATCTGAACCAGCAGGCCTTTCAGGAAAGGATCGCGGCATGGGGTAATCTCTGACATTCTGGGGCTTGTTTTTGGCAGCCAACGCAATGTCCTGCGGGAAACTGCCGAAGTCTTTCGCGAAAACGCTGAAGCCGGTGCCGGCCGTGCCCATGACGTTCAGATTGCAGCGCTTGGCCAGTTTGGCACCGAATTTCACCAGCCCGCAAAAGGCTGGTTTGACCACCTTATGGATGGGGTGAACCGGTTGCCGCGCCCAATGCTGGCCCTGGGAACGCTGGCGCTGATGGTGTCTGCGCTGAGCGACCCGGTGTGGTTCGCCGCCCGGATGCAGGGGCTCGCGCTGGTGCCGGAACCGTTGTGGTGGCTGCTGGGCGTTATTGTCTCCTTCTATTTCGGGGCGCGGCATCAGGTGAAGGCACAGGAGTTTCAGCATGGTCTGGCGGCCAGCATGGCGCGGGTTCCCCAGGCCGTCGAAAACATCGCCGCGCTGAACAGGCTGCGGGCCGATTCACCTGCGGCGGCCTCTACCGGCACCGACGCCGCAGCGCGGCTTCAGGCCACGGGCGCAGAGGAAAATCCGGCGCTGGAAGCCTGGAAAGCCCGTCGCGGCTGATCACATTTTAGCGGCTGCGGCGGCATGGCGCGGCGAATGCCATTGGCGCCCGCAGCAGACAGGCGTATAGGAAAATACATGATTACAGAGCTTGGCCACTTCGCCCTTATCCTCGCCTTCATGATTGCGATTGTGCAGGCCGTTATCCCCTTGATCGGCGCCCATAAACGCTGGCCCGGCTGGATGGCCGTGGCGGAACCGGCGGCACAGGCGCAGTTCCTGTTCACCGCCTTTGCCTTCGGGCGCTGACCTGGGCGTTCATCACTTCTGATTTCTCGCTGAAGCTGGTGACGCTGAACAGCCATTCGGCCAAGCCGATGCTCTACAAGATCTCCGGCACTTGGGGAAACCACGAAGGATCAATGCTGCTGTGGGTGCTGATCGTTGCCCTGTTCGGGGCGATGGCCTCGGTCTTTGGCGGCGGGCTGCCGCCCACGTTGAAGGCGCGGGTTCTGGCGGTGCAAGCAGCCATTGGCGTGGCTTTTTATGCCTTTATCCTGTTCACGTCCAATCCGTTCCTGCGTCTGGCAGTGCCGCCGTTTGACGGGCAGGATCTGAACCCGCTGCTGCAGGATCCGGGCCTCGCCTTCCATCCGCCGTTTCTATACCTCGGTTATGTCGGGCTGAGCATGGCGTTTTCCTTTGCCGTTGCTGCCCTGATCGAAGGCCGCATTGATGCCGCCTGGGGCCGTTGGGTGCGGCCCTGGACGCTGGCGGCCTGGATCTTCCTGACCATCGGTATCGGGCTGGGCTCCTGGTGGGCCTATTACGAGCTCGGCTGGGGCGGGTTCTGGTTCTGGGACCCGGTTGAGAATGCCTCCTTCATGCCCTGGCTGCTGGCGGCGGCGCTGCTGCATTCGGCCATTGTGGTGGAGAAACGAGAGGCGCTGAAGAGCTGGACCATCCTGCTGGCGATCCTGGCCTTTGGCTTTTCGTTGATCGGGACATTTATCGTGCGCTCGGGCATCATCACCAGTGTGCATGCCTTTGCCAACGACCCGGAACGCGGCGTGTTCATTCTGTTCATTCTGGCGTTTTTCACCGGCGGCGCGCTGACGCTGTTTGCGGCCCGCGCCCAGGCGATGGAGGCCAAGGGCGTCTTTGGCATGGTCAGCCGCGAAAGCGCGCTGGTGGCTAATAACATCCTGCTGGCGGTCAGCTGCTTTGTGGTCTTCTTCGGCACTGTCTGGCCGATCCTCGCGGATATGCTGCTGGACCGAAAGCTAAGCGTCGGCCCGCCGTTCTTCAATTCTGCCTTTACCCCTTTCATGATCGCGCTGGGGCTGATCATGCCGGTTGGCGCCATGCTGCCGTGGAAACGCGGCCGGATCGGGCGCACTGCTTGGCAGCTGCGCTATGTCTTCGTGCTGGCGGTGTCGCTGGGTGTGCTGGCCTGGGCGCTGCAGACCGGTAAGTCCGCGCTGGGGCCGGTGGGTTTGTTCCTGGGCTCCTGGATGGTGTTCGGGGCGCTGGCGGATCTGTGGCTGCGCAGCGGCAAATCGGGCCGCCTGCAACGGATGCTGCGGCTGCCGCGTGCCGATTGGGGCAAGGCCGTGGCCCATGGCGGGCTGGGCATCACCATCTTTGCCATCGCCGGTCTGACCGCCTGGGAACAGGAAGATATCCGCGTGGCCCGCATCGGCGAACCCTTTGACGTTGGTGCCTTTACCCTGATGCTGACGGATGTCAGCCGGGAACAGGGGCCGAACTACTTCACCACCAAAGGCCGGGTCGAGGTGACACGCAACGGGCAGCCCGAAGCGGTGATGTTCCCGGAAAAGCGCGACTATCCGGTCAGCCGGATGCCAACCACCGAGGCCGCGATTGATTACCGTGTCACCCGCGACCTTTACGTGGTGCTGGGCGATCAGCAGGCCGATGGCAGCTGGACCATGCGCACCTATATCAAACCCCTTGCCAATTGGATCTGGGGTGGCTCTATCCTGATGGCGCTTGGCGGGCTGCTGAGCCTTAGCGACCGGCGTTTCCGCGTTGCTGCAGGCGCGCGCAAGGCACCGGAAACAGGAGTGCCTGCAGAATGAAAACCTTGCGCCTTTTGATCCTGGCACTGGCCGGGTTTGCTGCTGTCGCTGTCATTACGCCCGCTCCGGTACTGGCAGTGGAGCCGGATGAGGTGCTGGCCGATCCAGCACTTGAAAGCCGCGCGCGGGAGCTGTCCAAGGACCTGCGCTGCCTGGTTTGCCGCAATGAAAGCATTGATGAGTCCAACGCCGAACTGGCCCGTGATCTGCGTGTCCTTGTACGCGAGCGGCTGGTTGCGGGTGACAGCGACAGCGAGGCGATGAGTTTTATCGTCGACCGCTATGGCGAGTATGTGCTGCTGCGCCCCACCACCGGCGGGGCCAACTGGCTGTTGTGGGCTGCAGGTCCGCTGATGCTGCTGGCCGCGCTTGTGACCGCCGTCTTCTATGTGCGGGGACGCGCCCGCGCGCCCAAGGCCGCCGAGCAGGGGCTGAGCGCTGACGAGCAGGAGCGGCTGCGGAAAATCCTGAAGGATTGACGCCGGGTCCGGCTTTCCGGCGGGCGGGCTTTCCGTCACCATACCGGCAAATGGCCAGGCACACGTGTTTCTGGCCCCTGAACGCAAGTTACGTGAGGCACTCCGATGGACTATAAGGAAATCCTGTTTTCTCTGCAGGACGGGCTGGCGGTTGTCACCCTGAACCGCGAAGCGCGCAAGAACGCGCTTAACAGCCGGATGCGGTCCGAGATCACCCATGCGATGCGCATGGCGTCTTCCGAGGCCCGCGCTGTGGTGCTGACCGGGGCGGGCGATGCGTTCTGCTCGGGGCAGGATCTGAGCGACGCAGGCAGCAACGGCGGCCAGCTGGATCTGGAACGCACGCTGCGCGACGAGTACCTGCCGATGCTGCAGGCGATTTATGATTGCCCGGTGCCGGTTGTGGCGGCCGTCAACGGTGCCGCTGCCGGGGCAGGGGCCAATCTGGCGCTGGCCGCCGATGTGGTGATCGCCGCTGAAAGCGCGTTTTTCATGCAGGCCTTCAGCAAAATCGGCCTGATCCCTGACGCCGGCGGCACCTGGTTCCTGCCGCGCCAGATCGGCCTGGCCAAATCAATGGGGGCAGCCCTGTTTGCCGACCGCGTCAGCGCCCGGCAGGCCTGTGACTGGGGGATGATCTGGGAAGCGGTGCCGGATGCAGAGTTCGACGCCCATTGGCGGAAGCGCGCGGAATATTTGGCCAGCGGCCCCAGCAAGGCTTTTGCCGCCACCAAATCCGCCCTGCGCGAAAGCTTTGGCCGCACATTGGCCGAGCAGCTGTCGGAAGAAGCGCATCTGCAGGGCCAATGCGGCAAGACCCGCGATTTCCTGGAAGGCGTCACCGCCTTCATGGAAAAGCGCCCCGCGAAATTCGAAGGGCGCTGAGCAGTTTCAGGCCGGCTGAGAATTGAAAGAAAATGCCGGGGAGTGTCTCCGGCATTTCATTTCAGGCGCGGGTCAGCACCATAACGTTGCCTGCTGTAATCAGACCACCGGCGCCTTGGATACGAGCAAAAACCTCGCCATCTGCCAGCAGCAGGGCGTCATCCTCATCACCGAATTGGTCAAGAGTGTTCTCAACTGTGATTTCAGGCGGCGTGCCTTCGCCATCGTGAGAATAGACGATAACATCTTCAAGGCGGCTGTAGTCTGTCAGAACAACCGGTTCATCGCCGGCCTCGATCCAATCGCCGAGGATCAGTTCATCCAGGCCTTCTCCCAGGCTCACTGTGTCGCCGTTGCCTGCGATAACATCGTCATTGCCGCCGCCCGCCTGGATCACATCCGCGTCTTCGTCGGTATCGTGGTTCAGCTCAAGTTCCAGTTGCACGTCAACGTCCGGATCATCGTTGGCGGCCCTTTCTCTGCCGGCTTCTACGACATTGTCCGGATCAAAGGCGCTGGTCGACACAATGAAATCGTTGCCTGCATCCCCGATCAGAGTATCGCTGCCCGTGCCGTCAATGATTGAATCATGGTCGGAGCCACCCCGCAGGAAATCGTCACCTTCGCCGCCAACCAGCAAATCCTGTCCGCCTTGGCCAAACAGCCGGTCGTTTCCGGCATTGCCGTCTACTATGTCGTCGCCGTCCTTGGCGAATATTGTGTCCTCGCTGGATCCGCCCGCCAGGTCGTCGTTATCCTCTGTGGCGTCGGCGGTGGTGTCGCCCTTGGTAATGCCATCGTCGTCATCATCCAGGGCAAAGGCAACGCCGCCGATGGTCAGGCCGATACCGAGCAAGATCAAGAGTTCCATGTCACCAATCCCATAGTCAGCTGGCAGAGGGCGTTTGCAAATGCGTGCGCGGGCCGCCCTGCCAGAAGTAAGTAAACCTGACGGTTTGGTATTGAGATTGATTGTCTTAGTCAAATATTTCTAAATATTGAACTTTCCATAGAAACGGTCTGAGTAAGGATCCGGAATTGTCGCTGTTTTATGGCTGTTGCGGTGGCATTGCCTTCGGGCCTAGCCCCGAAAAACACAGTCCCCCTTGGAGACCGCAAAAGAAAACGCCCCGCGAATTGCGGGGCGTTTGAATGTTCATTGCATCTGGCGGTCAGCGCTTTTCGATGTCGATGTAATCGCGCATGGTCTCGCCCAGGTACAGCTGGCGCGGGCGGCCGATCTTGTTCTGCGGATCGGCGATCATCTCTTTCCACTGCGAGATCCAGCCGACGGTGCGCGACAGCGCAAAGATCGGGGTGAACATCGACGTCGGGAAACCCATCGCCTCAAGAATGATACCCGAGTAGAAATCGACGTTGGGGAACAGTTTCTTCTCGATGAAGTAGGGGTCGTTCAGCGCGGTCTGCTCCAGCTCCTTGGCAACTTGCAGCAGCGGGTTGTCCTCGACGCCGAGCAGATCCAGAACCTCGTCCGCGGATTGCTTCAGCACGGTCGCGCGCGGGTCGGTGTTTTTATAGACGCGGTGGCCGAAACCCATCAGGCGGAACGGATCGTTCTTGTCCTTGGCGCGTGCGATAAACTCGGGGATGCGGTCGACCGAGCCGATTTCCTTGAGCATTTCCAGGCAGGCCTGGTTGGCGCCGCCATGGGCCGGACCCCAGAGGCAGGCAATGCCGGCGGCGATACAGGCAAACGGATTTGCGCCCGAGGAAGAGGCCAGACGCACGGTCGAGGTGGAAGCGTTCTGTTCGTGATCCGCGTGCAGGGTCAGGATGCGGTCCATCGCCCGGCTCAGGATCGGGTTCACGTGGTATTCTTCAGCCGGAACCGAGAAGCACATGTGCAGGAAGTTGGCTGCGTAATCCAGATCGTTCTTCGGATACACAAACGGCTGGCCGATCGAATATTTATAGGCCATCGCGGCAATGGTCGGCAGTTTGGCGATAAGACGCACGGCGGCGACTTCGCGCTGCCACGGATCGGTGACATCCAGCGAGTCGTGGTAGAAGGCCGACATCGCGCCGACCACGCCAACCAGCGTCGCCATCGGATGCGCATCCCGGCGGAAGCCGCGGAAGAAGTTGTGCATCTGCTCATGCACCATGGTGTGACGGGTCACACGGGTCTCGAAATCCTCCAGCTGGGTGACGGTCGGCAGTTCGCCGTAAAGCAGCAGGTAGCAAACCTCGAGGTAGTGCGATTTCGATGCCAGCTGGTCGATCGGGTAGCCGCGGTGCAGCAGTTCGCCCTTGTCGCCGTCAATATAGGTGATGGTGCTGTCGCAGCTGGCGGTCGAGGTGAAGCCCGGGTCATAGGTGAACACACCTGCCTTCGCGTAGAGCTTGCGGATGTCGAGAACATCGGGCCCGGCCGTTGGCGAGAAAATGGGCAGCTCGTAGGTTTCGCCATTCAGGCTGAGCGTGGCAGATTTCTGTGTCTCGGTCATGGATGTCCCTTCCTGTTACAGGCACGAGAGCGGCCGTGCAGGCGTCTTCATGCGGGGCAGCGCCTGCGCGGAGTCGCGCAGGGGTTGTGTTATCAAAACAGGCTTACCCGGGAGTTAAGGACCGGTTTCAGCCTGTTGCGTCTTGGAGCCGGGCAATGGTTTCATCGCGGCCCAGAATCAGCATCATATCGAACACCGAAGGCGTTACCGCCCGGCCCGCCAGTGCTGCCCGCAAAGGGCCTGCCAGCTTGCCGAACTTGGTATCATGGGCTTCTGCAAATGCGTTCAGAAGCGCCTCCAGATCGTCACGGACCCAGCTAGCATTTTGCAGCTGCGGCGTCAATTCACCCAGTATACCATCGGATACAGAAGATAGCGCCTTTTCTGCCTTCGCATCCCGGTCAATTGGCCGTGATGAAAGGATAAAATGCGCTTTTTCAAGCAGTTCAGGGAAGGTGCGTGCCCGGTCCTTGAGGCAATACATCGCAGCTTCCAGCCCCTGTGACTGTGCGTCAGTCAGGGCAGTTTCTCCGGCTGCGGCCAGATAGGCGCTGATTTCTTGCCGCAGTGCGGCGTCGTCGCTAACGGCGATATGCTGACCGCTGAGATTCTCCAGCTTCTTGGTGTCGAACCGGGCCGGGCTTTTGCCGATGCCATCAAAGTTAAACCACGCCTTGGCCTGATCGTCCGTAAAAAATTCGTCATCGCCATGCGACCAGCCCAAACGGGCCAGATAGTTGCGCATGCCGGCCGCCGGATAGCCCATCGCCTGGTATTCCTGCGCCCCCAAGGCACCATGGCGTTTGGACAGTTTTTTGCCGTCCGGCCCGTGGATCAGCGGGATATGCGCCCATACCGGCACGTCCCAGCCCATCGCCTCATAGATCATCATCTGGCGGGCGGCGTTGTTCAGGTGGTCATCGCCGCGGATCACATGGGTGACGCCCATATCGTGATCGTCGACCACAACCGCCAGCATGTAAACCGGCGTGCCGTCCGAGCGCAGCAGGATCATGTCATCAAGCTGATCGTTCCTGATGGTGACGTCGCCCTGAACCTCATCCTTGATAACGGTAACGCCGCTTTGCGGCGCTTTGATGCGGATCACAAAAGCTGCATCCGGGTGGCTGGAGGCATCTGCGTCGCGCCAAGGCGAGCGGTAGAGGGTGGATTTTCCTTCGGCCTTGGCCTGTTCACGGAAGGCGGCGATTTCGTCCTGGCTGGCAAAACACTTATAGGCCTTGCCTTCGTCCAGCAATTGCCTGGCGACCTCGGCGTGGCGGTCTGCGCCCTCAAACTGGCTGATCACCTCGCCGTCATGATCCAGGCCCAGCCACGCCATGCCCTGCAGGATGGCGGCGGTCGCCTCGGGCGTGGAGCGTTCGCGGTCGGTGTCTTCAATGCGCAGCAGGAACTTGCCGCCGCGGCCGCGGGCATAAAGCCAATTGAACAGCGCGGTACGGGCGCCGCCGATGTGCAGAAAGCCGGTGGGAGAAGGCGCGAAACGGGTGACAACCGGTTGGGTCATGAGCGGGATTTACCTTTTGGAAACCATGTGAGGTTTAGAGTTTCAGCCTGTCTACCGGGCCAGAAGGCGGGGGGCAAGCATGCGGCCGAGCACAGCCATTGCAGACCTGCTGCAGGCGCAGCGGGGACATCTGTTCCCCTGGACCCCGGTGTTTCTCGGGACCGGGATCGGAGCCTATTTTTCTTTGAAGTCGGAGCCAGGCGCCACCGTGTTTGCCGGGCTGGCGATGTGTGCGCTGCTGATGGCAGCCGGCGCCATGTCCCGGCGGTCGCTGGCGTTTTTACTGTGGGCGCCTGCACTTGCGGCGGCGGGGCTGTGCCTGGCCGGGGCACGGGCGCACCGGGTGTCGGCTCCGGTTCTGGAGTTCCGCTATTACGGGGCGGTGGAGGGACGTGTCGTGGCTGTCGACCGCTCGCCGACCGACGCCCTGCGGCTGACCCTGGATCAGGTTCGGCTGGACCGGGTGGCGGCGGAAGACACGCCGGCCCGTGTCCGCATTTCATTGAAGGCGCAGGAACAGGTGCCGCCGCCCGGCGCCAGGGTCATGACCACCGCGCATTTGCTGCCGCCGCAAGGGCCTGCCGAACCCGGCGGGTTCGATTTCCGCCGCCATGCCTGGTTCAAGCAGCTGGGCGGTCTGGGGTACACAAGGGTTCCGGTGCTGCTGGCAAAGGCACCCGGCCAAGGCCTGCCAGTGGAACGCCTGCGCAGGAATATGGCGCAGGGCTTGCAAGACCGTATAGCAGGAGAGACGGGCGGGTTTGCAGCCGCAATTACCACCGGCGACCGCAGCGGCGTGGGGCAACAAACGCTGACTGCCCTGCGGCAAAGCAACCTGGCGCATCTTCTGGCCATTTCGGGGTTGCATATGGGGCTGCTCACCGGATTTGTCTTTGCGGCGCTGAGAGTTGCGTTCAATCTGATACCTGTCATTGCCCTGCGCTGGCCGGTCAAGAAACTGGCAGCGCTTGCGGCGCTGATTGCTGGCGCGGGATATCTTGCCTTGTCAGGCGGTAATGTGGCGACAGAACGGGCCTTTGTCATGGTGGCGGTGATGTTTGGCGCTGTGCTGCTGAACCGGCGGGCGATTACCCTGCGCGCAGTGGCGGTGGCCGCATGGATAGTGCTGCTGCGGCGCCCGGAAAGCCTGCTGAGCCCTGGTTTTCAGATGAGTTTCGCCGCAACGGCGGCACTGGTTGCGGTCTTTGCCGCGCTGCGGGATGGGGAGGTTCCGTTGGGGCCGCGATGGCTGCGGCCGGTTCTGGCGCTGGTGATTTCATCTGCGGTGGCCGGCGCGGCAACCGCTCCCTTTGCTGCGGCGCATTTCAATACGGTGCCGCATTACGGGCTGCTGGCGAACCTGTTGTCTGTTCCGGTCATGGGCTCGGTTGTTATTCCGGCTGCGGTGCTGGCACTGTGCCTGGCGCCGTTTGGCTTGGAGATGATCGGGCTGACAGTTATGCGATGGGGGCTGGACTGGATCCTGGCAGTCGCGCAGGCCGTTTCGGAATTCGAAGGGGCGCTGTCGCATGTGCCCGCGCCGGGCGTAGGGGTTCTGCCGCTGTTTGCTGCGGGCATGCTGTTTGCGGTGATCTGGCAAGGGTGGCTGCGGCTGGCAGGGCTGCTGCCAGCGGCCTGTGCGCTGCTGATGTGGGGCGCGGCAGAGCGTCCTGTTGTCCTGATTGCTGATTCTGGCGGGCTGGTTGGCGTGATGTCGCCGCACGGCCGGGCCTTGTCCCGGGCCAAAGGGCAGGGGTTTACTGCGAAAATCTGGCTGGAGAATGATGGCGACCCGGCAGGGCAGATCGCCGCCGCGGCGCGCTGGAGGGGTGAAACAGAGGCTTTGCCGATTTGGCAAGGACCGGGATTCCGGCTGGTTCATGCGCCTGGGAAACGTAAGTTCGCGCAGGCAAGTGCCTGTAAAAAGGGAGACATCATCGTTTCCACAGTTACGGCGCAAACGCCGGAGAACTGTCTGCTGCTGACACCGGCAGTGATGCGTCAAACGGGCAGCATCGCCGTGACCGCGACAGGCGGTCTGCAGACATCCCGCAGTGTGTCTGGACAGCGGCTGTGGACAGGATGGCAGCCGGAGGGGGCTGAAATCAGCCGCCTCCGGAGGATTCTTGGCCAGGAAAACCCTTAATAAGTGCGGATCAGCCCAACCAGCTGGCCCTGGATCTGCACCTGATCTTCCGGGTAGCGCCGGGTTTCATAGGCCGGGTTGGCGGCTTCCAGCGCGATCATGCTGCCCTGGCGCTGGTAGCGTTTCAGCGTCGCCTCGTGCCCCTCGACCAATGCAACAACAATATCGCCATTATCTGCCGTGCCGGTTTCACGGATCACCACGATGTCGCCGTCATTGATGCCGGCCTCGATCATCGAGTCGCCCTTGACCTCCAGCGCGAAATGCTGGCCGTTCGGCGCGATCATACCGCCCGGAACTGCCACCTGATGCGACACCTGGCTGATCGCCTCGATCGGCACACCAGCGGCGATGCGGCCCATCACCGGCAGTTCCACAGCAGCCTGGCGCATTGGCTTTGCGGCGGCAGGCGCGGAGGGCGAAGGCTGTGTTTGACCGCCGTCGATCACCTTTGGCGCAAAGCCCTGTCCGTCCGGTGCACCGCCCAGGCTTTCCGGCAGGCGGATAATCTCAATCGCGCGGGCGCGGTGCGGCAGGCGGCGGATAAATCCGCGCTCTTCCAATGCAGTGATCAGCCGGTGAATGCCCGATTTAGACCGCAGGTCCAATTCGACCTTCATTTCATCGAAACTGGGCGGCACGCTGTCGCGCTGCAGACGTTTGTGAATGAATTCCAGCAGTTGCAGTTGCTTTTTTGTGAGCATCGCCGCTCCCTCCGCGCCTCGGGTTTTCTTTTGTTCTACGCATGTTCCCGTTTTGTGTCAATATCGCAGTCCCTGGCGTGGCGTAAAAGAGAACGCGCCTGGGGCGCGTGCCTCCGGCGGGAGTATTTTTGCAAAGCTGAAAGGGGTTTAAATCGGCAAGTATTGCACAGTATCGCCTACGCTGCGCGCGCCGTCCTTGGGCGGGCGGACCAGCAGGGCGTTGGCTTCGGCCAAAATGGTGAGCAGGGAGCTGTCCTGGTTGTCAAACGCTTGCAACTGGCCGTTTTGCACATTTGCCCGCATGTAGTGCTCGCGCGGGCCATTGGCCGTCAGGGGGCGCAAAGGACGGCCGTCAGCAACTGCTGCTGCGATGGTGCAGGCAATCCCAGCATGGATCGCACCATCGGGGCCAGAAACACGTGGCCGCAGACCATGGCCGAAACTGGGTTGCCGGGCAGGCCAACCATAGCAGCGCCATTCATCCGGCCGGCCATCAGCGGTTTGCCGGGGCGCATAGCAACCTTGTAGAAACTGCGCTCCATCCCGAGATCCTGCGCCACCTTGCCGACCAGATCATGATCACCAACCGAGGCGCCGCCGATGGTGACAACCAGATCAGCGCCCTCGGCCAGTTCAAAGGCCGTGCACAGCGAGCTTTCGGTGTCACGGGCGATGGGCAGGATGCGGGCACGGGCGCCAAGGTCTTCGAGCATCGCTTTGAGGCCAAAGGTGTTGGAGGCGATGATCTGGTCCGGTCCGGGGGTACCGCCGGGCATCACCAATTCGTCGCCGGTGGAGATCAGTGCAATCTCAGGGCGGCGGGTGACGGGTATCGCGGGGATGTTCATGGCGGCCAGCAAGGCAATATCAGCCGGTGTCAGGCGCTTGGGGGTCGTGACGGTCTGGCCATCGGTGAAATCGCCGCCGCGAGGACGGATGTTGTGGTTGCTGCCGGGGGCGCCGGTGATGGTGATAAGGTCGCCGTTGCGGGTTGTATCTTCTTGTATAACAACGAAACTTGCGCCTTCAGGTACCGGTGCACCGGTAAAGATACGCACGGCCTGGCCCGCGCCGGCGCGACCCTGAAATGCGTGACCGGCGGCGGCTTCGCCGATCACCTTGAACATGGCGTGCTGCTCAACCTCAGCGGCGTTCACAGCGTAACCGTCCATTGCTGAGGCGGAGAACGGCGGCTGATCACGGCGCGCTTGCAGATCAGCCGCCAGCACCCGGCCCGCGGCCTGTGCCAGCGGCACCTGTTCGGTTTCAAGCTGTTGAACAAGCGATAAAAGATGCGCGCGGGCTTCGCTGACCGGGATCATTTACGCCTCGTACTTGCCTGATTTTCCGCCATCTTTCAGCGTCACGCGGATGCCGCCGATCTGCATCGCCTTGTCCACGGCCTTGGCCATGTCATAGACGGTGAGCGCGGCTGTGGAGACGGCGGTGAGCGCCTCCATCTCAACCCCGGTCTGGCCGGTGGTCTTGACCGTCGCTTCAACCCGCACGCCGGGCAGGTCCGGGTCCAGTGTCAGCTCCACCGCAACCTTGGTCACCGGCAGAGGGTGGCAGAGCGGGATCAGATCGGGCGTCTTCTTGGCGCCCATGATGCCCGCGAGACGGGCCACCGACAGGACATCGCCCTTCTTGGCACGGCCTTCAGCAATGATATCAAAGGTTTCCCGGGCCATGGTAATGTGGCCCTCAGCGGTGGCGATACGCGAAGTCACAGCCTTGTCTGAGACGTCGACCATATGGGCGTCGCCCTTGGTGTCGAAATGGGTGAGGCTCATTGCGATCCTCCTTTACATCATGCCAGGCATCAGCGGATTGGCGAGCAGCGCACGGGTGGCACCGGCGACATCGTCCTGCCGCATCAGGCTTTCGCCGATGAGGAAAGTGCGCGCACCGTAACGGGCCATGTCGCTGAGGTCCTCAGGCGTGGACAGACCGCTTTCGCAAACGATGGTGCGGTCGGCTGGCACCATGCGCGACAGTTCCCGGGTGGTGTCCAGTGTGGTCTCAAACGTCTTGAGATTGCGGTTGTTGATGCCCATCAGCGGCGATTTCAGGTTGCAGGCGCGCTCCAGCTCTTCGGCGTCATGCACCTCCAGCAGAACATCCATGCCCCAGTCAAAGGCGCTTTCCTCCAGCTCCTGCGCCTGGGCGTCTGAGACCGAGGCGAGGATGATCAGGATGCAGTCGGCGCCCAGGGCGCGGGCCTCAGCCACCTGATAGGTGTCATACATGAAGTCCTTGCGCAGCGCAGGCAGCGAACAGGCCGCGCGGGCTTGGGTCAGGAACTCCTTGGCGCCTTGGAAGCTGGGGGTGTCGGTCAGGACAGACAGGCAGGTCGCGCCGCCGTCCTCATAGGCCTTGGCCAGTTCAGCTGGTTCGAAATCAGGGCGGATCAACCCCTTGGAGGGGCTGGCTTTCTTGATCTCGGCAATCAGACCGTAACCGCTGCGGTTGGCTTGTTTCAAGCTGTCGGCAAAGCCGCGCACCGGGGAGGCATCGCGCGCTTCGGCTTCGACCGCCTCCAGTGGTTTGGCGGCCTTGTCGGCAGCGACTTCCTCCAGTTTGTAGGCCTTGATCTTGTCGAGCACGTTTTTGGTCATACCAGTTTCACTCATGCCTGGGCCTCCGTTCCTGCGTTCCAGTCTATGGCAGTTTCACCGCGGGCGGCGAGCCAATTGTTCACTTTTGAAAAGGGCCGGGACCCGAAGAAACCGCGCCGCGCCGACAACGGCGAGGGATGGGCTGTTTTCAGGATCAGGTGATCGCCCGGTTTGATATGTTTTTCAAGCTTTTGTGCAGCATTTCCCCACAGAATGCATGCGGTGGGGGTTTGTGAGGCCAGTTCCAGCACCTGATGCACCAGGTGGTGCCAGCCAAAGTGCTTGTGACCGTTTGCCTCGCCTGCGGGAACTGACAGCGCAGTGTTCAAAAGCAAAACACCCTGGCGCGCCCAGCCGTGCAGGTCCGCATTCGGGCGGGTGACGCCAAGATCATCCTCCAATTCCTTATAAATATTGGACAATGAGCGGGGAAAGGGCGGACGTCCGGCTCGGCTGAGAAGGCGAGCCCATGGGCGTGGCCCGGCGTCGGATAGGGATCCTGCCCCAGGATCACCACGCGAGTGTTCTCAGGCTGGGTCAGCTCCAGCGCAGCGAACCGCTGATGCGCGGGCGGCAGGACGGTCCGGGGATCCTCAGCAATTGCAGCTGCGATCCCGGGCCAGTGGTCGGTGAAAAAGGGCAGGCTGGACCAGGCGCCCAGCCCCGGCGGAAGATCGGTCATGCGGCTGAGGTGATCCGCGCCAGTGCCTCGACCTTGGACTTGGCCGCCCCGCTGTCGATGGACTCGGCCGCGCGCGCGACACCTTCCTTGAGGTCGGCAGCCTTACCCGCGACAACCAGCGCAGCGGCGGCGTTCAGCAGCACCGCATCCCGGTAGGCAGAGGGCGTGCCTTGCAGCAGCACCCGGAAGGCCATTGCGTTTTCTTCAGGGGTGCCGCCGACAATCATGTCAAAGTCATGCACCGGCAGGCCTGCGTCCTCGGGGTGGAGTTCGACATCGCGGATGCTGCCGTCTTCCTCCAAAGCGGAGACCCAGCTGACGCCGGTAATTGTCAGCTCATCCGTGCCGTCAGAACCGTGCACCAGCCAGGCGCGTTCCGACCCCAGGGCTTTCAGCGTTTCCGCCATCGGCCGGATCATTGCGCGGCTGAAAGCGCCGGTCAGCTGGCGTTTCACGCCGGCCGGGTTGGTCAGCGGGCCGAGGATGTTAAAGATAGTGCGGGTGCCAAGCTCGGACCGGGTGGGCATTACATGTGCCACTGCCGGGTGATGCATGGGGGCCATCATAAAGCCGATACCGGCTTCATTTATTGCCTTTTCAACCACTTCCGGGCCGACCATCACGTTAATGCCCATCTGGGACTGCATGTCGGCAGTGCCGGATTTGGAGCTGAGGTTGCGGTTACCGTGTTTGGCAACCACCACGCCTGCGCCGGCCGCCACAAAGGCAGTGGCGGTGGAGATGTTGAGGGTGTTCTTGCCGTCACCGCCGGTGCCGACGATGTCCATGGCACCTGCAGGCGCTTTCACCGGGTTGCATTTGGCGCGCATCACGGCGGCGGCAGCAGCGTATTCGTCAACGCTTTCGCCACGGGTGCGCATCGCCATCAGAAGGCCGCCGATCTGACTGGGCGTGGCCTCGCCCTCAAACAGCAGAGTGAAGGCGGTTTCGGCTTCTTCGCGGGTGAGGGAACGTTCTGCGGCAGCACCGATCAACGGTTTCAGGCGGTCGCTCATGCGGGCACCTGCATCACGTCGAGAAAGTTTTTCAGCAGCGCGTGACCGTGCTCAGATGCAATCGATTCCGGATGGAACTGCACTCCGTGGATCGGCAGCTCCTTATGCTGCAGACCCATGATAGTGCCGTCTTCCAGTTCAGCGGTGATTTCCAGGCAATCCGGCAGGCTGTCGCGCTCAACCACCAGAGAGTGATAGCGGGTTGCGTCAAAAGGTGTCGGCAAGCCTTTGAAAACACCAGTATCCTTGTGGTGCATCTTACCCATCTTACCGTGCACGATCTCGTGGCAGCGGATCACCTTGCCGCCAAAGGCCTGGCCGATGGTCTGATGGCCCAGGCAAACACCCAGCAAGGGTATGCCGGTTTCGGCTGCGGCTTCGGTCAGCGCCAGGCAGATGCCGGCCTGATCCGGGTCGCAGGGACCGGGCGACAGCAGAATGCCTGAGGGCTTCATTGCCATGGCTTCTTGCACGTTGATGGCGTCGTTGCGGCGGACTTCCATTTCCGCGCCCAGCTCACCCAGATAATGGACGAGGTTGTAGGTAAAGGAATCGTAGTTGTCTATCAGCAGCAGCATCGTAGCGGGCTCTTTTAAGGGTGGCGGGCGGAGGGCACGCCGCAGTATAGTGGTCGAAACATACATGTTCAGGGATACGGGGCAGCGTCAAGGGCAGGATAGGCGAATGCCGGAGTGAACAGAAACAGGGTTCGCTCAGGCACGCTGGAACGGCGCGGCACCGAAAACGGATTGAGAGGCAAAACAGGCATGCGTGGATTTCTGGGCGGCGTGAGTGTCGGGGCATTGCTGGCCGCGGGCGGGCTGGCGATGCTGTCTTTGTCGGTGCCCTTGCCGGACAGCGGTGCCGATACCGCAGCGGTGCCGGCCCCTGCCGCGCATGATCCTGGCGATGCGCCGCAGATGCCAAACGGCGGCACCGACGCCGCCACGGACGCTGCCGGTCCGCCCGCCAGCAGCCAGGGACGTGATGCAGATCTTGTTGAGGCACAGCCGGCCGCGCCGGCCGAAACCGGTGGCAGCGATGACCTGAACGCGCTTGCAGGGGCGGATACCGCGCCGGCCGGCAAACCTGAGGTCGGGCAGTCAGCGGCGCTTATCGCTTCCAGCGATCCGGAAACAGCGGCAGCACCGGGTTTGGCAAAGGGACCGGATGCGCCTCTGCCGCAGGCCGTTCAGCCGGCGGTGCCGCAGGCCCCGGGCGCTGAGTCTGCCGTTATTGCTGCCACCGAGCCAGCACCGGAACCCGCGCCCGAGGCGCCCGAAATTGCGCAAGAGGATACGGCAGAGGCTGCGCAGCCTGATGCCATGGCGGTTCCGGTTGAGACACCGGAGACCTCTGCTGTTCTGGCGCCGGATATCGGCAGCGCGCCGCAGGCTATCACGCTGCCGGTAATCGGTGCGGCACCGGTTCTGCCAGAGGCTGGCGGCGACAGCGGCGAGAGTATTTCTGACAGCGAAACAGGTCAGGAATCTGCGGTTGCAGGGCAAGAGGCTTTGGCACCAAGTATCGGCACACCGGTTGTTCCGCTGACCGACCGGGACAAGCCGCAGGACGCCGGATTTGCCACTGCGGGGGTATCGGACCAGACGCCGTTTACCGCCTATGCCGAACCTTTTGACAATCCGGAAGACCGGCCGCTGATGTCGATTGTGCTGATCGACGACGAGGGGGCTGTCGGGGCCGAAGCGCTGGCGGAATTCCCCTATCCGTTGAGCTTTGCCATTGATCCGGAAGACCCGCAGGCTGCATCAAAGATGGTCGCGCGCAGGGCGGCGGGGTTCGAAGTGCTGATGCTGGCGGATCTGCCGCGATCTGCGTCGCCGCAGGACGCGGAGACGGCGCTGGAGGTCTGGCGCGGCAAGCTGCCGGAGGCCATGGCGATCCTCGAAGGCATCGGGACCGGGGTGCAGGGCAACCGGGCGCTGGCGGATCAGGTTGCAGCGGTTGCGGCCTCGGCCGGCTACGGGCTGGTGACCCAGGACAGCGGGTTGAACACGGTGCAGAAACTGGCGCTGCGCGATGGTGTGCCGGCCGGTGTTGTGTTCCGCGACTTTGACGGAGCCGGTCAAAACCCGCGGTCGATCCGGCGGTTTCTGGATCAGGCAGCGTTCCGGGCCGGGCAGGAAGGCGCGGTGATCATGCTTGGACGGTTGCGCCCTGATACGATTTCAGCGCTGCTGATCTGGGGCCTGCAGGACCGGGCCGCCCGGATTGCGCTGGCGCCGGTCTCGGCCAGTTTGGAAGCAAACCTGCCGGCCAAGTAAAAACGGCGCCCAAGGCGGGCGCCGTGCCTTCGGCGAGGGTATTTTGAACCAGAAAGAAGCCGCAGAACAGTCCTGCGCTGCAAGTCCTAGCGGTTGCCGTTGCCGGTGAAACGGGCAGCGTCCGCTGCCGCGCGGCGGATGGCATTGGATTTATGGACAGTCTCCATGTATTCCGCTTCCGGGTCGCTGTCATAGACCACGCCGCCGCCGGCCTGAATATAGAGGCTCTGATCCTTGACGATGGCGGTGCGCAGGGCAATGCACATGTCCATGTCGCCGCCTGCCGAGAAATAGCCGACACCACCGCCATAGATACCGCGTTTTTCCGGCTCCAGCTCGTCGATGATCTCCATCGCCCGGACCTTGGGGGCGCCGGAGACGGTGCCTGCGGGCATCCCGGCAAAGAAAGCGTCGAGCGCGTCCTTGTCCTCTGCCAGTTCGCCGACGACGTTGGAGACGATGTGCATCACGTGGCTGTAGCGTTCGATGATGAACTTCTCGGTCGGGCGCACGGTGCCGATTTTTGCGACCCGGCCGGTGTCATTGCGGCCCAGATCCAGCAGCATCAGATGCTCGGCCAGTTCTTTCTTGTCGGCCAGCAGGTCCAGTTCCAGCGCCTTGTCTTCTTCGGGTGTGGCGCCGCGGGGCGGGTGCCTGCGATCGGGCGGATGGTGACCTCCTGCCCGAAAACGCGGACCAGGATTTCCGGGGACGCGCCCACCACCTGGAAGCCGCCGAAGTTGAAGTAGAACATGAAGGGCGACGGGTTGGTGCGGCGCAAGCTGCGGTAAAGCGCGAAAGGCGGCTGGCGGAAGGCTTGCGTCCAGCGCTGTGCCGGCACCACCTGGAAGATGTCGCCTGCGCGGATGTAGTCCTTGGCTTTTTCCACCGCGGCCATGTAGCTGTCCTTGGTGAAGTTCGACACCGGCGGTGCAACTTCATCCGCGTCACCCAGATCGCGGCTTTCGGCGGGCATGGCGCGTTCCAGATCGCGCACCGCGTCCATCACCCGTTCGGCGGCTTGGGCATAGGCGGCCTTGGCGGTCTGGCCATCGCTGGACCAGACGGGGGAGACCACGGTGACCTCGCCCTTGACCCCGTCCAGCACGGCAATCACCGAGGGGCGCAGCATCAGCGCGTCGGGCAGGCCGAGCGGATCGGGGTTCACATCAGGCAGGTGTTCAACCAGGCGGATCATGTCATAGCCCAAGTAGCCGAACAGCCCGGCTGCGGCCTGCGGCAGATCATCGGGCAGGTCGATCCTGCTTTCGGCAATCAGCGCCCGCAGGTTGTCCATCGGGTTGCCGTCCTGCGGGGTGAAATCATCCGCATCAAACCGGGCTGAGCGGTTCAGGCTGGACTGATCGCCGTGGCAGCGCCAGACCAGATCAGGTTTCATACCGATGATCGAATAGCGCCCGCGCACCTCGCCGCCGGTGACAGATTCCAGCATGAAGGCGTCCTTTTGGGCGCCGGTCAGCTTGAGCATCAGCGATACAGGCGTGTCGAGATCGGCGGCAAGGCGGGTGTAAACGACCTGGTTCTCGCCGGCCTCGTAAGCCTTGGCGAATGTGTCGAAATCGGGGGTCAGAGCCATTGGTGCTTGCCTTGATTACTGGAAGTTCGCCTGCGCTGCATTCAGCGCCTGCTGGTCGACACGGGGTTCGGCGCGGGCCTGGACGTCCTGCACATAGGCCTGGAACAGCTCCTGGGCCAGGGCCTGGTTCAGTTGCGCCTGCAAGGCCTGGGTGAGCAGGTTCATGTCATCGCTGGCTTCCGGCGGCAGAATACCGTCAAGGCGGACGGCCACAGCCGACTCCGCATCCTGCAGCAGGCGGAAGTTTCCGACCTCCATTTCGAAGACCTGGGTGACCAGGTCTGCGGGTACTGTGTCGATGTAGGCTGTGCGGGTCAGGCCGGTCTCGGTTTTGACTTCAGCCCCTTCGGCAAAGCCGCCGGCACTCTCTGCCTGGGCCAGAAGCGTCTCGCCCTGCTCACGCAGCGCGGTGGCGAGGCGGTCGGCCTGCCATGCGGCGAGGACCTTATCCTTGGCATCGGCAAAGGGTTCCGGACGTTCCGGCAGGACCTCGTCCAGGCGCAGGGCGAACAGGCTGCCATCGTCCAGGAAGTCCACAGCCGGGAAATCCTCGGCGGTGACGGCGGCGGCGGCGGTGCGGAAGCCTTCATAAGCTGCGATGCCATCGCTGGCATTGTCTGTCCAATGGATCTGAACCAGCTCCAGCCCGCTTTCGGTTGCGAGTTCTTCAAGCGTAGCGCCACCGGCCAGAAGGTCGTCGATGTCTTCGGCCTGGGCCTCTACCAGACGGCGGGTGCGGTCGGACGCCAGTTCCTCGCGCAGGTCCGGCATTGCCTGTTCAAAGGTCGTGATCTGGGCCTCAAGGCGGCCGTTCACACGGTACAGCGCCGGGCCAAGATCAGAGGGCAGGGGGCCTTCCACATCGCCGACCTGGGCGGCAAACACATCGGTGCCTGCAGCGCCGAGCGCGCCCATGGTCACATCGCCCATGTCAATATCCTGCAGGGTCAGGCCGCGGGCATCAACCAGGCTTTCGAATGTCGCACCGCCGGTTTCCAGCTGTGCCTTGGCGCTGGCAGCAGCATCGTCATCGGCAAATACCAGACGTTCCACCAGACGGCGCTCGGGCACCTGGTACTGGCTGGAGCGGTCATTGAACAGCTGGCGCAGGGCGGCCTCGTCGATCTCCACTTCGTCCAGCAGCATCGATGGGCGCAGCGCGGCGTAGGTGATCACCTTGGTTTCCGGCAGCATGAACTGGTCCTGTGCCGCCTCGTAGAAGGCTTGCAGCTCGGCATCCGCAGGAACCTGGGCGGTCAGGGCGATGTCAGCGGCGTTGATCTGCACATAGGAAAAGCTGCGGCGTGCGCCGATGAAACCGGTCAGGGTTTCGGTCAGGATCCCCGGCATTTCGGTGCCGGACAATACCGCGTTCTGGACGATGGTGCGGGCGGCTTCGCGGCGCAGGTCCTCTTCGAATTCTTTTTCCGACAGGCCTGCGTTTCTGAGGGCGAAGCTATAGGCCTCGCGGTCAAAAGCGCCGTTCACGCCTTGGAAGGCATCGATGGCGCCCAGCTCTTCGATCAGGTTTTCGTCACCGATCGACAAGCCCAGGCCCTTCGCCTCGTGATCGAGCGCTGCCAGCGAGATCAGGCGGCCAAGGACCACCCGGTCAAGACCAAAGGCGCTGAGCTGCGCCATGGAAACGGCCTGGCCGGTTTGCGCCTGCAGCCCGCGCTGCTCGCGCTGCAATTCCCGCACATAGGTGCCGATGCTGACTTCCTCGTCGCCGACACTGGCAACCGAGGAGGCGGAGCTGGTGAAATTCACCGCGCCAAATCCGGCAAGGCCGACGATCAGCATCCCCATCAGGATCCAGACAAAGGTTTTGGATAGCTTTTTCATGCCTGCGGCCATGATGCCCTCTTTATTGTTCTGCCGTGCAAGGGGTCGCCTTGCGGCGGGAAATGCCGCTGACTGAATACGCGGCTGCCCGCAGAGGGGCAAGATGGTTGCGGATCAAACTGCTGCGTGATCAGGGATTAAAGGCGGCCAGCCGGTCAAACAGCGTCTGGATGCCTGTCCGGTCCGCATTGGCAAAGGCAATGCGGAACTGGCGCGCGCCATCCGGATCATCTGCGGGCATGAACATGGAACCCGGCAGCATCAGAACCGAAGCCTCTGACACCAGCCGTTTGGCGATGTCTTCCGACGGCAGGTCGAACGGATGCGCGACATAGGCAAAATAGGCACCGCATCCGAGCAGCTTCCAGCCCTTGGCGGCCAGAACAGGAAACCCGTCTTCGATTGCTGCGCGGCGGTCGAGGATTTCCTGCCGCTCTCCGGCCAGCCAGCCCTGCAGGTTTTCAATTCCCCAAAGGGCGCCGGCCTGGCCCAGCTGCGAGGGGCAGATGGTGACGGTGTCCAGAAACTTCTCCATTTCGTACATCTTGTCCGGCGAAGCAGCAACCGCACCGACCCGGTGGCCGGTCAGCCGGTAAGCCTTGGAGAAGGAATAGAGGTGGATAAGGGTCCGGTCCCAGCCATCCAGCTGGAACAGCCCATGCGGCGCGCCTTCGCGGCTGTCAAAATCGCGGTAGGTTTCGTCCACGATCAGGGCAATGCCCCTGGCTTGGGCCAGATCAAAGAAAGCCCGCACCAGCCCGGAAGGGTATTCGACGCCGCAAGGGTTATTAGGGGTGACCAGCACGATGGCGCGGGTGCGGGGGGTGATCAGCGCCTCAGCGGCAGCAAGGTCCGGCAGCATACCGGCCCCAACGTGCAGAGGCATGGCAGTCACGCCGGCCATGTCCAGCCACATCTTGTGGTTAAAGTACCAGGGCACGGGGATGATCACCTCATCCCCCTCGCCGCACAGCGCGGCAATCGCAGCGGCAAAGGCCTGGTTGCAGCCGGAGGTGATACCAACCTGCTCTGCCCGCACGTCTGCTTGGTAGTGGCCGGATATCTGCCGCGCCAGCGCCCGGCGCAACGGGTCATTGCCCAGGACGGGACCGTATAAATGCGCCTCAACATCATTGAGCGCTGCATCTGCGAGTGCCTGGCGCAGTCCTTGGGGCGGCGCTTCTGCCGGCGCGGCCTGGCTGACATTCAGCAGCGGGCGTTCTGGCGGGAATTCAACCCCGGCCACCCAGCGGCGCGATTCGACGATGGGCGAGACAAATGTGGCTTGGGTGCGGGGAAGGGGCATGTGAGGCTCCGGGCGGCAGCAGATAATGTCAGGTGCGCCGGACCGGGCGCCGGCACATGTCTGGCACGGCGGAATGGACAGCTCAAGCGGTAACGGCGGGTGCCGGCATGGCCAAAGAAAAAGGCGCGCTGTAACGCGCGCCTTTGGGGCTTTCTGTCCGGACAGGATCAATCCTTGCCGCGGTAGGGCTCCACATATTGCAGCGCCATGTCCCAGGGGAAGAAAATCCAGGTGTCCTGGCTGACTTCGGTGATGAAAGTGTCCACCATCGGCCGGCCCTTGGGCTTGGCATAGACGGTGGCAAAATGCGCCTTGGGGTACAGCTGACGCACCAGATCCAGGGTTTTGCCGCTGTCGACCAGATCGTCGATAATCAGGATGCCTTCGCCATCGCCCATCAGATCTGCATCGGGTGCCTTCAGCACTTCGGCCTCACCCTGGGACTGGTGGTGGTAGGACCGCACCGAGATGGTATCGACGGTGCGGATGTCCAGCTCGCGGCTGACAATCATAGCCGGCGCCATGCCGCCGCGGGTGATTGCCACGACTGCGCGCCATGCGCCATCATCAGGGCCTTGCCCGTCCAGCCGCCAAGCCAGGGCGCGGCTGTCGCGGTGGATCTGGTCCCAGCTGATGTGAAAGCCTTTTTCGTGCGGCAGACGATCGGTCATGTTACTTGCTCCCCGCAAAGTCGCGTCAGCTTGCAGAAACCCAGGATGCCCCTGGGTTTCTTTCTGTATTCAGTTACTTGGAGATATCCGGTGCATCCACCGCCTTCATGCCCACCACGTGATAGCCGGCATCGACATGCAGGTTCTCGCCGGTCACGCCGGAGCTGAGGTCGGACAGAAGGTAAAGCGCGGATTTGCCGACGTCATCAGTGGTCACGTTGCGGCGCAGCGGCGAATTGTATTCGTTCCACTTCATTATGTAGCGGAAATCGCCGATGCCGGAGGCGGCCAGGGTCTTGATCGGGCCGGCCGAGATCGCGTTGACGCGGATGCCGTCCTTGCCCAGATCCTCGGCCAGGTATTTGACCGAAGCTTCCAGTGCTGCCTTGGCCACACCCATCACATTATAGTGCGGCATCACCTGCTCGGCACCGTAATAGGTCAGGGTCAGCAGCGAGCCGCCCTCGCTCATCATCTTCTCAGCGCGGTTTGCCACCGCGGTGAAAGAGAAGACCGAGATGTCCATGGTCATCTGGAAATTGCTGCGGCTGGTGTCGACATAGCGGCCGCGCAGCTCGTTCTTGTCGGAAAAGCCGATGGCGTGGACAACAAAGTCCAGCTTGCCCCATTTGGCTTCCAGACCGGCGAATAAGGCGTCAATGGACGCTTCGTCCGAGACGTCGCACGGCAGCACGATATCGCTGCCCAGCTGCGCCGCCAGCGGGGCGACCCGCTTTTTCAGTGCGTCGCCCTGATATGAAAAGGCAAGCTCGGCGCCAGCATCGGCGCAGGCCTTGGCAATCCCCCAAGCGATGGATTTGTCATTGGCCAGGCCCATGATGAGGCCGCGCTTGCCGGCCATCAGGTGATTAGACATGCAGGTTCTCCGCCTGTGATCTGTGAATTAGAGGGTGTTTAGTATGCCGCGCGGGCCGCTTCAAGGGTGCACGCCCTTGTCGCGGGGCAGGAAGCTGCATAGGTTGCAGCGAAATCCGCAAAGAGGTGCCCGATGTCCGACCGTACAGGTATATTTGCAGGTGACGATCCGTTTGCCATCGCCCGGTCCTGGCTGGGAGAGGCGGAACAGGCCGAACCCAACGATCCCAACGCCATTGCCCTGGCCACGGTGGATGAGACCGGATTGCCGAACAGCCGCATGGTTCTGCTCAAGGAAATCGAAGACGGCGCCTTTGTATTCTACACCAATTACGAGAGCGCCAAGGCGCAGGAGCTGGATCAGGCCGGCAAGGCCGCCTTTGTGGTGCATTGGAAATCGCTGCGCCGCCAGATCCGGGTGCGCGGCACCATCACCCGCGAAGACGGGCCGCAGGCGGATGAATACTACAAGTCCCGCTCGCTCAAGAGCCGGCTGGGGGCCTGGGCCTCAAAGCAGTCACAGCCGCTGGACAGCCGCGGCACGCTGATGGCCGAGGTGGCAAAGGTCACAGCCATGAAGGGTCCGAACCCGGACCGTCCGCCGTTCTGGGGCGGTTTCCGCCTGGTTCCGGTTGAGATAGAATTTTGGGCAGATGGCGCATTCCGGCTGCATGACCGGTTTCGCTGGCGCCGCAAGAACGCAGCTGCAGAATGGGAAATCCTGCGGCTCAATCCTTGAGCGGAAGCGGCAATGGCTTACCTTGGGTCAAGAGTAATTTCATGACAATTTCTAGACTTTTTAGCTTGAAATCCAAGGTCAGAATCGCGCATCAGGGCACCATCAAAATAAAAAAAACGCGGTAGGGAAAAGTACGTGGCAGAAGATCTGAGCAGCTTGCAGCAAATCCAGGGGCTGGTGAAGTGGTTCGATCCGGCCAAAGGATACGGATTTGTCGTATCTGACGAGGGCGGCGCGGATATTCTGCTCCACGTGAATGTACTGCGTAATTTCGGCCAAAGCTCTGTCGCGGATGGCGCCAGGATCGAGATTGTAACCCATCAGACCGACCGCGGTGTCCAGGCCGTTGAAGTGGTCTCTATTCAGCCGCCCGAACGTGATGACACCCCGGTGCTGAGCGATTTTGCCGAACTGGACATGACCAGCCTGCAGAACGAACCGCTGGAGCCTGCCCGGGTCAAATGGTTCGACAAGGGCAAAGGGTTCGGTTTTGCCAATGTCTTTGGCCGCGGCGAGGATGTTTTCCTGCATGTCGAAGTGCTGCGGCAGTCCGGGCTGGCGGATCTGCAGCCGGGGGAAGCTTTGGCAATGCGGGTGATCGACGGCAAACGCGGCCGCATGGCGGTTGAAGTGCTGGCCTGGGAGGCTGCAATGCTCCCCGGCGACGAGGACTGAGGTCTTGATGCGGCGCCTGCTTCAGTGGAGCTTGGGCGCCTGCATGACATTTGCCGCCGGCACCGCGCTGGCGTCCGGCTGCCAGCTTGCACAGGCCGATCTTCGCGGCGACTGGGGGCAGGCGGGATTTACCGTTGAAATTGCCGGTACAGAGGCGGAGCGTGCCCAGGGGCTGATGTTCCGCGAAGACCTGCCGCGCGGGGCAGGGATGCTGTTTGTCTATGACAGCCCGCAGCCTGCGGCGTTCTGGATGAAGAATACTCTGATCCCGCTCGATATCATTTTTCTGAATGAACACGGGTTGGTGACCTCGGTTCACGAGAACGCCGTGCCTGGCGATCTGACCCCGATTCCCGGGGGTGACGCTGTCTTTGCGGTGCTGGAAATCAACGGCGGGCTTGCCCGCAAATACGGTATCGCGGCAGGCTCGCAGATGCGCCACGAAGTTTTTTCCCGCAACGGTGCAGTTTGGCCCTGTTAGGGGTTTTCAAATCAGTTTGGCAGAGATAGGAAGGCGCACGGTCCGGGGCGTGGCGCAGTCTGGTAGCGCACCTGTTTTGGGTACAGGGGGTCGTGAGTTCGAATCTCGCCGCCCCGACCATACTTCTTCAATAAATGCAGCGAATCTTTGCCGGGTAAAACCCAGGGCAAAGATTCGTTTCCCGTATTTGGTGAACTGAACCTACGCAGTTCAATCGGGGGTGTTAGGACTTTCTTAATGCACTGTTAAGACACCCTTAACCAATTGCCGCTGAGCCGCATCAGAAGGTTAATCGGAGACCGGCTGTCCTAAGGTCCGTGGCAGGAAGCCAAAAGAAAATCGCTTCTAACCTGTGCGCCCCGTTGTCAGCCAGTGCAGCTGCATGGTTTTACACACCCATCACCTTTGGCCGGTACGGCCGCTGTCCTTCTGCAAGGCAGCAAGTCACTCACCCGTCAAAGGAAATCCGAACAGGCAGCAGCGCAGTCCGAAGACATTGAACGGGACAGGGCCTGTGGATGAATCAACGCCCCGCCGCAGACCCTGCAATCCGCGGAAACCGTCAACAGCAAAGATAGTTGCCAAAGTGTAAATTTGCCGTTGACCCTTAGTGTCCGAATACGCCAAATTGTGGACACCGGTTGCGATGGCACTAGATCTGGTGGGTGACAGAGCCGAAGCAACAACGCTGAAAACAGCAGACAGTCCTGTGAGAATGGCCGGCGAGGGCCGCAAGCGCGCTATTTGCGGCGCGCGCCGGGTGTTTGTGTATTCCGTGACCGGATCTGACTGGCGCTTGGGGGCGCCGCGGCAAATAGACGACGAATGCTTGAAAAGGGGCTGAGCATGAAGATCGAACGGAAGTTCACCAAACCCGGACAGGATGCCTATGCTGATCTGGCCTTTATCTCGGCCACATCGGAGATCCGCAATCCGGACGGGACCATTGTTTTCCGGCTCGACAACATCGAAATTCCCGCATCCTGGAGCCAGGTCGCCAGTGATGTCATTGCGCAGAAGTATTTCCGCAAGGCCGGCGTGCCGTCGCGGCTGAAGAAAGTCCGCGAAAAAGGCGTTCCTGAGTTCCTGTGGCGCTCGGTCCCTGCAGACGGCGCAGTGCTGGGCGGGGAAACCTCCTCCAAGCAGGTGTTCGACCGTCTGGCCGGCGCCTGGGCCTATTGGGGTTGGAAGGGCGGCTATTTCTCCTCCGAGGAGGACGCCCGGGCCTATTACGACGAGATGCGTTTCATGCTGGCAACCCAGCGCTCCGCCCCCAATTCCCCCCAGTGGTTCAACACCGGCCTGCATTGGGCCTATGGCATCGACGGCCCGGCCCAGGGCCATCACTATGTCGACTACAAGACCGGCAAGCTGACCAAATCCGACAGCGCCTATGAGCACCCCCAGCCGCACGCCTGTTTCATCCAGTCGGTTTCGGATGATCTGGTCAAGGACGGCGGCATCATGGACCTGTGGGTGCGCGAGGCGCGCCTGTTCAAATACGGTTCCGGCACCGGCACCAATTTCAGCCATCTGCGCGCCGAAGGCGAGCCGCTGTCCGGCGGCGGCAAGTCTTCGGGCCTGATGGGCTTCCTGAAAATCGGCGACCGCGCGGCCGGCGCTATCAAATCAGGCGGCACAACCCGTCGGGCAGCAAAAATGGTGATCGTCGATGCCGATCACCCGGACATCGAGCAGTTCATCGAATGGAAGGTGCTGGAAGAACAGAAAGTCGCTTCCATCGTCGCCGGCTCTAAGATGCACGAGAAGATGCTGAACGGTATTTTCGAGGCCATCCGCAGCTGGGACGGCGGTGAAGCGGATGCTTATGACCCGGCGGTCAACACCGGGCTGAAATCGGCCATCCGCGAGGCCAAGAAAGTGGCAATCCCGGAAACCTACATCAAGCGGGTGCTGGATTACGCCAAGCAGGGCCATACCTCGATCGAGTTCCCGACCTATGACACCGACTGGGATTCTGAGGCCTACAGCTCCGTCTCCGGGCAGAACTCCAACAACTCGATCCGGGTCACCAACGCCTTCCTGCACGCGGTTGAAAAAGACGCTGACTGGCAGCTGATCAACCGCACCGACGGCAAGGTCGCCAAAACCGTTAAGGCCCGCGAGTTGTGGGAGAAGGTCGGCCATGCGGCCTGGGCCTGCGCTGATCCGGGCATCCAGTTCCACGACACCGTGAACGAGTGGCACACCTGCCCGGAAGACGGTGAAATCCGCGGCTCAAACCCGTGTTCGGAATACATGTTCCTGGACGACACCGCCTGCAATCTGGCGTCGCTGAACCTGCTGAGCTTCCTGAAGGACGGGCTGTTCCAGGCCGATGACTTCATGCATTCCTGCCGCCTGTGGACGCTGACGCTGGAAATCTCGGTGATGATGGCGCAGTTCCCGTCCAAGGAAATCGCGCAGCGCTCTTACGATTTCCGCACCCTCGGCCTGGGCTATGCCAATATCGGCGGCCTTTTGATGAACATGGGCTACAGCTATGACTCGGATGAGGGCAGGGCGCTTTGCGGTGCCTTGACCGCGCTGATGACCGGCGTGTCCTATGCCACCTCGGCCGAGATCGCCGCGGAACTGGGGCCGTTCCCGGGTTATGCAAAAAACTCAGACCACATGCTGCGTGTGATCCGCAATCACCGCAACGCTGCAATGGGCAACGCGGACGGCTACGAGGCGCTGTCGGTCACGCCGGTGCCACTGGACATTTCCAACTGCCCGGACGCGCTGCTGGCTGATCTGGCCGCCAGCGCCTGGGACGAGGCGTTGGCACTGGGTGAAAAGCACGGTTACCGCAACGCCCAGACCACGGTAATTGCGCCCACGGGCACCATTGGCCTGGTGATGGACTGCGACACGACGGGCATCGAGCCCGACTTTGCCCTGGTGAAGTTCAAAAAGCTGGCCGGCGGCGGCTACTTCAAAATCATCAACCGTTCGGTTCCTTCTGCACTGGAGGGCCTGGGCTACAGCTCTGCCCAGATTGAAGAAATCGCATCCTACGCAGTTGGCCATGGCTCTATCGGCAACGCGCCGGGCATCAACCACACCTCGCTGGCCGGCCACGGCTTTGGCCCCAATGAGCTGGCCAAGGTGGATGCCGCACTGGAATCGGCCTTTGACATCCGGTTCGTGTTCAACCAGTGGACCCTGGGCGAGGATTTCTGCACCGGCGTTCTGGGCATCCCGGCGCCCAAGCTGAATGATCCGACCTTCGACCTGCTGCGCCACCTGGGCTTTACCAAGGCGGATATTGACGCGGCCAACGACCATGTTTGCGGCACCATGACCCTGGAAGGCGCGCCGCATCTGCAAAAAGAACACTATGCGATCTTTGATTGCGCCAACCCCTGCGGTAAAAAAGGCAAGCGTTTCCTGAACGTTGACAGCCACATCACCATGATGGCAGCCGCCCAAAGCTTTATCTCGGGTGCGATCTCCAAAACCATTAACATGCCCAATGATGCCACCATCGAGGACTGTCAGAAGGCCTATGAGCTGAGCTGGAGCCTGGGGGTTAAAGCCAATGCGCTTTACCGTGACGGCTCCAAGCTGAGCCAGCCGCTGGCGGCTGCACTGGTTGAGGATGATGACGACGCGGCAGAAGTTCTGGAGAGCGGCGCGCCGCACGAGAAGGCCGCGGTACTTGCCGAAAAGATCGTCGAGAAAGTCATCATCAAGGAGGTGTTGAAATCGCACCGCACCAAGATGCCGCAGCGGCGCAAGGGATATACCCAGAAGGCAGTTGTCGGCGGTCACAAAGTCTATCTGCGGACCGGCGAATACGAGGACGGCAATCTTGGCGAAATCTTCATCGACATGCACAAGGAAGGCGCAGGCTTCCGGGCGATGATGAACAATTTCGCCATCGCGGTGTCGGTCGGCCTGCAATACGGCGTGCCGCTGGAAGAATTTGTCGACGCCTTCACCTTCACCAAGTTTGAGCCCGCCGGCATGGTCCAGGGCAATGACTCGATCAAGAACGCCACCTCGATCCTTGATTACGTGTTCCGTGAGCTGGCGGTGAGCTATCTGGACCGTACCGATCTGGCGCATGTGAAGCCGGAAGGCGCGACCTTTGATGATCTGGGCCGCGGCGAGGAAGAAGGCGTGTCCAACCTGACCGAGCTGAGTGAAACAGCGGCCTCGCGATCGCTGGAGGTGCTGAAGCAGATCTCCTCGACCGGTTACCTGCGCAAACGGCTGCCGCAGGAACTGGTGGTGCTGCAAGGCGGTCAGACCGAAGTGTCGGCACTGGGAACTGGAACTGATCCGGTTGCCGCGTTGCAATCGCTGGTGCCAGAGACCGGTGATGCACCTGTGCAGCCTGGCGGCGGGATGGATGCGCGCGTCAAGGCAAAAATGCAGGGCTACGAAGGCGAAGCCTGCGGCGAATGCGGCAACTACACGCTGGTCCGCAACGGCACCTGCATGAAGTGCAACACCTGCGGCGGAACCTCCGGCTGCAGCTGAAGAACACCGCCTGCGTCTCTGATTTTCCCTCGGTGACGCAGACGGATTCTGGAAGCAGTGATACTGCTTCCAGCGCTATCAGGAATGGGTGCGCCCGTTCTGAACACCGAGAAGGCCCAGGTAAGAAAACTTTCGGGCAGTCAATGAAGGAGCCTGACCGGTGATAACTGGCTTCCTCTGGTTTCAGAGGAAGCCATTTTCTTGACGGCGGGCGGGCTGCTTGCTGCTTTGCGGCCGCATAGATAATTCTGATAATGAGAATTATGTTTACTCTGGCAGTAGCAATCCTGCACGGCAGCTTTGCATTTGCGCAGCTTGCCTCAGCCACGCGCGCCCGCTATTAAATAAACAACTGTTCAATTCATCTGAGCGACGGGAGGCGCGGCTCATGGATTTCGCACTGACAGAAGAACAGCAGGCCATTTTCGACATGGCCCATGCATTCGGCCAGGACAACATCGCACCGCATTCCCGCCAGTGGGAAAAAGACGGCACCATCCCCAAATCCCTGTGGCCGCAATTGGCGGAACTGGGTTTTGGCGGGCTGTATGTGTCTGAGGAATACGGCGGTTCCGGCCTCTCGCGTCTGGATGCCACCCTGGTGTTCGAAGCACTGGCGATGGCGGACCCCGCCATTGGATCGTTCCTGTCGATCCACAATATGTGCGGCGGCATGATCGACAAGTTCGGCTCGGAAGAGACCAAGCAGAAATGGCTGCCCGCACTCTGCACGATGGAGAAGATCTTCTCCTATTGCCTGACCGAACCCGGTTCCGGCTCCGACGCCGCGGCCCTGAAAACCCGCGCCGAGCGCAGCAACGAGGGCTACATCCTGAACGGCACCAAGGCGTTCATCTCCGGCGGCTCCTACTCCGACGCCTATGTCGTGATGTGCCGCACCGGCGAGGATGGCCCCAAAGGCATCTCCACCGTGGTGGTCGAGGATGGCAACCCGGGCCTGTCGTTCGGCGCGCTGGAGGACAAGATGGGGTGGAAGGCGCAGCCCACCTCGCAGGTGCAGTTCGACGATTGCGCGATCCCCGCGGACAACCTGATCGGCGAGGAAGGCAAGGGCTTTTCCTACGCGATGGCAGGACTTGACGGCGGCCGTCTGAACATCTCAGCCGGCGCGCTTGGCGGCGCCCAGACAGCGCTGGACCAGACCGTGCAGTATATGTCCGAGCGCAAGGCCTTTGGTAAATCCATCAACCAGTTCCAGGCACTTCAGTTCCGGCTGGCGGAATATGAAACCCGCCTGCAGGCCGCCCGAACCTTCCTGCGCCAGGCGGCGTGGAAGCTGGACACCGGCGCCCACGACGCCTCCAAGTTCTGCGCCATGGCCAAGCTGATGGTCACCGACACTGCCTTTGACGTGGCCAACGGCTGCCTGCAGCTGCACGGCGGCTACGGGTATCTGGCGGACTACGGGGTTGAGAAGATCGTGCGCGACCTGCGGGTGCACCAGATCCTGGAGGGCACCAATGAAATCATGCGCCTGATCGTCGCCCGCCAGCTGATTGCCGCGTAAACTGCAGCCGACAAAATTACCCCGGCGCAACACCACGATGGAGCACCCAGGATGAGTGATATCCATATCCGCAAATCCGGCCAGGCCGGCCGCATCACCTTCACCCGCCCCAAGGCTCTGAACGCGATGAGCTATGAGATGTGCATGGCCATTGATGCAGCGATGCGGGAGTGGGCCAAGGATGACAGCATCAAGCTAGTGGTGATCGACGCCGAGGGCGGCAAGGCCTTTTGCGCCGGTGGCGACATTGCCGAGCTGTATGATACCGGCACCAAGGGCGACTACAGCTATGGCCGCACCTTCTGGCGCGATGAATACCGGCTGAACGCGCTGATTTTTGAATACAAGAAACCGGTGATCAGCTTCATGCAGGGCTTCACCATGGGCGGCGGCGTTGGCATCGGCTGCCATGGCACCCACCGGGTTGTGAATGAAACCAGCCAGATTGCCATGCCTGAGGTCGGCATCGGCCTGGTGCCGGATGTGGGCGGCTCCTTGATGCTGGCGCTGGCGCCGGATCATTTGGGCGAATACCTTGGCATGACCGCGGCCCGGATGGGCGCCGATGACGCGATCCTTGCGGGTTTTGCTGATTTTTTCATCCCGCAAGAGCAATGGCCCGCGTTGATATCCGCGCTGGAAGAAACCGGCGCCGCCAAACTGGTCGAGGACGCCGCCCTGCCCGCTCCGCAAGGAAAGCTGCGCCCGGCGCTGTCGGATATCTCCCGCCACTTCGCCAAGGACTCGCTGGAAGACATTCAAGCCAGCCTCCAGGCTGAGGACAGCGATTTTGCCGCCGCGACGCTGAAATCCCTCAGCCGCAATTCGCCGCTGTCGATGGCCTGCACGCTGGAAATGCTGCGCCGCCTGCGCGCGGATGGCCCTGCCATCCGCCGGGCGCTGGATCTGGAATACCGCTACACCTTCCGCGCCATGGAGCAGAGCGATTTCCTGGAGGGCATCCGGGCCCAGATCATTGACAAGGACCGCAATCCGAAATGGCAATATGCGGACCAGGCTGTACCTGCGCAGGCGATTGAAGACATGCTGGCGCCCTTGGGCGCAGATGCGCTGACATTTGAGGAGGACGTGCAATGAAAATCGGATTTATAGGACTGGGCAACATGGGCGGGCCGATGGCCGCCAACCTGGCCAAAGCAGGCCACGAGGTCACCGGTTTTGATATGGCCGATGTCAGCATCGAAGGCGTGACCATGGCCGCCTCCGGCCCCGAGGCCGTAGCAGGCGCCGACGCCGTCATCACCATGCTGCCCAACGGCGCCATCCTGCGCCTGGTCGCGGCTGAGATCATCCCGGCAATGACCAAAGGCGGCGCCTTCATCGACTGCTCCACCGTCGACGTGGACTCGGCCCGCGCGGTTGCCGAACAGGCCGACGCCGCAGGTCTTTTGTCCGTGGACGCCCCGGTCTCCGGCGGCATCGGCGGCGCGGCCGGCGGCACGCTCACCTTCATGGCCGGCGGCTCGGCTGATGCCTTTGCCGCCGCCGAACCGCTGTTTGATATCATGGGTCAAAAGGCTGTGCATTGCGGCGAGGCCGGCGCCGGTCAGGCGGCCAAGATCTGCAACAACATGATCCTCGGCGTGACGATGATTGCCACCTGCGAGGCCTTTGCGCTGGCCGACAAGCTGGGTCTTGACCGGCAGAAGATGTTCGATGTGGTCTCCACCTCCTCCGGCTACAGCTGGACCATGAACGCCTATTGCCCGGCGCCCGGTGTCGGCCCGGCTTCGCCCGCTGACAACAATTACCAGCCCGGATTTGCGGCTGAGCTGATGCTGAAGGACCTGGGCCTTAGCCAGCAAGCCGCCGCCAGCGCCGACGCCGACACGCCGATGGGGGAACTGGCCATGGCGCTGTACAAGAAATTCGTCGAGGACGAAGACGGCAAAGGCATGGATTTTTCTGCCATGCTGCCGCGGTTCGAGACACGCAGCCGCGACGGCTGAGGCTTGCCTCCTCAAACGCAGGCTTTGAACAAATGACCTGTCAGGCGGCCTGTTCCGGGCCGCCTCTTGTGCCCGGCGTTTTTAAAATACCTTTAAAATTCGAGTAAACTCCAGGATTTCGGCACCAGCCCGCCACAGTTCTGTCTCAGTTCCCCAGCATTCCGGTAAGCGATCGTAAATTCTCGCACACCCGGAGGCGCGCTGTCTGTTATGGCCACGGCAACGGAACTGAACATCAACTCCTCTGCAACCGCCACCCAGATGGCAGAGGAAATCTTTGGCGACGGCGTTACGGTTGAAAGTGCCAGCTACAGCGGCGACAGCCTGTCATCGGGCATCTACACTGGCGCTGATACAACCACACCAGGCGTAGCACCTGCAGATTCCGGCGTGATCCTGTCGACAGGTTACGCCCGCGACTTTACCAACAGCGACGGCAGCACCAACACAAACGTCCGCGGCAACACCAGCACCAATACCACCGGCGCCAACAACGACGCGGATTTCAACGCCCTCGCCGGTGCCGCCACCCGCGATGCCTCTTTCCTGGAAATCGACTTCACCCCGGACGGCGACCTGCTGACCATCGACTTTGTGCTGTCCTCCGAGGAATACCCCGAATTCGCCAATTCGCAATACAATGACGTGGTCGGCGTATGGGTGAATGGAGTAGAGGCCCAGGTCTCCATCGGCAACGGCACCGCGTCGATCGGCAATATCAACGATGGCACCGAAAACGTCTATGTCGACAACACCGGCGACCAGTTCAACACCGAAATGGACGGGTTCACAATCACCCTGACCTTTGTCGCTCCGGTGAATGCAGGGGAGATCAACACCCTCAAGATCGGCGTCGCCGATACTGTAGACAGCAGCTATGACACCAACCTGCTGATTGCCGGCGGCTCAGTGCAGACAGCGGTGGTCGCGCAGGATGACCAGGAAGATATCGCGATCAACAAGACCCGTGTGGTGGATGTACTGGAAAACGACACCACCACCGGCGGCACGCTGACCATCACCCATATCAATGGCCAGGAAGTGTTCGCAAATGATACCGTCACCCTGGCAACCGGACAGCAGATCACTCTGAACGCCGACGGCACCTTGACCGTCGTCACCGATGGCGACCTGGAAACCGTCTATTTCAACTACACTGCAGACAACGGTCTGGGCAACTCCGACACCGGCCTGGTCGAGATCAACCAGACGGTTCCCTGCTTCCTGCGCGGCACCCTGATCCGGGTGCCCGGCGGTGAAATCCCGGTCGAGGACCTGCGCCCCGGCATGGAGGTTCTTACCTACGACAACGGCCCGCAGCCCCTGCAATGGACCGGCAGCCGCCGCATCGCCTGCACGCCCGGGACCGCTCCGATCCGCTTTGCCAAAGGCAGCTGCGGCAACAGCCGCGACCTATATGTGTCGCCGCAGCACCGGATGCTGGTTTCCGGCAGCCGCGCCGAGCTGCTGTTCGGCGAGGGTGAGGTTCTGGTCAAGGCCAAGGACCTGGTGAACGACAGCACCATCCGCCCGGCGCTGGAGATGCAGGAAGCGCAGTATGTCCACCTGCTGTTCGGCCGCCACCAGATTCTCTGGGCCGACGGCGCCCTCAGCGAAAGCTACCAGCCCGGCCCGCAAACAGCGGCAGGATTTGACGCTGGCACCTTGGCGGAAATCCGCGAATTGTTCCCGGAACTCTGCGCTGAAACCGGCCGCGGGTACGGAAATGCGGCGCGGCTGGCCCTGCGCAGCCATGAAGCGCGGGTTCTTGCCGCTGCGTAACCGGCTGCAGGCGGGCCGCCGCCGCCGGCTTTACCGCCCTCTTGGATTTTGCGCCTGGCCCGTTATGTCAATGGCGACCAGGAAAGGACCCGCCGTAAATGGTACGCCGTTATTTTGTTTCCATCATTGTTCTCGCCGCCACTTGTGCAGTGGCTATTCCGCTTGCTGCAGGCAATGGCATCGGACATGGCAAGTCGGACCAGGCAGGCTTGCACTGCCCGGCAGGCCTGGCCAAGACCTCATCGCATTGCGTGCCGCCGGACCATGCCAAGAAGTTCTACCGCCGCGGCGACCATATTCTGGATGAGTACATCTGGATCGGGTCTCCAGGCGAATGGGCACCGGACCCATTTGGCAGCTATGTTCAGGCCGGCGGCTATGTCTATCAGGTGAACCGCGAGACCCAGAAAGTGCTGCGCCTGATCGGTGCAGAGGCGGACCTGGCGAACTGACCGGCCGCACTCCTGCTAGCGGCCGCCCATAGCGGCCATCGTCTCCCGCGTGGCCTCATCAGCCGGAAACAGCATTTCGATCCGCAGCTCCGCCATCGCCAGATCCCCTGTGCCGCCGAACTGGGTAATGGTGGAAAAGAATGACAGCACCTGCCCGCCCATCCGGTAGCGGGCCGGGATCACCGCGGGCAGCTCCCCCTCAGGTGCGCAGCCCGAGGCCGCCACAATCCGCTGCAGCCGCTCTACCGCCTGTTCCAGGACCGGATCCTCGCCGAAATGGGCCAGCTCGGTTCTAAGCCGGGCCAGGCTCAGCCGTTCAACATCCTGCAGGTTCTCCAGCACTTCCCGCAGACCGGCGTTCTCCAGCAGAGCCTCAATCAGGCTGCAGCCCGCACTGATCCCAACGCCTTCAAGCATTAGGGCCGCAGGCCGGTTCAGGCGCAATAGCCGCCAATGCCGGTCGATCATCAGCGCCGGATACGGCTCATGCGCGATCATCATCTGTTCAGCGGCCTGCTTCAGCGGCGCCAATTCCGCATCGTTCAGATTCCTCCGGGCAAAGGCAGGTGCCAGACCGGCAGCCGCCAGCAGCTGATTGCGCGCCCCGCCCGGCACCTGCAGTTCATCGCTTAAGCGCAGCACCATGCCGCGGCTGGGCCGCGACCTTCCGCTCTCCAGAAAGGACAGATGCCGCGCTGAGACCCCGGTCTCCAGCGCCAGCTCCATCTGGCTCATCCGCCGCAGCCCGCGCCATTTCTTCAGAACCGCGCCGAAACCTTCTGCCATGAGCTGTCTCCTTTTCCCGCAGCATAGACAGGCACAATCAGAAGTTCACTTACCTCCAAGGTAATTGTTCCGCTTCCGTGCCTGACTGCATTCTGCGCGCAGACATTATCAGGAGCTTTCAATGACCCATTCAGCTGCAATCCGCATGCTCAAAACCGTCTCGATACTCGCCGCCGCCTTCGGGCTGGCTATGGTACTGGCGCTGGCCACCCCGCTCGGCACTGCACTAAGCCTGTTCATCGATCTCGCCTTTCTGCCGGTGGATGGCGCTCAGGCGCTTACCCCCGGCGCGGCCGCCCTGATGACCGCCATCAGCGGCGGGCTGATGTGCGGCTTCTGCGTGATGATCTATCTGGTGACAGAGCATATCTACAGCACCAACCCGGCTCTTGGCCGCCGCCTGCTGTTCCCGGCGCTGCTGGCCTGGTACGTGCCCGACAGCCTCGGCTCCCTCGCTGCGGGCGCCTGGTTCAACGTGGTGATGAACACGCTCTTCCTGCTGCTGTTCCTGGTGCCGCTGATGCTGGCCCGCCCCGCCGCCGCGCAAACTGCATGAAAAAAGAGGGCGAAACCGCCCCCTTTCATCTTTCCAGAAATACTCCGGGGTGAATTGGCCAAAGGCCAAGAGGGGCAGCGCCCCTTTTCCATCAAAGGTGAGGGGCAGAGCCCTTCTTCCATCAAACGTGCGGGGCAGTGCCCTGCCCTACTCCGCCGCCACCTTCCGTGCCGCCAGAATGTCCTTCAGGTACCGCCCGGTGTGGCTGCGCGGCTCATCCGCCACTGTCTCGGGGGTACCCGCCGCGACAATCTCGCCGCCGCCATCGCCGCCCTCGGGACCGATGTCGATGATCCAGTCGGAGGTCTTGACCACATCCAGATTATGCTCAATCACCACCACCGAATTGCCCTGCTCCACCAGCTCGTGCAGCACTTCCAGCAACTTCTTCACATCCTCGAAATGTAGGCCTGTTGTGGGCTCATCCAGAATGTACAGCGTCCGCCCGGTCGAGCGTTTTGACAGTTCCTTTGACAGTTTCACCCGCTGCGCCTCGCCGCCGGACAGCGTTGTCGCCTGCTGACCCACCTTGATATAGCCCAGGCCCACCCGCATCAGCGCGTCCATCTTGTCGCGGATCGACGGCACCGCCTGAAAAAACTCCTGCGCGTCTTCCACCGTCATATCCAGCACATCGGCAATGCTCTTGCCCTTGAACTTGATCTCCAGCGTCTCGCGGTTATAGCGCGCGCCCTTGCAGGTTTCGCAGGTCACATAGACGTCGGGCAGGAAATGCATCTCGATCTTGATGACACCATCGCCCTGGCAGGCCTCGCAGCGGCCGCCCTTGACGTTGAAGGAAAAGCGCCCGGGCTTGTAGCCGCGCGTCTTGGCTTCCGGCAGACCGGCAAACCAGTCGCGGATCGGCGTAAAGGCACCGGTATAGGTCGCCGGGTTCGACCGCGGCGTGCGGCCGATCGGGCGCTGGTCGATGTCGATCACCTTGTCCAGATGCTCCAGCCCTTTGATGCTTTCGCAGGGCGCCGGGGTCTGGCGCGCACCGTTCAGCCGCATTGAGGCGGTCTTGAACAGCGTCTCAATCGTCAGCGTCGACTTGCCGCCGCCGGAGACGCCGGTCACGCAGACAAACTTGCCCAGCGGAAACTCTGCCGTCACTTCTTTCAGGTTGTTGCCGGTAGCTTTCACCACCTTGATCTTCTTCTTGTTGCCCTTGCGCCGCTTGGGCGGCACCGCAATCTCACGGGTGCCGGACAGATACTGCCCAGTGATCGAGCCGGTGTCCGCAGCAACCGCACCCGGTGTGCCGTGGCTTACAACTTCACCGCCATGCACCCCGGCGCCGGGGCCGATGTCGAACACATAATCCGCCTGCCGGATCATATCCTCGTCGTGTTCCACCACAATCACCGTATTGCCCTGATCGCGCAGGTTTTTCAGGGTGCCGATCAGCCGGTCATTATCACGTTGGTGCAACCCGATGGAGGGTTCATCCAGCACATAGAGCACGCCCGTAAGGCCTGAGCCAATCTGCGACGCCAGCCGGATCCGCTGGCTCTCGCCGCCGGACAGCGTGCCGGAGTTACGGCTGAGCGACAGGTATTCCAGCCCGACATTATTCAGGAACCCCAGCCGCTCGCGGATCTCCTTCACAATAGCACGGGCGATCTCCTGTTTCTGCTGGGTCAGATGGTTCGGCACATCCTCGATCCAGGCCAGCGCCTCGCGGATCGACAGCTGCACCACCTGACCGGCATGCACGCCGGCAATCTTCACCGCCAGCGCCTCGGCGCGCAGCCGGTAACCCTCGCAATGGTGGCAATGGCGGTTGTTCTGATAACGTTCGAACTCCTCGCGGATCCAGTTGGAATCGGTCTCGCGGTAACGCCGCTCCATGTTGGGGATCACACCCTCGAACGTGCGTTCGACCTGATAAACCCGCCCGCCCTCGTCATAGCGGAACATGATCTCTTCCTCGCCGGAACCATACAGGAACACCTTCTGCACCTTCTCCGGCAGGTCCTTCCAGACAGTGTTCTTGTCGAACTGGTAATGCTTGGCAATGGCCTCAATGGTTTGCAGGAAATAGGGCGACTTGCCCTTGCGCCAGGGTGCCAGCGCGCCGTCATAGACCTTCAGGGACTGGTCCGGCACCACCAGGCGTTCGTCAAAGAACAGCTCAACCCCCAGACCATCGCATTCCGGGCAGGCCCCGAACGGCGCGTTGAAGGAAAACAGCCGCGGCTCGATCTCCGGAATGGTGAAACCGCTGACCGGGCAGGCAAAATTCTCACTGAAGGTAATCCGCTCCGGATCGCCCTCCTTGGGCGCGGTTTCCAGAATGGCGATACCATCCGCCAGATCCAGCGCGGTGCGCAAGCTGTCGGCCAGCCGGGTCTCCATACCTTCCCGCACCACCAGCCGGTCGACCACAACGTCGATGTCATGGCGGAACTTCTTGTCCAGCGTTGGCGGCTCGTCCAGCTCATAGAACTCGCCGTCGACCTTCACCCGCTGGAAACCCTGCTTGCGCAGCTCCAGGAATTCCTTCTTGTATTCACCCTTGCGGTCGCGGACGATCGGCGCCAGCAGATAGCCGCGGGTGCCGTCCTCCATCTCCATGATCCGGTCGACCATGTCCTGCACCTGCTGCGCCTCAATCGGCTTGCCGGTGGCCGGGGAATAGGGCGTGCCTGCGCGGGCAAACAGCAGCCGAAGATAGTCATAAATCTCGGTCACCGTGCCAACGGTTGAGCGCGGGTTCTTCGATGTCGTCTTCTGCTCAATTGAAATCGCCGGAGACAGGCCGCTGATGTGGTCCACATCCGGCTTTTCCATCATGTCCAGGAACTGGCGGGCATAGGCCGACAAGCTCTCGACATAACGGCGCTGGCCCTCGGCATAGATGGTGTCAAACGCCAGGCTGGATTTGCCCGAACCGCTAAGGCCTGTGATCACCACCAGCTCATCGCGCGGAATATCCACATCGATGCTCTTCAGATTATGCTCGCGCGCGCCGCGTACTTCGATGGATTTCAGCTCAGCCATAATGCCCCCGTGCCCGCGCCTGCCAAACCAGCGGCAAACGCCCGCCATACAAATAGGGAATGCACCGGGAAACGCCAAGCCCCAAAAGAGAACATATCACGAACAGGACAAAACTTGCTGACAGCAGCTGGCAGCAGGCTGCGCCGGCCCCGGATCAAACCGGAAAACACGCGTTTTCCGGCCCGGATTTCAACCGGAATCCGGCGCGCCGCTTGCGGCGCCATGCCCAACGGGCGACGGCCCCGGACCGGGGGCCGTCGACGGGCGGGAGAGGCCCCGTTACGCCATGCTGCGCCGCCGCGCTGACAGCAGACCATGCACCGCAGTTCCGCTTAGGAACAGCGCCAGCAGCACAGCCATCATGCCGCCAAAGCCGCCGCCGGCCAGTGCCAGCACCATCAGCGGCGTTCCGATGGTATTGCCCAGATTACCCATCTGCGCCATTGCACCGCTGGACTGCGCCCGCGCGGCGGCACTGCCGTTCAGCTGCGGAACGGCTGCAAAGGAGCCGCCCTGCACCAGCCCCATGGCCCCCGCCATGGCGATACAGGCGGCCGGCGCGCCGGGCATGGCCCACAGCCACAGGGCGGCGGCGGCACAGGCCAGGAACCCCAGCTGCGCCAGCCGCACCCCGGCAGGAAGCGCAGCAGATACACCCCCAGGGTCATCGACACCGCAATGCTGGCCAGCGGCATCATCCCCAGCACAAAGGCGCGGATGTCCTCGGCGATATAAGGCGGGATCACCGTCAGCACCGCCACAAAGCAGCAGGTGTAAAACAGCCAGCCCGCGGCCGGCGCCGAAATCCAGGGGGACCGGTAAATGGGCAGATGCAGCCCGGGCAATTCCGCCAGACGCGGCAGCGGCCCCTTTCAGGCACCGGAACATCGCGCAAGGCAAAGCCCAGCAGCAGCGCCAGCCCCGCCATCACGCCCGTATGGGCACCAAACAGCGCCAGCAGCCCCCATGCATCCGCCAGCGGCACCCCGAACCAGGTCAGCAGGGTAAAGGCGACGGCAAAAAACGTGCTCCACAGGGTCATCGCCAGCCCCCGTCCCCGCTCCGAGCTCAGCTGTGCAATCAGAACCGGCCCTGCCACTACGATACCCAGATGCGACAGCCCCTCAACCACACGGGAGGCCAGGAACACCCCGAACGGCAGATGCAGCGCTTGCAGGGCAGACATCGCCGCCCCCGCCCACAGCGCCCAGATCAGCGTGCGCCGGTAGCCGAAAGCGGCGACATACAACCCCGCCACAGCCCCGAGCAGAATGCCCAAAACCCCGACCAGCGACACGGAAAAGCTGATCGCGTTTCCCGCCTGCGGGTACAGCTCCCCCATCCGGCCAAAGATCACGCTGATCTTGCCGTATTGCGCAGCCGCCCCAGGCCTGCGCCCCAGACCGCCAGGATCAGCCCCCAGCGGGAATTTCCGGATGCCGTCATGGCTGCTGCCCCTGTTGTATCCTTTGGTCAGCCTCTGGTTACCCCGGACCCGGCGCCGGGACCAGAGCCCTGCCGCCAAAGAAAAAGGCGGCCCCTCACAGGCCGCCTTTCCAATTTCCGCTCCACAGGCAACTTGCCAGGCAGCTTACATATGGATCACCCGGTCATAGGCATCGAGCACCGATTCATGCATCATCTCGGACAGCGTCGGATGCGGGAAGACGGTGTTCATCAGGTCTTCCTCGGTGGTTTCCAACTGGCGGCCCACCACGTAGCCCTGAATCAGCTCGGTCACTTCCGCACCGACCATATGGGCGCCCAGCAGCTCACCTGTTTTGGCGTCAAAGATGGTCTTCACCATGCCCTCAGCCTCTCCCAGCGCAATCGCCTTGCCGTTGCCGATGAAGGGGAAGCGGCCGACCTTGATGTCATAGCCCAGCTCCTTGGCCTTCGCTTCGGTATAACCGACCGAAGCCACCTGCGGCTGGCAGTAGGTGCAGCCGGCAATGCTTTCGGGCTTGACCGGATGGGCGTGTTTGCCCGCGATCAGCTCGGCCACCATGACACCCTCGTGCGACGCCTTATGCGCCAGCCAGGGCGCGCCGGCGATATCGCCAATCGCGTAAAGACCATCCACCCCGGTGCGGCAGTATTCATCCGTCACAACATGGGTGCGGTCGACCTTGACGCCCAGCTCTTCCAGCCCCAGGCCCTCGACGTTGCCGACGATGCCCACGGCAGAGATCACGGTGTCGAACTCCTGCTTTTCAACCTTGCCGCCAACCTCGATATGGGCCGTCACTTTACCCTTGCCGCGGTCCAGCTGCTTGACCATGGCTTTCTCCATGATCTTCATGCCCTGTTTGACAAAGGCCTTCTTGGCAAAGGCGGAGATTTCCGCGTCTTCCACCGGCAGCACCCGGTCCATCACTTCAACCACCGTGGTATCGGCGCCCAGCGTGTTGTAGAAGCTAGCAAATTCAATACCGATGGCACCCGAGCCGATGACCAGCAGCTTCTTCGGCATCCGCACCGGGTCCAGCGCGTGTTTGTAGGTCCAGACCAGATCGCCGTCAGCCTCAAGACCCGGCAGCTCGCGCGCCCGTGCACCGGTGGCCAGCACGATGTGTTTGGCGGTCAGCTCTTCAGTGCCCTTATCGGTTTTGACCGACACCTTGCCCTTGGCAGGAAGCGTCGCTTCGCCCATGACCACCGCAATCTTGTTCTTCTTCATCAGATGGCCAATGCCGGAGGACAGCTGTTTCGCCACCCCGCGCGAGCGTTTCACCACCGCGTCCAAGTCATAGCCGATGTTTTCCGCCTTCAGGCCGAAATCCTTGGCCCGCTCCATCAGGTGAAATACCTCGGAGGAGCGCAGCAGCGCCTTGGTCGGGATACAGCCCCAGTTGAGGCAGATACCGCCCATATGCTCGCGCTCGACAATGCAGGTTTTCAGACCCAGCTGTGCGGCACGGATGGCCGCGACATAGCCCCCCGGCCCGGCGCCGATTACGATCACGTCATAAGATTGTGCGGCCATAGTGCTCCCTCGCCCTCGAACAGGTTCCAAAACTAGTTTACCGTTAAACTATTTTTTTCTGCGCTGCAATCATCCTCTGCTGCGGCATAGCGGCCATGCAAGAAACAGCGCAACGCCGTCTGAACAGGCTATGCTGCAGGCAAACAACCCGCCAGAAGATTTTTGCGTTCGCCTTGAAAAGGCTGCAACTGGCAGGATCACAACAGAAAACGCCGCGCCCCTTTCAGGGCGCGGCGTTTTCTGTTGCTTCAGACCCGTGACAGGACCGGGTTCAGCCCGCAGCTTGCACTTGCCGCACGGTCTCGCCGTAGCCGCCCGCCATCACGTAATCCAGCTCCGGCGCGGTGCTGGCGCGGTGCAGAGCCTCGTTGCGGTAGGGGAAGCGGCCGAACTGGCGGATCACCTCGCGGTGGGCCCGCGCGTGCAGCAGGTTGCTGGTGCCGGTCTGGGGCATCCGTTCCAGCATCAGCCGGATGCAGCGTTCCTGGTCGCACAGGTTCTCGGAATGCATCAGGGGCAGATAGAAGAACTGGCGCGCCGGTTCGTCGATCTTCTTGTCCCATTTCTTGTTGATCGCCACCTTGGCCGCCGACAGCGCCGCCCGGTCAGAGGCAAACGCCTTGCCTTCGCCGCGGAACATGTTGCGGGGGAACTGGTCCATCAGGAGGATGTAGGCCAGGGTGCCGCTGGGGTAGGTCAGCCAGAAGGAAAACCTGCCCTCGCAGGCCTCCTCCCAGGTCTTTTGAAACTTCGTGCGGATCTCTTGATCCAGCGCGTCATCCTGCAGATACCATCCCTTTTCCCCAACCTTATCGAGCCAGAATGCAAGTATCTCTTCGGGACCAGTCATCGGTCGTAACTCCAAGTTTTTCCTGACCCTAACTTCAGGCCATTTTACATTACCATTACAAGTAACCTTGGGTCACAAATTGCGACAGGCAAGCCCGCTGTGTGAAATAATCCTCACAATTCCGGCTGGTTAGCGCAATCAATTCTCCTCGCCGGCGGTTTCCTGCTCTTCCAGCTCGGTCTCAATCGCGTATTCCTGGGCAAACTCAACCGCCACAGGCGTCGAGCTCGGATACATCGCGGCAAAGCTCCCGGTCTCGTCAACCGGCGTCGCAGCACGCTGGGTCATCCGGTAAGCCGCATAGGCGGCCATCAGGAACATCAGCGCCGCAATCAGTGCAAAGAAGCCAGCCGGACCGAACACCGCGTCGCTCATCAACCAGCCGGTGATCATCGGGCCGGCAATGGCGCCCAGCCCGTTGATGAACACCAGCCCGCCCGATGCCGCCGCCATGTCCTCATGCTCAAGGTAATCGTTGGTATAGGCGATCAGCAGCGAATACAGCGGATTCGACAGGCCGCCGATGATAAAGGCCGCAACCAGCAGCATCTTAAAGTCCATGCCGTAGATAAAGCCCAGCACCGCGCCGCAGCCGCCTGCAGCCGCCACCATCATGATCAGCAGCCGCCGGTCCATCCGGTCCGAGACCCAGCCCAGCGGATACTGCAGGATGGTGGCGCCGATATAGAAAGTGGCGATAAACAGCGACAGGTTGCCCAGGCTCAGCCCCGCAGCGGCGCCGTAAACCGCGCTCATCCCGAACTGGGCGGAAAACACGCCGCCCAGAATGAACATGCCGACACAGCCCAGCGGCGAAATCCGCATGATCTCGCGCAGGGTCATGGGCTTGGTGGTGTCAAACGCCGGGGTCGGCGAGATCGACAGCAGAATGGGCGCAAAGGAGATTGAAACCAGGATCGACGCGATGATGAACGCCTCGTAACCGGCTGGATCTCCGACCTGAATCAGCCCCTGCGCAGCGATGATACCGACCATCTGCACGATCATGTACAGCGACAGCGCCTTGCCCCGGTTGGAGTTGTCGGCAGAATTGTTCAGCCAGCTTTCCGCCGTCACATACACGCCGGAAAAGCAGAACCCGATGATCACGCGCCCCAGCCCCCAGGCGACGGTATTCGGCAGCACCGGATACAGGATCATCACCGCCGAAATGAACGAGGCCAAGGCCGCAAACACCCGCACATGGCCAACCCGGCGGATCATCTCCGGCGCCAGCCGCGAACCGCCCAGGAAGCCAACGAAATAGGCCGCCATCACAATCGACATCTGGAAGGTGGAAAACCCTTCCAGCTCGCCGCGCACACCCAGCATGGTGCCCTGCAGGCCGTTGCCGACCATCAGCAGCATCATCCCAAGAGCAGCGCCCATGCGCTCGACAGCACCTGCAGCATTTCATGCCTCCTTTGAAAGCAAAGCAGCCCTCCACAAGGGACGGGCTGCCATCACATTTGAATGTTATGTCCGGGCGATCAAGGCTCGCTTGGCCGGTATCGCTGATTCAGATTTCAATTTCATGACCCGGATTGCGCAATCCGGAGCCATGGTTGCGGCGCTTGTCTATGAATTCGCGCCGCTTTTCTGAGGTGTATCCGCCTTAGCCGGGATCAAAAGCGACGCGTCGCCATAAGAAAAGAACCGGTAGCGGTTTCCGACAGCATGTTCATAGATCCTGCGGATCTCCTCCTGCCCCATCAGCGCCGACACCAGCATCAGCAGGGTCGATTTCGGCAGGTGGAAATTGGTCATCAGCGCATCCGCCACCTGAAACCCGAACCCCGGATAAATAAAGATATCCGTATCGCCTTCCCAAGCGTGGATCTGCCCGTCCTTGGCGGCGCTTTCGATCAGCCGCAGCGCGGTGGTGCCAACCGGGATCACCCGCCCGCCTGCAGCCTTGGTCTCGGTGATCTCCGCCGCCGCCTGTGCGCTCACCTTGCCCCATTCCGCGTGCATGCGGTGGGTGGTCACATCCTCGACCTTGACCGGCAGGAAGGTGCCCGCGCCCACATGCAGGGTGACATAGGAAACTTCTACCCCGCGTGCCTTCAGCGCTGCCAGCAACGGAGCGTCGAAATGCAAGGAGGCGGTCGGCGCCGCCACCGCACCGGTATTGCGGGCCCAGACGGTCTGGTAATCGGTCTTGTCCTGCTCGTCCGCCGCGCGTTTGGCGGCGATATAAGGCGGCAGCGGCATCGCGCCGGCCTCAGCCAGCGCTGCGTCAAAATCGGTGCCGCTCAGGTTGAAACGAAGATGACCCTGGCCTTCGGAAACCGTTTCCAGCGTTGCGCTCAGATCGTCCGAGAAAACAATATCTTCCCCCGGCTTGATCTTTTTCAGCGGCTTCAGCAACGCCGCCCAGCTGCCATCTGCGCGCGGCTCCAGCAGGGTCGCCTCAATTTTGGCCGCCACCGGCCCTTGGGCGCTGTCACGGTGGCGCAGCCCGCTCAGCCGCGCCGGGATCACCTTGGTGTCGTTCAGCACCAGCCGGTCGCCGGGTTGCAGCCATTGCACCAGATCGGTCACCTGGCCATCATGCAGTTCCCTGCCAGCAGCCACCAGCAGCCGCGCCGCGCTGCGCGGATTGGCAGGCCGGGTGGCAATCAGATCGTCGGGCAGGTCGAAGTCGAAATCGCTGAGTTTCATGTTGCGCGCTATAGGCTGTGCTGCAGGGGAAATCTACGGTGTTTTTCGCCGTTTGTCAGGGTCACTTGTCAGCGCCCCGCGGCGTCCGGTACGGCCTGCGCTCTTCTTGCGCCTCTTCTTCTTCCGCCGTAAAGGCGCGCTGCTGGCCTGGCACCTTTGGCGCCGGCCCGCGGAAAATTTCCCGCAGAAAACCCGGCGCCAACCCCGCCAGCGGGTTGACCGAGACCGCAGGATCATCCGCCGTGCCGCGCAAGGTGAAGGTAAAACCAATCAGCCCCTCGCCGTCGCGCGGCGCCAGGATCCTGCCGATTGCGTTGACCAAGTAGATCGGCGAAATCACGCCGCGCATGTTCAGGCGGCTGTTGTTCAGATCATAATTGCCGTCCAGCGACAGCCCCATCGACGGACCCACCGCGCTGCTTTGATGCAGAATCAGATGCGAGGCACCCAGCCGGAACCGCCCGTTCATGCTGGTGAACAGGATGCCCTGGCCGGTCATCTCATCCAGCAGCCCGATCAGGCTGATCGCATTCAGGATCGCCGCCATTGACGGTGCATTGCGGATCCGGATGTTTCGCACATTGACCTTGCCGTCATATTCGCCCGGCTTGTCTGCCGGGATCAGGGTCATTTCAAAACTGCCGCCGCGGCCATGCTCGAACATGCCTGCCGAGCGGAACACGCCCCCGGCATCATTGGCCCGGATCCGGGCCGCGGTGCCGCCATTTTGTGGCACCACAGTGCCCGCCACCGGGGTCTGGCCGTTCAGGCGGGCGGTGAATTCACCGTTCATGCCGCCTTGGGTGGAAAAACGGCCTTGAAAATTCTGCAGCCCGATACTGTCGGTCACCTGCAGGTTTTGCAACCGCAGGGTAACCGGGCTCGACCCGCCGCCGCTGCTGCTGCCGCCGCCGCTGGCTGAGGTTGCCGAAAACGGCGAACGGTTCAGATCCAGCCGGCCGCCGGTCACCTCGATTGCGGGCGGCGCGGCACCGCGCCCCCGGAACGTCACAGATCCGCGGAACCAATCCCCTGCCCGCGCTGATGAGAACACCGCCTGATCCAGCCCGCCGCCTTTGCGCGTGGACACCTGCCCGGTGGCAGCCAGCCCCGGCGCCTGCAACGTCAGCTGTTCTACCGCGGCGGTCTCACCCAGCAGCGCCGAAACCGACAGCTTCCCCTTTGCCGCTTCGCCCTTGCGCCAGCTGATCTCGGGGATCCGCAGGCCAAGACCCGTCAAATCCGACTGCAGTTCCAGACGCGGCGGCGCCTCCGGGGTCAGATCCACCGAATAGCGCCCCTGGCCTTTGCCAAAGACCGCCCCGCGCGGCAGGCCAAGATTAAAGGCCTCCACCGCCTGCGCCGACAGTTCAATAGTCCCCTCCACCCGGCTGTCCGGCGGCGCGTCCTTGCCGATCCGCTGCTGCCAGCTGGCCGTCAGCGGAACACCCGACAGGCTGCCTGCACCGCTGAGGCGCACTTGGCTCTGATTGCCCTCGACGTCCAGCAGCGGGGCCGCCGCTACATGCCCCGGCACCAGTATTCTGCTTTCCACAGCGCGAATCGTGCCGCGGTAATGATAGAGGATCTCCTCCACCGGCACCTGCTTTTGCAGCGGCAGCGCCAGCGTGCCCGTTGCCTCCACCAGCCCCTCGGCCAGATCCACCGGCAGGCTGGCCTTATCCATCACCCGCAGCGGTTCCCGGTTCAGCAGCGACAGCGCCGCCGTGGCCGATCCGCGCGCCATGATCCGGGCAATGCCGGGGGTGCCGTCCTTGGCCGACACATCCGGAATGATGAAAGAGGTTCCGGCGACATCAACCGCGCCGCCCTGCTCGGCCGTCACCGTGCCGCCAGAAGCTGTCACAACAAAGCGGTCGCCGTACAGGCTCAGCTGGCCCGCGGCCCTGCGCACCGGCGGCATGAATTTCTGAAACAGCACCTCGGCGCCGTCAAAGGCCAGGTCCAGACTGACAAAGGGCTTGCCGCTGCCGCGCCCGCGCATGTGAAACCCGACATTGCGCACCTCGCCGTCCCGCAGGTTCTCCCGCACCCAAAGACGCGGATTCGGCGCCAGCGGCTCCGGCCACAGTTCCTTGACCCGCTGAACAGACACCTGATCAACGCTGCCGTTCAGATCGTAATCCCAGCCCTCGGGGCCAGCACCGATATCGCCGTCAAAATGAATGCGGCTGTCCCCGTCGCGCACCAGCATCTCGCCAAGGCGCAGCCGGAACGGGGCAAGGCTCAGGTCAAAATCCGCATCAACGCCGGGGAATTTGACGGGAGTTTCAAACAGACGGCGCGGGTTCAGCTCCAGATCGGAAAACCGCAGCTGCCCGACCAGCCCGGTCAGCTGCCCGTTTTGCACCCCGGCCAGGCTCGCCTGCCCCTGCATCACCCCGGACCCCCAGCCGCTTTGCACGCTGAGTTCCGAGAACTTCAGCAGCTGCTCTGCCGGGTAATAGGTGAAATAGCTGCGCGCGCCGGTAATCGGCACCGGCCGGGTCTGGGCGGCCGGCTGGATCACACCTTCGCCGATACGCAGGCTGGCCTGTACCGGAGCAATGCCGCCGTCGCTGAACACCTCGCCACGCAAGGAACCGGAAATCGGCGCCCGCAGCACCCCCAGCCAGCCAAGCGCCGGGCTTTGCAGAGCGATATCCTCGCTGGCGATATCCGACACCAGAAACCCGAACTCCGCCTCCGGGCTGCCGATCCCGGAACTGTAGCTGGCCTCCACCGTGCCCACGCCGCCGCGTCCGCTCAGGACCGAAAACACCGCCGACAGGGACACCTTGCTGCCGTCACGCTTCAAACCGATCCGGCCGCCGTCCAAGGTCCAGGCGCGGCCCAGCCGGTCGTCGGTGTAGGACAGCGTTAGCGCGCTGGTCTCCATGCCGGCAAGCGCGGCCAGCACCGGTTTTTGCAGCTGACTGTCCCATTGCTCGATCAGCTCAGCCAGATTGCCTGCCTGCCGCGACGGCAGCCCGCCGCTGGCAAAACTGATCGCAAAAGAGCCGTCCTTGTTGCGCCGCAGCGCCGCAAACAAGCCGTTCAGCGAAATCTGCTTGGGCTGCAGCTTGCCGCGCAGCAGCGGCCGCATCGCCAGGCTGGCCTGGGCATCGGCCAGCTGTGCAAACAGGGTGCCGTCCGGGTGCCGCAGCACCACATCCTTCAGACTGACCCGCGGCCGCAAGCCCTCGTTCACCACCACATGAATGGCACCGAATTCGATCTGCAGCCCGTTCAGATGCCGCTCGATCCGGGTTTCCACCCGGCTGCGCACCCAATCCGGCGCATTCAGCCGGGTGCCGATCCCGAAATAGACCGCAGCGGCTGCCAGAAAGCTCAGCAGCGCCAGCATCCAGATACACCCGCGCAGCAGCCGCCAGCGCCAGCGGCGGCGCGCAGGCCGTTGCGCCGTGCCGTGACCCGGCTCCGAACCGCGTCCAGGCACGGCTTCAGCACCCGGCCCCGGACCCTTCACGGGCACCGCCTCAGCAGCAGCGCGGTTATTCTCGCCGGCAGGTTTGATCTCAGCTTTCCCTTTGCTGCTCTTGGGTTATGTTTGCCGCGCAGAGATTTTGCGCAAATGACCGGAGACAGGCCAATGCTCGACGTATCAGATCCCGCCCCTTCCTTTACCCTGCCCCGCGGCGGCGGCGGAGAGGTCACTTTGTCCAGCCTCCAGGGCGCGCCCGTGGTGCTGTTTTTCTATCCCCGCGATAATACCCCCGGCTGCACCAAAGAATCCATCGGCTTTTCAGAGGCTTTGCAGGCATTCGCCGATGCCGGCGCTCACGTTTTCGGGATTTCCAAGGACAGCCTGAAGAAGCATGAGAATTTTACCGCCAAACACGGGCTGACCACGCCGCTCTTGTCGGACGCAGAGGGCACCGTCTGCGAGGATTACGGCGTCTGGAAGGAAAAGAGCATGTACGGCAAGAAGCATTGGGGCATTGAGCGTTCCACTTTCCTGATTGGCACCGATGGCCGCATCGCCCGCGTCTGGCGCAAGGTCAAGGTCGATGGCCACGTGGATGAGGTGCTGGCCGCCGTCCAGGCGCTCTGATCCGCCGGCCGGAGCTCTCCCGCCCGCTCCGGCTGCTCTTTGGCAAGAGCAGCCCTCACCGTTGGGCCAGGCGCCGCCCGCTGGGCGGCGCGCAGCGCGCCAAGGCGCGCTGCCATGCCCAAGGCTGCCAGAGTGATCAGCCTGCTGATCACCCGCAGGCGCGGGAGCACCGCCGTTTTCCGCTCTGGACTCCGGCTGCCAAATCAGGTGAACCCGGCGCATCCCGCCGTTTGAGGAGACCCCTATGGACACCCAGCCCCTTTCGCTAGCTGAATGCGCCGCCGAGGTGCTGACCACCGCAGATGGGCGCGCCAAGACCGCGCTGTCCCGCCGCCATGCCGCCGAGTGGTTCGCTTACCGCAAAGGCGAAGCGCCGGAAATCGCCATCGGAACCGCCACGCCGCCGATGCACCCGGCCCGCCCGGACCGGCCACAGCTGCTGCACCCGCGCGACGTGCCCAAACGCAAACCGGGATCCGAGGCCGGCCGGATCGCCCTGCTGCACGCGGTGGCCCATATCGAGCTCAATGCCGTTGACCTGCATTGGGACATCATCGCGCGGTTTTCCCATGTGCCGATGCCGATGGGCTTCTTTGACGACTGGGTCCAGGCCGCGGATGAAGAATCCAAACATTTCAACCTGATGTGCGACTGCCTTGAAGCGCTGGGCAGCCATTATGGCGCCCTGCCTGCCCATGCCGGCATGTGGCGCGCCGCCGAGGACACAGCCGAAGACCTGATGGGCCGCCTCGCGGTGGTGCCGATGGTGCTGGAGGCGCGCGGGCTGGACGTCACCCCGGGCATGATCGAAGTCTTCCGCAAGGCCGCCATCACCCAGGCCGTGGACGCTTTGGAAGTGATCTATGCCGAGGAGGTCAGCCATGTCGCCTATGGCTCCAAATGGTTCAATTTCCTCTGCGGACGGGACAACCTTGACCCGAAAGAAGTGTTCCACGCGCTGGTACGCAAGTATTTCCACGGGCCTCTCAAACCGCCTTTCAATGAGGAAAAACGCGCCGATGCCGGCCTGCCGCCGGATTTCTACTGGCCGCTGGCCGATCAGGACCGGGTGCTGCCCGGCAGCTGAACCGGACCTGCTGCCTGCAGCCGCCGCTGCACCGAAGGGTGCCTGTAACAATCCTCACAACAAGGCCCGGGCCGGATCACCAACCGGTGAGATCGCGCCGCAGCGAATTGACGTTGCGGCCCCGGTCCCGATGTTCAGCAGAAGCAAAGCGCCAGCTTACCCCGCACAGGAGACCAACTGCCATGATGATGTCCGCCGATCGCCGCGCCCGTCCCGCCTGCCCAGGCTTCAATGTCCAAACCCTTGGCCTGATGTTCATTTCCGGCTTCTTTGCCACCAACGCTTTTGACCTTTGGGGCAGGTGATCAGCCCTGGCCTGGGATTCGCCAGCCTGTCGCCGCACGGGCTGGCCCGCAGCCTCCTGGGCAGCCTGGGTCTGCCCGACGGCGATTTTGCCGGCTATTTTGTGCATTTCTATCTGGTCGGCCTGATCGGCTACCCGGCGGGCTGGCTGTTCATCTTTGCTCCCGTCTGGAACCGGGTGGCAGGAGGCACCCATTGGTTGCTGCCGTCTGCGCTCTATGGCTTTGGCCTTTGGGTTTTTGCCATCGGCGGCATCACCGCCATCGCCGGGCTGCCGTTCTTCCTGAACTTCACCGGAATCGCCTGGGTCGCCCTGGCTGGCCACGTGCTTTACGGGATTGTCCTGGTGGCTATCCTGCGCCTGATCGGCCGCTCCCCGGATTGAGAACCGGATGAAACCCGGCAACTTAGCCGGGTCTCCCCGGCGCAAGCCCCGGTTTCTTCGGCAATTTTCCGCCTATCACACGGCTCCTCCCGCCGCTTCCCTGCCCAAAGGGTCAACAGGCTTGCCCAATGGCGCCGCCCTGTCTATTCACTTCGCCCAAGGCACCGGCTCCGCCTTGAGGGGCCTGTGCAGAACGGGACAGGGACCAGACTTTGCGCACACGGCTCGCGATCAGAATCCACAGCTTTCTTGAACGCCGCTTCCCCGAGCGGCGGGTGTTCCTGAAGTCCGACAACGATACACGCTTCATCCGGCTGCGTTCGGAAACCCAGTTGGCAGCCGTTGCAGGCGTTACCCTGTTTACCGCCTGGACCATTGTCGCCACCGCGATTGTGCTGATGGACAGTATCGGGTCAGGCAACTTCCGCGAATTGGCCAAACGCGATCAGCAGACCTACCGCGAGCGGCTCAACGCTATCTCCGATGAACGCGACACCCGCGCTGTTGAGGCCCTGGCGGCGCAGGACCGTTTCAATGCCGCGCTGACACAGATTTCGATGATGCAGTCTGAGCTTCTGGCCTCGGAAACCCGCCGCCGCGAGCTGGAAACCGGCATCGAGGTTATCCAGTCCACCCTGCGCGACACCATGCGTCAGCGCGACACTGCCCGCAAATCCCTGGCGCAGCTCAAGGCAGACACCCAGGACGAGAACGCCCCTCACGCTGTCATCGCCAGCGCTTCGGCGCAGATGGACCTGCTGGCAGGGGTGCTGTCGGACACCGCAGCGGAACGCGACCGGATCATGGCCGATGCCCGCGACGCCATCGGCCAGCGCGACGAGCTGGAACTGGAACTGCAGCTGATGGACGAGCGCAACAGCCAGATTTTCCGCCAGCTGGAAGAAGCGGTGGCGGTTTCTGTCACCCCGCTCGACAAGATGTTCCGCAACGCCGGCATGCCGCCTGAGCGTATTCTGGAGCAGGTCCGCCGCGGCTATAACGGCCAGGGCGGGCCGCTTGCCCCTTTGGCAATGTCGACCCGCGGTGAAGAACCCACAGCCGAAGCGTTGCGGGCCAACAGCATCCTGGCCAAGCTGGATCAGCTGAACCTTTACCGCCTGGCCGCCCAGCAGGCGCCTTTTGCCACGCCGGTGAACCTGGGCCAGGTGCGCCAGACCTCGGGCTTCGGCTACCGCCGCGACCCCAAGACCGGCGGCCGCCGCCTGCATAAAGGGTCGGATTTTGCCGGCGGCACCGGCACCGATATCTTTGCCACTGCCGACGGCGTTGTCACCCATGCCGGCTGGCAGTCGGGCTACGGCAGGATGGTCACCATCCGGCATGCCTTCGGCATCGAAACCAGATACGCCCATAATTCGAAACTCCGCGTTACAAAGGGCCAAAGGGTCTCGCGCGGGATCACATTGCTGATATGGGTAACACCGGACGGTCCACCGGGACCCACCTCCATTACGAGGTCAGGGTCAACGGGCAACCTGTAAACCCCATGATCTACATCAAGGCTGCGAGAAATGTTTTCTAAAAGCAAAATCAACGAGCCCGGGCCGAAGCAGGCCGAAGCAACCCCGGCTCCCACTGCTGCGCCGGCGGCTCCGGTCAGCGACTACAGGTCCAGCGCCCCCAAGGCCAAGCCAGCCGCGTCGCTGCTCAGCTCTGACCTGCACATCACCGGCAACGTTAAGACCACCGGCGACATCCAAGTCGAAGGCACGGTCGAAGGCGACATCCGCGCGCATCTGCTGACGGTCGGTGAAACTGCCACCATCAAGGGCGAGGTCACCGCCGATGACGTGGTCATCAACGGCCGTATCGTTGGCCGCGTGCGCGGCCTGAAGGTGCGCCTGACCGCCACCGCCCGCGTCGAAGGCGATATCATCCACAAGACCATCGCCATTGAAAGCGGCGCCCACTTCGAAGGCTCTGTGCAGCGCCAGGACGACCCGCTGAACCCGGGCGGCCGCAAATCCGCCCCCGCCGCAGCACCTTCTGCCGTTCCGGCTCCGGCCCCGTCTGCAGCCGTAAAAGCAGCGACTGCCGCGCATAAAGCCGAGGGCTGATCCGCCGTTACTGCCGGATCCGGCATGACCATTTCAAAAGCCGCAGGCCATCGCCTGCGGCTTTTTTGTACCCGGTCAGCTTCGCATTCTGCCAGTCCCGCAACGGTATCTTGTATTCCTTACCTTGCAGCCACGAGTTGAGGCCGATAGTTAACACGGAAAATACAGGACTGCGGCCCGGCATGCGGCACAACGAAAAGGGTATTTTAGGGAAATGGCGACAGTAAACTTGAATGATCCGAGCGGAACATGGTCGCTCAATGCCCTGAACTCTCCGGATTTTGCCAACGCAAGCATCACAACGCAAACTTCCAGCCTGATTATCTTTACCGGCACCAACGGGGCTGGCTTCAGCCTGACCGGGGATTTTTCCTCTGCGTCCCCCTATTCCTGGACGCTAAAGTCTCTCAGCATCACATCCTACGGAACTCCAGTTCTTTCGTTCTCCGACTTTTCGATGAATTTCTACACGTTCGCCTCCTCCAGCGGCGCACGTCTGGAAGCATCCATTCTGGCCGGCAGCGATACAATCACCTCCAACATGGCCGAGGGACAGCGCTGGCTCACCCATGGCGGCAATGATACAATCAAGCTTGGAACCGGCGACGACACGCTGTACGGCGGCAGCGGCACGGACCGCCTGATTATTGCCGACACATTCGGCAATGCGTCTTTCTCCTCAAACTTCAGTACGGTCACAATCGACTCGGGCGATGGCCGCGACATCGTGTCCTCGATCGAACAGCTGGAATTTTCCGACCGGACCTTTGCCCTGACAACCGGCAGCTACAGCGGCAATTCCCTGACCGGCGACACATCTGCCGGGCTTTCCAGCGACCTGATTTTAGGCGGTGCCGGCAATGACACTTTGTCCGGTCTGACCGGCAGCGACCTGTTGCTGGGCGAAGATGGCAATGACCGCCTGCTGGGCGGCGCCGGCCGCGATACTCTCAACGGCGGCGATGGCGATGACGATCTTTGGGGCGGCAGCGGACGCGACCTGCTGATTGGCGGCATGGGCGATGATCTGCTGATTGGCGGCAAACACGGCGACAGGCTGCTGGGCGGCGGCGGCGCCGATGAGCTGAAGGGCGGCCATGGCAAGGACGTTCTGATCGGCAATTCGGGCAACGACCTGCTGGTCGGCGGCGGCGGCAGCGATACACTGAAGGGCGAGTCCGGGCGCGACATGCTGCTGGGCCACAAGGGCAACGACGTGCTGACCGGCGGCAGCAATGCGGATACCTTCGTCTTCCACAAAGGCCACGGCAACGACACTATCACCGATTTCACCGCCGGAGAGGACCGCATCGCGATCGGCCGCGGCGCCTCCCGGCTGAGCCAGCTGGATTTTGACAGCCAAGGCGATGACGTCCTGGTCTCCTTTGCCAATGTCACCATTCTGGTGGAAGACATCACCGTGGCGCAGCTGCAGGACGCGGACAACTTCCTGTTCTGACCACTGCAACCATTGACCTGCTCAAGGCGCGCCCCGGCGGCGCGCCTTTTGTCATTTCAGCATCCACCGCCCGTCCGGCCAGAAGGCGTGAAAGGCAAAGGCAAACATCACATCATGCGCCAAGTCGAACCCGCTTGCGTCGCGCACCCTGACTGATCCGATGTCCCGCCCCTTGGCCAGCGTGCCGGCATCCAGCGCCGAGGCCTGCCCGGCCCGCCAGCTGAGCACCACGCCTGCCTCACGGATCTCGCCCGTTTTTGCCAGCCGCGCCAGCGGCCAGGCCCGGCTGCCGACCCGCACCACCCGGTCCAGCGGTGCCAGCCCGTGCGGCGGCGGGGTGCCGTCATACAGAAACGGCCAGTCAGACGTGTCATACCCCCGGTAAGGGTTTTGCCCGTAGCGCCTGTTATAGCCAGGCTGCGCCATCACCAGACCATCCGGGTTGCGCGCTTTGAACTCTTGCCAGCTTTCGACCCAGCTGGGCAGGCTGGCCAGCCGCTGGCCGCTCATCTCGCCGGCAATGCCGGTGCCGATCGCCTGCTGCCACCAGCTTTGGGTTTCGCGGTCATACATCACCATGTCGGAATAACGCAGCTTGCCGGTGACCCCAAACCGCAGCACCCCCGCCCGGGTGCGCCGGTCGAATGTCATCGCCGAATTGCACAAAGGGCAATAGGTCACCGCCACCGGCACGCCTGCCACCACATCGTTCACGATCTCATGCCAGGTAAGGTAACGCAGCGGATAGGCGCGGGCCGGCGCGCCCTCTATTTCCAGCGCGATCACCGGCTCCCGCGGCGTCAGCCGCCGGTCCTTGGCCGCCGCTGTGAACTGTGGCGCATCCAGCGCCGGAATGCCGTCCTTGGGCACCCCGCCGGAGCGGATCTGCCCCCAATCCCCGACACTCGTCCGGCTGAAATCGGTTTTCGGCCATTCACGTTTCCACTGGGCAGGCTCAGCCTGCGCCATCCAGGGCAAAAACATTGCCGCACTCATCAACAAACGTCCCAGCATACACCACTCCCTGCTGAACCCCAGTATTCGGGACAAGCCGGGACTGAACAGTGGGAAACACAGGCTTGTGACATCATGTCAGAGGCTTGGCACAGCGCAGGGCTGCAACGGCAAAGGCCCGCCCCCGGATACCGGGAACGGGCCTTGGATTTTCCGGAAAACCGGAGGTCCTTATTCGGTGACGGTCACCTTGGTCATGGCGTCGGGCTGGCCGATCACCGCGCCGTTTCCGCCTGTGCCCAGCTTGATCGCGTCAACCACATCCATGCCGCCGGTCACCTTGCCGACAACCGTGTACTGGCCGTTCAGGAAATGGCCCGCATCAAACATGATGAAGAACTGCGAATTGGCGCTGTTCGGGTTTTGCGACCGGGCCATGCCGACCACGCCGCGGTCAAACGGCAGGTCCGAGAACTCGGCCGGCAGATCGGGACGGCTGGAACCGCCGCGCCCGGCAGCACTCATGTCGCCGCCGGCCTTGCCGAACTCGACGTCGCCGGTCTGCGCCATGAAGCCCTCGATCACCCGGTGGAACACCACGCCGTCATACTGGCCCTCAGTGGCCAGTGCGGTGATCTGCGCCACATGGGCGGGTGCCACATCCTCGAACAAGTCGATCATGATGGTGCCGTTGGCTTCGCCTTCGACCTGAACCTCCAGGCCGGTGGCAAAGGCAGGCCCTGCCGCCAGCAGAGCCACCAGGGACAGGCTTTTAAGCATCCGCAGCAACCTTTACGCTGATCATCCGGTCCGGGTTTGCCGGCGGCTCGCCTTTGGTGATCGCATCCACATGCTCCATACCCTCAATGACACGGCCGTAAACGGTGTACTGGCCGTTCAGGAAGTGGTTGTCCTTGAAGTTGATGAAAAACTGCGAGTTTGCCGAATCCGGGTTCGCCGAGCGCGCAGCACCCAGAGTGCCGCGGTCATGCGGCAGCTTGGAAAACTCAGCCGGCAGGTTCGGCAGGTCCGAGCCGCCAGTGCCCGCCATGCGGATGTTGAAACCGTCTTCCATGTCGCCATTGGCCACGTCGCCGGTCTGCGCCATGAAGCCGTCGATCACCCGGTGGAAACAGACGTTGTCGTATTCGCCGGCACGGGCCAGTTCCTTCATGCGCTCGGCGTGTTTCGGCGCCACGTCGGGCAGCAGCTCAATCACGACGTTGCCGTCTTTCAGTTCAACAATAACGGTGTTTTCGGGATCTTTAATCTCGGCCATCTGGCTCTCCTGTCGTCGAAATTTGCACAGATACCTAAGGCCAGCGCCCGGAAATGCCAAGGGAGCATTGACTGATGCGCAAAAACCCCCGAAACAGCCCGCGGATTTACCTGCATTTTCACCATAAGGGGTCTCGCTGATGGGCTGGAAAACACTCGACGACATGGATCTGAACGGCAAGCGCGTGCTGGTGCGCGTGGACATCAACGTGCCGATCGTCGACGGGGTTGTCACCGACTCCACCCGCATCCGCCGCATTGCCCCTTCTGTGCGCGATATTCTGGCCGCCGGCGGCAAGCCGATCCTCTTGGCCCACTTCGGCCGCCCCGGCGGCGAGCGCCGCGAGAACCTGTCGCTGAACCAGCTGGTGCCGACGCTGGAGCGCGCCTTTGAAACCCGCGTGTTGTTTGCCGCCGATTGCATCGGTGCGGGCGCCGAGGCCGCCGCAGACGCGCTGCAGCCGGGTGAAGTGCTGCTGTTGGAAAACACCCGCTTCCATGCCGCCGAAACCAAGAACGACCCCGAACTGGCCGCAGGCATGGCGCGCCTGGGCGAAGTTTACTGCAACGACGCCTTCTCGGCTGCCCACCGCGCGCATTCCTCGACCGAGGCGCTGGCCCGCCTGCTGCCCGCCTGCGCCGGCCGTCTGATGCAGGCCGAACTGCAGGCGCTGGAAAGCGCCCTGGGCCAGCCGCAGCGCCCGGTCACCGCAGTTGTCGGCGGCGCCAAGGTCTCCACCAAGCTGGAGCTTCTGGGCAACCTGATCGAGAAGGTCGACCACCTGGTGATCGGCGGCGGCATGGCCAACACCTTTCTGGTGGCCAAGGGCCTGCCGGTCGGCATCTCGCTGGCCGAACGCATCATGAAGGACACCGCAGCCGAGATCCTGGCCAAGGCCGAGGCCGCAGGCTGCGAGATCATCCTGCCTTCCGACATCGTGGTCGCCAAAAAGTTCGAAGCCCATGCTGAGCATGAAATCCTGCCCGCCGATCAATGCCCGGACGACGGCATGATCCTGGACGCAGGCCCGGAAAGCGTCGCCCGCATCATCGAGGTGTTTGCAAACAGCAAGACCCTGATCTGGAACGGCCCCCTCGGCGCGTTTGAGCTGGAACCGTTCGACGCCGCCACCAACGCAGCTGCGCTGAAAGCAGCCGCCATGACCCGCTCGGGCCAGCTGATTTCCGTGGCCGGCGGCGGCGACACTGTGGCGGCCCTGAACGCCTCCGGCGCGGCCGGCGATTTCACCTATATCTCCACCGCCGGCGGCGCCTTCCTGGAATGGATGGAAGGCAAAGAGCTTCCCGGCGTCGCGGCACTCGACCAGTAACCGGAAACGCCCGCCCGGTCAGCCGGACGGGCGCCTTCCGCGGGTTGCGGGTTCAGGAGCCGCCTTCCGCTCCCGGCCGTGCCGAGAAAAATCACCCTGTGGACAGTTTTAGGATTCACAAGCCGATTCGGTTGTGGCATAACTAGGGCAGACGCCGGGAAACGGCGCAAAAACAAAAACTTGAGCAGTAACATACAGGCACCTCCAAAGTGACCCGAAGCAATCGCCCGTCGCTGGGCGCCATCGCCTTTTTTGCCATCGCCTTCGCGCTCAGCGCGTATTTCACCTTTGCGGCGGTGCAGGGCGACTTCGGTCTGTTCAGACGGGTCGAGATCCAAGCCGAAGCAGAAGAACTGCGGCTGGATCTCGACCGTCTCCAGTCCCGGATCGGCGGCATGGAAAACCTGACCCGCCGCCTGTCCGACGACTATCTCGACCTTGATCTCCTGGATGAGCAGGCCCGCTCGGTGCTTGGCCTTGTCCGCGCGGACGAGATTGTCATCCGCTAAGCGCCCTCCTGTCCGTCCCCCTTTGCCGCGCTTGCTGTTTGCTGCGTGGCATTTTTGCGTTCCATGGGCGGATTTTTACGCGGCGGAAACCCCGCGGCAGAATAACACTATTCAGCCGGGCCAAAACCGGGTATCAATTGGTTTAACACTAAACTATCTAGCCTGCAGGGGGAGTCGACCACCATGGCCGCTAGGAAAAGCGCAAAGAAACCAAACGTTTCTGCCGAAGAGCTTACGAAACACTACCGCGAAATGCTGCTGATCCGCCGATTCGAGGAAAAATCCGGCCAGCTTTACGGCATGGGTCTGATCGGCGGCTTCTGCCACCTCTACATCGGCCAGGAAGCGGTTGTTGTCGGGCTTGAGGCCGCAGCTGAGGAAGGCGACAAGCGCGTCACCTCCTACCGCGACCATGGCCATATGCTGGCCTGCGGCATGGACCCGGACGGCGTCATGGCCGAACTGACCGGCCGCGAGGGCGGTTACTCCAAGGGCAAGGGCGGCTCCATGCATATGTTCTCGAAAGAGAAGCATTTCTATGGCGGCCACGGCATCGTCGGCGCCCAGGTGCCGCTTGGTGCCGGCCTTGCCTTTGCCGACAAATACAAGGGCAACGGCCGCGTGACATTCGCCTATTTCGGTGACGGTGCCGCCAACCAGGGCCAGGTCTACGAGACCTTCAACATGGCCGCCCTGTGGAAGCTGCCGGTGGTTTTCGTGATCGAGAACAACCAGTACGCCATGGGCACCTCGCAGCAGCGTTCCACCTCCAGCGCCGAAATCTGGGAACGCGGCAAGGCCTTCGGCATTCCGGGCGAGGCGGTCGACGGCATGAACGTGCTGTCCGTCAAGGAAGCCGGCGAACGCGCCGTGGCCCACTGCCGCAGCGGCGACGGCCCCTATATCCTGGAAGTCAAAACCTACCGCTACCGCGGCCACTCAATGTCGGACCCGGCCAAGTACCGGACCCGCGAAGAGGTCCAGAAAATGCGCGAGGAGCGCGACCCGATCGAGCAGGTCCGCGAGATGCTGCTGACCGGCAAGCACGCGACCGAGGACGACCTCAAGGCGATCGACAAGGAGATCAAGGAGATCGTCTCCAAGTCCGCAGATTTCGCCAAGGAAAGCCCGGAACCCGCGCTCGAAGAGTTGTGGACCGACATTTACGCCGACGAAGTCCCGCAGGAGGCCAGCGCCTGATGCCGCATTTCGAAATCCACGCAACGGATGTTGAGGCCGCAAAGACCTTTTACAGCGGTCTGTTCGGCTGGCAGTTTGAACCGATGCCGGGCGGCGAAGATATGGCGTATCACCTGATCGAAGGCGCCGATATCGGCATGGCCCATGGCGTGACCGGCGGCCTGATGAAACGTATGGGCGATGCCCCTGCCGCCGGCGGCCCGGTCCGCGGCGGCACCATGACATTTGAAGTCGACGACTGTGACGAGCGCTACAGCTGGGCGCTTGGCAACGGCGGCGCCGAGGCGCTGCCGCCCCAGGACTATCCCGGAATTGGCCGCTGCGCCTATGTTGAGGACGGTCAAGGCAACATCGTCGGAATGATCACTCCTGCGGAGAGCAACTGATATGGCAACCGAAATTCTTATGCCCGCCCTGTCGCCGACCATGGAAGAAGGCACCCTGGCCAAATGGCTGGTCAAGGAAGGCGATACTGTAAACTCCGGCGATATCATGGCCGAGATCGAAACCGACAAGGCGACGATGGAGTTTGAAGCAGTTGACGAAGGCATCGTCGGCAAGATCCTGATCGGCGAAGGCACCGAAGGCGTCAAGGTGAACACGCCCATCGCGGTGCTGGTCGAGGACGGAGAGAGCTACGACGCCTCTGCCGCGCCGGCATCCGCCGCCGCCAGCGAAGCGCCGGCGGCCGAGGCACCTGCGGCGCCCGCAGCCCCCGCCGCTGCTGCCGCGGCTGCGCCGGTCGCCTCCGTGACCCTGGAACCGGACTATCCGGAAGGCACCGAAATGGTGCAGACCACGGTCCGCGAAGCCCTGCGCGACGCCATGGCCGAGGAAATGCGCCGCGACGAAGATGTGTTCCTGATGGGCGAGGAAGTTGCCGAGTACCAGGGCGCCTATAAGATCTCCCAGGGCCTGCTGGACGAATTCGGCGCCAAGCGGGTGATCGACACGCCGATCACCGAACATGGCTTTGCCGGCATCGCCACCGGCGCGGCCTTCGGGGGCTTGCGCCCGATTGTCGAGTTCATGACCTTCAACTTCGCCATGCAGGCGATTGACCACATCATCAACTCGGCGGCCAAGACGCTGTATATGTCCGGCGGCCAGATGGGCGCCCCGATGGTGTTCCGCGGCCCCAATGGTGCTGCCGCCCGCGTCGGCGCCCAGCACAGCCAGGACTACGCCGCCTGGTACATGCAGATCCCCGGCCTTAAGGTGGTGATGCCCTACTCCGCGTCCGACGCCAAGGGGCTGATGAAAACCGCGATCCGTGATCCCAACCCGGTGATCTTTCTGGAGAACGAGATCCTCTATGGCCGCGCCTTTGATGTGCCTAAGCTGGATGATTACACCGTTCCCTTCGGCAAGGCCCGGATCTGGCGTGAAGGCACCGACGCCACCATCGTCTCCTTTGGCATTGGCATGACCTATGCGCTGGAAGCGGCTGATAAGCTTGCAGAAGACGGCATCTCAGCCGAAGTCATCGACCTGCGCACCATCCGCCCGATGGACCTGCCCACGGTGATCGCATCGGTGCAGAAGACAAACCGTCTGGTCACGGTTGAGGAAGGCTGGCCGCAGGGTTCGGTCGGCAGCTATATCGCCTCGGAAGTGATGCAGCAGGCCTTCGATTACCTTGATGCGCCGGTCATCACCTGCACCGGCAAAGACGTGCCCATGCCTTATGCAGCCAATCTCGAACGCCACGCGCTGATCACCACGGATGAGGTGGTCGCGGCCGTGAAGCAAGTGACCTACCGGTAAGGAGCCTCAAGATGCCCACAGAAATCCTGATGCCCGCGCTGTCCCCCACCATGGAGGAAGGCACCCTTGCCAAATGGCTGGTCAAGGAGGGCGATACTGTCTCCTCCGGCGACCTGATCGCCGAGATTGAAACCGACAAGGCCACCATGGAATTCGAAGCCGTGGACGAAGGCGTGGTCGGCAAGATCCTGATCGCCGAAGGCTCTGAAGGCGTGAAGGTCAACACCCCGATCGCGGTGCTGCTGGAAGACGGCGAAAGCGCTGATGACATCGGCACTGCTCCGGCCTCCTCTGAACCCGCCGCAGCATCTGCCGCAGCCGAGCCGGGGTCTGCAGAGTCCCCTTCTCCTGCCGCGGCCTCACCAGCCCCGGCAGCCCCCGCCGCGTCTGATGGCAGCCGGATCTTCGCGTCACCGCTGGCGCGCCGCATCGCCGCGGACAAGGGCCTGGACCTGAGCCAGATCAAGGGCTCAGGCCCCAAAGGCCGCATCGTCAAGGCCGACGTCGAAAGCGCCAAGCCGCAAGCCGCCGCTGCCGCGAAAGCAGACGCCGCACCCGCCGCCGCTGCCCCGGCGGCCGCAGCACCGGCAACCGGCCCCTCCGCCGATCAGGTTGCCCGCATGTACGAGGGCCGCGACTTCGAAGAGGTCAAACTGGACGGCATGCGCAAAACCATCGCCGCCCGCCTTACCGAAGCCAAGCAGACGGTGCCGCATTTCTACCTGCGCCGCGACATCCAGCTGGATGCGCTGCTGAAATTCCGCGGGGAGCTGAACAAGCAGCTTGAAGGCCGCGGCGTGAAGCTTTCGGTCAACGACTTCATCATCAAGGCCTGCGCCCTGGCGCTGCAATCGGTGCCGGATGCGAATGCTGTCTGGGCCGGCGACCGGGTGCTGAAAATGAAAGCCTCGGATGTGGCCGTTGCCGTCGCTATCGAAGGCGGTCTGTTCACCCCTGTTCTGCAGGACAGCGATATGAAATCGCTCTCTGCGCTCTCAACCGAGATGAAGGACTTGGCCAAACGAGCCCGCGACCGCAAGCTGGCGCCGCATGAATACCAGGGCGGCTCTTTCGCGATCTCCAACCTCGGCATGTTCGGCATCGACAATTTCGACGCCATCGTGAACCCGCCGCATGCCGGAATCCTGGCGGTTGGCGCCGGCGTCAAAAAGCCCATCGTCGGCAAAGACGGCGAGCTGGCGGTGGCCACGGTGATGTCTGTTACGCTATCCGTGGATCACCGGGTGATCGACGGCGCCCTTGGCGCGGAGCTTTTGAACGCGATCAAGGACAACCTGGAAAACCCGATGGTGATGCTGGCCTGATCCGCCTTCACTGCGAAACCTAAAAAGCCCCGGCCAAAACCGGGGCTTTTCCTTTACCTCAAGACACGCAGTCAGGCAGCTGAACACAAACGAAAAAAGGGGCGCGCCCGCCCCCTTTCATCTTTCCAAAAATACTCACCTGCGCAACACCCGCCGCGCCCGCGCCACCAGCGGCGGCGCGCTGACCTCTCAATACTGAAAGCCGGGCGTCGAGGCCGACAGCGCCGCCTCATCCGCGTCCATCTCCGCCGCGATGCCATCGAACAGCGGCGTCGACAGATAGCGCTCGCCAGTATCCGGCAGCACCGCCAGCAGCACAGCTCCCTCCGGCGCGCTCTCCGCCACCTTGATCGCCGCCGCCAGGCTTGCACCGCCGGAAATCCCGGTCAGGATGCCTTCTTCAGCCGCCAGCCGCTTGGACCAGGCAATGCTCTCCTCGCCGCTCACCGGCTCCAGCATATCGAAATAGCCCTTGTCCAACGCCTCCTGCAGCACCAGCGGGATGAAATCCGGGGTCCAGCCCTGGATCGGGTGCGGGTTAAAAGCCGGATGCGTCGCCGCCGGCTCGCCCTCATCATTGCGCGCCTGCGCCTCACCGGACTGCACCAATGCGGCATTGGCAGGCTCGCTGAGGGTGATTTTCAGATCCGGCCGCGCGCCCTTCAGCACCCGCCCCAGACCGGTGACCGTGCCGCCGGTGCCATAGCCCAGCACCACATGATCCAGCCGCTGCCCGTCAAAATCGCCCAGGATCTCCCGCGCGGTGGTGGCCTCATGAATGTCGGCGTTGTCCTTGGTCTCAAACTGATGCGCCAGAAACCAGCCGTTTGCTTCGGCAAGCTCCTTGGCCTTCACCACCATGCCGACGGCCTTGTCCTCCTTGCGGGTCAGCACCACCTTGGCGCCCAGCATCCGCATCAGCCGCCGCCGCTCGACGGAAAACCCGTCATGCATGGTGATCACCAAAGGATAGCCCTTGGCGGCGCACACCATCGCAAGGCCGATCCCGGTATTGCCGCTGGTCGCCTCCACCACGGTCTGCCCCGGCGCCAGCCGGCCCTCGCGCTCGGCAGCCTCAATGATGTTCAGCGCCAGCCGGTCCTTCACCGATCCCGCCGGATTGAACGCCTCAAACTTCACATACATTTGAACATGATCCGGTGCGATCCGGTTCAGCCGGATGGCCGGCGTGTCACCCACGGTTTCCAGGATCGACCCATACAAACGGCCGCGGCCTTCGGTTGTGTAAATCATCGTCTTTCCCCCGTTCCTGTCGTCTCAGTTTGCAATTGCTTCCAAACATATGCCCATCACCGCCGCTCTGATCAAGGAAAGACCGCCGCAGCCACGCAAGGAAAGACCGGTGTTCAAAGCGTTGCAGCCGAAGCAGAACCAGATGCTCAGCCAACGCCCCGGCGCAGACGGAAACAAGGCCGGAAATCCTGAGAAAAGAAGCGGAACCCCAGTCCCTTACCCCGAAAACCCGGTCAACAAAAAAGGGGCGCCAAACGCCCCTTCATCTTTCTTGCAAATACTCAATTCCCGCGGCCGGCGCCAAATGCCTCACTCCGCAGCAGGAGACCCCGCCGGCACCACCTGATCCATATTGACCGAAGGCTGATCACAACCCGCCTCGCCGACAATCCTGGCCGGCACGCCCGCCACTGTAGTGCAGGGCGGAACCTCCGCCAGCACCACCGACCCGGCGGCAATCCGGCTGCAATGGCCAACCTTGATGTTGCCCAGCACCTTGGCCCCTGCGCCGATCAGCACGCCATCGCCGATTTTCGGATGGCGGTCCTGCTCTTCCTTGCCGGTGCCGCCCAGGGTCACCGAATGCAGCATCGACACATTGTCGCCCACCACCGCGGTCTCGCCGATCACAATGGAATGGGCATGATCAATCATGATCCCCTTGCCGATCCGTGCGCCGGGGTGGATGTCGATGCCGAAAATCTCGGACGTGCGCATCTGAAAGAAATAGGCCAGATCCTTCTGCCCCTGCTCCATCAGGTAATGGCTGACCCGGTAAGCCTGCACCGCCTGGAACCCCTTGAAGTACAGGATCGGCTGCAGCAGCCGGTGGCTGGCCGGGTCGCGTTCGTTGATCGCCATCAGGTCGGCACGGGCCGCCTCTACCAGTTCCGGGCAGTCCGCATAGGCGTCATCGACAATTTCCCGCAGGATTGTCATCGACATCTCGTTTGAGGACAGCTTGGCGGCGATCCGGTAGGACAGCGCCTTCTCCAGCGTCTTGTGGTGCAGGATACAGGCATGGACCAGCCCGCCCATCAGCGGCTGGGTGGCCACGGCCTCCTCTGCTTCGCGGGTGATGCGGTCCCATACGGGATCCACTGGCGTTACGGCTTGCTGTGTTTTTGCCATGGGTCAACGTCCTTTCTCCGCTCAGACTACCCATCTAAGGTGGAATGCAGCAAACGCAAACCCGTGATGAGGCATATTTTTGAAATGAATGAGTCGGATCAGGCGCAGCTGAAACAGCAGATTACCGCCCAGTTGGCGCTGGCCCTGGCGGCGCACAAGTGTATTTGATGCGCTTCAGGATGACAGGTTTTTGCGCCCGGAATCAAGCCGCAGGCGCCGGGTGAGCGCCTGCCCTTAGCTGCGATCCGCCCGCGCCGCCGCCAGGCGGCGCTGCGCCCAACGGCTGGCCGGGCAGGTTCCCTGCACGGATCAGCGGGCGGGAGCGCTCCGCTCCGCATCCATCGCTGCCGCCAGTTCCCGCAGCACCAGCCGGGTGCAGCTTAGATATTCCGGATCATCCAGAAACGGCTCGGCGGCCAATGCAAACCGCCGGGCTGCCGCACTCAGAGACCCATCGCCCCAGCGCGGATGCAGACGGCCCATCAGGCGGCAATGCGCCGCCGCCTCCGCCGCACCGCCTAAGATACGGCGGCACAGGTGCAGCCGTATGTTCTCCGGCACCGCCAGCAGCGCCCGTGCCACGGCAGACACATCGCCGGGCAGCACAGGAAACCTCATCCCAGCACACATTTGGCCGCAGGTCCGGCGCCGAACCGGGCGGAGCGCTGCGCGATTTCCAGACTGTCGCCCGGCTGCACCCCGTCGGCTGCTTGCAGTGCCGCCGGATAGGTCCAGCCCCGCGTTCCGGAATTCTCCTCCCGCAGCACCGTGTTCCCGCGCATCACCCGGATGCGGTAGGATTCGATTTCTTCGCCCAGCGGCACCTCCTCCAGCTCCCAGCTGTCACCCTCAATCCGCGTCCGGCGCACCCAGGAAGCCGCAATGTCCGCCCCAAGCCGCCTGCCATCCGCAAATGCACCGGCGCATAGGGGCGCAGGCCAACGCCCTCAAACGCCTCCTGCAGATGCAGATAAGACGGATCCTCCAGCGCCCGCCGCGCCGGGCCGATCCGGTAGTGCCGCAGCCGGCGCCGCTGTTCCGGCGCCAGTTCCATCTGCACCGGCGTTCCATCCAGCAGCACCACAAATGATCCCGCAGGCCAGACCGCAGGCATCAGCGCATCCGTGCCCTGCTGTCCGCGCAAGCGGCCGCGCAACAGATACGTCTGCGGCGCAATCAGCTCTGCCTCGCGGAACTGGAACAGCTCCCAGTTTCCGGCCGAGCCATCGCCGATCGCCGCCGCATTGGCACCATTCAGCACTGCCTGCATATCGCGGCTTTCAAGCGAGCCGGAGATCAGCTTTACCTGAAGATCCGCCCCCAGATCCCAGCGCCCGGAACCGGCGGCGAACAGCGGCGATTGTGTCACCCCGACCACCTGCCGCGCCGCAACCACCTGTTCCAGAGCGTAATTTTCATCCGCCTCCGCGCCGTAAACCGCTACACTGCCTGGCCAGGCCTGCGCCGTCAGTGCCAGATGCGGTGCATGCGGCACCTCGTCGCCGCGCATCAAGGGCAAGTCCATGAACAAGGGCAGCACCGGCCCAGGGGCTGCAAAGGCATTGACCCCCGGCAGCTCCTCCGCCACTGCGGCCAGATCATAGACACCGGGCTCGATCCGGACCGCCTCCACCATCTGCGCTTCCGCCTGCTCCACCCGGTCGATACGGTAGAGCTGGTCCTTGCCCTCCACCGGCAGGGAGACCACATCCCCCGCCCCCAGATGCAGCATCGAAGGCGGCAGCGAGAACCGCGCCGTATCGCGTGAGATCCGCGCCTCGGCCAGCCAGCGGCTGACCACCTGACGCGCCTCGGCTCGGGTCAGCGCCAGCGGCAGCTCGTTCTGGCTGACACTATGCGTCGCCTCATCCGGCAGCACCGCCTCAACCGAACCGGCAGCATGGTCGCCGCCCCATTCGGTGAACCGCAGCCGCACCCGGCCCGCCAGTTCCGCCTCGCTGGCGCGGGCGAGCTCCAGGCTGCCGTCCATCTCGTCATTCCCGGCCAAATGCGCCAGCGACAGCGCCTCGGCGCCTGTCCCTTTGCGCATCCGGAACTTCAGCAGCCCGTCACGTTCCACCGCATCAAACCCGTGCCGCAGCATCAGGGGCTGCAGAACCGTGCGCGCGTCGCTGACATCCGGGTTCGCAAACCCATGCACCACGCCATATAGGCCAGTGACATCAATGTCATACAGACCGGAGCGGTGGCAAACCTCCTCCACCACCGATCCCAGTGTCCGCTGCCCGGCGCGCCCGTTCAGCCAATGGCCGCGCAGATAGTTTTCGCCATCGTTCCAGATCTCAATGCGGCTGGGAAAGGCCGGAAACGGCCGCGCATCCCAGGCCCAGACATAGGCGTTGGCCATGTCCAGCATCCGCCCTTCGTATTCTTCTGACAGCGGATTGTTGGCGGCCTCTCCCCAATAGCCCAGAAAGGCCCGCAGATAGGCAATCTGCATCAGGTCGTCCCGCAACCCGTTGGAATACCTCGGCAGTTTGGATTCAGAGCTTTTCGGATCCAGAAACTTATTCGGCTGATTGGTGCCCTTGTCGATGGCAGCGCAGCCCAGTTCGGTGAACCAGACGGGCTTGGACTGCGGCACCCAACTGGTGGGCACGGCCTGCCGCACCCCGCCGATCCGCTCGTGATGCTCACTTGTCCACCAGCTGCGGATATCCTTGTAACGCCACACCCAAGCCTCATCATGGGCGCCGTCGGTGATCGGGGTGCGGATTTGCGCTTCGCGGGCTTCCGGCGAGTGGTAGTACCAGTCAAACCCCTCACCGCCTTCGACATTGCTGCGCAGATAGTCCGGGTCATAGATCGCCGGCACGCCGGATTGCGCGTCCAGATGGTCCTCGCCGTCGCGCCAATCGGACAACGGCATGTAATTGTCGATGCCAATGAAATCGATATTGCCGTCCGCCCACAGCGGGTCGAGGTGGAAATAGCGGTCCCCCTCCGGCGACTGATAGCCCCAGTATTCCGACCAGTCAGCGGCATAGCCGATTTTGGTCTCTGCACCCAAAAGCGCGCGCACCTCTGCCGCCAGTCCTTTCAAGGCCTGAACCGCCGGAAAGCCGGTGGCGCCGCGGATCTGGGTCAAGGCCCGCATTTCCGAGCTGATGCAAAACGACTCAACCCCGCCCGCCGCCGCACAGAGCGCCGCATTGTGCAGGATAAAACGCGACAGGCTCCACTCCTGCGGCCCGGTATAGGTGACGGTTCCCTCGCCCAAGGTGAAATCCGCCGCAGTGACGGTGCCAATAAACGCCGCAACTTCAGTCTCCGCCGCCGCAGTGCCATCGGGCGACCCCGGCTGTCCGGGCGCCGCAGACAGCGTGATCCGCCCGCGCCAGGGCAGATGCGGCTGGCCGGCAGCCCCGGTCCAGGGATCGGTCAACGAATTGTCCTCGGCCTGATCCATCAGGATGAACGGGTAGAACATCACCCGCAGCCCGCGGCCCTGCATCTCGCGGATCGACTGGATAACCGAGGCATCCGCCGGGGTGCCGCCATAAAGCGGCTCGCCGTCCTTTTTCAGCACTTCCTCGGCCGCGGTGCGGGTCACGCCGCTGACAGACCAGGGCATGCTGCCCTCGGCGTGCTTATGCTCCACCTTGGGTTTCAGCGAACACTCGCCGCAGCGCAGGTCGCCGCCGAACCACGACACAATCAACGAAGCCGCACCGCAGGCCGGCAGCTCAGCCTCCAGCGCGTTCAGCGAGGTCTTGAGATCACTAAGGCCCGAGGGCGTATGCTCATTGGCCGGCTTGGCATCCCCCGGCCCGCCGGAATATTGCACAACATCCGATGCCAGCGCGTATTCGCCGGTGCCGGGCATCAGCGCCACCCCCTGCACCAGCCGGCCCAGGTCCTGCGCATGGCTGCTGCTGGCGGGCTGCTCGGGGCGCAGCACATCAAATGAAAACTGCGGCACCCGGTTGCCGAACCGCCCAAGGTCCAGGTTCTCCATCACCACATAGGCGGTGCCGCGGTAGGCGGGCACCCGGCCTGCGCCTTCGACCGCTTCCATCACCGGATCGGCCAGCTGGTCCATGCTGCCGGTGTAGACGGTCATGTTCAGATCCTTGGGCGCCACTTCCTCGCCATCAGCCCAGACGCGGGACACATGCGCGACCTCGCCCTCGCACAGCGCAATCGCCAGCGACACGGAATAGCCGTAGCTGGTCACCTGCGGCTGGCTGGGCCGCCCCTTGCCGCCGCCGCCGCTGGTCTGGGAGGTTTCCAGAAAGCGCGAGGTCCAGATCACCTGGCCACCCAGCCGCATCCGGCCATAGACCTGCGTCATCGGTGTGCCTTCGCTGGCCTGGGTCAGGCGGAAACGGTCGACCCTGCCGGTCTCCACCGGATCCGCGCCGCTGCCCAGCAGCCGCTCGTCGATCACCCGGCCCAGAGTCGCGCCCACCGCGCGGCCAATCACCGCCGACGACAGCCCCGCCACGGTGCCGCCGATTGCGCCGCCAACCGCCGCACCGGCGGCAGAAAGAAGAATGGTTGCCATCAGATCATCTCCTTTGGAAAGTGAAACCGCGCCACGATGCGGCGCTGCCAGGGCGGGCTCAGCGGGCTTTCGACAACCCCGTGGCCTGTGTAGGCGTGGATGAAAGCAGGGCCTGGTTTGAGAGCGTCCCGCACGCCAGCCCTCAGTTCTGATATGGACGACTGCACACCCAGATGCTTGGCCACCGACCCATCGCGCATCCGGAACAGGATCACATCGCCGGCGGCAGCCTCAGACAAGGGTTTCGCCACCAAATGCCGCGCCGCGGCCTGCCATAGCGCCTCAGCCCCCTGCGGTTCAGACCAATCCATCGTATAGGCGGGCGGCGCCTCGGGCTCGGCCCCGTACAGCTCCCGCCACAGTCCCCGGATCAGGCCCAGGCAATCGCAGCCCGCGCCCTTGCAGGCGGCCTGATGCACATAAGGCGTGCCGATCCAGCCGCGGGCGGCCTGAACCACCCGGTTCATCGTCTGCTGCCCCCGGTGTTCATGCCGGACTGCCGCGGCACCGCCATCACCCAATCTTCGCCCGGAATATCGGGGAAGCCCTGGAAATTCAGCAGGTTATTGAACTTCAGCCGGCAGGTTTCCATGCGCTTGTCGCAACCGGCCTCCAGCCGGACCGTGTCCCCCGGTGCCACTGCCGCACGGATCGGTTCCCACAGGGTGATCCGGCGCCCGCAGGCCTTGGTCTGATCCGCCTTCACGGCGCCCCAAAGCCCTTTTGCCGCACCGCTTAGCACCATCAGCCGCCCGCCGGTGAACCAATCCGGTTCAAATCCCGGCAGCGCGTCCCAATGGAACACCTCGTTGCGCTCAACTGCGATGGTCTGCAGCTCAACCGCGTAGCCGGGCGTCTCCAGATCAAAGCGGCAGGCCGCATCGCCCAGCACCGCCGTGCAAGGTTTCTGATAGATCCGCCCAAGCGGCTGGTTCAGCAGCTCCGTCAGCCCGCGCAGCTCAGCCTCGAACGCACCGCCCGCACGGCGGATCTCGCCGATTGATCCGCGGAACTGCAGCCAGCGCATTGATGCATCCTGCCAGTTCACCAGCCAGCAGCGTACCTCGGCACCGTCAAAGCGTCCGGCCTCAATGTCCTCCTCGCGCACGGCGGCGTCGCTTAAAACCCCCAGCGCTTCGGTGTTGTCGACAGACAGGCCGGTGGCTTGGCTCACGGCCCGTGCCGTCAGCCCGCTGCCTGGCTGAAAGTGCAACCCGTCAAAGCTCAGCACACAGTCGTGATCAGTGAACCCCAGCACCGTGCCGTCACGCCGTTCCAGCGCCCAGGCCCGGCAGAGCGTGGTGACGCCGGTCTGAAGGTGGGCCTGTAACGCGTTGGAAAGACTGCTCATACCCGGACCTCCACCACCGGCACCGCCGGTGCCTCACCCGCTTGGAACGACGCCACGCTGGTCTGGATGCCAGTGGTATCAAAGCGCACCGGCACGTCGAATTCAAAGCCGGCGTTGATGCTAAGGCCGACCTCCGGCGGATGCGCCAGGGTGATCAACCCGGTGGCGGTGTCCAACTGGTAATCGACGCTTTCGCGCAGCTCATCCTGTTCGATGCCGACCCGCACAGAACCCGCTACCGGCTTGGCAATCGGGCGCTGATAGGTGAACTCCCCCGACCGGTAGGTCTTGGCCAGCTGGAACGTTACGGTGCTGCCGTCGCCGATGGCAATCACCTGATCGCGGAAATCCGCCTCGGCGCTGGGCCGGGCTGATTTGTAGTCGCTCCAGTCCTTCCAGCGAAAGCCGTACAGCTGCCCTTGGCGGGCTTCGAAGAAAGCGATCAGGGTTTCGATATCCTCCAGCGCACGCAGGCCCAGACCGGCATCATAACGGCGGCGGGAATGCGCCCAGGGGGTGTTGCGTTCTTCAAACCCGTTGGCAAGCGTCACCACATCGGTGCGCCGCTCAGGCCCGCCGACCGAGCCGAAGCTAAGCGAAGCAGGAAAGCGGACTTCGTGGAAATTCATCTGGTTACCCTCCATCCTTAACGGTTGCGTCCGCCGCGTGACAACGCGCGGGACAGCTGTGCGGCAATCTGGCTGCGGCTGCGTTCAAAGCCTTTGACGTCGGGGGTGGAGACATTCATCACCACATTGACCCCGCCGCCGCCCTGGCTGCGCACGCCAAGCGAGCCGTCAGCGCCGCGGGTCAGCGGCAGGATCGCTTCCGGTCCGGCCTCGCCCATCAGCCCGGTGGCGCCGCGCATCGGGAATGCGGTTGGTCCGGTGACAACGCCGCCCTTGGCAAACGGCATCACCTTGCCCTGGCTGAAGGCGGCGCCATCGGCAAAAGGCAGGATGTTTCCGATCAGCGAGGTGAGGCCGTCGGTCAGCAACCCGCCGGCATGGTTCATCACCGGTTTCATGGCAGCGTTGTAGGTGGTGCGGATCATCGAGCGCGCCAGCGTGTCCATCGACTCCGACAGGCTGTCGCCGTCGAACACCAACCCGTCAAAAGCACGCCGCAAGCCCTTGGAAAGACTACGGTCCAGTATCTGCGCGTCGCGGCCTGTCTCAGAGAAACCTTCCTTCACACGGCCCAGCGTTTCTGCAAAGGCAGCGGCCATTCCAGAGGCACCGTCCAGCGCTTCTCCCAAAGCCTCGCCTTGCAATTCCAGTTCTGCCATTGATGACGAGTCAGCCATCTGTTGTCTCCTTTTCCTGAGGGCCCGGGATGTCGGGGAAGTCCTGCATCAGCGCCGCCAGCCGGTCCCGGCCAAGCGGCCGCGGTGCTGCGGCCTCGCCCAGCATCAGCCGCAGCTCTGCCGGGGTCAGTTGCCAGAAGTCGCGCGGCAGCAGCCTGAGGCCTGCCATGCCCGCGCGCATCAGGGCGGGCCAGTCGAGCGCGGTCATTTGCCTTCCGGCACAGCAAAACTGCGCACCAGAAGCTCCGCCGCCACCCGCGCCGCCTGCATGGGACCGCCGGTGATGGTGGCAGCGGCAAGGTCATCACGGCTTAGGTCATGGCCGCCGCCCTCAAGGCCGGCCGCCAGCAGTACCAGCACGTCGCGGGCGGAAAACCGGCCCTGCTCAAACCGCTGCACCAGATCCACCAGCGCGCCTTCCTCCAGCGCGGCCTCCAGACCCGCCAGCGCGCCAAGAGTCAGCTTCAGCGCGTAAGGCGTTCCATTCACGAGTAATTCCGCCTCGCCTGCATGGGGATTCACCATTGGCTATACCGCTGCAAAGCTAAGCTGGCCGGCACTGGCCAGCGACAGCTCATAGGTCGCTTCGCCATTGTGGCTGCCGGCATATTCAAGCGCGGTCACCTGAAACGCGCCCTGCACGATGCCGAAATCCGGGATGATGACCTGGAATTCCGGCGTCAGCCCTTCGAAAAACAACTGCCGGGCGCGTTCATCCGTCGCCTCGTCCCGGAAGATGCCGGAGCCGGAGATACTTGCCGAGCGCACGCCAGCACCAGCCAGCAACTCGCGCCAGCCGCCCTGGCTTTCGAGGCTGGTCACATCGACGCTTTCCGCATTGAAACTGATCCGTGTGGCGCGCAGGCCTGCGATGGTTTCAAACAGGCCGGCGCCGTTCATGTCCACTTTGACCAAAAGGTCCTTGCCGTTTTGAACTGTCATGGGTTTTCTCCCGGTAATTCAATTGGTTTTAGGGGTGTCCTGATATTCAGACGTCATCCACCCGCGCCCGGAACCGCAGGGTGATCTGGCGGCCGCCGGTGTTCAGCCGTTCCGCTTTGGCCCGATCGAACCAGAGGCCGGTCAGCTGGCCGCGGGTCAGTGGTACGGAGGCGCCAACCAGCGCGTCGCAGACCGCCGCGGCGGTGGCCTTGGCGCCCGCAAAACCGGCGGTGTCGGTGGTGACAGTGATGAAGAACCGGTGCTCGGCGCCGCCTGCCGTCTTGTCGGAGCGGTCCAGCACCTCCTCCGATCCCAGCGCCACATAGGTCTGCGGCAAGGGACCTGCGGGAATGGCGTCATAGATCGCGCCGCCGACCAGAGCTGTGAGGCCCGCGTCACCAGTCAGATGGGTGTAGACGGCGGATTGCAACCCGCCTGCGATGGCATAGGTCATCCGCTCACCTCCTCAACCGCGAAACACGTCAGGTAGCGGGCATCTGGATCGGATTCTGCAATTGCATCAATACGGTAGATCCTGTTGCTGTCGCGGAATCGCTGATCCGGACGGGGCCGGGATGCAAAGCCTTCGGGCGATGCGCGCAGGGTGATCCTGTATTTTTGCAAAGACAGGCTGTCCCCGCTCAGACGCCCGGAGAGCGACTTCACCTCGGCCCAAAGGGTGCCAAGCGCCACCCAGTCCTCGGTATAGCCGCCGGCGCCATCGGAGCTGCGCTGGGGGTCTTCCAGCACCAGCTTGCGGGTGAGTTTCGGAGGGTTTTTCATACCAGGCCTCCCAATGTCAGCCGCAGGCTGCGGTAGCGTTCGATCAGGCTGGTCACGCCAAAGGGCATGCAGCCGCCGTGCAGGCCGGTGTCGGCCCGGTATTCGTAGTAATGCGCAGCCAGCAGCATCACCGCCTGGCCCAGATCGGCGGGCAAACCGCCCCAGTCCCCGGCCATGCCGCACTGCAGGGAAATCCGCGCCAGACCGCCGGTTGGAATGGCCGGCAGAAGGCTGCCTGCCGGGCACAGACGCGGGCGCTGGCTGTCGCGCTCCAGGTGATAAAGGGAGGCATCCAGAACCGTTTCGGTGCCGCCGGCGTCGCGTATCGCAACTCCGGTCACCGATTGCACCGGGGCGATGGGCAGGATCATCCGGACGCGGTCGCGCCAGTGACGGATCTCCAGCTCGAATTCGCGTGTTATCAGCGCCTTGCCGGTCCTTGCCTCAATCGCTGCCAGGGCGGCGCGCAGAAAGCCAAACAGCACCTCATCCTGCAGGCTGTCCTCGCCAAAGCCGGTGCCCAGACGCAAATGCGCCTTGAACTGGGCCAGCGGCAGGGCGGCCTCGGGCACGGGTGTCACTTCGCTCAGCATCATCATCTCACTCCTGCGGGCCTTCCCCTGCTGCGGCCCTGATCTGCTGTCCGGGTGGGGTTCGGCGGGCATGCACCATCCCTTGCCGCTCGGACGGAGGGGAGCAGCTGGACGGCAAAAGACTGTGGGGTGCATGCCCGCCGGCGGACCGGTCTGCCGGTCCGCCATCAGCGCAAAGCGTTAGCTCGCGCCGAATTTCATCAGCTTGATCGCAGCAAAGTCGCTGACGTCGCCGCCGACCCGCTTGGTCGCGTAGAACAGCACATGCGGCTTGGCGCTGAACGGGTCGCGCAGCACCCGCAGATCCGGGCGTTCGGCAATCGTGTAGCCCGCGCGGAAGTCGCCGAATGCAATCGGGTAACTGTTGGCGGCCGGATCCGGCATGTCCTCAGCGATCAGCACCGGGTAGCCCATCAGGCGGGCCGGCTCACCGGCGGCCAGGCCGTCGGACCACAGGAAGCGGCCATCGGCGTCTTTCAGTTTCCGCAGCATTCCCGCAGTCTTGGAGTTCAGAATGAAGGTGGCATTGGCGCGGTATTCCGCCCCCAGCGCATAGACCAGGTCGATGATCGCGTCGCCGTTGCCGATCTCACCGTCCACGCCGGTCGCCTTGTAGCCGATGCTGCCCCAGGTCCAGATGTCATTTTCAGCCACGGTGTAATCAAGGAAACCGCGGGGCTTATCGACGCCGTCGCCGTTGATAAAGGCGTCGGCCTCGGACCGGGAGAATTTGTCGGCAATGCGGCCTGCCAGCCAGCCCTCGATATCAAAGGCGCTGTCATCCAGCAGCCGCTGCGAAGCCTTGGGCAGCGCGCTCAGTTCGTGCAGCGGGATCGAGATGCGGTCGATAGTGCCGGTGGAGGTCTCTGCCGCCGGGCCGGTTTCATTGGCCCAGCCGGCCCCATTTCGCTGTGGTCGATCAGCACGTCATATGACGATGCCTCCACATGCACCACGGAAGCGACGGCGCGGATCGAGGCGGAGGCATTCAGCACCGCCTTGACGGTTTCCGAAGTCTGCGGGTCAACCAGATAGCCGCCGTCGCCGCCCACGGCTGTGGACATCGCCTTGCCCTCCAGTTCCAGCCCGCGCAGGCTGTCGTCGTCGCCGCTGCGCAGGTAGGCGTTGAACGCCTTTTGATGCGGCACGCCCGCGTCCTGGCTGGCTGCCAGATGGGGGCGGTTCTGAGAGATTGTCTTACGGTCCAGCATGTTCACTCGCTCTTCTGCCTGTTTCAGCCTTGATTGCACGTCGTTCTGAAAGCCCTTGAATTCATGAAGAAAGCCGGTGACGGCCTGTTTCACTTCATGGGCCAGGGGCGCTGTGTCCCCGGAGGTGTCCGGGAGGTCTTGGTTGCTCATGATTGGTGTCCTGTTTTATGTCCGGCCTGCCTTGAGGCCGCAGGTGATCTGGCGCAGGCCTGTGGCCAGTGCGCGCAATGCGTCTGCCTCGGCATCCAGAGCAAAGGATTTGCCCGCCACCCGCGCTGCGGGCAGCATCGGGAAGGTGACCAGCGACACCTCCCACAGCTCCACCTCGGTCAAATGGCGGGTGCCGTCCTGGCCGCGGCTGGATTTCACGGTGCGGTAGCCGATTGACAGCCCGTCGATGGCGCCGCCCCGACCAGTGCGGCGGCTTCGGCGCCCTTGGGAGTGGCGGTCAGGATGCGGCCCTTGACGTAAAGCCCGCGCTTGTCCTCGCGCACCTCGTCCCAGACGCCGATGGGCTGCGCCGGGTCGTGCTGCCACAGCATCTTGACCGTGCGGCCCTGATCCTTAAGTGCTTTCAAGGAGGCCGCATAGGCGCCGCGCATCACCACATCGCCGCCCTGGTCGGTCTGGCCGAACAGGCTGGCGTAGCCGCTGATTTCTGTTGCGTCCTTCAGCGAGAGGTCCTCGCCGAAGCGTGCGAATTTATGTTCAAGCCGGGGTGGTCCCTGCATGATATTTGCCTCGCAAGTTGTTGTTGTTACGGCAGTTGAACCGTCAAGAAGGATTGAAAGGCCTGCGCCAGGATCACCGCGGCAACGCCGTAGACGGTGAGCCAGAGGCGTTTCTCCAGCCGTTCCATCATTTGTTCGATCCGGTCGAGCCGGCGGTTCACCGCCTCGTTCTGGATCTGAGCGACCCGCTCATGGGCGGACAGGCGCAATCCCGGTGAACAATCGAAGGAATGCATCGGGTGCTCAGTCATCCTGTCCGCCCCCGCTTGCGGCGCGGCGGCGGCTTCTGCGGGCAAACCCAGCAGCTGCCGCTTTTCCGCGGTGCTGAGGAAATCCGCGCCAGACACCCGGCGCCACTGCGCCTCGCGTTCGGCCGCCAAGGCGGGCAATTGATCAAGGTCGGGTTTCAGGGTCAGGACCTCGCCGGTCCAGCCGGTAAGCCAATCGGCCAGCGCTGCGGTGACCTTGGCCGCCAAGGGCAGCACGGTCAGCCGGTAAAAGGCGCGGTGGGCCTCTTGATAATTGGCGTAGGTTGCATCGCCGGGAATGCCGAGCAACATCGGCGGCACCCCGAATGCCAGCGCAATCTCGCGGGCGGCGGTGTCCTTGGTTTTCTGGAATTCCATGTCGGAGGGCGAAAAGCCCATTGGCTTCCAGTCCAGGCCGCCTTCCAGAACCATCGGACGGCCGGCATTCTTGGCACCCTGAAAGTTTGATTGAATCTCGTCACTTAGGATACGGAATTGTTCCTCGGACATGCGGCCATGGCCATCGGAGCCTGTCCAGACCAGCGCACCGGAGGGACGGGCTGCGTTGTCCAGCAGCGCCTTGGACCAGCGGGAGGCAGCATTGTGGACGTCAATCGCCATTGCCGCCGATTGCAGGGATGAAAGGCCATAGTGGTCGTCCTGCGGGTGGAAGCTTTTGATATGGCAGATCGGGGATTGGGCAGGATCACTGGCAAAGCGGTGCTTGCGCCCGCCCACCACATAATCAAAACCCGCGGGCCAACCGTCCGGCCCCGGCACCACGTTCATCCGGTCGGAGCGCAGCACATGCAGCTCTGCCGGGGCGCTGTTCTCTGCCGTCACCGCTTCGATATAGGCGTTGCCGGACAGCAGGAGATGGCCATACAGCGCCTCCAGCAGTTCGGCCTGGCCCTGCGCCGGGTTGGGGCGGGCCAGAAGCGCCAGCCAGGGGTGGCTGTCATAGCGCTGGCGGCTGTCCTGCAGCACCAGCGGCACAGCGGCGGCGGCCTCGGCGATCATACGGATCACCCGGTGACCGACCGGATTGCCGGCAAAACCGCTGCGGGTCAGGGAGACGCTGTCGCGCGGGCTCCAGGCAGTGCGGCCTGCGCCCTGCCAGGAGACCACGCGGGCGGTCTGGCTGGCCTTCTGTTCCAGGGCGGTTTCCGGGGTTTCGGGCTTGTTGCGCCGCAGCAGGTCAAAGACCATTGTCCGCTCCTCATGGTTGCTGTTTCTGGCGCTCTGTGCCGAAGGGCCTGTTGCGCCTTTGCTGAGGATGATTAATGACAGAGAGGCCTGAAGATTTGGCCAGCGGTGCGTACGCAGGGGGCGCAACACCTTGATGTAACCCATTGTAAAAATTGAAAATGACAACGTTGCACGCTGCCATTTCCTGGTCTTTCATTGCCGCAGTTCCCCAGCCTGCGGCGGGGCTGCGTCTACAAGACCCGCACCTGCGGAAGCTGCAGTTTCGCCGCTGGATGAATGATCAGCTCATGCAAGGCCCAGACCAGCGCATCCAGCCGGTCGGGCGAGCCGCTGCCGCGGTAACCTTGCGGGGTCATCAGGCACATCTGGTCCTCCAGCTCTCCCAGCCCCGGCAGGTGTTTGACGCGGCCCTGCTCATACAGCGCGGCAGCGGGTTCGGCGCGGGCGGACTTGCCTTTGCTTGCGTGCAAGGCGCGGAACGGCACCATGGGGTCGGCCTGGCGCAGCACGGTCTCCACCAAGGCACCGCCCTGATTGACCTCGGCCACAACCCGGTCGGCGCCATGGGTATCGCGGGCGGCAATTGCGGCCTGGGCCCAGGCCAGCGGCCCGACGCCCTGCACGGTGCAATCGGCCAGAACATAGGCGCGCCAGTCCTGCGGCGGACCCTGGGTGACGGCACCGGCCACCACAATGCCGCAGGCGTCCGAGGATTTCCCCGAACTGACCGCTGGATCCACCGCCACCACCACCCGGTCGAGCGGCGGTGCCTCTGCCACCTGTGCATTGACCAGCGCTGCGTTTGTCCAGAGCGCCCCCTGCACATCGGTCAGCATTACCCCGTCCAGCTCCTGCCGCCCCAGACGGGTGCCGGCATAACGCGCGCGCACTTCCTCCAGAAAGGACGGTGCGAGGTTGGCACGGTTGGCCTCGGTCGCGGCGTGGGTCTGCACGGTGCTGGGGGCGGCCAGAAGCCGTTTCAGCACCGGCGCATTGCGCGGCGTGGTGGTGACACAGACGCGCGGGTCCTGGCCCAGCCGCAAGGCAAACTGCAGCATGTCCCAGCACTCCTGCCCCTTTTTCCACTTGGCCAGCTCATCCGCCCAGGCGGCGTCGAACTGGGGGCCGCGCAGGGCCTCGGGGTCGTGGGCGGAAAACGCCTGCGCCTCGGCGCCGTTGGGCCAGGTCAGTTTGCGTTCGGAGGCTTTCCATTTGGGGCGGCGGTCGGGCGGCGAGCAGGCCAGAATGCCGCTGTCGCCATGGATCATCACGTCACGCACCTGGTCATAGGTTTCCGCCACCAGCGCAATGCGGCGGGCGGTGCCGGGATCGTGCGGGCGCGGCCCTTCGGCAAGGGTGCGGATCCATTCGGCCCCTGCCCTTGTCTTGCCGGCACCGCGGCCGCCCAGGATCACCCAGGCACGCCAGCCGCCCGGCGGCGGCCGCTGGTGGTCCAGCGCCCAGAAATCAAAGAGATGCGGCAGCGCGCAGAGTGCTTTGCTCTCCAGCTCATTCAAGAACCAGTTCTGGAGCGAGAGCGGAACGCAGGCCAGAAAGTCCGCGCTCGACAGCTGCGCGTGCCGCGACGAGATCGAGTTCATGTTCGGATTTGAGCATGCGGGCGAATTCTGTGCTTTGTTCTGCAAGGAGTCTCTCCACTTTCTGGCAATCGCGGATCAGCTGTTCCAGTTTGCTGATCTGGCTTTTGGCGCCGGTCACTTCGTCGGCGCCTTCCGCGTCGAGCTGCTTGCGCAGCTCCTCCGCCTCGTTGCGCAGGCGGTGGATGCTCTCCTGCAGGGATCGCAGGAGATCGGCGGTGTAATGCACTTGCCGCGTCAGCACAGCGGCGCCGTCCTGGTCTGTTGGGTGATCTGTCATGAATTTGTCTGCCTCATGCGTTTTTTGTCCGCACAAGAGAAAGAACGGCGGCCACCGGCGGAGGAGTCCGGGGCCGTCCTTGTTTCTTCCAGCTGCAATACAACCTTTACGAGATTTTATCGGAAAAGTCAAGGGGTATGGCGAGGCATGCGTACGGTGGGTGCGCAACGGGCTGCCGCAAACGCGGGCGGCACACATCCTTCGGCAAAGAAGGCCAAGCCCCTGTAAACAAAAATTACACAGGCGGATGTCCATCAATCGGAGGTGATTTAAATGATGTGCATCTTTCGCAAAACCACCCTTTTCGAAATGCAATCCAGGATTGTAGCGTCAATCCTGCACGACGCCGTGCAGCAACGTCATTTTTGATAACGAGGAACCGCACATGGGTTGGACCAATCACCAGATCGCCACCGCGCAGGAATCGGCACCTGTCCAGGGGGATGCCGGAAAGATCTTTTATGATGCCACTCTCCACTATGTGAACATTCCGGCAAACGCCACAATCGTGATGTCCGGCGGCCCCAGCGGCGAAGGCCAGACATCCGTTGACGATGTGGTCAAACTGACCATGACGGACCAAAGCGATCCGGAAAACACCGCCACATATTCACATGACTACAGCAATGGCTGTTCCGGTGTGGTGACGCCGATGCAGCCAGTGGACCTAAGCACGCAGTTCAGCGCGCTGGCTGGAAAAACCGTCAAGGCGACCATTGAATTCTATGATAAATGCGGCGGTTACCAGAGCGGGACAAATTTCTACATCTGTATCTACACGTGACGCCGGCCTGACTTAAGGGCGGCCCCAAGGTTTGCATCAAAAAGGGCGCCCCAAGGGCGCCCTTCCTGCTACCGGATACATCACCGCAGACTGTTTCCCGGCGCGAATTCCGGTGCGAATTCCGGCCCTGGCATCAGCCTCAGTTGTTCTGCTGCTGGGCTTCGATCTCGCGCCATTTGGCCACATTCCTGTTGTGTTCGTCCAGCGTTTCGGCGAACGCATGGCCGCCGGTGCCATCGGCAACAAAGAACACATAATCCGTGGCTTCAGGGTTCACCGCAGCCTCCAGGCTTTCCATGCCGGGGTTGGCTATCGGGGTCGGCGGCAGGCCTTCGATCACATAGGTGTTCCAGGGGGTGGCCTTGCGCAGCTCGCTTTGACGCAGACCACGGCCCAGGACACCTTCGCCCTTGGTGACGCCGTAGATCACCGTCGGGTCCGTCTGCAGCCGCATGCCGCGGTTCAGGCGGTTGGTGAAGACCGAGGAGACTACGCCGCGTTCAGAGGCAACGCCGGTCTCCTTCTCGATGATCGAGGCAAGGACCAGCATTTCTTCGGGGCTGCCGACCGCAGCATCTGCGGACCGGCTTTCCCAGGCGGCGTTGATGCGCAGCTGCTGGCGCTCCTGCATCTCAGCCAGAACGGCTGCACGGTCCGTGCCGGTGGTGACCTCATAGCTGTCGGGCGCCAGGAGGCCCTCCCCCGGACGTTCGCCGGGGTCGCCGTTCAGCACATCCATCGCCTTAAGCGCCTCAACCACCTGCCAGCTGGTCACGCCTTCGGCCAGAGCAATCCGGTAACGGGTGTCGGCCTCCTGGCGGGTCTCAGTGTAGGCAGCAGGCACCTCCCCTTCGCCGAGGATGAAGGCGGCCTTTTCCTCGAATTTATTGGTCGCCGGATCCAATTCGCGCACCACGGTCTGGGTACGGGTCACGCCGACGCGGTAGACAATCTCGGTGCCGCAGGTGGAGGCGCCGGAATGGGTGATCCCGTCGATGATCCGCTCCATCGAGGAGCCCGGTTCCAGCAGGAAGCTGCCGGCCTTCAGCTGGCCGGTCTTCTCGCTGTATTTGGCGCCGAGGCGGAAGATGGCGGCGGAGGCAACCGCGCCCTGGGATTCCAGATCGCGGCTGACCCGTGCCATGTTCGAGCCCCGCTCGACGCGCAGGCAGATCGCTGTCTCCAGCGGGCCTTCAGCGGTGTATTGCGATTTGCCCCACAGAATCAGGCCGCCCAGCAGAAACAAAGCCGCAATGAGCACTGTCAGCATGTTGGAGGCGAGGCTGCGCCACATCAGCCGGCCTTTCCGAAGATCACCGAGGCATTGGTGCCGCCAAACCCAAAGGAGTTCGACAGCGCAATCTCAACCTTACGCTCACGTTTGGCGTTGGGGGCCAGATCCACCTGGCTTTCGATGGCGGGGTTGTCCAGATTGATGGTCGGCGGTGCAACCTGATCGCGGATCGCCAGGATCGAGAAGATCGCCTCAATCGCGCCGGCCGCGCCCAAGAGGTGGCCGGTAGCCGATTTGGTCGAAGACATGGTGACATTGGCGGCGTGGTCGCCCAACAGCCGTTCAACCGCACCCAGCTCAATTGTGTCGGCCATGGTCGAAGTGCCATGCGCATTGATATAGTCAATGGCGGACGGCTCCAGGCCCGCGTTTTTCAGCGCCGCCCTCATCGAGCGTTCGCCGCCTTCGCCATTCTCGGACGGCGCGGTGATGTGGTAGGCGTCGCCCGACATGCCATAGCCCAGCACCTCGGCATAGATCTTGGCGCCGCGGGCCTTGGCGTGCTCGTAGTCTTCCAGCACAACGATGCCGGCACCCTCGCCCATGACAAAACCGTCGCGGTCGGCGTCATAGGGGCGCGAGGCCGCTTTAGGGTCGTCGGCGCGTTTGGTGGACAGCGCTTTGCAGGCGTTGAAACCGGCAATACCGATTTCGCAGATCGCCGCCTCGGCGCCACCTGCGATCATCACGTCGGCGTCGCCGGATTTGATCAGCCGCGCCGCATCGCCGATGGCGTGGGCGCCGGTCGAACAGGCGGTCACAACCGAATGGTTCGGGCCCTTGAAGCCAAAGCGGATCGACACCTGTCCCGAGATCAGGTTGATCAGCGCACCGGGGATAAAGAATGGGGACACCCGGCGGGGGCCTTTTTCCTTGATCATCACGGCGGTGTCCGCAATCGACGACAACCCGCCAATACCAGAACCGATCATCACGCCGGTGCGCAGGCGGCTTTCTTCATCCTCGGGCGTCCAGCCGGCGTCCCGCACAGCCATATCCGCAGCAGCAATGCCATAAAGAATGAAGTCGTCTATCTTCTTCTGGTCTTTCTTGATGACCCAGTCATCCGCGTTGAATGTTCCCTCGGAGCCATCGCCGCGCGGCACCTCACAGGCATATGTGGTGGATACACCGCTGGCTTCGGCGTCAAACAGGGTGATCGGGCCCGCGCCCGACTGGCCGTCCAGCAACCGGGACCAGGTTTCTTCGACTCCGCTGGCCAGCGGGGTGACCAGGCCCAGTCCGGTGACAACTACTCGACGCATTCCTTGCTCTCCTTTGCCTCGGCAATCCGTCCGTTCAAATAGCTTGGAATGGCGGCTGGGTGCAAGAGCGGGCTGATCTGCAGTGCCGCCGCGCGGACTGTGCATTTCACGGAGAAATTGCGGGAGTGGAGTTTATTGTTAACCAATACCCCTTAGGTTGATAGCACGATGATGACAGAACTCGGCATCCGTCCTCGTGGATTGCCAAAACCGGGCTGGAGGTCTGGGCCAATTTTCCTCCAGCCCGTCTTTTTTTCCCAGCTATGCTGACAGCACATTGCTTATGCTCGTTTCACCGGCCATCCGGCCCTGACTTACTTGCCGCCTCTGCCCCGCCGGTTTCCATGTTGCTGTCCCGGCATTGCCGGCCGCGGCTCAGATCCAGGCGCCGGCCAGCCGCCAGAGACCGGCAAATTTCCGCCACTGGAAAATCAAATCCAAGGCCGGCGGAAACTTAGTTTCGAGGCGCCTCTGGTCTCTGGAGCATCCCTGCGGCTACCGCCTGTGCCCTGCGCCTTGTGCAGCCTGGACAGCCCCAAAAAGCCGCCTGCGTTAACGGCACATTTGGATTTATACGTCATTCTTTCAGTCCAAAGGCAAAAAGGAACGGCCCCGCCATGCGCAATTGGCTCCCGCTAACTGCATTTTTACTGGTGATTGGACTGCTGCCGGAACGCGCAGCCGCCAGTTGCGCTGTGCATCAGGAACTGTCGAACCTGCACCGGGCGTCCAAGGGGTTTCTCGCCTATCTCAGCTCCGGCCAGAATGCCTTTTATGTGCAGCATCTGCGCAGCTGGATCAGCACAAACCCGCCCGCGCCGATGCGGCAGCGGATGAACGCGGTTGGAATTCAATCCGTCGCTGCCGGCATGCAGGAGCTTTTACAGCAGCAGCAGGTCCTGCTGAAAATCCTCTCCAGCCAGGGCCGGGCCGCCGCGCTTGAAACCGCGCGCCATATGGGAACCCCGGTGCTGACGTCGGAATTCGGAACCCGTGTCGAAGCTTTGCCCTGCGACCAGGTGAAGGAAAGCGGCAATGGCAGCAAGCTGGTTGCCGTGGCTGCGGGCGATGCACGGCAGAGCCAGCAAATCAGAAATGCCGCAATTGCCTGGCTGTCGTTTCTGGTTCTGGGCGGCAGTGCGCTGTATTTCCTGGACCGGATCGGCATCCGCAAAATCCGCCGCACAAAACGCTACCCCTGCGCAGTGCCTTGCGTCTTGCAGGCGGGCGGGCGGACAGTCCAAGCTCATCTGGTCGATCTGAGCCGGGCCGGCGCCAAGGTGCGCCCCGACAGCCCTTGCGAAGTGTCTGGGCGGGTGACCCTCGATTTCGGCGGATACACAATGGATGCCCAGGTCCGCTGGCAAACCCCCGGCTATTGCGGCGTCCAATTCTCCAAGGATTTCAACTTCATGCAATTGCACCGCCTGCTGGAAGCCTTCCCGCTTCAGGGCGACGGCCTGCGCGAAGAAGTGCGGCTCGGAGTATAACAGCCCTCCGGCCTGCTAAAGGATCCGACGGGTCCAGCACAAAAACTGTGCAATTCAACTGCCCTTCCAAATGAAACCACCTGGAAAAGACGCGCGAATCCGGCATGTCCCGCACCGCCTTGCCAGGCGGCAGGCGCATTGCGTGTCTTTTCAGTTCCGAAATCACCGGCCAATGCCACAAACCATGATGTGCAACTCCGGACGGTGTTGCCGGTTTTACGGTGAATTATACACCCGCATAGAGGGTGTTAACGGTATCCAATTATCCATTGGGTGGTTCTACTGCATCCAACACCGCGACTGCACTTCCTCTCATGACCGGAAGGGTCCTGTATTGAGACACTGGCCATTGATTATCGCTCTATCGATTGCCCCGGCTGTGGTTTGCGGCAGTGCAGGCATGGCTGCCGCATCCTCCAGGGCGACCTGCATGCTGCAATCGGATCTCGCACTTATGCGGCATGAGATGCGTGAGTTCCTGGATTATTTGCGGACCGGGCAACAGAACGGCCAGGCCAGGAAGCTGCGCCACTGGATGGCCGACCACCCGGCCGTGCCGCTGCGCATGCGGATGCGCAGGTCGGGCATGGGGGCCTACGAGCCGCTTGCCATGAGGTTGATTACACAACAAAAAGGCCTTCTCGAAGTATATCGCATCCATGGACGGGAACGGGCGGAAGTCAGTGCGCGGCGGCTGGGCGCACGGGCCTTGCTGGAGGATTTATCCAGACAGATCGTCTCTTTGCCCTGCGATTTCGTACCGAAAGATATGCAAACCGGTCAGGCACAGGCAAGCCTCGGCCCATTGCTGCCGTACCGGCGGAGGACCGCTATTGCCAGTTCCCTCTTAGCTCTGCTTCTCGGCGGCGCCGGCCTGTTTTTGGCAGAGCGGGTCACGCGCAAACGCTTGCGGCTAAGGCGCCGTTACCATTGCTCTTTGCCGTGCACCCTGCGCTGCCGCCAGCGCCGGTTCCCTGCAAAAATTGTGGACATCAGCCGGGTGGGTGCAAAAATCCGGGTGCTGGAGCAACCGCAGGAACCGCGCGAACCGCCGTTCAATATCAAAGAGGGTGTCATCGCCTCGGTGCCCGGTGTGGCGTCTTTTGACGCGCAGATTCTGTGGCAAAACGCCGACTATTTCGGCATTAAATTCAACGCCAAACTGCTGCGTGCCGATTTGAAAGCCTTGCTCAACTCAAATCAACAGGATCAGGAACAACCGGAACCCGCCGCCAAGGAAGCATGATCCAGCAGCGTGCTGCCGCCCGTCCGGATCCCTGACTTCAGTTCCGCGCGCCTCGGGGGATGGCCGCAACTGGGGCAAAAAAACGCCTGCGGACCAAAATCCGCAGGCATTGATTTATTGGAACTCAGCTACCGGCTCGGGTTCGGGCCGGGCCACTTCCAGAACTTCCTCGACAGTCACTGTTTTGCGGAACAGCGCCCGGCCAATCATCGCACCGGAAATATTGTAGATGTATTTCAGGCGCGAAACATCATCCGAGCTGCGCACAACGCCATTGGCGATCACCGGCGTGCGGGACTTTTCCGCGAGGGCGGAAATCAGGCCAAGCTGAGCTTCGAGATCCGACATGTCGCTGTCGATATCGGTGACAATGATTCCCGCCAGCGGCGCGGAATCAAACGCCGCGATAAAGTCCTCGGGCGAGATTGCGCCGGACTGGCGCCAGCCATCGGTCATCACCTGGCCCTGGTATACATCCACGGCCAGCACGATCTGGTCCGGGTGGTGTTTGGCCAGTTCCTGAACCAGCTGCGGATCGCGCGCGGCCAGCGTGCCGATCACGACACGCCCTGCGCCTTTGTCAATCCAATGCTCGGCATGCTCGCGCGAGCGGATACCGCCGCCCAGCTGCACCGGAATGCCGGCGCCGCGGATGATGTCGCAGATCAGCTCCTCGTTGCAGTGATCGCCTTCAATTGCGTTGAAGTCGGTCACATGCATCCATTCCGCCCCGGCGGCCGCAAAGCTCTTGGCGGTTTCCACCGGATCCACATGCCAGATCATCGGCTCATCCAGGCGGCCCTTTTCGAGGCTCACGCAGCGGCCGTTCTGAATCTCCATAGTGGGGTAAATCATCATGATGCCTATCTCCTAAGTTTTGCCTCTTGCACAGAGATTAGCACGGAACGCCGCCGCCGGAATGCCGTATCATGACGATTTATGGAACAATTGCGGCGCAGCGGAGCCACCGCTTGATAGCGCAAACAAACACCCCGCAAAATTTCCGGAAAAATGGGAATCAGGACCCTGCCGGACAAACGAAAACGGCGCCTTCCCCGATGGGAAGACGCCGCTGGGTCCGGTTCTCCGGAAGCGTGGCTTAGGACGCTTCGGAGATGAATTTGACCGCGTCGCCGAAGGTCTGGATGGTTTCGGCTGCGTCGTCCGGGATCTCGATGCCGAACTCTTCTTCAAACGCCATCACCAGTTCCACGGTGTCCAGGCTGTCTGCGCCCAGATCGTCAATGAAGGAAGCGTTTTCGGTGACCTTGTCTTCTTCTACACCCAGGTGCTCAACAACGATCTTTTTTACGCGGTCTGCGACGTCGCTCATGTCTATTCCTCGTCTTTCAGGGCACTCTGCCCAGTTCTGCCCTTGCCCGTTCGGGCGGCGTGGTTATTGCCCGGAGCGGGCGTTGGTATCCCCGCCGGGCGGGGACAGTGCGGCGGCTCCCTTGGGGAAACACCAGTACAGATATGCGCCGCCTATAACATAGACCGCGGCCAAGGCAAACGGTTTCGCTTGGTCACAGCAGCCAGGGCCAGACGGCTTCTGGCGGCTATGAAGGGTGCAGATGGCCCCGTAATCAAGTGCTTGCAAGAGGCGCACAGCAAATTTTTCGCAAATCCGTCCCTTTTCAACTGCTTGGCAGCGAAACCTGCACCGTTCATGCGGCCCGGTCAGGCCGGGGCAGACATTGAAAATCCCTGCAGACAGGCTGCAGGGCACAGGTTGGCGCGGGGCCTAGATCATTGCCATGCCGCCATTCACGTGCAGCGTGGTGCCGGTGACATAACCCGCTTCCTGGCTGGCCAGGTACAGAACGGCTGAGGCGATTTCCTTCGATTCCCCCATGCGGCCGGCCGGGATCTGCGTCAGGATCGCGTCTTTCTGGCTATCGTTCAGCTTGTCGGTCATCGCAGTAGCGATAAAACCCGGCGCCACCGCGTTCACGGTGATGCCGCGATTGGCGATCTCATAGGCCAGCGATTTGGACATGCCGACCATGCCGGCCTTAGATGCCGCATAGTTGGCCTGGCCCGGGTTGCCGGTGGCGCCCACGACCGAGGAGATGTTGATGATGCGGCCCCAGCGCGCCTTCATCATGCCGCGCAGCACACCGCGGCAGAGCCGCATGGTGGAGGTGAGGTTCACGTTCAGAACGCTCTCCCATTCCTCGTCTTTCATGCGCATGAACAGGTTGTCACGGGTGATGCCCGCGTTGTTCACCAGAATGTCGACCGAGCCCATGGCGGCAGCCGCCTGTTTCGGCAGTGCCTCGACAGACTCTGCATCCGACAGGTTGCAGGTGAGCACATGGGCGCGCACGCCCAGTTCCTCGGCCAATGCCTTCAGCGGCTCTTCACGGGTGCCGGACAGGGCAACGGTGGCGCCTGCGGAATGCAGAGCGCGGGCGATGTCGCCGCCGATGCCGCCCGAAGCGCCGGTCACAAGGGCGTTCTTGCCAGTCAGATCAAACATTTTCTTTTCCTTTATATCAGAGGCCGGCGCGGCACGGGCGCGCGCCGGCTAAATCCCTTTATGCTTCGGCGGCAGCCTTGGCGTCTTCGGGGGCGCCCACCTGGCGGCAAACCAGCGCACGGTCGATCTTGCGGATCATGCCGGACAGGGCTTTGCCCGCTCCGATTTCCCAGAATTCGGTCACACCATTGGAGGCCATAACCTGAACGCTTTCGCGCCAGCGCACCGAGCCGGTCACCTGCTCCACCAGCAGGGCACGGATTTCATCGGGGCTGGTCACTGCGTCTGCGCGCACATTGGCGATCAGCGGCACGGCCGGGGATTTGATATCCACACCAGCCAGCGCTTCGGCCATAGCGTCAGCCGCGGGCTGCATCAGGGCGCAGTGGAACGGGGCGCTGACCGGCAGCATCACCGCGCGTTTGGCCCCCTTCTCCTTGGCGATCACAGCGGCGCGTTCAACCGCTGCCTTGGTTCCGGAGACCACCACCTGGGCCGGGTCATTGTCGTTGGCCGCCTGGCAAACCTCGCCTTGCGCGGCCTCCTCTGCCACGGCGCGCACGGCCTCAAGATCCAAGCCCAGGATCGCGGCCATGGCGCCCTCGCCCACCGGAACCGCGCTTTGCATGGCGAGACCGCGGGTGCGCAGGAGGCGCGCAGTGTCAGCCACCGAAATCGACCCCGCCGAAGCCAGCGCCGAATATTCGCCCAGGGAATGGCCGGCCACAAAGGAGGCCTTGCCGACGGTGACGCCTTCGGCTTCCAAGGCGCGCATGGCGGCCATCGAGGTGGCCATCAGCGCGGGCTGCGCGTTCTGGGTCAGGGTCAGGGTTTCAATATCGCCCTCCCAGATCAGCTGGCTCAGGCTTTCACCCAAAGCATCGTCCACCTCGTCAAAGATAGCTTTGGCAGCCGGATAAGCCTCGGCCAGCGCCTTGCCCATACCGATGGTCTGGGCACCCTGTCCCGGGAACACAAATGCGATCGTCATTGAAGACCTCGTCTGTTTTAACGTTTTGCCTGATTTAGCGGGCCTTTCCCCTGCGTACAAGCAAAGCCGCACATTGCGCACCAAAGCTGTGCACCGGCTGACAATTCCTGACGTTGCAACGCAGCCCGCCGCGGTTAGGTTAGAGCCACCGGAATTTGACAAGGAAAAGCGCGCCAATGTCCCGTGCCAACACGTTCACCTCTTACGGCAGCGTCGCCAAAACATTTCACTGGCTGACCGCCCTGCTGATTTTCTCGGCCTTTCCGCTGGGGTATATCGCCAATGAGCTGGCGCATGAGATCCAAAGCCCCGGCTTTGACGGCAGCCAGGCGGTGATTGCACGGGCAACGCTGCTGTTCTCATTGCATAAGACAGTGGGGGTTGCGGTGTTCTTTACCGCGCTGCTGCGGATCCTGTGGGCGCTGAGCCAGCCGAAACCCGGCCTGCTGCATCCCGATCGCAAGGCGGAGGCGCTGGCGGCGGAGATGGTGCATTGGCTTTTGTACGGCTCGCTGGTGGCAGTGCCGCTGTCGGGATGGATCCATCACGCCGCGACCACCGGTTTTGCGCCGATCTGGTGGCCGTTCGGGCAGAACCTGCCGTTTGTGCCGAAGTCCGACCACGCGGCGGATTTTTTCGGCGGCTTGCACTGGGTTCTGGTCTGGACATTGGCCGCCTCGCTGGGCCTGCATATTGCCGGGGCGCTGAAGCATCATGTGATTGACCGCGACGCCACGTTGCGCCGGATGCTGCCGGGCAGCAGCAATCAGCCGCAGCCGCCCGCGCAATCCCACAGCCTGATGCCGGTGCTGGCGGCGCTGGCGGTCTGGGCCGGTGCCCTGGGCGGCGGCGCGGTGATTGGTGTCTTTGGCGGTCATGACCACAGTCACGGGAACGCGCAGGATCACAGCACAGAAGGCACCGTGGCTCCTGTTGTGGCAGTGGACCCTGCGGCCGGGGGCGGCTGGGCGGTGCAATCCGGCACTTTGGGCCTGTCCGTCACCCAGATGGGCAGCGTCATTTCGGGCAGTTTCAGCGAGTGGGCTGCGGTGATCAACTTTGAGGACCCCGCGGCCCCGGGTCCGGCAGGTGATGTGGAGGTGACAGTGTCGATCCCGTCTCTGGAATTGGGATCGGTTGCCGGTCAGGCGATGGGCGCCGATTACTTTGACAGCGCCAGTTTCCCAACTGCCCTGTTCAAGGCGGATATCGAAAAGCTGGCCGCAGGATATCAGGCGGCGGGTACCCTGACCATCAAGGGACAGACGGTGCCGGTCACCCTGCCCTTCAGCCTGGACCTGCAGGGAGACACGGCAATGATGGCCGGCACGCTGACGCTGAACCGGCTCGATTTCGGCATTGGCAAAAGCCTGCCGGATGAAACTTCGCTGGGGTTTGCCGTGGAGGTGCCGGTGGAGCTGGTGGCCAAACGGGCAGAGTGATCCGGGCGCCGGCTGATCCGGGGCCGGAACCCTCCCGCGCCTGCGGGTGATCAGCGGGCTGCCCCCCTGGCAGGCTTGGGCCGGGCGCCGCGCTGACGCGCGGCGCTGTGCCGCTTCAGCCGGTCTGTTTCTGCGCAACAGGTTTTACCGCATCCGGATATCAGTGACTGTGCCGGTAATAGCCGCCGTGGCGTGTCCGGTGGCGGTGTATGCCGCGGTCATGGTTCCTGTGGCGGCCCGCATAATGGCCGCGGCCGCGATGGGGCCGGTAGTAGGTGCGCGGCTGATAGGAATGCGTGTAGCCGCGGTGGCGGTCATTGCGGTCATTCAGGTTTTTAGCAATGAGACCCAGAGCAATCAGCCCGGCAATGGCGCGGGCCGTATCACGGCCTGAATCATGAGCGGCAACAGGCGTTGTGAACGCCAGATTGGCAGCTAGGGCCAATGCTGCACCGGCTGATAGGATGTAGCCTAGGCGAAACATGATGCCTCCTTTCTTAAGCGGCCGGAGGGGCCGGTTACAGCCTGCCGCAGCCGCCAGGAGAACACCAATGAACTTCTGTCACGCTTTGGCGAGGGGCGGCGCCGGTTCCAACGCCGGATCTGTATCCGGGCTAGAAGACGGGTTAATGGCCGGGCAGCAAAAAACCGCCAACCCCGGAGGAGCTGGCGGCAATTCTTTCAAAGCAGAGGCTGAGGCTTAACTTAGCTGTCGGCCTTCATTGCTTCGATCGAGATCTTGATGTTCACCTCGTCGCTGATGAAGGGGGCGAACTGACCCAGGTTGTAATCCGAACGCAGAACCGAGGCGGTTGCATCAAAACCGGCCCAGGGCTTTTTCGCCATCGGGTGGTCGCCGGCCTGGTTCAGCTTGGCGTCCAGCACCACCGGTTTGGTCACGCCGTTCAGGGTCAGATCACCGCTGATCTTCGCGGTATTTTCACCGGTCACTTCGATTGCGGTGGAAGTGAAGCTGACAGTTTCGTCTTCGGTTGCGTCAAAGAAATCCTTGGTCATGAAGTGGTCGAAACGGGCCTGCCAGCCGGTGAACATCATGCTGAGCGGCATGGACACCGAAACACTGGAGGCTGCCGGATCTTCCTGGTCGAACATGATCTCGCCTTCAAAGCCGGAGAACAGGCCGTAGGTGGTCGAGTAGCCCAGGTGGTTGTAATCAAACAAGATCTGGCTGTGGCTGGAATCCAGCACGTATTTTTCCGGGGCGGCGGCAGCGCCGGTTGCAGCAGCAGCAGCCAGAGCGGCAGCAATCAGGGTCGTTTTCATGGGAAAAGCTCCGTCAGAATAAATCATGAGGCAACAGATGCGGCGCACGCCCCCAAAAGGGAAGCCCGCAAAAACCAACATTACCTGTGAACCGGCGAACACAAAACCCGCCGGGCAGGCCGGCGGATTTTCCTCGCGCAAATGTGAAGTCAGGTCAGGATCCGCACCGCACCGCTGAGCTGGTCGCGCAGCTGGCTGCGCATTGCGGCGGAACCGATGGGCAGCTCGATCAGCAGGCTGCCGTCTGTTTCATACAATTGCACCGACACCGCAGTCAGCCGCGCCCCGCCCAGGGTGTCATAGCTGCGGCGCAGAACAGTGCGCGGGCTGCCCCGGCTGCCGGCTTGCAGCACCCGCAGTTCGCGGCGTACCGGATCAAAGCACGCCTCGGGCCGGTTGCCGGGGTCATGCGCCGTCATCAGCACCAGCCCGATCAGCAGAAACACCACCGAAATACCGATCCGGATCAGGTTCATGTCCGGATCAGCGCCAGCGCCCGGAACCAGCCACAGCCCGGTGGAGCTGAGGATCATTGCCGCCCCCAGCACCCGCAGCAGAGCAACGCGCAGCTTCCAGTTTGCCTCCAGACGCAAGCTCAGCGGCACCGCGCGTGCCACAGCGCCAAAGGCATTCGCCACCGGGGCGCGGGTTAACTGCGGCGGGGTTTGATCTGTCACTGCCATTGGACTGCCCTTTCTGAAGCTGGCCCTTCTTAAGCTGCCCCTGCCGGATGCGCCGGCGCCGCGGCTGCTCCCCGCGTTAAGGCTTCGTCAATCAGTGAAGGCCGGTTTTGGGGCATCAATACGGCGGGCTTGCGGTATTGCAGCGGCGGCCGCGGCCGGCGGCGTGAAACCGCCCTTTTGCCTTGCTCTTTCAGCCGCAGCCTGTATAGGAGGCCCTGCTTCCGCGACATTTTCGATCCGCGCAGCCTCTCGTGACCGGGCAGCGGAAGCTTTGATGCCCGTTCTATGAAATGCGCCTAGACACAAACAGGAGTTCGCATGCCACTCTATGAGCATGTCATGATTGCGCGTCAGGACCTGTCCAACTCGCAAGCTGAAGGCCTCATCGAACATTTCGGTGCTGTTCTGTCCGACAACGGCGGCAAGCTGGTCGAGCAGGAGTACTGGGGCGTCAAAACGATGGCCTACAAGATCAACAAGAACCGCAAGGGGCATTACTCCTTCCTGAAGACTGACGCCTCTGCCGGCGCCATTCAGGAAATGGAACGCCTGATGCGTCTGCATGACGATGTGATGCGCGTCCTGACCATCAAGGTCGACGAGCACAAGGAAGGCCCCTCGGTCCAGATGCAGAAACGCGATGAACGCGACACCCGTCGCGAGCGCCGCTGATCTTAGCTTGAGAAAAGGACGCTAAACCATGGCAGCCAAACCGTTTTTCCGCCGCCGCAAAGTGTGCCCCTTCTCGGGCGACAACGCACCGGCGATCGACTACAAAGACACCCGTCTTCTGCAGCGCTACATTTCCGAGCGCGGCAAGATCGTACCGTCGCGCATCACCGCCGTTTCGGCCAAGAAGCAGCGTGAGCTGGCCCGTGCTATCAAGCGCGCCCGCTTCCTCGCCCTGCTGCCCTACGCCGTGAAGTAAGGAGATAAGCACATGCAAGTTATCCTTCTTGAGCGCGTTGCAAAGCTGGGCCAGATGGGCGACGTCGTCGACGTGAAGCCCGGGTTCGCCCGCAACTTCCTGCTGCCGCAGGGCAAGGCGAAAACCGCCTCTGAGGCCAACATCGCCTCTTTTGAGGACCAGAAAGCGCAGCTCGAAGCGCGCAACCTGGAAACCAAAAAAGAAGCCGAAGCTCTGGCAGCAAAGCTGGACGGCCAGCAGTTCATCGTGATTCGCTCCGCATCGGACGCGGGCGCGCTGTACGGCTCGGTCACGCCGCGCGATGCAGCCGATGCCGCAACTGCGGACGGTTTCACCGTTGACAAGAAACAGGTCGCCCTGATCGCTCCGATCAAATACCTCGGCCTGCATTCTGTCTCCGTGCGCCTGCACCCGGAAGTCGAAGCCGTCATCAATCTGAACGTTGCCCGCTCGGTTGAAGAAGCCGAACTGCAGGCATCCGGCAAATCGATCCAGGAGCTGGCCGCCGAAGAGGAAGCCGCTGCTGAGTACGAGATCTCGGAACTGTTCGACGATATCGGTTCCGCCGCGTCTGACGACGACGACGCGCCGGTTGCTGACGCCGCTGGCGAAGAAACCAACTGATCCAACCGGATCAGCGAAACAGGGAAAAGGCCGCTCGATTGAGCGGCCTTTTCTTTTTTACCTTAACAGTTTGAAAAGATGTCCTAAGTTGTAGGAACATACACCTCCCCCATAAACCTCCCGTTTGCCTTCCTTTGGCAGGATGGTGCCGGGAGAAGGATAAAAACGGGGCCGTGATATGGAAAAATCATTGGAGCAAGAGGAGCTTGCCTTGCGCCGCCGGCTGTTGTTCCGGCTGCTGCGCGGGCACAGGTTCGACACGCCGGTCTTCAAAACCGAGGCGATTTCCGACCCGGTGCCGCAGGGGATGATCAAACCTGGAAACGGGCTATTCGCGCCTTCGGGGTCTGCTGGGCAGCCCCCTTCTCAGGACAGATCCCGGTCCGGCGGGACATGCTCTGGAATGCCGCCAGGCTGACAGGTCAAGATTCTGTAGATCGCAGCAACGACGCACACCTGTGCGCGGGCCTGATGCTGCCCGGTTTGGCGCGAACCTGTTCCAGCGCCGCCTGGTTGGCGCTGAACGACGGCAAGACGCCGGGCAAAGCAAAACCTGATGCAGGCGCTGTCATCCGCAGGGCATTCGGAGCGGCAGACGGCGCGGTTGGCAATGAGTTTAGCCTAGCCTGCACTTGGCGAACACCAACAGCAGGAAGAACCGCGGCCATCCGGCGACCGGCGCGGCGTGCGTCAACTGGGGTGAACGGGTGTTTCAGGTAGAACCCGGCGCTTATAGGGACCGCGGAAAAGTTGGGAAACAGCCGCGGCCCCCTCTGCCCGATTTGGTCAGCAGCCCCACAGGCGTGAGGGGCTAACTGCCCTGAGGGTTGTTTCTGCCTCAATGCGCATACTCAATATGTAGTAGGAAACCATATTTAACAAATGTCTAATCATTAAAGTTTGATCCAGTCGGGAGTGTTCAGCGCAGGCTTGGTTGCGCCGTAGAACCTCTGCCGGATTGGCGGTTCCCTGCCGGTTGCGGCATCGCGGCGGCAGGGCGCCGTTGCAGCCTGCTGCGACGCAGTTAAGCTGGGTGTAAACACCCTATTTTCGGAGGCTGCATGACGCGCCGGAACCTTTTGATTTCCTTTTTTGCCGCCGCAAGTCTGGCGGCTTGCGCAGGCACGGCCTCACCGCCCAAGCCGGTACGGCACACGCCGCCGCTCTACCCCAATGAAACGCCCGAACTGCGGCAAAAGATCAATTATTGGGCCGATCATTACGAGGTGCCGCGCAGCCTGGTGCATCGGCTGGCTGTGCGCGAAAGCACTCACCGGCCCCATGCGGTGAACCGGCCCTATTACGGGTTGCTGCAGATCCTTCCTGCCACCGCGCGCTCGATGGGGTTCAGAGGCAAGCCCCAGGACCTGCTGGATGCGGACACCAACCTGCAATTTTCCGTGAAATATCTGCGCGGCGCCTGGCTGATCTCCGACGGCAGCCAGGACCAGGCAGTCAAACATTACTCGCGCGGCTATTACCACGAGGCCAAGCGCCGCGGCATGCTCAAGGAAACCGGCCTGCGCCCCTGATCTCCAGGCGCCGCAGGCGGCCGCAGCGCCCGGCGGGGCGCTGCCCGGCCCAACGGGACGCGGTGCTTTTCGCAGAAAGGCATCAAGGACGGGCGGGAGATTTGCGCTGTAAACAGCGGGAATTTTAGCAGAATTCTAACGGTCCTCCGTTTTACTGGCGCCATGCTGTCCTTGCTGAACCTCTTGCTGCCCGCATTGATGCCGTCCTGGCGTTTCTTCAAATCGGTGGACCCGTCGCCGCGGGTGGAATGGGCCATGCTTGCCAATGCCGCCAGCACGCCAGCCCAATGGCATGAATTCCGGCCGCGCCCGCAGCACCTGGCGCCCTGGGAAATGGCCTGCCGGATGCTGTGGAACCCGCGCTGGAACGAAAACCTGTTCCTGGTCAGCTGCGCGGAACGGCTGACGCTGGCGCCATCCGGCCACAGCCAGCAGGAAATCCTGCGCCGCATCACCGCCGAGCTGGAGCGCACATTGCCGCCCGCTGCCCGGCTGCCCTATCTGCAGTTCCGGCTGGTTTTTACCGACCGTGCCGAGGATGGCCAGCTGGTCAAGGCTGTCACCTACCTATCCGACCCGTTTCTGATTGCCGGGAAGGCATTTGCATGAGCCTGGAGATGGCCTTGCGCATGACCGAGATCCTGCTGGCGCTCGCTTTTCTGCAGCAAAGCGCCGAACATCTGGCGGGCTTCCGGAATGAACAAGTGATTTACGGGCACCGCCTGGTATTGTCCGGGTTCCTGCTGTTCGGCATTGCCACGCCTTGGATGCTGCTGGGACTGCTCGGACTTGGCCTCATGATCCTGCAGCGCTTCCAAGGCCCGTATAACGGCGGCAGCGACAAGATGAGCCTTCTGGTTCTTTGCTGCCTCACTGCAGCCCGCTGGCTGCCCTCCGAACAGTGGCAGGAATACGCATTCGCCTATCTCGCCGGGCAGCTGGTGATTTGCTACTTCATTTCCGGCCAGGTGAAGATCGTGAACCCGAGTGGCGTTCCGGCCGCGCGCTTCAGGACGTTTTCCGCTTCTCCGCCTACCCGGTCAGCGAGGACCTGCGCGGGCTGGCGGACCGTCCGCGGCTGCTGTGGGCCATGGGCTGGGCCGTGATGTCGTTCGAGGTGCTGTTTCCGCTGGCCCTGTTCAGCCGCGAGGCATTGGTGCTGGCGCTGTTCACCGCCGCGCTGTTCCATCTGGCCAATGCCTGCCTGTTCGGGCTGAACCGGTTCTTCTGGATCTGGCTGGCCGCCTATCCGTCCTTGTTTTGGCTGCAGGACCGGGTTGTTCTGTAAGGCCGGCCGCAACGAAAAAGGCCGCCCCAAAGGCGGCCTTTCCGAAACGCGGTCGGCTGAGAGGATTACTCCTCGTCCAGCGCCTCGACAGCTTTCTGCAGATCGTCCTTGGAGACTTCTTTCTCCGTAACCTTCGCCTGCTCGACGATGTGGTCGACAACCTTGTCTTCAAACAGCGGCGCGCGCAGCTGCTGCTGCATCTGGGCGTTCTGCTGGATGAATTCAAAGAACTGGCGTTCCTGGCCCGGATACTGACGCGCCTGCGCCATGATCGCCTGGGTCATTTCGGCGTCGGTCACTTCGACTTCGGCTTTCTGGCCCAGCTCGGCCAGCAGCAGGCCCAGGCGCACGCGGCGCTCGGCCAGGGTGTTGTGCTCGTCGGTGGTTTCGATCTCGGGGTGATCGTGGCCTTCGACTTCCGGGTTGTCCTCGTGCCACAGCTGATGTGCGATCTGCTTGGCTTCGGCCTCGACCAGCGACGGCGGCAGGTCAAAGGAGACCAGAGTGTCCAGCTGGTCCAGCAGCGCACGCTTCATCACGGCACGTGCTGCACCGGCATATTCGGCTTCCAGACGCTCGGTGATCTGGGCTTTCAGCGCATCCAGATCGTCAGCGCCGAATTTGGTGGCCAGTTCGTCGTTGATCTCGGCCGCTTTCGGGGCTTTCACCTCTTTCACGGTGCAGGAGAACACCGCTTCTTTGCCTGCCAGATGCTCGGCGCCGTATTCTTCCGGGAAAGACACGGTCACGTCTTTTTCTTCACCGGCTTTGGAGCCGATCAGCTGCTCTTCAAAGCCAGGGATAAAGGAGTTGGACCCCAGAGCCAGCGGGTAGTCGTCGCCTGCGCCGCCTTCAAAGGCTTCGCCGTCGATCCGGCCGACGAAGTCGATCACAACCTGGTCGCCGTCTTCCGCAGCCGCACCGTCTTCGCGGGCTTCGAATTCCTTGGCAGTGTCTGCCAGGTTGGTCAGCGCTTCGGTGACGGCTTCTTCTTCTGCCTTCACAACCAGCTTTTCCAGCTCAACACCGGAGAAGTCGACCTCGGGGATTTCCGGCAGCGCCTCATAGGCCAGCTCGACATTGACGTCGTCGCCTTCTTTCCAGTCTTCGTTGGTCATTTTCACGTCGGGCTGCTGCGCCGGACGGTCGCCGCTGTCCTCAAAGTGCTGGTTCATGGCGCCGTCAACGGCTTCCTGCATGGCTTCGCCGATCAGGCGCTGGCCGAACTGCTTTTTCAGCAGTGCCATCGGCACCTTGCCCTTGCGGAAACCTTTCATTTCGACTTCCGGCTGTGCTTCGACGAGCTTGTCGTTGACCTTCGCGTCCAGCTCGGCAGCCGTGACGGTGATGGCGTAGCCGCGTTTCAGACCTTCGTTCAGCGTCTCGGTGACCTGCATCCTATACCCCATAGAGATTCGGGGCGCGTGCGCACAGGCGCCCCCAGACAATTTGCGGTCTTCTATTTCCCCCGGCGCCCCGGCGCAAGAGGCATTGCCGGTTTACCGCGCAATCCCGCGGATTTCCGGGCTGCACAACAGAAAAACACGCCCGCAAAGGGGCGTGTTTTCCGTTCTGCAACCGAGGGAGGAAGGTTCAGAACTTCCAGCGGGCACCGGCCAGGATCACATTGGCATCCTGATAGGTGGCGGCGCTGGTATCAGCATAGGAATAGTCACGGTAGGCCAGATAGGTTTCGACATTGTAAGCGTCGATCTTCTGGACCGCGGCAATGCCCCAGGACTCGGCGCTGTCACCGGCGGTCACCATGTCCGAACCATCGTAGTAATCAACCGAGAACGCGGTGGAACCCGCCGCGATCAGATCCGCCTTATAACCCAGCTTTGCATAGGCATAGGTGCCCGCAATGTCGCGCTCGCCCGCAGCCAGGTTCAGCGACAGGCCGGTTGCCTTGTGCAGCACTGCGAAGGAGCCGGAGATATCGCGCTGGTCGGCCTTGCCGGTTTCTTCAGTCCAGGAGGCGCCGATGCCGCTGTCGATGGCAAAACCTGCCGCGTCGTCATTGGCCCAACGCACCGCCACGTCATAGCTTTCGCGGTCGTTTGCGTCCTTCAGCACGTCAGTGCCGTAAGAGGTGGACAAGGTGAAACCCGCAAGTTCCGGGGTGTCATAGCGGACCCGGCCCAGACGGCCGCCGTCCAGATCGGTGAAGGCATCGCCGATATCCACACCGCTGAGAGCGCCGCCGGTGGTGCGGAAAGCATAGCCGCCCGCGGAGTCGGCAACAGAGTTGGAGGCGCCAAGGCCGGTGCCCGAGAAATCCGCGCCGGTAATGCCGTCGGTTGCCATCGAACCCTGACCTGCCGAGAAGCGGCCATAGCTGGCAGTGTCGAACTGGAAATCAACATGGCGGATGTTGGTGCGGTCCCAGCTGATGTTGTCGCCGGTGGTCAGCTGGCTGACCCCGTCGGAGCCGCGAAAGCCAAAGGCAGTCTCGAAGCGGAACCGCAGAGTGTTTTCGCCATAGGCCTGCTCAAGTTCAAAGCCGATGCGCGAATTTGACGCCGCGTTGTCCACCAGGCGGTTAAAGTCTTCCTGCCCGTCGTCAAAAGACTGGAACGACGGGTTGAATTGCCCGTACCAGCGGAAGCTGCCGCCGGTGTCATTGGTGTAAGTCGGGCCCGCAAATGCCGGGGCTGCAAGCGCTGCTGCCAAAGTGGCCGCACCTGCGCTCGCTGCAAATTTAATGCTCATTTTCTTCAGGTCTCCTGTTCCGTCAGCAGCATGCCTCTCCATCCCTGAGACCGCCGCTTGCGCTAGGAGCTATCACGCGTTTTTCCGCCCCTTCAGGGTTGAAAATTCATCCCGGTACCAGGAGAAATGAATAGGCGAAATTTCGCCTACGGCAACTTTCAGCCTGCAGGAAACCGCCTATGAACAATGTGTTAGGTGAAGAAGATCACTTTCACCCAATCGCCAGGCTCAGAGGGGGTATGCAATTTCTGCAACCCTGCGCATACGCTCAAAACTGCAATCATTTTTGCACAGGACAGCGCGGCGGAGTCCGGCAAAAAATGCCCCGGACAACCGGGGCATTTCAGTGCGCCGGGTCCCGCAAGGATCAGAACTTCCAACCTGCGCCCAGATGCACCTAGAAGGCCGGGCCAGCGCTTATGGCAAGCCGAAGGGGCTTAGCCCGGCTATCACTATCCAGCTGTCCAGCGCATCGCGCAATGTGGCGCCGCGTGCGGAAAACCCGTGCAGCTGAACAGACCACCGGCTTTCAGGCGCAGCTGTCTGTTCCCCGCGCACCAGTCTGACTTCGCCGCCCATCATGACGAATTGAGACGCCCGCGGGATGCCCTGAAGCTCGGACAGGATACGCCAGTCGGAAATACTTTGCTGAGTGTTTAATTTTGACATGCGGGAGTGCTCGGATTTCCGTCTGAGGCCATGAGTGCCGTCGAGGCTGTGCTGTCTGCGAAAAAACAGAAAGCTCTTCACGCTTCGCTGCTTCTTGGCTGGGGCACATCGGCAGAATAAACGCGGTACTTGCCGTTTTGATCGCCCCTTAGCGGGCCAAGCGGGACGACATTTGCAAAGCCTGAGGACTTGGCAAGCCGTGCGACAACCGGCGGAGACAGAAACACAAAACGTTCTCCGCCCAGCTCCTGCAGGAATGACCGCAGCCGCTGCAGCACCAGCTGCCCTGCACCCGCGGCACCATTCGATGCAAACCTGGTGAGTTCCCAGACCGCGGGATCGCACGGCGGCTCTTCATCACACAGGTCCGTGGGCAGCCCTGGAAGCATGCCGCGGACCGCATCACGCACCATGTAAGTCATTTCGGATCTGCTAGGATGGCGGCCCCCGCGATCTGTGCGCAGCAGCCTCGCGCCGGCCAGCGCTTCGCCTGTGGCAGGATCAAATGCGATAATGTAATAGGCGTCCAGATGGTCGTACTGATCCAGATCGCTTCGGCAGGACAGCCACACGCGCCAGTTTTTGCCTTCCGCAAACACGCTCTTGCGCAACGACATAAAGGCATCCAGTACATCCTGATCGGGACTTCTCAGGGATTTTGGCAGCCGCACCGGATCAAACCGGACAACCATAGTTTCAATACCCGTTCCGGCCTTGGCTTCGCTCCTGGCGTATCCGTTTTGCATAAATGTATCTCCAGTACAGGTTTCGACCTTCCCTGCTCAGAAATTACACCTAAAGGTAGATTCCCGGTTGTCTACAACTACCTGGCTGTTGCATTCTATTTGCAACTCTGGTCACATCAAATGCGACCTAGGTTGCGGGTAAGGCAACCGAGGTTGCCGGCAGAGAGACTTAAGTCGCAAGTCATTCGGGGTGGAAGATTGAGATGCCAAAATCTGTAATTACAACGAATCTGCCCTCGGACGGAGCAAACAGCACGAAGATTGCCGAGGCTTTTTCGGCCTGCAGGTCCGCGATCAACGAAGTAAGCATCACGGGTTTCACCCTCATGGTCAACTTTTCAATCATGGGGTATGAGCACTTTGAATGTTCCTTCCACGAAAAATGGAAGGAACAGTATGACCGGGAAAACTACTTCCTTCATGACCCTGTCTTCAATTGGGCGCTGAAGAACGAAGGCGCCATACGCTGGTCGGCCATTCAGCTGCCCGATCCTCTGCAGATACTCGAAAAGTCTCAGCGGTACGGTTTGGTGTTTGGCGCTGCTTTTGCGGCTTTGACGGGATCAAAAAGATCGATGGTGTTTGTTTCCCGGCAGGACAGGGAGCTTTCGGATACCGAGATGCGCAGGCTGAGCATGGTTGTCACGGAGTTTTTTGACTCGCTGCTTCCACCCCCCTCCCTTTCCGGGAAAGAACTGGAGATGCTGCGTCTGCATATCCAGCAGGAAATGTCTTATGATGAGATCGCCGAGCAGTTCGCGCTTTCTCTATCAGCAGTGAAAACCAGCTTTCTGCGGATGCGGCAAAAGTTCGGCTGCAAGTCCACCGCGCGCCTCGCCTATCTGGCCAAAGAGCGCAACCTGTTTGGGGTAGAGCCGCCCTGAACCTGTTGATCGGACTCAATAAAAGATCCGGAGACCGCTTCAAAACGAACAATGCAGATTTCCAGGATTTCACCAAAGCTGCCGTTCTCGCATATCGCAGGATCCAGCACCTTGGGGTCGATCCTGCCGCCCGCTGTGATGAGAACAGACCAAGCAAAAGCAGCTATCCAAGACGGCCCAGCCGCACCGGAACATAGTAAGAATAAATTCAAGGGTATAAAACATAGCGCAGAACACTCGGCGCGCTAAGTTTGTAAAAATTCATCTGTAAAATCAAATTGGTGCGGGTGAAGGGACTCGAACCCCCACGCCATAGGCGCCAGAACCTAAATCTGGTGCGTCTACCAATTCCGCCACACCCGCACGCACACAATATGCTTTGTGTGACGCGGTGACTATCAAAGGACAGCGGCGGATGCGAGCGGAAAACGCGTCCTCGGGCGCCATGTGCAAAACAGCAACAATCCGTCCGCATAATTGCAACAATGAACAGGCTTTCGCCGGAAAAGGCTGGGCCTGGAATCCGGTTCTGGCATAGATTCACAAAAAAGTCTGAGGCAGACAGAGCGAGTAACAACATGAAACCGTTTGGTAATGCGGCATTGCGCGCGCAATTGGCGATGCGCGGCCAAGCACAGCCCCGGCGCCTGTATCAGGGCAGCCAGAACATCAGCCTGCTGCGCGGCACCCTGGTACTGACCCGCGAGGGCGAGCGCGCAGCGGAAGAGGTTAAAGCAGGCGGCAGCCTCATCACCCGCACCCAGGGCATGGCCCGGGTAGAAGCGGTCCGCACCCGCCGCGCCATGCTGCAAGCCGTATGCATTTCTGCCGGATCGCTTGGCGACACCCGCGCAGACAGCGACCTGACCGTCCCTTGGGACCAGCGGATCCTTGTCCGTGATTGGCGTGCCAAGGCAATGTTCGGCCAGCCGCAGGCAGTGGTGCCGGCCTATGAGCTGGTGGATGGCGAATTCATCCGTGATCTGGGTCTGCAGATGATGGATCTGACGATCCTGGAGTTTTCCCGCCCGCATGTGATTTATGCAGGCGGGTTGGAACTGGCCGCGGCCGCCGCACCGGACGAAGATCTGCGCCCGGCAGCCTGAGCCGGAGCGTTACAGCCCCAGCCTGCGGAACACCGCGGGGATCTGCTCTGGCAGGTCCTCGGCAATCAGTCCGGGGCCGAATTCAAGTGCGCATTCCACATGGACATAGGCGGCAGTTTCGGCTGCCTGCATTGGAGAGAACCCGCGCGCCATCAGCCCGGTGATGAAGCCTGCCAGCACATCGCCCGACCCGGCGGTGGCCAGCCAGGGCGCGGAACGCTCGTAATGGGCTGAGTTGACCGAGCAGCGCCCGTCCGGCGCGGCAATCACCGTATCCGGCCCCTTGAACAGCACCACGCAGCCCGCGCGTTTTGCCGCATCCCGGGTCGCATCGACCTTGGAATAGGCCGGGCCTGCGACGGCAGGCGCATTCAGCTTTTCCGCGAGGTCCGGGAACAGCCTGGCAAATTCGCCTCCATGCGGGGTGATCACACAGTCTTCATGCAAAGCCTCAAACAGCACCTCCGGCTTCATCTCGAACCGGGTAAGCGCATCTGCATCCAGCACGGTTGCCCGTTTTTCCTTCAATGTGGCGAACACCATCGCCTGCGTATCCGCGCCGCGCCCCATACCGGGACCAAGGCAAATAGCGCTGAGCCGTTCGTCTTCCATCAGCTCCACCAGCCCATGTGCTCCGTCGATCTGGCGCAGCATGATGGCGGTGAGATTGGCAGCATTTTCAAACATCGCCGAGCGCGGTGAGCCGACAGTGACCAGCCCGGCCCCGATCCGCAAGGCTCCGCGGGCGGCCAGCCGCGCGGCGCCGGTTTTGCCATGGCCGCCGGAGAGGACGAGGGCGTGGCCGTGGGAATACTTGTGCTCTTCTCTATTTTTGGGCAGTAAATCTGACCGCCGGTGATCTACGAGGTTTACAAAACCCTCGCCGCTCGTCCCGCCGCACTCATTCATTCCAGGGAAATCATCTTGCTTGGCCAGAAAGCCCTTCCTGGCTTCAAACCCGGCCAGCCCAATATCTACAGTGCGCAGGCTCCCGCAATAACCCGGCCCATCGTCAACGAAATGCCCAATACGGGGTCTATGGAAAGTGACTGTAAGCCAGCTCCAGTTACCACCATATTCCAGGCACAAAGCACGGCCACTGTTCATGCAAAGACCCGTTGGCGCATCAACCGCTACCATCCGGTTCAAAGTTCTGCCCTCGGTGTATAGTTTGGTCAGCGGCTCAAGGACAGAACTGTCCGGTGCACGCGACAATCCGGAGCCAAAAATTGCATCCACGAAAAGGCTCCCTTCCGCGTTACCTACAGCTTCCATACTCCACGGCTGTACAGTGCCCACAGCCAAACGCTCATAATTCACCTTCGCGTCCGGCGGCAGCTTGTCCGGGTCTCCATACAGAAACACCTCCACGTCCCAGCCGCGCTCCTTCAGCAACCGGGCGACCACAAACCCATCGCCGCCATTTTTGCCAGGCCCGCACAGCACCACGGTCCGCAGCAGTTTTTCATCTTTCTCCAAATACTCCGGGGAGTGCGAGGGGCCGGCCCCTCGCCCGCTTTCAACAGGCTCCGCAAGTTCCGGCCACTCCTCAAAGATGGCCTCTACCACCCCCTGACCGGCCCGCTCCATCAGTTCAAGGCCTGTCACTTCGCCGGTTGCGATGGCAGCCTGTTCGATGGCCCGCATCTGGGCAGCGGTCAGCAGTTCGGTCATTTCGTCTTCTTTCCCGATTCAATTTTGCGCAATCCTTGGGCGCAGTGCTTAATTTTTAGGCGGTTACGATCAAATCCTGGCCACAATTGCCGCAGCTGCAGCCTCGCGCATTGCTGCCTTCATTTAGAAGTGAAATGACACCCTCAACAAGCTTGCGAGGAGCCATTCCGATGAAAAAGATCGAAGCCATCATCAAGCCTTTTAAACTGGATGAGGTGAAGGAAGCGTTGCAGGACGTCGGCGTGCAAGGCCTTTCAGTGATCGAGGTCAAAGGCTTTGGCCGTCAGAAGGGCCACACCGAGCTGTACCGCGGTGCTGAATATGTGGTCGACTTCCTGCCCAAGGTGAAGGTCGAAGTGGTGCTGGACGACGATCAGGTCGACCAGGCGATCGAGGCCATCGTCGATGCCGCCAAGACCGACAAGATCGGCGACGGCAAGATTTTTGTCTCGCCCGTCGAACAAGCCATTCGCATCCGCACCGGCGAAACCGGCCCGGACGCATTGTAAGTTAACAGCAAATCTCCAAGACATCTCTAAAGAAGGACTAAGGGAATGAGCGTAGACGCAGTTCTCAAGACTCTCCGTGAAGACGACGTCGCCTATGTCGACATCCGTTTCACCGACGTGCGCGGCCGCCTGCAGCACGTGACCGTGGATGTGGACCTGGTCGACGAAGACTTCCTCGAAGAAGGCTTCATGTTCGACGGCTCCTCGATCGCCGGCTGGAAGTCGATTGAAAACTCCGACATGAAACTGATGGCCGACACCACGTCCGCCTATATCGATCCGTTTTATGCCGAGAAAACCCTCTGCATCCATTGCTCGATTGTTGAGCCCGACACCGGCGAAGCCTATGAGCGCGACCCGCGCGGCACCGCCCAGAAGGCAGAAGCCTACCTGAAGTCCTCCGGCATCGGCGATGTGGCCTATATGGGCCCCGAAGCGGAATTCTTCCTGTTCGACGACGTGCGTTACTCCAACACCATCAACAAGGTGTCCTATGAGGTCGACGCAACCGACGGCTCCTGGAACACCGACGCCGAGTTTGAGATGGGCAACATGGGCCACCGCCCGGGCCTGAAGGGCGGTTACTTCCCGGTCAACCCGACCGACGAAGCGCAGGATCTGCGTTCGGAAATGCTCTCGACCATGAAGCGTCTGGGCATGAAGGTCGACAAGCACCACCACGAGGTTGCCTCCTGCCAGCACGAGCTGGGCCTGATCTTTGACAGCCTGACCAAACAGGCCGACGAGCTGCAGAAGTACAAATACGTGATCCACAACGTGGCGCACGCCTATGGCAAATCGGCAACCTTCATGCCGAAGCCGATCTATGGCGACAACGGCTCCGGCATGCACGTGAACATGTCGATCTGGAAAGACGGCAAGCCGCTGTTTGCAGGCGACAAATACGCGGATCTCAGCCAGGAAGCGCTGTATTTCATCGGCGGCATCCTGAAGCATTCCAAGACCCTGAATGCCTTCACCAACCCGTCCACCAACTCCTACAAGCGCCTGATCCCGGGCTTTGAGGCCCCGGTTCTGCGCGCCTACTCTGCCCGCAACCGTTCCGGCTGCGTGCGGATCCCGTGGACCGAAAGCCCGAAAGCCAAGCGCGTCGAGGCCCGCTTCCCCGATCCGGCGGCAAACCCCTACCTGTGCTTTGCAGCACTGCTGATGGCCGGCCTGGACGGCATCCGCAACAAGATCGATCCCGGCGAAGCCATGGACAAGAACCTGTACGATCTGCCGGCCGAAGAGCTGGAAGGCATCCCGACCGTCTGCGGCAGCTTGCGCGAAGCGGTTGACGCGCTGGCCGCCGACCACGACTTCCTGCTGCAGGGCGACGTGTTCACCAAAGATCAGATCGACGGCTATATCGAGCTGAAAATGGAAGAAGTGCATAAGTACGAGCACACCCCCATCCCGTCGAATTCGGCATGTACTACAGCTGCTAAGCTGCACAGCCGTGACTTTGAAAGGGCGTCCTTCGGGGCGCCCTTTTACTGTTCCATGAGCGCGCTCAGTGGATCGGGTTTATCCTCCGCCCGGCGCTTCTGGCGGCAGTGCTGCTTTTTCTTGCTCTTGTATTGCGGCTGCTGTATCCCGGCCCGCTCCCGCCTGTGAAAGGAGCCTTTTCCATGACTGCCCCCAACACCCTTGGTATCGATTTTGGCACCTCCAATTCGGCGGCGGGGATTGCCGTGGCCGGCCGGCCCTGGCTGGTCGAGATGGAACCTGGCGAGCAGACCCTGCCCACCGCTGTGTTCTTTGACGAGGACAGCCGCAGCATGCGGATCGGCCACAGCGCCACGCGGGCGCTGATCAACGGTGACGAGGGGCGCTTCATGCGCGCCTTGAAAAGCCTGCTGGGCACGCCGCTGCTGCATGAGGAACGGCGGCTGGGCGGCGAGCGGATCAGTTTCGGCACCCTTATCGCCCGCTTTCTGGCCGAGATGAAGCAGCGGGCCGAGACGGCGACGCATATGGAATTCACCCATGCTCTGTCCGGCCGGCCGGTACGGTTTCATTCCAAGGACGAGGATCGCAATATCCAGGCCGAAAAGGACCTGCGCGCCTGCTATCTGGAAGCAGGTTTTCAGGACGTGCTGTTCCTGTATGAGCCGGAAGCCGCCCTGCGCGCTGCAGCACCTGCGCCGGGCTGCGGGCTGATTGTCGATATCGGCGGCGGCACCTCAGACTTCACCGCCTTTGAACAGGACGCAAACGGCGCCACCCGCATCCTGGCCTCGCATGGGGTGCGGCTGGGCGGCACCGATTTTGACCGGCAGCTGAGCATCCACCGTGTCATGCCGCTGCTGGGGCGCGGCAGCCAGATCCGCAACAGCTTTGGCGGCGGCACCCTGCCTGCGCCGAACCGGTTGTTCAACGATCTGGCCACCTGGCAAATGATCCCGTTCCTTTACAGTCCGGAAAGCCGCCGCGCCGCCAAGGATCTGGCCGCCAATGCGGTTGAGCCGGACAGGCTGGCCCGGCTGGTTGACGTGCTGGAAGATGAGCTCGGCCACGAGCTGGCCTTTGCGGTTGAGCGCGGCAAGATCCAGGCCAACACGGCAGGCGGCGCGGCGGCGATTGATCTTAAGCTGCTGCAGCGCGGCCTGTCCGTACCGCTGCCCGCCGCAGAAATGAACCAGACACTGGCAGAACAGACCGCTGCCATCGGGGCCTGCGCTGCCGAGACTCTGGCGCAGGCCGGTCTTCCTGCAGCCAGCGTGGACCGGATCGTGCTGGTCGGCGGCTCTTCGCTGCTGGGGGCGGTTCAGGCGCAAATGCGCAGCATCTGTCCAAACGCCCGCGTTGAAACAGGAAATGCCATGACAGCGGTGGCGGACGGGCTTGCCCTGGCCGCCGGAACAGCCTTTGCTTAGGTAAATGGGAACCATGCACGGCTTTTCCCGTTAGACACGCGCGGCCAGCACGTTAGGCTGAAGGCTACGAGTCACATTTGAAAGATTCTTTCATGCGCCGCCTGCTGGCCCCTGCCCTGATTTCCGCCCTGCTAGCTTCCCCTGCCCTGGCCGCGCCTTGCGGCAATACCTCATCCGGGTTTGACGCCTGGAAGCGGGACTTCCAGAACGAGGCCAAGCGCGCAGGTGTGCGCAAGGCGGGGCTGCAGGCGCTTGCGGCCGCGCAATATGCCCGCCGTACCATTTCTGCTGACCGCAACCAGAAGAGCTTCAAATACTCGCTGGAGAAATTCATGCAGATCCGCGGCTCGGCAACCATCGTGGCGCAGGGCCGCAAGCGAAAGGCGCGCAACCCGGACTTCTATGCCGCACTTGAGCGTAAGTACGGCGTGCCCGCCGGCGTTCTGATTGCAATCCACGGGATGGAGACCGCGTTCGGCAACTATATGGGCGACAGCCAGGTGGTTTCCGCCATCGTGACGCTGACCTATGATTGCCGCCGCTCCGATTTTTTCCGTCCGCATGCGCTGGGGGCGCTGAAGCTGGTGGATCAGGGCGCCATCACCCCGGCCACTCTGGGCGCCAAGCACGGCGAGCTGGGCCATACCCAGTTCCTGCCCGGCAATGCGCTGCAATACGGGGTGGACTGGGACGGCAACGGGCGGGTGGATTTCTACAATATGGGGGATGCGATGGCCTCCACCGCCAATTACCTGCGCCAAAAAGGCTGGAAGCCCGGCAAGGGATATCAGCAGGGCGAGCCGAACTACCGGGTTCTGAAGCAATGGAACGCCGCAACTGTTTATCAGCAATCGCTTGCAATCATGGGGCGGCAGATCGACGGCTAAGCCGCAACCAGGCAGATATCAGGCAAGGTTTCTGCCCGCTCCTTTGGCTGTTTTGCGGCTGCCTTCTTGACCGCCAGGAACAGTGAAGATGATTCCCGCGTCATTGTAGGCTCTAGGGCATCAATGTGTCCGCCGGCCGCCGCAATTGGGCCGCAATCCAGCCATCCAAATCGAACCCATCGAATTAAATCAATTAAAAACAAGAGCTTCAACAACACCCTGTTTCCTGCAACTCTGTTCACGCTGTATCGCAGGACGCCGTGTTTTCCGCCCCACTTTCAACTCGTTCAAATTTTATCCTTCTTTTATCGGCACCCTGAATGGAGGATCCGGACGGTGGCAGAAAAAGTGCAGTATACAGGCAGGCTCGGACTGGAGGCCCGCGATACCGGGACCCTTTCAGCAGCGGTTTCGGCTGTTGTGGACACGCTCGAGGATTTCGGCCATCCGGCAGAAACAATTGAGGCGCGGGCAGAAAATACAGCCAAAATTCAATGTGACCATTACCTGGTGACTGTACGGTTGCGCAGGGTTCCATTGCGGCGCGCCAGCCGGCTGACAAACGCGATGCTGCAGCCCGCGGCACTGCTGGAACTTTCGCTGACGCCCGCCTTTCCCGATTATTGCGATCAGGAGATTTCGGAACTGTTTCTGGCCGAAATGCTGCGGCGGCTGCTTCCTGCTGTTGAGGCAACTTCGGTTGAATGGCTCGAATCCGATGTGGCGCTGACGTGCGAACAGTTCCTGAGCGTGTTCGAACCCAATCCGGAAAACAGTCTGCAAGCCACACCCGAGCCAGCCGAAACCCGGCGGGAACGCCCCGCTCCTGTCAGGCTGCGCGGCCGGGCATGTTTCACTCCGGTTGATCAAGCTGCGCTGGCTCTTGATGCCCACTGCGATCAGGCGTTCCAAGCTGTCAGGCTTACCCAAAGCGAACCAGAAGAAATCCAGAAAGCAGATCTCGCTCAGGCCAGGGCCCGCAAACCGGAACAGGCCCAAGGCCCCTACCACGGCTGGGCGCATCAACTCAGGTCGACGGCGATTGCGGCTTTCAGCATTGCGGGCACCCGCCGCTTGCGTTTCATCAGCCATCTTATGCTTCTGACAGCATTGCTGCTGTATATGGAAAGTGCCGGAATGGTGCAGGCTGCCCGCCCGCTGGTGCCTTAAGCCCTGTGTATGAACACGGGCCGCCACGTTTGATAAAGCCCCCCTTCACGGTTCACATTGTCCGATGCCCAAGGGTCAGAAACGACTGTAGAACCCGTCGTTTTCTGCAGCGCTTCCGCCAGTAGACGGCTGCACATTGGACAAACCTGTGCAGCGACGGAGGCCACGCATGAACGAGCATTACCGCGACATCCGCAAGATTGATCCAACCCGCGGCGCCAATCTGGGCGACAACACCCCGAACAACAACGACCGGGTTGAGATCGGACCGACCCAGCTGGCTTTTGGCGAATGGGCCGAAGCCGGGTTGCAGCTGCCCGATTTGCAGGCAATGCGCAAATTCCGCTGGGAGCGGTTGACCCGTTTCATCAACGACCGTGGCTATGCCGGCCTTCTGGTGTTTGACCCGCTGAACATCCGCTATGCCACCGACAGCACCAACATGCAGCTGTGGAACACTCACAACCCGTTCCGCGCCCTGCTGATCTGCGCTGACGGCTATATGGTGCTGTGGGATTACAAACAGTCGCCGTTTCTCAGCGAATTCAACCCTCTAGTGCGCGAACAGCGCGCTGGCGCCGACCTGTTTTATTTCGACCGCGGCGACAAGGTGGATGTGGCAGCGGATGTGTTCTCCAATGAGGTCCGCAAACTGCTGGAGGAACACAGCGGCAGTAACAAGCGCCTGGCAGTGGACAAGGTCATGCTGCACGGGCTGCGCGCGCTGGAGGCGCAAGGCCTGGAGATCCTCCCCGGCGAAGAGCTGACCGAAAAATGCCGCGCGGTGAAAGGCCCGGACGAGATCCTGGCGATGCGCTGCGCCCATCACGCCTGCGAAACCGCTGTGGCGGAGATGGAGAAGTTCGCCCGTGAAAATGTGCCCGGCGGCAATATCTCGGAAGACGACGTCTGGGCGGTGCTGCACGCGGAAAACATCCGCCGCGGCGGCGAGTGGATCGAAACCCGTCTGCTGGCCTCCGGCCCGCGCACCAACCCGTGGTTCCAGGAATGCGGCCCCCGCATCATCCAGAACAACGAGATGATCAGTTTCGACACCGATCTTGTCGGCTCCTACGGGATCTGCATCGACATCTCCCGCAGTTGGTGGATCGGCGATCAGAAGCCGCGCGCCGATATGGTCTATGCCATGCAGCACGGGGTGGAACACATCCGCCAGAATATGGAGATGCTGAAACCCGGCGTGAACATCCAGGACCTGTCGCGCGGCTGCCATCTGTTGGATCCGCAGTTCCAAAAGCAGAAATACGGCTGCATGATGCATGGCGTCGGCCTGTGCGATGAATGGCCGCTGGTTGCTTATCCGGACCAGATGGTCGAGGGCGCCTTTGACTATGACCTGGAACCGGGCATGGTGCTGTGTGTCGAGGCGCTGATCTCCCCCGAGGGCGGCGATTTCTCGATTAAGCTGGAAGATCAGGTGCTGATCACCGAAGACGGCTACGAGAACCTGACCAAATATCCGTTCGACAAGGAACTGATGGGCAACAGCTGACCTGAACCGCTGGCCCCGCCTGTACAGGTGGGGCCGGGATATCCTGCGGCGCCGTCAGGCGCCTCCGCTTAAGAACAGCGCGAGCTTTTCACGCAGCACCAGTACACCGGGCGTCTCCGTCACCTCATGCAGCCGGTTCAGCGGCACCCAGGCCAGTGCATGGGATTCCCCGCTCACCGCAAAATCCCCTGCCTCTGCTTGAAACAAGTACCGAACGTCATAATGCAGATGCTCGCAGTCCTGCGCATTTTCCGGGATTGCGTGAATGTCCACATCAAACACCTGATCAGACAGCGGCTTGATCCGCGGCAGCCCGCTTTCCTCATAGGCTTCTTTCAACGCCACGAAAGCCGCATCGGCAATGCCGTCGCAATGGCCGCCCAACTGCAACCAGCGATCCAGCTTCCGGTGATGGGTCAGCAGAACGCATTTCATGTCCGGTGACAGCACAAAGGCGGAACCGGTAACATGACCTGTCTCAGGGTTGCGGCCAAAGGCCTGAGGTTCACTTTCGCAAAAGGACCGCAACTGCCGCCACATTTCCATGTCGCGTGCCGTTTGCGGCGTGTAAATGCCAATTCCGGCCAGACTTAATGCACTCATCTGCCTTCACCTTCACGTGACGTTGCGGGCCGCCGCCTTGTTCCTGTGCCAACGAGCGCTCAATCTAAACGGAACACCCAACAAAGGCCACGCCCATGCCCGCTGAACGCATCTCCTTTCCCGGCCATGCCGGAAACACCCTTGCTGCCCGCCTCGACCTGCCTGAGGGACCGGTGCTTGCAACGGCGCTGTTTGCTCATTGCTTTACCTGCTCCAAGGATATTCCGGCCGCGCGGCGGATTGCCGGACGGCTGGCGGCGATGGGGATCGCGGTGCTGCGGTTCGACTTTACCGGTTTGGGGCATTCCGAAGGGGAATTCGAAAACACCTCCTTCAGCTCCAATGTCGCGGATCTGATCATGGCGGCGCAGTATTTGGCCTCGCGCGGCATGGCGCCTTCTTTGCTTATCGGCCATTCGCTGGGCGGCGCGGCGGTGCTGCGGGCACGGGCAGGCATCCCGTCTGTCAAAGGCGTGGTGACACTGGGCGCGCCGTTTGATCCCGGCCATGTCTCGCACCACTTCGACGCTGCCTTGCCCGAGATTGAAGCCAAAGGCCGTGCTGAAGTCTGCCTGGGCGGGCGGCCTTTTGTCATTGGCAGGGAATTCGTCGACGATATCAACGCCGAAGCGCTGGAGCCTGCAATTACCGGCCTCAAGGCTGCACTGCTGGTGCTGCATGCCCCGCGGGATGAAACAGTAAGCATCGACAATGCCGCCTCGATCTTTACCGCGGCCAAACACCCCAAAAGCTTTGTCACCCTGGATGATGCCGATCACCTGATCACCCGTGCTGCGGATGCGGAATATGCCGCCGAGGTGATTGCCGCCTGGGCCGGGCGCTATGTCAGAATGGCCCCGCCCGCGCCGCCGCCCGGTGCCCCCGAAGGCATCCTGCGGGTGACCGAGGCCGACCCGGAGGGATTCCTGCAGGATGTGCAATCCGGTCCCTATCACCACACCTTTGCAGATGAGCCATTGGCCTATGGCGGCACCAATCGCGGCATGTCGCCTTACGGCTTCGTGGCGGCGGGGCTGGGCGCCTGCACCTCGATGACGCTGCGGATGTATGCCCGCCGCAAGGGCTGGCCGTTGGAGGGGATCAGCGTCGATGTCAGCCATGACAAGGTGCATGCTCAGGATGCTCAGCCGACGGGACCCGCCAAAATCGATCAGTTCACCCGTGTGATCCACCTTTGCGGCCCTTTGAGCGGGGAACAGCGGGCCAAGCTGATGGAGATTGCAGACAGATGCCCGGTGCACCGGACATTGGAGAGCGGCGCCAAGGTGGTGACGCATCTGGAGACCACACCCCAGGCGGCTACCGCGTAACTTCAATACTCCCGGATCTCCCGTGCCCGGCCCCTGCAGGAAACCTGCAACGGCAGCGGCCTTGGGCCCGGCGCCGCGCCTTGGCGCGGCGCCGGGCCCAACTGCGGCAGGCCTTCGCCTGAAGGCCGCAGCGCAGGCGGGAGACCGCCCTTGCCGTTATTCAGAGTAGCGGCCAGTAGTGATGTCACCGCTTTCATCCACAAACCGCAATGCCGTTCCATCGCTTTCCAGAACAAAACAGGCCCACAGGTCCGACGGCGGCCAGGTGGAGCAGTATTTGCCGTCCCGCACGCCCCAGTATCCCCAGCTGTCATGACCGGCATTGTACAACGTCCGTCCCGACGCCCGGAATTCCTGCCAGGCGCCGCTGCCATAGGTCAGCTTGCGCCCTTCCAATGCTGCCTGCACGTCCTCTGCGCTCAACGCCCGCCATTCCGCCGCCGCAAGCGGCGAAACGGTCAATGATACCGCAATCATCAGGGCAATGTGCCTCATGTCCGTCTCCCAGCCTTGCTGTCACGCCTTACCTGATCTAATAGGCCCGGCATCTGCTGCACAATCACATAAAGGTGCTTTCGCCCATGATCCCGCGCTATGCCCGCCCTGAAATGGTCGCCATCTGGTCGCCCGAAACCAAATTCAAGATCTGGTACGAGATCGAGGCCCATGCCTGCGAAGCCATGGCCAACCTCGGCGTGATCCCGCGCGAAAACGCTGACGCCGTGTGGAAAGCCAAGGACGTCGAATTCGACGTCGCCCGCATTGACGAGATTGAAGCTGTCACCAAACATGACGTCATCGCCTTCCTCACCCACCTGGCTGAGCATGTCGGCGCTGAGGAAGCCCGTTTTGTGCATCAGGGCATGACTTCCTCGGATGTGCTGGACACTTGCCTGAACGTGCAGCTGGTGCGTGCTGCCGATATTCTGCTGGATGGCATGGACAAGCTGCTGGCGGCGCTGAAGAAACGTGCGCTGGAGCATAAGAACACCGTGCGCGTCGGCCGCAGCCACGGCATCCACGCCGAGCCCACCACCATGGGCCTGACCTTTGCCCGTTTCTATGCCGAGATGGACCGCAACAAGAACCGCCTGGAAAAAGCCCGCTGGGAAGTCGCCACCGGCGCAATCTCCGGCGCGGTCGGCACTTTTGCCAATGTCGATCCGGCGGTTGAGGATCACGTCTGCGAGCAGCTGGGCCTGCGGCCTGAGCCGATCTCGACCCAGGTGATCCCGCGCGACCGCCACGCGATGTTCTTTGCCACCCTCGGCGTCATTGCGTCGTCGATCGAAAACGTTGCCGTGGAAATCCGCCACATGCAGCGCACCGAGGTGCTGGAGGGTGCCGAATTCTTCTCGATGGGCCAGAAAGGCTCTTCGGCGATGCCGCACAAGAAAAACCCGGTTCTGACCGAGAACCTCACCGGCCTGGCGCGCCTGGTCCGCATGACCGTGATCCCGGCGATGGAGAACGTGGCGCTCTGGCACGAGCGGGACATCTCGCACTCCTCGGTCGAGCGCGGCATCGGCCCGGATGCGACCGTCACCCTCGACTTCGCGCTGAACCGCCTGGCCGGTGTTGTCGACAAGATGCTGGTGTTCCCGGAAAACATGCTGGACAACATGAACAAATACCCCGGCCTGGTGATGTCGCAACGCGTTCTTCTGGCGTTGACCCAGGCAGGCGTCAGCCGCGAAGATGCCTATTCCATGGTGCAGCGTAACGCCTTGAAAGTCTGGGAAGACCGTGTTGATTTCCGTGAATTGCTGCTGGCGGATGCCGATGTGGTTGCGGCGCTCGGCGAAGAGGCGATCAACGAGAAGTTCGACATGGGCTATCACACCAAACATGTCGATACGATCTTCCGCCGAGTGTTCGGCGAATAAGCTGCAACCGCTTGCGAGCATCTGCGCCCCGCCCTTGGCGGGGCGCTTTTCATTCAGCATTCATGAAAGGCGTGCTACAAGTTTTACGAATGCACAAACGTCCTTAATCACCCGAAGAAATTCTGATGCTCCTATTCGCCGATTTTGACGAAACGCTTGTACGCAACTGCATTGACGAATTCTCAGCCGCAACCGGTATCAGGGATGCATTTTCCATCTCTTGCTTGGACCGGTCAGCCACCTTCGGCAGTGAACGCATGGTGTTCACCCTTGTTCGATCCAAAGGGAACCCCCTTGTTCTAAAGCTGGACCTGGCTGAAGGAACAAAGAGACTAACCAAAGAGTACCAAGTCATTGAAAAGCTCAGCAGCCATTTTGAATCCGGGTCCCAGGCCGCGTTAGTCAAGCCGGTTTATCTATCGCCAACAGGCCGCTTTCATGTAACCAAGCTTCTGGAAGGGAAAACGGCCAAGGAAATGATGTATTCACCTCAAGACCTTCGGCAGGCGGGGCAAGTTTACAGGCGTGGCGGTGAATGGTTGAACCACTTGCACCAATTTGAGCCTGTTAAAGAAGAAAAGGCTTGGTTCAACTGGATGCTGGAAGAAGTCGAAGGTCATATGAGCTACCCCCTGAATTTCGGACACTGACGTAAGCTGCGATTTGCTGTCTGCTGATCTTCGACGAAGAGGAGATCAGAGATGTCGAAACGGAAGAACCATTCGCCCGATTTCAAAGCGAAAGTCGCGCTTGAGGCTCTGAAGGGCGAGCGGACTGTTGCTGAGCTGGCGAGCCAGTTTGGCGTTCACCCAACGATGATCCACAGCTGGAAGCGGGCTCTTCTGGAGGGCGCGTCCGGCGTGTTCAAGCGCGGCGGCAGGAAGCCCCAGGAGATTGACGAAGAACAGGTCAAAGAGCTGCACGCCAAGATTGGGGAGCTGGCCGTTGCCAACGATTTTTTGTCACGAAAGCTCAAACCGTGGATCGGCAAGTGAGGAGGAAAATGATCGAGCCTGCCAATGCCAATCTGCCCATTAGCAAGCAGTGCAAGCTGCTGTCGATCTCGCGGTCGTCGTTCTATTATCAGCCCAAAGGCGAGACGGCTCTGAACCTGATGCTGATGCGCCGGATCGACGAACAGTTCCTGGAAACGCCGTTCTTCGGTGTGCGGCAGATGACTTGGCATCTGCGCAATGAAGGTCATTTGGTGAACGAAAAGCGGATCAGGCGGCTGATGAGGGTGATGGGGCTCATGCCGATCTACCAGAAGCCCAACACCCGCTGCCCGGCAGCACATGCAAAGCATGTGCGAGAGGGGGCAGGGCTGCGAAGGGGCACAAGACCTACCCCTATCTGCTGCGTGGTCTGCGGGTGGGGCGCCCGAACCAGGTCTGGGCGGCAGACATCACCTATCTGCCAATGCGCAAGGGGTTCCTGTATCTGGTGGCGATCATTGACTGGCACACGCGCAAGGTGCTGGCCTGGCGCATCTCGAACACGCTGGAAGCGGACTTCTGTGTCGAGGCGCTGAACGAGGCCATCCACAAGTTCGGCCCGCCCGAGATCATGAATACAGATCAGGGCAGCCAGTTCACGTCCTTCGCCTGGACGGACAGGCTGTGGCGATCCGGTGTGCGCATCTCGATGGATGGCAAAGGCCGGTTCCTCGATAACATCTTCGTCGAGCGGCTTTGGCGGAGCCTGAAATACGAATGCGTCTACTTGCATGCTTGGGAGACCGGATCAGAGGCGAAGGTCGGCGTCGGAAAGTGGATCGAGTTCTACAACCGAAAACGCCCACATTCCGCCCTTGGCGGCAAACCCCCGGCCGTGGTCTATTGGCCGAGAAAACACAAAACCCAACCCGATCAGCAGGAGCAGAGAGTAGCTTAAATTACGCCAGAACCTGTCCAACAATTGGGGAGTAGCTCACATATGCAAGCTGCATCGCCCCAGGCCTGCCGCAAAATGCTGCATAGGTTCACTGCGGAGCTGGAAAGGGACTGCCGGAAACTGTCCGGCATGTCTTGCATCGCGGTGTTCAGCCACGGGGATTTTCATGGCGGCAATCTGGTGCCGGGACGCGGTGTAAGCTACGGTCTGGATTTTACTGAAGCCTGCACAAAACTTGCCGTCTACGACATTGCCGACTTCCTTAAAATGAATGTATTTCTGCCTGCGGAACCTTCCGAAGTCGGCGCCTGCGGGATCAGAAACCATTCAAAAGAAATGTTTTTTAAGAAATACCGTCAGAAAGTGAACTCCGGATTTCTGACCAGTGCATTGCGGGGCCGGCTACTGATCGAGTTGGCGAAAATCTCCCGTGAAGCCTTTGAACGCAGTGCATTCATGCGCAAGAAGTTCGCCTTCCTGGAAAGGCGCCTCTCTATCGCCTTTGCGCAGCCTCTTGAGGGATGACTATTTTCATCTCCCGCAGTTTTGATGTGAATAAATTGGCGGGCCCGCGGGTTGTAAGGGTACATTGATCACGACTTTATGCATCAGGAGATGACGACATGCGTTATTTTGCTCTCGCCGCTGCCTTGACCCTGCCGATGACGGCTTATGCCGCAGGCGGCAATGACTGGAACCCGCCGAAACCTTCCGAAACCACCAAGACCTGCAAGGGCAAGCGGATCTGGGACCCAAACAAGAAGCGCTGCGTGCGGCCCAAGAAATCGTCCCTGAACCAGCAGGACCTGCTGAATGCAGCGCGCGAGCTGGCCTATGCGGGCCGCCAGCAGGATGCACAGGCAGTGCTGAGCGCCGCGCCGGACCAGCAGGATACCCTGGTGCTGACTTATTGGGGTTTCACCCATCGCAAACTGGGCAATTTGGATTTGGCGCAGGCCTATTACGATCAGGCGCTTGAACAGGATCCGGATAACATACTTGCCCGCTCCTATATGGGCCAGGGCCTTGTGAAACAGGGGAAATACGGCGCGGCCCTGATACAGTGGAAAGAGATCAAGGCACGGGGCGGTGATGGCACCTGGGCCGAAGCTTCGCTGCGCAACGCTTTGGAAACAGGTGCAACTTACAGCTACTAGCTTCAGTCTTTCTTTACGGCTTGCGGCCTATCCTGCCCTCGATGATCAAGAAGAATCTTTGGTAGGGTGCGAGAATGCCTCAAGACAATTTGCTGGCGCTTCCAATGGCTTCAGGCGGGCCGGATCTGGGCGGGTTCGGTGCCCCGGCCCCATTGGGCGGCGGGGGCAGCAGCGGGCTGAGCGGCAAGGCAAAGGCCGCAATTATTGTCCGGCTGCTGTTGAATGAAGGCGCAGAAATCCCGCTGGAGGAGCTGCCGGACGACTTGCAGCTGGAGCTGACCCAGCAGATGGGCAAGATGAGCATTGTTGATCGCGATACGCTGAATACGGTGGTCGGCGAATTTGCCGATCTGCTGGACAACGTTGGCCTGCATTTCCCCAATGGCCTGGCCGGTGCGCTGAATGCAATGCAAGGCAAGATCAGCCGCCACACCCACAGCCGTCTGCGCAAGGAAGCCGGTGTGCGCCAGTTCGGTGACCCATGGGAGCGCTTGAAACAGCTGCCGCCCGAAGATCTGGCCGGTCTGGCCGAGGCGGAAAGCACCGAAGTGGCCGCGGTTCTGCTGTCCAAGCTGGACACCGCCAAGGCGGCGCAAATGCTGGTTCATCTCCCCGGCCCGATTGCCCGCCGCATCACCTATGCCGTCAGCCACACCGCCAATGTGACGCCCGACACCGTGGACCGGATCGGCCTGTCGCTTGCCGCCCAGGTCGAAGCCCGGCCCGATCTCGCCTTTGATGAGACTCCGGGGCAGCGTCTTGGCGGCATTCTGACCGAAGCGGCGGCCGCCAAACGTGATGAAGTGCTGACAGCGCTGGATGAAGAAGATGAGGATTTTGCCATCAAGGTGCGCAAAGCGATCTTCACCTATGCGCTGATCGGTGAACGGATGCAGCCGATCGACGTGCCCAAGCTGATGCGGGTGCTGTCGCAGCCGGATCTGGTCACTGCCATGGCCTTTGCCACCGACGAGGAAGACGTGGCAACCAACGAATTCCTGCTCAAGAACATGTCCAGCCGGATGGCAGACAATATCCGCGAGGAAGTGGGAGAGCGCGGCAAGGTCAAGCGCAGCGATGGCGAGGCGGCGTTCAGCATGATCATCTCGGCGATGCGCGATTTGGTGGCAACAGGCGAAATTGATCTGAAATCCGACGAGGATGAGGAGGACGGCGGTTAAGATCCGCCACTTACGCCGGGACGGCAGGCGCGCAGACCAATCTGCCCGCGCCTGCGAGCGGCTTGTACCTGCCGGTCCGGCTGCGTATGATGCGGGCTTCCGGGCGCATTCCCGCGCCGCAGCCACCCAGATGCCATGCCCGTAGATCCTTCCGAGCTCTCCACCTGGAGCCATGTCAAATATTATGGCAGCAACCTGTTTCTGCGCGGGCTGCTGGTCGGCACCCGGCTGATCCCCTATGGGTTGAGAGTGCCGATGATGGGCCGGCTGGTCACGGCCATGGGCCGCCTGGCCGGATTCGAAAAGCGGGTGCGCAGCAATCTGGATCTTGTCAGCCCCGAACTGGCGGAAATTGATCCCCGCGCGCTGTACCGGGACGTCAGCGATAATGCGGGCCGGATGATAGCCGAAATCTATGCCGGCGCCCCTTTTCACGACCGCGCCAGGGCTGCCCCCATTACCGGCCCAGGCCTGAAAGCGCTGGAAGAAGCCCGCGCAGAAGGACGACCGGTTCTGCTGGCAACGGCGCATTTCGGCAACTACGATGCCGCCCGCGCGGCGCTGTTTGCCCGCGGTTTCGAGATGGGAGCGCTTTACCGCCGGATGGCCAACCCTTATTTCAATGACCATTACGTGGCGGCAATCAAAGGCAACGGCGAACCCCTGTTCGAGCAGGGAAAGCGCGGCATGGTCGAGCTGGTCCGGCACTTGAAAAAGGGCGGCATCGCCGCCATCGTCACCGACCTGCACGCTCAGGGCGGCGAATTGATCGACTTCTTCGGCAAGCCTGCGGTCACCTCTACCGTGCCGGCCGAACTGGCACTGAAATTCGGCGCTGCTGTGATCCCTGTTTACGCGGTGCGGCAGGACAACGGTCTGGACTTCGAGATCGTGATGAGCGCCGAGATCCCGCATTCCGATCCGCTCACCATGACCAAATCCCTCAGCGCGGATCTGGAAGCCATCGTGCGCAAGCACACCGGCCAATGGTTCTGGATCCACCGCCGCTGGAAACCCTATGTGCCGCTGCCAAAACCCGGCAGGAAGGCAAATCCCGAGGCGGGCTGATCCAGACAGCTATTCGGCGCGGGCAGCGGCAATGATACGGCCATAGGACGCCTCTTGCACCACGATGGCAGCAGGCTGGCGGCCTGGCACCGGGACTGTCAGTTCCAGATCCCCTGCCCCGTCCCATTCCGCAGCAATCTGCCAGTCATCCACCACATTGGCATAGCTCAAGGTCTTACCGGCCAATTCACCGCGGGTGATATTGACGGTCCGTTCTGGCGTATAGCGCACCAGCTGCACCAGCAGCCTCGCCTCCCCCATCTGTGCCCGTGGCTGCAACCGGATCACCAGTTCCTCCCCGTTCCGCTCAACCGACAGCGTGACCGGGCGCGGATGGGATTGGTGTTTGCCGATGGCATCGGCCACCTTCATTGCATCGGCGCCAACCACATCATCCTGACCCATGATGATCATTTGCGGCGTGTAGATCATCCTGCGGCCGCCCGCATGCGCATAGCCTTTTTGCCGCTTGGTATGGGACGGCTTGGCAAATTGATCCTTCCAGCCGATGTAATCCCAGTAATCGACGTGCAGCGCCAGCGGCAGCACATCGTCGCGCGCTGCCAGCTCATGCAGCAGTGCATCGGCCGGCGGGCAGGACGAACACCCTTGCGACGTATAAAGCTCCACCACCACAGGTTCCGCGGCAGATTGGCCGTATACCGGCAGGGCCAGGCCCCACGCTGCAATGATCGACGCCAGAAGTTTCATGAATCGCCCGCTTCGTTTGTTAGGCTTCTGGTCTAAAGATGTGCCTGCAAATACGCCAATCAATCATTTTTGAGCCGGGTTTGAACGAAGCAGGCCCGTTGCACCGCAAAAAATGTGTACTATCGCATACAAATGTGCCCCCTGCGGCGATTGGGCTATTGAATGCTTAATCTTCCTCATGCATTTAGCAGGCAGCGAATTCCCCGATTTCAAATCCTTGAGGGAGGCCAAACATGCCTATCACCGTCGGACAAGACAATGCCAAAGCGCGCAAAACGCTCAGCGTCAACGGCAAGTCGATCTCTTTTTACTCCATCCCCGCAGCCACCGAAGCAGGCTTTGGCGATTTCTCCAAGCTGCCCGCCGCGCTGAAGGTGGTGCTGGAAAACATGCTGCGCTTTGAGGATGGCGGCTTTTCGGTCTCCACCGACGACATCAAGGCCTTTGCCGAATGGGGCGCCAATGGCGGCAAGAACCCGCGTGAGATCGCCTACCGCCCTGCCCGCGTGCTGATGCAGGACTTCACCGGCGTTCCCGCCGTTGTCGATCTGGCCGCCATGCGCGACGGCATCGTCGGCCTGAAAGGGTCGGCAGCCAAGATCAACCCGCTGGTCCCCGTTGATCTGGTCATCGACCACTCGGTCATGATCGACGAATTCGGCAACCCGCGTGCGTTCCAGATGAATGTGGACCGCGAGTATGAGCGCAACATGGAGCGTTACCAGTTCCTGAAGTGGGGTCAGAACGCGTTCAACAACTTCCGCGTTGTGCCGCCGGGCACCGGCATTTGCCACCAGGTGAACCTTGAGTATCTGGCGCAGACCGTCTGGACCGACACCGATCAGAACGGCGAGGAAGTCGCCTATCCGGACACGCTGGTCGGCACCGACTCCCACACCACCATGGTCAACGGCGCCGCGGTGCTGGGCTGGGGCGTTGGCGGCATTGAGGCTGAGGCCGCAATGCTGGGCCAGCCGATTTCGATGCTGATCCCCGAAGTCATCGGCTTTGAGCTGACCGGCCAGATGGTTGAGGGCACCACCGGCACCGACCTGGTGCTGAAGGTGGTGGAAATGCTGCGCGCCAAGGGTGTGGTCGGCAAGTTTGTCGAGTTCTACGGAACCGGCCTGGACCGTCTGCCGCTCGCAGACCGCGCCACCATTGCCAACATGGCCCCCGAATACGGCGCCACCTGCGGCTTCTTCCCGATCGACGACGAAACCCTTCGCTACCTGCGCAACACCGGCCGCGACGAGGACCGCATCGCGCTGGTCGAAGCCTACGCCAAGGAGAACGGTTTCTGGCGCGGCGCAGATTATGCACCGGTCTACACCGACACCCTGTCGCTGGACATGAGCAGCATCGTTCCGGCGATCTCCGGCCCGAAACGCCCGCAGGACTATGTGCCGCTGACCAACGCCAAGGCTGCTTTCCGCCAGGAGATGGAAGAGACCTTCAAACGTCCGATGGGCAAGGAAGTCGCCGTCAAAGGCGAAGACTACACCATGGAATCAGGCAAGGTTGTGATTGCTTCGATCACCTCCTGCACCAACACTTCGAACCCATATGTGATGATCGGCGCAGGCCTGGTCGCGCGCAAAGCAGCCGCCCTGGGCCTGGACCGCAAGCCCTGGGTGAAAACCTCGCTGGCACCGGGTTCGCAGGTCGTGTCCGCCTATCTGGAGGCCGCAGGCCTGCAAGAGGATCTGGACAAGATCGGTTTCAACCTGGTGGGCTACGGCTGCACCACCTGTATCGGCAACTCCGGACCGATCCAGCAGGAACTGTCGGAAGCCATCGCCGAGGGCGATCTGGTGGCAACCTCGGTGCTGTCCGGCAACCGCAACTTTGAGGGCCGCATTTCGCCCGACGTGCGCGCCAACTACCTGGCCTCGCCGCCGCTGGTCGTGGCCTATGCGCTGGCCGGCACCATGGACATCAACCTGGCGTCCGACCCGATTGCACAGGACAAGGATGGCAACGACGTCTACCTGAAAGACATCTGGCCCTCGACCCAGGAAGTTGCGGAACTGGTTGAGCAGACCGTCACCCGCGAGGCGTTCCTGTCGAAATACGCTGACGTCTTCAAGGGCGACGAGAAATGGCAGGCGGTCGAGACCACTGACGCGGAAACCTATGACTGGCCCGCAGCCTCGACCTATATCCAGAACCCGCCCTACTTCCAGGGCATGGGCACCGAGCCGGGCACCATCTCGAACATCGAGGGTGCCAAGGTTCTGGCGGTTCTGGGCGACATGGTCACCACCGACCACATCTCGCCCGCGGGCTCCTTTGCCACCACCACCCCGGCGGGCCAGTATCTGCTGGAGCGTCAGGTGCAGCCGCGCGAGTTCAACTCCTACGGTTCACGCCGCGGCAACCACGAAATCATGATGCGCGGCACCTTTGCCAATATCCGCATCAAGAACGAGATGCTGGCCAAAGAAGACGGCAGTGCTGTTGAGGGCGGCTACACCAAAGGCCCCGATGGCAAACAGACCTCGATCTTTGATGCCTCGATGGCGCATCAGGAAGCAGGCACACCGCTGGTGGTGTTCGGCGGCGAACAGTACGGCGCGGGTTCCTCGCGCGACTGGGCGGCCAAAGGCACCGCGCTCTTGGGCGTCAAGGCTGTGATCGCCGAAAGCTTTGAGCGTATCCACCGCTCCAACCTGGTTGGCATGGGGGTGATCCCGTTTGAATTCACCGGCGGCGACAGCCGCAAATCGCTGGGCCTGACAGGCGAGGAAACCGTCTCGATCTCCGGGCTGGACACCATCCAGCCGCTGCAGGACGTGCCCTGTACGATCACCATGGCGGACGGTTCAGTGAAAGAGATCACCCTGAAGTGCCGCATCGATACCGCACCCGAGATCGAATACATCGAACACGGCGGCGTGCTGCACTATGTGCTGCGGAACCTGGCCAAGTCGTAAGACACCAAGTTAAGCGAAAATGTGAAAGGGCGCCCCGCCGGGCGCCCTTCTTACGTCAGCGTTGCTGCAGACAGTCCCGTCCCTGCTACGGGGCGATGGTGCTGCTCAGGATCTCTGCAATCGTTCCATCTGCCTGCAGTTCGGAAATCGCCCGGTTGAACACATCCAAATAGGCATCTGCGCCAGCACTCCGCGACAGGCCAAAGTGCGAATAAGTGCTGGAAATCGGAGTGGCAACAGCCGCAATTCTGTCCTGCCAGCCGTTTTGCACGACGTGGTAGCGTCCGACCGCATCATCAATTGCGATAAGATCCAGTTGATCAAAAAGCAGCATTTGCATCAGGCCTTCCACATCGCCGCCGCGAACGATCCGGTTGTTGTTTTCAAAGGCGCGTTCCATCTCCTGATCAATGACGCTGCCGTTCACCATCCCCAGCCGCAGCCGGGAAATCCGCGCATATCCCTCGTCAAGATCCAGCCCTTGCGGATAGCGCTCGCGGTTGTACCAGAATGTGTTTGCCTGCAGAAACGCCGGCCCTGTGAAGGCCAGATAAGAAGCGCGGCCGGCTGATTTAAACAATGGGAGGATGCCGTCGATTTCTCCGGCTTTTGCCCGCGCCTGGCAACGCTGCCAGGGCAGCAGAACAACCACAGCCCTTAGCCCGTCAATCCGGTCCGTCACGGCCTCCAGCAGCTTGACCTTCAGCCCGCCGTCGGGAATGCCGCCGGATCCCAGCGTGTAGGGCGGATAGGGATCATAGCAGAAGGTCAGCACAGAGTCGGCACGCGCAGTGTCAGCCAACCCGCTAAGGGCAGCAAAGCATGCCAGCAGCACTTTGACGAACCCAGTCGGCTTTTCCACTCTTCTGGCCTTTTCCATACGGGCGGTATTCAGCTTAGCGGGATTGCAAATTACCGCTTCCGCTTGCCTCATTCTTCCGACCTATCCCACAGTAAAATGAAAGAACCTGTAATGGCATTGCCAGCGATCTTCCGAATTGGCGCATGAACAACCAAAGCGATACTTCCCTGACGTCAATACCTGCTATACCGCCCGGTTCAGCTGTGTAAACATTAAGCGTGAATACACCTTTCACCCCTCGCGACACTCCTTGATTGACCGGGTCCAATATCATGAAAGAAGCTGTAATAGCAGTCGTTTACCCGGATGTGGACACATTTGACGAACACGTTGAGGCAGTTCTGGATATGCTTCCGGAAACGAGGCGTTTTCCTGGCTGCATAGAAGCCCATGCCGGCATTAACCGCGCGCGTTTTGAAATTGCCGTTTTCCACCTATGGGAGTCGAATGACCATTTGGAGCGCTATTTGGTCTGGCGTGCCGACCGCGGCGATTTGGACGCCCGCAGCGCCACCATGCGGCGGGAGCAGGACTTCCGGACTTTTTCGGTGCCATAAGACCCCGGCCTTCGTATTGAAAGCGCGGCATGGCACCCGCGCCGCCGGGTTCTGCCTTTCATTGCACATTGGCTGTTCGCAATCTGCAGATTGCCTTGGACGGACACCTTGGAAAAAGTGGTGGCATGAAACATACAGACAGCATCACAGGCTATCACGCCCACATCTACTTTGACGAAAACACCGTTTCGCAGGCCCGCGTTCTTTGCCAGCGTGCTGCCGAACTCTTCGGGGCAGAGATGGGGCGCATGCATGAAAAACCCGTCGGACCGCATCCCAAATGGTCCTGCCAGCTGGCGGCCGGCCCGGAGCAGTTTGCCACGTTGCTGCCCTGGCTGGCATTGAACCGCGATGGGCTGATTGTCTTTGCCCACCCGGAAACAGGCGACGCCCTGGCGGATCATCGGGATCACGCGATCTGGCTGGGAACAGGCCTAGCGCTGGATCTTAGCATTTTCGGCTGATGCTTGCGTAAATTTACCGGAAATTTCCAGTTGCCCGTCAAGCTGACCCAGCCCGCTGAACATGGAGCGTTTCGTGACGGAAGCCGTAATCATTCAACTGCACCCGCTGCCCGGTAAATACACCGAGCTGACAGTTCTTGTGAAAATGATGGTGGAGGCGGCTCGCGGCTTTCCGGAATGCCAACAAGCCGAAACCCTGCTCGCCCCGGACCGGGACGAGATTTCGGTCTTTCAAAGATGGACTAGCGCGGAGGCGTTCAGCGAGTATCTGATTTGGCGATCCCGGCAGGAAGACCTAAAGCTTGCCTTTGCGCTGTCGTCGAAGGAACCGGATCTCCGCAGCTTCACCCTGCATGATCCTGGCTAAGGTGCTGCCGCATGTTTACTGACCTGCCGCCTTTTCCATCGCCGGGCGCAGGGTGTTTTCGATCACCCGCTGGGTAATCGGTCCGGCCCAACGCAGCACGATTTTGCCTTCGCCGTCCACCACATAAGTTTCCGGCACGCCGTACACGCCCCAATCGATCCCCAAACGGCCCTTTTCGTCGCGGCCAATCGCTGCGTAAGGGTCGCCCAGCTCGTTCAAAAAGGCCTCGGCATTGGCCAGCTGGTCCTTGTAGTTGATGCCATAAACCGGGATGCCCTCGTTGGACAGCGCTTCCAGGTTCGGATGCTCGGCCCGGCAGGGCGCGCACCAGCTTGCCCAATAATTCACCAGCTTCACACTGCCATCGCGCAGGGTTTCGTCTGTGAACATCTCCTTGCCAGGAAAATCGTCCAGCGCTAGCGGTGGCGCGGGCTGGCCTTCACGCGCGGACGGCAGGCTGTTGGGGTCTTCGCGGAACATGCCAACCAGGGCAAGGCCGACAAAACCAGCAAACACAATACCGGGGACCGCCATCAGCGGTGAGATCTTAGCCATTGCGCTTCATCCGGGTTTCAAGGGTTTCCATTTCCCGGCGCACCTTGCGGCCGCGCAGGATTGTCAGCACCACCAGCGCCAGCAGCAGCAGCAGCGAGGCACCATAGGCCGACAGCACCGTATCGGCGTATTTTCCTAGATCAGGCATCAGGCCTCCAGCCGTTCGCGCGCCATCAATGCCTTGATGCGGCGGGCGCGGATTTCAGTTCCGGTGCGGTAGAACACCAGCGCAAGGAACAACAGCACAAAGCCGCCCATGCAGACATAAAGCGGATTGGAGAACGCATCAGCCACGTTTTCCTTTTCGTCAAGCGACAGCGACGCCCCCTGATGCAGCCCCTGATTCCAAAAGTTCACCGCATAGCGGCTGAGTACGGCAAAGACCGACCCGACCAGGCACAGGATCGAGGTGAGGTCCGCGGCAGTGTCGGGATTGTCGATCGCCTCCCACAGGGCGATATAGCCGAGATAGAACAGGAACAGCACCAAAAAGGACGTGAGGCGCGGATCCCAGGCCCACCAGGTGCCCCACATCGGCTGACCCCAGATCGCACCGGTGACCAGCGCGATAACCGTCATTACAATACCCACGGGCGCCGCAGCACGGGCGGCCAGCGCGCTGACGTGATGGCGGCGGATCACCCAGACGAGCGAGGCCACCAGCATCATGAACCAGGCATTAATCGCCATCAGCGCTGCAGGCACATGCAGGAAGATGATCTTGACGGTGGAGCCTTGGCGGTAATCGTCAGGCGTAAAGAAAAAGCCCCAGATCAGCCCCGCGCTGATCAGCACGGCAGAACTGATCCACAAGACCGGCATCACCTTTTCGGTGGTGGTCAGGAACTTCTTCGGGTTGGCGTATTCCCAGATCGACATGTTGGCTATTTAGCTCTTGTTCTCGGGTTTCTCAATTCACGGCTCGTTGAAACCGCCTAACGCAAATTGACGCGCAGGACAGCGGCGCTGGCAAAGGGCAGCAAGGCGATGGAGGCGGCGGAGATGCCGGCAAGCAGCAGCATCGGTGTTTGGACAGCCATGCCTTCAGCCCCGCGGCGGGCCACTTCGGACCCGAAGATCAGCGTCGGCACGTACAGCGGCATCACTAACAGAGACATCAGCAGCCCGCCGCGTTTCAGCCCCACGGTCAGTGCGGCGCCAAAGGTGCCGATGACGCTTAGCGCCGGGGTGCCCAGCAGCAAGGAAACCACCAGCCATTGAAAACCTTGGACCGGCAGGTTCAGCAGCACCCCCAGCACCGGCGCTGCCATCACCAACGGCAGCCCGGTGGTGATCCAATGCGCCAGCGCCTTGATCGTCACGGTGCTTTCCAGCGGCAAGGGGGCTGTGGCCAGCAGGTCGAGCGAGCCGTCCTCCCAATCCAGCGCCAGCAGCCGGTCAAGGGACAAGAGGCAGGCCAGCAGCGCGCCCAGCCACAGAACACCCGGTGCGATTTTGGACAGCAGGTCCGATTGCGGGCCAACGGAAAACGGCACCATCACGGTCACGATCAGAAAAAACGCGAGGCCCAGGCCAAAGCCGCCGCCGGCCCGGAAGGCCAGCCGCAGATCCCGTATCAGCAGCGCAATCACAGAAAGCCTCCGTCAAAGTCATCCAGCGCCAGCGGTTTGGCCTTATAGGGGCCGGCATCCAGCACCCCGGCCTCCAGCCCCAGATCGATGTGGGTGGCAATCAGCGCGGAGCCGCCCTGCCCTAGATGCATCCGCACGGCGTCCGCGAACATCGCAACCGAGGCTTTGTCCAAACTCACCGTTGGTTCATCCATGATCCAGATCGGGCGGCCTGTTACCAGCATCCTGCTCAGGCCCAGGCGGCGTTTCTGCCCCGCAGACAAGGCGCCCGCTTGCCGGTCGCGCAGGGTTTGCAGGTCAAACCCGTCCAGCGCCTGCTCAATCCCATTGCGGCCAAAAACACTGGCCCAAAATGTCAGATTTTCAGCCACCGTCAGTGTCGGTTTCAGCCCGTCGGAATGGGCGGCATAGGCGATCTGATCCTCGGCGCCGTCCACCCGCCCCTTCAGCGGCGGCTGCAGCCCGGCGATGGTGCGCAGCAGGGTTGTCTTGCCGATGCCATTGGGGCCGCGCAGGATCAGCGCCTTGCCGGGATCCAGCGCAAAGCTCAGGCCCTCCAGCACCGGGATACCGCCGCGCGCCACGCTCAGATCCGTCACAGTCAATGTCATGAAGTTCGCTTATCCCGTTATGCCCGCGCATCAAAAGACCAATCATCCGCATCCCGCTTTGCGGCAGGTCAAATACATCTTCAGAAAATCAGACCGCCAGCGCCGCCATTGCAATCCGGCGCCCCTCGGACAGCAGCACATTATAGGTGCGGCAGGCGGCGGGCGAGTTCATCACCTCAACCCCCAGCCCTGCCTCTTCCAGCGCTTTGCGCAGATCTGCCGGAATATGCGCGATTTCCGCACCGGTGCCGATGAACAGCACGTCGATCTCCCCCGCCAGCGCCAGCAGCGGCCCGGTATCCGCATAACCGCCCCAGGCCGCGGTGCCTGCCGCCGATGTCAGCACCGCCCCCTGATGCACCTGCCCGCCGATGCGGAAGAAGCCTTCGCCATAGCCATCAATCGGCTGCGCGTCGGAAAAACTCACTTCATTCAGGCGCATATGGGGGGTCCTTTCAGTCAAACACCGGGAGGCTGGATAACACGGCCAGCGCAATCACGGAATAGGAGGCAAAGCGATAGAGCTTCTCCAGTTTGGGATCAAACAGCGCCTTGCCGGTCAGCGTGGTCACAACATAGGGGATGCCCAGCAGCGCGGCCAGGATCACCGCCTGCAGGCTGGCCAGCCCGCCAAAGATCAGGTTGACCGCAATCACCACGTCAAGGGCTGCCAGAAACACGATTGTATTGGCCCTGACCCGCGCCACGTCACGCACATTGGCAAGGTAGAAGACGATGATCACCGGCCCTGTCAGACCGGTCATGCCGCCGACCATGCCAGCCGCCCCGCCGATGCCGAAACGGCCCGGCCAGCCCAGCCGCCCCTGCCAGCGCCAGCCGGAAACGACTGCCGCCAGCGTCACCCCGATCACCGCCGCCGCCAGCCAGCGCAGGGTCAGCGGATCCAGTTGCGACATGACCCACAGACCAGCGGGCACGGTGACAGCTGCGGCCATTGCCAGCGCGCCGACTTCGGCCTTGTCGGCCTTGCTCCAGGCCTGCGGGAACAGGGTGATGGTGGAGAACACCCCCATCAGCACCATCAGAAACACCACATCCGCAGATGGCAGGAATTGTGCGCCGACGGGGACAAAAATCATCGCGGTGCCAAAACCAGTGAAGCCGCGGACTAATCCCGCGGCTCCAATAGTCAGCAAAAGCCAGACCAGCCCCGGCGTGGCCAGGGCTGCCTGAAAGGCCTCAAGCATCGATGTTCGAGAACTGATTGCCGGTGGTGTTTGCCTGTTTCGACCAGTCGCGCTTCACCCCCAGTTTCAGCAGGATGGTGGAAGCCACAAACACCGACGAATAGGTCCCGACCAGCACCCCCCAGATCATCGCAAAGACAAAGCCGCGGATCACGTCGCCGCCCAGCACATAAAGCGAAATCAGCGCCAGCAAGGTGGTGACCGAGGTCATCACCGTCCGGCTGAGGGTCTCGTTGATCGAGATGTTCAGAACCTCGGCCAGATCCTTCTTCTTGTAGCGGCGCAGGTTCTCGCGCACCCGGTCGAACACAACCACCGTATCGTTCAGCGAATAGCCAACGATGGTCAGCAGTGCTGCGATAATGGCCAGGTCGAACTTGATCTGCAGCTCCGAGAACACACCGATGGTCAGCACCACGTCATGCACCAGCGCTGCCACCGCGCCGAGGGCGAACTGCCACTCAAACCGCAGCCAGATGTAGACAAGCACGGCGCCGATAGCGAGCGCCACCGCGTAGATCGCCGTGGTGATCAGCTCACCCGAGACTTTGGGACCAACGGATTCGACGGACACAAACTTGATGCCCGGTGCCACCGCGTCCAGCGAAACCTTCAGCGTCTCGACCATATCACCCGAGATCGCCTCGCCGTCGTCCTGTGCCTGGATGCGGATCATCGCAACGTGCTGGTCCTCTTCGAATGTCGGGTCGAACACCTCGGTGATCGACACATCCCCCAGCCCCAGCGGCGAAAGGGCATCACGGTAAGCGCCCACATCCACGGATTCAGACGCTTCGGTCCGGATGGTGGTACCGCCGCGGAAGTCGATACCGAAGTTCAGCCCCTGCAGCAGGAAAGACGCAAACCCCACCACCATCATCAAGGCAGAGATGCCCAGCCACAGCTTGGCGCGTTTGAAGAAATCGAATGAGGTCTTCTGAGGAACAAGTCTTAACCGCATATCACACCTCAATCGTTTTCGGACGGCGCCGTTCAAACCACATGATGATCATCAGCCGGGTGACAAAGATCGCGGTGAAAACCGAGGTCAGAATGCCCAGCCCCAGGGTGATCGCAAAACCGCGCACCGGGCCGGAGCCCATGGCGAACAGGATCACCGCGGTGATGAATGTGGTGATGTTGGCGTCAAGAATGGCGCTCAGCGCCTTGGAGTAGCCTTCGTCAATCGCCTTGGCCGGGCCGCGGCCCGCCTTCAGCTCTTCGCGGATGCGTTCAAAGATCAGCACGTTGGCGTCCACCGCCATGCCGACGGTCAGAACGATACCGGCGATGCCCGGCAGTGTCAGGGTGCCGCCGATAAGGCTGAGCATACCGAAAATCAGCGCGATGTTCAGGATCAGCGCCACATTGGCAAACAGACCGAACAGCCCATAGCTGAGGCCCATGAACACCAGCACAGCGATAAAGGCCACGATGGTGGCGATCTTGCCCGCATCAATGCTGTCCTGGCCCAGCTCGGGGCCAATGGTGCGTTCTTCCAGGAACTCCAAGCCTGCCGGCAGTGCGCCTGCACGCAGCAGAACCGCAAGGTTGGTGCTTTCTTCGATGGTGAAATTGCCGGTGATGATGCCGGAGCCGCCCGGGATATGCGACTGGATTACCGGAGCAGAGACCACCTCGTCATCCAGCACGATCGCAAAGGGCGAGCCGATGTTTTCGGCGGTGTAATCGCCAAAGCGGCGCGCACCCGAGGTGTTGAAGCGGAACGTCACCGCAGGCCGGCCGTTCTGGTCGAACGAGGGCTGCGCATCCACCAGGTCCTCGCCGGTCACAACTGCCGCGGCTTCAATAGTGTAGTAAATGCCGCTTTCATCCAGTGACGGGATGATCTTATTGCCGATCCCCGGTGCAGCACCGGCATCGCTGCCACGGCCCGCAACCGGGTTGAAAGTCAGCTGCGCGGTTGTGCCGATAATCGCCTTCAGTTCCGAAGCAGAACCAATCCCCGGCACCTGGATCAGGATGCGGTCGGCGCCCTGGCGCTGAATAGTCGGCTCGCGGGTTCCCACCTCGTCGATCCGGCGGCGCACGATCTCCAGCGCCTGGCGCACGGTGCGGTCGTCCGAGGCGATCTTCTCCGCCTCGCTCAAGCGCACCACAAGGATATCGGCTTGGGCGGAAACCTCAATGTCGTTGGCGCCTACACCGGTCAGTGTGGTAATCGGATTGGCCAGCTCGCGCACCGCTTCCAGCGCACGGGCCATGCCTTCGGGCTTGGTGATTTTCACCCGAATCTCATCCGCCTGCCCCGGCTGGCGGCGGAACGTGCCAACAGTGCCGCGCTCGGGCCGCAGCGCATCACGCACCTCCGGCCACAACGCATCCATCCGCGCCTCATAGACGTCGCTGACCTGCACTTCGGCCAGCAGATGCGCGCCGCCGCGCAAATCGAGGCCCAGGTTCACCAGCCCGGACGGCAGATACGACGGCCATTGACCGGCCACGTTCAGCCGTTCAGGTGTTTCACCCTTGGCGATGATATCCGCCGCGGCGTCGTTAGCCTGTTCAACGCGGGTGTAAAATCCGTTTGGCAGGGCAAGCATCAGGCCGGCCGCACATACCAGCCAGATCAGCACCCTCTTCCAGAGATCAATTTGCAGCATTGCCCTGCCTTTTCAGTTTGTTAGAGGTCTAAGCTTACGACACGGGGTCGGTTTTGCTCAGCACCTGGGCAATGGTCGCCTTGATGACGCGCACTTTCACACCATCGGCAATTTCAACTTCAATCTCGCCGTCTTCCTTGACCTTGGACACCTTGCCGATCAGGCCACCCTGGGTCACCACCTGGTCACGCACCCGCAGCTGGTCGACCATCTTCTGATGTTCTTTCACCTTCTTCTGCTGCGGCCGGATCAGCAGGAAGTACATGATCGCGAAGATCAGGATAAGCGGGAGAAATTGGGCGATTGCGCCACTGTCCATGGGATTTTCCTTCTGTCAAAGCGGCATGAGGTTTCACGCCGGAATTTTGCAGCGGAACCTATGCGCTGGGGGATGGGTTGCAAGGCTGCCGCAAAGCAAAAGCGCAGCCGGGATAGGCCGTTGCAGGATTGCGTGGATGCCGCGCCGGGAAAGGCCGTCCAATCCGCTTGCCTGTGCCCGGCATCCCCAAGTTGCACATAGACCGCGCGCGCCCCTTCCCCTTTGTTCACCCTTGCGTCATAGGATGGGCCTACTGATTCAAACCACGACCCAACGCTAGGAGAGACTCTCATGCATGACATCCGCGCTATCCGCGAAAACCCTGCCGCATTCGACGCCGCTGTGGCGCGGCGCGGGGATGCGGGCGTGTCATCCGAGATCCTGGCGCTGGACGAGGCGCGGCGCGCCAAAATCCAGGCGGCAGAGGCCGCCCAGGCCCAGCAGAACAAGGCCTCCAAAGAAGTCGGCGCCGCCAAGGGCCGCGGCGACGACGCCGAGTTTGAACGCCTGCGCGCACTGGTGGCCGAAAAGAAGGCCGAAGTGGCGGTGATGAACACCGAGGCCAAGGAACTGGATCAGCAGCTGACCGATATGCTGATGACCATCCCGAACCTGGCCTTCGATGAGGTGCCGCTGGGCGAAGATGAAGACGACAACGTCGAAATCCGCCGCTGGGGTGACCCGAAGGAACTCGGTTTCGACGCCAAGGAGCATTTCGAAATCGAAGGCGTGAAGCCCGGCATGGATTTCGAGACCGCGGCCAAACTCTCGGGCAGCCGCTTTGTGGTGCTGTCGGGTGCGGTTGCCCGTATTCACCGCGCGCTGGCACAGTTCATGATCAACACCCATGTGGACGAGAACGGCCTGACGGAAACTTGGACCCCGGTTCTGGTGCGCGAAGAGATGATGTACGGTACCGGCCAGCTGCCCAAGTTCGGCGAGGACAGCTACAAGACCACCAACGGCTGGTGGCTGGTTCCGACTGCCGAGGTCACGCTGACCAATATCGTCAATGGCATGACAGTCGAGGAAGGCTACCTGCCGCGCCGCTATGTGGCGCACACCCAGTGTTTCCGTTCCGAGGCAGGGTCGGCCGGCAAAGACACCTCCGGAATGCTACGCCAGCACCAGTTCGAGAAGGTCGAAATGGTCTCGGTCACGCATCCGGACAAAAGCGGTGAAGAGCATGAGCGCATGACCCGCTGCGCCGAAAACATCCTGGAGCGGCTGGGCCTGCCCTATCGCACCATTGTTTTGTGCACTGGCGACATGGGCTTCGGCGCCAGCAAGACTCACGACATCGAGGTCTGGGTGCCCGGCCAGAAAACCTACCGCGAAATTTCTTCGGTGTCGGTCTGCGGTGACTTCCAGGCCCGCCGGATGAATGCGCGCTTCAAGCCCGGAGATGGCGGTAAGCCGCAATTTGTGCACACACTGAACGGCTCCGGCCTGGCGGTGGGCCGTTGCCTGATCGCAGTGCTGGAGAACGGCCAGCAGGCCGACGGTTCTGTGAAGCTGCCCGAGGTGCTGGCCCCCTATCTGGGCGGCAAGCTGACCCTGACCGCGGATGGCGCACTGGCCTGATCCAAACGCCCGCACAAAACAGAAACCGGCTCCCGAAAGGCGCCGGTTTTTTAATATATTCAACACTTTGAGGCTATTTCTTAACCTTTTTCCTGCCGGCACCTTTGGCGGCAAGAATAGCCTGGGCCTTTGCCTTTTCTTTCTCGATGGCCTTTTTCGCTTTCGCTTTGACCTTCTTGGCCTTCTGCTTGGCTTTTATTCTTGCCGCTGCAAACTCCACCGCCAGCTGCGCCGCTTTCCGCTTGGCTTTACGGGCCTTGGCCTGCGCCTTGGCGGCCTTATCCTCCGCTGCCCGGCGCGCGGCCTCGGCGGCTTCCAGCTGGGCGTTCAGTTCACCCTGCAACTTATCAGAAGCCTTACCTTCCGAAGATTTGACCACTTTCTTGTCTGGAATCTTTCCGCTCACGAACCGGGTCTCCTTGTATTTAGGCACGCAAGGCCCGGCAACTGCAGCCGTCAAAGCCTTGACAGCCTCCAGCAGTACCACCGCAGGTCTGGTTACGATACCCGTGATGCTGTGCAGCAGCGGTTTCCCCGCGCGGGCCAGACCAGATAAAAATGGACCGTCAGTACTGGCTGCGCCCCCTTAAAGCAGAGCCCCCTCAGCCCGGAAAGGGTACCAGGCATTTTTTGTCCTCATCCCACAGCTTCAGCGTCAGCGCCCGCACTGCTTCGCCAAATTTAATCCGGCGCAGCCCCAGTTCCGGTGGCAGGCTGTAATGGCACTGGCGCAGCCGGTAAGACGGGATCCGGGCATTGTAGTGGTGAATGTCATGCAGGGTGATATTGGCAACCGCCATGTCGAAGATCCAGCCAAAATCCAGGCAGGAGGACCCCTGCAGCGCCGCCACCTGCGGATTCAAATCCGGGCGGCGGTCCCAATAGGTATCCTCAAAGTTATGCTGCAGGTAGACCAGGAAAACACCGATCATGCCGCCCAGGAACGAGAACGCCAGCCAGACCCAGATGCCGGTTATCCCTGCTGCCCGGTACAGCAGCGCCAGCATGGCCACGATCACCAGATTATGCAGGACCACCCCCAGCGCCCCAAAACGCCGGGTATTCTTGGGCCAGCGATAACGGATGAAGTAGGTGAATGCCGCACCCAGCGGCACCAGCACAAACGGATTGCGGTACAGACGGTAGGCCAACCGGTCCCAGACCCCTGCCTTGGCCCATTCCCGTACGGTCATGGTGTGGATCTCACCCGTCTCCCGGTGTTCCAGGTTGCCGATGTTGGAGTGGTGCAGGTTGTGGTTCTGCTTCATCACCTCAAACGGCGCAAAGGTGAAGGGCGACAGCACATGGCCGGCAATCTCGTTCTGGATCCGGGTTTCAAACAGGGAATGATGCCCAGTGTCATGCTGCAGTACATACAACCGCACTGCGGCAAAGGCAAAAACCACACCTGCCGGCAGCATCGCAAACCACTGGTCCGCATAGGCGATGGCCACGGTAAGCGCCGCAAAGTAGACCGCAAATGTTCCAAAATAGCTGAGCGACGCCAGCCGGTTGTCCTGTTGTGTGAATTGACGCGTATGTGTCCTCAGATCCATGAACCCGTCCCTAAAGCCGATGCGTGACAGCTGTGCAAAACGCGCATCCCGTCCAAAGTAAATTTCCAGATAACTCCGCCTTGTGCAAAAACAAGGTTACCACCGGATAATCCATTCAACTTGAAAGGTATCAATCTGCAGCTGCGAAGAAAACACAGAGCAGCGAAGCCCCGCATGAGGCAGGCAAAAGGCCGCTCAGCCCCGCGCAACGCAAAAGCGCCGCCCGTCAGGGCGGCGCCGGGCCCAACGGGCCTAGGTATTTTTTGAAAATGCCGCAGGCCGGGCGGGAGCGCCCTGCCCTAGCTGGATCCGCCGCCGCGCTTATTCAAATGCTTGGCCAAAGCGCCGGCATTCTTGGCGCGCTTGCCCTTGTAGGGGTTCTTGTCGCCCTGGCCGCGCATATACAACCGGATCGGGGTGCCGGGCATATCGAAATCTTCACGCAGGCCGTTGACCAGATACCGGTTATAGCTTTCCGGCAGCTTGTCGGGATGCGAGCACATCACCACAAACCCCGGCGGGCGGCTTTTGGCCTGGGTCATGTAACGCAGCTTGATCCGCTTGCCCTGCGGTGCTGGCGGCGGGTGCTGTTCCAGCATACCAACCAGCCAGCGGTTCAGCGCCGCGGTCGGCACCCGGCGGTTCCACACTGTATAGGCGCGCATGATCGCGTCATGCAGCCGGTCCAGCCCTTTGCCTGTCTTGGCCGAAACCGTCACCAAAGGCGCGCCGCGCAGCTGCGGCAGCAGGCGGCCGAAGGCTTCCTTCAGATCGCGCAGCTTTTCCTGCTTGTTGTCTTCGATGTCCCATTTGTTGACTGCAACCACAACCGAGCGGCCCTCGCGCTCGGCCAGGTCGGCAATCCGCAGGTCCTGCTGCTCGAACGGGATATCCGCATCCAGCAGCACCACCACAACTTCGGCGAACTTCACCGCGCGCAGGCCATCGGACACAGACAGCTTTTCCAGCTTTTCCTGCACCTTGGCCTTCTTGCGCATGCCGGCAGTGTCAAACACCCGCATCGGCACGCCGTTCCAGTTCATCCGCAGCGAGATCGCATCGCGGGTGATGCCGGCCTCGGGTCCGGTCAGCAGCCGGTCCTCGCCCAGGATCTTGTTGATCAGCGTCGACTTGCCGGCGTTGGGGCGGCCCACAACAGCAACCTGCAGCGGCTTGGCATCGGTCGGCTCGGGGATGCTCTCGACCTCGTCCTCACCGATTTCCTCGTCCAGCACCACATCGGTGACCGGCGAATGATCCACCGCCTCGGATTCAAACTTCTCTGCCAGCGGCATCAGGACCGAATACAGATCCGGCATCCCTTCGCCATGCTCCCCGGACAAGCGCAAGGGCTCGCCCAGACCAAGGCTGTAGGCCTCCAGCACACCGGCTTCGGCGGCATTGCCTTCGGCCTTGTTGGCGACCAGGATCACGTGGGCGGATTTGCGGCGCAGGATGTCGGCAAACAGTTCATCCGTCGGTGTCACGCCGGTGCGCGCGTCGATCATGAACATGCAGATATCGGCCATATCCACCGCCCGCTCGGTCAGGCGGCGCATGCGGCCCTCGAGCGAGTTGTCAGTGGCATCCTCCAGACCCGCGGTATCAATCACCGTGAACCGCAAATCGCCCAGCCGCGCCTCGCCCTCGCGCAAATCGCGCGTGACACCCGGCTGGTCGTCGACCAGAGCCAGTTTTTTGCCCACTAGGCGGTTGAACAGGGTGGACTTGCCCACATTGGGACGGCCCACGATGGCGAGGGTAAAGGACATCAGACCAGCTTTCTGCGATTCAGACGCGGCTCATAACGCATCCGGGCGGCGTCCGCCACCCGGAAACACAGATCAGCGGTATGCCAGCAATTCACCCTTGGAGGAAACCACGTAAAGCGTCCGCCCTGCAACAACCGGTGCGGTGGTGGCGCCGCCCGGCACTTCAATGGTTCGGGTCAGGCTGCCGTCCTGCGGGTTGAAGAACCGCAGCAGGCCGTCGTTGGAGGCGACAATGATCTGCCCGCCCGCCAGAACGGGGCCGTAATGCACATGGATCCGGCCGCGCTTGCCGGGCTTGTCCTTCAGAAACCCAGGCAGATCCACTGCCCAGACCACCTCGCCGCTGCCGCCGTCCAGACGCAGCAGCCGGTTCTGGTCGCTGACCTGGAACAGGCTGCCGCCCGCGGGCCATGCGGTTCCAGAGGCACCTTCGCGCGCGGTCCACAGCCGGTCACCGGAGTCCAGATCGATCGCAACGGTGCGGCCCGAGTTATTGCCTGCGTAAAGGCGCTTGCCCGAAACCACCGGTGCACCGGTCACATCGCTGATCCGCGACAGGGTCTGACCCGTGCGCTGACCGGAGACGGACGCGCTCCAGCGCCGCAGACCGCCGCGGCGGAAGGTGGCGATCAGATCGCCGGACCCAAAGGCAAAAACCGCCAGATCGTTGGTCACCACAGGCGCAGGCGCGCCAAGGATGTTCGACGCCGAGGGCGAGGCTTCGATCTGCCAGGCGATGCGGCCGTCCTTGGTCTTGACCGCCCAGCCGGTGTCATCGCCAGCCACCAGATAGACCAGCCCGCCGCTGACCCGCGGCTGGCCGGAACCGGTGGCGTCCAGCTCCTGGCGCCAGATCAGGCTGCCGTCGGCGGCGTTCAACGCCGTCAGCACGCCATAGCCCGAGGAGATGTAGAGCACGCCGTCGTCATAGGCCAATCCGCCACCGGTTGCCTGGCCCTCGTCATCTGCTGCCGGGATCAGCGTGCTGCGCCACAACACCTGGCCCTGCTGCGATACCGCCGAGACCTGTGCTGCGCTGTCCAGCGCGTAAATGCGCCCGCCGCCGACAACCGGTGTTGCGGTGATACGCTGGCGCCGCCCATCGCCGTCTCCGATGGACGCGGACCAGATCCGCTGCGGCGCGGCCGACAGCGCCGGATGCGATGTGCGGGTGGCCTCGGCGCCATGGCCCTGGGCCCAGCTTGCATTTGCCACCTGCTTGGGTAAGGAAATCGCGCGGGATTGATTAACCACCTCAATTGCGGCCTCTGGACGGATGTCCTCGCGTTCGCCGCGCAGGATGATCTCCTCCTCGGAACAGGCGGCCAGAATTGCCACCGCTGCGGTGCCGCACAAAAATGCCCGTGTCCGGGAGAAAGTTCTGTTTTTTGTCATTGCCCTGCCCTGTCTGCCGTTCGTGTTCCGCAAGTTCCCATCCGCGGAGCGCCTTACCCCTCAGGCGCAGAGGCATCCTCAACGGAGCCGCCAAGCGCCACAATCACCTGAGTTGCCCGTTCTTTCAAGTCCGCACTCACAGCCGCATCCGCCGCAATCCCGCGAAGCCGGGTGATTGCGGCAGCGCTGTTGCCCTCTTCAATCTCCAAAAGCGCCAGCTGTTCGGATGCCAGCAGCGCCAGCGGCGCGCCCGGCTGGGCCAGCGCCTCATATTGCAGACGCCGGTCGCCGGCGCTCAGGGTTCCGGACTGCAGGGCCAGCGCCTTAAAGCTGGCAATATGGCGGTAAATCAGCGGCAGCTCGCCATTGACCGCCACGGCTTCCAGCCGCGCCACGGCCTCAGCAGTCTTGTCCGCGTCTGCCAGCGCACCGGCTTCAAGCATCTTCAGAATGGCCGCGCCGCCTGCGCTTTCGGCTGAAACTGCTGCCAGCGCTTCGGACCGGCTGCCGCTGCCGTCAATCTCCAGCGCCGCGGTGATCGCATCCCCCAGCGCTTCGGCCGCCGCCTGGTCCTGTGCTTTGCTGTACTCACGGAACGCCGCGCCGCCGACGATCAGCGCCACCACGGCACCGCCGATCCAGCCGTAGCGTTTCAGCATCAGGAAAAGCCGGTCACGGCGGACCTCTTCGGTCACCTCGTCGATAAAGCTGTCGGTATCGCTCATGAAAAGCCCCTGATATGCGCGGCCCGGACGTTCCGCCCGAACCGGTATTGAATGCGTTGCGCCCCTCTTAACCCGGCTCAAAGCCCAAGCCAAGTGGCCCGTTTGCACCAGAAACGCCGGCAATTACGCCAGAAAAGCAAGAAATGTGAACTAAACCACTTAGTTTAGAATGGACATCTCCTATATCAGGCTTATCCATACGCGCGACTCCCGTTGTGAGCAGGCCCCGCCGTATTCTGGCTATGGCTCATTTTGCACCCGGGACCAGACAAGAAACAGGAAGACCCGATATGCGTATCATTCCGATGCTGACTGCAGTGGCTGTGACGGCCGGCCTCTATCTGGTGGTGATTGAGCGCGACGATCTGATGGCCTTCGCCCGGGGCGAGAATGCACCGGAGGCAGCCGAGGCCGAAACCGTCATTGATGACGGCCAGGCGCTGACCCAGGCCGCGGACACGCGCGTTGGCGTGGTGGCGCTGCAAAGCAAGGCGCGCACCATTGGCAGCGCGGTCATCCTGCGCGGCCAGACCCAAGCAATCCGCCAGGTCGAAGTCCGGGCCGAAATCACCTCGACTGTGATTTCCGAACCTCTGCGCAAAGGGTCGCATGTTAAGAAGGGCGACCTCTTGTGCGAGCTGGACCCCGGCACCCGCCCGGCCATGCTGCTGCAGGCGCAGGCCCAGCTGAAAGAAGCCCGGATCAACCTGACCGCCTCCTCTAAGCTGTCCCAGGGCGGATACGCTTCGGAAACCCGGCTGGCTTCCTCCGAGGCCGCAGAGCGGACGGCACTGGCTGCCGTGGCTACTGCAGAAAAAGAACTCAGCCATCTGACCATCACCGCGCCGTTTGACGGTCTGCTGGAAAGCGACACCGCCGAGCTGGGCAGCCTGCTGCAGCCTGGCAGCCTGTGCGGGACCGTGATCCAGCTCGACACCATCAAGCTGGTTGGCTACGTGCCCGAGGCCGAGGTGAACAAAGTGACCCTGGGCGCCACGGCCGGCGCCGAGCTGGCAACCGGCCAGCAGGTGCAAGGGGAAGTCACATTCCTCAGCCGCTCTGCCGACCCCAACACCCGCACGTTTGAGGTGGAAATCACCGTTCCCAACCCGGATCTGAGCATCCGTGACGGCCAAACGGCGGATATTGCGATTTCGTCGGCCGGCCGGCTTGCGCATAAGCTGCCGCAATCGGCGCTGACGCTGAACAACGAAGGCAAGCTGGGTGTTCGTGTTGTCGGTTCCGACAGCACCGTGGTATTCTACCCCGTGCAACTGCTCAGGGATGAGGCCGACGGCGTTTGGCTCGGCGGCCTGCCCGAAACCGCGGATGTGATCGTGGTGGGGCAGGATTTTGTGACCGAAGGCGTCGCCGTGGCGGCCACCTACCGGGAGACTGAACAGTGATTGGCATTGTCGATTGGGCTGCCGGCCGTGCCCGGATGGTCCTTGCCTTTATAGCAATCTCGCTGCTTGTCGGCGGCGTCGCCTATTCAATGCTGCCCAAAGAGGGCGAGCCGGACATCGAAATCCCCGCCCTGTTCATCTCGGTCCCCTTCCCCGGCATTTCCGCCGAAGATTCCGAATCCCTGATGGTCAAGGTGATGGAGACCGAGCTGGCCGATCTCGACGGGCTGGACAAGATGACCTCAACCGCCGCCGAGGGTTATGCCGGTGTGGCGCTGGAGTTTGATTTCGGCTGGGACAAGACCGCGATCATGGCCGACGTGCGCGACGCCATGGACAAGGCCGAGGCAGAGTTTCCCGAAGGCGCCGAGAAATACTCGATCACCGAGATCAACTTCTCGGAATTCCCGATTGTCATCGTGAACCTGACCGGCGCCGTTCCGGAACGCACGATGGCGCGCATTGCCAAAGACTTGCAGGACGATCTTGAAGCCTTGGACGCCGTGCTGGAAGCCGGGATCGCCGGCAACCGCGACGAAATGGTCGAGGTGCTGATCGACCCGCTGCGGCTGGAGGCCTATAACGTCACAGCACTTGAGCTGATCAATGTTGTCCAGAACAACAACCAGCTGATTGCGGCGGGTGAAGTGGAAACCGCACAGGGCACTTTTGCGGTCAAGATCCCCTCCTCGTTCGACGAAGTGAAGGATATCTATCAGCTGCCGGTCAAAACCAACGGCGACCGTGTGGTAACCCTTGGGGAGCTGGCGCAGATCAATTTCACCTTCGAGGACCGGGTCGGCACTGCCCGGTTCAACGGCGGCGACACCGTGGCGCTGCAGGTGGTCAAGCGCAAGGGCTACAACGTTATCGACACCGTCAACCTGGTGAAAGAGACGCTGGAAGCCTCCAAATCCAAATGGCCGCCGGAACTGCAGGCCGCGGTTGAAGTCGGCACCTCCAACGACCAAAGCCGCGTTGTCGGCTCGATGGTCAGCCAGCTTGAAGGCTCGGTTCTGACCGCCGTGGCGCTGGTGATGATCGTTGTTCTGTCCGCACTTGGCAGCCGCGCAGCACTGCTGGTCGGCTTTGCGATCCCGACCTCGTTCCTCTTGTGCTTTGCCTTCCTGGCGCTGATGGGCGTCACCATTTCCAACATGGTGATGTTCGGCCTGATCCTTGCCGTGGGCATGCTGGTGGATGGCGCCATTGTCATCGTGGAATACGCCGACAAACGCATTAAGGAAGGCACCGGCCCGATGCACGCCTATGTCGAGGCGGCGCAGCGGATGTTCTGGCCGGTGGTGTCTTCCACTGCGACCACGCTCTGTGCCTTTTTGCCCCTGCTGTTCTGGCCCGGTGTGCCCGGTGAATTCATGGGCATGCTGCCGGTCACCATGATCTTCGTGCTGTCCGCCTCGCTGGTGGTGGCGCTGATCTACCTGCCTGTCATGGGCGGCGTCACCGGCCGCATCAGCCGCACGTTTGAGGGCGCCTCCCGCGCCTTGCGCATGGTCGCGCCCTGGTGGCTGCGCGCCGCCTTGGTGCCGGTGGCCATGTGGGGCATGTTTGCAGGCGCCATGCAGATGCTGAACCCGTCCTACCTTCTGGGCGGCGGGGCCGGCGGATTGGGCGGCGTGCTGTTTGGCGGGCTGGTCTTTACGCTTGCGTCCTTTGCCGCCTCCATCACCCTGAGCGCGGTCAAGATCGAACGCGAGCAGAAAGAGGTTACCCCCGGTTACCACCACACGCCTTTCGGCCATGTGATCAAATTCATCGCCGGCAACCCGGTAATGCCCATCGTGACCATCGCCGTGGTGGCATTTTCCATCATGACGGTGTTCAAAACCTTTGGCGAAAACAACCTGGGCGTTGAATTCTTCGTGGATTCGGAACCGGAGCAAGCCACCGCCTACGTCCGCGCCCGCGGCAACATCTCGTTGCTGGAAAAGGACGAAATGGTCCGCGCCGCCGAAGACATCATCCTGCAGCACCACGCGGTGATCAACGTCTTTTCCTTTGCCGGCGACGGCGGCCTGAACACCGACAGCTCCGGTGCACAGCTGCCGCCAGACACCATCGGCCAGGTCCAGTTCGAAATCATCCCCTGGGAAGACCGCCCCACCGACAGCGAGCCGCTGGACGGCTGGTTCGGCGGATTGCTGAGCAAGTATCTGGGTTTTGAAAAAGAACTCATTGCCGAGGAATACGACGGCAACACGGTTCTGGATGAGCTGAACGCCGAAATGGTCAAGCTGCCCGGGTTCGAAGTTGAGGTCCGCGCTCTGGCGCAAGGTCCGGCCTCCGGCAAACCAGTGCACCTGCGCCTGCGCGGTGACGGCTGGGAGGATCTGACTTCTGCCACCCTGGCCGCACGGGAGCATTTTGAAAACACTCCCGGACTGATCCTGATCGAAGACAGCCTGCCGCTGCCCGGCATTGACTGGCAGATCGACGTCGATGTGACAAAGGCCGGCCGCTACGGCGCCGATGTGGCAACCGTTGGCGCGATGGTGCAGCTTGTGACACGCGGCGTGCTGCTGGGTGACATGCGGATGGACAGCTCGGACGAAGAAATCGACATCCGCGTCCGCCTGCCGGAGCAGGACCGGGTGCTGTCAACGCTCGATAACCTCAAGGTCCGCACTGCCGACGGGCTGGTGCCGCTGTCCAATTTCATCACCCGCCAGCCGGTGCCGAAACTGGCCCAGATCAACCGCATCGGCCAAGAGCGCTACTATGACGTGAAGGCCGACGTGGACGCGGGTCTGAGCAAGGCCGTGATCGAAGATCCGGATACCGGCGAAATGACCCGCTTGGCGCTGCTCAAGGACCTGCCCGAAGGCACGCAGGCTACCGGAGAAACCGTCGTCTCGCCCAACGGCAAGATCCTGCAGCTGGTCCAGCTGACGGGTGCCGAAAGCCTCGAGGCGCTGAAGGCAGCACTTGAGGATGGTGCCAGGATCAGCCCGGTGAACCCGAACGAGCGGATCGCCGTGATTACCGAGTGGCTGGAAAGCGACCCGCTGCCGCGCGGTATCGGCTGGGAATGGACCGGCGACCAGGAGGAGCAGGAGGAATCCGGCGCCTTCCTGTCCAAGGCGTTTGCCGGCGCGCTGGCGCTGATGTTCGTGATCCTGCTGGCCCAGTTCAACAGCTTCTACAACGCGGCGCTGGTGCTGCTGGCGGTGGTTCTGTCCACTACTGGCGTGCTGATCGGCATGATGGTGATGCAGCAGCCGTTCTCGATCATCATGACCGGAACCGGCATCGTGGCGCTGGCGGGGATTGTGGTGAACAACAACATCGTGCTGATCGACACCTATCAGGAGTTCGCCCAGCAGATGCCGCGGATCGAGGCGATCATCCGCACCGCCGAGGCGCGTATCCGCCCGGTGCTGCTGACCACCATCACCACGATGGCCGGCCTTACCCCGATGATGTTCGGCGTCAGCCTGGACTTCATCGACGGCGGCTACTCGATCGACAGCCCCACTGCGCTGTGGTGGAAACAGCTGGCAACCGCTGTGGTATTCGGCCTGGGCATCGCCACGGTACTGACCTTGGTGGTCACCCCCTCGCTGCTGGCCATCCGGGTGTGGTTCGCCACCTACATGCGCGCCTTGGGCCGGGCGCTGTCGCGGATCACCCGCGGCCGCTCCAGCCGCATCGCGCAGGACTCGCGCCTGTTCAAAAAGGCGCGCCAGCTGCCGACAACGGAAATCCAGTGGGTCGAAAACGAGGCCCCCGAAACGCTTGAAGCCCCAGCGGAGGAGGGAGAACCCGAACCGCCCGCACCGCAGGGCCGCCTGCGCGCAGCCGAATAACCGGCCGCAAAAAAAGCCCCGCTCCGGCGGGGCTTTTCTTTGCAGCAGCCGGGGCGCGCCCAGCCATTGCCTGGATCAGTCGGTAAAGGTGTATTCACCCAGATCACACAGATCGAGACCAAAGTCTTCTGCTTCGGATCCATCATCAAAGCTGCCGCGGATGTCGTAGACGCAGGTGGTTGCACCGTCGGCAATCACCACACCGATCTCATAACCAGGCGCCAGATAGCCGCCATCCATCAGATTGTCTTCCCAATCGCTGGAAGACGCCGGGGATACATTGAACTCAACCAAATCGGCGCTGCTGTCATTGATCAGCAGGAATTCCAGGTCCTCGGCAAAGGCAGGAGCCTGAAAAGCCAGGAGGGCAGCCGCGGCGGCGGCAGGTAGAAGGGTCTTCATCTGATTATCCTTTCGATCAGGTCAGCCGGCGCCCGTGCCGCTGATCCCGGAATGACAGCACTTTAGGTACGTCGCTTTGCCGGTCAATGGGGAAAGCTGCATACGGCTTCCCCTGCGTAAACTTCTGCCTGGCAAGACCCCGGCGCTGTTCACGGTTCCGCAGGAAAGTTATGCATATTCTGCCGGTAGACGAGGATAAGTCCCGGAAGGCAGCACATGGCACGGCAACTTGATCTCCGGAAAGGGTTCGCCTGGGCCGCGGCCCTGTTGTTTCTCACCGCCGGCACCTGTCCCGGACAACCGGATGCGCGCGGGCTGCAGCCATCCGCGGTCATAGCTCCGGACGGCAAGGAGGCCCGCTCGACAGCGCTGATCATCACCGGCGCCGAAGGCTGGAGCAAAGAGCTGGCCGCCCGGGCGCAGCGCCTGTCGGACATGCATACCCTGGTTATCGGCGTGGACGGGCGGGCGCTGCTGTCGCAGGCGGGCGGGGATTGTGCTGCTGCCGCACCGCTTTTGTCCGGCCTTGCCCGCCGCACCCAGCAGCAGCTGGGCGCCCTGGCCCGCACTCCGGTTCTGTCCGGCTATGGCGAGGGCGCGGCCATCGCCCTCCACGCCGCAGGCGCCGCACCCATCAGCTTCAAGGGGCTGGTCACCGTGCGCTTCGACGTGTCCCCTGTGCTTTGCGCAGGCAATGCGCTGACAGACGCACAGGCGGGAAAAGCCCCGGTGCGATGGTTGGACATCGCGCCGCCGGGAACCGTCTCCGCCGCCAGCGGTATTGCCGGCGCCACTGTGGTCGATCCAAAATCCGATCCGCGCCGCGCGTTTTATCAAAGCTACCTGCGCCTTGCTGGCACCGATCACGCCTTTGACACGCAGACCGCCGCCGCAGGCTCCGGCTTGGACGGTCTGCCTCTTACTATTCACCAGGATGCGGATGCGCCTGCCAGCGGCACCTACGCCATCTTTCTGTCCGGCGACGGCGGCTGGGCCAATTTTGACGAACAGGTGTCCGACCGGCTGGCAGCACAGGGCATTCCGGTGGCCGGCATCTCCAGCCTGCGTTACATGTGGCAGGAGAAACGCCCGGAACAGATCGCCGCGGATCTTGTCCGCATAGACGCGCATTACCGCACTGTTTTCGGGCGGGACAAGGTGCTGCTTCTGGGGTTCTCGCTTGGCGCCAACACCCTGCCCTTCGCCGCCGCTGAGCTGCCGGAGCGTTTCCGGGCACGGCTGGCAGGTGTCGGCCTGATTGCACCGGAGACGCACACCGGTTTTGAAATCGTTGTGGGCGGGTGGCTGGGCCGGAAGACCGGCTCGGTTGAGGTGGCCCCGGCCATTGACGCCTTGGCCGCCAGCCTGCCGCCTGCGCGGATTTTATGCCTGTATGGCCGCAATGAGACCGTCAGCGCCTGCCCGGCTTCCAGCCTGCCTGGGCGGCAGCAGGTGGTATTTGAGGGCGGCCACCATCTAGGTCATAACCACGCCCGCATCGTTCGCACCCTTTCAGTACTTGCCGGGACTGGCAACTAGGCGCCGGATTGGCCCGGTCTGCTGCGGTTTGGCCAATGGAACAGTTGCAGCCAGGCTTCCATCGGAAAGCGTCTGCTTAGGTCATGTTGACAAATGGCGGAACCATAGGCGGATTGACGTGATGTCGATGAAACCCAGAAAACTCTCAGCAGTTTTGTCATAACGGGTTGCGACACGGCGCGCGTTCTTGAGCTTGTTGAAGCACCGTTCGACCATATTGCGCAGCCGGTAAAGCGTATGATCCACTCCAACACGCATCTTGCGGGTCTTTCGCATCGGGATTTGCGGCTGGATAATGCGCTCGTTCATGTTTTCCCGAATGCGATCAGCGTCATATCCACGATCTGCCAGCAGCACTTTCGGCTCGGGCAGGTTGTCAGCCATGACAAGATCAAAGCCAAGGTAATCTGACGTTTGCCCCGGCGTGATCTCGGTTCTCATTGGCAACCCGTGCGCGTTGACGCGGAGGTGGATCTTGGTCGAAAACCCACCTCTTGAGCGGCCAAAACCCAGTTCCGGAGTCCCCCTTTTGCGCCAGCGGCTTGGTGGTGCGCGCGGATCACGGTGCTATCAACCATTTGCAGGGCGTCGGGGACGGCTCTGCTCTGGTTCAGGGCATCCAGGATATCCTCCCAAAGCCCTGCCAGGGTCCAGCGCCTGAACTGGCGGTAAACGCTGGACCATTTGCCGAACTCCTCAGGTAGGTCCCGCCACGGGGACCCGGTTCTGGATATCCAGAAAATCCCATCCAGAACAAGGCGGTGGTTGGCCGGTTTGCGCCCGATTGCAGCGCGGATAGCGAGGATGAAGTGTTCAAAAAACGCCCATTCCTCATCCGTCATCAGATCTCGTGCCAAGCTGGTCTCCATCGAAGATACCAGCTTGAATCATGCCTGCGGTCCGTTGTGAATCCCTTTTGTCAACACCGCCTAGCTGCTGAAATCCCCTCCCTCCCGCAGTTCACAAAATCTTATTTCTTACATGTCAGAGATGGGTAAATGCGGACCACCTCCCGCTTTGCGTGTTTTCTTGTTGAGGAAATGAAATGTCATTACGATCGCAAATCCTGGCACTTATCGCTATCCCATTCATCGCGCTCGCCGGTATCGGAAGCTTTAAGGCTCTGTCGGATTGGGACCGTTACCAAAGTGCGCAATCCTCGCGGTCTCAGACCAGCGAATCCGTTGCATTGATGAAGGTCATCCACTTCCTGCAGGTTGAGCGCGGCCTGTCCGCAGTTTATCTGTCCTCGGACAACCAATCCGGTGCAGCTGACCTGAACAGCACCAGAGCCGAAGTGGACGGGGCGGCGCAAAATGTGCCGCAGACAGCAGCCTCCACGCTGAAGCATTTGGAACAGCTTGCCGCGCTGCGTGACTCCGTCACCGCTCAAACATTGACACCAGGTCAGATGGGCGCGCGCTATTCCGCAATGATTGCCAGCCTTTTGCGGGATGCCAGCGCGCTGCTGCTGCAAATGAAGAACGCAGAAGTGGTGCAATACAGCGCCGGCCTGGTCAGCCTGGCCTACGCCAAGGAAGCTGCAGGCCAGCAACGGGCTGCGGGGGCATCCGGCTTTGGCGAGGGCAGTTTCAATTTGAACCTCTACCGATGGTTCACCGAAACCGCAGCAGTGGAGAAACAGCTTCTCGACATCGCAAACTTTGCCTTTGACGGGTTGATGCCGGAGCTGGGTATCCGTGGGGGCCTGGAGGCAACCGGGCTGCCCGGCATCCGCACCGAAGTTCTGGATGCAGGCCCGGGCAACCCGGCACCAGTGTATACGTCGCAAAACTGGTTTGACCGGGCAACCCGCTGGGTCAGCTCTCTCAGGGATGTGGAAAACACTGTTACCGGTGCAATGATTGCCCTCACAGTTGAGGAAGCAAGCAATGCCCGCCAGGCGCTGATCCTCACCCTGGTTGCGGTCGCCGCGTCGCTGGTTGTCAGCGGCACCATCGGTCTGCGCCTGATCATGGCCTTCACCAAACAGTTCGGCGCCCTGCAGGCCGACCTGGATAGACTCTCCCGCAAGGAGTTTGATTTTGAGCCGGCATATCTGCAGTCCAAGACCGAAGTCGGCAAACTCAGCCGCGCAATGGAACAAACCCGAGCTGCGCTGGCGGAAGGCGAAGACAAACTCGCCTCCATCGAGGCCAGCCGCATTGCCGACCGCGGTGCCGTCGTCGGCAAGCTTGAAGACAATCTCGCCCGCCTCTCCAACCGCGATCTCGAATGCACCATCGTCGAGGCGTTCCCGGAAGAATATGATCAGCTGCGCCAAAGCTTCAACACCACAGTATCAACGCTGAAGGAAACCATCACACAGGTGATCTCGGCCACCAGCAGCATCCACAACGGCGCAACCGAAATCAGCACCGCCTCGGATGATTTGTCGAACCGCACAGAAAGCCAGGCCGCCACGCTGGAAGAAACCGCTGCCGCGCTGGAACAGCTGACCTCTTCGGTAAAATCCTCAGCCGAGGGTGCCCGCGACGTCGAGAACACGATGCAGGAAGCCCGCCAGGAGGCCGAAGGCAGCAGCGAAGTGGTGCGAAACGCGGTTGCCGCAATGAACGAGATCGAGCAGTCGTCGGTCAAGATCTCACAGATCATCTCGGTCATCGACGATATCGCTTTCCAGACCAATCTTCTGGCCCTGAATGCAGGTGTCGAGGCCGCCCGAGCCGGGGAAGCCGGCAAGGGTTTTGCCGTTGTCGCTTCCGAAGTCCGGGCTTTGGCTCAGCGCTCTGCTGATGCGGCAACCGAAATCAAGACACTGATCGGCGACAGCTCCAAACATGTGAAACAAGGGGTCGATCTGGTTGGTGAAACCGGCGTGGCGCTGACCAGCATCGTGGACCGCGTCAACACTGTTTCGGAACTGGTGTCCAACATTGCCGAAGGCGCTGCCGAGCAGTCGACCGGCCTGAGCGAGATCAACACCGGCGTCAGTCAGCTGGATCAAGTCACCCAGCAAAATGCCGCCATGGTGGAAGAAGCTACCGCTGCCGGCCACTTGCTGCACACCGATGCGGGTAAGCTGGCAGAGGTTGTGGCTCAATTCAAAATTGCCGGACTGGCCGCCCCGGCCGCGCCCAGCACATTCGCAGACACGGCGCCGGCAGGTCCCAGCGCACATGGTGAAGATATCGAATTCGATTCAGCAGTTCCGATGCCTGCCAAAGCAGCAAACGCAAGCTGGGACGATTTCTAGGTCCGGTTTTACACTGCACGAAACAGGAAAGGCCGGTTGCTGAACCGGCCTTTTTCCATGAGCGATTTGCCTTCGCTGCCCTGTCCGCAGCTTGCCGTCAGGCCGTGTCCTTTTCCGCCTGCTGGCGCTGCCACAGCCGGGCATAGCGGCCATCCTGCGCCAGCAGTTCGTCATGCGTGCCGGTCTCGGAAATTTCCCCCTGTTCCAGCACCACAATCCGGTCTGCTTCAGCAATGGTTGACAGGCGGTGGGCAATGGTGATCACCGTGCGCCCCTGCCCGGCCCGCGCCAGCGCTTCCTTGATCTCCTGCTCTGTGTCGGTGTCCAGCGCCGAGGTTGCCTCGTCCAGCAGCAGCACCGGCGGGTTCTTCAGCAATGTGCGGGCAATGCCAACCCGCTGCTTTTCGCCGCCCGACAGTTTCAGTCCGCGCTCACCGACCTGGGTGCCGTAACCCTCTGGCAGGGCTGCGATGAAGTCATGGATTTGCGCGTCGCGCGCCGCTTGCTCCACGTCGGCCTGAGTGGCCCCGTCGCGGCCATAGGCGATGTTGTAACGGATCGTGTCGTTGAACAGCACGGTGTCCTGCGGCACCACACCAATCGCGTGGTGCAGGCTTTTCTGACTTACATCCCGCACGTCTTGCCCGTCGATCTTCAGCGCGCCGCCGGTGACGTCGTAAAAGCGGAACAACAGCCGTCCGATGGTCGATTTTCCTGATCCGGTAGAGCCGACAATCGCCACCGTCTGCCCTGGCTCTGCCTCCAGCGAGACACCTTTCAGGATCTCCCGCCCGGCATCATAGGAGAACCGCACATCCTCCAGCGTGATCCGGCCGCCATTGACCTGCAGCTCGCCAACTCCGGGAAGGTCGCTCACATCAGCCGGTTGCTCCAGAAGATCGAACATCTCGCCCATGTCCACCAGGCTTTGGCGGATTTCGCGGTAGACAGTGCCAAGGAAGTTCAGCGGCACGGTGATCTGGATCATATAGGCGTTGACCATGACAAAATCGCCGACCGTCAGCGCCCCCCGCTCCACGCCGATCGCGGCCATGACCATGACACCGATAAGGCCCGCAGTGATAATCATACTCTGGCCGAAATTCAGGGCTGCCAGCGAATAGGCTGTTTTCAGCGCCGCCTGCGCATAGCCCCGCATCGCCCCGTCATAACGCGCCGCCTCGCGCTCTTCGGCGACGAAATACTTGACCGTCTCGTAGTTCAGCAGGCTGTCGATGGCTTTTTGATTGGCGTCGGTGTCCTGCTTGTTCATCTCGCGGCGCAGTTTCACCCGCCATTCGGTCACCGCAAAGGTGAACCAGACATACAAAGCAATGGTGCCGGCCACGACCGCCAGATACCAAGCGTCGAACAGCACCGTCAAGATCACCGCCACCAGCGTCAGCTCCAGGATCAGCGGTCCGATGGAAAACAGCATGAACCGCAGCAGGAATTCGACGCCTTTCACCCCGCGCTCGATGATCCGGCTGAGGCCCCCGGTCTTGCGGGTGATGTGATAGCGCATCGACAACCGGTGGATATGGGTAAAGGTCTCCAGCGCCAAACGGCGCAAGGCGCGCTGCCCGACCGGAGCAAAGATTGCATCGCGCAGCTGTTGAAAGCCAGTGGTCAGGACCCGCGACATGCCATAGGCCACCGTCAGCCCGACGGCGCCCAAAGCCAGCGGCGGCACGCCCTCCCCGGCGAGGCTGTCGACCGCGTCCTTGTACAGCATCGGTGTGTAAACCGCGATCAGCTTGGCCAGGACCAGCACCGCAAGTGCCAGCACCACCCGGACCTTCACGGCGCGGTTATCCTTGGGCCACAGATACGGTCCCACCCTGCGCAAAGTGCGCAGGCCGGAGCGGCGTTCGTCTTCGGCGGTGTCGGCTTGCAACGGCACGGCGGCCTGGTCTGTCTGGGTCATGGCGGTTCCTGGCTTGACCCCTTCAGATATTCACCTGTTCACGGATTTGCGAGGGGCGGACAGGAAAAACGCGCCGCAGGGGCGCGGTTCTCTGGCGTTACTCCGGAACAGTAAAGACTTGCCCCGGATAAATCAGGTCGGGATTTCGGATCGCGCCGCGGTTGGCCTCAAAGACCCGGACATACAGAAAGCCGCTGCCGTATTTCTGCTGGGAAATGGCCCAGAGCGTATCGCCCTTCTGCACTGTTACCGCCTGAACCAATGGCACTGGCTGTTCCGGCGTTGCGTCGCCGCCCGGTTGCGGCAGCGCCTCGGGCGCTTCGCGTTTGAAGGGGGTTTCCAGACGGCTGACCACAGCGCCGGTTGCCGGTTCGACCTCGTCCAGGCGCAGGGTGTAAATGCCTGGCGCCACATCCTCCAGCCGGCCGCTCCAGCGCCCGTCTGCCGCGGCGCCCAGCTCGGCCACCGGCCGGTTGTCGACATAGACCCGTACCTGTGATTGCGGCTGCGCCCGTCCCGACAGCTCAACCCCGCCGCTGCCATTGTAGCTGATTGAATCCAATGCCACTTCGTCACCCAACCCTGGGTCAGCAGGAATTGCGGGCTGCACCACCTCGATGCCCTCCGCGTCAGCCCTCAGAACCGCCACAGCCTGCCCTGCGGTTGCGGTGTTCCGGGTTCGACGGCAAGCGCCGGATCTGCTGCAGACGGAGCCTCGGCTGCGGCATTGGCTGTTGCCTGCCCGGCGCTGGCAACATCATCGCCTGCGTCCGCCGTTCCTGCATCTGAGCTTGCGGGTTGATCCAGGGAGGCCGCTGGGGCTTCAGTCCCGGATTGTTCCACGAAGGCATTCTCTGCAGGGTCCAGGGTGGCAACTTGTTCCGGCGCAGGCGCTGTGACGTCTTGTTCCGCACCCGTTGCGCGCGAAGCCCCGGTTTCCGCGGCCTGCGCCGATTGGGCGGCCTCGCCCGCCGCCGCGACCGCAACCGGGCTGGCCGGCGCCAGAATAAAGGACGCCCCGGAGGCATTTTTCTGCCCTTCATATTCGGCCAGAAGCGACACCACCCGTGCATCGTTGCTTGGTGCGATCGAGGTCAGAGAGACGAATTCACCGCCCGCAGGCACTTCCAGTTGCTCCAGCACTTCGCCGTCCAGCAAGACCGAAATACGCACCCCCGCCTGGGCGCGCCCTGCAATCACTGCAGAACCCTCGTTGTCGACACGCACCAGGTCCAGTTCGGGGGCTTCCAGAACAAAAAGGCCTTCGTTGGCATCCGGCGCCAGCGGTGCTGCTTGACCGGTGCCCTGTACCTCGCCGCCAGGTTCGTCCAAGGCGATTTCTTCCGGCCGCGCCTCTGCTCCGGCAGTTTGATCCGAGGATGTTTCGGTTTCAGTTCCGGCCGTTTCCGGCTGGCCTTCAGAAACCGCTGTTTCAGCAAGTTCCTCTGCCGCAGCCGCCTCCGGTTCCGGACCTGCCTCCGGATCCGCAACCGTCAAGGCCGCTGCCGGCGCACCTGTTTCAGCCTCAGCTCCGCCGGTGTCTGGAACAACAGCCGCAGTTTCAGCTTTGGTTTGTGCCCGGTTCTGCAGCGGCTGACCGGATTCATCGCCATCCCCTAAAAACGCACCGCTCCCGTTTGCCGCCTGGCTGCCCGCCTGCCCGTCCGCCGTCCCGCCGCCTGGCTGGCCGCTGCCGAACACCCCAAGCTGGAACAGCACCACGCCGCCCAGCACCACGGCCACGCCGGCAATACCGCCAATTGTGAGGCCCCCAGGCCCCCGCTTCCAGATGCTTCCGCCATTTCGATCCCTTCGGCATTTGCGGAATGTTGCCTTCCGCTTAGTTGAGCAAACCTACCAATCCCGCTATCACGGGTCAAAACACCAATTGCGTTTCACTTTGAAATTCCACGGAAAGGCTGGCCGATGAGCATCAAATCCGTCTGTGTCTATTGCGGCTCCCGTGCCGGAGCGCTGCCCGATTATACCCAAGCCGCACAGGATCTTGGCACTGCACTGGCTGAAAACGGGATGCGGCTGGTCTATGGCGCCGGCGATGTCGGACTGATGGGAGAGGTCGCACGCGCCGCCCAGGCGGCGGGCGGCGAAACCTTTGGCGTGATCCCCGGCCACCTGGAAAAGCGCGAAGTCGGCAAATCCGATCTCAGCACCTATGTTGTCACCGAGACCATGCATGAACGTAAAAAGGTCATGCTGTGGAACGCCGATGCGGTGGTGGTTCTGCCCGGCGGCGCCGGGTCGCTGGATGAATTGTTCGAGGCGCTCACCTGGCGCCAGCTGGGCCTGCACGGCAAGCCCATCGTAATCCTGAACACCGCTGGTTACTGGGACAAGCTGCGCGACCTGCTGGACCATATCGTCGGCCAGGGCTTTGCCGGTCAGGACACCGCGGACTATCTGATCTGGGCTGACACCCCGGTGGCAGCCATTGCCGCCCTGCGCGACGCCCGCTCCTGACGCAGGGCCGAGAACGAGAACACCGCAACCGCGCTCCAGATCAGCGCAAAGGCGGCGCTGTGCCAAGGGGTGAACGGTTCGGCAAAGACCAGCACCGCCACCAGGAACTGCAACGTCGGGTTCAGGTACTGCAACACCCCCACTGTCCCCAGCCGCACCCGTTTGGCGGCATAGCTGAACAGGATCAGCGGCAGCCCGGTCAGGATGCCGGAGAACGCCAGCATCACAGCGGTCGAAGTGCCGTCCAGAAAACCTGCGCCGCCGGTGAACCAGATCACCGCCAGCGCCACTGGCAGGATCAGCAGCACTTCGGCGGTGACAGACACCACCGGACCCAGCAAAATCTGTTTCTTCGCAACGCCATAAAGGGCAAAGCTGATCGCCAGCACCAGCGGGATCAGGGGCGCTGCCCTCAGCCCGAAGGACAGCACCGCAACCGCCAGCGCCGCCAGCCCGACAGCCGCGACCTGCGCCCGGCTCAGCTGTTCGCCGAAGACCAGCCGCCCCAGCAGTACGCTCAGCAACGGAAAGATATAGTACCCCAGGCTCGCCTCGGTGGCGTAACCGGTCTGCACTGAAGAGATGAACACAAACCAGTTGAGCGAGATCATCGCCGTAGCGAGAACCAGAAACAATGTGCTCCGCCTGCTGGTGAAAGCTGCCGTTAAGGCGCCGATCCGGCCCTGAAACAGCAGCACGCCGGCAAAAAACAGAAATGACCACAAAGCCCGGTGCGACAGAACCTGCTCCGGCGGCACATGCGACAGAGCATTGTAGTAGATCCCCGACAGCCCCCAGACCACGCAGGCCGAGACCATTGCCAGTATGCCCTTGGCTGCCTCTGTCATCACCGTTCCCCGTTCCGGCGGGCCGTGCGCAATACGCGCCAGCCGCCGGTCCAAACAAGAAACGCCCGGTCGGGTGACCGGGCGCTCCAGAATTCATGCCGCTCAGGACTTACATCCGCGAGGCGACGTTTTCCCAGTTCACCAGATTGTCCAGGAAGTTGGTCAGGTAAGCCGGACGCTTGTTGCGGAAATCAATGTAATAGGAGTGTTCCCACACATCGCAGCCCAGCAACGCGGTCTGGTTGAAGCACAGCGGATTGACGCCGTTTTCGGTTTTGGTCACTGCCAGCGACCCGTCGGCGTTCTTAACCAGCCAGGCCCAGCCGGAACCGAACTGGCCGGCGCCTGCTGCGGAGAACTGCGACTTGAACTCGTCAACCGAGCCGAACGACTCAACCATCGCCTTTTCCAGTTCGCCCGGCATTGCGCTGGCGCCCGGGCCCATCATTTCCCAGAACTGGTTGTGGTTCCACAGTTGCGAAATGTTGTTGAAGATACCGTTCTGGGCAACAGAACCGGCGTCATAGGTGCCTTTAATGATCTCTTCCAGCGACTTGCCGTCCCACTCGGTGCCGGCAATCAGCTTGTTGCCGTTATCGACATACGCCTTGTGGTGCAGGTCGTGGTGGTATTCCAGGGTCTCGGCCGACATGCCTTTGGCAGCCAGGGCGTCGTGTGCATAAGGAAGATCGGGAAGTTCAAAAGCCATTTGGGCCCCTGTAAAAAAGATTGCGTTCCTGCGCAGATACATGCTGTGCGCGCGCTATCAGGTCAAGAGCCAAGGCCCCATTTCCGCGCAAGGTCTATGTGCAAAAAGATTATGCCCGGCCGGCGCGGTGCCGGTCTCAGCCTTTCTTGACTATGCACTTGCCCTTGCCGCGCGGCGCGTTGTCAAAACCAGTGATAACGCCCCGGATCGACAGGGAGTTCTGCTTCATGTTGAGCACGGCAGAATACAACCCATCAACTTTGGTTCTGGCATTACTGACTGGAATATCGCTCACGCGCCAGTCCAGATTATAGGATGTTTCACTGCGCTTTACGACAGTTGCCGGGATCGGTTCACCGACCAACTCGTGGATGTAACCGTCGTATACCTTTGCCGTTTCAGACTGCTCATCCCACATGATGAACACCCGCGGAGCTATCCAGCCATTGCTTGTGAATACCTTTATCTCGCAGTCATATGTGGTGGTGCCTTTACTTCCCGCTGCTGCGCCGGACGCCGCTGCCAGCACAATGGATGCAGCCGTTAGATATCGTTTCATTCAGATGGGTCCAATTTTGATGCAGCGCAGTGATGCAAGGATACCGGTTTCAATGCAATGGCAATCTGCAGTTGTACCGCCTGAACAGAGAAATCCGCCAAGTCAGTACACGCGCTTAGTTCCATCCAATGTGGTTCTGGGCCAGCCGTGACAAAGACGGCTCCCGGCGGCAGGTTCCCGAACCGCGCGGCGGCTGTTTTGTACCGCTTGTTCGGGTCGATTGAATGCTCATCTTCAGGTTGGCGGTGTTCAGAACGGCCCTGAAGCGCGGCTTTGCCTGCCCGCTGTCCGTCAGTACGGCAAGCCCCGGCAGCGACCAGCTGATCGCATAAGTTGTCTCGCTGCGTTGCGAAACCTTAGCTGCAACAGACACACCAAACGCCGCATCAGTGACCTTTGCAGTGGTGAAATCATCGGAAAAATGCACGGTAATCCGGCCGGGAACCCAAGTGACGCCGGAAATCGGTTTCAGATTGCAACGAAAGCTGGTTTCCGCCAGAGCGCCCGCCCCGGTCAGCGTCAGAACCAGTGCTAAAATATTACATGCCGGCAGACTCATCGGCCGCTCCCTGAAACATCGTTAATAAACCTCCCCCACGCCAGAGAAGGGTAATAAATTCAAACAGATGCAATCGAAACAAAAAGCGAGCTTCCTGGCAAGCCAGAATAAAAAAGGTGCCCTGGAAAGGTCTCCGGGGCACCGTAAATGACGCGCGATGGCGTCACAAGCAAAAAGCGAGTGAAAACTTTAGTAAACACCCACCTTGGACTGCGGATGCGACGCTGTGCTTAGCAGTTTGAATACATATTCACCAACCGAGCGGAAGCAGACGATATAAAAGCTGCCGTCCTCGTTCAGCCAGAAGGCGCCTGCCACCTGCGCCAGGCGCGAGCGGCGGAACCGGCCTGCCTTGAATGCAGCTGCGTCAAAGTCCACCGGGCTCACTTTGCCCAGCACCTCGCGCGCGCCTTCGCCCGACACGCGGAAGAAGGCACGGGCGTCAGAGACATTCGCCGCCAGCGCATGTTCGCCTTTCAGAGCCTCTGCCACTTCGGCGGTTTTGGCAACGGCATCCTCATAGGGCACCAGCAGCAGCAGCTCGTCCGGCGACATCCAGGCAGCGGCACCGTTTTCGGCAACCGTGATAGCCCCCCGGGCTGGAACTTCGGCGCCGGTGGCGGCCTTGACAGCCGCCTTCAGAACCGATGACTCCAGATCGCCGCGCAGGGTGATCATGCCCTGCAGGCCTGCGTCCTCGACCTTGGCCAGGCCGGAGAACTGCGCGCCGTTCAGTACGGAAACAGCCTTAGACATTCTGCTTTTCTCCTTCCTTGTCGTAGAAGACCGGATCAACGATCTTGGCCTTGTAGGTCTTGCCGTCAGTGCCCGGGAATTCAACCACTTCGCCCATCCGCTTGGTGCCGTGCTTGATCAGGCCCATTGCGATACCGCGGCCCAGAGTCGCGGAATGATAGGTTGAGGTCACCCGGCCGATCATGTTGCGCTGGCCGTTGGCGTTGACGCCTTCACCCAATGCATAGGCGCCGTCGGGCAGCACCGAACCGTCCACGGTTTCCAGGCCAACCAGCTGCCAGCGGTCCGGATCCGCCATGTGGGAGCGCAGCTGCGCGCGCTTGCCCAGATAGTCTTCCTTCTTCTTCGACAGCGCCCAATGCAGACCCAGATCCTGCGGGATCACGGTGCCATCGGTCTCGTCGCCGATCATGATGAAGCCTTTTTCGGCGCGCAGGATGTGCAGGGTCTCGGTGCCGTAAGGCATGACGCCGAATTCCTTGCCTGCTTCCATCAGCGCATCCCAGAACGCCTGGCCCTCCGAGGCCGCAACCGCGATCTCATAAGACAGCTCGCCCGAGAAGGAGATCCGGTAAGCGCGGGCATCAAAGCCGCCGATCTGACCGTCGCGCCATTCCATGAACGGCAGCGCCTCTTTCGACAGATCCATACCGCCGCCCGCTGCTGCGTTCAGCTTTTCCAGCACCTTGCGGGCGTTGGGGCCGACCACGGCGACCTGGGCGTACTGCTCGGTCACATTGGCAACATAGACTTTCCAGTCCCACCATTCGGTCTGCAGCCATTCTTCCATGTGGCCATGGATGCTTTCGGCGCCGCCGGTGGTGGTGTGGCACAGGAAGGTGTCCTCGTCGATGCGGGCAACAACGCCGTCGTCGATCAGGAAACCGTTCTCCGAGCACATCAGGCCATAGCGGCATTTGCCGACCTTCAGCGTGGACATCATGTTGGTATAGAGCATGTCCAGGAACTTGCCCGCATCCGGCCCTTTGACAATCAGCTTGCCCAGGGTCGAGGCATCCAGCAGGCCGAGGTTTTCGCGGGTGTTCTTCACCTCGCGGTTCACCGCAGCATGACGGTCCTCACCGGGTTGGGTGATGGCAAACGGGCGGCGCCACTGGCCAACCGGTTCCCAATCCGCACCGTTCTTGTCCATCCAGTCATAGATCGGCGTCTTGCGCACCGGCTGGAAGATCTCGGCCCGTGCTTCCCCGCGATCGCACCGATCGAGATCGGGTGGTACGGCGGACGGAAGGTGGTGGTGCCCACCGACGGGATTTCCGAGTTCAGCGCGTCCGCAAGGATCGCCAGACCGTTGATGTTGGACAATTTGCCCTGGTCGGTCGCCATGCCCAGTGTGGTGTAACGCTTGGTGTGCTCGACGCTTTCATAGCCTTCGCGCGCAGCCAGCTGCACGTCGGAGACCTTGACGTCGTTCTGATAGTCCAGCCAGGACTTCATGCGCAGTTTGATGTCCGCTTTGGCCGGCATCAGCCAGACCGCTTCCATCTGCGCCTCATTCTCAGAGACACCCTTGGCAGCCGCCACGGATTTCGCCGGGAAGCCGGCAGCCTCAGCCGCTTTGGCGCCAGCCGCAGCCGCGTCTTCCAGCAGCGCGCCCAGGCCGAATTCGCCATTTGCGGCACCGGCCGGAACCACAAAGCCGTTGCCGTCATGGCCCAGCGGCGGACGCGAGGCATCGGGGCGGAAGTTGGCGTTTTTGTCGTCCCAAGTCAGCTTGCCGCCGCAGTGGGACCACAGATGGACCACCGGCGACCAGCCGCCGGACATGGCAACTGCGTCTGCTTCGACGTCTTCGCGGGCGCCGCCTTCACCGTTCTGGGCGCAGATGGAGACCTGAGTCACGCATTTGCCGTCCTTCACCTTGGCAATGGCACGGCCCAGCTCAACCCGGATACCCTTCTCGCGAACAGCTTCCATCAGTTCGCCGCCGCCGGTTTCGCGGGTGTCGATCACGCGGACCACTTCAACGCCGGCTTCATGCAGCACCAATGCGGTGCGGTAGGCGTCGTCGTTGTTGGTGGCAACCACCACCTTCTGGCCGGGGTTCACACCCCAGTTCACCACATAGTCACGCATCGAACCGGCCAGCATCACGCCCGGCACATCGTTGCCCGCAAAGGACAGCGGCCGTTCAATAGCGCCGGTTGCGGTGACGATCTGGCCGGCACGGACCCGCCACAGACGGTGGCGCGGACCGCCCTGGCCCGGTGCGTGGTCGGTCAGACGCTCATAACCCAGGGCATAGCCGTGGTCATAGACGCCGGACCCCATGCAGCGGTCGCGGAGTGTGACGTTGTCCATCGCATCCAGCTCGGCCAGGGTCTTGGCGATCCAGGCGTCGGGGCTTCACCGTCGATGGTGCCGCCGTCGACCGGCGCGCGGCCGCCCCAATGGTTGTTCTGCTCCATCACCAGTACCTTGGCACCGGTGGCCGCAGCCGCCTTGGCCGCCTGCAGGCCGGCAACGCCGCCGCCAATGACCAGCACATCCGCAAAGAAGTAGAAATGCTCGTAGGTGTCGGCATCCTTCAGCTCGGCGTCAGGCGCATTGCCCAGACCGGCGGATTTGCGGATGATCGGCTCATAGACATGTTTCCACAGCGGACGCGGGTGGATGAACATCTTGTAATAAAAGCCAGCCGTCAGGAACCGCGACAGCTTGTTGTTGATCGACAGAACGTCGAACTCCAGGCTGGGCCAGTGGTTCTGCGAATTCGCCGACAGCCCCGAGAACAGCTCGGTGGTGGTGGCGCGCTGGTTCGGCTCGTAACGGTCACCGGTGCCCAGCTGCATCAGCGCATTGGGTTCTTCCGAACCGGATGCGACAACGCCGCGCGGGCGGTGGTATTTGAACGAGCGGCCCATCATCACCTGGCCGTTGGCCAAAAGAGCGGAGGCCAATGTATCGCCGGCAAAGCCCTTCATGGTTTTGCCGTTGAAGGTGAAGGCGATCTGTTTGGAGCGGTCGATCAGCCGGCCGTGCTTGGCAAGACGCGTGCTCATGTGCGCAGACCTTTCAAAAGAAAAGCGGGTGTTTCAGTCAGGCGGCGGATCATTTCTGACCATCCGAGAATTCGCGCCAGGTCCACCCGGGGCGTTTTGCGGTGATCTTGTCCATGATCTCCTGCGTCGGCACAGAGGTCTGGGCCGTGTAGGTGCCAAAGACCTCCAGCGTCATGGTGCAGCGGGCGGCATGGAACCACTTGCCGCAGCCATTGGCATGGCGCCAGCGTTCAAAGTGAACGCCTTTGGGGTTTTCGCGCATGAACAGATAGTCATGGAACTCATCATCCGAGGAGCCGGGACCAAAGCGCTTCAGATGCGCTTCGCCGCCCGCGGCCAGTTCGGTTTCTTCGGCTTTGACACCGCAATAAGGGCATTCAAGGATCAGCATTGTGCGGACCTCTCCAACTGGGGGCCAAGGATTTTCAAAAATCCTTGGCAAAATTCTTCGAAGAATTTTGCGACGGCGCGCGGCATCAGTGTGCCACACCCGCAGCGACGCTCTCGTCGATGAACTTGCCTTCTTTGAAGCGCATCATCGAGAACTCCTCGGTCAGCGGCGAATGGCCGGTGGCCATCAGTTCCGCCATCGCCCAGCCCGAGCCCGGGATCGACTTAAAGCCGCCGGTGCCCCAGCCGCAGTTGACAAAGCAGTTCTGCACAGGCGTTTTCGAGATGATCGGCGAGCGGTCGCCGGTCACATCCACAATGCCGCCCCACTGGCGCAGCATCTTGAGGCGCGACACCATCGGGAAGGTTTCGACCAGGGCCCGCACGGTTTCCTCGATATGGTGGAAAGAGCCGCGCTGGGTGTAGTTGTTGAACCCGTCAGTGCCGCCGCCGATCACCATCTCGCCCTTGTCGGACTGGGACATGTAGCCGTGCACGGTGTTGGCCATCACAACCACATCCATGCAGGGTTTGATCGGCTCAGACACCATCGCCTGCAAGGCAACAGATTCCATCGGCAGACGGAAACCCGCCCGTTCGGCCAGAACCGAAGCATTACCCGCCACGATCATGCCGATCTTGTCGCAGTCAATCGCGCCCTTGGTGGTGTCGACACCCACGGTGCGGCCGTTCTCGGTGCGCACACCGGTGACTTCACATTGCTGGATGATGTCCATGCCCATGTCGGAACAGGCCCGCGCATAGCCCCAGGCCACCGCATCGTGACGGGCGGTGCCGCCGCGTTCCTGCCACAAGCCGCCCAGAACCGGGTAACGGGGGCCGTGCAAGTTGATGATCGGCACCAGTTCCTTGACCCGCTCAGGGGTGATCCACTCAGTCGGGACACCCTGCTGCAGGTTGGCATGCGCGGTGCGTTTGTAGCCACGGATCTCATGCTCGGTCTGGGCCAGCATGATCACCCCGCGCGGGCTGAACATCACGTTGTAGTTCAGGTCCTGCGACATCGTCTCATACAGGCTGCGCGCCTTTTCATAGATCGCAGCGGACGGGTCCTGCAGGTAGTTCGAGCGGATGATGGTGGTGTTCCGGCCGGTGTTACCGCCGCCCAGCCAGCCTTTCTCGATAATTGCGACATTGGTAATGCCGAAATTCTTGCCCAGGTAATAGGCAGTGGCAAGGCCATGCCCGCCCGCCCCGACGATGACAACATCATAATGGCGTTTGGGTTCAGGCGAGCGCCAGGCGCGCTCCCATCCGGTGTGATAGCGCAGGGCTTCCCGCGCGACGGCAAAAGCTGAATAGCGTTTCATGAGCGAATCCGATGGTTCGTGTCTGGTAGCGGGTATGCCTGAAATGCATAACAGACCAGTGCCGTTTATCGCCCTGTTTCTGCGTTATTGCGACATAAGAAACGGTCGCAATCCGACCCGAGGCGTCCGGGCGCGGCAGTTTGGCTCTTTTGTTCACCCGCCTCCGCATATAGATGCAACCCAAACTTCGGAGACGGCATGATTTTCTGGACAGTCACCGCCCTTATCGCGTTCTCGGCAGCCTTTCTGCTGGCCATGATCCTTATTCGCGCCCGCAACACCGGCGAACCCGCCGCGGCTTATGACCTGCGCGTCTACCGCCAGCAACTGCGCGAGGTGGACAAGGATCTGGCCCGCGGCGTCATCAATGCAGGCGACGCCGACCGCATCCGCACCGAGATTTCCCGCCGCATCCTGGCCGCCGACACGCAGCTGCAGCAGGCGCAATCAGGACGCTCGCAGCCAAAAACCCTGTCGCTGGTCTTTGGCATAGCAACAGCGCTGCTGATCACCGGCGGCACCCTGGGCATCTACTGGCAGCTGGGCGCGCCGGGCTATGGCGACCTGGGCCTGAAGGACCGTATCCAGCTGGCAGGCCAACGCGCCGAAAACCGCCCGTCCCAGGCAGAGGCCGAGGCTGAGGTGCCCGCCCTGCCCAAGCCGCAGGTCGAAGAAGGATACGTCACACTGGTGGAGCAGCTGCGCAAGACTGCTAATGAACGCGCGGACGACGCTCAGGGCCAGGCCCTTCTGGCCCAGCACGAGGCGAACCTTGGCAATTTCCAGGCTGCCTATGCTGCCAAAACCAGTTACATCCGGCTGGCTGAGGGGCAGGTCAATGCCCGCGACTTCACCGAACTGGCCGAGTTGAAGATCATGGCCGCCGGCGGCTATGTCTCTCCCGAGGCCCAGACCGACCTGCAGAAAGCACGCGCCATTGATCCCGCACACGGGCCCGCCCGTTATTACTGGGGTCTGATGCTGGGCCAGATCGGCCGTCCGGACCTGGCTTACCGCGAATGGGCCGCAACCCTGCGGGCAGGCCCGGCAGACGCCCCCTGGATCAAAGGCATCCAGGGCCAGATCGAGGAAATGGCCTTCCGCGCCGGGGTTGAATACCGCCCGATTGCGCCCGGCGGCAGCACTACCCCCGCCCTGCCCGGCCCCAGCGCCGAGGATATGGCCGGCGCCAGCGAGCTGAGCGCTGAAGACCGGCAGGAGATGATCCGCGGCATGGTCACCCGCCTGTCGGACCGTTTGGCAACCGAAGGCGGCTCGGCCGAAGAATGGGCCCGGCTCATCGGCGCCCTTTCGGTCCTTGGCGACACCGACCGCGCCCGCACGATTTATGGCGAGGCCCGCGACGCCTTTGCCGCCGACCAGGAAGCCCTGGCCCTGCTGGAAACCATCGCTGCACAGGCAGGGCTTGCAGAATGATCCACGATGTTTTCGAAGATTTCGCCGCCGCTCTGCCGCCGATGCACGCGCTGATGGGGCTGGACCTTGGCACCAAGACCATCGGCGTTGCCGTTTCCGACCGCATCGGCGCCGTTGCCACACCGCTGGAAACTGTAAAGCGCAAGAAGTTCACACTGGACGCCGCCCGCCTTTTGGAAATCATCACGATGCGCGACATCAGCGGTATCGTCCTTGGCCTGCCCCGCAACATGGACGGCACCGAGGGCCCCCGCTGCCAATCCACCCGCTCCTTCGCCCGCAACCTGGGCCGGCTCACCGAACTTCCTATTGGTTTCTGGGACGAACGCCTCAGCACCGTTGCGGCAGAAAAAGCGCTTCTTGAGGCAGATACGACACGCAAACGCCGCGCAGAGGTTATCGACCATGTCGCGGCCTCCTATATTCTTCAGGGTGCATTGGACCGGATGCGGCATTTGAAGAACGGGTGAATGATGACTGACGACGTATGGAAACGGGACGAGATCCAAAGCCCCTGCATCAAGATCTGCGTCGTCCACCCGGAATCGCGCATCTGCACCGGTTGCTACCGCTCTATTGACGAGATCCGCGACTGGTCCAAGATGAGCAACGAGGAACGCGCCGGCATCATGAACGACCTGCCGGAACGCGCCAGCAAACTGGTCAAGCGCCGCGGCGGCCGCGGCGCGAGATTAAAGCGCAGCTAAGCATGTCGCTCAAAAGCGGGAACCGGTTTTGAGCTTCTCGGACATGCGTAGTCTAAAAATCAACGCGGCGCGCGGCGGGGTAAGGCTCTGTAAATCATGCGGAATAAGCACTGACCCAATGTTTCGCGCGCGAAACATTCAGGCAGAATTACTGACCTATTCGAAAAGCCTGCACTTTAGCCAACCCAGACTAATTTACCATAAAAACCAATGTGCTACCAAGACACGCCATCAAATCAGAGGGCGAGCGCCTGCCCGTGGGATGGTGCTTCAAAGATTGGGTACTGCCGCTTTATCCCTGCAAAGCAAATCCCCGGCTGAAATGCCGAACCGCCCTCTAAAAAGCGCCAGCCCGCCGGGACGGGCAGTCGCTCGCCCGGCGCCTACGGCTTGTTCCGGGCGAGAAAAGCAAATTGCCTCACGTTACTTAAGTTCCAGAAATTCGGCGCAGAGGTCATATGCTTTTACCCTGCGCTCCAAATCGCTAACACCTAATTGCAATTCGTGGTAACGAAGAAGAGAAGCCTCTACGACAAGTTCAACGTCAGTAGAAATCCGAGTTTTTGTCAGCTCTTCAATTTGCTCTAAAGAAACCTCTCCACGCTCCAAGAGAGGGCCAAACTTGTACATAAGCTCAGCAGCCTGCTGACATTCATACTCACTTGCAGACGCAACAGACGAAATAGCCGCGCAAACAATCGCCAATAAATACTTTTCCATAGAAACTCCGAAATCTCTGCAGGCAGATCAATGGCGGAAACTTGAAGACGCCTACCCCTCGGCCAGCCACCCCTTGGTCCAATCCGCCAGCTCAGGACGGAAATAGGCGATCATGCGGCCCTCTTCCGGCGCGGATGCCCCCTCACTCCAAGGCGCAACCCCATGCAGACACAACCGGTGCATCAGATAAGACTCACCGGGCTTGGCATGCACTGTGATCCGCGGGCAGGTCTCGAACACCTCGGCACGCGCAGCCGTGTAGGCGTCGGTCACATCCACATCCGCCCAGTCCTCAGGCGATAACCCCTCAAACGCGGCAGCAAAGGCGCGGCGCATGATGTGGTGGCTGCCCTCCCAGATCACCAAGGGCGCGGCATCGGGGCTGCTTTCATTCAGCGGTATTCCCAGCACCCAGGCATGCGGCTCCTCCACCTTGCGGCGGCGGTGCTCGCCAAACATTTTCACCCCGTCCACATGCGCCGCATCACGTTTGATGCGGTAGCGGAAGGCAGCATCGCCCTCGCCCGGACGCGGGCGCGGATAACCTGGAAAGACCGAAGACACCTGCGCCCGGTGCAGATCCGAGATGGGGCCGAGGTGCTGCGTGATGAACTCCACCGGCGCGCCAGCCAGCGGCGGCCCGTCCGGCAACCGCCCGGAGGCATCATTCGGCAACGCATCGACCCCAATGAACCATGTCCCTTCGCACTGGAACCACTCAGCGCAGGCCGGGTCGTCCAGCGACCGGATGCCATGCTGCAACGCATCAGCAGCCCAGGCGGCCACTTGGCGGTCCTGAGCGAAGCGCACCCAGCCCTTGTCCTGAAACTGTTCGAATTGCCTGTTCATTGCCTTCAATATCCAAATGCCTTGCGCAGCATGTTGAGCCCCACCAGCACCAGAAACGCCCCGAACACCCGCTTCAGCGGTTTGGGATCCATTGCATGGGCCAGCTTCACGCCCCAGGGCGCGGTGATCAGCGTCATCGCGATCACAATGAAAAACGCCGCCAGATTAACGGCCCCGACGGTGAACGGAGGCCGCGTAGCCGGGTCCAGATCCAACAGCAGGAACCCCGCGACCGACGGCACCGCAATGATCACGCCAAAGCCTGCGGCGGTCGCCACAGCCCGATGCACCGCAACCCCGTGCAAGGTCATCAGCGGCACCCCAAAGCTGCCGCCGCCGATGCCCATCAGCACCGACAGAAACCCCACGACAGGCGACAGCACCAGCCGCTTGCCGCCCTTAGGCATGGCTTCAGCCAGCCGCCAGTCGGCGCGGCCCAGCCCCAGGTAGCAGCCGATCACCAGTGCCAGCCCGCCAAACACCCCTTGCAGCACGGCGGAGCGCAAGGAGGACACTGCCAGAACGCCAACGATCGCCCCCAGCGCAATTCCGAAGCCCCAGCTGCGCAGAATCTGCCAATCCACCGCTCCCTTCTTGTTATGGCTCAGAACCGACCGCAATGAGGTCACGATAATGGTCGCCAGCGAGGTCGCGAGGCACATCTGCATCAGCTGATCGCCACCATATCCAAGAGTTTGAAAGGCATAGAAGAAGCCCGGCACCAGCACGATGCCGCCACCAACCCCCAATAGCCCTGCCAGAACCCCGGCGAATGCGCCGATCACCAGCAGCAGCCCTGCCATCTGCATCAGCAGCGCAGGCGACGGCAATAGGGCGGTGGTCAGGGCAGGATCAGTCATGCAGGGCACCTCAGGGCTGGCTTCACCGGCAAAGGGTTAGCCGCCGCAATCCGCTTGCACAAGGCTATAGCCTGCAAGCCGCCGCGTCATGCAGCCGCGCGGTCCGCCACCTGCGCCAGCGCCTGCTCCACCAGTTCCGGCCCGGCCCCGGCGCGGCAGGCCCCCTCGGACAGCATCCGCCGCCATTGCCGCGCGCCGGGGCGGCCGGCAAACAGCCCCAGCATATGCCGGGTGATCTGGTTCAGCTTAGCGCCGTTGCCGAGCCGTTCTTCGATGTAAGGCAGCATAAGCATCACCGCCTCAGCAGGATCGCTTGCAGAACCCGTCCCGAAAATTTCCGGATCCGCCGCACACAGCACATCGGCAGGCTGGTGATAGGCCGCACGGCCCACCATCACCCCGTCCAGACCGCGGTCCAGATGCGCCTTGGCCTCGGCCAGCGTCGCAATACCGCCGTTGATCGAGATATGCAGATCAGGAAACGCCGCCTTCATCCGGTGCACCAGATCATAATCCAAGGGTGGAATATCCCGGTTTTCCTTAGGCGAAAGCCCCTTCAGCCAAGCCTTGCGAGCGTGGATCGTCACCCGCTGGCAGCCCGCCGCGCGGATCTTGTCCAGAAAGTCCGGCAGCACCTCTTCCGGCTCCTGTTCATCGACTCCGATGCGGCATTTGACAGTGACTTCGGCCTTCACAGCTGCCCGCATCGCTGTGACGCAATCTGCCACCAGTTCCGGGGTCTGCATCAGCACCGCACCAAACGCGCCGGACTGCACGCGGTCACTGGGGCAGCCGCAGTTGAGGTTGATCTCGTCATACCCCGCCTGTTCGCCCAGCCGCGCGGCTTCTGCCAGTTCGTCCGGGTCAGACCCTCCAAGCTGCAAAGCAACCGGATGCTCGGCGGTATTGAAGTCCAGCAAGTGCAACGCCCCGCCGCGCACCAGTGCCGGCGCGGTCACCATTTCGGTGTACAGCAGCGCCTCCCGGCTCAAGAGCCGGTGCAGATACCTGCAATCGGACGTCGTCCAATCCATCATGGGCGCCACGCTCAAACGCGCCGCTTTTTGTGCATTATTTTTCAATGCGCTAGCCTCACTTCACCCTGACAGACATGTAGCAAAATCCCCCCCGATTTCCGGGTATTTCTCCGGGTTTGTGGCGGTTTTCGATTCTGGATTGCTACCGTGTAGCACACTCGAGCCGACAGGACACCGCCCATTCCGGGCATTCCGCCAACCACATGTACATCCCGCGCGATTTCGGCATTCCGGAGCAAAACTCCTGAAACCCGGTGAACGACGCGATCCTGTGCGACGTCGCAGTGGAACGCCAAGTGGAGATCACCGGTCCGGACGCCGCGAAATTCGTGCAGATGCTGACCCCTCGCGACCTGTCCAAGATGGCCGTTGGCCAGTGCAAATACATCCTGATCACCAATGCCGACGGCGGCATCCTGAACGACCCGATCCTGATGCGACTGGCGGAAAACCACTTCTGGATCTCGTTGGCCGACAGCGACATTCTTCTGTGGGCGCAGGGTGTGGCGGTGCATTCTGGCATGAACGTCACCGTCGGCGAGCCCGACGTGTCGCCGCTGCAGCTGCAGGGGCCGAAGTCGGGCGAGATCATGAAGGCGCTGTTCGGCGACAGCATCATGGATGCTGAAATACTACTGGCTGCGCGAAGTCGAGCTGGACAGCATCCCTCTGATCGTGTCGCGCATCGGCTGGTCCAGCGAACTGGGCTATGAGCTGTATCTGCAGGACGGGTCGCGCGGCGGCGAGCTGTGGGAAAAAATCATGGCGGCAGGCAAACCCTTTGGCCTGCCGCCGGGTCACACCTCCTCGATCCGGCGGATCGAAGGCGGCATGCTGTCCTATCATGCCGATGCCGACATCCACACCAACCCGTTCGAGGTGGGCCTCGGCCGCCTGATCGGCCTCGACATGGAAGCTGACTTCATCGGCAAGGCCGCTCTGCGTCGTATCAAGCAGGAAGGCATCAGCCGCAAACAGGTCGGTCTGGTCATCGATTGCGCCCCGCTAAAAGGTCCCAACACCACTTTCTGGGCGATCACCAAAGATGGCGGCACCGTCGGCAAGGTGACTTCGGCCGTCTACTCGCCGCGCCTTAAGAAGAACATCGCACTGGCGATGGTCGCGGTAGGGAGTTCTGAACTGGGCACCGAAGTCGAAGTGATGACGGCCAGCGGCCCTGCACAGGCCAAGATTGTCGAGATCCCCTTCTACGACCCCAAGAAATCGCTCGCAGCAAGCTAAAGCCGGAACGAGGACTTACGGAGATGTCGGATATTTCGATCGATCTGCACTGGCAGCAAATTGAGCCCGAACTCAAGCCCGGCGCCTACACGGCCGAGCATACCATTCAGCTCAACAACGGTTATGACGTGCAAGTGGACGCCGCCCCCAACTACGGCGGCGACCCCAACTGCACCAATCCCGAGCAGGCGCTGGCCTCGGCCCTGTCCAGCTGTCACATGCTGACCTTTCTTGCTCTGGCCGCCAAGGCCGGTTGGCCGGTGGCCAGCTACCATGATCACGTGGTGGCGCATCTGGGCAAAAACCCGAAGGGCAAAATGTCGGTGACCCGACTGGAAATGCACCCGCTGGTGCGGTTCGACACCGGCTTTCAGGTCAATGATGCGGATCTGGCACAGATGCAGGACCGGGCGCACCGGTACTGTTTCATCACCAACACTCTGGCTGATTTCGTCGAGATCAGCATTCACTGACCCTCAAAACAGGAGAGAGCCCCGTGCAAGACACCGATATCCTGCTGCGCGACCTGGATGAAGATGGCATCCTGCGCCTGACCCTGAACGATGCCGGGCGGCGCAATGCCCTGTCTGAGGCGATGCTGGCGGTACTGGCCGAAACCTTCGCCGAAGCGGGGAAGACCCAAAGGTGCGTGTTGTCGTCCTGGCGGCAAACGGCCCGGCCTATTGCGCAGGGCATGACCTCAAGGAGATGACCGCCGGGCGCGCGGCTGCGGATGGCGGGCGGGCCTATTTGCCGAGGTGATGGCGATGTGCTCTGCCACCATGCAGGCGATCGTCAACTGCCCCAAGCCGGTGATTGCCGAGGTCACGGGGATCGCCACCGCGGCTGGCTGCCAGCTGGTGGCCAGCTGCGACCTGGCCGTTGCTGCGGACACCGCGCAATTCAGCACGCCGGGAGTCCATATCGGGTTGTTCTGCTCAACGCCGATGGTGGCCCTGTCGCGCAATGTCTCCAGCAAGCATGCAATGGAGATGCTGCTCACCGGCGGCATGACCCCGGCCCGGCGGGCAGAAGAGATCGGCCTGATCAACCGGGCCGTTCCCCCCGCAGAACTGCAGGAGGCTGCGATGGAGATGGCCCGCAAGATCGCGTCCAAGTCGGTGATGACCCTGGCCACCGGCAAACGCGCCTTCTATGCGCAGCGGGAAATACCCCTGTCCGATGCATATGACTATGCCTCCGGCGTGATGGTCGGCAACATGTTGGTCCGCGACGCGCAGGAAGGCATCAGCGCCTTCCTCGAAAAACGCAGCCCCCAATGGCAGGATCAATAGGACCATGACGGAAAACCCGTACAACACCGGTCTGGACCGCACCCCCGCGAACTATCAGCCGCTGACGCCGCTGACCTTCCTGGAACGCGCCGCCAGCGTCTTTCCGGACCGCACGGCCATCGTGCATGGGTCTTTGCGGCGCAGCTACGCAGAGTTCTATGCGCGGTCGCGGCAGCTTGCCTCTGCCCTGGCCAAGAACGGCATCTCCCGCGGCGACACCGTGTCGGCGCTGCTGCCCAACGCGCCGGCCATGCTGGAGTGCCGTTACGGCGTGCCGATGTGCGGTGCGGTCCTGCACTCGATCAACACAAGGCTGGATGCGGCGGCCATTGCGTTCCAGCTCGACCATGCGATGTCGAAACTGGTGATCGTCGACCGGGAGTTCATGCCGATGATGCAGGAGGCGCTGGCGCTTGCCGCGGTCTCGCCTGTCCTGATCCAATACGACGATCCGGAGTATGACGGCACACGGACGGATGTTGAGGCCGCCGATTACGAGATGTTTCTGACTCGCGGCAACCCGGATTTCACCTGGCTGATGCCGGAGGACGAATGGGATGCGATCTCGATCAACTACACCTCCGGCACCACCGGCGACCCCAAGGGCGTGGTTTCGCACCACCGGGGCGCCTATCTGCTGGCGCAGGGCAACGCGCTGAACACCTCGATGCAGAAACACGCGGTCTATCTCTGGACCCTGCCGATGTTCCACTGCAACGGCTGGTGCTTCCCCTGGACACTGTCCGCCATCGCTGGCACCCATGTGTGCTTGCGGCAGGTGCGGACAGAACCCATCTGGAACGCCCTGGCGGATGAAGTCGTGACCCACCTGTGCGGCGCCCCCATTGTGATGTCGCTGCTGATCTCGGCGCAGGAAGAGGCTAAGCGCGATCTCGACCAGAAGGTGCAGTTTTTACCGCCGCCGCGCCGCCGCCGGAAAGCCTGCTGGCGGGCATGAAGGCCGCAGGCTTTGAGGTGACCCACCTTTACGGGCTGACGGAAACCTACGGTCCTGCGGTGGTCAATGACTGGCACCACAGCTGGTCTGATCTGCCGCCTGCCGAACCGGCCGCACTGAAGGCGCGCCAGGGCGTGCGCTACCTGCCGCTGGAGCACCTGGACGTGCTGGACCCGGAAACGATGCAGCCGGTGCCGCGTGACGGCCAGACCATGGGCGAAGTGATGTTCCGCGGCAACGTCGTGATGGAGGGCTATTTCCGCAACCCCAAGGCCACAGAGGAAGCCTTTGCCGGCGGCTGGTTCCACTCTGGCGATCTGGGCGTCATGCATCCTGACGGCTATATCCAGCTCAAGGACCGCTCCAAGGACATCATTATCTCGGGCGGCGAGAATATCTCCTCGATCGAGGTGGAGGAGGCGCTGTACTGCCACCCGGCAGTTGCGGTGGCGGCCGTGGTGGCAATGCCGCACAAAAAATGGGGCGAAACCCCCTGCGCCTTTGTAGAACTGGTTCAGGGCCAGGAGGCCGACGCGGAGGTCCTGCGCAGCTGGTGCCGTGAGCGGCTGGCGCCCTACAAGGTTCCGGGCAGGTTCGTGTTCATGGATATTCCAAGAACCTCGACCGGCAAGATCCAGAAATTTGCGCTGCGCGAGCAGGCAAGGCAAATCGCAACCTGACCACTCAAGCAGGGGGCGTGTGCATTCGATACGCTACAGAGGTGCGGCTTCCACTTACGCCGCTTTTTTTGCTCCACATTTCGGTTCAGGGATCGATGCAGCTTCCGTCCCAAGCGAAGCAGTGTCCGCTCTGCGATGGTGTCAGAGTCTGGACTACGGCCAACATTCGGGAAACCGAGTATTGCGGCGAAAAACGTCTATCCGGGGCAACGTTGCGCAGAAACGGCTCGGACAGGCCGCTTTCCACCGTGCCGGGATGCAGCCCGACGACAATTGCCTTCGGGTGGCGGCGGCGAATTTCTATCGAGGCATTGCGAATGAACATGTTCAGGGCTGCCTTGGACGCACGGTACGAGTACCAGCCGCCCAGGTGATTGTCGGAGATGCTGCCGACGCGAGCGGACAGAGCGGCAAAGACCCCGCGCCTTTCACGCGGCAGTAACGGCAGAAAGTGCTTTGCGGTCAGGGCCGGAGCCACCGTGTTGGCCGTGAACAGCGCCAGAAGTTTTTCGGCGCTCAGCTCTCTCAGGGATTTTTCCGGTGTGATATCCCCCTGATGCAGGATCCCGCCCGCCAGGATTATCAGGTCAACCGCGCCTTTCCCGGCGACCTGCTCCGCTGCCGCTTGCAGGCTTCCTTCATCCAGGTAATCCACGTGTATGGACTGCACGCCGGGCGACGCTGAGGCTTTCGGGCTGCGGGACAGGCTGTGGATACTGGCCTGCGGGAATTTCCGCGCCAGTTCACGAAGGAAGGCGGACCCGATCGCACCGGACCCGCCACTGACAACTATATTGTGCATCACTGAACCCTTTCTTGCAGGGATTTGCATGTGTTACGTCCCGCTTCCGGAGTCGGATCAGTTCTTGGTGCCTGGCCGACCAGCGGGGTTTCCGGGCGTTGTAAAAATTTCGGTGACCCATGATCCAACTTCCACACAGGTCCGTATACCGACTATGCTGACACTAAATTTGGATAGTCCGCCCGATAATATCACCGTGCTTCGGGCATCCCCTGAGGGCAAAGCAGTAGTGTCAAAAGAGCAAACCTATTCGCAGCTGACCCTCTGGCTGCTGGCGGTGCGCGATCACCGGGACCGCGCGGCGTTCGGCGAGATGTTCGACCATCTGGCACCGCGGCTGAAAGGGTTTGTCATCCGCTGCGGTGCGCGACCGGCGCTGGCAGAGGAAATCGTCCAGGACGTCATGCTGACCATCTGGCGCAAGGCGGCGCTGTTTGATCCGCACAAGGCGCAGGCCTCGGCCTGGATCTACCAGATCGCTCGCAACCGCCATATCGACATTGTCCGCAAGGAAAGCCGCCCGGTGCCGGACGAACTGGCAGAGGGGCCGGGAGCAGAGCCGGACGCCAGCCAGATCCTGGCCCTGGAGCAGGAGGCAGAACAGTTGAAACAGGCCATTGCGCTGCTGCATCCCGATCAGAAGGATATGATCGAGAAGGCCTATATCGGCGACTTGACCCACCAGGAGATCAGCAGCCAGACCGGCCTGCCCCTGGGAACCGTGAAATCGCGCATCCGCCTGGGCCTTGGGCGGCTGCGCAAGGAACTAAAAGGATTGCGTTGAATGCCTGCAATCACCCATCATATCCCCGACGCGATGATCGCCGCCTATGCTTCCGGCAGCCTGCCGCATGCCTTTTCCATGGTGGTGGCCGCCCACCTGTCCTATTGCCGCGACTGCCAAGCCGCGCTTGGCGCGCATCAGGCCGCAGGCGGCGCGCTGCTTGAGACGGTCAGCAGCGTGGCCGTGGCGCCGGGCCTGAAGGAAAAAGTGCTGGCCGCGCTTGATGTACCTGCGGTGCCGGAACCGGCCTATGACGCCCAGGGGATCTTTCCGGGACCGGTCATTCAATCCCTCAAGGGGCGGCCGCCGCGCTGGAAAACCCTCGGCATGGGGGTGAAGCAGGACATTCTGTTTGAGGACAAGGACGGCTCTGCCCGGCTGCTGTTCATTCCCGCGGGGCAGGCGGTGCCCGACCACAGCCACAACGGGCTGGAGCTGACGCTGGTGCTGCAGGGCAGCTTCAGCGACGAGACCGGCCGGTTCGGGGTTGGCGATGTGGAAATCGGCGACGAGGATCTGGAGCACACGCCGGTTGCCGATGCAGGCGATCCCTGCATCTGCCTGGCCGCCACCGATGCGCCGCTGCGGTTCAAGGCCTTGATGCCGCGCCTGCTGCAGCGGCTGTTCCGGATCTGATCCCGCACAGGGCGGGGTCCATTCGGCAACCGCTCACTTTCCGCGGTAGACCAGCCAGTCGGGCAGCAGGTGCAGCGCCTTGATTGCATAGGAGAATGGGCGCGGAAAATCTGTCCGGAAGCGCCGCGACCGCATCGCCGCCACCACATGCCGGGCGGCCTCTTCAGGCTCCATCAGCTGCGGCATGTTGAAACTGTTCTTGTCCGTCAGCCGGGTTCTGATGAAGCCCGGGTTGACCACGCGCACGGTAACGCCGCTGTCCTTCAGGTCGTGGCGCATGGTTTCGGCAAGGCTGATCAGCGCCGCCTTGCTGGCGCCATAGCCGATGGAAGCGGGCAGCCCCCGGTACCCGGCCAGCGAGCCGATCAGGGTGATGTCCCCCTGCCCTGCCCTGACAAAGCCGGGCACCACCTGCCCCAGCACCCGCAGCACCCCGGTGAAATTCACATCATTCATCGCCAGCACCGCGTCTGCATCCCAGTCCTGGGTCCGCATCGGTTCATAGGCGCCGGCGTTGCAGATCAGCGCATCAACCGGCCCGGCCTGACGGAAAGCCTCCGCAACCGAATCCATGTCGGTGACATCCACCGGCACCGCCCGCGCATGTGTCAGCTCCCGCGCCAAGTCCTCCAGCGCATCGGCGGAACGCGCCGACAGGACCAGCCGGGCGCCCGCCCGGTCCAGCTGCCGCGCAACCTCGCGCCCCAGGCCGTGGCTTGCCCCGACCAGCCAACAGGTCTTGCCTGCAAAGTCCGTCACGCCTTATTCTCCGTGAATGCCGTGCTGTCGGACACCAGCGGCTCCGGCGGCGCAGGTTTCTTCAGGAACGGCGCGCGCTTGATCCACAGCCGCAGCGCCTGCCAGTAGATCAGCGCCACCACCCGCGCCGCCCCCAGCGGCCGCCGCAGGGCCGCGCCCAGCAGGCCGCCCGCGGTAACCGGGCGACGCAAGCCGTTCAGCGTTGCCAGCACCCCCTCGCCGCCGTTGGCATAGGAAATCCGGATATTGAACGCCTCGTCCGTCATCCCGAAATTGAACCGGTAGGTGCCCGCCACCTTCTGGAACGGCGAGACATGCATCAGCTTTTCCGCCTCGATCACGTCGCTGCGCGCGATCGGGCGGAAATCCGGATGCGCCGCGAAATAGCAGTGCCGGTGGCCAAAGGTGTTGTTCACCTCGGCGATGAAGGCGCGCGGGCTGCCCTCCTGCTCCGCAATCCAGAAGCTGACCGGGTTGAAATGGAACCACAGGAAACTGGGCTGGGTCAGCAGCAGCAGCCGTGCGCCCTCCAGGGGAAAACCGCGCCGCTCCAGCTCCGCGCGGAACCAGGCAACGCCGCGCCCGTTGCCGCGTGGTCCGCCGTGGCGGCGGTCATGGATCGAGAACAGGTTGAAGCGGTTGCGCGACAAAAGCGGCGGCGCGCCATGGCTGAGGTCGGTCAGGATGTAGTCGACGCCATAGCGGAAGGCGTTTTTCAAACGTCCCTTGCGCGCGTGAAAGGTCTGGGCTGTCACATGTTCGATCATGAAACGGATACGCCTGGCTTGCCGTCCCGGATCACCCGCCGTGCAGTTTTTTCGCGAACGGAGTGATCCGGTTTCTTGCCTGCGGCGTATCCGGTCAGAACAACAGCAAGGAAAACAGACAGATGCTGGATCAGACGCAGGGACGCCGCCGCAGGATTGCCATCGCGGGCGGCGGCATTTCAGGGCTTTCCGCGGCGTATTACCTGTCTGCCTTTCACGACGTCACCCTGTTTGAAGCCGCGCCGCGGCTCGGCGGCCACGCCCGCACCGTTCTGGCGGGCCGTAACGGCGACCAGCCGGTCGACACCGGCTTTATCGTTTTCAACTATGCCACCTACCCTTATCTGACCCGGCTGTTCCGCGAACTGGACGTGCCGGTCATCAAAAGCGACATGAGCTTTTGCGCCAGCATCGACGACGGGCGCCTGGAATACGGGCTGAACAGCCTGCGTTCGCTCACTGCCCAGAAACGCAACCTGCTGCGCCCTCAGTTCCACGGCATGATCGCGGATATCCTGCGGTTCGGCAAACAGGCCGAGGCCGCCGCCACCGATGACAGCAAGACCATCGGCGAACTGGTGGAGGAACTGGGCCTCGGCAGCTGGTTCCGCAACCACTACCTGATGCCGATGTGCGGCGCGATCTGGTCAACCCCGGCTGCCGATGTGGACGCATTCCCGGCAAAATCGCTGGTCCGCTTCTTCCGCAACCACGCGCTGCTGGCGGGCACCGGCAAGCACCAGTGGTGGACGGTCAAGGGCGGCAGCATTGAATATGTCCGCCGGCTGGAGGCAGCGCTGCTGGCCCGCGGCTGCACCATCCGCACTGGCACGCCGGTGCAGCAGGCCGCCCGCCACCCGGGCGGCGTCTCGGTGCAGGCGCAGGGCCAGGTGCCGCAGGATTTTGACGACCTGATCCTGGCCTGCCATTCCGATCAGGCGCTGGCCATCCTTGGCGCCGACGCCCGCCCTGCCGAAACCGCGGCGCTGTCGGCCATCCGCTACCAGCCGAACACCGCCGTGCTTCACTGCGACACCGGCCAAATGCCCCGGCGGCGCAGCTGCTGGTCCAGCTGGGCCTACCGCAGCCAGAAGGGCCGGGTCGGCGTCACCTACTGGATGAACCGGCTGCAGAACATCCCGGACAGCGACCCGCTGTTTGTGAGCCTGAACCCCGCCCGGCCCATTCCCGCGGACAAGATTTATGACCAGGTGGAATTCTCCCATCCCGTCTTTGACACGGCGGCGCTGCGCGCCCAGCAGCAGATCCGCGCCATGCGGGGTCAGAACAGCACCTGGTTCGCCGGCGCCTACAACCGCCACGGCTTCCACGAAGACGGCATCGCCAGCGCCATGCGGATCGTCCGCATGATTACATCCCTCACCCCCTCCCCCGCCAAAGGAGAAGATCATGGCTTTCACGGACAAAGCGCTTCAGACGGAATTCCTGAACACCTGCGCGCGCCTGCGTGAGGGCCGCCTGACTCTGCGCACCCCTGACGGAGCGCGCTACAGCTTCGGCGAAACCGGCCCCGAGGCCGAAATGCAGATCAACGACTGGGCGGCGGTCTCGGCGATGGCCGCGCACGGCCAGACCGGACTGGGCGAGGCCTATGTGCAGGGCCTGTGGGATACGCCGAGCGTCGAGGGGCTGATGCAGCTGGCGATGCGCAACCGGGATCACCTGGACAGCTACGATCAGGCCAGTCCGCTGAACCGCGCCAAGTTCCGCATCGTCGACACCCTCTTGCGGGCCAATTCCAAGCGCGGCGCCCGCAAGAACATCCGCGCCCATTACGATGTCGGCAACGAGTTCTACCAGCTGTGGCTGGACGACGGCATGACCTATTCCTCCGGCCTGTTCGGGGCAGAGGGCGACGATCTGGCCCAGGCCCAGACCCGCAAGAACGACCGCATCCTGTCGCGGCTGGGGGACGGTGAACGGGTACTGGAGATCGGCTGCGGCTGGGGCGGCTTTGCCGAACAGGCCAGCGCCGGCGGCCGCGACGTGACCGGCGTCACCATCTCGCGCAACCAGCACAGCTACGCCGAAAGCCGCCTGGACGGGCGCGCCGACATCCAGCTGCGCGACTACCGCGATATCGACGGCAAATTCGAAAACATCGTCTCCATCGAGATGATCGAGGCGGTAGGCGAGCGCTACTGGCCGGGCTATTTCGCCAAGCTCAAGAACAGCCTCGCCAAAGGGGGCAAGGTGCTGCTGCAGGCGATCACCGTGCGCGACGCGTATTTCCCGACTTACCGGACCTCCTTCGACTATATCCGCCAGTATGTCTTCCCCGGCGGCATGCTGCTGTCCGACCAGGTGATCGCGCAGCAGGCCAAGTCCGCAGGGCTGCAGGTGGCGGACAGTTTCGCCTTCGGCCAGGATTACGCCCGCACCTGCCGGATCTGGACACAGCGTCTGGCCGCGCAGAAACGCCGGATCAACGACCTCGGCTATGGCGAGGCGTTCTTCCGCAACTGGCAGTACTACCTGGAAATCTGTGCCGCCTCCTTTGCCATCGGCCACACCAACGTGGTGCAGGTGGAGCTGGCCCATGCGTAAGCTGCTGCTGACCCTTTGCCTGCTGGCACTGCCTGCCGCGGGTTCGGCCTCTCCGGTGCAGTCGCTGCTGCCGGGGGCAGAACCGCGAGGGGCAGCCACCTTCCGCCTGCTTGGCCTGCCGGTCTATCAGGCCCGCCTGTTCACCCGCGGCGGCGCGGCGCTGGACTGGGCGCAGGACTTCGGCATTGAGCTCACCTATCAGCGCCGCCTGAGCCAGGATGATCTGGTCGAGGCAACGCTGCGCGAAATGCGGCGGCTTGGATACGGCGCGCCGGGCCGCGCCCAGTTCGAGACCTGTTTCAAAGGCGTCTCTCCCGGCGACCGGTATCTCGCGGTCAGCCAGGGTCCGGACCGGGTGAAGTTTCTGCGCAACGGGCGCACCGCCTGCACCCTCAGCCAGCCGGGCATAAAACGCAGCTTCATGTCGATCTTTGTCGGCGCGAACACCCGTTCTGCCCGGTTCACCCGCGCGCTTCTGGGCTGATCATGCTGTACCCCCGTGTCAGCCTCTATGCGATGATGCTCGCTTCGGCGGGGATACCGCTCTATATCCACCTGCCGCAGTTCGCATCGGTCAATCTGGGCATCGGTCTGGCCGCACTTGGCGGCATCCTGCTGGCAATCCGGCTGTTTGACCTGGTGCAGGATCCGCTGATCGGCTGGGCCATCGACCGCTGGCCGCAGATGCAGCTTTGGTTCGCGCTGGCAGCTGCGGGCGGGCTGGCGGTAGGATTCCCGCTGCTGTTCAGCCTCTCCGCTGGCCCCCTCGCGCTGCCCAAGCTGGTGCTGGTCCTGCTGCTGCTGTTCTCGGCCTACAGCCTGGGCATGATCCTGCTCTATGGCCGCAGCGCCACGCTGGCCAGGCAATCCACCCCGCGCGCGCTGCTGACACTGGCCGCCTTCCGCGAGGCCGGAATGCTGAGCGGTGTGATCCTCGCCGCCATCGCACCGGCGGTTCTGGTGGCGCTCGGGGCTGCGGGCCAGGGCTATGGCGCCTTCGGGCTGGTCCTCGGCGGCCTTGCCCTGTTCACCGCCGCGGCCACCCTGCGGCTGTGGCGGCGCCCGGCCGTCACCGGCCAGCCGCTGTCGGTCACGGCCCTGACCCGGGCCGGCGCGCTGCGGCTGCTGGCGCTGGCGGTGCTCAACAGCCTGCCGGTGGCGCTCACCTCCACCCTGTTCCTGTTTTTTGTGGAGGACCGCCTGCAGCTCCCCGGCCATGCCGGGCCGCTGCTGGTGCTGTTTTTCCTCAGCGCCGGGCTCAGCGTGCCGCTCTGGGCACGGCTCAGCCAGCGCATTGGCGCGAAACAGACGCTGCTGATCGCCATGCCGCTGGCCATTGCCAGCTTTGCGGGCGCTGCCTTCCTCACCCCCGGCAGCCTCATCGGCTTTGCCGTCATATGCGTCGCCTCGGGCGCCGCGCTTGGCGCCGACATGGTGCTGCTGCCCGCCATGTTCAGCCTCGCGCTGACCCGCGCGGGCCTCAACGCGTCTGCCGCCTTCGGCATCTGGTCCTTTGCCGGCAAACTGGCGCTGGCGCTGGCCGCCGCCCTGGCGCTGCCGCTGCTGGAGCAGCAGGGGTTCCAGCCCGGAACGGACAACAGCCCGCAAGCGCTTAGCGCCCTTGCCGTGTCCTATGCCGTCCTGCCCTGCGTTCTGAAAACCGCCGCCTTCGCCTTTGCCCTGACCCTGCCATCAGAGAGAGCAACCGCATGAAACTCCTGACCCTTGTCCTTGCCATCATCGTGCTTGTGATGATCGCAAAAACCTATTTGTTCAGCTTCCGCTTCCAGTCGCCGCAGGATTATGCGGACACCGGCCCGCAGTTCATCCTGACCCAGCACCTGTCCGGCGAGATCCTGTCGGAGGGGGTGGTTTTCGGCCCAACTGGCAAGATGGCCAACAGCTTCACCGCCAAGATGGTGGGCGAATGGGACGGCGATACCGGCACACTGAGCGAAGAGTTCACCTATTCCAACGGCGTCACCCAAAGCCGGAAATGGTTCCTGACCCTCGGACCCGACAACACCTTCACCGCCACGGCAGATGACCTGGCCGGAGAGGCCAAGGGCATCGTGTCCGGCTCCACCGTGCAGCTGACCTACGAGATCATCCTCCCCGAAAGCGCAGGCGGTCACACCCTTAAAGCCACCGACTGGCTGTATCTGACAGCTGACGGGGTGATCATGAACAAGTCCGAAATGCGCAAATTCGGCCTTAAGGTTGCGGAACTGGTCGCCACCATGCGGCCTGCCAGCTGACCCCTGACGGTGATACCCGATGACCTCCTTCTGACGATCAGACCGGTGAGCGCAGCCTTATCCTCATCCTGGGCGACCAGCTGAACCGCAACATCGCCGCGGTCAAGCGCGCAGACCCTGACCGCGACATCGTCCTGATGGCGGAAGTTGCGGAGGAAGCCGGTTATGTCCAGCACCACAAGAAGAAGATCGCGTTTCTGTTTTCGGCAATGCGCCACTTTGCCGAGGCGCTAAAGGAGGACGGCTGGCAGGTGCATTACGTGCGCCTGGACGACCCGGATAACTCCGGCAGTCTGACGGGCGAGATCGACCGGCTGCGCGCAGACCATCCGGAGGCGCGGGTGGTGGTCACGGAGCCCGGAGAATACAGGCTGAAATCCGCGCTGCTTAACTGGGCGGAACAGGCGGGCGCCGCCCTGGACATGCGGCAGGACAGCCGCTTTCTCTGCTCCCATCAGCGGTTCCGCAAATGGGCCGAGGGGCGCAAGCAGCTGCGGATGGAGTATTTCTACCGCGACATGCGTCGCGATACCGGGCTGCTGATGGCCGGCGATAAGCCGGAGGGCGGCAAGTGGAATTTCGACCACGAGAACCGCAAACCCGCCGGGGGCGGATTGTTCCTGCCGCGCCCGCCGCAAACCCTGCCCGACGGCATCACGGAGGATGTTCTGGACCTTGTAGACGCCCGGTTCGGCGGCCATTTCGGCTCTCTGCGCCCGTTCTGGTTTGCGGTCACCCGGGACGGCGCGCTGGAGGCGCTTGAAAGCTTCGTTGAACAGGCGCTGCCGGATTTCGGAGACTATCAGGACGCCATGCTGGAGGGGGAGCGGTTCCTCTACCATTCGGTCCTGTCGCATTACATCAACGCGGGCCTGCTGGAACCGCTGGAGGTCTGCCGCCGGGTCGAGCGCGCCTATTACGAGGGCCTCGCGCCGCTGAACGCGGCCGAGGGGTTCATCCGCCAAATCATCGGCTGGCGCGAGTACACGCGCGGGATCTACTGGCTCAACATGCCGGGCTATACAGAGCGGAATTTTCTGGAGGCCACCCGCTCCCTGCCCGGCTTCTACTGGACAGGCGAGACAGGCATGGCCTGCCTGGCTGCCGCCATCACCCAGACCCGCGACGAAGCCTATGCGCATAACATTCAGCGGCTGATGGTGACGGGGAATTTCGCCATGCTGGCGGGCGTTGACCCGCATCAGGTGCACGAATGGTACCTTGCGGTTTACGCCGACGCCTATGAATGGATCGAGGCGTCGAATGTGATCGGCATGAGCCAGTTTGCCGACGGCGGCCTGCTGGGATCAAAACCCTATGCCGCCAGCGGCAACTACATCAACAAGATGTCGGACCATTGCTCCAGCTGCCGTTACGATGTGAAGCACAAGACCGGCGCGGGGGCCTGCCCGTTCACCCCGCCCTACTGGGACTTCCTTTCGCGCAATGCGGACAAGCTGCGCGAAAACCCCCGCCTGCGTCAGGTCAACAGCATCTGGCACAGGATGAGTGCCGGACAGCAAGACGAATATCTGGAAACTGCCCGGCAGGTACTGGAGCAGAATTGCGACGAATAACCTTGCCTTATGTAATTTTGCCTGTCCGTCCACAAGCGCAGGATCGCGTTCCTAACGACAACTCAGAAAGTACTGGGGAATTCACCTTGTAGCTTGCTTGCCATTAGTCGAAATATCCGCGTCTTGGATGCTGACACATCCGAGGATGAATTTTTCACCTGATCTACTCGCTGCTTCACACTCGCAAGGAATGTCTTTTCAATGTTGTTGCACCGCAGCATCCAGCCAAGAAAACGAATACCCGGATTGGGCCGAGGCGGCATTGTTGCAGAACCCATCAACTGAGCGAGTTTTCCCTTTCCCATTGAGTTCAGGCCATGCGTTCGAGCTCGGCCATGCCGAGTTCGTTGAAGCGGTTCATGAGAGCGATACGGATGTGGATTTCGGCGGTCTGGCGGTCAGGGTCTCGTGAGGCGATGCGTTCGCCGAAGGATTTCAGGCATCGCATCTTTGCCTCGATCCGGCTTCGGGCATGATAGCCGGTCCATCGCTTCCAGATGGCTCGCCCGAGGTGCCGGGTGGCGCGCAGGATCTCGTTGCGAGCCGTCGCGGCCGGACAGTCTTCCTTCCACAGGCGCCCGCTCTTGCGGATGGGGATGACGGCGGCGGCGCCTCGATCCAGGATGGCCGCATGGCAGCGGCGCGTGTCGTAGGCGCCATCACCGGTCACGGTACTGATCTGTTCCTCTGGCGGCACCTGGCTCAGCAGTTCGGGCAGAACCGGACTGTCGCCTTTGTCGCTGGAGGTGAACTCCACCGCCCGGATGCCGCCGGTGCCGGTGTCCATTGCCAGATGAACTTTTCGGTATTGGCGCCTGCGATGGGTTCCATGCTTGCGGGCCGGCCCCTCGCCATCGCCGAGGAACTTGATCCCAGTACTGTCCGCTGCCCGGCAGGGTATTGCGCAGCAATGCCCGAGAGGGAACCAGCAGGTTCAGCGGGCCTGCCGCGCGACGGCCCGATATCTGGACGGTGATGGGCTTCTGGCGCCGGCTCAGGGTGGAAAAGCCGGGCACCGGCCAGTCCAGCCCGGCCATCGTCAGGATGCTGCCCACCATCCCGCCTCGCCATGGTCACTCGGACCAGTGGCGTTCCCATGGCTCGATTTGCCTCAACGGCAGGCCGAACAGCACTTTCACCATCAAACAAAACTGGATCGCCGCATCCGAGAACACAGCAGGGCGACCGTTGCGGCCGGCCCTGGGTGCCAGCCACATCATGTCCTTGTCCAGCCAACCTCTTGGGACATTGCTGCGCAATACCCTGCCGGTCAGCGGATCAGCAGCGAGCCGCGCTGCTTCAGCGCGTCGTTGCAGGGCTTCCAGTTCGTCGTGCGGTGGCGGGCGGGTTCAGGCTTGCTCATGCGAGCTTCTTAACCCACCGGATTCTCAAGGTGAATCCGCATTGGTCAAGTTCTGCAACAACGCCGTACCGTGCTGCAGAATGTAGCACCAACGGGGCCGTGTAGCACTTTTTTCGCGCCAAGTTCCAGCGCCCCTAGTCACGCGCTGCCGGGTCACCACCATACCGGTGCCGCCATGACCTCGGTTTCTATCCTTTTGGTGACCGGCTCAAATACGTTCATGGCCCGGCCGCACCAGTCCAGCAGCGTGCTGTCCGGAACGTCCGCGCCCATGCGGGCGTAGATCCCGTTGAGGTGGAAGGGCGGCACGTGGTCATCAAACTTGAAGGCCAGCACATGTAATGCCCGGCAGGCTGTTGCGCAGCAATCTGCCGCGAGGGGTCAGCAGGCCCGGTCCTACTTCCCGGGATATTCCCTTGGGCGAGGCTCAAATCCTCCTTTGGCACCGCATCCCTGTCTCGATGTGCCGTGATCTTTCGCATGCACGCTCGAGCCAATGGCGCTGCACATGCTCAATGTTCAGCGTTGACAGGCCAACACCCGGATCATCAGCCCGCTGGTCAGTGCAATAGGCGAATATTAAGACATATCGAATATGCTGAATTGAACTAACAGTATTTTTGCAGCAAGGATTCAGACTATGAGTATGCGATTTCTAGGGCATCTGCCGGTCAAAGCAAAGATCGCCATTCTGGTGGCCGCCCCGCTAATGCTCTCACTGTGGTTCATGGGGCAGACACTGCTTCAGCTGAACAAAAACGCCCAGGTCAACACTGCCGAGGCAGGCGAAGTGATCGAGAACATGAGCAGCCTGGTTCACAATCTGCAGCTGGAGCGCGGCCTCAGCGCCTCATATTTGGAAAGCTCTGCCACGGCTGTTCCGGAAAAGCTGGTCCAGGTCCGATTGCAAAACAACACCGCGATGGAGGCCTATCTGGCCGAGATCAGCCACATTGATAAATCCCTCCTCCCGATTGAGGCGGTGCAGGCCATCCAGTTTGCCCGGGCCGAACTGGCCAAGAAAAAAGACATCCGCAAAAAGATCGACGGGCACACGCTCTCGCTGAATCGGACTATGGCCTACTACACGGATCTGAACGCGGCACTCATTCAAACCGGGCTATCGCTGGCACAATCCATTGACAATCCGGTGATCTCGCAAGAGGCCGTCGCGCTGTCCTTCTTCATGCGCGCAATCGATGCTGCCGGGCTGGAACGGGCTGCAGGCGCTGTCGGCTTCAAGCATGGCTGGAAGCCGGCCGACCGGGAGATCTTTGTCGCCTATCACGAACAGTTCAAGGAACGCCTGTCGATGTTCATGGACTTTGCAACTGCGAAAGACCGCGAAACCGTCCAGGGGCTGTTCACCTCCCCTGAGATGAAAAAGTTCGAGGATACCCGCAAGGCCATCCTAAGCGGCGGATCCCAGACAGAAATGACGGCTGAACAGTGGTTTGCGGCGGCCAGTAAAGCGCTGAAGGTGCTCCAGAAAAAAGAGGGGTTCCTGATTGAGCACCTGGAACGGGACATGCAGGCATTCGATGCGGACAACAAGTTTCTGCTGGCGGAGATGGCAGTGTTCACAGCTGTGCTTCTGACCGTTGTTCTGGGCCTCAGCGTGACTATTGCACGGGACATGACCAAGAGCCTTTCGATTCTGAATGTCGCGTTGAAGAAACTTGGCAGCGGTGAAACAGATGTTGACGTGCCGGGTTCAAACCGCCGGGACGAGATTGGTACGGTGGCCCGCAATGTGGTGGATCTGCGCTCGGTGACGCAGCGCAAACAGGAAGAGCGTATGGAGGAGGAAAAACAGCGCCGCGAAGAGGTCATGACTGTTGCGCGCCGCATCGGCGAAGCGCTGATGGATCTCCAGCACAAGCGTTTGGACAAGCCGATCACAGAATTCTTCCCGGAGGAGTTCAAATCGATCCGGATGGATATGAATGACTCGCTGAATGCCTTGAGCGTGTCGATCTCCAATATCGGCGAGCTGACCAGCAGCGTTGACGAAAGCACCAAATCCATTGCCGAAGCCTCTATGGACCTGGCCCACCGCACCGAAGCGGAATCGGCAACGCTGGAAAAGACCACCCATTCGATCAGCGAGCTGACTGCCAATGTTCAGCAGTCGGCAGATAATGCCGGCCGGGCGGAACAATTGGCGAACAGCGCCCAGAACGGGGTTAAATCCTGTGATGCGGTGGTCAAAGATACCATTGCGGCCATGGACAAACTGCAGGAATCCTCACAGGAAATCTCGCAGATCACCAAGGTGATCCAGGATATCGCTTTCCAGACCAATCTTCTGGCACTGAATGCCGGGGTTGAGGCTGCTCGCGCCGGCGAAGCAGGCCGCGGGTTTGCCGTGGTCGCCAGCGAGGTGCGGATGCTGGCGCAGCGCTGCGCTGATGCAGTCCAGCAGATTGACGGGCTGACTGCGCGCAGTTCCGAACAGGTCAAAAACGGTGCTGCACTGGTGGATCAGGCCGGCACCGCAATGTCGGAAGTAAACGACCAAGTCGCCGAGATTTCCGGTCTTGTCATTGAAATTGCCAGCAATATGAAGGAACAGTCTTCGCAAATGGGCGACGTCAACACTGCCGTTGGCGAGCTTGAGATGATGGCACAGCAAAATGCCGCCATGGCCGAGGAAACCACTGCAGCAACCACCTCGCTGTCCGAGCAGGCCCAGGAGCTGCGCGAACTGGTCCAGCAGTTTGCCGTCGGCGAGATTGCGCAGTCCGGAAACGCGCAGGCCGGACCGGGGTTCTATGCGCCTCCGGCACCCGCAATCGACTTTGATGCAGATGATTGGGACGATCAGGATTTTGGCGGCAGCGCCGCAGCCTGATCCGCTATGGACCGGAGTTAGGATATTAATGAATCGGGCAGCCTCTGCGGCTGCCCTTTTTGCTTTGCGGTATTGTTTTCCGGTCTCAGGCCCCGGCGCCGCGCAGCACCTCCAGCACCGTTTCAGGCGGGACATCTCCGGTTACAAACGCTTCGCCAATGCCACGGGCCAGGATAAACCGCAGCTGACCGGCAACAACTTTTTTGTCTTGCCCCATCAGATCCAGCAGCACCTCTGCCCCTGGCAGATCGCCCGGAATGTCGGCCAGATCGGTCTTCATGCCCATCGCCTTGAGATGCGCCCGCACCCGGCTGGGGTCCTCTTGCGAGCACAGCCCCAGCTTGGCCGACAGCTCAAACGCCAGGGCACAGCCGATGGCCACGCCTTCGCCATGCAGCAGCCGGTCCGAATAGCCCGTGGCCGCCTCCAGCGCGTGGCAGAATGTATGGCCCAGGTTCAGCAGCGCCCGGTCGCCCTGCTCGGTTTCGTCGCGAACAACGATATCCGCCTTCATCTGAACCGAACGCGCAACCGCCTCAACCCGCGCTGCAACATCGCCTTCGGCCAGTGCAGGGCCATGCTCTTCGAGCCAGGCAAAGAACTCCGCATCGCCCAGCAGCCCGTATTTCACCACTTCGCCGTAGCCGGACAGGAAATCACGCGGCGTCAGGGTTTCAAGAACGGACGTATCAGCCAGCACCAGCGAGGGCTGGTGAAACGCTCCGATCAGGTTTTTGCCCTGGGGCGCATTGATGCCGGTCTTGCCGCCGACCGAGCTGTCGACTTGCGCCAAAAGCGAGGTCGGGATCTGCACAAACCGCACACCGCGGCGCAGTACCGCCGCCGCAAATCCTGCCAGGTCGCCGATCACACCGCCGCCGAAGGCCACAACAACATCGCCCCGCTCGACCTTCTGCTCCAGCAGCCATTCAACCGCGCGGGTGAACTGCGGCCAGCCCTTGGTCGCCTCTCCCGGCGGCAGCGCCAGCGCGGTCATCTCAACGCCTGCCGCGGCCAGCCCGGCGCGTAATCCTTCCAGATGTTTCTCCGCCACGGTCTCGTCAGTCAGCACCGCCACCTGCGGCCGCTTCAGCAACGGCTTGATCCGCTCGCCCGCCTGCGCCAGCAGGCCGGGGCCGATCACCACATCATAGGCGCGCCCGCCCAGGGGCACATGAACCGTGCGCTCCATCAATTCCACTCCAATACATCGGGGCGGGCCTGCAAGGCTTCCAACACCCGGTCAACCATGGTTTCAATTGCCGCCTGGCCGTCGGAAACAACGGTCAGATCCGCCTTGGCATAAAGCGGCACCCGGTCGCGGAACAGGCCGCTAAGGGTCGCACGCGGATCGGCTGTGCGCAGCAGCGGCCGGGTGTCGCGGTGGCGCACCCGGTTCCACAGAACCTCCAGATCGGCCTGCAGCCAGACAGAGACCCCTTTGGCGGTAATCACATTGCGGTTTTCTTCCGCCAGAAACGCACCGCCGCCCGTCGACAGGACACCGCGCTCTTCCTCCAGCAGGCGCGCGATCACCTGCCGTTCCTTTTGGCGGAAGAACGGCTCACCGTCGCGGGCAAAAATCTCGGGGATCGTCATGTTGGCAGCGGCCTCGATCTCGTGGTCGCTGTCCAGGAAAGGCACATCCAGCCGGGCCGCCAGCGCCCGCCCCACGGCGGTCTTGCCGGCGCCCATCATGCCAACCATCACGATGGTCTTCTTCAGTTTCCCCGGCACCGGGCCTGCTGCCTTCTGGCCGCTGCTTTGCTCTTTTTCGCTCATTCTTCAGTGAATGACGTGATCTTGCGGAAAAGGGAATATATAACTTGGGCAAAAGAGCAGGAAACAGGCTTTGGATATACTATGGGGCGATTGATTAAGTATCTGGTCTATTTGGCGGTTCTGGCGGCTATCGGGCTGGTGGGCTATGCCTATGTCGGGCCTTGGTTCGGTGCGGATTTCCGCGCGCCGGCCACCGAGGTTCGCAAACCGGTGGTGCTGAATGCGGATTAGGGCGGCTGCCGCCGGGGTGGTGATGGCGGGCAGTGCGCTTGCAAATGAACCCCTGGCGGCGATTGACTGGCTGAACCAGCCGCAGCCGCGCAACGGGCTGCCCGGCACTGTGCTGCTGGAGCCGCCAGTGGCAGGCACGGCTGCATTTCCGTCCGTTTCGGTCACAGCTTTGGAAACACTGGTGCCCCCCATCGGGCTGGTTCCGGCCTCGGCAACCGGCCTGCCGGCCGATCTGTGGCGCGGCAGCAATGCCGATGATGTATCGCATCTGATCGAAACCGTTCCGGTGCGCGGCAGCCCGGCGATGCAGGCGTTGCTGTTTACACTGCTGCTGTCAGAATCCCGGCCGCCGGCCGCGGCAGGCGACCGGATTCTGCTGGCCCGGCTGGACCGGCTGCTGGCGCTGGGGGCCACGGATCCCTCCCAGGCTCTGGTCGAACATGCAGGCCCCACGGACAACAAGGACCGCTTCACACGCTGGTTTGACGCCACCCTTTTGACCGGCAGCGAGGACGCCTCTTGCGCCGCCCTCACCGCCTCGCCGCATCTGTCGGACAGCTATGCCGCCAGGATCTTTTGCGCGGCGCGGCGCAGCGACTGGCCCACGGCGGCGCTGATGATGGAAACCGCCCACGCGCTGGAATTGCTGCCCGAAAACCAGATGCAGCTTCTGGACCGCTTTTTGAACCCCGATCTGTTTGAGCTGGCGCCGCCGCTGCGCCGCCCGCCCGACCCGGATCCGCTGACCTTCCGCCTGTTCGAGACCATTGGCGAAGCGATGCCCACCGCCCCCCTGCCGCCAGCCTTTGCCGCGGCAGATCTGCGCGACATTGCCGGCTGGAAGGCGCAACTGGAGGCGGCGGAGCGGCTGGCGCGTGCCGGGGCGCTCAACCCCAATCAGTATCTTGGCCTGTTCAGCGCCCGTAAACCCGCCGCTTCCGGCGGCATCTGGGACCGGGTTGCGGCAGTCCAGCAGTTGGAAAGCGACCTTGGCTCCGGCAGTGCAGACGCCATCGCCCGCTCGCTGCCCCGCGCCTGGGATGCAATGCAGCAGGCGGGCACCGAAACCGTGTTTGCCGACCTCTTTGGCGAGCCGCTGGCGCGGGCAAGCCTGAGCGGCCGGACCGCCGCGCTGGCCTGGCGCATCCGCCTGTTGTCGCCGTCATATGAATTGGCCGCGCATGATGCCCAGGCCGCCGGTGCGAATGACCCGTTCCTGGCAGCACTGGCCCAGGGCCGGCCTGGTGACGCTGCCGCCCCGTCACCGATGGCCAAAGCCATAGCATTGGGGTTTGACACAACGGCCCCGGTGCCGCCCGCGATCCGGCAAATGCTGAACAACGGCCAGCTGGGCGAAGCGATCCTGCGCAGCATGGTGATGTTTGCCCAAGGTGCCGACGGCAATCTGGGCGACCTCACCGCAGCGCTGGCCGCGTTCCGCGCTGTCGGGCTGGAGGACACCGCCCGCCGCGCCGCCTTGCAGCTGATGCTGCTGGAGCACCAGTGAGATGGCGCCCCCCGGGACAATTTGCAGTGGATCTCAACCTTCCTCGACGCCCAGGCGGCCGAAGCGGGCGCCTCGCAGAACACGCTTCTGGCCTATGGCCGCGACCTTAAGGACCTGACCGCCTGGCTGGAACACCGCACCCTGGATTTTCTGACTGCCCGCCAGGACGATATCGAGGCCTATCTGATCAATTGCGACGCGCAAGGACTGGCCCGTTCCACCCGGGCGCGCAGGCTGTCAGCGGCCAAGCAGATTTACCGCTTTGCGTTTGAGGAAGGCTGGCGCGAAGACAATCCGGCGATCCAGATCCGCGGCCCTGGACGCGAGAAGCGCCTGCCCAAAACGCTGGATGTCATCGAGGTCGACCGCCTGCTGGATGCCGCGCGCCAAACCGGCCGCAGCACCGCAGACCGGCTGCGCAACACCTGTTTGATGGAGCTGCTCTATGCCACCGGAATGCGGGTCACCGAGCTGGTCTCGCTGCCGGTTTCCGCCGCCCGCGGCGACCCGCGGATGCTGCTGATCATGGGCAAGGGCGGAAAGGAGCGCATGGTGCCGCTGTCGCCGCCTGCGCGCGAGGCGCTTGCGGTTTGGCTGTCCACCCGCGACGAGGCCGAGGCGCAGCGCGAAGCCAAGGGCCATCCGTCCTCGCGGTTCCTGTTCCCCTCGCGCGGCAAATCCGGCCACCTGACCCGGCACCGCTTTTACCTGCTGATCAAGGAACTGGCAGTCACCGGCGGCGTTTCTCCGGACAAGGTCACACCGCACACGCTGCGGCACGCCTTTGCCACGCATCTGTTGGCCAATGGCGCCGACCTGCGCGCAATCCAGGCGCTGCTCGGCCATGCCGATATCGCCACCACCGAAATTTACACCCATGTGCTGGACGCCCGCCTGCAGGAACTGGTGCTGGAGCATCACCCGCTGGCCAAGGATACGCGCTGACGCGCTGCTAGAACTTGAAGCGCCTGCGGCAAATCCCCATAAATGCAGCGAACATTCAACTGACCGGATCTCTGGACCTCTCATGGACACTGCCTCCACCGTACTCGACAGCGCCTTCTGGACCACTGCCGGGGCCATCGTGCTGCTGCTTGTCCTGTCCGGATTCTTCTCCGGCTCGGAAACTGCGCTGACCGCCGCCTCGCGCGGGAAACTGCGCAGCCAGGCCGATAAAGGCTCGCATGGCGCGCAAAAGGCGCTCAGCGTCACCGAAGACAGCGAAAAGCTGATCGGTTCCGTCCTGCTGGGCAACAACCTGGTAAACATCCTGGGCACGTCGCTGGCGACGGCCCTGTTCACCCGTGCCTTCGGCGAAAGCGGTGTCGCCCTGGCGACACTGGTGATGACCGTTCTGGTGCTGGTTTTTGCCGAAGTGCTGCCCAAGACCTATGCCATTTCCAACGCCGAAAAGGCCGCTGCGGCTGTTGCCCCGGTGATCGGCGTTCTGGTCACCTTGCTGGCGCCGGTGGTTGGTCTTGTCCGGCTGCTGGTGCGCGGGGTGCTCGCCATCTTCGGCGTGCGGATTGATCCCGACAGCCACATCATGGCGGTGCGCGAGGAAATTGCAGGCGCGCTGCATCTGGGCCACTCCGAAGGTGTGGTCGAAAAAGAGGACCGCGACCGCATTCTTGGCGCGCTGGACCTGTCCGACCGCTTTGTCGAAGAAATCATGCTGCACCGCTCCCATATCGAGATGATCGACGCCAACGCCGAGCCGGACACTATCCTAATGCAATGCCTGCAAAGCCCCCACACCCGGCTGCCGGTGTTTCGCGGCGAGCAGGAAAACATCATCGGCGTGGTTCACGCCAAAGATCTGTTCCGGGCGATGTATGAACAAGCCGGCGGTGCGGATGGCGATGCTGGCAAGCTAAAGTTCTTTGATATCTCCGGGGTCGCCAAGGCCCCGTATTTTGTGCCCGAAACCACTACGCTGGACGAGCAGATGCGCCAATTCCTGCGGATGCGCTCGCATTTTGCGCTGGTGGTGGATGAATACGGCGCGCTGCAGGGGCTGATCACGCTGGAGGATATTCTGGAAGAAATCGTCGGCGAAATTACCGACGAATTCGACCCCGACGAGGAAAGCATCGTCAAGAAGACCACAGATGGATCTTATCTGGTCGATGGCGTCACCACCATCCGCGACCTGAACCGCGCCACCGACTGGAACCTGCCCGATGAGGAGGCCAACACCATTGCCGGCCTCGTCATCCACGAAGCGCAGATGATTCCGACCACAGGCCAGGTGTTCTCCTTCCATGGGTTCCGCTTTGAAGTGACCGAGCGCGAGGGCAACCGCGTGACGGGCCTCAAGATCCGGCCTTTGTCGTGACAGGGATCCGCGCATGACCCGTGCGGCGGGGCTGGCCTGGGGCTGGTTCGACAGCATCATCCTGGACCTGTTCCGCCAGCTGCGCTGGTCCTTTCTACCGCCGCTGCTGATCTATTTTGCCTATGGCGCGCAGGGTATAACCACCGTCACCGCATCGTTTTTCGTCAAGGAATACCTGGACTTTTCCGCCGCTTTTCTGGCGGGTCTGGCATTTTGGGTCGGCCTGCCCTGGGCGCTGAAGATGCCGCTGGGGCACCTGGTCGATCTGATCTGGCGCTGGAAATACCTGCTGATCCTGCTTGGTGCCGGTCTGATGGCCGGCAGCTATGGCATCCTTGCTGCCATCGTGCTGGAACCTGCAATGATGGGCACCGTGATGCCGCTGGGCGCCTGGTATGTCACCGCCGCGCTGCTGGCCCCTTGCGGATATGTGCTGCAGGATGTGGTGGCTGATGCCATGTCGGTCGAGGCCGTGCCCCATGCAGATGACCACGGCCGCCCCCTGCCCGAGGCTGAAACCAAATCCCTGCACACCACCATGCAGACCTTTGGCCGTATCGCGCTGATCGGCGGCTCCAGCGCCGCTGCCGCGCTGAATGTTGCCCTATTCGATGGCGCCGATGCGCTGCCTCAAGCGGCAAAGGGCGCGCTTTACGGTTTTGTCTTCAGCCTCGCGCTGCTGATCCCGGTCATTTCCCTGTCCGGGGTCGCACTGGCGATCTGGCAGAAGTGGCGCAAGGCCGCTGCGCTGCGCCGCGCCGGAGTGGCCGAGGCTGAGATCCGCGCCCGCATTGAGCTGCCCCGCGAGCCGGTCACCCCCAACCACTGGTATTTCATCGGCGGCGGCGGCTTTGTGGCGCTCTCCCTCGCCGTGGGCCTGGGCGATGTGCCCTATTCGCAGGAGATCGTCTTTGCCGGTTCCATGGCCATCGTCCTGTTTCTGATGCGCCAGCTGGTCTCGGTTCTGCCAACGGACCAGGCCCGCGCCCTGATCGGCACCGCCATCATCATCTTTGTCTATCGCGCCACGCCCCTGCGCGGCCCCGGCGCCACCTGGTTTGAAATCGACGTGCTGGGGTTCGACCAGCAGTTCCTGTCAGTCCTGGCTCTGATCACTTCGCTGCTGACGCTGGCCGGCATGCTGATTTTCCGCCCGATGATGGCCAGCCGCCCGATCACCTGGATCGTCGCCTTCCTTGCCATTACCGAGGCCGTCCTCAGCCTGCCCAACATCGCGCTTTATTACGGCGCCCACCACTGGACCGCGGCGATGACCGGGGGCGTGATTGACGCCCGCTTCATCGCCATGGTCGACACCGCCGTCGAATCCCCGCTGGGCCAGGTCGCGATGATCCCGATGCTCGCCTGGATCGCCCGCAACGCGCCCTCGGGGCTGAAAGCCACTTTCTTTGCGGTCATGGCCTCCTTCACCAATCTGGCGCTGTCGGCCTCCAGTCTCGGCACCAAATACCTGAACGAAATCTTCGAAGTGACCCGCGAGGTCACGGATTCGGCAGGCACTATTACCACCCCAGCCGATTATACCCAGCTGGGCTTGCTGCTGATCACTGTTGGCGTGATCCTCCTCCTGGCACCGCTCACTGCAATATTTATCATTCAGAACAGCCGCTTCCGCACATCTGAGTAACGAAACCGCAGCCTGACTGCCCATAAGCGGCACGCGGTGCCGTTTTTCTGCTGGACTACTGTTCACTTCTGTACAGAATGCAGGCAACACCTACTCAGGGGAGGCCCACATGAAAACCACCACCCGCGTGGCAGTTATCGGCGGCGGCGTCGTCGGCTGCTCAGTTCTGTATCACCTGACCAAGCTCGGCTGGTCCGACGTCATGCTGATCGAACGTTCAGAGCTGACCTCCGGCTCCACATGGCACGCGGCGGGCGGGTTTCACACCCTCAATGGCGACACCAATATGGCGGCGCTGCAGGGCTACACCATCAAGCTTTACAAAGAGCTGGAAGCGATCACCGGCATGTCCTGCGGGTTGCACCATGTGGGCGGCGTCACCCTGGCCGAAACCCAGGAACGCTTCGACATGCTGAAGGCGGAACGCGCCAAGCACCGCTTCATGGGGCTGGAGACCGAAATCGTCTCCCCGAAGAGATCAAGAAGATCGCCCCGGTTACCAACACCGACGGCATCATCGGCGGCCTGTATGACCCGCTCGACGGCCACCTAGACCCCTCCGGCACCACCCACGCCTATGCCAAGGCCGCGCGCATGGGCGGCGCCACCATCGAAACCCACTGCAAGGTGATCGAGACCAACCAGCGCCCGGACGGCACCTGGGACGTGGTCACCAACAAAGGCACCGTGCACGCCGAACATGTGGTCAACGCAGGCGGCCTCTGGGCCCGCGAGGTTGGTGCCATGGCCGGTGTCTACATGCCCCTGCACCCGATGGAACACCAGTATATCGTCACCGACGAGGTGCCGCTGATCGCCGAGATTATCGATGGCGGCGGCGAGCACCCCCATGTGATGGACCCGGCCGGCGAAAGCTACCTCAGGCAAGAGGGCCGCGGCCTCTGCATCGGCTTCTACGAGCAACCCTGCAAACCCTGGGCGGTGGACGGCACACCGTGGGACTTCGGGCATGAGCTGCTGCAGGACGACTTCGACAAGATCGAGGATTCCATCAATTTCGCCTACAAACGCTTCCCGGCGCTGGAGGCTGCGGGCGTGAAATCGGTGATCCACGGCCCCTTCACTTTTGCCCCCGACGGCAACCCGCTGGTGGGCCCGGTTCCCGGCATGCGCAACTACTGGTCCGCCTGCGCCGTCATGGCCGGCTTCAGTCAGGGCGGCGGCGTCGGCCTGATGCTGGCCCAATGGATGGTGGAGGGCGAATGCGAGCGCGACACCTTTGCAATGGACTGCGCCCGCTTCGGCGGTTGGATCACACCCGGCTACACCCGCCCTAAAGTCATTGAAAACTATCAGAAACGCTTCTCCATCGCCTACCCGAACGAGGAGCTGCCCGCGGCCCGCCCGTTCCGCACCACGCCGATGTACGACATCTTCGATGGCATGGGCGCGGTCTGGGGTGCGCAATACGGCATTGAAGTCCCGAACTACTTCGCGGAAGGCGACGAGCCGCGCTACGAGACCCCGTCCTTCCGCCGCTCCAACGCGTTTGAGGCCACCGCGCGCGAGGTCAAGGCGGTCCGAGAAAACGTCGGCATCAACGAGGTCCACAACTTCGGCAAGTACCTGATCAAGGGCACAGGCGCCCGCGCCTGGCTCGACCGCATCATGGCCGGCCGGGTGCCGCAGCCGGGCCGTCTGTCGCTGACACCGATGCTGTCGCCCAAAGGCCGCCTGATCGGGGATTTCACTATCTCCTGCCTGGCGGAGGAAGAATTCCAGCTCACCGCCTCCTATGGGAGCCAAGCATACCACATGCGCTGGTTCCTGCAGAACCTGGACGATGGCGTCAGCCTCGAGAACATCTCCGACACCCGCAACGGCTTCCAGATTGCAGGCCCCAAGGCGCGCGCGGTGCTGCAAGCCTGCACAAGGGCCGACATTTCGGACATGCGGTTCATGGATGTGCGCCGCCTGACCGTGGGCATGGCCGACTGCATCGTGCAGCGGGTCAGCTACACCGGCGATCTGGGCTATGAAATCTACTGCGACCTGCCCTCGCAACGCGCCCTGTGGGATGCTCTTTGGAATGCAGGCCAGCCGCACGGTATGAAACCCTTCGGCATGCGGGCGATGATGTCGCTGCGCCTGGATAAATTCTTCGGCTCCTGGCTGCGGGAATTCTCGCCCGACTACACCGCTGCCGAAACCGGGCTGGACCGTTTTATCTCCTTCAAGAAGAACGCAGATTTCATCGGCCGCTCCGCCGCCGAGGCTGAACGCGACACAGGCCCCGCGCGCCAGCTTTGCGCCTTTGAGGTAGAGGCAGACGACGCAGATGTGGTCGCCTATGAACCGATCTGGCTCGACGGCGCCGTCGCGGGCTTCTGCACCTCCGGCGGTTACTCGCACCACGCGCAGAAATCCGTCGCTCTAGGCTTTGTTCCAACGGACCGCGCCCAGGACGGCCTTGAGGTGGAGATCGAAATCCTTGGCAATATGTACAAGGCCCGCCTGATCACTGAACCGCTGTTCGACGCCGACGGCGCCCGGATGCGCGGCTAATGCCTCCAGGCAGGTCAGCAAGCCTGACCTGCCTGCCCCCTGTTGCCAGGCCTGCGCACGCGGCCCCAGAGCAGTTCCGCAACGGATCGGTCAGCGTCTCTGACCTAGCGGGTTTTCCCTGGACCCGTCCTTTCATCTTTCCCAAAATACTCCCGCCGGAGGCATCCGACCTTGCGGCCCAATGCAAAGGCCCGGAAAACCATGACCGCCATCGCCATTCTCCTGCTCGCAGCCGGCGCCTCATCCCGGATGCATGGCCGTGACAAGCTGATGGAGGATGTGGACGGCCAGCCTCTGCTTGCCCTGATGTGCCGCCGGGCGGCGCTTACCGGTCTGCCGGTGTTTGTGACCTTGCCCAGCGAAACCCATCCCCGTGCGGCCGCAACCGGCAGCGCGATCCCGGTCCCGGTTCCCGACGCGGCTGAGGGCATGGCCGCCTCGATCCGCCGCGGAATCGCAGCACTGCCTGAACAGACTAAGGCCGTGATGATACTGCCTGCCGACATGCCGGAGGTTGAGACGCAGGACATGCTGCATCTGGCCGCGCATTTCCCTGGTGATGGCAGCCCGGTCCTGCGCGCTGCTTCAGAGGACGGCATCCAGGGCCACCCGGTGCTGTTTCCGCGCCGCTGTTTTGCCGCCCTGAAAACCCTCCGCGGGGACCAGGGTGCCCGCAGCCTCCTGAAATCCGAACCGCCGCAGATGGTGCCCCTGCCAAAGAACCATGCGCTGACCGATCTGGACACGCCCGAGGACTGGGCCGCCTGGCGCAACCGCCGCTGATCACCAGCATCACCCCTTCCAACGCAGAGAAGGCAGGGCCCAAGGCCCTGCCTTCCTGCGCTTTGCTCTTCTCTGCTGTTTCCCCCAAAACAGCAGCAGCATTTCTCAATGCACGAGCAGATGCGCCTCGTGTTTCCGCAACGACCGTCGTGCCGCGGAATAAGCCGCCCGGCCCTTCTCCGACTTAAGATCCGGGAACAGCTCGAACAATTCGTTGCGCTGTGCGTTATCCAGCCCGCGCAGCGACTGGTCGCCCGGCTGAAAGCTCTCGGTCCAGGCGCCATCGGACAGCACAACCTCGTGCTGGTCGAACATGAAGTGGATATAGGTCACCTCGGTGGTCTCCACTGCGTCGACGCCCGCCAGCCCGGTCAGATGCTTGGCCGCCACCAGAACCTCGCGGTCCTCGAAATACAGCGCCGTCTTATCATTGGCGACCAGTACCCGGTGGTTGGGGCTGACCATCATGTCGCGCTCGGGCAGACCATTGCCCAGGGCGCCCTGGCGGATCAGCACCGGTTGCAGATGCGCGGCGCTGTTCAGCTCGCGGCCCTGCAGCGTGCGGGTACCGATCCAGCGGATTTCCTGAATGCCGTTGTCGCGGGTGATCACCCGGTCGCCAGCCTGCAAATCTTCGACCCGGCGTTCCCCCAGCGGGGTGGCGATCAGCGTGCCGGGCGTGAAGCAGGGAATGATCTGCTCAATCTCGCCAAAGGTCATCGAGCCGGTCACAGCCCCGTCGCCATCAAGGAAGTTGACGGTTCCCGAGATGCTGTTGCCGTCTGCATCGACGGTGACACCGCTGAGTTCAAACGGGCCGGTTCCTGTCAGGTCCAGGGTGTCGAAATCGTCACCGCCCGAGCCGCCGTCAACTTCGTCGCCGGCATTGCCGCCCAGGAAGGTATCGCGCCCGGCGCCGCCGGACAGGGTATCGGCGCCCTGGCCGCCGGTGATCAGGTCATTGCCGGCCCCGCCGCGGACGATATCGTCATCAATACCGGCATCAATGGTGTCATGGCCCGAGCCGCCGGAAATGTCGTCGTCATCGTCCTGGCCAAAGATCAGGTCATTGCCCGAGCCGCCGTCAATCGTGTCCATGCCGTTGGTCGGGTCCGGATCCGCCGGACGGCCGTCGCTGCCGTCATCTGTAATGTTCAGCCCGTCCGGGAAGGACGGATTCAACCCGCCATAGATGGTGTCGCTGCCGCCGCCGCCCAGCAGGATGTCGGAACCTTCGCCGCCGGTCAGAACATCTGCCTGGGAGCCGCCGTCGATGGTGTCATCGTCGATGCCGCCATCAATCACGTCCATACCCGAACCGCCGTCAATCAGGTCGGCATCATCCCCGGTAGAGATGGTATCATTGCCGGCGCCGCCCAGAACGGTATCGCGATCGTCAAACGGATCGGCATCCGCCGGGATAAACGGAATGTCGGGGTCGGTGCCGGTGTAACCCGGAAAGCCGCGGTCCGGCAGCGGAATGCCGCTGTCCTTGGAGGTGTCGATCACATCATCGCCGTCGCCGCCCTCAACCGAGTCGGAGCCGTCACCGCCGTCGATGGTGTCATCGCCGCCGCCGCCAAGAATGGTGTCGTCACCCTCGCCGCCGGTCAGGCTGTCGTCGCCCGGCACAACCGGGTCGGCCGGATCGGAGGAATAGTCGAAATGCGCATTGTCGAGCGTCGTGCCCGAGGTACCCAGGTCCACGATCAGCTTGACGTCGTTGAAGTCCCTGTCGCCCAGGTTGCGAATATCCTCAAATCCCAGCTGGACAGAACCGTCCGGGAACTCAAAGATCCCCTTGGTATGGTCCAGCCCGTCCGGGTTCAGATCCGCGTTGTCGCCATAGCCGGACGAGTAATACGTGCCATGCGGGCTGACGATGCCGACACCGACAACCGCGCCTTCGGGCGCATCGTAACTATAGGTTTCGCCGACATCCGCGTTGGCGTTCTGCGACAGCATCACGACATTGCTGATCTCGCCGGTCGACGGATCAATGGTGTAGGCAAAGACCTTGTTCTGGAAGGCCGCGCTGGTCGAGGAGATGGTAATCTTGACCGGTTCATTGGCGCCGGAGACGCCATCGCCCAGGATCAGGTCATCGCCGCTGCCGCCGTCGACAGTATCATCGCCCGCGCCGGCATAGATGCTGTCATTGCCACTGCCTGCGATGATGACATCATCATCCGGCCCCGCCGCCGGGCCGGTGGCATCGGCGTTATCAACCATATCGCCTTCCGGATCGCCGGTGTAAGCCGCATTGATCAGGTCATCCCCGAGGTGCCCTCAACAATTCCGTTCAAGGCCGCATTCGGCATATCGGTACTCTTCGCCATCACTCTCTCCTCACCGGTCTGGCCCCAAACCCACCGTTCGGGCCAGCCGGACAGCCGCACAGCCATGCGGAACTTCGCAGTCAAAACACCAGCCCAAGCGGAGAGAGGGCCAGAACGCGCAAACGCTCTGGAGTGCACGCCGGAACAGCGCACAGCCGATAAGCAAAAGCTCTCAGATCAGTGGCAGGCAGGCATCAGCAGCCCATGGACTTAAGCTAAATTTTAGCAGTCCACCACAGTCCAGCAGCTTGCAGAACTCGCCCCCCCAATGGGCTAGAACATGCATACGTTAGGTACCTCCGGCCACAAAGCCAAAAAATTGCCTAAAATTCCCCCCATTGCGCCATTCGAGGCAATTGAGACGGCGCAAGCCAGTGCCGGATAACGATGATTGTCTCGCAAACCGGATACAATCCGAGGGCCAAACTTGCACTTCCAGCACAAATTTCCCGCACCCGTTGTTTGAGGGAGTGAAATTGTTGCCAAATCCGAAACAAGGGCAAAATACGGCGGCACCACCGGTTTTCCGCTCCCTCAGCAAGCTGCCCTTAGGGAAATGGTGTGGAATTGATTTCAATCCTTGCCGTTTGCAAAGTTTGTTTCTCAATGCGGCGGGAATGCCGGACAGATCATTCGAATCGGACGGCCTATGCGGAAGGTCATCGCAGCCGTGCGGAAAAGTAAATAACGCTGAAGAGTTTATTCAATCCACAGGCATTTGTCCGCTGACCGGCCTGCCCTTGATGCAAGAACAGCCGCTGCAACCCGCTCTTCATCGCCAATTTGGCCATGCCTGAAGCAACTGATGTTCGTTTACAATGTGGGTTATGGCGGAGAGACAGGGATTCGAACCCTGGAGACGGTTTCCCGCCTACACACTTTCCAGGCGTGCGCCTTCGACCACTCGGCCACCTCTCCGTGAGGGGCTTTTGAAGGATCACAGGGGGAAATGCAAGGGCCGAAATGGCAAAAAATACACTCCGGCCCGCATTCTTTTTCAAGTCTCCAGATGGAGATAGACGCGGCGGTTCTGCTTGCCCTTTTTCTCCACCTTGCCAAGGCGGATTTTGCCGATTTCTGCGGTGCGTTTGACATGGGTGCCGCCGCAGGGCTGCAGATCGATCTGCTCGTCCGGGGTGCCGATGCGGACTAGGCGCACCTGCCCTGCCCCGCGCGGCGGCGAGACGGACATGGTTTTCACCAGCTGCGGATTGGCATCCAGTTCCGCGTCGGTGATCCAGTCCTCGGTCACCTCAAGATCACGGTCAATGAGCGCCTGCAGCTGGTCCTGCAGCGCCTGTTTATCCGCGGGCGCCTCAGGCATGTTGAAATCGAGCCGGCCTTTGTCTGCGCTGATCGAGCCGCCGGTCACCTCCAGCGGAATCACCACTGACAGCAGGTGCAGCGCAGTGTGAACCCGCATGTGGCCATAGCGGCGGTCCCAGTCGAGCACCTGGGTGACCGTGGTGCCTTCGGCAGGCAGCGGTTCATTCTCATGCGGAACCAGCACAATTGCATCGCCCTCACCCTTGACGGTGGTGGCAATGGTGCATTGACCATCGACCCACAAAAGCTGGCCGTTGTCGCCCGGCTGGCCGCCGCCGGTGGCATAGAACAGGCTGCGGTCCAGGATCAGCCCGCCCTGTTCTGTATGGGCCAGGACCAGTGCTTCGGTCATCCGGGCATAGGCGTCCTTGCGGAATAGCAGGTCACTTGTCGGCATCGGCGTCTCCATCAGCATCTTCTTGGGGGTCCTGCTGCACATCCGCCAGATCCGGCTTCAGCGGAGCAGATGCGGGTGCGGAAGCGGACGCCGCGGCAGAGGTTGCCGGTTTGTCCGGGGTCAGCGCCTCGGGGTTACGGATCCAAATGTCGCGCTGCATAAAGGGGATTTCGATCCCTTCTTCGTCGAACCGTTTGGAAATCTCGTAATTCATGTCGGATTTCACCGACAGAACCCAGTTCACATCGCGCAGGATTGCCCGGATCTCAAAATCCAGACTGTCGGCGCCAAAGCCCTGGAACACCACGCTGGGCGCCGGGTTGAGCAGCACCATCGGATGTGCCTTGGCAACTTCGTTCAGGATCGCCTCCACCTTGCGCGGGTCGGTGCCATAGGCAACGCCCACCGGCACAATAACCCGCCCCACGGTGTTGCCGCGGGTATAGTTGGTGACGGTGCCCGAGATCAGGTCCGAGTTCGGCACGATCACGTCGGAGCGGTCGAAGGTTTCGATCCGGGTGGAGCGCACCGAGATGTCGCGCACATAGCCCATCAGCCCGCCGACCTCGATCCAGTCGCCCTTGGAGATCGGGCGCTCGATCAGCAGGATGATGCCTGAAACGAAGTTCGACACAATGGTCTGAAGGCCAAAGCCGATACCAACCGACAGCGCACCAGCAACGATGGCGAGTGACGACAGGTCCAGCCCGGCCATCGAGATCGCCACCACCGCCGCCAGGAAGATGCCGACATAGCCAAGACCCGAGGTAATGGCGTTCTGGCCGCCAGGATCGATCTTGGTCTTGGGCAGCAGCGAGTTGCGCAAGGAGCCCTGGATCAGCCGCGTCAACGCGTAGCCGACGGCAAAGACCACCGCAAACGTCAGGAAAGCGGTTGGAGAGATCTTTGTGTCGCCGATCTGGAATCCTTCCAGGAACTGCGACCACAGCTCAGTCAAATCTGCAATCCGTGCGCCCCAGATCAGCGCCAGCAGCGGCAGGGCCAAGGCGGCGAGCACAAAGCCGATCATCACTGCAAACAGGGACTCCCGCGCTTCGGACCCTCTGCCGGAGAGCCAGCCGTAGAGGTCGCCGAGGAAGCGCTGCAGCACCAGAAGGGCAGCCAGCAGCGCCAGGGTGGAGACCGCGGGATAAATCAGTGCCTCGGCTGCGTTCACATAGCCAAAGGCCGCCAGTACCGGAGACACAAAGCCCAGCAGATAGGTGGCACGGCGCACCAGACTCATAATCCGGTTGGCGCCGGCCGCTATGGCACCGTCCTCATCGGACTCATCGCTGCTTTGCTGCTGACGGCGCTTAGCGCCGATCCGGTGCAGGCGCAGCAGAACCAGGGCCGCGCCCATAATCAGCGGGAAGCTGGCCACCGCATGGGCCTCAGCCGGGATGCTGTCGATGTTTTCCAGCTGTGTCAGCGCATCCTGCAGCACCAGGATCACCGCCAGGATATCGACCATCAGCCTGGTTTCATTCAGGCGGCCCTCCTGCACCGGGACCAGATCGTTTTCGATGCGGCTGGAGAACAGCTGGTTGCCCAGCCAGTGGAACGACAGCAGCAGCAGCGCCCAGCCGGGCACATAATCCAGCAGGATCGAGCCGCGGATGCCAAGCACCCCGGACAGGTCCACCGCTGCAGTCAGGCAGATGATGCCGATAAAGGGCAGGATCACCTCAAGCAGCGAGACGACAAAACCCCAGACACCGCGGCCCGAGCTTCCGAACTGGCGCAGGTAATCGCCCGCCGCATGGGCCCAGGGCCGGCCGCGCAGCACCAGCAGCGCTGCAATCAACAGCAGCAGCAGCAGTGCCGGCAGGCTGTTCTGAATCCGCTCAGCCGTGGTGGCGCTGCCCACCCTAGAGGCGGTTTCGTTCCACAAAGAGCCGCCCGAACGGGTCAGCGAGCGCACAGCGCCGGCCCAGTTTTCCGGGTTGAACGGCGAGGGTCCGCGCTCCAGCAGCCTGCGGGTGCGGCGCTCGCGGATGATCTTGTCTATCTCGGTGATCAGCCCGTTTGCACGGCTGTAAGCCTCTTCCGCAACGATGCGCGGAACCTTGAGGTCCTTCAGCTGCTGTTCCAGCGAACGGCGCAGCTGGGCGATATCCTCGGGCTCGCTCTCGCCCTCGCCGGGCGCCGGGCCAAGCGCGCCAAGCTGACCTTCGAGCGTCTGAATACGGTCGCCGTTATCGGTGCGCGCCGCCAGGAAATTCTGCCGGTAGGTGGTAAGCTCTTTGCGCAGCGCTTCCATAGCGGCGCTGGAGGCCCGTCTGGCGTCGATGACCTCTTCCGCACGGTTGGCGGTCTTAAGCCAGTCCTGATAATAGGCACGCGATTCAGCAGTCAGCTGAGCCAGTGCAGGCAAAGCCAGGCCGGCCGCAAAGGCCAGCCCCAGCAAAGCAGTCCGCAAAGCGGTTATTATGGGTGTCATACGTCCTCAAATACGCCTGGGATAGACGCGGGCGTGTGGGTCATCCACTCCGGCACCGGCAGGTTCTTCTCGCGCAGGAAATCCGGATTGAACAGCTTGGACTGGTAGCGGGTGCCATAGTCGCACAAAACGGTGACAATGGTTTTGCCCGGACCCATGTCCTTGGCCATACGCACAGCGCCTGCAATGTTAATGCCCGAGGAGCCGCCCAGCACCAGGCCTTCCTCGTGCAGCAGGTCAAAGACATAAGGCACCGCCTCGGCGTCCGGCACCTGATAGCTGAAGTCCGGCGTGAAGCCCTCCAGGTTCTTGGTGATCCGGCCCTGGCCGATGCCCTCGGTGATGGAGCTGCCTTCGGAGGCCAGCTCACCGGTGGTGTAAAACGAATAAAGCGCAGCTCCCAGCGGATCGGCCAGACCGACCTTGACGCCTTTGGGCTGCAGTGCTTCGGCCACCCCGGCAAGAGTGCCGCCGGATCCGACCGCGCAGACAAAGCCGTCCACCTTGCCGCCGGTCTGCTCCCAGATCTCGGGACCGGTGGTTTCCACATGGGCCTGGCGGTTCGCCACATTGTCGAACTGGTTGGCCCAGATCGCACCGTTCGGTTCCGTCTTGGCCAGTTTTTCCGCCAGACGCTGGGAATAGCGCACATAGTTGTTGGGATTGCGGTACGGCGCCGCAGGAACCTGAACCAGCTGGGCACCTGCCAGGCGCAGCATGTCCTTTTTTTCCTCGGACTGGGTTTCCGGGATCACGATCACCGTCTTGAACCCCATCGAGGCGCCGACCAGCGCCAGACCGATGCCGGTGTTGCCGGCGGTGCCTTCGACAATGGTGCCGCCGGGCTTCAGATCGCCGCGGGCGATGGCGTCCTTGATGATATAGAGCGCGGCGCGGTCCTTGACCGACTGGCCCGGATTCATGAATTCGGCCTTGCCCAGGATCTCGCAGCCGGTCTCTTCGCTGACGCGGTTCAGGCGGATAAGAGGTGTGTGGCCGATGGCATCAGCCAGATCGCGTGCAATGCGCATGATATCCCTTTCGATCGTTCCCCCAAGGTGTAACTAAGCGCCCCGGCGTTCACAAGGCGCGAAGCAGTCACGACGGCGCGTTGCGCAGCCGCTCACGATGGCGTGACAGCCACAGTGCAGCGGTGACCAGCGGCATGTCCTGATAGATCTGCGCATCCACGCCCTGCATCAGTTCGTCATAGCTGAGGATCCGGCTGCGGATATCCTCGCCCTCACCGGCGACGCCGCCACCGCCATTGATGTCAGAAAGGTCTGATATGCCAATGAAAACATGGATGAATTCTGCCAGTGCGCCGCTGGATGGGTAGACCTGCGCCACTGGTTCCAGGCGCTGGACAGTAACGCCTGCCTCCTCTTGTGCTTCGCGGACCGCGGTGTCCTCGGGCGTCTCGCCGGGGTCGATCACGCCTGCGACCGGCTCCCACATCCAGGGGTGCGCTTCGCCCATGATAAAGGGCGGTGCGCGGAATTGCTCCACCAGCAGCACCTGATCGCGCAGCGGGTCATAAGGCAGCAGCACCGCCGCATGGCCTGCCATCGCAGCCGAACGCTCCATAACCGGGCTGAGACTGCCGTCAAAGCGGCGGTACTGCAGGTTCATTTCTTCCATCGCAAAGAAATTCAGGTAAGCGCGGTTGTGGTTGTGGACAATCACATCCTTTGACAGGTCATGCTCCGGATCACCGGGGCGCGCCTGCGCTGCCAGCCAGGCGGCGGCGCGGCGGCGGACCGAGGGGAAGCAGCGGGCCACCTCTTCCGCAGTCATGCGGCCATGATAAGACATCACCTCTTCGGCGGCGCGCAGGGACAGCGCGCCCCATTTCTGCACCCAGGCCGCCAAATCCCAGGGCTCAGCCGTTTGCCAGAGACCGGGTTCGGGGAAATAGACCTCCGCCAGGGCGGTGCCGCTGTCCTCCAGCTGAACCGAAACCGGTTTCAGCGCATAGCCGAAGCCGCCCTCGTAAAAGTTGAGCGCATCCAGATCGGCGGGCGACAGGCCCTGTACCAGAACGCCGTCAGCTGTTGCGCCCTCGCGGGATTCAATCGCCGGGAACGGCTGGCCGACCACCTGATAAACACCATGGCCGGACAGTTTTGCCCCCTGCGCTTTCAGCGCCGCGCCGCTGCGGCCCAGCACCAGTTCAAGCAAAGGGATATGGCGCAGCGTGCCAAAGAAAAAGAGATCAGCCACGGATTATAACCTGTTGTTAAGAATATGTTTCAGCGCCAGCGGCGGGAGGCGTTCTCGGTCGCGAGACCGGCAAGAACCCCGCCCACGGCCAATGGCACCAGCACAGATGGCACAGCGATAACAAAGAAATACTCCAGTGCAATCACAAAGATCTGCGACAGTGCCTCAAACGGGCCGCCGTAGCGGTGGCGCATGGCCAGACGGAACATTTCCCAGGTGCCTTGGATGAACAGCGCCCACAGTACCATGACCGCCATACCCGTCAGGCCATTGTTGATACCGGGCACCAGCCCGCGGCCGGCGCGTTTGCCCATGAATATCCAGCCGCTCAGCAGCCCCAGCGCCACATTCACATGCACAAAATAGCCGAAGTCCGTGCCTTCGGGCATCAGCGGCATAACCAGGAAGGACACAAAGAACGCCACCAAGGCAAGGCAAAAGGCGGCGGTCAGTCGGGCTCCGGTGGGCATGTCTGGTTACGATCCGTGCGGCCAGTTCAGTCAGCGATGCGCAACTGTAATCTGCGTCACGTCGCAATTGCCAGTCTTAAAGGCGGCTGCGCAGGAAGTGAGGTAAAAGTTCCACATCTTGCGGAAGCGGTCATCAAATCCCATGCGGGCGATCTGATCCCAGCGGGCGTTGAACGTGTCGTGCCAGCGCCGCAAAGTCTGGTCGTAGCTGTCGCCGAATTCAATCGACCGCACCACGCCCAGCCCTGCCCGTTCGATCTGGTCGCGCAGGACATTCGGGACGGCAGCATGCCGCCGGGGAAGATGTGTTTCTGGATGAAATCGACGCCCTTGCGGTAGATCTCCCAGCGCCGGTCGGCAACGGTGATGATCTGCAGCGTCGCCTTGCCGCCGGGGTTCAGCCGGTCGTGAATGGTACTGAAATACGCGGGCCAGTATTTCTGCCCCACCGCCTCGAACATCTCGATTGAAGCGATGCCGTCAAAGCTGCCACGGCAATCGCGATAGTCCTGCAGGCGCAAATCAACTTGATTGGAAAGTCCTGCCTTTTCGATACGTTGCCGGGCAAAGTTCAGCTGCTCCTGACTGATCGTCAGACCGGTGACTTTCAGCCCCCGCTGAATGGCGGCATATTCCGCAAAGCCGCCCCAGCCGCAGCCGATCTCCAGCACATGGTCGCCGGCCTGCACCCCCATCTGATCCACCATTGAGGCGTATTTGGCGGTCTGCGCCGCCTCCAGGCTGTCCTGACCGCTGCGGAACATGGCGCTGGAATAGGTCATCGTGTCATCCAGCCACAACCCGTAGAAATCATTGCCCAGGTCGTAGTGGTACGAGATATTCTTTTGCGCCTGTTTGCGGTGATTGCGGTGCAGCCAGAAGCGGAAGCGTTCATAAGCGCGTGCCAGGCCCTGGCCCGGAAAACCGTCATAGACGGTATTGGCGCCCATATGCACCAGATCCATAAATGCCTGCAGGTCTGATGTGCTCCACCAGCCTTCCAGGTAAGCGTCGGCAAAGCCAAGATCGCCCTCGCGGATCAGCCGGGCAAAACAATCCGGATTACGGATGTGCAGATCAGCGGCGGGACCGGGATCGCGCCCGTTTGCGGAAAATATTCGCCCGTCCGGCAGGTGGATATCCAGCCGCCCGACCTCCATGGCCTTCACCTTGGCAAACACCGCAGCAAAGTAGCGCGGCAGATCTTTCTGGCCCTCAACGGACGTGTGCTTCATGCGCTTCCCCCTGTGAGACACGGACTGGCTACAGGGAAAAAGCTAGGCCGCAGGGGGCCTTCCGGCAAGAAAACTATGCGTTAGCGGTTTTCACGGGCACCGTGATAAGCCGCGAGCGCACGGTCGCGGCCCTCTTTCAGGCTAATGACCGGCTCTGCGCGGAGAGTGTCCGGTGAGAGGTTCCAGGACAGTGGCGCAGCGTCGAAGAAATCCAGCGCGGATTGCGGTGCATTGCCTTGCCCCTCGGCAATCCAGCGTCGCGTGTAAGCACCTGATGGGTCGAATTTTTCCAGCTGGCCGCTGGGGTTGAAGACACGGAAGAAAGGGGCGGCGTCGGGACCGGAGCCAGCCACCCACTGCCAGCCCATAGCATTGGCGGCCGGGTCCCAGTCCACCAGCGTTTCCGCAAACCAGTTCATTCCGATTTTCCAATGCGTCATCAGATGCTTGGTCAGGAAACTTGCCACGATCATACGGGCCCGGTTGTGCATCTTGCCGGTCACATACAGCTCGCGCATGGCGGCATCGATGAAACCATACCCTGTCTGCCCCCGCTGCCAGGCCTGGACCTGGCGCGTGATGTCCTGCGACCAGGGAAAGGCATGCCATTCACTGCGCCAGCTGGCCGTCAGCATATGCGGCGAGTGGTACATCAGGTGATAGGCGAACTCGCGCCAGGCGACCTCTTTCAGGAAATGTTCCGCGCCCTGGCTGCCGCGCTCCATCGCCGCGCGGCCCAGGTGCCACATGCGGTGCGGGCTGATTTCCCCCCAGGCAAGGTTTTCCGACAGGCCGGAGGTGGCCTCCTCGCCCGGATAGTCGCGGCGCTCTTTATATGCGTCCACAGAATCTTCGAGGAATTCGTCCAGACGGTTCAGCGCGGCACCTTCGCCAACACGGCAGTAGCGGGCGACCACATCCGCGCCGCGGCGCATGGCGGCGCCCATATTCCAGGCGGAGATATCTTCACTGGCGGGCCAGTTTGCCGGTGCTGGCAACGTGGCGGGTGCCGGCAGCAGGCTGGTGACGCTGCGGCCCCGCACGGCCTTCCAGAACGGGGTGTAGACCTTGTACATTCCGCCGGTCTTGGTCTCGACCGTCCAGGGTTCAAACAACAGCCGACCGCCGTGGGATTTGGCCGTGATCCCCTGCGCCGGGAGCTGCTGTTTCACTTCGGTGTCGCGGGCAATGGCCTGCGGATCATAAAGGCGGGACCAATGCACGGCCCCTGCCCCGGTTTCAACGGCCAGCTGCTGCAGCACGTCCAGCGCCCTGCCCCGGCGCAGGATCAGACGGGAGCCGGCCCTGGCCAGTTCCTGTGCGAAATGCTCCAGCCCCAGCCCAAGGCGGAACTTGGGCGCTGCGCCCAGCGCTTCGTCCTGTTCGTCGAGGATATAGACTGGAAGAACGGGCGCACCGGACGCGGCAGCAGCCGTCAGAGCCGGATTGTCACAAAGACGGAGATCCCGCCTTATCCACCAGATCACCGGGGAACTGCTGTTCATGCCACTTTCCTTACCCTGTCTGCGTTACAGCACCCGGTCCAAAACCTCATTCAGCTTGGCCACTTCTGCCTCGGTCGTGTAGTGGGTGAAGCTCATACGCAGCACGCCCTCGTTTGGATCAACGCCCATGGCGGAAAGGGCGCGCACAGCATAGAAATCGCCGCCGCCTGCCATGATGCCATATTCCGACATGGCCGCGGCAACCGGTTCCGCCGGGCGGTTCAGGGCAATCGCAACGGTCGGCGCGCGGGTTTCTGCAGTCGCAGGCCCCAGCAGGCGCACATCATTGCGGTCCCTTACCGCGTCCAGCAGCGGCTGCAGCAGAGCGGCCTCATGCGCGCGCATCAGATCGTGGACAAAGGCGCCGGTTTCGGCAGCAGTGCCCGCGTGACCGTGATGAGCCGCCAAAGCCTCAAAATAATCAGCCATGCCGGCCGAGGCCGCCACCTGGGCATGATCGGGGCCTGCCGGGGTGAAGCGTTTATAGAGTGTGTCCGCATTGAAGTAATGCGCTTGGTTCGGCAGCAGTGCGCCCAGCGCCTTGCGGATCACCATGATGCCCTGATGGGGGCCATAGGTCTTATAGGCGGAGAACAGGTAGATATCGGCGCCCAGGTCATCCACATTCGGCAACCCGTGCGGTGCATAAGACACGCCATCAACACAGACAAAGGCACCGGCGGCATGGGCCATAGCGGTGATCTCCGCGACCGGGTTGATCTCGCCCACCACGTTGGAGCAGTGCGGGAAGCAGACCAGGCGGACGTTTTCGTCCAGCAGGGTTTCCAGCCGGGCCGGGTCCAGATGGCCGGTCTGCGGGTCGATCTGCCATTCGCGGATCTCGATCCCTTCCTCGGCCAGACGGCGCCAGGGGCCGGTGTTGGCCTCGTGGTCCTGATTGGTGACGATGATGGCTTCACCGGGCTTCATGAAGCTGCGGAAGGCCTGCGCCAGCACATAGGTGTTCTGGGTGGTCGAGGGACCAAAGCTCAGCTCCTCGGCAGCAACACCCATCAGCGCGGCCAGACGGGTGCGGGCCTCGTCCATCTCGGCGCCGCCAAGGCGCGAGGCCTCATAGGGGGCATAAGGCTGCACCTTGCGCTGGGTATAGAACCGGGTCAGCCGGTCAATCACCTGGCGGCAGGTATAGGAGCCGCCCGCGTTTTCAAAAAACGCCTGGCCCTGAAGGCCGGGTTCGCCAAAGGCCGGGAACTGGGCCCGGACAAAATCAATATCCAATGCGGTCATTGCTTTTCTTTCTCCTCAATCGCGTACCGGTCAGGTGACCCTGGTTCTTGGCAGCTGTTCCGGCAGGGCTGCGCTCCTGCGTAAGGATTGAGGGAACAGCTGCGGCCCTGCAAGCTGGAAATTTCGAGTAAAACGCCGTGTACAAAGCCTGCCTGGCGGAGATGCTCCGAACCGGCAGCTGATGCCAGAAACTGACAGGAGCGCCTGCCATGCTGACCGCAGGCAACCACGGAGGATTTGATATGGCCTATACCCCCAAGGATTTCCTGGTCTGGGGCGAGCTGCCCGTCAGCGATTTGGACGCGGCAGTGACGTTTTATTCCAAGGTGACCGGTGCCGCGTTGAGCATCGACACCAGCGGTCCCAACCCGATGGCAATGTTCAAGCCTGCGGATCAGGCAACCGGCGTTGCCCTGCATCTGTATCCCGGCAAACCGGCAGGCGACGGACGCGGACCGACATTGCATCTGACCGCTGAGGGCGAGCTGGAAGATGTGATGGAGCGGGTCACGGATGCCGGCGGCAATGTGGTCTCCCCCACTATCGAGATTCCGCCCGGCCGGTTCTTCTATGCCACCGACCCGGATGGCAACTCGGTGGGTTTCTTCAAATACAATGACTGACAAGCAAAAGGCCCCGGAAAAGCACCGGGGTCTTTTGTTGCCATTCGGTCAGGTCTCAGCCGTTCACATCAACCACAACACGCCCCTTGACCTGGCCCTTGAGGATATCCGCCCCCAGCTGCGGCAGATCGCTCAGGACAGCGGGTTGGATCATTGCCTCCAGCTTGTCCATCGGCAGATCTTTGGCGATCCGCTCCCAGGCGCGCAGGCGGTTGTCATAAGGCTGCATGACGGAATCGATACCCAATAGGTTCACGCCGCGCAGCAGGAAGGGAATGACGGTAGCAGGCAGCCCGGCGCCGCCCGCAAGGCCGACAGCGGATACCGAGGCACCGTATTTCATCTGCCCCAGCACCCGTGCCAGCATGGCGCCGCCAACCGCATCGACACAGCCCGCCCAGTTTTCGCTTTCCAGCGGACGTTTGGTGGTCTCGTTGATCTCATCGCGGGGCACAATCCGGGTGGCGCCCAGGGATTTCAAATAGTCTGCGGTTTCCGGTCGGCCCGTGACGCCGGCCGCCTCATAGCCGAGATTCGCCAGGATCGCAGTGGCAACCGAACCGACACCGCCCGCGGCACCGGTGACCAGAACGGGACCATGCCCGGGCTCCAGCCCATGATCCTCCAGCGCCATCACCGCCAGCATCGCGGTAAAGCCCGCAGTGCCCACTGCCATCGCCTGGCGGGTATCCAGCCCATCAGGCAGCGGCACCAGCCAGTCGGCGCGCACGTTGGCCTTTTGGGAATAACCGCCCCAATGCGCCTCGCCGACGCGCCAGCCGGTCAGCACCACCTTGTCGCCGGGTTTGTAGCGGTCATCCGAGGACGTCTCGACAGTACCGGCGAAGTCAATACCCGGCACATGCGGGTACTTGCGCACCAGCCCGCCGCCCGGGCCGACGCACAGGCCGTCCTTGTAGTTCACGGTGGAATACTCCACCGCCACGGTCACTTCTCCCTCGGGCAGGTCTTCCAAACTAAGCTGCTGTACCGCGGCAGACGTCTTGCCGCTGTCTTCGTCCTTGTTCACAACCAGTGCATTGAACATTTCGCATTCCCTTTCCAAAAACACAGCCAGATCCCATGTTCATCTGGCTAAATATATCCCGGGGGAGCCGCGGCCTGCCGTGGCGGGGGCAGCGCCCCACCCTTCCTACCGCCAGAACCTCTCCTGAACTGTTGCGGGCAGCATTCCCGCCGGGGTCTCCACTTCCATCACCGTGCCCGGCACCCAATGGGACCTTTCCACCATGCCAATCGCCGCATTCACCCCGAATCCGGGGGAGAAAATGGCTGATCCCACCTGACCCACCTGACGGCCATCAGCAAAAAGCGGCCAAGCATCCAGACAAGGCGGGATCTCTCCACCGATCACCAGCGGGCGGATCTGGCGTGCCGGACCGTTTGCTGCCTGTTCTGCCAGTACGGCTTTGCCGATATAATCCTCTGGCGAATTGCAGAACTTGCCCAGCCCGCATTCATAGGGCGTGTTGCCGCGGGTCATGTCGTTGCCATAACTCAGCAACCCGCTTTCGATGCGTTCAATGGTGTTCGGGCAGCCTGCACGGACGTGCATGTCCTCCCCGGCGGCAAACAGCGCATCCCACAGCGGCATACCCAGATCCGCCCCTTCCACATAAATCTCAAATCCGCCCTGCTTGGACCAGCCGGAGCGCGCCACCACCAGCTCGACGCCCTGGAACGCAAGACGCTTGTAGCGGAAAAAGCGGATATCGCGCACCGCATCGCCAAACACCCGCGCCATCAGATCATCCGCCTTGGGGCCTTGAACAGCCAGCGGCGAGACATCCGGCTCCGCGATCTCGACATCAAAGCCCTTGGCGATGGCAATCCCCAGCACGAACTGCAGCAGGTCGCCATCGGCCAGCGACAGCCAATAGTGGTCCGCCGCCAGTTTCACCGCCACCGGGTCATTCAGCATACCGCCGTTGTGATCCACCGTCGGCACATAATAGCACTGGTCATCCGCCATCCGGTCCATGTCGCGCGGGCTGATCAGCTTCATCAGCCGCAGCGCGTCCGGCCCTTTTATGCTGACCTGCCGTTCGCAGGACACATCCCAGACCTGCACATGCTCCTTCAGATGCGCGCAGTCGTATTCAAGACTTTCAAACACTGTCGCCAGCAGCATGTGGTTGTAGACAGTGTACCCTTTGACGCCTGCGGCCTCGACCCCTTTGGAAAAGGGCGTGCGCCGGATGCGGCGGGACGGAAAAATGTTCGCCAAACTCAAGTCTCCATATGAGCGTTACACAGTATAGTTTCCCAATAGCGGAGCCGGCCGGAGCCGCCCCGCCAGCTTCGCCTTTGCTTGGAACCGGACCAGTCAATCGGGCAGATTTCAGCGGGTTTGCCGCCAATGTCCCAAACCCGGCCACAATCACGCACCCGCGATTTGAGGCCCGTAGCCGCGATGATATCCGGACCCATGCCGGTGCTCACAGAGTACATCATCCGCCAGGACACCAGAATGGCGGTAAAGAACCCAAGCCACAGACCTTGCGCATGGATGATCCGAGCATTGCTTTCTCCCGACTCACGCCTTACGTTTTAAATGTCAGACTTTTAAATGTCAGACAAATGATTTTTTGCCGGGGCACCTCCGGCGTAGCGCCGCGTAAGGGCCCTGAGAATGAAGATTGACCCCAACAGTTCCGCTGATCTTTCGGTTCAGATAGCGCAGGCAATCAAGGATGCCATCATCTCGGGGGCGCTGATCGTGGATGCGCGGCTGCCCTCTGAAAGCGAGCTGTCGGAGCAGTTTCAGGTCTCCCGTTCCACCGTGCGGGAAGCGCTGAAGCGATTGGCGGCGCAGTCCTTGATCCGTACCCAGCGCGGCGCGACCGGCGGGGCGTTTGTAAACCGGTTGAGTTTTGAGGACGCCTATTCACAGCAGATCACCACCTCGACCCTGCTGCTAAGCATGAACGCGGTGAGCTTTGATACCGCCTGCGAGGCCCGCTATGCGCTGGAACGCTCTTGCGCGCCGCTTTCTGCGCAGCGCCGCACCCCGGATCAGCTGGCCACCATGCGGACGGAGATCTTCCGGCAAAACCAGCCCGGCCTGACCGATGAGGCCTTCTGCGCCTCGGACGTGGCGTTTCACCGGGCATTGGTGGATGGCGCGCACAATCCGGTGCTGTCCTACCAGCTGGCCGGTGCGGTGGAGGCCATGCAGCCGCTGATGAACATGATCACCTTTACCGCCCGCGACCGGGAAGTGATCACCGGCATCCACACCCGGATTGCCGATGCCATCCAGGCAGAAGACGGCACCACCGCTGCCACTGGCCTGCAGGAGCTGGAGAGCGAAACCCGGAAACTGGCATCCGACGTTTTTGCCAAGCGGGCGCAAAGGTAAGCGGGCAACGAATTATCAACCGTGCTCCGGCAATCTTTCCCAATGGGGCACAGCTGTGAGTCGCCCTCCGCGCCACAGCTCAGCTGGTCCGAAGAACCAACCGGAACTTGCCGCCAACAAGTGATGAAGCGAAGCGCGCGCAGGCATGCCAATCGCGGCGCAGAACGACGGAAACGCAACAGATGAATTTCCTGAACAGCCTTTCTTCCGCAGTACTGGCCGTGGCTGCCGGCGTCATTCCGGGGGTCTTCACCATTTTGCCCGCTGCAGCCGAAAGCATGTCTGTTGACGCAGTCATGACCCTGTTCAAGCAGCAACGCATCGGCGCGCTGGTGGTGTACACACCGCAAGCCCCCGCCGCAGCGGCAGACAACAGCTAGGCCCCGGCGGTCTCCATGTCCTACACGCTCGGGCAAATGGGCGGCATGCAGACAGAAGAGCTGATGCGGATGATAGAGCAGCAGAGGATTGGCAGCCTCGTCGTCATTTCCCAGCCGCTGTCGTCCTCCTATGACCTGACTTCTTCAATGGCTGAAACCGCGGTGCCGCCATCGGAACCGCGTCCGCAGATCAACGTCTTTTTTGAATTCGGATCTGCAAGCATCGGGTCTTCGCAGCTCCCCGTGATCCGCACCGTCTGCAGCGCAATGGGTGAGATGGGCGGCGGCGGCTTTGACCTGATCGGGCATTCAGACAGTGCCGGCGAACGGGACTACAACGATGTGCTTTCCCTGCGGCGCGCCATCAGTGTCCGCCGGGCCATGGAAAAAGAATGCAATGTTACCGGGAAGGGTATCAGCGTTGCAGGGGCCGGCGCGCGGACACCACTGGAACAGGATGATCCGGAGGGCGGCATGAACCGGCGCGTCGAAATCCGCGCGGCGCCTGTTGTTCAGGCAATGACGGCCACGGGCGCGATGACACTGCTGCAAAACATGGACACCCCGGGAATTCCGGCCAGTAATAAGGCCAGCAACCCGGACAGCAAGCTGGCGCTTAGGAACCGGCCGCCAGGTGTCCCAGCCCCCGAAGTCCCTGGAAACCGCCTGTCCCCAAGTGTTCTGCCTTAGGGGCCGCTGGTAAAAACGCATGTTCTTCGGGCAGCTTTCACAAGTTCCCCGACCTGCCCCTTTTCATCCGGAAATTTCCTGCCTATATAAGAGCCGTTCCCTTGTGGAACTATGGACATAAACGCGCTCGTAATAAACGGATCGGACCCGGGGGCGGTACCCGGCGACTCCACCAAACATCCTTCATTTGGGGATCATGGGGTCGAAACAGGATCGACGGACGTCTAAAGGGGTTAGCTTTGTCTCGGCGGGGTGCCACCGTACCGGCCCAAACAGTACAATTGCAAATGACAATCGTGCTCCGGCAATGGCAGTAGCAGCGTAAGCTGTTAATGTCGCCGAAACTAAGCCCTTGCGCCTAGCAGCGTAAGGCGGGGTTCGCAGGTACCTGGCAACAGAAACCTGCACTTTCCACCGTGTGTTTATGCTGCCGTTACAGCACCCTGCCAAAAATCACCTTTTTGGCGCTTTAAGTCTGCTTGCAGCACCTGTAGCAGGCGCATCTGAACAGCAGCCTTTCTGCAGGCAGCCTGCTCTTGATGCCGCCTGCCCGGCCCCAAACACACACCGGACTGAATGACCAACCCTATCATTGAACCCGAGATTACCGCAGTATCCCCGCGCCGGGCGGCGCCTGCGCACGATCTGCCGCAGCATTCAGCCGAGTGCGCCCCGGCCATGGCGGTCCCTTTTGACCCCGCATGCCCGGCTGAAATGCCGTTGACCCGGCTGCTGCATTACTGGTTTGAAGAGGTTTGGTGCAAAGGCAATATGGACGCTGTTGCCGAGGTGATGACACCGGGCACGCTGATTTACGGCGCAATCTCTGCCCTTGCGGAACCGGATTGCGACTATGGTGAAGTTGTCGCAGCGCTGCGCAACCTGCTGGGGCCGATGACCGTCACTTTCAGCCATGCAATGGAAACCGCAGACTGGGTGTCCGTCCGGCTTTTGGTCTGCACCAGCAACCCAAGCGATGGTATGCCCTTCCAGATCACCGGCCAGGTGATGGCGCGGGTGGAGGATGGCAGGATTGCAGAACTGCACTCCAACATGGATTACTTCCGGATGTTCGAGAAACTGGGCCAGTTGCCGCCCGAGGCCCTGGCTGTTTGCATGACCGGCGAACGGTTGAAGTGACAGCACATTGCCGGCCTGCGCAATCTTGACAAAGCTGCCGTAAATGCGGTTCTTAGGATGCATGGGGACAACCGCGAACGCCCCGTGAGGCGACAAGCCCAAGGTTCGCATGTTAACCTTGCTCGCGAGGAGACATGCTTATGGCTGCCCCTAATGAAATCACCCCTGCCCAGCTCTTGCGTCTGATCGGCACACCGAATGCGCCGGTTCTGGTTGATATCTGCATTGACGAAGACTTTGCCGCGGATCCCTTTCTGATCCCCGGCTCTTTCCGCCACTCCCATCAGGATATTGATGGTCTCAAGGCCCGCCTTAACGGGCGGCGCTGCGTGCTGATCTGCCAGAAGGGCATCAAACTGTCGCAAGGCCTGGCGGCCTGGCTGCGCAATGACGGGATTGAGGCGGAATACCTGCAAGGCGGCATGTATGCTTGGCGCGATCTGAAAGATGCGCCGCGGATTCCGGCCAGCGCCCTGCCGACGCCGGTGGGCGGCAGCAGCCTGTGGGTGACCCGCCACCGGCCCAAGATCGACCGCATTGCCTGCCCCTGGCTGATCCGCCGCTTTGCGGATCCTGACGCCCGGGTCCTGTTTGTCTCGCCGTCTGAAGTTGCCGGCGTTGCCGACCGGTTTGGCGCCACGCCGTTTGATGTTGAGGACGTGCTCTGGTCGCACCGCGGGCCGCTGTGCACCTTTGACACCATGCTGGATGAGTTCGGCCTCAGAACGCCTGCGCTTGACAGGCTGTCCCGGGTTGTGAGAGGCGCCGACACCAACCGGCATGATCTGGCACCCGAGGCGGCGGGCCTGTTGGCCCTCTCGGTCGGATTGTCGCGCCAGTTCAAAGACGACCATCAGCAGCTTGAGGCAGGCATGACCCTATATGATGCGCTATACCGCTGGGCCCGCGATGGTCAGGGCGAAGGCCACGACTGGCCTGCGGACCGTAAGGCATGAGTCACCCCAGCTGGACGGAGATGTTCCGTGTCTTCGGGCGCATCGGGGTGCTGAGCTTTGGCGGCCCAGCAGCGCAGATTTCGGTGATGCACAAGGAGCTGGTTGAAGACCGCCCCTGGCTGAGCGAGGACAGCTTTCTGCGAGGGTTGTCCTTTTGCATGCTGCTGCCGGGACCGGAGGCGATGCAGCTGGCGACCTATACCGGCTGGCGGATGCGCGGCACCGCCGGCGGGCTGCTGGCAGGGCTGCTGTTTGTGCTGCCGGGTGCGGCTGTGATTGCGGCGCTGGTCTGGCTTTATGCGCAATACGGCACCCTGCCTGCGGTGCAATCCGCATTTCTGGGGGTCAAGGCGGCGGTGGTTGTCATCATCCTGCAGGCGCTGCGGCGGCTGGCGGGCAAGGCCCTGCACCATCCGCTGGACTGGGCGCTGGCGGGGTTCGGCTTTGCCGCGCTGTTCCTGTTCAACCTGCCGTTTCCGCTGGTGGTGCTGGCCGCCGCCTGTTTTGGCATACTGCGCAAAGACGTCAGCTCCGGCGGTCCTGCACACAGCCCCCCTGCCCGCAATGGCAGCACCGTGCGCACCGTCGCGGTTTGGGGCGGGTTGTGGCTGCTGCCGCTTATGGCCCTGTCGCTGTCCGGGGCGGGGTTTCTGGCGGACATCGGCTGGTTCTTTTCCAAACTCGCCGTTGTGACCTTTGGCGGTGCCTATGCGGTGCTGGCCTATATCAGCCAGACCGTGGTAAGCCAGTTCGGCTGGATCACTGCCGGGCAGATGATTGATGCCCTGGGACTGGCCGAGACAACCCCTGGCCCGCTGATCCTGGTCACCCAGTTTGTCGCCATGCTGTCAGGTTTGACGCAGGGCGGGTCCGGGCTGTTCCTGGCCGCAGGCGCGGTGGCGCTTTGGGCGACCTTCATGCCGTGTTTTCTGTGGATCTTCGCCGCCGCGCCTTATGTAGAGCGCATCGCCGCGCATCCGCGGCTTGGCATGGCGCTAAAGGCGGTAACGGCCACGGTGGCCGGTGTCATTCTGAACCTGTCCGTGTGGTTCATGATGCATGTGGGCTTTGCCGGAACGCAGGTGATCGAAGCCGGCATTCTGCACATGCCTGTTCCGATCTGGAGCAGTATGAACAGCACTGCGGTTCTGCTGGTTCTGCTGGCACCGTTTGCCGCCTGGATGGTTCGCGGCAATATGCTGCTGCTACTGGCGGTGATGGCAGCGGCCGGCCTGGCCGTTGCGGAATTCCCGTTTGCAATCAGCTGACTGCCGACACCTGCAAAGTACCGTCAGCCGCAATAAAATTTGATCCTGCGAAAAGGCTGCCCTTTTGTTTCCGCCAGAATCTCCTATGCTGGGAACAAATGAACAAAGGGTGACTGCATGTCCCGTGAAATCGACTATGGCAACCTGATGCACTCTGCCATGCGCGGCCTGATCCGGACCGTGCTGCAGGATATCTCCGACAATGGTTTGCCCGGTAACCACCACTTTTTCATCACCTTCGACACAGCCCACCCGGATGTGGAGCTGGCCGATTGGCTGTCCGACCGTTATCCCGGTGAAATGACCGTTGTCATGCAGCATTGGTTCGACAATCTGACCGTCGATGAGGACGGCTTTGCGGTCACGCTGAATTTCGGTGATTCCCCGGAACCGCTCTATATCCCCTATGACGCGATCCGCACATTCGTGGACCCGTCGGTGGAATTCGGACTGCGGTTTGAGTCTGCCGATGAAGAGCCGGAGGGCTTTTCCGCGGTCACAGATGCGGCTGAGGAACAGGACGGCGCCGAGGAGCCTGAGGAAGAAGACAAGAAAGACGCGGATGTCGTGTCGCTGGACAGCTTCCGCAAATAGGCGGGCTGACCCATCGCGCAGTACAGTATCGGGCAGCCTGACCGGCTGCCTTTTTCATGTCCGGCCTGCTCTTTGGCCTATTGCCTGGCCAGGAAGGTCTCCAGCCGCCGGCGCGGTTCGCCGTTCAGCCGTGAAATGTAAACCAGATCCAGCCCGCCATCGGCCAGGGTCCTGTCATACTGCTGCATCTCGTAGTCGCCGTTCGGGTGAATAAACAGCGAAAAGACCGTCAGCGTTTCGCCGGTCAGCCGGCCCCAGACGAAGGGTTCGCCTTCCATCGGGTTCAACGGCACCGCATGGCCAAACACATTGCGTGTCATTGCAGCTGAATAGACACCATTGCGCCCGCTATGCTGGAACTCGATCTCATAGGTCTTGGTCTTTTTGCGACCGTCATCCTTTTCAGTGGTCGAGGTCCATTTGATGGTGAACCCCTTCTTCATCTCATGGATGATAACGCTCATGTCCCGGGGGTCGGTGTCGCCATCTGTCTTGACGACGTCGACGCTGCCGGAATATTCGCCGGCAAACTGCGCAATACCGGCGGCGATCCCCTGCACGGCCCCGCACAGCAGCACGCAGGCGGCCAATGCAGGCACGGCCAGGGATTTCAGTGACAGAATTTTATACTGACGGATTGGCACGTTCTTTTCCTTTCCGGATGCAAATTACCCGTCTCACGCCCCGCCCCACGCACTGTAACCATAGCATGGATTGAGACAATGGCATGGATTGGATTGCGCCAATTCGACACTATACCTTACCTGCCATTTGGCTATGCTGCGCGCAACTGGCCAATTGCGCCGCATTGCGGCACAGGCTACACGGCATACAATCGCATACTCAACGGAGAGAAGACGGATGTCCGAAACCCGCACCGAAACCGACAGCTTTGGCCCGCTTGAGGTCCCCGCAAACAAGTATTGGGGCGCTCAGACCCAGCGGTCGATCATGAACTTCCCGATCGGCTGGGAAAAGCAGCCTGTCGCCATTGTGCGCGCGCTGGGGGTGATCAAACAGGCCTGCGCCATGGCCAACAAGGCCTCGGGCAAGCTGGACGCCCGGATCGGCGACGCGGTTATTCAGGCCGCCGGCGAGGTGGTCGCGGGCAAATTCGACGACAACTTCCCGCTGGTGGTGTGGCAGACCGGCTCCGGCACCCAGTCCAACATGAACTCCAACGAAGTGATCGCCAACCGTGCGATTGAAATCCTGGGCGGCGTGATCGGCTCCAAGGACCCCGTGCATCCGAACGATCACTGCAACATGGGCCAGTCTTCCAACGACACTTTCCCCACCGCCATGCATATTGCCACCGCAATGTCAGTGCGCGACGTGCTCGTGCCGGGCCTGACCAAGCTGGCCGAGGGGCTGGAGGCAAAAGCCGAGGCGTTCAAGGATATCATCAAGATCGGCCGCACCCATACACAGGACGCCACCCCGCTGACGCTGGGCCAGGAGTTCGGCGGCTATGCACATCAAATCCGTCAAGGTCTGGCCCGGGTCGAAGCCGCGATGCCCGGCATCTATGAGCTGGCCCAAGGCGGCACCGCCGTTGGCACCGGCCTGAACACTCAGAAAGGCTGGGGCGAAAAGGTAGCTGCCAATATGGCCGAAATCACTGGCCTGCCTTTTGTCACTGCTCCGAACAAGTTTGAGGCACTGGCCGCCCATGACGCGATGGTATTCCTGTCCGGCGCTTTGGCCACCATCGCGGGCAGCTGCTACAAGATCGCCAATGACATCCGCTTCCTCGGCTCCGGCCCGCGCTCGGGCCTGGGTGAGCTGATCCTGCCAGAGAACGAGCCGGGCTCCTCAATCATGCCGGGCAAAGTAAATCCGACACAGGCAGAGGCATTGACCCAGGTGGCCGCCCATGTGATGGGCAATGATGCCGCGATCAAATTTGCAGGCTCGCAGGGTCACTTCGAACTGAATGTCTACAACCCGATGATGTCCTACAATCTGCTGCAATCCATCCAGCTCTTGGGCGATGCGGCGGACAGCTTTACCGAGCGGATGCTGAACGGCATCCAGGCCAATGAGCCGCGCATCGACAAGCTGATGAAAGAGTCGCTGATGCTGGTCACTGCACTGGCGCCGACCATCGGTTACGACAATGCCACCAAGGTTGCCAAAACCGCGCATAAGAACGGCACAACGCTGAAGGAAGAGGCGGTCGCGCTTGGCTTCGTGGACGAGGCGACCTTTGATGCCGTGGTCCGTCCCGAGCAAATGATCGGCCCCAAGGACTGATGGCTGGTTCCGGTTCAGGCCCGGTCAATCTGAACCGGTATCGCAAGGAAAAGGCGCGGGCTGAGAAAAAGGCCCGCGCCGACCAGAATGCCGTGACCTATGGCCGGACCAAAGCGGAAAAGGAATTGGACAAGGCACGCAATGTGCAAGACGTCCGGCGCCTGGATGACCATAAGCGCGACGAATGAACAGCCGCCCCAAGAAACACTCTCTGACCTTGCGCGGGCACCGGACGTCGGTGTCGCTGGAGGATGACTTCTGGGATGCCTTCCGCGAGATTGCCGCGCAGGACGGCCGTGCAATCAATGATTTAGCGGCTGGAATTGATGAAGCCCGCGGCGAGGATTGCGGATTGGCCTCAGCGATCAGGCTGTTTGTGCTGCACCGGTTAAGGGCACGTTAACCACGGTTTGGCATCGTGCTGCTATGCAAGTGCCTGTGCCTTTCACCGCTGATGCCTGGATACAGCAGCTTTTCCAGTCCCAAGCTGCTGCAAAAGGCGGTGTTGTCCGTCGCCAGAAGCGCGACATTGAACGGCTGCTTGGCTGGGACCGCTTTCACTACGAACTTAAGCGCCGTGGATTTCGAGCCGTCGAAAACGCAGGTCAGGTTGTCATCTTCTGCAATCAGGACGCCGTGCGCATCATCCAGTGATGCAAATTTCTTCGAAGAAATTTGCCAAGAAAATTCGAATTTTCTTGGCTAGCGCCGCGACAGATGCAGCCAGATCCCATTCTTCGACCGCACCGTAAGATGCGCCACGGGCACCGGCGCCTGCGCCGTAACCGGAACCACACGGAACGCGCGCAGGATCATCGACAGGATTAACGGTCCTTCCACCATAGCAAACCCAGCGCCGGTACAGACACGTGCTCCGGCCGAGAAAGGGATGTACGCGTCCCGCTGGCACTGCTTGCCGTTCTCCGTTTGCCAGCGGGAAGGGTCAAACCCATCCGGGTTCTCCCAGAGCCGCTCATGCCGGTGCAGATGCCAGGGACTGAGCACCATCTGCGCGCCCTTTGGCACGCCTCGGTCACGGAATTGCTCCGGGCAGGCTGCCTCGCGCACCATCATCGGCACCGGCGGATACAGCCGCAGGGTTTCGCGAAACACGTCCCGGCTGACCCTCAGCTTTGAAACCGCGGCAAAGCTTTCATCCGCCAGCGCCTCCGCCTCAGCTGCCACCTTCTCTTGCCAATCAGGATAAAGCGCCATCAGATACAGCGCCCAGGCCAATGCCGAGGCGCTGGTTTCATGGCCCGCAAGAAAGAAGATCGCGACCTGATCCACCATTTCGGCAGTATCAAAGGTGCTGCCTGTTTCCGGGTCCCGGGTGGTCATGATTTTAGTGGCCAGGTCATCCGGCGCCGTGCCCGCCTTGATGGCATCCATTCGTTCGCGGGTCAGCTGTGCAATCAGTGTCCGGATCACCTCAGCGTTCCGGCGGGTGCCGCGGCGGAAAAACCGTGGCATCCAGCGCGGCAATGGGACAAAGGCCGCCAGATTCAACAGCGGCTGGCTGCGCTGGTAGTCGCGGAACCGGCTGAAAACCTGTCCCGCGACCTGATGCTCGATCGGGATCGAGAACAGCGTGCGAAAGATTACATCCGCCGCTGCATGCGACGTTTCCTCCTCGATCTCGACAAGTCCTTGCCGCGCCTTCAGCCGTTCCACTGCGGCCTCTGCTGCGGCGCGCATCGCCGGGTATGTGTCCTTAAGCCGTCCGCCTTCAAAGGCCGGGTCGATGATCCGCCGCTGCCGTTTCCAGGCCTCGCCATTGGTCAGGAAAACGGAGTTCCCCAGCAAAGGCTTCAACCCCTCGGCAATCCGGTCCGACTTGGGGAAATCTTCGGGGCGCTCCTTCAGCAGCACTTTCACAAGCTCCGGCTGGTTGACGAGGAAGGACCGGAAAAAAGGCGTGCGGAACTCGGCCATCCAGGCGCGGTACAGACGCGCGGGCTGGGCCGACAGAATATCCTGACGGAACAGTTTCACATAGCGCCACAGCGAGACACGGTCCGGGCGTGCGGGCGGTTTCGGCGGCATGGCTTGTGTCATTCAGCGGCCACCGAGGTGAACTTCGAAACAGCCGCATCAATACGGGACTGCGAGGGCTTCCGGTCCTTATAGCGTTCCGCCAGCGTCAGCGGTCCGGCGGTGATGCGGAAGTAATCATAGTCGCCCGGCCGGTCGAAGGCGCAGAGATACTGGAAGTGCAGCCGGAAAAACCGCCAGCGCAGCTGTTGCCAGCGTTCCGGGCTGAGGGTCTGGGTGAAGGCGGCAGAGAACACCAGCGGCCAGCGCTTGCCCTCAACCGCGACGCCGCTGACCGACACCGGATCGCACAGCGCAAAGGCGCAGCCATCACCTGGTGCAGTGACATCGACCCAGGCCAGCTCGTGCCGCTGGGACAGATACTGCAGATCAGCCCTTAAACGCTCGGCCCGCGGCAAAAAGGACACCATGGGCACAACCTGCCCCAAGGTCAGAAACCCCAATGCCGGCCGGTTCAACGGCAGACCCGCGCGGATCAGATCCGCCAGAACGGACACACCAACATGAGCGCCGGAGGAATGCCCTGCCACCAGCACCTCGTCCAGATCCGGATTTTGCAGCGCCTCCGAGATCAGCGCGTGGAACTCGCGCATCCGCGCTTCCATTTCCGGCGGGATGGCACCGCGGGAGGCCGCGGAATGTGCATAATCGTGCATCAGGTAATAGGCGAAGAACTTGCCGTCCCGCTTTTTGAACCAGCGCAGCAGCGCGTAGCCGCAACCAAGACCCAAGGCCCAGCCAATAGCCGGCGCTACCGGACCTGAAAGGCCGGCGGGACCTGCTATCGCCCCAAAGGCATAGGCAACACCCCACGCAAGCAGCAGCGCCAGAAACGCCTGCAAAAGCAGCATCCCCACCGGGTAAAGCGCGGCGATCACCGGCCCTTTGCGCAGCCGCATCAGCCGCCGCAGCGCTCCAGTAGAGATATAGATCCAGGCAGTGCGCAACAGCTGCCAATAGGTGCCGGGAATGGTTGCTTCCATACTGCCGCGGACGATGTCGGACCAGACCAGCACCTCGATGTCAGCCTCGGTCCGGCGCCCCTGCATCTCTGACACGACGTGCCAGCCATAGGGACCTTTGGTCTGCTTGGGGGACAGTGACAGGCTGTAGCCGGAAATCCCGGCCTGCGCTGTGCCTTCCTTGCGGTACAGCTCGCGGTAACGGCGCGGGTGAATCGGATCATAGCCGGGTATGTAGAATACCCGCCGCTTGCGCACCTGCTGTTGACCATGCTCCTGCTGTGTCACGCCTTGGCCTGCATCCTTGTTCTGCGGCCAGACTAGCCGTGCATTCCGGCAAGAGTAAGGCCAGGAATGGAAAAGAAAAAGGGGTCCGAAGACCCCTTTGAACATCTCAGGCTCAGCCCAGCGTTGCCAGTGCCGGGAAGGTTTCCAGCAGCCACCAGGAGAAGGTGGTGAACAGCCCGGTGACCAGCATAATGCCCACACCCAGCAACAGCCCGCCCATCACCTTTTCAATCAGTCCCATATGGCGCTTCATCTTGTTCATCAGCACCATGGAACGGGTGAGAAACATCGCCGCCAGCAGAAAGGGAATGCCCAGGCCTGCGGCGTAAACGCCGAGCAGGATTGTGCCGCGGCTGACTGATGCTTCCGATGCGGCAAGCGACAGGATCGCGCCCAGCTGCGGCCCGATGCAAGGCGTCCAGCCAAAGGCAAAAGCCAGCCCCAGAACATAAGCCCCCAAGGCGGAGCCGCCGGATTCGCCCGCCTCCATCCGCGCCTCGCGGTCCAGCAGCGGAATGCGGAACACAGACAGGAAATGCAGGCCGAATATGATCACGACCACACCTGAAACTTGCGCAAAAAGCTCCTGATTTTTCAGCACAAATGCACCAAAAACCGAGGCGGTGAAGCCCAGCAGCAGGAACACGGTGGACAGCCCCAACACAAAGAACAGCGCCGCAATGACCGCCTTGCGCCGGGCTGCGCCGGTGCCTTGCATCTCGCCGATGGTCACTCCGCTCATATAGGCCAGATACGGCGGCACGATCGGCAGGACGCAGGGCGACAGAAAACTGATCACGCCGCCTAGCAGCGCCACCAGCATGGCAGGGAGCAGCCCTGCGTCTATGATCTCGATTCCAAACATGTCCCACACTTATGCCAGCAATTGACCAACGTCACGGGGCGGGTTGGTCACATCCTTGTGGACAGCATGAAACATCCCGCTTATCTGCACACCATGACCGAGATCAATGAGACATTGGACGCCATCGGGCTGCTGTGCCCCCTGCCCGTCCTTAAAGCCCGCAAGCGGTTGAAATCGCTGCAGCCCGGCCATGTGCTGCAACTGCTGGCGGATGATCCGGCAGCGGTGATCGACGTGCCGCATTTCTGCAATGAGGCGGGCCATGAATTCCTCGGCCACAGCGACGGTGCAGGCCACCAGGTCTATCTGATCCGCAAGGGCAGCTAAGACCAAAGCCGCCTTGGCGCCCAGTCCGCACAGCTGCGGAAATCGACACGAAGTCCGGCGTTGATACCGCGTGGATTCCGAACCGAGTCACGCGCCAGGAGCCCTTTCCTGACACGCCGCCGGAGGCGTTGCCATCGCCGGCAATACCGCCAAAAAAGAAAGGCAGGCGCTTTGGCCTGCCTCTCCCATTAGTTATCACTTAGCAATCAGCTGCCCACCGACCACCAGCCGCGGCGTTTCGGCTTGGGCGGTGCTGCCGGTTCCGGGTCAGCCGCAGCAACGGCCATCGCAGGTTCCGGCTGCTTCTCCTGTTCCGAAGACGTCTGCTCCGGCTGGGCGGCCTCTTCTGCAGCAGGCTGTTCCGCCACCGCCTCGGCAGCCGCATCAGGTGCTGCCTCCACAGGTTCTTTCTCCGGTACAGCCTCGGCTTCAGCGGCAACCGGTTCTGCCGGCGCAGCTTCCACTTCAGCAGCGGTGACTTCCGCCGGAGCAGTGGCTTCTGCCGGAGCAGTGGCTTCTGCCGGAACAGTGGGTTCCGCCGGAGCGCCATCTTGGGCTTCTGCAGCACTGTCGGCGGCAGGCTCAGCATCCGGGGCAGCAGCGTCTTCAGACGGCGCCTGTGCAACGGTTTCCGCTGCAGGGGCCTCCTCAGCGTCAGCCGCGGCCGGGGCGTCCTGCACAGAGGCTTCGGCAGGCTCAACAGCGGCGGGAGCCTCTTCTGCAGTCTCTGCCTCAGCCGGTTTGGCCTTCGGCTTGCGCGACCGGGTACGGGTGCGGCTGCGGGAAGGTTTCTTTTCCTTCACCTCTTCTGCGGCTGCGCCTTTGTCTTCTGCGGCAGCCTCCGCAGGCTCAGCTGCGTCATCCTGCTGCTTCGGCTCGTCAGACGCCTCATCGCCGTTTTCGCCATCCTGGCCCTGCTCGCCATTGCCGGATTTCCGGCGGCGGCGGCGGCGGCGCTTGCGCTTGGGCTTGTCGTCCTGCGCAGCATCGTCATCGGTGCTGGCGGCCTCCTCAACGGCTGCAGGCGCTTCTTCTTCGTCCTGAGTGGCTTCCTCAGCGTCCACCTGATCCATGATCGAGGTATCAACGGACACCACCGGAGCAGTCGCAGCAGGCACCACGCGGGATGCGGTTTTGAACTTCTCCAGCACAAAATCCGGGCTGACCAGATGCGGATCGCCTTCGATGCGCACGGACAGGCCGTAGCGCGCCTCGATCTGGGCAATGTGTTCGCGCTTCTGGTTCATCAGGAAATTGGCGATGGAGACCGGGCAGCGCACCAGCACTTCGCGGGAGCGGCGGCGGGTGCCCTCTTCCTCGATCTGGCGCAGGATCGACAGCGCCATCGAGTCGTCGGAGCGGATCAGGCCGGTGCCGTGGCAATGCGGGCACGGCGCGGTGGTCGCCTCGATCATGCCGGGGCGCAGGCGCTGGCGCGACATTTCCATCAGGCCAAAGCCCGAGATCCGGCCCACCTGGATGCGGGCACGGTCGGTCTTCAGCTTGTCCTTCATGCGCTTTTCGACGGCGGCGTTGTTCTTGCGCTCGTCCATGTCGATGAAGTCGATGACGATCAAACCGGCAAGGTCGCGCAGACGCAGCTGGCGGGCGACTTCTTCAGCCGCCTCCAGATTGGTGTTGAGCGCGGTTTCCTCGATCGAGCCCTGTTTGGTGGCCCGGCCCGAGTTCACGTCGATTGCCACCAGCGCCTCGGTCACGCCGATCACGATGTAGCCGCCGGATTTCAGCTGCACGGTCGGGTTGAACATGCCTGCCAGGTAGCTTTCCACCTGGAAGCGGGCAAACAGCGGCAGCCCTTCCTGATAGTTCTTCACGTTCTTGGCATGGGACGGCATGATCATTTTCATGAAGTCCTTGGCGATACGGTAGCCGCGCTCGCCCTCAACCAGAACTTCGTCGATCTCGCGGCTGTAAAGATCGCGGATCGAGCGTTTGATCAGGTCGCCTTCTTCATAGATCTTGGCCGGCGCGATGGACTTCAGTGTCAGCTCACGGATCTGTTCCCACATCCGCTGCAGGTATTCATAGTCGCGCTTGATCTCGGATTTGGTGCGTTTGGCACCGGCGGTGCGCACGATCAGGCCCGCGCCGGTCGGCACGTCCAGTTCGGTTGCGATATCCTTCAGCTTCTTGCGGTCATCCGCGTTGGTGATTTTGCGGGAGATGCCGCCGCCGCGGGCAGTGTTGGGCATCAGCACGCAATAGCGGCCGGCCAGCGACAAATAGGTGGTCAGGGCCGCACCCTTGTTGCCGCGCTCTTCCTTGACGACCTGCACCAGCAGGACCTGGCGGACCTTGATGACTTCCTGGATCTTGTAGCGGCGCGGACGCGGCTTGCGCGGCGGACGGATGTCCTCGCTGTCGTCCTCATCGGCAACGGATTCGATGCTGTCATCTTTGGAGGTTGCATCGGCACGGCCGGTTTCGCCCGCGTCTTCATCGCTGTCGCCGCTGTCTGCGGTGTCAGCACCGGCATTGGCAGATGCGGCCTCCGGAGCAGCCGTTTCTGCATCGTCCTTGGCTGCTTCGGCGGCTGCTTCGGTGCCGGCATTTGCCTCGGCTGCAGGCTCATCCGCAGCTTCTGCGGGTGCCTCTTCAGCAGCGGCGGCCTCAACTGCCGCCCCTTCAGGTGCTTCTTCGCCAGCAGTCTCAGCGGGTCCGGCAGCCACTTCAGCTTCGGCTGCCTCAGGTGCAGACGCATCATCGTCTTCCGGCTCTTCCACCGGCGTTTCCGCGACATGCTCCACCGGCGAGGACCCTTCCGGCACGTCCGCCAGATCATCCCCGGCCTCAGCACTGTCGCTCAGGTCGATGGTCTCCATTCCGGCGATTTCAGCGGTCTTCTCCTCAGAGGCCTCAACCTCCTTGGTTTCCACCGCATCATCGGAAGAAGTCTTGGCAGCCTTGGCGGCGGATTTGGAGCGGCGCGACCGTTTGGGCTTGGCCGGTTTTTCGTCGTCTTCCTCGTCGCGGGCGCGCATCGCTTCGGCATAGGCGCGTTCTTCCTCCATCAGCGCCTCACGGTCGGCGACGGGGATCTGGTAATAATCCGGGTGGATTTCGGAGAACGCCAGGAAACCATGACGGTTGCCGCCATAGTCCACAAATGCCGCCTGCAGCGACGGTTCGACCCGGGTTACTTTTGCGAGGTAAATGTTGCCAGCAAGCTGGCGTTTATTTTCGGATTCAAAGTCGAATTCCTCAACCTTGTTTCCATCCACAACCACAACACGGGTCTCTTCCGCGTGGGTGGCGTCGATAAGCATCTTCTTTGCCATGTGTCCTTGGTGCACCTGCCCTGTGCGTCCGCAAGCCTCTTGTTTCCAGGCGGCCGCGCACGTTTCGGGTGGTGTCTTGTCAGGGCGATCTGGGACGGCGCGGTGCAGCAGGTGGTCCCGGGATCGATGCCCGGCCTTCCTGCCTCAGTGCTTTTCGCTCTCGCGCGCGTCATCGCGGTTCTTCTCCGGCAGGCGGGTGCTGCCCGTCCCTGCCACATTATCCCTGCACCGGCTTAAATTCCGGCTTGGGCGCTAAACTGCCCTCCAAAGTTCGGAGGGCCAATCGGTCTGACTGCAGCTTTCTCGGATCATGCCGGACAAAAACCGCAGTCAGCGAAACTCATAAGAACGGGGGAACCATACACCGGTTTCCGGCCCGTTTGGTCAGCATAAGGCCTGTGGATAGGTAATGACAATGGACATTCGTCACCACGGGCATTGAAAATGAAACCTGCCGGCCCATAGCAGACAACGCATTAAATTTTGGTAAGTTTTCAGCCGGCTGCCGGAGTTCCAATAGAACTCCGGCGCGCAAGCATTTGTTTTCCCGGCCGGTTCCCATGCCGAAAACAGCAGCGGCGGCGGTTACGCCAGATAGTCGGACCGCTGCAGGCCGTATTTGGCCATCTTCTCGTTCAGCGTCCGGCGCGGCAGGCACAGCTCGTCCATCACGCTGGCAATAGACCCTTTGTGGCGGCGCATGGTGTTGTCGATCAGCATCCGTTCAAAGGCTTCCACATATTCCTTCAGGGGCTTGCCTTCGGTGGTCATCACCGGCTGCATTTCCTCGTGATCGGACATCAAGAGCGAAGCAATGGTGCCTGACCCCCGGCGCGACTGCAGGACCGCGCGTTCCGCGATGTTGATCAGCTGACGCACGTTGCCCGGCCAGGGTGCCTGCAGCAGCTGTGCCGCCTCCTGCGCGCTGACCTGCGGCGCTTCGCAGCCGTATTCTTCCGAGAATTGCTCGGACAGGCGGGTGAACAGCGTCAGGATATCTTCGCCGCGCTGGCGCAGCGGCGGCACGGTGATGCGCAGCGCTGCCAGGCGGTAGAACAGATCCGGGCGCAGCGCGTCTTCGCAGGTCTTGCCCGCTTCCTGCAGGTTGGAAATGGCGATGATCCGGGTTTCTGCCGGGGTGCCCTGCTCGTTGATCACACTCAGCAGCTTGGCCTGCAGCGTTTCCGACAGTGCATCGATATCTTCCAGCACCAGGGTGCCGCCGCGGGCTTCCTCAACCGCGGGCAGCATGCTGTCTTCCGGCTGCATCGGCCCGAACAGACGCTTGGCCAGTGCTTCTTCTTCCAAGGCGGCGCAGGAGATAAGCACGAATTTCTTGCCCGCCCGGCTGCCAACCGCGTGCAGCGCATGCGCCACCAGGGTTTTGCCGGTGCCGGTCTCGCCGTCGATCAGCACATGGCCGTCAGCCTGCCCCAGATCCAGGATATCTTCGCGCAGGCGCTCCATCACCGGGCTTTGGCCGATCAGCTTCTTCATGATCTGGCCGCCATCCGACAGCTCGCGCCGCAGCGCCCGGTTGTCCAGCGTCAGACGGCGGGCACCAGTGGCGCGCTTGGCCAGCTCCGACATCCGGTCCGGGTTGAACGGTTTTTCCAAGAAGTCGAAGGCACCCACGCGCATCGCCTCCACCGCCATCGGCACATCGCCATGGCCGGTGATCATAATCACCGGCAACGCAGAATCGCTGCCCATCAGTTTTTTCAGAAACTGCATCCCGTCCATGCCGGGCATCTTAATGTCGGAGATCACGATCCCCGGGTAATCCGGCCCCAGCACCTTGAGCGCTTCTTCGGCGCTGGAGAAGGTCTCGGTGTCGTAACCCGACAATGCCAGCCACTGGCTGATCGACTGCCGCATATCCTGTTCGTCGTCCACGATCGCGATTTTCATAGCCTGGGCCATGCGCGTTCTCTCCTAATCTTCAGGGGCTGCTTCATTCCGCAGCCTCGATACCGTCCACCAGGACCGGCAATTGCATCTCAAAGACCGCGCCGCCGTTCTGGCCGTTGCGGGCAGTCAGCCGTCCCCCTAGGTCGTTGACGATCCCCGAGGAGATGGCAAGACCCAAACCAACCCCGTCGCCGGGCTGCTTGGTGGTGTAGAACGGCTCGAACAATTCATCGAAGTCGTTGATCCCCACCCCGTTGTCGCGCACCGACAGGGTCGCCGTCTCACCCGCGGCCAGCAGGATTTCCACCTCCGGGTCGGCCACCGATTTGGTGGCGTCCAGCGCGTTGCGCAAGAGGTTGACCATGACCTGTTCCAGCCGCATCCGGTCGCCCATCACCATAACAGGTTCTTCGGGCAAAATCCGGGTGATTTTCACATGCCGCTGACGCAGCTGCGGTTCCATCATCGACAGGCTGGAGGCCAGCGCATCGCCCACGTTTACAGGGCTGAACGTATCGCCGCCCTTTCGCGCGTAGGATTTCAGCTGCCGGGTTATCGCCCCCATCCGTTCGATCAAGTCATCGATCCGGCCAAAGGAGGCCAGCGCCTCATCCGGGCGGTTGCGGTTAAGCAGCAGACGGGCGCCGGCCAGATAGGTTTTCATCGCTGCCAGCGGCTGGTTCAGCTCGTGGCTGACGGCAGCCGACATCTCACCCAAGGCGGCCAGTTTCGAGCTTTGCGCCAGGCTCTGTTCCGCCACCGCAAGGGTCTTTTGCATCCGCTCCCGCTCGGCAATTTCCCGCTGCAAGCGGGCGTTCAATACGCGAAGCTCTGCCGACTCGCGCTGGAACAGCGCCATACGCAGCGCGGTTTTCCGGCTGAGCGCGTAGAACGCCAGCGCCAGCAGGATGGCGAATCCCATAATTTCCAGCGCCAGCACTGCGTTAACCCGCTCGCGCACCGAGGAATAAGTTGTGAAGGACGCCATCCGCCAGCCCTGGAACGGCACCCGGGTTTCCAGCCGCATCACCGCCTCGCCCTGAAGATAGGCGTCCGGCGGCAGCGCGGTCCAGTCGGTGGTTGCTCGGATCGCCCGCTGGATGGCGCCCTCGGGGGTCTGCAGGGTCAGCGCGTCGCCTTCCTGCAGCCCGCGCCAGCGCGCCTCGGTGGCCAGGATGATATTGCCGGTGCTGTCGGTGACCAGCACCGCATCGGAAATCCCGGCCCAGGCCCGTTCGAACTTCTGCAAGTCCACCTCGACCACAATCGCGCCCAGAACGCCGGTCGCATCGATCATCCGCCGGGAATAGGTGAAACGGTAGCCGCCCACTTCCCGCGGGATCACCGAAAAAACTGTCGATTTGGCCCGGATCGCATCGACAAAATAGGCAGCATTGCGATGGGTCTCGCCCAACCGGTTGCGGTCGGTTGCGGCCACCGTGCGGCCATCCTGCGCCAGCAGCATGATCGACGCCGCGCCAATCTCATCCACAAATGAGATCAGCCGCTGGGTGGACAGGGAAAAGTCATTGGATTGCAGTGCCGAAATCAGCGTCTGGTCGCGCGCCAGCAGCTGCGGCACAATCGCATGCTGGCGCAGTTCGCTCAGCAGGTTGCCCGAATACAGCGCCAGCCGCAGCTCGGCCCGGTTGCGGGTGCTTTCGGTAAAACGGTGGGTCAGCGCCCGGTTTGTGGTCCACACGGTGACAGCCGCCACCAGCATGAACAGCACAAGCGACAGCCGCGCGCGCCACGAAATCGTGCGCGAGCCGGTCTTCCGCTTGGGTTTGGTCACATCAAAGCGCGGGGCGGTCATAAACTATACCTATTGCGGCCGCCCCGCATCCTCAAGTCACGCCGCAGTGACCATGCCCGCCAATGCGCGGAACACTGCCGTGCCGTCGGTGCCGCCGTGCCCTTCATCCGCGGCCCGTTCCGGGTGCGGCATCATGCCGAGCACGCGGCGGTTGTCCGACAGGATACCGGCAATATCAGCAACCGAACCATTGGGGTTGTCTGCATAGGTGAAGGCCACCCGGTCCTGGTCCTGCAACGCCTTGACGGTCTCGGCATCGGCAAAATAATTGCCATCATGGTGGGCAATCGGCACCCCGATCACGTCGCCCGCATTGTACCCTTGGGTAAAGACGCTCTCAGACGTCGCCACCTTCAGGTCCACGGTGCGGCAGATGTATTTCAGACCTGCGTTGCGCAGCAATGCGCCCGGCAGCACGCCGGTTTCGGTCAGGATCTGGAAACCGTTGCAGACGCCAATGGCATAGCCGCCGCGATCTGCGTGCGCGACCACGGCCTTGCAGATCGGCGATTGCGCCGCGATAGCACCGCAGCGCAGATAGTCGCCGTAGGAGAAACCGCCAGGAACACCAACGATATCGACACCTTCCGGCAGCGCGCTGTCCTTATGCCAGACCATCGACACGTCGAAACCAGCCTGCTCAAACGCTAGCGCCAAATCGCGATCACAGTTTGAACCCGGGAAGACTACTACCGCCGCCTTCATCACTGCAGCTCGATGCTGTAGGATTCGATCACGGTGTTGGCCAGCAGCTTTTCGCACATTGCGGTCACGTCAGCTTCGGTGGCGCCGTCTGTCAGATCCAGATCGATCACCTTGCCCTGCCGCACACCTTCAACCTTGTCAAAGCCCAAGGCTCCCAGCGCGTGGCGCACCGCCTCGCCCTGCGGATCCAGAACCCCGTTCTTCAGCATCACATGCACCCGTGCCTTCATTGCATCATCCCTCAGGTTTCGGTGGCAAAGCCCCATCCAGGCTTCATCTTTTCAAAATACTCAAAATCCCGCCCTATCCGCAGGGCGGGACCGGCTTAGTTCACCAGCGTCGGTTTGCCCGGCGCCGGCGGGTTGTTCGGCATCACGCCCAGTCGGCGCGCCACTTCCGAATATGCATCGGTCAGACTGCCCAGGTCGCGGCGGAACACGTCCTTGTCCAGCTTCTGGCCGGTCTTCACGTCCCACAGGCGGCAGCTGTCCGGGCTGATCTCGTCCGCAATCACCAGACGCTGGAAATCGCCCTCATAAACGCGGCCGATCTCGATCTTGAAGTCGACCAGACGGATCCCAACGGCCAGGAACACACCGGACAGGAAGTCATTGACCCGCAGCGCCAGGCTCAGGATATCATCCATGTCCTGCTGGCTGGCCCAGCCAAAGGCGGCGATATGCTCTTCGGTGACCAGCGGATCGCCCAGACCGTCGTCCTTGTAGCAGTATTCCACAATCGGGCGCGGCAGCTGAGTGCCCTCGTCAATGCCCAGACGCTTGGAGATACTGCCGGCCGCATAGTTCCGCACGATCACTTCCAGCGGAATGATCTCGCAGCTGCGCACCAGCTGCTCGCGCATGTTCAAACGCTTCAGAAAATGGGTCGGCACACCGATCTGACCCAAACCCAGCATGAAAAACTCGCTCAGGATGTTGTTCAGAACGCCCTTGCCCTCGATCACGTCGTGCTTTTCAGCATTGAAGGCGGTGGCATCGTCTTTGAAATACTGCACGATGGTTCCCGGCTCGGGGCCTTCATACAGTGTTTTGGCCTTGCCTTCGTAGATTTTCTTGCGACGCGCCATTGGGAGCCTTTCGGGTCAATGCCGGGAATCCGGCCCTGCGATGTGCCGCCCTCATAGTGCAAGGGGGCCTCAGCCGCAAGCTTGCTGCATGGGATCGCGGCCCTGCAGATGCAGACCCCGTAAGCGGCAGCCGCCGCCCGGTGCAGCCCGCCCGCCTTGCAGCAGGCACAAAGGCTTTATCAAGAACAGTTTTTTCTTGCCCTCTGCAGGGATCATGCTCCTATCATTAGACAGGTGCAATCGGTTAATGAGGATCAGTCATGACTACATTTGACGAACGCGAACAGGCGTTTGAGGCCAAATTCGCGCATGATGAGGAAATGCAGTTCAAAGCCCGCGCGCGGCGCAACAAGCTGGTCGGCCTTTGGGCGGCAGAGCTGCTGGGGAAAAGCGGCTCATCTGCCGCCGATTACGCCCAGTCCGTCGTTGCTGCCGATCTTGAGGAAGCCGGCCATGAGGATGTCGTGCGCAAGCTGTCAGGCGACCTCGGCTCTCAGGCAAGCGAAACACAGATCCGCAGCAAACTGCAGGAACTGATGCCGCAGGCGCAGGCAGAAATTCTGAGCGAAGCCGGCTGATCATCCAGCCGGACCGCCGAACCAGCCCGGCGTCTTCCGCCGCTTCCCGGCACGGTGCCCGCCGGCAGCGTTGCCATGCGGCTGCCGCAACAACCTGCCTGCCTTACCTATCCAATGATGGAAAGGCCGCTACGGCAATCAGCACAGTTTTAGCGGTTAACTGATCTGCAAACAGCACCCGGTACACTGGCAGCCAAGGGCCTTTTGCGCTGCCTTTCAAGGATTGCCATGCTGTTATCAAAATCCACCGCCCCCAGGCCGGTTGTGCGGTTTATCCGGCTTACCGTTCCTTTTCTGGTCATGGGGGGCTGTCTTTGGCTGCTGCAAACACAGACCGAATTGCCGCCGATGCGGGAACTTGGCGCCATCCTGGGCAGTCTGCCCGCCTGGAAATGGGCTGCTGCTGTATTGGCCACCGGCCTCAGCTTTTGGGCGCTGGGGCGTTATGATTCCGTGGCCCACCGCCATCTTGGCACCGGTATGGATGGTCCCGCAGCGCGGCGCGCAGGCATGGCTGCCATCGCTTTTTCGCAGACCGCCGGGTTCGGCCTGATCACCGGCAGCTATGCCCGCTGGCGCCTGCTGCCCGGCCTGTCCCCGCTGCAGGCGGGCCAACTGACAGCATTGGTGGCCGTCACATTTTTGGCAGCACTTTCGGTCATCTGCGGTGCCGCGCTGATCCTGGCGCCGCCGTCGCCGGGCCTGGCCTGGGCTGGCGGTGTGATCCTGGCTGCCGCCGCCAGCGTTTCGGTCTTCAGTTTCCTGCACCCGCAAACACCGCTGTTCCGGCTGAGGCTGCGCTGGCCCTCCTTGACCGCGATGACCGCTTTGGGGTTCTGGGCGACCGCCGATGTCGCCGCCGCCGGCACCGCGTTATGGCTGCTGCTGCCGGGCGGAATAGATACATCCTGGGCGCAGCTCCTTACGGCCTATGCGATTGCGCTGGGGTTTGCAGTTGTGTCTTCGGCACCCGGCGGGGCCGGCCCGTTTGAGCTGACTCTCTGCGCGCTGCTGCCTGCGGTCCCCGACCACAGTCTGATCGCCGGACTGCTGGCCTTCCGTTTGGTCTATTATGCAGTACCGGCGGTTCTGGCCGCCTTGCTGATGGTCTTTCCCGGACTGCTGCCGGCAAGGGCTGCAGCCGCCGGCGATACAGACCTGCTGGGCAGCCGCAGCCTGCCGCCAGCCGCCCTGCCCGGCAGCCGGGCATGCTCTGAAACCGGAATTATCCGGCAGAACGGCGGCCATGTGCAAGCGTTTGGCCTTAACCAGATTGCGCTGCTGGACAGCCCGCAGGCATCGATTGCGCTGTTTGACCCCCTGTCGGGCCTTGCAGCCGAGACCTTTGCTCCGCTGGCCCGCCACGCCCAAACCCGCAACGCCGCCGCCTGCTATTACAAATGCAGCGGACGCAGTGCGCTGCATGCCCGCAAGTCCGGCTGGCGCGTCCTGCGGATCGCCGAAGATGCGGTACTGAACCCGCTTAAGTTCTCCGAGGGCGGTTCCTCCCGCCGCCAGTTGCGCCGCAAACTGCGTCATGCCGAGAAAGCAGGCATTGAGGTCTGCCGCGCCGCGGCCCGTCTGCCCTTTGATCAGATGCGGGACGCCGACGCAGCCTGGCAATCGGCCCATGGCACCGCCTATGGCACCACGATGGGACGGTTTGAACCCGGCTATCTGGCCGCCCAGGAGGTGATCCTGGCGTTCCGGGACGGGCAGCTGATCGGCTTTGCCAGCTTTCACACATCCGCCCGCGAATGGTGCCTGGATCTGATCCGGATGCGCCCTGATGTTCCGGACGGGACCGGCCATGCGCTGGTGCGGGCCGGCATAGCTGCCGCCGCTGCCGAAGAAATCCCGCGCTTGTCGCTGGCAGCCGTGCCCGGCCACCGCCTGGCCAAGGGAGTGGACCGGGGCCTGCGCCGGTTCAAGGCCTGCTTTGCACCAAGGTGGGAGCCGCGCTATATCGCAGCCCCCAGCTGGCTGCAAATGGCGCTTTGCATTGTGGAGTTGCTGCGCCTGGTGCACCGCCCGCCTGCCGTGCAGCCCGCAGCCGCCGCAGTGCCCGCTCATAATGAAGATGAAGAAAATGAAATTGCCCTTGCCCGCCCGGCATGAGACAGGGGACACAGACCGATTTGCCGCCCTGCCCGCCCGGACGGCCTGCTGACACGGGATGAAACCGATGACAAACACTTTCAAACAGCTGCTGGAAACCAAAGACGCCCTGCTGGCGGATGGTGCAACCGGCACCAATCTGTTCGCCATGGGTCTGCAGTCCGGCGATGCGCCGGAATTGTGGAACGTGGACGAACCGCAGAAAATTCTGGCGCTGTACAAGGGCTCGGTTGATGCGGGCAGCGACCTGTTCCTGACCAACAGCTTCGGCGGCACCGCCGCGCGGCTGAAACTGCATGACGCTCAAAACCGCGTGCGCGAGTTGAACCGCATTGCGGCCGAACTGGGCCGCGAGGTGGCAGACAAGGCGGAACGCAAGATCGCCGTGGCCGGTTCCGTCGGCCCGACTGGGGAAATTTTTGAGCCTATCGGTGACATGTCCCATGCTCTGGCGGTCGAGATGTTCCATGAACAGGCCGATGCCCTGAAGGAGGGCGGCGCCGATGTTTTGTGGCTGGAAACCATTTCTGCACCGGAAGAATTCCGCGCCGCGGCTGAGGCCTTCAAGCTGGCGGATATGCCCTGGTGCGGCACCATGAGCTTTGATACCGCAGGGCGGACCATGATGGGTGTGACCTCAGCGGATCTCGCCCAGCTGGTGGAAGAGTTCGACAATGCACCGCTGGCTTTTGGCGCCAATTGCGGCACCGGTGCGTCGGACATCCTGCGCACTGTGCTTGGCTTTGCGGCGCAGGGCACTGAACGCCCGATCATCTCCAAGGGCAATGCCGGAATTCCGAAATATGTCGACGGCCACATCCATTACGACGGCACGCCCGAGCTGATGGGGGAATACGCAGTGATGGCCCGCGACTCGGGCGCCAGGATCATTGGCGGCTGCTGCGGCACCATGCCGGATCATCTGCGCGCAATGCGCGACGCCCTGGACAGCCGCCCGCGCGGCGACCGCCCGGCTCTTGAGAAAATCGTCGAAGTGCTTGGCCCTTTCACCTCCGACAGCGACGGCACCGGTGAAGACGCAAACGCAGGCGGTGAGCGCCGCTCGCGCCGCCGCCGCCGCGCCTGATCTGCCGGGCCGCCGCAACCGCGGACTTTCGCGCGGCCAGTGGAAGCACCGGAAGGCAAATTAGGGGCGCCGCAATTGCCTTGCGGCGCCCTTAACTTATGGCTCAGCCTGTTTTTTGGCTCCAATGCGCATTGCACACCGTCAGGCCGGCCTGACGATGCGCGCGTATTATTTGCGCGAACGCCCGTATCACTTTCGCCGCTAGCCCCGGTAAATGACGCCAGCCGATTGTTCACACCGGCCTAGCGGACGATTGTAAAGCCGCTCACTTCAGGGTCGGGAACTGTCCGTTCAGTCAGAACATCCTTCACCGCGGCGGCGCCAGGCCCGTGGCCCATCCGGCGCACCATATCGGCGACGCCGGCGGCCGGCCCCATCAGCAACGCCCGCACCGAGCCGTCCGGCTCATTCCGGATCCAGCCGGACAGGCCGTGGCGCAACGCCTCTGCCCTGGCCCAGGTGCGGAACGCCACACCCTGCACGCGGCCGGTGACACGTGCCTTCACTGCGACAGCAGTCATAGCACACCTTCCTTTCAATCATGAATGATCACAGCCTAGCACAAAAAGCCGCTCCGCAGGATCAAGGGCGGATCAAAACAACGCCAGCTGGTCGCCCGGCTGCGGCGGCCTGGCAAACAGATCGCATCGCAGATCCGGTGTTCGCTCCTTCAGCCCGAGCCGCCGGCAGGCTGCCTTAAACCGCTGCGCAATCATTTCGGCATAACGCCCCTCGCCGCGCATCCTGTGGCCCCAGCGCGGGTCGTAGTCGCGCCCGCCATGCATTTCCCGCAACCGCGCCATCACCTTGGCCGCTCGGCCAGGCTCGTGCTTGCCCAGCCATTCCTGCCACAAACCCGACACCTCCCGCGGCAGCCGCAGCATGATCCAGCTGGCGGCATCCGCACCCGCCTCCGCCCCGGCTGCCAGCAGCGCCTCCAGCTCATGATCGGTCAGCCCCGGCACAACAGGGGAGGTCATCACCCGCACCGGCACACCCGCCTGCGTCAGCCGCCGGATCGCGGCCAGCCGCCGGGCCGGCAAAGGGGCCCGCGGCTCCATCCGGCGGGACAGTTCCGGGTCCAGCGTGGTAACGGAAACCCCCACCCGCACCAGACCTTTGGCTGCCATCGGCGCCAGGATATCCAGGTCCCGTTCCACCATCGCACCCTTGGTGACGATCGCCACAGGATGATTGAAATCCCGCAAAACCGCCAAGCAGCTTCGAGTGATACGATGGTCCCGCTCGCACGGCTGGTACGGGTCGGTGTTGGTGCCTAGCGCCAGCACGGCCGCCTTGTAACGCGGCGCCGACAGTTCGTTGCGCAGCACCGCGGCCGCATTGGGGCGTGCGACCAGCCGTGTCTCAAAGTCCAAACCCGGTGACAGGCCAAGATAAGCATGGCTGGGCCGTGCAAAGCAGTAGATGCAGCCATGCTCGCATCCCCGGTAAGGGTTGATGGACCGGTCAAACGGCAGATCCGGCGACCGGTTGTAACTGATCAGCGACCGTGCCGTTTCTTGCCGCACTTCGGTGGGAATCACTTCCGCTTCCGGCTCCTGAAACCAGCCGTCATCCGCATGGCTGCGGTCCAAATCGAACCGTCCTGCCGCATTGCTGAGACTGGCGCGCCCTTTGCGGCGTGTGGCATGCTGGGTGTTTTCCTGCGGCATGGACGCAACGTAAACACTCAGAAAGAACAAATAAAGAACAAATGGGCAATTTCGAAGATTTCCATGTGAAATCTTCATTATTCTTGCGCCGAAATTGTCTCTATACGTCGGTTAGAAACGCGGCAATGTCGCAAATAATGCAGTTCACCGGCTGTATTCTGTCACAAAAGCCTCAGAAACAGGCCAACACCGGGGACTCCCCCGTCAGCAAGGATTAGGCGCATGTCGGACGAAGAAGACATCATCCTCTCGGAACTCGATGACGAGGAACTTGTTCAGCAGATGTTTGACGACCTCTATGACGGTCTCAAAGAGGAAATCGAAGAAGGCGTTGGCATTCTTCTCTCGCGCGACTGGGCGCCGTATGATGTTCTGACCAAGGCCCTGGTGGGCGGCATGACCATCGTTGGCGCCGACTTCCGCGACGGCATCCTGTTCGTGCCCGAGGTTCTGCTGGCCGCCAACGCGATGAAGGGCGGCATGGCCATCCTGAAACCGCTGCTGGCTGCAACCGGCGCACCGCAGGTCGGCTCAATGGTAATCGGCACCGTCAAAGGCGACATCCACGACATCGGCAAAAACCTGGTTTCGATGATGATGGAAGGCGCAGGCTTTGAAGTTGTCGATCTGGGTATCAACAACCCGGTTGAAAACTATCTGGAAGCCCTGGGCGAGCACAAGCCGGACATCCTTGGCATGTCGGCTCTGCTGACCACTACCATGCCCTACATGAAAGTCGTTATCGACACCATGGTCGAGCAAGGCCTGCGTGATGACTACATCGTGCTGGTTGGCGGCGCGCCTCTGAACGAAGAGTTCGGCAAGGCCATCGGCGCCGATGGCTATTGCCGTGACGCCGCCGTGGCCGTGGAAATGGCCAAGGATATGGTGGCGCGCAAGCACAACTCGATGAGCGCCTGATTTGGCACGCAAAGGACGCGCAGCCCGCTTGACCGAGCGGGCTGCCTTCCGCCCGCCGACAGGGCGGACACTTGAGGAAAGCTCCCTCACCGAACAGGGCCTGGCTGCCCCTGAAAAGAAGACCGGCCGTATCCTGCTGATTGCCTGCGGCGCCCTTGCGCGCGAGATCCTTGCCATCAAGGACGCAAACGGCATGGATCACATCGACCTCACTTGCCTGCCCGCAAAACTGCACCTTTACCCGGAGCAGATTGTCGATGCAGTGGACGGCGCCGTAGCCAAACACTCAGCCGTTTATGACAAGATCTTCGTGGTCTATGCTGATTGCGGAACCGGCGGTGCGCTGGAACGCAAATGCGCAGAGCTGGGCGTTGAAATGGTGGCAGGCCCGCATTGCTATTCCTTTTTTGAGGGCAATGAGGCCTTCGCCGCCCATGCGGATGCAGGCGAGATCACTGCCTTTTACTTGACCGATTTCCTGGTCAAGCAGTTCGACGCCTTTATCTGGCGCCCAATGGGCATAGACAAGAACCCCGAACTCAGGGACATGGTGTTCGGCAATTACACCAAACTGGTCTATCAGTCGCAGATCAGCGACCCCAAGCTGGTGGAAAAGGCGCGCGAATGCGCGGACCGCATGGGTCTGGAATTCGAACACCGCCACACCGGCTATGGCGATCTGGAAACCACCCTTTCAGGCTGGGCAGGCTAGACTTTCATCTTTTCTGAAATACTCCGGGGAGCGCGAGGGGCCGGCCCCTCGCCCTGCTGCCTCAGGCCTGGGCCATCGCGGTTTCGCGGATCCGCTCGATCATCGACCGCAGCCCGTTTGAGCGTTGCGAAGACAAATGTTCGTTCAGCCCCAGCCGTCCCAGCTCAGCCTTGGCATCCACGGCCACCACGTCCTTATGCCCCAGACCATTGTACAGGCAGCGCAGCACCGCAATCAGACCGCGCACAATCATCGCGTCGCTGTCGCCGTCGAACCGGAACTCTCCGCCGTCGATTGTGGCATGCAGCCAGACCTGGCTGGCACAGCCGTCGACCTTGGTTGCCGGCACTTTCAGCGCGTCGTCCAGCGGCTGCATCGCCTTGCCCAGATCAATGACATGGCGGTAGCGGTCCTCCCAGTCCTCCATGAACTCAAAGTCTTCCACGATCTCTTCAAAGGCGGCAGTGGCCATTATCGTCCATCCTCAAAACCCGCATCCGGTGCAGATCAGCACCTAAGCCCCTGCCCGCCCCATTTCAACCGCTTTTCAAGCCGCAGCCAATCGGGTAATCCGTTGCAAAGACATTTTGAATGGGCGGGGACAGATGCATAAACCATTGGCTCTTACATTGGCCTGCGCGCTGATGCTGGCAGGCTGCGGCGGCTGGAAACAGTCGCGGATCAACCCCTCCAACTGGTTCGGCAGCTCCGCGCCTGCGGAAGCGCCGGTGGCGGACAACACCAACCCGCTGCTGCCGCAAGACAGCAATGCCCGCGGTATCTTTGCCCGGCCTGAGCCCAAGGACACCACTGTCCTGGCCGACCGGATCACCGAAATGCGGATCGAACGCACCGCATCCGGCGCCATCATCTATGCAACGGCCATTGCCAGCCGCCAGGGCGCCTATGACGTTGTTCTGCGGCCGGCCGACGGCAGTGAAGAGGGCGTCCTGAGCTTGGATTTCCGGGTGGTCTACCCGGAAACCAGCACCGCCACCGGCAGTGAATTCAGCCGCACCATCCATGCCGCCCGCACGGTCACAAATCAGGACTTGGCCGGTATCCGCACCGTACGTGTGAATGGCGCGCAGAATGCCCGCGAAAGCAGCCGGCGCTGACGCTGGCGCTGACTTCAAGACCGACCGATAAGAAAAACGCCCGCAGGATTTGCGGGCGTTTTTCTTTGTGAGGATTGCTTACAGCGGCTGGGGTGTCTTACAACTCCACAACCTTTACGTCCTGACCCTTGGCAGCAAGGCCGATCTTGCCGTCACACAGCCGCAGCGCATCGGCGCCGAACACCTCATGCCGCCAGCCGTTAAGGGCCGGAACATCGCGCAGTCCCGCAGCAATAGCGTCCAGGTCCGCACTGGGTGCGATCAGCTTGGCCGCCACGCCCTCCGCTTCGGTCTTGGCCTTCAGCAGCACCCGCAGCAGATCCGCCAGCGCCGGGTTCACCTGCAGCTTTTCCTTGCTGCGGTCCATCTTGGGGTGGTCTTCGGGCGGGCAGTCGGCCCCTTTGGCCACGGCCGCCAGGATCCCTTCGGCAATAGCCCCTTTGCGCGCCTCGCGCAGCAGCAGTCGGGATCCGCCCAGATCACCGGGATTGCGCGGCTTGGTCGAGGCCAGCTCCACCAGCGCGTCATCCTTGAACACCCGGTTGCGCGGCACATTGTTGGTTTGCGCATAGGTTTCGCGGAACGCCGCCAATTCACGCACAACCGCCAGAAACTTGCCCGAGGAGGTCCGGGTTTTGACCCGTTTCCAAGCGTCCTGGGGCTGAATGTCATAGGTCGCCGGGTCGGTCAGCACCTGCAGTTCCTCGGTCACCCAGTGGGCGCGTCCGCTCTTTTGCAATTCCGCGGCCAGGAACTCATAAATCTTGCGCAGATGGGTCACATCGGCCAGCGCATAGGTCTTTTGCGCCTCGCTCAGGGGGCGGCGCGACCAGTCGGTAAAGCGCGATGTCTTGTCGACGCCCAGCTTGACGATCTTGCGCACCAGAGTTTCATAGCCGGCCTGATCGCCAAAGCCGCAGACCATCGCCGCCACTTGGGTGTCGAACAGCGGTTTCGGGAAGACTTCGGCGTCGACCCAGAAGATTTCCAGATCCTGACGGGCAGCGTGGAACACCTTGACCACGCTCTCGTCGCGGAACAGCGTATAAAGCGGCTCCAGCGAAATACCGTCGGCCAGCGGGTCAACCAGAACCGCATCGTTTTCGCCGTCGCCGGCAAAGGCCAGCTGGATCAGGCAGAGCTTGGAATAATAGGTCCGTTCCCGCAAAAACTCGGTATCCACCGTGACATAAGGATACTGTGCGGCGGTTTCGCAAAAGGCCTGCAGGTCTTCGGTGGTGGTCAAAGTTTTCATAAATTCCGGCTTTTCAATCTCATGTGGGCCGGGACGTGATACGCGCTTGTCCCGGGCAATGCAATCAGCCGGGCTTCAGCCCAGCTGAACCGGCGTTTTATCTCCCGCGGCGAAGCGGCGCAGCACGGCCGGATAAAGCAGGTGTTCCTGCACCAGAACCCGGGCCGTAAGCGTATCAGGCGTGTCGTGTTCCAGCACCGGCACCCGTGCCTGGCCCAGAATGGGGCCATCATCCAGGCGCGGCGTCACCTCATGGACGGTGCAGCCGTGCTCAACATCACCGGCCTCCAGCGCGCGGGCATGGGTATGAAGGCCCTTGTACTTCGGCAGCAACGAGGGGTGGATGTTCAGCATCCTGCCTTCGAATTGCGACACAAACCCGGCCGTCAGCACCCGCATGAAACCAGCAAGGCAAACAATATCGGCGCCAGCCTCCAGAATCGGCTTCACCAGCTCCGCCTCAAAGGCAGCGCGGTCGCTAGCAAAAGGCCTATGATCCACAGCTGCGGTGGCAATTCCGGCGGCGGCGGCCTTACGCAGACCGCCCGCTTCGGCATCATTGGACAGCACCAGGCAGGGCCGGGCCGGATGATCGCCCGTCATGCTTTCAACCAGAGACACCATGTTGGAGCCCCCGCCCGAAACCAGTATGGCGACCTTTTTCTGGCTCACAGCAGCTTGCCGGTATAACGCATCCCGGCACCAGCGGTGACAGTGCCCAGGCGGGCCACGGTCTCGCCCTCTGCGGCCAGCAGCCCGGCCAGCGCATCAGCACGCTCGGCGGAGACCGACAGGATCATGCCAATGCCGCAGTTGAAGGTCTTCAGCATTTCCGCTTCGGCGATATTGCCGGTCTCTGCCATCCACTTGAACACCGGCGGCAGCTCCCATGCGTTCAGGTCGATGTCGGCGCCCAGATCTTCGGGCAGAACCCGCGGCAGGTTTTCGGTCAGGCCGCCGCCGGTGATATGGGCCAGCGCATGCACGCCCCCTGCCCGCACTGCGGCCAGGCATTGTTTGACATAGAGCCGCGTCGGGGTCAGCAGTGCGGCGCCCAGGGTGCCTTCGCCAAACGGGCAGTCCGCGTCCCAGCCAAGGCCCGAGACCTCAACCAGCTTGCGCACCAATGAGTAGCCGTTGGAATGCACCCCGTCAGAGGCCAGGCCCAGCAGCACGTCGCCTTCCTGCACGCCTTCGGGCAGCGCCGTGCCGCGCTCCATCGCGCCGACAGCAAAGCCTGCGAGGTCGAAATCACCTTCGGGGTACATGCCGGGCATTTCAGCCGTTTCACCGCCGATCAGCGCGCAGCCAGAGCGCACGCAGCCCTCGGCAATGCCTTCGATGATGCGGGCGGCAGTTTCCGTTTCCAGCTTGCCAGTGGCAAAATAGTCGAGGAAGAACAGCGGCTCAGCGCCCTGGCAGACCAGATCATTGACGCACATTGCCACCAGGTCGATGCCAACGCCGTCCACCACGCCGGTGTCAATGGCGATCCGCAGCTTGGTGCCGACACCATCAGTGGCGCCGACCAGGATCGGGTCATTATATCCAGCAGCCTTCAGGTCGAACAGCGCGCCGAACCCGCCCAGCCCGCTGGCAACCCCAGAGCGGTTGGTGCGCTTGGCGGCCGGCTTGATCCGGTCAACCAGGGCGTTGCCCGCATCAATGTCCACGCCTGCGTCTGCATAGGTCAAGCCGTTCTTGCCGCTGGTCATCACTTGGCTCCTTCAAATCGGTTGCGCAGCCTTTAGCGCAAGGCGCATCAGAAGGGAACTAGGGAATCTGCTGCGCCATCCCGGACGGCGCAGCAGGGTGGTTTTCACGACAGTACCGCCAATCTCAGATACCAAACTGCCAGGGTGCCGCCTGATAGGCATAGGCATCGCCTTGCCGCAGCACCCGGCCCAGCGCCGGGAAGTCCAGATGCGCGCCGGTGACCAGCAGATTATCCGCCGCCGCCCGGTCCATCATTTTGCGCCGGGTCTGCGCCGTTTGCGCCGGATCGGTGTCAAAGGCGATGGTCCAGTCCGGCAGCGCAAACTGCAGCGCGGCGCTGTGGATCAGATCGCCCCAGAACAGCAGCCCCTCGCCGCCCGCATCCAGCATGAAGCCAGTGTGGCCCGGCGTGTGGCCCGGCAGCTCCAGCGCGGTGAAACCGGGGGCGGCCTCCTCCTCGCCCTGCAGCAATTTCAGCCGGCCGGCATAAGGCGCCACAGATTTACGGGCCATGTCAAAGACGCCGCGGTTGGCCTCGGGCACCCCGGCCAGGATCCCGTCATCATGCCAGAAATCCCATTCCCGTTGCGCGACCACCAGTTCGGCATTGGCAAAAACCCCGGCTCCGTCCGCGGTGATCAGCCCGCCGGAATGGTCCGGGTGGATATGGGTCAGCAGCACCGTGTTGATGCCCTCGGGCGCCACGCCCGCTGCCGCCAGCCCGGCGCCCAGCGCGCCAAGCCCCGGCCCCATCAACTCGGCTGTGCCGGTGTCGATCAGCAGCTTCTGCCCGCCGCGCTCCACCAGATAGCCGTTGACCGGGATCTGCAGCGCGCCGTCCTGCAACCGGTGCAGCCCCTGCGCCAGAACGGGTTCGGCTGCAGCAGCATCGTAATCGTTGAACAGCTGCGTCCCCAGGGGAAGATGCCCGTCCAGAAGAACCGTGATCCGGGCGTCCCCCAGGGTAAAGGAATGAATGACCGGCGCCGCTTCTGCTGCACTTTCTGCAGCCATGGCAGCGCCGCCGCCCCAAAACCCGCCTGCCAGTGCCGCCGCCGGAGCCGCCGCCAGCCCGTTCAAAAATGCCCTGCGATTGATTGTCATAAGAAACTCCGATATCCAATTGAGGAGAATTTTCCTGTGAGCCGGAAATAGCCCTGATGGTCCGGTACTTACAGCCCAGCAGATCCGATAGCAGTTATAAGCAACACTGATAGGCATTCGATGGACCGGTTCACTCTTCTTGAGACATTTACCATCGCCCTGGACGAAGGCAGCCTGAACCGGGCCGCCCAGCGCCGCGGTATCAGCCAATCCGCAGTCAGCCAGCAGATCAAGCAACTTGAAACCCTGACAGGCCAGCAATTGCTGCACCGCACCGCCAAGGGCATTCACGCCACCCGTGCAGGCGATCTGGTCTACAGCCACGCGCAGGCGCTGCTGTCCGGCTACAACCGGATGACGGCAGAACTCGACGCGCTGGAGGGCAGTGTATCGGGCACCTTCCGCATCAGCGTGAATTCTTTCCTGGGCCGAAGCGTGATCGGCCCGATGCTGTTGGAGCTGAACCAGCAGCACCCCGACCTGAATATCGTGATGCGGCTCGAGGACCGGCTGGTCGATGTGGTACGCGAAGGCTACGATCTGGCGATCCGCACCGGGCGGCTGGGGGATACCGACGGGTTCGGACGCAAGATCTCGACTTTGGAAACGGTGCTGTTTGCCACACCGGAATATCTGGACCGCGAAACCCGGCCGCAGAAACCGGAAGACCTGCAGCGGCTCAAATTCATCCAGCACCACGAGGATCAGACCCGCGGTTTCTTCCCGCTGCGCCGCGGCGGGCAGGAGTTTCCGGCGCCGGTGCAGGTCGGCTTTACCGCCGATGACCCGGATCTGATCATGCGGGCCGTCAGCAGCGGTACCGGATATACCCGCGCGCCCCGCTTCATGATCGAGGCGCAGCTTGCCTCTGGCGAATACGAACTGGTGCTGCCCGGCTATGAGGCGCCCCTCAAAGAAGTCTTTGCCGTCTACCCCTCCCGCCGCACCCCGGACCGGCGCCGGGATCTGACCATCGAGAACACGGTGGCGCGGCTGGAGGCACTGCTCCAGCCCCGCACGGCAAATTCACCGGTGCGCCCTGCAATCACCGCTTGACCTCGCCCGCCCCATTTCCTAACCACAAACCCATGGCGGGCCTGTAGCTCAACGGTTAGAGCAGAGCGCTCATAACGCTTTGGTTGCAGGTTCGAATCCTGCCGGGCCTACCACACCGCTATAAAAATGCAGTGTTTTCAACGCGCAAGGTGTACCGCACCAGCAAGACACCACCTCATAAGTTTCAATGAGTTATGAGCAAGGTGTACCGCAGTTTTGACGTTCGAATTCCCGAAAAAGGCGAGAATACAGGGCGAGGGAGAGGCGGAAAAACTGACATGCTCACCATCCAAGTTACATGCGCCTGCGGGCACTTTGCCAAGGTCATCGACGAGCAGGCGATAGTGCGCTGGAAGCCCATGGAGCCGATGACTTTCCGCTGCTCCAACTGCGGCATGGCCGGTAAGACCGATGCACGCCTGGCCTGGGACATCGGTATCAATCCAATGGAATCGGCCTACGCCAACGGAATGAAGGGTCTGGAAGGCTTATCGACAGGTGCGAGAACCAAGCCTTCGCTTAAGTCATAGACGTTCCAGAGTTGGCCGCAGTCAGGCGCTCTAGGAACACATCCACGCCGTCCCGCACTTGACGACACCGTGTTTCTAAAGACAGCCCTCTGTCCCAATTTGATAGCGTCAGATCATCAAGCATTACCTTGAGAAGGCACAGCGTTTGGAATGCTAGCTCCATCAGATCGTCGTTCGCCAGTCCAAAACCATTTGGGTCACCTATGCCTGCACGCTTTCGGTCCCTGCTTTTGCCAACAATCAGCATATGGGCAAGAGCTTCGGACCGGAACACACGCAGCTTGGGAATAAGCGCGTCGTATTGAACTTTGTCAAAAATCGATTTGCCCTTCCCGTTTGCCCTTAAGCACCTGAAACCAAGATAATCGTACTGAGCATAGAACTTGACCAGAACTGGAAGGGACAACTTTTCATTCCCGACGCCACTCTTCGGAGCAGCTTCCCAGAGCCGGCAAACTGACAACGCCAAACTCTCAAAGGACGACTCGAACAAGAAATTCAAGGTCGGTGCGGTATCCCCAAGTGCCCTGTGAAATTCAGCATTGCCTTTCTCAAAGCACACTTCCGCGAATATGAAATGATTGAGTATTGTATCGAACTCCAACCGGAGACGATACCGAAACTCCAGGTGCAGGGAATTGAGCTGCCCTACCGTCGGGCTACCGGCATCAGCCATTATTCAAACTATCCTATTGTACAATCCGGTTAGTAACTCCGAGGACTGTGAGCTACCCCCTGAATTTCGGACACTGACGTAAGCTGCGATTTGCTGTCTGCTGATCTTCGACGAAGAGGAGATCAGAGATGTCGAAACGGAAGAACCATTCGCCCGATTTCAAAGCGAAAGTCGCGCTTGAGGCTCTGAAGGGCGAGCGGACTGTTGCTGAGCTGGCGAGCCAGTTTGGCGTTCACCCAACGATGATCCACAGCTGGAAGCGGGCTCTTCTGGAGGGCGCGTCCGGCGTGTTCAAGCGCGGCGGCAGGAAGCCCCAGGAGATTGACGAAGAACAGGTCAAAGAGCTGCACGCCAAGATTGGGGAGCTGGCCGTTGCCAACGATTTTTTGTCACGAAAGCTCAAACCGTGGATCGGCAAGTGAGGAGGAAAATGATCGAGCCTGCCAATGCCAATCTGCCCATTAGCAAGCAGTGCAAGCTGCTGTCGATCTCGCGGTCGTCGTTCTATTATCAGCCCAAAGGCGAGACGGCTCTGAACCTGATGCTGATGCGCCGGATCGACGAACAGTTCCTGGAAACGCCGTTCTTCGGTGTGCGGCAGATGACTTGGCATCTGCGCAATGAAGGTCATTTGGTGAACGAAAAGCGGATCAGGCGGCTGATGAGGGTGATGGGGCTCATGCCGATCTACCAGAAGCCCAACACCCGCTGCCCGGCAGCACATGCAAAGCATGTGCGAGAGGGGGCAGGGCTGCGAAGGGGCACAAGACCTACCCCTATCTGCTGCGTGGTCTGCGGGTGGGGCGCCCGAACCAGGTCTGGGCGGCAGACATCACCTATCTGCCAATGCGCAAGGGGTTCCTGTATCTGGTGGCGATCATTGACTGGCACACGCGCAAGGTGCTGGCCTGGCGCATCTCGAACACGCTGGAAGCGGACTTCTGTGTCGAGGCGCTGAACGAGGCCATCCACAAGTTCGGCCCGCCCGAGATCATGAATACAGATCAGGGCAGCCAGTTCACGTCCTTCGCCTGGACGGACAGGCTGTGGCGATCCGGTGTGCGCATCTCGATGGATGGCAAAGGCCGGTTCCTCGATAACATCTTCGTCGAGCGGCTTTGGCGGAGCCTGAAATACGAATGCGTCTACTTGCATGCTTGGGAGACCGGATCAGAGGCGAAGGTCGGCGTCGGAAAGTGGATCGAGTTCTACAACCGAAAACGCCCACATTCCGCCCTTGGCGGCAAACCCCCGGCCGTGGTCTATTGGCCGAGAAAACACAAAACCCAACCCGATCAGCAGGAGCAGAGAGTAGCTTAAATTACGCCAGAACCTGTCCAACAATTGGGGAGTAGCTCAGTACTGCTCGATTTTCTGAAGCTCTGCGACGGCAGTATCCAATTTGGACGTCATCAGCTCCAGTTCTCGCAATTTAAATTCACCCAAAGGAAAACTCCTTTTCTGAACTCAGGCCAGTCTGGACCTGTCGCGTTTTCGTGCCGCCCCAAGTGCTCGTTTAAGCCACTTTCCGTTCAAACGCGACAGGGCTTTTCCAGCCCAATGCTGAGTGACGGCGGCGCGGATTGTAGAAGCCGTTGATGTATTCGAAGATCGCCATTTCAGTCTGCCGCCGTGTTTCCCAAGACCGTCGCCAGATCAACTCAGCCTTGATGGTCTTGAAGAACGTCTCAACAGCGGCGTTGTCATAGCAATTTCCCTTCCCACTCATCGATACCTTGAACCCGTGTTGGCGCAGGATCTTCTGATAGTCGTGAGAACAATATTGCGATCCACGGTCCGTGTGGTGAATGCAGCCCTTCGGCGGTGTCCGGAACGCAGTTGCCATGTTCAACGCACGGATCGCCAGGTCACGTTTCATGCGGTTTCTCACGGCCCAGCCAATGACGCGCCGAGAGTGCAGATCAAGGATCACAGCAAGATACAGCCAACCCTCGCGCGTCCAGATATAACTGATGTCGCCAGCCCATTTCTGGTTGGGTTGGCTGGCTGCGAAGTCCCGGTCCAGCAGGTTTGGCGCAATGTTGAACTTGTGGTCACTATCTGTCGTGCCCTTGTGTTTACGTGTGCGCACAACAGATATGCCGTTCAGGCGCATCAACCTGCCCACACGGCGGTGGCCGACATCCAAACCGATCTCTTTCAGCTCCTCTGTCATGCGCGGGCGACCATAGCTGCCAAGGCTGAGACGGGATTGCTCTTTGATATGGGCCAATGTCACCATATCAGACCGCTGCCTGCGGCTTGCTGGGCGACGACGGAAAGCCCTCAAGCCACGCGTGCTGACTCCGACAACATCGCACAGCCGGTTGGCTGGAAAGTGGCCCCTGTGTTCTTCGACGAACCTAAATCTCATTGCTTTAGGCCCGCAAAGAACTGGGTGGCCTTTTTTAGGATCTCCCTCTCCTCCTTCAAGAGACGGTTCTCACGTCGAAGTCGGTCATTCTCTTGGGCGAGACTCAAATCCTCTTTCGAAACCACGTCAGTATCTCGATGTGCCGTGATCCACTTGTTCAGCGTCGACATTCCGACACCCAAATCGTCAGCCACCTGTTTACGCGTAAGCCCACTGGTCAGCGCGATACGCACCGCATCCTGCCGAAATTCGTCCGTCCGTTTCAGTCCCATAGTCAGTCTCCTTTGTTGCGGTAAATGCTATCAAAGGAGCGGCATCAAACCGCGACAGGTCCATCTGGAGACCTATAAGGCGAAGCTCAAGAACATCGACCTGGAGATTGCGGGCCTCGGCAAGGAGCTGAACAAGCTGCTGGATAAGCAGGGCAAGCTCGACAAGGAGATCGAGAAGAAGCTGGACAAAATGGCCAAGGACCGGGGCTACAAGAGCAAGAAACTGGACGGGCTGTTTACAGCCATGGAAGCGGCCCGCAAGGCCACGGCCAAGCTGATCAAGGATATCGAGGCTTATCATGTCAGCATCAAACCGGCCGAGAAATTCCGCGACAATGCACAGAAGGCCGTTGATGCCTTGCGCCACAAGGACCCGGTCTGGACCAAATGGGCAATCTGGATCGGCAGCCTGGGCCTTACGACCGCAGTGACCAGCATCGCATCGGGCGGAGAAAACCTGATCAAGGCAGCCTCGGCCATTGAACAGGGTTTCACCGCACTGTCCAAGGAACTTGCCTGAACCTGGCAGCACGCTTGCGGGCCGCTGAAGACAGCGGGCCGCAAGCAGCCTGTCCAGACCAGCCCTGGCAAGATATTGCACCCCCAGCCCCGCCCACGGTCATACCCCGCGCTTGCTATTGAGCCAGGCAGTCAGGCCTGCCGTCTCCGCTGCCGTCAGCGCCCTGTTGACCACACCATAGGCGTAAAGCTTTTGGCTGACCGGCAAATCCCGCAGCCCCGCGGCGATGGTCAGACCGCCGCTGATCACCACACCGGTTTCATCTGCGCGCCATTCTGTGGCCTGCGTTCCCAGATCCGGCAGCGGTACCGTCAAACGATCGTCAACCAGGTCGTGTGACAGATACCAGGCGCTGCTGGAGGGCTCCTGCATCAGCAGCGGCCTGAAACTGTCCCCTCCCTCCTGCAACGCATGGAGGCCGGGGACATTGCGCACCGCAACATTGCGCACCGATCCTTGGGTCGCGGGTGTGCCCTCGATCCAGAAGTTGCCGCCGGAACCGTCGCCGCGCAGCAGAACCTCAACCGTGCCATTGGTGACCTGCCAGGGGCCAATCCCTGTATCATCCGCACTGGTCCCCACCCTGGCGCGGAAGCCCCCCGACAGAAAGCCGAAGACTTCGTAAGAGACGAGATACCAGTCCCCCACCGTGATCCCGGCCCCATCCTTGTAGACATAGGACGTGCCGGAACCATCACCGGTGCAAGTAAAGCTGCCGTCGCCGTTGTCCGCGAATTTCCTGGTGGTTGAGAACGGTGCCGCGAACAGCTCCGTCCCCTGCCCGCTGAGGCGCTGCGCCAGCGGCCCGGCGCCCGCAGCGGCCATTACACCCTGTGCGCCATCCAGTATCAGCGCCACCGGATCGCCCGGGCCGGCCACCGGCACCCGGCCTTTGAGGTCCTGGAACATCCTGCCGGTGCTGGACGGATCCCAATAGCCGCCAAGCGCGCCGGGCGCGGCAAACAAGGCAGCGGGCGTGAACGGGTGCTGTGCAGCCGCCAGACCGGTCAGCCTGGTGGCGGAATGCCCCAGCCCCAGCATCAGTACCACCCAGCCACGGATGCGGTCGTACCGGTCGCTTCAATGCCCGCGGCGGAAAACCCGATGGTTTCACCGGCGGTAACCACATAGGTGATGATTGTGCCCGCCTCATCGCGCAGCACCAGATCCCCGAGGCCAGCACCCGCAGCACCCGCGGCCGGACCGGCAGGTCGGTGCCGTCCTGCGGCGTGATCACCATGTGATGAGCAGCAGGGCTTTCCAGCCCGCGGCGGTGGTTGGAAAACGGATCAATCTGAGGCATGAGAGCTCTCCCAACAGTGTTTCTTTCCCGGACAAGCTGCCCGGGGCCCGATTGATAGCTGCAAAGAAAGAAGATTGGGAAAAGCAGGCGTGCGCTTCAGGCCGCCACCGCGCAACACCTGACGGCATTCAGGCGCCCGCCCCGCGCGGCGGCCAGTTCGGTTTAGCGGCCAGTTCGGCTTAGCGGTCAGCGCGCAATTACGATGTCAGCCTTCAGCCCGCCCAGATCCGTGCTTTCGCCCAGCCGCAATGTGCCGCCATGGGCACGTGCTATGTCCGCCACAATCGCCAGCCCCAGACCAACACCAGACCCGCGGTCCTGGTTGCGGGCCGGATCCAGCCGGGTGAAGGGGCGGATGGCATCGCCGCGCTGGCTGGCTGGTATGCCGGGGCCGTCATCCTCGACCCGGATCCGCATGGAGCGTTCGGTCATCGCCACAGAAACCCGCGCTTGGGAGCCATAGCGCACGGCATTGGATATCAGGTTCTCCACTGCCCGCCGCAGCGGCTGGCGGCGCAGCATCACCTCTCCTTCGCCGGACATCTCTCCCAGCGCCACCTGTTTTTCCTGGCGCTGCCAATCGCTGATGATGGTGCGGACCAGCTCTTGCGGGTCCACCGGCTCCGGTTCGCTTATCGTCGCCCCCCGGGAAAAATCCAGAAATGCGTCCAGCAGCGCTTGCATCTCATCCACGTCGCGCAGCATCGGCGCGGCGTCCTCCTCGTCCAGCATCGCCAGCTCCAGCTTCATCCGCGTCAGCGGCGTGCGCAGATCATGGCTAACCCCCGACAGCATCAGCGTGCGCTGCTCGATCTGGCGCTCCAGCCGGGCCCGCATGTCCAGAAAGGCGCTCCCGGCTGCCCGCACCTCCAGCGCGCCGGCGGGCGAATAGGGCACTGCCCGGCCGCGCCCGAAAGCCTCAGCCGCATTGGCCAGCCGCTTGATCGGGCGCAGCTGGTTGCGCATGTAAAGGAAGGAAATCAGCATCATCAGAAAGCCGAACAACAGCATGGTGACAATCAGCTGATGCGGTGCTGCGGCGGTTACCCGGCGGCGGTCAAAGCTGAGTTCCATCAGCCCATGCGCCGAGCCGAAATAGACCTGCACCCTGCGGTCCGCCGGGAACCGCGCCGCGAGAAACCCCGGAAACGTCTTTTCCAGCTCTTCGCGCACCACCCGGCCGGAAAACTCAATCAGGCTGAACTGATCCTCCGGCAGCGGCGCACCGGGCGGCAGAAACCGCGCCTGCATTTTCAGCGGCTGCAGCAGCGGCCCCATCTGCGCCAATGCGGCCTCCTGATCCGGTGCCGTATCCGCCACCTGGCGCAGCAGCTCGAACTCACGCTGGAGGGTTGCCGTCATCTGCACGGTCACATCCTCCAGGTCGCGTTTGATGAACACGACGGACACCACTATTTGCAATGCCACAATGGGCACCACCAGGATCAAAGCCGCACGGGCATAAAGACTGCGCGGCATATATCGTTTGAGCCATTTGAAGAACATGGGCTAAGCCTATAGGGCGGTTGGAAAAGAGGAAAGACGATCCAGGCGCGCACCGGCCAGGAAAACAGCAGCGGAGCAAGACCATGCAGGCACCGGATGAATTCAACCCGCAGGCAGGCCGGGCCGAGGAACTGGAGCCAGGCCTGCGCCGCATCCTGGCACCGAATCCCTCGCCGATGACTTATCGCGGCACCAATACCTATATGATCGGGACCGGCGGCCTGGCCGTCATTGATCCGGGGCCGGACTCTGCGCCGCATCTTGCCGCGATCCTGGCCGCCGTGCAGCCGGGCCAAATGATCACCCACATCATCGTGACCCACAGCCATCTGGACCACTCCCCGCTGTCCCGGGCGCTGGCCCAGGCAACCGGCGCGCCGGTCTATGCCTTTGGCGGCCCCGCAGCCGGGCGCAGCGCAGTCATGTGCCAGCTGGCCGCCGACGGGTTGGCCGGCGGCGGCGAGGGCATCGACAGCGGATTCTCTCCAGACATCACCGTCGGCGACGGCGAAATGATCCGCGGCGACGGCTGGGAACTAGAGGTCATCCACACACCCGGCCACCTTGGCAATCACATTGCGCTGGCTTGGGGCGACGCCTGTTTCACCGCCGATCATGTGATGGGCTGGGCCAGTTCGCTGGTGTCGCCGCCGGATGGCGACCTGACGGAATTCATGGCCTCCTGCCGCCGCCTGCGCCAGCGCGGCTGGCGTGTTTTCCACCCAGGCCACGGCGCCCCGGTCCACGATCCTGCCGGAAGGCTGGACTGGCTGACCGCCCACCGCGAATCCCGCGAGGCCGCAATTCTGGACGCGCTTCAAATTGCGCCGGCCAGCGCAGCCTCTTTGGCCCGGCAGATTTATACCGAGACCCCGCCGGCTTTGCTAAAGGCTGCTGAGCGCAACGTTTTCGCTCACCTTGTTGACCTCACCGGCCGCAAGTTGGCCGCGCCGCAAGGCGTCCTTTCTGCCACCGCTGTATTCGAACAGCGCGGCGGTTGATTTTTTTCGAAAAAGTCCTCCGAACCCTCTGGACGCCTGATCCCGAGGGCGCTATACGGCACGGACCGTTCCGGCGTAGCTCAGCGGTAGAGCAGTTGACTGTTAATCAATTGGTCGTAGGTTCGATCCCTACCGCCGGAGCCAAAGAATTCAAGGACTTAGCGATTGCCCGCTAGGTCCTTTTTCTTTTCAAGCACAGAATAAGCACAGAAAACACTGCCCGGATCGGTGACATCGGATCTTTTGTCATCCATTTGCACATGTACGTCCTAACCATTGGCCTGCAAACGCTTTTTCTCCTCCGCCGCATATTGAAGGAGCGGCTTGCCCTTTTCCTTAGCTGTTGCAAACACGCATGGTTTCGGCACCATCGGCAAAGACCTTGGTGGCTACACCTCTGGGCCGCACGAACGTGTTTTTTGACGAATACTCAGTCATCAGATACTCCCCCGGCCTCCTGTGGCGTCCCCTGGACTGCTTCGGCATCAATCGTGTCGTGTCGCATAGACCATGTAGTCAGGTGATTGGTCGATGGGGTGCGCCGTTTGATCATTGACCTATAAAGCGAGTTGATCGCCGAGATCAGAGGCGTTCTCGACTTTGAGGTTTGCCGTGCTGTTCAAAACCGTGACTGTGACGGCTGCGGTCGCCCCGCCGGTAGAGGCGGAGAACGTCATGGCGTTCCTTTCATGGTGTTGCGCGCCCAAGAGCCAAGCCAGTCGAACCCGCCTTGAGTTTGATCTTCTCAATGCTCCGGCTCCCGCAGGGTGGGGGTAATCGGATGTGACAGAGAATGTGCCCAGAACGACAAAAGCGCCCCGGAATGGAGCGCTTTGTCGTTTAATTCCAACTCCTTAAGGGGAAGTTGGCTCCGGCGGTAGGGATCGAACCTACGACCAATTGATTAACAGTCAACTGCTCTACCGCTGAGCTACGCCGGAATACGAGATGCGGTATAGGAATAACTCCAATGGACGTCCAGAGGGAATTTGCGGTTTTGAACAACTTTTTTCGCCCCCGCTTGAGGGGCCGTTTTTGCCGGGAAGAACCGCAAGTCCTCCAAGGCCTGCCAACCTCCAATCAGCCGCCGGGCAGGCCCCCGAATTGCACGCGCAAGACTGATGCCTGCGGTACGGCTAGTGCGTATCTTCAGGTGCATCCTTCGGGAACAATTCCTCCAAAAACGCCTGCAGCGGCGGGTTCTTTTCAGCCGCACCGGTTTGCTGAGCAGCAGAATGCGGCACGATAGCAAAATAAGCGTACGGCAGCGGCAGGCCAGGTTCACCAACCACGACGCCAAGATTGGCGGGGTGTTTTGCCTGCGCCAGCATCTTTGGCACCAATGCAATGCCTGCCCCCTGTCTGGCGAGTTCCAGGGCAACCGCAGCGCCGCCGACACGCAGGCCTTTGCGCATGTTCGGGTTTCTGGCCAGGCCAGCGGCCCGGAACCAGTTTGCCCAGGTCGGATGCGACGCATACTGCTCTCCCCAATCAGTATGAATCAGCAAAGCGTCCGGCACTGCGGCAATTCCGGATCCCGCCACATGGCAGTCGTAAAACGCTTGTGTGCAAAACGGATGGGCGACGTCTTTGAACAATGGCAGCTGGGTGTGCTGCGGATAAAGATGGCTCTCATACGTAATCCTAAGATCGGTACGCGTATTCAACAGATCGACCGGATCAGCTTCGATCCGCAGCTCGATCCCGGTGCCGGGAAACGCCTCCCGAAAGCGCGAAATGGCGGGGGCAACCCAGTTTTCTGCCAAAGACTGGATTGTGCTGACTGCAAGGCCGGAGCGGGCCTCAGCTTCAATGAGGTTCTCCGTGGCCGTCGATATGACCGTCAATGCTTCGGAAATTGCCGGGTAATAGGTCCGCCCGGCATCGGTCAGCAGCAGACGGTTATTCAACCGGTGAAACAGCGTTTTCCCAAGAAACGCTTCTGCATTCTTGACCTGCATACTGACTGCGGCAGGCGACACGCCAAGTTCGGACGCCGCAGGCGTGAACCCGCCCAAACGCACTGCAGCCTCGAATGCTTTGAGTGCATTCAATGGAGGAAGGAGCATGGAAGCGGCCCTTTTGATTCAGAAAACCTTAGGCCAGCCTCACATTTTTCGATCTGTAAAGACATCACACAAACGCCATCATGCCCAAAACGGGAGTGACAGACATGGCGCGCATAGAGATCGAATACCTGGGACAGCCGGAAGTGGACCGGGTGGCTCTCAGCAATGACGACATACTGGATGCGGTTGAGCAGACTTTGGCTGCAGCCGGCCGGAACAAAACCGTCATCGAACCGCGGATGCATCTGACGCCGGATCCGGCGTTCAACGGGCACTTCAATGTGCTGCGCGGGTATGTGGCGCCGCTGGACTATGCAGGGGTCAAGATCGTGGGGGATTACGTCGACAATTACAAACAGGGCCTGCCGTCAGAGCTGGCGCTTTTGAACCTGTTTTGCCCCAGAACCGGGGCACCGCGCGCCGTGATCGACGCCGCCGGCATTACCGATATGCGCACTGGTGCGCTGACGGCCCTGGGTGCCAAATGGCTGGGGCCGAAGACCCGAAGATCCTGGGCCATGTCGGCGCGCGCGGCACCTCGTACTGGAATGTGCGGCTGCTGGATCATCTGTTCGACTTCGAGGAAATCCGCATCCATTCGCGGCGCCCTGAAAGCCGGGAGGCCTTTGCCGAACGGCTGCGCCAGGATCTGGGCAAAGACGTGACCGTGACCACCAGCTGGCAAAGCTGCCTGGAGGGCGCTGATATTCTGGTCGAGGCAACGCGGCTTAGCACCCCTGCCCCGATGTTTAACCGGGCCTGGGTCAAGCCGGGTGCCTTTGTGGTGCCTTACGGAACCATGAGCACCCTGCCGCTGGATTTCATCGAGGGTTTTGACAAGCTTGTCATGGATGATCTGGGGCAGATGCGTGCCGGGCACCTTGGGGCGCTGAGACCGCACATCGATGCGGGCCTGGTCAGCGAAGAGACGTTTTATGCCGAGATCGGCGAAATCGCTGCAGGATTGAAACCGGGGCGCGAGGCGGACAGCGAAACAATTCTGTTCTGGCACCGCGGCATGTCCACAAGCGATATCGCCCTTGGGGCAAAGATACTGGAGCGCGCCAGAGAACTGGGGATCGTTCAGAACCTGCTTTATCGGGATACCTGACATGAAAACGCTAAGACTGGATGGCACGTCGCTGACGGTTGCGGATCTTGACCGGGCCGCGCATGGGAACTGGCAGCTGGACCTCGCCCCGGAAGGGCTTGCCAGAATGAGCCGGACACATGCGCTGGTCGCGCGGGCCATCGCAGGAAAAACCCCGGTTTACGGCGTGACAACCGGATTGGGCGCGCGGGCGACCGAGGTATTAGGTGCAGACGCACTTGCTGATTTTTCACTGCAGACGCTGCGGGGACGTGCCCATGCCATCGGCCCATTGGCCGCGCCCGAAGTGGTGCGGGCAGGTTTGATCGTCCGGCTGAACACGATGCTTGGCGGTTACAGCGCAGCCCGGCCCGAGGTCGCCCGGCATATTGCCACTTGCCTGAATGCGGGTCTTGTCCCGGTGACCGGCTCCCTTGGGTCAATCGGTGCGGCGGATCTGGTGCTGAATGCCGCAACCGGGCTTGCGCTGATCGGCGAAGGCGAGATGTATGCCAGCAATGGCAGCAATGGCAGCATCGGCCCCAGCGCCGAACTGATGCAAGCTCATGGGATTACGCCCTTAAAGCTGGCACCGCGCGACGGGCTGGCGCTGGCCAATCACTCCTGTGCAACCGCCGCCAGGGCCGCGCTGTCCGTGTCCAAAGCCGCAACCGCCTTTGAAGCGGTGCAGACCTCTGCCGCGATGTCGATGGAAGGGTTCCGGGCGAATACCGGTCCTTTGGACGAAACCATTTTGTCCATTAAACCCCATCCCGGCCATCTGAAGGCAGCATCGGGCCTGCGCAACCGGCTGGCTGACAGTGCGCTGTTTGAAACCGGCCAGGCCCGGCGCCTGCAGGATCCGCTGTCGTTTCGCAATGTTGCGCAGATCCATGGCACCGCCAAAACTGCGCTGGACCGGGCCATGGACTGCGTGCAAATCGAGATCAGCAGTGCCAGCGACAATCCGGTTGCCCTGGCCGAACGCAAAAAATTGGTGTCTTGCGGCGCCTATTTCACATCCGAGATTACCAGTGTTGCCGAAACCCTAAGCCGGTCGTTTGTCCCATTAGCCATGGCACAGCTTGCCCGCGCCGCCAAACTTCTGAATCCCGAATTCAGCGGCTTGCCCAGTTTTCTGGCAATGCCGGACAGCGCCTCCAACGGGTTCGCCCCGGTCATGAAGGTGGCTGAATCCCTGGTCGCCGAGATCGCGCATGCCGCCCAATCGATACCGGTTTGGCCCAGCGTGAATGCAAATGGAGTGGAGGATTGCCTGACAGGTTCCCCGGCAGCCGTCAGCGCGCTGGACAGGATCGCTGACAATGTCTTTCACCTGACGTCGATTGAATTACTGATTGCCTGCCAAGCAATAGAGCTTCGCAAAGGCAGCGGCAATTGCGGCGGGTTTCTCGCTGGTATGAACAATCAGGTCCGAAAGATCTCGCCCGCGCTGCGCGACGACCGGCCGCTTGCCAAAGATATCGAAAACCTGTCAGCCACCCTGAAAGAAAATCGCATCGCTTTCTGCCCCCCTGACGCAAGCGAATGAACACTTCAGATGCGGCGACCTGATTGCAAAGGCACGATCCGGCCGGCAATCAGCCCCGCCCATGCGACACACGTTTTTGGAGTGGTGACTTAAAACATGGCTGAAATCTGCGGGGGCCGCTTTTGCAATTACCCTCGCCGCGGCTGCGCGCTGCAAACGGTATAGTTGTTTTTTTGAAGCCTGAAGCGCGGCAAGGAGTTATTGCCGCGCCTCATTTTTGATCAAGCCCCTACGCGAAAGTAAGGTCGATATTTTCGATATCTGGGGCTCTTGTTGCACAAATCTCCTGAAGGATTCACTGTGTGAATCCAGCATGATAGCTGGAGGGCATGAGCAGTTGGCCACCCACGAAGTACAAGACGAAGAATTGGCCGCCGTGTAACACGGCGTTGAAGCAGCGCGGACCGCTGTTGATTTGGTTTGAGCCCGAGATGATCTGGGTCCCACCGCCGAACGGTAATCGCGGTCGGCAGCAGAGTTTCAGTGATGCGGACATCCAAGCGTGCTGACCTTGAAGGTGCTGTTTGGAATGCCGCTGCGTCAGACGGCCGGGTTCGTTGTGAGCCTGTTGCGCCTGGCCGGATTGGACTGGCCCGCACCCGGTTTCAGCAAATTGAGCCGCCGTCAAAAGACGCTGAACGTGAGCTTGCCCTATCGCGGCGGCAGCGGCCCGCTGAACTTGCTGACCGATAGTACAGGCATCAAGGCCGAGGGCGAATGGAACGCCCGCAAGCCCCCTGTCGCACCTGCTATGCATGTGCTGCCGGGCAGCGGGCCGCTCGAAGCGCCGTATCTGGCGCAAGATACACATCCCTTGCCTGGCAGTCGTTTGCGGCGCAAACGATGAGAAGGGGGATCGATGCGGAAACGCTGGAGGTCCGCGCCGTTGAAGTCACGGCCAGCGATACCGGCGATGCGCCCATGCTGCCGGAATTACTCGACCAAATCCCGCCTGATCAGGACATCGGATCAGTGACCGCAAACGGGGCCTGTGATACGCGCAAATGCCACGGCGTGATTGCCGCTCGCAAGGGCCTTGTTGCAAAAATCGGGCGAGGGATTCACTGCGTGAAACCAGCATGCTAGCTGTGAGCCATGAGCAGTTGGGCCGCTAGGAAGTACAAGACCACGAACCGGCCGGCTTACAATGAGGCACTAAGGCGGCGCGGTTCGCTGACGGTGTGGTTTGATCCCGACATGGTGTGGAGACCTGCGCCGACGGGACGGCAGCCGAGCTTCAGCGATGCCGCAATCCAGACCTGCCTGACGATGAAGGTGCTGTTCGCGATGCCGTTGCGACAGACGGCTGGGTTCGCCGAAAGCCTCCTGCGGCTGGTCGGGCTGGACTGGCCGGTCCCGGACTTCAGCCCCTTGTGCCGTCGCCAGCAGAAGCTGAACGTGGCCATCCCCTACCGTGGAGGGAAAGGCCCGCTGAACCTGTTGATCCCCTCTCGTGACATCACTGCGTGATGCACTGCCGGGCAGCGGACAGCACCGGGATCAAGGCCGAGGGCGAAGGTGAGTGGAATGCCCGAAAGCCCCCCTCTCGCACATGCCATGCATGTGCTGCCGGGCAACGGGTGGCTCCAAGCGGCGCATCTGGCGCAAAATACACATCCCTTGCCCGTCAGGGTCATGCACAGCATGATCCCGAGAGGGGAATTGATGAGGAACGCTGGAAGTTCGGGCGGTTGATGTCACCAGTAGCAATATCGGCGACGCCCCCATACTACCGGAACTGCTGGACCAGACCGGAGCGGATCAGGACATCGCGCCGGTCACAGCCGGCGGGGCCTGCGGCACAAGAAATTGCCACGAGGCAATCGCTGCCCGAAATGCTGCCGCTGTCATACCGCCACGCAAGAACGCAAAGCCGTGGAAGCCCACCAGCGCCGGTGCTGCCGCCCGCAATGATGCGGTCAATGCTTCGCGCTATCTCGACCGAACCATCTGGAAGCGGTGGAGCGGATACCACCGGCGGAGCCGAGTCGAGACCAAGATGACTGTGTGAAACTAATGGGTCAGAGCCTCATGGCCAGGGGCTTCGACCGTCAGGTTGCGGAAATTCAGATCCGCATCGCAGTGCTCAACCGCTATACCGCTATACCGCTCTTGGAATACCCGTCACAGAGCCTGTAGGATAAGCCCCTATAGGGAAAGGGGAAGTACGGTCAAAACCTGATTTGTGCAACAAAGCCAGTAGCCGTAACAGACCGGCCTTCCAATCGCTGCCAAAAGTCGAAAAAAAGAACACCGTAAAAGCGGATCCCAATCTGTTTTCCAGATTAAACTGGAATGGGAGAGGCGCGCCCGGCGGATTCTGCCCCAGCAGCCGCTGGCACGAAAACCGGTTTACACGTGCAAATGCGGGGCCAGAACCAGTGCTGCCCTGGCCCAGGCCTGCTGAAACGGCGCAACCGGAGGCGTTCCCCCTTCTTCCGCCGTCTCGATCGCCAGCATCGCCGCGCGCAGGCCGGACAGGCCCAGAACTGCCGCCGACCCTGCCAGCCGGTGCGCCTCTTTGCGCTGGTCGTCGTCTAGAACCGCGCAATCCTGCAGCCCGTCCTGGAGCTGATTTACCTCGTCGCAAAAGGAAGCCAGAAAGCTGCGTGCCCGGTCTTGCCCAAGGGCTTCAAAAAACTGGTGGATGTCCGACTGCGTTCCGGGCAGCACCTTGACCCCGCTGCCTGCCCGGCGGTCTATCACTTCAGCCAGCTCAGCTTTGTTGGCCGGTTTGGTAAGAACTTCGGCAAACCCGGCATCCAGAATGCGGGCGTGGTCCTCCGCGGCGGCATGCGCGGTGAGCGCCACAATGTCGGTGCCCTCGGCCAGCTGCTGGGCGCGGATCCGGCGCAGCGCCTCGATCCCGTCCACCTGCGGCATGCTGATGTCCATCAGAATCAGATCGAACCGCCCCTCTTCCGCCGCCTGCACAGCCTCGGCACCGCCCGGCACAGCCGTCACCTGATGCCCCTCCTGGCGCAGCATCGTGGCCAGAAGCTCGCGGTTGATGTCGTTATCCTCGGCGATCAGCAGACGGCAGGCGCCGTTCCGGCAGGGTTTGTCCTGTGCTGCCTGGCGCGGCGGCGCCTTGGCCGCTGGTAACGCCAGTGAGATGGTGAACAGGCTGCCCTCACCCAGCTCGCTTTCGCATGCAATCGTACCGCCCATGGCCTGCACCAGGCGCTTGGTGATTGCCAGTCCCAGTCCCGTGCCCTCGCTGCCACGGCCATAGCTGGAATCCAGAGTGATAAAATCTTCGAAAATCCGGTCAAGGTCGCCAGGCGAGATGCCTTGGCCGGTGTCCGCGACATGGAATTCCACCGTTTCCCCGTCCGGCAGCCGCATTACATCCACACTCACCGCGCCATCGCTGGTGAACTTCAAAGCGTTGCCAATCAGGTTCAAAAGCACCTGCTGCACAGCCCGCGGCCGCCCGGCCACCACCGGCTTGCCGCCCAGGCTGCAGTGCAGAGACAGATCGATCCCCCTGCCCTTGGCGCTGGCCTGCTGGCTTTCAATCAGACCGCTGATCAGCTCCTCCAGATCAAAGATCCGCCGTTTCTCAGTTTCGGCGCCGGCCTCCAGCCGCGACAGCTCCAGCACGTCATTCACATGCTGCAGCAGCAAGCCGCCCGAAACCCGCATCGCCTGCAAGTAGCGGCGCTGCTCCGGTGTCGGTCCGGTTCCCTCGATCAGATCGATGGCCCCCAGAACCCCGGTCAGCGGGGTGCGCATCTCGTGGCTCATCACCGTCAACAGGTTTTGCTTGGCGCGCTCGCCGGCCAGCGCGTCGTCCCGCGCCCGCCGCAATTCCTCTTCCGCAGCGATCCGCTCGGAAATGTCGCGCAGGAAGCCGACAAAGACCAGTTCGTTTCCCGACTGGCTGACCGACACAGACAGCTCTACCGGGAACAGCTCGCCGGACTTACGCCGCGCTTCCAGCTGCAGCCGGCCTTTGCCGGCCACCTGCGCCTCACCGGTTTGCAGAAACCGTTTCATGCCGGCCTGATGCGCCTCCTGCAGGTGGTCCGGCACAATCAGGCTGACCATCTGCTGGCCCATGGCCTCAGCCTTGCTGTAGCCGAACACCGTTTCCGCCGCCCCGTTGAAGGCAAGAATGCTGCCGTCCGCACCAACCACCAGGATCGCATCCAGCGAGGAGGCAATCATCGCCTCCATCCGCGCGGCAGAGCGGCTGCGCTCCGCTGCCAGCCTGCGGCCTTTGCGGTAGAGCCGCCCAAGCAGCAGCGCCGCCAGCGCCAGCGCCAGCACCAGGGCCAGCACCACCCAGCCCAGACGCGTCAGGATGGTGAACAGTTTCAGCCGCTTATCCTTGGAATCCTCCACCTGCAGCACGACACCAAACAACGCAAGTTCACGCACATCACCGCTGTTTTGCGCCAGCTCGGCGGCAAGCTCCGGCAGGCTGTCCAGCAACGGCCGGCTGCCACTGTCAATAACCGCCGCCATGCGGTCCAGCCGGTCCTGCATCTGCTGCAGCAGGGCTGCACCTGCCGGGCTTTGGCGCAAATCCTCAAACAGCGGGCTTTCGCGGAACGTGGCAATCCGGCTGTAGTAAACATCGAACTGGCGCCGCAGGCGGCGCAGATCACCAGGCGCGCTGGCCGTCAGAACCGCCGCCTCCAGCTTGAGATGCTCAACTTCGGCCTGGGACAGGTTCCATTGCATATTGTCTGTTGCCGCGGTCGACAGCCCGCCCAGCTGCTGCAGCACCTGATGCCCGAGCCGCACAGACTGCGCAGCCAGCGCTGCTGCAATTGCCAGCACCAGCGCTAAAACCCAGCGCGGCATCGTTGGAAATCCGCGCAGCATCACCTAACTGCTCTCTGCCTGCCATTCACGGCTGAATTACGATCCGGTCCAGTTGCCAAATACTGCGCGAAAAGACTTCTTCGGTGCGGTAGGCCGGGTTGCTGTCATAAGGGTACACCACCCATAGCGGCCCCTTGTTGCGCAAGGACATTTCCGCGCCGTTACGCTCAAAGGCGACAATCGGGCCACCGTCGACCGCATCCGCAACAGGGATTTCCACCGCATAGTCATTCACCGCATACGCTACAAGCCGCCCGCTGCTGACATCCATCCGCCCGACCAGAACAGCCAGCGGCACGCCGGTGAACTGCTGCGGCCCGCTGGTCCAGATGGTCTCCGTCTCAAAGGTGACCGGAGCCAGCGCACGCAGATCCTCAATCGTGTACTGCGCTGCAGGTTCCGCCGCGCCCTCCACTCCGACCGACAGCAGCACCGGTTGCGCTTCATCCGCAAAAACTGCGGTTGCGCACGCCATGACTGCAAGCGAAGCCAAGGCCGCGACCTGCGAAATCAATCCTCTCATTCCAGCACTCCTCATTTGATGCCGTTTCCGTAACAGACAGGCAAAGCATGGCACATCCGCTCCGCCCGAAAACCGGCACCTGAGGATAGGTTCATGACCTTTCGTATAGGGTGCACAACCGCCAGAGTAGCGCCATCAACCCTAATGTTGGCTTACCAGAGGCCGTCGGAACGTCGTAATATCGGTAAAATTTCCAGTACTCGCACAGGAGCAGCAGCAGATGTTCACACCCCAGACCAGTCCGCAATCCAAGGTTGACAGTTTTGAAACCCTTGTCGCTGTAGACTGGGACCGGGAAATAAAGAACAGGTCTAGTGGCTACATGCGCATTTTGCTGGCAGACGATCATGATATGGTCCGCGAAACAATCTCCGCCTACCTCAAATCCGAGGGCGGTGCTGAGGTCGCTTTGGCGACTGATCTGCCTGGTGCGATCTCGCAGATCTGCGAACTGGGCCCCTACGACCTGGTGCTTCTTGACTTCAACATGCCCGGCATGATGGGGCTCGACGGCCTGGCCAAGGCGCTGGAGGCCAATGGCGGCAAGGGCGTGGCCATTCTGTCCGGCAGCGCGCCCGCCCGCACCGCGCAGGAGGCCCTGGATGCCGGCGCCATCGGCTTCATCCCCAAGACCATGGGCGCGCAATCCCTGCTGAATGCCGTGCGCTTCATGAGCGCGGGAGAGATCTATGTGCCTGTAGATCTGATGCGCGAAGACGCCTCGGCAAAAACCCATCCGCTGGCCGAAAAACTCAGCCCGCGTGAACTGGAAGTGCTGAACGGGTTATGCCGCGGCCTGTCGAACAAGGAAATCGCCCGCGAGCTGGAGCTGCAGGAAGTGACGATCAAACTGCATGTGCGCACGCTTTGCCGCAAGCTGGAGGCCAAAAACCGGACCCAGGCCGCGCTGACCGCCAAGGCGGCCGGGCTGTTCTGAGCCGGCCTGCCTGACAGCGCCCCTGTCGACCCTTATTCACTCCATTTCCGCCGGCAGTGCCGCATAGCCGCGAAAGCGGATTCGCCCGCCCGGCACCCGGCCGGGCAACAGGCGATAGCCCGGGAAACGGTGCAGCAGGCGTTCAATGGCGATCCTCCCCTCCAGCCGCGCCAGCGTCAGCCCGACGCAGACATGCGGCCCGCCGGCAAAGGCCAGATGCCGGTTCGGCGTCCGGTTAACATCAAAGACGCCCGGCTTTTCAAACACCTCCGGATCGCGGTTCGCCGCCCCGATCAGCAGATGCAAGTTGGTCCCCGCAGAGACTTTCAGTCCGCCGAATTCCACATCCGCTGTGGTTTCCCGGTTGCCCAGCTGATTGGGCGACCGGAAGCGCAGAACCTCCTCGATGGCAGGTTTGATCAGCTCCGGCTGCTCCAGCAGCCGCTGCTTTTGGTCCGGATGGTCATTCAGCAGCGCCAGCCCGTTGCCGATCAGATTGGTGGTGGTCTCGTGACCTGCATTCAGGATAAAGATGCAATTCTGGATCAGCTCAACCTCGCTGAGGGCGCCATCCGCCCCCTCGCCGTTGATCAGCCGTGTCAGCACGTCGGTCTCAATGTCCCCTGGTTTGGCCCGCCGCCGGGCGATCAAATCCTGCAGGTAGGCCTTGAACTCCTCCACCGCCCGGTGCCCTGCGGCCAGCTGATCAGCATTCAGCGCTGGCTCCAGCGCGCCCAGGATGGCCAGCGACCAGTCACGTAGCGGCGCCCGCTCCGCCATCGGCACGTCCAGCAGATTGCCGATAATCTGGATCGGAATGGAGGCGGCAAAATCCTCGATCAGGTCCACATTGGCTGCGCCCGCCATTCTGTCCAGCAAGCGGTCAACCGTCTCAACCAGCCCCGGTTCCATCCTGGCAATTGCCCGCGGCGTCAGCGCCGAGGTCATGATCCTGCGCACCCGCGTATGCAGCGGCGGATCGGAAAACACTAGGGAAGTGGTGTGATGCTCAAACAATGGCGAACCCGCGCCGAATTTTGGCGCAAAAGCTTTCTTCTTGTCCGAGGAAAACAGCGTGGTGTCCCGGTAAACCCTGTCCAGATCGGCATGGCGGCAGACCAGCAGCGACCCATCCGGCTGCGGCAGCACCGGCGCCTCGCGCAGCAAAGCATCGTAAATGGGAAAGGGATCCTCCAGAAAACCCTCAGGCGGGTTCGCCAGATTAAACTCCTCAATATTCACAGATACTTGCTCTCCGCTGCTCATCCGACACCCTCCCGCTGGCCATTCCGGTCAGGGTTTCTGCAGGAAATGCGACTGTCAATCCGCCATTGCGGCAAGAAACCCAGCGTCAGTACGATGCCCCGCAATATACGGCGACGCCCGATTACAGCGTGACAACGGCACCGGGAACAGATAGAAACAAAACATGAACACACCAATTTCTTCCATCCGAAACCTTGGCCCCGCGTATGAGGAAGCCTGCCACCGGGCCGGCATTTCTTCGGCCGAGGATTTGCGTGCCATCGGCGCTGACGCGGCCTATGCCAAACTTCTGAAAACCGGTACCCGGCCGCATTTCATCGGCTACTACGTGCTGGTGATGGCGCTGCAGGGGCGGCCTTGGAATGATTGCAAAGGCAAGGAAAAAGAAGAGCTTCGCCAGCGCTTTGACGAGATCAAGGCCAGCAGCTTTGACACCCATCAAGCAGCATTCGAGGCAACCTTGGACATGATCGGCGTTGTCGCGCGCAAATAGCTGGATGGAACCAAATGGGGTATCCGGGGGTTGGTTCATCAACGGGACACTAACCAAAGGAGATCCTCGATGGACTTGATCCGGATTATTTTTGCAGTCATTCTGCCGCCGCTTGGCGTGTTTCTGCAGGTCGGCCTGGGCAAGCATTTCTGGCTCAACATCCTGCTGACGATCCTCGGCTATATTCCGGGCATCGTGCACGCTGTCTGGATTATCGCAAAGACGCCTGAACATGCCTGACACCGCGCATCACGAAGACCGCCTGCAATCATTGCAGCGCCTGGCACACCGCATGGACCGGGCATTCCGCATTCCCTTGATCGGAACGCGGATCGGCTGGGACAGCATTCTGGGTCTCATCCCGGGCGTGGGCGACGCGGTGGCGCTGCTGCCTGCGGGCTATATCCTGCTCTCGGGACACCGCATGGGTGCTTCAAAAGGAACGCTGGCGCGCATGGCCGCCAACATCGGCATTGATGCGCTTGTTGGCACGATCCCGCTGGCCGGCGATCTTTTCGACATTGGCTGGAAGGCCAACACCCGCAACGTCGCCTTGCTGCGCCGCCACCTGGAACAATCAGCCGCGCAGGATGAGCCTTTGGCGAAACGTCTTGCGCGGCGCGGCTTTTCCAACCTGATTGCGCCCAAGGACTTGGCTGCCTTCAGCCGCTTCGCCACGCGGAAACGACCCCGCAGACCGCGCAACCGGCAGCACAGCGGGCTTAGAACCACTTTCTCCAACTCATAAAAAAACCGCGCCAGTCGCCCGGCGCGGCCTTCAGTCATCGCTAAGCCTGCGGCTTAGCCGACCAGCTCGAGGCCGGAGAAGAAATAAGCGATCTCAACAGCGGCGGTTTCCGGTGCGTCGGAACCGTGCACGGAGTTTTCGCCAACCGATTCAGCAAATTCGGCGCGGATGGTGCCGGCCGCGGCGTCCGCCGGGTTGGTGGCGCCCATCACTTCGCGGTTTTTGGCAATGGCGTTTTCGCCTTCCAGAACCTGCGCAACGATCGGAGCGGAGGCCATGAATTCGCACAGTTCGTCGTAGAAGGGACGCTCGGCGTGCACTTTGTAGAACTCGCCTGCCTGGGCTTTGGTCAGGTGAATGCGCTTTTGCGCCACAACGCGCAGGCCGGCTTCTTCGAATTTGGCGTTGATTGCGCCGGTCAGATTGCGGCGGGTTGCGTCGGGCTTGATGATCGAGAAAGTGCGTTCCAGTGCCATGGGGCAGACTCCTGTGCTGAAAAGCCGGACATCATGCCCGGCCCGTTACGAATTGCCGCCCCGATAGCATGGCTCTGTGACAGGATAAAGAGGGGATTGCGCAGCTTTGACGCAGCAGCAAGGGCGGCGCGCAGCCCGTTGGCTTTGCCTCCTGAGCCTGCGCCGGTCTTGCCGCGCATCTGCAATAAGCCGGCCACAGCCAGCCACGTCCGGCACCCGCACATGGCCTGCCCCATTGACAAGGGCCAGACAGTACCCCAGTGCAAGGCCCATGTTACGTATCAGCGATATATCCTATGCGGTCGAAGGCCGTCTTTTGTTCGATGGCGCCAGCGCCACGATCCCCACTGGCCACAAGGTTGGATTGGTCGGCCGCAACGGCACCGGCAAAACCACGCTGTTCCGGCTGATCCGCAATGAGCTGTCGCTGGAATCCGGCGCCATTTCACTGCCCAGCAAAGCGCGGATCGGCGGCATTGCCCAGGAAGCGCCATCCTCCAACGTGTCGCTGATCGATACGGTGCTTGCTGCGGACACTGAACGCGCCGAATTGATGGCCGAGTCCGAGACCGCGCAGGATCCCGGACGGATTGCCGAAATTCAAACACGGCTTTCAGATATCGACGCATGGTCGGCCGAGGCACGCGCCGCTGCCATCCTCAAAGGTCTCGGGTTTGATTTTGCCGCCCAGCAACGCCCTTGCTCCGACTATTCGGGTGGCTGGCGGATGCGGGTGGCCCTGGCTGCGGTGCTGTTTTCACAGCCTGACCTCTTGCTGCTGGACGAACCTACCAACTACCTGGACCTTGAGGGCGCGCTGTGGCTTGAGGCCTATCTGGTCAAATACCCGCACACCGTGATCATCATCAGCCACGACCGCGAGCTGCTGAACCGCTCGGTGAACGGCATTCTGCACCTCGAAGAGCTGGGCCTGACCTATTACTCCGGCAACTATGACCAGTTTGCCCGCCAGCGCGCCGCCAACCGGGCCAATCAGGCCGCACAGGCCAAGAAACAGGACGCCCGCCGCGCCCATCTGCAGGCCTTTGTGGACCGGTTCAAAGCCAAGGCGAGCAAAGCCAAACAGGCGCAAAGCCGGGTCAAGATGCTGGAGAAGATGGAGACCATCCGCGCACCCGAAGACGCCGCGCGCACCGTTTTCACCTTCCCCGAACCCGAGGAGCTGTCGCCGCCGATCATCGCGACCGAGGGCGCCTCGGTCGGCTATGACGGCACCCCGATCCTCAGCCGGCTGGATCTGCGCATTGATCAGGACGACCGTATCGCGCTGCTTGGCAAGAACGGAGAGGGCAAATCCACCCTGTCCAAAATGCTGTCAGGCCGTCTGGATGTGATGGCCGGCAAGATGACCCAGTCCGGCAAGCTGCGGATCGGTTTTTTTGCCCAGCATCAGGTGGACGAACTGCACATTGACGAAACGCCGCTGCAGCATTTGCAGCGCGAACGCCCGAACGAAGGCCAGGCCCGCCTGCGCGCCCGGCTGGCCGGGTTCGGACTGGGGTCGGATCAGGCTGATACCGAGGTCGGCCGTCTCTCCGGCGGGCAGAAGGCGCGGTTGTCGCTGCTGCTGGCCACACTGCCCGCTCCGCATCTGCTGATCCTTGATGAACCGACCAACCACCTGGACATCGAAAGCCGCGAGGCGCTGGTCGAAGCGCTGACCGCCTATTCCGGCGCGGTCATTCTGGTCAGCCATGACATGCACCTCCTTAGCCTGGTTGCGGACCGGCTGTGGTTGGTGTCCGGCGGCACAGTGAAACCGTTTGAGGGCGATCTGCCGGCCTACCGCGATCTGCTGCTGACGCGCGACAAACCCGCAGGCAAATCCAAGACCAAGGCCAAGGCCGAAAAACCCAAGCGCCCCAGCCGCGACGCCATTCAGGCCCTGCGCGCCGAGGTCCGCAAAGGTGAGGCGCGCCTGGAGAAAGTCAGCGAAATGCGCGACAAGCTGGCCAAAAAACTGGCAGACCCTGCTCTTTATGACGATGGACGCAAAGACGAAGCCATTGTCTGGCAGCGCAAATATGCCGAAGTCATGGAAGCCCAGGACCGCGCCGAGGAGCTGTGGCTGAAAGCGGTGGAGAAACTCGAAAAAGCAGAGGCGCAATGATCGACACGGCTTTTCTGATTACCTCATTTGTCACGTTGTTTGTCATCGTTGACCCCATCGGCCTGACACCGATCTTTCTGGCGCTGACACAGGGCATGACGCCCGCACAGCGGCGTGCGATTGCCCTGCGTTCGACCATCACTGCGGCAATTCTGCTTGCGCTGTTTACGGCACTTGGCGAAGCGGTGCTTGGCTTTGCAGGCATTTCCATGGCTGCCTTCCGCATTGCCGGGGGTGTGCTGTTGTTCCTCACTGCGCTTGATATGCTGTTTGAACGCCGCAACAAGCGGCGCGAAGACCGCAGCGAAGAGGATGATTTTGACGACCCGTCCATCTTCCCGCTGGCGATCCCGCTGATTGCAGGCCCCGGCTCCATCGCCACTGTCATCCTGCTGGCGGGGCAGCAGCCTGGTATTGCAGGCTTTGCCATGGTGATGGGCGTGGTGGTCGCAGTGCTGGCGATCCTCTTGGTGATGTGCCTGTTTTCCGGCCTGTTCGAACGCTTGCTGGGCAAGACCGGCATCACCGTTGTGACCCGCCTTCTGGGCATGCTGCTGGCGGCGCTTTCTGTCCAGTTCGTGCTCGACGGACTGCGCGCTTTTGGATTTGCAGGCTAGCATAACGCCCCGGCCCGCCTACATTATATTCAGGAGGTGCGCAGATGGGCGAGTTTGAGATCGGGCGGGTTATCTATCTGGTTGTCCTGCTGGTTGCAGTGGGATCCTGGGTCTTTGTGCAGAACCGCCAATCCATCGGCAAGACACTGCAGATGTTTGCGGTCTGGGGATTTATCTTCCTTGGTGTGATCGCCTCTTACGGGCTGTGGGAGGACATTCGCCAAACCGTGCGCCCGCAGCAAAGCGTCGCGGTGGAGGCCGGACGGGTCGAAGTGCCGCGCGCGCCGGACGGGCATTACTATCTGACCCTTGAGGTGAACGGCGCAGCTGTCCCGTTCCTGGTCGACACCGGCGCCAGCGAAGTCGTGCTGAACGCGCGCGATGCAGAGCGTGCCGGCATTGACACCGGCAGCCTCGCCTATCTCGGCCGCGCCCGCACCGCCAATGGTGAGGTGCGCACAGCCTCGGTCTGGATCGAAGAAATGTCGCTGGGCGGCATCACCGACACGGATGTGCGTGTTTGGGTTAACCAGGGCGAGCTGGAGCAATCCCTTTTGGGGATGGGTTACCTGCAGCGCTGGTCCAGCATCGAAATCCGCAATGGCGCGTTGGTGCTGACCCGATGATCATGCGCCTTGCGGCGCAGGCCTCCGGCAGGGGTATTTCGAACCAGAAAGAAGCCAGGGCACCTTTCTTCCTTTGGCCAAGAGGGGCAGCGCCGCTGCGCTGCGATCACCCTTTGTCCGGAACCGGCAGAATGAATCCGTTGATCGGATAGACCCGCCCGTAGGCCCCCGGATTGCTTTCCAAGCGAACGGCGGACCAGTCGTTTGCTGCAGACACGTCAATTACCGCCATGCCCAGCGACACCTTGTTGCGGCGCCAGTTGGCGTGATTGATCCGGATCCGGCGCGAATCCTCCACCTTGGAGACCACTGCCACATGGCCCAGCGGATTGGAGCGGGTCGCCCGGAACGCCATCACCGCGCCGGTTTGCGGCTGCTGGCCGCGGCTGAACTGTCCTTTGGCCTGTGCCCACCAGGTTTTGGCATTGCCGAAAATCTCAATCCCGCTGGCATTACGTGCAAAGGGCACGCACCAGACACGGCTCCCTCTGGATTGCAAAGACTGGACTTCCTGAACCGCGTATTCCAGACGCGCGGCCTCAGCCTCGGCCCGGGCCACCGATCCGCCTTGAATATCACCGCAATTGGCAAGGAACAGCAGCCCCGCCCCAACAAACGGCAGCAGCCGCGCCCGACGGAACGCATGTGATACTTTCATCTGTCCCCCAGTGTCCTGGTCTTTTGTTCTGATCTTTTGACCGGGAGGATTACTGCGGCAGCGCCTTTTGCGCGAGCATTTCCTGCCAAGCTGAAACAAATCTGAAGGATATTGGCAAAATCCCGCCGATACCGCGGGCTAACAGGCCGGTTTCCCGGCCTATTTCTCGGCCTTCTTCTCCCAACGCCCGCCCTCTTCGGACCAGTATTGGGCGGAACAGCCAGCATCTGTCAGTGACTTCCACTGGCTGCGGGCGTGCTGCACAGCTTGCGGATCTGTGCCGTCGAACAGAATACAGACACGGCTCAGCGCCTGCACCTCATCGGCGCTGACTGCGGCGCCATCCACCGCCATCACACAGTCCGGGGTATTGGCGGCCTCAGGCCCGGTGGTCAGCAGAACCGGCTGCAGCGCGTCATGGAGGCCGCCCGCCAGGCCATGGGGCAGAAAGCTGTCCTCTGCCCCCAGCCACAGACGGTCATCCAGCCAGGCCATGCGCTCGGGGTCGCGCCCGCGCACCGCAATGCGCCAGCCCGCCCCGCGCGCCTTGTCCAGAAGAACCGGCAAGGTCTCCTCCAGCGGTCTGCGCGTCAGATGATAGAAATAGGCAGCCCCCATGAACGCTTATTCCGCCTCGAACTTATCCGCGACCAGACGGTTCAGCGCCATCACGCCCCAGCCGGTGGCGCCTTTGGGCGCATAATCCGTATCCGCCTTGACCGAGGCCACACCGGCAATGTCCAGATGGATCCAGGGCATATCGTCCTTGATGAACCTTGCCAGGAACTGCGCCGCGGTGATGGAACCCGCCGGGCGCCCGCCAACGTTTTTCATATCGGCAATGCGCGATTTCAGTTGTTCGTCATAGGCCTTGCCCAGGGGCATCCGCCAGGCGCCTTCGTCCTCGGAGCGCGCGGCCTTCAGGAAGGCATTGCACAGATCGTCATCGTTGGAGAATACACCGGCATTTTCATGCCCGAGGCCAATAATGATCGCGCCGGTCAGGGTCGCCAGATCGATAACACCCGCAGGTTTGAACCGCTCCTGCGCGTACCAAAGCACATCACACAGAACCAGACGGCCCTCAGCGTCGGTGTTGATGATCTCAACCGTGTCGCCCTTCATCGATTTCACCACATCGCCCGGACGGGTGGCATTGCCCGAGGGCATGTTTTCCACGAGGCCGACCAGCCCGACCACATTGGCCTTGGCTTTGCGCAGCGCCAGTGCCTTCATCGTGCCGGCCACAACGCCCGCGCCGCCCATGTCCATGGTCATGTCTTCCATGCCGCCCGCAGGCTTCAGCGAGATGCCGCCGGTATCAAACACCACGCCCTTGCCGACCAGCGCCAGCGGGGCTGCGTCCTTGGCGCCGCCTTTCCAGTGCATCACCGCCACTTTGGAGGGGCTGTCAGAACCTTGGCCAACACACAACAGCGTGCGCATGCCCAGCTTTTCCAGGTCCGCCTCTTCCAGGACCTCAACCTCAAGGCCGATCTCACTCATTTCTTCGATGCGGCGGGCGAATTCGGTGGTGGTCAGCACATTGGCAGGCTCATTGACCAGATCCCGGGTCATGTGAACGCCTTCGGCCACCGCCAGCAACGGTGCGCAGGCGGTCTCCAGATCGGACGGCATCTTGGAAGCGATCACCACCTCGCCTTCAGGCTTGTCTTCGGCGGGGGTCTTATGGTCATCAAAGCCATAGTCGCGCAGCGCCAGCCCCATGGTGAGGTCAGCAGCCTTGTTCATGCTGCCGGCCATCACCGTCAGCCGCTTGCCCGCTGCCGCCTTGGCCAGTTTTGCACCCGCTTGGCGTGCCTCTACCGGAGTCAGCTTGCGCGGCAGAACCAGCACATCCAGTGCCTCGGCCTGCATGCCTGCGGGCCAGCGGAGCGACACCACATCCCCCGCCTTGGCCTTCTTGAAGCCATCCGATTCGATCAGCCGGGCAATTGCGCCCTTGCTCAGCCGGTTGGCGGTGCGCGCGGCCTGATCCATGCTGCCCTCGGGCGTGACCATCACCGCCACACGGCCGGTCATTTCCGGCAGCGCCTTGGGGTCGTATTCGGCAAATCGGATCGGGGTAAGGCTGCTCATTCTCGCGCGCTCCTGCTGGTTTCATATGGTTCTTGGCATAAGAGGTATCCTGCGCAGGGGCGCTTGGCCAGACCCGCCTTTGCACCCGCTGCGGCCGCGATCTGCCGCCGAATGAGGCGCCTTGCGAGAATGCAGTTTTCCCCGCCCGGCAAATCCACTAATGTCGCGCAAAATCACAATGGTCTGGGGGATCGGGTGTCACGCTACGACAGATACGTGCTGTCACAATATCTGCTCTTCTTCGGCTTTTTTGCGCTGATTCTGGTGGCCGTGTTCTGGGTCAACCGGGCTGTTGTGCTGTTTGACCGGCTGATCGGCAATGGTCAGTCGGCCTTGGTGTTCCTCGAGTTCACCGCGCTCACCCTGCCAAACCTCATCCGCATGGTGCTGCCGATTGCCGCCTTTGGCGCCTCGGTCTGGGTAACCAACCGGCTGAACAGCGAAAGCGAGCTGACAGTGCTGCGCGCCACCGGCACCAGCCCCTGGCAGATGGCGCGGCCGGCCCTTGCATTCGGCGTCATCACGGCACTGATGATGTCGGCTCTGACCCACTACCTGCTGCCGGCGTCGATCAGCCAGTTGGAAGTCCGTGAAAGCGAAGTCTCCCGCAACATCACCGCCAAGCTGCTGAGCGAGGGCGATTTCCTGCACCCGGCAGACGGTGTTACCTTCTATATCCGCCAGATCGACCCGGACGGCACCTTGAACGACGTTTTCCTGTCTGACCGCCGCGACCCGGCGACCACGGTGACCTATACCGGCGCCCGCGCCTTTCTGGTACGCGACGAAGGCAGCGCGCATCTGATCATGGTAGAAGGTATGGCACAGCGGCTGGACAATCAGACGCAACGGCTTTCGACCACCTTCTTCTCGGATTTTTCGTATGATATCAGCGCACTGGCCCGGAAGTCTAAAAACCAGTCGCGCAACATCCGTGCGATCCCAAGCCTGGAGCTGATGACCAGCACCCAGGCCGTCACCCGCAATGATGGCTACTCCGCAGGCGCCCAGGCCGAGGAACTGCACCTGCGCTTTGCCCGTGCCCTGGTCTGTGTGGCCGTCGCCCTGATCGGGTTTTCCGCGCTGATGCTGGGAACATTCTCGCGGTTCGGCGTCTGGCGTCAGGCTTTCCTCGCCTTTGTTGTACTGATCTTTGTCGAGGGCTTGCGCGGAGTTGTCTCGGAGCCGGTTCTGCAAAACCCCAGCCTTTGGCCGCTGATTTACCTGCCGACCTTGCTTGGGCTTTTGGTGGCGCTGATCTTCCTGATTTTATCAGTCCGGCCCAAACGGACCCGGGCGGAGGCGCCCGCATGAAGCTTGATCTCTATTATGCGCGCCGCTTTCTGCAGTGGTTCCTGGTGATTGTTGCGGTGCTGATGACACTGGTGGTGCTGATCGACCTGAACGAACAGGTCCGCCGGTTTGAGGCGATCGACCTCAGCCTGCCGCAATTGCTTGGGCTGACCCTGCTGAACGTTCCGGCCGCCCTCAGCGAGTTCCTGCCGCTGATCATGATCCTGTCGACCATCGTGCTGTTTGTCGGCCTTGCCCGCAGCAGCGAGCTGGTGGTGACCCGCGCCATCGGCCGGTCCGGCATCCGCGCGCTTGCGGCACCGGTGCTGGTGGCCGCGGCAATCGGCGCCTTGGCGGTCACCATGCTCAACCCGATCGCTTCGGCCACCGCCAACCGCTATCAGGACCTGGCCGAGACCTATCACAACGGCGGGCCGTCGGCGCTGTCGCTGTCCGGCGAAGGCCTGTGGCTGCGCCAGGGCGGCGCCAGGGGCCAGTCGGTCATCCACGCCAAAGGCTACAGCGGCGACGCGGCGGATATCACTTTGCTTGACGTGTCGATCCACGCCTATACCAGTGCCGGCGGCCTGGTCCGCCGCATCATTGCCGACAGCGCCCGGCTGGAGGGCAGCAACTGGATCCTGTCCAATGCCAAAACCTGGCCGCTGGCGGCCGGCATCAACCCCGATTCCAACGCCGCCCGGCATGACGAGCTGCATTTGCCCACAACACTGACCACCGACCGGATCCGCGATACCCTGGGCACGGCCAGCGGCATCTCGATCTACGATCTGCCCTCCACAATCCGCGAATTGTCTGCCGCAGGTTTTACCACCAAACGCTACGAGGTCCGCTATCAGGCGGAACTGGCCCGCCCCCTGTTTCTTATCGCCATGGTTCTGGTCGGTGCCTCCTTCACCATGCGGCACGCGCGCTTTGGCGGCACCGGCCTGGCGGTGCTGATGGCGGTCCTTTTGGGATTCGGGCTTTATTTCATCCGCAATTTCGCGCAAATCCTTGGCGAGAACGGGCAAATCCCTGTGGCCCTGGCCGCATGGGCGCCGCCCGCCGCCGCGATACTTTTGACCTTGGGACTGCTTCTCCATGCCGAAGACGGGTAAATTGCGCCGCGCACTGCTTCTTTCGGCTGTGCTGCCCTGGCTCGCCCTGACAGCCCCGGCGCCGCAGGCGCAGACCGCGGCGCTGCCTGATCCGGCGCAGCCCGCGATGCTGGTTGCAGATCAGGTCTTCATCACCCCTGACCGCACCCTGGTGGCCGAAGGCAATGTCGAGGCGTTTCAAGGCGATATCCGGCTGCGCGCGCAAAAGATAACGTTTGATCAGACCACCGGCACCCTGCAGATCGAAGGCCCGATCCGCATCGACCAGCAAGGCGATATCACCATACTGGCCACCGCTGCCGAGCTGGACCGGGACCTGCGCAACGGATTGCTGACCGGCGCCCGCATGGTGTTCCAGCAGCAGCTGCAACTGGCCTCGCTTCAAATGACCCGGGTCAGCGGCCGCTACACACAGCTGTACAAGACCGCCGTCACCTCCTGCCATGTGTGCGAGGATGGACGCCCGCCGCTCTGGCAGATCCGGGCTGAGCGGGTGACCCACGACCAGCAGGCACGCCAGCTCTATTTCGAAAGCGCCCAGCTGCGGGTGCTGGACGTGCCGGTGTTCTATTTTCCGGCGATCCGCCTGCCTGATCCTTCACTGGAGCGGGCCAGCGGATTTCTGGTGCCTTCGATACGCTCCACGTCGAATCTCGGCACCGGGGTCAAGGCGCCCTATTTCTTCACGCTTGGCCCGCACCGCGACCTGACACTGGCGCCCTATATCTCGTCCAGCACCCAGACACTGGACGTCCGCTACCGCCAGGCCTTCCGCCGCGGCAGGATCGAATTCAACGGGGCCTACACCCGCGACGATCTGTTTTCCGGCGAAGACCGCGGCTACATCTTTGGCGAAGGCCAGTTCGATCTGCCGCGGGACTTCCGCTTCACCTTTGATGTCAAAGCGGTCTCGGACGACGCCTATCTCGAGGACTACGGCCTGCCGGAACTGGACCGTCTGCGGTCCGAGGCGGTGCTGTCCCGCGCCAAACGCGACAGCCTGTTCCGCGCCTCCCTGACCCATTACAAAACCCTGCGTACCAGCGAAGAGCAGGCGAACATTCCTTCTGGAATCGCGGAAGCCTTCTATCAGACCCGCCATTATCCCGCCCTCACCGGCGGCGAGCTGCGGCTGACCCTGCAGGGCCATGGCCACCGCCGCAGCTCCAGCATCGACGGCACCGCCACTGACAGCAACGGGCGTGACCTTGCGCGGCTCACTGCCGACATCGACTGGCGCCGCAGCTGGCGCCTGGGTTATGGCATCCTGGCGGAATGGGAGCTCGGCGCCGCAGCCGACGCCTTCCGTGCTTATGACGACAGTTTCTTCAACGAAGAGGTCACCCGCCTGACGCCGCGCACCGCGCTGACCCTGCGTCTGCCGATGAGCCGCCGCGAGGCTGGCGGCGCCACCCAGTACCTGGAGCCGATCCTGCAGCTGGGCTGGCGCGACGAGGGCGGCGGCAGCGTGGTCACCGAGGAAAGCCGCTTTGTAGAGTTTGACCAGGGCAATCTGTTGTCACTGTCGCGGTTTCCCTCCACCGACGCCCGCGAGGACGGCCTGACCCTGGTCTACGGCGCCAACTGGGCGCGTTATGCGCCCACTGGCTGGCAGGCCTATGCCACCGTCGGCCAGGTGCTGCGCAGCGACGGCGATGACCGGTTCACCAAAAGCTCCGGCCTCAGCGGCACCTCCTCGGATTTCCTGCTGGCAGGCCAGATCAAATTCGGCGACGGGCTGGCCCTCTCCACCCGCGGCTTGCTGAACGGTTCACTGAACTTCTCCAAGGCAGAACTGCGCGGCGACTGGCGCACCAGCCGCTCCAGCCTCTCCGGCACCTATCTGTGGCTCGGCACCGACCCCGATGAAGACCGGGCCGAGGAAAGTTCGGAGCTGTGGGTCGACGGCAGCTATGATTTCACCCCCAGCTGGTCCGCCAGTGCCCGGCTGCGCTATGATATTTCCGACGCCCGCGCCACCCGTGCAGGTCTCGGCGTGGCCTACAGCAACGAATGCGTGACGGTCGACCTTTCAGTCAACCGCCGCTATACCTCAACAACAAGTGTTGAGCCGACAACCGATTTCGGCTTTACCATCTCGCTCAGCGGATTTTCCGTAAAGAGCGGCAGCAAACAGTACAGGCGGTCATGCAGCAAGACGTGAATACCCGGTTCCCGGCTCCTTTCCTTTCCCGTGCTCTCAAAACCGCAGCCGCGCTGGCGCTGGCCGCGGGCTGTCCTGGACCGGCCTGCCGGCAGGAGCACAAAACCTCTTTGCCCCGGCCATCACCGTGAATGACGAGGTCATCACCCGGTATGAGCTGGAACAGCGCGCCCGCTTCCAATCGGCGCTGCGGGTGCCCGGCGATCCTCTGGCTACCGCCCGCGAAGAGCTGATCAACGACCGGCTCAAACTCGCTGAACTGGAGCAGGCCGGGATCGAACTGGCCGAAGAAGATATCACCGCCGGCATGGAAGAGCTGGCCGCACGCGCCAACCTGTCGCTGAACGAATTTCTCACCGCCTTGCAGCAAAGCGGCGTGGAGCCGCAAACCCTGCGCGATTTCACCAAGGTCGGGCTGGGCTGGCGGGAATACACCCGCGCCCGCTTCCTGTCCCGCGCCCGCCCCACTCCGGAGGAGATTGACCGCGCCATGGGCTCGGCCGGCACCGGCAGCGTCCAGGTTCTGCTCAGCGAATTCATCGTTCCGATCAACGAACAGAACGCAGCGCAGGTCGAAGAGCTGATCGAACAGGTCGCCCGGCTGAAAGGCTACGACAGCTTCTCAGCTGCCGCTGCCCAGTATTCTGCTGCCGCCAGCCGCAACGAGGGCGGACGCCTGCCCTGGATGCCGCTGACCCAGCTGCCGCCGCAGCTGCAAGAGGTTGCGCTGGCGCTGAAACCCGGCGAGATTTCCGAACCGCTGCCGCTGCAAAGTGCTGTAGCCCTGTTCCAGATGCGCGGCGTGCGCGAAGTTGAGGGCGCAGCACCGCGCTTCACCGCGATCGAATACGCTGCCTATCATGTGCCCGGCGGCCGCACGCCCGAAGGGCTTGCCGCGGCGCAAAAGGTGGTGGACAGCGTCGACACCTGCGAAGATTTCTATGGGCTGGCCCAGGGTCAGGACCCCTCGGTGCTGGATGTGCAAAGCCTGCAGCCGTCAGAAATCCCCCGCGATATCGCGCTGGAACTGGCCAAACTGGACCCGGGTGAGACCTCCACTACGCTGACCCGCAACAACGGCCAGACACTGATGGTGCTGATGCTCTGCGGCCGCACTGCCGACCTGGGCGAGGACAGCTCGCGCGAGACCGTGGCCAATGCGCTGACGGCACAGCGGATGGCCTCTCTGGCCGGCAGCTACCTTGAACAGCTGCGCGCCGACGCCCGGATCAACATCAAATGAGCTTATCCGGGCCGATTGCCCTTAGCTGCGGCGAACCCGCAGGCATCGGCCCGGAAATTGCCGTCAAGGCTTGGGACGCACTGCGCAGCTCTTGCCCGTTCTTCTGGATCGGCGACCCGCGCCACCTGCCTGCGGGCACCCCGGTCAAGGAAATCACCGCCCCGGCCGAAGCCGCCACAACAAGTACAGACAGCTTCCCGGTACTGCCTCTCGCCTTCGGCGGCAGCGCAGCCAAGGGCGCTGCCGACCCGGCCAACGCCGCCGGCGTCATCCGGTCCATTGAGACCGCAGTCCAATTGGTCCAGACCGGCAAAGCCGCCGCTGTCTGCACCGCCCCGATCCACAAAAAGGCACTGATTGACGGCGCCGGCTTTGCCTATCCCGGCCACACCGAGTTTCTGGCGTCCCTCGCCGGCCGTAATCGCGTGGTAATGATGCTGGCCAGCGAGCAGCTGCGGGTTGTGCCCGCCACAATCCACATCGCTTTGTCCGAAGTCCCTAAGGTCCTGACACCGGAACTGCTGCGCGAAACCGTTGAGATCACCGCTGCCGGCCTTAGCGGTCAGTTCGGCATCGCAGCGCCCCGCATTGCTGTCGCCGGGCTCAACCCGCATGCAGGCGAAGGCGGCGCCATGGGCCATGAGGAATTGGATTGGATCAACGCCCTGATCCGGCAGATGCAGTCGGAAGGCCTGAATGTCACCGGCCCGCACCCGGCGGACACATTGTTCCATGCGGCCGCCCGCACCCGCTATGACGCGGCGGTCTGCATGTATCACGACCAGGCGCTGATCCCGATCAAGACGCTGGATTTCGACCGCGGCGTCAATGTAACCTTGGGTCTGCCCTTCATCCGCACCTCGCCCGATCACGGCACCGCCTTTGACATCGCAGGCACCGGCCAAGCCAACCCAACCAGCCTGATCGAAGCCCTGAAGCTGGCGCAGCGGATGGCTGCCAGCCCTTGATTCTTCCTCGGACGGCAAATATCCCCGCCGGAGGCATGAAATCTCTGGCGCGCCGCCCGCGCCATGTCCCAAGGTACAGATGATATGAGCGCTATCGATAGCCTTCCTCCCCTGCGTGACGTGATCGCAACGCATCAATTGTCGGCGCGCAAATCACTGGGCCAGAATTTCCTGCTGGACCTGAACCTCACCGCCAAGATCGCCCGCCAAGCCGGTGATCTGACGGGCTGTGATGTGCTGGAAATCGGCCCCGGCCCTGGCGGGTTGACACGCGGCTTGCTGGCCGAAGGCGCCCGGCGGGTGCTGGCAGTAGAGAAAGACAGCCGCTGCCTGCCCGCATTGCAGGAAATCGCAGATGCCTATCCGGGCCGGTTTGACGTCATCAACGGCGACGCGCTGGAGATCGACCCGCTGGCGCATCTGACCCCGCCGATCCGCATCGCCGCCAACCTGCCCTATAACGTCGGCACCGAACTGCTGGTGCGCTGGCTGACACCCAAGGAGTGGCCGCCGTTCTGGCAGAGCCTCACCCTGATGTTCCAGCGCGAGGTGGCCGAGCGTATCGTGGCCCTGCCCGGCTCCAAGGCCTATGGCCGGCTGGCAATCCTGGCGCAATGGCGGGCCGATGCACGCATTGTGCTGTCGTTGCCGCCCGGCGCCTTCACCCCGCCGCCCAAAGTCTCCAGCGCGGTGGTGCATCTGGATGCCCTGCCCGAGCCGCGCTTCCCGGCAGATGCAGCCATCCTGTCGCGTATCGTGGCCACAGCCTTCAACCAGCGCCGCAAAATGCTGCGCTCCTCGCTCAAAGGCGTCTCACCGGTGATCGAGGACCACCTTAACGCTGCCGGCATCCCGCCCACCGAACGCGCTGAACAGGTGAGCCTTGAGGCCTTCTGCGCGCTTGCCCGCGAACTGGCCAAAGCCTGAACAGAAACGGAAAAAACCCCAGGGCAGTCAGCTGGCGCATTCCGGATTTTGGGACATGCAGGGCTCTCTCTCAAAAAAGTTGGAGTCCTGCCTGCCGGCCACCTGTGAACCAAACCAAGCGAACCGGTCAAGATCCCTGAAAAGAGGGAGTTTGACCGAGCCAATGCCCGGCCATTTCAAGTCTATTCGCAGTTTTCTATCAAAAAGACCTGGTGTTTCGAGTTTGCCAGCATAGCAGCCTCGCCAGGCATTTCACCAATGACGCCGATGACCGTTGTCCCGTCTCCCTGAACTTCGTAAAACGACACCAAATCAGTCGAAGCAAAGACAGTTTCCCACCCAGCGGAATGAAGGAAGAAAGTCTCGAGCTTTTGGCTGAATGACAACTCAACTCGTTGTTCAACAGGTTGAGGAAGCGGAATTGGGCGAAGATCGAGATCATCGGTGATTTCGGCCAGCCAGTCCCATGAGCGCATAAAGTAGCGCCCCGCCACCTTGCGCAAAAATGGCTTTCGATCACCTTCGGGCGTGAGTTCGGCAAGATCCCGCAAGGTTTCTCCGTTGAACGCTGCAAACCCGCCGGCGTGGCTAACTATTGTTGCTTGAGTTGGGCCATGAAAGAGGGTGCTTAGAAGTGGCACAGTGTTAGAAAGGCGGGGTTGAGCCTGAAAGCCAGGAACACGCGTGGGTGCGCCCGCAGACATTTCCCAGAGCCCTGGATCGCCGGAAATCTGCCTTGGTGAATCGTTCTCCTGATCTGTCAGCGCCTCGCCGGCCCAAACCAGTATCTTTCCAGACGGCGGGTGAAGAACGACATCGCCGGCGAATTGGTAGTCCAGCTCAGGGGCTACACTGTCCTGTTCGAGCCTACCGACCATCACCCGGTCTTCAAGCATGATCCAAATACTACCCGTTTCCTCTTCGTAACGAACCTGGAAGATGGAAAATGGGGATTGAGAATAAAGGCTGAGGAGATCTTTGATACTGGCAATCAAATGCCATTCTCGGGCATCGCTTCGACGAAACCAGATTTGTCCTTTGACATGTGCAAATACGCCGACGCCTGGAAAATCAATCGGGACACTATCACTTGCGAACCAAGTCGGAGGCACTGTTGCTTCTTCCAACTCACCGGCGACGATCTTGAACAACTTGTCGCCAACAAAGGCATATATCGGGCCGTCGCCCTGGTTTCGTCGGTCGATTGTTCGGTCTTCGTGCTCTCGGCGCCAGTCCGGATGGGAAAAACCGCGTAAGCCTGGCGTGTCAGATATCGGATGCCGAACGAAGGTGCTGGTTTCAGGATCCAGAAGGAACAATGCAGGACGGACATTCGTGTAAGCCCAAGTCGCGTCGTCATTTTGAGAAATGATGGTCGGGAACAGCCGGTTCCAACTGGACATTGGAGCCTCAATGAAGTCTCGGAGCTTACCATCAGAGACCGTCAAGATCGTTTTCGATCCCATCCCGAAATCCAAAAACGGTTGATCGAATCCAGGAACACTCAACATCTTGCTCACAGATGGCAAACCAAGTTCGGAAACTTCCACGGATCTGTCTGCTGGAACTGGCTCCAGGCATAGTGGTTGTGCCACTGCGGTTCCCACCGAGGAAAACATAAAAAGCAGGGAGAATATCTTCTGCAGAAACAATTTCATGTGCAACTCTTCAAATTTTCTTTTCGCGTTTCAAACTTCTTCCAAAGTGGTGTCCCATGATACAGCCAAGGTCTATACAGGACCCGCCTTGGATCAGGTGTCGCCCTGGACGTCGCGGTCAATTTGCTTGCATCCGCTCCCAACCTCAACGCCGGAGTGCTCATCTTAGGAGCCAGCGTGCGCTGTTTAGGAACTTGGATCTTCGCCTTTGATCCTGGCCGGCGGATCGACTGCAGTCCTTCCGCGACCTTCGTTTGGTTTGGATCCCTTGCTGAAAGGCTGATGTGAGGTCGCTCCTCGAACCAATTGTAGTAGATCCGATAGATGTTCAGGAACGCCACCAGGACAGCCGGATTGCAGGTGGCCCCATTGATGTAGCTCGGTCCGTTCCGTGCCGATTTCCCACCAGCACGTTTGGTAGGACTTACGCGTTCCCGGATTGAATTCATGAATGAAGAGACTGGGTGGATTGTTGCTTTGAGATACCTTCGCGCTAGGGGTAATCCCCCGTTTTTGCGGGGCTTGGTCGTAGAATTTTCGCGGCCATCTTCAGTTTCTGTGCAGGTGTCATCCCGCCGTTGCCTATGTTCGGGCGTTCATGGTTGTAGGACCAGAGCCACTCGGTGGCAATCTGCTGGACCTCTTCGATGCTTTCGAAAATGTATAAGTCCAGCCATTCGTGGCGGACCGTCCGGTTGTAGCGCTCGACATAGGCACTCTGCTGAGGCTTTCCGGGCTGGATGTATGCCAAGGCAATGCCCCGGTTCTCCGCCCATTCCATGAGGGTGCCACTGACGTATTCCGGACCGTTATCGACTCGAATTCTCCCAGGCGCACCACGCCATTCGATGATCTGGTTCAGGGCTCGAAAAACCCGTTCCGCAGGCAGTGAAAAGTCGATCTCAATGCCCAGTCCTTCGCGGTTGATGTCGTCCAGAACGTTCAGCAGCCGGAATTGCCGTCCATCCCCCAGCCTGTCGGCCATGAAGTCCCCTATCGGCGATGCTGGCATCGCCTGCCGGGCAGGGATCGACCAGACCTCATTCGGGGCGTCAGGCACAGCCAGTTCGTCCGGCTTTTCCCGCTTCAGACGCTTGCGCGGCGTTCGCCATTGGGCTTGAACCAATGGCGCCTCAATGGCTCACTCCGAAGGTTCAACTCCAGCTCACGGTATATCCGGTAGACACGCTTGTGGTTCCACCTGTGACCCTGCACGTTGCGCAGATACAGGAAACACAGGCCAAAGCCCCAGGTCTTCCTTGCAGCTGTCAGGCCGAGGAGCAGGCCGGCGATTTGCTCGTTCTCCCCGTCCAGCTTCGGGCTGTACCGATAGCACGTCTCGCTGACATCGAATGCCCGGCATGCCAGCGCAATGCTAACGCCCTTCATCGCCACCGCTTTCACGGCCAACTCTCGGCGTTGTCCCTCTCGGGACATTGCTTCGCAATGCCCTGCCGGGCAGTGGATGGCCGGATCGTTCGATCCTTCTCTCGAACCAGTGGCGTTGAGGATCTCACTTATCCGAGCGCCTCCTTCAGCAGGTCGTTCTGCATGCTGACGTCGGCGTACATGCGCTTCAGCCGCCGGTTCTCCTCGGCCATCGCGCTCGCCATTGTCCTCGGGCCAATGGCGGACAAGGCTCGCTCTCGCTGATGAGGCTGGCGTCCATGCCGCCGTACTTCGCACGCCATTTGTAAAGCGTGGCGCTGGTTCGGCGGGGAATTGATCCACTGGATCAATTCCTATTCCACCTCACTCCCGTGCTCGCGGCACAGCTCGGCGGCAGGCACACCGCCCTCCATTTGGCGCAGCACACCCATGATCTGGGCCTCGCTGAATCGTGTCTTCTTCATCGGAATCTCCTCGTTCATCCCGCCGAGAAAATTCTACTTCCGCATCCGCTTAAGATCGGGGGGATTACCCATCGGTTCGATGATGCACAAAGTCATACGACCAGACATGGTTGCGATACTCTGGCCGTAATCGAATGCATGAACCGTCCACTGCCCGGCAGGGCATTGCGAAGCAATGTCCCGAGAGGGTTCAGCCAGAGCCGCCCTTTCTTGGGCTGCTTCATTGGCACTTTAAGCCCCTCACGCCTCCATCGGCGTTCAACACGCTTGTCGTTCACCCGTTGCCCGGCAGGCGATTGCGAAGCAATCTGCCGGGAGGGGCAGCCCGCATCTCGCAGCAAAGCCGCAATCCGGCGATAACCGTAGCGGCCATATTGCCTGGTCAATTCAATCATGTCGGCAACCAGCCGGTCTTCATCGGCACGGCCCCTCGGAGCTTTGCGCTGCGTCGAACGATTCTGACGCAACACTCGGCAGGCCCGCCGCTCTGAGATGTGGAGCTGACTTTGCACATGGTCAATGCAAGCACGGCGACGCGAAGGGCTCAGGGGCTCCGCCCGTTCAGGCCTGAATTGATCCACAGGATCAATTCCTAGACGGCCATCACTCCCCGTGCGGCCTCCGATAGGATCAGCTTGTCCAGCGTCAGGTCGGACACGGCTCGGCGCAAGCGATCATTCTCTTTCTGGAGCCGTTTGAGTTCTTTCAGTTGCTCGGGTTCCATGCCGCCATATTGCTTACGCCAGCGGTAAAACGTCTGCTCGGTTATCTGCACCTGGCGGATGGCATCAACACGCGGCATCCCTTGGCCGCATAGCACCTCAACCTGCCGTAACTTCGTGACAATCTCTTCCGGCTTGTGTCGCTTTATTCCCATATTCGATCCTCCGTTTCCTAACTGTACGGGCGGACCAATTCAGTGGGGGAGGATCAGGGGTAGATTTGGGGAAGAGATAAACTGGGCACAGACTCTGCCACGACACAGCCTTTCGTTCTGTTTCGCTTCGACAAGTCGCCCTCCGCCAGGCAAGGCGGATATTGGCCAAACTATCGCAATCCGAAGGCCAACCCGCAATTTTTCCGAGATGTGTATCTCCGGGACTTTTCTCCAGGTTGTTGTGATGATCGCTACCAGAAAATCACCTTAAAAATCAAACCCCTGCCGAGAAAAATCTCGACAGGGGCTATGTTTGTGTCCCGATATCCGGAATGCGCCAGCAGTCAGCGCCGGGAGTCTTTTTTGATTGCCGGATCCGGCGCTGATTACTCAGCCGCCTCTGCCGGGCCTTCTTCGGCCTTCGGCTTGGGCTTGGTGCGCGGACGGGCTGGTTTCTTCGGCGCCGGTGCCTCGCCGCCTTCACTTGCTGCAGGCGCATCGGCAGCCTTGGCCGCGGGTTTGCGCGGGCGGGGCTTGCGGGCCGGAGCCTTTTTGGCGGGTGCTTCAGCCGGCGCCTCAGCAGATGCTGCCGACTGGCTTTCCGGTGTTTCCACCAGGCCGCTGTCGCCGCCATTGCCATTGTCGCCGCGCGGGTCGATCACCTCGGGCTGCGGGGCCGCTGCCGGATCAGCTGCGGGCGGTGCCGCTGCGGGGATGCCGCTGCGGCAGCCGCAGCTTCCCGCTCCTGGCGTTCCAGCCGCTCGGTGCGTTCGCGGTCGCGCTCGGCCTGGCGTTCGCGGTTCTGCCGCTCCTGCTCATCGCGGCGGGCATCGATTTCGCGCTGTGCTTCATTGAGCAGCCGCAGATAATGCTCTGCATGCTGCTGGAAATTCTCTGCCGCAACCCGGTCATTGCTCAGCTGCGCGTCCCGCGCCAGCTGATTGTATTTGTCAATGATCTGCTGCGGGGTTCCGCGCACCTTGCCTTCGGGACCGGAGCTGTCGAACACCCGGTTGACAACATTGACGCCATTCGGGCGATTCCGGTTGTTCGACTTGGAACGTGAACGTGATTTTGACGATCTCATATGCCTAGCGTAAGCCTTGAGTTAATGCGCCGTAGACCCTGTTCTACGCGTCTTAGCGCCGGATCATTAGCTTTTTTGGGCTTGATGCCGCGGGAAGGCTTGGAAAGCGTTCTCCTGAAGCGGCTCCTCTTGAGTAACCATGTTACGAAGCCCCAGACAAGGGGCACAACAGTGTTTTCTTTGATTTTTCTTCCGAAATTGTGAATCTTCGCGTTAAAAGCGGTGTTTTGCGCCGGAATGCGCCCGTACCACCCGGTCCCGGCCGTCCAAATCCGGCAGCACAGCAATGCCGCTTAACCCTGCCATTTCCAGCAGCGCGCCGACCGCCTGCCCCTGCGTCGGGCCGATTTCCAACAGCACCCGCCCGCCCGGCGCCAGATGCGCCGCAGCCTGCGCAGCTATCCTCCGGTAGGCGCCCAGCCCGTCGCCGCCATCTGTCAGTGCAATGCCCGGCTCATGCCCGCGCACCTCTGCGGACAGCCCGTCCATCTCGTCCAGCGCAATATAAGGCGGGTTGGATACGATCAGATCAAACGTCCCCCCGACACTCGCAAACCAGTCCGACTGCTGAATATCCGCCCGCGCTTCAACCCGGTGCAAAACGGCATTGGCGCTGGCCTGCAGGCAGGCCGCCTCGCTGATGTCCACCCCCAGGCCGGTGGCCTCCTGCCGCTCAGCCAGCAGCGTCACCAGAATACAGCCCGAGCCAACGCCTAAGTCCAGCACCCGCGCGTATGGTTCCGCCAGCGCGGCCTCTATCAGGATCTCTGTTTCGGGGCGCGGATCCAGAACATCGCGCGACACTTTGAAACGGCGGCCATAGAATTCCCGCTCGCCGATCAGATGCGAGACCGGCACCCGCACCGCCCTAAGCGAAATCAGCTGCTCATACCGTTCTGCCACTTCCTGCGCCAGCTCCTCGGGCGCGATCAGCGTCACCCGGCTGGCTTCGATCCGCGCCGCATGGGCCAGCAGCACCCGCGCATCCCGCGCCGGGTCATGAACCCCGGCCGCGCGCAGCCGGGACGCCGCTGCTGCCATCGCCTGTGCCGCGGTTTCTGCCATGCTCACTGCCCCATCTCGGCCAGAAGCCGCGCCTGATTGTCTGCAGTCAGCGCATCGACAATCTCATCCAGATCGCCTCCCATCACCTGATCCAGCTTGTAAAGCGTCAGGTTGATGCGGTGATCGGTCATCCGCCCTTGCGGAAAATTATAGGTGCGGATGCGCTCCGACCGGTCGCCCGAGCCCACCTGGCTTGCCCGGTCCGCAGACCGCTCATTGTCGATCCGCTGCCGTTCCAGATCATAGAGCCGGGTTTTCAGCACCTGCATGGCAATTTCGCGGTTTCGGTGCTGGGATTTCTCTGACGACGTCACGATCAGCCCGGTCGGCAGGTGGGTGATTCGGACAGCCGAGTCGGTGGTGTTCACATGCTGCCCGCCCGCACCTGAGGCCCGCATGGTATCAATACGGATGTCGTTGGCATCAATATGAATGTCCACATCCTCGGCCTCCGGCAGCACCGCCACAGTGGCCGCCGAGGTATGAATGCGCCCTCCGCTTTCTGTGGCTGGCACCCGCTGCACCCGGTGGACGCCGGATTCATATTTCAGCCGGGCAAAGACATTCTCGCCCTTGATATGCGCCACCACTTCCTTGATGCCGCCCAGCTCGGTCGCCTGTTCCTCGATGATCTCGACTTTCCAGCCCTGCGCCTCGGCATAACGCTGGTACATCCGCAGCAGATCGCCCGCAAACAGCGCCGCCTCGTCACCGCCGGTGCCGGGCCGGATTTCCAGCATCGCAGGGCGGCCATCGGCGGCGTCCTTGGGCAGCAAGGCCAGCTGCAGCGCCTGCTCAGCTTCGGGGATTGCCGCCTTCAGCGCCGGGATCTCTTCCTCGGCCAAATCCTTCATGTCCGGATCACCCAGCATCAGCTCGGCTTCCTCCAGATCGCTCAGCAGCTTGCGGTAGGCCGTCACCTGCTCCGCCACCGGGCGCAGTCCGGAATATTCCTTGGCCAGCGCCGCAATGTCCCCGCCCCCGGCACCATCCGCCATTGCGGCTTCAAGATACTGAAACCGCTGCAGGATCTGTTCCAGCCGCTCTTCGGGGACCATGGGCGCGCCTATTCTTGTTCATGTTTTGGCCAAATCTTGTCTCTGTGATATGCTAGAGCCATGAAACATGCCAGTGCCCTTGTCGTTTCCATTCTAATGGCTGCCTCCGGCAGTGCCTGGGCTGATGTGACCGGGCCGGGCGGCAAAACCATCGACTGCTACTGCACCGACAAGTCCGGCAGCCGCGTCGAGCTGGGCGAGCTGCGCTGCCTGCAGGTCGACGGGCGCATGTTCATGGCGCAATGCCAAATGTCGCTGAACGTGCCGATGTGGCGCGAGGTGCAAAGCAGCTGCCTGTCGGCGTCGCTGGGGGCAAACTCCGGTTCTTCGGACGCGCCATCAGACCTGCCGCGGCTCTGAGCCGCCCCGCCGGCTGTTCCGCTGCCCCTGCAACGTGAATACAAGTGTCCGACAAAGACGTCTTCATTAAGCTGGGCAGCCCGGGCATTCGCTAACCTTCACCCGGGCCGCAGCCACGCTTGATCAAGTAGTTACGCGACAGCTCATCTTTGTTGAGTTCACGGCAGAGCGTCTTATGACCGCCCCCCTACGCTCAGCCCCTGCCGCGTGGCACGCGGAAGGGATGCCTGCGCCATCAATCCACAAACGGGGTGGAGCCGTCCCAAGCCGAACTGCTCGCCACTGGCGCCACTGCCGCCGCCGGGGCGGGCTGCGCGGTGACGATGTAGTCTTGCCCCACGCCTGCGACGGGGAAGCCATCGCCTCCGGATGCGCAAGTGCCGGAGAAAATCTTGTAGTCCGGTGCAGTTGGCAACACCCTCACATTGATTTCCGCAACAGATCCATTACCGCATATCTGGCCAGAGACCTGTGTTCTGATCTCTTGCGCCGTCCAACTGGCACCGGCACTGCCGCTGAAGCGGCCATTTCCATCCTTGTCGAATCGCAATTCATTGCTGGCAGGCGCGCCGCCGCAGGCCGCCAGCAGCGCACAACAGGCAAAGTACAGAACAGGTTTGGAAAAACTTAAGGCCACGAAATATTCTCCATGTTTTTTAAAAACAGCGCTTTAGGTCAGCGCATGCGAATAACATCTGCTTTGGAAGATGCCACAAACCACACCCAACAAACACCCTGCCGGGTCAAGGGTGGCGCAGCCACCGCGCGCCAGCGCGGCTTGCCCTTGACGCGGCAGGAACAAACACAATCGAAAGGGCGTCTTCAGGGGCAGTCCTGCCCCTGAAGCGCTTCTCAGCAAAAACCGTGGCTCATCGGCCATGGGCCGATGAGCCTGCGCCGCGCTTTGCGTGGCGCCCGGCCCAACTGTGAGGGGCTTTTCCCAAAAGCCCGCGAACAGGCGGGAGCACACCCAGGGTGTTACTCTCCAGCAGCAGCAGCCTGCGGATCCTCCGCCATCTCCGCCAGCCAGGTGTTGATCCGCTCCTTGTTGGCGCCCAGATCCGACCGCCCGAACCGCAGCCGCGCATAGACCTTCAGCAGATCCCCGTCCTGTGCTGCAGTGGTGTAATCCGGAAACCCCAGCACCTGGGTGCGGGTGATATAGGTCACCATTCCATCTGCCGGCCCGCCTGCCAGCACGCTGGTGCGCGGGGCGTGGCTGGCGATGCGATGGAACCGCTCCAGCCCGTCCGGCCCCGAGCGCACCACCCGGAACACGCCGCCGCGGAACTCCTTGTCTTCAGTGAACTCCGGCTGAGTGTTCCAATCCAGCGGATCGCTTGGCGCCAGCCGGACAAAGCCCAAGACAGCAATGCCTGCCGCCAATACCAGCCAGGCAAACAGCATCAGCCGCCTCATTGCGGTTTCAAGGTCAACCCTTGCCTCCTCCCTTTGCGGCCCTCCCCCGGCCTGACGTGCAGGCCGGACCGCTTATTTTGTCGTCACCCCCGGCAGCACGCACAGCAGCTCATAGAGCAGATTGGCACCCACCAAAGCCGTGTTGCCCGAGGGATCATACGGCGGCGACACCTCCACCAGGTCGCAGCCCACGATGTTCACCCCCTTCAGCGACCGGATCAGCTCCAGCGCCTGCGGCGTGGTCAGCCCGCCGATTTCCGGCGTGCCGGTTCCCGGTGCATAAGCCGGGTCCAGACTATCGATATCATAAGACACATAAACCGGCCTATTGCCGATATCGCGGCGAATTTCCGCACCCATCTGATGCAGCTGCCGCCCCCACAGCTCCGCCGCGGGAAAATGCTGAAAACCCCAGCTTTGCGCCTCGGTAAAATCGCTGGCGGCGTAACCTGTGCCGCGGATACCGATCTGATAAGTCTTGTCCGGGACAATCAGCCCTTCTTCAAAGGCGCGGCGGAACACGGTGCCATGGGTTTCGCGCTCACCGAACATCTCGTCGTTCACATCCGCATGGGCATCCACATGCACCAGCGCCACGGGGCCGTATTTCTTGGCAATCGCCCGCAGAATCGGCAGGGTGATCGAATGATCGCCGCCCATTGCCACCGGGATCACGCCGCCGGACAGGATCGCCTCATAGCTTTCCTGAATGATGCGCAGCGATTCCGGCAGCGAAAACGTGTTGATCGCCAGATCACCGATATCGCCAATGTTCAGACTGTCAAACGGCGCAGCACCTGTCGCCATGTTATAAGGCCGCAGCATCGCGCTTTCGGCCCGGATCTGCTTAGGGCCGAAACGGGTGCCCGACCGCCAGGAGGTGCCAATGTCCATTGGAACCCCCAGAACGGCCACATCCAGGCCCTCCAGAGAGGTTGCCTGCGGCAGCCGCATAAAAGTGTTGGGACCGGAGAACCGGGCCAGGTCATTGCCGCTGATCGGTTGATTGAAGTCAGTCATTGTCTCTCATGTTCCAGCCCAGTAGGCAGATGATTTCCGTCGCCACATGTGCCCCGGCAATAGCAGTTGCGCCAGTTGTGTCAAAGGGGGGAGAAACCTCGACCACGTCACCGCCCTTGATATTGATGCCGGCAATCTCCCGCAGGATGCGCGCCGCTTGCGCCGAGGTCAGCCCGCCCCAGACCGGCGTGCCGGTGCCGGGCGCATAAGCCGGGTCCAGGCAGTCGATGTCAAATGTCAGGTAAGCCGGGCGGTCGCCCAGGATCGCCTTGATCCGCTTCGCGGTCTCCACCGGGCCGATCTCATGCACTGTGGGGGCGTCAATGATGTTGACGCCCAGCGTATCGTCATTTGTGGTGCGGATCCCCACCTGAACGGATGTTGCAGGGTCAACGATCCCCAATTTCACCGCCTTATAGAACATGGTGCCGTGATCCACCCGGTCCATGTTGTCATCCGGCCAGGTGTCGGTATGGGCATCAAACTGCAGCAGCGAGATCGGCCCGTATTTCTCGGCATAAGCTTTCAGGATGGGAAAACTGATGTAGTGATCGCCGCCCAGCACAACCGATGCCGTGTCCTGTGCCAGAATGCCCCGGATATGCTCCGTCAGGGCGGTGGGAAATCCCGGCACATTGGCATGATCAAATGCCAGGTCGCCATAGTCGGCAATCGCCAGAGTGCTTAAGGGTTTATGCGGCCAGCCATAAGGTTCATCCGGGCTTTGCAAGGTAGAGGCCTCGCGGATCGCCCGCGGCCCCAGCCGCGTGCCGGGCCGGTTGGTCACCGCCTGGTCAAACGGCACGCCGGTGACGGCAATATCCACGCCGGTCAGGTCCTTGGTGTATTTACGGCGCAAAAATGACACCGCCCCGCCAAAGGTGATCTCAAAACTCAAACCCTTCATGTCCTCGCGGGTGAAGGCGTGATCGATCATGTGTTTTGCGTCTTCCAGTGCCATGGCGATGCATCCCTGTCCTTCGGCTTCAGCTTTTGATCAAATACCCGCTTTGCAGGCCCCTGTCATCTGCGCAGGCCCTTACCCGCCCACCGGCTGCGCCCGCTCCACCAGCCGGGCAAAGAACGACGCCCCGACCGGTGCGATCGCGTCGTTGAAATCATACTTGGGGTGATGCAGCCCCGCACTGCTGCCCTGCCCCAGAAACAGGTAGGAGCCGGGCCGCGCCTGCAGCATATAGGCAAAATCCTCCGCCCCCATCTCGCGGCCGCCATCAGGCACAACATTGCCCTCGCCCGCGATCTCCTTGGCAACCTCCACCGCAAATGCGGTCTTCTCCGCATCGTTGAATGTGGCCGGATACCCGATCTCATAGTCCAGTTCCGCCTCAACACCGTAACTGGCAGCCTGCCCCGCCACGATCTCCTTCATCCGCCGCCTCACCATCTTCTGCACCTCCGGGTTAAAGGTGCGCACGGTGCCGTTGATATAGGCGGTATCCGGGATCACATTATCGACAGTGCCGGTATGGATTTGGGTGACCGAGACCACCAGATCCTCCAGCGTGTGATGGTTCCGCGACACGATGGTCTGGATCGCCTGCGCCATACCGCAGGCCGCCATCACCGGATCACGGGTTTCATGCGGCATCGCACCATGGCCGCCCTGCCCCTGAATGTGAATGTGAAACGTATCCACCGCCGCCATCAGCGCCCCGGGCGTGGTCAGGAAATGCCCCGCCGGCAGCCCCGGCGCATTGTGCAGCGCATAGACCTCGCCGATATTAAACCGCTCCATGATGCCCTCTTCGACCATGATGCGCGCGCCGCCGATCGCCTCCTCGGCGGGTTGAAAGATCAGCGCCGCCCGGCCCTTGAAGTTACGCGTCTCCGCCAGGTATTTCGCCGCCCCCAGCAGCATGGCGGTATGCCCGTCATGGCCGCAGGCATGCATGTTGCCCGCATGACCCGAGGCGTAATCCACCCCAGTCTCCTCCGGGATCGGCAAAGCGTCCATATCAGCCCGCAAGCCGATGGTCGGACCATCCCCCTGCCCGTTGATGATCGCCACCATGCCGGTCTGCGCGATCCCCTCATGCAGCTCATCAACCCCGATTTCCCGCAACCGCTCCGCCACAAAGGCGGCGGTCTTGGGCAGGTCCAGCGCCAGCTCGGGGATCTGATGCAGATGCCGCCGCCAGGCCTTCATCTCCTCGGCGTAATCGGCAATACGGTTCACAACGGGCATTGGGGTGGACTCCTGCAGCAGACTCGGGATTGATGCATCAGACACTGGAACAAGAGCCGCCGCAATGCCCCAAACAGACCTGATTCACGATGAGACCGCAGGCATCGAACGCCTGCTTGAAATCATGGCGCGCCTGCGCGATCCCCAGACCGGCTGCCCCTGGGACGTCGAACAGGATTTTGCCAGCATCGCCCCCTATACCATTGAAGAGGCTTACGAAGTTGCCGATGCAATCGACCGCGGAGCCTGGGATGAGCTGAAGGGCGAACTCGGTGATCTGCTGTTCCAATCCGTCTTCCACGCCCAGATGGCGCAGGAGGCAGGTCACTTCACTTTTCAGGACGTGGTCCGGACCATGTCGGACAAGATGGTCTCACGCCATCCGCATGTGTTCGGGGATGAAAACCGCGAGAAATCCGCCGAACAGCAAACCCGGGATTGGGAAGCGATCAAGGCAGCTGAGCGCGCCGGAAAGGAACAGAAAGGCACCCTGGATGGCGTCGCCGTGGGCCTGCCTGCCCTCTTGCGTGCCTATAAACTGCAAAAACGCGCCGCGCGCGTCGGCTTTGACTGGCCCTCTGCCGACAATGTCATCGCCAAGATCACCGAGGAATGCGCCGAACTGGTCGAGGCCCGCGACACCCTCACTCAGACAGAAGTCGAAGAAGAATTCGGCGACCTGATGTTTGTGATGGCCAATCTGGGCCGCCATCTGGGGGTTGAGCCCGAAGCCGCCCTGCGCGCCGCCAACGCCAAATTCACCCGCCGGTTCGAAGGCGTCGAAGCCAAGCTAACCGCCCGCGGCAAACGCCCCGAGGACAGCGATCTGGCCGAAATGGACGACCTCTGGGACGCGGTCAAGGCAGATGAACGTGCCTGAGCGCGCATCTTTCATTCATCTTTCTCCAAATACTCATATCCCGGCGGCGCAGCCGCCGGGCAGCCAAAGGCTTCAGGCCAGGCCGGCCTTTTTCAGGTTTCCCATGATGGTCTTGAAGTCCTGAATGATCTTTTCCTTCTTCATCAGATCTTTCCACAGCTTCTCGCCGGTCTTCTTGTCGCCAACAGCGATATTGACCATCACATCCTTCAGCTTTTTCACATCGGTGATGCCCAGCAGCTTGGCCGCCTTCTTGGGATCGCCCATCCGGTTTTCGGCCACGTATTTCTTGTATTCATCGCTGCCGGTGAAGCCCATCACATCCTTGTTCAGCATCAGGACGACTTCTTTTTTGCCGGTCTCGATGATCTTCTTCCAATCGCCGCTCTTGAAGTCCTTCTTCTCCGCCAGAAGCTTGGCCGCATTGTAGGTCTTCGAGGTGATATTGACCGGCTCCTTGCCCTTTTTCTGATCCATATAGCGGGCCCACAGCGATTCCGGGTTGCCCTTGTTCTGCGTGAACATGAACTCATTCAGACAGTAACGCCGCTTGCAGTACTCCATGTAAGAAGCGGTCATCTTCTTGTCCTTCAGAATGTCGCCGACAACTTTGGGATCATTGCTCATGTCTCTTATTCCTCATGAAAATCAAAATACATCTTCCGGCAAAACACCGCAGAACCAATACTTCCCGTCTCCGGGCTTCAAAAGCCGCTGCGCATCCGGGACCATCCCGCCCCGCCTGACGCTGCGTCAAGCAACCATAGAAAGCAAACGCCGCAACGGCAAACTTCCGTCGCAGAAAATGTCCGGAAATTTGCACCGCCGGTGCGGCAGCGGTTCAATCCCGGCTAAACTGCGCGTAGTCTCATGGCTCACCAGCAGCGGAGAGTGCCATGGCACCGAGAAAAATCATCATCGACACCGATCCCGGACAGGATGATGCAGTGGCCATCCTGCTGGCGCTGGCCAGCCCCGAAGACCTGGATCTGCTTGGCATCACCTGTGTCGCAGGCAATGTGCCGCTTGCGCTTACCAGCAAGAACGCCCGAATTGCCTGCGAAGCTGCAGGCAAGACGCATGTGCCGGTTTACGCGGGCAGCAAGGCGCCGCTTTGCCGGCCGCTGATCACCGCCGAACATGTGCACGGCCAAACCGGCCTCGACGGGCCAACGCTGTGGGAGCCGGACATGCCGCTTGCCGAAGGGCACGGCGTCGATTTCATCATCGACACCCTGCGCCGGGAGCCTGCAGGCACTGTCACCCTCTGCACGCTGGGGCCGCTCACGAACATTGCCGCCGCCTTCAACCGGGCGCCCGACATCATTGAACGGGTGCAGGACGTCGTGATGATGGGCGGCGCTTATTTCGAGGTCGGCAACATAACCCCGGCGGCTGAATTCAACATTTACGTCGACCCGGAAGCCGCTGAAATCCTGTTCAGATCCGGCGCGCCGATCACCGTGATGCCGCTGGACGTGACGCATAAGGTGCTGGCCACCCAACCCCGCGTCGAAGCAATCCGCGCCCTCAATTCCCGCGTGGGCAGCTTCACCGCAGATATGCTCGATTTTTTCGAACGCTTCGATGTGGAAAAATACGGCTCCGAAGGCGGCCCGCTGCATGACCCCTGTGTCATTGCCTGGCTGTTGCAGCCCGGCCTGTTCGCCGGCCGTCATGTGAATGTCGAGATCGAAACACGTTCCGAACTCACCCTTGGCATGACCGTCGCCGACTGGTGGGGCGTCACCGGCCGAAAACCCAACGCCCTGTTTATCGGCGATGCCGACGCGGACGGTTTCTTTAAACTCCTGACCGAAAGGCTCGCCCGACTATGAGCGCCGCCCTGCATCTTGCCAAGCCTGAACACCTGGACCGGGTGCTGGCGCTGGTTGCCGCTTTCCATGCCGAATCCGGCCTGGAGACAACCGAGGACCACCGCCGCGCCGGGGTAGAGCCGCTGCTGAACGGGCACCCTTACGGCGCGGTCTACCTGATCGGCCCGACCCGCGCGCCGATCGGCTATATCGTCATCACCTTTGGCTGGTCGGTGGAATTCGGCGGCATGGACGGCTTTGTGGATGAACTGTACATCCGCTCCGCGGTGCGCGGCCGCGGCGTTGCCACCGAGGTGCTGACCGAACTGCCGAAAACCCTGGCCACGGCTGGATTGCGTGCCCTGCATCTGGAGGTGGACCGTGAAAACGAGACCGCCCGGCGGCTCTATCTGCGCACCCGGTTTAAGCCGCGCGACAGCTACATGCTGATGACCAAGGAGATGTAAGCCAAAAGGCACAGCCGTCAAGCTGCGCCTTCTGACCAGCTCTCCCCCAAAGAGCCTGTTCTATCGCTGCCGGAATGGCAGTTGGAGCTGCGGCAGGCACGGTGGCAATTCAAAACAGCCAGACAAAACAATGTGCCAGTTCGCGCGGTGATGGAACCTCACGCACCGCGGCGGACTAAATGTGCCGCCGCACTCTCCTTAGGTCTGACGCTCCGCCCCCGGCCAGGGCGCCAGCCATCCGGTCCTGAATTCCCGGATGGTAGATGAAACCGGCCGTTGCACTCACAACTTCTGACCGGATCCGGCGGTGCAGCGGCGTCCCCGCCAAGCGGGAAGTATTCCGGGCTGCTGCACCCTGGTAGTATTGAAAGACCCGCTGGAATTGCCAATTTGCGAAAACCTTGTTTTGGCATGCTGGTCTCTCCTCTCCCGCGGTAACACCCGGACCGCGTAAGACTAAGGTAACATGTCCGTGAAAGCCCGTCTGTGAACCGGGCCACACAACCGCGGGCCCTGTTTTCCGTTCACCTTCTGCATCCTGCCCTGACTGCGGGCGGAGCTAGAGAAAAGCAAAGTCGCGGAACGTCGCCGCCTCACCCAGTTTACCCCCATCCGCCCCCAGCAAGGGCCAGATGATGGCATTGCGGATCTCGAACCGCCGCCCCAGGGCACTGATCCGCACGCCTGTGTAATTGCTGATAAAGCCCTTTGCGCGCATCTCAGCGAACATCGCGTCCCGCTGGCCGCGGTGTGCAGGCTCCGCCGTCAGCCGCGACGGCATGGCTGTCAGCTGCTCCCAGCCCATCTCCCACAAGCGCTGCGCCGCCAGATTGCCATAGGTCAGCACCGGATCGGCGGCAGTGTTGTGCGACAGCACCGGGAAAGGCGCACGGTACAGCGCCTCGGCATCCGCCCCCTCCAGCAGCGGGCGGTCGGTGGCCTGGGCAAAGGACGTCAGCAGCAGGTCCGCGTGGGCGGTTTGATAGCTGTTTTCCGGAGAGGGTGTCTGCATCATTTATTTTTGTCCTCTGCCGGTTCCGCCGTGGCTGCATGCGGGAAAGCCAATCACGCGGCTGCGTATCTGACCAATGGCAATTGAGCAGAAGCGGTGTTCTTTTCCTGCATCACCCGCAGCTGCCGCAAAGACACCGGGCGCTGGCTCGCAAAGTTGGTGTTCTCATTCAAATGGGTACGGACACACGCCTCCGGCCCGTTGTAAACGATTTCGGCCTTCAGCTTTTTATAGTCAAGCAACAGGACAATAAGAAAATCGGCACCAGTGTTATGCGGTCGAAAATGTGCCGCTCCTTTAGGGTCCCCAGTTGCCTTGATCTGAACAGTCCTTCCGTCGGCTATCGTCGCATCGATACCCGGACTATTGTTGGCCGTGATTTTGAGACCAAAGGCGCGGGAGGCGATTGCTTCTCCGATGTCGCCTACAAGCTTGCCATCCAGAGTAAACTTCAAACCTGAACCCGCGAATTCATCTTCCAGCTTTGCCCGTGCTTCGAACAGAGTTTTCACCGCTTCAGGCAGGTTCAAAAATACGCCCATCGAAATGACTCCTCGAAAGAAAGAAGGGCTGATTGACACCAGCCCTTCCGGATCATTCTTCGTAATGGAGGCGCTCAGCGCTTCAGGATCGAACGGCCTGCGTATTCGGCCACTTCGCCCAGCATTTCCTCAATCCGGATCAGCTGGTTGTACTTGGCGAGCCGGTCAGAGCGCGCCAGCGAGCCGGTCTTGATCTGGCCGCAGTTGGTGGCGACGGCGAGGTCGGCAATGGTCGCGTCCTCGGTCTCGCCCGAACGGTGCGACATCACGTTGGTGTAGCGCGCACGATGCGCCATATCGACCGCCTTCAGGGTCTCGGTCAGGGTGCCGATCTGGTTCACCTTCACCAGCATCGAGTTGGCGCAGCCGCGCTCGATGCCCTCGGCCAGGCGCGCCGGGTTGGTCACAAACAGGTCGTCGCCCACCAGCTGCACCTTGTCGCCGATCTCCTGGGTCAGGGCCTTCCAGCCGTCCCAGTCGTCTTCGCCCATGCCGTCTTCGATCGAAATGATCGGATAGTCGTTCACCAGCGCCGCCAGGTAGGCCACGTTTTCCTCGGACGACAGGGTTTTGCCTTCGCCGGACAGCACGTATTTACCGTCCTTGTAATACTCGGTCGCCGCGCAATCCAGCGCCAGATGGATTTCCTCACCCGGCTTATAGCCTGCCTTCTCGATAGATTTCAGAACGAAATCAAGCGCTTCGCGGGTGGAGGCAATGTTGGGGGCAAAGCCGCCCTCGTCGCCGATACCGGTCGAAAGACCCGCCGCCGACAGCTCTTTCTTCAGGGTGTGGAACACTTCGGACCCCATGCGGACCGCGTCGCGGATGTTCTCCGCAGCCACCGGCATGATCATGAATTCCTGAATGTCGATCGGGTTGTCGGCGTGCTCACCGCCGTTGATGATGTTCATCATCGGCACCGGCAGCACCCGCGCCGAAGTGCCGCCGATATAGCGGTACAGCGGCTGGGTGGTGAAATCGGCCGCAGCCTTGGCCACCGCCATCGACACGCCCAGGATCGCGTTGGCGCCCAGGCGGGCTTTGTTCTCGGTGCCGTCCAGCTCGATCATCGCCATATCCACGGCGACCTGCTCGCAGGCGTCAAAGCCGACCAGCTCCTCGGCGATCTCGCCGTTCACTGCGGCGACCGCTTCCAGCACGCCTTTTCCGAGGTAACGGGATTTGTCGCCGTCGCGCTTCTCTACTGCCTCATAGGCGCCGGTCGAGGCGCCCGAAGGCACGGCGGCGCGGCCCATTGTGCCGTCTTCCAGGATCACGTCGACCTCAACCGTCGGGTTGCCCCGGCTGTCGAGAATCTCACGGGCGTGAATGTCGATAATGGTGCTCATCTGTCCATCCTTGGTTTGGCCTGAAAGCGGCGCGTTCTGTTGGCAGCGTCATACCAGCCGCGGCGGAAATGTAAACCGGGCTCGTTATCGCTAACACACATGAAAGCGGCGGTTTAGGGCTAACATTGCTCTGTTTGCGCCAACAGGGTTGAACAATTGCACACCGCGCTGCCGGCCTGAGACCTCAGGCCGCAGCAGCCGCCGCGCGCCGCGCCCGCCGGGCCAGCCGCTGCTCCCGGACAAAGGTATAAAGACCGGATGCGATAATCAGCGCCGACCCTGCCAAGGTCAGCGTATCGGGGCGCTCGCCAAAGACGATGACGCCTGCAAGGATCGAAAACAGCAGCCTTGTATAGCGGAACGGCGTCACCGCCGAAGCATCGCCAACCCGCGTCGCCGTCACGATGCCGTAATAGCCCAGCACCCCGAACAGCACACCGCCGGCCATCATCATCCACTCGCCTCCCGCCAGCGCCTGCGCATCGCCCGGCGTGAAGATCAGCAGCAAAACCCCGCCGGGATGACCGCCATAAATGCCTGAAAACTCAACACCGTTGATGGCACACCGCTGTCCATTGTGCGGGTCATCAGATCGCGCGCCGCAACCCCCAGCACTGCCACCACAACCAGCAGCGCCGCTGGCTCAAACCCGTCCAGCCCGGGCCGGATGATCAGCAGAACGCCAGCAAAGCCCACGCAGATCGCCAGCCAGCGCCGCCAGCCCACGTCCTCCTTCAGAAACAGCGCCGCGCCCATGGTGATCACCAAAGGCGTTGCCTGAAACACTGCGGCCACGGTCGAGATATCCACCAGCGCCAAAGCCGAGGCAAACCCCATCGCCGACACCGCTTCCATGGCGGCCCGCATCACCGGCTTTTTGCGCCAGGCCCGCGCCGCCATCAGCCGGTGCCCTTGCATCTTGGCCATGACCGCAAAGACAAGCCCGCTGCCCAGCCCCAGAAAAACCAGGATCTGCCCCACCGGCAAAGTGGCCGACAGACGCTTGATGAACATGTCTTCAAGCGTGAAAAAAGCCATTGAGGCAATGACCAGCAGAATACCATGCAGGTTGTTCATAAGCGCGCGTCCCGTATCCCGGTCCGGCAGTACGCCGGACCATCCGGGCAAAGAACATCAGCGCCCCGGCGCAGGCAACTCCGTTTGCGACCCGGTGTCATGACAAGACGTGAGCACAGATATCAATTTCCGTGATGCGCCGCGCGGCCCAGGCCGCCGGCGCAACCGGAGTTCTGCAAAATAATGCGGGCCGGGGCGGATGCTACTCCGCCTTGCGCGGCACCCCGTACAGCTCCAGCTTATGCCCGCGCAGCTCATAGCCCAGCTTGCGGGCGATACGCTCCTGCAGCTCCTCGATCTCCGGGTCGCAGAACTCAATCACCTCGCCGGTGTTCATATCGATCAGATGGTCGTGGTGATCCCGCTCGGCATCCTCGTACCGCGCGCGCCCGTCGCCGAACTCCAGCCGTTCCAGAATGCCCGCCTCCTCGAACAGCTTCACCGTGCGATAGACGGTGGCGATGGAAATCGCCGCATCCATCGCACTGGCGCGGGCATACAGCTCCTCTACATCCGGGTGATCGCCGCTGTCCTGCAGCACCTGGGCAATCACCCGGCGCTGGCCGGTCATGCGCAGGCCCTTGGCTTCGCAACGGGCGATAATCGGCTTTGGCATCGAAGGTCCTCGCGGTTTTCTGGCTTTCCTCTTTAGCGGATGCAATCTGCGTCGAAAACAGGCTTTTCGCCGGCATCAACGGTTGACAATGCGCTTATCCACAGCCATTTGACGCCCAGGCATCCCTCCCTGCCGCGTGAGCAGAGACCAAGACCGGCCGCACCGCATGTGCGTGACAAGACACCCGGGTCAAGTGATATGCCGACATTCCCAAAATCACGCGTGGGGATTGCAGAGGCCAGCGGCCTGGCATCCGGCCAGCGCGCGCCCGAGGTCCCTGCCCCGCAAGAAACCGCTGTTTTGCAGCGGATCCGGCCCGTGCTGACGCAGGGCTGTGAAAGGACGATACGTGACTGAATTTTCGACCATGGGGCTTCCTGAAAAGCTCCTCACCCGGCTCCAGGACCTGGGCCTTAATGATCCCACCCCGATCCAGGCCCGCGCCATTCCGCATGCGCTGAACGGCCAGGACGTTCTGGGTCTCGCGCAGACCGGCACCGGCAAGACCGCCGCATTTGGCGTGCCGCTGATCGCGCAGATGATGCAATACGGCCGCAAGCCCGCTGCCAACACCGTGCGCGGCCTGGTGCTGGCGCCGACCCGCGAACTGGCAAACCAGATCGCAGCGACCCTGAAAGGCCTCACCGAAAACACCCCGATGAAGGTCGGCCTGGTTGTCGGCGGCGTTTCCATCAATCCGCAGATCTCCCGCATTGCCAAGGGCACCGACATTCTGGTCGCCACCCCGGGCCGCCTGATTGACATCCTCGATCGCGGCGCACTGGATCTTGGCTCCTGCGACTTCCTGGTGCTGGACGAGGCCGACCAGATGCTGGACCTCGGCTTCATCCACACTCTGCGCAAGATCGCAGCCCTGCTGCCGGCCGAGCGCCAGACCATGCTGTTCTCGGCCACCATGCCCAAGCAGATGAACGAGATCGCCAACTCCTACCTGCAAAGCCCGGTCCGTATCGAAGTCTCGCCTCCGGGCAAAGCCGCCGACAAAGTCACCCAATCGGTGCATTTCATCGCCAAGGCCGAAAAGCTGAGCCTGCTCAAAGAGCTGCTGGCCGACCACAAGGACGAGCGCGCACTGGTCTTCGGCCGCACCAAACACGGCATGGAAAAGCTGATGAAGGTGCTGGACAAGGCAGGCTTTGCCGCCGCTGCCATTCACGGCAACAAATCCCAGGGCCAGCGCGAGCGCGCCCTTGCCGCCTTTAAATCCGGCGACATCAAGGTTCTGGTCGCCACCGATGTGGCCGCCCGAGGGCTGGACATTCCGGACGTGAAACACGTCTACAACTACGAGCTGCCCAATGTGCCGGACGCCTATGTGCACCGTATCGGCCGCACCGCGCGCGCGGGCAAGGATGGCGCTGCCATCGCCTTTTGCTCACCGGATGAAATGGAAGAGCTGAAAGCGATCCAGAAGGTGATGAAAACCACCATCCCCGTCGCCTCGGGCCGCGCCTGGGAGGCTTTGCCGGATCCGGCAGCGGCCGGTAAACCCGGCGGCCGTCCTGGCGCACGCCGCGGCGGCGGCGGTTTCGGCGGCGGCAAACCCGGCGGCCAGCGCCGCCGCGGCGGCGGTGGCTCGGGCGGCCAAGGCAAGCCCCAGGGCGCAAGCAACGGCCAGCGCGGCGGTCAAAAACAGCGCGCGCGCTAAGCCTGCCCGCGCAGCTCCGGGTCGAGGACGCTACCGCCCCAGCGCGTCAGCGCTGTTCATCCTTGCCCCGGAACAGCAAAGCATCAGCCACACTCAAACAGTCATCTTCAGGGGCAAACTGCCCCTGAAGCAGTTCCCTGCAGTAGAAACCTGCAGGAAACTGTCCGGGGGACAGTTCCGGCTGCAAACATCCGCCCCTCCCCTGCGTTGCGCAGCAACGCCCGGCCCAAGGCCGCCAAGGGGCTTCAGGCACAGCCTGACGCCCCTGCGGGCGCGGGAGCGCTCCCGCTTCACACCGCCTGCAAATCCGCCCAGACCGGCAAATGGTCCGAGGCAATATGCGCAGGCCGTGCCCCATGCACCCCATGCGCAACGGCTTTCAACCGCTTGCAATACGCAATCCGATCCAGTGCCCCCAGGGGCCGCAGCGCCGGAAAGCTCGCCTTGGGCGGCAGGAAAGTCAGCGCCGGTGTGATATGCTCCAGCACCGCCCCCGCGACCACTCATTGAAATCCCCCGCCAGCACCACCGCGCTGTCCTCGCGCTTTGCCGCATGGGCCAAGGCACACATCTGTTCACGCCGCGCCCGTCCTGTCAGCCCCAGATGCGCGCCAATCACCCGCACCGGCCCCAAAACCGTCTTCAGCTGAACCCAGACCGCGCCGCGCGGCTCCAGCCCCGGCAAAACGATATGGCCTTTGGCCTGCAGCACCACGCCATTCCGGAACAGCACCGCATTGCCGTGCCAGCCCAGGGACCCCGCGCCGCCCAGGTCCGCCGCCTGCCAGCCGGTTTCCGCGACCAGAAAATGCGGCAGCGCCGCGGGCCGCGGCGGCAGGCGCTTGTCGGCCTCCTGCAGCACCACCACGTCCGCAGCCAGTCCGGCGATCACCTGCAAGATACGCTCAGGCCGGCGGCGCAGGTCCAGGCCGATACATTTCTGAATATTGTAAGTGGCAACCCGCAGCGTTTCCTGCGGCGGTTGATTGGGCATCCGGTGCCTCCAGGTTTGTCCGGAGTTTGGCGCAGGACACATCTGAAACACAACCGTCATCCCGACGCAGGCGTGGCCGGGGGCTGCCCGCCCCCTCTTGAGCCTGCGGCTCAATTCACCCCGGGGGAGTATTTGAAACCAGAAAGAAGCAGATCAGGTTCCGCAGAAAGTCGCCTGCACCACTTCCTCCGGCGCTGGCGGACGCTGCAGGTCTGTGTGTTCCGGCTGGTCCGCATAAGGGCTGGCCAGAACTGCGTTCAGCCGGTGAAACAGCGCATAGTCTCCCGCCACCGCGGCCGCAATCATCTCTTCGATGCGGTGGTTGCGCGGGATGAAGGCCGGATTGGCGGCCCGCATCACCGCTTGCGGGTCCGGCTCATCCGCCAGCCGCGCCTGCCAGCCTTCGGCCCAGCTGTCATATGCCGCTGGATCGGTGAATTGACCGCGCGCCGTGCCCGCCGCCAGCGCCCTGAAACTATTGGTGAAATCGCTTTGGTTTTCCGCCATCCGCTCCAACAGGCCAGAGACCAGCTCCAGGTCATCTTCCTGCGCCGTAGTGATCCCCAGCTTGGCACGGAACCGGGTCAGCCAAGCGTCCTCGGTCAGCTGCGGCATCGCATGAACGATTTCCGTGGCTTCCTCGACGCCTGCCTGCGGGTCGTCCAGCTGCTGGATCAGCGCAGTGGCCAGCTGTGCCAGGTTCCACACTGCAATATCGGGCTGGTTGGCATAGGCATACCGCCGCCCGCGGTCGATAGACGAGAACACCGTATGCGGGTGGTAGACATCCATAAAGGCGCAAGGGCCATAGTCGATTGTCTCGCCCGAGATCGCGGAATTGTCAGTGTTCATCACCCCGTGGATAAAGCCCACGCCCATCCAGGCTGCAATCAGCTTGGCCTGCGCATCGCGCACCGCCCTCAGCAGGCCCATGGCACCATCCGCATTCGGGTAATGGCGGGCAATCGCATAGTCCGTCAGCTGCCGCAGGCTGTGTTTGTCGCCGCGCGCCGCGAAGATCTGAAACGTCCCCACCCGCAGATGGCTGGAGGCCACCCGGGTCAGAACCGCACCGGGCAATCCCCCTTCGCGCCAGACAGTCTCGCCCGTCTCAACCGCCGCCAGCGCGCGGGTGGTCGGGATGCCAAGCGCATGCATTGCCTCGCTCACCACATATTCGCGCAGCACCGGGCCCAGCCAGGCACGGCCATCGCCGCTGCGGGAATAGGGTGTGCGCCCGGAGCCTTTCAGCTGGACATCCCGGCGCTTACCGTCGGTTCCCACCGTCTCGCCCAGCAGGATTGCCCGCCCGTCGCCAAGCTGCGGATTATACGTCCCGAACTGGTGCCCGGCGTAAAGCTGCGCCAGCGGATCAGCCCCTTCCGGCACCAGGTTGCCACCAAAGACCGCCGCCATCTCTGCCGCCTCACCCGGGCTTATGCGCATCAGCCGGGCCAGATCCTCGTTGAAAGCAATCAGCCTCGGCGCCTTCACCGCCTGCGGCGCCAGTTTGGAGTAGAACTGCCCCGGCAGGGCAGCATATGTGTTATCGAAGGGGAACGTGAAAGCCATAGCCCAAACATATGCTTGGTATACAGATTTACCAGCGCCAAAAGGGAGAGCCTGCAGTGACGGCAGATCAGATCATTGAACATTTGGGCTTGCAGCCGCACCCCGAAGGCGGATGGTACCGGGAAACCTGGCGGGCCGGGAATGAAGGCCGCCCCGCAGGCACCTGTATTTACTTTCTTTTAAAGGACGGCGAAAGCAGCCATTGGCACCGGGTCGATGCAACGGAGATCTGGCTTTTCCACGCCGGTGCACCGCTGGTGCTGTCGGTGGCGGAGACAAGGGAAGGCCCGGCACAGGACCACATACTGACCCCTGATCTGAGCAAAGGCGCGCCGCAGCAGATCGTGCCCGAAGGTCACTGGCAGGCGGCCCGCACAACCGGAGACTGCACATTGGTAAGCTGCACCGTCTCGCCCGGTTTCCAGTTCGAAGGATTCGAACTTGCTGCGCCTGGCTTTGACATCCCGCGTGGCTGACCCCCGACTCTTGCAGCGAATCAGAAGACTGGACAAAACTGTCCATATGCCTGCACCTATGGATCACACCACCCTTATCAAGTCGCTGCCGCCGGAGACCAAAGCGTCCTTGACCACCCGTTCCGATGCTGCGGGGCTGCAGCATCTTGCGCTGTACATTGCCGCTTTGGCTGTCTGCACCACGGGCCTTGCGCTGCAAGTGCCCTTCTGGCCGCTTCTGATGCTGCCGCAGGGGGTGTTACTGGTCTTCCTGTTCACCCTCAGCCACGAATGCACCCACCAAACTCCGTTCCGCAGCAAGTGGCTGAACGAGGCCGCAGGCCATTTCTGCGCCCTGGCAATGGCGCTGCCCTTTGTCTGGTTCCGCTACTTTCACCTGGCGCATCACAAGTTCACCAACGACCCCGAACGCGACCCCGAGCTGGAACAAGGGCCGCGCCCGGAGACCATTCCCCAATGGCTGAAATACCTCAGCGGCTGGGGCTATTGGCGCGGCATGGCGGGGACCCTCTGGCGCAACGCCTTTGGCACCATTGATGCGCCGTACCTGCCGGAACGCCGCCACGCGCACATGCGGCTGGAGGCGCGGGTACTGTTGTCCGTCTACACAGCCGCCCTGCTGACCCTGCTGGTGTCACCACTGGTTTTGCGGCTATGGCTTGTGCCGCTGCTGATCGGCCAGCCGTTCCTGCGCGCCTATCTGTTGGCAGAACACGGGCTCTGCCCGCCAGTTGCCAACATGCTGGAAAACTCCCGCACCACCTTCACCAACCGGTTGGTGCGCTTTCTGGCCTGGAATATGCCTTATCATGCCGAGCATCATGCTTTTCCGAATGTGCCTTTCCACCAGCTGCCCGCTTTCCATGCCATCACACAGGCACACCTGAAGTCAGCTTCGGGAGGGTATGCAGAGTTCACATCAGACTACCTCCGGCAGATCTCCCGCTGACCGGTCGTCAAAGGCCGCACAAATTTCTTTGAAGAAATTTGACAAGAAACTTCGAAGTTTCTTGTCCCCACGTCTCTATCTCACGCCCCCGGCACGCTCACCACCCCGCCGCCGACGCAGGCCCGCACGCCGGTGGTGCCAGGGCAGGACGTCGCCATCCCCCGCGCCACCCGCACCGCCAGATGGGCAAAGGCCTGCGCCTCCAGCATGTCGCCGTCCAGGCCTGCGTCCTCAACCGGTTTCACCGCACAATCCAGCGACACCCGCAGCATCTGCATCAGCACCGGGTTGTGCCGCCCGCCGCCAGTGACCAGCACGACCTCCGGCGGCTCCGGGCAATGCTCCATCCCCTGCACCACCGAGGCTGCGCACATGGCGATCAAGGTCGCCGCGGCGTCCGAGTCATTCAACTCGTTCACCAATCCGACCATCTCGTCAAAATCGTTCCGATCCAGTGATTTGGGCGGCATTCTTGCAAAGTAAGGCTCGGCCAGAAACAGCTCCAGCGCGCCGGTCTCCACAGTGCCGGAGCGCGCCACCTTGCCATCCGCGTCCCAGGGAATGCCAAGCCGCTCCTGCACCAGATCATTAACCGGCGCATTGGCCGGGCCGGTGTCAAACGCCAGCAGCGCGCCGGGTTCCTCGGCCTGGTCAAACCGCGGATCCACATAGGTAAGATTGCCAACCCCGCCCAGGTTCAGGAAACACAGCGGCCGTTCGGCGCCGATGTATTTGGCGCAGGCAAAGTGAAAGAACGGCGCCAGCGGCGCGCCCTCACCGCCCATCGACACATCGTCTGAACGGAAATCCCAGACCACCGGCTTGCCCAGGCGTTCGGCCAAAGCCGCGCCATCGCCCACCTGCAGCGTCCCCTGCAGCCGCGGCGCATGGGAAAGGGTCTGGCCGTGAAAGCCGATGATCGCCACGTCCTCGAATTCTGCCAGCGCCGCCGCGTGGGCCGCATCGCAAACCCCGGCAGCCGCTTCAACCTCCGGTCCGGTCCATTTGCCCAGCCCCGCCCGCAGCACGCTGCGCTCGGCTTCGGTATACTCGCGGTAACTGCTCTCGCCAAACCCGTGGATACGCTCGCCATCGGTTACCACAACCGCTGCATCCACCCCGTCCAGCGAAGTGCCGCTCATCGCCCCCAGCGCCCGCACCGGGCCTGATTTTGCTATGGCCCTGCTCATGGCCTGCCCCCGTCCTTATGGCTCCGGGCCGTCCCGCCCGCTTGCGCCTGACTCTACAACGCATAAATTGCCGGGAAAACAGGTTCCAACCGGCATCAATGCGATTTATAGGGCATGGTGCAAAATCATAGACCGAGGCATGTTATGACCTACACACCGAAATCGGATTTCGTCGCAGTCATGATGGAACGCGGGTTCCTCGCGGACTGCACCGATTATCAGGGGCTGGATGACGCCCTGATCAGCGGTGTGCGCCCGGCCTATATCGGCTTTGACGCGACTGCAAAATCCTTGCACGTCGGCTCGCTGATCCAGATCATGATGCTGCGCTGGTTCCAGAAGACCGGCCACCAGCCGATCACCTTGATGGGCGGCGGCACCACCAAGGTGGGCGACCCCTCCTTCCGTGCCGATGAACGCCCGCTGCTGACCGAGGCCCAGATCGACGACAACATCGCCGGCATCAAGAAGGTGTTCTCGGCCTACATCGACTACGACACCGATGCGCCGAACAAGGCGCTGATGCTGAACAACGCCGAATGGCTGGACAGCTTGAACTACCTGGAATTCCTGCGCGACATCGGCCGCCATTTCTCAGTGAACCGGATGCTGGCATTCGAAAGCGTCAAATCACGCCTTGACCGCGAGCAATCCCTGTCGTTCCTCGAATTCAACTACATGATCCTGCAGGCCTATGACTTCATGGAGCTGAACAACCGCTACGGCTGTATCCTGCAGATGGGCGGCTCGGATCAATGGGGCAATATCGTCAACGGTATCGACCTCACCCGCCGCACCATCGACCATGAGGTCTATGGCCTGACTTCACCGCTGTTGACCACTTCGGACGGCAAGAAGATGGGCAAGTCGCAGGACGGCGCAGTCTGGTTGAATGCCGAAATGCGCAGCCCATACGAGTTCTGGCAATTCTGGCGCAACACCACCGATGCCGACGTGGGCCGTTTCCTGAAGCTTTATACCGAGCTGCCGGTTGATGAATGCGACCGCCTGGGCGCGCTGGCCGGATCTGAAGTCAATGCTGCCAAGGTGATCCTGGCGAATGAAGTGACCACGCTGCTGCACGGTGCCGGGGCCGCCGCGGCAGCAGAAGCCACCGCCCGCGAAGTGTTTGAGAAGGGCGGTGTGGGCGACGACCTCCCGACCCTGTCGCTCACTCCGGCGGATCTGGGTGACGGGATTTCCATTGTGCAGCTGATCGTGAAATCCGGCCTCGCCAAATCCGGCAAGGACGCCAAACGGCTGATTTCCGAGAACGGTGCCAAAATCGACGACCAGCCGCTGACCGATGCCGGCCTGATGATCGACGCAGGCGCGCTCTCCTCGCCAATCAAACTGAGCGCCGGCAAAAAACGCCACGCTCTGGTGCGGCTGGACGGCTGAACAGGGCGGCAAAAACACGAGACAGGGGAGCCGCCGCGCTCCCCTTTTTCATTTACAGCAAGCCCTCCCGCCCATTCCGGCCCCATCATAGATGGGCCGTCATGGTTGGGCATAGCGCCGCGCAGCCGCGCGGCGCGGTCGCGCTTCCTTTGAGACACACGCCAAAACAGGCCAGCGCCGGGTCAAGGACGGCGCTGCCGCCGTGCGCAGCACGGTTTATCCTTGAGGCGGGGATGGACAGGGTAAACTCAAACAGGCGCCTTGAGGGCAAACCTGCCCTTAAGCGCCTCTCAGCCAACTTCCTTGCGCCGCAACGCGGCGCCTGCCCAGGCTCCACCCGTACCTCGCTGAAATCCGTCCCGGACGGTTCTCCGGGCGTTCGTCACCCCAAGGCCGCACAAGGACGAATAGGCACGGCCAAGGCGGCTGCGGGAGCGGGGGGCACTCCCGGCTGCCTCAGAGCAGAAACACCTCGACCAGCGTCAGCACCAGAAACACCGGCACCGACAGGCCGATGGCAATCAGCAGCGCCGCTGCCCTGGTCATCCGCGGGGCCGCAGCAGCCTGCCCCATAATCTGTTTCTTGTCCTTCATGCGCGAAGTTAACCATGAATTAGGTTTCCAGCGCGTTAATAGCCTCATGTTCGACAGTGCCCCCGATCCCGGTATGCCCCCATCGGCAACCCGCCGCCCTCCGCTCCGCGCCCTTCAGCAATCGCCGGAGTTTGCCCGCGCGCTGATGGCCTGCGGACAGGACCCGCTGTTGCTGGACGGCACGCTGGTGCTGCAGCGCCGCCTTCCCGGCGGGCTGCGTCTGGCGATGGTGAACCGGGCGGATCTGAGCAACCCCGCCCCCTGATGGCAGCCTTGCGCAGGCGCGGACTGGGCCATACGCCGTTGATCCTGTCGCCGGAGACACCGGCACCGCAACTCGCCCGCCTTGGTGCGGTACCGCTTGTCACCCCGGCGCATGCAGCGCTTTGGGACCTGACCGCCCCCCCGATCAGCGCCGGGCAGCTCTGCACCAGAAATGGCGCAACCGGCTGAACCACGGCGAATCCCAGGGCCTGCGCCTCACCCGCCAGAACCTGCCGCACGATGTGCGCCACTGGCTGTTCGCCGCCGACGCCAAACAGCAAACCGCCCGCGGCTACCGCAGCTGGCCCATCGCCCTTACCCTTGCCTATGCGCGTGAAAACAAGGGCCAGGCCAAACTGTTCCAGGCATTCGAGGGCAAAGACCCGGTCGCCGCCATCCTGATCCTCACCCATGGCAGCAGCGCCACCTACCACATCGCCCATACCACCGCGCGCGGCAAACAGCTCAGCGCCCATCCCATGCTGATGTGGGAGGCCGCATGCTGGCTTGCCAACAAGGGCATCTGCCGCCTGGACCTTGGCCTGATCGACACAAGCCGCGCCGCTGGACTTGCCCGTTTCAAACTCGGCACCGGCGCCAAGGCGCACCGCCTGGGCGGAACCTGGGGCCTTTGGCCGCCGTTGGGCCGCCTCTTACGTCCCCTGGCGCTGCTGGACCGGCAGCAAATGGACGCTTGAGCGCCCGCGACGTCCCGTCCCGCTGGACAGATGCAGGCCGCCTCCATTATATGAACACACGTTCAGATAACCGGGAGGAGCCCCGCTCATGAAACTTGCAGACACCGCTGCCATCGTCACCGGCGCCGCCTCGGGCCTGGGCGAGGCCACCGCCCGCTACTTTGCCGGCCAAGGCGCCCAGGTAACAATCCTGGACCGCGACGCCGGCCGCGGAACCCAAGTTGCGGAAGAAATCGGCGGGCATTTCGCCCAGACCGACGTCACCAGCGAAGACTCGGTCTCCGCCGCCATCGCCCATGCAGCAGACAAGATGGGCAAGATTACCGCTTGCGTGAACTGCGCCGGCATAGCCATCGGTGCCAAGACCGTCGGCAAAGACGGCGCGCATCCGCTGGACGCCTACAAGCGCACCATTGACATCAATCTGGTCGGCACTTTCAACGTGGCGCGCCTCGCCGCCGTGGAAATCGCCAAGAACACTCCGGACGCTGATGGCGCCCGCGGGGTGATCATCAACACCGCCTCGATCGCCGCCTTTGACGGCCAAAAGGGCCAGGCGGCTTATGCGGCCTCCAAGGGCGGCGTGGCCGGCATGTGCCTGCCGATGGCGCGTGATCTGGCCTCTTCGGGCATCCGCGTGATGACCATCGCGCCCGGCATTTTCATGACGCCGATGCTGGCCGGCCTGCCGGAAGAAGTGCAGCAGCAATTGGCGGCAGATGTGCCCAACCCCGCCCGCCTGGGCGATCCCCGCGAATACGGCCGCCTCGCGGGCTTTATCGTCGAGATGGGCTACCTCAACGGCGAAGTCATCCGCATTGACGGCGCCCTGCGCATGCGCTGACACACCTGCTGTTGAGGCCGGGTCAAGGGCTGCACAGCAGCGGCGCCTGCGCCGTTCACCCTTGAGGCGGTCTCAGCGGACTACACACTCGAAACGGCGTCTTGAGGGGCACACCGCCCCTTAAGCGCTTCTCAGCCAAACCTTTTTGCGTTGCGCAGCAACGCGCGGCCCAAGGCCGCACAAAGGTGCCTTGGCGCAGCCAGGGCTCCTGCGGGCGCGGGAGCACTGCCGCCGATTGACAATCCCTCCGGCCCGCATTTCACTCCCATCAGGAGGTCTTGATGCGCAAAACCGAACGGCAGAAAATGCAGGCTGGCGAATGGTACTGTTGCCAGGACAGCGAACTTGGGGTGTTGCAGCACCAGGCCCGCGTTGCGGTGCATCAGCACAACACCGCCCCGCCTGATCCCGCCGCGCAGCTCAGCCCGCCGCTGGCCGCTCTCTTTGCGGCCCACGGCGAAAACTGCCTGGTTGAGGCCCCCTTCCACTGCGCCTATGGCATCAACATCACCCTGGGCTGCAACGTCTACATGAACGCGGGCTGCACCATTCTGGACACCGCGCCGGTCACCATCGGCGACGGCGCCATGCTGGGGCCGAATGTGCAGATCTACTGCGCCCAGCACCACAAGGACAGGGCATTACGGGCGCAAGGGCTGGAGATCGCCCGCCCCGTTACTCTGGGCACGGACGTCTGGATCGGCGGCGGCGCAATCCTCCTGCCGGGTGTCACAATCGGCGACGGCGCCATCGTCGGCGCCGGGGCAGTAGTGACCAGGGATGTGGCTGCAGGCAAAACGGTGACAGGCAATCCCGCCCGCCCCCGGCGCCTGTAATCAAGCCGGCCGTCAGACGGTTAAGCCACCGCCCGCCGCCTTAACCCGCGCTTCATATTTCCTGATGAATTCCAAAGCATTATGGCAGGATCTTTGACCAAATGTTTCGCGTGCGAAACATTTGGTCAGCCTTACTGTCTTAACTGAAACCGCGGCCTCAGCCCTCGGCTTTTTCTTCCAGCAGCAGCCATTCTTCCTCAGCCGCCGCCAGCTTTTCCTGCCGCTCCACCAGCGCCTCGGTCGCTTTCCTGAACTTGACCGGCTCGCGGCTGAACAGCGCTGGATCCGCCATCAATTCCTGCAGTTTGCCAATCTCTGCTTCCAGCCGCTCAATCTCTCCCGGCAGCGCCTCCAGCCGGTGCTTTTCCTTAAAGCTCAGCCCGTCCTTGGGCGGACTTTCCTGCTTGGGCTTCGGCTTCGCAACCTTCACCTTCTCAGACTTTTCCGCAACGTCCAGCGGCCCGCGCTGCGCCAGGTAGTCGCTCCATCCGCCGGCATAAGCCGTGGCCTTGCCGTCGCCTTCCATCGCAATGGTGGTGGTCGCCACCCGGTCCAGAAAATCCCGGTCATGGCTCACCAGCAGCACGGTGCCGTCGTAATTATCGAGCAGCTCCTGCAAGAGATCCAGCGTCTCCACATCCAGGTCGTTGGTCGGTTCATCCAGAACCAGCAGGTTCGAGGACCGCGCCATCAGCCGCGCCAAAAGCAGCCGCGCCTTCTCGCCGCCCGACAAAGACCGCACCGGGGCACGCGCCTGGGCTTCATCAAACAGAAACTCCTTCAGATAGCCCACCACATGTTTCGGCTGCCCGCGCACCATCACCTGATCCGCCTTGCCGGAAACCCCCAGCAGGGGATCTGCGGTCAGATTCTCCCACAGGGTCGCATTGCCATCCAATTGATCCCGCGTCTGATCAAACAGCGCCAGCTCCAGATTGGTGCCCAGCTTCACCGACCCCGTATCCGGCTCTTCCAGCCCCAGCAGCATCTTCAACAGCGTTGTCTTTCCTGCGCCATTGGGCCCGACAAAAGCCACCCGGTCGCCGCGCTGCACCTTCAGCGAGAAGTCCTGCACGATCTGCTTGCCGTCAAAGGCCTTGCCCAGCCCCTCGGCCTCAATCACCTTGCGGCCCGATTTCGGCCCCGAATCCAACGCCATCTCAGCTGCGCCCTGGCGCTTGATCTGGTTGCTGCGTTCGGATTTCAGATCCTGCAGCGCCCGCACCCGGCCCATGTTGCGCTTGCGGCGGGCGGAAATCCCCTCCACCGCCCAGCGGCTTTCGGATTTGATCAGCCGGTTCAGCTTGTGCCGCTGCTGGTCTTCTTCCTCCCACAGCTTGTCGCGCCAGGCTTCAAAGGCCTCAAACCCCTTCTCCTGCCGGCGCACCGCGCCGCGGTCCACCCACAGCGTCGCCTTCGTCAGCGCCCGCAAAAACGCCCGGTCGTGGCTGATCAGCACAAAACCCGCGCGGGTCGCCTTCAGCTCACTCTCCAGCCAGGTGATCGCTTCGATATCCAGATGGTTGGTCGGCTCGTCCAGCAGCATCAGATCCGGCGCCTCGGCCATCAGCTTGGCCAATGCGGCGCGGCGCCGTTCACCGCCGGATGCGGTTTCAACGGGACGCGCCGGATCGAACTTCAACCCTTCGCCCGCGCGCTCCACCTTGTACATCTCGCCAGGATCCAGCGCGCTGGCGGCAAAATCGCCCAGCGTCGCAAAACCCGTCATCTGCGGATCCTGCTCCATATAGCCCACCGATTTACCCGGCGGCACCACAATTGCGCCCTTATCCGCTTCAACAATCCCCGCCATCACCTTCATCAGCGTGGATTTCCCCGACCCGTTGCGGCCCACCAGGGCAACGCGGTCGCCGGGCTGAACCACCAGATCGAGATCGGAAAAAACCGGATCGCCCCCAAAGGTGAGGGAAATACCGGACATCTGCAAAAGAGGAATACGTGCCATGCCAGCCAGCTACCCCGGCGGCAGAATCGCGTCAACGCCGCTTCTTCATCTTTTCAAAAATACTCAAATTCACCCGGCCACCGCCCTGAGCAGCCGCTTGCGGGCAGCAGGAATGGCCCCGATCTCCAGCCCGGTGAACACATGCAGCGTGTTCATACAGCCATCGACCACCGCATGATCGCTGACCCAGCCGCCCATCAGCAGATAGGTCCGCAGCAGCGGCGGCATATGCAGCATCGCCTTTTTCACATCCGGTTTCCGCCGCAACCGCGCAGCAAAGCGGAACACATCGGGCGCCTTCACCTGCGGCCGCCAGCAAGGCGGCGCCAGATGCCGGTGTTTCAGCAATGCAAAAGCGTCCAGATATTCTGCCGTGGCGGTGCCGGCAAAAGACGTGCAGCCAAATAGCATCCGCACCTCTTTTGCATCAACAAAGACGGTTACCGCCCCCCAGGCAATGCGCAGAATATCCGGGTCGTGCCAATCGGGATGGATGCAGAACCGGCCCAGCTCCGCCATCCGGCCCTGGAACCCCTGCAACCCCGGCAGATCATAGAACTGCGCCGAATAGCTGCAGCCCAGTTCCGCGCCGCCCCTCAGCACCAGCAGCCGGAAGCAGCAGACCAAAGCACCAGTCCGCACCTCCTCCACCAGCACATGCACGCAGGCCCCATCATAAGCGTCGCAATCGGTGCCGCCGGTGCGAAAGCACAGCGCGCGCAGCGCCTGCGCCGCAGCCACATCCGCAGCCCCCGCCGCCAGGCGCGCGCGGTAACACCCCTTGTGCAATAGCACCTCCGGCACTGCTGCCATTGCGGCCTCCCCCTTCTCCGGTTCAGCCCTTAACATAAGCGCTGTGACAGCCCGGTGAAGCCCGCTGGACCGGCAGCCCCCAGCCTTACTGGTCCTGCAGGAACTGATCGGGACCGAAATTGCCCAGGCTGCCCAGCAGCTGGCGCAGGAACGTGTTGTCCTGCACGCTGGAACTGGTCACCCGGCGTTCCAGCGGCACCACTTTGCCGTCTTCCAGGCTGAACCGCTCAATCCCCTGCACCACTCCGGCGGTGTCAAAGCTGATCGCGACCAGATCGCGCGCCACCGGTTTCGGGGCTGCGGCGCCATAGTGGCGGAACCGGGTCGCGACGTAATAATAACCGCTGTCGTTCAGCACCCCGGTCGAGGACGGGATGCCGACGCTTTCGGCCACCGAATCCCGGGTATCGATCCCCGGCACCACTTCGGCCAGCTGGTCCGGCGTGGGCACATACCCGTGCTTGCGGTAAACCGACGAACAGGCCGCCAATGCCAGCCCCGCCGCGGCAAAAACCGCCCCGCGCATAACGGACTTAAAGTGAAATGCCTTAGCAACCATGACTGCCCCCCGGCCTTATGCCGCAATGCGCGGCTTGAATACGTCTTTGAACCCGATTACCTAATGACCGCTTCCGGTTCAAGAAACGAAAGTCCCCGATTATGTCTGACAGCACCGCACTGCGGGTGGCGGATCTGCCGCAAAACACCCCGACCGCCTTTGAAATTGTCCCGGATAAAGCAGATCTGGCCGCATTGGCAGCCGAGCTGGGCGTGACCGCCCTGCGCAAAACCCGCTTTAAAGGCGAGATCAAGGCGCGCGGCAAACGCGACTGGCAGCTGACCGGATCCTTGGGCGCCACTGTGGTGCAGGACTGTGTGGTGACACTGCAGCCGGTGACCACGCGGATTGAGGAGAACATCCGCCTCACCTACCTGTCCCGTATGGAGATTCCGGACGAAGCCGAGGCGGAAATGCCCGAGGATGACAGCACCGAGGCGCTTGGCAGCCATATTGATCCGGGCGCCGTGATGGCCGAGGCGCTGGCGCTGCATATCCCCGTCTACCCGCGCAAAGACGGCGCTGAGCTGGGCGAAGCGGTCTATACCAAGCCCGGCACGGCGCCGATGCGCGACGAGGATGCCCGCCCCTTTGCCGGTCTTGGCGCGCTGCGCGGGCTGCTGAAAGATGAGGATTAAGCCGGAATTTCCGCGCTTGCGGAAATTGCATCTGGAACCGGCGGCAAAGCTGCCCTAAAAAACACCTTGCGCCGCCGGAGATTCGCAGTATTTTCGCGCGCTCATCGGAATTTTTGGTTGGACAATGCTTGGGCAGGCGCCTAAACGCACGTCAGACTGATCGAACAGAACGCAATCGCGCCGCGGGGATGGCCCCAAGGCCCAAAAGACAAAGGTTGAGACATGGCCGTCCAACAGAATAAAGTATCCAAATCGCGCCGCAACAACCGCCGCGCGCACGATGCACTGGTTGCTGCAAACCCGAACGAATGCGGCAACTGCGGCGAGCTGAAGCGCCCGCACCACGTATGCCCCTCCTGCGGCCATTACGACGACAAAGAAATCGTCGCAGCGGCTGACGAGATCGAGATCGACGAAGACGCGGCATAAGCCACGGACAGGATTTGATGCCAGGCAGGCTTTCGCATGACGGGTAAACCCGATCAAAATCAGGCAAAAGCCGGCCGCATCACCATTTCTGTTGACGCCATGGGCGGAGACGCCGGCCCCGCTGTTGTGGTGGCCGGCATTGCCATGTCGGCGGATAAGAATCCCGATATCGGGTTCATCCTGCACGGCCCCGCCGAACAGCTGAAACCGCTGGTCGCCAAAAAACGCATCCTTGAAGGCCGGGTTGAGATTCGCGACGTCCGCGACGTTGTCACCATGGAGGACAAACCCTCTCAGGTGATGCGCAACGGCAAGGGCACCTCGATGTGGTCGGCCCTGGATGCGGTCAAGAACGGCGAAGCGGGCGGCGCTGTATCCTGCGGCAACACCGGCGCGCTGATGGCGCTGTCGATGCTGCGCCTGCGCAAGCTGCCGGGGGTTAACCGGCCTGCCATTGCCATCCTGTGGCCGTCGCTGAACCCGCAGGGCTTCAACGTGATGCTGGATGTCGGCGCCGACGTGAAGGCGGATGCCGAGGATCTGCTGCAATACGCGCTGATGGGCACCTCATACGTGCGCAATTCCATGGACATTGCCTGCCCGCGGGTCGGCTTGCTGAACGTGGGCACCGAAGAGCACAAGGGCAGCGCCGTGCTGAAAGAGGCCCACGCGCTGATTGCGGAGAACGCCGCACAGTCCAATTATGAATTCACCGGCTTTGTCGAAGGCAGCGATATTCCCGGTGATACCGCAGATGTGATCGTCACCGACGGCTTTACCGGCAATGTGGCGATCAAGACCGGCGAAGGCACCGCGCGGGTAATGCGCACCGCCTTGCGGGAAGCCTTTGAATTTTCGTTTTTGTCCAAGATTGCCGCCCTTCTGGCGATGACCTCTTTGAAAAGACTGTCCAAACGGATGGATCCGCGCCGGGTCAACGGCGGCGTTTTCCTGGGGCTCAATGGCACTGTGGTCAAATCCCACGGCGGCGCCGATGCCATGGGGGTTTCCGCTGCGGTCAAGCTGGCGTTCCGGCTGGCAGAGCATGGATTCGCCGAAAAGCTGGCGGCACGGGTTGCATCTGCCGGTGCGCATACCCAAGATGATACTGCCCCCGCGAGACGCGGGCGGCCACCGAAAAAGATTAAAATAGGCAGGCAATCGAATGACGCGACGCGCGGTAGTTGTTGGCACAGGACACTATCTCCCCGAACGGGTGGTTGAAAACGCGGAATTCGAAGCCACGCTGGATACCACGGACGAATGGATCCGCAGCCGGTCTGGCATCGAACGCCGCCATTTCGCCGCCGAGGGTGAGACCACATCGGATATGGCCGCCAAGGCAGCGGAACGCGCTTTGGCCGATGCCGGGCTGACGGCCGAAGATGTGGACGCCATCATCGTAGCAACCTCCACCGCCGACCTCACCTTTCCTTCCGCCGCCACCATGGTGCAGTCCAAGCTGGGCATGACAAAAGGCTTTGCCTTTGACGTGCAGGCGGTCTGCGCCGGCTTTGTCTATGCCCTCAGCAATGCCAACGCGCTGATCGCCTCGGGCCAGGCAGAACGGGTGCTGGTGATCGGCGCCGAGACCTTCAGCCGGATCATGGACTGGACCGACCGCGGCACCTGCGTGCTGTTCGGCGACGGCGCCGGCGCGCTGCTGCTGGAAGGCCAGGAGCAGCCCGGCACCAACAGGGACCGCGGCATCCTGTCGACCGACCTCAACTCGGACGGGCGCTATAAGGATCTCTTGTATGTGGACGGCGGCGTCTCCACCCAGTCGACCGGCCATCTGCGGATGCAGGGCAACCAGGTGTTCCGACACGCGGTGGAGAAACTCGCCTCTACCGCGAACACCGCGCTGGACAAGGCCGGGCTGGCGGCCGCGGATGTGGATTGGATCGTGCCGCATCAGGCCAATATCCGCATCATCCAGGGCACCGCCAAGAAAATGGGCCTCAGCATGGACAACGTGGTGGTAACCGTGCAGGATCACGGCAACACCTCTGCCGCCTCCATTCCGCTGGCCCTGTCCGTCGGCAAAGAGCGCGGCCAGATCAAAGAAGGCGATCTGATTGTGACCGAAGCCATCGGCGGCGGCCTCGCCTGGGGTGCCGTTGTGGTGCGCTGGTAACCCTGCAGTCTTAATTTCCGCCCGAAACACCCCGCGCAATTCATTGATATTGACAGGGAAATTCCCCGCGCCCTATGCTTTGGCAAACAACGGGGAATGGTATGGGCGAAAAAACACTTACACGAATGGATTTGAGTGAAGCAGTTTTCCGGGAAGTCGGCCTGTCGCGCAATGAAAGCGCGCAGCTGGTGGAAAGCATGCTGCAATACATGTCGGATGCCCTGGTGCGCGGTGAACAGGTGAAGATTTCCTCGTTCGGCACATTCAGCGTGCGGGACAAATCAGCCAGGGTCGGGCGCAACCCGAAAACCGGCGAAGAAGTGCCGATTCAGCCGCGCCGCGTGCTGACCTTCCGGCCCTCCCACCTGATGAAAGACCGCGTGGCAGACGGCAACCGTAAATAACGGGACCAATAGGCCATGTCGAAATCACCGGACGCGTTCCGCACCATTAGCGAAGTTGCGGAATGGCTGGGCGTGCAGGCCCATGTCCTGCGCTTCTGGGAGAGCAAGTTCACCCAGCTCAAACCTGTAAAGCGGGCCGGCGGGCGGCGCTATTACCGGCCTGCGGATATGCTGCTTCTGGGCGGCATCAAGAAACTGCTGCATGACGACGGGCTGCCGATCAAGGAGGTGCAGGCGCTGCTGCGCGAGCATGGCGCGGCGCATGTGTCCGGCTTTTCCCATTCGCTTGACGGCTCAGCCGCAGAGCGCCCCGAAGCCGTGCCGCCGGCCGATAAGCTTGGCGATGATTGGCAAAGCTCGCTGGAGCTGAGCCTTGACGCAGCCGCGCAGGATCAAGATCCAGGCAGCAATGTGGTCGGCTTCCCCCCACGGCGGCAGCTGATGGAGCCACAGCTGAAACCGGCGCGCTGCCGGACAGCAGCCCGGCATCTGCCCCCGAAACTGGACCCGAATCCGGCCCCGGTTCCGCCTCCGAGCCGCAAAATCAGACGAACCCGGAGCCGCCCGCCGCTGACAACGGTGCAGAGGCCGGCTCAGAACAGCCAAAGCCCGGCCCCGGCGCCCTCCCTGTGGCTGAAGCCCCCGCAGACCTGCCCCTTACCAGCGCCCCGGAGCCCGAAGCCCCTGCCGCTTTGCCCGATACTGATGCGCCTGACTCTGCTGCATCGCTGGATCTGCCCGCCGCTGAGGCCGCTAAGGATGTTTCAGCCGATGCGTACAGCGCAGGGCCCTCAGTCGATCAGCCCGCCGCCCCGGCACCGGCACCGGAAGCTCTTGTACAGGACCGCCCCGCCGCCACGCCGGCGATGGAAGACCCCGCGCCTGCTGCAGCGGTTGAGATTTCCACCCCTGACGCCAAAGCGGAGCCGGCCGCGCCTGTGATGGACAGCCTTGCAGAAGATCCTGCCGCAGCGGAGCCGCCGCAAGCCGGTGCGGATCCCGCAGACCTCCCAGCTGCCTCCGGATCTGCCGGGGACCAACCGGCAACCAAGGCCCCGGACCTGCCTCTGGAGCAGCCGACTGCAGAGCCGGAGGCGGCACCGCCTGCAAGCGACGCCGCGGCACTTGATCCGGGCACCGCAGCGCCAAAGACCGAGGAGGCGCAGCCCGCCGCCACGGATATCCCAGCCGCAGTGCCGGGTCTGCCCCCGAAGCGGCAATCGAAGAGCCGCAAGAATTTGTTTGGGAAACCGATGCGGCTGCGAATCCGGAACCCGTTCCGGAACAGCCCGCAGTCACGGAAGAATCGGACACCGCGCCAGCGCCAATAGCAGAGCCTGCCTCTGATCCCTCCGCCGCACCGCTGGACAAACCAGCCGCAGCAGCGGAACCGGAACAAGCCGCAGAGCCGGTTGCAGAACAAGCGCCCGAAACCGGGTCCGAATCGGCGGCCGGGCCCGCGCCGGAAGAACAACCGGTCCCGGCGGATGAGCCCGTTTCCAGCCAGACACCGGTGCCCGCAGAAGAACCAGCAGCTTTTGCAGCGGACGCACCGCCAGCGGATCCGGAGCCGGCCGGGGACACGCTGGTGGCCGCCGCAGGCCTGCAGCCGGAAGAGCCGCTGGACTTCGGCTTAGCCCCGCCCGAGGCAGCCTCTGCGCCTGCTTCAGAAGCGGATCCCGCGATGTCTTTCCCGCCGCATGATCTGGACGAGGCCGCCCGGCAAGTGGATGCACTGGAATTCTCCTCCGGCTTCGACCCTGCAGCCGAAGCGCCCCAGGACGGCCCGGCTGAAACGGAAACGCCGGCACCGCAAGAGGCTGCAACGGAAACCACGGCGCCCGGCGCGCCAGTCCAGCCTCCAGCCCAGCCGCCAGCCCGGCCGCCGGTGCCGCAGCCGGGTGTTCTGGCGCATCTCGCCGCCATCCGCAGCTTGCCGCCGCATGTATTGGGTGAAATTGCCGCCTGCGCGGAGGAACTGCGGGGCCTTACTGCAAGCAGCCACTGAACCGGAGTCCAGCCCGTCGCTGGCCCCAGGAAGCGGCTGCCGCAGCTGGCCTGCTTTGCTCCCGCTTTCCTCTGCTGACTTTCTTTGCGGCGGCGCGAAAAATATTGCCGCCCCCTCTTGCCCCTGCCGCCAAAACGGTTAGAAGGCTCCTCAACGGGCTATGGCGCAGCCTGGTAGCGCGTCCGTCTGGGGGACGGAAGGTCGCAGGTTCGAGTCCTGCTAGCCCGACCATATGAAAAACGCCCGGGTGTTCACGCACCCGGGCGTTTTCGTATCCAGCGCAGGGCTTTGCCGATTGCGCAGCGCGGCCAATTCGGCCAGCATCGCCGCAAAGCCGGCACCGAGGGGGACAGGACATGACAGGCGTATTGCCCAGCCAAACCATTGAAAAGATGCTGGATCACGGCGAAATCGCCGTCAGCACCCCGCTGGTCGAAGGCCAGGTGCAGCCCGCCAGCCTCGACCTGCGCCTGGGTAACGTGGCTTACCGGGTGCGCGCCTCGTTTCTGACCGGCCAGAGCCGCAGCGTTTCCGACCGCCTGACCGAGTTCGAGATGCACCGGATCAGCCTGGAAGGCGGCGCAGTGCTGGAAAAAGGCTGCGTCTATGTGGTGCCCTTGATGGAAAGCCTGGCGCTGCCAAAGGATGTCTCTGCGGTGGCCAATGCCAAAAGCTCCACCGGGCGGCTGGATCTTCTGACCCGCACCATCACCGATGGCGGCGAGGAATTCGACCGCATCAAACCCGGCTACACCGGCCCGCTTTATGCCGAGATCTGCCCCCGGTCCTTTTCGGTGCTGGTGCGGCCCGGCATGCGGCTCAATCAGATCCGGTTCCGCACCGGCCAGGCGGTCCTCAGCGATGCTGAGCTGAAAATGCTGCACGCAGGCTCGCCGCTGGTTGACGGTGACGCGGTGATCGAGGACGGCCTGGGCTTTTCAGTTGATCTGAAACTGCCCGGCAGTGATCTGGTCGGCTACCGCGCCAAGCCGCATACCGGCGTCATCGACCTGGACCGGATCGGCGAATACGACCCGCAGGAATACTGGGAGGAAGTGCGCACAAAGGACGGACGCATCATTCTGGACCCCGGTGCCTTTTACATTCTGGTCAGCCGCGAGGCAGTGCATATCCCGCCCGCCTTTGCCGCCGAGATGGCGCCCTATCTGGCCATGGTCGGTGAATTCCGGGTGCATTATGCAGGCTTCTTCGACCCTGGCTTTGGCCATGACGCGGCCGGCGGCACCGGTTCGCGCGGGGTGCTGGAGGTGCGCTGCCACGAGGCGCCCTTTGTGCTGGAGCACGGTCAGGTGGTCGGGCGTCTGGTCTATGAGAAGATGGCAGAGGTGCCCGAGCAGCTTTACGGCGCCGGGATTGCATCGAATTATCAAGGCCAAGGGCTGAAGCTGTCAAAGCACTTCAAGACGCCTGCCTGATAGCAAATAGGGCAGCACCCGGCCCAAAAGCCGGGCGTTCACTTCACTGGCCCGCCGTTCGCCAGTTCCTTCGTCGTGCCCGCCTGCACCGGCCGGTCCAGATGCGTCGACAGCACCGTATAGGTGCGGGTGGCACGCACACAGCCGACCTCGTAAATCCGCGCCAGCAGCCCCTCCAGCGCTTTGGGGGAGGCAACCCGCACCTTGAGAATCAGGTTGGTATCCCCGGCAGAGCTGTGCACCTCCTCCAGCTCCGGCATCTCTTGCAGCGCCAAAAGATCCGTGGTCACGCCCCAGCCCTCGGTGTCCACATGGATAAAGGCCAGCAGCGGCTTGCCCACTGCAGCGCCGTCCAGCCGCGCAACGGTCGACTCGATGGCACCAGAGGCACGCAGCCGCTTGACCCGCTCATGCACCGCGGGCGCCGACAGACCGACCTCCTGGCCGATGGCAGCATAAGACAACGTCGCGTCCAGGCTCAGCGCGCCTAATATTCTTCGGTCCAAAGCATCCAGAACCCGGGTCGGCCCTGCATTCTTCCGAACCCCATCTGTTATTTCCGTTGCCATATCCAGCTGCCCTTCACAGAACGTCATTCTGCACATAGCAAAGTTACCTGAACATTTTCAAGGTAATCCCATGCGAACCCCGATTCTGATCCTGATGAGCGCAATTGGCGTGATTGGTGCAAACTCCCTGCTGCTGTCGCCGGTGGTGACGGCTGTCAGTGAAACCCTGGACGCCTCCACAACAGAGGTGATGCGGGCCGCCAGCGCCTATGGCCTCGGGGTTGCTGGGGCGGCGCTGCTGCTGGCGCCATTGGCAGACCGCATCGGCGCCGGGCGGCTGCTGCGCGCAGCCCTCATGCTGCTGGCCGCTGGACTGGCAGCCAGTGCCGCTGCACCGGATGTCTGGTGGCTGATGGCGGCGCAGGCGGTGTGCGGGCTGGCAGCGGGCGCCGCCCTGCCCTCGATCTATACGCTGGCGATGGTGATTGCCCCCAAAGGACGCGAGGCGCAGGTGCTGGGCTATGTGCTGGCGGGTTGGACGGTGTCGATGGTGCTGGGCGTCAGCGTCAGCGCCTGGGCCACCGATCTGGCAGGCTGGCGGGCGGTCTATGGCGCCCTGTCTGGCGTGGCGCTTGTGCTGTGGGGCGCGGCGCGCGCCTTGCGCGGGGCAGGCAGCCCCAGCGGCCAGGCAACCTCGCCGCTGACTGCGCTGCGGGTGCCGGGCATCATGCGCGGGTTGCTGGCCACTGCGCTGCTGATGCTGGGCTTTTACAGCAGCTATTTCTTCACTGGTGCCCATATCACCCAAGCATTGGGGCACAGCACCACCCAGGCGGGCCTGCTGCCGCTGTTCTACGGCATCGGCTTTGGCCTGGCGGTGCTGCTGGATCCGCTGCTGGACCGGCTGGGCCTGGGGCGGGCGACGCCGCCGGTGTTTCTGGGCGTCACTGCCAGCTATTTGCTGATGATGGTCCGGGCGGACCAATACATGCTGCTGCTGGGTCTCGCAGTGCTGTGGGGGATCTGCCAGCACCTGGCGCTGAACCTGGTGGTGGCGCGGGTGACACAGCTGGACCCGCAGCAGCGCGGCGCCATCATGGGGCTGTTCAGCACCGTGACCTACCTGTGCGTCTTCGCAGCCCCCTTTTGCGGCGCTGCGGCCTATGCCGGCTGGGGACTGGCGGGCTGCTTAGCCGTCTCCGCCCTGCTGTCAGCCTGCGCTGCGCTTGAGGCCATGGGCCTGAGACGCAAGCGGGTCAGCCCTGGCGGCGCCCCGGCTTGACCGGCGGAATGCGCGAACTGCCCGCCTGCTGCGCGGGCGGTGCGCTGCGCGGCTGACCCTTGCCGCGTTTGGCTACCGCGCTGATGCCGGCATTAACGCCCGCATTGACTGCGCGGCTGACCAGCCGCCGCAGCACCATGTTGATGATCGAATTCAATGTCATGGCCTTGGCCCCGCTTCCTGACTGCCCGCGATCTTAAAGGCAAATTAAGACAATTCCGGGGCGCAGAACACCGCTAAACACCACCGGGACAAGACACCGGCAGACACGATTGCGTAAACCGCGCCCTCAGGCGTCACTCTTCGAACAGTTCCGCCTGTTCTTCCGGTTCCTCGTCGTCGTCGCCCCCCTGGCCCATCGCAAAGGCCCCCGGCGGCGGCCGGTTCTCCAGCAGGCCCGCGGCGCGCAGCTCTTTCAATCCCGGCAGGTCGCGGGCACTTTCCAGGCCGAAGTGATCCAAAAAGACCGGCGTCACCACAAAGGTCACCGGGCGGCCCGGCGTCATCCGGCGGCGGCCCAGGCGGATCCAGTCCATTTCCATCAGCTGGTCAATGGTACCGCGCGACACCGACACGCCGCGGATCTCTTCGATCTCGGTGCGGGTGACCGGCTGGTGATAGGCGACAATCGCCAATGTCTCAATCGCGGCGCGGCTCAGCTTGCGCAGCTCGGTGGTTTCCTTCTGCATCAGAAAGCCCAGATCGGGTGCTGTGCGGATCGCCCAGGCATCGCCCAGACGCACCACCCGCACGCCGCGCCCCTCATAGCGTTTGCGCAGATGCTCCACCGCCTCGCGCGGGTTGCAGCCATGCGGCATGCGGCCTTCCAGATCGCGCAGGGTGACAGGCTCAGGGCTGGCAAACAGCACCGCCTCGACCATCCGCTCCTGCTCCGCCATCGGCGGCGCATCAAACAGCGTGTCGCTCTCTTCGCGGACGGGAGCGCCGTGGCTGTCCATAAGCTGGTCTTCCATCAGGTATCCTCGTTCAGGCTGCGCAGCTGGATCGGCGCAAATATCTCACTCTGACGCAGCTCAAGCCTGCCTTCCTTCACCAGCTGCAAAGACGCAGCAAAGGTGGAGGCAGTGGCCGAGCGGCGCTTGACCGGATCGCTGTGCCAGCCGTCCGGCAGATAGCTGATCAGATCGGTCCAGCCGCCGGTAAAACCCAGCAGCTGGCGCATCCGCTCCAGCGCTTCTTCCATCGTAAAGACCGACTCCCGGTCCATCACAAAGGGGCGGAAATCCTCCTTGGTGCGGATCCGCGCATAGGCCTGCATCAGATCCAGGAGGTTGGCAGTATAGGTAACGGTCTTGATCCGGGCGACGCTCTCTTCTTCGCCACGGGCAAAGAAGTCGCGCCCCAGCCGGTCGCGGGCCAGCAGCCGGGCCGAAGCATCGCGCATCGCCTGCAGGCGTTCCAGCTGGAACGCCAGGTGTGCCGCCAGTTCCTCGCCCGAGGGGCCGTCTTCCGCCGGGTCGGGTGGCAGCAGCAGGCGGGATTTCAGGAATGCCAGCCAGGCCGCCATCACCAGGTAATCCGCGGCCAGCTCGATCCGCAGCTCCTTGGCCTTGTTGACAAAGGTCAGGTACTGCTTGGCCAGCTCCAGCACCGAGATCTTGCGCAGGTCCACTTTCTGGGTGCGCGACAGGGTCAAAAGCAGGTCAAGCGGGCCTTCGAACCCGTCCACATCCACGATCAGGGCCTCGGCTGCCAGCCGCTCCTCTACCGTCGTGTCCGTGTCTGAAAAAAGTGTCTGCTCAGCCATAAACCTGCCCGCCCATGAGGGCGGCAAGTTCTCTTTCAGCGCTCAGAATGTCAAGGGCAGCAGGCGGGCGGCGGGCCGCCAAAGCGCGTTCTGCGCGGGTCTGCGCCACCGCTGTCATCGCCCCTGCAGCCTCAGCCACCGCGATCCGTTCCTCCAGCGAGGCATTGCACAAAAGCACAACATCGCAGCCTGCCGCGATCGAGGCGCGGGCATTGTCCGCCAGCGAGCCCTGCAGAGCCTTCATCGAGATGTCGTCGGTCATAACCAGCCCGTCAAACCCGATGCGTTCGCGGATCAGACGCATCATCACCGGTGACGTTGTGGCGGGGCGGTCGTCATAGGCGTCATAGACCAGATGCGCGGTCATCCCCAGCGGCAGGTCGTTCAGTGCCTGGAACGCGGCAAAGTCGCTTTGCTCCAGCACGTCAGGGTGGTTCGCCACATGCGGCAGGTCCAGATGGCTGTCAGCAGCAGCGCGGCCATGGCCGGGGATATGCTTCAGCACCGGCAGCACGCCGCCATCAAGATGCGCGGTGGCCACGGCACGGGCAATCCGGACAACCGTTGCGGCGCTGGTGCCATAGCAGCGGTTCTTCAGAAATTCATGGGTTTCCATGCAGGCGACATCGGCAATCGGCGCACAGTTGCTATCGATGCCCAGCGTATACAGTTCATGGGCAATCAACCTATAACGCAGGTACATTGCCCGCACGGCGTCCTCGCCCGCCAGCTGCACATGCTCCAGCGGCGGCAGCCAATTTCGTGCCAGCGGTTTGCGCAGCCGCTGCACCCGGCCGCCCTCCTGGTCGATGGTGATCGGGGCATTGCGGCCGACCGCCTCGCGGAAGTCACCGCACAGCGCCTGGATCTGTTCGACATCTTCCAGATTGCGGGCAAACAGGATGAATCCAAACGGATCGGCATCGCGGAAGAACGCCTTTTCATCGGCAGTCAGCCGCAGGCCCTCGGCGTCAAGGATGGTGGCTCCGTAGGTCATAAGATCCCTATCGCCCCTGAAAAGCGGGAGGGCAGCGCCCGGCCCGGGGTGGGTGCAAAGCGCCCGGCCTTGGGGCGGGCCGGGCGCTGCGTTACCGTGTGGTTACCGGAATGCAATCGGCATTGCCAGCCACCAGCGCCGAGCAGAACCGGCGGGCGTCCGACAGGCCGGCAAAGCCCATCGCCCGCAGCCGGTAGAACGTGCGCCCGCCGCTTTCGGCGCGCTGAATCACCCGCTGCTTGCCCTCAAGATAGTCCGCGAAACGGGCATGGATGCGGTCCCATTCAGCGCGCGCCACCTCCGGGCTTTCATAGGCGCCAAGCTGCGCCAGCCGTGTGCCTGCCGCAAGAGTTGCCGGATCCACATCAACGGTCCCGGCACGTGCTGCCGGTGCGGCTGCGGCCGGAGCCGGGCTGAACCGTGCGGGCCGGGCCGATGGCCGCAGCGAGACCTTGACACCCGGCGCATTCAGAATTGCAGGCGACGGGACTGCGGCGGCAAGCGCCGGCTGCAGCGGTTCCGGCTGCACGATGGCAGGGGCCTGCGCCGATGCCGGCACAGCGGCGGAAAGCGGTTCGGCCTCACGCGCCAATTCGGCAACCAGCGCGTCGATATCGCCGTTCTGGAACGAGGCCACGGCCTCCTCGCTGACGCCGGGCACTGCGGGAACGCTGGGTTCAACCGGGGCCGCAGGCAGTTCAGCCGCCGGCGCGGCCTCGGCGGCCAGCTCGGGCAGCGGTTTGTCATCTTCGGTCAGCTCAATGGCGGCAGGCGCCAGGGTCAGCCGGTCGGCAGGGGCTTCAGCGCTGCCGCTGGCAGCAACCGCGTTGACAGCCAGCCCCTGGTGATCCGCCTGAGAGCCGCCCGGCAGCACAGGCTGTTCGCGCATCGGTCCTTCGGCGGCGCGCACCACTGGTACGCCGCTGACATCCCGCATCACCAGCTTGTAGCCCCAAAAGCCCACCCCGGCGACCAGCGCAATCGACGCAACTGCCCCAGAATGCTCAGCGATTTCGAGAATCGCGCCCGCAGCCCGGCAGGAGCAGCAAAAACGGCATAGTCCTGGGGCCATGGCCCTGCCCTTCGGGCTGATATCCATAGGCGGAGTCTTCATAGCCGTAATTCGGCTCGGCTCCTGGCCCGGAATAGTGCTGCCCCCCGGAGTTCTGGCCGGAATACTGCTGGCCGGAATATTGCTGTGTGTATGTGTTTTCCGAGGCAGCGTCCTGTTCGTGACCGCTGCCTTGTGCATAGGCGCGGCCTTGGCCCGCCTGCGCAAAATACGCCATTTTCCGCCTCACTGCCCGGTTTGGCGGCGCATGGGCTGCGCTGCCGCTGGGTCTCTTGAACTGCCTCAGTCCGGCGGACTGCGCGACTTATGCCCGCAGGGGCTGGCGCCCCATTGGTTATCGCATCTCTTCTGCCGGTTTCACGCCAAGAATACCAAGACCTGCGGAAATGACAACGGAAACGGCCCGGGCCAGCGCCAAATTCGCATGTGTTGCCGATTGGCTGCTCTCCTTAACAAATCGTAAACCTTCGTTCGATTTGCCCAGATGGTACAGCCCGTGCAACTCAGACGCGAGGTCATAGAGATAGAAGGCCACCCGGTGCGGCTCATTGCTGCGGGCGGCGATTTCCACCTGGCGCGGCCATTCGGCCAGCTTCTTGACCACTGCCAGCTGCGCCGGGTCGGCGATCAGGCTCAGATCCGCAGCGTTCAGCGTGGCATCATCGGCCGCAATATTCTGTTCCGCCGCCTTGCGCAGGGTCGAGCAGATCCGCGCGTTGGCATATTGCACATAGAACACCGGGTTGTCCTTGGACTGCTCCAGCGCCTTATCGAGGTCGAAGTCGAAGCCCTGGTCGTTCTTACGGGTCAGCAGCATGAAGCGGGTTACATCCGCACCCACCGCATCCACCACATCGCGCAGGGTGACAAAGGTCCCTGCCCGCTTGGACATCTTGAATTCCTGACCGTCCTTGAACAGCTTCACCAGCTGGCACAGCTTGATATCCAGCGGCACCCGGCCATCCGACAGCGCCGACACGGCCGCCTTCATCCGTTTGACATAGCCGCCGTGGTCAGCGCCGAAAATGTCGATCAGCTCGTCAAAGCCGCGCTCGACCTTGTCATAGTGATAAGCAATGTCCGGTGCGAAATAGGTCCAGGCGCCATCGGATTTCTTCACCGCCCGGTCAACGTCGTCGCCATGGTCGGTGGATTTGAACAGGGTCTGCTCGCGCGGTTCCCAATCATCGGGCTTTTTGCCCTTGGGCGGCTCCAGCACGCCTTGATAGATCAGCCCCTTGGATTGCAGAGCCTCCAGCGCCGCCTCGATCTTGCCGGTGCCATAGAGGGATTTTTCCGAATAGAACACATCCATTTCGATGCCAAGCTGGGCCAGATCCTCGCGGATCAGCACCATCATCGCCTCGGTGGAGAACTCCCGCACGTCCGCCAGCCAGACGTCCTCGCCCTTGCCGACATAAGCATCACCCACCTTGTCCTTCAGCGCCTGCCCCACCGGCTTCAGGTAATCACCCGGATAGGTGCCGTCGGCAAAGGCCACTTCCTGCCCGTGCGCTTCCAGGTAGCGCAGGTAGACAGACCGCGCCAGCACATCGACCTGGCCGCCGCCGTCGTTGATGTAGTATTCGCGGGTGACGTCATAGCCGGCATAAGCCAAAAGCGAGGCCAGCGCATCGCCGAACACCGCGCCGCGGGTATGGCCGACGTGCAGCGGGCCGGTCGGGTTGGCCGAGACATATTCCACGTTCACCCGCTTGCCCGCGCCCAGACCAGAGCGGCCGAAATCCGTGCCTGCGTCCAGGACCGATTTCAGAACGTTCTGCCAGATGCCGGGCGCAAGGCGCAGGTTCAAAAAGCCGGGGCCTGCGACCTCGGCCGACGTCACCCGCACATCCGCGGCCAGCCTGGCGGCCAGCGCCTCGGCGATGTCGCGCGGCTTCATCCTGGCGGGCTTGGCCAGAACCATCGCCGCATTGGTTGCCATGTCGCCATGGGCGGCATCGCGCGGCGGCTCCACCGCGACATTGGCAAAATCAAGCCCCTCGGGCAGCGCGCCGTCCGCGGTCATCGCGGTCAGACTGTCAATCACAAGCGAGCGGATATCGGTAAAGAGGTTCATATCTGGCGTCCCATATGTTCAACAGTGCGGATACCGGGGGCCAAAGGCAGGGTCAACAGGATTGCAGGGGCTGCAGGTACCGGTAAGCGCACCGCACCGGAAAATTCAATTTTCCGGCCAATTTTCTTACTCAAGAAAATTGCGCCGCCATCCGCTGCGCCGGCCTCACAGGGTGGCGGTCTGGTCTTCCAGGATCTTGCCCCAGGTGAAGATCTCATAGGACCGGAAAGCAGGCACATAAAACGGATCACCATGGATCAGATGCTCCACCTCAACACGGTCCTCGGCCTCGACGATCCACAGCGCACCGCAGAAATCGCCATCGGTGTCCGGCTTCAGCCCGCCGCCGATCCGCAGCTCCGGGTGATCCCGGACATAAGCCACATGAGCATCGCGCCGGGATTGGCTGGCGCGCACATCCATCATTGCCAGCGCATCACGGAACATCACCGCCCAGCGGGTCAGCGCCGGCGCGGTCTTGCGGGTTTCCCGGGGAGCGGTCATGACAGCATTCCCTGAATGGCCGAGGCCGTGCCCCATTCGGTGATCTTGTAGGTGCGCAAAGAGGCCACGTAATAAGGATCCTGCAGGATCAGCCGTTCCACATCCTGACGGGTCTCCGCCTCCACATTCCAGATCGCGCCTGGGAAATCCTGCATCGGCCGCATCGCCAGCGCGCCGCCGATTTGCAGCCCGGACCTGGACCGCACAAAGGCGATATGCGCCTCGCGTCGCTTTTTGTCGCCGCGCACCCGGTCCATTTCGGGCTTGTCCGTGAATGTGACGGTCCAGCGTGCCATGGCTTTCCCCCTTGCTGCTCCTTTCGCGGATAACGCCAACGCCCCGCGGCATCATAGGGCCAGATCATAGCACGGCTTACGGCCAATTCGGGAACCTGACTAAGAGCATTCCGCACCCCGAACACACAACAGCAGGTCCGCGCCCGGCCACGGGCCGTTGCGAATGTGCCGTCCCGAGGCGGAGGCCGGGCACAGGCCGGACCTACGCCGGATGCCCCTCCGACTGCTTCGCACCGTCGCAAATCGCATACCAGCCCGGCTTCTCGCCCACGAACTCGTGGAAACTGTTCGCCACCTCCAGCGCCCCGTCCAGTGCATTTGCGGCGATCGGAAAACTGGCGTCCTGCGACAGGATCTCGCCCAGCGAGCTGCCGCAGATCCGGCAGAAACAACGGCCGTATTTATAGGGTGGCGCAGGCTGATACAGCGTCACTTCCTCCTTGCCGGCAATCCAGCGCAGGTCTTCCTTCTTCACAAACACAATGGTGCTGGCCCCCGCCTTGCGGCAGCGCGAGCAATGGCAGGTGCCCATCAGCGACGGCTGCGCCAGCAGCTCAAACTTCACCGCGCCGCAGCAACAGCTTCCCTCAATCATTCCAGCAATCCTTCCTATCATCCACTTGATAGGAACATTACGTGAACACATTCTAAAAAACAAGCCGCACTCACCCGTTGCGCAGCGACCATCCGCACCGCACGCCCGGCTTGCGCCGCCTTAACATGACTATGCGAAAGTCACTCCCGCTGCAGTACATGGCGCGGGTCTGGCACCCCTTGCGCACAGCAGACCAGAACCCCAAGACCACCTCCGCAAAAGGTGCAGAGGCGTCTGACTGATGAAGCTTTTGACCGGACACGTGGCGCGCCGGCGTTCCGGCCCTTCCCTCCACCTGTCGTGGCGGCACTGCCATCTCTACCCTGCCCGTTTCACTGCCCGCAGGAAAAGACCGCAGCAAACAAAACAGGCCCCAAGGAACACAAGGCGAAGCCCTCAGACCTCAACCTTCACCCCGATCAGCCGCTCATGCTGCTGCAGGGCGAAACGGTCGGTCATGCCGGCAATGTAATCCGACACAATCCGCGCCAGCGCGGTGCGTCCTTGTGCAGCCCCGATATCGGCGTGCCAGCGCTCCGGCATGTCCTGCGGATTGTCCAGAAAGTAGGGAAACAGCGCCTCCACCACCTTGGCGACCTTGGCGCGTTTCTCCATCACCGAAGGGGCGCGGTACATGCGGGTGAACAGGAAGGCGCGGATGTCTTTCAGCCCCGCCCAAATTTCCGGCGAGAACTGCACCAGCGGATAATCCAGCGCCCGCACCTCCTCGACACTCTGCACAGCAGACTCCGCCAGCAGCATCCGGGCAGTGCCGATCACATCACCGACCATGACCCCGAAGAAACGCCGCAGTGCCTCGTGCCGGCGGCGGTTCGGGTCCAGTCCCGGATACAGCCGGTCCACCGCGCCATACGCCTTGTCCAGCAGCGGCAGCCGTGCCAGATCATCGTCGCCGAACAGCCCGGCCCGCAGCGCATCGTGCAGATCGTGGTTGTTGTAGGCAATGTCATCCGCCAGCGCCGCTACCTGCGCCTCGGCACTTGCGTGGGTGTGCAGTTCCAGATCCACCGCCGCATTGCATTCCGCCAGTGCCCAGGGCAGCTCCCCCACCACCGGACCGTTGTGTTTCGCAATCGCTTCAAGGGTTTCCCAGGTGAGGTTCAACCCGTCGAATTCGGCGTAATGGCGCTCCAGACAGGTCACAATGCGGATCGCCTGGGCATTATGATCAAACCCGCCATAGGGTGCCATCAGCCCGTGCAGCGCATCCTCGCCGGTGTGGCCGAACGGCGTGTGGCCTAAGTCATGCGCCAACGCCACCGCCTCGGTCAGCTCTTGGTTCAGCCCCAAGGCGCCGGCAATTGTCCGGCCCACCTGCCCCACTTCAATCGAATGAGTAAGGCGGGTGCGGTAATTGTCGCCCTCATGTTCGACAAACACCTGGGTCTTATGTTTCAACCTGCGGAACGCACTGGCGTGGATGATCCGGTCGCGGTCGCGCTGATAGGGCGATCGGAAGGAGCTTTCCTCCTCGGTCACCTGCCGCCCGCGGCTGCGGTCCGGCATCGTGGCATAAGGCGCATGCATCTTAAATCTTTTCTCCAGCAAATCTTGCCGCATGAATTGCACCTTCATATATAAAGCCTTGCGCTGCAACTAACGCTGTGGAGAAACCTGATGAACCTGCCCCCGAAAGTCACTGACCGCGCCTTTGCCCGGCTGGCCGAGATCGGCGCCGCGGACCAGGGCCAGGCGCTGCGCGTCGCGGTCGAAGGCGGCGGCTGCTCGGGCTTTCAGTACGAGATCGCGCTGGACGAGGCGAAACCCGAAGATCTGGTGCTTGAGGGCCAGGGCGAAAAGGTCGTCGTCGACACGGTCTCCCTGCCGTTCCTGGAAAACGCAGTGATCGATTTCACCGAGGAGCTGATCGGCGCCCGCTTCACCATCGAGAACCCCAACGCCACCTCCAGCTGCGGCTGCGGCACCTCGTTTTCGATGTGACGCGGCGTCCAGCCGGCACCGCGCATCATGGTCCCGCCTTGCCGCCAGGCAAGGCAGCGCCCGCCCTCATCTCAAGGGGCGGGCGCTTCGCCCGTTTGCAGGGCGCAACGTCTCAGACGCAACCCCGACCCGGCGCTAGGGATCGGTCTGCAGCCGTCCCTGGCCGCGCAGCCTTGGCAAGGCCGGGGCAAACTGATCCCAGACCAGATACAGACCGGACGCAATCACAATGGCACCGCCGATATAGGTGGTGGCTGGCGGAAACTCCCCAAAGAAGACTGAACCGATAACCGCCATCCAGATGAACTGCAGGTTCATCAGCGGGGTCACCGCATAAGAAGCCATAAGCCGCAACGCCACCACCAGCAGCCAGCGCGCGCCGAACAACAAGAAGGCATAGGCCGCAGCCCACCCCACATCAGCAAGCGGCATCGGCACCCATACAAACGGCAGCGCCAGCAGCATTGCGCCGCACAGCGTCAGGTTGGGATAGAACACCTGCGCCAGCGCGTTGCTTTCATAACGGCCGATAAACCGTGCCATGGTCATGGAAAACGTACCGGAAAGCACCGCACCAAAGGCCACGAAATGGCCCCAGGATGCATGCGCGTCCGCGTTGCCATGCGGCAGCAGAAACAACACGCCGCAAAATCCCGCGGCCAGCGCGATCCAGGCCGCCGGGCGCACCGGCTCTTTCAATACTGCTCCGGACATGGCGCCGGCCAGCAGCGGCATCAGGCCGATAAAGACAAACACTTCGGCAAAAGGCAGCAGCCGGAAGGCATAGAAGAAACAGACCGCAGCGATCAGCGTCGCCACGGACCTGAGAGCCATCGCCCGCGGGCAGCGGGTGCGGAAGCCGCCGCGCTGCGCCGGCAGCCGGTCCGCCAGCAGGCAGAACCCCACCACCATCGCACCGGACAGCGCATAAAGCTGCGCCGCCGCATACTGGCCCGCCAGCAATTTTGTGATCCCGTCGGCCGAAGCGATCAACCCGGTATAGGCCACCACCAGCAGCGCACCGCCCAAGGCCTGATTGCGGGTGCCGCCCATCACGCGGCCCCCGCGCTGCCCGCCCGGGCGAAACCTTCGAAAAATCCTGCAAACCTTGCACAGCTGCGCTCTGCCGCGGTGAGCAGCCCGTGCTCCTCCTCGCTCAGGGCAGCCTCGGCGCGCGCCTTCACTGCGCTCCAGCTGTTGCGCGCCATCCCGGCGTCGAAAACCGCTTCTGACAGGCTCCTCAAAATGCTCCCTCCCTGTTGCGCCGACACATGCATTCCGCCCATCGGGACCGCCTGCCGAAAGGCAGGACGCCCGGACATCAGCATGAGCCAGTTGACCACAAAATACTCGTGATACGCATCATGATGTCCATAAAATTCTCCCTTAGCGAGCATATAGGCCGAAACCTGCCGGTCAAGCCACGCCTCCCAGGCCGTAGGCGGCTGCTGGCCGGCAAACCGCAGCGCGATGCAGATCTCTGCCAGCAAGTCGGCGTTCTGATCCAAAAAGGCCACCAGACCGGCAAATTCCAGACTGGTGAGCGCCGCCTCCGGCAGGTCCGGATCGCGGCGGCCGTATTCAGAGAGATAGAAAACGATATGGGTCAGCTCGTAAGCTGCTTTCTTGTTGGGAATGGCAAAGGTCTGAGGGTTTGAGATGAAACCGCGCAGCCGGTCGTCCAGCCCGTCATCACGCAGATCTATCCCGCGCCGCGCCAGCAGCCGCCGGGCCTCGGCGCGCTGCAAATCGGACAGCTCGGCCTGCGCCAGCCCCTGCTTTGACACCCAGCCTGCCAGTTGCGCCCCGGTCTGCCCCGGCAGACCCAGATCCTCCAGGTCCAGGCAGATCGACAGGATAAAGCGGTAATACTGCCGGAAAAAACTGATATGACGCGCCGCACCATCGTAAAATTGCTGCAAGGGCTGCAGGGCATCAGCGGCAACATCCGCCCCGGTGCATTCCAGAATATTCAGCAGCTCGGCGTTCTCTTTGAGCCAGAACACGTCCTCCTGGCTGCGCCGGTGCGTTGCGAAACCGGAAATCAGCGTCTCTTGCGCACAGGCCCGGGACTGGCGGGCGGCAGGAGAGAAAAACGGGATGATCTGGGCCATGGGAACCTCGTTCGGATAAATGCGGCGCGATACCGGCGGCCCCGGACACAGGGCCGCCCAAAGTCAGGGACCGGCAGCAAAACCGGCCCTGCCCGGATCAGCTGCCCGAGGAGAACAGCCGGGTGGCATCGCCCGCGCTGGTCCGTGCCGCCGTTGCGGGGCAGAACCGGAAGAGAACAGATGCGTCCCCTCGCCCGCGCCCGTCCTGGCCGCGGCAGCCGGGGCTGAACCGGAGGAGAACATCTCTGTCAGATCGCCGGCACCGGTTTCGGCCTGCGCAGCGGGCGCCGAACCGGAGGAGAACATTTCCGTCAGATCACCTGCCGCGGTTTCATGTGCCGCCGCAGGGGCTGAACCGGAAGAATACATTTCTGTCAAATCCCCGGACGCAATCTCTGATTGATCCGCAGGTGCTGACCCTGAGGAAAACATTTGCACCTGATCACCTGCGGCGGCATCGCTTTGAGCAACAGGAGCGGAGCCGGAAGAGAACATCTCTACCAGATCGCCAGCTGCGGTTTCGCTGCGGGCCGCAGGCGCTGAACCGCTGGAGAACAACCCGGTTTCCCCGCCGGCCCAGCTTTGCGCGGCCTGCGGCATGGACCCGGAAGAAAACAACGAAACACCTTCACCCGCAGTCAGCTCCGCGAAACATTCAGGTGCTGAACCAGAGGAGAACATCTCTGCCCCGCCGCCCTCGAACAGGCTGGCGCCTGCGGTTTGACGGGCTGCATGGATGGTCTGGATTTTGTGCTGAGCAGTCATTTGGAACCCCATTCATTAAGGACAAAAGGCTCCACAACGCTGGCACGGACACCGCGCAGCGCAAATAGAAAATGCAATTTCACATTGTAATTTCTAGTGCGGATTACATTAACTTCAACTCGCTATTTTTTGTGCAATTTCAATTATTTCAATTCATCCACAGCTTATTCACCGCGTTATTCACACGTATATTATTGCAAAATAAAGAAACTCAACCTGAGGGGTACTTTTCACCTGTGCAAAACAGCCATGATTCGCCGTGCCGCAAGTGATTCCCGAATCGTGCTTCGGGCTTGCCCCGCGACGCTGATTCAGCGATAGATCGGCCTCGGATAAAGCAATCTGTGCCGGAGGCAAGCCATGAAAATCGCCACATTCAATATCAATGGCATCAAGGCCCGGGCGCAGGCGCTGCCGGACTGGCTGGATGAAGCCCAGCCCGACGTGGCGGTGCTGCAGGAGATCAAATCGGTCGACGAAGCGTTTCCGCGCGAAATGCTGGAAGAGCGCGGCTATAACGTCGAAACCCACGGCCAGAAAAGCTTTAACGGGGTGGCAATCCTGTCAAAGCTGCCGCTGGAGGATGTGCGCCGCGGCCTGCCCGGTGATGACAGCGACGAACAGGCCCGCTGGATCGAGGCCACGGTGGTCGGCAAGCAGGCGATCCGCATCTGCGGCCTGTACCTGCCCAATGGCAACCCGGTTGAGCTGGAGCCGGACGGCAGCCCGGTGGCGGGCGGAAAATATGCCTATAAACTAGCCTGGATGGCACGGCTGAAGGCGCGCGCCGAAGCATTGCTGGCGGAAGAGATGCCGGCACTGATGGCCGGTGACTACAACATCATCCCGCAGGCCGAGGATGCCAAGCGCCCCGAAGCCTGGCTGGAGGACGCGCTGCACCGGCCCGAAAGCCGTGCCGCGTTTCAGCGGATCGTCAACCTTGGCTTCACCGAAGCCTTCCGCGCCCGGCACCAGGGGCCAGGGCATTATTCCTTCTGGGATTACCAGGCTGGTGCGTGGAACCGCGACGACGGCATCCGCATCGACCATTTCCTGCTGACCCCGCAGGCCGCGGATCTGCTGCGCGATTGCCAGATCGACAAGGATGTGCGCGGCCGTGAAAAACCCTCGGACCACGTGCCGGTCTGGGTCGAGCTGGATATCTAGCGCTATCCGCGCCGCGCACCAGCGCGGCGCCCGGCCCAACACTTTCGGGTTCATTTCATATGAACCCGAAAAGGGGCGGGAGCCGCCCGCCGGCCCTGCTCAGGCGGTGACGTCGTGGCGGTAGATCCAGTCAAACTGGCTGACCATCTTGCCCGGTGCAAAGCGGCCGCCCAGCTTAAGCACCTGATGCGCAGGCCAGCTGAGCGGTGCGCGCAGATGGTATTTCCAGGCGTTTTTGCCGGCCGCCTGCACCACCTTTTCAGCCCGTTCGCGGCGGCGGGACTGGTAAACGGCCAAGCCGCGCGCGATATCCGGCGCTTCCTGCAGGGATCGGGCCAGCACCCAGGCATCCTCCAGCGCCAGATTGGCGCCCTGCGCCATGAAGGGCAGCGTCGGATGCGCCGCATCGCCCAAGATGGCGGTGTTTTCGCCATGCCAGCTGGCCGCTACCGGGTGGCGGAACAGACCCCACAGCAATACATCCTCCACTGCTTCCAGCAGCGCAGCGGCGGTGCCGCCGAAACCGGAAAAGGCGGCGCGCAGGTTGGCGGGATCATCCTTGAAATTCCAGCCCTCGTCGGCCCAGGCGCGGCGTTCCTGCACCGCAACCAGGTTCATCAGACTGCCATCGCGCAAGGGGTAAGCCACCAGATGCCGCCCCGGCCCCATGAACACCTGCGCCTCGGCGGGCAGGTCCAGATGGTTTGGAACAGTGGCGCGCCAGGCCACCTGGCCGGTGAAAAAAGGCGTTCGTTCGCCGTTCAGCGCCACGCGGGCTTTCGAGTGCAGCCCATCAGCGCCCACCACCAGATCACCGCCGCATTGCGCACCATTGCTGAGGTGGACGACAGGCTGCAGGCCCGGTTCGACCCGGTCCGCCCGTTGCAGCAGCCGCACCTGCACACCGTCGCGGCGGGCGGCACCGGCCAGAATGCCGACCAGGTCGGAGCGGTGCACAAAGTAGTACGGATGCCCCGCTGAATATTCATCAAGATCCAATCGCAGCACCTGATCGCCGCGCCGGTGGCCGCGCAGCACCACGGCACGGGCGCGCTGCGAGCACCAGGCCAGATCATCGGCCAGCCCCAGCGCCCTTAGCACAGCCACGCCGTTGGGAGTGATCTGCAGGCCCGCGCCCACTTCGGAGATCGCCTCGGCCTGCTCCAGCACAGTGACGGAGGCGCCAAAGCGGCGCAGCGCCAAGGCTGCGGTCAAGCCGCCGATCCCGGCGCCGATGACGGTTATTTTCAGGCCTTTGAGTTCCATGGGCTCCCGCAGATTCTCCGCTTGCACCCAATGAAACAAAAAACGCCGGAGCAAAAGGCCCCGGCGTCATGAATTCGCGCGTTTTCACTGCCAATGGCGGCGGTTAATCGTCGCGGTGGACTTTTTCGCGGCGCTCGTGGCGTTCCTGGGCCTCAAGGCTCATGGTTGCGATCGGACGTGCATCCAGACGTTTCAGCGAAATCGGATCGCCGGTCACTTCGCAGTAGCCGAATTCACCCTCGTCGATGCGGCGCAAGGCCGAGTCGATTTTGGCGACCAGCTTGCGCTGGCGGTCACGGGTGCGCAGTTCCAGCGCGCGGTCGGTCTCTTCGCTGGCACGGTCGGCAACATCCGGGATGTTGCGGGTGTTGTCCTGCAGCCCTTCGATGGTATCGCGGCTGTCGGACAGCAGATCCTGTTTCCATTCCAATAGTTTGCGTCGGAAATACTCAAGCTGCCGGTCGTTCATGAACGGCTCATCTTCAGCCGGTCGGTAGTCGTCCGGCAGAAACACTTCTTGCTTCATTTCGGCTCCTTCGGTCTGGCCCATAATGCTGGTCATAATTTGCACCTGAACATTTTGGCTCCCCCTCTGCCGCAGCGTTTATCCCCATCGGAAGGGAATGTCACTACACAATAGTGGCGCCGTTTGGTTAAAACCGTGATAACAACTTGGCGCCGTGGCACCGATCATGACTGGAACAGGAAAGATATGCAATTTCAGGGCACTAAAGAATATGTCGCAACAGATGATTTGAAAGTTGCGGTGAATGCGGCGGTGACGCTGGAGCGTCCGCTGCTGGTTAAGGGCGAGCCGGGCACGGGCAAAACCGAGCTGGCAAAACAGGTTGCCAGCGCCCTGGGGCTGCGGATGATCGAGTGGAACGTGAAGTCCACCACCCGCGCCCAGCAAGGCCTGTATGAATATGACGCCGTCAGCCGGTTGCGCGACAGCCAGCTGGGTGATGCGCGCGTGAATGATGTGAAAAACTACATCAAGAAGGGCAAGCTGTGGGAAGCCTTTGAAGCCGGTGAGAAGGTCGTGCTGCTGATCGACGAGATCGACAAGGCCGACATCGAGTTCCCGAACGACCTGTTGCAGGAGCTCGACAAGATGGAGTTCCACGTCTACGAGACCGGCGAGATGGTCAAGGCAAAGCACCGGCCCGTCATGATCATCACCTCGAACAATGAAAAAGAGCTGCCGGACGCCTTTTTGCGGCGCTGCTTCTTTCACTACATCCGCTTTCCGGATGCTGAAACGATGAAAAAGATCGTCGAGGTGCACCATCCCGGCATCAAGGACAGCCTGCTGACCGCCGCGCTGACCCAGTTCTACGAGATCCGCGAGACGCAAGGCCTGAAGAAGAAACCCTCGACCTCCGAGGTGATCGACTGGCTGAAGCTGCTGCTGGCCGAGGATCTGAGCCCTGAGGACATCGCCCGTGACGGCGCCGATGCGCTTCCGAAACTGCATGGGGCGCTGCTGAAGAACGAACAAGACGTGCATTTGTTCGAACGGCTGGCCTTCATGGCGCGTGGCCGCCGCTGAACGGCCTTGAGGCCGGAACAGGCAGGCGCATTGCCTGGCGGCTGCCTGTTTCGCTTCAAATTGCTGCCGCATTCCCCTATCAGAGGAAACAGAGCCGGGCAGCACAGCCCGGGCTGATAGGAGACGCCCCGAGTGCCCGCTGACGCTGCCCCGGTTTCACAAATCTCTGTCCAACACCCGCCCCGCAGGCCTGCCGTCTTGCGCGTGCTTAGGGCGGCGGCAGCCGGGCTTGCTGTGGCTGCGCTGGCTGCCTGCGCGCCCCCCGGCGGGCGGGCCGCAGCGCCGACCCGCGCCGCAGCCGCGCCGGTTGCGCTGCCGCCGGTCAAGGTGTTCACCGCCGGCCGCGCGCAGCCGCCGCAGCGCTCCAATGCCGATATCGCGCGGGATTTTCTGGATCTGCACTTCAGGCTGGAAGGCGGCAGCACCCTGCCCCAGTTCACCCGGTTCGAGACCCCGATCACCCTGCGTGTGACCGGCACGCCCGCACCGGGGTTCAACCGCGATCTAAGCGCGCTGCTGACCCGGCTGCAGACCGAGGCCGGGATCCCGGTCCGCCGGGTGTCCGGCGGCGAAGCCAGTATCACCATCCAGTCGGTTTCCCGCGCCGAGATCCGCCGGGCCTTGCCCAAGGCCGCCTGTTTCGTGGTCCCCAATGTCTCGTCGCTGCGTGAATACCGCCGCAACCGGCGCAGCCCGCGCACCAATTGGTCGCTGCTGCGCAACCGCGAGAAGCTGGCGGTATTCATCCCCAATGACGTCAGCCCGCAGGAGGTGCGTGATTGCCTGCACGAGGAGCTGGCGCAGGCGCTTGGTCCGCTGAACGATCTCTACCGGCTGCCGGATTCCATTTTCAACGACGACAATATCCATGCAGTGCTGACCGGCTTTGACATGCTGATTCTGCGCGCAACCTATGCGCCCGAGCTGCGCACCGGCATGAGCCGGGCCGAGGTGGCCGCGCGGCTGCCTGCGGTGCTGGCGCGGCTGAACCCGCGCGGCGCGCGCACCGCGGCGCAGCGGCTGCCGGAAACCCCGCGTGCCTGGTCAGCCGCCTATGAGCAGGCTTTGGGCCCGCAAGCCTCGCTGCGGGACCGGCTGCGCGCCGCCAACAGGGCCGCGGAGATTGCCCGCGACCTGGGCTGGCAGGACCACCGCCGGGCCTTGAGCCATTACACATTGGGCCGGATGCTGCACGTCCGCGAACCCGAGCTGGCATTGCAGCATTTCCTGACTGCACAGACATATCTGCAAGGTCTGCCCGGCACCCGGATGCACCAGGCCAAACTGGCAGTGCAGCTGGCGGCCTATGAGATTGCCACCGGCAATGGGGGCGCCGCGCTGGCGCGGCTGACCCCTGCTGTGGCAGCCGCGGCCGAACATGAGAACGCCGCCCTGCTGTCGACCCTGCTGATGCTGCAGGCCGAAGCGCTGGAGTTGCAGGGCCGCGTGGTGGAGGCGCGCCGGGTCAGGCTGGACAGCCTGGGATGGGCACGCTACGGGTTCGGCCCGGATTGGGTGGTCGAGGCCCGGCTGGAAGAGATTGCCGCGCTGCGCCCCTCGGCCCCTTGATCCTGAGCGTGCAGACTGGACCTGAAACACCGGGCCTGAAAGACTGATCTGAAAGACAGGAAACGGAAAACACCATGATTGTAATCGCCGGCTTGGTGCTGGGCGCCGTTATTGGCGCAACGAAGGCCCGCAAACGTGGCGGCAATACCCTGGACATGCTGCAATACGGGGCTGTCTATGCCATCGTATTTGGTATGATCGGGCTGCTGGCAACCATCCTGACCCACCGGGTGCTGGCGTAACTGTTCAGCAAAGGCGCCGCGATGTTCCAGCCCTTCTTTGAAAACCTGCGCAAGGCGGCCATTCCGGTGTCTTTGCGCGAATACCTGACCTTTCTCGAAGGCATGAAGGCGGGGCTGGCGACCTACGACATCGAGGCGTTCTACTTCCTTGCCCGTGCGGCAATGGTGAAGGACGAGCGCAACATCGACAAGTTCGACCGCGCCTTCGCCGCCACATTCAAAGGCCTGGAGGCGATCCCGGCCGAGGCCGTGATGGAGGCCGTGGACATTCCCGAAGACTGGCTGCGCAAGATGGCGGAAAAACATCTGAGCGCAGAGGAGAAAGCCGAAATCGAGGCGCTTGGCGGCTTTGAGAAATTGATGGAGACGCTGCAGGAGCGGCTGAAGGACCAACAGGGCCGCCATCAGGGCGGCAATAAATGGATCGGCACCGCGGGCACCTCGCCCTTTGGCGCCTATGGCTACAATCCCGAGGGCGTGCGCATCGGCCAGAAGGAAAGCCGCCACCAGCGCGCGGTCAAGGTTTGGGACAAGCGCGAGTTCAAGAACCTGGACGGCGATGTCGAGCTTGGCACCCGCAACATCAAGGTGGCCCTGAAACGGCTGCGCCGCTGGGTCCGCCAGGGCGCGCATGAGGAGCTGGATCTGGACCGCACCATCCGCTCCACCGCCGAGCATGGCTATCTGGATGTAAAGACCCGGCCCGAGCGGCACAATGCGGTGAAGGTCCTGCTGTTCCTGGACGTGGGCGGCTCAATGGATCCGCATATCAAGGTGGTGGAGGAGCTGTTCTCGGCGGCGCGGACCGAGTTCAAGCATCTGGAGTACTATTACTTTCACAATTGCTTGTATGAAGGCGTGTGGCGCGACAACCGACGGCGCTGGGGCGAGAAGACCCCGACCCATGAGGTTCTGCGCACCTACGGGCCGGACTATAAATGCATCTTTGTGGGTGACGCCTCGATGAGCCCATATGAGATCGCCTATGCCGGCGGCGCCAATGAGCATTGGAACGAGGAAGCAGGCCAGGTCTGGCTGCAACGCGCGCGTGACGCCTGGGGGGCAAACCTGTGGATCAACCCGGTGCCGGAGAAATACTGGGACTACACTCATTCGATCGGCATGATCCGCGAGATCTTCGAAGGCGCCATGGTGCCGATGACGCTGGACGGGCTGGAACGCGGCATGCGCGAGCTGTCGCGCTAGGCTTTTCTTCCTGACAGCCGGCGGGCCCAACCGGGCGCCGCAAGACTCAGCGGCCCTCCCGCGCCTGCAGATGCGCCGGCTGGCGCCAGCGCCCCTTGGCAGCCTTGGGCATGGCATCCTGCCAAGGCAGGATGCGCGCCGGACCTTTAGGTCCGGCGCCGGGCCCAACCGGGAGGCCGGCATTTCAGATGCAGGCCGGACGGGCGGGAGCCACGCTTTGCGACTCCGTTCTGCGCTTTTCTGCTGCTAAACGCCCCAAAGCCCCCAGCCGCCCAAAGCCGCGACCGGTACGAACAGCCAGCCTTGCGGCAGCAGCCCATAGCCCGTGCTGCGCAGCGGCGGCACCACGATGCCGATCACCGCAGTCACCGCCGCCAGAGCTGTTCCCGCCAGCGCCATGTCAGCCGAGCCGCGGGCGCCGAGAAACAGGAACAGAGCCATCAGGCCCAGATAGCCGGTCACCAGATGCCAGCAGAACAAGGTGGTTTCGCGCACGACATCCGGCAGCTGACGGTCCTGTGCCAGCGGTACCGCACATTCCCGGCCCCCGATGCAAGCGTGAACACCCATCCACAGGGCCGCCAGCGCTGACGCCGCAAGTAAAGTCCACTGCATCGCAATTCTCCAATTTCTTAATAAAATCAATACCGCCGGTCAAATGTGCAACCTGGCAGCCTATTCAAACCATGCCAAGGCGGAGGGCACCACTGGCAAATACGCCGCAGAGGCTGCGGCTGGGGCGGCGCTACTCCGGCACTGTTGATTGCGCCCCGCGGCGTTGTGCCGCCGCCGCTGGTTCCAGAGGGCGGCTGGGCAATGCTCCCGCCCCGGCCGCGCGGACAGCAATTCTTTTTTGCACAACCTGAAGCAGTTTGCCCGCGGAATTCCGCCGCTGAGAACCACATCCGGCGCATGTCCGCCGAAGCAGTCTGGGACCGGTTGAACGGGCCGCCCCGCAACCGCTATCCGTAAGGAAAAGAAGAAGCGGCAATACAAAGGCCGCAATCCCCGAGCAGGAGCCTCGCGTGAGCGTGCCGCATCAAGACATCCCTCCCCGTGGCGGTGCCCCCGCCGCTGCCATAAAGCCGTTTCAGATCCGCGGGCGGTATTTCACCGCCGTTGCGCTGCGCCCCGAGGACGGGCCGCTGGACAAGGCGTTTTATGCGGCCCTTGACGCGCAGCTGCGCTGGAGTCCGCATTTCTTTGACGGTGCGCCGCTGATCCTGGATCTGGCCCAGGCGCCGGGGCTGACCCGCCCGGCTGAGCTGCGGGCACTGACCGACAGCCTGCGCAGCCGCGGCCTGGCAGTGTTCGGGGTGCAAAACGCCTCGCCCTCGCAGGTGGCCGCCGCCGAAGACGCCGGGCTGATTACCATTGCCAGCGGCAAGGATGCGCCGCTGAACACCGAAGGTCCGGCCCGCCCCGGTACCCGGCGGGAATTGCCCAAGAAATTGCGTCCACCGCAAAACCGGCTGATCACCCAGCCGGTGCGGTCCGGCCAGACGGTTGTGGCCGAAGGCGGCGATCTGGTGGTGGTCGGGCCGGTCAGTTCCGGCGCCGAGCTGATTGCGCGCGGCAGCATTCATGTCTATGGCCGCCTGCGGGGCCGCGCCATGGCTGGTGCCGAGGGTGACGAGGAGGCGCGGATCTTCTGCAACAGCCTGGACGCCGAGCTGCTGGCAGTGGCCGGGCTGTACCGGACAAGCGAAAATTTGGAACCGGAGCTGTTGAACCGCCCTGTGCAGGTGTTCCTGCAGGATGGACGGCTTTGTGTGGAGACCCTGGGATGAGCGCAGGGATAAGGAAGGCAGAACGATGAGCAAGGACCTGAAACTGGAAGAGCCGCTGGGCAAGGTGATCGTGGTCACCTCGGGCAAGGGCGGCGTTGGCAAGACCACCACATCCGCTGCCGTCGGCGCCGAGCTGGCGCGGCGCGGCCACAAGACGGTCGTGATCGATTTCGACGTGGGTTTGCGCAACCTGGACATGATCATGGGCTGTGAACGCCGGGTGGTGTTCGACTTTATCAATGTCATTCAGGGCGACGCCAAGCTGAAGCAGGCGCTGATCCGCGACCGGCGTCTGGAGACGCTTTCGGTGCTGCCGACCTCGCAGACCCGCGACAAGGATGCGCTGACCAAGGATGGCGTCCAGAAGGTGCTGGAAGAGCTGCGTCAGGAGTTCGACTATATCATCTGCGACAGCCCTGCGGGCATTGAACGCGGCGCCCAGATGGCGATGCATTTTGCCGATGAAGCGATTGTGGTGACCAACCCCGAAGTGTCCTCGGTGCGCGACAGCGACCGGGTGCTGGGCCTGTTGAACAGCATCACCGACCGGGCGGGCAAGGCCGGTGCGGAGCCAATCAAGGCGCATGTGCTGATTACCCGTCACGACAAGTCCCGCATCAGCAACGGTGAAATGATGACGGTAGAGGATGTGCTGGAAGTTCTGGCAGAGCCGCTTTTGGGGATCATCCCTGAAAGCAAGGCAGTGCTGCGGGCCTCCAATCTCGGGGTGCCGGTAGTACTGGATGACCCTTCTGCGGCGGCCACCGCCTATGAGGACGCGGTGGGCCGGCTGATCGGCGAGCAGATTGAGATGCGGATTGCCGCCGACCGGCGGCCCGGCCTGCTGCAGCGGCTGTTCGGGCGGGCGGTGTAGGGCATGTTCGGTTTTTCCCTCCGCCCCCGCAAAGCCTCGGCCAGCACTGCCAAGGAACGGCTGCAGATCCTGCTGGCGCATGAACGCAGCAGCAGCGGCGGTGTCCGCCCCGACTGCCTGCCGCAATTGCAGCGCGAGATCCTGGAAGTGATCCGCCGCCATATGCAGATCGGCGACGAGGCGATCGACATCCGCATGGAACGCGGCGATGAGCTGTCGAGCCTGGAAATCAACATCGAGTTTCCCGGCAAGCTGGGCATGAACTGAACTGCCCGTCGGGGCAGTGCATGTCCCGGCAGTTTTATTAAATTCCGGCGCGAATTCCCCAACCCGCCCGCGCCGGGGTAAGGGCAGGTTAAGCCTGCCCGTGGTGTCATGGGCCTTCCGCATCTTTCGCGCAGAAGGCCCATGACTATCTTAAATCAGAATTCGCACCTTGCCGGTGCCGCCCCCAGGAAACCTTGCGGCTGGGGGAGCTTCTTGGCGCGCTCAGCCATGCGCTGGACATGACCGAAGGCCAGCCCAAGGGGCATTGCCTGCGCTGCTGCTGGATCGGCATGCAGGTGGCAGCAGAGCTGAGGATGGCGCCGCAGGCGCGCTCCGACCTCTATTTCACTTTGCTGATGAAGGATCTGGGCTGCAGTTCCAATGCCGCCCGCATCTGCCAGCTGTACAAGACCGACGACCTGTCCTTTAAGCGCGATTTCAAAACGGTGAACGGCCTGCGCCAGGGGCTGGGTTTTCTATGGCGCAACACGGCCGGCGGCACCGCGGCCTGGACCCGGCTGAAAACCCTGAAACAGGTGCTGGCAAGGAACAGCAGCATAGCCGCAGAGATGATCGACACCCGCTGCAACCGGGGCGCGGCAATTGCCCGGCAGATGCGGTTTTCCGAAGCTGTGGCCGAAGGCATCGCCGGCCTGGATGAGCATTGGAACGGCGGCGGCCTGCCGCAGGGCCTGGCGGGCGATGCAATCCCGCTGTTTTCGCGCATTGCGCTGATGGCGCAGGTGGTGGATGTCTTTGCCGCCGAGCGGGGGATCGAGGGTGCCGCAGCAGAGCTGGAGCGGCGTGCGGGCACATGGTTCGATCCCGATCTGGTGCCGGTCTTCACCTCGGTGATCCGCCGTCCGCGCTTTCTGCCGGATCTGTGGGATCCCGGGCTGGAAGCAGAAGTGCTTGCCACCCCGCAGGCCCGGCACATTCATCCGGTGGATGAGGATTACCTGGATGAAATCAGCGAGGCGTTTTCATTGGTGATCGACGCCAAAAGCCCCTTTACTCACGGCCATTCGCGGCGGGTTGCGCGCTACACCGGCATGATCTGCGATCAGCTGGGCTACTCCCCGGAACGGCGGCGCTGGATGGTGCGGGGGGCGCTGCTGCACGACATTGGCAAGCTGGGTATCCCCAATACTATTCTGGACAAGCCGGGCAAGATGACCGAGGCGGAAATTGCCAGGATGAAGCAGCATCCGGTGCTGGGTCATCAGGTGCTGAGCCGGATTTTCGCCTTCCGCGAGCTGGCGGATGTGGGCGCGGCGCACCACGAGCGGCTGGATGGAAAAGGCTACCCTTACGGTCTGGACGCCGGCCGGCTGAGCCAGGAGATGCGGATTTTGGCAGTGGCCGATATCTTTGACGCGTTGACCGCGGACCGGCCCTATCGCGCTGCGCTGCCGCTGGATGAGACTTATGCAATCATGGACAAACTGTCGGGGCCTGGAATTGATCCGGACTGCTATGCAGCACTGCAGGACGCGGTCACTGCCAGCGGCTGGCCGTCAGGCCAGGACAGGCTGCCGCAGGAAAGCGGATGGGTGGCAGCGGATCATGCAGAAACCGCTTGAGCCTGGCAGGGTCAGCCCCCATATCTGAAGCATGCTGCGCCTTCTGCCCATTCTGCTGGCCGTCGCTTACGGCCTTGTGATGTACCGGATTTCGATCTGGCGCACCCACCGTGAGCTGGACCAGCGCTCAACCGAGCTGGCGGATGCGCGGCTGAAAGGGCTGACCGACCGGCTGGCGGCGGCGCTGGAGATTGCCCGCATCCCGGTGCATATCTATGAGGTCGATCCGGTCAACGGGCTGGCGGCGCCGGACGGGCGGATCTTTATCACCCGCGGGTTTTACCGCAAGTATCAGAACGGCGAGGTCAGCGCCGAGGAAATGGCATCGGTGATTGCCCATGAGCTGGGCCATGTGGCGCTGGGGCATGCGAAGAAACGGATGATCGATTTCTCCGGCCAGAACGCGCTGCGCACGGCGCTGATGATGATCCTGGGCCGCTACATTCCCTTTATCGGGCCTTGGATAGCCGGGGTGCTGACCGGTTTGATCGCAGCGCGGCTGTCGCGCGGCGATGAGTATGAGGCAGATGAATATGCCGCCGCATTGCTGACCAAGGCGGGCATTGGCCTGGCGCCGCAGAAAAGCCTGTTCACCAAACTGGAAGAGCTGACCCAGGCGCGCGCGGGCATGGCGCCGGCCTGGCTGATGAGCCATCCGAAAACCGAAGAACGCATCGCCGCGCTGGAGCGGCTGGAAGCGAAATGGGCCAAGGGCTGAGCTGGCTGAGGGCATGAGGGGCCTGCCCCTCATACTCCCCGGAGTATTTGCAGAAAGATGAAGAAACAGTCAGCCGGCCAAGGCTTTGGCCAGCCTTGGAAGCCGGGCCTTCTTCAGCAACGGGCGGATCTCCCAGTTGCCGCCGGAGAGGCGGTTGGCCTCGGCCAGGACTTGGCTGCCCAAGGCCTCCATGCCTGCGCTGTCCTGCAGCCAGAAGCGGTAGAGGAGTTCGTCCGCGCCGATACGCTCCAGGCCTTCCTCGGCCAGGGTGTGACGGGGGAAGTCCTTGTTGTTGAGGGTAACAATTGCGTCGGCGTGGCCGGTGATGGCGGCGGCCAGCACATGGATGTCGGCGCTGTCGGGCAGCCAGAGGCGGGATTCAACGCCCGGAGCTGCCGGCACTTCGGCCTTGGGCCAATTGGCGCGGGCCAGCGCGGTCTCGGCCTTGGCCTGCGCCGCGCCTTCGGGGCCGAGTTTCAGCGCCGCGCGCTCCCATTCGCCCAGGATGCGCGCAGACCAGAGCGGGGTGAAATGCCCCAGCCTGGCCGCGCCCAGCAGCATCTCCCGCATCACGGTCGGGTACAGCACGCAGGTGTCCAGGAGCAGCTTCATCCCCGTCAGTCCAGCCGGAAGAACACGGCCTTAAGGTAGCCGCTTTCCGCCAGCTGCGGCAGCTGCGGGTGGTCGGGGCCGGCATAGCCGGTGTGGATCAGCGTGCCGCGGCGGCCGGATCTGCCGATGCCGCGGGCCGAGGCGTTGCGGAATTTGGCGAGATCCGCCGCGTGCGAGCAGGAGCAAAGCCCAAGGTAGCCGCCGGGTTTCACCAGCGGGGCGGCCAGTTTGGCAATGCGTTCATAGGCCCGCAAGCCCGCCTCCAGCGCCTGTTTCGAGGGCGCAAAGGCGGGCGGGTCGCAGATAACCACGTCGAAGTTTTCGCCTTCCTTCTGCAGCGCGTCCAGCACGTCGAACGCATCGCCCTGGCGGGCGGTGAACCTGTCCTTGTGGCCGCTGGCTCCGGCGCCCCGGGCCGCCAGCTCAAGTGCGGCGGCGGAGCCGTCAACACAGGTGGCGTGCGCGGCCCCCCCTGCCAGCATCGCCAGGCCAAAGCCGCCGACGTGGGAGAACACATCCAGCACCTTGGCGCCCTGCCCTGTGAGGCGGGCGGCAAAGGCGTGGTTTTCACGCTGATCGAAGAACAGCCCGGTTTTCTGACCGCCGGTCAGGTCGGCCATATAAGTGGCGCCGTTCATCTGCACCGGCACAGGTGCGGCGGGCGTTTCGCCCAGCAGGGTCTGGTTCTGATCGTCCAGCCCTTCCAGAGTGCGGGTGCGGCCAGCGGCGTTTTTCAGGATCACGTCTGCACCGGTCACATCCGCCAGCGCCGCGGTGAGTATGTCCAGATGCATTTCGGCCCAGGCGGCGTTGGGCTGAACCACGCAAGCGGCGCCGAACCGGTCGATGACCACGCCGGGCAACCCGTCGGATTCGGCATGGACCAGCCGGTAGAAGGGCGCGTCATACAAGCGTTCGCGCATCTCCAGCGCGCGGGACAGGCGGGCAGCGAACCAGGCCTGATCAATCACCGCTTCCGGATCGCGGTCGAGCATCCGGGCGATGATCTTGCTGTCCGGGTTCACCGAGACCAGCCCCAGCGGGCGCTGCGCCTCATCCTCCAGCACCGCCAGGGTGCCGGGCGCCAGATTGCGGGTGCGGCGGTCGGTCACCAGTTCGTTGGCATAAACCCAGGGAAACCCGTGCCGGATGGCGCGGGCGTTGGATTTGGGTTTCATTTTCACGCGGGGGCGCTGATGCGCATCTGAGGAGGCTGTCATGGGGTCCTCATAGCCTTAAGCCCGGAACAGGAAAAGGGGCCGCATGGCCCCTTCCCGCAGAACTTCGCCGCTGCGCCTTGGCTTTATTGCAGCGCCTGCAGCAGCCCCAGACGCGGATTCCGGTAGCTGCCGGGTTTGGTCAGCTCCTGGCGGACCACATTGGCCAGGTGGCCGGTGATGCGGATTTTTTGGGTCTGGCCGCGCGACATGGCTTCCAGGGCGCGGGCGCCGCCAAAGGCTTTGAGATCGGCCTCGATGGTTTTTTCCGGGCGAAGCAGGGCGCCGGTGGCCGGATCGGTGAGCCGCATCTTGAAGGTGATGGCGTGAATGCCGCCGGTGGTGTAGCGCGCCTTTTGGGTCAGGGCGTGAAAGCGCTGCAGTTCGATATGCAGATCGGCCTCGATCGCGCCGCCCATGCCGGTGCTGCCGGCCTCCATGGCGCGCTGCACGATTGCCTGCACCTGGGCGTGGCGGTCGCCGTAAGGATCCTCGCGCCAGACAATATCGCCTTTGGGCAAATAGCTGTTGGCCTCGGAAACGGAGAGGCTGCGCGGCACATCGACGGTAACGCGGCTGACCCGCAAAGCCGGCACCGGATCCACCTGCGGCAGAGTTTCATAGCCGTCGGGCACGTGCACCGCCGCGTCGGGCACCGGCTCGAACGGCAAGTTGCGCGACGGCACGTCCACCGAGGCGCAGGCGGACACCATCAGCCCGAGGGAGACGAATGCGAGGCTGCGGAAGATGTTCATGGCTCTGCTCCTTACCGTTTTCAAGCCGCCGGATCAGGGACCGGCAGGCGGGTTCAACAGCAGGATGCGTGTCAATCGGGGCAGAATTGGGACAATTTAAGTCCAATTTAGCGAAAAATTAACGAATGTTTATGACCGGTCAACGATTGCCCCGGCCTGCCCCGTCGCTGCTATCACCGCGCGCGCGAACGCCAGCCGCCGCGGCGGCGCGGTGTGGCGCTGCCTTCCAGCCCGTCGCGCAGCACTGCGGTCATCGGATGGTCCGGATCTGCGTTGCCGTACATCTCCAGCAATGCGTTGATATCTTTCCGGCTGTCGCGGGCAGCGTCCATGCCCAACGCCCAGTCAAAGAAAATGCTGCGGCATTGCGCGTCCGTAATGCCGTCGATCCGGTAGGATTCGTAAATCAGACCGCGCGGGTCCTGTTCAGTGCTGCCCTTCATCCGCCCCATCCCTTTCCAAGGCCTCTGCAATCAGCGCCGCACAGCGTTTGTAACGGGTCTGCAGCTCCTGCTCCAGCGCATCCAGCCGGGCGTATCCGGTGGTGCGGCAGAGGAACTGCGCACCGCCCTCCCCGATCGTCTCCGCCTCGATGGCTTTGCCGGAAAGCAGCCGCGCGGCACTTTGCACCGACCAGAATAGCCGGTAACTGGCGGTCAGGTATTCTGCATCCGCGTCATTCAGCCATCCGGCAGCGACAGCACCCAGCAGGCCGGAAGCCACATCGCGCGCCACCGAGTCGGAAGTAAGCGCGCCGGCTTGCGATAAAAGCTCGATATCCATCATCCGGCCGGCGCCGTTTTTGGCGTCCCACAGACCTGATGGCGCCTTGGCGGCGGCCAGCCGCACGCGCATTTCCGACACCTCCTGAAGCACCTTGGCCAGATTCCGCGGCTGGGCCAGGAAAGCGGCGCGGAAGGTTTCGATTTCGGCGGCAAGGGCGGCCTCGCCCGCAACCACCCGCGCCCGGGTCAGCGCCAGATGCTCCCACACCCAGGCCTCGTTCTGCTGGTAATTGGTAAAACCGGCCAGGCTGACTGCCACCGGACCCTGATTGCCCGAAGGCCGCAGGCGCATGTCGACCTCGTAAAGCTTGCCCTGCGCCATCGGCGCCGAAAGCGCAGTGACAAAGGCCTGGGTCAGCCGGGCGAAATAGGGCCGCGTGGCCAGCGGGCGCTTACCCTCGGACATATCCGCATCGCCCGGGTCATAGATCACGATCATGTCGAGATCGGATTGCGAATTGATCTGCCCTGCCCCAGCGATCCCATGGCCAGAACCGCCGCGCCGCGTCCCGGCGGGGGGCCGTGCTTGCGGGAAAACTGCGCCACCACTACCGGAGCGAGGCCGGCAATCACCACCTCGGCCAATTCGGCGTATTGGACACCCGCCCGATGGCCGTCGATCAGCCCGCGCAGGTGATGCACGCCGATGCGGAAGTGCCATTCCTTGCACCAGCGGCGGGTGGCATCAAGCCGGGCCTCATAGTCGCCTTCCTGAGCCAGCCGTTTTTTCAGTTCCGCCCGCAGCTGCTCTGCCCCCGGCCAGGGATCAAAGAAGGAACCGCCGATCACCGCATCAAACACCCCGGAATTGCGGGACAGAAAACTGGCCAGCTCGCGCGAGGTGCCGGCGATATCCACCAGCAGATCGATCAGCTGCGGGTTGGCGCCGAACAGCGAGAACAGCTGCACCCCGGCCGGCAGCCCGGACAGGAAACCGTCCAGCGCTACCAGGGTCTCGGCCGGTTTGGCGGTTTTGGCGACGCGTGACAGCAGCTCCGGTTTCAGCCGTTCAAATATCCGCGCCCCGCGGGAGGAGCGCAGCGCCGGATAGGTCGGCCAGGGGGCGATGATGGCGCCGTCCAGCTTGGCGGTGTCCTCTGCGGTGTCAGCTGCAGTTGGCGTGCCGCCGGGCGAGAAGAACCCCTCGGTCAGCTCATGCACTTCGGTCAGCCGGTCCCTGATTTGTGCTGTCAGGTCCGCCGGATCGCAGTCCATCAGGCAGGCGATACGGGCAATGCCGTCCTCGGATTTGGGCATCTGGTGGGTTTGCGCGTCATGCACCATCTGAATGCGGTGCTCGACCTCGCGGTGGGCGCGGTAATGGGCCGACAGGGTTTCAGCGGTGCCCGGCGGCACCCAGCCCTTGTCTGCAAGGGCGGCCAGCCCCTCGACGGTGCCGCGCAGGCGCAAGGCTTCGTCGCGCCCGCCGGCGATCAGTTGGCGGGTCTGGGTAAAGAACTCAATCTCGCGGATACCGCCGCGGCCCAGTTTCATATCGTGGCCCGGCACATGCAGGGCGCCGCCGGTGCCCTTGTTCTCGCGGATGCGCAGGCGGATGTCATGGGCGTCCTGGATGGCGGCGAAATCCAGGTGACGGCGCCAGATAAAGGGCCGCAGGGTGGTCAGGAACCGCTCTCCCGCCGCGATGTCGCCCGCACAGGGGCGTGCCTTGGTGTAGGCGGCGCGTTCCCAGGTTCGGCCCAGGCTTTCGTAGTAGCGCTCTGCCGCTTCCATCGCCAGGCAGACAGGGGTGACCGCCGGATCCGGGCGCAGCCGCAGGTCGGTGCGGAACACATAGCCGTCGCCGGTGCGGTCGCTGAGGATGGCACACATGTTCTTGGTTGCGCGCACCATGCCCTGGCGCGCCTCAAAGAAGTCATCCGGGTCGAACCGGGTTTCATCGAACAGGCAGATGAGGTCGATGTCAGAGCTGTAGTTCAGCTCATGCGCGCCCATTTTACCCATCGCCAGAATAGTAAGCCCGCCTGCGGTTTCCACATCATCCCCGGTCAGGCCCGGCAGTTTTTTGCGGCGGATCAGGTTGGCGATTTCGGATTTTATGGCGACGTCTGCACACAGCGCCCCGAATTCCGTCAGCGCCCCGGTCACCTGTTCCAGGCTCCAGCCGCCGCTGAGATCGCACAGCGCCGTCAGCAGCGCCAGCCGCCGTTTGGCCTGGCGCAGGCCCGGTTTCAGCCCGCTGCCTTCGAGCGCCCGGCAGTCTGCAAAGACCGCCGCCAGCGCGGCGTCAGGATCCTGCAGCGCCTGCGGCAGCCAGGCCGCCTCGCGCGCGGTCAGCTCCTTAAGATACGGGCTGGAGCCGCAGGCGCCTGCCACCAGTTCAGCAAACGCGCCGGACAGTTCCGGCACCAGGCTGCGCGCCTCGGCGCCAAGGCCGGGATCAAAAGGGCGGGGAATGCGGGAGATGTTCAGGGCTGTGGTCATGCGCCGAGACTGTTCCCGCCGCAGCGGCGCGTCAATGGCCGAATTGCCGCTGCCCAGTACAGGTTTACCTAAGGTCAGGAAAACCTGAATGGATAAACAGTCCAAGTTAAGATATCGTTAATACACGGTCATGCTCCGGTTCCCGGGGCCGTTTCGATGTAAAGAGTATCTTGTTAACAGGGGATGCCGGGCTGTGCTGGCAATACCCCGGCTCTGCTTGGGACCTTGCGTATTTTGCAGTGCCGTCCCCTGCCCGGCTTGTGTATCCGGAGCATGACCGTGCGATCCTCTGCTAAATGCGATCCTCTGCTGATCCTGAGCTTGGCGCTGTTTGCCAGAGTGTTTGCGATGTTTCGCAGAGCAATGAGCAGCAAGCGTCCGGGTGCGCATTTTCAAACTATTGCGTAACTTCCTGTCAAACCCTTGGAATATATACGATAACGGGCCACTGGCAGTGAAGAAAACCATCCTCAAAACCGCATTCAAAGCACCCTTGGCCTTCGACCGTCAAAACGGCGCTCGAACTCCGCAAGCATCTGTAATATTTGAGTTTTTGGGATTTTTTCATCTGAATGTATAATGGTGCGGACGGCGGGACTCGAACCCGCACGGCCATAAGGCCAGGAGATTTTAAGTCTCCGGTGTCTACCATTCCACCACGTCCGCACAGGGCGCTGCCAAGCGGCGCCTTTGCAGCAGGTCTAGCCTTCTGAATTCATGCGGACAATCGGTTTTCAGCGTTTTGCAGGAATTTTTCCCGCGGTGCAGGCGCCGCTACAATTCCGTATCCCCCGCCCCTGCAGGTGCCAAGGGCCCGCCCGGGTCAGCCAGATAACGCTCTGGCAGCCAGGGGTTCAACGCCAGCGCCTCGGCCAGAGCTGCGCGTGCTTCCTCCAGCCGCGACAGGCCGTAGAGCGACAGTGCCCGTCCGCTCATCGCGGCAATATGGCGGGGCGACAGATGCACCGCCCGGTCCAGATCACGAAGGGCAGCGGCAAAATCCCGGCGCAGGTAATGCACAAAGGCGCGCTGGTTGTAGCCCTCGGCATAGTCCGGGCAGTAGGCGATCAGCTGATCGAAATCCTCCAAAGCCCCCAGAAAATCAAAGGACGTGCGCCTTGTCATCCCGCGGTCAAGCATCGCCTGAGCCTGCGCATCCGGCGCGTCGGCCCAAAACGCCCACATCCGGTTGGCAATTTCGCGCGCCTGGTCCTCGGTGCCGGCCTTCTGTACCTCGTGCAGCAGCCCGTCCAGCCGGGCGCTGTGGTCTGGCGCTGCCGGGCAATCGGACGCCTGCACCGGATCCGTCAGACCCAAAGTCAGAAAGAGCGCTGCGGCGCATGCAAGATTTTGAGGGGCACGAAGCAAGGCAAGACACATACCCCATGCTGGCATATTTTGGCATTCAATCAAGTCAACTGCGCGTGCGCGCATTCCTTCTGCCTTACAAAGGCGCCAATGCACCGTCTTCCTTTACCGCTTCCATCGCCACATAGGTCGAGGTTGAGGCGACATGCGGCAGCGAGGAAATCTTTTCCCCCAGCACTGCCCGGTAATCGGTCATCGAGCGGGTCCGCACCTTCAGCAGGTAGTCGAAATGCGACGCCATCATATAGGCCTGTTCGATCTCCGGCAGTTTCGCCACCGCCGCGTTGAACTTGACCAGCGCCGCCTCGCGGGTGTCGTCCAGCTTCACCTCGACAAAGGCGACGTGATCCAGCCCCAGCCGGATCGGATCCACCAGGGCGCGGTAACCGGTAATGATGCCCTCCGCCTCCAGCCGCCTGAGCCGGGTCTGGGTGGGTGTTTTCGACAGGCCGATTTTGCGGGCCAGATCGGCAATCGAGATCCGGCCGTCCTCGCTCAGCACATTCAGAATCGCCCGGTCGAACCGATCCAGTTCAGGAAAGTCCATTTGCACTTCTACCTTTCATATTTTTCGCGCTTTCGCCTGATTATCCCCCATTTTTAGGCGATTGTCCCGCCGGAAAGGGTGTATCTTAAACAAAAGCCCTGCACACCCTATTGTGGAGTTCCCCGCATGACCACCCAACCAAAACTGCGCTACCGGATCGATGCCGGCACCTATGCCGACCAAACCGCGGTGCGTGACCAGCTGATTGCCCAGGCGGCCCTGTCTGACGCCGACCGTGTCCGGATCAGTTCCAGTGCTGCTGCCCTGGTGCGCGATATCCGCGGCCATTCGGCGCCGGGCCTTATGGAGGTGTTCCTGGCCGAATACGGGTTGTCGACAGATGAAGGGGTCGCGCTGATGTGCCTCGCTGAGGCGCTGCTGCGGGTGCCCGATGCCGACACCATTGATGCGCTGATCGAGGACAAGATCGCGCCCTCCGACTGGGGCAAGCATCTGGGCAAGTCAACGTCTTCGCTGGTCAATGCCTCAACCTGGGCCTTGATGCTGACCGGCAAGGTGCTGGACGAGGATCGCAGCCCCATCGGGGCGCTGCGCGGCGCCATCAAGCGTCTGGGCGAGCCGGTGATCCGCACCGCCGTAAGCCGCGCGATGAAGGAAATGGGCCGCCAGTTTGTGCTGGGCGAGACCATCGAAAGCGCCATGGACCGCGCCGCCGGGATGGAAGCCAAAGGCTATACCTACTCCTACGACATGCTGGGCGAGGCCGCCCGCACCGAGGCAGACGCAGCCCGCTATCACCTGTCCTATTCCAAGGCGATCTCGGCAATTGCCGCTGCCTGCAATAGCGACGACATCCGTAAGAATCCCGGCATTTCGGTGAAGCTTTCCGCGCTGCACCCGCGTTACGAGCTGGCGCAGGAAAGCAGCGTGATGGAGCATCTGGTGCCGCGGCTGAAGGCGCTGGCGCTGCTGGCCAAAGCCGCGAAAATGGGCCTTAACATCGACGCCGAGGAGGCCGACCGCCTGTCGCTGTCGCTGGAGGTGATCGGCGCCGTGGTCTCGGACCCCTCTCTGGCCGGCTGGGACGGGTTTGGCGTGGTGGTGCAGGCCTATGGGCCGCGCACCGGACTGGCCATCGACGCACTGCATGAAATGGCTGAGAAATACGACCGCCGTTTCATGGTGCGGCTGGTGAAAGGCGCTTATTGGGATACCGAGATCAAGCAGGCGCAAGTCGAAGGCGTCGATGGCTTCCCGGTGTTCACCAACAAGGCGCTGACTGATGTGTCCTATATTTCCAACGCCCGCAAATTGCTTGGGATGACGGACCGGATTTATCCGCAGTTCGCAACTCACAATGCCCATACTGTTGCCGCCATCCTGCATATGGCCGCGGACAAGGACAACGCAACCTACGAATTCCAGCGCCTGCACGGGATGGGCGAAACCCTGCACCAGATGGTGCTGGAGCAGAACAAGACCAACTGCCGGATTTATGCGCCTGTTGGCGCGCACCGGGATCTATTGGCCTATCTGGTACGCCGCCTGCTGGAAAACGGCGCCAATAGCTCCTTCGTGAACCAGATCGTGGACGAGAATGTCTCTCCCGATGTCGTGGCCGCGGACCCTTTCGCGGCAGTTGCCGATATCAGCCGCAAGATCCCGACCGGGCCTGAGCTGTACGCGCCCGAGCGCCCGAATTCCAAAGGCTTCGACCTGGGTCACGCGCCGACGCTGGCCGCTATTGAAAAAGCCCGCGCGCCCTGGCGGACCCATCAATGGCAGGCCGGACCGCTGCTGGCAGGCGATGCCCGGCCTGAGACTGCCAAGGATGTGACCAACCCCGCCGACCTGAGTGTGACCGGCACCGTCAGCCAGTGCAGCCCCGAGGATGTCGAACTGGCGCTGGCGCTGGCCGACCCTTGGGACGCGCCTGCAGCAGAACGCACCGCGATCCTGAACAAGGCTGCCGACCTCTATGAGGAAAATTTTGGCGAGCTGTTCGCCATCCTCGCCCGTGAGGCCGGCAAGACCATCCCCGATGCTGTGGCCGAACTGCGCGAGGCGGTGGATTTCCTGCGTTACTATGCGGCGCGCAATTCTGATGCGCCGCCTGCAGGCATTTTCACCTGTATTTCACCCTGGAACTTCCCGCTGGCGATCTTCACCGGACAGGTTGCGGCAGCACTTGCCGCCGGCAACGCTGTGCTGGCCAAACCCGCCGACCAAACGCCGCTGATCGCCCACCGCGCCGTGCAACTGATGCATGAGGCTGGCGTGCCGCGCGCAGCCATGCAGCTGGTGCCGGGCCGTGGCAGCGTGGTTGGTGCCGCCATCACATCGGACCCGCGGGTCAATGGCGTTGCCTTCACCGGCTCCACCGCAACAGCGATGCGTATCCGCAAGGCGATGGCCGACAACCTGCAGCCCGGCGCCCCGCTGATTGCGGAAACCGGCGGTCTGAACGCGATGATTGTCGATTCAACCGCGCTGCCGGAACAGACAGTGCAAGCTGTGATCGAAAGCGCCTTCCAGTCGGCCGGCCAGCGCTGCTCGGCGCTGCGCTGCCTTTACCTGCAGGAGGACATCGCCGACACCGTGCTGAAGATGCTGAAAGGGGCGATGGACTGCCTGCATCTGGATGATCCCTGGCATCTGTCGACTGACAGCGGACCGGTGATTGACGAAGGCGCCCGGGCTGGCATCCTTGCCCATGTCGCCAAGGCCCGCGCTGAGGGCCGGGTGCTGAAGGAAATGCGCGCGCCGCAAGGCGGCACCTTTGTGGCGCCCACCATGATCGAAATCCCCGGCATCGGCGCACTGGAGGAAGAGATCTTTGGCCCCGTCCTGCATGTGGTCCGATTCAAATCCCAACAGTTGGATCAGGTGATTTCAGACATCAATGCAACCGGTTACGGGCTGACCTTCGGGTTGCACACCCGTATCGACGACCGGGTGCAGCATGTCTGCGACCGGGTCCATGCGGGCAATATCTATGTGAACCGCAACCAGATCGGCGCCATTGTCGGCAGCCAGCCGTTCGGCGGCGAGGGTCTGTCCGGCACCGGCCCCAAGGCCGGCGGCCCCTATTACCTCAGCCGTTTCTGCGCGCCGGACCGGCAGCAAAGCAACGCGGTATGGGAGACCACCTTTGCCGAACTGCCCGGGGAAAGCGGCGTGCCTGCGCGCGCCGTGACCACCTCCCTGCCCGGCCCGACCGGGGAATCGAACCGCCTGACCGTCTCGGCCCGTCCGCCGCTGTTGTGCATGGGACCGGGGCCCGAGGCTGCGGCGGAACAGGCCAAAGAGGTGATCAGCCTCGGCGGCACCGCGATTGAGGCGCATGGCATGTTCGACCTGCACCGGCTGGAGGCGATCCAAGGCATTGCCGGCGTGCTGTGGTGGGGCGACGAGGCGACAGGCCGCGAGATCGAACAATGGCTGGCCAAGCGCGACGGCCCGATTATACCGCTGATCCCGGGCAAGCCCGACCGCGCCCGAGTCCTGGCTGAACGCCACGTCTGCGTCGATACCACGGCATCAGGCGGCAATGCGGATCTGCTGGGCGGCAACGCCTGAGCTGCGCCCGATAAGTGCTTGACGCTGGGCCGTTTCCGGCCCAGCGTTCCCCCATGTTTCCGATCCGCGACCACAACCCGTCCGGGCGCAAGCCCTATGTCGTCTATGCGCTGATGGCGGCGAATATCCTGGCCTATGTCTACTACACGGCCAGCTATGCCAGCCCCCGCGCGCTGGCCTATTTCTATGACGCCTATGCGGTGGTGCCGGCCGAGGTCAGCCACGGCTACGGGTTCGAGACCCTGTTCACATCAATGTTCATCCACGCAGGGCTGATGCATCTGGGCGGCAACATGCTGTTCCTGTGGATCTTCGGCGACAATCTGGAAGATGAGATGGGCCACATGCCTTTTCTTGCGTTCTACCTTGCCAGCGGTATCGGCGCCGGGTTGATACACGTCTATTCGGCGCCCGGTTCCATGGTGCCCACAGTGGGGGCCTCTGGCGCAATTGCGGGCGTCATGGGCGGCTACCTGCTGATGTTCCCCAAGGCCCGCGTCGATATCCTGCTGGTGCTGATCATCTATTTCCGCATCTTCACCATCCCCGCCTTTGTGATGCTGGGCGTCTGGCTGGCGATGCAATTCTTCGGAGGCCTCGGTGCCGATCCCGACCAAGGCGGTGTCGCCTATTGGGCCCATGCCGGCGGCTTTGCCGTCGGGTTGATCCTGTGCCTGCCCCTGTGGCTGCGGCGCGGCGGCCCGGCGTTCTGGAACCGGACGCATGGATCACCGCCGCATCCGGAGAACGAATATGAGTATTCCGCCAGCCGCATCCCCAAACTGCCGCGCAAGAAGCGCAACCCGGGACCTTGGGGGAAGTAGAAAGACGGCAAAGAGTTCGGGTCAAGGAAATGCCGGAATTGATGTCCCCTCAGGCGGGCTCGATAAGCCAAGGCCGGATTGCAACGGCCGCAACGAAAAGCTGTTCTGTCAAAGACAAGAAAGGCTGACCTGAAACCGGAACGCAAAGCCTTATTGACCAGTGCTTGGATTGAAGCTGTTCAACTGCAAAAGGCGCCCGTTGATCGTCAAGCGGCCTGCTGTGATAATAATCTAAAAGTAATGCAGGCCGCTCTAACCCGATTCCCCTCCCCCAGAAGAAGACCGGGATGTCCGGGATGTAGGGCTGCAAAAGACTGTGTCCAGCAGAGGAACCCCAAATGCCCCAGCTCAAAGCCACCTGCCACTGCGGCGCCGTTGAGATTGAAGCAGAGTTTCCCGAGGGCCTCGCCTCGGCTGCGCGCTGCGATTGCTCGTTCTGCCGCCGCCGCGGGGCGGCTGCAGTCACCGCCATTGCCGCCAGCCTGAAGGTGCTGAAAGGGGCAGAAAACCTCAGCCTCTACACCTGGGGCAGCCATACGGCGAAACACTATTTCTGCAAGACCTGCGGTATCTACACCCATCACCAGCGCCGCTCAGACCCCAAGGAATGCGGTGTCAATCTGGGCTGTATCAAGGGTGCCAATCCGCGGACGCATCCCGAGACCTATGGCGAGATCCCGTGGAACGACGGGATAAATCACCCGTCTGATCAGCGATAACTTTTGCCCGGCCGATAGGCGGGCGCAGTCCTCATCCAATCACACAAAACAAAAAACGCGGCGCAATGGCCGCGTTTCACATTCTCAGTCTTACGGGCAATTCAGCCGCGGATCACCTTGGCGAAGCTATCAAAGATCGGCTCGTTCGAGCACACCACAGAACCGGAATCGATAATGCCCGCTTCGGGGTCGATTGCCTCGGCAAACCCGCCGGCTTCTTTCACGATGATGATGCCTGCGGCCAGATCCCAGGCGTTCAGGCGGCGTTCCCAGAAGCCCTCGTAACGGCCTGCGGCCACATAGGCCATGTCCAGTGCGGCAGAACCCCAGCGGCGCACACCGGCGCAGGCGGGCATCAAGCGGGCCAGATCCTGCAGCGTCAGCGGCAGATCGGCACGGCCGCCGAACGGCACGCCGGTGGCAAAAATCGATTCAATCATCCGGTGACGGCCCGAAACCCGGATACGGGTGTCATTCATCCAGGCACCGGCGCCCTTTTCGGCAAAGAACATCTCGTCCTTGGCAGCGTCATAAACGACGCCTGCAACGATCTTGCCCTTATGCTCCAGCGCGATCGAGATCGCCCAATGCGGCAGCCCGTGCAGGAAGTTGGTGGTGCCGTCCAGCGGATCGACGATCCAGCGGCGGGTCGGATCCTCGCCGTCTTCCTCACCGCCCTCTTCGGCCAGCCAGCCATAGGTCGGGCGCGCATTGCGCAGATCGTCCTTGATGATCTTTTCAGCGGCGATGTCGGCCTTGGAAACAAAATCGCCGGCACCTTTCATCGACACCTGCAGGTTCTCCACCTCGCGGAAGTCTTTCACCAGGGAACGGCCGGCCTTGCGGGCGGCCTTGATCATCACATTGAGGTTTGCGCTGCCAATCATGTCTGCAGAATCCTGTCACGTCGGGGAGATGCCGGTCAAACCGTGCCTATACGCCCCCTGCCCGCAGTTGCCAAGGGGCTTTGCCGCATTGAGGGTTCCGGGCCTGACGCCCGGTTACAGCTGTCAGGGCGGTTGAATTCCTGTGTTGCGGCGCCCAAACTCCAACGCAATCAGATCAAGGAACATTCCCATGCCCGACCAGATGCAGCGTATCGTGCTGGCCAGCCGCCCCGAAGCCCAGGCCAGCGAAGACAATTTCCGCCTTGAGGCGGTGGACCTGCCCCAACCCGGCGAAGGTGAAGTGGTTGTAAAAGTTCATTATATGTCGCTGGACCCCTATATGCGCGGCCGCATGAACGCGGGCAAATCCTATGCTCCGCCGGTCGAAATCGGGGAAACCATGACCGCGGGCGGTGTCGGCGAAGTGATTGCCTCAAACAGTCCGGAGTTTGCTCCCGGCGACTTTGCCCTGGGTATGTTCGGCTGGGCCAGCCATGCCTGCGCCCACGCCTCAGAGCTCCGCAAGCTGGACCCGCAGATGGCGCCGCTCACCACCGCGCTCGGCGCTCTCGGCATGCCGGGGTTTACCGCTTGGCATGGCTTGGACGCTTATGGCCGCCCGCAGGCAGGTGAAACCCTGGTGGTCGCGGCTGCAACCGGCCCGGTGGGGTCAATGGTCGGGCAGCTGGCGAAACAGGCAGGCCTGCGCGTGGTCGGTGTCGCGGGCGGCGCAGACAAATGCAATCTGGCGGTTGAGACCTTCGGCTTTGATGCCTGCCTGGACCACCGTGCCTATGCGGATGCCGGAGCGCTGAACGAGGCACTGGCCGCTGAATGCCCCGATGGCATCGACATCTACTATGAGAACGTCGGCGGCAAAGTGCTGGAAGCGGTGCTGCCCTTGATGAACCCCCATGGCCGGATCCCGGTCTGCGGCATGATCGCCTGGTACAACAGCGCAGAAACCGATCTGACCGCCCCCGCCGTCTGGCGCACGGTCCTGACCCAGTTCCTGTCGGTGAACGGTTTCATCATCTTCAACCACTACGACCGCTATCCGGAGTTCCTGAAGCAGGTCGCGCCAAAGATCGCCGGCGGCGATATCAAATACCTGGAAGACATCGCCGAAGGGCTGGAAAACGCCCCCAAGACCTTTCTGTCGATGATGCAGGGCGGCAATACCGGCAAACAGATCGTCAAACTGGTCTAAGGCCGGGCGCAGCGCTGACGGTATCACGCAACCGCGCGGAGCGGGCACGGAAGCCGGAACGGCGCCCGGCCGCTCCGCGCCTTGTCAAACATGCTGCAGCTTGCGCGCCTCGACCTTGGCCAGTCGGATCAGTTCCTGCATATAAGGTTTCTCGCGGTCCTCCACCCGGATCGCCGCATACAGCCTGCGGGTGATCCCCGATTTGGTCAGCGGCCGGGTCACATAATCCGACGAGTACTTCACCTCCCGCACCACCCAGTCCGGCAGCACCGACACACCGCGGTTTGACGCCACCAGCAGCAGGATCACCGCTGTCAGCTCAACCTGGCGGATCGACGCAGGTTCCACTCCTGCAGGGATCAGCAGCTGGCTGAACACGTCCAGCCGGGTCTTGTCCACGGGGTAGGTGATCAGGTTCTGACCAATAAAATCCGCAGCCTCGACAAACGGTTTCTCCGCCAGGGGATGCTGGGCCGATGCAACAAACACAGCATTGTAATCAAACAGCTCAATAAACTCGACGCCGGCGATGTCCTCGGGATCGGAAGAGACCACCAGATCCACCTCCTCTTTCTGGAGCGCGGGCAAGGCATCAAAGGCCAGGCCGGGGCGGATATCCACATCCACATCGCCCCAGTTCTTGCGGAACCCCTCAAGCACCGGAAACAGCCATTCAAAACAGGCGTGGCATTCAATGGCGATGTGCATCCGCCCGGTATTGCCATCCCGCAAAGAGGAAAATTCCGCTTGTGCGGCCGCAAGTTGCGGCAAAACCTGTTCGGCCAGCCGCAACAGGCGCAGGCCCGCCGGTGACAGTTTCATCGGCTTGGACCGGCGGATAAACAGCTCCACCCCGGCCTGTTCCTCCAGCCCCTTCACCTGATGGCTCAATGCGCTTTGGGTGATGTTCAACTGATCCGCGGCGCGGGCCAGCCCGCCGGCCTCGTGGATGGCCTTGATCGTGCGGAGGTGACGGAACTCAATATGCATTCTTTAGTCGCGCTCATGTTGTTCTTGAGGATTATGAAATTGTCTCACAATGCTGCACATGCAACAAGAGCTGAAATCAACCTAGCGAGAGACCTGAGATGACGACGCCCAAGATTTCCTTTGAATTCTTCCCGCCGCAAAATCTCGAAGCCTCCTTCCGGCTTTGGGACACCGTGCAAGTCCTCGCCCCGATGGACCCGCGGTTTGTGTCCGTGACCTATGGCGCAGGCGGCACCACCCGCACCCTGACCCGCGACGCAGTGGCGACACTGCACAAATCCTCCGGTCTGAACGTGGCTGCGCATCTCACTTGCGTGAATGCTTCCAAGGCCGAAACGCTGGAGATCGCTGACCAGTTTGCCGAAGCCGGCGTGACCGAGATCGTCGCCCTGCGCGGCGATGCGCCCAAGGGCGAAAGCAAATTCACCCCGCATCCCGACGGTTTTGCCAATTCGGTGGAGCTGATCAAAGGGCTGGCGCTGCGCGGTAATTTCAACATCAAGGTCGGCGCCTACCCGGACCGACACCCGGAAGCTGCGGATCAGGCAGCGGACGTGGAGTGGCTGAAGCGCAAGCTGGACGCAGGCGCGGATGAGGCGCTGACCCAGTTTTTCTTCGAGGCCGAGACCTTTTTCCGCTTCCGCGATGCCTGCGAAAAGGCCGGGATTGATGGCAGCAAGCTGACCCCCGGCATCCTGCCGATCGAAAACTGGAAAGGCGCGCGCAACTTTGCCAAGCGCTGCGGCACCATCATCCCGGATTGGGTTGAGAACGCTTTTGAAAAGGCGCTGCGCGATGACCGCGAGGAATTGCTGGCCACGGCGATCTGCACCGAACTGTGTTCGGACCTGCTGGAGGGCGGCGTCGACAAGCTGCATTTCTACACGCTGAACCGCCCTGAACTGACCCGGGATGTCTGCTTTGCCCTGGGCGTCATCCCCAAGGTCTCGCTTCAGAACGTGGCGTAAGCCTTGCGGGCTCCGGCGCGCGGTTTCAAATGGAGGGCACATCCCCGCCAAGGACCCGCGCGCTATGTATTACGCTGAAAAAACCGCCGACCTGCTGTCAGGGGAACAGATCACCCGGATATCCGGTCTGGACTTCATGCAAGGCATCCTGGACGGCCGCCTGCCGGGTCCGCCGATTGCCGAAACGCTGGGGTATCATCTGCACAGCGTCGAAGACGGCCGGATTGTGTTCCGCGGTACGCCGGAATTTCCCGTCTGCAACCCAATGGGCACCGTGCATGGCGGCTGGTACGGCACACTTTTGGACAGCGCCATGGCCTGTGCGGTGATGACCAAGGTGCCTGCAGGGTCGGTCTACACAACGCTGGAATACAAGATCAACATCCTGCGGGCGATCCCGCTGGGCACCGCCATCGACTGCAGCGGCAGCATCGACCATGTGGGACGGTCCACCGGTGTGGCACATGGCGAAATCCGGGGAATTGAAGACGGACGCCTCTATGCCACCGGCTCCACCACCTGCATTGTGATGAAGATCGCCGCGTGATGAAGGTCGCCGCGGGCTGACCTTTTGGTGCAAACGCCTTCCGGGCTTGCCCGCCGCCTTCATCTGTCTATGCTCCAGCAGGACACACGCAGGACCGGAAAGAGGGCTGATCATGCCGCCAAACAGTCTCGGCCGGGCCGCCACAGCCCGCATTCAAATCCTTGCTCCTGCCAAGGAGCTGGATTTTCTGGATACGCAATCCGTTGTTCTGCCGGCGCCTGTCACCCCGCTGGAGGCCTGGAACATCATGCACGCAAAGCCATTGCCGGGCATCAAGCTGGCCTTCCGGCTGCGCGACGCCATTTCCGCATGTTTCGGGGTTAAACGCATCGGCGGCATTTCCCGGACCCCTAAAGAGGCAGTGCAAACGGGCGACAAGCTGGATTTCTTTCTGGTGGAGGCCCTGTCGGATGAAGTGATGACTCTTACGGTCCGGGATCGGCATTTGGATGTCATGGCCTGCGTTTGCTCCAGCAGCGGTGTTCTGTCAGTGACGTCCTCCGTCAAAACACATAATCTGTTTGGCCGGGTTTACATGATCCCGGTCCGGCCGGCCCACAAACTGATTGTGTGGCTGTCACTGAAACGGCTGCGCCGGGAGTTTGACCGGCGGGCAGCTGCCGACTGACATTGCCGCCTGCGCCCGGTTTCATCCGCTAACGGTTTACGGGAAACGTCAGGCCCGCCCTTCAGGTCTTGGAGAACCTGGTCAGCCAGCCGCCAGCCGACCCATCGGGGGTTTTGCCGGTGCTGACGCTGCTGTGCAACCGCTCACTGCCGTCCAGTCCAACCCGGCGGCGGCTGCGCAGCAGGAAAATCTTACCCCAGCCGCGCCAGGTGCCAACAGACGGCGCCTTGGGATCGACCGGAAACCGCATCCGCCAATCCAGCGGCAGCGGCAAGCCGCGGTCTTCGGCCTTTTCCAGCATCCACACCAAAGAGACGTTGGCCTTGGGCCGGGCTTCCTCATAGCCGCCAAGCTGGCCGCCGACGTCACCATGGGCGCCGCGGAACCAGACCTGCTCCACATGTCCGCCCCAGTCCTTTGGGCAATCCCACAACACTGGTTTGAAAACATCGCGTGTCTCGTCCAGCGCCAGCGCGTGGTAACCGCTTTTGACATGGTGGCCCAGGTGGTGGTTGTGGAAGTTGTGCCGGTTCTCCGCCCAGCGCCACAGCAGCGGCAGGCGCAGCCCCAAAGCCTTGACCGTGTCCCAGGCGCCGACCATTTCAATCTCGACTTCTTCGTGGCAATGCGCTGCCGTAAATGCACTCGACGTCTTGGACCGCCCGTTCAGACGGTAATGCCGGTAGGCGGTGCGGATATTGCGCACGGTCGCATGTTCTGCCTGCAGCAGGCCGATCCGGTCGATCACCCCTGCCAGCGAACGCACTGCATAGGCGCCGCGGGAATAGCCGAACAGATAAATCCGGTCGCCGGGCCGGTAACGCGAAGCGAGATAGCCATAGGCCCGGCGGATCTGGCGATTGATGCCGCGCCCCATCATCACATCGGGGGCGCTGCCCCAGCCTTTCCACTGAACGCCGGATTCATAAAAAACCGAGACCTGCCCGCCCATTTCGCGGCACAGACGGAACAGCTGGCCGGCATGGGTTTCATGCCCCTCTTCCAGCGTCGACATGGTGCCGTCCAGGATGATCACATGGGCATGCGGCCCGCGCAGCTTGGTTTCGCCGGAGTGTTCCGAGCGCAGCGGCCGTCCAAGCCACCCTAGAACCTTCTTACTCAGCTGCCTCAGAAACATCCCTAAGCACTTCCCAAACTCTCAGCGGGGTGAACGGCATGTCCACTTGCCGCACGCCGCAGTCCCAGACCGCGTCCTGCACCGCATTTGCAACAGCGGCCAGCGCGCCAACGGTGCCTGCCTCGCCGCAGCCTTTCATCCCCATCGGGTTCTGTGTCGACGGCACAGGCTCGGAGGTAAAACCAATCATGGGGACGCCATTGGCCCGCGGCAAGGCATAGTCCATGAACGAAGCTGTGAGCAGTTGTCCGTCAGAATCATAGACAACATGTTCCAGCATGGCCTGTCCCAGCCCCTGTGCCACCCCGCCATGCACCTGCCCTTCGGCCAGCATCGGGTTGATCAAATTACCAAAATCGTCAACTACAGTGTAGCGCACGACGTCGGATTGCCCAGTCTCCGGATCAATAACAATTTCGGCAATATGTGCGCCGTTCGGAAACGAGCGCCCCGGCAGCCGGGCCCGCGCCGCGTGACGCTGCAGATCGAGCCGGCCTTGCGCGCGGGCCATCTCTGCCGCTTCCAGCATCGTGGGGGTCAGGTTCGATCCAGGCGCCCGGAAGGTTTCGCCGTCAAACCCGACCGCCTCTTCGTCCACACCCATCTCCTCCGCCAGGAAGGGGATGAAGGCGGCAATCATCGTATCCACTGCGGCCAGTGTGGCGTTCGCCTGTGTCGTCACAGACCGCGACCCGCCGGTGCCGCCGCCCGTGGCAATGCGGTCACTGTCGCCTTGGATGACATGGATATTTTCCGCCGGTATACCGCTTTGGTCGGCCAGGAACTGGGCATAGACGGTTTCATGCCCCTGCCCGTTGCTTTGCGTGCCGACATAGATATTCACCCGGCCACCCTCCAGAAACTCCACTTCCGCGCCTTCTGAAGGATCGCCCAAAATGCTTTCGATATAGTAACAGACCCCAACGCCCCGGTACTTGCCGCGTTTACCATCTGCGGCGCGGCGGGCAGCGAATCCCTTCAGGTCCGCCTCTTCCGCAGCCCGGCTCAAAACTCTGTCGAAGTCGCCGACGTCATAGGTCTCTCCTGTCACGGTGCCATAGGGGAAGGCCGCCGGTTTGATAAAGTTGCGCCGCCGCAGCTCCAGCGGGTCCACACCCAGCTCGCGCGCGGCGCGGTCCATCGCCCGCTCCAGCACATAGATCGCCTCGGGCCGCCCGGCGCCGCGATAGGCATCCACTTGCGTCGTGTTGGTATAGATCCCTCCACCTGCAGCCAGGCGGTCTGAATGTCATAGACGCCCGCCAGCACCCGGCTGAACAACTGGGTCTGGATCGGCTGACCGAAATGCGAATTGTAAGCGCCAAGATTGCAACGGGTGCTGACCCTGTAGGCGGTGATTTTCAGATCCGCATCAAAGGCCAGTTCCGCCAGCGAGGTCAGATCGCGCCCGCCGTTGTCGCTCAGCATCGACTCGGTCCGGTCGGCGATCCAGAACACCGGGCGGTCCAGCGCGCGGGCGGCCTGGGCGACAACGAAATATTCCGGGTAGGGAAAAGCCTTCATGCCAAAGCCGCCGCCCACATCCGGGATCGTGACTTTGACGTCGGCCTCATCCAGACGCATCTTGGCCGCCAGCTGGGATTTGATCGCCCAGACCCCTTGCCCGCCAAAGGTGAAATGCAGCCGCCCGCCTTGCCATTCGGCAAAGCAGCCGCGCGGCTCCATCGAGTTGACGATGATCCGGTTGTCATCGACCTGCAGCGCAACGGTATGCGCCGCGGTGCAGAAAGCCTCGGCCGTTGCGGCCTCATCCCCCAGGCCCCAGTCAAAGGCCGTGTTGTCCGGCACCTCCGAATGCAGCGCCTCGCCGCCCGGCAAGACGTCCATCTTCGCAGGCAGATCGTCGATATCCAGCTCAATCAGCTCACCGGCATCACGGGCCTGGTCCAGCGTCCCGGCAATGACCACCGCCACCGGTTCCCCCACATAACGCACCCGGTCCCGTGCCAGCATCGGCCGTTCCGGCGCGGCGCCGGCGGTGCCATCCCGGTTCTTCACTGTGGTGCCATCCATCGACACATCAAGGCCGGCGGCTTCAAGATCCGCCAGGGTGATCACCGCGTGAACGCCTTCACCTGCGCGGGCGTCCTCAACGTTCAGCGCCGTGATCACGCCATGCGCCACCGGGCTGCGCAATACCCAGGCGCGCAGGGCACCCGCTGGGGCCGCATCCTCGATGTACTGCCCCTGACCGGTCAGAAAACGCAGGTCCTCGACCCGTTTCACCGGCTGACTTTTACCGAATTTGTCCATGCTTGCCCCCTTGTTCGCGCTGGCTGGCGTTCCGGGGGCGAGACTAACCTCAGCGGGCAGCTTGTCCAGACAGCTCGATCACCGTCGCCACGTCAGACAGGCCATAACCGTTGAATTGCGTGCTCATGGCGGAAGAATAGGCGCCCAGCCCTGGAAACAGCACATAGTCGCCGGTCACGGCATCACAGGGCAGCGGCAGCCCGTCCGGCAAACGGTCCAGACTGTCACAGGTGGGCCCGAACACCACACGCGGCTTACGCGCGCCCGTGCGATGGGCGCCATCCCCCCCGACAACTTCCACCCGGCCCGGCAGCCCCATGTCGCGGATATCCACCAACCCGCCATAGATGCCGTCATTCAGGAACACCACCTCACCGCCTTTGCGCATCCCCTTGATACGGGCCGCCAAGGTGAAGCTTTCGGAGACCATCGCCCGGCCCGGCTCGCAGATCAGCGTGGGTTTGTCTGTGCCAAATGCCGTGTCCGCGGCTTTGGAAATGGCGGCAAAGACCTTCTCCAGATCCGGCGCCACACCATCCCGGTTGGCCGCAAAGCCGCCACCCGCATTGAGACGGGCGATCTTCACTCCCGCCGCGTCCACAATCCGCTTGGCAGCGTGAACATATTCCACCCATGCGCTTTCATCCTCGCACTGGGTGCCCGGATGGAAACACAGCGCAGGTGTCCAGCCCTCCGCCGCCACCTGTTTCAGCAGCTCTATCGCTTCTTCCGGGGCTGCGCCGAACTTGCTGCCAAAATCATAGGCCGCTCCGGCCACCGGCAAGGCAAATCGCACCGCAATCTCGCAAGAGCGCGGCACTGCGGCCAGTTTCTCCAACTCGCTCAGCTCATCCACCGACCAGCTGGCGACACCATGTTCGATCCCCGCCGCGACTTCGGCAATGGAGCGCATCGGATTGTTGTAATGCATCACCGCATCTGGGCTGGCAGCACGCACTGCAGCCATTTCCGCAGGCGAAGCGACATCAAATGCAGTGATCCCCGCCGCCACCAGATTGGACAGCACGGCAGGGTGCGGGTTGGCCTTCACCGCATAGGTCACCAGTCCTGGAAACCCTTCGCGGAACCGCCCCGCAACCTCGTGCAATACCCGCGGCGAGAAATACAGGATCGGGTGATCCGGTGCGCTGCGGGCCAGGTGGGATTCAGGGGAAAGCCAAAGCGGTGGAATTTGCTGCATCAGGAAAAGCCTCGTTTATTTTGCATATTTTCCGACAAATTCCCGTCGATTCCGCTCGTCACTTTTTTTATAGTGACGAAAATAGACGTCACATCGAAGGAATAACATGCAAACCGACGATACCGATCAGCGTCTTGTCACCCTGTTGCGGGAAAACGCCCGCCGTCCGGTGGCGGAACTTGCCCGGCATCTGGGGCTGGCCCGCACCACGGTACAGGCGCGGATCGAACGGCTGGAAACAACCGGGGTGATCACCGGCTATACGCTTAAATCCTCGGCTGCCTCCCGCCCGCCGCTGCAAGCCACGGTGCTGATGTCGATTGAGCCGCGCTCGGGCCTGAGGTGCTCGCCCGCCTGCGCAGCCTGCCTGGGGTTGAGGTCGTGCATACAACCTCAGGACGGTTCGACCTTTTGGCTCAGGTGGTGGCGCAAAGCACGACCGAGCTTGACAACACCATCGACCACATTGCCGAGGCCCGTGGCGTGCGCTCCTCTGAGAGCCTGATCCATCTGGCAACAAAACTGGACCGGACCGGGCAGTAAAGGTCAGACGGTCCTCACATACTCCAGCAGCCAGTCCCGGAACAGCCGTGCTGCCGGGCGCAGGGCGCCGCGGTCGGGATAGATCAGGTGATAAGCCTCCTGCCCCGGCACCGCGACCTCCGGCAGGCAGCGCACCAGCCCGCTTGCGCTGACCGCCGCGTCCGACGCAGGTGCGCGCGCCAGCGCAATCCCCATACCCTGCGCTGACAGTTCTGCCGCCATCAGGGAGTTGTCGGCAAAGAAATAACGCGCCTGCCCGTGCGAGAGCCGCAAGGCCTCAAACAGCTGCACCCAGCTGGCCCGATGGGTCGAGACTTCAATCAGCGGAAAGCGGAACAGATCCTGCGGTGTCCGGACCTGAGCCGCAATCTCTGGCGGAGCCACCGGATACAGCACCTCCCGCAGCAGCTCGTCCCCTTCGGTGCCAAACAGTGACGGGTTGCCGAATACGATCTGCAAATCGGTGAACCGGTTGGCAAAATCCGCCGCCATATTGCCGGTGCTGAGCGCCAGGTTGATTTGGCTGTGCACCGCCTGGAACTGCGGCAGCCCCCGCGCCAGCACCCCATGGGCAAACAGCAGCACCGACTGCACAAACAGCCGCTGCTCGCGGCTTTCGCCGAACAAGCCGGTCGTGGCTGTTTCCAGCATCAGCAGCGATTGCTGCACGGAGGGCAGATAGGCCCGCCCGGCCTCGGTCAATGTCACCGCCTGGGCGTGGCGGTGAAACAGCGGTGTGCCCAGCTGCGCCTCCAGTGCTTTCACCTGCTGGCTGACTGCAGCCGCCGACATGTTCAGCTGGGCTGCCGCACGGGCAAAGCTTTCGGTGCGCGCTGCCGCTTCAAACACGCGCAGCCAGTTGAGTGAGGGTATCCGGGTCGTCATGCACACAGGCTAAGCAGAACTTAGCCTGACCGGCAAGACATACCGTGCTGGGATTGCCTCGGCCCGGACTAGGGTTTTCAGCAGCGAACAGCCGCGGCTACGGCCGCTCCTCCAAAAACCACATGAGAGACGAGACATGACACGTCCCGCCAGCACACCGCGTCCCAAACGCAATATATGGAATTTCACCCCCCAGCTGCCGATCCAGACCTCCCCCTATTGGGATTGGCCACTACGGCCGCTGGCCTCGATCAGATATCTGCTGCAAAGCTGGAACCCGCTGGCGCTGCGGGCATTTCTTCTTGTCCTTGCCATTGTCACCTGGAATTTCTTCACCCCGTCACTGGACCGGATTGCCACGCTCAGCTGGGACTGGGTGTTTGAAATCTGGCTGCGCAACTTCTGCATTCTGATGGTTGTGGCCGGCGGGCTGCACTTGGCGTTGTGGAGGTTCCGCACGCAAAACGACGTCTACCGCTATGACATGCGCCCGATGATGAAAGGCGCCAAGGTGTTCACCTTCAAGAACCAGGTCTGGGACAACATGTTCTGGACCCTTGGCCCGGCGCTTGCCTTCTGGACCTTCTGGGAGAGCTTCATCCTTTATGCCTATGCAAACGGCTGGATCACGATGATCACTCTGGAAAGCAACCCCGTCACCATGATCCTGATGACCATCTTCATCCCGGTCTGGGCAGGCTTCCACTTTTACTGGCTGCACCGGCTGCTGCACGTGGGCGTGCTTTATACCAAGGTGCACGCATGGCATCACCGAAACATCAATACCGGCCCGTGGTCCGGCCTGGCAATGCACCCGGTGGAAAGCTTCTTTCTGATGTTCGATACCATGATTTTCTTCCTGCTGCCCTCGCACCCGGTTCTGGCGGTCTTCCTGCTGTTCCACCACGGCATCGGCGCCCCGGCCTCACACGCCGGGTTTGAGCATGTGAAATTCGGCAACAAGGCCAAGTTCCTGGTTGGCGATTTCTTCCACCAGCTGCACCACCGGTTCTTCGACTGCAACTACGGCACCTGGGAGACGCCCTGGGACGAGTGGTTCAACACTTTCCACGATGGCACCGATGAAGGCAACGAAATGGTCAAGGAACGCCGCCGCAAGATCTGGGCGTCAGAGTAACCAGCGTACCACAGCACGCACCGCCGGGCACCCGGAATTCAAAACGGGCGGCCCGGCTTCCCTATTTGAAGACCGGGAAAAACGAGGAAGGGTATCTACACCTTCGGCCGCCACCCGGCGCACCGCAATGACATCGTCAAGGGTCTGATCGGCCTGAAAAAACCGGTGTAGGTTTGATCATGTGCAACCCGGCCAACGAGACCGGAAACCAGGCCTGCGTTAATGCGCGCATCGCTCTCCAGACTCTGTGGGACGTGCATCCGGATATGGCGCGCGCAACCGCACCGGGCCGCTTTGCCGGCACCGCGATGAATTAGAGGCAATTCATCACCAAGAATAAGATTATGCGCCACGCCATCACTTGCATGGAAATCGGCTCCGGCATGTATTTCACCAACCGCTCATAGGGCGTAGTCGAAATGGTCGCCAAGAGAGGCATCCCGGTGCAGGTGCATATGGGTCTGATGCCGTCGCTCAGCCATTGGTGCGGCAGCCTGGGCCGGCCGCATAAGCAGATGTACCGGGAGTGGGTAGAAGCGTTGCAGGAATTCCAATCGGAAGTCCGCGCCAGGAAGTTCCCTTATAAGGCGCAGGCGATCTTCATGCACGAAGGCGAGCTGGAGAAACTGCTCGAAGCACTGGACAAGCTGTAAATTGGATAAGCTGAAACCGGAGCAAAGCTGAGCGCGCCCAAGGCGCGCGTGTTGGCTTTAGCGCCTCCGGCGCGGAATTTGGGTATTTGAGACCAGAAAGAAGCAGCAAGCGAAGCGCCCTTGCCCGCTGGCCGTCCGTCCGCCAAGGGATAATCCTGCCAAGAGCGAGGGCAGCTTCTTCCTGGTGCGGTCATCGGCTCCCCAGCCTGTACCGCATAAGAAGAGTGCCGTGATTCCAGTTAACGAAATCTTACCGCTTCTTTCTGGTCTTAAATACCCAATTGCTCTCTGCCAGCCGCAGACGGGACACTTGCGGCAAAATCCGCCTTCCCCTTCCTGCCTCCATTGGGTAATTGATCGGCCACTTGCATGAGGGATCACAGCGATGGCGATGGAAAAGACGTTCAACGCGGCGGAAGCCGAAAGCCGCCTTTACAAGGCCTGGGAAGAAGCGGGCTGTTTCAAGGCCGGCGCCAATGCCAAGCCGGAGGCCTCCGCCTATTGCATCATGATCCCGCCGCCGAATGTGACCGGTGTTTTGCACATGGGCCATGCCTTCAACAACACGCTTCAGGATATCCTGATCCGCTGGAAGCGTATGCAGGGGTTCGACACCCTTTGGCAGCCCGGCACCGACCATGCGGGTATCGCTACCCAAATGGTTGTTGAGCGGGAACTGGCCAAGACCCAGCAGCCCTCCCGCCGCGAGCTGGGCCGTGAGAAATTCCTGGAGAAAGTCTGGGAGTGGAAAGAGAAATCCGGCGGCACCATTGTTGAGCAGCTGAAACGCCTCGGCGCGTCCTGCGATTTCTCCCGCACCGCCTTTACCATGGCGGGGGCGCATGGCGACACCCGCACCGGCCACGAGAACTCCCCCAACTTCCACGACGCCGTGATCAAGGTCTTTGTGGAGATGTACAACAAGGGGCTGATCTACCGCGGCAAGCGGCTGGTCAACTGGGACCCGCATTTCGAGACTGCGATCTCTGACCTTGAAGTCGAGAACCTGGAAGTCGCGGGCCATATGTGGCACTTCAAGTACCTGCTCGCAAATGGAGCGACATATGAGTATTTGGAGAAAGATGAAGAAGGCAATGTGACCTTCCGCGAGGAACGCAATTACATCTCCATCGCCACCACCCGGCCCGAGACCATGCTGGGCGACGGCGCGGTGGCCGTGCATCCCTCAGACGAACGTTACGCGCCAATCGTTGGCATGCTGTGTGAAATCCCGGTCGGCCCCAAGGGACAGCGCCGCCTGATCCCGATCATTACGGACGAATACCCGGACAAGGACTTTGGCTCGGGTGCGGTGAAGATCACCGGCGCGCATGACTTTAACGACTATCAGGTTGCCAAGCGCGCACGGATTCCGATGTACCGGCTGATGGACATGCGCGGCCAGATGCGGGCTGACGGCGAAAGCTATGACGCGGCTGCCACAATTGCCATGGCTGTGGCCAAGGGTGAGAAGGCACTGTCTGAAAACGAAGCCGACGCCATCAATCTGGTGCCGGACGACCTGCGCGGTCTGGACCGGTTCGAAGCCCGCAAACTAGTGGTGGAGCAGATCACCAGCGAAGGCCTCGCAGTGATGCAGACCGTCACCAAGACCGATCCCGAGACCGGTGAAGACGTTGAAATGCAAGAGCCTTACGTCGAGAACAAGCCGATCATGCAGCCCTTTGGCGACCGCTCCAAGGTTGTGATCGAACCGATGCTGACCGACCAGTGGTTTGTGGACGCGGAAAAGGTTGTCGGCCCGGCGCTGGATGCGGTGCGCAATGGCGATGTGAAGATCCTGCCGGAGTCGGGCGAGAAGACCTATTACCACTGGCTGGAAAACATTGAGCCCTGGTGCATTTCGCGCCAGCTGTGGTGGGGTCATCAGATCCCGGTCTGGTACGGGCCGAAGCTTGACGAAAGCGGCAATCTGATCGGCGGAGAAGTTGAAGCTTTCTGTGCAAGCAACATCGAAGACGCCCGAGAACAGGCGCAGGCACACTATGCGCAAAAGTTTGTGGGCTACACAGTTGCCGAATTTGACGCCGATAACGACCAGTTTCTGGATGATGAGACTAGACGTGCTCTGCTAGAGGATCTCGGTGAGTCCTACGTTGAAAACCTGACGCCTGGACGGTTCTGGGGCGTAAACTACGACGCTAAGATTCTGAAAATCGGCCGCGACCCCGACGTCCTCGACACTTGGTTCTCCTCCGGCCTCTGGCCGATTGGCACGCTGGGCTGGCCGGAAGACACGGTGGAGATGCAGAAATACTTCCCGACCTCGACCCTGGTCACCGGTCAGGACATTCTGTTCTTCTGGGTTGCCCGGATGATGATGATGCAGCTGGCTGTGGTCGATCAGATCCCGTTCGACACTGTCTACCTGCATGGCCTGGTGCGCGACGCCAAGGGCAAGAAGATGTCGAAGTCCACCGGCAACGTGGTGGATCCGCTGGAGATCATCGACGAATTCGGCGCCGACGCGCTGCGTTTCTCCTCCGCTGCGATGGCCGCGCTTGGCGGCGTGCTGAAACTGGATATGGAACGCCTTAAGGGCTACCGGAACTTTGGCACCAAGCTGTGGAATGCGGTGAACTTTGCCCATTTCAACAACGTCTATGATGAAAACACCCCGGCCTATGCCTGCCCGGATGCGCAGGCCGCGGTGAACCAGTGGATCATCGGCGAGACCGCCAAGGTTCGGGTCGAAGTGGACGCAGCACTGGACGCCTACCGTTTCAACGACGCCGCTAATGCGCTTTATGCCTTTACCTGGGGCAAGGTCTGCGACTGGTATATCGAGCTGTCTAAACCGCTGTTCACCTCCGAGGATGAGGCGGTGATCACTGAGACCCGTCAGACGCTGGGCTGGGTGCTGGATCAGTGCATGATCCTGCTGCACCCGATCATGCCCTTCATCACCGAGGAACTGTGGGGCAACACCGCCAAGCGCGAAAACATGCTGGTGCATGAAGACTGGCCCGCATATGGCACAGAGCTGGTCAATGCCGATGCCGACGCCGAGATGAACTGGGTGATCACCGCGATTGAGAATATCCGCTCCACCCGCGCGCAGATGCATGTGCCGGCGGGCGCCAAGATCCCGATGGTGGTGACCGAATTCTCCGATCAGGCGCGTTCCGCCTGGGAGAAGAATGAGGCGATGATCCAGAAACTGGCCCGCATCACTTCGTTGGAGCAGGTGGAGAGCTTCCCCAAGGGCTGCGCGTCTGTTGCTGCCCCCGGCGCCGCCTTTGGCCTGCCGCTGGCGGATGTGATCGACGTCGATGCCGAAAAGGCGCGGCTGGAGAAAACCCTGGGCAAACTGGCCAAGGAACTGGGGGGCTGCGCGGGCGGCTGAACAACCCGAAATTCGCGGCCTCGGCCCCGGAGGATGTGGTTGCCGAAGCCCGCGAGAACCTCCGCCTGCGCGAGGAAGAGGAAGCCAAGATCAAAGAAGCCCTGGCGCGCCTGGCTGAGATCGGCTGAACCGGCTGTTAAGCATGTTTCAAACGCCCGCCCTCCCCGGCGGGCGTTTTGCCTTCCGCGGCAAGCCCTTGAACCAGGTGCACTTTCGGCGGAACGGGGAAATTCTTAACAACCGCCCCATTGTCATTGCCGCGCTTTTGTATCAGCCTGCACTCAACCATAAAAAGAAGGGAGGCTGCAGCCCATGCCCAAAGGATACTGGGTGGCCCATGTGGATGTGCAGGACATGGAGCGCTATGAGGACTACAAGACTGCAGCCAGGCCGGTGCTGACTGAGTTCGGTGCAAAGTTCCTGATACGCGGCGGCGAGCGCGAGGTGCGCGAAGGAGCGTTCCGCTCGCGCACTGTTGTCCTTGAATTCAAGGATTTCGAAACTGCAAAAGCCTGCTATGATTCCATGGCTTATCAGGACGCCAAGGCCTTTCGCGATCTGGTCTCGTCGGGTGATATGCAAATCATAGAAGGGTACGGCGATTAACCCGCCCGCCCAGCCGCTTTGACCGAGGTCTGCTGATGCCCCTGCTTAAGAAATTCTTCCAAGCGTTCCGCCCGACTGAGCGCCCGGGATTGCCGGACCCGGATGCCGAATTGGCACTGGGTGCCCTGCTGGTGCGGGTGGCGCAGTCCGACCGCGATTATCAGCTGGAGGAAATCAGCCTGATCGACCGGATCCTTGCCCGGCTCTACCAGCACAACGCAATCGAGGCCGCCAAGGTGCGCGCCACCTGCGAAAAGCTGCATGCCGCGGCGCCGGAAACCGACACCTTCGGGCGGCTGATCCGCGAGACCACCGGGCTGGAGGAACGGCTCGCCGCGATGGACGCGCTGTGGGAAGTGGTGCTGGCCGACGGCAACGAGCACGCGGGCGAAGTCACCATCGTCGAAGAGGCCCGCAAAGCGATGGGGCTGTCTTATGCCGACAGCCAGAAAGCCCGCGCCCGCGCGGTTGGGAAATTCAGCGGCACAGCGGAGGAAACCTGATGTTCAAGGAACTCCTGCAGCGATTGCTGGACCCTGCGCCCGCGCCGCTGGATGATGAGGGCGCGCGGCTTGCCCTGACCGCCTTGCTGGTGCGGATTGCCCGCTCGGACCACAATTATTCCGAGGTGGAAAAGGACCGGATCGACCGGATCCTGTGCACCCGCTACCGCCTGGACACCGGCGGGGCCCTGATACTGCGCGAACAGGCTGAAGCGATGGAGGCCGAGGCGCCTGACACTGTGCGCTTCACCCGCGCGATCAAGGACGCCGTGGCTTATGAGGACCGCACGGGTGTGATTGAAGCGCTGTGGCAGGTGGCCCTGGCCGATGGCCACCGCGATGCAAATGAAGATGCTCTGCTGCGGCTGTCCGCCAGTCTGCTGGGAGTTTCGGATGTGGACAGCGCAATGGCGCGCAAACGGGCAGAGGCTGGTTTATGATTGCTCATCTTGGAATGTACGACCGTCCGGAAACGGCTGCGGCCAACGACCGGTTCTGGGCATTGATCCGCGCGCAACTGGGCCACGGGCCGGAACAGCTGACCCGTGGCGCCGATTTCTGGGAGGTCTGGAAATCGCCGGAGCTGCTGCTGTCACAGACCTGCGGCTGCCCGTACCGCACCCGGCTATATGGCGAGGTGGAGCTGGCGGGCACCCCGGACTACGGCCTGCCGGGCTGCCCGCCAGGCTATTACAATAGCGTCTTTATTGCCCGCAGCGCGGACGCGGGCCGGCCGCTGTCTGCCTTTTCCGGGCGCCGCTTTGCTTATAATGAAGGGCTGTCGCAATCCGGCTGGGCCGCACCGATGGTTCATCTGCACGACCGCAGCATCCTGCCAGGTGCGCTGCTGGAGACCGGCGGCCACAGCCTGTCGGCGCAAGCCGTTGCCGAGGGCCGGGCCGATTTTGCGGCCCTGGACGCGCTGACCTGGGAATTGGTCAAGACGCACGACGTGTTCGCCGAAGGGCTGACCGAAATTGAACGCACAGAGCCAACCCCGACCCTGCCCTACATCACCGCCCTGAACCAGGACCCGCAGGCGCTGTTTACTGCCATCGAAGCTGCAATCCGCGCGCTGGACGAAGACACCAAGACACTGTTGCATCTGAAAGGGCTGGTGCAGTTTGCCCCCAGCGACTACCTGGCGGTGCCGACACCGCCCGGCCCGGTGCTGACCGAACAGCGCATCCGTGCTGCGTAACTGACGCAGCGCCCGCTTCCGAAATGGCGGCTCATCCGGTCATTTCGGCGCCTGCGGCGCCGGCTTGTGCGGTTTGAACGTTGCATTCGGTCTTTTTTTCGGTCCAATAAGAACGAATTTCCACTTACAGGGACAAAGACACCTTGACCGATACTTCGCCCGTTCTGCAAATCCGCGGCCTGCATAAATCCTATGGCGAGCTGGAAGTGATCAAAGGCGTTGATATCACCGCCCACAAGGGCGACGTGGTCTCGCTGATCGGGTCTTCGGGATCAGGCAAGTCTACCCTGCTGCGCTGCTGCAACCTGCTGGAAGACAGCCAGCAAGGCGAAATCCGGTTCAAGGATGAGCCGATTACCTGGTCCGGCCAGGGATTGAACCGCCGCCCGGCGGACGCCAAACAGGTTCTGCGCATCCGAACCAATCTGTCGATGGTGTTCCAGCAATTCAACCTGTGGGCCCATATGACCATCCTGCAGAATGTGATGGAGGCACCGGTCACAGTGCTGGGCCGCGACCGTTCTGAGGTCGAAGAAAAAGCCCGCCACTATCTGGCCAAGGTCGGCATCGGCGACAAATGCGATGTCTACCCGGCGCAGCTGTCGGGCGGCCAGCAGCAGCGCGCTGCCATCGCCCGGGGCCTGTGCATGGAACCCGAAGCACTGCTGTTCGACGAGCCCACCTCTGCGCTCGATCCCGAGCTGGAGCAGGAAGTCGTCAAGGTGATCAAGGACCTCGCCGCCGAGGGCCGCACCATGCTGATCGTGACCCATGACATGAACATGGCGGCGGATGTTTCCAGCCACATCGTGTTCCTGCACCAGGGGCTGATCGAAGAAGAAGGTTCGCCGGACGAATTGTTCGGCAACACCCGCTCACCGCGGCTGAGGGCGTTCCTGTCCTCGACCCGGCACGGCCAATAAGCAATAACAAACAGACCCAAAAACCAAACAGAACGGGAGTAAATACATGAAATCATTGATCCTTGGCACCGCCGCCCTGGCGCTGACCGCAGGCATGGGCCTGGCGGACACCGTGCGCCTGGGCACCGAGGGTGCCTATGCACCGTGGAACTTCGTCAATGACGCGGGCGAGATCGACGGCTTTGAGCGCGAGCTGGGCGATGAGCTGTGCAAGCGTGCCGAACTGACCTGCGAATGGGTCAAAAACGACTGGGATTCGATCATTCCGAACCTGGTTTCCGGCAACTACGACACCATCATCGCCGGTATGTCGATCACCGACGAGCGCGACGAAGTCATTGATTTCACCCAGCCCTACACGCCGCCGGATCCGTCCGCTTATGTGGCCCAGTCGGCAGACGTTGACCTGACAAGCGGCGTGATTGCGGCCCAGGCGACCACCATTCAGGCCGCCTTTGTTGCCGAGCAGGGCTGGACCCTGGTCGAGTTCGCCACCCCGGAAGAAACTGTCGCAGCCGTGCGCAACGGTGAAGCTGACGCGGTTCTGGCTGACAAAAGCTTCCTCGACACGGTTGTGGGCGACGATCTGGTGATGCTGGAGAAATCCGAAGCACTGGGCGGCGGCGTTGGCATGGGCTTCCGTGAATCCGACGCCGAGCTGCGCGGCACCTTCGACGCGGCGATCCAGACCATGAAAGACGACGGCACGCTGAACGAACTGATCGCCAAATGGGAAGTTTCCTCCCAGTGGTAATCTGATCCTGTTACAGGATCTGCAGGCCCGCCGCCGCGGCGCGCGGGCCTCATTCATTCTCATCCGGTGCCGCGCGCCGGGCGTGAACAGAGAAAGACAGGCCCACTTATGTTTTCCTATTGCACGGACCCATCGACGCTTGAGGGGCTGAGCTGGCTCAGCTGCTACCTGACCACCGGCAAGCATTTGAACCTTTATATCTCGGTCTTTGTGGTCCTGACACTGCTGGCCATTACAGCTCCGGTTGCGCTGATGTTCGGATTTGGCGCTGCCAGTGCCGCCCGTTCCAAATTCCTGCCGCTGCGCTGGTTTGGCATGGGCTATACCAGCATTGTACGCGGCGTGCCTGATATTGCCTTCTTCCTGTTCTTCGTTATCGCGCTGGATCAGGCGTTCGAGTGGATGCGTCACAAGGTGAAATGCCCGGAGTGGGACGAACCGGTCCGGCAGGGTATCGACTTTGTGGTCTGCGACGCGGCGAAACTGCCGCTGTCCACCGCGCCGCAATGGGTGCATGAAACCTACGGCTTCTTTCTGGCGGTTCTGACCTTCTCGATCGTGTTTGGCGCCTTTGCTGCCAACGTCCTGTTTGGCGCCATGCGCGCCGTGCCGCGGGCGCAGATCGAAACCGCCGAGGCCTATGGGATGACCAGCCGCCAGGCTTTCTGGCGCATTCTGGTGCCGCAGATGTGGGTCTATGCGCTGCCGGGCCTGTCGAACCTGTGGATGGTGCTGATCAAGGCCACGCCGCTTTTGTTCCTGCTGGGGGTCGAGGACATCGTTTATTGGGCACGGGAGCTGGGCGGCACCAAGACCGCCAGGTTCACCGACTACCCGCATCCGAACTGGCATGTCTGGTATTTTGCTGCGCTGCTGGTGTTCTACCTGTGTTTTACCAAACTGTCCGAGGTGGCCCTGGACCGGATCATGAAGCGTCTGACCAAGGGCCAGGCAACCGCAGCAGGCGAAGCACAAAGAAAGGCCGCGGCATGAGTTGCGTTGAAACCATCCAGGCCTATGCCTTCCGTTCCCTGGGCTTTGGCGAACGGCTGCTGCCCAAGGGCGAATACACCCTGTGCGAGCACTTCACCCTGATCGGCTCCGGCATGATCTGGAATATCTATTTCGGCATCATTGCCCTGATGACCGGCTTTTTCCTGGCGGTGGCCCTGGCAGTTGGAAAATCCAGCCCCAACCCGCTGTTCCGCAAGCCGGCCGAGTGGTTCATCTTCGTGTTCCGCGGCAGCCCGCTGTTCATCCAGTTCTTCTTTGCCTACGCCTGCTTTCTCAGCCTTAAAAGCGTTTCCAGCTTCTTTGATCCGTTCACCTCGGCCTGGCTGGGCGCGCTGGTTGTGCTGTTCTTCAACACCGCGGCTTATTCGGGCGAGATCTTCTATGGCGCGCTTTTGTCGATCCCCAAGGGCGATATCGAGGCTGCAGACGCCTATGGCATGACCGGCTGGACCCGGTTCCGCCGCATCACCTTCCCGACCATGATGCGGCTGGCCTGGCCTGCCTACACCAACGAGGCGATCTTCCTGTTCCACGCCACCACGCTGGTGTTCTTTTCGGGCTTTCCGGCCTGGCAGCAAAAGGGCGATGCGTTGTACTACGCCAGCTATTTCGCGGACAAGACCTTTAACCCCTTTGTCCCCTACCCGATCCTGGCCTTCTACTTCATTCTGCTGACACTGGTTGTTATCTCGGTGTTCGGTTTTGTGAACAAACAGCTGAACCGGCATCTGCCGCAAGAGCGGCGCAGCCGCACCAGGCTGAAGATCAACCTGATCCGCTGATTGCAGAATGGCTCCTTCGGGAGCCATTTTTTTGGGGGAACGCTGGATCATACGGGGCGCACTCGGAGCCACACACCGCAGGGTTTTCTCCTGCAAGACGGGGGCCGCCGGCGGGGCGCCTCAAACTTTTGATCAAATTATCTTGGCGAATGCAATTCTCTGCGCTAGGGTTGGCGCAACGCATTCATGGAGCCCCCTATGGACCTGTCCGGACTGAAGACCATACGCATTGCCGCCTGTGACATGAACGGCCAGATGCGCGGTAAGCGCCTGCCTGCGGGCATGGCCGCCAAGCTGGACAGCGGCGCGGCACGGATGCCGATCTCCACCCTCAATGTCGATCTCTGGGGCCGCGATGTGGAAGACAATCCGCTGGTGTTTGAAACCGGCGACGCCGACGGGGTGATGCTGCCGACTGAACGCGGCGCCGTTCCGATGCCCTGGCTCAAAAGCGCCTCGGCGCTGGTGCCGATGGCGATGTACTGGGAAGATGGCACTGCCTTCCTTGGCGATCCCCGGCATGTGCTGGCTGATGTTCTGTCGCGCTATGCGGCACGCGGCTGGAGCGTTGTGGCCGCCACTGAGATGGAGTTCAGCCTGCTGGATGACAGCGGCCCCCGCCCTGCCCCGCCAATCGACCCGCAGACCGGCCGTGAGCTGGATCAGCAGTCGGTGCTGTCGGTGGCAGAGCTGGACGCATTCGACGACTTCTTCACGGATCTTTATGACGGCGCTGAGGCCATGGGCATACCTGCCCAATCGGCAATTTCCGAGGCGGGCCTGGGCCAGTTTGAGATCAACCTGAACCATCAGGAGGCGATGCGGGCTGCAGATGATGCCTGGCTGTTCAAGGCGTTGGTAAAAGGGCTTGCACGCAAACACGGCTTTGCCGCGACCTTCATGGCGAAGCCTTATGCTGAAGAAGCCGGCAATGGTATGCATGTGCATTTCTCGGTCGAGGATCAGGACGGCAGCAACGTCTTTGACGACGGCGGCGAAAAGGGGTCGGACCTGCTGATGCACGCGGTGGCGGGCTGTCTGGCGGCGATGCCCGCCAGCTCGCTGATCTTTGCCCCGCACGGTAATTCATATGACCGGCTGGTGCCTGGCGCCCATGCGCCCGTCAGCGCTGCCTGGGCCTACGAGAACCGCACCGCCGCCATCCGCATCCCCGGCGGCAGCCACAAGGCACGCCGTATCGAACACCGCGTCGCCGGCGGCGACATCAACCCTTATCTGATGCTCGCAACCGTGCTTGGCTCTGCCCTGGCCGGGATCGAAGATCAGATGCAGCCGCCCGCTCCGTCCGAGGGCAACATCTACGAGATCCAGGGCCTGCCGCAGCTGGCCGCCGACTGGGAGACCGCGATCAACTGGTTTGAGACCGACCCGCTGATCGCCCGTGTGCTGCCGGAACTTGCCATCCGGAACCTGGTGATGACCAAACGGCAAGAGCTGATAGGCTTTGCCGAGCGCCCCCGGGAGAGCCATTGGCTGTCCTGGCTGGAAGCGGTATAGAGCCGCCTTGCCAGCTTCAGCCCCCTCAGCTAGGCTCAATTTGATCAAATCTGGTGACTTATGAAAATCGGTATCCTGCAAACCGGCCACTCCCCCGAAGATCTGTTCGGCCCTTTCGGAGATTACGACGGCATGTTCCGCGACATGCTGGACGGCAACGGCTTTGAATTTCAAACCTGGGCCGTGGTGGACGGGGTGCTGCCGGACAGCGCCGATGAGGCCGACGCCTGGCTGATCACCGGCTCCAAGCATGGCGCCTATGAAGACCACGCCTGGATCCCGCCGCTGGAGGATCTGATCCGCGAGATCAACGCCAGGAAACAGCCGCTGGCCGGCATCTGTTTCGGCCATCAGATCATTGCTCAGGCGCTTGGCGGCAAGGTCAGGAAGTTCGAGGGCGGCTGGGCCGTGGGCCGTGTCACCTATCAGGTGGACGGCAAGGACCTGACCCTCAATGCCTGGCATCAGGATCAGGTGGTGGAACGGCCCCAAGGGGCCCGCGTGCTGGGCGGCAACGGCTTTTGCCAGAACGGTATCCTGGCCTATGGCGACCACATCATCTCCTGGCAGCCCCACCCCGAATTTCCCAGCGCCTTTGTCGGCGGCCTGATTGAAAAACGCGGCCGCGGCGTGGTGCCGGACGACCTGCTGGACCGTGCAGCCGCCGAGCTGGACGCCCCCGTGGACAACCAAGAAATCGCAACCCTCCTCGCAGAATTTTACAGGAAAGAGAGGACGTAATGTCAGCCTGGCTCGACGCCCTTCCCGAAGCAGCAAAAACCTATCTGGAGGGCCGTCGTCTCGACGAAGTTGAATGCGTTATCTCGGACCTTCCCGGTATCGCCCGTGGCAAGGCGGTACCGGCATCGAAATTCGCAAAAACCGACTATTTCCACCTGCCCGACAGCATCTTCTACCAGACCATCACCGGCGACTGGGCGGATGCCGCGGATGAGGACGGCTGGATCGAAAAGGACATGACGCTGAAGCCGGACATGTCCACGGCCACAGCGGCGCCCTGGACCGGCGACTGGACGCTGCAGGTGATCCACGACGCCTATGACCGGCACGACAAACCAATCCCCTACAGCCCGCGCAATGTGCTGAAGCGGGTGGTGCAGCTTTACCACGACAAGGGCTGGAAGCCGGTAGTGGCGCCGGAAATGGAGTTTTTCCTGGTTGCCCGCAACATTGATCCTGCGCATGAGATCAAGCCGATGATGGGCCGCTCCGGCCGCCCGGCGGCGGCGCGTCAGGCCTATTCGATGACTGCAGTGGATGAATTCGGTCCGGTGATCGACGATATCTATGATTTCGCCGAGGCCCAGGGTTTTGAAATCGACGGCATCACCCAGGAAGGCGGCGCCGGCCAGCTGGAGATCAACCTGCTGCACGGCGACCCGGTCAAACTGGCAGATGAAGTCTTCTACTTCAAACGGCTGATCCGCGAAGCGGCGCTTCGCCACGACTGTTTTGCCACTTTCATGGCCAAGCCAATCGAAGATGAGCCGGGCTCAGCCATGCATATCCACCATTCGGTTCTGGATATGGAAACCGGCGAGAATATCTTTTCCGGCCCGCAGGGCGGCGAGACGGACGCGTTTTACAACTACATTGCCGGGTTCCAGAACCACCTGCCCGCGGGTCTGGCAGTGATGGCGCCATATGTGAACTCCTACCGCCGGTATGTGAAGGACCACGCGGCCCCGATCAATCTGGAATGGGCGCGTGACAACCGCACAACCGGCATCCGGATCCCGCTGTCCGGCCCTGCGGCGCGGCGGGTGGAAAACCGCATCGCCGGTATGGACTGCAATCCGTACCTGGGCATCGCCCTGTCGCTGGCCTGCGGCTATCTTGGCCTGATCAACGAGGAGCGCCCGCGCAAGCAGTTCAAGGGCGACGCCTATGAGGGCGAAGGCGATATCCCGCAAGTAATGGGTCAGGCGCTGGATCTTTTTGACGAGGCCACTGAATTGCATGAGGTTCTGGGCCCGGAATTCGCCCGCGTTTACTCCATCGTGAAACGCGCGGAATATGACGAATTCCTTCAGGTGATCTCTCCCTGGGAGCGCGAACATCTGCTGATGAACGTGTAAACCTCCGGCGCTGCGCCCCGGTGCAGCGCCAATGCAATTGAGTATTTTTAGAAAGATGAAGTGCAGGCCGTCCCGGCGGACGACTGCGCCGGAAAGAGGTGTGCTATGGGCATGAACTTGCTCTATTCCAATGACCGGAAGGGCGAATATCCAAACAGCTGGTACGCGGCAACAGCCGCGCCTATGGATCGCTTCGCGGCTCTTGATGGCGACGTGACGGCCGATGTCTGCATCGTCGGCGGCGGCTATACCGGCCTGTCCGCTGCGCTGCATCTGGCCGAGGCCGGGCAGCGTGTTGTGCTGCTGGAAGCGCACCGCGTGGGCTTTGGTGCCTCGGGCCGCAATGGCGGCCAGCTTGGCAGCGGCCAGCGGATGGAACAGGACGGCCTGGAAGCGCTGATGGGCAAGGCCGACGCGCTAAAACTCTGGCAGCTGGGTGAAGATGCCAAGGATCTGGTGAAAGCGTTGATTTCCCGGCACAGCATCGACTGCCATCTGACCCCCGGCATTGCCCATGCCTGTTTCTCCAAAGGCGAAGCAGCCCATGAACACGCCTATGCCGAACATCTGCATAACCGCTACGGCTACGATCAGATCGAACCGCTGGATGAGGCTGGATTGCACGCCATCTGCCCCTCGCCCGCCTATCAGGGCGGATCGCTGGACATGGGTGCCGCCCATTTGCACCCGCTGAACTATGCCCTGGGCCTGGCCCGGGCGGCCGCTGATGCGGGGGCACAGATCTGTGAGCAAAGCGAGGTTCTGGGCATCCAGGAAGGCGCGCAGGTCCGGGTGCGGACTGCAGGCGGGACGGTAACGGCCAGTCACTTGATCCTGGCCTGCAACGGCTATCTTGGCGGGCTGAACCATCAGGTCGCCGCGCGGGTGATGCCGATCAACAATTTCATCGTGGCAACCGAACCGCTGGGAGAAGACGCGGCCCGGGTGCTCGCCCGCGATGTCGCTGTGGCGGACAGTAAATTCGTGGTCAACTACTTCCGTCTCAGCCATGACAAGCGGCTGCTGTTCGGCGGCGGCGAAAGCTATGGCTACCGCTTTCCTGCCGATATTGAGGCCACAGTGCGCAAACCGATGCAGCAGATTTTCCCGCACACCAAGGACGTCCGGGTCGACTATGCCTGGGGCGGCACCTTGGGCATCACCATGAAGCGGATGCCCTATCTGGCGCGGCTGGCGCCCAATGTGCTGACTGCCTCCGGCTATTCCGGCCATGGTGTCGGAACCGCCACCCATGCAGGCCAGTTGATGGCGCAGGCGATACAGGGACAGGCAGAAGGTTTCGACACCCTGGCCCGCGTCCCCGCCCCGCGCTTCCCGGGCGGGCCGCGGATGCGCTCGCCGCTCTTGGTGCTGGCAATGACTTGGTTTGCCTTGCGCGACCGGCTGGGGGTCTGACCCCAGGCCGGTTTCCGCGCAACTCCGCAACATTTCTGTGAAATTTCGCCTGCGCCTGCATTTTCCGCCGCGTCGCCTCTTGGCATTTCCGGCATCTAGTTTTACATTTCCCGAAGCAACAATTCAGGATTTTGAAATATGGCTCTGCCGCCCAACGTTCATGACGCTGAACCCATTCCCGCAGCCGCACTTGAGGCAATCGAGGCCCTGATGCAGTCGGGCGACCTGTTCCGCTACACCGCGCCGGAAAACGCTCCGGTCACGCTGCTGGAACAGGAATATGCGGACCTTTTGGGCAGCAAATATGCGCTGGCAGTCTCCTCCTGCTCCGCCGCCTTGTTCCTGTCACTGAAAGCGCTTGGCCTGCCGCGCGACGCGCGCGTGCTGATCCCCGCCTTCACCTTTGCCGCTGTGCCGTCCTCGGTGGTGCACGCCGACTGCGTGCCGGTGCTGTGCGAGGTCGGCGGCAACTACCGTATCGACATGGCAGATTTCGAGACCAAGCTGGACAGCGTGCAGGCGGTGATCATCAGCCACATGCGCGGCCATACCTCCGACATGGATGCGATCATGGCGCTGTGCGATGCCCGCGGCATCCCGGTGGTCGAGGACGCGGCCCATTCGCTGGGCACCACCTGGAACGGCCGGAATATCGGCACTATCGGCAAGGTTGGCTGCTTCTCCTTCCAGTCCTACAAGATGGTCAACGCCGGCGAAGGCGGTATCCTGGTCACCGATGACGCCGATCTAATTGCCCGCGCCGTGATCATGTCCGGCGCCTATGAACACAATTGGAAAAAGCACAAGGGCCCGCATGGGGAAAACACCCCGGATCTGGAGCAGGCCTTTGCCAAGTGGCAGAACCAGCTGCCGCTGTACAACCTGCGGATGAGCAACCTGTCCGCCGCCGTGATCCGCCCGCAGCTGCCGGAACTGGCGCGCCGGGTGCGCGACGGGCTGGCCAACCATGACTATGTGGCTGAACGGCTGAATGCCTCCCCTTTCTTTGACGTGCCCGCACCGCTGGCCCCTGAACGCCGCGCGCCGGATTCGATCCAGTTCAATCTGGCAGGCCTCAGCGAGGCGCAGACCCGCGCCTTTGCCAGCGCGGCAGAAGCCAAGGGCGTCAAGGTGCAGGTCTTCGGCCTCTCTACCGACAACGCCCGCGCCTTCTGGAACTGGCAGTTCCTGCGCGATCAGCCCGATCTGCCGCAAACCCGCGCCATGCTGATGAAGGCCTGCGACGTGCGCCTGCCGGTGCGCCTGACCCATGCCGAGCTGGATGTGATTGCAGACATTCTGCTGTCCGCGGTTGAGGAGACCATGGCCAAGGCCGCAGCCTGAACGCCACAGGTGATTTAAAGAAGATACTGCCCCGGCATTATGCCGGGGTTTTCCTGATTGCAATCCTGGCTTGCGCCGTACAGTTTGCCGCCATGACCCCGCTTCCCGAATTCGAACGGCGCCCGGCCACAGCCCTGGTTGCGATGGCCAATGCGCTCAGCATGGGCGATCCCGTCAGCGAAGACGCGCTGACGCAAGTCATCCGCGCGGTTTCCACCAGCAGCAGTGAACGGGCTGCGCTTTTGGCCGCCATCGGGGCCGCGAACGACCCGGAAACCGGCCTTACCGTGGCGGATCTGCTGACTGCCTTCGCCACACGGGCCGGAGATGCAGAAGCCCAGGCGCAGGATGCCGATCAGGTGATCGGACAATGGTCGCAACGCCTGGCAGCCGGCGCGCTTCTGGCCAGCTTCGGCGCCGCCATTGCCGGCACAGTAACGGGCGGGCTGGCCTTTGGCCTGACCCTTTTATCTTTTTCAGGTTTCATCTTCGCCACCGCATCCCGCCTCGGCGGACGGGCGCGGCGGCGGATCAAAACGCAAGAACGCGAAGCCGCGGAAACACTGGCCCGCCATGTGCTGGAAGCCGCAAAGAACACGGGCAGTGCAAAGTGATATGGAAATTTCAACACTCCATGCCTATATTGGTCCTGAAACCGGAGAACAGCATGTTTGAAGCCATGGGAATTGAAACAGTCATCGTCAGCGCAATTGCCGGGGCCTGCACCCTGTCTTTTGCTGCAAGCGCCTATCTGTTTCATCGCTCCAAACCGCAGCCGGAAACCAGCGATTTGGACGAAATCGTCAAGAATGCGCCGTACCACCGGCTGCACAATGTCCTGAAAATCAAACCGGGCGCCTGACCGCCGATCCCGGCGTCTGGACCCCGGCGCAGCGCACGGGCGCTGCAAATCTTGCGCAGAAACCGCATAAAAAGCGAATGGCACCGCACCGCGGTGCCACGCCCAACTGTAAGGAACAGTCGCAGACTGTTTGCGAACAGGCGGGAGCCCCTGTTGATCAGGCCCCCGCTGCCGCCAATCGCCTCACTTCATCCTGGACAATTTTTCCTGCAGCTCAGCCAGCTGCTTCTTGATGTCGTCCAGGTCCTCGCCACCTTCGGATTTCTCTTCCCCGGGTGCGCCGCCGGTCCAGCCGGCCCCGCCAAGGCCGCCGGTCATTGCCTTCAGAAACGCTTCCTGCTGCGCCTTCATCGCCTCAAACCCCGGCATCTTGGCCATCGGATTCATCGCGCTCATGTTTTCCATCATCTTGGACTGGCTTTCGCGCAGCATATCAAACGAAGACTGCAGAAACTGCGGCATTACCCCGCCGCCGGGCACCATGTAACTGCGCACCAGGTCGTTCAGAACATTCACCGGCAGTACATTCTCGCCGCGGCTTTCATGCTCTGCAATGATCTGCAGCAGGTACTGCCGTGTCAGGTCATCGCCCGTTTTCAGGTCGACGATCTGCACTTCCCGCCCTTCCCGGATGAAACCCGCGATATCTTCCAGCGTGACGTAATCACTGGTCTCGGTGTTATAAAGCCTGCGGCTCGCGTACCGCTTGATCAGCAAGGGTTTGTCCTGCTCTGCCATGTCTTCCCTCCCCGGTCATGACGCATTGCAGCAAAGCCTATGCCAGCGCAGAACAAAAGGGAAGCCTTCGCATGTTTTCCGCAACATTTGTTCCGGACAGCCCTGTTGCACCGCCGTTGCAGCCCCTGCAGGTTCAACTGCGGTGATTCACCCGGCGATGGTCTATCACCCGGATGGCGGCGTGTTTTTCGCTACTTGGAGGCTGCCCGTCATAGAATACCGTTTGAGATCCGGGGCAGTATCGCAACCCGCAGGCCCTTGGTCGAACGTGCGGATCCTGCCCGCGCCTACCGTCTGCTGATGGAGCGCCCCAAGCTAAAAGGCCACTTCAATGCCAGCGCGGAAACCGGCGTGCCAGTGGCAGAGATCACCCGCGGGATTGCCCGGCGCCAGGACCATGACTCCAGCTGTGTTGTGCGTAGCCTCAAGCACGTGCTGATCAAATACGGCGATTGCGCCGAGGGGCCGGCATTGGACCAGCAGATGGGCTCTGCAAAACTGCGCCAAATGACCGGCTGGGCGCCGCAATACACCAGTTTCCGCAATGCGCAGTTTTGACCTCAAGGCAGCTTTCCATGAACAAAAATCGAACATTTTGCAATTGAGGTGCAGCAAACAGGGCTTAATGTGATATAATTCAGGCAGAGTCTTTTCGAGTCTGTGGTAGCGGGAATGATGGCTGACCAAGGGGACAGACAAAGACAAGCTGCTGTTTTAATCGCTGATGTGGCTGGGTTTTCCGCACTGGTTGAGACCGGGGAGGCGGAAGCGGTCGCTGCCGTTCGCACACTTGCGGACGATATCGTCGTGCCAGCCGCACAGCAGTATTCAGGCCGGCTTGTCAAATCACAGGGCGACGGCTTTCTGCTGGAGTTCCAAACTTCCGTGCAAGCGGTCAAAGCCGCCTTGCTGATTGCCAAGCGGACCGCTGCCGCGGCGGCCAGCCATCCTCCGCCGCATCTGCACCTGAGAATGGGAATTCACACAGGAACCGTCATTGCTGCCGGGGACGATCTGTTCGGCAATTGCGTCAATATCGCCGCCCGCCTCGAAAGCCTTGCAGGACCTGGTGAAATCTGTGTTTCCGGCACGGTTCAAGAACAGGTCCGCGGCAGGATCAATGCAGCCTTTGACGACCTCGGCCTGCAGGTTATCCGCAACATCTCAGACCCGGTGCGGATCTTCCGCATAGCCGAAAACCCGATGCCGCGCTTTGAGGCCGAAGGCCCTGCCTACGAAGTGTCCGTGGCCGTTCTGCCTTTCCTGAACAAATCCCCCGCTGCACCCGGTGCAGACAGTCTGGGCGAAACCCTGACCGAAGACGTGACCATTGGCCTTTCCCGGTTCCGCGAGCTGCGTGTCATTTCCCGCACCACTGCACTCCGCTTTGCCGGCAGCGCATCTGAAACATCCCTGGCTGCAGTGGAATTGGGCGTCCGTTACCTGGTTGAGGGCACGGTGCGGCAACGGTCCGGACAATTGCGTGTCGCTGTTTCGCTGGCAGATGGCTACAGCGGTACAACGCTGCTTAGTGAACAATACAATCTGGAAAATCAGGCCGGGTTCAGCCTTCAGGACGCTTTGGCACGGCAAATCACCCAGACCCTGGCCGGACAGTTGCAGGCCACCGCAAAACGGATATCAGCCGAAGTTCTGGCCAGCGGCGGCCCTTGGACATCCAAGGAACTGGTCCTGCAAGCCAAAGCTCTGATCCTCGACACCCGGGACACACTGTATCAATGCCGGGAATTGTACCGGAGTGCCTGTGACAGCGATCCTGGGAATCCGTCGGCCTATTCCGGATTGGCGCTCACATTTCTGGTCGAATGGATGAGCGGCTGGGGCCTGTCCCCTGAAGCCACCCTGGATCAGGCCTTCCCGTATCTGCGCCGCGCCGCCCGTATCGACCCGCTGGACAGCGCCGTGCAGCGCCGCCTGGCCGTCATGCATCTGTTCAAGGGCGAATTTTCTTTGGCAGAAGACCATTTCCAGCGCGCCCTTGCCCTGAACCCGAACGACACTGACGCAATGGCTTTCCGCGGCCTGTCTTATGTGTACCGGGGCCAGCCCGAAAAGGCCCTTGCCGAATTGGATCAAGCCTCTGGCCGCAACCCGTTCCATCCAACCTACTTCCACTGGTTCAGGGGGCTGGCGCTGTATATGTGCCGGGAGTACCGCCCTAGCATATCAGAAGTGAACAAGGCTGTCGGGCTGTTTCCCGGCTTTCCGGCCCCGCACCGCCATCTGGCTGCCTGCTATGCACAACTGGGAGACAGGGCTGCGGCAGCACGGGAATGCGGGCGTATCCTTGGCCTGGAGCCGGAGTTTTCGCTCGCCCGCATCAGCAAGACCATGCCCTTTGTCAGAGCAGCAGATCTGGAGCACTACTGCGACGGTCTGCGGCGGGCCGGATTGCCGGACTGACCCCTGAACGGCAAAAGGGCAGGCCTTGCGGCCCGCCCTTTCTCACAGTCCGGCTCCGTCAGGGAGGAGAGCCAGGGCCGGTCTGTGGTCGATCTTACTTTGCAGTGGCCGAAGCTTTTTTCGCAGCGGAGGTCACTTCGTCGGTGGCCTTTTTCACAGCTGCGGTGGCTTCTTCGCCCATGTCTTTGCCGGCAGCCATCACCAGTTCAACGGTTTCCATCTGGACCTTCTTGGCGATCTCAGCAAAGGCAGCCATGTTTTCAGCAGCCACTTCAGCAGAAGCGGAGGCGAAATCGGTTGCGGCTTTGGCATAGTCGGCCGGGTCGGCTTTGACTTTGGACACATCGCCCAGCTTGGAGATGGTTTCTTTGGTCCACTTGTTCGAAAGCTCAGCGGATTTGCCGGCAGCGTCCAGCGCAACGGCGGACAGCTTCTCGTTCAGGGCTGCGGTGTTTTTGAATACGTCTTCCATCGCTTTGGTGTCGACCGGGAATGCGCCCATGAAGTCTTTCATCATCGCGGTGAAGTCTTGGGTCTTTGCCATAGTTCTAATTCCTCAGAAAGCTGCAGCAGGACCATCCTGCGCTCTTAGCATGAGAGGAATATGCGTGCCGCACTGCAGCATTTCAAGGTTTTTGATGCTGCAGTGCAGAAAAAAATCGCAAATCCTGTCAAATCAACGGTTTGCCTTGACCTTCACATAAGACCCAGGGGCCGGCATCAAAGACGGATACCCCGAATCTCCCACGTCGCGGGCGGGAACCTGCTTGCCGGACCGCTTTTTCAGCCACTCATTCCAGCGCGGCCACCAGGAGCCTTCGTGGTATTCCGCCCCTGCCATCCAGGCTTCGCTATCGCCTTTCAGATCAGCGTTGGTGTAGTGACCGTATTTCTTTTTGCTGGGCGGGTTGACGATACCCGCGATATGGCCGGACTCCGACACGATGAAGCTTTTGCTGCGCGATCCCATCTGCTGCACACCGCGGTAACAGTCTTTCCAGCGGGCGATATGGTCGGTCTCGCAGGTGATCGACATCAGCGGCACATCCACATCCTTGATATGCAGCTTGTGCCCCATCAGCTCGAACCCCTCGCCAACGAATTCATTGTTCTGGCAAAGGCCTCGAAGATACTGCACCGCCATCCGGCCCGGCAGGTTGGCGCCATCGCCGTTCCAATAGAGCAGATCAAAGGCCGGCGGGGTCTCGCCCATCATGTAGCTTTTGACAGCGGGGCCATAGATCAGATCCTTGGAGCGCAGGAACGACATGGTGCGTGCAATCACCCAGGAGCGCAGCAGCCCCTCCTCTTCCACCTGCGCCTCGATCCCGTCAACAAAGTCATTCTGCAGGAACGGCGTGAATTCGCCCTGATCACCAAAATCGGTCAGCGTGGTAAAGAAAGTCGCCGATTTCACCGAAGTGTCGCCGCGCTGCTTCAGCAGCGACAAGGTCAAGCCCAGCGTGCTGCCGGCGATGCAATAGCCCACGGCGTTCACCTGCTTGACCTTGCAGATCTCCTTGGCGGTCTCAATCGCGGTCAGGATGCCTTCTTGGATGTAATCCTCCATCCCCACCTCGGCATGGCTGGCATCCGCGTTGACCCACGAGACGACAAACAGGGTATAGCCCTGCTCGGTCACCCATTTGATCATGCTGTTCTGTGCCTTCAGATCCAGGATGTAGAACTTATTGATCCAGGGCGGGAACAGGACAATCGGGATCTCATGCACGGATTCCGTCGCGGGTTTGTACTGGATCAGCTCCATCATCCGGTTGCGGTAAACCACATCGCCGGGCGTGGTGGCGATATTGCCGCCCAGCTCAAAGGCGCTTTCATCCGCCAGCCGCACCACCAACTCGCCATTGTTGGCTTCCAGATCGGTGACCAGGTTCTCCAGCCCGTCGATCAGCGACTGGCCTTCGGTCGCAACAGCCTTTTCCAGCGCATCCGGGTTGGTGGGCAGAAAATTGGTCGGCGACATCATCTCGATGATCTGGTCGGCAAAATACGTCAGCCGCTGCTTGTCCTTGCCGTCCAATTCGTCCGCATCCTGCACCGCGTTGCGGATCGCATCGGCGTTGGTCATGTATTGCTGTTTCACAAAGTGGAAATACGGGCTGCTCTCCCACAGCGGATTCGAAAACCGGCGGTCCCTGGCTCCGCCGTCATCCGTACTTTGCGATTGACCCGCCAAGGCCTTCTGCGCTTCGGCGAAATTCAGCACCGATTTGCTCCAGTATGCCACCTGCTGTTCCAGGATCTTGGCAGGGTTCTGCATCGCTTCGGTCCAGTACGCAGTTGCTGCACGCGCATAAAGCTCTTGATTCGGACCGTCCAAAGCGGCGTTATGCGGGGTCTTCCGGGACATGACATCGGCCAGACGCTTAGTCAGCTCCTCAACACGGCTCATGTTTTCCTTAAGCTTTTCAATGCTCTCAGAATTGGGTGCTGCGGATAATTCGTCACTAGTTGTCATATAAAAGAATCCCTCATAGGCTTTCTGCTATGCAGAATACTCTTCTGCATTTTTCAGGGCAAAGCGGCGATTGGTCCAATGTTCCGGATTTGACGATCCGATGACGCAGGGGCAGAACCCGAAGGAGACACGCATGCGATACATGATGACCTACGATCTGATGGAGACCGTCCGGAACACCAACCAATGGTTGGGCGCAACCGCCCTTTCCATGGCATCTTACCCGGTCTTTTCCGCCTTGCCAAACCCTGCGCTCAGCTGGATGGCCGCCTGGGGTGAAGTGACGGAACGTACTTACCAGCGGATGGTGGTGAAACCGGACTGGGGTATCCGCACTTTCACCTGCGAAGACGGCAAGGACCATCTGGTGGACATAACCACTGTTGTCGAACGCCCGTTCGGCGATCTGATCCATTTTAAGGTCAACGGACGCGAGGAACAGCCGCGCAAGGTGCTGCTGGTTGCGCCGATGTCCGGTCATTACGCCACTCTCCTGCGGTCCACCGTCCAAAGCTTGATCGTCAATTGCGAAGTCTATGTGACGGACTGGCACAATGCCCGCGATATACCTGTTTCCGCAGGAAAATTCGACGTCGAGGATTACACGCTCTACCTCGTCGACTTCATGCGCGAATTGGGCCCCGACACCCATGTTGTCGCGGTTTGCCAGCCAGTGCCGCTGACCCTGGCAGCGACCGCTTATCTGGCCGAACAGGACCCCAAGGCGCAGCCGTCGTCGCTGACCCTGATCGGCGGCCCGGTGGACCCGGACGCCACCCCGACCGAGGTCACTGACTTTGGCCGGCGCGTCACCATGGGCCAGCTGGAGGAGACCATGATCCAGCGTGTCGGCTACAAAAACAAAGGTGTCGGGCGCAAGGTCTATCCGGGCCTGCTGCAGCTGTCCTCCTTCATGTCGATGAACGGCGAGCGCCACTCCAAGGCATTCATGGACCAGATCCACCGTGTTTCCCGCGGCGAGGCTTCGGATCACGATGCCCACAACCGTTTCTACGACGAATATCTTGCCGTCATGGACATGACAGCCGAGTTCTACCTGTCCACCGTCGAGCGTGTCTTCAAAAGACGCGAGATCGCCCGCAACGAATTTGTGGTCAACGGCCACAAGGTCGATATCGGCAAGATCACCAATGTTGCGGTGAAAACTGTCGAAGGCGCCAAGGATGATATCTCTGCCCCCGGCCAATGCGTCGCGGCGCTGGATCTTTGCACCGGACTGCCTGAAAGCATGAAGGCCAGCCACCTGGAGCCGGGTGCCGGCCACTATGGCATCTTTGCCGGCCGCAGCTGGCGCGACAATATCCGTCCGCTGGTGATTGATTTCATGAACGCAAACAGCCGCAAGAAACCAGGCCGCAAACCGGCCAACAAGAACACGGCTGCCTGACGGCATGGGCGACGGGCTGGCGTTTTCCTGCAACTGCGGGACCTTGCGTGGTGAAGTTTCCGCGCAAGGCATCAAGGGCGGCACCCGTGTTGTCTGCTACTGTGCCGATTGCCGCGCCAATGAGCTGTACCACGGCCAACCCGACCCGGCGCCGGATCCGGTTGACCTGTTTCAGCTGGCACCGGACAGCATCACCATTACCCAAGGCGCGGCGCATCTGAAAGCGCTGCGCCTTGGCCCCCGCGGCCCGCTGCGCTGGTACGCCGCCTGTTGCAGCACGCCTTTTGCCAACACGCTGGCCAAACCCACGCTGCCCTTTGCCGGGATGCGCTCGGACTTGTTCGAGGACAAATCCGCACTTGGCAAAATCCGCGCCAAGGCTTTCCTCCCAGTCACAGGCAAACAGTCCCGGACCAAGGGCGGCGGAGTCATGGCCTGGGGCATCCTCAGCCGGATGATCACATCGCGGCTGTCCGGCAAGTGGCGGGAAACGCCTTTTTTTAATGCCGAAACAGGCAAGCCGGCAGCTGAACCGGAATTGCTCAGCAAAGACCAGCGCGCAAAACTCTCCCCTTAAGAAACAGGCACCGCCAGCCAGTGCAGCAGCGCCCGGTTCACAGCATCCGGCTGTTCCAGCACCGGCATATGCCCGGCTTCGGGGATCACCTGCAGCTGCGCATCCGGGATCAGCTGCGCCAGCAACTGGTGTTTGGCAACCGGGGTGATCGTGTCATGCTCCCCCCCAAAACCAGAGTGGGAACATGCGCCCGCCGCAGCGTTGCCTGCTGATCCGGCCGCCGCTGCAGCGCGCGGGCCTGCGCCACATACATTTCCGGCCCCAGCTCCATCCCCATGCGGCAGAACAGGTTGTGGACCTCCAGCCGTCCCGGCCCCGGCGCCAGCGCCTCCATCGGCAGGGTGTCGCGCAGCACATCCTCCAGCCGTCCGGTCCGGGCTGCTATGATATGCGGTTCCCGGTCGGCAGCCTGCTCCGGCGTCTCTGCCAGCGGGCTGGCCCCCATGATGCACAACCGGCTGATCCGTTCCGGTGCGCGGCGCAGCAGCTCCATCGCCAGGAGTCCGCCCATCGACACACCCGCCAGAGAAAACCGCGGCGGCAGGTGTGCCAGCATCCGGACAGCGATCTTTTCCACCGTGTCGCCGCCCGCCAGCGGCAGCACCATCACCGGCATACTGCCGGAAAAACTCCGGACCTGAGCGTCAAAAATCCGGCCGTCGCACATCATCCCCGGCAGCAGAACCAATGGTTCGCGGCACGGTTGCTGGTCATAAGGCATATCCTGCCCTCGCGGTTTGCCTTCCACCCGATGTTTCAACTCTGCGAAGATCCGCCCCCTGGATCAAGAAAAACCTCCCGGCAGCAGGGATTTAGAAAGCTGCTGCCGCCGCGGTGCCACGTCTAGTAGCCATTCCAGCAAAAAGCGCCATTCCCGGCCAGTTCTGAAAACGGGTTGAACGCGATTTCCCAAATGTGCCCGTCCGGGCTGCGGAAATAGCCGTGATGCCCGCCCCAAAACACATCCTGCGCAGGTTTCAGAACCTCTGCGCCAGCCGCCTCCGCTGCCGTCAGCAGCACAGCCACGTCCTCCTTGCTGCGGGTATTGTGGCTCAGCGTCACCGCACCGGTGCCCAGCTCCGCTTCCGGCAGGCCTATCTCAGCTGCCAGCGCTGCCAGCGGATAAAGCCCCAAGGTCTGAGAGATCAGATCAAAAGCAATCACCCCGTCCGGGCTTTCAGCACGCTGCCAGCCCAATGCTTCGTAAAAGGCAGCAGCGCTTTCCATGTCCGGCACACCCAGCGTTATCAGGCTTACTCTCTGTTCCATAAATCAACCCATTGCTCTTTCAATCATTCTGCTATGCCCGCCGCACCAGCCGTCAGGCCGCTCCAGCGCGCGCCCGAACCGCCGCATCAGGTGCCGCCCAGAACGTCCAGCACCGCGTCTTCCATCATCTTCAGGCAAATCTCGTTCGAAAACCGGTGGTCGGCATCTTTCACCAGGTTAAGCCGCATATCCGGACAGGCCGCGTGATCCATCAGCCGCAGCGCGGTTTCCGTCGATACAGCCGTATCCGCGGTCCCCTGCAGGCAGCGGACTTTGAAGGGCAGGAACAGCGGCGTGCGCAGGACCAGCCGTTTGCGCCCGTCTTCGATCATCCGCTTGGAGATATGATAGGGTTCCATGTAATCACTGGGCAGCTCCACATAGCCTTGGGTCTCCAGCTCATCCTTCTGCGTATCCGAGAAATTGGCCCAATACCCGTCCTCGGTGAAATCCGGTGCCGCAGCGATGGTCACCATTCCCTTGATCCGTTCCGGCATTTCCCGCGCCAGCAGCAGCGCCTGCCAGCCGCCCATCGACGAGCCCACCGGCACGATGTCCCCTTCGGTCAGCTGCGCCACCGCCTCCAGCGTGTCCTCATGCCAGTCGCCGATGCAGCCTTCCTCAAACGTGCCCGAGCTTTCGCCGTGGCCGGAGTAATCGAACCGCAGAAAGGCCAGCCCGCGCGCCTTTGCCCATGCCTCCAGATGCACCGCCTTGGTGCCCTCCATATCGGATTTCAGGCCGCCCAGGAACACCACGCACGGCCCCTGCCCCTCATTCTTGTGATAGGCAATCCGGCGGCCCTGGGCGGTCTCGAGAAAAGATGTGGCGGGCATGTCGTTGGTCTCCTGTCCTTTTCCCTAAGATGTGGCATGGCAGCGCCTGCCTCGCAAGCGCCGGCACTCCCCGCTTGCAAGCCCCCGCCTGCCTCCTTATGGTCCGCAAAAATTTTCAAGGGACCTAGGGCATGTTCAGACTCATTAAGGGCATTGCGATCGCCACCGCCATTCTTGCCGTGGCCCTGGCCACCGCCTGGGCCGCCCTGGCGCTCTGGTACCGGCTGCCCTTTGGCGCAGTGCCGCGCGGCCTGCTGGCAGGCGGGTTTGCTTTCCTGGGCCTCACTGTTATTGCCGGTCTGTTCCGCAGGCGTGCCTTGCGCGCGCTGACCACATTCACTCTGGCGCTGGCCGCGGTGATCCTGTGGTGGTCCACCCTCACACCGCCGGACGCGCGCAACTGGTCCCCTGATGTGGCCCGCCAGGTCACCGGCCAGGTTGCCGGTGACACTCTCACGCTCACGGATGTACGCAATTTTTCCTGGCAAACCCCTGAAGACTATAGCGAAAGCTGGGAGACCCGCAGCTATGACCTGACTACGCTCGAAACGGTGGATTTGTTCATGTCCTATTGGGCCGGCCCGCAAATGGCGCATATGATCGTCAGCTTCGGTTTTGAGAACGGCGATCATATCGCCTGGTCGGTCGAAGTGCGGCGCCAGGCAGGTGGCGGCTTCTCCCCATTGCCGACCTGTTTAAATCCAACACCCTGGTGATCCTGGCCGCCGATGAACGCGACGTGGTGGGAACCCGCACCAACGCCCGCGGCGAAAACGTGCAACTGTTCCGCATTAACGTCAGCCCCGAGACCGCCCGCGCCTTGCTGATGCAATATGTCGACGCCGCCAACAGCCTTGCCGCCCGGCCAGAGTGGTACAACTCGCTCACCACCAATTGCACCACTGTGGTGATGACAATGATCCGGGCATTCGCAGACGAAGTGCCGCTGGACTGGCGGGTGCTGGCCAATGGCTATCTGCCGGAATATGCATGGGAACAGGGCGTGCTGGACCAGACCCGCACGGTCGGCGAACTGCGCGCCTTGGGCAGCATTACCCCTATCGCCCAGGCCCACGGCGTGACCCCGGACTTCTCCGGGGTGATCCGCGAAGGCATCCCCGCTTTTGTATCGAACTGATCCAGCTTCTTTCTGGTCAAAAACACCCCGGGGAGCGCGAGGGGCCGGCCCCTCGCATCTTTTCTGTATTCAGGCGGGTTCAACACCCGCCGGCCGGCACAGTCACAAAACGCCGGCAGCCGGGCTGCTGACGATTTTCTGAGTGCTCAATCGCCCCAGCAAATCCTGTATCCGGGTCAATGCCTCGCCAGTAAGCCGCGCCTTCTCCCGGCTCGGCCCGCCTTCGACATGCGCGCAATGCTCATAGGACAGACGGCGCTGCGACAGGATCTCCCTGGACTGGCACAGCGCGGTTTCAATCAGGTCCACATCTTCAACCGTCAAGTCAAAGTTCGGGTTCGGGCGGGTCATCGGAACACTCCTGGTATGTCCATTGGGCCTAAGGTTTCGGCCACACTGCCCGAACCCGGATTCGTAGCAACAGTTTTCTTGTTATTTTTCAAAAGCTTACCAGTATACACATATGTGCAATCGCATGCACAGGCACACAATCGGATTTTCCGGCGCAATAACAACTGCCTGCAAAGCCGCCTTGACTTGCCCCCGCATTAGCCGCAAAACGCGCAGACGAAACACATACCCGCAACCGGGCGTTCTGTGGGCGCCAAACCGACGAGGAGCAGCCAGATCATGGCCCAAATCTCTCTCACCTTTCCCGATGGCAATGCACGATCCTATGACGCAGGCGTGACCCCTGCGCAGGTGGCTTCCAGCATTTCCACCTCGCTGGCCAAAAAGGCCATCTCCGCCACTGTCAACGATCAGCACTGGGACCTGCAGTGGCCGATTGATGCAGATGCGGCCATCGCCATCCACACCATGAAGGACGAGGTTCAGGCCAATGAACTGATCCGCCACGATCTGGCGCATGTCATGGCCCGCGCGGTGCAGGAGATCTGGCCCGATACCAAGGTCACCATCGGCCCGGTAATCGACAACGGCTGGTACTACGATTTTGACCGCGCCGAGCCATTCACCCCGAAGACCTCAGCGCCATCGAGAAAAAGATGAAGGACATCATCAACAAGCGTGATGAAGTTCGGACCGAAGTGTGGGAACGCGACCGCGCGATCCAGCATTACACCGACTTGGGTGAACCCTATAAGGTCGAGCTGATCGAGAGCATTCCAGGCGACGAACCGCTGCGGATGTACTGGCACGGCGGCTGGCAGGACCTCTGCCGCGGCCCGCACCTGCAGCACACCGGCCAGCTGCCGGGCGACGCGTTCAAGCTGATGAGCATCGCAGGCGCCTACTGGCGCGGCGACAGCTCCCGCGCGATGCTGCAGCGGATTTACGGCGTCGCGTTCACCGGCAAGGAAAAGCTCAAGGCCCACCTCACCATGCTGGAAGAGGCTGCCAAACGCGACCACCGCAAGCTGGGCCGCGAGATGGACCTCTTTCACATGCAGGAAGAGGCCCCGGGCCAGATCTTCTGGCACCCGAACGGCTGGACCATCTACACCCTGTTGCAGGACTACATGCGCCGCCAGCAGCGCAAGGGCGGCTATGTCGAGGTGAACACCCCGCAAGTGGTAGACCGCAAGCTGTGGGAACGCTCGGGCCACTGGGACAAATACCAGGAAAACATGTTCATCGTCGAAGTGGACGAGGAACATGCCCGTGAAAAGGCAGTGAACGCGCTGAAGCCGATGAATTGCCCCTGCCACGTGGAAATCTTCAAGCAGGGCCTGAAGTCCTACCGCGACCTGCCGCTGCGCATGGCCGAGTTTGGCTCCTGCAACCGCTATGAGCCCTCGGGCGCGCTGCACGGCATCATGCGGGTGCGCGGCTTCACCCAGGATGACGCGCATATCTTCTGCTCGGAAGATCAGATCGAATCCGAAACTGCCACCTTCATCGACTTCCTGTCGACCATCTACAAGGATCTCGGATTCGAGAAGTTCTCGGTCAAATTCTCCGACCGCCCGGACACCCGTGCCGGTTCCGACGAGGTCTGGGACAAGGCCGAGGCGGCGCTTCTGTCCGCGACCCGCGCCGCCGGGATCGAACCGGAACTTAACCCGGGCGAAGGCGCCTTCTACGGCCCCAAGCTGGAGTTCGTGCTGACTGATGCCATCGGCCGTGACTGGCAGTGCGGCACCCATCAGGTGGACTTCGTTCTGCCCGAACGCCTGGACGCCACCTATGTCGGCGCCGACGGCGCCAAGCACCGCCCGGTCATGCTGCACCGCGCCACCCTGGGGTCTTTTGAGCGTTTCATCGGCATCCTGATCGAGGAACACGCAGGCAAGCTGCCGTTCTGGCTGGCGCCGCGTCAGGTCGTGGTCGCCTCGATCACCTCGGAGGCGGATGATTATGTGCAGGAGGTTGTTGCCAACCTGCAAAAGGCCGGCGTGCGCGCCGAGGCGGACATCCGCAACGAGAAGATCAACTACAAGGTCCGCGAACATTCGGTGGGCAAGGTTCCGGTGATTCTCGCCGTCGGCCACCGTGAAGTCGAGGAACGCACCGTCTCGGTGCGCCGTCTTGGCGAAAAGCAGACCAAGGTGGACAGCCTCGAAAATGTTACAAAGGCACTGGCTGTGGAGGCGACCCCGCCGGACCTTCTGTAACATTTCCCGAAAAGCACAGCATCAGCGGCCCCCAATCGGGGGCCGTTTTGTTTCAAACGCAGGCAAAATGGCTTGAAATCAGCTCTTTACCCGGCGTTCCCCTCTCACATACGCTGACGCAGGCGTGAGACACGGCCTCGTGACTTAAATTCCTGAATACCTCAGGTTAGTGTTTGCCTGTCATCACGACACCGCATGTTAAACCGAAAGGAATTCACGAGATGTCGAACACCGCAAAATCCCTGGCCGTTGCAGGCGCCGTTGCCGCCGCTCTGACCGCCGCTTCGACCATCCCCGCTGCCGCCGCCACCAAGGAAAAGTGCTACGGCGTTTCACTGGCCGGCCAGAATGATTGCGCCGCCGGCCCCGGCACCACCTGTGCGGGCACCTCGACCACCGACTATCAGGGCAACGCCTGGACGCTGGTTGACGCGGGCACCTGCGAAGGCCTGGAACTGCCGGCAACTGCAGACGGCTCTGCACGCAAGGGCTCGCTGGAACCGCTGGAGCGCGACCTGCCGGCATAATGGCCGCTTGAATTCTGGGGCGGGAGTGTGAATTCCCGCCCTTTTTGCACCCGGAAACAGGATTTTCCATGCTTGACGCTGCTGCACATAACAGGCTGCCCGCCGCCCCCGGCGTTGGCTACAAGCCGCAGCATTTCGCCCAGATCACAACGGATCCGGGCGCCGTCAAATGGCTGGAAATCCACGCGGAAAACTACATGGGGGACGGCGGCCGCCCGATTGCGCAGCTGCGCCACCTATCGGAACATTTTGCCATGTCAGTGCATGGCGTGGGTCTTTCCATCGGCGGCGAAGGACCGCTGGACGCAGACCATCTGGCCCGGCTCAAACATCTGGTCTCTTGGCTGAACCCCGCCAGCTTCTCCGAGCATCTGGCATGGTCCACACACAACTGCCATTTCTACAACGACCTGCTGCCGCTGCCCTATACGGACGCCAGCCTGCAGCGGATCTGCGATCACATCGGCCAAGTGCAGGACACCATCGGGCGGCGAATGCTGCTCGAAAACCCCTCCAGCTATCTCGCCTTTACTGAGAGCACCTGGTCCGAGCCGGAGTTTCTGGCCGAAATCTCCCGCCGCACCGGCTGCGGGCTGCTGCTGGATGTGAACAACGTCTTTGTCTCGGCCACCAATCTCGACTTTTCGCCGCAGGGCTATATCGACGCCTTTCCGCTGGACAAGGTGGGTGAAATCCACCTCGGCGGCCATGACGAGGATCAGGACGAGCACGGCCATCCTCTGCTGATTGACAGCCATGGCGCCGAGGTAGTGGACCCGGTCTGGGCGCTCCTCGACTACACCCTCGCCAAATCCGGCCCCAAACCGGTGCTGATCGAATGGGACAACGATGTGCCGGACTGGCCGGTGCTGGCAGCCGAGGCCGCCCGCGCCGCAACCGCGCTGGAGCGCATCCCGGCATGAGTGTTTCCCAGGCAGATTTCACCCGCGCCATGATGGATGCGGGCCAGCAGGTGCCGGAAGGGCTGGTGGACCATCAGGCCCAGCCTGCCGGGCGCCGTTTCAGCGTTTACCGAAACAATATTGCTGTCTCACTGACCGAAGCCATGCACAGCGCCTTCCCGGTGATTGCCAAGCTTTTGGGCAAACAGAACATGGACGGGCTGGCCGGTATCTACCTGCGCCAGCATCCGCCGTCGTCGCCGCTGATGATGTTCTATGGCGACCATTTCCCCGCCTTCCTGGAGGGCATGGAGCAACTAAAGCACCTTGGTTATCTGGGGGATGTGGCCCGGTTGGAACTGGCCCTGCGCCGCGCCTACCACGCCGCGGATGCCGTGCCCGTTCCACCCGAGGACCTTGGCGCCTTGACGCCCGAGGACCTGATGAACACGCGCGTGGCCCTGGCCCCCGCGGTGCAGCTTCTGCGCTCGCCCTGGCCCATTCATGGCCTCTGGCAATACAATACCGAAGACGGCGCCCCCAAGCCGCAAGCCCAGGCGCAGGATGTGCTGATCACCCGCCCTGAATTTGATCCCATTCCCCAGCTCCTGCCGCCTGCGGGCGCACACTGGATCCGCGCCCTGGCGGGGGCGCCAGCATCGGCGAAGCCTTGGAACAGGCCGCCGCCGAAGACGAAACATTCGACCTGGGTGCCACGCTGACCCTGCTGTTGCAGGGCGGCGCGATCACAGGACTGGACAGCAAAGGGTAAGACCATGCACGCACTTGTCTCCATTCACAACGCAGTTTTCGACCTGGTGGAAAAGGCCGGCGACTGGCTGATGCCGCTCGCGGCGCGTTTTGTCTTCGCCTCCACACTGCTGCTGTATTACTGGAATTCCGGCCTGACCAAACTGGGTGACGGCATCCTTGGCCTGTTCAGCCCCTCGATCGGTGCCTACAGCCAGATCTTTCCGAAACAGCTGGAAGCTGCGGGCTATGACGTCTCGCAATTCGGCCTGTTCCAGAAACTGGTGGTGCTTGCAGGCACCTATGCCGAATTCATCCTGCCGCTGATGATCGTGATAGGCCTGGCCACGCGCCTGGCGTCTTTCGGCATGATCGGTTTTATCATCGTTCAGTCCTTGACCGACATCGTCGGCCACGGCGCCACCGACGACAAGACACTTGGCGCCCTGTTCGACCGCTTCCCGGATGCCGTGATCCTGGACCAGCGGCTGTTCTGGATCTTCGTGCTGACCTATCTGGTGGTGAAAGGCGCAGGCGCCCTGTCGGTGGATGCGCTGCTGCGCCGCCGGATGGAGCCCGCAATCGCCTGACCCCGCCCTGACAGGAAAAAGGCGCCCTGCCCCCGGCAGCGACGTATTCCGCCCTGTAGGAGGCAAAGGCATGAAGCCCTGCCGTTGCGATACGGCAGGGCTTTGTTTGTTCCACATTTTGACCGGCGTGCGATCCGGATCTCGCCATAGTTTTTGAGAACGGTCGTTCCTCAATTTCCCTATTTCGGAAGACGGCCAATGTTGTCGTTGAGCAATCCTGTCGGCGTGCACCTCGTCCACAATCCTTGCAGAGGGCCGAAGAGCGCGCGTTTTACAGTCTCGGCGGAGCATGCTCGGCAACAGCATCGCCGCGAGAACCTCCGGATTTTTACCGAGTTGGTGAACAACGCCAGCCTAACGTCTATCCAACGAAAACTGTCACTGAAGGATGATCTGAATTAGTCTCGAAGTGATCTGACACCGCCCCTGTGGCGGAGTTACAGGCCAGATTGAGAGCGGCCGGCGCGGTCGTGGCAACTCAACTAATGCCCGTGCACAGCCACGCAAAGACTATCGTCGCAGTGATCCTCCCCCACTGAAGTGGTCCGCCCGGATAGTCAGGAAACGGAGGATCGAATATGGGAATGAAGCGACACAAGCCGGAAGAGATTGTCACGAAGTTACGGCAGGTTGAGGTGCTATGCGGCCAAGGGATGCCGCGTGTTGATGCCATCCGCCAGGTGCAGATAACCGAGCAGACGGTTTACCGCTGGCGTAAGCAATATGGCGGCATGGGACCCGAGCAACTGACAGAACTCAAACGGCTCCAGAAAGAGAATGATCGCTTGCGCCGAGCCGTGTCCGACCTGACGCTGGACAAGCTGATCCTATCGGAGGCCGCACGGGGAGTGATGGCCGTCTAGGAATTGATCCTGTGGATCAATTCAGGCCTGAACGGGCGGAGCCCCTGAGCCCTTCGCGTCGCCGTGCTTGCATTGACCATGTGCAAAGTCAGCTCCACATCTCAGAGCGGCGGGCCTGCCGAGTGTTGCGTCAGAATCGTTCGACGCAGCGCAAAGCTCCGAGGGGCCGTGCCGATGAAGACCGGCTGGTTGCCGACATGATTGAATTGACCAGGCAATATGGCCGCTACGGTTATCGCCGGATTGCGGCTTTGCTGCGAGATGCGGGCTGCCCCCTCCCGGCAGATTGCTTCGCAATCGCCTGCCGGGCAACGGGTGAACGACAAGCGTGTTGAACGCCGATGGAGGCGTGAGGGGCTTAAAGTGCCAATGAAGCAGCCCAAGAAAGGGCGGCTCTGGCTGAACCCTCTCGGGACATTGCTTCGCAATGCCCTGCCGGGCAGTGGACGGTTCATGCATTCGATTACGGCCAGAGTATCGCAACCATGTCTGGTCGTATGACGCTCGCCATTGTCACTCGGACCAATGGCGTTCCCAATGGCTCGATGCATCATCGAACCGATGATGGGAAAGCGTTCCGAACGCTCAACATCCTGGATGAACACAGCCGGGAATGTCTGGCGATCCGGGTGAAGCGCAAGCTGAACTCGACCGAGGTCATCGACGCGCTTACCGACCTGTTCATCCTGCGCGGCGTGCCTGCGTACATTCGGTCAGATAATGGCCCGGAGTTCATAGCTCAGGCCGTTCGGGCCTGGATCGCAGCGGCCGGTGCCAGAACGGTCTACATCGAGCCCGGCTCGCCTTGGGAGAACGGATACTGCGCGAGCTTCAACGCCCGCCTCAGGGATGAACTGCTGAACGGGGAGGTCTTCTACAGCCTGCGAGAGGCGCAAATTCTGATTGAAAAATGGAGGAAGCACTACAACACGAAACGACCACATAGTGCCCTGGGCTACCGCCCACCGGCCCCGGAAACCATCGTCCCGATGGAACCCAGGCCAATCATGCACTAACATTCAAACTGGACCACTTAAGTGGGGCTGATCAGCAGACGACGGGGTCGATGGCGCTCGTGCATTGCTGGGGTCCTGCAACTGGCTTCAATCACCATTTCACACCCTCGAGCTGCCGATCGAGCTGCGCGACGGCGCTGTCGCCAGCTGCCTCGATCTTTTCGGGGCCATCACAGCCGCGGTGCCATCGTCCCGCGACTCGCGCGAGGCCATGCAAGCCAAGCGGGCAGCTTTAAGGTCGAAGCCTATTCGGCTACTCGAACCTGCGCCGACCTTAGACGCGATCCCCGAAAGCCTTCGAAATCTCGCCGCACCCAATCACCTGCCGCTGCTCCGCCGCGCCGCTCATGATGCGGGTGAACGCCTTGCCGTGATGACGCATCGAATGGGGTCGCAGATGATCCAGAACGCCTTTGATCCAGTGCAGTTGGTGTCTGAGCGTATTTCGGCCGTTCAGGCGCTTTTTTCGGTGCGCTCAGGCAAGGTAAAGAAGCGCGATGTGCGCGCCGCAGGGGAGATGGCCGGCGTGCGCCTCGATCTTAGAAACGTCCAAAGCAAGAATGCCATGCTCCACGGCATGGCTCTGCTCTGGGATAATGACGACAACGTGGTGACGGGCTTCAATTGGGGTTCGCAGACCGCCTTGGAAGACAAGCCGCTCGACGAGATCGGCCTCCACCTGCACGGAAAAGGGGTTGCGGATCTTTTGCAGACGGTTCTCGACAAGCGCGTTCTTGCCAACACTGTCAGTTCAAGTGCAAGCGGAGTGCGGACCTCGTAGCGATATCAGCGAAAGGCAGACTGCCCTTGTGTGTGCAGCACCAGGAGGCATGGCCGGGTGGCGTGTGCCCAAGGCCAGTTCGAGAAGCTGACTGTCGGACACCGCACCTGACTTCTGACGCGCGAGTTTCAGCAGCATTGGGTTCACCCGGCCCGAAAGGATCAGGAGGGCATCCCCAGACAACCTATAGAGGCGGAGGTCTGGAGAGTTTCGAGATCCGAAAAGCCGTCTGCGGCACCCTCGAAGGCGGCGAACAGGCTTTCAAGCAGCGAGCTTGCCGCATTCGAACAATACTCGAAAAATAGAACTTTCAATGCCTTGGAAACACGACGTTTCCAAGGCACCAGTAACGCATGAGAAAACAAGCTCTAACACACATGCGGGGTGTCCCGTGAACTCCTGCAACACGGAATGCGTCGCCCCGGCAGCGGCGCCCTTTTTCATTTGACAGCGGCGAACCTTAGAAATGCGCCTTGGGTTCATCCGGCTTCCCGGCTGCCAGCGCCATCAAACCGGCCGCCGCGGCAAAGCTAAGCGGGAAGATAGTAAAAACGTTCAGGCCGAACCCTGCATACATTCCCGCAGCTGATCCCAGCAGCAGGACTCCGCCCCACAATGCCCGCGCCCGCGCCATCGCACCGCCGGCAATCGCCAGAAGCGGCGACAGCACCGCCAGAAGCCGCAGCTGCTCCACGTTAACAACTTGTTCAGCCAGCCCTTCGATCTCGCCGAAATGCTCCACCGCCGCAGTGTAGCCATAGCCGAAAAAACCCACGATCATGCCGAAAACACCGGCGATGATCCCCAATACCAGGGCTGCGTTGCGCATGTTGCCTCTCCCTAAACTGACGATAACGACATAGGCAGCTGTTTAAGATCCGCCAAGAGCCGCTTGCACGTTCTGATCCCAGCCCAGGAATAATTCCCCGTCCCGGTCGATCAGCGGCCGTTTCATCAGTGCAGGATGTTCACGCAACAGGGCCAGCGGTTCGCTTGCCCGATCCTGCTCGCTCAAACCACGCCACGTGGCAGACCGCGTATTGACCAGTTTCGCACCAAATTGTGCATAGGCCGCCTCCAGCAGCCCTTCTGGCATGCCGCTTGTGCGGATATCGATCAGAGTTGATTTTTCAATACTCTTCAAAGCCTTACGGCAGGTATCGCAGTTTTTCAGCCCGTAGATTTTCATACATCCTCCATCCTCCCCGGGAGCCTCACACAATTTATGGTAGAATGCGCCGGTTTCTCTTGATTTTCGAGCAGCCCGTGTAAAACTTAAAGTTGTCCGGTCTTGCCTCACTCGCCTCAGATAACGGGACGGGCCGGATGTCTTGGGAAGCCTCAAGGCGACGTGCAAAGTAGAAGGAGACGCGGCAAATGCCAAGTGGCACCGTGAAGTGGTTCAACACCACCAAAGGGTATGGGTTTATTGAACCTGATCAAGGCGGCAAGGATGTGTTTGTGCACATCTCCGCGGTGGAACGGTCGGGCATGGCCGGCCTCGCCGACAATATGAAGGTCGGCTACGAGCTGTCCGAAGGCCGCGATGGCCGCCAAATGGCCGCAGAGCTGAAAGAGCTTTGACCGATTAATCTGCACTGCGCCCGGGATCAGACTGGGCGCAGGCAAAGGCAGCCCGTCAGGCCCGCCGCAGATACTCAGCCATCACACAGGCCGGATCGCTGCCGCGCAGAACCGTTTCCCCGGCCTTGGCCCATTCGTCTGCCTGAAACTCCGGAAAAAAGGCATCTGCATCCTTGATGGTCAGATCCACTTCGGTGACAAGCAGCCGGTCGGCCATGTCCAGCATGCCGCGGTAAATACCTTCGCCGCCAATGCCATAGACCCGGCGGTAGCCCTGCGCATAGGCCTCCTGCACCGCCGCCCCGATCGACGGCAGCACAATCTCTGCCGCCTGCGGGTTGGACGACACCACCAGATTAAGCCGGTTCTTCAGCGGTTTCACCGGCAGGCTGTCCCAGGTATTGCGGCCCATAATGATGGCGCCGCCCAGGGTCTCGCGCTGAAACGCTTTCAGATCCTCAGGCGCAAACCACGGGATATCATTGTCCTTGCCAATGGCCCCGTTGCGCGCCCGCGCAGCGATCAGAGTAATCATAAGTGTCTTCCTTGCTGTTCAGAGTGCAACCGGTGCCTTGACGTCCGGACCGGGATCATAGTTCAGAATTCACCGGCGGTGAAATCGAAGAATGCGCCGGCCTGCCGCTTGACCGGCAAATGATGCATGTTCTGAACGGTTTTCCGGTCTCCCTCGAATTGGCTATTGCCGCCATAGCCCCATAACGGCCTGCGCTGGTCCGCTCTTCCTCTGAAGGATGCCTGCCACGGCCCGCACCCTGTCTGTCGGCCCTTCCAGCGCCCTGGCCGCCTGGTTCTGATCAAACCGGGCTTTTGCGTGTATGCGTTTCATAGCCGCCGGTTTTTGCACAACAGGCGCGGCTGGCGAGGGAAAGGGCGGATTGGCTGGTGCGGCCTGTGCTGGATTGCTGCCGGTTGATGCCGGTTCGGCGGAATACATCCGGGGCCGGGCAGCCGCAGCTGCACAAAAGGTTCTAGTTGGCGGGGAGGCCGGATGCTGACACAGTTTCGCGCTCCTTTATACAAGCAGCCTGCATCCCGCATAAAAACCGTCACCTGGATCCGAAGCTGGAACCGGGCATTACCACCAAGTTTGTGCTGCTGGCAGATGCCAAGGTTACCGGGCCTAACACCAGGATCCTCCAGCTGAGCGCACCGTCTCCGTCGTATTGGTCTGCAAATCTGACCGACCCCTCCGGCGCCAGCATTCCCAAGGCCGCGGCGGAAACCTCGGACAGGTATTTTGAGGCGGCACGGTCGTCCGGCTGGATATTGCCAACACCGCCAACCGGTCGTCATCGCGCAGGTCATTCAGGCGATGCTTTCTGAAACCAGCTTGATTGCCGGGCTGAACGGCCAGGACAAGGGCACCTCCCGGAGCAGCGATGCAACACGCACTGCCGACCTGCAATTGCATCAGAAACCCTGGACTGGCAATCCTAACGGGATCTGCACGATGCAGTATTTTGGCCCGGGCCTGCCGGCCCGGATTTTTCTTCCAAGGAGCCGTCGGCTTGCTTGGTTATTTTCTCCGCTGCACCTGTCATGGGGCGACCCTGCCAGCACGATGCTGGGGCCACGGGCAACGCTTGCCATCAAGGCCGAGTTTGCCGAGCGGCTGGGGCTGGATCAGCCGATGCCGGTGCAGATCGTGAAATACCTGGGTGCGGTGGCCCAAGGCGATCTGGGCACCGATCTGCGCAGCCGCCGCCCTGTCAGCGAAGTGCTGATGGCGCATCTTCCGCATTGGACCTGTCCCGTTTTCGTGCCGCGCCAAGTGCTCGTTTAGGCCACTTTCCGTTCGAACGCGACCGGGCTTTTCCAACCCAATGCTGAGTGCCGTCGGCGCGGATTGTAGAAGCCATTGATGTACTGGAAGATGGCCATTTCAGCGTCTCGGCGCGTTGGCCATGACCTGCGCCAGATCAACTCTGCTTTGATTGTTTTGAAGAAGGTTTCGACAGCAGAGTTGTCATAGCAATTTCCCTTACCACTCATCGACACCCGGAACCCATGCTGGCGCAGAAGTTTCTGATAGTCGTGGGAACAATATTGGCTGCCGCGATCCGTGTGGTGAATGCATCCTTTGGGTGGCTGCCGCAACGCCACAGCCATCTTCAATGCCCGGATGGCCAGGTCACGCTTCATCCGATTGCTTAACGCCCACCCGATTACGCGCCGTGAATGCAGGTCCAAGATCACAGCAAGATACAACCATCCCTCTCGGGTCCACACGTAACTGATGTCACCAGCCCATTTCTGGTTGGGTTTGTCTGCTGAGAAGTTCCGGTTCAAAAGGTCGGGTGCGATATTGAAAGCGGGGTTGCTGCCCCCCCTCTCGGCAGATTGCGTTGCAATCGCCTGCCGGGCAATGGCCGTCACCTTGTATTTTCTCGACCGTTCAACACGAATGCCATTCTCACGCATCAAACGGCCAACACGCCGATGCCCGGCATTCAAACCGAGTTCCTTTAGTTCCCCGGTCATTCGTGGACGGCCATAGTTGCCCAGACTGAGACGGGACTGTTCTTTGATGCGGGCCAAGACAACCATGCCGGTTCGTTGCCTTTGGCCCGCTGGTCGGCTGCGACAGGCACGCAGGCCGCGAACACTATCGTCCAGCACCTCACACATCCTCTTGGCGCAAAAGGCGGATCGGTGTTCTTCGATGAACCTGAACCTCATGGCTTTAGGCCCGCAAAGAACTGCGTTGCCTTTTTTAAGATCTCCCTCTCCTCCTTGAGAATGCGGTTTTCCCGTCGAAGCCGTTCATTCTCACGTGCAAGATCAAGGTCCTTGTCGGACACAGCATCCGTGTCGCGGTGCGCTAAAACCCACTTATTCAAAGTCGATAGACCAACGCCCAGATCAGATGCCACCTGCTTGCGTGTCAGTCCGCTCGTCAGCGCGATTCGCACCGCATCTGCGCGGAACTCGTCCGTTCGTTTCAAGCCCATAGTTCGTCTCCTTTGCTGCAATAAATGCTATCAAAGGAGCGGCATCAAACCGCGACACGTTCAGTAGCCATGCAGACGCTTTGTGACGCCGTTTTGGCTGAAGTACAGTTCCACGAAGCAGACGAAACCAAAGCTTGTTTCCACTTAAGATCATTCCGTACTATCGAAAGTATTAGAGAACGGTAGCCACTGCAGTGGCCGGATGACAGATATGGCGAAATCACCGCTCGAATTGACATTGCTGGAAACAAAACTTAGCCCGCCAAGAGCTGGGCAGGTCGAGGTTCCGCGCGCTCCCGTGGCTGAGTTCAACGTCCCGCGCACCAACAAGTCATTCTGTGTTGTGGCCAGTGCCGGTTCGGGTAAGTCCACATTTCTGCGTCAGCTTTACGATGCACTCGAGAGTGAAGGTCACCGCTGCGGTTGGCTGAACCTGGATACACGCGACAACGCTCCCACCAGGCTTGTCCCGTATTTGTTTAATGCCGTAGGAAGGCTGTTGCCAGGAGGTGATGCCGGTCAAGCACCTGTTGATTTTGAATACCTGGGTTCGCTTGAACTCGCTTTTAGCAATCTTGAAGTACTGGTCGAACAGCTTGGACCGAATTGTGTCCTATTTATGGACGACTTTCATTTCATCAAGAATCCTCAAGTCCTTGAACAAATGAATTATCTTCTCGATGCGTGTGACGTGCACCTGCGATTGATGCTGGGTGGGCGGGAACTGCCATTGATCAGCCCTACTTAAGTGGTCCAGTTTGAATGTTAGGCGGTGTTGACAAAAGGGATTCACAACGCACCGCAGGCGTGATTCAAGCTGGTATCTTCGATGGAGACCAGCTTGGCACGAGATCTGATGACGGATGAGGAATGGGCGTTTTTTTTGAACACTTCATCCTCGCTATCCGCGCTGCAAACGGGCGCAAACCGGCCAACCACCGCCTTGTTCTGGATGGGATTTTCTGGATATCCAGAACCGGGTCCCCGTGGCGGGACCTACCTGAGGAGTTCGGCAAATGGTCCAGCGTTTACCGCCAGTTCAGGCGCTGGACCCTGGCAGGGCTTTGGGAGGATATCCTGGATGCCCTGAACCAGAGCAGAGCCGTCCCCGACGCCCTGCAAATGGTTGATAGCACCGTGATCCGCGCGCACCACCAAGCCGCTGGCGCAAAAGGGGGACTCCGGAACAGGGTTTTGGCCGCTCAAGAGGTGGGTTTTCGACCAAGATCCACCTCCGCGTCAACGCGCACGGGTTGCCAATGAGAACCGAGATCACGCCGGGGCAAACGTCAGATTACCTTGGCTTTGATCTTGTCATGGCTGACAACCTGCCCGAGCCGAAAGTGCTGCTGGCAGATCGTGGATATGACGCTGATCGCATTCGGGAAAACATGAACGAGCGCATTATCCAGCCGCAAATCCCGATGCGAAAGACCCGCAAGATGCGTGTTGGAGTGGATCATACGCTTTACCGGCTGCGCAATATGGTCGAACGGTGCTTCAACAAGCTCAAGAACGCGCGCCGTGTCGCAACCCGTTATGACAAAACTGCTGAGAGTTTTCTGGGTTTCATCGACATCACGTCAATCCGCCTATGGTTCCGCCATTTGTCAACATGACCTAGTGCATGATTGGCCTGGGTTTCATCGGGACGATGGTTTCCGGGGCCGGTGGGCGGTAGCCCAGGGCACTATGTGGTCGTTTCGTGTTGTAGTGCTTCCTCCATTTTTCAATCAGAATTTGCGCCTCTCGCAGGCTGTAGAAGACCTCCCCGTTCAGCAGTTCATCCCTGAGGCGGGCGTTGAAGCTCGCGCAGTATCCGTTCTCCCAAGGCGAGCCGGGCTCGATGTAGACCGTTCTGGCACCGGCCGCTGCGATCCAGGCCCGAACGGCCTGAGCTATGAACTCCGGGCCATTATCTGACCGAATGTACGCAGGCACGCCGCGCAGGATGAACAGGTCGGTAAGCGCGTCGATGACCTCGGTCGAGTTCAGCTTGCGCTTCACCCGGATCGCCAGACATTCCCGGCTGTGTTCATCCAGGATGTTGAGCGTTCGGAACGCTTTCCCATCATCGGTTCGATGATGCATCGAGCCATTGGGAACGCCATTGGTCCGAGTGACAATGGCGAGCGTCATACGACCAGACATGGTTGCGATACTCTGGCCGTAATCGAATGCATGAACCGTCCACTGCCCGGCAGGGCATTGCGAAGCAATGTCCCGAGAGGGTTCAGCCAGAGCCGCCCTTTCTTGGGCTGCTTCATTGGCACTTTAAGCCCCTCACGCCTCCATCGGCGTTCAACACGCTTGTCGTTCACCCGTTGCCCGGCAGGCGATTGCGAAGCAATCTGCCGGGAGGGGGCAGCCCGCATCTCGCAGCAAAGCCGCAATCCGGCGATAACCGTAGCGGCCATATTGCCTGGTCAATTCAATCATGTCGGCAACCAGCCGGTCTTCATCGGCACGGCCCCTCGGAGCTTTGCGCTGCGTCGAACGATTCTGACGCAACACTCGGCAGGCCCGCCGCTCTGAGATGTGGAGCTGACTTTGCACATGGTCAATGCAAGCACGGCGACGCGAAGGGCTCAGGGGCTCCGCCCGTTCAGGCCTGAATTGATCCACAGGATCAATTCCTAGACGGCCATCACTCCCCGTGCGGCCTCCGATAGGATCAGCTTGTCCAGCGTCAGGTCGGACACGGCTCGGCGCAAGCGATCATTCTCTTTCTGGAGCCGTTTGAGTTCTTTCAGTTGCTCGGGTTCCATGCCGCCATATTGCTTACGCCAGCGGTAAACCGTCTGCTCGGTTATCTGCACCTGGCGGATGGCATCAACACGCGGCATCCCTTGGCCGCATAGCACCTCAACCTGCCGTAACTTCGTGACAATCTCTTCCGGCTTGTGTCGCTTTATTCCCATATTCGATCCTCCGTTTCCTGACTATACGGGCGGACCACTTCAGTGGGGGAGGATCAATTCCTGTCAGCAAGCGCCCTCCCGGCGTTAGTCATTTACTGGTTATGAAACCTGACCCCAGGGCTGATTTTGCCACCTCGTGACTCTACAACACAGCCGGACTGATAATCCGCCTCAAAAACGGCTCGAACATCTTCTTCGGATAGTCTGCCGTGCGAACCCTCAAACTTTCTCGAGAAACCAGCCTCTGCAGACATTCTAAGCCTACACCGCCACTTCAGCCTTTATGTGGGGATGGGGATCGTATCCCTCCACTTTAAAGTCCTCAATCTGATAGTCGTCAATACTAGCAGCGCGCCTAGTCAGAGAAATTTTGGGCAAGGGACGAGGTTCGCGCTTCAGCTGCTCGCGGGCCTGTTCAATATGATTGAGATATAAATGCACATCACCACCAAACCAGACCAGTTCGCCCGGTTGAAGATCCGCCTGTTGCGCAAGCATGAGCAGGAGTGCTGAAGCCCCTACGTAGTTGAAGGCGGCGCCCAGCAGCAAATCGACTGACCTCTGGAATAAAATGCAATCCAACCGCCCATCAGACGTCACATGGTACTGGTATACCATATGACAAGGCGGCAATGCCATCTCTCCTAGTTCGGCGACATTCCAGCCATGAAAGAGCATGCGGCGGCTTGCCGGAGTTTCCCGCAGCGACCGGATCAGCATCTCAATCTGGTCATGCTCACGCCCGTCAGCCCCCATCCAGCGCCGCCACTGTTTCCCATAGACGGGACCGAGTTCACCCCATTGAGCTGCAAAGCTATCGTCTTGAACAACCCTTCGCTCAAATTCCTCTTGCGTTACTTGCTCACCGGTCTCGCGGCGATAGACTGCAAGCGGCCAATCTGTCCAAATCCGTACATTTTCCCGCAGTAGTGGCTGAATGTTCGTTCCACCAGTTAAGAACCAGAGCATTTCCTTGATGGCGGTCTTCCAATAGACGCGCTTGGTCGTCAGAATCGGCGCACTTCCATCCGACAGGTCAAACCGGACCATCGCGCCGAACAGTGACCGCGTTCCAACGCCGGTTCTATCAATGCGTTCGTCCCCGCGCTCTAGAACCTGCTCCATCAGGTCCAGATACTGATACTCCGGATGCCGCATAACTCTGCCTCCACAAACGTTTCTTTACCGCCGCCAGCTAATAACTGCGGCCACTTTCCTCAATCATAATGCAAAGCGCGCGCGGGTTACAGCTCATTCGGCCACAATAGCGCTATTAAGCCACGGTTGCGCGCAAGGGCCTGAAAAAGCTCAACAACAAGCGGGTCGCGACCTCCGCTATGCCGGAAAAGAACGGCGCCCCAGCAGCAAATCGGCCGATCTCTGGAACAAATGGCAATTCAGGCGCCCGTCAGAGGTCACGTGATACTGATAGACCATATCACATGGCGGCAGCGCCATTTCTCCCAGTTCTGCAACGCTCCAGCCGTGAATCAGCAGACGCCGGCTCGCAGGGGGTTCGCGCAGCGAGGGGATCAGCGTCCCGATCTGGTCATGTTCGCGGCCATCTGACCCCATCCAGCGCCGCCACTGTTTCCCGTTTACAGGGCCAAGCCCCCATCAGGCGGCAAAGCCGTCGTCCCCGGTAATTCTGCGCTCAAAGTCCTGTTGCGTGATGCCTTCGCCTGTCTCGCGGCGAAAGGCCGCCAGCAGCCAACCTGTCCAGATCCGCACATTTTCCCGCAGCAGCGGCTTAATATTGGTGCCCCTGGTCAGAAACCAGAGCATCTCCTTGATTGCGGTTTTCCAAAAGACGCGCTTGGTCGTCAGAATAGGCGCAGTGCCATCCGACAGATCAAAGCGAACCATGGCTTCGAACAGCGAGCAGGTGCCGATCCCTGTTCTGTCAACCCGATCGTCCCCGTATTCAAGGACTCGTTCGATCAGGTCCAGATACTGTTATTCCGGGTGCCGCATGCCTCTGTCTCCACATCTTTTGCTATCAACAAAAACTTGCGCAGCAGGCCTTTTCAATCATAATGAATAACACGTGCCAGGCGATAGCTCATTCTTCTGTCCCAAGAACGTTCCACAACGTTTTGTGAAACAGAAAGCCGCGGCACCAGCCCAGATACCGATGCATGGCTGCTTGCCTCGATTTGCACCCGGAATTCACGCCCCGGCATATCGGCTGCGCCATCAAGCGCCAAGATCAAAAACACCTCCGCGCCGTTCCTTTCATACAACATATGCGCAGCCTGGCTTGAATTGGAGCTACATGCAGGTAGCGTATCCGCCACGGTTGCGTCCAAATGCCAACGGCTCAATTGACAACAGGCCAGCCTGGACCGAAGGTGGCGCAAAACGATAAAACATATTGAGGTACAGGCAGATGAGGCGCTATTGGCTGGGGCTCGCGGTTGTCACCGCGCTGTCCGCATGCGGCGGGGGCAATCCCTTTGTTACCGAAGACGAAACCGGCACGGATCCCGGAACTGATCCCGACACCGGCACGCCGATCACCCGTGACGGCATTCCTCCGGGAACCGCGTCTCCGACTCCGGATCAGGCCATCTTCCGGTCTGAACCAACAGAGGCAGACGGCGGTGAACTCGGCGATGGCTATGCTTCCGGCATTGCGTATAACGCCGGTGATGACACTTTTACCGTCGACAACCTCGGCTTTGATGGCGACAACACCTATGCCCGCGGGTCCGCCGTCAGCAGCCTCGGTCCTTTTGCGGTCTATGAAGCGGACGCGCAGTTCCCCGATATTGTTGATGGCGATGTCATCAACCAGTTCACCCATCGTGCGATTTACGGCGTCAGCACCTCTGGAAACAGCCAGTTTGCGATTGTCCGCACCGGCGCCTATGTCGACTATGGCTTCGGCGGTTTTGTCTACCAGCGCGACAACAGCGTCACCCTGCCGGATACCGGCCAGGCAGTGTATCAAGGCTCCCTTGCCGGAGTCCGCGACTTCAAAGGCTCGGGCGGCCTGGAATACACCACCGGCGACATCGAAATCGCGATCGACTTTGATGACTTCAACGACAGCACCGGCCAGCGCGGCGATGCGATTTCCGGCAGAATCAGCAACCGTTTGATCTTTGACACCAACGGCACCCATATCACCGATCAGGTCCTGAACCGCATCAATACCGAAAACTCCCTCAGCCTGTCCGAGATTCCGACTCTGACCTTTGACGTCGGACCCGGCAATCTGGACGACAACGGGGAAATCCTCGGCAGTTTGAAAAGCTATTATGCTGACGCCAACGGGATCACTCAGGTCTATGAAAGCGGCAACTATTATGCCCTGGTATCCGGTGACAACGCCGAGGAAATCACCGGTATTGTTGTTGTGAAGAACACCCTGGACCCGGCTGGCACCGAAGTGCGGGAAACCGGCGGCTTCATCGTTTACAACAACGAATGATCCCCGATGCCTGCTTTGCATAAAGGCTGGCGCGGGCGCGTTCTGGCGGCATTGCTGATGGCAATGCCGCCGCTTGCGCTGGTGGCCTCCCCGGCCAGGAGACCGCAACCCCGGATCAAGTCCGCGAAGCTGCTGCTGTTGCGCTGAAGCAGGGCCGGAATGCGCAGGCCTACAGTTTTTCCGAGGCGCTGTTGCACCGGGATCCGCAGGACCGTCTGGCCTTGCTGATCAAATCCCGGTCTGCACGCTCATTGGGAGAGTTCCGCGACGCCCGCCTTTCCGCACGGCAGGCCTGGAAACTGGCCGAAAGTGACAGCCAGAAATATGCCGCCTCGATGGTGATGGCACAGGCGCTGTCCTCCGGCGGCCAGAAAACGCTGGCCAAATTCTGGCTGCGCCGCGCCGTCCAGCACGCCCCTAACAGGCATCTGGAAAGGGTCGCCATCCGCGACTTCCGCTATGTGCGCGCCGCCAGTCCCTGGTTGCACCGGTTTTCCTTTTCAGTTGCACCGGAATCCAATATCAACAACGGATCTTCGGAACGCTCCTCCTTCCTGAACTATGCGCTGACAGAAGTCCTCCTTGGCGGGCCAGCGGAATTTCAGCTCGGCGGCAGCCAGCGTGCGCTTTCCGGCATCGAATACTCCTTCAACTCCCGCTCCCGCTTCCGGTTCCGCGAAACCCCGACCCGCGCCCATGACCTGACAGTTGCCGTCGATCTGCGCACATATACCCTCTCTTCCGAGGCCAAGGCGCAGGCGCCCGACGCCAAGGGCAGCGATTTCAGCTACGCCTCCTATGCGCTTGGCTATGCGCATAAGGGTCTGAATTTCGACCGGAAAGGAGAGTATCGGCTTTCCGGTCAGGCCGGGCAAAGCTGGTACGGCGGCGACGAATACACCCGTTTCATCCGGCTGTCCGCCGGCCAAAGCTACAAGCTGGAGCGCCAGCGCAGGGTCAATGCCCGGCTGTCCACAGAACGGCAGTTCGGCGTTATGACCAGCGATCAGGATACCTGGCGCGGCGATCTCTCCTACAGCTTCCGGCTCGGCAGCGGCGCAACTCTGTGGAGCGGCCTGACCCTGGCACAGGCCAGCGCCAGCACCGCGTCAAACGAGTTTTCCGAGGCCGGCCTCAGCACCCAGCTCACCCTGGCCAAGCCGGTGCTTGGCGCTACGGTCCTCTTCGGCCTGTCTGCGCGCGACCGCGACTATGACGTCTCCCGCCACAGCCCCGACGGGCGGCAGGACCGCAAATACAGCGCTGATGTCTCTCTTCTTTTCAGGGACATTGATTATTACGGCTTCAATCCCACCCTGCGCCTGTCCGCCTCCAAGAACGACAGCAACATCGGGCTTTATGAATCGCACCGCTTCGGGGTGAACTTCGGCATCCAATCGGCTTTCTGATCCCGGTTCCTCGACTTCCCGCAGCCGCACGTTAGGCTGCTGCGGAAACCGACGCACAAAGGAATCGCCGATGCCCCTCACATATCTGCACACCATGGTCCGAGTGAAGGATCTGGAAAAATCCATGGCATTTTACACTCTTCTGGGCCTGCGCGAGACCCGCCGCTGGGAGAATGATCAGGGCCGGTTCACCCTGGTCTTCATGGCCCCGCCGGGCCAGGACGAGGCGCCGCTGGAACTGACCTGGAACTGGGACGGCGATGATGCGCTGCCTGATGACAGCCGTCATTTCGGCCATCTCGCCTATGGCGTTGATGATATCTATGCCGCCTGCCAGCACCTGATGGACAATGGCGTCACCATCAACCGCCCGCCCCGCGACGGGCATATGGCCTTTGTCCGCTCCCCCGACAATGTGTCAATAGAACTGCTGCAAAACGGTGAGTCGCTGGCACCGGCAGAACCCTGGGCCAGCATGGAAAACACCGGCAAGTGGTAGAGTAACACCCCGTTCCGCAACGCAAATAACCCGGCGCAGCACCGGTTTGGTGCTGCCCGTTCCGTGCGGCATCTGCATCCGCCTATTGGTTTCCTGCAACCCTCAAACCCGGTAACAAGGGCGGCCGCTTCTGCAGCCGTCTGCCATGGACCTTCATGCGGATCCTGGCGCTTTGCCCTTCAATACGTCCAGAGCACGGTTTCCCCTCATGCCCTGTCAGCGGCCCGCCGGTGTTTTCCCGGCTTTTGCGGCCCGTTGCCCGCTGGGATTTCACACCCCAACCGGCGGCTTAGTAAATGTAACGGATCTGGTCAGACCAATACCGCTCCATCCGCTTCAGCGCGGTGGAGATATCATCGATCCCTTGGGAGGAGATCACATCCTTGTTCTCCAGGCCTTCCGCATGGCGCGAGAACAGCGCTGAGACGATATCGCGGATTTCCCGGCCCCGCGGGGTCAGGCGGACACGTACCGACCGGCGGTCGATCTCGCAGCGCTGATGGTGCATATAGCCCATCTCGACCAGCTTCTTCAGGTTATAGCTGACATTGCTGCCCTGATAGTAGCCGCGGGTCTTCAATTCCCCGGCGGTCACTTCATTGTCGCCGATGTTGAACAGCAGCAGCGCCTGCACCGCGTTGATCTCCAGCACGCCGACGCGTTCGAACTCATCTTTGATGACGTCCAGAAGCAGACGATGAAGGCGCTCAAGCAGACCCAGCGCCTCCAGGTAGCCAGTCATGAACCCTTTGCGGTCCGTCTGGCCGATTGGCATTTCCATACTCATTCGCATCTCCGACTCGAATTTGCTCTTGAGACAAGATGCCAACAATTCCCCAAAAATCAGTTAAGCCGGTATTTTATTATTTTTGGTACGTTTGCGATATATCGGCAACCAGGGTGCGGAACCGCTCTTGCGGTGCCGCCTGACCGGTGACCCATTGATACAGATCCTGATCATTCTCAAGCAGCAGCTGATCATAAAGATACAGCTGCGCCTCGTTCATCTGCTCAAGATTCGCGGCTGCAAAAGCTGACAGAAGGATATCCATTTCCTTGATACCCCGGCGCATTGAACGCATCTGCAGCCGCTTCAGACGGGTGGCACGGTCTTCCTGCATCCCGGTCTCAGGCAGCTTCAGTTGCCTGGCTTTCATTGACTTGCAGCAGGGTCCGCAGTTTTTTCTCCAAACGCGCCGCGCGATCTGCATTCTGGCGCATCTCGCTGCGCAGATCGCGCAATTCGCTCAGAACGCTTGCGAAATCACCAGCGTCCAGCTCCAGCGGCGCCGGTTCCGACATGCCTTCGCCTTCGCCGGTCAGCAGCCACGACATGGAGACGTTCAACACACCCGCCAGCATGGTCAGCTTGTTGGCACGCGGTTCTGCCAGATCCCGCTCCCAGGCGCTGAGAGTGGATTTCTTGATGCCAAGCCGGCGCGCCAGCTGGCCCTGGGTCATCCCGGCAGCTTCCCGTGCGGCCGCCACGCGGTCGCCGAAAGTTGCTGCATCCGGACCGTACCAGTCTGTGTTCTGCTCCGTCATTGCCAGTTCTCCTAAATCCAGTTTCGACGCGGCTTGATCGCCATCTAGCCGCACCCTATGACAGTTATGCGAAACATACAAACCAAGGCCATAGCCCATGTCTTTCCTGTCCGAGACCTTATCCCGCGTCAAACCGTCACCGACCATTGCAATGACCGCAAAAGCCGCCGAGCTGCGGACCGCGGGACGCGACGTCATCGGCCTCAGCGCCGGCGAGCCGGACTTTGACACGCCGCAGAACATCAAGGACGCAGCGGTCGCCGCCATTGCCGCGGGCAAGACCAAATACACCGCCCCCGACGGTATCCCCGAGCTGAAGCAGGCGGTCTGCGCCAAGATGAAGCGCGACCACGGGCTGGACTACACACCCGCGCAGGTGTCGGTCGGAACCGGCGGTAAACAGACGCTGTACAATGCGCTGATGGCGACCCTGAATGCGGGCGACGAGGTGGTGATCCCTGCCCCCTATTGGGTCAGCTACCCGGACATGGTGCTGCTGGCCGGCGGCACGCCGGTGATTGCCGAGACCTCGATCCAGACCAATTTCAAACTGACCGCCGATCAGCTGGAGGCCGCGATCACCCCGAACACCAAATGGTTCATCTTCAACTCCCCCTCCAACCCCACCGGTGCGGGCTACAGCCGGGACGAGTTGAAGGCGCTGACGGATGTGCTGCTGCGCCACCCGCATGTATGGGTGATGACCGACGACATGTATGAACACCTGGCCTATGACGGGTTCGAATTCTGCACGCCCGCCCAGGTGGAACCGGCGCTGTACAGTCGCACCCTCACCTGCAACGGCGTCTCCAAGGCTTATGCGATGACCGGCTGGCGCATCGGCTATGCAGCAGGCCCGGAGAACCTGATCGCCGCCATGCGCAAGGTGCAATCACAATCCACCTCCAATCCTTGCTCGGTCAGCCAATGGGCCGCGGTCGAGGCACTGAACGGCACCCAGGAATTCCTCGTCCCCAACAACGAAACATTCGTCCGCCGCCGCGACCTGGTGGTGCGGATGCTGAACGAAATCGACGGCATCTCCTGCCCGACGCCGGAAGGCGCCTTCTATGTCTACCCGTCGATTGCCGGGCTGATCGGCAAGACCACGCCCGCAGGCAAGGTAATCGAAACAGACGAGGATTTCGCCACCGCGCTTCTGGAAGAGGCCGACGTCGCGGTGGTGTTCGGTGCCGCCTTCGGGCTGTCGCCGAACTTCCGCGTCAGCTACGCTACATCCGACGCAGCGCTGGAGACGGCCTGCAGCCGCGTCCAGGCCTTCTGCGCCTCGCTGACGTAAACAGGAGAACAAGACATGAGCGCCGATCTGCCGGACTATTACTTCCGCGTCCGTGAAAACGGCGCTTTTGTCTTTCGCGTGGACACCGAGAACCGCCAGCGGCGGATCGAAATGGACCAGATCGCCGTTGTGAATATCCGCAACGGCGAGATCAAACCGCATGGCCAGCGCGAATTGTCCGAACAGGACATCGCCGAGATCAAATCCTGGATGGAAGACCGCGCTGCCACCATTGCCGCCCGCGATACCGACGATATCCACCGCGCCATCGATCACCTGAACCTTACCGCTCATTGGGCCAACAGCCGGGCTACGGATGCGCAGCTGGAAGACGTCACCGACGCTTTGCTGCTGGCCATGCACGACCTGCGCGGCGTGCTGGTGCGCAAAAAGGCCGACCGGCTGATGAAGGACCGAAGCGGGGAATGACCTCCCGCCCGCCCGGATGCTTCAGCCGCAGTACAGCGACCGCACTGAATAAGACCGGAACCGGGTCTCCGCCCGCCCGGGGGCCGGGTCTTGCAGGCCTGCCTGGCGCCTGGGCAACAGCGGGTTGCCCAGCACAAACCTTCTGCGCTGCCACAACTGTTCTGCCGTTCCGGCCTCAGGCGCGCGCAGCCCCAGCCGCAACTGCAGATGCAGGCTCCATCTTTCATGGCGGTCACCACCCAGGCGGAACAGCTGCCGGCTGTCCTGCAGCGGTCGGGGCACCGGCGCCGGCCCGTCCAGACTGGCAACCTGACAGATGTACTGCTCCTTGACCGCGGCCTCCAGATAGGCGCCGCTCCGCGTCAGGGTGATCTTGTGCCCGCCTTTGATCCCTGCCCCGCGGATGGCAAATTCCAGCACCTCCGGCAGCTTGAAGATCCGCGTTCCGGGTCCGAAAAGCCGCCCCTCGCCCTGCCAGCCTGATCCGCTGGCAAAATGCAGCAGGTAACGGCCCGGCGGCACCAGCACTTTGAAGAACGCACCGCCCTTGAAATAGGCTGCCAGCGCCTCCTCGCCGCTGTCTTCGCTGCTTAGCACCAGATAATAATCCGCTCCCGGCGGGCTTTTCACCTGCAGTGGAAACACGGCCGGCAGTCCGGTTTTGTTCCACATCAGCCCGCTCCGGGGCCGCTCAGTCTCTGCCGCGGCGCCCGCAGCCAGGGCAATCAAAACCAGGCAGGCCAGCAAAACGCCCCAAAGAGACGCCGGAAAAACAAAAGCGGGAACGGAATTTGCCATTGCAGGTGCCTCCTGACTGCCGGTGCGGTGATCCTGCCAAGTGTACCACACCGCTTCAGCGAATGCAGATCAACCCTTAGGGGATTAATTTTGCATTTACACAATCAAAGTATCACTTCAGGATTGTTATCGCCTGGACAGCCCCGCAGCCGAAAAAAACGCGGTGCACCGGTACGTCCCGCTTATGTTCTCAGTTACAACAGGAATCCTCATGCAAAAACCTATTCTGTCCCTGGCCGCCGCCACTGTTTCAACACTGCTCGCCGGGACCGCAGCCCATGCCGCCGGCGCAGGCGCCGTTGCGGACAGTGTGATTGCCGAACAGCGCGCAGCCCTCGCGGCCAAGACCAAGGGCGCCGGCTTCGGCCCCCAGTCGCCACGCGACATAGACGCCGCCGCTGGCAGCAACACGCGCAGTTTCCAAGCGGCACCGGACTATGCGGAAATGAACCTGTGCAACATCCACTTTCACGAAAACGCCGAACACCGCGGCGGTGACTTCACGACTTTCGCCGGCAATGGCGACGGCCACGGCTATGGCACCGGCTACAAATACGACGGCACGCTGACCGCCGCAGAACTGGCACCGCTGGATCACCCCGTCGGTGCCACCGCGCACGGCGACCTGCAGCCCGGCGACACGATCGAGGTGCATTACGTCCACTCCACCGCCCAGGTGCAGCCCGGCCCGACCCTTGGGTCCTGTCTCAGCGACGCGATCAAGAACCCGCAGCTGCGGGTCGAGGCACAGGTTTTTGTGCTGGTGAACGACGAAAATGCGCTCGACTTCAACACGCTGGCCTGGATTGGCAAGGCAAACGGGCTGCATCAGGCCAGCAATATTCCCAGCGATACCGGTACCCCGGTGCAATATGCCGGCTCCACCACCGGCCCCGGCTATAACGAGGACGGTTCGCCCTTCCAGGTCTCCTGGAGCGTGCGCCCCAAGGTCGCCAAGGTGAACATTCATTCCGTCGCCAAATGGCTGGAAGGCAATGTCTTTATGGAGGATCACGCCCACGGTGTGCGCAATCTGGTGATGAACCCGGATCTGCTGTCGGACATCAGCCACTAGAAACGGCCGCGCTAAGGCGCTGATTGCTTGTCCGCCGAATCCCCCCACGCAGGACAAGCCAAGGGCTTCGCGCTGCCCGCGCGAAGCCCTTTTTTCTTTCAGACTGACACGCGGTCCGTTGCGGCTCAGGACGCCGTGGCGGCGGCGGCGTCTTTCATTGCATCGACGCCTTTCTTCCACAGGTTGCCCTGCCACAGCTCCTCAAGGCCAGTTTCGCCGCTGGCGCCCTTGGTGGTCAAATAGTCATAATAAGAGGTCGGCTTGTGCCCGGTGATGTTATAGAAATCCGGGCTGCAGCGGGTGTAGAAGCCGTTTGTCAGATACTCAAAGAACTCGGCGCGGGTGCTGCCGAAATCGGCCTCGAACTGCTCCATCGACTGGGCGCGGTACGCGATTTCCTTGCCCATCGCGCGGCCCAGATCAGCGGCGATTTCCGCCATCGACTGCGGCGCCGGGCCGGTGATGTCATAGAATTTGTTGCCATGCCGCGCGGGGCCTTCCGCCAGCACCACCGCCGCTGCCTCGGCGATGTCGCGGGTAGCGACAAAGGAATTTCGCATATCTCCCAGCGGGTTGGAGAACCAGCCCTCGGCTCCGATGGTGTCGCAATCGGTCTTCAGCAGGTGATTCATGAAAAAGTTGTTGCGCAGCGCGGTCACGTTCAGACCCGCGTCAATCAGCGCCTTTTCGCCCCACCAGTAATGCTGCAGCATCAGCGGAATACCTGCGCCTGCGCGCGAGGCATGGGTATCCGCATCATAATCGGCGGTGTTGGTATCGGCGCCCATGCAGCTTATGCGCACCACATGTTTGATCTGGTTCTTGCGGCCGCCCAGTGCCTTGGCAAAGTTCAGATGCCCCTCCAGCATCGGGTCAAGCGAGGCGGAATAGACCGCCGAAACACCGTCCAGCGCCGCATCCCAGGTGGCCGGTTCCGACAGGTCGAACTTCACCACCTCATCGGCGCCCAGCGCGGTCAGCTGGTCTGCCTTGGCTTCGCTGAAGTAGCAGGCGCGCACGGTGAAACCGCCGGCGGCGGCCAAGCGGGCGACCAGTTCCCGGCCGATACGGCCGGTGGCCGAGGTGATCAGAACGACGGGTTTGGACATGGGGGATCCTCCTGCTGCCGCGCACCGTCCGAACGGCGCGCGCAAATATTGCCAATCTGCGCAGACCCTACCGCAAAAGCCTGGTGCCAAGCCTCCGAAACCCGACGCAAAATGCCATGGTTTCGCCAGACCTCAGGCCGCTGTCACTCGGCGATGTCTTCCGCCCACAGCTCCGGCCTTTCCCGGATGAACAGCTCCATCAGCGCGATGCAGTCCGGATCCTCGGCAATCACCACCTCGACACCGCGCGAGCGCAGGAATTCCTCGTTGCCGCCAAAATTCTGCGTGTCGCCGATCACCACCCGCGGGATGCCGAACTGCACAATGGTACCACTGCACATCATGCAGGGCGACAGCGAGGTATAAAGCACCGTATCGCGATAGGATCTCTGCCGCCCCGCCTTGCGCAGCGCGTCCATCTCGCCGTGGGCAATCGGATCGCCCTTCTGCACCCGCTGGTTGCGGCCCTGCGCCACCACCTGGCCCTCCCGCGCCAGAACAGACCCGATCGGGCAGCCGCCCTCGTCAAATCCCGCCCTGGCTTCTTCATAGGCAATGCGCAGCAGGCGTGTATCGTCGTCGGTCATCATCAGGAACCGCCTCTTATTGAATGCAAATTAGCTGTTCAGGAAGCCTGCCGAGTTGCCCGCAATGGGTCAACCCCGCCCGCTCAGACTGCCGCAGCGCCCACCAGCTTGATCGACTGCCGCCAGAACCGGGCCATCAGGAAGACGCCGGCGGTTGTAAGCCCGGCGATCAGCCCCACCCAGACACCAACGCCGCCCCATTCCAGCAGAAAACCAAAGACATAAGACGCAGGAATCCCGACGGCCCAATAGCTGAGCACTGCAATCACCATCGGCACGCCGGTGTCCTGCACTCCGCGCAAAAGCCCCAGGGCAATGGCCTGCATTCCGTCCATCAGCTGAAACAGCGCCGCCGCCGCCAAAAGCCCGGCACCGATCAGCAGGATCTCCGTCTTCTGCGGATCAGCCGGATCCAGGAACAGCGACATCAGCGGGTCCGGAAGGGTCAAAAACAGAGTGATCCCAACCACGGACACCACCAGCGACATCACTGTCACAACCTTGCCGCCGCGCGCCATATGGTCCCGGTCACCCCGGCCAAAGGCATTGCCTGCCCGGATCGTTGCCGCATTGGACAGTCCCAGATGCACCATGAACGTCAGCCCCGCCAGCGAGATCGCAATCCCGTGCGCAGCCAGCGGCACCGTGCCCAGCCACCCCATCATCATGGCTGAGGCCGCAAACAGGCTGGTCTCAGCCAGGGTGGTCAGCCCGATCGGCGTTCCCATCCGCAACACCTGCCCCAGCATCTCCCAGTCGGGGCGCTGGAAATTCTTCAGCAGCTCATGCTCCGGCAGCACCTTCAGCGCATAGGCCAGCACCAGCACAAAGGACACCCCGTTGGTCACCAGTGACGCGATCGCCGCCCCGGTGATGCCCAGCTCCGGCGCGCCCCAGTTGCCAAAGATCAGCGCATAGTTCACCAGCGCGTTCAGCACCGCCCCGAACACTGACAGCCACAGCACGATCTGGGTCCGCTCCAGCGCCGCCAGATACGACTTGGCCACCATATACAAAAGCGCCGGAAAGATCGCCCAGCCTGCAATCCGCAGGTATTCAGCCGCCGCATGGGCGATATCCGCCTGCTGCCCCAGCATCAGCAGAATAGGCTCCGACCACCACAGCAAGGGCATCGCCAGCGCACCATAAAGCAGCGACAGCCACAGCCCCATCCGGGTGCTGCGCCGGATCTGCCGCTCTTCCCGGCACCGGCTGCCGCCGCCACCATCGGCATTACCGCAAAGGCAAAGCCGGACCCTAAAAGGAAGATGGAAAAGAAATAGGTTGCCCCCAGCGTCACCGCCGCCAGCGCCTCCACCCCGTACCAGCCCAGCATCACGGTATCGGTCAGGCCGATTGCAAACTGCGCCACATGGCCGCCGATCAGCGGCAGCCCAAGGATGGCTATCGCCCTGGTATGGCCGCGCAGGGACATCTCGGTGTGTTTGGGTGCGAATGTGCTCATACAGCCAGCCTTAGGCGGGACAGTCATTCCCGGCAAGAGCGGAGTTTCCTTGCCCCTGCACAGGTCTATGGTGATATCCTGCACAGGAGGATTTCCCGCCTGCCGCCCAGGAGCCATTCCCGATGACCAACGCCTTTGCCCAGCTGATCCCCGATGCCCGCGCCTTTCTGGCGGCGCTTTCGCAGAACAACAGCCGGGACTGGTTCACCGCGCATAAGGACAAGTATGAGGCCCAGCTGAAGTCTCCCGCGCTGCGGCTGCTGGACGAAGTTTCCCAAGCGATCAGCCTGCGCAGCGGTGCCGAAGTCACGGGCAAATTGTTCCGCCCGCAGCGCGACGTGCGGTTTTCCAAGGACAAGACCCCCTACACCACCCATCTGCACCTGATGTGGACGCTGAACAGCAGCGGCTGTGCGCTGTTTTTCGGGCTGGCCCCGGATTATTGCACCGCAGGCGGCGGCATCATGGGTTTCAGCAAGCCGCAGCTGCCGCGCTGGCGGGCGGCCATCGACGGCGCCTATGGCGACGAGGTCGCCGCACTGACGGACATTCTGGCGCTCAAGGGCTTCGCCGTCAAAGACCCGGAACTGAAACGCGTGCCCTCCCCCTATGGCAAAGCCCACCCGCACGGGCACCTGCTGCAGCGCAAGTCCCTGACCTTCTGGCGTGGGATGACTGCGCGTGAACAAGCCGCCCCGATGCAAGCCCTGATGTCAGCCTATCTGATCCAGGAGCCGATGTTTGCCCTGCTGGACAGCGCCCTGACCGCGTGATCCTTTAAAATGCCCGCAGCATGATCTGGACCGCCAGCACCGCCACCACTGCGCCTGCGGCGATCTCCAGCACTGCCGCTGCCCGCAGCGCGCCCGTCCCTTGCAGCTGCGCCAGCGCGCCCTTGCGCAGGGTGACCGCCGCCGCCGCCACCGCCACAGTCACCGCTGCAGTGCCAAGCCCCATGGCAAAGGCGCCGGCAACCCCGGCCCACAGCACCCCCATGCGCCAGGTCAAAAGCAACAGAAACACCGCCCCCGTGCAGGGCCGCAGTGCCACCGCGCCGATGATTGCCAGCGCGTCGCGCAGCGAGGCGACACTGGCCGCCTCCTCCGCGGTGGGCCCGTGCCGGTGCCCGCAGGCGGCACAGGCGTCTCCCTGTTCAGGATGGTGGTGATGCGGGTGTTGCCCTTCCGGCCCGCCACCCCGGCTGGCCATCAGCCGCCGCGCCCCGCGCTGCAGCAGCCACAGCCCCACCAGTGCAATCAGCCCGTAGGACAGCGGCGCCAGCACATCCTCGGCCGCACGGGTCAGCTGCTCCCGCCCCCAGTCCAGCAGCAGCAGCCCGCCGGCCACCAGCAGCACCGCAGTGGCCGCCTGCGCCAGCGAAGACGCCACAGCCAGCCCGGCCAGCCGCGCCAGCGGCACCGGCTTGCCCATGCCATAGCCGCCGATCACCAGCTTGCCATGCCCCGGCCCGGCGGCATGAAAGAACCCGTAGGCAAAACACAATCCAAGCAGCGCCGTCAGCGCTCCGGGTTCACCGGCCCGCAAGGCCCGCAGCCCCCGCGCCATAGCAGTCTGCGCCTCGCGCTGGCCTTCGCCCGCCCAGGCGGCCACAACGCCGGCGCCGCCGAAGCCCCACAGCCAGGCGGCGGAAACCGCAACAGCCAGCACTGAAACTGCGAGAAAAGCCCGCACCTTACGCCCCGCAGCTCAACTGCACGGTATCCGCAAATGCCGCCCCTACCTCAGGATACGCCGCCTCTGCCTGTTCCGCGGGCATCGCATAGAGCAGCTCTTCAACTTTGGTATAGGCCGCGTCCAGATCCGGCGGGGTGACATGGCCTTGGCAGCCGCCTGAAACCTTCAGCCCGCCGGTCAGGGTATAGGCCGTGTAATACGTCGGATCATAGGCCTTGATCATCACCCCGTCCGCGGCCTGCGGCTGCGCCAGAACGCGCCGGTGGCGGGTGGTGATGCGCCCCTCGGCGACCTCGGTGGACAGATGCTCCGGCGCTCCCAGCGCCAGCGCAGCACCATCCCGGGTCAGATAGGTGTCGCCCTGAAACCCCTCGGTCCAAACCATGTCGAACCCCTGCAGCCCGGCCAGTTCCGCGGCTGTCAGCGCGCCATCAAAATCGCCGTCCAGCCCCCGGTCCTCGAAAATCAGCAGTGAATAGAACTCGTCATAGGCCCAGGTGATCTCCACGGCCTGCAACTGCCCGGCATCCGAAACAATCACCTTCAGCGCGGTATCGACAAAAATATGCGGATGCGATCCGGCGCCCTGCGGCACCAGAAGCGCAAACGAAAGCAAAGGAACAAAACGTTTCATAGCCACAGCTTTACGCCCCAATCCGCGCCCCCGCAACAGCCGCGCACCTCACCGGCAGTCTTCAGCCCGCCCGCTTCTTTCTGGCCGGAAATACCCTGGGGTGAGGCCGGAAGGCCGAGGGGCAACGCCCCTTCTTGCAACCCGAAACCGCAAAAGCCCGCCGATTGCCGCCCGATCCGCCGAGTTAACCGGCAGCCTCCCGCGCCACTGCCGCAATTGCCGCCCGCACATCCGCCTCGCGGCTGCGGTGGTTGGTAATCGCCGCGCGCAGCATCACCCGGCCTTGCGAACGGGTGGTGGAAAACACCGCCTCGCCGCTCTCCTGCAGGGTCTGGGCAACCCGCGCATTCACTTCTGACTGCGCCTCCGGCGGCAGATCGCTGCGGGCTGTGAACACGCAGACATTCGACACCACCGGCGCGCCCAGCGCCATATCGGGCTGCGCCTCAACTTGCGCCGCCATATATGCCGCCAGCTCGCAATTGCCGGTGATCGCCTCGCAGAAAGCTGCCTCGCCATAGGTCTCCAGCGCGGTCCAGACCTTCAGCGCCCGGTTGCCGCGGCTCAGATCGATGCCGTAATCACAGAACCATGGCTCGCCGCCCGCCAGCCCGCGCTCGGCCCCCTCCAGATAGGATGGCCGCGCCGAAAACGCCGCCCGGTGCTCGTCTTCGTTACGCAGCAGCGCCATGCCGCAGTCATAACCCACATACATCCACTTGTGGAAATCCAGCGCAATACTGTCGGCCCGTCCGATCCCGTCGGACAAAGACCGCCAAGGCTCAGCCGCGATCCGTGTCCAGGCGCCGAAAGCCCCGTCCACATGCAGCCACAGGCCCAGTCCGGACGCCGCATCGGCCAGCGCATTCAAATCATCATACAGCCCAAGATCCACCGATCCGGCTGTCCCCACCACCAGAAACGGCAGCGCCCCGGCAGCCTTGTCTTCCGCCACCATCGCCGCCAAAGCCGCGCAGTCGATCTGCCCGCCAGCCAAAGGCACCTTGCGCAGATTGTCCGAGCCGATGCCCAAAAGCTCCACCGCCTTCAGCGTTGCATTATGCACGCCCTCGCCCGCATAGGCCGTCAGCCGCACGTCACCCTGACCACGCTGGCGCAGGTCCTTCATCACCCGCAGCCGTGCGGCCTGAAAGGCTATCACCGTGGCCTGCGAGGTGCCCGTGACCAGCAGCCCGCTGGCCCCATCAGGCATCCCCATCTTGCGGCGCGTCCAATCCACCACTGCGCGCTCCATGTAGTTCGCGCCGTGATCGCGCCCGCCCATGTTGGCATTGACCGCCGCCGCCGCGACCGAAGCGATCAGATCCGACGCCAGTCCCGACCCCTGCACCCAGCCCCAGAACCGCGGATGGGTGTTGCCGCCGTGATAGGGCAGCACGTCGCGGATGATCCGGTCCACTGCCGCCTGCGGCCCCTGCGCCTGCGCTGTCACCGCATAGCGCGCATCAATATCCTCAGGCACCGGCTGCCAGGGGCGCTCCGCAGCTTCCTGCATCTGATCCAGCGCCGCCCCCAGCATCCGCTGCGCCTCCGCCCGGAACGCCGCCCAGTCCTGCGTTTTGATCCCCTTGTCAGCCACTTGGCGGCCCTCCTCATACCATTCGCTGGCCGAGGTGTAGCCCGCAGCCCCCTGCACCGCACGGAGAATATCGCCGCACCCGGATTACCGGAACCTACTTTCGATGGTTTGAAAACTATCTGCCCTTCAGCCCGCCGTCTGAAAAGTTCCACTACCCCGCAAACCATTCCGCCCGGCGGCACGCCCCTCAGCCCTCGACCGCCCCGTCCCGCCCGAGGCACGCTTTCAACATGACGGCGGGGGCTTACCCCCGCCTGCGGCCAACAGATGCCCTGACCGCTCTACTCCCTGACCTTAGCAGACCCCCAAGCCGCCTTATCCACAGCCCCTTGCGTCCCTCTTCCACCCGGCCCCGACACCTGCCATAATGGCTGCCAATCAACACCAAGGAAGAGCAGTTCCCGCACATGGCCGACGACCTCCTCAGCACGCCTGCAGCCGACACCTATGACGCCTCCTCGATTGAAGTTCTGGAAGGGCTTGAGCCGGTCCGCCAGCGCCCCGGCATGTATATCGGCGGCACCGATGAGCGCGCACTGCACCATATGGTCGCCGAGATCCTCGACAACTCGATGGACGAGGCCGTCGCGGGCCATGCCAACCGTATCGAAGTCACCCTGAATGCGGATTATTCCGTCACCATCACCGACAACGGCCGCGGCATCCCGATCGACCCGCACCCCAAGTTCCCGGACAAATCCGCGCTTGAGGTGATCCTCTGCACCCTGCACGCAGGCGGCAAGTTTTCCGGCAAGGCCTACCAGACCTCCGGCGGTCTGCATGGCGTCGGCTCCTCGGTGGTGAACGCTCTGTCGGATTCGCTGGTGGTCCAAGTGGCCAAGAACAAGGAGTTGTTCGAGCAGCGCTTCTCCCGCGGCCTGCCGCTGGGACCGGTGGAAAAAATCGGCGCCGCCCCCAACAAGCGCGGCACCTTCGTGACCTTCCACGCGGATGAGCAGATCTTCGGCTCCCACCGGTTCAAGCCCAAGCGCCTGATGACCCTGGTGCGCTCCAAGGCCTATCTGTTCTCCGGCGTCGAAATCCGCTGGAAAACCCACATTGACGACGGCGAAACCCCGGCCGAGGCCACTTTCCACTTCCCCGGCGGATTGCGCGACTACCTGAGCGAAGTCCTGGGCAAATCCTCCGTCTATGCTGACGCGCCCTTTGCCGGCAAGGTCGAGTTCCGCGAGAAGTTCAACGCGCCGGGTTACGTCGAATGGGCGATCAACTGGACGCCTTCGCGCGACGGCTTCACGCAGTCCTACTGTAACACCGTCCCCACCCCGAAGGCGGCACCCATGTGGCCGGTTTCTGGGCCGCGATCCTCAAGGGGATCAAGGCCTACGGCGAGCTGGTCGGCAACAAAAAGGCCGCGCAGATCACCCGCGACGACCTGATGGCCGGCGGCTGCGCGCTGATCTCCTGCTTCATCGCCGACCCGGCTTTCGTGGGCCAGACCAAGGACCGCCTGTCGACCGAGGCGGCCTCGAAAATGGTGGAAAACTCGGTCCGCGATCACTTTGACAACTGGCTGGCCGCCGACACCAAATCGGCCGGCGCCATTCTCGATTTCCTTGTCCTGCGGGCCGAGGAACGCCTGCGCCGCAAGCAGGAGAAAGAGACCCAGCGCAAATCCGCCACCAAAAAACTGCGCCTGCCGGGCAAGCTGACCGATTGCACCTCCAAAGACCGCTCCGGCACCGAATTGTTCATTGTCGAGGGCGACTCGGCCGGCGGCTCAGGCAAGGGCGCGCGCAACCGGGTCAATCAGGCGCTGCTGCCTTTGAAGGGCAAAATCCTGAACGTGCTGGGGGCTGCCTCCAACAAGATCGGCACCAACGCCGAAATCCGCGACTTGTGCGAGGCGCTTGGCGTCGGCACCGGCACCAAATTCAACCTCGACGATCTGCGCTATGACAAGATCATCATCATGACCGATGCGGACGTCGACGGCGCCCATATCGCATCATTGCTGATGACCTTCTTCTTCACCCAGATGCGCCCGCTCATTGACGGCGGCCATCTCTACCTCGCCTGCCCGCCGCTGTTCCGCCTGACCCAAGGGGCGAAACGCGTCTATTGCCTGGACGAGGCCGAGCGCGACAAATGGCTGGAAAAGGGTCTGGGCGGCAAAGGCAAGATTGATGTCTCCCGCTTCAAGGGTCTTGGCGAAATGGACGCCAAGGACCTGAAAGAGACCACGATGGACCCCACCACCCGCAAGCTGATCCGCGTCACCATAGACGAGGACGAACCCGGCGAGACCGGCGAGCTGGTCGAACAGCTGATGGGCAAAAAACCCGAGCTTCGCTACCAGTATATTCAGGAGAACGCGAAGTTCGTGGAGGAGCTGGATGTTTGATGTTTTCTCCACCATATACGCTCAAAACAGTGAATTTATAAATGGAGTTGCTAGCACCGTAACAATTCTCGGATTTATTTTCGGTCTCTCAAAGAGAAATAACGACAAGCAAAAGAGAATTTTTTATCAGTGGGTAAGGCAGGAAAGAATAAGTTTTGACTTGCCAGCAGGATTCGAAGCAGAGGTTTTCAACGTTACAGGAGGCGGAAAAACTCTGATCACGGACTTCATTACACTCTCCAATCGAACCGATGTAACGGTTACAGATGACGACTTCGTAAACCGTCCAACCTTCAAAAAGAAAAATAGTTCTACAATTTTTGCATCACAAATTGTGGATACGAACAACGGCGCGCACGCTCAGGTCGATGATATAGGTGACGGGATCCAAATTTCTAAAATTTGCATTCCAAGAAACACCGCACTCACTGTTTATTTAGCTCATGATAGCGCGATTGAAAAAGGAATAGATGCGACCACGAAAGACTTACCTGATTTAACCCAAAGATCTTTCAATAAATTGCACGACACCTTTCTGTTCACCCTACCATTTTTTCTTGCTTGGATGGCTAGTTTCACGGGCTTCTTTGTATGGGGCCTCAAAACCGCCTCCGAATTTCAAATTCCTATTTGGTCATACTTAATTTTTATACCTTTCCTTGGCGCACTCCTTATTGCTTCGCTTCAAATCTGCGCGGAAACACTTCCACGGATAGTTGGAGAATTCATCGAGAACCGTTTTTCACGAAACAAAGACGAAACGCGTCATGCAGCTAAAAACGTTAGACAGGAAGTGGAAAGGCGTCTTGCGCTGCAAAATCAAGACCTCGAAAAGGCTTGACCCAAAGATAATTCTAGAATCGCAACTTTAACTTGATTATTTGAACACACTTAACTCTTTCTCAGTAATTGTTGTTTCCGGTACGCAACTACGCAAAGAGTCACACTCCAAAATGGTGTCCTGGGTGCGTTTTCTTGCCCCCGTCCCCGCAACACAAGGCCCGCGCCTGACCTTGGGGAGGCGTGAAGCGCCTTCCCGGGGGAAGGTCAGGCGCGGGCCGTGCCGCTGCGCGCCACGTCCCAATTGGGCAATACTTGCCAACCAAAGAGAGGTCTTTAAATGTCATCCGCCGACTTCGATTCCTTTTGTCTTCGCGCCAAAGAGAATTTTGATACGCTGCTCAACCAGGAAATCTTCCTGATGAGCGCCAGACCAAAAGGGTTAAACATCCCAGCGATCTACGTGTTTTACGAGGACAAAAATCCCGTTTACGTCGGACGGACCAACAAACTGTCTCAGCGCCTGCAAGCCCATGTAGCTTTGTCGCACAACTCCGCTTCCTTTGCTCTGAAGCGCACAAGGATGCGGCATGAGGAGATTCGAAAGGCGACATACAAAAAGGTCCTGAGCAGGTCCGATATCGTGAACCATTCCATCTATGGCGCAACGTTCAGCGAGGAAATTCAGAAGATCAGAGACATGAGCTTTCGTTTTCTCAAAGTCGAGAACCACATCGAACAGTACCTGACAGAACTGTATGTAACGATGGCTCTGGATCTAAGCACAGACGGGTTTGATAACTCGTAGACACAGACCGAGCCGCACCACCCATCACGGGCGTTGCGCCAAGCCCCAACCCACCGCACGCCCCGCTTGCGCGCCCTTAATCCCGCTCTGCCATACTCCAATCCGTCGCGACCATCGGTGCGGACTGACACCCCGCTACCGACCAGGAGATACGGGACCCCCCAAGACCACCTCTTCATCGGGTGCAGGGGTTCTCCGCAGACCGAGAGCTTTCGAGCGGACATGGGGATTTGCGATCCCTTGCCGGCCCTCCGCCATCCTGGCGGCGCCGCCACCTCTTACCCGGCCTATCCATCCGGCCACAGCACGTAACGGCCCAACCGGCCCCCGGAACAGCAAACCACCCGGACAGAGGCACCCCTCGCGTCCGGCCAAACCCATGTGCGCCGCCCGCCGCATGACACATCCGTGATGCCTGTTGCCTGAAACCCCCTTCCCTTCCTATGGTCAGGCCAGCCAATCACAGCAAAGAGACCGGGCATGAATTTCATCGCAAACAACCAGCTGCCCCTGCTTTTGCTGTTCTTCCTTGCGGGCCTCATCGGCACCATCTTCCTGTTCCGCAAACCGGCCGGCCACCGCGCCTGGAAACTGGCCGATCTCGTCTGGGTGGTGCTGGGCGGCTTCGGCGCGCTGGTGGCGGTGATCTCCGGCATCTACGCCGCCGACAGCTCCAAACTCGAACGCCAGATCGACATCGCCTATGCCGCCACGGCGGCCTTTGACCGCGACGCCGCCCGCTTCCGCCTTCGGTTCTGCGACCCCGCCTATGACGCCGACATCGCGGTCTTGTGCGAAAAGGTCGAATTCCTCTCCGCTTCCACCGCAGGCAACGCCGAACTGCCTCTGTTTATCGCGGTAACAAATGAGGTGGCGCCGCTGCAGGGCCTCAACTTCCTGTTCGGCACCGGCGGGGACGACATGGAAGAGATGAAACACATGGAAGCCAAGGCCAGCGCATTCAACCCGGAAGCGTTTCTGGTCTTCACCTCGCTCGACGCCCCTGCCCAGGCCGCCGTCGACAACATGCGCCGCAAGGTCCCCGCCATCGCAGGCGACTACCTTATCATCGCGCGGGCCTATGACGACCTGATCACCCATGTGTCCAAGCTGAAGGACGAATGGGAATACCTGCAGGCCAATGCCCATATCCTGGTGCTGCAGATCATCGCGCTGTGCCTCGTCAGCTTCGCCGCCCCCTTCCGCCTCGGCAAATCCATTGTCGAGCTGCGCCGCCCCCGCTAACCTCACCGGAACGCCACACCGGAGCCGCCATGCGATCCTTTGACGACATCCGCGCCATCTCCGCAGACCGCCACGGCGGGCCGGAGGCGCTGGAGGAAAAACTCGCCAAACCCGACCCCAAGGTCGCGGATCTGCCCGAGGACCGCTGGCTTGCCACCATGACCAAATGCATCTTCCAGGCGGGCTTCAGCTGGAAAGTGATCGAGGCCAAATGGGACGGCTTTGAGGAGGTCTTTCACGGGTTTGAGCCCGGCCCTTGCGCCTTTATGGCTGAAGAGGAATTCGACCGGATCCTGCAAGACACACGGATTGTCAGAAACGGCGCCAAACTGGCCACCGTGCGCGAAAACGCCGCCCTGCTGATGGAGCTGCGCGCGGAGGGCGGCGCGGGCCAGGTGCTGGGCGGCTGGCCCTCCACCGACTACATCGGGCTATTGGACATGCTCAAAAAGCGCGGCAGCCGGCTGGGCGGCAACACCGGCCAATACGCCATGCGCTTTGCCGGGCGCGACAGCTTCATCCTGTCCCGGGACGTCACCGCCCGGCTGATCGCTGAAGGCGTGATCGACAAGCCCGCAACCTCCAAAACCGCGCTGAAATCCGTGCAGGCTGCCTTCAACACCTGGATGGAGCAATCGGGCCGCTCGCTCACCGAAATCAGCCGCGTTCTGGCGATGAGCTGCTGACCGGATGGCAATGCACACATGATCCGCGCCCTGCTTCTTGCCCTGCTCGCTCTCTCCGCCTGCGGCCGCCCGCTGACAGAGACCGAGCGCGCTTATCTGGCCGGGCTGCACGGGTCCAGCCTGAACGCCGGCAAGGTGCGGATCGTGCGCGGCGCCCCTGTGGGGGCGGTCACCTTCCGCCGGATGCCGCGCCCGCGTGTCACCTGCCGCGAACGTATCCTGCCGCCGGTCACGGACGAGGTCGTCACCTCTTCCCCCGCTGCGGTGGCCCTGTTCAACCGGATCTTCTTTGCCAAAGTCTGGTACACGGAAAACTACCTTCCCGACTATCCGGACAAGCTGCACCTTGTCGAGGCGATGCTGCTCGCACATGAAGTCACCCACGTCTGGCAGTGGCAGAACCGCAAGCAAACCGGCTATTCGCCGCTGCGGGCTGCGGCAGAACACGGCCAGAACCGCGACCCCTATCTGTTCGATCTCGAGGGCGAACCGGATTTCCTCACCTATGGCTTTGAGCAACAGGGCGCCATCATTGAGGAATACGTCTGCTGCCGCGCCCTGGCCCCGCAGGCGGCACGCACCCGCCGGCTGCACGGGATGCTGAAAGCAGCGATGCCCGTCAGCGCCCTGCCGCAAAACCGCGAAAGCGATGTCTACCTGCCCTGGAAGGACGCCGAACTGCGCGGCATCTGCGACTGACCCCGTCGTTTTCTTGCACTTTTGACGGCCCCGGAAAATCAAATTTGCCTCAAATTTGCCAGGGCCGGAATCCGCGCCGCAACGTAGCACTTGTTTTGCCAAGAGATTTCCGGTCACAACTCTCGCAAGCAATCTTCAGGAGCCGCTCGATGACACAATACGCCCTCATCATGCTGGCCGCGGGCCTTGGCATCCCGGTGCTGGCCGCCCTGAATGCAGCCCTGGGCAAGCTGATCGGCTCCCCCGCCTCAGCCGCTGTGGTGCTGTTCCTGATCGCGCTGATTGCCACGATCCTCTATTGCCTGATTGTTGGCCCGCAAGCCCTGGCAAAAATCCCAGCCGCGCCCAAGCACCTGCTGCTGGCAGGCGTTCTGGTGGCCTTCTACGTACTGTCCATCACCCATGTCGCGCCGCATTTCGGGGTTGGTAATGCGGTATTCTTCGTGCTGATCGGCCAGTTGATTTCAGCTGCAGCCATCGACCACTACGGGCTGTTCGGCGCCCAGATCAGCCCCCTGACCCTGACCCGCACAGCCGGAATTTCGGTAATGGCGCTGGGGGTCTGGATCACGCAGATGGCGTGAAACGCAAAAACCGGGAAAAGAACAAGACTGCCGTTGCCCTTGCGGCAGATCAACGCTTCCAGCAAGAGCAACGAGACATGACAAAGCGCCTTCTCACTTATGCCGCTGCAGTCTTGGCAGGATTTCTAACCTGGGTTTTCTTCACGGTAATGGAAGCGATGAACCCGTTTCTTCCCTGGCAGTATCCGGCTCTCGCTTTGTTCACCGGAATGTCCTTCCCTGGCGGAGCCACACCAGGCCTGCACTTCCTGAACCATGTGGCAGAAACCTGGTTTCCCTTCTTGGCTGCATTTCTCGCCGCCAAAGTATTGACGCGGAAGCGAGCAAGGTTCCTGGGCGCGCTCACCTTGTATGCTGCTTTTCTGGTTTGGTCCCTTGCGATGGCCGTGCTGGTCAGCAAAGGGGTCCCATTGGAGACCATATTCACGATCGGCCTTTTGGGAACCCTTGCTGGAGGGGCTGTTTTTTACCTGCGCTCAGTTGACCCGATCCGCCCTTCAAAATACGCGGATTAACTGGCCAAGGTGAGATCAGCCCAGGCTGACAGCAGGCTAGCGGATTTTTTCACCCGCACCTCTAACCCTTACCGGTGATCTTGATGTTGCCTTCCACCTGCGCACCGCTTTCGGTGGCCATGCTTTGGGCAGACACATCCGCCTTCACCTGCGAACTGGAGGCAAGCCGCAAATCCTCGCATTGGATTCTGCCGCTGTAGGTGCCCTCAACGGTCACCGATTGCGCGCTCAGCGCGCCGTCAACCGTGCCGCCCTGATGCACCGTCACCGCCTGCGCCGAAAGGTCGCCAACCACCCGGCCGCGGACCTCGACGCTGCCTTTGCTGGAGGTGATATTGCCCTCAACAGTCACATCTTTTTCGATAACGGAATTCACCACGTCTCAGCCCTTTCTGCGCATTCCCGGCCAGCCTAACCTGCCAGCTCCGGTTTGAACACCTGATAGCAAACCCCGGCACCCGGCCATAGCCCGCTCCCGGCACCGCCGGCAAGGTTCCGCCTGCCGCTGCCTGCCCCGCTTTCACCTTTTCGAAAATACTCTCGCCGAAGGCATTGCGCCGCATAGGCGCAATATACTCACAGGGCCACCAGCAACCCGTCCTGCAGCTTCACCTGCCGGTCCATCCGCGCAGCCAGCTCCAGGTTGTGGGTGGCAATCAGCGCCGACAGGCCGGTGCCGCGCACCAGTTCCATCAGCGCTGCAAACACCTGATCCGCAGTGCCGGGATCCAGATTCCCGGTCGGCTCATCCGCCAGCAGCACCCGCGGCGCATTGGCCAGCGCGCGGCAAAAGGCCACCCGCTGCTGCTCACCGCCCGACAGCGCCGCGGGGCGGTGACCGGCGCGGCCCGCCAACCCGACTGTGGCCAAAAGATCCACCGCCCGCGCGGCTGCGGCTTTTTGCGAGACCCCGTTGGCCAGCTGCGGCAGCACGATGTTCTCCAGCGCCGTGAACTCCGGCAGCAGGTGGTGGAACTGATAGACAAACCCCACCTCCTGACGGCGCACACGGGTGCGGCGGCGGTCGCCCTTGCGGCTCACGTCCTCACCGGCCACCCGCACCTCGCCCGCGTCCGGCGTATCCAAAAGGCCGGCGATATGCAGCAGTGTTGATTTACCGGCACCGGAGGGCGCCACCAGCGCCACAATCTCCCCCGCCTGCAAGGTCAGATCAGCGCCGCGCAATACATCCACCTGGCCGGGCGTGCCCTGCAGATAGGATTTGCTGATCCCTGTCAGCTCCAGCGTCAGTTCACTCATAGCGCAGCGCCTCCACCGGGTTCAGCCGCGCCGCGCGGCGGGCCGGAAAGATAGTCACAAAGAACGACAGCCCAAGCGACAGGCCAACCGCCGACAGCACATCCGGCAGCCGCAGCTCGGCCGGCAGCGCATAGATGCCGCGGATTGACGGGTCCCAGACGCCGCCGCCCATCAGAAAATTCACGAAGGAGAAGATCGGATCGATATACAGCGCAAAAAGGCACCCCAGCAGCACCCCGAACAGCGTGCCCAGCACCCCGGTAAAGGCGCCGCAGATGAAGAACACCCGCATCACCGACCCTTCGCTCAGCCCGATGGTGCGCAGGATACCGATATCGCGGCCCTTGTTCTTGACCAGCATGATCAGCCCCGAGACGATGTTCATCGCCGCAATCAGCACCAGGATCGACAGGATGATGAACATCACATTGTCCTCGACCTCCAAGGCCCGCAGGAACCCGCCCGAGGCATCGCGCCAGGTCCACACGCCTGCGGTGCCGCCAGCTGCCCCCAGAATTGCAACCGCCATGGCATCAACGTCTTCCGGATTCTCTACCATGACCTCGATCTCATCCGCCGTGCCTTCGCGGTTGAAAAACCCCTGCGCTTCGGCAAACGGCAGATAAACACGGGTGCGGTCGATGTCCCAGCGCCCGGCAGTGAACACATAAACCACCTCATAGGCGTTCACCCGCGGGCTGGTGCCGAACGCGGTCTTGACCCCGTTGGGCGAGATCAGCTTGATCTTGTCACCGACCGAGACCCCCAGTTCGCGTGCCACGCCCGACCCGATGGCAATGCCGTCGTCAAAGCGCGCCAGATCGCCCAGCGCCTCCGCGCTTTGGGCGACACCGGGGATGCCTTGAATATCAGCAGCTGAGATGCCGAACACCTCAACCCCTGCATTGCGCTGGCGCCGGTTCGCCATTACCTGGCCTTTGACCAGCGGGGCCGCGCGGGTCACGCCGGGAACGGCGGCCACTGTTTCAGCAAGCGCCTGATAGTCTTTCAGCGAGCGGTCCAGCACCCCGGATTCCGTCACCTCGCCGTAGGAATAAAGCGTCACATGCGCGTTGGCGCCCAGAATGGTGCCGACAAATTCCGAGCGGAATCCCGAGCGCACCGCCAGCGTGGCAATCAGCGCAAACACCGCCAGAGTGATGCCGATGAGGCTGATCCAGGTCATCACGCTGACCCCGCCCTCGGCCTTGCGGGCGCGCAAGTACCGCCAGGCGATGATCCATTCAAAACGTGAAAACGGCGGAGGTGTCGTGGCCATGTGCTGTCCTGCCCGGAAATTTTGCTGCAACCTGTGCTGCCGCGAGCTTGGGGTCAAGATGTGGTTGCCGGCCCGGCCCTTTTTCCGCCGGCCGCGGCGGGACCCGGCCGCAGCCGAAGCCGCAAATCTTTTGAGAAAAGACTCGCCAAGAGTTTCCCTCAAAACTCTTGGACACCGGTCACAGGCTCCTCTGCCGGACGTCACTGCAACGTGACTTGCCGCAAATGCCTATTGCCTTGCATCTGTGCCGCAAACAGTGTGTACCGCGCCGATTGCGTTTTTTTTACGGGTGAGAACGATGGACAGATACTTCAAGCGCGCGCTGCCGCATCCGTCACCGCGGGCTGTGATCACCGCCGGGCTGGGTGCCTTTCTGGCAATTGCTGCGTTGTCGCTGCTGACCACCCATGCCAATCTGTTACTGCTGATCGCGCCGTTTGGCGCCAGCTGCGTGCTGCTGTTCTCAGTTCCCGCAAGCCCGCTGTCGCAGCCTGCCAACGTGATTGGCGGCCACCTTCTGGCCACTGCTATCAGCCTCGGCCTTAATGCCGTGCTGCCGGAAGCCTGGTGGGCACTGGCGCTGGCGGTGGGTCTGTCGATTGCGGTGATGGCGGCTTTGCGCCTTACCCATCCGCCTGCCGGCGCCAATCCGCTGGTGGTCTTTGCCACCGATCCCGGCCTGTCCTTCCTGCTGTTCCCGGTGCTGACCGGTGCTGTGGCGCTGGTGGTGATTGCCGCAGTGTTCCACCGGCTGGCCGGCCACGAGTATCCGATAAAACACAGCTAAGCACTGCGGCTCTCAATCGTGCAATGCCCGGCTTACCGCGTACCGCGCCCGCCACTTAAGCATAGGTGTTTTCCAGCCCCTCTGCCGTTGGCAGCGGCACCGGCGCCCGTTCCGGCGCGGCAGGCCCGGCAGGCTTGGCGATGGTGCTGACAAAGTTGAAAACCCCGCAAAACTCCTGACCGTCAGAAAACGCCGCTTTGCGTCAGTCCTCATGTGTGGCCGCATCAAAGCCCTGCGCAATCCCATCTGCCTGACTGCCGAACGAAAAACCCCGCCAGCTTCCGCTGACGGGGCCTTTTATCTGATTGCCGGACTGGCTCAGAAGCCGCGGCCGGTCGGGTGCGCCTTGTAGACCTCGGCCACTTTTCTCACCGCCTCTTCCGGCGACAGCTCCTCGCTCTCGCCGGTGCGGCGCGAAGTCAACTCCACCACGCCGTTCTTCAGCCCGCGCGGGCCGACAGTGATGCGCCACGGCAGGCCGATCAGGTCCATAGTGGCGAACTTGCCGCCCGCGCGTTCCTTGCGGTCGTCATAAAGCGGGTCCAGCCCAGCCGCCGTCAGCGCCGCGTACAGCTGGTTGCAGGCCGCGTCTGCCTCGTCGTCGCCCTGCTTAAGGTTGACGATGCCGCAGTGGAACGGGGTCACGCCCTCGGGCCAGATGATGCCCTTGTCGTCGTGGCTGGCCTCGATGATCGCACCCAAGAGGCGCGAGACGCCAATGCCGTGCGAGCCCATGTGGACCGGCACGTTCTTGCCGTCCGGGCCTTGCACCGTTGCGCCCATCGCATCGGAATACTTGGTGCCGAAATAGAAGATCTGCCCAACCTCGATGCCGCGGGCCACCCGGCGGCGCTCCTCGGGGATCTGGTTGAACAGGGCTTCGTCATGGGTCTCGTCGGTGCGGGCGTATTTGGAGGTGAACTCCTCCAGCACGCTCTTGCACTGCTCGACGCTGTCATAATCGATTTCACGGTCGCCGAAGGTCAGATCGGTGACGGCGCTGTCATAGAACACCTCCGACTCGCCGGTTTCGGCCAGCACCAGAAATTCATGAGTGTCATCACCGCCGATCGGGCCGGAATCCGCCCGCATCGGGATCGCCTGCAGGCCCATGCGTTCATAGGTGCGCAGGTAGCTGACAAGGTGGCGGTTGTAGGCGTGCAGCGCGTCTTCCTTGGTCAGGTCGAAGTTATAGCCGTCCTTCATGTAGAATTCCCGGCCGCGCATCACGCCGAAACGCGGGCGGATCTCGTCGCGGAATTTCCACTGGATCTGGTACATGGTCAGCGGCAGGTCCTTGTAGCTGCTGACATGGGCGCGGAAGATGTCGGTGATCAGCTCTTCCGCCGTCGGGGTGAACAGCATGTCGCGGTCATGCCGGTCCTTCATCCGCAGCATCTCCTGGCCATAGGCCTCATAACGGCCGCTCTCGCGCCACAGGTCGGCGGACTGCATGGTCGGCATCTGCATCGGGATATGGCCCGCGCGGATCTGCTCGTCATGGACGATGCTTTCGATCTTTTTCAAGACCTTGAAGCCAAGCGGCAGCCAGGAATAGATCCCTGCGGCGGATTGCTTGATCATCCCGGCGCGCAGCATCAGCCGGTGGCTGACGATCTGGGCTTCCGAGGGGTTCTCTTTCAGAACCGGCAGAAAATAGCGGGACAGGCGCATCTTGGCTCCATCGGTGATGTGGGTTCGAGTTCCCGCCCGGTTTAGTGGCTGATGGGGGTGCGGGCAAGAGGAGGATCCAACTGCGGTGTCCAGGGTGGCACCAGTGCCAGGTTCGCCCCTTGGGACGTGAGGCGTCAGCCGCACGGCCTGCGCCTGACCTTCCCCCCGGGAAGGCGCATTCGCGCCCTCCCAAGGTCAGGCGCGGGCCTTGTTGTGCGGCCAGTTTGCACCCGAGAAAAACTGCGGGCGCCGGAACACCCGCAGAAGTTTCACCTAGGCTTTGCCTTAACCTACATCTTCGCCCGCTCGGCCCGCAGCGCCAGCCACAGGCAGTAGCACATGATCAGCACCACCAGCGTGAACGGGATGCCGGTCGAGACCGCCGCGCCTTGCAGCGCCGACAAGCCGCCGCCGAGCAAGAGCGCAATCGCGACCAGCCCCTCCAGCGTGCACCAGAACACCCGCTGGATCACTGGCGCGTCCATCTTGCCGCCTGCGGTGATGGTGTCGATCACCAGCGAACCGGAGTCGGAGGAGGTCACAAAGAAGATCACGATCAGCACCAGCGAGACGGGTGCGACGATCGAGTAAAGCGGCAGTTCCTTGAGGAAGCCGAACAGCGCGCCCTCAGGCTTGTAGCTGTCGATCACGGTTGCCTTGACGCCCTCGGCGCCGCCGGCGTTCAGCATGTCGATGGCGCCACCGCCAAAGGTCGACATCCACAGCGCGCAAACTGCAGTGGGGGCGATCAGCGCGCACAGCACGAACTCGCGCACCGTACGGCCCTTGGAGATGCGGGCGATGAACATGCCGACAAAGGGCGACCAGGCGATCCACCAGGCCCAGTAGAAGGTGGTCCAGCCGTGGAAGTAACTGGTGTCCTCACGCCCGAACGGGTTTGAAAGCGCCGGAAGCAGCTGAACATAGTCCACCATCACGCTGAAGTAACGTGAAATTGCGGTGCCGATGCCGGTGACCAGAATCACAAAGATGAACAGCCCCACTGCCATCACCATATTGATCTCCGACAGGCGTTTGACGCCGGCATCCATGCCCATCAGCACCGAGCCCAGCGCAATCGCGGTGATGCCGATGATCAGCAGGACAACAACCGTCGGGCTGGGTTCGATGCCAAAGACCTCGTACAAGCCGGCCGCAACCTGCTGCGCGCCAAGGCCCAGCGAGGTGGTCAGCCCGAACAGGGTGGCAAAGACCGCCAGCGTGTCGATCGCATGGCCCCACCAGCCCCAGACACGTTCGCCCAGGATCGGATAAAACGCCGAGCGCAGGGTCAACGGCAGGCCAAGATTGTAGCAGAAGATCGCCAGCGACAGGCCGACTGCGGCGTAGACCGCCCAGCCCTCCAGCCCCCAATGGTGGATGGTGCCGACAATGCCGATGTATTCATTGCCCGGCTGGGTGATGTCGATGTTCAACGGCCGCGCCGCGCCTCCTTCGGAGAAGTTGTAATAAACCGGCTCAAGCACGCCGAAGAACAACAGGCCGATGCCGATGCCGGCCGCGAACATCATCGCGATCCAGCCGGCATAGGAGTAGTCAGGCGTGGCGTCCTGGCCGCCGATCCGGACCGCGCCGACCGGCAGCACGATCAGCGCCAGGCAGAACAGGGTGATGGCGTCCACCGACAGCACCAGGAACCAGTCAAACGTGCTGGTGAGCCAGGGCCGGAGCCAGCCGAAGAACGCCGCCGCGGCCTCCTGATTGGCCAGCGCAATCAGCACAAAAGCCGCAATCAGAACGCTGGAGATCAGAAAGACCGGATTATGGATATCCAGGCCGAACGGCCGGATGTTGTCCTGTCCCAGCTCATGGTCCGTCTCGAAGTCCCAGACCCTTGGATCGGGATCGAGCATTTTCTTTGTCTCTGGCATGACGCCTCCCCTTATACTCGTTAACTATCCCGCAAGTGTCGCATTAATTGCCGGAATTACCTAATCCCGCGTCCAAGCCTGCCGTTGCAGCAGACACTAGATCGCGCAAAGGGGCCGGTTCCACCGCCCGCGCCGATGTCGTTTTTGCGGCATCATGGCGCAAAAGAACTTGAACCACTGTACAAGATTCGAAACTGTTACCGGAAACACCGCTCTCAGCAGCGACAAGGGAGAGACAGACGTGGCCAAAACAATCCTTGAGCCGGCGCGCGAAATACCAGTCATTCATGAAACCGAAGTGCTGGTGGTCGGCTCCGGTCCCGGCGGGCTTGCGGCCGCCTTGGCGGCGGCGCGGACGGGAGTACAGGTGGCCCTTTTAGACCGGTTCGGCTGTTTCGGCGGCAATATCACCACTGTCGGGTCGAAGGGTTCGCCTGGTACCGGCACGCGCAAACGGTGGAGGCCCACGGCATCGGCTGGGAGTTCGAGGAGCGCGCCAAGGCAATGGGCGCGGCAGTACCGGAAAGCCAGTCACTGTCATATGAGCTGGACAGCGAGGGCTTCAAGCTGGTGGCGGACAAGCTGGTCGAGGAAGCCGGCATCCACCCGATGCTGCACCGGGTGTTTGTGGCGCCGATCCGCGAGGGCAGCCGGATCACTGGTGTGATTGTCGAAAGCAAGGCAGGCCGCGAGGCCATCCTGGCGAAACGGGTGATCGACGCAACCGGCGACGCGGACATTGCCCATATGATGGGCGCGCCCTGCGTGAAAACCCCGGTCGAGGAAATGCAGGCGGCCAGCGTGATGTTCCACATTGCCGGCGTCGACAAGCAGACGTTCATGGAAGGGGTCAAGGCAGACCCGCAGACCTATGCCAACTGGTCCACCGGCGAATGGCAGGTAGAGACCTCGGGCAAGGAGGACGGCATGTTCTCGCCCTTCCTGGCCAAGCCGTTCGGCCAGGCGATCCGCGACGGGGTGATCCCGGCGCATCTTAATACCATCGGCGGCACCTGGGGCGCGGTGCATGACAGTGGCGAGATGACCTATATGAACCTGGTGCATCTGGCGGGCATCGACGGCACCGACCCGGACAGCATGACCAAGGGCGAGATCGAGGGCCGCAAACAGGCGATGCATGCGATTGACGCGCTGCGCGCTTACACGCCTGGCTGCGAGGGCGCGCGGCTGCGCAACTTCGGCATGACCATCGGCATCCGTGACACCCGCAAAATCGACGCCCATCATAACATAACCGAGGGTGAGACCCGCAATCAGGGCCGTTTTGATGACACCATCGGTATCTACCCGGAGTTCATCGACGGCTACGGGGTGCTGATCCTGCCGACCACCGGACGTTACATGCAGATCCCCTACCGGTCGATGCTGCCCAAGGGGGTTCAGAGCCTGCTGGTGACAGGCCGCGCCATCGGCGGCGACAGAATCGCCCATGCCGCCACCCGCAATATGGCCTGCTGCGCCGTGGCCGGTCAGGGCGCGGGCATTGCCGCAGCGCTGTCAGTCAAATCGGGATGCGAATTCGATGCGGTGGACATCACCGCCGTTCAGGCCGAGCTGAAACGCCAGGGGGTGCGGATCCATTGACCCAGACCATCCCGACCATCGACATCACACCGCTGCGGGAGGACGGGCATCCGCAGCGGCAGGAGACCGTCAACGCCATTCTGGCGGCGGCGCAGGACATCGGGTTTCTGTCTATCACCGGCACAGGTGTTGCACAGGGTTCGGTGGAGGCTGCGCGGGAAGCGGTGCGGGCTATCTTCAGCGTTCCGGAAAAATCGAAATGGGATCAGGCGATTACGCGGGAGAATTACCGCGGCTACATCCCTATGGGTTTTTTCACGCCCAATGACGGCTCAGGTACTGCGGACAAATACGAGGGCTACAAGCTGCATTACGAGGTTGCGGCGGATGATCCCATCCGCAGCGAATGCCCTCTTTATGGTCCCAACCGCTGGCCCGCTGAAGTGCCGGAAGCACGCGAGGTGATCCTGGGCTACTGGGCAGAACTCGACAGCGTGTTCCACCTGCTGCTGGGCGCTTTGGCCGAGGGTCTTGGGCTGAACCCGGCGCAGTTTCAGGAGCCGTTTGAATCGCCGCTCACCAATATGTCGCTGCTGCATTATCCGCCGCAGGCGCCGGAGGAAGAAGGGTTCGGCATCCATCCCCACAAGGACACCGATGCGCTGACCATCATCGCGCCCGATCCGGTGGGCGGGCTGGAGGTGCAGACCCGGACCAAAGACGGGACTGACGGCTGGATCACCCCGGACTGCCCGCCCGGCGGCTTTGTCGTCAATATTGGCGACATGCTGGAGCTGTGGTCCGGCGGGCGGCTGATCTCCACCCCGCACCGGGTGGTGAACAAGACCGGCAAGGAGCGCTACTCCTTCCCCTATTTCGCGGTGCCGCGCCATGATGTGGTGGTCCAGCCGCTGCTGCCGCCGGTCGCGGGGTTTGACCGCCCGTCCGTGCATTGCGGCCACTGGTCGGCCGAGATCTGGCGCACCAACTGGCCGGATGAAGACGCGGGCGCCGATACGCCGGAACTGGGCACGCTTCACAGCTAAGGGAACGCCCCGCCCCGCAAGGGGCGGAGCGCCCGCCCACACTGTGAGGGCGGGCGCTGCCCTGCCTGCCGGCCGGGCGGAAGGCCTTTCCCGAGTTGCCCCCCGGTTGCCCCCCGGTTTCCCCCGGTCTTTTCCGTCTTATCCCCGGCTTGCCCACAGGGGATTTGCGCGCGGCCCTTGCAAGCCCCTGCCCCATCAGGGAAGACTGGCCGCCAAGATCCTGAACCAAACGGATAAAGGGCGGGCTGTCTGACCATGGCGCTACCAGCACAGAAACAATTCAAATACTGGGGCATCGCCGCAGTGGTGTTCGCCGTGGTGATGTGGGCGCTGGGCGGCGTGCTGATGCCCTTTATCCTGGGCGCGGCCATTGCCTATATGATCGACCCGATTGCCGACCGGCTGGAGGCCTGGGGGATGAGCCGAACGGCTGCCACCGCCACCATCACCGCCGGCGCGCTGCTGGTGTTCCTGCTGCTGCTGGTGGTGGTTGTGCCGACGCTGGTGTCGCAGATGATCGACCTGGCACAGGTGCTGCCGCAACTGCTGCGCGATCTGCGCAGCTTCGCCTCTGAACATTTCCCCTCAGTCTTTGAGGAAGACAGCCGCATCCACCAGGCCCTCACCGCCTTTTTGCAGACGCTGCAATCGCGCGCGGTTGAGGTGCTGCAGTCGGTTGCGGGATCGGCGGTTTCGCTGCTGAACGTGGTGATTCTGCTGGTCATCGTGCCGGTGGTTGCGGTCTATCTGCTGCTCGATTGGGATCGTATGGTCGCCCGCATCGACGAACTGCTGCCGCGCGATCATCAGCCGGCGATCCGCCGCATTGCCGGCGAGATCGACGCGGTGCTGGCGTCGTTCATCCGCGGCATGGGCACGGTCTGCCTGATCCTGGGCACCTATTACGCCGTGGCGCTGATGCTGGTGGGGCTGAACTTCGGCCTGGCGGTCGGCTTTATCGCCGGGCTGGTTACCTTTATCCCCTACCTCGGCGCCCTGATCGGCGGCGCGCTGGCAATCGGCCTGGCGCTGTTCCAGTTCTGGGGCGACTGGGTATCGATCGGGCTGGTTGGCATCATCTTTGCCATCGGCCAGGTGGCCGAAGGCAACTTCCTGACCCCGAAACTGGTCGGCAGCTCGGTCGGCTTGCACCCGGTGTGGCTCTTGCTGGCGCTGTCGGTCTTTGGTGCGCTGTTTGGCTTTGTCGGCATGCTGGTTGCTGTCCCTGTGGCCGCAGCCCTGGGCGTGGTGGCCCGCTTCCTGACTGAACAATATCTGCACAGCCGCCTCTATCAGGGGCAAAGCCACCAGGACGCAGGGGCGGAATAACACAAATGGCACAACAGCTGAGCTTTGACCTCCCGGCGAAACCCGCGCTGGGGCGGGATGATTTCTTTGTGGCACCTTCCAATGCAATGGCGGTGGCGCTGCTGGACCCGCAATTTGCCTGGCCCAGCGGCAAGCTGGTGCTGACCGGGCCTGCGGGTGCGGGCAAAACCCATCTGGTGCATGTCTGGGCCAGCCAGACCGGCGCGCGGATCCTGCCGGCGGCAGAGCTGACAGCCGGAGCCGTGCCGGAGCTGGCGCAAGGCCCCGTCGCGGTTGAGGACGTGCCGCAGACCGCCGGCAGCGCAGAACAGCAGAACGCTCTGTTTCATTTGCACAATATGGTGCTGGCAAACGGGTTCCCGCTGGTGATGACCGGCCGCGGCGCGCCGAATCTGTGGGGGCTGACCCTGCCCGATCTGCAAAGCCGGGTGCAGGCCGCCACCCATGCCGAACTGCAGCCGCCGGACGACCAGCTGCTGGCGGTGGTGCTGGCCAAGCTGTTCAACGACCGCCAGATCACCCCGAAGGCGGATGTGATTCCCTATCTGGTGGCGCATATGGACCGCTCCTTTGCCGCAGCCGCCCGGATTGTCGGACGGCTGGACCACCTGTCGCTGGCCGAAAAACGCAGCCTGTCACGGCCCCTGGCAGTGCGGGCGCTGTCCGAGATCCGCCACGAGGCCGCGGAAAATGACGCATCCGCAAGCGGTTGACCGCTGCCCTCCCTTCGACCATCCTGACCGCGGATTGCCAGACGGAGCCCTCATGAACGTCACCCAGGACCCCGCCGCCGCCAATGCCGATTGGGGGCCCTTCGGCCGCCCGATCTTTGATGACCCCAGGGCCCGGGCACTGTCGCGGGTGGGGGTGGTCGATGTCGGCTCCAACTCGGTCCGGCTGGTGGTGTTCGACGGCGCCGCCCGCAGCCCGGCTTATTTCTATAACGAAAAGATCATGTGCGCGCTTGGCGCGGGCCTGTCGGAATCGGGACGCCTGAACCCCGAGGGGCGCGCCCGCGCCCTGTCGGCGCTGCGCCGGTTTCAGCATCTGGCCAAGGGCATGGGCCTGCCGCCGCTGTCCGCCGTTGCCACCGCCGCAGTGCGCGATGCCGGGGACGGGCCGGATTTCTGCGCCGAAGTGCTGCGCGAGACCGGGCTGAAGATCCACGTTATCGACGGGCGCGAAGAGGCGCGGCTGTCGGCGCAGGGCGTACTGCTGGGCTGGCCCGGCGCCTATGGGCTGGTCTGCGATATCGGCGGCTCGTCAATGGAGCTGGCGGAAATACAGGAGAACTCTGTCGGGCGCCGGGTCACCTCATCCCTGGGACCGCTGAAGCTGCGCGACATCAAGGGCGGGCGCAAAGGCCGCAAAGCCCATATCAAGGAGGTGATCGAACAGCTGAAAGGTGCGATGGGCGCGCAGCGCGACCGGCTGTTCCTGGTCGGCGGCAGCTGGCGGGCGATTGCCCGCATCGACATGCACCGGCGCGGCTATCCCTTGAAGGTGCTGCATGAATACCGGATGTCCGCCAAGGACGTGCGCGAAACCGCCCGCTATATTGAGACCACAAACCTGGACAAGCTGCGCAACGCCTGCGGCGTCTCCGCCAGCCGGATGTCGCTGGTGCCCTATGCGATCGACGTGCTGACCCGGCTGGTCAAGACCTTCAAACCCAAGGATATCGCCGTCTCCAGCTATGGTATCCGCGAAGGCCTGCTGTATGAGCAGATGCCGCAGCGCCTGCGCGCCCGCGACCCGCTGATCGAAGCCTCGCGCTTTGCCGAGGCCAAGGACGCCCGCGTGCCCGGTTTCGGCGGCACCCTGTATGAATTTGTCAGCCCGCTGTTCAGCGGTGCCCCGCTGGCCAAACGGCGGCTGGTCAAGGCGGCCTGCCTGTTGCATGACGTCAGCTGGCGCGCCCATCCCGACTACCGCGCCGAGGTCTGTTTCGACAACGCCACCCGCGCCAACCTGGGCGGGTTGAAACATTCGGAACGGGTGTTCCTGGGCCTGGCGCTGCTGCACCGTTACAGCAACAAGCGGCAGGGCAGCTCGTTCGAATACCTCTATGGGCTGCTGGACGAAAAGGGCCAGCACGAGGCCGAGGTGCTGGGCAAGGCGATGCGGTTCGGCGCAATGCTGATGCTGACCAGCACCGGCGCCATCGGCAGCTTGCGATGGCAGCCGCGCAAGCGGGTTCTGCACGCGGAACTGCCGGATGCGGCTCGGCCGCTGTACGGCGAAGTTGCCGAAGCCCGGTTGCAATCTCTGGGCAAGGCATTGGATGCCGGGGTGCAACTGAGTTTCAGCAAACCCGCCGGTCCGTCTGAGGCATAAGGTCCTTCGGCGCTGCGTCAGATTTCGGTGACGCCTTCCTCCTCGCCCTTGTCTTTCTCGGCGGGCGCGTTGTCCTTGGGTTTCTTGCGGATGATGATATCGCCGTTGGGCAGAATCTCGGGCAGCTCATAGGTGCTCCAATCCTTCACCTCCTTGGCGATTTCGGCCAGCGCAGGCCCCATTTCGGCAAGGAAAGCCCCCATCGAGGGGCCGATGTCCTCCATCATGCCCTGCAAGTCTTCCAGCGCCGGCGCCATTTCCTCGCGCAGCCCCTCCCAGAACAGTTCCGCCCCGCGCTCCATCAGAGAGGGGGCACCGCCCTCCTCCCCGGCTTCCTGGGCGGCAAGCGGAACGGACATCAGGGCAACGAGGGCGGCCGGCAAAAGGATCTGTTTCATAGTGCCAATATAGGGACGTGTTGCCGGGGGTAACAGGGGGCAAAACCGTGCAGGGCAGGATGGCAGTTTTACGTACAAAGCGAAAATTCACCCCAACCGATGGAACCGTTTTGTTTTGGTTACTTCAGATAGGTTTCCAAGAATGCAAAAAGAGCCTGCCTGGGTTGCTTGAAGCCGAGAAGCGCGTGCTGAACGGAGAGCTGACCTGACCGGTAAACGATTGATTTGCTCCCGTTCGAGCGGTTCAAAAACCTTCCACAATCACCTTCCAGCCAAGGCTTTCCCAGAAACCAGGGATCCTTGGATCCAAGCAAGCTGAGCACGTGTTCGCTTCTGTCCGCATTCATACCTGACCAATCCGGCCAGCCCGCGTGGCAGGTCCACGCCTCTATCACTCTTACGCGGGTCCGCTGCTTTGCATTGCGTGCTTTGAACGTCGCGGCCAAGTTACCGCCCTCACTGACGCCAACGAGAGCGATTTTCGAGGCCGCGACAATTGGAACATCCCTTAGACTTTCGATTGCATAGCCGATGTCGAATTGCCGCATTTTCAGAACACCGCGATAGAATCCTCCTTTGAGCGTTTTCTGATCGCAAGACTTCGCGTACTTTGAACGCGCAAAACTCGCCAAGGCGACAACGATATACCCCTGTTGGGCTATCATCTTAGCGCGGTCTAGATCACCAGCGAGAAGGCCAGAGCACCCATGCAAATACACTATTGCGGGGAGGCGCTGCCCTTTTGCCAAAGTTATGCCAGTCAGTTTTTCCGTGGTCGTCTTCCTGATCCCGCCGGAGCGTTTTGGCACATAGACCGGGGAAGCGGCCCAGACACGGGCCATTTCATTGCGATTTGTAACGTCAGAGTTAGTGATGGCGGATGGTTCGACAAATCTCTTTCCATTGTTGTTTAAATTTCGGATTTGTGCGTCGCTTGCGGTCACGCCTCCCACAACAATGATAAGGAACGCACTGCAGAATTGTTTCAATGATGCCACGTGCTGTCTCCCCCAAGATTACTCACTCTGCCAACCGGGTTCCAATATCCTGGCTGCCAAAACGCTTGGCAAGGTTTTTGACAGAACTGGCGATGTGTTTCGGCATCCTGTCAAAATGATGATTGAAGGTGCCAGCAGACAAAAACTTGCGGCGCCTTCAACACGATCCTTGAAAGGGTCGCTTTGGGCTTGGAACTGCCCTTCACTGCACTTTGCGCCCACAGTAGAAACCGTTCTTTGGTCCTAAAACTGCAAGTCTCTGCCGTCTCACGCCACCTTGATATCCAACGTCACCGGGAAATGATCCGAGGCATTCAGCAGCGCCTGGCGCAACTCCGCATCACCGTAGCATTCCGCGTCCTCGAACGGGTGCCAGATGCGCCACTTGGGTTGCAGCCCCATCAGGCTGTGCGAGATCATCACATAATCCAAAAGCGCGCAGAAATAGCGTTTTGTTTCAGGATTGTAGAACCGCGAGGTGCTGGGCAGAACGGTAGCGCGCGGACGCAAGAGGCTTTGCGCGTTGGGGTCGTTCAGCAGGCTGCCCATCACGATCTCAACCGAGGACTGGCCGAACAGTTTCTCAAATTCATCCAGGCCTGGGCCGTCGTTCAGATCCCCCAGAACCACCAAATGCTCCCCCGCTGCGGCATGTTCCGCCACCCGCCGGTGCAGCCAGATCGCCTGTGCCAGCTGCTTGCGCCGGTTGGCGATGGAGACAGTGGCGACCTCGTTCCTGGTCCGGGCACCATGCGGCGCCTTGGATTTCAGATGCGCGCCGATCATCCGCAGCGGCGTGCCGCCTTTGGTGGTCACCGCCAGTTCCAGCGGCGGCTTGGAAAACCGCACTTGATCGGCCTGGGCGTCGATGTCGAGGTCAATGCCGAACACCCCGTCAAACCGCGGCGCATCCGCCGTGGCGCGGGGATCATGGCGGGCGTCCAGAACATCCGGATCAAACAGCAGTGCAATTTCCTGCTGGGTGTCGTTGGCAAAGCCGCTGACGGCCTCGCGCGCTCTGAGCCCGGCTTCAGCCGCAAAGCGCTCCAACGCGCGGGTGGTGCGCTGGCTGCGGCCGGTATTGGGCGCCTCGACCACCATCACCGCATCGGCATCAATGCGGCGCAGCACATGGGCGATCGCGTGGCCCTGGGTGTATCGGTCGACCCCGTGGCGGGAGGAACGTTCGCCGTCAAGCAGCAGATTATCCTCTGCATCAAACAGGTTGGCGAACCATTCGATATTATAGGTTGCCAGCCGCATTGCCGCAGCATCCATTGATTTCATCCCAAGCGCGGTTGATGTCGATCATCCGCTTCTCCGCCAGCCGCACGGCCTCTTCGGGCACCCCGCGGGCGATCATCGCATCCGGGTGGGTGTCGCGCACCAGCTTGCGCCAATGCTTGCGGATCTCGTCCATGGCCATATCCGGGCTGACACCCAGCACAGTATAGGGATCCTTGGGCGCATCCGGCACAAACCGCGCCCTAAGCGCCTGGAACTGCTGCGGAGTCTGGCCGAAGATGCGGCTTACTTCTTCCAGGAATTCATTCTCGCCGGGGTGATAGAAGCCATCGGCCATGGCGATATGAAACAGCCCCTCCATCAGGTCGCACAGCGTGGTGGGGTCATCGGCAAACATGCTGTGGATGCGGCGGGCGTATTCCTGGTAGCCGGCCACATCGGTGCGCGCCATGTCAAAGACGCGGGCAGCACCTGTTTCATCATCGCGGGCGATCTGGAACACCTCGCGGAAGGCGGCGACCTCGTCGCGGGTGACCTGCCCGTCGGCCTTGGCCATCTTGGCGCCAAGGGCGATGACGGCAATGGCAAAGGCCACGGTGCGTTCGGGCGGTGCGCGCAAGCGGTCAAAGACTTCCGACAGGCTTTCGCCTGCGGCAAGGGCTGCCAGCGCGTCGGATATGCGGGTCCAAAGTGACATGTTGCCAGCCTATGCGTCTTTGCCGGGGTTGTCAGGGGCGGGAATACCGGGCGTCAGGATTTTCTGCATGAAAACAGTGTCGAGCCAGCGCCCCTGCTTGCAACCCAGTTCCGGCATCCTTGCGGTTTCCACATAGCCCATAGCAGCATGGAAAGCGATTGCTGCGGGATTGGCACTGCTGACACTGGCGATCAGCACGTGAATGCCCGCCTGTTCCGCCTTGGCCTCCAGCGCCTGCATCAGCTTGCGGCCCGCGCCCTGCCCCTGTGCTTCGGGCAGCAGATGAATGGTGTGCTCTGCCGTGAAACGGTAGCCGGGACCGGGGCGGAACAGGAAATAATGCGCGTGGCCGAGGATCCTGCCGCCCTGTTCCGCCACCAGATAGGCGCCGTTGCCGGCCGCGATCTGATCCCGGACGTCTTCAGGCGACTTTTCAATGGTGTTGAAGGTGGCCAGCGTGTCGCGGATCACCCAGTTGGCAATGGTGCAGACGGCTTTGGCATCATCAGGGCGGGCAGAGCGGATTTTCATCGCAGCACCCTTGGCCCATGCGGGGTTTCGAATTCAGCCAGCATCGCAGGTTTACCCTGCTCCACAGCAACGCGCGGGTCGGCGAGGATCCGGTCCAATGCGGCTTGCAGGTCTTTGGCCTCCGGGTGGCTGAGGATCAGGCGGGTCAGGCGGCAGCGCGACCGCGGCAGCTTGCCGGCGGGCGGCTCGGCCTGCCACTGCAGCACCGCAGGAAAGATGTTGTCAAACGGCAAAAACCCGTCGCTTGGCACTGTCATCAGCCAGCTGAGGCCGCCGCGCTGCATCGCCACATGCCGCTGCGCATGGGGCGGCAGCAACGGTTTCTCAGTCTCAAGGTTTTCGCTTCGAAGAATCCAGTTGTTCAGTCTTGCGGGGCCTTTGAAACGGTCGAGGTCAAACCAGCGCGGCTGCTGCTGCGGCTCGGCCTCAATGTCGATGGCGATGGCTTCGAGGTAAAGGCCGTCCTCCAGCCCGATGAGGCGGTTATGGGTGCCATACCGGGTGTGGGAGCCACCGGGGCCAAGCGCGGCGCCAAGGGCCTCTTCGGCATGGGCAACCGCCTCTTCCAGCGTTTCGCCGGCCACGGCCAGGTGATCAAGTATCATTTGCGCCTCCCCTTTTGCGGCCAGAGACTAGCCGGACAGCGGCGGGGTGCAAGGCGGGATTTGCCGTCAAGGACAGTGAAGCGGGCACCCGCCACCGGCGCTGAGAGGACACTCAAAACCGCCAGCGCTCCCGCCCGTCGCAGGCTGTGCCGAAGGCACATCCGCTCCCGTTGGGCGGGGCATCGCGCGCCTGACGGCGCGCGATGCCGACAGTTCACCTGGCAGGGTGAACTGCCAAGCCCAAAGCCGCCAAGGGGTTTGCCCGCAGGGCTGGCACCTGCGGGTGCGGGAGCCCCCTGCTACTTACGTTACGCCCGCGCTTCGCGGATCAGGCGCAGGATGTCCTGGGCGGCCTCGGGGATGTTGGTGCCGGGGCCAAAGATTGCCTTGACGCCTTTTGAGTACAGGAACTCGTAATCCTGCTGCGGGATCACGCCGCCGCAGATCACCAGGATGTCGCCTGCACCTTCCGCCTTCAGCGCCTCGACCAGCTGCGGTGCCAATGTCTTGTGTCCTGCCGCCTGGCTGGAGATGCCGATCACATGGACGTCATTGTCGATGGCGTCCTGCGCGGCCTCGGCGGGGGTCTGGAACAGCGGGCCGACATCAACGTCGAAACCGATGTCAGCGAACGCCGTCGCAATCACCTTGGCGCCGCGGTCGTGGCCGTCCTGGCCCATCTTGACCACCAGAAGACGCGGGCGGCGGCCCTCTTCTTCGGCGAAATCCTCGATCGATTTCTGGATCGCGGCAAAGCCTTCATCGCCTTCGTATGCGGCACCATAGACCCCCGCCAAAGTCTTCACTTCCGCACGGTGGCGGCCGAATTCCTTTTCCATCGCCATGGAGATTTCTCCGACTGAGGCCCGCGCGCGGGCGGCTTCAACTGCGGCTTCCAGCAGATTGCCGCTGCCCGCCTGGGCACGGCGGGTGAGTTCATCAAGCGCGGCCTGGCAAGCGGTTTCGTCGCGGCCGACCCGCATTTTCTGCAAACGGGCGATCTGAGACTCGCGGACAGCCACATTGTCCACATCCAGGATGTCGATCAGGTCTTCTTTTTCCTTGCGGTACTTGTTGACGCCGACAACCACCTCGTCGCCGCGGTCAATCATCGCCTGGCGGCGGGCGGCGCTTTCCTCAATGCGCAGCTTGGGCATGCCGCTCTCAACCGCCTTGGTCATGCCGCCCATTTCCTCAACCTCTTCGATCAAGGCCCAGGCCTGTTCGATCAGGTCGTTGGTGAGGCTTTCGACATAATAAGAGCCGGCCAGCGGATCGACGACATTGGTCACACCGGTTTCCTCCTGCAGCACCAGCTGAGTGTTGCGGGCGATGCGGGCGGAGAAATCGGTGGGCAGCGCGATGGCTTCATCCAGCGCGTTGGTGTGCAGGCTTTGCGTGCCGCCGAGGACAGCCGACATCGCTTCATAGGCGGTGCGGATCACGTTGTTGTAGGGATCCTGCTCCTGCAGCGACACACCCGAGGTCTGGCAATGGGTGCGCAGCATCTTGGAGCGTTCGGACTTGGCGCCGAACTCGGTCATCACCCGGTGCCACAGGGTACGGGCGGCGCGCAGTTTGGCGATTTCCATGAAAAAGTTCATGCCGATCGCAAAGAAGAACGACAGCCGCCCTGCGAATTTATCCACGTCCATACCGGCATCCAGCGCCGCGCGCACATATTCGCGCCCGTCGGCGATGGTATAGGCCAGCTCCTGCACCAGGTTCGCGCCGGCCTCCTGCATGTGGTAGCCGGAGATCGAGATCGAGTTGAACTTGGGCATCTCGTTGGAGGTGTATTCGATAATGTCCGAGATGATCCGCATCGAGGGTTTCGGCGGATAGATATAGGTGTTGCGGACCATGAACTCTTTCAGAATGTCGTTCTGAATGGTGCCCGCGAGGACCGATTTATCGTGGCCCTGTTCTTCGCCCGCAACAATGAAGGACGCCAGCACCGGGATCACCGCGCCGTTCATGGTCATCGAGACCGAGACCTTGTCGAGCGGGATGCCGTCGAACAGGATTTTCATGTCTTCGACGCTGTCAATCGCCACGCCGGCCTTGCCGACGTCGCCGACCACACGGGGGTGATCGCTGTCATAACCGCGGTGGGTGGCGAGGTCGAAGGCGACCGAGACGCCCTGCTGGCCGGCGGCCAGGTTGCGGCGGTAGAAGGCGTTGCTTTCCTCGGCGGTGGAGAAGCCTGCGTACTGGCGGATGGTCCAGGGGCGGCCGGCATACATGGTGGCCTTGACGCCGCGGGTAAACGGGCCGACGCCGGGCAGCGTGCCCATGTGGGGCAGGTCCTTGGTGTCGTCTTCGGTATAAAGCGGCTTGACCTCGATGCCTTCCAGCGTCTGCCAATTAAGGTCGTCAACCGCCCGTCCGCGCAGCTCTTTCTCAGCCAGAGCCTGCCATTCGTCTTTGTTTGTCATCAGGTCTTCCTCTTGTCAGTCCGGTGTGGGGCGGGTTCAAGCCCGCCGCCGGTTTATCGGGATCATGGGCCAGCGCGGCGATGCCATCGGCACCGCCTGCCAGCCACATCATGTCGTCGGCATACGCCTCGCGCAGGCGTGCGGTCTGCGCGTCGTCAAAGGGGCGCCAGCGGCCTGAGCCCTCTGGCAGTTTGGCCGCCGCAGAGGACGGCACGCTGGCGCGCAGGTCCTGCAGGCACAGCGAGGCGTTGAGCCGCACCCTTGCGTGGGTGCGCGGCGCCTCGGCCCCGGTGAGGGCGGCCAGCTGTGCCTCGGGCCGGGTGCCAAAGGTTTCAAACGGCAGCACATGCAGGCGCACATCAGGCACCGCGCAGGCAATATCGGTGATCACATCGCGCCAGCTGCGCGGCGCCTGCACCAGACGGTCAAGCTGCACTGCAGATGGCACCCGGTGGCCGCGGGCCACCGCATAGGCCAGTGCCGAGGTCCAGTAGCCGTCCAGGCTGCGGATGCTGAGTGCCACGTCTGTCACAGCATTGCCGAAGGCCTGGGAGAACCGCGCCATCCGTTCCCCCACTCCGTTATAAAGATCGCCAAACCGCAGGTTGCCGCGGATGGAGCCGATCATGTTTTCTTCACTGATCAGCAGCTGATGGATGCCCTGCTGGCGGCAGCCGGAAATCTGGATCTGCAGCCGTCCGCGGGCGCGCTGGGCGAGGTCGCGGCCGGTCACCCGTGCAGGCCCTGGCTGGATGCCGTGGAACAGCCCGCCCCTGGTGCGGAACGGTCCCCAGAACCCAATGCGCTGTTTGGCAAGCCCATCGGCGTTCTGGCGCATGTATTCCTGAAACGACGTGGTTGCGCAGCGGTGCGCACCGGTATGAAGGATCACTTTCATCATGCTTCGGGACCTCTTCTGGAGGGCCGCAGGCCGCAGCCCGGTCAAGGGGAATGGCACAATCATGGCCGGCAACCCCTCAGTATCCCGTTAACGATGATGTTTTTTGGCCAAGTTGCGGATTTCCCGGTCGCATTTGCCGCCGCGGCGCATATATTCAACGGGACAGGAGAGATCATGAGAGCAATCCTAACCGTTGTTTTGGCAGGTTTTATTCCGCTTGCGGCCCTGGCTGCAGATGGCAGTGCGCCTGATTGGATACAGCCCGGGTATGATGTGGAACTGGAGGATTTCCAGTGGAAGCAGCGCCCTGTGGTGGTGTTTGCCGACAGCCCCGACGACCCGCGCTTCCACGAGCAGATGGAGCGGCTGATGCAGGGCGCCGAGGTTCTGAAAACCCGGGATGTGGTGGTGCTGGTTGACACCGACCCGGCCGCAAAATCGGCGCTGCGCAACAAGCTGCGTCCGCGCGGATTCATGCTGGTTCTGGTCGGCAAGGACGGCGGCGTGAAGCTGCGCAAACCGCACCCTTGGACGGCGCGCGAATTGTCCCGCACCATCGACAAATTCCCCGAGCGGCTGCGCGAAGTGGAAGAGCGGCGCGGCGGCTGAGCTGACCGGGCCGCGCCTGCTGTCAGCTGTTGCCGCGGACGTAAATCAGCGCCATCGCCTGTTTGTCGAGCACAACCATGGCATGGCTGTCCGGCACAAAGACAAGGTTGGATTGCGGGTTCAGGATGGCGCGGTAGTAGACGCCCTTGACGATCTCGCTCATGCAATTGACGCCGGCCAGGCCCGAGTTCAGGATCCCGATACCCTGCGGCAGATCCCGCGACATGATCGCCTCGGTCACCGCATTGGGGGATTTTCCCGCCACGCGGAACACAACCGGCTTGCCGTCTGCCAGCATTTTCATGCCGGTGTTGACGGATCGCGCCCTGCCCAGCAGCGAGGTGATCCGCGGCTGTTCCGTTGTGTGGAAAACCGCAGCGGTGCAGGTGGACGAGGATTGGAAAAAGAAGGTTTCGCCCAGTTCCGTCCATTCGGACAGCAGCACGCGCACCTCCTCTTCCTTGTCGAGCGTGCAGCCCGTCAGCAGGAGAATGCCCGAAAGCAAACCGGTCATTAAGCGGAACATACGGCACCTTGAGGAAGTTCGACCCGGGCAGGATGGCAGAGATTCCTGAAGATTTCGTGCACGGGGGCGTGCTGTGCGGGGCAGGCACACAGCCGTCGGCGGGAGACCCCGCCGCCGCGTCCGCATATATGCCTGCCCCGTGGTGCATTATTCGAATTCCATGATCACATCGTCGACCGCCAGGCTGTCGCCGGCGCCTGCGTTGATCTTGGCGACCACACCCTTTTTCTCGGCGCGCAGGATGTTTTCCATCTTCATCGCCTCGATTGTGCAAAGGGCCTGGCCCTCCTGGACCTCCTGCCCCGCTTCGACGTCGACCTTCACAATCAGGCCGGGCATCGGGCACAGCAGCATCCTGGAGGTGTCGGGCGGCAGTTTTTCCGGCATCAGCTGCGCCAATTCCGCCTGGCGCGGGGTGCGCACATGGACTTTGAGATCCGCCCCGCGGGAGCGGATGCGGAAACCCTGGGTTACCTTGCCGGTCTTCAGCACCAGGATCTCGCCGTCCACGTCCAGGGTGGCCAGCTGGTCGCCCGGCGTCCAGTCCGAGGACACGCGCAATGCGGCACCGTCGGCGAACTTGACAGTGGCGCCGTCGCGGTCGGCGTCAATCACCACGTCATAGGACTGGCCCTGCAGAGTGACGGTCCAATCGGTGCCGACCTTACGTTCATGGTTATCCATCCGGCCCGACACCCGGGTGCGGCGGATTTCGGCAACCCGGTGCATGGCCGCACAGGAGGCGGCGATCTTGCGCAGGTCGGCTTCGGGCAGCTCAACGCCCTCAAAACCTTCGGGGTACTGTTCCTCGATAAAGGCGGTGGTCATGGTGCCGTCGATGAAGATCGGGTGATCCATGACAGCTGACAGGAACGGCAGGTTGTGGCCGATGCCTTCGACCTCGAAACTGTCGAGGGCAATGCGCATGGCGTCGATCGCCTCAGCCCGGGTGGGCGCCCAGGTGCAAAGCTTGGCGATCATCGGGTCGTAATACATCGAGATCTCGCCGCCCTCATAGACGCCGGTGTCGTTGCGCACGGCGGTCTCGCCCGCGGGCGCATCCCCCTGCCACTTGCCATTGATCAGCATCGGGCCTGCGGCAGTCTCGGCCGGCGGGCGGTAGCGCGACAGGCGGCCGATGGAGGGCAGGAAGCCGCGGTAGGGATCTTCGGCATAAAGACGGTTTTCAATCGCCCAGCCGGTAAGTTTCACGTCTTCCTGGCGCAACGGCAGCTCACCGCCGCCGGCAACGCGGATCATCTGTTCGACCAGATCAACACCGGTGATCAGCTCGGTCACCGGATGCTCCACCTGCAGGCGGGTGTTCATTTCCAGGAAGTAGAAGTTCTTGTCGCCATCGACGATAAATTCCACAGTGCCGGCTGAGGCATAGCCCACCGCCTTGGCCAATGCCACGGCCTGCTCGCCCATCGCCTTGCGGGTTTCCTCATCAAGGAACGGCGACGGGGCCTCTTCCACGACTTTCTGGTTGCGGCGCTGGATCGAGCATTCACGCTCGCCCAGGTAGATACCGTTGCCGTGGGTGTCGCAGAGCACCTGGATTTCAATGTGGCGCGGCTGGGTGACGAACTTTTCGATGAAGATGCGGTCGTCGCCAAAGGAGTTCGCGGCCTCGTTCTTGGAAGACTGAAAACCTTCGCGGGCCTCTTCGTCGTTCCAGGCGATGCGCATGCCCTTGCCGCCGCCGCCGGCGGAGGCCTTGATCATCACCGGGTAGCCGACCTCATTCGAGATCTTCACCGCCTCATCGGCATCGGCAATCAGCCCCATGTAGCCGGGCACGGTGGAAACACCGGCCTCCTGGGCGATTTTCTTAGAGGTGATCTTGTCGCCCATGCTTTCAATCGCACCCACCGGCGGGCCGACAAAGGCAACGCCTTCGGCGGCCAGGGCCTCGGCGAATTTGGAGTTTTCCGACAGGAAGCCATAGCCCGGATGCACCGCCTGGGCGCCGGTTGCGCGGACCGCCTCCATCACCTTGTCGATGACGATATAGGACTGGTTGGCGGGCGGCGGGCCGATGTGGACAGCCTCGTCGGCCATTTGCACATGCAGGGCCTGCTTGTCGGCGTCAGAGTAGATGGCAACGGTTTTGATGCCCATTTTCCGCGCGGTTTTGATCACCCGGCAGGCGATCTCGCCCCGGTTGGCGATCAGGATCTTGTCAAACATAGGTGGTCCCTTTGTATTCTGGCCCTTGGTCCTTGGCATTCCGGAATGCAAAACGCCGCGCCCGGGGCAGACCCAGGCACGGCGTTTGCGCGATTTTTGCACCGGCCGCAGCGGGCCGGATATTCACCAGTGCAGCGGCAGCGGTGGCCGCCTTAGCACTTGCGGGGGTTCTGCTGGCAATAGACCAGGTTAGCGGCCACGCCGACGGCTGCGCCGGTGACCAGGCTGCCGTCCAGCAGTGCAGCACCTGCGGCGCCTGCGCCGGCACCATAAACGATACGTTCGCCAGTGGTGTCGCCGCAGGCCGCCGCAAAGCCGCAGAGCGACAGGGCCGCGATGAAAGTTTTTGCCCGCATGTCCAGTTTCCTTCTTCCGGGGACGTCAGTGTCCCCTCGGAATTTGCAGGCTGGACAGCCGCGCGCAACGCTGTGCGGACCCCGCCCTTCAGTTGGGCGGAGGCTTGCCGCATGGGGGGAGTATACGGCAAGCTTCCGCCGGTGCCTGAAGGGGAGAAAAGACGGGCAGGACGCGGATGGGGGCGCGTACCTGCCCGTTCAGGCGAAGGGGCCGGAACAGATGCTCGGCACAGCAGCGTGGCTGCGCTGCTTGACCCACGATGCACAGCCCCGGCGCTGCTGTAAGCCCCTGAAATGCAAGGGTGCGAATTTGGGCAGATTCCTGCTGACCGGCGCGGCGGCTGTGCGATTTCACGCCGAAATCACGCACCGCCCACCGAGCAGTGGCGCAGGGCCGCGTCAGCCCTGTCACATCGCCGTTACAACCCTGACGCTGTGCTGGCCGGCCAAACAAGCGGCCGTCAAAGCGCCGTGAACGGCAGCGCCGGACCGGCGCGGAGATTTGCAGCCCCGCCAGCACCTTGGCCTGCGCAAACACTGCAGCGTGAACAGCCCGTGAAAATTCCGCACTTTTTCCGGCGCAAATCCTCACGGCGGCTCTCTTTGAAGTCATTTCCCCCCCGTTTGCGCACGTGGGAGTCTGGCTGCACGACACATAAGGAGGAGGGATAACCCCATGACCAAAGTGCATAGAGGGCGCTTCGCCCTGGCTGCTGCTGCACTTGCCGGCAGCGCTGGCCTGGCCCAGGCGGATACGCAATCCGAGCTGCAAGAGCTGCGCAACCGGGTCGAGGTGCTGGAAGCGGAAAACCAGCAGGTGACCGGCGCGCCCGGCGACTTCCGCCTGGGCAATACCGCGGTCGACATCTACGGCTACGTCAAGGCCGATTTCTTTTATGATTTCGATTTCGTCCAGGGTGACACGGCCTTTGTCAACAACATCGGCGAGCCGGTGAATGCCACCGACGGCGACTTCGGCGCCACCGTGCGGCAGTCGCGGCTGGGCATCCGCACCACCACCGAGACCGGCATCGGCACCATTCAGGGCCAGCTGGAGTTCGACCTGTTCGCCTCGGGCGGCACTTCCGAACTGCGGCTGCGCCATGCCAATGTGCAGATCGGCGATCACTGGCTGATCGGCCAGACCTGGACCAATTTCATGCCGCTGGGGCAATACCCCGCCAGTGTCGAGTTCAACGGCCCGGTCGGAATTGCCTTTGCCCGGGTGCCGCAGGTCCGCTACAGCAACAGCTTCGGCGACGGTTTCGACTACAGCCTGTCGCTGGAGGAAAACACCGCCGCCTCCAGCGATCCGGTCGCCACGGCAGCGTTCCAGTACAGCAATGATCTGTTCACCGCGCGGATTGCCGGCCTTGCCGGCACCATCCAAAGCGGCGGCGTTGACGTTGATCAGACCGGTGTTACCGTGTCCGGCTCCATCACGCCCTGGGACGGCGGGTTGTTCCAGGCCACCTATGTTGACGGCGAGGCCCTGGGGCCGTTGCTGATCGGCCTCGGGGATGCGGTGGTCGGCGGCCAGGCCAACGATGTGAAGGGTTATACCGTCGAATTCCGCCAGGACATCACCGACCAATGGAATGTCGGCATCGCCTACGGACGCGAGGATTATGACCTGCCGACCTCGACCGGCACGCTGTCCTTTACCGAGCTGGAGACCATTCACGTGAATGCCTTCTACAGCCCCACCGACAATCTGACCTTCAGCGCTGAATACATTTTTGGCGAGCGCAACGACACGATCTCCGGCAATACGTTTGACGGCGACCGGGTGCAGCTGGCGGTTCAGCTGAACTTCTGAGGAAACAGCAGACGGGCGGCGCCCCGGACGCAGCGGCAGGCATCGCGGAAAGGTCCGCGGTGCCTGTTGCTGGATATGCGTCCGGGACGGTGCCATCAGTCAAACACGTCCGGGAAAGACGCCTGCGCCACGGCCACGTTAATGACCAGCAGCGCCTCGTAGCTGGCCGGATCAAACGGATCTTCGGCAGCGACCACCTCGCGGCCGAACAGCCAGCTAAGACGGCCGGCGTCCAGATTGCCACGCTCGAACGGCTGGTCGCCGAACTGCTCCCACAGAGCCCGCATAAAGGTGGCATCGACGCGCCGGTCGACGTTCTTGCGGTCGGCAAAACGCTCGCGCCGGGTCAGCGGCGTGACCCCTTTGGGATTGGGGCGGCGGACGGTGAATTGAAAATCGGTGCCGGGCATACGGCCCGGGAACCCGCGGTGTTTCAGCATTTGGGTGCCTCCTGTCCGGCACCCTGCGGGCGGGTAAGGGCCGGCCGCAGGGCCGGACCCTTGTGGTCGTTACTTGTACTTGCCGGTGAATTCCGGCTCTTGCGAGATCGGCTCGGGCTCGACCACGACAAATTCTTCTTCCTGCTGGGCGCAGGCAGTGACGGCGGCCAGCAGGCCAGCCAGGGCGATAAGCTTGATGCTCTTGGACATTTCTGTCTCCTGATAAAAAACGCGAAACCTGCGGGGCCTGGCCCGCCGCCTGCCTCAACCTCAATGTGAAGGCAGCCCGCAGGCTGCCCGCGCCAAGGATAGCGGGGTTTGCAACCGAGTCACATGTGAATCGCGGCAATTGGCAGCGCTGTGGCTGCAATGCCGCAAGAATCCGCCGATCTGAAGTTCGCCCCGCAAGATGTTGTGGATGCATCAGAAAGCCTCCCACATGCAGCCTGCGGCCTCGGGGCGGTAGGCCTCGAAAAACTGTGTGGCCGCCGGGTCCTGCGCCCCAAAAGGCACCATTCGGTCCGAGAGCGAAATCACCACCCGGGCTGCGGTCAGTCCGCGACCGGCCAGATAGGGCACCGCCAAGGTCTCGCAAAGATGGTCCATGTCGGGCGCCGCCGCCTCATAGCTGACGGAACCGGTTTCCCGGGCGATTTCCGGCGCCAGGAAGCGGAACCGGGCCCAGGTTTCGCCCGCCTGCCCAGGTGCTTCGTCCAACAGCACCTCGGCCAGGGTCACGGGCTGGCCCGACGGAACCGCAACCGGTTCCGCGGCAGAGGCGGATAGGACGGTCAATGCCAAAGGGATAACAGCCAGATATCCGCAGCCCCGGCCCCCGGTTTCCCAGGCTCCTCCGGCCGGGGCTGCTGGCGCAGCGCATAAAGCGCGCGCTGTAGGTATCTGACTGAGGCGGATCATGAGGCTGATTCGTTTCCCTTGTCAAATTTTGCCGCAATTTCGGGCGTATTATTCGTTTTCGGGCCCGTTTCCGGGCATGTCTTGTCCCGGCGCCGCACCGCATGGCGCTGCCAGCGGGCCCGGTCGGCGGGGTTTTCCAGAACGTCGGCAATCAGCCCGGCGGCATTGGAGGGCACCCGGCCCATCACCTGCCCGCCTGCACGGACCCGCAGCGCCTGCCCTGACCCCGGCCCCGTGGCGGTGACTTCCACCACCGGAGAGAAGCCCCGCATGCCCTGCAGCTTACGCCACATATCCTGGCGGATCTGATGCGCCAGCCGCAGGGGATCGGCGGCGGACAGCACCGTTTCCGCCGCCACGTCGAACTGCGCAGGCAGGCGGCGCGACAGCGTCAGACTGCTGTCCGTGCGGGTGATATGCCAACGGTTGCTGGGCAAATCCAAAGACTCCCTCTTCTTTCTGGTCAAAAATACCTTCGGGGTGCGGGGGCAGACAGCCCCCGCTCAACATCGGCCTTACAGCGGAATGTTGTCGTGTTTCTTCCACGGGTTCTTCAGCTGCTTGCCCCGCAGAGAGGCAAACGCGCGCGAAACCCGGCGGCGGGTGGATTGGGGCATAATCACCTCGTCGATAAAGCCGCGTTCTGCCGCCACAAAGGGGTTGGCGAAACGGTCTTCATAATCCTTGGCGTGGGCCGCGATCTTATCCGCGTCTTTGAGATCGGCGCGGTGGATGATTTCGGTCGCGCCCTTGGCGCCCATCACCGCGATTTCCGCGGTCGGCCAGGCATAATTGAAATCGCCGCGCAGGTGCTTGGAGGCCATCACGTCATAGGCGCCGCCATAAGCCTTGCGGGTGATCACGGTGACCTTGGGCACGGTGGCTTCGCCGTAAGCAAACAGCAGCTTGGCACCGTGTTTGATGACGCCGCCGTATTCCTGGGAGGTGCCCGGCAGGAAGCCCGGCACATCAACAAAGGTCAGGATCGGGATCTCGAAACAGTCGCAGAAGCGCACAAAACGTGCGGCCTTGCGGGAGCTGTCGATGTCGAGGCAGCCTGCCAGCACCATCGGCTGGTTGGCGACGATGCCCACGGTCTGGCCCTCAAGGCGGATGAAACCGGTGATGATGTTCTTGGCGAAATCCTCCTGGATCTCGTAAAAGTCGCCCTCGTCCGCGACCTTGGTGATCAGCTCCTTCATGTCGTAGGGGCTGTTGGGATTGTCCGGGATCAGGGTGTCCAGGCTGCTCTCAATCCGGCCCGGTTCGTCAAAGAACGGGCGCACCGGGGGTTTTTCACGGTTGTTGAGCGGCAGGAAATCAACGAGGCGGCGGACTTCTGCGAGTGCTTCGACGTCGTTTTCAAAGGCGCCGTCAGCAACCGAGGATTTCTTGGTGTGGGTGGAGGCGCCGCCCAGCTCTTCAGCTGTCACCACCTCGTTGGTCACGGTTTTCACCACATCCGGGCCGGTCACGAACATATAGGACGTGTCTTTGACCATGAAGATAAAATCGGTCATTGCGGGCGAGTACACGGCGCCGCCGGCGCAGGGGCCCATGATGACAGAGATCTGCGGGATCACGCCGGAGGCCATGATGTTGCGCTGGAAAATCTCGGCGTAGCCTGCCAGCGCGTCAACGCCTTCCTGGATGCGGGCGCCGCCGGAATCGTTGATGCCAATCACCGGCGCGCCGTTTTGCATCGCCATATCCATGATCTTGCAGATCTTCTGGGCGTGGGTCGCCGAGACCGAGCCGCCCAGCACGGTGAAATCCTGGGAAAACACATAGACCTGGCGGCCATTGATGGTGCCCCAGCCGGTGACCACGCCGTCGCCTGCCGGTTTGTTGCCTTCCATGCCGAAATCGGTGCAGCGGTGGCTGATGAACATGTCGAACTCTTCAAAGCTGTCCTCGTCCAGCAACAGTTCGATCCGTTCACGGGCCGTCAGTTTGCCGCGGCCGTGCTGCGCGTCAATGCGGCGCTGGCCGCCGCCCAGCCGCGCGTCCTGGCGGCGGTCTTCCAGCTCGGAAAGGATGTCTTTCATGGCACATGTCCCCTGTAGATTTCACCGGGACCATATATTGCGCTGCAGCGAAGCCAAAGAACATTATCGCAAATTTGCAAATCGTTTGCATACGCATGGTGCAAATCTGTAAATCAGCAAACTCTGCATTCGGGTTCCAGCCCCTGACCGGGGCCGGGAAGGCAGCCTCAGGCCGCTTTGGCGATCTCGGCCATTTGCCGCAGGGCGTTTGTCAGCGGTGTTTTAACCGGGGCTTTGACACCGAAAGGATTGTCTTCGACCATGCCGATCACCGGATCGTCCTTAAGGAACTTCAGATAGGCGGCGATCTGGGCCAGCAGCGCCTGTGCGGCTTTTTTGCGGGCGTCGCCAGCGGCCGATTTCATCTCGAACAAGGCCTTCATCAGCGCCGTCTGGTTGCCGTCCGTGACACCTGCCAGCCCGGCATCGGCGATTTGCGCCAGCACCGGGTGGTTGTGGGACTTCAGCGCGTCCTGCAGGCTGGAGACGCCGCGGTCCACGTCCTCCTTGGCGGCCTGCCAGATTTCCATCACGTCCGCCTGCGGCGCCGTGTCCCCGGCAGGCGTGTCCAGCGCCTTGATCAGTGCCTTCAGGCCATCGGCGGCCGCGGGCAAGGCACCTGATTTCAGGTTGGCGGCGATAGCGCGGGCCTGTTCGGCCAAGGGCGCGGCCTGTTCCGGCGGCAGGGATTTAAGCTTGGCCGCCTGTGCGGTCAGCAGCTTGCCCAGTTTTGCGGCCTGTTCGGATTGGGCCGGGTCCGCGGGCGCAGGCTTGGGCTGGCCGCCCAGTTTGGCAAGGGCTGCCTCAAGCCGGTCGAGCCGGGCCGCGCAGGCGTCGTGATCACCCTGCCCCAGCAGCTTCACGCTGGCTTTGATTTCCGGGGCCAGCTTGCCTGCCAAGTCCGGCTTGCCCAGCGCCTTGACCGCCTCAGCCGCTGCCGCAATGCGGGATTTCAACGCCGCAGCAGCCCCTGCATCAGGCGTACTGTCTTCGGCGGGGCGGGTTTCAGGGCTGGTCCCTGCAGTGTCGTCGTCATCCGGCAGGCTGTCTTCGTCAATGATGCTGCCGTCGGGGCCGACAAGCACCGGCTTGAATTTGACCATGCCCTCCTTCATGAACTTTTTCTTCAGCTGCTTGACGATGCCCTTCAGCGGTTTTTCCGGCTGCAGGAGTACCTCGTTTTCCTCAACCCGCAGGGTGCCGAAACAGGATTTCTTGATCCCCGGCGCCTTTTTCATGTCGCCGCGCAGCACCTTGCCGGGTTTGCGCAAGTCGATCATCAATCCGCAGTCTTCCGGCTTACCGGCAAGGCCAAAGGCAAAAGGCAGCTCCTTGCCGGAGGCCTTGGCCTTTTTCAGAAGTTTCAGAACAGCGTCCGCGTCAAAAGCCTGATCAGGCATAGCGTGTCTCCTAAGCTGGCTCCTAGCTGGCGTTGCCGGTGAAGGCGTCCCAGTCCTCAGCGCTCATTTCCACAAAATCGAGATCGGCCTCGTCGCCCGGTTCGGACAACGGCTGATCCGGCCAGATCATCCCGTAGGCGCGGCGGAACAGCGCCTGCAGTTCGGCGTCGTCGAACGGGTATTGCTGGCCTGCAAACTGGCTGATGCGTCCAGCCGGGCGGGCGATCAGCGAATCCAGCGCCAGCCGCAGCCAGTCCAGGTTGCCCTCTTTATAGGCGCGTTTGTGCATGCTGCGGATGTCGGCGTCGAACTGGGCCAGATCGGCCATCGGATCAGGCGCGTTCACCGCCCGGCCCATAGTCAGAAGCCGCGTATAGCCCGCGATCAGTTCCTTGCGGATTTTCATGGGATCATGTTCCCCGGATTGCCATTGGTGTAGGTCTTGGTCTCGTTATCCCAGCCATCAGCGACCGGGTATTGCTGCATCATCACCCAGCGGCCCGGTATTTTGGCCGGAGCGGTGCCGTGCCGGGTGGTGTATTTCGCCACATAGTCAGCGTTATCCTGCGCTTTTTCCTCGGGATAGTCGGTTGCAGGATCGGGATTGTCTGTGGTTTCCGCCGGCAGCAGCTCCGGCTCCCAGATGAAGTTCACATAGGCGCGGGTCAGCCCCTCGACCTCCTCGAAGCTTTCATAGGTCTTATCGGAAATCGGCTCGCCGTTGTCATCGGAGCGCACGTGTTTCTTATGGCCGATATAGGCCTTGTCGATCGGGCGGCCGTGTTCGACGGTGAAGTCGGCGCTTTCATCAGGGTCGGTCAGCGGATCACCGGAGAAGGTCATTTCGGTTTCAGTGATATCAACACCTTTAGCCAGCGCGGCCTCGGCAGCAATTTCGCGGCCTGCAAGCCAGTCCTGCGGGCTGTGGAACTTGGACGACGCACCGGTATAGGAGCGTTCGTCGTCGGAATGCGCATTGGGCGGCTTGCCGGTTTTCAGCCGGATGATCAGATCCTCGTCGCTGACGTCCGGACCGTGGCGGTCCAGCGAGTGGCCTGCGTTGCTGCCGACCCCGTCCAGCATTTCATAGGCTTCCGCCGCTTCATTGCTTAGCCCTTCGAGATCGGTGCGGATGCCGTCAAAGGCGGTCTTGGCCTTTTCAAAATCCGGCTTCTTTGCCTCATCCTCAGCAGAGGCCACCCGGACCTCCAGCGGATCCAGTTTTTCCGCCTCCAAGCCCGCGCGTTTAAGCGCGCCAATGATGCCCTGCACCTGGAAACGGGCCGTGGCCATCGGTTTGACCGTCTTCAGCAGCTTTTCATGGGTGTCCAGCATCAGGAAGGCGTCGCCGTATTCCTTGTCCGTTCCGGCCCGGTCCTTGGCCGCCTGCAGGGCTTCGTCCAGTTTGCTCTCGGCGGCTGGCAGTTTGAGGTATTTCTTGGTCCGGTCGTGCTGTTTTTCGACCTTGGCCAGCTTGGCGCGGTAATCCGCCATGGCCAGCACCAGATCCATGAAATCGGCGTTATCCAGAACCGTTTGCAGTTCACCTGCGGCCTTGGCCGGATCACCGCCGCGGGCAGTGAGATCTGCGGCCTTGACCGCGTCATCCAGCGTGCTCTTCAAAACATCCGCATCATCGGGCAGCACCGCAAGCAGGTCTTCGGCGGCCTTTTTGGCGGTCAAATAGCCTGGCATTGCCCGCAATAGCGCCAGCGCGGCCGGCACGGCGGTGATGGCCTCGGGGTATTTCTGCGCCGCAATGGCATCCGCCACCGGTTTGTGGAAGTCATAGTCCGCAGCACCTGGGTGCCGGGTCAGGATCTGCGCCATTTCGCGCCGGTCATCCACCACTTTTTCCAGCTGAAACAGCTGGTTGAGCTTAACATGATACTGCGGCGCGCCGGTTTTCTTGTCGAAGTTATCCGCATCGGCCAGCAGTTTGTGGTCGTTCCAGGTGGTGTTCAGATCGCTGAGTTCCGGCTCTGTCAGAACCTTTTTCAGGGCATCGTATTTCTTTTCCAGTGCTTTGACGATCTGTTTGGAGTGGCTTTTGCGCATCAGATCGCGGTTAGCCTTTTCCCAGACCTTCAGATCCGCCTGTGCGCCCGCGGGATCATTGTTGCCTTTGAATTTCTGCTTGGTATCCGCCGCTGCCAAAGCGTTGCGGAACCCCTCGTCTGCCCTGAGAGAGCCGTCAAAGCCGCGCATATAGCGGGCCAGTTTGCCGCGGTCCTTGGAGCTGTAGTCGATCAGCTCCTGCAGCAGCGCCTTGGCCTCGTTGAATTTCTGCTCCTTATAGCCTTTTTTCTTGGCGTTTTTCAGGTGATTGCGGAAATCCTTGGCGTCCGGAACCGCGCTGGCGAGGATGAACTCGCAACGGTCATGGGTTTTCGCCATGTATTCGTCCATCAGCGCGGCAAAGCTGAGAGCCTCTGCCAGATCCCCCTCATCGCCCAGATTGGATTTCCAGGCCTCCAGCGCCAGTTTGGCGGCGCCGAAATCCCCGGCTTTGGAATGGACGGCGGCGGCTTTCATCTGGGTGCCGCGGGCGGCTTCGGCGGTATCTTTGGTAACGCCTGTCATCGGGTTGATCAGCGCCAGCGTGGCGCTGGTCCAATTGTCGAAGAAGAGACCATAGGTATTGGCGTCTTCCGCCTTGGATGAGGCATCCTTGGCCGCGGCCTCCACCGCTTCAAAGTCCTTGTCGGTAACGGCGGCGGCCATGGTCTTTTGCGCCGCCTTGATCAGCCCCTCCACATAGGTAAAGGCGCCCTGGTCCAGACTGTCGCGCACCGAGGCGAATTTATCCTCAGCTGCGGCCAGGGCGGTCTGCGCCTTGTCACGCGCTGCCGCAACAGCCAGCTGCTCGGCGATCTGGCTGGACAGATCCGAGATATCGCTGTCGATCTTGTCAAAGGCGCCGGCCTCATCCGCGCTGAGGATTTCCTTTTTCAATGCTTTGCGCCCGCCCGCCAGGCTGCGCCGCGCGCCTGAGCTGAGTTCGGCGGGAATGGTGATCTTGTTCAGCTCGGTCAGGGCCGCCGAACGCCTGTTGTCCACGTCTTCATTCACCGGATCGGGGAAGTCAGGCATGGTCCAGGCCTTGAGGCTGTAAAACCGTTCGGCCCATTGCCGGATGGCCGGATTGTTGGCAAGCGGATCAGGGGTATTGGCCATGGGTCACCTCAACAGAACTTAAAAGGACGGGCCTCGGGGGAATGCGCGAATTGAAGGAATGCTTAAGCAACCATAGGGGAGGCTTTGAATTCGGCGCAAGAGTCTTTTGACGCTGCGGCAACCTTATGCCCTGCCAGGCCGGGGACTGATGGACAAGACGGGCCGACTGCTCTAACCGGATGGTATGTCCACATATAATTCCCGCGTGTCCGGCCAGCGGACGCCTCCGCGCATTTTCACCCTGATCCTGCTTGCCGGGCTGTCGGCGCTTGGCATGAACCTGCATCTGCCGTCGCTGGCGGGGATGTCCGAGTATTATGCGGTCGATTACCGGGTGATGCAGCTGTCGGTGGCGCTGTATCTGGCGGGCAATGCGGTGGTGCAGATCTTTGTCGGGCCGATCTCGGACCAGATAGGACGGCGGCCGGTGATCCTGGTCAGCATTGTGCTGTTCCTGCTGGCAACATTGGGCTGCATCTATGCGCCGACGGCCGAGGCGTTCCTGCTGTTCCGGGTGGCGCAGACCGCGGTGGCGGCCACCATGGTGCTAAGCCGGGCGGCGGTGCGCGACATGTATGACACCAACCAAGCCGCCAGCATGATCGGCTATGTCACCATGGGCATGGCAATTGTTCCGATGATCGGCCCCGCAATCGGCGGCTTCCTGGATCAGTGGATGGGCTGGCAGGCCAACTTCTGGCTGCTGTTCCTGGTCGGTGCGGCGACGCTGGCCATCACCTTTACCGATTTTGGCGAGACGGCCCACAAAAGCGGCAAGACGCTGATGGCGCAGTTCCGCGAATACCCGGAGCTGCTGCGCTCACCCCGGTTCTGGGGCTATTCGCTGGCCTCGGGCCTCGCGTCAGGCGCTTTCTTTGCTTACTTGGGCGGTGCGCCTTTTGTCGGCACCGAGGTCTATGGCCTTAGCACGGCGGAGCTGGGGGTTTACTTCTCCACTCCGGCGGTGGGGTATTTTGCCGGCAATTTCATCTCGGGGCGGTTTTCCACCCGGATCGGGGTCAACCGCATGGTGCTGTGGGGCTGCATAATCAATGGCGGCGGAGTTCTGGTGTCGCTGCTGATTGCAATGGCCGGCGCCGACAGCGTGTTCACCTTCTTTGGCCTGATGTGCTTTATCGGCCTGGGCAACGGCATGGCGATCCCCAACGCCACTGCTGGCGCCATCTCAGTCCGCCCGCATCTGGCAGGAACTGCGTCCGGCCTGAGCGGTGCGATCATGATCGGCGCGGGGGCCGCGCTCAGCGCCTTTGCGGGGATGCTTTTGGTGCCGGGATCCACCGCGGTGCCACTGCTTGCGATCATGTTCGGCACCGCAATGTGCGGGCTGGCTGCAATCCTGCTGGTGGTCCGGCGGGAGCGGCAGATCGGCGCATAACGCCTGCGGCCGGCTTGCAGGCATGGGTTTGCAATTATACCATTCGCAAGAGTTGGATTTGCAAAGAGGCGCCTAATGGCCACCCAGAAACTATACGCCGGCGCCAAGCTGCGCGAAATGCGGCAGCGGCTGGAGCTGACGCAAAAGGATTTTGCCGCCAAGCTGGGGGTCTCCCTGCCCTATCTGAACCAGATGGAGAACAACAACCGGCCAGTGTCGACCACGGTGGTGCTGGCGCTGGCGCAGGAATTCGGCATGGATGTGACCGAGCTGTCTGCAGGGGACAGCGAGCGGCTGGTCAGCGACATGCGCGAGGCAATGGCGGATCCGGTCTTTGCTGATGAAGCGCCGCCGCTGGCCGATTTGCGGCTGACGGCCTCGAACGCGCCAGCCCTGGCGCGGGCGTTTCTATCGCTGCACCGGGCCTACAGGCAAACGCATGAACGGCTGGCCTCGCTGGACGAGGCACTGGGGCGCGAGGACGCGCGCATTCAGGCCTCCCCTTGGGAAGAAGTGCGCGATTTCTTCCATTACTGCGACAACTACATCGATGCAGTGGACCATGCAGCCGAGCATTTTGCCGCCGCCAATGACATCCGCGCGGCAGCCGTGGCCGCGCTGGAGCGCGGCGGCGTGACCGTGCGCCAGTCCGAGATGGAGGGCTTGCGCCACTATGATGCGGAGACCGGCGTGCTGCATCTGTCCAACCGCTCGGCGCCGCAAACACAGCTGTTTCAGATGCTGCTGCAGGTGGCGCTTTTGCGGCAGAACGCGCTGCTGGAAGCGACGCTGGATTTTGCAAAGTTCCAAAGCGAGGAGGCCCGCGCCATCGCCAAGATCGGCCTTGCCAACTATTTCGCGGGTGCCGCCCTGATGCCCTACACAAGATTTCTGGAGGCGGCGCAGGCCTGCCGCCATGATCTGGAGCTGCTGTCGATCCGCTTTGGCGCCTCGATCGAGCAAATATCGCACCGGCTGTCGACCATGCAGCGGCCCGGCGCCAAGGGAGTGCCGTTTTTCTTTGTGCGGGTTGATCAGGCTGGCACGATCACCAAGCGGCACTCGGCCACGCGGCTGCAGTTTGCCCGGTTCGGCGGTGCCTGCCCGCTGTGGAACGTGCACCGGGCGTTTGAGACCCCGGGCCGGTTCCTGCGCCAGCTGGCAGAGACGCCGGACGGGGTGCGCTATATCTCACTGGCGCGGGATGTGTCGAAACCGGGCGGCTCATTCGGATCCCCGGTGCGGCGCTATGCCATTGCGCTGGGCTGCGAGGTGCGCCACGCGGAGGCGCTGGTTTATGCAGACGGGATGGATGTGAACCAGGACAGCGCCTATGAGCCGATCGGCATTTCCTGCCGCATCTGCGAGCGGAAAGACTGCCACCAGCGTTCGGTCCCGCCGCTGGAGCGGCGGCTGACCATCAACACCGATCAGCGCGGCGTGCTGCCGTATGAGGTCAGCTGATGCACCGGCTGGCCTGCGCGCCTGGCACACTCTAGGGTAGGATTCATGGCAGATTTTGAACAATTAGTCCTGTCCGGCGGCGGCTGCCGCTGCTTCTGGCAAGGCGGTTTTCTGCACGTGGTGCAGAATGAACTGCCGCTGAGCCCCGCCCGCGTGACCGGGGTTTCTGGCGGCGCCCTGACGCTGGCCGGGTTCCTGGCGGGCCGCGGCGAGCGGGTGCTGGCGGAGATGAAGGAGGCCTTCCGGTCAACCGGCAGCAACATCAATTGGCACCACCCTAGCGAGGCCGGACTGACGCCGCACCAGACGGTCTATGAGGAGGTGGTCACCCGGTCGCTGGACGGCGATGCCATGGCGCGGGTGGCCGCCGGGCCGCAGGCGCAGATCCTGCTGGGCCATCCGCCCTCTGACCGCTGGGCGCGCCTGACTGGCAGCCTGGCGACGCTGGCCTATGAAACCGAGCTGCATATGGTCGGCTCGCCGCATTTTAACTGGGCAGAGCGGCTGGGTGTCAGCTCCAGCCTGGTGGACGCCCGCGCCGCAGCGCAGGAGGGGAAGCTGGCCGCTCTGGTGCGGTTCGCGGCCACCATCCCGCCTGTGTTCGCCCCGCCCCGCTGGAACGGACGGGCGGTGATCGACGGCGGCATGGCCGATCAGGCGCCGATGCCGGACCCCGACAAGGGGCGCACGCTGGTACTGCTGACGCGCCCGTACAAGCGCCTGCCCGAGGTCGCCGGGCGGTTGTACGTCTGGCCCGAGGAAGAGGTGCCCGCGGATAAGATCGACTTCACCGATCCGGAGAAGATCCAGGCGACCTGGGACGCAGGCCTGACGGCTGGGGAAAAGTTCCTGCGGGAGAGAGCGGCAGGGGTGATCCCTGACGCCGCGGATTGAGACACTGAGCGTCTGGAAACAATGCCTGCCCCCCTTTTGTCTGCCGTATTGACTGCCGCGTCCGGCCCAGCCAATGTCCGGTGCTTCCGCGGCACGCACGATCGGGTCTTCAGCGGACCGGAGCCGTCGCCAATACTGAGGGAATGCATAACGAATGACAGACAACTGGAATGACTATGCGGACGGGTGGGACGGCAACAGCGATGTCAGGCTTTTTGCAGCCAGAGCGTTTTCCGCGCTCGACTCGCATGCCGGAATACGAGGTGAGGCTTGGCAATCGAAACGTGTCCTCGACTTTGGATGCGGAACCGGCCTGCTGACGGAACTGATTGCACCGCATGTTAAGGAGGTGATTGCCGTTGACACCTCGGACAGGATGATTGCGGTCCTGAAAGACAAGAATCTGCCCAGCGTGACACCTGTCCACGCGGACATCCTAGGCGGTGGAGCTGCGGGCGGCAAAAACCGGCTTTCCGGATTCGATTTGATCTGTGCGTCTTCCGTCTGCGGCTTCCTGCCGGACTACGCAGCTGCCGTGAAGGCACTTTCAGGCCTGCTTGAGCGCGGCGGCCGGTTTGTGCAATGGGATTGGCAAGGCCAGGACGGCGGTGGCTTCGGGCTGACAGAACAGCAGATGCGCGCAGCGCTTACGGCTGCGGGGCTTGGCTCCATTCGGGTGAAACAGGCCTTTGCCCTGGACACCGGCGGGCAATCCATGCCGGTCTTGATGGGCTCAGGTACCTGCAACGCAGACCGGCCCTGAAACGGGTCTAGGCCAGTCAGTGCCGAACAGGTTCAAAAAACAGAACGGGGCTACAGTGATACCCCGTTCTGCCGTCAACACGATCTGCTCTCACGCCTTCGACAATATCCCCCAGATCTCGTCCTTCAGCGCGGCGCGTTGTTTGCGCAAGCCGGTTTCGGCCTCAGCACTCACTGGCTCCACGTTGGTTTCGGCCCGGTGTACGGCTCGGTTTACCTCGTGGTATTCGTCCGACAGCTTGGCGAAATGGGCATCGGCCTGTTTCAGCTGACTGATCTGCACGGCCTTGTCGGGGAATTCTTCGGCCAGTTCATGGGGGGTGTTGGACATCTGCCCGCTCCTTTTTTTAGGGTCGGTTGCAGGTTATCCGCAGCGCTGCGCACCCGCTTTGACGCGGATCAAAAGATGCGGCAAACGCGCTGATTTTCAGGCCTGATTTCAGCCCCGTTCCCTGGCCCGATCCCAGGCCAGGACATCAGGAAATAAGCCGCCCGCACAACGGGGAGGTGGCGGGCGGCTTGCTGGCAGCGCAACAGGATCAGCGCTGCGCCTGGCGCCAGTCCGGGTTGAACCACGGTTCAGCGTTCGAGGACGGCAGGCGGCGGCCCAGGATGTGGTCCGAGGCCTTCTCGCCGGTCATGATCGAGGGGCCGTTGAGGTTGCCGTTGGTGATGCGCGGGAAGATCGAGCTGTCGGCAACCCGCAACCCGTCAACACCGATCACCCGGCACTCCGGATCGACCACCGACATCGGGTCATCAACTGCGCCCATCTTGCAGGTGCCGCAGGGGTGATAGGCGCTTTCCACGTGCTCCCGGATGAAGCCGTTCAGCTCCTCGTCCGATTGCAGCGCATCGCCGGGCTGGATCTCATGCTTGAGGAAGGGCTTCATTGCCTCCTGGCCGAAGATTTCGCGCGTCAGACGGATGCATTTGCGGAAATCCTCCCAGTCCTGTTCGGTCGACATGTAGTTGAACAGGATGTTTGGCGCGTCTTTCGGATCGGCAGAGTTCAGCGTGACCTCGCCGCGCGAGCCGGAGCGCATCGGCCCGACATGGGCCTGGAAACCATGGCCCTCAGCCGCGGCCTGACCGTCATAGCGGACGGCAATCGGCAGGAAGTGATACATGATGTCCGGATAGTCCACCCCCTTGCCGGACCGGACAAAAGCGGCGCTTTCGAACTGGTTCGAGGCGCCAAGGCCGGTCTTGGTGAACAGCCATTGCGCCCCCACCAGCGCCTTGCCGAACAGGTTCCAGTATTTGAACAGGGTGATCGGCTGTTTGCAGGCGAACTGGAAGTAGAATTCCAGGTGGTCCTGCAGGTTCTGGCCGACTCCGGGGCGGTCGGCGACCACGTCAATGCCGTGTTCCGCCAGATGTTTGGCCGGACCGATACCGGACAGCATCAGCATCTTGGGGGAATTCAGCGAGGAGGCGGCCAGGATCACTTCGGTATTGGCGCGGATCACTTCAACCTTGCCGCCGCGTTCAACCTCGACCCCGACCGCGCGGCCGTCCTCGATCACCACCTTGCGGGCGAAGGCACGGATCAGGTTGCAGTTGTCACGCTTCAGCGCCGGGCGCAGATAGGCGTTGGCTGCGGACCAGCGCTGGCCTTTGTAGACCGTCATCTCCATCGGGCCGAAGCCTTCCTGCTGCTCGCCGTTGTAGTCGGAGGTGACCGGGTAGCCCGCCTGCGCACCCGCGTTGACAAAGGCGTCGTGCAGCGGGTTGTCGCGGGGGCCGCGGGTCACATGCAGCGGGCCGTCGGTGCCGCGCCAGTCCGGATCACCGCCATGGCCGCGATCGTTCCATGTTTCCATGCGTTTGAAGTACGGCAGCACGTCGGCGTAGGACCAGCCGGCAGCGCCAGACTCGGCCCAGTGGTTGTAGTCGCCGGCGTGGCCGCGCACATAGACCATACCGTTGATCGAGGAGGAGCCGCCGATCACCTTGCCGCGCGGGCAAACCAGTTCGCGGCCGCCCAGATGCGGCTCGGGCTGGGATTTGTAGCCCCAATCGTACAGCGGCATGTTCATCGGGTAGCTGAGCGCGCCCGGCATCTGGATGAACGGCCCGGCATCGGTGCCGCCGTGTTCGATCACCAGAACCTTTTTGCCGGCCTCAGACAGCCGGTAGGCTATTGCACAACCGGCAGACCCGGCCCCGACAATCACATAATCCGCGTTCATTTCTTCTCTCCTTGCGGATCCGGGTTGGATCAAGGATGCCATTGGCACCGCGCTTGGCGCGGCTTGTCCTTGAGGCATCCCGAATCTGCCTTATCATTGTTCTGGTCTGCTGAGGACGCAAAGCGCCCTCAGCGACCTCTCAGCTACCCCTTCCCTCTTGCCCTTTCGGGCAACGGGGCGGGCGGGTGGGCGTTGCCCGGAAGGGCAATCAGAATGCCGCTTCGACGTCGCCCATGCGGACGTAGACCGATTTCACCTGGCTGAAGTGCTTGATCGCCTCTTTCGAGTTCTCGCGACCAACGCCGGATGCCTTTACGCCGCCGAACGGCGCCTCGACCGGCGCGTCGTTGTAAGAGTTGATAAAGCAGCTGCCGGCCTCAAGATTGCCGATCACCCGGTGGGCGCGGGTGAAGTCCTTGGTGAACACACCGGCAGACAGGCCGAATTCGGTGTCATTGGCGCGGGCGACGACCTCTTCCTCGGTGTCGAAGTCCAGAACGGACATCACCGGGCCAAAGATTTCTTCGCGCGCGATGGTCATGTCGTCGGTCACATCGGCAAAGACGGTCGGCTCGATAAAGTAGCCGTCCTTGTCGGCGCGGTTGCCGCCGCAGATCAGGCGGGCGCCTTCTTCTTTGCCCTTCTCAATGTAGCCCAAAACGATGTTCATCTGGTTCTCTGTGACCATCGGGCCAAAGCTGGTCGCCTCGTCCATCGGGTCGCCGATGATGGCATTCCCGGTGCGTTCGGCGAGACGGGCAAGGAATTTTTCCTTGATGCCTTTCTGCACAAACACGCGGGTGCCGTTCGAACACACCTGGCCGGAGGAGTAGAAGTTGCCGTTGATGGCGCCGCCGACGGCGTTGTCGATGTCGGCATCGTCAAAGATGATCAACGGCGACTTGCCGCCCAGTTCCATGGTGACGTGCTTCATGCCCGCAGCGGCGGCGGCATAGACCTTCTTGCCGGTCGGCACCGAGCCGGTCAGCGAGACCTTGTCAACGCGCGGATCGGTGACCAGCGCACCGCCCACTTCGCCCATGCCCTGAACGACGTTGAAGACGCCCGCGGGGGCGCCGGCTTCGATCAGGATTTCAGCCACTTTCAGTGCGCAGAGCGGGGTGGTTTCCGACGGCTTGAACACCATCGAGTTGCCGCAGGCCAGCGCGGGCGCGCCTTTCCAGCAGGCGATCTGGGTCGGGTAGTTCCAGGCGCCGATGCCGACGCAAAGGCCCAGCGCCTCGCGTTTGGTATAGACCCAGTCTTCACCCAGCGGGATATGCTCGCCCGTCAGCGAGGCGGCGAGGCCGCCGAAATACTCCAGCGCGTCTGCGCCGGAGGTCGCATCGGCCACCAGGGTTTCCTGCAGCGGTTTGCCGGTGTCGTAGGTTTCCAGCACGCTGAGGTCGTGGTTGCGCTCGCGCATGATGTCGGCGGCGCGGCGCAGGATGCGGCCGCGCTCGGTGCCGGTCATCTTGGCCCATGCCTTTTGCGCTTCCTTGGCGGTGGAGAGTGCCTGTTCAACGATTGCGGGCGTTGCGGCGTAGACGGTGGCGATCTGCTCACCGGTGGCGGCGTAGATCACCGGGATCGGGGTGCCGGACGTGTCTTCGACGTATTCGCCGTTGATGTAGTGGCTGGCTTTGGGCTGTGCGGGGTGGGTCATATTTTCATGCCTCCGGCGGGGATATTTGGGGCCAGAAGAACTGGCGGGGTGCTGATTTCGGGTTATTCGCCGCGGGGAAAACGTTTGTTTTCCTCGAGGGTGTTAAGATCCATGTGATTGCGCATGTAGCGCTCGGATGCCTTTTGCAGCGGCTGGTAATCCCAGGGGTAATAGCCGCCCTGGCGCAGAGCCTCGTAGACCACCCAGCGGCGGGCCTGACTGGCGCGCACCTCGGCGTCGAAGACCTCCAGGTCCCAGCGGGCGTCTGATTTGGCGCGCAAGGTTTCCAGCGTTCCGGCATGGGCCGGATCGGCTGCCAGATTGGTCAGCTCGTGCGGGTCGGCCTGCAGATCGAACAGTTGATCGGGGTCCAGCGCGCAGCGGTTGTATTTCCACTTGCCATAGCGGAGCGACACCAGCGGCGCATATGAGGCCTCAGCCGCGTATTCAATGGCAACCGGCTCAGTCCGTTCCGTGCCGGTGGCCAGCGGCACCAGGTTCTGGCCGTCGGTCCAGGGTTCGATTTCAGCCATATCGACACCCGCCAGCGCGCCCAGCGTCGGAGTCACGTCTAGCGTGGAAACAGGTGCTTCGATCAGACCCGCAGGCAGGTCCGGCGCGGAGATCATCAGCGGCACGCGGGAGGAGCCGTCATAGAAGCTCATCTTGAACCACAGGCCCCGTTCGCCCAGCATGTCACCGTGGTCGGAGACAAACAGAATGATTGCCTCCTGCCGGGTGGTTTCCAGCACATTCAGGATCTCGCCGATCTTGTCATCCAAATAGGAGATATTGGCGAAATAGGCGCGGCGGGAGCGTTTGATGTTCTCTTCTGTGATGTCGAAGCTGCGCCAGTCGTTGGCGTCAAAGATCCGCTGGGCGTGCGGGTCGTGGTCTTCGTAATCCATTGCCGGAACCTGCGGCAGAAGATGCTCGCAGTCCTCGTAGAGATCCCAGTACTTCTTGCGCGCCACATAAGGGTCGTGCGGGTGGGTAAAGCTGACGGTCAGCGCCCAGGGGCGGTTGTCCAGCCCGCGCGACAGCTCATAGAGCTTGGCGGTGGCATTATAGGCGACCTCGTCGTCGTATTCCATCTGGTTGGAGGTCTCCGCGACCCCTGCCCCGGTGACGCTCCCCATGTTGTGATACCACCAATCAATGCGTTCACCGGGCTTGCGGTAGTCCGGGGTCCAGCCGAAATCAGCCGGGTAGATGTCGGTGGTCAGGCGGTCCTCGAAGCCGTGCATCTGGTCGGGGCCGACAAAATGCATCTTGCCTGAAAGGCAGGTGTAGTAGCCTGCGCGGCGCAGATGGTGGGCGTAGGTTGGGATGTCGCTGCGGAATTCGGCGGCGTTGTCATAGACGCCAGTGCGCGACGGCAGCTGGCCGGACATGAAAGACGCCCGGCCCGGTGCGCACAAGGGCGACGCGGTATAGGCGTTCTTAAAGCGGGTCGAGCGTTCCGCCAGTTTCTTAAGGTTCGGAGCATGCAGCCATTCGGCGGGGCCGTCCGGGAAAAGCGTCCCATTCAACTGGTCAACCATCAGGATCAGGATATTCGGGGCACTCATCGCGGACCTCCCAGTATTGGCGATGTTTCTTCGAAAGGCGCCTGGCAGGCCCGAAGGCGCTGCCAGGCAGTTAGTGGCTGGTCCCATCATTCGGGGAAACTAGGGGCCAGCCGGGAGACCGCCCTTAATGGGCCGTCTTGATCTTGTCGAAGTCGAGCGTGTTTTCCTCGGGCGAAGCGGTGATGCTCATCACTTCGCTGCGCTTGAACAGCACGATATAGGCCAGGCAGGCGACATAGATGCCGATCACCACGGTGCCGATCCATTGGATCTGCAGCCACTGGCTTTGGAACGCCAGGGTCAGGGCAAACAGTACAACCGCATTGCCCAGCACATAAGGAATGGTGCCGAAACGCTTGGCCGTCAGGTTCAAGTTGTCGGTGTAGAGGCGGATCAGCGAGTCAAAGGAGTTGACCACGAAGATGATGCCCACCGCGACCATGGAGACATTGATCAGCAGCGTCGTCTCGATGCTGTTGAGGTGGTAATAGTACAGAACCGAGAACCACACACCCAGCGGGATCGACGGGAAGATCAGCAGCGCTGCCAGAACCTGCCAGGTGCGCAGCCCGCCGACAAAGCGCGAGGTGAACTGGCCGATCATGATCGACCATGCAAACCACCAGAACAGGTAGAATTCGTGATAGTCGGTCAGCGGCAGCACGAATTTGTGGATGTTGGCAAAATAGCCGCCGATGTTGGAGGCGGTATCGCCGAAGGCGCCCAGCCCCATACCGGAATAAGCCCACATGCCGAGGATCAGCGACAGGAACAGCACGGTGGAGCCGACCGACAGGATGCGCACGTATTTGATGTCGGTCGACGAGAAGGCGGCAAACAGGATCACCAGGAAGGTAATGACATAGAAGGCCGGGATCACGCTCTCGCCGTCGCCCATGAAAGTGGCATAATACGGCAGGTAGATCAGGAACAGCGCGCCGGTGAAGGCGCAGGTGCCGATGATCACGATGTTGTTGAGCCATTTCACCAGCGGGATCTCAAAGAACTTCACCCGCGGCTCGACCACGCAGAAGTAGAAGGTGGTCAGGAAGTAGAAGCCCCAGATCAGGAAGCCCCAGAAGCCGAATTCCAGCGCCAGCGGGTTGGTGAACCCATAGGCGGGCTCTGCCGCGGTGTCGGCATAAAGCGGAAAGTCCCAGGCCAGCGGGAACATGATCAGGCCGACGTCCAGGCCCGAGGTGAAGAGGATTGCGATGAAGGTGAACAAGTGGACCGGAGTCACGCCGACGTTGCGGACGTTCCACCACTTGATCACGCAGAACACCACCAGCGCAAAGGCAAGCAGAATCCCGAATGAAATGATTGAAGTCATATGTCCCTCCCATTTCCAGGCGGTTCCCGCCCTAAGACATGGGTCGGGTACATAACACAGCAGACTGATCGGCCAAATAGTTTTTTGAATGGTCATTCAAGATTTGAATTCCCTCGAACAACAGTTGAAACGCCGGCCCAATTGCCGCACAACTTATTCATGAGCAGGAAACGCATCCGGGATATCCGCAACGAAGAGCTGATCGAAGCCACCATCGTTGCAGTGCATGAGCGCGGTTACGGTGTTGTAACCATGGCGGAAATCGCCAGGGAGGCCGGTGCTTCGGCGGCCTCGATAAACTATTATTTCGGCTCCAAGGAAGGGCTGATGGAAGCCACAATGCTGCATCTTCTGGGCAAGCTGCGGCGGGCCATGGCGGATGGCTATGCCACAGCGCGCACCCCGCGCGAACGGCTATATGCGGTGATGGACGCGAACTTTGCCGACGGTCTTTTCACTGTGCCCCAGTGCAGTATCTGGATGCAGTTCTGGGCAAATGCCCCCTATTCGCCGCGGCTGAGCCGCCTGCACCGAATCAACCGTGCCCGGGTGCGCAGCCATGTCCTGGCCGAGCTGCGGGCGCTGCTGCCCGGCGGACAGTTGGAAACCGCGCGCCAGGCGCTGCAATGCTATATGGACGGGGTCTGGCTGCAGGCCGCGCAGTCGGAAGATCCGCTGAATCCCGAGGCCGCGCGAGCTGCGGCGCATCTGGTTGTGGATCTTGTCATCCCATAAGGCCTAGCCGCCAGGCAGCCGTTCGTAGTCCAGCCGGGTTCCGCGCGGCAAATAAGTAAGTGTCATTCCATCGCGGGTCAGAGAATCGATCTGATAACACAGTTTGGTGCCGCTCTGGCTGTCCCAGGCCATCAGGAAGTCACCCGTAAACCCCATGCCGCGGCAGCTTTGCTGGATCGTGACAAACTCCGGGGTCATTTGCCTGCCGCCGTAACGGACCTGGCGCACGGCACCGGAAATGGCAAACCGGTCTTTGGGGTTTTGCACGGACCGCCACTCTCCCTGCATGTTCTGCAGCATCTTGTCGAACCGGTTCGGCACACGCGGCGTGACACTGTGCAGCTCCAGCTCTGCAAAGGAGCCGAAACGGGTGACTATCTCACCGTCAATAGCCAGCGGGGTGCCGCGCACCAGCCCCAGCAGGAATGTGAAGACCGGATCGGAGATCCGGACCTTGCCCACAGCACCGAACTCCATCCCGCCGCCAACAAAACTGCAAGTGACGGCGCCCGGGCTTTTCTGCTGCTTGCAGCCTTGAAAGACCACCTCCGCCGCGTAATGAAATTGGTCTTCTGTTGCGTCATGCCCGTCTTCAGAGGTGGCAAACGCAGCCTCCCGGCGCTCGGACTGTGATCGGGTACTGAGCAGAACCTGCGGTCCTGCTGGTGCCGTAACGGTTTTGGCAAAACCCTGCATTGCATAGCCTTGTGCGGTGCAATCGCTGCCATGTTCAATCCGGAACCGGCCCTGGGCCGTGCAAAACCGGACGCTGTCGTCGCGGAAACTGTATCCGGGGCTTTTGGCGCGGAAGTAGAGAAACCGGCCCTGATAGCCGGCCGGCACCGGTTCGGCGCAATCTCCCGGGATGAGCGGCTGCCAGCCCTGCACCACCCAACGGCCGTCAATCCGCAAGCTGACGGCCAATTGATGCAAAGCCTCAGTATCGTTGCAGATACTGGGCCCGGCCTGGGCGGCCGGCGGATCAAAAAGGGCCGCCAGCAGCAACGCCGTGGGCCAAAGCCAATTCGCCATGCGCGGTCTCCGCCTGCGTCGGTAAGAGCGGGAGATTACTTCGGGTTTGTAACATCCATAAGACGATCAAACACCAGTCGCATTACCGGAAGGTGTAAGAGCCTTCTTTTTAATTCTGGCTTCACGCCACGAGATAAAACTGACCGCAGCCAGGATCAGCCCGCCGCCGGACATTACCCAGATGTCAGCCGGTTCACCAAACGCCAGTGCGCCCAGCAAGGTGGCCCAGACCAGTTGCAGGAACGTGACTGGCTGGGTCACCGCCACGGGAGCCGCAGCAAAGGCAAGTGTCATGGTGTAATGGCCCGCGGTAGCAAAGCAGGCGACTCCGAACAGAATTGCAAGCTCGGCCAGCGTGGGCGTCACCCAGACCGCCAGGGCAAAGGGTGCAAGGCCCAGAGTGACAAAGATCGACAGCATGCCGACCACGACAGCCGGGCTGTTGCTGCCGACAGTAAACTTGGCGATCAAGTAAGAGGCCCCGAAGGACACGGCAGTGAACAGCATGGCGATATGGCCGGGGGAGACTTCGCGGAAGCCCGGACGCAGGATGATCATCGCGCCGATCAAAGCGACAGCAATCGCCGATATCCGGCGCACCGCCAGCTTCTCCCCAGAAACAGCGCAGCCCCCAAGGTGACATAAACCGGGGACAGGTAGTTCATTGCCGTAACCTCAGCCAGAGGGATCTGGGTCATAGCATAAAACCACAGGATCACGCCGGCAGAATGCACCACGCCGCGGCCTGCAAACAATGCCCAAAGCCGCGGGGTCAGCTGCGCCCGGCGCAAGGCCCCGGCCATCGGGATCAAAAACACCAGCCCCAGCAAGTACCGCAAAAAGGCGCTTTCGGCGGGCGGGATGCGGCTGCCAAGGTGTTTGACCAGCGCTGTGACCGCCACAAAGCAAAGACCGGTGACAACCATCCAGAACACCCCCCGAAGAGGGTTTTGCACGGAATAGCCGGATTTGACGGTTTGGGACATGGCCGGACAGAACACCCGTTCGGGCGGCGGCGCAAGGCTTCACATGTGAATTATTTCCGCTTCTCCGGCAGCGGGGTGAATTCTTCATCATCGCCAGGCGGCAGCTGGAAGCGGCCCTGCTGCCAGTCGCCAGCGGCCCAGGCGGACTTGGCGTCTTCGATCCGGTCGCGGGAGGAGGCGACGAAGTTCCACCAGATATAGCGCGGCCCGTTCAGCGTCGCACCGCCCAGCGCCATCAGCCGCGCCCCTTGCGGGCCTGCGGTCACAGTGATCGCGTCACCGGGCCGGAACACCATCATCCGGCCGGCCTCAAATGTTTCGCCGGCAATCTCAACCGATCCTTGCGTGACATAAAGCCCCCGGTCCTCGTGATCCAAGGGCAGCGGCAGTTTGGCGCCCGCCTGCAATACCGCATCGGCATAAAATGTTTCAGAATAAAGCGTTGCAGGGGCTTTCTCACCCCAGGCGGAGCCGAGGATCAACCGCACGGCCTTGCCCTCGCCCTCCAGCAGCGGCAGCGCTTCCTTGCCGTGGTGTTCAAAGGCCGCGGGCGTGTCCTCGTGGCTGTCGGGCAACGCGATCCAGGTCTGAATACCGAACAGGCTGCTTGGGGCTGCGCGGGTCGTGGCCGAGGTGCGTTCGGAATGGGTGACCCCCTGGCCTGCCACCATCCAGTTCACCTCGCCCGGATAGATCATCTGGTGAGTGCCTAAGGAATCGCGATGTTCGAATTCGCCCTGATAGAGATAGGTCACGGTGCCAAGGCCGATATGCGGATGCGGGCGCACGTCGATGCCCTGCCCGGTCAGGAACTCCGCCGGCCCGGCCTGATCGAAGAAGATGAACGGGCCGACCATCTGGCGGCGCGGTGCGGGCAAGGCGCGGCGGACCTCAAAGCCGCCGAGGTCACGGGCGCGCGGGATAATCACCGTTTCAATTGCATCAAGGCTGCCCGCATCGGGGCATTGCGGTTCCAGTGCCGGGTTCCAGCTCATCCTTCCCTCCTGTTGGCGGCTTCAGGAGGAAAGTAGCGCATTTCTGCGCAGGCGTTAGAGCCGCCTGCGCACAGATGCTGTTCGTCACATCATCAGCAGTTTCAGCGCAATCGCCCACATGGTCAGGCCGACGATGGCATCCAGCACCTGCCAGGCGCGCGGGCGGGCAAAAACCGGAGCCAGCAGGCTGGCGCCATAGCCGAGCGTGAAGAAAAAGGTGAAGCTGGCGATGGTGGCCCCGGCGGCAAAGACCAGCGGCTCGGGGTATTGTGCTGAGATCGAGCCAAGGAGAACCACTGTATCAAGGTAGACATGCGGGTTCAGCCAGGTCAGCGCCAGCACCGTGGCCAGTACCGGCAGCAGGGCAGTGCCTGCGCCTTCGCCCGCCGTGTCCAGGGTTTCGCCGCCGCGCCAGGCGCTGCGCAGGGCGCGGGCGCCGTACCAGATCAGAAAAGCCGCACCGCCAAGCCGCATCGCCTTTTCAAACCACGGAACTGCCAGCGCAAGCGAGCCAAAGCCGAAAACACCCGCAGTGATCAGCACCGCATCGGATCCCGCACAGGTGAAGCAGATCCAGAACACATGCTGGCGCCGCAGGCCCTGACGCAGAACAAAGGCGTTTTGGGCACCGATCGCCATTATCAGGCTAAGGCCCAGGGCAAATCCGGCAAGCAAGCTGGGGGGCATTGTGGTCTCCATCGTTGTGCTGGGGTTTGACTAGAGACTGCCACGCCATTAATCCAGTTAAAGAAGCTTAAGTCAGATTAGAGTTGCTAATGCAGATGGATCCCAGCCAGATGGCGGCGCTGAGCGCGGTGCTGCGTCTTGGCACATTTGAGGCCGCTGCGCATTCCTTGCGGGTGACGCCATCAGCCGTTTCGCAGCGGATCAAAGCGCTGGAGGACCGCATCGGCACCGCGCTGGTGCTGCGCGGCACGCCCTGCACCGGAACAGCGGCGGGGCTCAGGATTGCCAAACATGCCGAGGACATCGGCCTGCTGGAGGCGCAGCTGACGCGGGAACTGGCTTTGGAGGTGGATCACGGCCCGGTGCGGCTGCGGATTGCGGTCAATGCAGACAGCCTGGCCAGCTGGTTCATTGACGCGATGGCCGAGGTGGACGGGGTGCTGTTCGATCTTTTGGTGGATGATCAGGACCACAGCGCGGAGTGGCTGAAGCGCGGCGAGGTCTCTGCTGCGGTGACGGCCAGCGCCAAGCCGGTCACCGGGTTTGACGCCCATCCGCTGGGCACGCTGGACTATGTGGCAACCACCAATCCGGACTTCATGGCGCGCTGGTTTCCGGCAGGGGTGACTCCGGAGGCTGCCGCCCGCGCTCCGTGCCTGATCTTCAATGCCAAGGACAATCTGCAGCGGCTGTGGCTGGAGCGGAATGTGGCGCCGCAGCTGGCGCCGCCTGCTCATTACCTGCCCTCGACCCAGGCCTTCATTGATGCCGCCGCGGCCGGCCTGGGCTGGGGTATGAATCCGTTGGCAATGGTCGCCGGCGATATCCGCAGCGGGCGGCTGGTGCCACTGATCCCTGAGACCACGCTGCCGGTGCCCTTGACCTGGCAGGTGGCGCGGGTGATGGCCCCTGCCCTTGCGGAGGTGACCCGCGCCGTGCAGAAATCTGCTAGGCAGTATTTGACCCAATGCTAAACAGGAAAGCCCGCCGATGTTTTCAAAAGACGCTCTCAGCTATGATCCCCTGCCCTTGCCGGACCGAGCGGAGTACTCCGACGCTGAAATGCAGGAAAAAGCAGCAGAGTTCCTGGCCCATATGCGGCGGCGGCATTCGGTGCGGGACTTTACCGGCCAGCCGGTGCCGCGGCAGGTGATCGAGACCTGTATCCGTGCAGCCGGCACGGCACCCTCGGGGGCCAACCATCAGCCCTGGTTCTTTGCTGCGATTTCCAATCCGGAGCTGAAGTCGCAGATCCGCGCCGAGGCTGAAGAAGAGGAAAAGAAGTTCTATGCGGGCGGTGCGGGCGATGAATGGATCACGGCGCTGGAGCCGATCGGCACCGATGCGGACAAGCCGCATCTGACCACCGCGCCCTGGCTGATTGTGGTTTTCGCCCAGCGCTGGGGCGCTTTTGAGGACGGCAGCCGCTACAAAAACTATTACGTGCCGGAAAGCGTGAATATTGCCACCGGCGTATTACTGACAGCTTTGCATACGGCGGGCCTGTGCACTCTTACCCACACGCCGAACCCGATGAAGTTCCTGAATGGCGCCCTGGGCCGCCCTGCATCGGAAAAACCGACGATGATCATCGCCGCGGGCCATCCGGCAGAGAACGCGATGGTGCCCTCCGTTGCCAAGCTGAAAAAACCGCTCGAGGAGATTGCAGCATTTGTAGAATAGCCCTCACCGCCGGCAGCCGGAAAATTCGAATTTTCCGGCCAATTTTCTTGCAAGAAAATTGTGCCGCCCGCGGCGGGCGGTGCGGCTGATGCCGGCGCCAGCCTCCTTGCGCCGCAGCCTCGGCCTGCAGGTGCTGCTGCCGCGCGCGGGGGTTGTGCTGATCTGGCTGGCGCTGAACCAATGGGTCAGCCTGCCGGTACCGCTGGTCTTTTCTTTGATGGCGGCGGACGGGCTGTTTCTGCTGTGGCAGGCCCGCATTTTTCTGCACAGTGCCGATGCGCATGTACGCAGCACCGGTGCGATGGCGCCGGTCTGGGGCGGTTATCTGGTGCTGCTGTTTGCGGGTTTTGCGGCGGTCACCCTGTGGTGGGACGCCCAGTTGATTGCCCGGACAAAGGAGGAACCCGTCTATGCCGAACAGCGGCGGCAAGCGCGCGAAGCGCTTTACAAGCTGACAGTTTCCAATGACGGCCGCGCACTGATCTTTGCAGGTGAAATCACCTTTGGCCTGACACGGCGGATTGAGCAGATGATCCTCCAGCATCCCGGGCTGCAGCGAATTACCCTGACCAGTCCCGGCGGTCTGATCGCCGAAGCCCGTGGCGCCGCCAGACTGATCCGCGAACAGGGGTTTTCCACCCGTGCAGAGGGTCTGTGTGCTTCGGCCTGCACATTGATGTTCGCAGCCGGGCTCCGGCGCAGCCTTGGCGGGGACGGGCAGCTTGGCTTTCACAGCTATGCTTTGCAGTTCGAAAGCGGTCTGCCGCAGATAAACCTGGAAAAGGAGCAGGAAAAGGACCGCGCCTTTCTGTTGCAGCAAGGGGTGAGCGCCGAGTTTGCCAACAGGGTCTTTGCCATCCCCCACCGGGAGATATGGATACCGGATGCCACGGCCCTTCGAATTGGCGGTGTCGTAACCGATTGACCGGCCAGCCGCCGTGCAACCGGTTTCTCTTGCCGCCTCTACCATCCCCCTAGCGTTTCAGGCATCAGCCGGGGGACGTTTTGCATGGAGCATAATCTGCTTTCTGCGGGCCTGGGGCTGGCAGCATCGCCTGCCACTGCCGGGCTGGACTATCCGGCTGTCTCGGAACGGTGTTTCAATTTCGAGGGCGGCGGGCCGTATCTCTATGGCCGCGAGGAAGAAACCGGCAAGGATTACTGCTATGTGATCGACTATGTGAATCACTTGGAGCTGATACCGATGTGTCTGCCGCGCGGAAATTTTCTGAAGTACAGCAAGCTGGACCGATCCCGGCGCGGCGGCAGGTAGGGGCGCTGCCCCCTCGGCCTTGCGGCCTCACCCCCGGGGTATTTCCGACCAGAAAGAAGCAGCAGCCCGGAGCGGTACGGGTGGCCCGATAAAGGTGGCCTGTGCGCCAAAACAAAAGCCCGCCGGAGGCGCGGCGGGCTTTCATCGTTGCGCGGCTGCAACAATTTAGAGCTGCGCCATGACCTCGTCAGACGCTTCGAAGTTGGTGGTGACACGCTGCACGTCGTCGTCGTCCTCCAGCGCATCGACCAGCTTCATCAGCTTTTGCATGCCTTCGAGATCCAGCTCGGTGGTGGTGCCCGGCTTCCAGACCAGCTTAGTGCTCTCGGACTCGCCCAGTTCCGCTTCCAGTGCGTTTGACACGTCATTGAGATCGGTATCGGCGCAGTAGATGATATGGCCGTCCTCCGAGCTTTCGACATCTTCGGCGCCGGCTTCGATTGCTGCCATCATCACGGTGTCGGCATCGCCAACAGAGGCCGGATAGGTGACTTCACCCTTGCGTTCGAACATGAAGCCGACCGAACCGGTCTCGCCCAGGTTGCCGCCGTTCTTGGAAAAGGTCGAACGCACGTTGGAGGCGGTGCGGTTCTTGTTGTCGGTCATGGCCTCGACGATGACGGCCACGCCATTGGGGCCGTACCCTTCGTAGCGGATTTCGTCATAGTTTTCAGCGTCGCCGCCCACGGCCTTCTTGATCGCGCGGTCAATCACGTCCTTAGGAACAGATTGGCTTTTGGCTTCCTTGACCGCCAGGCGCAGACGCGGGTTCTTGTCGGGATCAGGGTCGCCCATTTTGGCGGCCACGGTGATCTCCTTGGCCAGCTTGGAAAACAGTTTCGACCGCGCCGCGTCCTGACGGCCTTTGCGGTGCTGAATGTTTGCCCATTTTGAATGGCCTGCCATGGTGCATCCTTGCTGCTGAATATCTGAATTGGCGCCCATATAGCCCGTGCCGGCACCGGGTTTCAAGCACCCTGCCCCGGCTTGGCCCTTGCTCCGCGGGGTTTCGGGGTTAAGCTGGCCCGATGACATATGATCAAGCTGTTTTATTTGCGTTATTTGCTGCCGTTTTTGCCCTGCTGTTATGGGGGCGTTACCGCTATGATCTGGTGGCCTTTGCGGCGCTGATGGCGGGGGTCGTGCTGGGGGTGGTTCCTGCTGGCGATGCCTTTGGCGGGTTCGGCCATCCGGCAACGCTGGTGGTGGCGCTGGTGCTGATTGTGTCCGCAGGGCTGGTGCGGTCAGGCGCGGTGTTTCTGATCACCCGCACATTGGTGGACAGTGCGCGCGGGTTGGGCGGTCATATCGCTCTGATGGGCGGGGTCGGTGCGGTGCTGTCAGCCTTCATGAACAATGTTGCGGCGCTGGCGCTGCTGATGCCGGTGGACATCCAGACCGCACGCAAGTCAGGCCGGGCGCCGGGCTTGAGCCTGATGCCCCTGTCCTTTGCCACTATTCTGGGCGGCATGGCGACCCTTATCGGCACGCCGCCCAACATCATCATTGCCGCGATCCGGGAGGAGCGGCTGGGAGAGCCGTTCCGGATGTTCGATTTTGCCCCAGTGGGTGGCGTCGCGGCGCTGGCGGGGCTTACCTTTGTGGCGCTGATCGGCTGGCGGCTGATCCCCGCGCGGGAGAATGCAGCGGGAGCGTCCGAGGCGCAGCTGGCGCCCTATATTGCTGAGCTGACTGTGGGCGAAGGGTCAGAGCTGACCGGCAAGCGGCTGGGCGAATTGGACGAAGAGGCCGAAAAGGCGGATGTGGCGATCATCGGGTTGATCCGGGACGGCAAGCGCCGCTATGGCCGCGCCAGCGCTGCGACGCTGCGGGACGGGGATACGCTGGTGATCGAGGCCGAACCGGAGGCACTTGATGAGTTCCGCAGTGCCCTGAAACTGGATTTTGCCGACGCCGCCCGGCAGGAAAAGCTGACCGCTGCAGGCGACGGGCTTGAGCTGGTTGAGGTCGTGGTGCCGGAAGCGGCCCGCGTGCGCGGGCGCAGCGCCCAGTCGATCGGACTGGCCTGGCGGCAAAGCGCGGTGCTGCTGGGGATTTCCCGTCAAGGCCGGCGGATCACTAAACATATCCGGCAGGCAGAGATCGAGGCAGGCGACATTCTGCTGCTGCTTTGCCCGCGCGGGCGCAGTGCCGATGTGACCGACTGGCTGGGCTGCCTGCCGCTGGCGCAGCGCGGGCTGGCGGTGACGGCAAATGACAAAACCTGGGCCGCCATCGGCCTGTTTGCCGCTGCGGTTTTAGCGGCCTCGGCCGGGCTGATCTACCTGCCGGTGGCCCTGGGACTGGTGGCGATCGGTTATGTTTTTTTTAAGATCCTGCCGGTGGCGGAGATCTATGATCATGTGGAATGGCCGGTTGTGGTGCTGCTGGGGTCGATGATCCCGTTGGGGGCGGCGCTGGACAGTTCAGGCGGCACCGCTCTGATTGCCAATGCGCTGACAGGCCTGACCGAAGGCTTGCCCGCCTGGGCGGTGCTGACGGTGCTGATGGTGGTGACCATGACGCTGTCGGATGTGCTGAACAATACCGCCACAGCCATTGTCGCGGCACCTGTGGGCATTCAGATGGCGGAGTCCCTAGGGGTATCCCCCGATCCGTTCCTGATGGCGGTGGCGGTTGCCGCCTCGGCGGCGTTCCTGACGCCGATCGGACATAAGAACAACACGCTTGTGCTGGGTCCTGGCGGTTACCGCTTTGGCGATTATTGGCGGATGGGATTGCCGCTGGAGGTTCTGGTCATTGCCGTCTCTATTCCGGCAATCCTGGTGTTTTGGCCATTGTAGCGGGGTCTAAAACTTTTGAGGAAAAGTTTTGCCAAAATCCTTTCACAAGGATTTTGCGGACTGCGCGGAGACTTTTGAAGGCTGTGGGTGCCGGTCCGCCCAGGCCTGCGACATCAGCACAATGGCTGTTGATCCACCCAGGACCGCGATCAGGAACAGTTTTCTGAAATCCACTTTGCCACCCCTTGAAATACTCTCTGTTTCATATGGGCCCGGCTTTAACAATTTCACGTAAACAAATGCTGGCGAAGCGGAAAACCGCCATCACCATGGGCATCCGGTGGTGTCAGAGCGGCCAGAAAAATGGAATGATCAAGGACGCAACCATGCCGACGGTCAGGTTCAGCGGGATGCCGACACGCAGGAAATCGGTGAACTTGTAACCGCCAGGACCGTAAACCAGCGTGTTGGTCTGATATCCGATCGGGGTGGCAAAAGAGGCCGAGGCGGCGACCATGACGGCCACCACCAAGGGGCGCGGATCCACGCCCATTGCCTGGGCCAGGCCAATGGCAATCGGGGTCACCACAACGGCCACAGCATTGTTTGAAACCAGCTCGGTCAAGACAGAGGTCAGCAGATAGACCGCCCAGACCAGCAGGAACGGCGGCAGCATCGACAAGCCGGGGGCAATGGCGTTGACGATCAGGGCAACCGCACCAGAGCTTTCCAGCGCGGCGCCGATGGCCAGCATCGAAAAAATCAACGCCAGGAGCCGCCCGTCCACAAAGGAGAACGCCTCGTCCGCGTCGATGCAGCGGGTCACGAACACCAGCGACACCATCAGCAGGGACAGCATCAGGATAGGTGCCACGCCGAAGGCGGCCAGCAGAACAATCCCCAGCAGTGCAACAACGGCAATCGGCGCGTGGCTGCGGCGGTAGGCGCGCTGGGTCGGCTGCGAGACATCGGCCAGATCCATATCGGAGGCCAGACGCTGGATATCGGCGGGCGCCCCCTCCAGCAGCAGGGTGTCGCCGATCCGCACCACGAGGTCATCCAGCTGCACGCCGATGTTCTGGTTCCGGCGGTGCACCGCCAAGGTATAGACGCCGTAGCGGCGGCGCAGGCGCATGGCGCCAAGGCTGCGGCCCACCATGCGGCATCCGGGCGTGATCAGCACTTCGACGGTTTCGGTCTCGACGGCGGAAACCTGATCCACCCGCTTGAGCTCTTTGTTGGTTTGCAGGCTCAACAGCTCGGTCATCCGGGTGCGCAGCACCACCCGGTCGCCGACCTGCAGCTCCACACCCATGAGGTTGCGGCGCAAAGAGTCATCGCCGCGGATCACGTCGATCAGCCGCACGCCAGGGCGTTTGAACAGCTGCACGCCGGTGACTTCGCGGCCGATCAGGTTGCTTTCGGGAGGGATCACCGCTTCGGTGAAGAACTTCATCTTGGATTTGTCGCTCAGCAGCATGGCCATGCTGTCACGGTCCGGCAGCAAACGCGGCGCGATAAAGCGCAGGTAGATCATGCCATAGATGACCAGGATCACGCCCAGCGGCGTGACCTCAAAAATAGTGAAAGGCTGCAGGCCCTGCGCCCGCGCAACACCATCCACCAGCAGGTTGGTCGAGGTTCCGATCAGTGTCAGCGTGCCGCCTAGGATCGCCGCATAGCTGAGCGGGATCAGCATCTTGGAGGCGGAAACCTTCAGGGTGCGGGAGATCTGGATGAACACTGGTATCATCACCACCACCACTGGCGTGTTTGACACCACGGCAGAGGCCGCAACCACAAAGGCCATCAGCAAGGCAACCGCAAGCTTGGGGCTCACCTCGGCCTGCTTTTTGGCGATTTGAGTGAAGGCATCCAGCGCACCGGTCCGCACCAAGGCACCCATGATGATGAACATCGCCGCAATGGTCCAAGGCGCCGGGTTGGACAGCACCGGCAACGCCTGATTGTAGGGCAAAACGCCGGTGGCCAGCATTGCTGCAACGCCGGTCAGCGCCACAACTTCGGTGGGATAGGTTTCGCGCAGAAAAGCCACGAACATGGCCAGAACAATGGCTATCGCCAGGACCGCGCTGCCGGAATCACCTAGTTGGAAAAACTGCATATACCGTGACGATGCCTTATTGTTTCAGACGGGTTTAGCGCGCTGCTGCACGCTCCGCCATCGCGCAGTTTCCCTGAAACCCTTGGCCTGAGCAAGAATTTCCGCGCCCGCCCAGCTGCGGAGGCCTGGATTCGGGAATTTATGCGGAAAATCGCGGCTGCACCGGCAATTCATCCCGCCACAAGCTGCACCGCGGGGCGGAAAGGCAATCCGTCAGGGGCGGCCTCCTGCAGCAGGCCGCCGTTGCGCACCATGCGAATCTGCTTGGCAGCACCTGTGCGGTCGTCGGTCTCGACAAACACGCCGGACAGGGTGGCCGCGCCGTTTGCAGGGGTAAAGCGCGCCTTGGGCATTCCGGTCAGGAAGCGGCGCATCGGCTCGGCCTTGTCCATACCGATGACCGAATTGTAATCACCGCACATGCCGGCATCGGTCAGATAGCCGGTGCCTTCGGACAGGATCTGCGCGTCAGCCGTTGGAACATGGGTATGGGTCCCGACCACCAGCGAGGCACGCCCGTTGCAGAAATGGCCCATCGCCATCTTCTCGGAGGTGGCTTCGCAATGCACATCCACAATGATGGCCTGTGCCAGCCCGCCCCGGGGGTGCGATTTCAGCACCGCCTCAACCGCGCCGAAGGGATCATCGAAAGCGCGCTTCATGAACACTTGGCCCAGCACCTGCACCACCAGCACCTTGCGCCCGCCCGGGGCCTGGAACAGCCGGAAGCCGCGGCCCGGTGCGCCTTTGGCAAAGTTCAGCGGCCGGATAATGCGCTGCTCCTTCTCAATGAACTGCAGCATGTCCTTTTGATCAAAGGCATGGTCGCCCAGGGTCAGGCAATCAACGCCGGCCTCCAGCAGCAGTTTGGCGTGCTCGCCGCTCAGCCCCATGCCGTTGGAGGCGTTTTCGCCGTTCACCACAACAAAATCGAGCCGCCAGTCCTGGCGCAGCCGCCGCAGATTTTCGGTAATGGCACTGCGCCCCGCGCGGCCCATCACATCGCCTAGAAACAGAATTCGCATGCGGGCGTGGTACGCGGATGCGGACGGCAGAACAAGGCCTGCGGCAGGCGCGCAAAACTTTTCTGAAAAGTTTTGCCAAGATTTTTCGAAAAATCTTGGTCGCGCGGCCAGCGTCAGCGGCTGAATTGCAGGATCCGGCTTTCGGTAATCAGCATGTCCAGCGGTTGATCGGTGGGTTCCAGCGGCAGGTCTTCGGCCTCTTGCGCGTCAAAGGCAAAGCCGATCGCCAGCGTCGCCCGCTTGCCGCGCAGCAATTCCAGCGTGCGGTCATAAAAGCCGCCGCCGTAACCCAGCCGTCCGCCCTTGGCATCAAAGGCAACCAGCGGCACCACCAGGATCTCAGGCTCGAAAAAGTCATCCGCCTCGGGAACCATGGCGCCAAAAGGGCCGTCGCGCAGCGGGCCTTCGGGCTGCCAGCGGCTGAATTTAAGCGGCTGGCCCGCCCCCATGATAACCGGAACGCCAACAGGCCCGTGCGCTGCCGCTTCGGCCATTGCGGGCACCGGGTCGATCTCGGTGCGGATCGGCAGAAAGCCCGACAGCGGCACACCACGGTACCCGGCCAGCACCTCGGACAGATGGCCTGCGGCACCTGGAATATTGCGGGCATGCGCCAGCTTGCGGCGGGCAAAGGCGGCCTTGCGGGCGGCGGCCTTGATTTCAGTCAGATCCGTCATCGCGGTCTCCTACAGCAAAACAGTTGCGGCAAGCCCGAGGAAGGCAAAGAACCCGACCACATCGGTCACCGTGGTCACAAAAGCGCCTGAGGCCAGCGCCGGGTCAATACCGGCTTTCTCCAATAGAACCGGGATCACCGTGCCCGCCAGCCCTGCCACGACCAGATTGATCACCATAGCGACGGCAATCACGACCCCCAGCATCGGCGAGCCGAACCAAGCGAGGCCCACCAGACCCATCACAATGGCAAAGATCACCCCGTTGACCAGCCCCACCAGCACTTCGCGGCGGATCACCCGCCAGACGTTGGAGCCGGTAAGGTCGCGGGTGGCAATCGCGCGCACGGCAACCGTCAGCGACTGGGTGCCGGCATTACCGCCCATCGAGGCGACAATCGGCATCAGCACCGCAAGGGCCACGAACTGCGAAATGGTTGCTTCAAACTGCGCAATCACCAGCGAGGCCAATATCGCCGTGACCAGATTCACAGCGAGCCAGGGGAACCGGCGTTTGGTGGTTTCAATCACCCGGTCCGCCAGCGAGCTTTCCTCGCCCACACCGGCCAGACGCAGGATGTCTTCTTCGTGTTCTTCGTCCTGCACGATCATCGCATCGTCGATGGTGATCACACCGACCAGACGCCCCTCAGAGTCGGTCACGGGCGCCGAGATCAGGTGGTACTGGTTGAAGGCATAAGCCACGTCTTCCTCGTCCTGATCGGCGGGGATCACCTGAAAGGTGTCCTCGACCAGTTCGGTCAGCGGCACTTGGCGTTTGGTGGCCATGATCCGGCCAAGGGTGACATTGCCAATCGGATGCAGACGCGGATCAACCAGGACCACGTGATAGAACTGCTCTGGCAAATCATCCGAGTTGCGCATAAAATCAATGGCCTGGCCGACATTCCAATGCTCAGGCGCCATCACCACTTCGCGCTGCATCAAGCGGCCGGCCGAGTTTTCCGGATAGCTCAGAGATTGCTCAACCGCGACCCGGTCGGCATCTTCAAGCGCCTCAAGAATGGCTTCCTGCTGCGGCACCTCAAGGTCTTCGAGAAGGTCGACGACATCGTCGCTTTCCATCTCCCTGACCGCGTCGGCCAGAACCAGCGGGTTCAGCGTCTCGATGACTTCTTCGCGGATCGACTCGTCCAGTTCGGACAGGATCTCGCCGTCGAACTCACGGTCGTAAAGCCGGATCAGCCGCGCCCGGTCGCTGGCATCGATCTGTTCCAGAAGGTCGGCGATGTCGGCTGCGTGCAGGTCTTCGAGAAGATCCGTCAGCGCCTGCTGATCGCCCTGCTCCACCGCACCCAGAATCCGGGCAACCAATTTGCGGTCCAGGTCATAGGAGTCGTCCTGAGACAGATCGCCGGTGATGTTGTCGCCGCTGCTCATGTGTTGCCCCCGGGTATTTTTTTAGTGTCTGCCTGCAAAGTAGAAGAAGCGGCTACCGGAAAACAATGACATCGGGATAATTTACCGGAGCTGATGCGGCGGGTATCCTGCCAAGAGCCATTTTGCAAGGAAAGGGTTGGAAGAATGGGCACCGATTACATCCTGAAAGGGCACGTACTGTCTTTTGCCGGCTCTCCCTTTGCCGCGGACCGGCCCGAAGACGCGGCCCGTCTGCTGGACGCGGTGGCGGTGCAAAACGGCAAGGTCGCGGGTGCAGGGCCGCTGGCAGAAATGCAGGCGCTGCTGCCTGCGGCGAAAACCGTGGACCACAGCGGCAAGCTGATCATGGCAGGGTTTGTGGACGCCCATGTGCATTATCCGCAGACCGCGATTATCGCCAGCTGGGGCAAGCGGCTGATCGACTGGCTGAACAGCTATACCTTCCCGGAGGAGATGCGGTTCGGCGACCGCGCCTATGCAGACGGAATTGCCAACAGGTATCTGGACCTGACTGCCGCACATGGCACCACCACGGTCTGCAGCTATTGCACAATTCATCCCGAAAGCGTGGATGCGTTTTTCACGGCCGCGCAATCGCGCGGGCAGCGGGTGGTTGCGGGCAAGACCTGCATGGACCGCAACGCGCCGGAGGAACTGCGGGATACCGCGCAGTCGGCTTATGACGTTTCAGACGCATTGATCGGGCGCTGGCACGGTGTGGACCGGCTGGAATATGCAATTACCCCGCGGTTTTCGCCCACCTCCACCCCTGCGCAGCTGGAGGCAATGGGTGCACTGTGGGGCAAGCACCCGGAATGCCTGATGCAAACGCATCTGAGCGAGCAGACTGATGAAATCGAATGGGTCAGGTCGTTGTTTCCGCAAGCCCGCGATTATCTGGACACCTATGAGGAGTTCGGACTGTTGGGCGCCAGGGGCCTTTATGGCCACGCAATCCATCTGGAGGAGCGTGAACGGCACCGGTTGCGGGACTTTGGCGCGGCGCTGATCCACTGCCCGACATCGAACACCTTTATCGGCTCCGGGCTGTTCGATATGGCCGGGCTGATGGCCGAGGGCCAGCGGATCGGGCTTGCCACTGACACCGGCGGCGGGTCCAGCTTTTCGATGCTGCGCACCATGGCGGCGGCCTATGAGATCGGCCAGCTGCGCGGCACGCCGCTGCATGCAGCACAGCTGTTGTGGCTGGCGACCCAAGGATCCGCCACGGCGCTGCGGATGGAGGCAAAGATCGGCAATATCGCCCCCGGCATGGAGGCGGATCTAGTGGTGCTGGATCTGGCCTCAGCCCCCGCCATCGCGCAGCGGTCAGCGCGCGCCAAGGATCTGTGGGAGGCGGTGTTCCCCACCATCATGATGGGCGACGACCGCGCCATTGCCGAGGTCTGGATTGGCGGGCGACCGGTTGAGCAGAGGCGCTGATGCGCCTCAGCCTTGAGTATTTTCAGAAAGATGAAGCCAGCGCCCGCGCCAGTTTCCCGTGGCGTTCGATCAGCTGCGGCAGGTCGAGCGTTGTGATCTCGCCGCTGCGGATGATCTGCTTGCCTTCGACAAACAAGTGTTTCACCTGGGACGGACCGGCCAGCAGCAGCGCTGCGGCATCCCAGCTGCCGCTGGAGGCAATGCCTGTGGTGTCCCAGACCGCGATATCGGCGCGCTTGCCCGGTGCCAGGCGGCCGCAATCCGGGCGGCCCAGCACATCGGCGCCGCCGCGGGTGGCGATCTCCAGCGTTTCATAAGCGCTCATCGCGTCGGCGCCATTGGCAACCCGCTGCAGCAGCATGGCCTGGCGCGCCTCTGACGCCAGGCCGGCCATGTCGTTGCTGGCGGAGCCGTCCACGCCCAGCCCCACAGGAACCCCGGCGTCCCGCATTGCGCGCACAGGGGCAATGCCGCTGCCCAGACGGCAGTTGGAACAGGGGCAATGGGCAACCCCGGTGCGGGTTCTGGCAAAAAGGTCAATCTCTTTCACGTCGAGCTTCACGCAATGGGCATGCCAGACATCATCGCCGGTCCAGCCAAGCTCTTCGGCATACTGGCCGGGGCGGCAGCCGAATTTGGCCTCGGAATAGGCGATGTCTTCGTCGTTTTCGGCCAGATGGGTGTGCAGCATCACGCCTTTGTCACGGGCCAGCAGTGCGGCATCGCGCATCAGCTCGCGGCTGACCGAAAACGGCGAGCATGGCGCCAGGCCGACGCGGCACATGGACCCTTCGCCTGCATCGTGGAAGCCATCAACAACCCGGATCATGTCGTCGAGAATGGCCTGCTCTTTCTCGACCAGGCTGTCAGGCGGCAATCCGCCGTCGCTTTCGCCGATGCTCATCGCGCCGCGGGTCGGGTGAAAGCGCAGGCCCACATCGCGGGCGGCATGGATAGTGTCCTCCAGCCGCGCGCCGTTGGGGTATAGGTACAGGTGGTCGGAACTGAGCGTGCAGCCCGACAGCGCCAGCTCCGCCAGGCCCAGCTGGGCAGAGACGAACATCTCGTCCGGGGTGAACTGCGCCCAGATGGGATAGAGCCGCTGCAGCCAGCCGAACAGCAGCGCATCCTGGGCGCCCGGCACCGCGCGGGTCAGGTTCTGGTAGAGATGGTGATGGGTGTTGACCAGCCCCGGTGTCACCACGCATCCGCGGCCGGAGACAATATCTCCGCTGGTTTGCAGCCCCTGCCCCACGGCGGCAATCTTACCGCCGCGGATCAGCACGTCGGCGCCATGCAGCACACGGCGCGTGTCATCCATTGTCAGGATGGTATCGGCATTTTGTATCAGGATCTCTGTCATTTACACACACTCCAAAAGACAGCCCGCTTCAGAGGAATGTGTGATTGACCGGTGGAAAACGGGCGAAGAACCGGCCTGCCGGGAAACTAAAGGCCGGGGGCGCCAATTTCAACCCGTTTACGTCTGTTGCAGCAGTTCCAGAGCAGCCGCGTGAATATCCGCGTTGGCCGCGGCCAGGGCACGGCCGCCGTTGTGAGCCGGGTTGCCCTGCCAGTCGGTGACAATTCCGCCCGCCGCCTGGATCAGCGCTATCGGCGCCTGAATGTCATAAGCGTTGAGACCGGCCTCGATCACCAGATCCACTTGTCCTGCCGCCACCAGCGCATAGGCATAACAGTCGGTGCCATAGCGGGTCAGTTTGGCGCGGGCCGAGACCCGTTCGAACGCAGCGCGGTCTTGCGGTGTGCCGACCTCCGGGAATGTGGTGAACAGGATGGCGTCTTCCAGCGCCGCAGTGGCGCGGGTCTGCAAAGGTCTTTTGCCTAACGGGCCGGTCATGGAAGCAATTTCCGGCCCGCCGCAGAAACGCTCGCCGGTATAGGGCTGGTCGATTACCCCAAGGAACGGGCCGCTTTCATTCGACAGCGCAATCAGCACGCCCCAGGTTGGCGTACCGCTGATGAAACCGCGGGTGCCATCAATCGGGTCCAGCACCCAGGTGCGGCCCGAAGTCCCCGGCTTGGTGCCGAACTCTTCGCCCAGAATTCCGTCATCGGGGCGCAACTCCGCCAGCACTGCCCGCATCGCCTGCTCGGCAGCGCGGTCCGCAACCGTGACCGGATCAAACCCGCCGTCGAGTTTGTTCTCAGCGGTCAGCGAAGATGTGCGGAAATGCGGCAGGATGGCGGCGCGGGCTGCGTCTGCCATCCTGTGTGCAACGTCAAGATCGGGAAAAGCGGCCTGTGTCATACCAATACGGGTGCCACTCACCCGGCACTATTGCAAGCGCAAACCCTGGCATCGCAGGTTTTGCGCTTGTTATTACCCTTCATTCGCCGTCAGGATTTCAGGCGACGTCGCTCAGCACGCGTGCCAGCTCAAACAGGCGGCGGCGCTGGTTTTCCGGGATTGCATAGTAGGAGCGCACCAGATCAAGAGCTTCCTTGTCGCCCATCAGGTCTTCCGGAACGGAGGCTTTATCCGACGAGGATTTGCCTTCTTCCTGCAGACCTTCGAAGAAGAAGCTCACCGGCACCTCAAGGGCGTCGGAAATATCCCAGAGCCGCGAGGCGCTGACCCGATTGGCACCGGTCTCGTATTTCTGAATTTGCTGAAATTTAATGCCGACCTGCTCGGCGAGTTGCTGCTGTGTCATGCCGATCAGCCACCGGCGGTGGCGGATGCGCTTTCCCACATGCACGTCAACTGGATGAGCCATGCGTTTCTCCTAATTCCAAAAATCCGGCTGCAACCCGGACTGCTGCGTTCCTATAACCTGTTCTGGCGGCTTCAATTCTTTGCCGGAACACGGTTCCCCATCAGAGCGATCTAAGCTCAACCTCTGAGCAAAAGTGTACAACCCTTGCGATTGATTGCAAGGCTGCCGTCGCCCCGTGCGCGGACCGCACGTTCAAGCGCATGATTTCATGTATCATTTTTCTAAAGGTTTTGTTGCCAAGCGGCTGCCGATCACGTACCTCCCCAGAAATAGCGAGGTGCGGCCAGGCGCAGCACCCCGCCAGTGTAAGGTGGCGAATCACACAGATTCCCGCGGAAGCTGAGGAAAAAACATGCAGGCTTTTCAAGTTCCGGCCTTTGACCGTCCGGCGTCGCTGACGGAAACAGACGTCCCGCCGCCGGGCCCTGGCCAAGCTGCCGTTGCGCTGCGGGCCTGCGGTTTGAACTTTGCTGACCTGCTGATGATGAAGGGCAGCTATCAGGACACGCCCGAGCCTCCCTTTACCCTGGGACTGGAAGCGGCAGGCGTGGTGACGGAACTGGGTGAAGGCACAAAAGGGTTTGCTCCTGGCGACCGGGTTGCGCTGTTCGGCGGTTCCGGCGGGCTGGCTGAGGCCGGAGTTTTTGACGCAGCCCAACTGATCCGGATCCCGGATGCGATGAGTTTCGAGCACGCCGCGGCGATGCAGATCGCCTATGGCACCAGCCACATGGCATTGGATCATTGCGCCCGCCTGCAGCCGGGCGAGACACTGCTGGTAACAGGCGCCGCCGGCGGCGTCGGGCTGACGGCTGTTGAAATCGGCAAGCTGATGGGCGCAACGGTTATTGCCCAGGCCCGCGGGCAGGATAAGCTGGAGGTGGCTGCCGCTGCCGGTGCGGATCACCTGGTCGATGCCGGTGAAGACCTGCGCAGCACTGTGAAAGCACTGGGCGGGGCCGATGTGGTTTATGACGCTGTGGGCGGCGATGTTTGGAAAGCCGCTTTCCGCGCAGCCAATCCCGGCGCTCGGCTGCTGCCGGTGGGATTTGCCGGCGGCGAGGTGCCGCAAATTCCGGCCAACCACCTGCTGGTGAAGAACCTGACAGTGATCGGTTTCTATCTGGGCGGCTACATGAAATTCCGGCCCGAAGCGGTGCGCCGGTCCTTTGAGACGCTGTTTACCTGGCACGGCGAAGGCCGCATCAAACCGCATATCAGCCATACCCTGCCGCTGGACCGCGCGGCCGAGGGGCTGGAGCTGCTGCGCAGCCGCAAGTCCACCGGCAAGGTGGTGATCACCATGGGCCGCAACCGCTGACCAGACAAGGGAGGGAGCCGCGCTTCCCCCCGCCCGGTGCCGGAGCATCAACGCGTCAACTGGCAGCGCGCAGCGGCGCCGACCACAGCCCTTGAAATGCCTGGCGGATAAATTCGGCCAGCTCCTCGACATAGGGTGCGCGCACGCGCTCGGCCCCATAAAGGTTGATGTGCTGCATGGGAAGGTCCGGCAGGCCGCAGCCCTGTTCGACAAGCTCTTGATAACCCGGCTGGGTGCCCTCCAGCAGCACACCAATCGCCAGATCGGCGCTGACCGTTGCCTCGACGGTGCGGTCGGAATCGCTGTCGAGCGCCATCTCCCATTCGATACCCGCCTTATCCAGCGCCGCAGTAGCCACGGGGCGGAAACTGCAGTTGCGGCAGAAGCCGAGCCGCAGCGGACGCTGCCGCCAGACCGATCCGTCGGGCGCGCCGACCCAGCGCAACGGCATGCTGTGGATCGTCTCACCGCCCTCGCCTGATCCGTTTTCCGTGGTTAGGATCAGGTCGAAGGCACCGCGCGAGAATTCGGTCTTCAAGTCGCGGGTGTTGGAAGTGCAGAGGTTCACATTCACCCGCGGGTAGCTGAGATTGAACCGCTTCAGCACTTGCGGAATGACCGGATGCACCACGTCATGCGGCACCCCCAGCAGCACCTCGCCCTCAAAGGCCTGGTCTGTCAGCCTGCCGATCACTTCGTCATTCAGCGCCACCATCCTGCGGGCATAGCCAAGCATCTGCTCGCCTTCCGCTGTCAGCGCAATGGTGCGCCCGGAGCGGTCCAGAAGGCTTAAACCCAAAAGCTCCTCCAGCCGCTTCATCTGCATGGAGACCGCCGATTGAGTGAGATGCAGAAAACCGGCAGCCCGGGTCACGCCGCCATTGTCCGCCACCGCCACAAAAGAGCGGAGCGTGGTAATATCGAGATTTCTTATCATCACAGCACCTGATGCATTGTATCAAAAACATTCGTTTTTAAAATGTGCCACAAGACGCCATATTCATCAACACAATTGATCACCCAAAAGGGACGCATCACAAACGTAACTGAAGGATCCGCGCCATGACCCCTGCAACCTCCTCCCGCTGCACACCCCGCCCTGCCGCAAAACCGCAGCTTTCGCTGGCTGCCCGCCTGCGTTTGCACCTGAAGGTCTGGACGCAGCGCCGCCAGCTGGCCAAGCTGGACACCCGCGCATTGGACGACATCGGCGTGACCCGCGCAGAAGCAGACGCCGAGGCCCGGCGCGGATTCTGGAGCGCGCCGGATCACTGGTCCCGCTGAGACCACTGCAGCCCGATTTGACGCCCGCATTTGAGATGGGCCGCCAGCCGGCGGCCCGTTTCCTCGTTTTTCATGTATTTATTGCCCTGAAATACTTGAACCGGAACGCTGTTCCCCCGATATTTAGCGGGAATGCTGCCGGCCACGGCCCGGCTCGTGCGCCGGCAGCAAGGGAGTAATTTACGGAGACCACCCAAGATGGCACAATTCGACACCATCCGGTCTGCCGCCGGCGCCCGCGCCGCGCAGATTGATGAGGGCCTGCGCGCCCATATGAACAAGGTCTACGGCACCATGGCCGCAGGCACGTTCATCACTTTCCTGGCAGCCTGGGCCATTTCCGGCCTGGCCGTCACTGCGGACCCGGCCAATGCCGTGGCGCAGCTGAGCGCGGATAAATATCTGACCAATATCGGCCATGCGCTTTATGCTTCGCCGCTGAAATGGGTCGTCATGTTTGCACCGCTGGCCTTTGTCTTTGGCATCGGCGCTGCCGCAAACCGCATGTCCGCGGCCGGCGTCCAGCTGCTGTTTTATGTCTTCGCCACCGTGATGGGCCTGTCGATCAGCTCGATCTTCCTGGTGTTCACCGGCGAGAGCATCGTGCAGGTGTTCCTGATCACTTCCGTCGCCTTTGCAGGCCTGTCGCTGGTCGGTTACACCACCAAGAAAGACCTGTCCGGCATGGGCGCCTTCCTGATCATGGGTCTGATCGGCCTGATCGTGGCCTCGATCGTCAATATTTTCCTGGCGTCGTCGGCGATGGCCTTTGCAATCTCGGTGATCGGCGTGCTGATCTTTGCGGGCCTCACCGCCTATGACACCCAGCGGATCAAGAACGACTACCTGCAGATGGCCCATTCGGGCGACCAGGAATGGCTGGCAAAATCCGCCATCATGGGCGCACTCAGCCTTTATCTGGACTTCATCAACATGTTCATGATGCTGCTCCAGCTGCTTGGAAACCGCGAATAAGCGTACAACACATTCCAAAGTCAGCGAGGGGCGGGTCACAACGATCCGCCCCTTTTCGTTTCAACAACAATAAGAGGGATGACCCCATGAAGATTATCGAGATTCCCGCGGTGGAGGCAGACCGTCTGCTGCCGCTGTTGCAGGACCTGCATGCGCTGCACGCAGCACATCAGCCAGAGCGCCACACACCGGCCCCTGGCAGCACTGATCTGGCCGCATGGCTGCAGGAGTGGCTGCGGGAAGAGAACATCTTTGCGCTGGCCGCAGAAAGCCCGCAAGGGGCGCTGCTGGGCTATCTGATCTATGAGCTGCAGAACCGGCCGGCGCTGCCCGTCCGCGCGGCTGAAACCCGCGCCATGCTGCACCATATTTCGGTGACCGAAGCCTGGCGCCGGATGGGGGTTGGCAAGGCGCTGGTCGAGGCGATGAGGGCACAGGCACTGGCGGCGGGCGCCACAGTGGTTGCAGCCACTTATGCGCCCTTCAACACCGCCTCAGCCGCGCTGATGCAGGGGATGGGAATGGATCCGGTGCTGACTATGGCCGAGTGGCGCGCCTAGTGTAGATCTGTGGCGTCAGGATCCCGGAGCGGCGCAGTCCAGCCCGGTGGAGACGGCGATTGTGCCCCGGCGGCTCGACACTTTGCGCACTTCTCCGTCCGGGCGGCAGCCGGAAGCCTCTGTGACCAAACCAAGGAACTCAGCCGCTGGGATCTCTGGCAGGCTGGGCACCGCACTGTCCTCCGGGACGCTTAAAACCGCCATTCCGGCACTGCCAGATCGGACCAGGCACAAGGCCAGTCTGCGCCCCTGCAGGTGCACGATTTTGTCCACCACAGCCCGCTCTCCGCCGGAAGGGGCCGGCGATGCTGCCCGCAGATGCCGTGCCTCGACAGCAGGCGGCGGCGGCACCGCCATCCCAGCATCAAAAGAACTGGAGACCGGCGTCCCGCCCGCTGCCAGTGCAGCCGCAATCATGTAAACCCTCACAGCACATCCACCCGTTTGTTCATTAACCCACGGGTTTAAGGCTAGGCGGGAATTGGGGCACAAACGTGCCGCGGCAGGTGGCCGCGCGGCGGAATCAGCCGGGCATTTTCCGAGAATTTGAAGCAGCCGCGCGAAGTGTCAGGCCAACTGAAGTGTCAGGCCAGCGTAAAAGAAAACGGGCCGCGCCAGGCGCGACCCGTTTCCGGAAATCATTCCAAAGGAAAGGCTTACTTGATTTTACCTTCTTTGTACTCGACATGCTTGCGCACAACCGGGTCGTACTTCCGCACAACCATTTTTTCGGTCATGGTGCGAGCGTTTTTCTTGGTCACATAGAAGTGGCCGGTGCCCGCGCTCGAGTTCAGGCGGATCTTGATTGTGGTCGGCTTCGCCATGGTGCTTCTCCTGCGTCCGAAAAGGCAGGGGCCTCTCGGTAAATTCCTATCTGAAGCCCGGCTTGTACCTGCCCCAGCCCCCAAGTCAATAGGATTCGGGGGTAATTATGCGCAGAAGGCCTGTAAGCCGGATCCTGTCCCCCGGGACCGTAATCCCGGGCTCGACGGCCATTCATCTGGGGCCCGCATTGCTGCGTGCCTCTAGCTGCCAACCCGGCCCCTCTCGGCTGAAGCGTGCCTAGCAGCGGTTTCCCGTTTCCGGGACCTGCCTGCGCGGGGCCCTATTTGGCATTGCTCCCGGTGGGGCTTGCCGTGCCGCCCCTGTTGCCAGCGGCGCGGTGGGCTCTTACCCCACCGTTTCACCCTTACCCGCCGAATGCTCCGTTGGCGAACCTCCGGTCCGGCGGGCGGTCTGTTTTCTGTGGCGCTTTCCGTCGGGTTTCCCCGCCCGGGCGTTACCCGGCACCGTTGCTTCATGGAGTCCGGACTTTCCTCGCGGGGCCTGAACCCCACGCGGCCGTCCAGCCTTCTGCGCGCCGGATGCGTAGGAACATCGGCGGGCGGCGTCAAGCAGATAGTGCAGACGGCAGGGGCTTTGCCCCTCTTGGCCTCGCGGCCTATTCACCCCAGGATATAGGCAGCCAGAAGAATACAGGATCCCCTGTTCATCTGGCCGGAAATAACCCGGAGCGCGAGGCAGAGCCTCGCTATACATCATGTTCTGAGGCCGCCCCGGCCAAGCGGAATAAAATCCTCAGGCGAGAGCGGCCCGCGCGCCCAAGGCCGGAAACGCAAGCGGACAGCGGCCAGCAGCGCTTCGTCATCTGCCGGCGCCGTGAAGCCGGCCTTGCGGGCGGCCTTGCGGAAGTGATCGAACGTAAAGGCTTGCGGCCTCTCGCCGCTCCCTGTGTCTTCAGCCAATCCCTGGCGGGTCAGCCGGGCCCAGTCGAACCGCGGGCCCGGGTCGGCCTTGCGCCCCGGTGCCATGCAGGAATGGCCGATGACCCCGGCCGGAGCGATAAACCAGCGCTGCGTGATACCCTGCATCAGATCTTCAAGCGCGGCCATCTGCGGTGCGCTGAAGGGGTGATTGCCGCGATTATCCAGTTCGATGCCGATGGAGCGGGAGTTTATGTCCGCCTGGCCGCACCACTCCCCTGCCCCGGCATGCCAGGCGCGGTCAGCCTCGGCCACCAGTTGCCAGAGGGTGCCGTCCGATCCGATCAGGTAGTGGGCGGAAACCTCCGCAACCGGGTCGCAGAGCCGTTCCAGTGCGGCCTGCGCGCTTTTCATCGCGGTGTAATGCAACACAATCAGGGACGGTGTCAGACCGTCCCTGCGCGGCCCTGAATTCGGGCTCGGGTGCCAGATGGCGCCCGGATGATCAGGCCCGCGCTGATCCGGCGCCATCAGTTCTGAACGGCCTGCCGGTACGGTGCCGGGTCCCAGCCGCAGGCAAAGCCGTCGCCATCCGGGTCCAGCGCCTTGCGGTCCCGCTGCGGGCCGCCTGCGTCGAGGAAGGCGGTCTGGGCCTGATCAGGTGAGGCAAACTCGGCGCAGTTGCGCTTGCTGCGGGCCTGCAGGTTGATGCCCGCACGGCTGTAGAGACGGGCACCCTTGGGGTTGCTGGTGCTCAGCGCGTAACGCACGATGTTGGGACTGGCAGTATCGGTCCTCTGCGGCACTGCCACCGGCTGCACCTGCTGGTATTGCGCCCGCTGGCGCTCCAGCCGGGCGGCATCGCTTTCGATCGACTGACGGGAGGAGACCGCCTGGAAGTCGTTCTCATCCGAAATGCTGGCATTGCCGCCCGGCTGCGGCGCCGGGTTGGAGGGGCTGGCCTGCAGCGGCGCGATCCCGGAATTCGACTGTGAGGCAGCAAGGGCCGCAGCCGTTTCGCGGGCAATATCGGCATCGCTGCCAGCGGCCGGCACAGACGAGGTGAACGTGCCTGCCGCCGCAATCGAGCCGGGGCTGCGCGGCGCCGGGCTTACCTGATAGGGTTCGGTCGAGACCCGCGCAGGCGGCACCAGCGGAGCCCCTGTAATTGTGGCGCCTGCGGCGGGAGGCGGTGCAAACGGATCACCGTCAATGCCGACGTTTGCGGCACTGTCGGGGACCTGAGGGGAACAGGCAGCCATAACCAGAAGGCTGCCTGCAGCGGCGTAAGATGCGAATGCGCGCATGGGGTTACCTGTCAGTTCTGCTCAACTCATTGAGCAGAGCATTACCACCATTGCTGCGGCTTGGCTACAAAGCCTGCAGCATTCTCCAGCGCATAGGCAGTGTTCAGCAGATCACCCTCATCCCAGGGCTTGCCGATCAGCTGCAGACCCAGCGGCAGGCCTTGGGCATCCAGCCCCGCAGGCACTGCAATCCCCGGCAGGCCTGCCAGGTTCACGGTGACGGTAAAGACGTCGTTCAGATACATCTGCACCGGGTCCGCATCCGTCATCTCGCCGAGACCAAAGGCCGCCGACGGGGTTGCCGGGGTCAGGATCGCATCGACGCCAGCGGCAAAGACGTCCTCGAAATCTTTCTTGATCAGAGTGCGGACGCGGCGGGCGCGGTTGTAATAGGCGTCATAAAAGCCTGCCGACAGCACATAGGTGCCAACCATCACCCGGCGCTGCACCTCGGGACCGAAACCTTCGGCGCGGGTCTTTTCGTACATCTCGGTGATGCCGTCGCCAGCCTCCAGCGCGGCGCGCTGGCCATAGCGGACACCGTCGTAGCGGGCCAGGTTCGAAGACGCCTCAGCCGGGGCAATCACATAATAGGCAGGCAGCGCGTATTTGGTGTGGGGCAGCGAGATGTCAACGATCTCGGCGCCCGCGGCCTTCAGCATTTCGGCGCCATCGGACCACAGCTTTTCAATCTCGCCCGGCATGCCGTCCATCCGGTATTCCTTGGGGATACCGATTTTCTTGCCCTTGATGTCGCCGGTCAGCATCGCCTCGAAATCCGGCACCGCCAGTTCGGCGCTGGTCGAATCTTTGGGGTCATAGCCGCACATGGCTTCCAGCATGATCGCCGCATCGCGGACCGATTTGGTCATCGGGCCAGCCTGATCCAGCGAGGAGGCAAAGGCAACAATGCCCCAGCGCGAGCAGCGGCCATAGGTCGGTTTGATGCCGACAGTTCCGGTGAACGCTGCGGGCTGGCGGATCGAGCCGCCGGTGTCGGTGCCGGTTGCTGCCAGGCAAAGGTCTGCTGCCACAGCCGAGGCCGAGCCGCCGGAGGAGCCGCCCGGCGTCAGCTGTGCGTCATCATTGCCGCGGCGCCAGGGGCTGACGGCATTGCCGTAAACCGAGGTCTCGTTGGACGAACCCATGGCAAATTCGTCCATGTTCAGCTTGCCCAGCATGACGGAACCGGCATCAGCCAGTTTTTGCGAGACAGTGGATTCATATTCCGGCTTGAAGCCTTCCAGAATCCCCGAAGCGGCCTGCGACGGCACACCTTTGGTGCAGAACAGATCCTTGATGCCGACCGGCAGGCCGCACATGGAAGGGGCATTCCCCGCCTTGATGCGCACGTCTGCCGCCTGGGCGCGGTCCAGCGCTATCTCCGGGGTCTTGTGCACAAAGACGTTCAGCGCATCTGCGGCGTCAATCGCCTTGAGGCAGGCCTCGGTCAGCTCAACAGAGGTGGTATCGCCTTTGCGCAGCGCGTCGCGGGCCTCTGCCAGGCCCAGTTTGTTCAGATCGCTCATGTCTCTTACTCCACCACTTTGGGCACTGCGAAGAAGCCTTCGCGGGCATCGGGCGCATTGGCCAGCACCTTGTCCTGCTGGCTGCCGTCGGTGACTTCATCCACCCGGCGCTTGAGGCGCTGCGGGGTGACCGAGGTCATCGGCTCGACGCCGGTCACATCCACTTCGTTCAGCTGTTCGATGAAGCCCAGGATCGTGTTGAACTCGTCCGCCAGCGCCGGAAGTGCTGCGTCTTCAACCTTGATCCGGGCCAGTTTGGCCACCTTGGCGGCGGTGCTTTGGTCAATCGACATGGGAACCCTCATCTGGTGTTACTGAGGCATTTACCGCCGCACCGCCCCGCCTGCAAGCCTGCAAGGGACGTTCGCTGCGTCCTGGCCTGGCCAGCCCGGCAGGCGGGCAAATTATCCGCAGGCTTCAATTCCATTTCGCAGCAAGCCTGTTAGGCTTCGGCCAAAAGCCACGGGAGGAGATTTGAGATGAAGATCATTTGGCTGGGACACGGATCGTTCCGCATTGAGGCCGCAGGCCGGGTGCTGCTGGTCGACCCCTGGCTTAGCGGCAATCCGGTTTTGCCGGAGGACCGGCATGAGGCCGCAATTGCGGGCGCCACCCATATCCTGCTGACCCATGTGCATTTCGATCATGTGGTGGATGTGCTGCCGCTGGCAAGACGGCTGGAGGTGCCGGTGGCAGGGCAATACGACCTGATGGGGCTGTGGGGCGAAACCGAAGGGGTGGAGACCATTGGTTTTAACAAGGGCGGCACAGTGGATCTGGATGGGGTGAAGGTTGCGATGGTGCCTGCCTCGCACAGCTCGACCTTCAACACCCAGGACGGCCTGCGCACCGGCGGCTCGGAAGTGGGCTACATGCTGATGGCGGAGGGCACGACAGTGTACCTGTCCGGCGACACTGCGATCATGGCCGACATGGACTGGATGGGGGATTACTACAAACCCGATATCGGTATCCTGTCTGCAGGCGGGCATTTCACCATGGACATGAAACAAGCAGCCTATGCCGCCAAGCGCTATTTCAGTTTCAAGACGGTGATCCCCTGCCATTACAAAACCTTCCCGATCCTGGAGCAGGACGCATCGGATCTGATTGAGGGGCTGCCGGGGTCGAGGTCATTGAACCGGAGGTGATGAAAGCAATCGAACTGTAGCCACTTTGGGACGCACCGGGGCACTCCCGCCCGGCGCAGGATCTGCGTTGCAGTTCCGCACCTGTCGGGCCGGGCGCCGGGCCTGCGGCCCGGCGCGGTTGCGCTTCACACAGACGCCGTCAGTCAGAAGTTTCCAGCCGTGGCGCGGTGAAGGTCTTTCTCGCTTCAGCCGCTTTCTCCCGGCAGATACAGCCGCGGGCGTGGTCATTGATCAAACCCATTGCCTGCATGAAGGCAAAGGCCGTGGTGGGGCCGACAAATTTCCAGCCGCGTTTCTTCAGCGCCTTGGACAGGGCCACCGAATCGGGACTGGTTGAGGCGGTCTGCGGTTCCGGAAGATCTTCTGGTCTTGGCTCGAAACTCCAGAAAAACGCCGCAAGCGAACCGGCCTCAGCCACCAGTTCCTGGGCGCGGCCAGCGTTGTTGATCACCGCTTCTATTTTGCCGCGGTGACGGATGATGCCCTTGTCCTGCAGCAGGCGCTCCACGTCCCGTTCGCCGAATTTGGCCATCTGATAGAAATCAAAACCGGCAAAGGCGGCGCGGAAATTCTCGCGCTTGTCCAGAATGGTGCGCCAGCTGAGACCGGACTGGAAGCTTTCCAGGCAGACCTTCTCGAACAATCGGATGTCGTCGCCGACCGGATAGCCCCATTCCTCGTCGTGGTAACGCAGGAAGTCCGGCGCCGAGGCGCTCCAGGCGCAGCGGGGATGGCCGTCGGCGGCGATGATGGTGCTGCTCATTCCCCGCCCCGCAGGAAGTCAAGCCGGGGGTCCATCATGGTGGGCGCCACGCCGATGATTTCCGGCTCCACCACGCCGCCGCTCACAAATGGATCCTGCGCGACGCGGGCGGCCAGTTCCTCTTCGCCTTCACCCACGGCGAGGATCGCGCCGCCTTCGCCATCGGTCATGGACCCGGCAGCAAGGAACACCCCGTCCTCGAACCCCTGTTTCAGCCAGGCCTTGTGGCCCTCCAGGAATTCGGCCAGGCGGTCCTTCTGCGCCGCGAATGAAAGCAAAATAAAATACATGCGTGTCTCCTGTGATGAGTGTTAGGCGGGGTGATCCCCTGGCAGCTGATCGCCGAGCCAATCCAGCATCAGCGCCACTTCTCTATTGATGAAATCCACGTCGCCAAACGCCTGCGCCAGCGTTGCCGCCCCTGGCAGCGGGCCAGCAGGTGCATGGCCAGGGCGTCCGCCGCTTCGCCGCAGCCCAGCTCCTCGAACTGGCGGCGCAGCCAATCGCGGAACAGGGTGAAAATGGCATTGGCCTGATCCCGGGCGGCGTGGTCCAGTTTGCCCAGTTCCGCCACCAGCGTGCCGACCGGGCAGCCGTAGAGGGTGATCTTGGCCTGATTGGCAATCAGGATGCGGATAAAGCAGGCGATCCGCTGCCCGGGGCTGCTGACCTCCGCCTGCCAATCCTTCAGCATGGTGCGGGTACTGGCCATGCGGCGCGCGATCACCGCTTCAAGGATCTCGTCCTTGGCCTTGAAATGATAGTAGAAATTTCCGCGCGAGATGCCAACCGCAGCAGCGATGTCCGCAAATGACGTCGCCTCGAACCCGCGTTCATAGAACAGCTGATCGGCGGCTTCTGCAATCCGGTCTCTGGTTGTTTCCTGCGCCATCCAAACCCCTAGGACAAATGACCTAAACCTTAAATGGGACAAATGACCTAATTTTGCAATCACCAAAAGACGGGCGGAAAATTTTCGTTACCTGCTTAGCGTTTGCCTGCGAAGAAGTCCTTGAGCAATGCGCTGGCCTCGCCTTCGGCGATGCCGTCATAAACTTCGGGCGCGTGGTGCGCCTGGGGATGGGAGAACACGCATGCGCCATGCGCAACACCGCCGGATTTGGGATCGGAAGCCCCGTAATAAACCCGGCGGATGCGGGCAGCGGCAATGGCGGCGGCACACATCGCGCAGGGTTCCAGCGTCACATAGAGATCAAAGCCGGTCAGCCGTTCGCCCCCAAGCGCGGCACAGGCCTCCCGGATCGTCAGGATCTCGGCATGAGCGGTTGGGTCGCTCAGCTCGCGGGTGCGGTTGCCCGCCAGCGCCGCGACCTGCCCGTCCGGTGCGATCAGCACCGCGCCGACCGGCACCTCGCCGCGGTCTGCCGCGGCACGCGCCTGCTCCAGCGCCTTGTCCATATGCGATTTGAATGCCATGCCCCTTCCTGCCCGCGATTGCGCGCTTTCGCAAGGCGGCGGAATGCTCTATGGCACGCACATGAGCAAAGCACCCGCATCCCCCAAGGGCAAACCCGGCCCGAAATCCCAGCCCCGCAAAGCTGCAGCCGCCGCCCCTGCCGGCGGCGCCGCCCCGAGGGCGACCGCATCGCCAAGGTTTTGTCGCGCGCAGGCGTCGCCTCGCGCCGGGAGGCTGAACGGATGATCGCCGAGGGCCGTGTGTCAGTGAACGGCGAGAAGATCGATAGCCCGGCGCTGAACGTGACTGCGGCGGACCGGATCAGCGTCGATGGCAAGCCCCTGCCCGAGGCCGAAGCGCCGCGGATGTGGCTGTACTACAAGCCGATCGGACTGGTCACCTCGAACAGCGACGAAAAGGGCCGCACGACGATCTTTGACGAGCTGCCCGAAGACATGCCGCGGGTGATGACGGTCGGGCGGCTTGATATCAACTCCGAAGGCTTGCTGCTGCTGACCAACGACGGCGGCATCAAGCGCAAGCTGGAGCTGCCCTCGACCGGCTGGCTGCGCCGTTACCGGGTGCGGATCAACGGCCGCCCCAAGGACGAAGATTTTGCCCCGCTGCGCCAGGGCCTGGTGATCGAGGGCGAGCGATTTCAGCCGATGACCGTTGCCTTGGACCGCCAGCAGGGCGCCAATGCCTGGCTGACCGTGGGCCTGCGGGAAGGCAAGAACCGCGAGATCCGCCGCGCGATGGAGGATATCGGCTTCAACGTGAACCGTCTGCTGCGGATTTCATACGGCCCGTTCCAGCTGGGCGAGTTGAAACCCGGTGCAGTCGAGGAGCTGCGCCCGCGTGTGGTGCGCGACCAATTGGGGCTTGCTCCGGAAGAAGAACAGCCCGAAGCCCGACCGACCCGTTCGCGCAGCAGCAAACCCGCAGGCAAGCCTGGCGGCAAACCGATGGGCAGACCAGCCGGCAAACCGGCAGGAAAACCAATGGGCAAACCGGGTGGAAAACCCGGGCAGAAAGCGCAAGGAAAACCGGGCAAACCCCCGGCAAGCCGTCGGCCCCCCGCGGCGGCGGGGACGCTCAGCGCGGGGGCGGAAAGCGTCCGATCGGCAAGAATCCCCGCCGCTGAGCCATTTCCCGCAGACTTCCCCCTAGCAACACCGCCAGCTATCCCCTAGATTTCCAATCAGTTAATCTTTGCTGGCCGTTCTGGGGGACCTGCGTGCAGAAACTTGCCTATGCTGCCCTGTTGATCCTGATGCTTGGCCTCAGCACCGGCTGGATTGTAGGGGGCTGATCCCATGGCACAGCGTTACGGCGGCAAATACAGCCCCGATGGAAAACCCGCGCAGCAGCCCGCAAAGCCCGCGCAATCCTTTCGCAATGCGCAAGTAGATCCTGTTGGCATGCGCGCCAACCTGATGTTTGTGCCGCCCGCGATCCTGACGCTTTTGTCCTTGAATGACGGAGCAATAGGGCTGGCGCTGGGGCTGGCAGGCGCAGGCTTGTGGACCGGCGGCGCCTTCCTGCTGCGCGAAGGGCTGAAGGCCGAGGCCGCCTTTGCCGCCCGTAAGGTGGCCCGCAAACCCGCCCTGCCCCGCAAGATCCTGGCCGCATTGCTGGCAGGCACAGGCGCGGCACTGGCGGCGTGGAAGGCCGAACCCGGTGTTCTGACCGCAGTTATCTATGGCGCCGCAACGCTTGGCCTCTACCTGACCGCATTCGGAATCGACCCGCTGCAGGACAAAGGCGCCGAGGGCATCGATGAATTCCAGCAATCCCGTGTCGCCCGTGCGGTGGACGAGGCGGAAGCGAGCCTTGCTGCGATGACCGACGCGGCTCTGCGCGCCCGTGACCGCCAGGTCGAAGCCCGGGTAGAGCAGTTTCAGGCGGTAGCCCGCGATCTGTTCCGCACGGTCGAGGAAGACCCGCGCGACCTGACCGCGGCGCGCAAGTATCTGACCGTGTATTTGCAGGGCGCCCGCGACGCGACGGTGAAATTCGCCGATATCTACGCCCGCAGCCAGGACGCCCAGGCCCGCACCGATTATCTGGCGCTGCTGGATGATCTGGAACAGAATTTTGCCGCGCGCACCCGCAAGATGCTGGTCGAGGACCGTGCGGATCTGACCATTGAAATTGATGTGCTGCGCGACCGTTTGCAGCGTGAAGGGGTCCATCTGGACCAAAACTGATTAGCGAGGAAGCCGTTCATGTCCGAAGCCGTGCAACAGAAAGCCGCCCAAGCCGAGGCCCTGGTCAATGAGGTCACGGCGATCGAACTGCCCGAACCTGCCGCAGACATCCAGCCGCTGGCGCAGGCCGACGCGCCCACCAGCGAAGCGATCCGGGTGCGGATGGATCAGATCGACATGGGCGACACCAATTCGATCATTCATTTCGGCTCGGCCGCGCAAAGCGAACTGCAGACGATCAGCCAGGCGATGCTGGCCGATGTGCGTAACAAGGACGTGGGGCCTGCGGGCGATTCCTTACGCAATATCGTGACCACCATCCGCGGCTTTTCAGTGTCCGAACTGGACATCCGCCGCAAGCCGTCGTTCTGGGAGCGCCTGCTGGGCAAGGCAGCCCCTTTTGCCAAATTCACCGCGCGGTATGAAACCGTGCAGGGGCAGATTGACAAGGTCACCGACGATCTGCTGGGACACGAGCACACCCTGCTGAAAGACATTAAGTCTCTCGATATGCTCTATGAAAAAACGCTGAGCTTTTATGACGAGCTGGCGCTGTACATCGCTGCGGGCGAGGCCAAGCTGGCTGAGCTGGACGGGACCGCCATCCCCGCAAAGGAAGCCGAAGTGCAGGCAGCACCCGAAGATGACCAGGTGATGAAGGCGCAGGAGCTGCGCGATCTGCGCGCCGCGCGCGACGACCTGGAGCGCCGGGTGCATGACCTGAAACTGACCCGCCAAGTCACGATGCAGTCGCTGCCCTCGATCCGGCTGGTGCAGGAGAACGACAAGTCGCTGGTCACCAAAATCAACTCGACACTCGTCAACACCGTACCGCTGTGGGAGACGCAGCTGGCCCAGGCGCTGACCATCCAGCGTTCGGCCCAGGCCGCCGCCGCTGTGCGCGACGCCAATGACCTGACCAACGAATTGCTGAAATCTAACGCAGCCAATCTGCGCCAGTCGAACGAGATGATCCGGCAGGAGATGGAGCGCGGCGTCTTTGACATCGAAGCGGTCAAACAGGCCAATGCCGACCTGATCGGCACCATTCAGGACAGCCTGCGGATCGCTGACGAGGGTAAGGCCAAACGCGCCGCAGCCGAGGCCGATCTGCAGAAGATGGAAGCTGAGCTGCGCGATACGCTGGCCTCTGCCAAGTCGCGCCGCGACGGGGTCGGCGACAACGCCGGCACCGCTGTGCCGACCTGAGCGGAGTGGCAGGCGTGCAGGCAACAAAAGCCGTCTGGAAGAGCGGAGCCGCCCTGGCCGGGCTGGCTGCCCTGTCTGCCTGCCTGCCCTTTGCCCAGCCGGAATCACTGGTGCCGCAGGCCCGACCCGCAGTGCCTGAACCTGCGGTCTACAAACCCTCTGCCGACAGCGCCCAGCTGGCCTATTACTACAATGCCCTGCAACGCGACTTGCTGACCCGCGGGCTGTTGCGCACCGATGGCGGCGGTCCGGACACGCCCTATGATGCCGAGGACCTGGCCGAAAGTTTCGAGGCACTGGCGTTTTATGACGAATACGGCGGATCGGGCATTTCCGGCGGCTTGGGCCGCTGGGCCGGGCCGGTGCGGATCGCAGCCGAATTCGGCCCCTCGGTGCCGGCGGTCCAGCGGGCGGCGGACAAGGAAACAGTCACCGCCTATGCCGCACGGCTGGCCCGGATTACCAGCCATCCGGTCAGCACGGTGGCGTCCCGGGCGAACTTTCACGTGATCTTTGCCAGCCTTGATGACAGCGCATTTGTCGCTGAGCGGGTGCGCGAGCTGCTGCCTTCGATCAGCGCCAAAGACCTGTCGCTGCTGGCTGCCCCGCCCCGCAGTTTTTACTGCCTTGTGGTTGCCGGCGGGCCGCAAAGCGACCCCCTGTCCTATACCCGCGGCGTGGCGCTGATCCGCGCCGAACATCCCGATCTGGTGCGCAAAAGCTGCGTGCATGAGGAAGTCGCGCAAGGGCTCGGTCTCAGGAATGACAGCCCGCGGGCGCGGCCCTCGATCTTTAACGACGACGATGAATTTGCGCTGCTGACCAGCTTTGACGAAAAACTGCTGCAGATGCTGTATGATCCAAGACTGAAAACAGGGATGGGCGCCGACGAGGCCCGCCCGGTGATCCGCATTCTCGCCCGCGAGGCGATGGGCCAGGAACTGTAGGCCAGCAAAGAAAGAGGACCTGACAGATGGGTATTTTTGATTTTCTCAAAGGCGAATTCATTGACGTCATCCATTGGGTGGATGACACCCATGACACCATGGTCTGGCGGTTTGAGCGCGAGGGCCATGAGATCAAATACGGCGCCAAGCTGACGGTGCGCGAGGGCCAGGCGGCGGTGTTTGTGCATGAGGGTCAGCTGGCGGATGTGTTCACACCCGGTCTTTACATGCTTGAGACCAACAACATGCCGGTGATGACAACGCTGCAGCACTGGGACCACGCGTTCCAGTCGCCGTTTAAATCGGAAGTCTATTTTGTCGACACCACCCGGTTCAGCGACCTGAAATGGGGGACCAAGAATCCGATCATCTGCCGCGACCCGGAATTCGGCCCGGTGCGGCTGCGGGCCTTTGGCAGCTATACCGTGCGGGTCGCTGACCCGGCGCGGTTCCTGACCGAAATCGTCGGCACCGATGGTGAATTCACCATGGACGAGATTTCCTATCAGATCCGCAACATCATCGTTCAGGAGTTCTCCCGCGTCATCGCTGGCTCCGGCATTCCGGTGCTGGATATGGCCGCCAATACCGCGGACCTGGGCAAACTGGTGGCGGCAGAGATCTCCGGCACAATCGCCGAATACGGCCTGATGATACCTGAACTGTACATCGAAAACATCTCGCTGCCGCCGGCGGTGGAAGAAGCGATGGACAAGCGCACCCAGATGGGCGTTTTGGGTGATCTGGGCCGGTACACGCAATTTTCCGCAGCTGAGGCAATGACCGCTGCAGCGCAAACCCCGAACAGCGGCATGGGCGGCGGCATGGGAATGGGCATGGGGTTCGCGATGGCCCAGCAGATGGGCAACCAGTTCGGCAACGGGGCAGCGGGTCAGCCCGCAGGCCCCTGGGGCGCCCGCCCCGCCCCGCTGCAGCCGCACCGGCAGCGCCTGCCGCAGCCCCGCAGGCCGCACCTGTTGCCCCGCCCCCGCCGCCGGTCGAGCATGTCTGGCACATTGCAGCGGACGGACAGACCTCCGGCCCCTACTCAAAGGCAAGAATGGGGCGGATGGCGCAGGACGGCACGCTGACGCGGGAAAGCCATGTCTGGACCCCGGGCCAGGATGGCTGGAAGCGGGCCGGCGATGTGATGGAGCTGGCGCAGCTGTTCACCATCCTGCCGCCGCCTCCCCCGCCGCCTGCCGGATAACGCCGCGCCGGGGCAGCAACCCCCAATCGGTTTGCTGCCCGCCCCATCCCCTGACCCCTTACCTGACAGGTTGCCGCAAGTGACGATGCCCCCGCCGCCGCCCGCTGAAACCATGCCCGCCGCCGAGGAAGAAACTCATCGCTTCCCTTGTGAACAATGCGGTGCGGATTACTCCTATGACCCGGCCGCGGGCACCCTGACCTGCGGCCACTGCGGGCATTCCGAAAGCATCCGCAGCGGGCCATGGAGAGGGACTGCGCTTCAGGAACTGGACTTCGCCGCCGCCGCCGCAGACCGGCTGCCAGAGGCGGAGATCGAAGTGACCCGTGTTTCCACCTGCCCCAATTGCGCAGCACAGGTTGAGTTTGACCCCGATACCCATGCCAAGGAATGCCCGTTCTGCGCCACACCGGTGGTCACTGGAACCGGCGAAAGCAGGCATATCAAACCCAAGGGCGTGCTGCCCTTTGCAATGCCCGAACGCGCCGCGCATAAGGCAATGACCGACTGGCTGGGCGGCCTGTGGTTTGCGCCCAGCGGCCTGAGGGAATACGCCCGCAAGGGGCGGCGGATGCAGGGTATCTATGTGCCCTACTGGACCTATGACGCCCAGACCCGCAGCCGCTATTCCGGTCAGCGCGGCACGGTTTATTACGTGACCGAGACCTACCAGCAGGATGGCGAGACCAGGACCCGGAAGGTGTCCAAGGTACGCTGGACGCCGGTGTCAGGCCGGGTGCAGCGGTTCTTTGACGATGTGCTGGTACTGGCCTCCAACAGCTTGCCCAAACGCTATACCGAGGCGCTGGAACCCTGGGATCTGTCTCAGCTGGAACCATACCAGCCGCAATACCTGGCGGGTTTCCGGGCCGAGGCTTACACCGTGGATCTGGAAACCGGCTTTGCCGAGGCAGGCCAGAAGATGGACCGGGTGATTGAACGCGATGTGCGTTTTGACATCGGCGGCGACCGCCAGCGGATCAGCAGTATCGACACCCAGGTGTCGGAAGTGACGTTCAAACACATCCTGCTGCCGGTCTGGCTGGCGGCCTATAAATACCGTGGCAAAACTTATCGCTTTGTGGTCAACGGGCAATCCGGGCGCGTACAGGGCGAGCGGCCATACTCGGCTTGGAAAATAGCCTTTGCCGTGCTGCTGGCCCTGCTGGCCGGCGCAGGGATCGCGCTGCTGGCCAGTCAGCAATAGTGACTGCTCCAAAACGGAAGGGGGCGCAATCGCCCCCTTCCTGAACCGGCCGGTTCCTTTCCCCGGATCTGCACAGGAACCAAGGCCGGCCTCTCTGTCAGCCCTTGCTGATCTCGATCCTGCGGGCCGTTTCGGTCTGTTCCAGTGCCTTCTTCGGCACCGCTATGTGCAGCACGCCATCCTCCATCCGGGCCGAGGCCGCCTGCCCGTCCGCATCCTCCGGCAGCCGGAACGAGCGGCGGAAGGCTCCATACTGACGTTCGCTGAAGTACCAGGTGTCACCGGTCTTTTCGGTCTGCGTCTTCTTTTCGCCGCGTATCGTCAGCACGCCATTGTCCACCGTCAGTTCCAGATCCTCCAGCGCGACACCCGGAAGTTCCATCGCGATATCATAGGCCTCTTTGCCCGAGGACGCTTCAGCGGCCGGATTCAGCCAATCGGCCAGCCGGGCGCCAAAACCGCGGAAGGGATCATACAGCGACGGCCAAAAGCCGCCATGTTCGGTTTTTTCCACCATTGTTCAGCCTCCTTTCTGCTTACATCCCATTTTACCATTGGCGCCGCGGCGGCGCCTTGATCCGCCGCAAAAACCCGGCCCCGCACCGGATGATTACTGCCTGTCACCCCGCCTCTGCATTGCAAAGGGGCTAGAGTTCTTGCAGACCGGCGGACAGACGGCGCAGCGGCCGGAACTATTCAGCACAAGGAGCAGTCATGCGGGCATTGATACAGCGGGTCAGCGAGGCCTCGGTCACCGTTGAGGGCACGGCCATCGGCGAAATCGGCGCAGGCTTGCTGATCCTGATCTGCGCCATGGACGGCGACAGCGAGGCGCAGGCGGATCAGCTGGCAGCCAAAATCTCCAAGCTGCGGATCTTCAAGGACGAGGCCGGCAAGATGAACCGCTCGGTGCTGGATACCGGCGGCAGTGCGCTGGTGGTCAGCCAATTCACCCTGGCCGCCGACACCCGCCGCGGCAACCGTCCGGGGTTTTCCACTGCTGCTACGCCTGCCGAAGGCGAACGGCTGTATGAGTATTTTGCGGAGCAATTGTCCCGGCTAGGTTTGAAAATTGCAAAAGGACAGTTCGGTGCCGACATGAAGGTCCGGCTGCTGAATGACGGCCCGGTGACAGTCTGGATGGACACAGAACAGCTTTGATCCGGCGTCAACAGGCTGCCTTCTGGCATGCCGCAAACCGTTCTTAGGGATTGGCCCGGACGATCCCGCCTGCCGCTGCGGGAAAAGGTCAGGAATTGGTCTTTTGCGGTGCAGAAGACGTTTTTCGACCTCAAAGCATCGATTCTCTTCGAATTCAAACCCGGTGGCGTGCGCGATCGTGGCAGATTCATAAAAATTCCGTCATTCCGGAGCACAAAAATTTCTTGTCGCATTCCGGATGTTTTTTTGATTTACACGCGACATTACCCCTGAAAACGGCACCTTACCTGAAAAAGACGACACCCCCTTATCCAGCCTCGCAAGTGCTCGTTCCCCCCTGCCAAGGGTTTGGCGAATAACGCTTGCGAGGTGGCAGTAAATGCGCAAATCTTGAACCACCAATCAAAAAACGGGTGTTTGCAGCACCGCAATCAATCGGGAGAAATCAATGAACAAGCATATGCAGTATCTGGCCAGTCAGGCCGTGGCAGGCAAACTGACGCGCCGTGACTTCCTGGGCAAAGCCGCTGCACTGGGCTTTACCGCTGTGTCCGCAAACCTGCTGCTGTCCGGTGCAGCCAAGGCCGCCGGCCCGCAAAAAGGCGGCACTTTGCGCCTTGGTTTGCAGGGTGGCTCCACCACCGACAGCCTGGACCCCGCGCTGGTCACCAACACGGTTGGCCTCATGGTCACCCGCCTGTGGGGTGAAACCCTGGTGGAGCTGACCGAAGACGGCGGCATCGAAGGCAAACTGGCTGAGAGCTATGAAGCCTCATCCGACGCCAAGACCTGGACCTTCAAGCTGCGTTCCGGCGTAACCTACTCCAACGGCCAGAACGTCACTGCTGATGATGTGGTCAAAACCATGGAGCGTCACAGCGGCGAAGACACCAAGTCCGGCGCCCTGGGCATCATGCGCGGCATCAAGGACGTACGCGCAGACGGCGATACCGTTGTCTTTGAACTCGACAGCCCGAACGCCGACCTCCCCTATCTGCTGGCGGACTATCACCTGATCGTTCAGCCGGGCGGCGGCAATGACGATCCTGCGGCTGCCATAGGCACCGGCCCCTACATCATGAAGTCCGCCGATATGGGTGTGCGTTTCGTGGCCGAGAAGAACCCGAACTACTGGGGTGATCTGGGCAATGCCGAGACCGTTGAAATCATCGTCATCAACGATGACACCGCCCGTGTCGCAGCGCTGCAGTCCGGCCAGGTGGATGTGATCGACCGGGTGCCCCCGCGCACTGCAAAACTGGTCGACCGCGCGCCAAACATCACTGTGCATTCAACCTCCGCAGCCGGCCACTATGTGTTCATCATGCACACCAATACCGCGCCGTTCGACAACTACGACCTGCGCATGGCGCTGAAGTACGGGATCAACCGCGAGGAAATGGTCGACAAGATCCTGAACGGCTACGGCACGGTGGGCAATGACAGCCCGATTAATGCTTCATATCCGATGTACACCGAGCTGGAGCAGCGTCAGTTCGATCCGGACAAAGCGATGTTCCACATGAAGAAATCCGGCCATGACGGCTCGGTACTGCTACGCACCTCGGACAATTCGTTCCCCGGCGCACCGGATGCTTCCGCACTGTTCCAGCAGTCCTGTCAAAGCGCCGGCATCAAGCTGGACGTCAAGCGTGAGCCGAACGACGGTTACTGGTCGGAAGTCTGGAACAATCAGCCCTTCTGCACCAGCTACTGGGGCGGCCGCCCGACCCAGGACCAGATGTTCACAACCGCCTACCTGTCGACCGCGGACTGGAACGACACCCGTTTCAACAACGAACAGTTCGACCAGATGCTGGTTGCAGCCCGCGGTGAACTGGACGTCGCCAAGCGTACCCAGATGTATGCCGACATGTCGACAATCCTGCGCGACCAGGGCGGCCTGATCTGCCCGATGTTCAATGACTTCGTCGAGGCAACAACCGACAAGGTCGACGGTTTCGTCGAAGGTGTCCCGGGCCAAGTTCTGATGAACGGCTATGCTGCCAGCAAGCTGTGGGTCAAAGCTTAAATGTCCCCGATTGTAAAACTCCTGGCTCAGCGCATCGCGCTGAGCCTCCTTCTTTTGCTGCTTATCTCGGTAGTGATCTTTGCGGGCACGATCGTGCTGCCTGGCGATGTTGCCCAATCGATCCTGGGGCAATCAGCAACACCGGAGGCTCTTGCCAACCTGCGGGCCGAACTGGGCGTCAATGATCCGCCTGTGGGGCGCTATTTCGCCTGGCTGTTCGGTGCCATGCAGGGTGATCTCGGCACTGCACTGACCAGTGGCCAGGACATCACCTCTGCGCTGGCCGGCCGTTTCTGGAACACCATGTTCCTGGCGTTCTGGGCCGCTGTGGTCGCTGTTCCGCTGGCGATTTTCCTGGGCCTGCTTGCCGTGCGGTTCAAAGACCGCTGGCCCGACAAACTGATTTCGGCCGTCACCCTGGCCTCGATCTCGATCCCCGAATTCCTGATCGGCTATGTGCTGATGTACGTGGTCGCAGTGAAACTGCGCTGGTTCCCGTCGGTCGCCATGATCAATGACGGCATGACCCTGTTTGAAAAGCTGAACGCCATCGCCCTGCCGATCACCGTGCTGACGCTGGTTGTCCTGGCGCATATGATGCGGATGACCCGTGCTGCGATCCTGAACGTGATGCAGTCGGCCTATATTGAAACGGCTGAGCTGAAGGGCCTCAACGCCTTTCAGGTGATCTACCGCCATGCCTTCCCCAATGCGATTGCACCGATCGTTAACGTCGTGATGCTGAACCTCGCCTATCTGGTTGTGGGCGTTGTGGTGATCGAGGTGGTCTTTGTCTATCCCGGCATGGGCCAGTATCTGGTCGACCACGTGTCAAAGCGTGACGTGCCAGTTGTCCAGGCTTGCGGCCTGATCTTTGCCGCCGTTTATATCGGTCTCAACATGATTGCCGATGTCGTCGCCATCCTGAGCAACCCGCGTCTGAGGCACCCGAAATGAAGAACATCCCCATTTCCGCACTCATCGGGCTGTTCTTCACTGCCCTTTACTTTCTGGCCGCAATCTTTGCCCCGCTGCTGGCACCTTTTGGTGTCGGCGAGGTGGTCGGCGATGTCTGGGAACCGTCCAGCGCCGAATACCTGCTAGGCACCGACAATATCGGCCGCGATCTGCTCAGCCGGATGATCTATGGCGGCCGCACCACCATCTTCATCGCCACAGCAGCAACCGTCTTGTCGTTCACCCTGGGCTCTATCCTCGGTTTCTTTGCCGCCGTTGCCGGCGGCTGGGTTGACCAGGCGCTGTCGCGCTTCGTTGATCTGGTGATGTCGATCCCCACCCTGATCTTCGCCCTGGTGGTGCTGTCGGTTGCGCCGGTCACCATTCCGATGCTGATCCTGGTGATGGGCCTGCTGGACGCCACCCGCGTCTACCGCTTGGCCCGTGCCGTGGCGGTCGATATCGAGGTGATGGACTACGTCGAGGCGGCCCGCCTGCGCGGCGAGAAAACCGCCTGGATCATCTTCCGCGAAATCCTGCCCAACGCGTTGTCGCCTTTGATTGCCGAAATGGGCCTGCGGTTCATTTTTGCGGTGCTGTTTGTCTCAACCCTGTCCTTCCTGGGCCTGGGCGTGCAGCCGCCTGAGGCTGACTGGGGCGGCATCGTGAAAGAAAACAAGGAGGGCATCGTCTACGGAATTCCCGCAGCCCTGATCCCGGCCTTTGCCATCGCCACTCTGGCGATCTCGGTCAACCTTGTTGCTGACTGGGTGCTGAACCGGACAACATCGCTGAAAGGAGGCCGCGGATGAGCGATGCCCTGTTGAAAGTCCGCGACCTGAAAATCGGCGCGACCATCTACCCGCCGGGCGAACGCCCCCGCGATATCGAGATCGTGCACGGGGTCAGCTTTGATCTTGCGCCCGGAAAGGTGCTGGGGCTGATCGGTGAATCCGGTGCCGGCAAATCGACCATCGGTCTCGCGTCCATGGCCTATGGCCGCGGCGGCGTGCAGATCACCGGCGGCGAGGTCTGGGTCAACGGCCGCGACATCCTCAAGGGCGGTCACAAGGACATCCGGCGCCTGCGCGGTGCCGAAGTGACCTATGTGTCGCAATCGGCGGCAGCCTCCTTCAACCCGGCCAAGAAGATCATGGACCAGGTGGTCGAGGCCGCGGTGGAGCAGAAGAAGTTCTCCCGCAAGGACGCCGAGGCCCGCGCGCGCGCCCTGTTCGCCAAGCTGGGCCTGCCGGATCCGGACAATATCGGCGAACGCTACCCGCACCAGGTGTCGGGCGGCCAGCTGCAGCGTTGCATGACCGCGCTGGCACTGTGCCCGGAACCGGATCTGGTGGTGTTCGACGAGCCGACAACCGCGCTTGACGTGACCACCCAGATCGACGTGCTGATGGCGATCAAGGAAGCGATCCGCGACACCGGCGTTGCCGCGCTGTACATCACCCACGACCTGGCGGTTGTGGCGCAGGTGAGCGACGACATCATGGTACTGAAGATGGGCAACACCGTGGAATACGGCCCCGTTGACCAGATCATCAACAACCCGCAGGAGGAGTACACCCAGGCGCTGGTCTCGGTCCGCTCCATCGAACACGAGGAAAAGGCCCCGACGCCCGATCCGGTGCTGAGCGTGAGGAACATCACCGCGCGCTATAAGGGCACCCAGTTCGACGTGCTGCACAATGTGAATGTTGATCTCTATCCCGGCCAGACGCTGGCGGTGGTGGGCGAATCCGGTTCCGGCAAATCCACCCTGGCCCGTGTCATCACCGGGCTTCTGCCCCGCGCGAGGGTGAGATCGAATTCGCAGGCCGCACCCTGTCGGGCGACCTCAAAGGGCGCAGCCGCGAGGACTTGCGCGAGCTGCAGATGATCTACCAGATGGCGGATGTGGCGATGAACCCGCGCCAGACCGTTGGCACCATCATCGGCCGCCCGCTGGAGTTCTACTTTGGCATCCGCGGCGCGGAAAAGAAGAAGCGGATCATCGAACTGCTCGACGAGATCGAGCTGGGCGAAAAATTCATGGACCGTTATCCGGCGGAGCTGTCGGGCGGCCAGAAGCAGCGTGTCTGCATTGCCCGTTCGCTGGCGGCCAAGCCCAAGATGATCATCTGCGACGAGGTCACCTCGGCGCTGGACCCGCTGGTGGCGGACGGCATCCTGAAGCTGCTGCTGGACCTGCAGAAGATCGAGGATGTGGCCTATCTGTTCATCACCCACGATCTGGCAACCGTGCGCGCCATCTCCGACAACATCGCGGTGATGTACCAGGGCAAGGTGCAGCGCTACGGCGGCAAGTCTAAAGTGCTGAGCCCGCCATTTGACGATTACACCGACTTGCTGCTGAGTTCCGTCCCCGAGATGAAGCTGGGCTGGCTGGAAGAGGTGATCGCCCACCGCAAGATGGAAAGCGCCGGCAACTGATCCCGTAATCTTTTACTATGTCATACGCCCCTGCCCGGTTCCGGGCGGGGGCTTTTTCTTTTCTGCCTTCGACATTTTGTGATAGTTTGACGGGACCGGGGAAATGCGGCGGGTCCAGCCGCAAATAATGTTCTGTTTCTGAGTGCAGCTGTTTTTGCTTTGCAGGCCAACATGAAGTCATCGGGCAGTTTTGTTTGACTGCAAAAGGCTGGAGGCGCTGCTATGACAGATTGGGCCATTCACGGACAGGAAATCGGCAACTGCAATTGCAATCCGGGGTGTCCGTGCCAGTTCTCACAGCTGCCCACGGACGGCACTTGCGAAGCCATGCTGACCTACCGTATCGACAAGGGGCATTACGGCAGCGTCCAGCTGGACGGGCTTTATGCGGCGGTGATCTATAAATGGCCGGGCGCCGTGCACGAGGGCAACGGCCAGATGCAGATGATCATCGACGAACGCGCCACCGCGGATCAGCGGGCCGCGCTGGAGGCGATCATGACAGGCGAAGACACCGATGAATTCGCTACCATGTTCTATGTGTTCAGCCTGACAAGCCCGACCAAGCACGAAACGCTGCATGCCGCGATCTCGTTGGACTATGATCGCGAAACCGGCACCGGGTCGGCCAAGGTTGGCGATTACGCCGAAACCAAAGTGCAGCCGATCGCCAATATCGTTTCCGGGGATCCGCATTTCGTCAGCATCGCGCTGCCGAAAGGCTTCGAGTTCACCGAGGCTGCCATGGCCAGCGGTTCGACCGTGACACGCAACGCAGCGATCAGCCTGGACAAGAACAGCGCAACCCACGCCCATATCGCCGAGCTGCACCTGACCGGCAGAGGCGTTGAGCGCGCGGCCTGAGACGGCCATGGCACCGGTGCTGCGCATAAAGGGAACAGCGGAACGGTTGGCGCGCCACGACCAGGCAGTGGTGCTGGGCGCCGTGGCCCTGATCGTGCTGCTTAGCGTGTTTTACACTGTTTTTGGCGTTGGCATGACCATGACCGCGGTAGAAATGACACGGATGGCCGGACCGATTGGCGCACCGATGCAGATGGGCGCGAACGATGCCTGGACGCCTGCCTATACCGGGCTGATCTTCCTGATGTGGTGGATCATGATGGTCGCCATGATGACTCCCAGTGCCGCGCCTGTGCTGCTGCTCTACACGGCCATCAAGAAAGCCGGCTCCAGGCCGCAGCAGGCACCGCTGCTGAGTCTGGCGTTTCTTGGCGGTTATCTGCTGGCCTGGGCCGTTTTTTCAATCATCGCCACCAGCTTGCAATGGTGGCTGGAATCGTGGGGCCTCTCTGATGGTCCCATGATGTCGCTTAGCAGTCGCGCGCTTGGCGGTGCGTTGTTGCTGGCGGCGGGCGCCTATCAGTTTACCCCCTACAAGCACGCCTGCCTATTTCATTGCCGGATGCCGGTACAATTTCTGACCGCGCATAACCGCACAGGTTTGGATGGTGCTGTACTGATGGGCGCCCATCACGGCGTTTTTTGCCTCGGCTGCTGCTGGGCGTTGATGCTGCTGCTGTTTGCCGGCGGCATCATGAACCTCTACTGGATTGCCGGGCTTGCGCTTTATGTGCTGGCGGAAAAGCATGTCCGCAACCCGCGCCTGTTTGCTAACTCCACTGGCGGGCTCCTGCTGCTTGCCGGCGTCTATGTCCTTGCCACCGCATTCTAAGCCCGGCCCGGCCTCTCCCCGGCAAAGCCAGGAAACTTCCCTCCGAAATGCCGGTTTCTGACCATCCTTTCGTTTTTTGAATGGCAATTCAAGAAACCGTCACGATGATACGGCACCAAGGTCTGCGCGAAAAAGGGATTCGGCGAATGGACAACAAACTCCTGCTCATCATTCTGGACGGCGTGCCGTGGCGCAACTTCCGCCGCCTGTTCGGCAACCTCGAAGGCTGGGTAGACAGCGGCGATGCCCGCGTCTGGAAACTGCGCGCTGTGCTGCCGTCGATCTCGGCCAGCTGCTATGCCTCGATCCACACCGGTGTGGCGCCTGCCATCCATGGCTGCACCGGCAATGCCAATGTGTTCCGGCTGAAGGAAAAGGACGTATTCTCCCAGGTGCGCGAAGCGGGCGGCGTGACCGGGGCTGTGGCGCACAGCTACTGGTCGTCCTTCTTCAACCGGCACCCGTTCGATTACGTGCGCGACATCGAATACGACGAGCCCGAGAGCAAGACCATCAACCATGGCCGGTTTCATTCCATGACCGGCTACGGCAAAGATAATCAGATGACCCCGTCGGATGTCGACCTGTTCGGCACCCTGACCAACCTCTGCCTGCGCTTTGGCCTGGACTACGGGATGCTGCACACCTGCACCCTGGACAGCATGGGCCACCGGTATTTCCACGATTGCCAGGAAATGGACCACGCCTGTTTCGTGATGGACGAGATGCTGGCCCCTTTCATCACCCGCTGGCGCGGCCTGGGGTACGAGGTGATCGTGACGGCAGACCACGGCCAGGACGAACGCGGCCACCATGGCGGCCGCGGCGCCCTGCAGCAGGAAACGGCACTGTACTACTTTGGTGATGCCGAAGGCCCCGATCATGACGCTGTGATCGACCAGCGCCAGCTGGCGCCGACCATCCTGAAACGGCTGGGCGCCCCCATTGCCGGCACCATGAAGGCAGAACCGTTCCTGAAGTAACGCGAAATCGGCGGTTGTGTGCTAGGATGGCCCTCAGCCGCCGTTTTGTTGATCAGGAAGGATTGCCATGAAATCTTTTGCTGCCGCGCTGTGCCTGCTGGCGTCCCCGGTACTGGCCAGCGATGCCTGTCACGACCTTTGGTTCACCAGAAACGCTGTTATCGACCGGGCCGGGTATTGTTTCGGCTCGCCGCTGGGCCGGGCGGTGTTCGACAACGGCGACTGCATCGGCAAATCCGTATCCCTGCCGCCGCACGCCGGGCGGATGGTGGCATTGGTCAAGGAGATGGAGGCGCGGTTCGGCTGCCGGGTGAACAACAAACAGACCTATCTGGACCTGGACGATCTGTTCCTCAGGCACCAGCTGTGGGACCTGCCTGTGCGGGACGAGTTTGAAAGCGCCTGCCTGGGCTGGCTGGGTCCGGTGACCGGCCTGCGGGCGGGACACCGTCCGGATGCACCGCTGGTCGGGCAGATCGTTGCCGGGGATTATGTCAGCTATTCACACATCCCGGTCGGCAGCTGGACCTATGTCACAACCTCCGGCCCGGATTGGCAGGCAACCAGCGGCGGCTGGCTGGATACATCGCTGGTACAGGAGCAATGCCGTGAGGTTGCCGGCTAGGGCGCCTCGTCATCGTAGCTCCAGATCCCCTGCCCCAGTGCTTCGATCGCGACCGAGATCCGCTCAAAACTGTCCCGCGCCCGGCCCACGCTGTGGCGGGCGCGCAGATATCCGTGGATCAGGCCCGGCTCGTTGATCCAATGCGCCTTGCCGCCGGCCTCCAGAATGCGGTCGCTATAATCGCGGGAGTCATCGCGCACCGGGTCGCAATCAGCCGTCACCAGCACTGTCGGCGGCAGGCCTGCAAAATCGGTGTCGGTAAGCGGTGTTAACAGCGGATCATCTTTCGGCGCCGTGCCATCGGTGCGGATATCCATGTAAAACAGCACATCCTCGCGGGTCAGCATCGGCGCTTTGGCATGTTCGATATAGGATCCCTGGTTCACATCGCCGCCAAAGGCGCCATAAATCAGCACCTGCCCCAGGATTGCCTCTGTCCGGCCACGCGCATGATGCGCCACCGCAGCGCAAAGGTTCGCACCGGCGCTGTCGCCCGTCAGGACAATGCCGGTGCCGTAAGCGTCCTCCACCCATTCCAAGGCGGTCCAGGCGTCCTCGAAACCGGCCGGGTGCTTGTGCTCCGGCGCCAGGCGGTAATCCACGGCCACTACCCGGTAACCGGTCTGCGCGCAGATCTCGGCGCAGACATCGTCATGGCTGTCGAGCCCGCCAACCACAAAACCGCCGCCATGGCAGAACAGCACCGTGCGGGTCGGATCGCCTGCGGTGTAGACCCGGACCGGTACCCCGTTAGCCGAGGTATCCATGACCGAAACCACATCCGGACGCGGCACCCGGAACTCGCGTGCCATGGAGTCATAAATCAGGCGCTGCTCTTCAATGGACATTTCAACGGCGTCATCAGGGTAGTGCTCCCCGGTCTTCTGGATAAAGTCCCAGGTCTCTTCGTCGATCAGCCGTTCATAATCCATCCGCGAGCCTCCCTGCGTGTCTGTTTTTCCGAGCCTAGGCAGAGATTCCCGCAAATGGAATGCCTGAATGAAAAAGCGCCCCTGAGGGCGCCTTTTATCTCACGTTTACAATCAGGTTCAGTCCGCCGCCGGCTCCCAGGGCCGGGTAAAGCTGGCCAGAACAGCGGAAATTTCAGGCTCGGCACTGCCATTGGCCGCCACCTGGGCCACCAGACCGCGTTTTTTGTCGTCGGTGACACTGACAACACGTGCGGCCAGACCGGCCTTTTCCAGTGCGCCGTTGTAAACACGGGTGATCGCATGTTTGCGCAGATCCGGCTTGAATACCTTGCCCACGGCGGTTTTCGGCAGCTCGTCCAGCACCGTCATATGCTTGGGGATCGCCGCCCGCTCATGCACGTGGATTTTGCAGTATTCCAGCAGCTCCGCCTCGCTGACCGAGGCGCCGCCCACCAGCTCGACAAAGGCGCAAGGCAGCTCGCCCGAGTGGGCATCCGGCTGGCCGATAGCGCCGGCAAATGCCACCGCTTCATGGCCCAGCAGCGCCTCTTCGATCTCGGCCGGATCGATGTTGTGGCCGCCGCGGATGATCAGGTCCTTGGCACGGCCGGTGATCCACAGGTAGCCATCCCCGTCAATCCGCCCCAAGTCGCCGGTGCGCAGGTATTTGTCCTGATAGTAGAGGTCCGCGTTTTTTTCGGCTTCGGTATAGGTGTTGCCGGGGTAGACGCCGGGGTTGGAAATGCAGATTTCCCCCACTTCATCAACACCGCATTCCAGCGGGCCGTCGGAGGTCTGCTTGACGATCCGCACATCGGTATAGGGGAGAGGGATCCCAACCGACCCGACCTTCTTCTCCCCGCCCGGAGGGTTGCAGGACACCAGGCAGGTCGCCTCGGTCAACCCGTAACCTTCGACAATGGTCACGCCTGACGCTGCCTCGAACCGCTTGAACAATTCCATCGGCATCGGGGCCGAGCCCGAAAACGCCGTTTTCACCGAGGAGATATCAGCGTCCACTTCCCGCTGCATCAGCGCCGAAACAGCAGTGGGCACGGTGATGATAAAGGTGATCTTCCAGCGTTCGATCAGCTTCCAGAAATTGTCGAACACCCCCTCGCCGCGATAGCCCTGCGGCGTTGGAAACACCACATGCGCCCCCGAGGATACCGCCGCCATCATGATCACATGCACCGCAAAGACATGAAACAACGGCAGCGGGCACATGATGTTGTCTTCTTCGGTGAACAGCAGCTTGTCCCCCAGCCAGCCGTTATAGATCAGGCCCGAGTATTTGTGCTGCGCAACCTTGGGCATTCCCGTGGTGCCGCCGGTGTGGAAATAGCAGGCAACCCGGTCGCCGTCGCTGTCGGCGAAATTCAGCGTGGCGGGATGTTTTGCCACTTCCTTGGAGAAATTCAGGTAATCCGCATGGGCCGCCTTGGCCTGATTGTCCAGCTTGGGCCGGATCAGCGGCACGATCCAGGATTTCGGCGGTGTCAGATAGCGGTTCAGGTCCACTTCCAGCACCGTGTTCACCCCAGGCGCATGGCGCACGGCCTCGGCCACCTTCTGGGCCACGTCGGTCTTGGGGAAGGGCCGCAGGGTCACCACCACCTTGGCCTTGGTTTCCCGCAGGATCGAGGCGATCTGCTCTGGCTCCAAGAGCGGGTTGATCGGGTTCACAATCCCCGCCACCGCGCCGCCCAGCATGGTGACCAGCGTCTCGTGGCAATTGGGCAGCACATAGGCGACCACGTCCTGCTCTCCGATCCCCAGCGCGCGGAACATATTGGCCGCCTGGCTCACCTGATCCTTCAGCGTGCTCCAGGTCAGGGTTTCCGCCTTGTCCCGGGGGCCGGAAAAAATCTGATAGCTGACCGCCTTGCCGTTGGGGTATTTGCCCGCCGTCCGTGACAGCAGCCCATACAGCGTGGCCGGCAGATCCCGCGCCTCATACGGCATTTCGTTCTGCAGCGCGTCGCGGTCTGCGACTCCGGAAAATCCCATAAATCTCCTCCCCGTTCCCCCAATTCATGGGGTGTTCTGTTTGCGCCCAGACTATTGCAAACAGGCAATTGCGCAAGCGCCGGTGCAGGGTCACGCCAAGGCAATTTGCGGCATGACGTGGCGCCATTTTCCGGCCTTTGGCGGTTTTACCAGCAAAAAGCGCCCCGGAAACGATCCGGGGCGCTTGTCACTTTGATCTGTTCAGCAGTTACTCCGCCGCCAGCCCTTCGGTGAACTGCAGCTTGGCCAGCCGCGCATAAAGCCCGCCTTGCGCCACCAGCTCATCATGGGTGCCGGTGGCCACGATCCGGCCCTGATCCATCACCACAATCCGGTCGGCCTTTTTGACCGTTGCCAGACGGTGCGCCACGATCAGTGTCGTCCGGCCCTGGCTCAGCTCGTCCACCGCGGCCTGCACCAGACGTTCGCTTTCAGCATCCAGCGCCGAGGTCGCCTCGTCCAGCAGCAGTACCGGCGCATCGCGCAGGATGGCACGGGCAATGGCAATCCGCTGTTTCTGGCCGCCCGACAGCATCACCCCGCGCTCGCCGACAAAACTGTCATAGCCTTCGGGCAGTTTCGAGATGAAGTCATGCGCGGCGGCGGCTTGGGCTGCAGCCTCAACCTCGGCATCCGAGGCCTCTGGCCGGCCAAAGCGGATATTCTCGCGGGCTGAGGCCGCAAAAATCACAGGGTCCTGCGGCACCAGCGCGATGTGATGGCGGAACTCATCCCGCTGCAGTGCCGTCAGCGCCACACCGTCCAGTTTCACCGCGCCCTGGTTCGGATCATAAAACCGCTGCAGCAACTGAATGATGGTGGTCTTGCCCGCGCCGGACGGCCCGACAAAGGCAACCGTCTCGCCCGGTTTCACCGCCAGCGACACCGCGTCCAGCGCCGAGACATCAGGGCGCGACGGATAGCGGAAGGACACATTGTCGAACTGGATCTCACCCTTCACAGGCGCAGGCAGCATCTGCGCCGCAACCGGATCCAGCACGGTATCATTCGCATTCAGCAATTCCACCAGCCGCTCGGTCGCACCGGCAGCGCGCTGCAGCTCGCTCCAGATTTCCGACAGCGCCGCCACCGAGCCTGCCACCAGCACCGCATAGATCACAAACTGGATCAGGGACCCTTCGGACATAACACCCGCGCGCACGTCATTTGCGCCCATCCACAGCACGCCGACCACGCCGGAGAACACCAGGAAAATCACGATTACCGTCAGATAAGCACGCGTCTGGATCCGGCGGCAGGAAACATTATAGGCGGTCTCGGTCATCTCGCCGAACTTCAGGCGGCTGGCGGCCTCATGGGTAAAGGCCTGCACGGTCTGCACCGCCCCCAGCGCCTCGCCCGCATTGCCCGAGGAGGCTGCGATCCAGTCCTGATTTTCCTTGCTGATCGCACGCAGGCGGCGGCCCAGCACCAGGATCGGGACAATAACGGCCGGCACGATCAGCAGCACCATCATCGTCAGCTTGGCCGAGGTCAGCAGCATCAGCACCATGCCGCCAAGGAAAATCAGCAAATTGCGCAACGCGATCGACACCGAGGACCCCAGTACCGACTGGATCAGCGTTGTATCAGTGGTGATCCGGCTCAGCACTTCGCCGGTCATGACACGTTCGTAAAACTCCGGGCTCATGCCGATCACCCGGTCGAACACCGCCTTGCGGATATCAGCCACCACCCGCTCCCCCAGCCGGGTCACCAGCGCATAGCGCACGCCGGTGCCAGCCGCGAGCAGCGCAGCAATTCCCAGCGCCGCGCCAAAATAGAGGTTCAGAAGTTCGGAATCCGAGACCCGGAAATTGTCGACCACCCGGCGCACCGCCAAAGGCAGCGTCAGCGACAGCCCTGCGGTCATTACCAGCGCGCAGGTCGCGGCAAGCATCAGCAAACGGTATGGCCGCATATACGGCCACAGCGCCGACAGCACGCCAATTTTCCTGGAGCCTTCCCGCTCCTGTTCCGCATTCGGGGCCGCTTGTCTCCGCGCCATTCCGGATCCTTCTGCACTTTGGGCTGGCGGGTATGAAATCCCGCGCATTCGCCAAGGTTCATGGCCCTGCAGGCCCCGCGCGTCAAGCACTGAGCCGTTTCAAAAAGCACATGAAAGCGCGGACAACCCGCGTCACGGTGTAACAGAATGGCAATCGGGGAAGATCTGGAGCGGGTAGCGGGAATCGAACCCGCACCTTAAGCTTGGAAGGCTCTTATGATACCATTTCACCATACCCGCTCAGAGTGTTTGCTGATTTAGGTGAAGCGCCCGGGAAGGTCAACCTTCTTGGTTTCGTTTCTCAACACACCGCAGAAAAAATCCTTCCAAGCCTTGCAGAATTCCCGGCAAGCTCCCCAAATATAGGAACAATCCTGCCAGCTTCCGCAATTTCAACGATCCGGACCCCCGCCTTGACAAAGATCACGCGCACCGCCGTTATAACCGCCCATGGCCAGCCTTCCGACCCTGTTCCGGCAGAGGCCGCCCTGGCCGGTCTCGCAGCAGAGGTTGCGGCGCATCTGCCGGACTGGGATGTGCGCTCCGCCACCCTCGCCACGCCTGGACGGCTGGAGCGCGAAATGGCCGAGGACGCCGTGGTCTATCCGTTTTTCATGTCGCAGGGATGGTTCACGGCCAAGGTTCTGCCCGGCCGCCTTCAGGGCCGCAGCTACCGCATGGCACCGCCTTTCGGTCTGGATGCCTCCCTTCCCGCCCTCGCGGCACAGGCCGTCCGCCTGGCCGCTCAAAGGCTAAGCTGGCCTTTAGCAGAAACGCATCTTCTGCTTGCCGCGCACGGCTCTGCCCGCGGCCCCAAAGCAGCAGAGGCCGCAGAACATTTTGCCGCCCGCCTGCGTCCCTTGCTGCCCGGCTGCACACTGTCGCCCGGCTATGTGGAACAATCCCCGCGGATTGAAACCGCCGCAACCGCCTTGCCTGCTTGTTCAATTTGCCTGCCGTTCTTTGCCCAGGCCGGCGACCATGTAAAACAGGACATCCCCCAAGCGCTTGAGGCTGCCTTTTTCCAAGGAATTCTGCTGCCCGTCACAGGCGCACTGCCCGGTATTCCCGCCTTGATCGCCAAAGCCATCCGTGCGGCAGCACCTGGCCAATGTGCGGACAGCTGAGGTTTTTCCTATCTGGAAAGAAAAGCAGTTTTTGGCCCGGACAGAGGCAATACGCCTCTTGCACAGGCTGCAAGCATGTGATTAATCACGCCCTACACCACGGCTGGCGAGTTGGCGGAGTGGTTACGCAGCGGATTGCAAATCCGTGTACACCGGTTCGATTCCGGTACTCGCCTCCAATTAAATCAATGACTTGCGTCATCCATCCTCTCCTCCACTGCGATTTTTGAAACAACCGTTGAAACTTTCACGTTTCGGTCTTGCTTCGTTCCAATTGATTTCTTGCCTCTTGCGCGCCCTTCGCCAACTCTCTTTGCCGGATCGGTCCACCGTACTTTTTCAGCATCTCAACGCCTGAGTGGCCGGTGACAGCCTTGACCATCTCGTCATCACAACCGGCCAGATACAGCTCGATCATCGCGTTCTTCCCGAACCCGTGCGTTTTGTAGTAGCTCGCCTGCTCGTGCTTCATCTTCATTTTGATGGTGCGCAATTCCTCAGCAACGATAAGCGTGGTGGCCCCTTTCCCCATTGATGTCATGCTTTGTGCGTTATCTCGGCTATGCCGAGTGCGTTGAAACGGTTGATGAGCGCGGCACAGATGCCCGCAGAACGGACCTTCGGCATGCCGCATACTTGCTACGGCTAAAAACTCATGCACCCTAGCAGCTAGGCTTTCAGCCTGAACCGCTGGATTTTTCCGGTCTCGGTCTTTGGCAGTACCGTGGTAAACACCAATGAACGCGGATACTTGTAAGGCGCAATTTCCGCCTTTACGTAATCCTGCAGCAGCTTGACCATTTCATCCGACGGCGCCAGCTCATCTACCAGCACCACATGCGCCTGCACAATCTCGCCCCGCGCCTCATCCGGGACACCGATCACCGCGCATTCCACCACCGCTTCATGCGCCAGCAGGGCCGCCTCTACCTCAGGTCCTGCAATGTTGTACCCGGAGGAGACGATCATGTCATCGTTGCGGGCGGCAAAGTGCAGATACCCTGCGTCATCCCGGATAAAACTGTCGCCGGTGATGTTCCAGCCGTCTTGCACGTACCCAGCCTGCCGGTCATCGGCCAGGTAACGGCACCCTGTGGGTCCCCTGACTGCCAGCCGCCCGATCTCGCCGCGCGGAGCCTCGTTGCCGTTTTCATCCAGCACCTTCACCTGATAGCCGCCCACAGGCTTCCCGGTGCAAGCGGGCCGGTGGTCGCTGAACCGGTTGGTGATGAAGATATGCAGCATCTCCGTCGCCCCGATCCCGTCCAGCATCGGCTTGCCGGTCTTCTGCATCCACTCGTCATAAACCGGCGCGGGCAGGGTCTCCCCGGCCGACACTGCCGCCCGCAGCGACGACAGATCCGCCCCCTCCTCCATCGCCCGCAGCATCACGCGGTAAGCAGTCGGCGCGGTGAAGCAAACCGTCGCCTTGTATTTCTCAATGATCTCAATGAGGTTCGGCGGCGAGGCGTTTTCCAAGAGCGTCGCCGCAGCACCAAAGCGCAAAGGAAAGATCGCCAGCCCGCCCAGGCCGAATGTGAAGGCCAGCGGCGGTGAGCCGACAAACACATCCTCCGGCTGCACATCCAGCACTTCACGCGCATATCCGTCAGCGATGATCAGCAGATCACGGTGGAAATGCATGGTTGCCTTGGGTGCGCCGGTAGTGCCGGAGGTAAAACCCAGCAGGGCCACGTCATCACGCCCCGTCTGCACCGCCTCATAAGCCACGGGTTTTTCCAGTGCCAGCCGGTCCAGTTCCGCATCGTGATTGGACGTGCCGTCAAAGCCGACAACCGTTTTCAGGAATTCCGAATCCTTGGCGCAGGCGACCAGCTCATCCTTCAGCCTTGTGTCGCACAGCGCATGGGACACCTCGGCCTTATCGACGATCTTGGCCAGCTCTCCCTTGCGCAGCATCGGCATGGTATTGACCACCACCGCGCCCGCCTTGGTTGCCGCCAGCCAGCAGGCCACCATCGCCGGGTTGTTGGCCGAGCGGATCAGCACCCGGTTGCCAGGCTTCACCCCAGATCCTCGCTCAGCACATGCGCCAGCCGGTTGGTCCAGTCCGCCAGTTCTTTGTAGGTCCGGTAGCGCCCGTTGCCGATCAGCGCAGTGCGGTCGCCGAACCCCTTTTCAACCATCGCATCGGTCAGCTCGACAGCGGCATTCAGGTGTTCCGGATAGTCAAACCCCTCCAGCAGAAACTCAGGCCATTGATCCGCAGGCGGCAGGTTGTCCCGGGCAAAACTGTCTACATGCGCGGTTGGTCCCAACATATCATTTCCCTCCCTGAAAGGCACCCATCGCCTGGCGGGCGATCACCACCCGTTGCACGTCCGAGGCCCCCTCGTAGATCCGCAACGCCCTGATATCCCGATAAAGCTCCTCAACCTTCTGGCCCCGGCGCACGCCGTCTCCGCCATGCAGCTGAACTGCCTTGTCGATCACAGATTGCGCCTGATCGGTGGAAAACAGCTTAGCCATCGCCGCCTCCCGCGTGACCCGCGCGGCGCCTGAATCCTTGACCCAGGCGGCACGGTAAACCAGCAGCGCAGCGGCATCCACATCCAGAGCCATATCCGCTATATGCCCCTGCACCATTTGCAGATCAAACAGCGGCGCACCCTGCACCTGCCGCGCAGCCACCCGCGCCAGCGATTCGTCCAGCGCCCGGCGGGCAAACCCCAGCGCCGCCGCCGCCACGGTGGAACGGAACACATCCAGCACCGACATCGCAATCTTGAAGCCCGCACCCGGCTGGCCAAGCAAAGCCGACTTCGGAATCCGGCAATCGGTAAAACGCAAGGTTGCCAGCGGATGCGGCGCAATGGTTTCCAGCCGCTCCGCCACCTCGAACCCAGGCAGGCCCGCCGGCACGACAAAGGCACTCAGCCCCTTCGCCCCCGGTGCCTCGCCGGTGCGGGCAAACAGCGTGTAGACATCGGCAATCCCGCCGTTGGAGATCCAGGTCTTTTCACCGTTCAAAACGTAATGATCGCCGTCCAGCGCCGCCGTCATGGCGGAATTGGCCACATCCGACCCCGACTGCGGCTCAGTCAGCGCAAAGGCCGATACCGCCTTGCCCGCCCGCGTCAATGGCAGCCACTCCTGCTGCTGCGCTTCTGTCCCGAACAGCGAAATCGCGCCGGTCCCCAGCCCCTGCATGGCAAAAGCAAAATCCGCCAGCCCGTCATGGCGCGCCAGCGTCTCGCGGATCAGGCACAGGCTGCGCACGTCCAATTTCCCGCCGGCCATCGCGCCGGAATGCTGCGTCCAGCCACCCTTTCCCAGCGCAGCTACCAAAGCTCGGCAGGCCGCATCGGTGTCCGAATGATCTATGCCATTCAGATTCTCCCGAGCCCAGGCCTCCAGCTCCTCCGCCAAGCCCCGGTGCCGGTCCTCAAAGAACGGCCAGTTCAAAAACGACTTGTCAGCCATGGCGCGGCTCTCCCTGTTTCACCTTTGTCCAAATACTCCCGCCGGAGGCTCCCGTACCCTCCTGCGGCACGAGGCCTGCGGCTCCAGCGGCTCAGTTGCCCTCGAACACCGGTTTTTCCTTATTCACAAATGCTTGGAACGCGCGCTCAAAATCCGCCGTCTGCATGCAGATCGCCTGCGCCTGCGCTTCAGCCTCAATCGCCTGTTCGATCGACATCGACCATTCCTGTGCCAGCATGGTCTTGGTCATCATGTGGCCGAAGTTCGGACCCGAGGCGATCCGCGCGGCCCAGCTTTGCGCCTCCGCTTCCAATTCATCCGCTGCAACCAGCTTGTTGTGGAAACCCCAGGTGTGGCCTTCTTCGGCGCTCATCGACCGCCCGGTGTACAGCAGCTCCGCCGCCCGCCCCTGGCCTATAATCCGCGGCAGGATCGCACAGGCGCCCATATCGCAGCCTGCAAGGCCGACACGGGTGAACAAAAACGCCGTTTTGGCCTCCGGCGTGGCAATCCGGATGTCCGAGGCCATGGCGATAATTGCCCCTGCGCCAACGCAAATCCCGTCAATCGCTGCAATCACCGGTTTGCCGCAGGTCACAATTGCCTTGACCAGATCGCCGGTCATCCGGGTGAACGCCAACAGCTCCTTCATGCTCATCTTCGTCAGCGGCCCGATAATATCATGCACATCGCCGCCCGAGCAGAAATTGCCGCCGTTGGAGGCAAACACCACCGCCTTGACGCTGTCGTCATAGTGCAAGTCCCGGAACCAGTTGCGCAGCTCTGCGTAGCTGTCGAATGTCAGCGGGTTCTTCCGCTCCGGCCGGTCCAGCGAGACTGTGGCAACGCCATCCTCGATCCGGCACAGAAAGTGCTGCGGGTCCGTGTTCACCTTCATGCCTTGCCTCCCTCGTCCAGCCGCCGCGCCACCGCGTCCAGGCTTTCGGCAATTGCCTGCGCCTCATCCGTTGCCAGCCCGTCAAAGGCCGCATTTATCCAGCTTTCATGCGCCTCTGCCTGGCGCGAGAACTCAGTCTGGCCCGCCGCCGTCAGCCGCACAAGATTGGCGCGCCGGTCGCCCTCGACCTTCTCGCGCTGCACATGGCCGTCCTCCACCAACCGCTCGACAATGCCGGTCACGTTGCCGTTCGACACTTTCAGAACACCTGACAACTCACTCATTTTCAGCCCTTTTTCATGCTGCATCAGCGCCGCCATGACATCAAACCGCGGCAGCGTGGTTGCGAAGTCCCGCCGCAGGTTTTCACGCACCTCGCTCTCCACCGCCTTGGTGGCCTTCAGCACCTTCAGCCACAGCCGCAGCCGGTCTTTTGACGTTGTGCTCAAATCTCGCCTCCCGAAACACTCATCGCGTGCCCGTTGATCGAAGACGCGCCTTCGGATGCCAGGAACACCGCCGTTGCCGCCACTTCCGCAGGCGCGATCAGCCGCTGCATCGGATTGCCGCCAACCACCATTTTCAGCGCCTTCTCCCGCGGAATGTCATGCCGGGCCATCAGCCCGCTGATCGCAGTCTCCGCCATCTCGGTGTCGACAAACCCCGGGCAGATCGCATTGCAAGTGATGCCGCGCTTGGCCACGCTTTGCGCGACCGACCGCACCAGTCCCAGCACCCCGTGCTTAGAGGCCGCATAGGCCGGGATATGCGCCCCGCCCTGCAAGGAGGCAGTCGAGGCGATGGCAATCAGGCGCCCGCCTGGTTTCATCCCAGTCCGCAGTGCCGCCCGGAAGGTCAGGAAGGTGCCGGTCATGTTCACCGTCAGGGTGTGCTGCCAGTCTGCCAGCTCAACGTCCTCGATCCGCGCGGCGTTCCCGGTACCGGCATTTGCCACAACCACGTCATACGGCGTGTCAAACAGCGCCGCGACCTGGGCCTCGTCCGTGACATCTGCAGGTCTGATCTCCAGATCCGTACCCTTCGCGGCTTGCTCCAGCGCGTCGCGCCGCCGGCCGGAAATTGTCACCTGACAGTTCTGGGCTGAAAAAGCCTGCGCGATTGCCTTGCCGATGCCGGTGCCGCCGCCTGTTACCAGTACCCTGCGTGTCATGCCCGGATCACCTCCGCGTCACGGTCGGCCAGCCGCCAGGCCTGATCCCGGCCCGCCTGATAGGGCAGCGGCCAGTCCCCGTGCCGGTCGCCGATCCGCGCCGCCTCGTGCAGGGTCCAATAGGGATCCGCCAGATGCGGCCGGCCTACACAGACCAGATCGGCCCGCCCCGCCATCAGGATCGAATTGGCATGGTCGGCCTCATAGATATTACCCACCGCCATGGTGGCAATCCCGGCCTCGTTGCGGATGCGATCGGAAAACGGCGTCTGGAACATGCGGCCATAGACCGGTTGCGCGTCAGTGGAGGTCTGCCCGGCGGAGACATCTATGATATCCGCACCTGCCGCAGTGAACCCCTTGGCGATCTCCACCGCTTCTTCCGGAGTGACGCCATCGTCACCCACCCAGTCATTGGCGGAGATCCTGACAGACATCGGCTTCGCCTCAGGCCAGACTGCGCGCATGGCCTGGAACACCTCCAGCGGATAACGCAAGCGGTTCTCCAAGGAGCCGCCATACTCATCACCCCGAATGTTCGATTTTGGCGACATGAAGGACGAAATCAGGTATCCATGCGCCGCATGAAGTTCGATCATGTCAAACCCGGCACGCTTTGCCATTTGCGCGGATGCAACAAATTCGTCGCGAATATGATCCATTTCGCCCCGTGTAATCTCCCGCGGGGCCGGGTTGTTTTCCGACCACGGGATGGCCGAGGCCGAAACCGTCTCCCAGTTTCCTTCCGGCAGCGGTGCGTCCATTTCCTCCCACCCCAGCTGGGTGGAGCCTTTGCGCCCGGAATGGCCGATCTGGCAGCAGATCTTCGCGCCGGTCTCAGCATGCACAAAATCCGTCAGGCGCTTCCAGGCTGCCTCATGCTCCGGCGCATACAGCCCCGGGCAGCCCAGCGAGATCCGCCCCTCAGCCGATACACAGGTCATCTCGGTATAAATCAGCCCGGCGCCGCCCTTGGCACGTTCGCCGTAGTGGATCAGGTGCCAGTCTGCCGGGCAGCCCTCCACCGCCTTGTACTGCGCCATGGGCGAAACCACGATGCGGTTCTTCAACTCCAACCCCCGCAATTGATAGGGCGCAAACATCGGCGGCCGCACCGGTGCATCTGCGGGCGCTCCGGCCTTGTCCTGGAACCATTTCTCGGCGCTTTGCAGCCAGTCCGCATCGCGCAGCCGCAGGTTCTCATGGGAAATCCGCTGCGAACGGGTCAGCAGGGAATAGTTGAACTGCACCGGATCCATATCCAGATAGCGCTCGACCTCTTCAAACCACTCCAAGGAGTTGCGCGCCGCCGATTGCAGCCGCAGCACATCCAGCCGCCGCTCCTCCTGGTAACGCTCGAATGCGCGTTCCAGCGTCGGTTCGGTGCTGACCAGCTCAGCCAGCGCAATGGCACTGTCAAACGCCAGCCGCGACCCCGACCCGATAGAGAAATGCGCGGTGGCGGATGCATCCCCCAGTAGCACCACATTCTCATGATGCCATTTCTCGCACAGCACCCGGGGAAGTTGATCCAAACCGCCGCCCCGCGCAGATGCGCAGCGTTCGACATCAGCGCGTGACCATCCAGATGCGCGGCAAATATCTCCTCGCAGGTGCGGACGGTCTCCTCCTTGCTCATGCCCTCAAAGCCCCAGTTCTCCCAGGTCTCAGCTGAACATTCGACAATCACCGTCGCCGTGTCCGCATCGAACTGGTAGGCGTGGATCCACATCCAGCCGTGTTTGGTCTTCTCAAAAATAAAGGTGAAGGCATCGTCGAATTTCTGATGGGTACCTAGCCAGATGAACTTGCAGGGCCGCACGTCGATTTCCGGTTTAAAATGTTCCGCGAACTCATTGCGGACATTGGAATTCAGCCCGTCGCAGCCGACCACAAGATCATAGTCTGCTTGATATTCCGCGGCGGTCTTGGCAATGGTTTCAAACTGCAGGTCAACGCCCAGTTCGCGCGCCCGGTCCTGCAGCAGCAGCAGCATCTGCCTGCGGCCTATTCCGGCAAACCCATGCCCGCCTGACACCGTGCGGGTGCCGTTATGCACCACCGCGATATCGTCCCAATAAGCAAAGCTTTCGCGGATAGCTTCGGCGCTCTTCGGGTCATTGGCGCTGAGGTTCTCCAGCGCGTCATCCGACAGCACCACGCCCCAGCCAAAGGTATCATCAGGCTTGTTGCGCTCAATCACCGTGACCTGTGCCTCGGGCTGGCGCAGCTTCATCGAGATCGCAAAGTAAAGACCCGCAGGCCCTCCTCCCAAACAGGCGACTTTCATGATCATCCTTTCCCGCTCAGCGCACATCCTTGCAGATCAGGATAGGCAGGCCCGGGAAAACTTCAAGCATAAAGTTTTAAGCTTGAAGTAAATGAGTGCAACGCTTCGGCGCAGCCCCTGCCGGGTCTGCTCAATATTCCAATGAAACTATCAGCCAGCCCCAGGTGCCGGTGCCCGTCAAAGTTCCCGCAGATATTTCATCACCGCCGGGCGCACCGCCTGGTCGCCGCGGTGGCGCGCATCCGCGATGATCTTGCGCAGCTCGCCCAGATCAACCCGCAGCAGCAGTGACTTGACTGGTCCGATAGAGGCCGGGCGCATCGACAGCGTGCGGATGCCCATGGCGGCCAGGCATACGGCCTCGACAGGGCGGCCCGCGTCCTCGCCGCAAAAGCTGAGCGGCGTGCCTGAGATGGCGCAGCGTTCCACGATGCGCTCGATGAAGCTCAGGAAGCTCACATTCAGGGTGTCATAGCGTTTGCGCACCCGCTCATTCTCGCGGTCGGCGGCGAAAAAGAACTGTTTCAGGTCATTGCCGCCGATCGAGATAAAGGCCACCTCGTCAAAGAACTTCTGCGGCGCATAGGCCAGCGACGGCGTCTCCAGCATTGCGCCGATCTCCAGCTCGGCCGGCAGCACGTGGCCCAGGATGCGCTCGCGTTCGATAGTCTTGTCCACCTCGGCCTTGGCCGCGCGGTATTCTTCGAATTGGGCAACAAAGGGGAACATGATCGACAGCGGCCGCCCTTCGGCAGAGCGCAACAGCGCCTGCAGCTGCATCCGCATGATGCCGGGCTTGTCCAGCCCCACCCGGATCGCCCGCCAGCCCAGTGCAGGGTTCGGCTCATCCGTCGGTTTCATGTAAGGCAGAACTTTGTCGGATCCGATGTCCAGAGTCCGGAAAATCACCGGTTTGCCATGGGCTGCATCCAGCACCCGCTTGTACAAAGCAACCAGCTCCGAACGCTTTGGCATCTGATTGCGCACTAGAAATTGCAATTCCGTGCGAAACAGCCCCACACCTTCAGCACCCGAACTATCCAATGACGGCAGGTCTGCCATCAGGCCGGCATTCATCACCATATTGATGCGCTGACCGTCGGTGGTGACCGCCGCCTTGCTGCGGATCGAGGCATAGCGCTCCTGCGCCTTGGTATGCATCGCGATTTTGTCGCGGAAGGCGCCGACAACCGTGTCATCGGGCCGCAGATGCACCACGCCCTGATCGCCATCCACCATGATGTGGTCGCCGTTCAGCGCCTCGGTGGTGATCCGCTTGGCATTCACCACCAGCGGAATCGCCAGCGCCCGCGCGACAATAGCGGCGTGGGATCCGACCGAGCCTTCCTCCAGCACGATGCCCCGCAGGCCGCGGCCATACTCCAGCAGATCTCCCGGACCTATGTTGCGGGCGATCAGGATGGGGTTGTCCGGCAGTTCGGCACCGGTGTCCGCCCCCTGCCCGGTCAGAATCCGCAGCAGGCGGTTTGAGAGGTCATCCAGGTCGCTCAACCGTTCGCGCAGATAGGCGTCCTGCACCTGGCTCATCCGGGCGCGGGCCTGGGATTGCTCTTTTTCCACCGCGGCTTCGGCGCTCAGGCCACGGGCGATGTCTTCTTCCATCCGCCGCATCCAGCCTTTGGAGTTGGCAAACATCCGGTAGGCTTCAAGAACCTGCAGCTGATCTTTGTCGCCGTTGCGGGAGACTTCCAGCATCTTGTCAACGCCGACCCGCAGTTCCTCGACCGCGCTGTTCATCCGCTCCAGCTCCCGCTGGGGATCATCGGCAATCGGATTGGTCACAATCACCCGCGGCTCATGCAGCCAGACGTGGCCTTCCGCCGCGCCTTCCTGGGCCGAGGTACCGTGGATCAGAACCGGCTGCTTGTGCAGTGGCGACAGGGCCGCGCCTTCGCCGACAAAGGCGCCCAGCTCGGTCATCTCAGCGATGACCATCGCCACCACTTCCAGCGCATAGACCGCATCGGCTGAAAACTCGCGCCCCTCCTTGGACTGAACCACCAAGACACCCAGCATCTCGCCCAGCCGCTGCACCGGCACTCCAAGGAAGGAGGAAAACCGCTCCTCCCCGGTTTCCGGCATATAGCGGAACCCCTTGGCATTAGGCGCGTCCGGCGTGTTCACCACCTTGCCGTATCTTGCCACCCGGCCCACCAGGCCCTCGCCGATGCGCATCCGGGTCTGGTGCACAGATTCCAGATTCAAACCCTGGGTTGCACACAGCTCCAGCGTCTCGTCATCGCGGAACAGATAAACCGAGCACACCTCGGTCCCCATGCTGTCGGCGATCAGATGGGTGATCTTGTCGAGCCGCGCCTGGCCGGCATCGTCGCCCGCCATCGCCTCGCGCAGGCGAACCAGAAGCTTCCTGCTTTCGGATTCCGTTGTATCAGCCATTGCCACCCTCTCCCGAGGTCACTTCCCCGCACACTGCCGCCCTGATTGGTTCACCAGAACAAATACCACTCAAAGCAGTATCCCAGTGTTCTCTCCTCCCCCACTTGTCCCATCCCAGCGGAAAAAGTCCAAGTGTTTTTGCAGCATTGCCCGCAATCAGAGCAGCCTGACACGGCATTGCGCAAAATACCGCCAGCAGCAGGCCAGACACAACAAAGGCGCCGGATCGGCGCCTTTGCGTTATTCAGAAAACTGTTATCCGATCAGCGCTTAGCCAGCTTTCTCCAGCTCAAACGCATCATGCAGCGCCTGTACGGCCAGCTCCATGTATTTACGGTCGATCAGCACCGATATCTTGATTTCCGAGGTTGTGATTACCTTGATGTTGACGCCCTCATCCGACAGCACCTTGAACATCTTGGCGGCCACGCCGGACTGCGAACGCATGCCGATACCAACCACAGAAACCTTGGCCACATCCTTGTCGGCCAAGAGTTCAGCATAGTTCAGCTCGCCCTTTTCCTTGATCGCCAGCAGCGCCTGTTCGGCGCGGGCAACCTGATCGGTCGGGCAGGAGAAGGTCATGTCGGTGCGGCCCTCGTCCGAGATATCCTGCACAATCATGTCGACATTCACGCCTGCATCGCTGAGCGTGGTGAAAATGGTTGCCGCGATGCCGGGGCGGTCGGCCACCGACTGCACGGTCAGCTTGGCCTCGTCACGGGAATAGGCCACACCGGCCACAACATTGGATTCCATGATTTCCTCCTCGGCGCAGACCAGGGTTCCGGCCTCGTCAGTTTGTTCCTCAAAGCTCGACAGCACGCGCAGCTTCACCTTATAGCGCATCGCCAGTTCAACCGAGCGGGTCTGCAGCACCTTGGCGCCCAGCGACGCCAGCTCCAGCATCTCTTCAAACGCAATCTTGTCCAGCTTGCGCGCCTTGTCGCAAATCCGCGGGTCGGTGGTATAAACGCCGTCCACATCGGTATAAATATCGCAGCGCTCAGCCTCAAACGCCGCCGCAAAGGCCACCGCAGTGGTGTCCGAACCGCCGCGGCCCAGCGTGGTGATGCGGCCTTCGGGGCTGATGCCCTGGAAGCCGGCCACAACCGCCACTTTCATGCCTTCATCAAACTTGGCGCGGATGTTTTCCGGCGGGATCTCTTCGATCCGCGCTTGGCTGTGCGCCGAGGTGGTCAAAAGCGGCACTTGCCAGCCCTGCCAGCTGCGGGCGGGAACATCCATTTCCTGCAGTGTCAGCGCCATCAGGCCGGCGGTCACATTCTCGCCCGAAGACACAATCGCATCATATTCGCGCGCGTCATACAACGGCGAGGTCTCATCTACCCAGCCGACCAGTTCGTTGGTCTTGCCGGACATCGCCGACACGATGACGATCACGTCATAGCCCTTGGCCACCTCAACGCCGACGCGTTTGGCAGCGCGGCGGATGCGATCCAGATTGGCGACAGACGTGCCGCCGAATTTCATCACAAGTACGGGCATATGGAGCGGGTCTCCCTGCGCTTGCGGGTTTCAGTCCCGTGCCTCATATGCGAGCGATCTCTTAAGGGCAAGAGCGGGCAGCCCCATCGGGCAAGGAAGCTGCGGTTCAGGCTGCCGTTTCAGCGCGGCAAACCGCCACAAGGTCCGGTTTGCGCAATTTCAGCCAATCTGCGGGGCGCTCAGCTGCGCCAAAAGCGAACCGTCAGCATTGCGTAGACCGCCATCAGCTCCAGCCGCCCGATCAGCATCGCCGCGCTCAGGATCCATTTTGCCGGATCATTAAGCGTTGAAAAATTACCCGCCGGCCCGATGGTATCGCCCAAACCGGGACCGATATTGGCCACCGCCGTCGCGGCGCCGGACACCGCGGTCACAAAATCCAGGCCGGTCAGCGCCAGCGCCCAGGCTACAACGCCCAGCGTAACTACAAAGAACATGAAGAATGAGATAACCGAACTGAGCACCTCAGCGTCCACCGGGCGCCCCTCGTAGCGGGTGAAAAACACCCCATGCGGCGACCGGATGCGCTGGATCTGCGTTCTGATCGAGGCCAGCAGCAACTGGTAGCGAAAGACCTTGACGGAACAGGCGGTTGATCCCGCACAGCCGCCGATCAGCCCGGTGAAGAAGAAGATCATCACCAGAAAGCTGCCCCACTGCATGTAATCCGCACTGGCATAGCCGGTGCCGGACATGATCGAGGTGATGTTGAACAGGGCCGAGCGCAGCGCCTGTTCCCCGCTGTGCGGATTGGCGTAATACAGAACCCCGGCTGCCACAGCGACCAGAATGCCCAGCGTCATCATAAAACCGCGGATCTGGCTGTCCCGCAGCATCGGCGTGCCATGGCCGTTGATCAGCTGCACATAGCGCACAAACGGCAGCGCCGCGAGGATCATGAAAATCGCCGCCGCATATTCCACCGGTCCCGCAAAGGCCCCGAAAGAGGTGTCGTAATTGGCAAAACCGCCGGTGGCGATGGTGGTCATGGAATGCACCAGCGCATCAAACGGCCCCATCCCCATTACCATGTAGACCAGCATGCAGGCCATGGTCAGCGACACGTAGATCAACGAGATCTGCTTGGCGATCGCCTGCGCGCGGGGCAGGATTTTGCCAAAGGTGTCAAAGCTTTCAGATTTAAAGATCTGCATCCCGCCGACCCGCAGCTCGGGCAGGAACACCATCGCCACAACAATGATGCCGATACCGCCCAGCCATTGCAGGATGCCGCGCCACAGCAACAGCCCGCGCGGCAGGTCGTCCAGCCCAGAAATCACTGTTGATCCGGTGGTGGTCAGCCCTGACATCGCCTCGAAGAACGCATCGACAAAGCGCAGCTCGGTTGCCCCCAGCATCAGCGGGATTGCCCCGAACAGCGGCAGCGCCAGCCACACGGTGGTGGTCAGCAAAAAGGTCTGGCGGATGCTCAGCCCTTCCCGCACCCCGTTGGCGCAGCTTAAGGCCAGCAGCCCGCCGACCAGAATGGTGAAGAGCGCACTTTCCAGAAACACATGCCATTCACCGCGGCCATCCAGCAGATCGACCAGCAGCGGGAACAGCATCATCGCTCCCAAGATGACGACCAAAAGGCCGATGACATATCCAACCGGGCGGAGATCCAACATGCGGGCAGCGTTGGACCTGCGCACGGTAAGTGTCAAGCCTGCGCCGCTATTCCTTGCCCTCGCCGGCTTTTACAGCGTTGCGTGCGGGCATCTTGCGCGGTTTGGACGGCTTGCGCGGGCGTTTGCCTGGCGCCGCTTTCTCTGATCGCGCCGGCTTGGCAGCCGGGGGCGCCGTTTCCGGTGCGGGCGTCTGCACAGCAAAGGACTTGGTCACTGCCGCCACTGCGGCGGACTGCGCAGTGTTTTGCTGTTTTTCAGGGCTGCCGCGACGGGCAGAGGACCCGCGGAACACCGCAGATGGCTCGGAAACCGCTTCAGCGGCCGTTTTCCCTGTTGCGCGTGCCGGTGCCTGATTTGCCGTCGCCGCCGCTGGTTTTTCAACTTCCGGCTTGGCAACTGCTGCCTCGGCCGGCACGGTTTTACCAGCAGGTGCCTTTGCTGCAGCAGCCTGCAGGGCCGGTTTTTGTTCCGCGGTCTTGCGCTCAGCCGGTTTTTTGGCAACCGGCTTCCTTTTGGCGGCAGGTCTTTCCGCCGCTTTCCTGGCAGGCGGTTGCGTGGCTTGCACTGCGGGCGCAACTGAAGTGTCTTCTTTCGCAGGCGTTGACGGCTGGGCGGTCTGCGGCATTGCTGTTTCCGGCCTTGCCTGCTGCGGCACCGCGAAGCCGAGGATTTTCCGCTGCATCTCAAACATGGTATGAGCGGCCCGCATCTGCTCCAGCGGCGCCGTAATCGCCGCTTCGGTCATCTGCCGCCACAGCTTCAGCTGTGTACCTGCTGTATAACCTGCCCATTCATGCGCCAGGGCTGAGAATGCGCCGCGCTGGTGAAAACTGCTCATCAGATACTCCTTACTTCTTGCACTGGTTTTATCCTGCCTGTTGGTATTGCGGCCGGGCAAAAAAAGGAGAGGTGCGGCTCCGGAGCAGATCCGGGCCTGCAGCATCGGCAACCGGGTGTAAGATCCCTGCCCCATGCACAACGGCTCCCCTGAACCCCTGGAGAATCCTCCAGGCTACAGCACGGAGCTTACCATATTTCGCTGCACGGCAGCAAAAAAATGCGGCAGCGCAGAAATTACGGGAGGTCAGTTGTATGCCTGCCTTCAAACCGGGCACGCCGCCCGGCAGGCTATCCTTGGTGGATCAGGGTCGAGAACAGTTTCGGATCCAGGCTCATCGCCTTGAACAGCGGACCCTGGGTCAGCACGCTGACCGCGTCGTGGCTGTGCAGGCTTTCCTGATGGCTGGCCACCACCCGGAAATCGCCGATTCGCGCATCGCCCTGCAGCGCCTCGCAAAACAAACGCGCCGCATCCTCGACAAAGATCGGGTTGGCAGCGTTCAGCTCGGCAAAGGCCTGTTCATCCTCGCGCTTGACCATAACCTGCGTCTCGGTCGGCACCGCCTGGCGGCACAGTTCGATCAGGTCTTCGAACCACAGGCAGTCGCTGCCCGGCACCGACTGCAGCGAAATACGCGCCACCGAGCGCTGCGAATGCGGCGTCGCCAGCTGGCCGCGCGACTGGCGGGCGTGCTCTGACAGCTCCAGTGAGCAGGGGCAGGTCGAGGAATAGACATAGTCCATATGCATGATCTTTTCGCGCACGCCGTCATGGTCCACCAATTCCAGCGCGAAATCGTAATACTGATAGCCGCTGAGGCCGGACCGCAGGCTTTGAACACGCGCAGGAAAGGAGAACCGCATCTGAATGCGCGCATCGGGGCTGTCCAGGTCGCTCAGGTAATCATCCAGCGCTGCGGCCATCACCTCGAAACTGAAGGTGCGCTCGGCGTGTTTATAAAAGGTGCGCATGATCCGGGACATGTTGATGCCCTTCTTGCCTGCATCCAAGCTGACGGTGCCGGTCACGCTGGTTTCCAGCGTCAGATCGCCGTCATCGCGGGTGTGGAACCGGATCGGCAGGCGGAAATTTGAAATCCCCACATGCTGGATCTGCTCCTGCGCGCCGCGGATCAGGCTGGTCGGACCGTTCTGCAAGTCGGGCAGCGTGGCGCGGTAGGCCTCGTCCGACGTGAAATCTTCGGGGTAGTGACGCGACAGATCCGGGTAGTTGCCCACTTCACGGCCGGGCAGCAGCCGCGCCACCGCCGGGTCCAGCTGGGCGATCTCGGTCTCGGTCACAGTGCCGGCCCAGGCCCGCAGCACATCCAGCGCGGCGGCAGCCGCCTCGCGGTCCGGCGCCTCGGCAGCGTCGCGGTTGTGAATGTTCATCGGCGTTTCCCCCAAGTCATGCGGCCCCATATAGGATCCGGCAGGCCACCCTCATATACTGTTACGCGTCACTTTTCAAAACGGATCCGCCAAATGCGGCAGAACCGGCGCCTTATCGGACGCCCAGCGCCTCTGCAAGCGTCCGCAATCGCCGTGAGCGCGACTTGTAATGCGCGGTAACCAGCACATAGGGCCGCGGCATGGCCAGCGCCGGCCCGTCCAGCCGGTGCAGCCTGCCCGCGCGGATTTCCCCGCTCACCACCTGCTCGGGCAGCAGTGCAATACCCAGTCCCGCCTGCACCAGCGGCACGACTGACGGCACCGACTGCGCAATCACCGCTGCCACAGGGTTTTCGCGGGCAATCCCGTGCTGCACGAAATACTGCCGCCAGCCGGGAACCGACGAAATCGTCTCTCCCCAGCTCACCTCCACCAGCGGCGCTGTCCGCATATCCGCCCCCGGATCAATGCCAACCGGCACCAAACGGTCCTTGAACATTTCCTGTGTCCGGTAATCCGGATGCTCCCCGCCATAAGACAGCCGGGCATCAATGCCCTCAGCCTCAAGGTCGATACTGTCATCCTCGATCCGAAGCCGTACAGGCACATCCGGGCGCACGCCCGAGAAGATCTTCAGCCGTTCCGGCAGCCACAGCTGCGCCAGTGCAGGTGTGGCCGAAATCACCAGCGGACGGTGCCCGCGGCCCTCGGTCAGCGCTTGGGTGAAACTGGCAATCTCTGCCAGCGACATCGCCGCCTTCTGGTAATAATCGCGACCCGCATCGGTCAGCCGCACCTGGTTCGCACGGCGGATGAAGAGCTTCAGCCCCAGCCAGTCCTCAAGGTTTTTCACCTGCATCGACACCGCCGCCGAACTCACCCCTTGCTCCGCGCCCGCAGCCGAAAAACTCCCGGTCCGGGCGGCGCATTCAAAGGCGCGAAGCGCATTCAGAGGCGGCAGTTTCATGGCTGCACAGTGCAAGATTTCCTTATGCTCGCCAAGATATTTTATAGTGGTCAGATCCCCATCCGGCGCGCAGGCTTGGGCAAAGCCCGAAAGATCCCAAGGAACACCCCATGCACGATATTCTCGATCTCGACCGCTACCCGCTCGACCGCCCCGGCAGCCCCGAATGGCAGGCCCTGGTGGACCGCTGCCGCGCCGAGCTGGCTGCGGACGGCATGTTCAGCCTGGACGGTCTGATGAAGCCGGAAGTGGCCCAAGGCGCCGCAGATGCGCTGCAGGGCAAGTTTAAGACCGAGAGCTTTCACCACAAGCGCGAACACAACGTCTACTTCAAAGACACGGTTGAGGGGCTGGCGCCGGACCACCCTGCCCTGAAAAAGGTCGAGACCTCGAACTTCACCCTCTGCGCCGACCAGTTCCCGGACTCGCCGGTGCTGCGGCTCTATGACTGGCCGCCCTTTGCCGCGTTCCTGGCCGCCACCATGGACAAGCCCGCGCTTTACACCATGGACGACCCTCTGGCGCGGCTGAACATTATGTCCTATGGGGCCGAGCAGGCGCTGAACTGGCATTTCGACCGGTCCGAGTTCACCACCACCATGCTGCTGCAAGCACCGGATGCGGGCGGTGAGTTCATCTACAGTCCCGAGCTGCGCAGCGATGACGACCCAAATTATGAGGGCGTCGAGCGGCTGCTGGCAGGCGAAGATCCCAACATGCGCGCCATCACCCTGGCCCCCGGCACCCTCAACATCTTCCGCGGCAAAAACTCCCCCCACCGGGTGGGCACTGTGAAAGGGCACAAGACGCGGGTGATCGCCGTCTTCACCTTCTACGAACGCCCCGGCGTGCGGTTCACCGACGCGGAAAACATTGGCTTTTACGGGCGCGCCTCATGACCGGCCTGGCTGTTTTCAAGGACGAGCGCAAACGCACTTTCCTCAATGCGGAAGGTGCGGACAAACCGCTGAAGTCACCGATCTGCCAGGATGTTCTGGACCGCGCCCGCGCCTACCGCCTGCGACGGCTGAGGGACGAGATGGCACGCCAGGACGTGGCGGGCCTCCTGCTCTATGACCCGGTCAATATCCGCTATGCGTTCGACTGTTCCAACATGTCGATCTGGACCGCCCATAACCCGATCCGCTATGCGCTGATCCTGAACGGCGGCCCCGGCATCATGTTCGAATTCAAGGGCTGCGAGCATCTGAACGATGGCTTGCCCGGCATTGACGAGGTCAGGAACGCCATCGGCTGGATGTTCATGTGCGCTGGTGACAAGGCCGCGGACAGACTGTCCCCCTGGGCGGCGGAGATCGCGGATCTGATCAAGCAATACGGCGGCGGCAACCTGCGGCTGGGCGTCGACCGGATGGAACCCGACGGCGTGCATGCGCTGTCTGAGCACGGCCTTCAGGTCATCGACGGCGGTCAGATTACCGAGACCGCCCGCGCCATCAAATCGGCAGACGAGATCGATCTGATGCGCTGGACCATCCGCGTCTGCGAGGCCGGCATGGCGCGGATCTACGAGCATTCGGTGCCCGGTGTCACCGAACAGGAGCTGTGGGCGCATCTGCATTTCGAGAACGCGCGCTCGGGCGGCGAATGGCTGGAAACCAAGCTTCTCACCTGCGGGCCCAACACCAACCCCTGGTACAAGGAATGCTCATCCCGCGAATGCCGCGAGGGAGAGATGATCTCATTCGATACCGACATGATCGGCCCCTATGGCTATTGCGCGGATCTCTCGCGCAGCTGGACCTGCGGCTATGTGCCGATGACAGACACCCAGAAGCGGCTGTACACCGCGGCACGGGCGCAGATCGAACACAACATGGCGCTGCTGCAGCCGGGTCTGAGTTTCGCAGGGTTCAACGCCAAAAGCTGGCAGATCCCGGACGCCTATCAACCCTACCGTTACTCATTGGCAGCCCATGGCGTCGGCATGGCTGACGAATGGCCGGTGGTGCCGCTGCATGTGGACTTTCACGGCGCCCACGGCGGGCAGTTCGAGGAAAACATGGTGATCTGCATTGAAAGCCTGATCGGCGAGAAAGGATCCGAGTCGGTCAAGCTGGAAACCCAAGTACTGGTCACCGCGGACCGGCCGGTGCGGCTCGACACGTTTCCCTGGGAGATGTGAAAAAAGCGAGGGCGCTGCCCCCTTTTGAGCCTGCGGCTCAATAGCCCCCGGAGATTATGTGTTCGATATTGCCCTCAATCCAGCCTCTGTCAGATTGAAGGCGGCCGGTTTTCCGACTGGCCATCCGGTAAACGGGTCGCGGGCGGCCCTGAGGCAGACCCAAAGTCAGTGGTTTTACGGTCGTAAATATCCCGCCATCCCCCGCGCTATATGTTTGGCCATCCAATCGGCAGAAGGGCCTTCTCGACCGTAGATGACCAAGGATCAGCATATCGATAGGAACGATTCAACTCGATCCACGCCAGACCGCATCATCGCCTTTGAGGTCTCGCTTTAAAGACAGATGTGATTGATGCGGGAAGGCTGGCTTTGCTTGCCGCAACGTCCGATGGGTTGCGACTGTGGCCACTGATTGAACCGGAGCCAAAAGAGCTGCGCGCATCACGCCGCCGCCGGGATGATCCGGCCAAGATCATGCGGGTTGAGCAGAACCGGCTGGAACACGCGGCGGTCAAAACGGTGCGCTTGTCTTTACAACGGCATGTTCGATCCATGCCGCGCGGGAGGGAGGCGTTGGACAAACGGACTTCGGAACTGATGCTGCCTATCAAAGGCATTGGACCCAAAACCGCAGCCGTGTGTCTGGCGTATCTGCCGGAATTGGGCTCTTTAACAAACTGCGAGGCCGCTGCTATTGTTAGGTTGGCACCATATGCGAAAGAGTCCGGAACGTATCAGGGCCACCGCCATGTCTCGGGCGAGCGCAAGGACGTTCGGGCAAGCCTCTGAATGGCGGCGCTTTCAGCTCTACGAAGTGATCCGCGGCTTCGGGGCAAGTTGAAGGCGCGTGGAAAACCATCGCACGTCATCCTTACTGCCATCATGCGCAAGCTCTTTATGATCATGAACACCGCTCTTAAAGAGCGGCACCCGGTCCCGGGCTGAGATACCGGGCGGTGTTCGGTGTGGCCTATGGCGGCGGGCACAGGGCGAGCGAGGTCACGCGTCTGAAAGCCGTGCTTGGCGGCCATGCTGCGGCCTGCACCAAGTGCGGCCACTAGCACGCCGCCTGCAACTCCTTCCGCAACCGGCACTGCCTCAAGTGCCAAAACGCTGCGGCGCGGAACTGGATGCAGGTAAGCATGGAAGGCCTTCTGCCGGTTGTACACTTCCACGTGGTCTCCCTGCCAGCTCAGATTGCCGGCATGTCTATCAGAACAAGGCGGCGGTCTATGGCTTGCTGTTCAAGGCATCCGCAGAAACGCTTTTGGCCATTGCTGCCGATCCGAAGCATCCGGGCGCCCGGGCCGACATGACCAGCGTGCTGCACACATCGCACCAGAGTTGCGTTTCTGATTTGTTCGAATTGTGCATATGGCGCGACGGGGTCTGCGATGATGCACCACCTGCATGTGCATGTTGCTGTGCCCCCTCTCGGCAGATTGCTGCGCAACCGCCTGCTGGGCAAAGGGACCGCGGCTTGCCGCGGATGGCACCCGCTGGATCGCTTGCCGCCCGGGCTTTTCCCTACCCGTGAAGGTCCCGATCGGATCGGAAAAATCAGCGTCCCCACGCTGATCGGCGCCGCAGATTTCGCGGCTCAGCCCATCGGCTTCCCAAGCCCTGAGCCGCAACCCTCATAGCACCGGAATCCGTCCGCGCTTTCCTCCTTGTCTGATTTTTGGCCGCTGCAGATCACGCTGCCTGCTGCCACAAACCGTAGACGAAGCCGCCGCTCCGCACGTCGGTAGCTATGGCTGCAGGTAGCCCTGGCACTAAATCGCTCCGCGATATGGGCTCTGCGTCGCGGGTGTTGGGCTGAATCGGGATTTGCTTCGCGGTTTAGAAGGTCGGGTGTGTGCTGTTGGTCGAGGTGATTTTGCCTCGGTTGACAGAGGGTTTCCCATGACCGTTCAGCAGTCCACACCGACGGCACCCCTTCGCGTCCGGATGATTGCCGGTATGCCGGCGCGCAATCTGGGACCAGTGCCTCAAACCAGCCACTTGCGGGACTTCCAGCGGCATCTGATGGAAAGCGGTGTGGACATCCGGGGCATCTATTACCCGGCAGGCAATTGCCCAGGAGTCGATGAGAGAGGGCATGATCTCGGCGGTGGAGAGCCCGCTCGATGATTTGACACATGCCAAGCGCAAGCCAGGCGCATCATCGACCGCGTTGCCTCTGCCAAAGCTGGAGGTTGCGGATATCTTCCGCGCTTGTGGTGCTGCGTACCGGCAGCAAACAGGGGCCGCATCAACCTCGGCCAGTTGAAGGTGATGAGCGTCATCGAGCGCTGCCGCACGGCGGCGCTCGGCGGCCATGCCGCACGATGTGATGACTGCGGGCATGACCACATTGCCTGCAACTCTCGCCGGAACAGCCACTGTCCCAACTGAACGGGCGGGTGCAGCCAAGGCCTGGCTGGCGGCGCGCGAGGCCGAGCTCTCTGCCCGTGCGATATTCCACCTGGTCTTCACGCTGCCGAAACCGGTCGCGGACATCGCGCGCAACAACAAGCGGGAGATCTGCAACCTGCTGATACGGGCGAGCGCGGAAACGGTCCTGAAAATTGCCGCTGACCCGTAGCACCTTGGCGCCCGGGCCGGTATCACTTCCGTCCTGCACACATCGTGCCGGAGGCGCGTCTTCGACACGGCATACATCATGCCGGACGCGCCTCTTCGGCACGACGGACTCGGCGATGACGCATCATCTGCAAGTCCGCATGTCCGCGTCCTCGCACTGCCATGCCCCTGCTGCGGCGGGCAACTGATCATCGTCGAAACCATCGCACCAGAACGGCATCCCGATCAGAGGTGGTCGCGCTTATTTGAGCAGTTTGCAGCCCGTTTAAGGTGGATCAGGGCTTCACATCAGGCTGCCTTTCTCATGGGTTCTATTTTGCTTTCACAGGCCTCATCCAGGGTCAAGACGCCATGGGCCGAATGCCGGCGTTCGGCGTTGTAACAGGCCATCCGTGTACTGATCCCGGCACGGGCATCAGGGCCAGTTTCAAAAGCGTTTAAGCAGACACATTCGTCCTGCAGGGACCGCCGCAACCGCTCAACCCTCCGGTTGCCGATCCAACGGCCCCGGTCATCCATTCACCGTCCGGCAGGCGATTACAAAGCAATCTGCCGAGAGACGGGGATATAGCTGATGCCGGCGCACCAGACCTGGTTGGGGCGGCAGATGGCCAGCGCCTTCAAAAGCAACGGCCAGATCTTGTGCTGCGGGTGCTTTTTGCTGGTCTTCGGCGTCTGACAGACCGGAGCAAGGCGCATGAGCCGCATCAGGCGGCGCGCACGGTGACGGCCGCATTATTGGCCCTGCCGCTGCAAATAGCGGGCCATCTGGCGGGAGCCCTACCACGCCGTCTCAGGAAACTGCCTGTCCCTCCCGGCAGATTTGCGGCAGCAAACCGCCTCCGGGATGAGTGCCTGAATGAGCACCTGTTCGCCAACCTGCGCCACGCCCGGGACCTGATCGCAGCCTGGCGTGAAGACTACAATCATCACCGCCCCCATACGGGCCTCGACGGGCTCACCCCATGGGAGTATCACCAACGGTCAGTAGAGGACCAAACCCTGAACAGAGCGAACCAAAAAAACGCGGACTCTACGGGGAGCAGGTCATTTCCGCTGTGCGCTCATCCCTTTGGCCGCATCAAATTTTGTGCCGTAAGGTAGCTGTATTTTGTTCTTGGAACTGACACTTAATTGATGAGGAGCCGTAACGTTGAAAAATCTTGCTACCTCCGCATTCGCTCTCAGCACAGCTTTGATTATTCTACCGACGAAAAGCTTGGCGCAGAATTGTACACCACACAATTGTCCGGTTCCGCCTTGCCAAGTCTGCCCGTAGGCAATTAGCCCCAACAGAAAGCGCCATAAGGCGATGAGTGAAAACAGACAGTCACCGCGCATGTCTATGCGCTTCCTGCGGGCTACCAGCGGCCGTTGGTGCGACACGCAGCATCGGTCGTGAAGGGCTCTCACGTTGTTTCCGCTGCGCGAAAGACGAACAGCTGTTCTGCTGAAAATCTCATGGGCAAAAAGCGTTCCGGACTCGACGTCTAAACGCTCTTTGCCCATGCTGGCGTGGGGGCTAAGTATCGACCAAAGCAACACGGTAGATTTCTTCCACCAGAAAGAAGCAGACGGCCGGTGCGCGTCTCAGCCCTGCGCCGCCTCCAGCGCCGCTTTCAGGTCGGCGATCAGGTCTTCCGCGTCCTCCAGCCCGACCGAAAAGCGCACCAGGCCGGGCGTGATGCCCAGCTCCGCCTTCAGCTCATCGCTGAGGCGCTGATGGGTGGTGGTCGCAGGATGGGTGGCAATGGATTTGGCATCGCCCAGATTGTTGGAGATCACCGGGATGGTCATTGCGTTCAGGAACTTGAACGCCGCGTCCTTGCCGCCCTTAAGGTCCAGCGACAGCACGGTGCCGCCCTTGCCGCCCAGCTGAGTCTGTACCAATGCGTTCTGCGCGTGACCCTTCAGACCCGGATAGATGGTACGCTCCAGCGCTGCATGGCCGTCCAGCGCTTCGGCGATTTTCAGGGCGCTGTCCGCCTGGGCGTTGACCCGCAGGTCGATGGTTTCGAGCCCCTTCAGCATCACCCAGGCATTGAACGGGCTGAGACTGCCGCCGGTGTGCTTCATATAGGGTTCCAGCGTGCCGCGGATGAAATCCTTGGTGCCCAGCACCACCCCGCCAAGCGCCCGGCCCTGGCCGTCGATATGCTTGGTTGCGGAATAGATCACCACATCGGCGCCCTGTTCGATCGCACGGGAAAACACCGGTGTCGAGAACACATTGTCCACCACCACCGTGGCGCCCGCTGCATGAGCGATCTTTGCAACCGCGGCAATGTCGATCACCTCCAGCGTCGGGTTCGACATGGACTCGAAAAACACCGCCTTGGTGTCCGGGCGCACGGCCTGCCGCCAGGCATCCAGATCAGTGCCGTCGATAAAGGTTACCTCGACCCCGAAGCGGCCAAGCACATCCGCCAGGATATAGTTGCAGGATCCGAACAGCGCCTTGGCCGACACGATGTGATCGCCCGCTTTCACCAGCGAGGTCAGCGCGCCGTTGACCGCCGCCATGCCGGAAGCAGTGGCAAAGGCATCCTCAGCCCCTTCCAGCGCCGCTATGCGCTTTTCGAACATATCGACGGTCGGGTTGCCGTAACGGGCATAGATGAACTCATCCGGGCCGGTCTCGATGAACCGCGCCTCGGCCTGCTCAGCACTCTCGTAGACGAAGCCCTGGGTCAGGAAGATCGCTTCGCTCACCTCGTTGTACTGGCTGCGGCGGGTACCTGCGTGAACCAGCTTGGTGCGGCTGTTCCAGTTGTCGCTCATCTTCTGTCTCCTCGCGCCTGTCGCGCATAAAAAAACCCCAATCGGCCAAGCGAAAGGGGGTCCTTCACGTCCTGACCTCTTTAGCGGGAGTGTTTAACGTGGCCCGCAATCCGGTAACAAATCGCCACGATGTGATGTCCGGGCTTTACGCATATTGCGGGATTCGGTCAAGCGGCAGCGTCTCGCCCAGTCACACGGAAGTGAGCGGCGGCGCCTCTTGCCTCACCACCGCTGCCCGTGCTCCAGTGGCCGGGCATCTGACGGAGGACGACCATGCGGGAGCCGATCCAGCTGTATTACTGGCCAACGCCGAACGGCTGGAAAATCTCCATTGCCCTGGAGGAGATGGGCCTGCCTTACCAGGCCACGCTGATCGACATTGGCAACGGCGGCCAATTCGCGCCGGAGTTTCTGAACATCTCCCCCAACAACCGGATGCCTGCGATCATCGACCCGGACGGCCCCGGCGGCGCACCGGTTTCCCTGTTCGAAAGCGGCGCCATTCTGCAGTATCTCGCCCGCAAGACCGGGCAGTTCTATGGCGCGGATGAACGCGCCCGGCTGGCAGTGGATCAATGGCTGATGTGGCAGATGGGCGGGGTCGGGCCGATGGCGGGCCAGGCGCACCATTTCCTGAAATACGCGCCCGAGGATCTGCCCTATGCCAAAGACCGCTACCGGAACGAGGTGGCCCGCCTTTACGGAGTTCTGGACCGGCAGCTGGCGGAGAATGAGTATGTGGCGGGACCGGACTGCACAATTGTCGATATGGCGGTCTGGCCCTGGGCCTCGCTGTGGGAAGGCCAGCAGCAGGTAGTGGAGGACAAACCGCATCTCGCCCGCTGGCTGGAGCTGATGTGGTCCCGCCCTGGTGTGGTAGCGGGCCGGGCGCTGCATGCAGAGCTACGCGGCGACCGCTCGGACACCAAGGCGCAGCAGGTGTTGTTTGGCAATTGATGCAAAAAGGGCGCCTGCGGCGCGGGTGTTTAAGACCAGAAAGAAGCGATGCCGCAGCGCAGGTGCGCTGACCGGCCCAAGGCTTTGCGCCTCATCCTGGATGAGGGGCAAAGGCGCGGGAGCCCGCCCCTGTCAGCCGAAGATTACTCCGCTGGTCCGGCCTCTTCCTCGATCCCGAATTTCTGCAACAGCTGCCCCTGCATCATGAAGAAGGCAAACATCGCCACCGGCAGGCCGAAGGTTTTGAAATAGACCCAGGTGTCGGTGCTTTGGGTCCGCCAGATCAGCTCGTTTGCCACCGCCAGGCCAAAGAAAAAAACGCACAGCCGCCGGGTCAGGATCATCCAGCCCTCCTGCTGCAGCGGCATGACTTCCTCCATCACCACCTTCAGCCAGCTTTGCCCGCGCATAAGACCGATGCCCAGAAGCCCGCCGAACAGCAGATACAGCATCGTCGGCTTCATCTTGATGAACCGGTCGTCGTTGAACCACACCGACATGCCGCCGAACAGCACCACCAGCACCAGGGTCGCAAATTGCATCTTCGATAGATGCCCGGTCAGCTTCCACAGGGCGAGCGTGGACGCCACCATCAGCGGAATAAACGCCGCGGTGATCACGATAAAGCCCTTGTACTCATGGCCGCTGATCAGAAACACCTCATCCTTCAGCTTCAGATAGCCAATGAAAAAGAGGACAATCGGGCCCAATTCCAACAGCATCTTCAGGGTCGGGTTGATCTTCTTTGCGGCCATGGGGCCTCCTGTCAGTTCTGCGCGCGGTCTCAGCCGCCAATTTCCACTATCACGGCGCCCAGCGCGATCAAAGCCATCAAGGCAATCCGGCGCGGCCCCACGGTTTCCTTCAGCACCAGCCACCCGATTAGGGCGGCAAACACGGTGGAGGTCTCGCGCAGCACCGCTGCCTCCCCGACCTTGTCCAGCCTTGTGGCCAGCATGATCGCACCAAAGGACGCAAAGGCGAGCAGCCCGCCAAAGAAACCACGGACCATCAGCGGCCCAGGTGCCGGCGGCGCGGGCATTCGCCGCCAGCGGGTAAAGGCAATCACCGGAAACACCAGCCCGTCGATCATGAAGAACCACGCCAGAAAGGTGAACGGATCCGCGGTCGCCCGGATGCCATAGGCGTCATATGTGGTGTAGCCCGCCACAAACAACCCGGTGATCACCGCCAGCACCAGCGCCGGCACCAGCGTGTCGCGGTTCACCGTCAGGTAGCGGTAGTTGTATCCCGCCAGACCGAAGATCCCGGCCAGCAGCACCGCCACCCCCAGCCATTGCACCGGGGTGAACAGCTCGCCGAACAGGAAAAAGGAACCGATCACCGTGAACAGCGGCCCGGTCCCGCGCACCACCGGGTAGACCACGGTGTAGCTGCCCTTGGTATAGGCCAGCGCCTGGAACAGTTTGTAAAAGACGTGGATCCCCCAGGCGACCGCGAAGATCAGCCACATATGCGGCTCCGGCCAAGGCACCACAAACAGCGCAAAGGGCGCCGCCATCACGCAGTAGGAAAAATCAATCGCCCCGCGCGACAGCCAGGGGTCATGCCGCCCCTTCTGCAGCGCGCCGAAGACCGCATGCAGGAACGCGGCCCAGATGGCCAGAAACAGCGCTGCCTGGTGCCCGGCCTCGGTGCCTTCCAGGGAGATCAGCCACTCGCTCAAATCAGCCGCCTTTGCGCTGGAGGAAGGCGCCGGGGGTTTTCCACCCCCGGTCCCCCGGAGGATACTTCCGGCCAGAGGAAGAAATGGATCAGGACTTTTCCAAACCGGTCAGAGCGGCGGCGAACTCCCCGGGATCGAAGGGGGCGAGGTCGTCGATCTGCTCACCCACACCGATGGCATGGATCGGCAGGCCGAACTTGTCCGCCAGCGCCACCAGCACGCCGCCCTTGGCGGTGCCGTCCAGCTTGGTCATCACCAGGCCGGAGACATCCGCCAGCTTTTGGAATGTGCCCACCTGGCTCAGCGCGTTCTGACCAGTGGTCGCATCCAGCACCAGCAGAGTGTTATGCGGTGCTGTTTCATCCTTCTTGCGGATCACCCGGACAATTTTCGACAGCTCTTCCATCAGATCGGCCCGGTTCTGCAGCCGGCCGGCGGTGTCAATCATCAGGAGGTCTGCGCCGTCTTCCTGCGCGCGTGTCATCGCATCAAACGCCAGCGAGGCCGGGTCGGAGCCTTCGGGTGCTGTCAGCACCGGCACGCCCGCACGGTCGCCCCAGACCTGCAATTGTTCCACCGCCGCGGCGCGGAATGTGTCGCCTGCGGCAATCACCACCTTCTTGCCGGCACCTTTGAACTGGCTGGCCAGCTTGCCGATGGTGGTGGTCTTGCCAGAGCCATTGACCCCGACCACCAGCACCACCTGCGGGCGTTTTGCATAGATCGGCAACGGCTTGGCAACCGGCTCCATGATGCGGGCGACTTCCTGCGCCAGCAGCTCCTTGATCTCGCGGGAGGACACCTTCTTGCCCATCCGCCCCTCGGCCAGGTTAGCGGTCACGCGCAGTGCCGTATCCACACCCATGTCAGCAGCAATCAGCAGCTCTTCCAGCTGCTCCAGCATGCCGTCATCCAGCGCCCGGCGCGGTTCGGCAACAGCACTGCGGCCCATAAGACGGCCTAGCAAGCCCGGGGACTTTTTCTGTGGCTCAGGGTCCGCTGCGGGTGCCGGTTCAGGTGCGGCGGCAGGCTGCGGAGCGGGCTCAGGCGCCGGTTGCGGCTCAGGTTCCGGTTGTTGCGGCGCCGGATGCGGCACAGGCGCCGGGGCGGGCTGTTCAGGCGTGACAGCCGGTGTGTCTGTCAGTGCTTCCAGCGCCTCGGCTGCACTGTCCTCTGCCCCCTCCTCGACAATCGCATCGAGCCCCTGCTCGAGCTTGGAGGAGGATTTGAACAGCCGCTCCTTGAGCTTTGAGAAAAACGCCATCTTGGTCTCCGCAAAAGGGTCTGCCCCCCACCTAATGCGGATTTACCCGGAGTGCAAAGCGCAAGGCACCGCCGGGTTCAGGAAAATGCAGCCAGAAACCCGGCTTGCGCCCCCCAATACAGCACCCAGACCGCATATGGCGTGATCCGCCGCAGCGGGTGCTCTGCGCTCAGGACAAAGGTTTCCGCCGCCAGGATCATGTCCGACAGCATGAAGGCACAAGCCGCGGCAAGGACCCAGGTGCCAAACGGAAGCGTCAGCGCCGCGGCACCCATGCCCAGGATGATCGGGATATAGGCCAGCACCGGCCCCTTCAGCGCGCCCGCCCGCGGCGCCAGAACCTGCGTCATGATCAGGCCAAGCACCAGCAACCCGGCAGCGATCAGCGCAGCCGGCATGTGCATGAGGCGGCCAGGATCGCTGTCCGGACGGGTCAGGAACAGCGCCGCATAAGCCAAATGCCCTGCGGCAAAGGCCCCCACGCCCGCCATGAAGGCGCTTTCGCCGTCGCGCGACAGAAAAAGATCCCCCAGCGCGCAAAGACCAAGCGCCAGCACCAGCAGCAGCGGTGCCCCTGCCAGCCCGGCGCCAAGCGCCAGAAGCGCAACCGCTGCGGTCTTTGCCAGACTGCGCAGAATACCGAGCGGCTGCGCGGTCAGACCCAAATACCCGGCGGCGCAGAGCGCTGCTCCTGCCGCCGCCACTTGCATCATCATGGCCCTGTCTCCCTGCCCGTTTGCATCAGTTGGCCGCAAGACAGCCGCCGGGTCAAAGGTGACCAAACGGGAGCCTGGCAGCGCCGCTCCGCTTTACGGCCCGTTTGCTGCCCGTGTTTGCAGCCTGCGTGTTTCCCTTGGCCGGGACCCGGACACTCTGGCACAGTGACCCCATGCGCTGCCTGATGCTGATTCCCCTGGTTGCCGCCCTCAATGGGCCGTTGCGTGCTGCCGAGCCGCTGAACGCCGACCAATTCGACCGCTACACTCAGGGCCGCACCCTGTTTTATGGCTTTGGCGGCAGTATGTACGGGGTAGAGCGCTATCTGCCCGGACGGCGGGTGATCTGGTCCTTTCTGGACGGCAGATGCCAGGAGGGCAGCTGGTACGAGGACGCAGGCCGGATCTGTTTTGTCTATGAAAACCGGGGCGACCCGCAGTGCTGGAGCTTTGAAATCACCCCCGGCGGGCTGACTGCCCGGTTTGAGGATGACCCGGCCTCGACCGAATTATACGAGGCCGAAGACATCGGCGAGGAAATGCTGTGCTACGGCCCGGACGCCGGTGTCTGAAGCGGGCTGGGTATTTCAGACCAGAAAGAAGCTAGAACAGCGAGCCCTGACCGCCGCCGGACGGTTTCGCTGCAGCGGTCTGGGAACCAGGATCCGCGATGCCCTCCTCCAGGTCCAGCATGCCGTCGGCAAATTCGATCTGCAACGGGCCGGCCTTGGCCGCAGCGGCCTTGGTGGTGAGGATCCCGGCGCCCGAACGCACCACCGCATAGCCGCGCTCCAGCGTGGCTTTGTAGCTTAGGATCTCCAGCTGGCGGCCTGCGGCAGAGAGGTTTTGGCGCTGGCGGTCGAAACGCAGCGACTGTGCCGCATCCAGCCGCTGCGCCAGACGGCCCAGCGCGTCCTTGCGGGCTGTGATCTCGCGCTGGATCGGGCGCAGGGTCAGGCGGGAGGACAGGTTTTGCAGCCGGTCGCGGCGGCCTTGCACCAATTGGCGCAGGGTGGCGGGGCGTAAGCTGGCAGCGGTTTCACTCAGATACACCCGGCGGCGCTGCACACCGGAGATCAGCGCGCCCGGCAGCCGGTCGGAAATCCGGTCGAGCCGCTGGCGCGGGGTTTCCAGCAGCGTGTCGGGCTTGGGCAGCGCGCGGGCCAGATCATTCAGCCGCTGGCGCCGCTGCTGCACCGCCTGGCCTGCGGCGCGGGTGAGCCGCGCGCCCTGGGTCTCGGCCCAGGCCATCAGTTCCAGCCGCACAGGAACCGCCAGTTCCGCCGCCGCCGTCGGCGTCGGCGCCCGGCGGTCGGAGACAAAATCAATCAGAGTGGTATCCGTCTCATGCCCCACCGCCGAGATCAGCGGGATCTTCGAGGCCGCCGCAGCCCGCGCCACGATCTCCTCGTTGAAGCCCCAAAGATCCTCGATCGAGCCGCCGCCGCGGGCGACAATGATCAGATCGGGCCGCGGCAGCGCGCCGCCAGGGGTCAGGCGGTTGAAACCTTCGATGGCGCGGGCCACCTCGGGCGCGCAGTTCTGCCCTTGGACAGCGACCGGCCAGACCAGCACCTTGCGCGGGAAACGGTCGCGCAACCGGTGCAGGATATCGCGGATCACCGCGCCCGACGGCGATGTCACCACGCCGATGATCTGCGGAAGGTATGGCAGCGGCGCTTTGCGTTCCGGGGCAAACAGCCCCTCTGCCTCCAGCTGTTTTTTGCGCTTTTCCAGCAGCGCCATCAGCGCCCCCTGGCCCGCAACCGCAACCTCGTCGACATTCATGTTGTATTTGGACTGGGCGCCGAATGCGGTCAGCCGGCCGGTGACGACCACCTCCAGCCCCTCCTCGGGCACCACCGACAGGCTGGAAACCTGCCCTTTCCAGGTGGTGCATGCCAGCACCGAGCGGTCGTCCTTGATGTCGTAGTACAAATGCCCGGAGCGCGCCTTGAACACCCGCCCCACCTCACCCTTGACCCGGATGCGGCCGAAGGTGCCCTCCAGCGTGCGCTTCACCTCGCCGGAGAGTTCCGAGACGGTGAATTCGGGCGCGTTCTGCCCCGGTTTTGGGTCATCAAACAGGTCGGACATTGCGGGGCTGCTCTCCTGCGGCTTGCGGCTGGTCTTGTTTTGAATTCGCGCGCAGCATAGAACCCGCCGCAAGCAAGGCAAGCCCCGGACAGGACCGGGACGCCTCTCGGCTCAGTCAGATCGGAGTAGACGCAGATGAACATCCTTATCCTTGGCAGCGGCGGGCGCGAACACAGCTTGGCCTGGGCGGTGATGCAGAACCCGAAATGCGACAAGCTGATCGTGGCGCCGGGCAACGCAGGGATCGCGCAGATCGCCGATTGCGCGTCGTTTGATATCGAGGATGGCGGTGCCGTGGCCGGTTTTGCCGAGGAAAACGCCATTGATTTCGTGATTGTCGGCCCCGAAGCGCCGCTGGCTGCAGGGGTGGCCGACCGCCTGCGCGAGGCAGGTCTCTTGGTGTTCGGCCCGTCTGAGGCGGCGGCGAAGCTGGAAGCCTCCAAAAGCTTTACCAAGGAAGTCTGCGACGCTGCGAATGCGCCCACCGCTGGCTATGGCCATTTCACCGAGGCAGAGGCTGCCAAGGCGCATGTGCGCGAACACGGCGCACCCACTGTGGTCAAGGCCGACGGGCTGGCCGCCGGCAAAGGCGTGATCATCGCAATGACCGAGGACGAAGCCATCGCCGCTATCGACGACATGTTCGGCGGCGCCTATGGCGGGGCCGGCGCCGAGGTGGTGATCGAGGAGTTCATGGAAGGCGAAGAGGCGTCCTTGTTTGTGCTGGTGGACGGTGAGGACGTGCTGGCGATCGGTTCGGCCCAGGATCACAAGCGCGTGGGTGAAGGCGACACCGGCCCCAACACCGGCGGCATGGGCGCCTACTCCCCCGCCCCGGTTCTGTCCGCTGAAGTCGAAGCCCGCGCGATGGAAGAAATCGTCAAGCCCACCATGCGGGTGATGGCCGAGCGCGGCATGCCTTATCAGGGCGTGCTTTATGCCGGTCTGATGATCCAGGACGGGCAGCCCCGGCTGGTGGAATACAACGTCCGCTTTGGCGATCCGGAATGCCAGGTGCTGATGATGCGGCTGGGCGCGCAGGCGCTGGACCTGATGCACGCCGCGGCTGAGGGCCGCCTGGCTGAGGCGCAGGTGAACTGGGGCGACGACCATGCGATCACGGTGGTGATGGCCGCTGAGGGCTATCCCGGATCTTACCAAAAGGGGTCGGCAATCAAGGGGCTGAAGGCCCTGCCCGAGGACAGCAGCAACATGGTCTTTCACGCCGGCACCAAGGCAGAAAACGGCAAGGTGCTGGCAGCCGGCGGCCGGGTTTTGAACGTGACCGCCCGCGGTGAAACCCTGCAGGAGGCCCGCGACCGCGCCTATGCGATGGTTGACGGGGTTGATTGGCCGCAAGGGTTCTTCCGCCGCGACATCGGCTGGCGCGCGCTGGACTGAGCATCTGTCCCGGCGGCGGCTCTCCCGCCTGTTCCCGGTCAATCGCAGATTGACAGTCTCAGTTGGGCGTGGCCGGGCGCAAATGCGCCCGGCGCGGCGGTATTGTTCCACTAGCCCGCAGTATCCCGACCGGAGCATTGCGGTACTCCGGACTTCAGTCAGAAGCGGGATGCAGCGAAGCAATAAGAACTGTCCAAGGCGGCAAAGGCCGGCACCTGCAGGAAAGCGGCATGCCTTGCCATTCCCTCTCTGCGGCTTCTCATGCTGTCTGCACCGCTTGCCTTCTGCTATTGGCCAGCCGGGGGTATTTCCGGCCCGCCCTCTGGGTGGCCCGGCTGTGAAACAGCCCCGCCGGGTCAATGCTGGCGATCCGCGGCGTGCCGGCCCTGACCCGGCGCAGCTTTGCCTATATCGACGGGCGCATTGATCAGCCGTCTTCCATGCACCGGCTGACGGTGGATCGAATGAAGGATCTCTATCTGGCCGGCAGCAAGATCCGGGCCGCCAGCAGCCTGCATGCGGCTTGCATATTCCTGATATCAAAGACGGACCGCCTGTATCTGGGCAAGGCAGATAGAGGACCTGGCGGCAGAGCGAGCCAGGGATCCCGGCCTGCCGGCGCTTGAGTTGCAGCGGTAATCCCCCTGTTTTTGCGGGGGCTTGGTCGTAGAATTTACGCGGCCATCTTCAGTTTCTGTGCAGGTGTCATCCCGCCGTTGCCCATGTTCGGGCGTTCATGGTTGTAGGACCAGAGCCACTCGGTGGCAATCTGCTGGACCTCTTCGATGCTTTCGAAAATGTATAAGTCCAGCCATTCGTGGCGGACCGTCCGGTTGTAGCGCTCGGCATAGGCGTTCTGCTGAGGCTTTCCGGGCTGGATGTATGCCAAGGCAATGCCCCGGTTCTCCGCCCATTCCATGAGGGTGCCACTGACGTATTCCGGACCGTTGTCGACTCGAATTCTCCCAGGCGCACCACGCCATTCGATGATCTGGTTCAGGGCTCGAAAAACCCGTTCCGCAGGCAGTGAAAAGTCGACCTCAATGCCCAGTCCTTCGCGGTTGAAGTCGTCCAGAACGTTCAGCAGCCGGAATTGCCGTCCATCCCCCAGCCTGTCGGCCATGAAGTCCCCTATCGGCGATGCTGGCATCGCCTGCCGGGCAGGGATCGACCAGACCTCATTCGGGGCGTCAGGCACAGCCAGTTCGTCCGGCTTTTCCCGCTTCAGACGCTTGCGCGGCGTTCGCCATTGGGCTTGATCCAATGGCGCCTCAATGGCTCACTCCGCAGGTTCAACTCCAGCTCACGGTATATCCGGTAGACACGCTTGTGGTTCCACCTGTGACCCTGCACGTTGCGCAGATACAGGAAACACAGGCCAAAGCCCCAGGTCTTCCTTGCAGCTGTCAGGCCGAGGAGCAGGCCGGCGATTTGCTCGTTCTCCCCGTCCAGCTTCGGGCTGTACCGATAGCACGTCTCGCTGACATCGAATGCCCGGCAGGCCAGCGCAATGCTAACGCCCTTCATCGCCACCGCTTTCACGGCCAACTCTCGGCGTTGTCCCTCTCGGGACATTGCTTCGCAATGCCCTGCCGGGCAGTGGATGGCCGGATCGTTCGATCCTTCTCTCGAACCAGTGGCGTTGAGGATCTCACTTATCCGAGCGCCTCCTTCAGCAGGTCGTTCTGCATGCTGACGTCGGCGTACATGCGCTTCAGCCGCCGGTTCTCCTCGGCCATCGCGCTCGCCATTGTCCTCGGACCAATGGCGGACAAGGCTCGCTCTCACTGATGAGGCTGGCGTCCATGCCGCCGTACTTCGCCCGCCACTTGTACAGCGTGGCGCTGGTTCGGCGGGGAATTGATCCACTGGATCAATTCCTATTCCGCCTCACTCCCGTGCTCGCGGCACAGCTCGGCGGCAGGCACACCGCCCTCCATCTGGCGCAGCACACCCATGATCTGGGCCTCGGTGAATCGTGTCTTCTTCATCGGAATCTCCTCGTTCATCCTGCCGAGAAAATTCTACTTCCGCATCCGCTTAAGATCGGGGGGATTACCCTAACGAGGGTCGAACTTGTGGAAAACCACCGCAAGTTCGACCGGCTGGGATTTTTCAAGACCGCAGAAGGCGCTTATCCCGGCTGCAGCAGGGTGACCGGCATCACCATGCGCCTAGCGCTATAGCGCCGGCCTTCTGAGCCGGGCGAAACTATTGCTGCTCCACAGCCAAAGCGCAGCCGACGGGTCAGAAGAGCGACAGAATCGGATCGCTGATCCCGCTGTTGAAAGGCGCGTTGAGATCTGCCAGCATCAAGAACCTGTTGCGGAATTCATCCAGTTTTCCGGCTTCGAGAAAATCTGCAGGATGGGTGGTTCCAAATGCAGCAAACGAGCGCTCCTTCATCTCCTCCACCTGCCTGTCCACATCCAGCTGGCCGAAACCTGACGGCAGCGCCAGCGCGCTTTCAAAAATCGTTTTCAGCGGCGGCGAACCGATAATGCCGTACCAATGGGCGTTTTCGCTGCCGCCTGCATCAGCAACGGTTTGCAGCTCGCGCTCAAAGGCCAGCGCCAGGCGCATGTTCTGATCGCTCTCGCCGATCTCAATTTCAAACTGGCGGGTGGTGTAGAGCTCGGAAAGTTGCTCAGCAAAGCCCTCGGGATACTTCCGGCCGGTTTCTCCCCCGTTGAAAGAAAACGCATGAGCCATGGCCTTCAGGCCGGTATCATAATGCAGATTGGCAAATGACGTGCTGGATGACAGGTCAGATTCAAAGGCGCGGATCACCGTGTTGAAATCCAAACTCCGTTTGCTCTGGCCAAAAATGTCCAGTGTCGCTTCATACAAGCTTATATCAAAGACCAGCTCCCTAGGATCGGAGAAGCTGCCCAGCTTGTCCGTGATGTCATCAGAAAACACCTGCATCTTGCTGACATGATCCGGCCAGCCGTTCTGGAACGCGTCAGCAAAGTCATAGTAGGCAGCATTTTCCGGCTGGTTCACATAGGAGTTCGGGTCTGACAAATCGGATTCCAGAATCTGGCGCAGCTCAGCCTCGTCCCTGCCAAAAAGGCCGAATGTATCCAGCGCATGCTCCAGAACCTCCGGGTTTGACAACAGCTCATCCGGATCGCTCATTTCATTGATATCCGGCCAGCCGAATCCAAAGGCCTCTGAGACCGCAAGATACCTTGTGTCCTCCAACTGGTTCACAAAGGAATCCGGATCGGTGGTATCCGAATTCAGAACCCGGCGCAGGAAAACGGGGTTGGAGTTTTCCAGATCAAAGGTTTCGATGACGGCTTGCAGAAGGTTTTCATCCTCCAGCAGATCATCCGCGCTTGTCAGGCCACCGGCATGTCCATTGAATTCCCCGACCAGCGCCTGAATGCTGTTGTCATACACCGGCGGCGTGTTGAAACTGAATTGCCGGGCAAACTCGGCATATTTGGGGTTGCTCAACCCGTTGGCAAAGGAATCCGGGTCTTCCAGATCGGATTCCAAAACTTTCTGCAAAAAGAACTGATTATTTTCGAGACCTTCAAGGCCAACATTGCCGAGCGCCTTGCGCAGCAAGGTGCCGTTTGCCAGCAAATCATCGGGCGAGGCGACGCTGGAAAATTCAGCTCCCCCCTTGGCAGAGGGAAGCGTTGGTCCGTCCGGACTGTTGAAACCAAAGGTTTCCGACAGCGCCTGATACCGGACGTCGTTGAGCCGGTTCACAAAAGATCTCGAGTCGCTGACATCGGATTCGAGCACTTTCTTGATGAATGCTCTGTTGCCGATATCCTCGTCCAGACCAAAGGCGCCCAGTGTCACGGTCAGCAGGTTGTAGTCATCCAGCAACTCGTCCGCAGTCTGAATCCCGGTGATTTTTTGATTGAAGTCCTGCACCGTCCGATCGATGACCGGCGACTTCTCATAAATTTCCTGCTGCTGGTCGCGGGTCCGCTGCAGGAAGGTCCACCCGCTGATACCGGTGCCCAACACATAGGGTGTAAAGCTCACGCGCCTGTCTCCTGTAAAACCGGCCCAGACAGGTAGCCGCCTGGCGCCGCTCGTCAGGGGCAAGGTAACCAAAGGTGATGAATAAATATGAAACACCGCGCAAAAACCGGGTTGGACGCGGCGCAACAGGCCTGTCATTCCTGGCGGCAACGGTGGCAAGCACTCCTGCCTGTTCCAGCCCATCCTTGTGGATGCCCTTCCCAGTTGGGCGCGGCGCCGCGCAATGCGCGTCGCGGGCAGCGCTTAGCGGCAGGCCATTGCGGCCTGCAGTCCCGTGCCCTGCCGGAACCCGCCGATGTCCCGGCTGGTGATCCTGCCGTTCTGCAGACGGGATGCGATGATCCTGCGCCAATCGCCGCTGGCGGTCACCAGTTCTGGTCCCTGCCCGCAATCACGAATGCCGGAGGTGATGAAGTCCTGGCCGATCTGGTGATTGGTCAGCCCGGGCGTGCTGGCGGCTTCAGTCAGCGCACCGTTCTTGAACCGCCAAATACGCAAAGTTTTGGCCAGATGCGGCCGGTCGACATAGGCAATTTCCACATGCCCGTCGCCATCCAGATCCGCCGCGCCAATGGGTGCCAGCCAGCGGTTGCGGGTGCCGATATGCGGGGTGGCGGCAATCTTTTCGCCGCGGGCATCATAAATGGCCAGCTGGGCGCCCTCTGCCACATCGGTCTCGACCACCAGCACCTCGGGGCGGCCATCGCCATCGATATCCGCCAGCCGCGGTGCGATGTCCTCGAACACATGATCCAGCGGCAGACGGATCAGGATTTCCGATTGCTGGTTGACAGCCTTGGCGGACACCCCGCCGGAGCCGGTGTTTTCCACCTTCAGTACCAGCGCGCCGTATTCCACGTCATCACCCAGCACTGCATGGCCATAGCGTGTGGTGGGTTCTCCGTAACGCGCCGAGACCACTCTGTCCTCAGCCGCCAGCACAGACGGGCCGGCCAAGGCCAGCCCCAAACACAACGCCCGCCATGCGCGGCGGGCGGAACGGGGCCGGGCGCGCATCATCAGACGCCGCGCCGCCGCCCCCGCGGTCATCAGATCTGCTTTTCAGGCATATGCACCACCAGCCCTTCCAGCGCATCGCTCACCTTGATCTGGCAAGTCAGGCGCGAGCGGGCGGGATCCGGCTCATAGGCGAAATCCAGCATATCCTCTTCCATGTCGTCCTTGGCGGGCAGCTTCTCAACCCAGTCCGGCGCAATGTACACGTGGCAGGTTGAGCAGGCGCAGGCGCCGCCGCAATCGGCCTCGATGCCCGGAATATTGTTGTCGCGCGCGCCTTCCATCACCGTCAGCCCGTTGGCGACGTCCACCACATGGCTGGTGCCGTTGTGCTCGATGTAAGTGATCTTTGCCATTGTCAGCTCTCTTCCCTTTTCCGGTACTTGCGCGACTGTGTAGCCAAGCCCCTGCGCCGGTGCCACCCCCAATTGCGACCCTGCCCTGCCGCAGCTGGACTTTTCGGATCAATGTTCTATGTTTGTTCACGCCGGATATTTTTCAACCGCAAGGCCGTTCTCCTCATGCCAGCCCCCGCCTCAACCCCTGCCTCAGTTCTCCCCCCGCCGCAGCCTGCGCAGCAGGCGGGCACGGATCCCAGCCCTGGCCGCACCCGCCGCACTGCCTGCCTGCGGCCCGGCTGCAGGAACCGCCCCAGAACGCCTGCATCACCGTCGCCGGGCTGGTGATCCTGCGCCAGCGTCCCGGCACCGCCAAGGGCGTGATCTTTGTCACGCTTGAGGACGAGACCGGCATCGTCAACGTGATCGTCTGGCGCAAGATCTACGAGGCTTTCCGCCGCGCGGTGATCTCAGGCCGGCTCTTGCGTGTCACCGGACGGCTGCAGCGGGCACATTCCGTCACCCATGTGATAGCCGAAACGGTTGAGGATATTTCGCCGATGCTTGACCTGTTGCTGGCGGAACAAAGCCGCCGCGATGATCCCGCCTTTGCGCAAGGGCCGGAACTGGGCTAACCTGCCGTCAAAGCACCGGCGCCCGGAACTGACAGGGGCGCCGGCAGAGGCACAGTGACAAAGGCATCCGGGCATGACGCCGAACATATTCGAAACCAGCCGCCGGTTCTGGCCCGGGCTGCTGCTGGCGCTGCTGGCGGCCTGCGTCCAGCCGCCGCCCGGCGGCGATGTCTCCCGCGCCGGCCGCTATGCCCCGCCCGGCGCGCCGCCCGATACCTGCTGGAGCACGCACACTTCCCCCGCCGTCGTTGAAACCATCACCAGCCAGGTGCTGGCACAGCCGGCGCAAACCAACAGCAGCGGCCAGGTCATCCGCTCCGCCGTCTTCCGCACCGAGACCCGCCAGCAGATCGTGCAGCCGCGGCAGAAGCGCTGGATAGAAATCCCCTGCCCCGCCATGATGACGCCCGGCTTTATCCGGTCCATCCAGCGCGCCCTGGCCGTCCGCGGGGTTTACCGCGGCCCCGTTCACGGACAGATGGACGCCGCCACCCGCAAGGCTGTGCAACGCTATCAGGCACCACTGGGCCTGGACAGCGGCACCCTGACACTCACCTCTGCCCGCAAGCTGGGACTGGTGGCCGTGGCGGGCTGAACCAACCGGTTCAGTTCCCCGGTTCCCCGGTGCCCACGCCTCTGCTAAGGTCCGCCGGACTGGGCACCTGACGCAAAGAGATTTGGCCATGCTGACAACCCGCCTGCCCGATACCGGCTTTCTCTCCGCCGCCTCCGGCCCGCTTAGGCGGATGCTCGAAAGCCAGGCGGCTGAAGTGCGCCTGCGCCAGGGCGAAGTGCTGTTTGAACAGGGCGATCAGGGCGATGCGCTTTATGCAATTGCCGAGGGCGCGCTGGAATTTTCGGTGCTGTCTGCTTCGGGCCGCAAGCTGTCGCTGGACATGATGCGCCCCGGCGCGGTGTTCGGAGAGATCACCCTGTTCGACCCGGGTGAGCGCACCGCCACCGCCATCGCCGCCGAGCCCAGCCGGGTGCTGCGCCTGCGCAGCGGCGACGTGCTGGATCAGATCCGCCAGTATCCGGATCTGGCCGCCGATTTGCTGCGGCTGGCCGGGCAGCGGATGCGCTGGATGAACACCCAGCTGAACGAGCAGGTGTTTTTGCCGATGCCGGTGCGGCTGGCGCGCAAACTGCTGTATCTGGCACCTGAAAACAGCGACGGCCGGGTCGCTCTGTCGCAAGCCGAACTGGCGGAGTTTGTCGGCGCCACCCGGGAAGCGGTTTCAAAAACCCTGGCCGCCTGGAAGCGCACCGGCCTGGTCAGCATCAGCCGCGGCGGCGTGCAGATCCTTGACCGCACGGAACTGGCGGTGCTGGCCGAACCGGACTCAATCTGACAGCACCAGCAGCAGCAATTTTCCAGAAAATCCGCCATAAAAGCCCTGTTCTGTAATCCCGGTTACAGAACGCTTGTCCGCATCCGGACATAACCGGAATCAGACAGCCATTATCCGTTCCATCCCAATGGCTGCCTGTCCCAAAAGAGCCATGTGCCCGCCAGCGCATGGCTCTTCCCCATTCCGCACTCTCGTTGCCAGCCGCGGCCCGTCAGCGAGAGGGCGAAAAAGTTCTCCAAAACTTTTGCCAAGACTTTTCCGAAAAGTCTTGGGCCGTGCCCGCCTTCCGCTCACGGAATATTTCACTTAGCCATTCCGCAACCGGGCCGCTACGGTGCCGCGCATGGCTTACAGTTATGACAAACTCTACCGCGAAACCCCGAACGCTCTCGGCGCGCCCTCTCCGGAAATCACTGCCTTTTTCAACGGGCTTAAGGCGCAAGGCCTGCATGTTCTGGATGCCGGCTGCGGCCAGGGGCGGGACGCGCTGTTCATTGCCCGCCTGGGCCACCGGGTCACAGGCGTCGACCTGTCGCCGCATGGCATCCGGGATATGCTGGATGCTGCGGCAAAGGAAGGCCTGGACGTTACCGGCGCTGCCGCCGACCTCACAGCTTGGGAGCCGGGCAAGGACTACGACATCCTGCTGTTCGACCGGACCCTGCACATGCTGGCCGCGCCGGACCGGCGGGCGGTCCTGACCCGCTGCCTGCCGCATCTGCGGCCCGGCGGCTGGGTGCTGATATCTGACGAAAAACCCAACCTTGAAGATTTCCGCCGGATCTTTGCTGCCGACCCAAGTGTATGGCACACCGAACAGGACAGCCGCGGCCTGTTGTTCGTGAAACGGGCATAACCCTTTGCAGGAATGATCAAAGGCCGGGCAAAGAGCCCGGCCTTTGGCAGTTTGGACACGACCTGTCTTCAGGCCGTTACTTCGCCAGGTTCAGCGCCACAAAACGCGGCTCGCCGCCGCGGCGTACCAGCAGAAGCAGCGACTTGCGGCCCGCCTCCTTGGCTTCGGCAACGCGGGCCTCCAGCTCGCTGATCGAGGTGACCTTCTGCTGGCCTGCCTCGGTGATCACATCGCCGGCGCGCAGGCCCTTTTCCCAGGCCTCCGATGTCTCATCCACGGAAAGAATGGCCAGCCCTTCGACATCTTCGCCCACATTCAGCTCACCGCGCATCTGGTCCGTCAGAACTCCGACCGACAGGCCCAGCAGTTCCTTTTCGGTCTGGCCGGGTTCACCGTCGCCGTTCTGCTGACCGGCGGGGCTGCGCTCGGCATCTTCGCGGCGGCCCAAAGTCACCCGCAGCGTTTCTGTCTTGCCCTCGCGGTAAACCACCAGCCGCACGGTCTTGCCAACCTCGGCATTGCCGACCTGGCGCACCAACCCGCGGGTATCCTTCACATCGCCGCCGTCAAAGCTGACAATCACGTCGCCGGCCAGCACACCGGCCTCTTTGGCGGGGCCCTCGGGCACGTCTGTCACCAGCGCGCCGCGGGCTTTATCCAGGCCGATCGCCTCAGCCAGATCCGCATCCACATCCTGGATCTTCACACCCAGCCAGCCGCGGCGGGTCTCGCCGAATTTCTTCAGCTGGTCGACCACTTTGACAACCACATTCGACGCCATCGAAAAACCAATGCCGATGGAGCCGCCATTTGGCGACAGGATCGCAGTGTTCACGCCGACAACATCGCCATCCATGTTGAACAGCGGCCCGCCCGAGTTGCCCCGGTTGATCGCAGCATCGGTCTGGATGTAATCGTCATAAGACCCCGACAGCTCGCGGTTGCGCGCCGACACGATGCCTGCAGAAACCGAGAACCCCTGCCCCAGCGGGTTGCCCATAGCGACCACCCAGTCACCTACGCGGGCGGTGTCGCTGTCGCCGAATTTGACGAATTTCAGCGGCGCCGGCGCCTGGACCTTGAGCAGCGCAATATCCGTGTTGGGATCGGTGCCGATCACCTTGGCCGGCAGCAGCTCCTTGGGCTGGCCGTCGCCGGGGAAAAACTCGATCTCGATCTCATCCGCACCTTCGATCACATGATTGTTGGTGACGATGTAACCGTCTTCGGAAATCACAAACCCCGACCCCAGCGCCGAAGACCGGCGCGGGCGGTTGCCGTTGCCATTGCCGTTGCGGTCCTGGAATTCACGGAAGAAATCCTCAAACGGCGAGCCTTCGGGCACAATGCCCTGCGGGCCGGTGCGGCCTTCGACCACGGTTGTGGTGGTGATGTTGACCACTGCCGGGCTCACCTGGTCGGCCAGCGGCGCCAGGCTTTCGGGGCGCGCCATTGCGGATACCGCCTGCATCAGCAGGACCGCCATGGCCAGCACCGCAAGCCAGATCATGCGCATCATCGCGCTGCTGCCGCCTGCCCGGCCGGGAATTGCAATTGCCTGTGGCTGCACGGATCTACTCCTTGTCACTTCTAATTCTTCTTGTCCGCCCCGGACCGGCGCAAACACCAGGGTAGCCGGGCAGAGTCTTATGGACCCAATGTAGGAACTTCCGCCCGCCCCGCAACAAATGTTGCAAGGAATAAAGCCGCTGTGACCGGGTTTTCAGCCCGCAACGGCACGCGCCCGTCCTGCTGCAGGCTATTCTAGCAGGGAAAGTCTGCATTTTCGCTGAAAATCTAGGGGGAAAACGGTGCCTTCAGACCCCAAAGCGGAACGCCAGCCAGACCAGGATCAGACCCAGCGCCAGCGCCGCCAGCCCGGCATTGCGGCGCTGCTCCTCGCTCAAGGCGCGCAGCATCTCCAGCAGGCGCTCCACAAGCGAAGGGGCCAGTGCGTACACCAGCCCCTCTGCAATCAGTACCAGCCCAAGGGCCAGGAGGATGAACCCCATTACTGCCCGGCCGGCTTGCCGTCCGAGGACTTCAGGTAGTTGAAGAACTCGTTATCCGGCGACAGCACCATGGTGGAATTCCCCGCCAGCAGCGAATTCGCATAGGCATTCAGGCTGCGGTAGAATTCAAAGAACTCCGGGTCCGCACCATAGGCCTGGGCAAAGATCGCGTTGCGTTCGGCATCCGATTCACCGCGGATGATCTCGGCTTCGCGCTGTGCTTCGGAAACCAGCTCAACCACGGTCCGGTCGGCCTGCGCCCGGATCCGCTGTGCGGCCTCATTGCCGCGGGCGCGTTCGTCGGTGGCTTCGCGCACACGCTCGGCCCGCATCCGCTCAAACGTCGCATCCAGGTTTTCCGACGGCAGGTCAGTGCGCTTCAGACGCACGTCGATGATCGCAATGCCCAAAGCGCGCGCATCGGCAATGGCGCCGTTGCGGATCCGCAGCATCAGCGCCGCCCGGTCCGAAGACAGGATGTCGTTGGAGCTGACCGAACCGAGGATCTCGCGGGTCTGCGCCCGCAGGATCGAATCCAGCCGGTTTTCCGCAGTCGCAATACCGCCGGCGCCAACCGCCTGACGGAACCGGTTCACGTCCACGATGCGATAGCGCGCAAAGGCGTCAACCACCAGGCGGCGGTCGTCCGACGGGGTGATTTCCAGCGGGTCAATGTCGCGGCTCAGGATGCGGTCGTCATAGCGCACCACTTCCTGGATCACCGGGATCTTGAACGCCAGGCCCGGATCTTCCTTGACCGAGACCACCCGGCCGAACTGCAGCACCAGCGCCTTTTCACGCTCGTCCACAATGAACACCGACGACAGCGCGGCAATCGCAGCGATCACCAGCACCGGCAGCAAAAGAGTTGTCTTACGCATCAGTTGCTTCCTCCGCGGCGCAGTTCATTCAGCGGCAGATAAGGCACGACGCCCTGGCCTTCGCCGGATTGCTCATCGAGGATGATCTTGTCGACCCGGCCCAGCACCTTTTCCATGGTTTCCAGGTACAGGCGCTTGCGGGTGACTTCCGGAGCCTTCTGGTATTCGGTCAGAACCGCGCTAAAGCGGCTTGCCTCACCCTGGGCTTCGTTGACAACGCGCGCACGGTAGCCTTCGGCCCGTTCCAGCAGCTCAGCCGCCTGGCCGCGGGCTTCAGCCAGCGCATTGTTGGCATAGGCGTCCGCTTCGTTCTGGCGCCGGTCGCGTTCCTGTTCAGCAGCCTGAACATCGCGGAAGGCGGCAATCACCGACGCAGGCGGATCCGCCTTGTCAAAGTTGACGCGGATGATGTTGATGCCGCTGTCATAGTCGTCCAGCGTGAACTGGATCAGCTCCTGCAGCCGCGAGGCGATCGAGCCACGGTCACGGTTCAGGATCGGCGCCAGTTCGGACTGGGCGATAATCTCGCGCATGGCCGATTCAGACACCGCCCGGATGGTGGTGCGGGCATCGCGCAGGTTGAACAGGAACTTCGCCGGATCGTTGATGTTCCAGACCACCTGGAAATCGATATCGACGATGTTTTCGTCGCCGGTCAGCATCAGCCCGGCTTCCGAACTGCGGCCGCCGCCGACACCGATGTCTTCGGTCTGTTCACGGGTGACCGGCAGGATTTCCTTGGTCACCAGCGGCCAGGGCGCAAAATTCAGGCCCGGCTGCCCGGTCGAGGAGTATTCGCCCAGGAACAGCTCAACCGACTGTTCTTCCGGCTTCACGGTATAGAAGCTGGCAAAGCCCCACAGCACGGCTGCAGCAACAACGGCCAGCCCCAGCGTGCCCTTGGTGAACAGCGGTCCGCCGCCGCCGGAGCCGCCGCCGCGGCCGCCCCGTCCGCCGGACCCGCCGCGCCCGCCCATCAGGACGCGCAGCTGCTCCTGGCCTTTCTTGACCAGCTCATCAATCTCGGGGATCTGGGGGTCCTCCGGCTTGCGGCCGCCGCCGCCGCCATTGTTGCCGCCGTTATTGCCCCGGTTGCCTCCTCCGCCGCCAGAGGAGCCACCGCCCCCCCATGGGCCACCGCTATTGCCCGCCATTTGTCTCCTATCCGTATGCTGCCGCCCATGATTTTTCACATTGGGCGGCATGAGGTCTAAATTATTGCCGGTCTGCCCGATCAGGTCGTGCACACCGGAGTCTTCAGCGTTACCAACTCTTCCGACATTGTCGGGTGGACCGCAACCGTACGGTCGAAATCTTCCTTGGTTGCACCCATCTTTACGGCAATTCCGGCCAGCTGGATCATCTCTCCGGCACCCGGCGCAACGATATGGCAGCCCAGCACCTTGCGCGTGGCCTTGGACACCACCAGCTTCATCAGCACCTTCTGGGCGCGGCCCGCAAAGGCCTGCTGCATCGGCTTGAAGGAGGTCGAATAAACCTCGATCGCTTCCTGCTTGGCCGCGTCTTCTTCGCTCAGGCCCACGGTGCCCATTTCCGGCTGGGTGAAGATCGCCGTCGGGATCAGTTCGTGGTCGGGGCTGGTCGGGTTGCCTTTGAACACAGTCTCGACAAAGGCCATGCCCTCGCGGATCGCCACCGGGGTCAGGTTCACCCTGTCGGTCACATCCCCGACAGCAAAGACAGATGGCACCGCAGTCTGGCTGTAGGCATCCACCGCGATGGCGCCGCCCTTGCCGCGTTCAACACCGATTTCCTCAAGCCCCAGATTATCCGCATTGGGCGCGCGGCCCGTGGCATACATCACCTTGTCGAACAGATGGGTGTTGCCGTGGGTATCGGTCACCCGGATCTTGCCGCCCTCTTGGCGCATTTCCGTGACATTAGTGTTCAGCTGCAGGTCCACCCCAGCCTCCACCATGCCTTCGGCGATCACGCCGCGTGCTTCCTCGTCAAACCCGCGCAGGATCTGCGGGCCGCGGTAGAATTGCGTGGTCTTAACCCCCAGCCCGTTCATGATGCCCGCAAATTCAGACGCGATATAACCGCCGCCGACAATCAGCAGGCTTTCGGGCAGCTTATCCAGGTGGAAAATCTCGTTCGAGGTGATCGCCAGCTCTGAGCCCGGAAATTCCGGCACCGTCGGCCAGCCGCCGGTGGCGACCAGAATATGCTTGGCAGTCTTGCGGGTGCCGTCGGCCAGCTCAACCGTGTGGGCATCGGCCAGCTTGGCGCGCTGGTCAAAGCTTTCAACACCGTTGTTTTTCAAGATACCCCGGTAGATGCCTTCCAACCGGTCCAGTTCGGCGTGCAATTTGCCCTTGAAACTGTCCCAGTTGAACGCACCTGGCTGGATGTCCCAACCGTAAGCCTGGGCATCCTTGGCCATGCCGGAATACTCAGAGGCAAACACCATCAGCTTCTTCGGCACGCAGCCCCGGATCACGCAGGTGCCGCCATAGCGGTCCTCTTCGGCCAGCGCGACCTTGGCACCTTCCTGTGCCGCAACACGCGCCGCCCGCACCCCGCCCGAGCCGCCGCCGATGACAAACAGATCGTAATCAAAGCTCATGAAATCCCGCCCTTTGCATTTCTTGATCAGGTGTATCCCATAACGGACCACCAAACGCCATATGCCCAAGTGGGCGTTCCTGCGGCGCATTCAACCTTTTGCATTGAATTTGCACAGGGTTGTGAGGCGAAAGGTCCCACACAGAAAGCGCAGGGCAGCGCCCGGCCTGCCGGCCGGGCGCAACTCAATCCTGCAGATCGGTGAACAGGTTGTCGTTCTCGACAAAGTCCAGCTTGTCCTTTTCAACCGTGCCTTCGTTGATGTCGCGCACCTCAACCCTTCCGTCGCCGAAACCGATCACCACGGTGTCGCAGATGTCGATGAACAGCCCGTTCTCGATCACGCCGGGGATCTGGTTCATCACCAGCGCCAGCTGGCGGGCATTGCCGATCCGTTTCAGGTGCAGGTCCAGAATGTAATTGCCCTCATCGGTCACAAACGGCGCATCGCCGTTCATCCGCAGCGTCGTGGTGCGTCCCATCACATCCATCGACACCAGGGTTTCCTCGATCAGCGCCTGGCTGCTCTGCCAGCCGAACGGCAGCACTTCAACCGGCAGCGGGAAGGCACCCAGGGTCTCAACCGACTTGCTGGCATCGGCAATCACCACCATCTGGTCCGAGGCGGTGGCCACGATCTTCTCCTGCAGATGGGCGCCGCCGCCGCCCTTGATCAGGTTCAGATCGGCGTCGAACTCATCGGCGCCGTCAATGGTCATATCCAGCCATTTGGCCTCGTCCAGCGACACCACATTGATGCCCACATCCCGCGCCAGCGCGGCAGTGCGGCTGGAGGTCGGCACCGCGGTGATCTTCAGCCCGTCGCGGCTCACCATCTCGCCCAGGCAGCGCACCAGCCAGGCCGCGGTGGAACCGGTGCCAAGGCCGACACGCATGCCATCCTCAACCATTTCAGCCGCTCGTTTGGCAGCAACGAATTTCGCCTTGTCGATGGGCGACAGCTCTCCGGTCATCAGGTGACTCCATGAATACGCATTTGCCGCGGTTATAGGCGGTTTGCCGCCTCTGTGCGAGGGGGCTTGCAGCGGATTCCGGGACTGCGGCTGGAAATGCGCCGCAGCCGGGCTATTGATTTTCAACTTGGGGGATCAAAACCATGCTGCAATTCGACGAGGAAACCGCCCGCGTGCTGGAAGACGCCTATCAGGGCGCCGATGTGTCGCAGCGGCGGAGGGCCAGTTTCGACGCGCTGACGCCCGAACCGGGCGACCGCATTCTGGATCTGGGCTGCGGCAACGGGCTGCTGACACAGGAATTGGCCCGCGCTGTCGGCCCCGCCGGCCACGTGACTGGCTTGGACACCAGCCCCGACATGCTGGCTGCCGCCCGCAACCGGCTGGAGGCGCGCGCCAATACAACCCTGACCGAGGGCGATGCGGCCCGGCTGCCGTTTGAACCGGCAAGCTTTGACAAAGCCGTTTCACTGCAAGTGTTCGAATATCTGACCGACCGCCGCCTGGCCCTGCGCGCCTTGCACAAGGTGCTGAAGCCCGGTGGGCTGCTGGTGGTTGGCGACATGCATTGGGACACCCTGGCCTGGCACAGCGACAATACCACCCGCATGAACCGGATGCTGGAGGCCTGGAGCCGCCACATGGCGGTGCGCGATTTGCCTGCAAAACTGCCCTCCGAGCTGCGCAGTTGCGGATTCGAAATGCAGCGGATGCAGCCGCTTGCAGTCTGCGACACCACCCTGCGCCCGGACGGGCTGGCGGCAATGATGATCCAGCTGATCCGCGCCTTTGCGGTGGATATCGGCGCCACCGACCAAGACGACGCCGCCGCCTGGGCACAGGAACAGCAGGAACTGGCCGCCGAGGGCAGATTCTTCATGTCGCTCACCCATTTTGTCTGCACCGCCCGGCGGCAATAGCCGCCTGAAGCGCAGGCAGGACACCGCCATCCGGCACCCCGGCAGCGAAACCTGCATCACAAAGGCGGGTTTCCTATTGGAAACGCCGGAAACGGACACATATTCCAGGCGTCCGCGTCATAATATTGCGTCATGAAACCCGAATACCGCCTGCACTACGCCCCCGACAATGCTTCACTGGTCATCCGGCTGGTGCTGGAGGAACTTGGCCTGCCGTTTGACGCCGTCCTCGTCGACCGCAAGGCAAAGGCGCAGCGCAGCGCCGAATACCTGGCGCTTAATCCGGGCGGGCTGATCCCGGTGCTGGAAACCCCAGATGGTGCGCTGTTTGAAACCGCCGCCATTCTGCTGTGGCTGTCCGGCCGGCACGGGGCGATGGCCCCGGCGGCAGGCACTGCGGACTACGCACCGTTCCTGAAATGGCTGTTCTTTGCCTCCAACACCCTGCATGCTGATCTGCGGATGCTGTTCTATCCGCAAAAATACATCGGCGATGACCCGGCCCGGCAGGCGCAGCTGCAGTCCGTCACCCGTCAGCGGCTGCACCGGCATCTGACCAGCCTGGACCATGCCGCCGCCGGCCGCCCCGCCTGGCTGGCAGCACCCCAGCCCTCGGTTCTGGACTATTACCTGGCCTGCCAGATGCGCTGGATGGCGCTGTATCCTGCCGATGCGGACAGGTCCTGGTTCCGCATCGCCGCATACCCCAGCCTGCAGCGCCTCTGCGCCGGGCTGGAGCACCGCACCGCCGTGACCACCGCGCGCGAGGCCGAGGGCCTCGGCGCCACCCCGTTCACATCCCCTGCCTATGCCAATCCCCAGAAGGATCAGCCACCTGATGTTCCTCTCCGTTTTCGACATGTTCAAAGTGGGCATCGGCCCGTCCTCCTCGCACACCATGGGGCCGATGGTCGCCGCTGCGCGCTTCCTCGATATGATGCGCGCCTCGCCGTTTGAATTCCACGGTCTGCGCGCCTCGCTGCACGGCTCGCTGGCCTTCACCGGCGTCGGCCACGCCACCGACCGCGCCACCATCCTCGGGCTTGGCGGTTTTGTCGCCCATGACTATGATGACGCCAAGGCCACGGCCTTCCTGGCGGAGCTGGACAAGACGCACACCATGCAGCCCGAAGGCCTGGGCGCGCTGCACTTTGATCCCAAGGCCGACATGATCTTTGACTATGATCACGCGCTGCCGGGCCATTCCAACGGCATGATCCTGATGGCCACCGACGCCCAGGGCGACGTGATCCTGAAACAGGTCTACTATTCGATCGGCGGCGGCTTTGTCGTGACTGAGGAAGAACTGGCCCAGGGCAAGGCGACCGACGAAGGCGATCCCGTCCCCTTCCCGTTCAAATCCGCGGCCGAGATGCTGGAGATGGCTAAATCCAGCGGCAAATCCATTGCCGGCATGAAACGCGCCAATGAAATCGCCCGCGGCTGCGAGGTCAGCCTCGCCAAAGGCACCGCCCGCATCTGGCAGGTGATGAACGACTGCATCAACCGCGGGCTGGAGCGCGACGGCATCCTGCCCGGCGGCCTCAAGGTCCGCCGCCGCGCCAAGGGCATCTATGACGCGCTGATGGCCGAACGCGGCATGAACCTGACCGCACCGCACACCATCAACGACTGGATGAGCGTCTATGCGATGGCGGTCAACGAAGAGAACGCCGCCGGCGGCCAGGTTGTGACCGCGCCGACCAATGGTGCTGCCGGCACCCTGCCGGCCGTGATCCGCTATTACCTCGACCATGTGCCCGGTGCGTCGGAAAGCCATGTCGAGGACTTTTTGCTGACCGCCGCCGCCATCGCCGGCCTGGTGAAATTCAACGCCTCCATTTCCGGCGCCGAGGCAGGCTGTCAGGCCGAGGTCGGCTCTGCAGCCGCGATGTCCGCCGCGGGCCTCTGCGCGGTGATGGGCGGCACCCCTGAACAGGTGGAAAACGCCGCCGAGATCGCGCTGGAGCATCACCTCGGGATGACCTGCGACCCCGTTAAGGGCCTGGTGCAGGTCCCCTGCATCGAGCGCAACGGGTTGGCGGCGATCAAGGCCGTCTCCGCCGCGTCCCTCGCCCTGCGCGGCGACGGCCAGCATTTTGTGCCGCTGGACGCCTGCATCGAGACCATGCGCCAGACCGGCGCCGACATGCACGACAAGTACAAGGAAACCTCGCTCGGCGGTCTGGCGGTGAACGTGCCGAACTGCTGACCCGGCGCTGGAAGCCCTCGCCCGAGCTTGAAAATCCATGGCGCCCCGCCTAGCGTGGCGCCATGACACAGGACCGGCCCCTCCTCGGCATTGCCCTGATGCTGGGCTTTTGCATGGTGATCCCGCTGGGGATGCCATCGCAAAACTGCTGACCAACCGGGTGCCGGTGGCCCAGATCGTCTTTATCCGGTTTGCCGCCCAGGCCGCAATCCTGCTGCCGGTGGCCCTGGCGATGCGGCTGCCGCTCAGCCTGTCGCGCCGGGTGGCACCGCTGCTGCTGCTGCGCACCCTGCTGCAGATGGGCGGCATCGCCGCGATGTTCACCGCCTTTCGCTACCTGCCCCTGGCTGATGCCGTGGCAATTGCCTTTGTGATGCCGTTCCTGATGCTGTTGCTGGGAAAATACGTGCTGAAGGAACAGGTCGGCCTGCGCCGCCTTGGCGCCTGCGTGGTGGGCTTTACCGGCACCCTGCTGGTGATTCAGCCCAGCTTTGCCGCGGTCGGCTGGAACGCGCTTTGGCCGCTGTTGGTGGCGGTGATCTTTGCCCTGTTCATGCTGGTCACCCGCAAGATCGCCAAGGAGACCGATCCCATTTCCCTACAGGCCGTAGCCGGCGCCATGGGCACGGTGCTGCTGGCGCCAGTGTTCCTGATCGGCGATGCCGCCGGCCTGCACGCCCTCTCCATCACCGCGCCGCCGCAGGACACCTGGGCGCTGCTGGCCGCCGCCGGCGCCCTGGGCACCGTCGCGCATCTGATGATGACCTGGAGCCTGCGGTTTGCCCCGACCTCCACCCTCGCCTCGATGCAATACCTGGAGATCCCGGTGGCCGTGTTCTTCGGCTGGCTGTTCTTCTATGAACTCCCGAACACCCTCGCGGCCTTTGGCATTCTACTGACCATCAGTGCCGGTCTCTATGCGGTGCTGCGCGAACGCAAGGCCGCCGAGATCGCAGAACGGATCAATCCCGCCTGACCGCCGCCGCCACCGCAGCCAGCAGCCGCCGCGGCACGATCACCAAGAGCCCCGGCCCCTCCGGCACCAGCCGCAGCGGCCCGGTGGCCCGGTTGGAGGTGCCGATCCGCCCCATCGGCGACATCCGCAAGCCATCAATGGGCCACTCCAGCCCTTCAGACCGCCCCTGCACCGCCCGCATCGGAAACAGCGAGATAACCTCCCCCGCCGCCGCCGGCAGTTCCACCGCATGGGTCAGGTGAAACATCACTTCGGTCTCACCAATCAGCACACAAGGGGTCTGATGCCCCTGCACCAGCGTATTGAACGCCGCCAGCTGGTGATCCACCCGCCCGCCTAAAAACCCCACCGCCAGCACCACCGGCGCCGCAATCCCCCGCAGCGCCTTGTCAAAATCGGTACTGTCCTGCTCGGCCACCGGATGCAGACACTCCGGCGGCAGACGATCCCGCACATCCTGCGGCAGCGAGTCAAAATCGCCGATCACCGCACTTGGAACATGCCCCGCCGCCAGCACCGCAGCGGCCCCGCCATCCGCCGCCACCAGCACTGGTGCCAGCGCCAGCGCCGCCGCCAGATCGTCAGACCCAAGCCCACCGCCGCCAACCAGGGTGATTGGTTCCAATTCCTCAACAATATGACGGTTCATGGGGTGCATTCCTGGCAGTTTTGGAAACAGGTCACATTCTGAACACAAAATGATACGATCAATTGCACGGATTCGAGCAAAATTGGTCCCTTCTGCCAATATGGTGAATGGCAACAAATGTGACGAAGACGAGCGAGCTGATGGTACATAACAACAAAGTCTTGACCGTATCCTATGGAACCTTTTCCTGCACTTTGGAAGGGTTTGAGGATTCCTTCGGCACCATGAAGGCGATTGCCGAGTATTTCCGCGACCTTGCGTCGGACGACAGGTATTTCGGGGCCGAGCCGCCGCAACCTGACGCCGACATGCTGGCACGCATCGCCCAACGCGAGATTGCCCGCCAGGTCGAGGCCCGCACCAGCGACGGAGGTATCCACCTGCGCGCCGCCACCCCGGCGCTTGGCACCGCTGCAGTTGAACCCCCTGCTCCGGCACAGGCTGCTCCGGCACAGACTGTCCCCGCACCGGCACCTGCCGCGGAACCGGCTGCAGAACAACCCGCCCCGGCAGAGGAACCTGCAGAAACTGCCGTGATCGAGGCCACCGCAGAAGCAACCGCAGCAGCAGAGACAATTGCTGCCGAAGCCTCCGATTCCGCCGCCGAGGCCGTTGCTGAGGGAGCCCAATCCGCACCAGCAGAGATTGAGGAAGCCGAAGCCGAAGCCGAAGCCGAAGCCGAAGCCGAAGCCGAAGCCGAAGCCGAAGCCGAAGCCGAAGCCGAAGCCGAAGCCGAGCCGAAGCCGAAGCCGAAGCCGAAGCCGAAGCCGAAGCCGAAGCCGAAGCCGAAGCCGAAGCCGAAGCCGAAGCCGAAGCCGAAGCCGAAGCCGAAGCCGAAGAAACCATCGCCGCTGTGCTGGAAACCGCAAGCGAAAATGCGCAGGCCGCAGAGGACAGCACCCCCGAAGTCGAACTGCTCGAAGTCAATGAAGCCGCTGCCGATGAGGTTACCTCCCCCAAGGAAGCAAAGGCCGAAGCCGCCCCGCGCACCGGAAAAGACGCCGGCGAAGACACCGTGCCGGCCGCAGACAGCATCGCCGCCAAACTGCAGCGCATCCGTGCTGTGGTGGCACAGACCCCGGACGAAGACTTCACCGAAGACGAGCATGCCGACGACGTTCTGGAAAGCGCCGCCGAGGACATCTCCAACGCGCTGCTGGACGATGACGCCGACGGCGCACAGGGCTTTGATGATGAAGACAACGATGCAATCGCCAAGGCACTGGACTGCCTGGACCTGAACACCGGGGCCGCCTCTGCAAGCGATGCCCCGGCACAAGACAGCGACAGCCTGTTTGCCGGCCTGCAGGATAAAGACAATGCGCCGACTGCTGCGGACGCCAGCGAAACCACAGACAGCCACGGCGCCGAAAACCTCCTGGCCGGCAACGCCGAAGACGAAGCTGCCGCTTCCAAACCTGCCCCCGCCCGTCCGGCGCGGGTGCGCATCACCAAGGTGAAACGCGCCGACTTTGACAAGGCCGTCGCGTCCGGCCGGCTGGAGGAATCCAAAGCCAGCGAAGATCCCGCGCCCGGGCAGCCGCCGCTGTCACAGGAAGACGAAGCCGACCTGATGCGCGAACTGGCTGAGGTGGAGGCCGAGATCCTGGCCGCGTCCGAAGATCAGGACGCCGGGGATTCTCCGGCCTTGTCCACGGCCCAGCCCCCCGCCCAGTCCACGGCCCAATCCGCAGCAGCCAGCCTGGCGGACAGCGATGTCTCCCGGCTGATGGCCGCCGCCGACGAAAAACTCGAGGACCCTGACACCGCCTCTTCCCGCGAGGCTTACAGCCAGCTGCGAGCCGCTGTCGCCGCCACCAAGGCCGAAGGCTCTGCCGGCGGCACCACCGGCAGCGATGGCGCCAAGCCTTACCGCGAAGACCTGGCCAGCGTGGTCCGCCCGCGCCGCCCGGAGTCCCGCCCGAACGCCTCGGAACGTCCGTCCGGCCCGGCCTCCCGCCCGGCCCCGCTGAAACTGGTGGCTGAACAGCGCATTGACGAAGGCAGCACACCGCAGCAGCCGGTGCGTCCGCGCCGGGTCTCGGCTGCGGTTCTGGGCGACGAGACCGAAGGCAACAGCGGTTTTGCCTCCTACGCCGCCGAACGCGGCGCCGCCGAACTGCATGAGCTGCTGGAAGCGGCCGCCGCCTACATGAGCTTTGTCGAAGGCCGCGACCATTTCTCGCGCCCGCAACTGATGAACAAGGTGCGCAGCGCCGGCAGCAGCGACTTCAACCGCGAAGACGGGCTGCGTTCTTTCGGCCAGCTCTTGCGCGACGGCAAGATCGAACGCTCCGGCAGCGGCCAGTTCACCGCCTCCGGCGACATCGGCTTCAAGCCCGGCAAACGCGCCGCAGGCTGAACGCCCCTGCGACCAAACCAAAAAAGGCGGCCATTGCGGGCCGCCTTTTCATTTTCCGAACCAGATCCTGCTTCATCTTTGCCGAAATACTCCGGGGTGAATGCGCCACAGGCGCAGAGGGGCAGCGCCCCTCTTCTATCACCCCTGCCCCTCACCTTATTCCTGTTCCGCGCCCGGATCTTCCTTGCCGACACCGCGGAACACAAACTTAAACGGCAGCACCCAGACAACCCCCAGCGCCACATAAATCAGCAGCTCCAGCCACAACGGCGGCCGGTCCAGCATATTCATCACCGTGACAGCAGCCACGATGTAAACCGGCATCCCGACCAGCAGGATCACCAGTGCCCAGCGCCGCCGGGCCTTATAGCTCAGGCCTTTTTCCTCAGCCATCAGTCGGCAAAGGGATCGGTCACCAGAATGGTGTCGTCCCGCTCCGGGCTGGTGGACAGCAATGCCACCGGGCAGTCAATCAGCTCTTCCACCCGTTTCACGTATTTGATCGCATTGGCCGGCAGGTCATTCCAGCTGCGCGCGCCTTCGGTGCTTTCGCTCCAGCCCGGCATTTCCTCGTAAACCGGCGTGCAGCGGGCCTGGCTGTCGGCAGCCGTCGGCAAGTAATCCAGGCGCTCGCCGTCCAGATCATAGCCTACACAGATCTTCAGGGTCTCGAACCCGTCCAGCACATCCAGCTTGGTCAGCGAAATACCGTTGATGCCGGAGGTGGCGCAGGTCTGGCGCACCAGACAGGCATCAAACCAGCCGCAACGGCGCTGGCGGCCGGTGGTGGTGCCGAACTCATGGCCGCGCTCACCCAGACGCTGGCCGTCCGCATCCGGCGTGCCATCGGCCTGCAACAGCTCAGTCGGGAACGGGCCTTCGCCAACCCGTGTGGTATAGGCCTTCACAATGCCCAGCACATAATCGATCGAGCCGGGGCCGATGCCCACACCGGTTGCCGCCTGGCCTGCAATCACATTCGACGAGGTCACAAACGGATAGGTGCCGAAATCAATGTCCAGCAACGCACCCTGCGCGCCTTCAAAAAGGATCCGCTTGCCCGCCTTGCGCTTCTCGTTCAGCACCTTCCAGACCGGCGCCGCATAGGGCAGAATCTTCGGTGCGATCTCTTTCAGCTGTTCAATCAGCGCGTCGCGGTCAACTGCGTCAACACCCAGCCCCTTGCGCAGCGGATCATGATGCTGCAGCGCCCGGTCAACGCGGGCAATCAGCGTCGCCTCATCCGCCAGATCGGCGACGCGGATCGCACGGCGGCCCACTTTATCTTCGTAACACGGGCCAATACCGCGGCCGGTAGTACCGATCTTGGTGCCTTTACTGGCCGCCTCTTCGCGCGCCCGGTCCAATTCGCCATGCAGCGGCAGGATCAGCGGCGTGTTTTCCGCGACCATCAGCGTTTCCGGGGTGATCTCAACACCCTGCGCCTGGACCGTGGCGATCTCTTTCATCAGGTGCCAGGGATCCAGCACCACACCGTTGCCAATGACCGACAGCTTGCCGCCGCGCACCACGCCCGAAGGCAGCGCGTGCAGCTTGTAGACCTTGCCGTCAATGACCAGCGTATGGCCGGCGTTATGGCCGCCCTGGAAGCGCGCGATCACGTCTGCACGCTCGCTCAGCCAATCCACGATCTTGCCTTTCCCTTCGTCGCCCCACTGGGCGCCGACTACGACGACATTGGCCATATCCGGTCCTTTACAGTCTTGGTTCAAACCCACGCTCATATAGCGATGCTGCGCCGGCAGGGGAACCGCAAATTCGCCGCAGTCAGACGCTAATTCACGGCGCGCGGCCCCCTCTCCGCCGCAAAACCCGTTCTCAGCCGGGCAGAGCCGGTCCGCGGGCTGGCGGCGGAACAGACCTGAAAGGCAGTTTACCGTGCCGGATCTGCAAAAGTTCGGTTGGCGGGCTTACCTGACAAAAGAGGCCGCCCGATGGGGCGGGCGGGCTCTGCCCGGCGGCGCTGCCATCCTTAACCGGATCAGCGCTCAGACCAATGAAAGAAGAAACCTGAACCGCCCGGACGGTCGGACGGCCCCGGCGGCCCAACTTGCTGCGCGGTCAATCGCTTAGCCGCACCGGTTCCCCATGCGGAGTCGCCAGATAGGCCGCTTCCCAGCGGCTGCGCATCACCTCGGCCTCCGCGCGCGATGCCGCCCCCTCCTCGGCCAGGAACATCTCCAGTGCCTCCAGCCAGGCGCGAAAATAATCCTCACCGCCATCCAGCTCACGGCTAAGGCCGTGGCGTCGCAAAGTGGCCGAGAACCGCACGACCCACGCGCCCCAGGTAAACCGCCCGGCTTCGTTCAGATGCACCGTCAGTGCAAAGACCTGCGCATGCCAAGGCTCGGCAAAGACCGGCTCCGGCGCGGCAACCTCAGAACACCCGCTCATAGTGGCTCCAGATAGCTTTGCCACAGGTCCAGCACCACCTCGTCCTCGGGATGTTCGGGATGCGCCCACAACATGCGCGCCGAAAACCGCACCGCATACAGCGGCTCCGGTGCTTCGCCCAATCCATGCGCGTTGCTGTCCGGCAGCACATGGGTGCCATGCAGCCGCAGGACATAGCCATGCGCCCCGGCGGCATATTGCGGCAGCCGCGTGTGGCCGCCATCGACCAGCGCGTTGTCAGCAGGGATTCGCACCCGCACCGCCTGCCCCGGATGAAACCGCGGCTTCGGCCCGCCCTCACGGGTGGCTGGACCGCCCTTGGCCAAGGCCCCTGCCACCGCATCCGCCTTCAGCGACCGCTCCGCCAGCGCATGCAGTCCGGCAGCACCCTGGCCCTGCAGGTCTTCGCGCGTCAGCACGCCTTTCTCCACCAGCAGATCCGCCAGCGCCGAGATCCATTTCTCGTAATAGGAAAACCGCGTGTAATCCTTCGGCGACAGCTTCTCCCGCGCATGGCGGGAGGTGTCGATATTCCACTGCCCCAGCGCGCCGCAGGCCAGCGTCACCGCCAGCGCCCGGGCATGCCAGTCCTCGGCAAAAACCGGCGCGTCCTCGGCTTCCGGCACTACCGGTCCGTCACCGAATCGCCCGCCCATGTCATGCACCCGGGTCATGCCGGCGCCTCCCCCGGCTGCCGTGCAAGGCCGGTGCCGATCATGCTGTCGCGGGTCACCAGCGCCGCCAGCTCCTCTGCGCTCAAACCCTCAGTGCCTTCAGGCCGCATCGGCAGCACCAGATAGCGGACCTCAGCCGTCGAGTCCCAGACCCGCACCGCGGTCCCCTCAGGCAGGGCCACGCCGAAATCCGCCAGAACTTTCCGCGGTTCGCGCACCGCGCGGGCGCGATAGGCGTCGGACTTATACCAGCCCGGCGGTATACCCAGCAAAGGCCACGGGTAGCAGCTGCACAGCGTACAAACGACCATATTGTGCTGCAGGGCCGTATTCTCCACCACCACCATATGCTCGCCCTGGCGGCCATAAAACCCAAGGTCCGCCAGCACCGGATCAGCATCCGCCAGCAGTGCTGCCTTGAACTCCGGATCGCTCCAGGCGCGCGCCACCACAAGGGCGCCGTTCTGCGGGCCGATCCTGTTTTGATAGGTATCAATGATCTCCTCCAGCGCGGCGGGATCAATCAGCCCCTTCTGAATGAGAATCGATTCCAGCGCCTTGACCCGCAAAGCAGGGTCGGGCGGCAAAAGGGCATGCGGGTGGTCGGGGTGATCATGAGGCATACCCCATGCTGCGCCGCTGCAGGGGGCCTGTCCAGTCATGTTTCATGATGCAAACATTCATGTTGCGTGACGTCCGGGACGGTTCGCGGCAAGGGCTGCAACTCCGCCCTTGCCCCCCGGTCAATCTTGCCTATTTACCGCCCGATACTCAGCCAACCGCCGCAGGGGCCCATGGAAAACGTTGTTCTCATCATCCATCTTCTTTTGGCTCTCGGCCTGATTGCAGTTGTTCTGCTGCAGCGCTCCGAAGGCGGCGGCCTTGGCATGGGCGGCGGCGGCGGCGGTGCTGTCTCCGGCCGCGCGGCAGCCACGGCGCTTAGCCGACTGACCTGGATCCTGGCCATCGCCTTTATCTGCACCTCGATCACCCTGACCATCATGGCCGCGCAGAAATCCGCAGGCGCCTCGGTCACTGATCGTCTGGCCGTGCCGCAGGCCGAAGAGCAGGGCGATGCTCCGGCAGCCCCGTTGGGCAGCGATCTTCTGCCGCCTTCTGAGGGCGACAACGCTCCGCTGGTTCCCAGCGCAGACTGACACACTACACCTTGAGAGGGTTTTAGGAACCGCAACAGCATCTTGCGGTTCCCTTGCGTTGTTTGCGCGAATCCTTTATATATGAAGTCCCGTGATGCTGCGGTTTTTGGGGTGATTCCAATCACCGCCGGGCAGCTGAAATCTGACTTCTCACGGGGCAGCCGAATACATATGGCGCGTTTTATCTTCATCACCGGCGGTGTTGTTTCATCCTTGGGCAAAGGCCTGGCTTCGGCTGCGCTTGGCGCCCTTCTGCAGGCGCGGGGCTACTCGGTCCGCCTGCGCAAGCTGGACCCCTATCTGAACGTCGATCCGGGCACCATGAGCCCGTTTGAACACGGCGAAGTCTTTGTCACCGACGATGGCGCCGAGACCGACCTGGACCTGGGCCATTACGAGCGGTTCACCGGGGTGCCCGCGCGCAAGACCGACTCGATCTCCTCGGGGCGGATCTACACCAACGTGCTGGAGAAAGAGCGCCGCGGCGATTACCTGGGCAAGACCATTCAGGTCATTCCCCACGTCACCAACGAGATCAAGGATTTCATCTCGATCGGCGAGGATGAAGTCGACTTCATGCTCTGTGAAATCGGCGGCACCGTCGGCGACATCGAAGGCCTGCCGTTCTTTGAAGCGATCCGCCAGTTCGCCCAGGACAAGCCGCGCGGCCAGTGCCTGTTTATGCATTTGACCCTGCTGCCCTATATCAAGGCCAGCGGCGAGCTGAAAACCAAGCCGACCCAGCACTCGGTCAAGGAGCTGCGCTCGATCGGCCTGGCGCCGGACATCCTGGTTTGCCGCTCTGAAGGCCCGATCCCGAAGAAAGAGCGCGAAAAGCTAGCGCTGTTCTGCAACGTGCGCCCGGATTCGGTGATTGCTGCGCAGGATCTGAAATCCATTTACGAGGCGCCGCTGGCCTATCACCGCGAAGGCATGGATCAGGCGGTTCTGGATGCATTCGGCATCTCCCCTGCTCCGAAACCGAACCTGGCCCGCTGGGAAGATGTGGCCGACCGCATCTATAACCCCGAAGGCGAAGTGAAGGTGGCCATTGTCGGCAAATACACCCAGCTGGAAGACGCCTATAAATCCATCGCCGAGGCGCTGACCCACGGCGGCATGTCGAACCGGGTGAAGGTGAAGATCGAATGGGTCGACGCCGAGCTGTTCGACAAGGAAGACGCCGCCCCCTATCTGCAGGGCTACCACGCGATCCTGGTCCCCGGCGGCTTTGGCGAGCGCGGCACCGAGGGCAAGATCAAGGCGGCGCAATATGCGCGCGAAAACGACGTCCCCTACCTGGGCATCTGCCTCGGCATGCAGATGGCGGTGATCGAAGCTGCGCGCAATGTGGCGGGCATCACCGAGGCGGGTTCGGAAGAGTTCGACCATGAGGCCGGCAAGAAACGGTTCGAACCGGTGGTCTATCACCTGAAGGAATGGGTGCAGGGCAACCACAAGATCAGCCGCAAGGCGGATGACGACAAGGGCGGCACCATGCGCCTGGGCGCCTATGACGCGGCGCTGACCGAAGGCTCCAAGGTCGCCGCCGCCTATGGCAGCACCCACATCGAGGAGCGCCACCGCCACCGCTATGAGGTGGACATCAAATACCGCGAAAAGCTGGAAGAATGCGGGCTGAACTTCTCGGGCATGTCGCCCGACGGCCGCCTGCCGGAGATCGTGGAATGGAAGGACCATCCGTGGTTCATCGGCGTGCAGTTCCACCCGGAGCTGAAATCCAAACCCTTTGCGCCGCACCCGCTGTTTGACGATTTCGTCCGCGCAGCCAAAGACACCTCGCGTCTGGTCTGAGCTGTTGTGCGGCAGGCGGGTGTCCTCCCGCCCGCTGCCTGGCTCACGGCACGTGAGCCGCACCCGTTGGGCCCGGCGCCGCTGCGCGGCGCAGGGAGAAACCGGAAAAAGGCGGGCCAATGGCCCGCCTTTTGCATTTTAACTGGTTGGTTTCAGGTTGGTTTCTGGCCGGATTCAGAACCCGTGCATCCGCTTGGCCCATTGATAAGCCACTACCAGCCCCTTCATCCGCGGCAGCATCACCAGCGAGGCCCCCACCGTGATCACCGACATGATGATCGCCAAGGTCCAGGGATCCGGACGCAACTGGGTATAAACAATGTGCAGCGCAAAGCCGAGAATGTGGCCAACCACCAGAATGGTCAGATAGGCCGGCCCGTCATCAGCGCGCTGATGGTGCAGCTCTTGGCCGCATTCGCTGCAGCTGTCGTTCACCTTGAGATAACTGTGCAAGAGCTTGCCCTCGCCGCAGTTCGGGCAGCGCAGCCGCAGCCCCTTCAGCAAGGCGGGTTTCATCTCCCGCTGGTCCTGTTGCAAAACATCCATCCCAGTCATCGCACGTCTCCTTGGGGTTTGCGGCCTGATACTGCGATTCCAGGATTGATTGCAATCAATTTGCAAACATGGATATTGCATTTATTGACGCAGTCAATCATTGAACCAAACAATCACCCCAGGAGATTCTGCCGATGAAGCAGTGGACCCCGGCCCGTCTGGCCAATGCAAAGCCCCGCTATCTGGAGTTGGCCGAGGCGATCAAATCCGACATCGACACCGGCGTGCTGGCGCCCGGCGACCGGCTGCCGCCGCAGCGGCGGGTGGCGCAGGATCTGGGGGTGGATTTCTCAACCGTGTCGCGCGGCTATGCCGAGGCGGTGCGGCGCGGCTATATCGAAAGCTTTGTGGGCCGCGGCACCTTTGTGAAGGCGCCGGACGCGCTGCCGGCACGCCCCGACCCGCGCCGGGCGCTGGAAGAAGACCCGATGATGAACATGCCGCCGGAGCCGGATGACCCGGCCTTGCTGGCGCGGATGCAAAAGGGGCTGGAGCATGTCTCGGCCAACCTGCTGCCGCTGTTGCGCTATCAATCGGTCACCGGCAGCCCGCAGGACCGGGCCATTGCGGCGGATTGGATGCAGGCAAACGGCCTGCCCTGCGCACCCGAGCGGCTGGCGGTCACGCCGGGTTCTCATGCCAGTCTTTATGCAATTCTGACGGTGCTGTGCGAGCCCGGTTCAACCGTGTTGTGCGAGGATGTGACCTATCCCGGGCTGCGCTCAATTGCGGCGCGGCTGGGGATCCGGCTGATCGGTCTGGCCGGCGACCGTGACGGCATCCTGCCGGAGGCGCTGGAAAAAGCGGTCACCGACCACTGGCCGGCGGCGCTGTACCTGAACCCGACGCTGCAGAACCCGACCACCCGCACCATGCCCAGCCACCGGCGTGAGGATGTGGCGGCCGTGCTGCAAAAACATGATCTGCCGCTGATCGAAGACGACGCCTATTGCTTCGTTGCCGAGGATGCTCCTGCCGCCATCAGCAGCCTGATCCCGGATTTGGGCTGGCATATTGCGGGCCTGTCCAAATGTTTCGGCGCCGGGTTGCGGCTGGCCTATACCACGGTGCCCAAACGCAGCCTGATGGGGCAGTTCTCACAAGCAATGCGGTCGATGCATGTGATGGTGTCGCCGCTGAACCTGGCACTTCTGGGCCGCTGGATTGAGGATGGCACCGCGGCGGAAATCCAGGGTTTCGTGCGCAAGGCCGCAGCGGTGCGGCAGGCGCTGGCGGCTGAGGTGCTGCAGGAATGCTTTACCATTGCGGATCCACTGGCCTTCAACCTGTGGCTTACCCTGCCCCGCGGCACTAGCCGGGCCGAGGTAATGGGCCGCATGGCAGGCCGCCAGATCGGCATCATGCCAAGCGATGCTTTCACCGTGACCGGCCTGCCCGAGGAAGCAGTAAGGGTCTGCCTGGGCGGCCCCATTGCATTGGGCGAATTGCACGAGGATCTGATTGCGCTGAATGACGCAGTCACCCGCAAGGACTGGCTGGGTTGAGCTGCGGCTGGTAGGATCCCGGCAGAAAACACGAGGCCGCCCATGATCCGCGCATTCCGCAATCTGATTGAACGGCAGCTGGCCAAGGCCCAGGCCGAAGGGCAGCTGCAAGGACTGGCGGGCCAAGGCAAACCCTTGCCCGACCGCAGCGGCGAGGCGCATGTGGATGCAGGCCTGGCGGCAGGAATGCGGATCATGGCGCAGGCCGGCGTGGTGCCGGAGGAGTTCACATTGAAGGAACAGCTGGCCGCGGCCCGCAAGGGTTATGCGGCTCTGACGGATGCGGCAGCACGCAAGGCGGCGATGGCGCGGATCTCGGATCTGGAAATGCGCTATAATATGGCGCGGGATGCGCGGAAATCCTTCTTCCGTTAGCGCAACACCCCGTTGTTTCCCGGCAGATTCGCGGTATAGACAGCGCCAAGACAGACCATTCCCAAGAAGAGTGACGCATCATGGCCAAAGACGCTTCCGTTCATCAGGAACAACTCGACCGTATCGCAGCCGGCAAAGGCTTCATTGCCGCGCTGGACCAATCCGGCGGCTCGACCCCGAAGGCGCTGGCGCTTTATGGCGTGACCGAGGACGCCTATTCCGGCGACGACGAGATGTTCGCCGAAATCCACAAGATGCGCACCCGCATCATCACCTCGCCGAGCTTTGGCAAGGAGCGTATCCTGGGTGCGATCCTGTTCGAGAAAACCATGGACGGCGAGATTGACGGCAAGCCGACCGCGGACTTCCTGTGGGGCAACTGCGGCGTGGTGCCGTTCCTGAAAGTGGACAAGGGCCTGGCCGATGAGGCCAATGGCGTGCAGATGATGAAGCCGATGCCGGAGTTGGACGCCCTGCTGGCGCGCGCCGGTGAGAAGGGCATCTTCGGCACCAAGATGCGCTCGGTCGTCAAGGAAGCCAATGCGACAGGCATCAAGGCGGTTGTCGCCCAGCAGTTCGAAGTGGGCCAGCAGATCGCGGCCGCCGGCCTGGTGCCGATCATCGAGCCGGAAGTGGACATCAACTCGGCCACCAAAGCCGAGGCCGAAGATGTCCTGAAGGCAGAGATCAAGGCACAACTGGACGCCCTGCCCGAAGGCACCAAAGTGGCGCTGAAGCTGACCATCCCGTCCAAGGCTGGCCTCTATGATGATCTGGCAGATCACGCCAATGTGGTGCGGGTTGTGGCGCTGTCGGGCGGCTATACCACCGATGACGCCTGCGCGCGCCTGTCGCAGAACGCCAAGATGATCGCCTCCTTCAGCCGCGCGCTGACCGAGGGGCTGAGCGTGTCGATGACCGATGCGGAATATGACGCTGCATTGGGCGCAAATATCGCCAAAATCTACGACGCGTCGCTCTAAGCCCGCCGCAGACCTGTTGAATAGAAAGCCGCGCCTGCACCGGGCGCGGCTTTTTCCTGGCCGGCTTTTAGGATCTACGGCCCAAAGGCCGGTATCACTGGACCCGCGTCGTTGGGCCGGTATCACCGGGGCCGGCAGGTCAGAGACCCGTGCGCCCGGCGCAGCAGACCGCTAGCACCAGCCCGGCGCCGCTGAGGAAGGGCAGCCAGAAAAACCGCAATGCAGTCAGGGTGAACCAGCCGGGCTGATCCTCGGCCGGCTGGCCTGCGCCGCCGAGCCAGGCCCAGAACACCAGCGCCGAGGCCGAGATCATCACCCCGCTGAAGGCGAGCAGCCAACGGGCCGAGCTAGGCATTGCGGCCTCCGCCGCCGGGGGCCTGCGGCTGGCGGCGAGCCATCCGCTCACGCTGCCTCGGTCAGCGACGGGTGCAGGCCGGTGCAGCTGACCTTGTTTTCATTGACCGCCAGGTAACGCTGCGCCTCCTCGCGGTTTCCAAAGCACAGGGCCTCGTCATAAAAATAGGTGATCCGGTCGCCGGTCCGGGACAGCAGGGCGCCGCTTTCGAACAGAATAAACCACTTCTTACGCACCAGTTGCATCAGCCTCACTCCTTTCTGAAGCCCGGCTGCAGCGCACTTCCTGCGCCAGCCGGTTCTACTGCATTTCATCAGGGTGCAAACACCCATCCGGCGCCCGTGCGAGCGTTCCGGCGGCAGGTTTCCAATTGATGGATTGGCCTGTTTTGCGCCCTGATGAAGGCAGAATTCGCCCGCAAATATTGCCAAATGGTTAACGGGCGTTTCTGTTGATTTTGCGCGGCATTTTTCTGCCGGCGGGCGGCGGTTTCCCGCTGGCATAGGCGGATTTTCGGAAAAATTGGCGAAAAACCGCTGTTGCAGTTTTCAAAGACCCGCCGGCGGCAAAGCGCCCGTTCCGGACGCTGCCTCCGGCGGGGATTTTTACAGCCGGAAGAAGCTGTTGGAATTCCGGTTCAGCACCACGCGGGCGGCGGCACGGGGCGGAGAAGAAGCCTCTCTGGCAGGGCTCAGCCGAAATCCGGCGGGCGCTTTTGCAGCTGCGCCGCGACGGCCTCCATCTGATCCGGCTTGCCGATCAGGTCCAGCTGTCCGGCGCTTTCGGCCAGCAGCACATCCGCCTGGGCGGCACCGCTTTCGGCATAAGCGATCATGCGCTTGGCAGCGCGGATGGCGGAGGGGCTTTTTGCTGCGATGACGGTGGCCAGTTCCTGGGCGCGGGTAAGCGGGCTGTCTGCCAGTTCGCTCACCAGCCCCCAGTCCAGCGCCTGCGGCGCGGCGATTTTTTCAGCCGTGTAAGTGAGCCGGCGCAAAACGTCCGAACGCAGCAGCCGCGGCAGCAGCGCCATGCCGCCCATGTCCGGGATCAGCCCCCATTTCATCTCCATCACCGACAGCTGCGCCTCGGGGTGGGCAATGCGGATGTCGGCACCCAGCGCGATCTGCAAGCCGCCGCCGAAACAGGCACCGTGAATGGCCGCGATCACCGGCACCGGCATCCGGCGCCAGACCATCGCCACCTCCTGGAACGCGTTGGCGTCGTGGTGGGTGCGCTCCATCACCAGGGTGCTGAGGTCACGCTGCGCAAATCCGGCCAAAGCGGCCATGTCGAGACCGGCGCAAAAGCTGTTGCCGCTACCTGCCAGCACCACAGCGCGGGCCTCCGATTCCGCCACCTCCTGCCCGGCGGCGATGATTGCCTCGATCATCTCCTCGTCCAGGGCGTTGTGCTTGTCCGGACGGGCAAGCGTGACATAGGCGATGTGGTCCTTGTAGCCGGTGGTGACTCTGGCCATGACATATTCCCCGTTGCTGGTTTGCCGCCAGCCTGCCCCGGCAGCGGATGGGATGCCAGTCCAACGTGGGGGAAGGGTCAGGGTTGCAGCGGCAGACGGGCGAACCAGGGCGAGTCGAGTGTCATCACGTAAAGCTGCCCGCCTGCCAGCTTGCCGCCGGTGGTGACGCCAAGGCGCCCGTCCGGGTCCTGCAGTGTGCGTAAGGTTTTGCCCTGCCCGTCGAACTGCATCAGCATGCCGCGATGCACCGGCGCCGGGCGCACCATTGGCCCCAGCCGCCAGATCAGTTTGCGCAAGAACGGATAGGGCATCAGTTTTTCCGACGGCAGGCGCGGGCTGGCAAAGGCCAGCCAATAGGTGCCGTCGCCCTGGCCTTCAAGGTTGTCGGGATAGCCGGGGAGGTTATCAAGGAAGACCTCTTGCTGGCCCGCCCTGTCCCCCGTGAGCCAAAGCCGATGGATACGGGCGCGGCCGGTTTCGTTGATCAAGAGGAAATCTTCGTCCGGGGACAGGGCAATGCCATTGGTGTAGACGAAGCCTGTGGCGAGCTTTTCTACGCTGCCGTCTGGCGCCAAGCGGGCGACGTAGCCGCTGTCCGACTGTTCCCAGATGGTGAGGATCGAGGTGGGTTTGGTGCCGCCCATGGTTTCCGGATCGAACCGGTCGGAGGAGTTGGAGAAATAGACGGTGCCGTCCTGTGCCACGTCGAGCTGGTTGGCGTAAATGATGGGCGTGCCATTGATGCTGTCTGCCAGCACCTTGAGCGTGCCGGGGCCGGACCAGCGCAGGATGCCGCGGAAGCTGTCGGCGATGTAAAGCGCGCCGTCCGGCCCGGCCTTCAACCCCAGCGGGCGGCCGCCGAGACGGTCGACCAGCACCGGCTCCGCCCCGTCGATGCGGTAGAGATTTCCGGAAAGGCTGGTGGTGTAGACCGCACCGTCCGCGAGTTCGGCCAGGTCTTCGGGGCCTGCTTCGCCATCCGGCAGTCTGATCAGCTCTGCCGCATCCAGGGCGCGGTTTTCAGCGTAGACGCCGGTAAACCCTGGCGCGGCGGGCGGGTCATAGGCGACCGGATCCACCGGCACCGGCCAGAACAACAGGTAGCCTAGGGCGGCGGCCAGCAAGGCCAGAACATTGCGCATGAAAGAATCCTCTGGACATCCGGGTGTAATCTGCGCGGCAGGGAACGGTGACGCAAGCCTTGCCCCGTTTGCGGGCTTGGGGTTATCTGCAGCCATGACTGGTCCCCGCTACACCCCGCTTGCGCTTTCCCTGCCTGCCGCCGTGCCGTTTGTCGGCCCCGAAACGCAGGAGCGTGAGCGCGGCGCGCCTTTTGCGGCACGGCTGGGGGCGAATGAGAACATATTCGGCCCTTCGCCCAAGGCGGTTGAGGCAATGGCCAAAGCGGCGGCGGAGATCTGGAAATACGGCGATGCGCAAAGCCATGATCTGCGTCAGGCGCTGTCGGCGCATCAAGGGGTGGACCCTGAGCATATCATCGTCGGCGAAGGTATCGACGGTTTGCTGGGCTATCTGGTGCGGCTGCTGATCGGGCCGGGCGATGCGGTTGTGACCTCGCTGGGGGCCTATCCGACGTTCAATTACCATGTGGCGGGGTTTGGCGGGGTGATCCACACGGTGCCCTACAAGAATGACCGCGAGGATTTTGAGGCGTTGTTTGCCAGGGCGGCGGAGGTGGATGCCAAGATCGTCTACCTTGCCAATCCGGACAATCCGATGGGCAGCTGGCGCAAGGGCGCCGATATTGCCGCCGCGCTGGACCATTTGCCCGCGGGCTGCCTGCTGCTGCTGGACGAGGCTTATGTGGAATGCGCGCCGGAAGGCACCGCGGCGCCCGTCAGTGCCGATGATGTGCGGGTGATCCGGATGCGGACGTTCTCCAAGGCCTATGGCATGGCCGGTGCACGGGTGGGCTATGCCATAGGCCACCCGGATCTGATCGCTGCCTTCAATAAGGTGCGCAATCATTTCGGCATGAACCGGGCGGCGCAGGCGGGGGCGCTGGCGGCCTTGCAGGATCAGGACTGGCTGGCGAGCGTGCTGGCGCAAATCGGCGGCGCGCGGCACCGGATTGCTGGGATCGCGGCAGAAAACGGGCTGAGCGCCCTGCCCTCGGCCACCAATTTCGTGGCCATTGACTGCGGTCACGACGGGGTGTTTGCCAAGGCGGTTCTGGATGGTCTGGTGGATCAGGGGATCTTTGTGCGGATGCCCTTTGCCGCGCCGCAAAACCGCTGCATCCGGGTGAGCTGCGGGCCGGAAGCGGAGCTGGACGCCTTTGCGGCGGCCCTGCCGCGGGCACTGGCGGCGGCGCGGGGTGGCTGAAAATTGCCAGCGCTCCCCGGATCGCGGCAGTTTTACCGGACATTCACCACTCCTGGACTACCATTTAGAAGTAGAACCGGGAGAATTGTCATGCGTGACCCTGAACTGCCGGCCAACATGCCGGATTTCTTCACTGCCGCAATCACCTTTGCCGGGATCAACCTGATGTGGATCTTCTTTGTGGTCTGGGTGATGTACGGAATGGTGCCTGTTCTGGTGCTGGCGGTGCTGATCAACCATCTTATCACCAGGCTGGATATCCGCCTGAATGCACGGAAGGCGTGAGCCGCGCCTACCGTTTGTGTCTGCCAGGCTGCTAGCGCGCGGCCAGGGCTGTTGCAGCCGCGTCCAGCGCGCCCGGCCCGTGCGGAATACCCAGCGCCTTGAGACCGGTGTCGATGCCACCCAGCAGGCCCATCGCCATATGGCCGTTCACATGACCCATATGGCCCAGCCGGAAAAACCCGTGCCAGTCCGGGCTGTTTGGCGCCGCCATACCAAGGCTGATGCCCAGCGTCAGGCCCAAGTGCTGTTCCAGCCACATGCGCAGTTCGGTGCCCAGTGGCAATCCGTTCGGCAATCCGGTCCAAGTCCCAGGGCGCGTGATTGCCGAAATCGTGAACCTCAACCTCGATGCCCAGCCCTTCGGCCATTTCCGACCAGCCGATCGCAAAACGACCCGAGGAAGGCACCAGCACCCGGCCGCCCGGCTGCAGCGTGTTCTGCAGTGCCGCCTCCCAGGCGCCGTGGCCGTTGGAGATTTAGATCGCAACCTGATGCCGGGTGCCGGCGATCCGTTGCAGATCCGGGATCAGGGTGGCGGTCATTTCGACCAGAGCACCGGCATAGATGTTGGGAGAGACCGGTGCATTGCCTGCAGCACCTGGTCCGGCAGCACCGATGCGCCCGGAATGGCCAGGTATGACCGGCCTGCCGATATGTTCACTGATCCGCTCATGGGCAATGTTCTTAGCAGCGCAAACGCCTTCGCGCACCGCGGTTGATCCTTTGCGGCGCAGTAGCCGGCGATCCCGCAGGGTCAATTCCACAGACCGCAGCGTCACGGCGAATTGCTTGCGCCCTGCAGCCGAGCTGCTTAAATGGTTGCGGCATGTCAGAAAAGGCGCGAAATGACCCGAACTCCCTGCCGGACCCTCCCCGTATGAGCCAGCCTCACAAATCCTCGCGCGAGCTGTTCGGCTGGCTGTGGCGCGGTTATCTGCGCCATTACATCGGCCTGTTGGGCATTGCCGCGATCTTTATGCTGCTGGAAGGCGCCACCATGGGCGCGCTTGGCTATATGATGCAGCCGATGTTCGATCTGGTCTTTGTCGCGGGCAATTCAGACGCGCTGGTCTGGGTCAGCCTGGCGTTTCTGGCGATTTTCACGTTGCGCGGCGTGTCCAGCGTCACCCAGAAGGTGCTGCTGAGCAAGGTTTCGCAGACCTCGGCCGCACATCTGCGCAAGGATATGCTGGCGCGGCTGATCCGCCAGGATCCGGCGTTTCACCAGCAGCACCCGCCGGGGCTGCTGATCCAGCGGATCCAGTCGGATGTCTATGCCATCAACGCGGTCTGGCAGGCGGTGATCACCGGCGCCGGGCGCGATCTGGTGGCGCTGGTGGCGGTGCTGGGCGTTGCCTTCAGCATCGACTGGCGCTGGACGCTGATCCTGCTGGTCGGGGTGCCGGTGCTCTTGCTGCCGATCTCGACCATCCAGCGTTATGTGCGCAAAAAGGCGTCGCGCGCGCGCGATCTGGGCGCTGATCTGGCAACCCGGCTGGACGAGATTTTCCACGGCATCGTGCCGGTCAAGCTGAACCGTCTGGAGGATTATCAGGTCCACCGTTTTTCCGAACGCACCGATGACTTTGTCCGCTCGGAAGTGAAGGCCGCCTTTGGCACTTCGTCGATTTCGGGCATGACCGACATCATGGCCGGTGTCGGTTTTATGGCGGTGCTGCTGTATGGCGGCAACGAGATCATCGCCGGCGAAAAATCCGTGGGCCAGTTCATGAGCTTTTTCACCTCGATCGGGCTGAGTTTCGAACCGATGCGGCGGTTGGCGAATATTTCCGGTGTCTGGCAGGGCGCGGCGGCAGCGCTGGAGCGGATCAAGGAGCTGCTGGATGCGCCGATCCTGCTGAGCGAGCCAGAACATCCGCAGGCCGCGCCGCAAGGTCTGCCCGCCATCAGCCTGAGCGGAGTTGAGCTGAATTACGGCGACGCGCAGATCCTGCACGGGCTGACACTGGAGGCCGAAGCCGGAAAGACCACCGCGCTGGTGGGGGCCTCGGGGGCTGGCAAATCGACCATCTTCAACCTGCTGACCCGGATGGTGGATCCGCAGGCGGGATCCGTGACCGTGGGCGGGGTTGAGGTCACCGGTCTGAACACCGCAGATCTGCGCAGCCTGTTTTCGGTGGTGACGCAGGATGCGATGCTGTTTGACGAAACCCTGCTTGAGAATATCGTTCTGGGCCGCACCGATGTGAGCGACGAGGAACTGCAAGCGGCGCTGGAGGCCTCGCATGTGGCGGATTTCCTGCCCAAGCTGGAGCATGGGCTGGAAACCCGCGTGGGGCCGCGCGGATCAGCCCTGTCGGGCGGCCAGCGGCAGCGGGTGGTGATTGCCCGCGCCTTGCTGCGCAATACGCCGGTGCTGCTGCTGGACGAGGCCACCTCGGCCTTGGATGCGCAATCCGAGAAGGTGGTGCAGCAGGCGCTGGACAAGCTGGCCGGCGGGCGCACCACGCTGGTGATCGCGCACCGGCTGTCGACCATCCGCAATGCAGATAAGATTGTGGTGATGGACCGCGGCCGGGTGCTGGACCAGGGCACCCACGAAGAACTGCTGGCGCGCGGCGGCACCTATGCCGATCTGTACCGGCTGCAGTTTCAGGACGGCAAGACAGTGGTGGATACTGCCGGCATCGCCGCCCAAGCCGAGCAAGTGCCGGGTGGCGCCGCAAGCGGCAAGGAACGCTGGTTCCGCCGGTTCTCGCGCAAGGTGTTCGGCTGAGTATCTTTGAATGTTTCGCCCGGCCGAAAGGTCGGGCAACGCCCGTCCGCCCCGGTCAAACCAAAGGTTTGCCTCCGGCAAAACGGCGGGCGCTTCGCTTCCGCCCGCGGAAGAACCCTGCTCTCTCTTCTATTTCCGGTAAGAAGCAGCCAGCTTTCCCGTATCCCGCCCCAGAAAATACCGCATCAGCGTCCACAGGTTGCGTGCTCCGCGCCGCAGCCAGCCCGCGCGCTGGTAGCGCGCGGCGCTGGTCAGCGCCGCGCTTGGCAGAATCGTCATGCCCTGCAGGCGGCGCACCAACGCCACGTCCTCCATCAGCGGCTGGTCGGGATAGCCGCCTGCGGCCTCATAGGCCGCGCGCCGGATCAGCAGGCCTTGATCGCCATAGGGCAGCCTGAACAGCCGCGTCCGCAGGTTGGCCCAGCCCGCGACCCAGGCCGGCATCAGCCCGCGCGCCCGGAAGCGCAGGCGGAAACAGGCGGGGCTGCCCTGCCCCGTCTGCAGATGCTGCGCCACGGATTTGGCCCAGCCCGGTTCCAGGCGGGTGTCGGCGTGCAGGACCAAAAGCCAGTCGCCCTTGGCCGCCGCACAGCCACGGCGCAGCTGGCCGCCGCGCGAGGGCGCGCCGCTGATCCATTCTGCGCCCGCACCCTCAGCGATAGCGCGGGTGGCGTCGGCGGAGCCGCCATCCGTTATCACCAGTTCGCGGATCAGACCCGCGGCCAGCCCCTCCATCAGATGTTCAAGCGTGGCAGGCAGCTCTTCGCTTGCGTTCAAGGCGGGGATCACGATGCTGACCGGCGCGGGCATGGGTGGTTTTCCTGTTTTCTTCCGCCCTGCTTCCTATATCACTGGGCGGAACTATGAAACGTCCTCTGAGAAACACCGGAGACATGAAATGATCGACCGCCGCATCCTGCGCCTGAGTGGTGCCGACGCCCGCAGTTTTTTGCAGGGGCTGGTGACCAACAATGTCGACCGGCTGGACGATGGGCTGGTCTACGCAGCACTCTTGACGCCGCAGGGCAAGTATCTGGCGGATTTCTTTCTGGCCGCCGATGGCGATGCGGTGCTCTTGGACGTGGAGGCGTCGCTGGCCGAAGGCCTGCTGAAGCGGCTGAACATGTACCGGCTGCGCGCTGACGTGCAGGTGAAACTGACGGATCTGCAGGTGAAACGCGGCACCGGCGATGCGCCTGAGGGCGCGCTGTCCGATCCGCGCCATGCGGATATGGGCTGGCGGCTCTATGGCGCTGAAGGCGGCGATGACGGCAGTGATTGGGACGCGGTCCGGGTCGCCCATTGTATCCCTGAGACCAGCGTCGAGCTGGGACCGGAAAGCTATATTCTGGAGGCGGGGTTTGAAGCGCTGAACGGGGTGGATTTCCGCAAGGGCTGCTATGTGGGCCAGGAGGTCACCGCGCGGATGAAACACAAGACCGAGCTGCGCAAGGGGTTCCGGACTGTGGAGGTTGAGGGCACGGCGCCGGTTGGCACTGAAATCACCTCGGGCGGCAAACCCGTGGGCAGGCTGTTCACCCAGTCCGGCGGCAGGGGCATTGCCTATCTGCGGTTCGACCGCGCCAAGGAGGGGATGCTGGCCGGAGAGGCCCTTGTCACCTGGCAGGTGTGAGCGGGCTGGAGGAAACGTTTCTTTCCCTATTGGGCGCTGAAGTCGCACGCGCCCGCCCGCTGCATGGCGGTAATTTGTCCGAGGTGCAGCTGCTGGAGCTGACGGATAGCCGCCGGGTGGTGGCCAAGACCGTGACGCTGGTTGCCGCGGAAGCGGCTATGCTGCCGGCCATTTGCGCCGCTGGCGCGCCTGCCCCGGAGCTTCTGGGCGCAGCGCCGCCTGCTAGCCGTTCCCGACGCCCTGCCCCAGGATCTGCGATCGCGGTTTAAGACCCTTTGCGACAGGTTGCCGGATCCGCTGCCTGCTGCCCCGCCAACCTCTCTGCTGCATGGCAATCTGCGGGCTGCCAATGTTTTGTTCCGCGGCAGCTACGCCTATCTGATCGACCCTGGGTGTTACTAAGGGGATGGAGACGTGGATCTGGCGATGCTGCATCTGTTCGGCGCACGGCCTGAAGCGTTTCACGAAAGCTATGGCGCGCCGGAGCCGGGGCATGAGGTGCGCCGGGCCATCTATCAGCTGTGGCCTGCGCTGGTGCATCTGCGGCTGTTCGGTGCCGGTTACCGCAGCATGGTGGAGACACGGCTGGACGCGCTGGGGTTTGACAAGCCTCTGTTCACCTAATTGGGTTAGGGTCGCCGTCAGGATTGCTGAAAGGGTATTTGATGCGACTGATCCTTGGTGCTTGCCTGGCCGCGCTGGCGGCCTCCCCTGCTTTGGCAGACTACTGGAATTACAAGGACTGGCATGCCGCCACTGAACCGCATGAGACCGAGCAGGACAACTACCTGACCTGCCGCGCCTGGACCGGCGGCGATGGCGACCCGATCCTGGCGTTGGAGGTGTTTTCCGGCGACGGCGGCCCGCCGGATTTTTACCCGATGGCCAAGGTGCAGGAATATGCGCCACGCCATTACCCGACGCTGATGCAGCGGGGCGGCACTGTGGATTTCATCTTTGACTTTGACCGCAGCTTCTCAGTTTCTGCCGGGATCAATTCCTGGATCAACGAGGAAGGCCTGGCCGAAGCTGAAAGCGCGCTGCAGTCTCAGGATCACCTGCCGATGCTGCAAGCGATGAAACAGGGAAGCTGGGTAGAGATCTGGGCCGGGAACGACATGTTCTATGAGGCGTCGTTGAGCGGATTTACCGCGGCCTATGGCAGGATGATGGATGAATGCGGCTTCAACCTGGCGCTGCCTGCTAAGTGATACTCCCGTCCCGCCGGCTGGCGGCGCAAAAGTTTTCGAGAACTTTTGCAAAAGTCTTGAGATCCGCCCCAAGACCTGAAAAAGCCGCCCCCGAGGGAGGGCGGCCTTCGCTTTTCCGGGACGCGGCCTGGATCAGGCGCGTTCGGAATATTCCATGGTCTCGGTGTTCACCACGATCATCTCGTCCTGGCCGACAAAGGGCGGCACCATGACCTTGACGCCGTTGTCCAGAATCGCGGGCTTGAAGGAGTTCGCCGCGGTCTGGCCTTTGACTACCGGCTCGGTCTCGACGATCTGGCAGGTCACTTTCTGCGGCACGGTGGCGTTCAGCGCCTCCGCTTCGTGGAATTCCACAACAATGGTCATGCCGTCCTGCAGGAACGGGCGGCGGTCGCCCAGCAGCTCTGCCGGCAGTTCGATCTGCTCGTACGTCTCGGTGTCCATGAACACCAGCATGCCGTCGCTCTCGTAAAGGAACTGCTGGTCTTTCTGTTCCAGCCGGACCTTCTCGACCTTGTCCGCCGAGCGGAAGCGCTCGTTCAGCTTGGAGCCGTTGCGCAGGTTGCGCATTTCGACCTGGGCAAAGGCGCCGCCCTTGCCGGGCTTGACGTGATCGACCTTCACCGCTGCCCACAAACCGCCATTATGTTCCAGGACGTTTCCGGGACGGATTTCGTTACCGTTGATCTTGGGCATGGGAAAATGCCTTTCAGATGGTTGTTGAAAACTTGCAAGACCCTATATCTGGCAGGCTGATCGCTGGCAAGACAAGGATATGGTATGGAGACTGTGTGAATAAGGTATGCGCAATTTGCATGAAAGCTATGCATCTGCGCTCTATCCGAATCGTCACAATTCCGCCATAAGCAGCGCTACGCCGAAAATTGCAATAGCAAGAACAACAAGGGATACGAGATGCGAGATTTCGTAGACGGCACCGCTTATAATAACGAGCAAGGCAACCGCGCCCGCAAACTGTTTGCAGCCGTTGTCCTGGCCGCACTGGATGATGCCATCGCCGACGACAAGAAATACGGCAATGGCCCGGAACAGATTGCCCGCTGGGCACGTTCGCGCGATGGCCGCGAAGTGCTGTCCTGCGCCGGTATCGACCCGAACGAACGGGTTGTGGAAGGCCTGATGGACTTCGTGGGCCGCGGTGTGCGGACCTCGGTTGCACTGTCGCGTGAAGAAAGCGAACGCCGCAACGCTGCGCAGGCAGAAGCCGCCTGAAAGGCCTCTGCCCCGCATTGCCGAAAAGCGCGCCCTTTGGGGGCGCGTTTTTCTTTTGCGCACCAAGGTTTCCGCAGGGTCAGGCTGTCGCGTGGCAGCTGCCGCGGGACGCTTGCGGCACAGCGCCCATAGACGGCGCTGCCTAAGCTGCTATGCAGACGCCTGACACAGGGGCGCAGGCAGGGAGATGGCAGCAGGATGACACGGGCGCGTTCGATCATGATCCAGGGCACCGGCAGCAATGTCGGCAAGTCGCTTATCGTGGCGGGGCTGGCGCGCGCCTATGTGCGGCGCGGGTTGAAAGTGGCACCGTTCAAGCCGCAGAACATGTCGAACAACGCCGCGGTGACGCCCGAGGGCGGCGAGATCGGCCGGGCGCAGGCGCTGCAGGCGCGCGCCGCGATGCGGCCTCCCCATACAGATATGAACCCGGTTCTGCTGAAGCCCGAGACCGACACCGGCGCCCAGGTGATCGTGCAGGGCAAGCGGCGCGGCACCCAGGGTGCGGGTTCCTTCTTGCGCGACAAAACCGGCCTCTTGGAGGCCGCGCTGGAAAGCTACCGACGCTTGGCCGCTGACGCCGATCTGGTGCTGATCGAGGGCGCGGGATCGCCTGCCGAAACCAACCTGCGCAAGAATGACATTGCCAATATGGGCTTTGCCTGTGCGGCAGAGGTACCGGTGGTGATTGCCGGCGACATTCACCGCGGCGGGGTGATTGCGCAGATCGTCGGCACCCACGCGGTGCTTGAACGCCATGATCTGGAGCGGGTCGTGGGGTTCATGGTGAACCGGTTCCGCGGCGACCTCAGCCTGTTTGATGCAGGCCGGGACGATATTGCCGCGCGCACCGGCTGGCCCAGCTTAGGCGTGGTGCCGTGGTTCTGGGACGCCTGGAAACTGCCGGCCGAGGACATGATGGACATCGCCTCGCGCCAGGGCGGCGCCTGCAAGGTGGTGGTGCCGCAGCTGGAACGGATGGCGAATTTCGACGATCTGGACCCGCTGGCAGCGGAGCCGGAGGTGACGGTGGAGATCGTGCCGCCGGGCCGCGCCCTGCCCGGCGATGCGGATCTGGTGATCCTGCCCGGCAGCAAATCGACCATCGGCGACCTTAATTACCTGCGCGACCAGGGCTGGGATATCGACATCCAGGCGCATTACCGCCGCGGCGGCCATGTGCTGGGCTTGTGCGGCGGCTATCAGATGCTGGGCAAGACCATTGACGACCCCGAAGGTGTCGACGGACGCCCCGGCAAGGTCGACGGGCTGGGCCTTTTGGATGTGCATACGGTGATGGCGGGCGAAAAGCGTGTCACCCTGACCGAGGCGGTGACCCGCGACGGCAATCTGCCGGTGAACGGTTATGAGATCCACATGGGCCGCACGGCTGGTGCCGATTGCGATCGGGCCTGGCTGAGCATCGGCGGGCGCGCCGAGGGCGCGGCCTCAGCCGATGGCCGGGTGAAAGGGTCTTATCTGCACGGGCTGTTTTCCTCGGATGCCTTCCGCGCCAGCGTGCTGGCGGGGCTCGGGCATGAAAGCCAGACGGGGTATGAAGACGGTGTCGAGGAGACGCTTGATGCGCTGGCGGACCATCTGGAACGCTTTATGGATCTGGACCAGCTGCTGGAGCTGTCCCGGCCGGTGACGTTCTAAGGCCCCTGCGGGCAAGGCAAGTCCTCCCGCGTCCGCAGCCTGCCCTGGCCACGGCCAGACCCGTCTGCGGTCTTGGGCCCGGCGCCGCGCTTGGCGCGGCGCCGGGCCCAACGGGCGGAGGGCTTTGCCAAAAGCCAGACGCCGGGCGGGAGCAGCCCCAATGAAAAAGGCGCACCAGAGTGCGCCTTTCGGTAGGTCATCCCTTCGACGGGCAGCCTTCGCGGGCAGCCGCCGGGTCTAGAGCAGATCATGCGCGGCAAGCGCGCGGTGGATTTCGCGGCGGACCAGTTTGCGCACATTGCGGGTGATGCGTTCGCCCAGCGGACCCTGCAGCTCCTCGCGCACGATACTGGCCACCAGATCGCGCAGGCTGTCCTCGTCCAGGTAGCCATCACCAGTCTCGGCCAGAGTTTCCAGCGCAGCCCCGGCCATAGCAGCTTCGGCCAACGTTTCTGCTTTCGCGACCGCACTGCCGTCGTTGACGCCAGGTCCTGCCAAAACTTCCGCTCCCGCGTCCCGGGGCGTATCAGCAGCGGCAGATGCACCGGCCTCGTCTTGCGGTGCGGCACGGCGGGCGGAGAGCGGTTCGTCACGCCATTCGATGGTGTCAGTGACAGTGCTGGCAAACGGAGCCTCCGTCTGACTGTCCGGCTCCCATTGCTGCGGTTCCTGCGCCTGCCCGCGCGTACTGCGGGCCTCAAGCTCGGCAATTTTGCGCACAACTGACGCCGCACGGGCCCCGGCAGTTTCAATGGCTTGACTGTCTTGCAGGGCTTGGCTGTCTTGCGGGGCTTGGCTGTCTTCCGGGGCCTGACTGTCCGCTGGAGTTTCGGCATCAAGATTGCCGGTACCGTCTGCCGGCTGCTCCGCACCTGCGGCGGCGGCAAACAGCGTGGCATTGGGATCACCCCAGGGAGCGTCTGTCACGGCACCGGGCGTGCCTTGCGATTGCTGGTGTTCCGATCCTGCATCCGGGTCTGAATTCAGGTGATCCGCATCCAAGCGGTCTGTGCCCAAGTATCCTGCGTCCAATTGGCCCGGGTCAGGCTGGACGGCCTGCAAACCAGTGTCCTGCTCCGCCTCTGCTTGCTGATCATCCGAGGGCAATCCGGTTTCAGCCGCGCTGCTGCGGTGCCGGAAGGCTATCGGGGCTTCCGCTTCCAGAAGGGACGCGCCCTCCCCGGCCCCCGCCATCGCTGAAGGGCCGGTTGTGCCCTCAGCCAGGCTGCCGGTCGCAGCCCCGGGTGCCGCCGCTGCAGGGTCGTCCTTTGCAGGATCATCAGTTGCCGGGGGCTGTCAGGACCGTCCTCCTGCACCCGCAGCGCAGGCGTCAGGACCAGCCGGGCTGCAGGTTCCGGGGCCGCAGGCCCGCTGCGGCTGTCATCACTCACCAAGCGGCGGATTGAGGACAATACATCTTCGATCTCAGCATGGGTAACTGGGTCGGACATTTTATAAACCACTCTTGCCTCTTGAAACAGAGTGTAGCGGCCTTCCCGTCACCGCACAACCGATAGGATGAATTGTCAGTTACGTCCCAAGGCCTTGAGCACCCGGTCCAGATCCTTGCCGCGCTTGCTGTATTGCGCAGGCGCACCCTTGACCAGATTGTAATAGAGCGTCGGGTCGTAAATCTCGACCGCCAGCCCCAGATGCTCGGCGGTGAGCAGCCCCTGCGCCTGCAACAGCTGATAAGCCGCAATTGCCTGGTCGGCGCGTGCATTCACTTCGCCTGTCTGAGCATCGAGATATTCTTGCTCAGCCTGCAGCACGTCCAGCGTCGTCCGTGCCCCCAGGGTGGCCTCTTCGCGGATGCCGTCAAAAGCAACCTTGGACGCGCGCACTCGTTCATTGGATGACACCAGTGTCGCCCGCGCGGTTTCCACATTGAAAAACGCCGAGCTGACATTCTGGCGCACCGCGCGCTGGGTATTGATCAGGGCACCGCGTTCCGTGTCGGCACTGGCAATGGCCCGCCGCCGGGTCGCCGCGTTGCGGCCGCCGGCATAGAGATCTTGTGTCAGCGTCACCGAAGCCGAAGCATCCGAGTCGGTACCGGTGCTGTCATTCAAGTCTTCGCTAAAGCCCGCAGTGGCCCGGAAGCTGACGCTTGGCCCCAAGGCTTTGGTCGCCGCCCGGATCAGAATATCGGCGGATTTGACCGAATGCTGCTGCGCCAGCAGGTCCGGCTGGTTGCGCGCCGCAATGGATTGCGCCCGGTCGATGGACACAGCCCGCGACGGCAGTCGGGGCTGGCCGGCAATCGCGCCCGGCGCGTGGCCGACAATTTGCAGATAGGTAGCGCGGGCCGTCAGCAGGTTCCCTTCGGCGCCCGTCAGGTTGGCGCGGGCCGCTGCCACCTGGCTTTCAGCCAAGGCGACGTCAGTGCGGGTCACTTCGCCCACTTCGAACCGGTCTTGCGCCGCTTTCAGTTCTTCCAGCAGCAGACGCAGGTTGTTGCGGCGCAGGGCGACATTTTCCTGCCCCTGCAGGACCCCCACATAGGCCTGAACGGCAGATATCAGCACTGATTGCTCAACACTCAGCAGTTGCTGGCGCGTCGCGAGCACCAGTTCCTGGGCTGCCTGCTTGCGCAATCGCGTTTCGCCGCCGTCATACAGCAGCTGGGTCAGCTGGATCTGGGTGCCGAGATCGTTGTTTGTGAACTCGTTGAAGTTGCCGAACTGGTTGACGCTGCGGGAATAGGTATGGCTGGCGGTGAGCGTCCATTGGATCAGCGGCCGCAGCCGGGACACGGCAATCGCCACATCCTCATCCGCGGCCCGCAGCAGCGCCCGGTTCTGTTCCAGCAGGCCGCTGGTCTTATAGGCGCCGATCATCGCGTCGGACAAGTTGTCCGACGCGGCCTTCAGTGGCAGCAGCGCCGTGGCTGTCACGCCGCCAGCAAATACAAAAGCCTTAAACACACTCGCCGGAAATTTCATTCGCATCGGTTGCCTTATCTTTTGCCGCGCCGCCAGCCGCGGTGGTTTTTATCTGCACTCCGGGCGCTCCTTTGCGCGGCGCCCGGCCTCTTGTTCAGTCTAACGGCAGCGGCCCTTGGGACGCAATGCCGCGCCCTGCGGGTCAGAGCGCGAATTCACGCGCGGCTGCAAACCCCGGAAGCACCGGGGCGCTGGCATTGAAGGCAAACCGCCAGGAAATCCGGGCGCCGCTTTTATAGCCGATTTTCACCTCGCCAAGCGCGCCGGTCATCATCAGAGCCGCGATCCGGCCGCCGTCCTTAAGCTGGTCAAGCAAACCCGCAGGCAGCTCCTCGGCGCCGCCCTCAACCAGGATCACGTCATAGGGGCCGTGTTCCGCCGCGCCCCCGGCCAGCGGGCCGGTATGCACGATTGCATTATCTGCGCCGGTTTCCGACAAAAGCTCCTGCGCGTCAGCGGCCATGTCCGCGTCTTCTTCGACGCCGATCACCATCTGCGCCACACGGGCTGCCACAGCGGTGGAATAGCCCAGCCCGCAGGCCACATCGAGCACCAGCTCGTCGTTCTGCAGATCCACCGCATCCAGCATCTTGGCCAGGGTGCGCGGCTCCATCAGCACCCGGGAGCCGCCCAGTTTCACGTTCTGATCCGCATAAGCCGCCTCGCGCTGCGAGTCCGGGACAAACTGTTCCCGCGGGACTTCCAGCATCGCCTCGATGATCGGGTATTTGGTGACATCCGACGGACGGATCTGGGTGTCCACCATCATGCGGCGGCGCTCAGTGAAATCTGGCATCTGCTAAACTCATTTGTTCAGTCGGTCAGGCAGGTTGTGACATATCCCGGCCGGCACGGCAACGGGGGCTTTTGCGCGAAGCCCTGAAGTAGTGCAGAGCTGCAGCAGGACAACGGCTGCGGTTCAGAACCGGCTTCAGCCAGCGGGGCGGCTGCCCCCTGGCTGATGCAGATCCCGGATCTGCCTGTGGATTTATAGGGCGCCGCCGGGGCCAGCCTGGTGCAAACTGTCAGAGCGCGCAGCTTTTGCAAAAGGGCGACGCCGGGCGCTGGTCCAGCCAGTCATCGCTGATGTTGTCGCCGCAAATCCGGCAATAGCCGTAAGACCCTTCGCGCAGGCGGGCCAAAGCGGCATCAATGCGGCGCAGCTCGTCCAGGCCAGACTTGGCGGGGACCGCAATGGATACGGCGCCGGCATGGGCAGTACAGGCCTGCCGGACAGAGCCCATCTGCGCTGCGTCCGGCGCAAGACCGGCATTTGCCAGGGTGCCTGCCAGCTGCATCCGGCGCACCTCAAGCGTTTGTTTTCTGGTGGAAAAGTCCATAGTACATGCCCTCCAGCTCAAATTTCGCATAACTTGCCGCGGGGTCAAAGCTACAGCCTTGATCCAGGTCAAGTTACTCGCGATTTTCGGGGATTGCACTATCTTATAAGTTGCAATTTTTGGTAAACCGCATTGCAGGCACCGCCCTGCTCCCGGCAATACCGCTGGCCTGCGCCGGGGCGGCTTGCTAGATATCCCCGCAAAGAACCGGGCAGAGATAAGGAGCCTTAGACGATGATCAGGATTTTTGCGTGTGTGCTGATGCTGTTGGGGCTGGCCGCCTGCGAGACTACCAAGGGCGCGGGGCGCGACATCTCCAAAGCCGGCCAGGCGATCAGCGGCGCCGCGCAGGATGTGCAGGACGCGCTGTAAGGCCGTCGGGTTTGTGACAGGACCGCCCGGCCCCGCGCCGGGCGTTTTGCTGTGCGGTCATTCGATCCCCAGCATCTCCTTGGCCTTGGCCAGGGTTGCCACCGACCCGTCATGGTCGCCGCCTTCATGCAGCACCTGGCCCTCGTCGCGCCAGTCATGAACCTGGTCCAGATCGGCCTCGGACAGATCGGTTCCTGCGGCCAGGGCCGCGTCGATGGCGGCCATGTCGACAGGGCAATTATGCGCAAACGCAGGCGCGCTCAGCAGGGTCAGCGCCGCGACCAGAGTGGTGAGTTTCACTGTTTTGGGTGTCATGAGGCCATCCTCCGAAAGTTTGGCTGAGCGGAGGATAGCACATGGGGGCCGGGTTTTCAGCCGCGGGGATGGCCGGAGTGCGGAACCGGCGGAGGATGGCGCATGGGTTTGGGTGGGTAGTGGCCGGGGTGGTTAGGCCGGTGCGGTCAGCAACGGCCGGCCGAATACCCGAATTCGGTAAGGTGCGATCTAAACGCGGAGGGCAGCGCCTGACCCTGGGTGGGTGCGAAGCGCCCTCCCCCCGTTTGCCGGAGGCAAACCTGCGGTTTGACGGGAGGGTCGGGCGCTGCCCGGTCTGGCGACCGGGCGGGTAAGGTGATTGTAATTTTAAATAATGAGCCTGTCAGTCGAGGCGACCACGCTTGTTCGCCTTTGCCGCGATTTTACGTGCTACTTTCTTCACTTGTGAACGCGAAGCCAGACGAACTTCATTATAGTCTGCAAGAGCATGAGCTGGGTTGAGATCAATAGGATCAGCTTTGCACTCAATTGAATGCTCATCAAATTCAGCCTCAGTAACTCCAAAAACTGCCGCCGACTCCAAGCCGAAAACAGTTTCATGTCGTTTTCTGCTCTCCGGAGGAGAGGACATTGATGCAAAATCAACACTCAAGCAATATTCGTGCTCATCGGTCGGCGCGAAGCCGCCGCTACCAACACGTCCATTGTCGTAGAAGTGTGGATGAATGTTCCGCAAAAACAACTCGTCCTGATTATCACTCATCCACAATTCCATTATCACTTAATAGCATTCTTAGTAATCCCGGAGAACAACCTCGGAAGCGTCTAACAACAGACTCATCGTCATCCAAACTCATCACTTCCACTATGACGTGTGTATCCTTAATCGCAATAGTCCATTCAAAATCATTGCGAGCGTATTCAATTTGAATTTCACCTTCAACGGAGGGAAATATCCCGGCAGATCCCTCAAAGGCTGAGATAAATCGGGCGATATCTTTACTTGTGATGACAGTGAGTTGCGAAATTTCCTCACCTTCCCCATTGTACCAACCTGCCTCAAGCCCAGCGAGTTCGCTGACTCGTGATGCAGCCTTCGCCATTGAGTTGTCATCTTTCACAAGGCTAAATGCGTTCACTCCCTCAGTTCGCTTAATGAATCCATCATAGTCGACCACAGCATTAATATTGAAGTCTACGAGACGTCCATTCTGTCCGTTATACGTCAATCGGGCAGTTTGAAAATTGACGTCAATCCTGATGGCACCGTGTTCCGAAACCACCGAAATGGAGGGTGGCGTTTCAGAAACTCCGGAAAGAACTCCAAATCCGGAAATATTCTTTATTTTTTCTTCGCGGATTTCTCGAGTAATTCTCTCTCTTGTTGCCGCCGATATAGGATGTCGATCAACATCGCGGCTCAGCCGCCCTCGGGTGACAACTATATTCTCCGACGAACGCAGGTTCTTTCGTAACTGACGGAGTTCATATCTAACGGCGGGACTCAATCGAGGTAGCGGCTTGTTGTCGTTGGCAGCATCGATGATATTGACTAATTCATCTTGAGCCTTGTCGAAGATGTCACCCGGAGCCATCGAACCAAACAGCTCCGGCAAGTCCTCTTCGAAGCGCGGGAGATGAGCAACCGCACTACCTTCTTCGATATCACCAATTTGAAGCTGAAAATATCGTTCGAAATTACGTGGAAGGCGTAGTCTGTTTGGGTTTTTCTCTCGCCAAATTTGCTTGGCGAGCTCCACCAAGACCTTCTGATAGATAGAGATATTTACCGACGCATCCGCGGGCAACCTTGCTCCGTTAAACCGTGAACCAGCGAAGGAAAGTTTGACAAACGGCACTTTTTCCAAATTCTAACTGTCCATTTTCAATGCAGAGATGAATGCCTCCTGAGGAATATCAACTTTTCCGAACTGGCGCATCTTCTTTTTTCCCGCTTTTTGCTTGTCCAGCAGTTTGCGCTTACGCGTCGCGTCGCCGCCGTAGCATTTGGCGGTCACGTCCTTGCGCAGGGCCGACAGGGTCTCGCGCGCGATCACCTTGCCGCCGATGGCCGCCTGGATCGGGATCTTGAACATGTGGCGCGGGATCAGCTCTTTCAGCTTTTCGCACATCGCACGGCCGCGCATCTCGGCGCGGTCGCGGTGCACCATCATCGACAGCGCGTCCACCGGCTCATCGTTGACCAGCACCGACATCTTGACCAGCGCATCCTCGCGGTATCCGGTCATCTGGTAGTCGAATGAGGCATAGCCCTTGGTCACCGATTTCAGCCGGTCGTAGAAGTCGAACACCACCTCGTTCAGCGGCAGGTCATAGACCACCATGGCGCGGGTGCCGGCATAGGTCAGGTCTTCCTGAATGCCGCGGCGCTCCTGGCAGAGCTTCAGGACATCGCCGAGGTAGTCGTCCGGCACCAGGATCGTCGCCTTGATGCGCGGCTCCTGGATGTGGTCGACCTTGGACATGTCGGGCATGTCGGCGGGGTTGTGCAGGTCGATCTGCTCGCCGTCTTTCATGTAGACGTGGTAGATCACCGAGGGCGCGGTGGTGATCAGCTCGATGTTGTATTCGCGCTCAATCCGGTCGCGGATCACTTCGAGGTGCAGAAGCCCCAGGAAGCCGCAGCGGAAGCCGAAGCCAAGTGCTGCGGAGGTTTCCATCTCGAAGCTGAAGGAGGCGTCGTTCAGGGCCAGCTTGTCGATGGCATCGCGCAGGTCTTCGAACTCGGCTGAATCGACGGGGAACAGGCCGCAGAACACCACCGGCTGGGCGGGTTTGAAGCCCGGCAGCGCGTCTTCGGTGCCGTTGCGGTCATTGGTGATGGTGTCGCCGACGCGGGTGTCGCGCACCTGCTTGATCGAGGCGGTGAGGAAGCCGATCTCGCCGGGGCCCAAAGAGTCGATCATCTGCATCTCGGGGCGAAACACGCCGATGCGGTCCACATGGTGCAGGGTGTCGTTGGACATGAACTTGACCCGCATGCCCTTTTTCAGGGTGCCGTCCATCACCCGCACCAGCACGATCACGCCAAGATAGGCGTCATACCACGAGTCCACCAGCATCGCCTTCAGCGGCGCGTCGCGGGTTCCTTTGGGCGCGGGCAGATGCTGCACGATGCTTTCCAGCGTTTCGCGGATGCCCTGGCCGGTCTTGGCCGAGACCCGGATGGCGCCCGAGGCGTCGATGCCGATCACATCCTCAATCTGTTCCGCCACCCGGTCGCAGTCGGAGGCCGGCAGGTCGATCTTGTTCAGCACCGGCACGATTTCGTGGTCGGCCTCCATCGCGTGATAGACATTGGCCAGCGTCTGCGCCTCGACCCCTTGCGAGCTGTCGACCACCAAGAGCGAGCCTTCGACCGCGCGCATCGAGCGGGAGACCTCATAGGCAAAGTCGACGTGGCCGGGGGTGTCGATCAGGTTCAAGACGTATGTGTCGCCGTCATCGGCGGTATAGTCGATGCGGACGGTGTTGGCCTTGATGGTGATCCCGCGCTCGCGCTCGATATCCATCGAGTCGAGCAGCTGTTCCTTCATATCGCGGTCCTTCACCGTGCCGGTCTCCTGGATGAGCCGGTCAGCGAGGGTGGATTTGCCATGGTCGATGTGGGCGACGATGGAGAAATTGCGGATTTTGGCGAGCTCAGTCATGGTGAGGCATATGATTTGGATTCGGGGTTTGGTCAAGCGGGCGTGTTGCTTTGCAACCAGAATTTTAACTCGGAAAAGTTTAGAATGGCACGTTTATCAAGAATAGCTTCAAACGAAGACCTTCACACTTGGTTGCGAGGGCAAAGCACTCAGCTTTCACGACAACTCGCTTGCCGCATTTCACTCAGAAGCCTACCGAGTGCAATGGAGTTAACCACATCAGATATGGACGACGAGCACTTATTGTTGGATTGTTTTCGCTCGAGCGTCTGCGCACTGCTGGTCGCCAGCAATCCAACATACCAAAACGCAGCTTTCAGTCGCAGCAATGTACTATCGACCCATGTGTATCTATCTTCGCCAAAGGAGCTCGGTGACAGTATCTACTATGCGATCACTGCGTCGCACGCTGCTCTAGACTTTGAAGGGAGAACAAGCGCAGATGCCACGCTTGAGGTAGCTGCATTCGCTGTCACATCTGTTGGCGCGATGCAGCATTCCGGGAAGGCGGTCCGCGATGTCTTGCGCAAATCCTTGTTCATCGATGCAGCGGTGTCCACAAATGCCCAACTTCTGGGAAACAAACTGTGGAATAACGATGCTCCCATACTGCAACTACAAGTTCAGTGGGATAGGTTCATTGAGCATTGCAAGAAACATAGTCATTGGCTCTTTTGGCGCGACTGGTACCAAGGCATCCTAGATGGCAAGCCGCTCGACTGGGAACTCCAGCGCCGCGTTGCGCTGATCGACGATGCGATCTGGGACGCAGGCCCCGAAGCCGTTGCCGCCGAGATTGAGCGCATCAAAGCAGGAATGCTCTCCGAACACCTGCCGATGGCAGAGACCATCGAGCTGAACCCGGAGACCGGCAAGTTCCGCGCGGTGCCGATCCCGGTTGAGAACGCGCCCTATATGTTCGCGCTGCTGTCGCAGATCGAAGACGCGCTGGAGGATTGCTTGGGCGGCCACAACGGGTTGTCGGAGCGCGCAGGCGATGTGCGTAAGCTCAACCGGGTGCTGACCAAATACAGGGACGACCCGCAGAATGCGGAGCTGACCCTGACCCGGGTGGCGGGCAGCCTGCGGGCGCAACTGCATAACAGCCGCGAGCTGCCGGACAATGAGGACAACCTCGCCCTGCTGAACGCGGTAGAGGAAGGCGTGCGCGGCATCCGCGCCAATCATCCGGACGTCGCCGCGAACCGGGAGCAGCTTGCCCAGCAGGCGCTGAAGGCGCTGACGCCGGAAGACAAGCAGGTTCTGGACGAGGCTTTGCCGATGCTGGCCGCGATCAGCGAGCCGGCTCTGGCAGAGAATTTCGAACAGGACATTCCCGAACTGATCAACGATGCGCTGCTCCCGCTGCCTGATGGCGCGCCGCCTTTGCCGGGGGCAGATGCTGTGACGCGGATATTCAGCCGGGTATCTAAAATTGCCTTACTGCAAGAACAGTATGACAAACTGACCCGCAAAGGTGCGGAGTGGTTCGATAGCGACATCCGAAAGACTGTCCAACTTGCAGGCATGGCTGGCGGTGCTGTCGTTACGGCGGCGATTTCCATCGGCCCCAAGCTGCTTGAGCTGGTGCAAATCGGACTTCGGATTCTCGGCGTCCTCTAGTCGATTTCCCGCCCGGCGGCACCGCCGGGCAGCGCCCGTCCGCCCCCATGGGCGGGCGCTTCGCTTCCGCCCGCGGACCGGCACTGCCCTCACCATGATCTGCAAACACCTCCGCCCCGCGCAGCTCAAAACCCCGTCAAATTCTCCGCGCTAACTGCGCGCCGCCGCGAAATGCGCTATACTCGCCTCATTCCGCGAAACGCGCAGACCTCTGGTGGGAAACACAGCAAAGGAGGACGACCCGCATGGATGCAATCAAAGCGACCGAATATGCCCGCGCGCTGTATAGTGCGCATGGCGACAAGGCCGAGCTGGAGGCCGCGCAGAAGATGCGCAGCTGCGAAGCAGCCGGCAAAGACGATGAGGCGGCGGACTGGAAAGCCGTGCGCCAGGCGATCCGCGCAATGCGCGGGCCAAACCAGACCTGAGACCGGCAGCCGCTGGAGTGCCGGCAACCGGCGCTCCAGCCCTGCTGAACACTGGCCTTCTAACCACCCCGTTTACCACGATTGAAACGCGCCTTGGCATTTGGCATACTGCGGGCAATTCCGCGGGCATCAGATCCGCTTGCCAAAAAACGGGGCACGAGCCAGATGAGATTTTTCCTGACCGCCGCGCTTTGCGCCGGATCTCTTGCAGCATTGGCACCTTCGGGGCCGAGGCCGACGCGATTGAACGCGCCTGCCGCCAGTCGGACCGCACCGCGGCCTCGCCCGGTTTGTGCAGCTGCATCCAGAAGGTGGCCAACCGCAGCCTGACGCGGGCCGAGCGCAAGACCGTGTCGAAATGGTTTTCCGATCCGCACCAGGCCCAAGTGGTGCGCCAGTCCTCCAGCCGCACGGACGAGCGGCTGTGGCTGCGCTACAAGGCCTTTGGAGATCATGCAGCGCGCAACTGCGGCTGAGCCTGCCTTCGTCATTTCCCCAAGCTGCACGGTAAAGCAAAGGCACCCCATGGGTGCCTTTGACCGTTTTGATACATCTGCGCTGCGGCATTTTCGCAAGGGGGAAAGGCTGCGCCTTTGCCCCCCTTGACCGGGCTGCAGCAAAGCGGAACAAACGGCGTAAGGTATTGGAGCGATTGCATGTTGATCAAAGGTGTTACCCTGCGCGGGCTGGAAGTGTTCGAGGCGCTGGCCAAGACCGGATCAGTGGCGCAAGCGGCAGAGATGACCGGCCTCAGCCAGCCCGCCGTCAGCCAGCAGATGCGCAACCTGGAAAAGGCACTGGACAGCGAGTTGATCGACCATGGCCGCCGCCCGATGGTGCTGACCGCCGCCGGGCGCAGTTTCCTGGCCCGGACCGAGGCGGTCTTGTCGGAGCTGCGGCTGGCCCAAAGCGAGCTGACGGTGATGGATCTCAGCCACTTGCAGGCGCTGTCGATCGGTCTGATTGATGATTTTGACAACGACCTGACCCCGCGGCTGGCCACAATTTTAGCGGACAGCCTGACACAGTGCCGCTTCAAGATGATCACCGCCTCCAGCCATGACATCGTGCAGGCAATGGAGGCCCGCGAGCTGCATATTGCCGTTGCCGCCACCGCCGGCGGGCTGCATGAGGGGCTGGTGGAATACCCGCTGGTGCGCGATCCCTTCATTCTGGTGGCGCCGCGCGGCGCCTTGTCCGATGCGGCACAGGCGGCGGAGCAGCTGCAGGACTTGCCGTTCCTGCGCTACGCGCGCGAGCAGCTGATCTCGCAGCAGATCGAGGGACTGCTGGTGCGCCAGAAGCTGGAGTTCGAGGACCGGTTCGAGGTCGGCTCGCATCTGGCGCTGATGGCGATGGTGGCACGGCGGATCGGCTGGGCGGTGACAACGCCGCTGGGATATATGCGGGCAGCACGGTTCCACGACCAGATTGATGCGTTCCCGCTGCCCTTTGGCGAGATGTCGCGGACAATTTCACTGTTTACAGCGGCTGATTGGGCCGACCGGGTGCCGCGCGACGTTGCGGAAACCCTGCGCCGGCTGGTGCAGACCCAGATGATTGATCCGGCGGTGCAACAGCTGCCTTTCCTGGCAGGCGGTTTCCGGGTGATCGCCGAATAAGTCAGAGGACCGCTTTGAGGCCCTTGGCAGCAGCCTCGATCAGATCCAGGCAGCCGTCGAAATCGCGGGTATAGTAAGGGTCCGGCACATGGTCGGCACGTGATGCCGGAGCGTAGCCCGTGAACAGGCGCACCGGGGTTTCATTGCCTACCGGACGCAGGGCCTCGATATTCTCCAGATTGCTGGCGTCCATTGCAATGATCAGATCGAAATCTTCGAAATCACCGCGCCGGAACTGCCGCGCCCGCAGGTCCGAGATATCCAGCCCCCGCGCCTGCGCTGCTACCTGCATCGGGCCGTATGGCGGCTCGCCTGCGTGATAGGAGGCCGTGCCGGCACTGTCGGTTTCTACATCCGGGCACAACGCGCGGAACACGCCTTCGGCCGCCGGGGAGCGGCAGATGTTTCCTAGGCAGACAAACAGAATACGGGTAGGCATGCGTCTATGGCTCCTGTGAATAGGGTCAGTGATAGGAGGTTCCGCGGCGATGGGAAAGAGTGCGAAGATTGTCATCCTGACCGGCGCCGGGATTTCCGCCGAAAGCGGGCTGGGCACCTTCCGCGACGAGGGCGGCCTCTGGGCGCAGCACCGGATCGAGGACGTGGCAACACCCGAAGGTTTTGCCCGCAACCCGGATCTGGTGCATCGCTTTTACAATGCCCGCCGCGCCCAGGCGGCTGAGGCCAGGCCTAATGCGGCGCATCAGGCGTTGGCGCGGCTGCAAAGGGAACATCCGGGCGAGGTGGTGATCGTTACCCAGAATGTGGACACCTTGCACGAGGCCGGCGGCGCGGCGGATGTGCTGCATATGCACGGCAGGCTGGAAGGCGCTGTTTGCGCCACGTGCGGCCATAGCTGGACTGCACCGATGGAAATGCAGACCGGACACCCCTGCCCCGCCTGTGCGGCGCCTGCGGGCCGGCCCGGCGTGGTCTGGTTCGGCGAGATGCCGTATTTCATGGAAGAGATCTACACCCATCTCGCAGATGCGGATCTGTTTGCCGCCATCGGCACCTCGGGCGAAGTCTACCCGGCGGCGGCCTTCGTCGATGAGGCGCATCTGGCGGGCGCCCATACGGTGGAGCTGAACCTGGAACCCTCTGCCACCGCCTCCCGCTTTGCCGAGCGCCGCTTTGGCCCCGCCAGCAAAACCGTGCCGGCATGGGTGGCGGAGCTGCTGGGCTAGCCTCAAGCGGCAAAAAAGCCCGCCAATCAGCGGGCTTTGGGCGCGAAGGAGGGCTGCGGCGCAGCCTGACGCCGCGCCCGCCGTACCCTATCGTGCCCGGGTTCAGTTTGAGTGGCTGCCGTGGCCTTCGGCCTTGCGCTCCAGATCCACGGGCACTTCGATTTCGACCTCGCCGGCGTTTTCGAACACCAACGTGACTTTGACCACATCGCCATGGTTCAGCGCCTGGTTCAACCCCATGAACATGATGTGGTCGCCGCCGCGCTTCAGCATATGGGTGTCGCCCTCGGCAATGGCAAAGCCTTCTTCGACATGCATCATCTTCATGACACCGTCATCACCTTCCTTGTGGGTGTGCAGCTGCACCCTGGCGGCCACATCCGATCGGACATCGATCAGCCGGTCATCCGCATGGGTCTGGTTCATGATCGCCATGAAAGCAGCACCGGCCTTGGCGGTGGGCGAGGACACCCGCGCGTATTGGTCATGGACCATGATCTTGTGGGCGCCGTCTGCAAAAGCGGACCCGGCCAATGCGGCTGCCGCAGCGGTGGCAAGGAATACAGATTTCAGGGACATTTTGTGCCTCCTCATAAGAAACGATTGAATTTTGGGGAAATGGGCTGTCTGCAATCAGGCCGCAGGCGGCGAACGTGCGCTGGCCCTTGGTTTGAAATAGCTGCCAATGGCGGCCTTATGCGAAACCGCGTGCACACGGCCCGCCGACTGCCCGGAAACCGGCAGCGTGGCAGGCGGCGCCACGGCGTCCAGCAGATGCATCACGCAATCAGGGCAGCTGTGCGGCGGCTGGACCGGCTGGCCTTCGCTGTCCACATAGATAACTTCCGGCCCCAAACCTGTGCAGATCACCATCTGCCCGGCCGCATCGCGCATACCCTGCCGTGCAGCAGCGCTATGGCCTGTCAGGGCAACCGCAAGGGCCAGGAACAGGCCAAGGTAAAGGCGCAGAATGTGTTTCATCACAGGCAGATATGCCCGCCCTGTACCGCCGCCGCAAGAGCCATCACCGCGGCAGATTGCGCAAACGCAAACACCGCGCATGATTGCTCATGCGCGGTGTCTGTAAGTGTAGCTGAAATCCAGTGAAAGGATCAGGCCAGTTCGACCAATCCAGGCATATCAGGCCTCGGCGGCTTGTGCCTTGGCGATCTCTTTTTTCACTTTCAGGGCGGTGTCGGACAGCTCTTCGTTCTTGGCTTTTGCCAGGAAGGCGTCCAGACCGCCACGGTGATCAACCGAGCGCAGGGCTGCTGCGGAGATCTTCAGCTTAACGCCGCGGCCCAGGGTCTCGGACTGCAGGGTCACATCATTCAGGTTCGGCAGAAACCGGCGGCGGGTTCTGTTTTTCGCGTGGCTGACATTGTTGCCAGTCATCGGGCCTTTTCCGGTCAGTTCGCAACGGCGCGACATATCATCATCCTTCGTTTTTCGGAGGTCCGGAGCAGATCCGGACCAAATCACAAGGGGCGCTGCCATTGGCTGCGCCCGAAAACTGGTCCGCTGCTCATACGATCAACCAGCAACAGCGTCAAGTGATTCAACTCAGCTTTCTTGAGGCGCTTACTGCCCGTTTTCCTGTTCGGCTGCAAGCCTTTCAAGCCGGGCGTCCGCCGCGGCGCCAAGCTGCGGCCTGCCGCACTGGCGCGCAACCCGCGCCAAGCGCCGCCAATAGGTCTGCGAGCGCCTGCGCCGCTCTCTGTGCAGGCCCAGAACCCGCGCCGCAGTCAGCGGGCCTGTGTGCAGCATCGACTGCAGATCCCAGAAACTGCCGCCCTCGCGGATCACCTGGCTGGCGGGATGGCCGCCGCAGGACAGCCGGCACAGCTGCAGGTCCGGAAACACCGCCTGTATGTACAGCGCGTGGTTCAGATCCATCTTGCGGAACGGATCGAACAGCACCACCCCTTTCACGCCGTGGCGGCCATAACGGATCAGGTCGCCCAGCGCTTCATCGAAAGCGGCCGCTTCCTTGCGGCGGCGGTCATGCGGCACCGCACCTTGCGCAATGGTGTATTGCGGCGAGACAGCGATCAGCCGCTTCAGGTTCAGCGCCGAAGAAAACCGCAGCGCCCCGTAGCCGCCCATGGAAAACCCCATGGCCGCCGCGTCCCTATAGCCCTTGGTCAGGTCTTTCAGGCTGCGCGACAGCGCCTGGGTTTCGCTGTTCACATACCAGTCGTTGTCGCGGCACTGGATATGCAGATGCGCATAGCCGTGCCGGGTCATGTTTTTCACCGGGCCGCGGTCTTCGAATTCGCCCGCCACGGCAACCCGCTGACGGAAGGTCGCAAACAGGCGCTTTGCCCCCGCGTTGAACAGCGAGGCGCGCAATTTTTCGCCGTCAAAGACCCGGATCTCCTGCATGGCGGTCAGCCCTTCAGATGGTCCTGCAGCATCTGCTGCGCCGCCGCCGCCGGGGTCAGCGCACCCTTGGCCACCTGGCCGGACAGCTCTGCCATGGCGGATTGGGCACTGGCGGTATGCAGCCGCGCCAGCAATGCCTGGCGCACTTCCTGATCGAACCAGTAGCAGGATTGATCCGCGCGCCGCCGCTCCCAATGACCGTTGTCACGGCGCCAGGCGGTCAGCGCCTGCATCTCCTCCCAGGCTTGCTCCAGCCCGTGTTCCTCGACTGCCGAGACCATCAGCGCCTTGGGGAAACCCTCGGGATCCTGCGGGCGCTTGCGCAACAAGCGCAGGGCACCGGCGTAGTCAGCGCAGGTGCGGGTCGCGACCGGTTTCAATGGGCCGTCGGCCTTGTTGACCAGGATAAGGTCGGCCATTTCCATGATACCGCGCTTCACCCCCTGCAGCTCATCACCGCCGGCGGGTGCCAGCAGAAGCAGGAACAGGTCCGACATCTCGGCCACCACGGTTTCCGACTGGCCGACGCCGACGGTTTCAACCAGCACCACGTCAAACCCTGCCGCCTCGCACAGGGCCACCGCCTCGCGCGAGCGGCGGGCGACGCCACCCAGGTGGGTCTGGCTGGGGGACGGGCGGATAAAGGCGTTCTTGTCGCGGCTGAGGCGCTCCATCCGGGTTTTGTCGCCCAGGATCGAACCGCCGGAGCGCGCCGAGCTGGGGTCCACCGCCAGCACCGCGACGCGCAGGCCCAGCGCTGTCAGCATCATGCCGAAGCTTTCGATGAAGGTGGACTTACCCACCCCCGGTGTGCCCGACAGGCCGATGCGCAGCGACTGGCGTTTGTGCTTTGCCAGCTCCGACAGCAGTTCCTGCGCCTTGGTACGGTGATCCGCACGGCCGCTTTCCACCAGGGTGATGGCGCGGGCCAGGGCCCGGCGGTCGCCGGCCAGGATCTTCTGCTTCAGCTGTTCGGTATCCATGCGTGTCTTCCTGTCGTGATGGGCGGACCTTGGCGCATGCGTGGCTGCAAAGTCCAGTCCCTGCCGTTTGCCGCACAACCTACATCAGCCGGTGCCGCAGAAAAGGCGGCAAATCCGCCGCGCTTGATCCGGTTTGCGCAGGCTCTGCCCCGGCGGACTGGCCGCTGGACCTGACCGCCGGCTTTAGCGATAAGGCGGCATGACCAGATTGCCGATCGAAGACGCCCTCCCCGAACTGCTGGACGCCCTGCGCGGCCATCGCCGTGCCGTGCTGCAGGCGCCGCCGGGTGCAGGCAAGACCACGCGGGTGCCGCTGGCGATGCTGGAGGCGGCGTTGACCCAGGGCCGCATTGTGATGCTGGAACCCCGCCGCTTGGCCGCCCGCGCCGCCGCCGAACGGATGGCGGAAACGCTGGGCGAGAAATCCGGCCAGACCGTCGGCTATAGGGTGCGAGGCGATGCCAAGGTTTCCAGGTCCACCCGGATCGAGGTGGTGACCGAGGGCATCCTGACCCGGATGCTGCAGTCGGACCCGGACCTGCCCGGCATCGGCGCGGTGATCTTTGATGAATTCCACGAACGCTCGCTGAACGCCGATCTGGGGCTTGCCCTGTGTCTTGAGGTGGCGGGCGCCCTGCGCGATGACCTGATCCTGATGGCAATGTCGGCAACGCTGGACGCGGAACCGGTGGCGGCGCTGATGGATGCACCGATGATCACCTCCGAGGGGCGCAGCTATCCAGTAGAGACCCGCTGGCTGGAACGCCCTCTGCCTGCCCAGGCCCGGCGCGGCGACGCACTGACGGATCTGGTGGTGCAGGCCGAAAGGGACACCCGCAGCGCAGACCGGGATCAGGGCGGCGGCATTCTGGTGTTTCTGCCCGGCGAGGGCGAAATCCGCCGCGCCGCCGGCGCCTTGGCCAAACGCCTGCCCGGCCATTGCCATATCCGCCCCTTGTTCGGCGCCCTGCCCTTTGCCAAGCAGCGCGCCGCCATTCAGCCCGAGAAGGAAGGGCGCAAGGTGGTGCTGGCAACCTCGATTGCCGAAACCTCGCTGACCATTCAGGATATCCGGGTGGTGGTGGATATGGGGCAGTCCAGGCGGGCGCGGTTTGACCCCGGCTCCGGCATGTCGCGGCTGGTGACCGAGAAAGTGACCCGCGCCGAGGCGACCCAGCGCCAAGGTCGCGCGGGGCGGGTTGCGACGGGCATCTGCTACCGGCTGTGGACCAAGGGCGAGGAAGGCGCGCTGATGGGATTTTCCCCCGCGGAGATCGAAAGCGCTGACCTCACCGGTCTGGCGCTGGAGCTGGCCTTGTGGGGCGCAGCGCCGGAGGATCTGTCGTTCCTCAGCCCGCCGCCTGCCGGCGCGCTGAGCGAAGCGCAAGCGCTGCTGCAGATGCTGGGCGCGTTGACTGGGCAGGGGCGGATCACCGAACACGGCAAGGCGCTCTCATCCCTGCCGCTGCATCCCCGCCTTGGCCACATGCTGCTGACCGCCGGCCCGGCTGCGGCGCCGCTGGCAGCCCTCCTGGGCGAGCGCGACCCGCTGCGCGGAGCCCCTGCCGATCTGTTATTGCGGCTGAAAGCGCTAAAGGATCCCAAGGGGTTTGAACGCGCCTGCCCCTATCAGCTGAACCGCCCGGTGGTGGAACGGATCAAAAGCGAGGCCCGGCGGCTGGAACAGCAGGCCGGGCGCGGCACCGGTACTGTTACGGGTACTGGCACGCTGTCCCCGGCAGCGATGGCGGCACTTGCCTATCCCGACCGCGTTGGCCAGCGCCGCAAGGGGGACGCGCCGCGGTTCGTGCTGTCGGGCGGCAAGGGCGCCATTCTGGATGGCGGCGACACGCTGGCGGGCGCGCCTTTCATCGTGGCGCTGGACACCGACGGCAACCCGCGTGAAGCCAGGATCCGGATGGCGGCGCAAATCTCCCAAAGCGAAATCCGCGAGCTGTTTGCGGATCAGATCGCTTGGGATGATATGTGCGAGTGGTCAAAGCGTGACCGCCGGGTGACGGCCCGCCAGAAGGAGCGGCTGGGTGCCGTCGTACTGGATGACCGGATCTGGAAGGACGTGCCGCCGGACGCGGTGGCGCGGGCGATGCTGGACGGGGTGCGCGACCTGGGCCTGCGGCTGACCGGCGCCGCGGCGCGGCTTGCCGCACGGGTGGAGCTGGTGCGCGGCGAAGGACATGATTTGCCGGATTTCTCCCTCCCCGGCCTGACGGATACGCTGGAAGACTGGCTGCTGCCGATGCTGGACGGGGTGAATTCTGCCGGGGACTGGAAACGTTTCGACCTGCTGCCCGCGCTGCGTGCCGCCCTCAACTGGGAGCAGACGCAGCTTCTGGACCGCGAGGCGCCGGGCAGTTTCATCACGCCGCTGGGGCGCAAGATCCCGATCAGCTATGACGGTGAAGTGCCGGAAATCTCCGTCCGCCTGCAGGAACTGTTCGGCGTCAGCCGCCACCCATGCGTGGGCGGCGTTCCGCTGAAGATAGCCCTTTTGTCCCCGGCACAGCGCCCGATTCAAATCACCCGCGACCTGCCAGGCTTTTGGGCGGGGTCTTACGCGGACGTCCGCAAGGACATGCGCGCGCAATACCCCAGGCACCCCTGGCCCGAGGACCCCACACAGGAAGATCCGACATTGCGGGCAAAACGGCGCAAATAGCCACCCGCAGTGCGCCGCAAGGCGCGCTGCCCGGCCCAACGGCCGACGGCGCATCTGTGATGCGCTGTCCTGGCGGCGGGAGCCCTGCCCGCCCAGGGCTGCCCTGCACCCGAAGCGGCGGCACCGCGACGCTTCGCGGCGAACGCAAACGGTGCATAAATGCGGCGGCCTGCGCGCCGCCCCCGGCGGCATATCTCAGGCCGCGGCCTTGAAACTCCGGGCATTCAGGCTTACTTTCCCACAACTCCACACAAAACACGGGACCAACCCAACCACAAAGGCTGAGCATATATGACAAGCACTCTGATCCGCGCCTGGGAAGAAATTCTCAAGCCGATGCTGAAACGACCAAACCGCCTGCAAGTCGCCGCGCTGTGCTGCCGCACCGGCGAGGACGGCAAAGAAGTGCTGATGATCACCAGCCGTGGCACCGGCCGCTGGATACTGCCCAAAGGCTGGCCGGTCGAGGGCAAGGACGGACCGGATTCCGCCCTGCAGGAAGCCTGGGAAGAAGCGGGCGTCCGCGAGGCCCGCATCTCGCAAAAGCCGATCGGTGAATACAACTACACCAAATACCACGACAACGGCACCGAAGAACCGGTGACGACGCTGATTTTCTCCGCCGAGGTGGAGCAGCTGACCGACGACTACCCCGAATCCGCTGAACGCAACCGCCAATGGATGCGCCCGGAACAAGCCGCAACGCTGGTGCAGGAGCCGCAGCTGCAGGAGCTTTTGCGTCAATTGTAAAAGTTATGTGACATTTTCATGTCTAACGCTTGATCCGTGACCGGAGCAGCGTTAGGCGCGTGCGCAGACCTCGGAATCAGGAATGCGACGATGAGCGATCAAGATCAGCGCACGCAGTGGAACACGCTGGACAAGGATCTGAACAGGATCTCCCAGCTCGAACTGGCGACAGCCTATGCCTCCCGGCCTCTGGTGGGGCCCGGTATCGCACTGGCCTTTATCGTAGTGGCCGGCCTGGCGGCCGGCGTCTTCTTCGGCGGCTCGGCGATGAATATGGTGGTGATCGCCGCCGCCGCATTCGGCGCCTATATGGCGATCAACATCGGCGCCAATGACGTTGCCAACAACATGGGGCCGGCGGTGGGCGCCAATGCGCTGACCATGGGCGGCGCCATTGTGATTGCCGCCATTGCCGAAAGCGCCGGTGCGCTGCTGGCGGGCGGTGACGTGGTTTCAACCATCTCCAAGGGCATCATCGACCCCGCTGCGGTTTCCAGCAGCAGCGTGTTCATCTGGGCGATGATGGCAGCCCTCATTTCCTCGGCGCTGTGGGTAAACCTGGCCACCTGGGTCGGCGCGCCTGTGTCTACCACCCATTCGGTGGTTGGCGGCGTGCTGGGCGCCGGTGTGGCTGCCGCAGGCATTGCCGCGGTGAACTGGCCCACCATGGGCAAGATCGCCGCCAGCTGGGTGATTTCGCCCGTTTTGGGCGGGGTGGTTGCGGCACTGTTCCTGGCCTTCATCAAGGCCAAGATCATCTATCAGGACGACAAGATCGCCGCAGCCCGGCGCTGGGTGCCGGTGCTGGTGGGGATCATGGCAGGCGCCTTTGCCGCCTATCTGGCGCTGAAGGGCCTGAAGCGGATCGTCAAGATCGACCTGCAGACCGCACTGCTGATCGGTGCAGGCGCCGGGGCGCTGTCTTATGTGATCACCGCGCCGCTGATCAAGCGCCAGTCCGAAGGCATGGAAAACCGCAACAAGTCGCTGAAGGCGCTGTTCGGCCTGCCACTGGTGATTTCCGCCGCCCTTCTGTCCTTTGCCCATGGCGCCAATGATGTCGCCAATGCGGTCGGCCCGCTGGCGGCCATCGTGCATGCCACCGAATTCGGCGACTTCGCCTCCAAAGTCACCATTCCCACATGGGTGATGGTCATCGGCGCCTTTGGCATTTCGTTCGGCCTGTTCCTGTTCGGCCCCAAACTGATCCGCATGGTCGGCAGCCAGATCACCAAGCTGAACCCGATGCGCGCCTTCTGTGTATCGCTGTCTGCCGCCATCACCGTAATTGTGGCCAGCTGGCTGGGCCTGCCGGTCTCCTCCACCCATATCGCGGTGGGGGCGGTGTTCGGCGTCGGGTTTTTCCGCGAATGGCACATGGAGCGCCGCCTGAAGAAAACCGTCGAAGGGCGCCCGGCAGCCAAGCGTATCGCCCCCGAAGAACGCCGCCGCCGCAAGCTGGTGCGCCGCAGCCACTTTATGACCATCGTGGCTGCCTGGGTGATTACTGTGCCTGCTGCCGCGCTGCTGTCAGCGGTAATCTTCCTGCTGCTGAACGCCATCGTCGGCTGATCCGCACTGCCGCGGCATTTTACAGCCCCCGCGCCAGCCGGCTGCGGGGGCTTTTCTTTTCGCGGTTCAGAACCTCTCCACCCAGGGCCGCAGCACCAGCTCGTCGCTCCAGGCTGAGCGGTTCTGATTGATCAAGTGCATGTATTCGGCAGCGATGGCATCCGGATCCAGCATGCTGTCGGGATTGCCCGAGGCCTCGGTCCGTTCGGGCCGCGATGCATTGCGGATGCCGCCATCGATATTGACCCAGGCGACATGGATACCTTGCGGGTGCAGTTCCCGCGCCATGGCTTGCGCCAGGCCCCGCTGTGCAAATTTCCCCATCGCAAAAGGCGCCGACAAAGCAAACCCCTTCACACCCGCCGAGGCGCCGGTGAACAGGATGGTTCCGCGACGCCCGTTTGCGGGCTGCTGTGACAGCATCCGCCGCGCCGCCGCCTGCCCCAGCAGAAAGGCGCCGTAAGCCGTGACCTCCACCGCCTTGCGGACGGTTTCCGGGTCCAACTCCGTAAGCGGTCCGCGGACACGGGCGGAGGGGTTGTAGCAAGCCACCCGCAAATCCCCTCGCAGGCTCTCCACAAGCTGCCCGATCCCATCGCCATCAGTGCCATCCACCTGATGCAGCCGCGCGCCGGTTTCTGCGGCCAGATCTTCGAGGTTGCCAATGCTGCGCGCCGCAAGATGCAGCGCATAGCCGGCATCTGACAGCTGCCGGGCGAAAGAGGCGGACAAGCCCGTTCCCGCCCCCACGATCAGCGCAACCGGTTTCGATGATGTCTCTGCCATGCCGGAACCTCCCCTGTTGTGACACTGGAAAGCTGGTGGCAATTCCGCCCCGGTTCAAGGACCCGCAGCAACGGGCCCTTGCGTCACCTTTGTGGCTCAGGCAGGCGTGGCTGCCGGCAATTGCGCAAGGATCTCCGACGCAGGCAGCACCGTGCCAAAGCCGGCATGCAGCGCCGACAGCGTCACCTCCAGTACCTGCCCGGCGTCCAGCTCGCCGCCTTTGCGCGCAGGCAGCGAGAAAGCGATCAGCGCATCCTCAACAACCTGGATTTCAAACCCCAGGTTGGCTGCGGAACGGGCGGTCGAGTTGACGCAGAAGGCCGCAACCCCGCCTGCAATCACCAGCCGGGAGATGCCGCAGTCGCGCAGATGCTGTTCCAGCCCGGTGCCAACAAACCCGGAGGAGCCGGTTTTCCAGAACACCGCCTCGCCGTCCGCCGGCATGGCGCATTCCATAGGCTGGCCGCTGGGCAGATCGCGGCGAAACCCGCTTTCGGGGCGCGGGTCGTCATGCATCACATGCACAACCGGCAGGCCGGCTGCGCGGAAAGCGGCAGCCAGACCTGCGATCTTCTCCTCGGCCTGCGGATTGGCCCGCTGGCGGCCGGAGGCGGTCACATTTGCCATCTCCTGCTGCATGTCGACAATCAGCAAAGCTGTGGTCCGGTCCATGAAAAATCCCTCGCGCTTGAATACCGGCGCGAGGATTGCAGAGCTGAACAGCATAAGCCAGCGCAATTCCCTTTCCACCGGACCAGAAACGGACGGCCCGCGCAAAACGCACTGCGCCAGGCCAAAGGCCCGGCGCCACGCCCAACTGGCAAGGTTCATTCTATTGAATGCACCGCAGCAGGCGGGAGCACCCGCCCTCCGCGCAAACAGCAGAGGTCAGCCGCCGATGCACCAGCGCATGACAGCCTTTTGCGCATGCAGCCGGTTTTCCGCCTCGTCAAAGATCACCGATTGCGGGCCGTCCATCACGGCGCTTGTCACCTCTTCCTCGCGGTGGGCTGGCAGGCAGTGCATGAACAGCGCGTCCGGTTTGGCAGCGGCCATCAGATCGTCATTCACCTGATAGGGGCGCAGCATGTTGTGGCGGCGTTCCTTGGAGGACTGGCTGTCATGCATCGACACCCAGGTGTCGGCCACAATCAGATCGGCGCCCTCAACCGCTTTGAACGCGTCCCGCTCAACGGTCACCTTGGAGCCCGCCTTGCGCGCCAGACCGATGAACTCCTCCTCCGGATCCAATTGCGCCGGGCCGGTAAAAGTGAGGTCGAACCCGAACTGCCCGGCGGCATGCAGGAAGGAGGCACAGACGTTATTGCCGTCGCCGGCCCAGACCACTTTCCTGCCCTTGATCGACCCGCGGTGCTCCTCATAGGTCAGCACGTCGGCCATGATCTGGCAGGGGTGGGTGCGGTCCGTCAGGCCGTTGATAACCGGCACGTCCGAGTATTCCGCCATCTCGGTCAGCACAGTTTCGTCAAAGGTGCGGATCATGATCATGTCGACGTAGCGGCTGAGCACGCGGGCGGTGTCAGCAATGGTCTCGCCATGGCCCAGCTGCATGTCCTTGCCCGACAGCACCATGGTCTGGCCGCCCATCTGGCGCACCCCGGCGTCAAAGGACACTCGGGTCCGGGTCGAGGGTTTTTCAAAGATCAGCGCCACCATCCGGTCCTTCAGCGGCAGCTCATCATCCAAGGCGGCCTTGGGCTGGCCAAGGCGCGCCAGTTTGGTGGCCTTTGCCTGGTCGATGATCGCCCGCAGGTCGGATGGATCGGTTTTGTGGATGTCGAGAAAATGGTTCATCACTGTATCGCTTCTGGCTAGCGAAGGCCGGGGGCTGCCTGCCCCCGGACCCCCGGGAGTATTTATCCAAAGGTGAAGATCAGGCGGCTTCGACCTGGGCGGCGGTTTGTTCCAGGCGGTTGACCGCTTCGGTGATGTCCTCGTCGGTCAGGGTCAGCGGCGGCAGCAGGCGGATCACGTTGTCCGCTGCCGGGACGGTGATCAATTCGTTGCCGTAGCCCGCGTTAACCACGTCAATGTTGACCGCCTTGCACTTGAGGCCCAGCATCAGACCGGAGCCGCGCACCTCTTCAAACACCTCCGGGTGGTCGGCAACCAATCCTTCGAGCTTTTGCCGGAACAGACCCGACTTGCGTTTCACCTCGGCCAGAAACTCAGGCTCCGCGACATGATCCATCACCGCGCAGCCCACGGCGCAGCCCAACGGGTTGCCGCCATAGGTGGAGCCATGGGTGCCCGCAGTCATGCCGCTGGCGGCCTCTTCCGAAGCCAGCACCGCGCCCAACGGGAAGCCGCCGCCGATACCCTTGGCCACCATCATGATGTCCGGGGCGATGCCGGCCCATTCATGGGCAAACAGCTTGCCGGTCCGCCCGACGCCGCATTGCACCTCATCCAGGATCAGCAGCAGGCCGTGCTCATCACAGATTGCGCGCAACGCCTTCAGCTCCGCATCCGGCACCGGGCGGATGCCGCCCTCGCCCTGCACCGGCTCGATCAGAATCGCGGCAGTGTTGTCCGAAATGGCATTGGCCACGCCATCCAGGTCGCCAAAGGTCAGATGCACGAAGCCGGGCAGCAGCGGACCAAAGCCCTTGACCATCTTCTCAGACCCTGCGGCGGCGATGCCGGCCGAGGACCGGCCATGAAAGGAACCGTCAAAAGTGATGATTTCCACCCGTTCGGGCCGGCCCTTGTCATAGAAATACTTGCGCGCCATTTTCACTGCCAGTTCGCAGGCCTCGGTGCCGGAGTTGGTGAAGAATACGGTGTCGGCAAAGGTATGCTCCACCAGCTTGTCCGCCAGCGCCTGCTGCTGCGGGATGTGGTAGAGGTTAGAGACATGCCACAGGTTCTGCGCTTGGGTGGTCAGCGCCTCCACCAGCGCCGGATGGGCATGGCCCAGCGCGTTGACCGCGATGCCCGACCCCAGATCCAGAAAGCGTCGCCCGTCCGCCGTGGTCAGCCAGGCGCCTTCGCCTTTGACGAACTCAAGCGGTGCACGGTTATAGGTCGGCAGAACGGACGGGATCATCAGGATCATCCTTTTCAAAGGTTGAAGCCAAAGCTGTGCAACAGCTGGGGCCTTGGGTCAACGGTGGGTCAATGATTTTGGAAGGGGATGCGCCATGAAAGGGCACAATGGATCAAAGGGCCGGTCACGCCAGGCGGCGTCGGCGTCGCGAAACGGTGGTATTTGCGCGTTTGATCATGGGTGGGTTCCATAGTGGAGGATTGAGCGAAAGAAAACCCCTTTTGTACAACCCAGCCCGCCAATCCGCCGCAGCGCCCCGCTCGCCCCTTCACCTTTGCCGAAATATTCCGGGGTGAATTGGTCGCCAGGCCAAGAGGGGCAGCGCCCCTTGCTGCACAAGACTGCTGCCGATTGCAGAGCGTTTTCTCTTGCATCCCGCGGCGGCTTGCCGCACCGCTTTGCCATGACCCGTTACACCCCGCAGAACCCGGCTCTGGCCGCCGCCCTGATCCTTGCCGCGACAACCTTCATCGCAGGCACCACTCTGCTGGCCAAGGCATTGGGAACCGGTAGCCTGGGCGCACCGCTGCATCCGCTGCAAATCAGCCATGGGCGGTTCCTGTTTGCCTTCATGGGCATTTCAACTGCGGTGCTGATCCTGCGGCCCAGGTTCATCCGGCCGCATTGGGGCTATCACATCGGGCGCACCTCCTTCGGCTGGGCCGGGGTGACGCTGATGTTTGCCTCGGTCGCTTACATCCCGCTGGCCGATGCTACCGCGATCACCTTCCTGAACCCGGTGTTCGGCATGCTGCTGGCCATTCCGCTGCTGGGCGAGCGGGTCGGCCCCTGGCGCTGGGGGCGGCGTTGGTTGCCATGATCGGAGCGATGATCCTCTTGCGCCCTACCCCGGCCAGCTTCCAGCCCGCAGCCTTGCTGGCGCTGGGGGCCGCGGCGGTGATGGGGCTGGAGCTGATTTTCATCAAGAAGCTCGCGGGCCGCGAAGGGCCGCTGCAGGTGCTTTGGTTCAACAACCTGCTGGGCATGATAATCGCAAGCTGCGCCGTGGTGCCGGTCTGGCAAATGCCCAGCCTTGCGCAGTGGGGCGCGCTGGCCGCACTGGGGCTGCTGATGGCCTGTGCCCAGGCCTGTTTCATCAATGGCATGGCCCGCGCTGATGCCTCCTTTGCGGCGCCGTTCAGCTATGCGACGCTGGTCTTTGCAGCCCTTTATGACTTTATTGGCTTTGGCGTGGTGCCGGATGCCATTTCTTTCCTTGGCGCCTTTATCATTCTGGCGGGCGCCGCCATCCTTGCCTGGCGGGAAGGGCGGCCCAGTCCCCCGGCGGGCCGCGCGGCTGCTGCCGCGCACAAGCCTTAGCCGCCCGGCCATCACGAAAAGTTATTTCCGGCGCCAGGCCCGCATGCGACCCTTGCGTCGAAAAACGGCATTTTCCCTGCATCTTCCGCGCCACGCTGTCCTTTGACAGAACAGGAGGACGCAGATGCACGAGAGGCGGATTCCCGAATGGCTGCGCAATGCGCCAGTGCCTTCGGTGCGGGACTTTGGCATCCTGGCCGGGCTGGAAGCCGTGGTGCGCGGCATCCTGATCTCGGTCTTTCCCCTGATCATGTACCGGGCATTGGGCGATGCCGGGATGGTTTCTGTCTCATACTTTGCGGTCGGCATCCTGTCGCTGCTGGCCGGGTTGATGATCCCTGCCCTGATCCGGGTGGTGCCGCGCCGCTGGGCCTATTCGCTTGGGGCGCTGATGTTCGTCACCTCTGCCGGCTTTGCCATCGAGGGCAGCCCGGTTTCGGTGCTTGCCGCCCTTGCACTGAACACAGTGGCGGCGGTGACCACTTTCATCTGCTTCAACGCTTATGTGCTGGACTACATTTCCCGGATGGAACTTGGGCAATGCGAAACCTCGCGGATGTTCTATTCGGCCCTTGGCTGGACCGCAGGCCCGGTGGCCGGCGTGCTGCTGCTTGAGGTCTGGGCGCCCGCCCCGTTTGTGATATCCGGCAGCGCTGCGCTGGTGATGCTGGCGGCCTTCTGGTGGATGCGGATGGGCAACGGCAAGCAGATCGCCCGCGCCCGCGGCCCGGCCTCCAATCCCTTGACCTACCTGCCGCGCTTTCTGGCGCAGCCGCGTCTGGTCGCCGGCTGGCTGTTTGCGGTGATCCGCTCGGCCGGGTGGTGGATCTATGTGGTCTACCTGCCGATCTTTGCTATCGAAAAAGGCCTGGGAGAGGAGCTGGGCGGTATCTTGCTGTCCGTTACCAATGCCGCCCTGTTCGGCGCACCGCTGCTGCAGCGCTGGGTGCAACGGCATTCGATCCGGCTTGCGGTGCAGGCCGGTTTTTTGGGGGTGACCGCCTGTTTTGGCGCCGCCTGTGTTGCCCAGGGATGGCCTGCAGTGTCGATCACCTTGCTGGTGGCCGGTTCGGCCGCGCTGATTCTCCTGGATATCTGTGCGGGTCTGCCGTTTCTGATGGCGGTGAAGCCGTCCGAGCGCACTGAGATGTCGGCGGTCTATTCCAGCTACCGCGACATTTCCGGCATTCTGACCCCTGGCGTTGCCTGGCTGGTTCTGCTGGCGGCGCCGGTTGCGGGAATTTTTGCCGCAGGTGCGGCAGCCGCCGCGGGGGCGGTGCTGCTGGCCGGAAACCTGCACCCGCGGCTTGGCCGCCGGAAACAGATGCCGCCTTCAGGCGAAGATCCGGTCCCGGCAGAATAGCAGCGTCAGGGTTTCAACCGGTAGCCGGAGCGCAGCATGGCCCAGGCCAGCAGGCACACCGCAAAGGTGGCGCCGCTGCAGACCGCCAGCCCCAGCAGCGGCGGGCTGTCGGAAGTGCCGATCACTCCGAATCGCACGCCGTCGATCAGGTAGAAGACCGGGTTCAGATGTGAAATCGCTTTTAATACCGGCGGCAAAGCCTCAACCGAATAGAAGGTGCCGGACAGGAAGGCGAGCGGTGTCACGATGAAATTGGTGATTGCTGCCATCTGATCGAACTTGTCAGCATAGACCCCGGCCACGATACCCAGCCCGCCCAGGAAAGCCGCACCCAGAACGATGAACACCAGCGCTGTCAGCGGATGCGCCGGCACGATCTGCAGCACTGCCATCAGCCCCAGCCCGATGGCCAGTGCCACCAGCGTGCCGCGCGCCACCGCGCCCGCCAGATACCCCAGCAGGATCTCCAGCCCGGACAGAGGCGGCATCAGCGTGTCGACGATATTGCCCTGCACCTTGGCAATAACAATAGAAGACGACGTATTGGCAAAAGCGTTCTGGATCACCGTCATCATCATGATGCCCGGCGCCAGGAAGGTCAGGAACGGCACCCCCATCACATCGCCGCGCTGGGGACCGATGGCAATGTTGAAGATCATCAGAAACAGCGCCGCCGTCATCAGCGGCGCCAGCAGCGTCTGGGTCCAGACCGCCAGAAACCGCTTCACCTCGCGCCAGGCCAGCGCCTTGAGCCCCAGCCAGTTCACCCGTCCGAACCGGCGTGCGCCCAATTCAACCTGATACCCCTGATCCGCCATGCTGCCCCCGTTTTTCGCTGCTTTGCCTGCATAACGGCTGCGGCAAGGGGCGCAAGATGCCTTGTAACTCCGCCCGCAGTGATTAGAATAGGGCGATCACACGGAATATGATGGCGGCCGCAGAATCCCTGGGGCCGCTATTAGCTTGGAAAGGCAACAGATGTCCTGGACAGACGAGCGCGTCGAACTGCTCAAGAAAATGTGGGGCGAGGGCCAGTCGGCCAGCCAGATCGCCAAAGAACTGGGCGGCGTCACCCGCAACGCGGTGATCGGCAAGGTGCACCGCCTCGGCCTGTCCAACCGCAACAGCGGCACAACCAAGGCCGCCGAGCCCAAGGAAAAGCCCGCAGCAGCCCCCGCCGCTGCAGCGCCGAAACCTGCGGCCGCAGCCAAACCCAAGCCGCAGCCCAAGACCGAGCCGGCCCGCCCCGCAGCGGTCCAGCCGGCCTCAGCCGACGCCAAACCGGCGACGCCTGCACGCCGCCAGATCATCCCGGCCGGCCAGCCCTTGCCGCCGCAGCCGTCGGCCAATGAAATCAGCCCCGAAGCCCTGGCCAAGGTCAACGAGATCGAAAAGAAGGCCAAGAAGCTGAGCCTGATGGATCTGACCGAACGCACCTGCAAGTGGCCGGTTGGCGATCCCGCGACCGAGGACTTCTGGTTCTGCGGCCTGCCGTCTCAGCAAGGCAAACCTTATTGCGAAGCGCATGTGGGCGTGGCGTTCCAGCCGATGTCCTCGCGCCGCGACCGCCGCCGCTGAAGATCAGGCGGACGCTGCCAGTTTGCGAGCAACCCTTGAAACAAGCAAACCCGCGCCTTGCAGCGCGGGTTCTTCATTTCTGCGGTCCGTTTGCCCGGCGGACGGCTCAGAAGCAGGGCACCGGGCAACCCAGCGCTGAATCAGTTCGCCACCGGACCTTCGGAGGTGAACTTGGGGATCACACTGCCCGAGGCCGCGTCCGGCTCAATCCCCGGCCAGTTGCCTTCGGCCAGGTTGATGTTTTCCGGAATGTCCTCTTCCCAGAAACCGACGACAACGTCGGTGATGTTCAGATACAGCTTGTCATCCACAATGCGCCACAGGTTCGGATTGGCGGGCACCTTACCGCCGCGCGACACACCATAGGCGCAGTGGCCGTCATATTGCGGCGCATAATGGGCCGGATTTTCAAGGAACTTGTCGCGGTTCTCCGCCGAGGAGAACGCCCAGTCGGCTCCATTGTATTCTGCAGTGAACGCAGTGCTGCCGCGTACCGGAGCGGTCTGCGGGCTGCCGACCGGGTTCATGTCAAGACTGCGATAGGCCACCACGTCATAGCCCGAGACGGCAAATCCGGTGCCATCGACATATTGCTCGCCTGCAAAGGCCGGCAAGGCAAAGGACAGCGCTGCCACGGCAGCAAATGCAAAACGCTTCATGAAATCTTCCCTTTCATCGGTGATCGCTTCAATTCGGGCACCGGCATCTTATCCGGCTTCGTGTCAGACACTATAGGTCCCGGCGCAAATGCGAAGGGGGGTTCACGCGGCTGTGTGCGCAGACGAGACCCCGTGAGCATTTTGTAAAATTTCCGCGGCCTGTACCTTCCAGTCATTGGAATTTCCAATTCCCCTCTTATCTCTGTCACAGCCAATTGCCGCAGCGCGTGCGATTGACCGCAAACCGGAAACAATCAAAGCAAGGCCCGACAGATGAGCGACACCCCCTATACCCCGCCGAAAGTCTGGAAGTGGGAGCAAGAAAACGGCGGCGAGTTTGCCTCCACCAACCGCCCTATCGCCGGCGCGACGCATGACAAGGAACTGCCGGCGGGCAAGCACCCGCTGCAGCTTTACTCTCTGGCGACCCCGAACGGGGTAAAGGTCACGGTGATGCTGGAGGAACTTCTGGCCAAGGGCCATGCGGGCGCCGAATATGACGCCTGGATTATCAAGATCGGCGACGGCGACCAGTTCGGTTCCGGCTTTGTGGAGATCAACCCGAACTCCAAGATCCCGGCGCTGCTGGACCGCAGCGGCGATGAACCGGTGCGGGTATTCGAAAGCGGTTCGATCCTGATGCATCTGGCCGAGAAATTCGGGGAATTCCTGCCCAAGGAGGGCACTGCCCGCACCGAAACCCTGAACTGGCTGTTCTGGCAGATGGGCAGCGCCCCGTATCTCGGCGGCGGCTTTGGCCATTTTTACGCCTATGCGCCGGAGAAATGGCAGTACCCGATCGACCGTTTTTCGATGGAGAGCAAACGCCAGCTTGACGTGCTGGACCGGCAGCTGGCGGAGCGGAGCTATATCGCCGGTGAAGATTATACCATCGCCGACATGGCGATCTGGCCCTGGTACGGCCAGCTGGTTCTGGGCCGTCTTTATGATGCGGCGGAATTCCTGGATGCGGAAAGCTACAGCAATGTGGTCCGCTGGGCCAAGGCCATCGACGCCCGCCCGGCAGTGCAGCGCGGCCGCATGGTGAACCGCTCCTTCGGCGAGCTGGACACCCAGCTGCACGAGCGCCACGACGCGAGCGATTTCGACACCCGCACCCAGGACAAGCTGGAACCGGCAGCGGAATAACCGCCAGCCAAGCCCTCCCGCGCCCGCGAAAGCCCAGGCAAAGCCTGGGCTTCCTTTTGCGGCCTTGGGCCTGGCGCCGCGCTGTCGCGCGGCGCACCACCGATTGCAAGCAGCCTTCTACCCTTTGCCGGATCAAGGGCTGGCATACTCCCGAACAAACGCTTAATGGACAAAATTGCTCTGCAAGCGCGTCTCAGCAGAAAGAGCCGCGCTGCGCACAGCACAGCGCCACCCCCAACTGTGAGGCACATTTACAAAATGTGCCGGAGCAGGCGGGAGCGCCCCCTCCTCCCGATCCGGCCCGGCTACACCAGCCGCGGCGGCTTGTCCGGATTGCTGCCCGGGATCTCCGGCTGGAGGGCGTCCGGTTCCGGCGGCTGCGGCAGGTCGAACCGCAACCCGACCCGGGCCAGGCTGGCCGCGACCGGATCCTCGGCCTCAAAAAAGGCCACATCCATCGCCCCCGCCTCAACTCCGGAAAAGGTCAGCGCTTCGCCCGCGGCCTTGGCCAGCGACGGTTGCGCAGCCTCCTTGGCGCCGACAAATCCCAGCAGATGCCCCTGGCCGCCGCCGGCATACCGCACCCCCGCCAGATAGGCCGCTGCCGCCAACCCGCCGGCAGTAGCCAGCTTGGCGTCCAGCGACGTCAGCAGCACCTCCGGCATCCCGGTTGGCGGTGTAAACTCCGCAATGCCGGCTTCCACCTCGTCCGGGGTGTGGCCAAGGGTCTGATGCAGCCAGCCGACCGCGCCGGGCGGGATCAGAATGGCAGAGGGCGCCACCTCCAGGTTCAGGCCCAGCCCGATCCCCTGCCCGGCGAGCATCTGGGTGATGACGCGGCCGGAAAGCCCCGCATAAGGCACCGCCCGGCCCGCAAACTGCGCCAAGCGCTCCTCGCGGTCGAACACCAGCACAAAGGCGCCTTCAGGCGTCTCAAACAACTCAGGCGAGATCTGCCCGCCGGCGGCTTCTTCGGTCAGCATAAGGAACAGTTCGCTGTCAGCCAGCCGCTCGTAGAACCGCAGCCGGGCGGCATCATCCGCCGAGGCCGCCTCCATCGCCGCATGGGCCAGATCCAGCGGGGTTTCTTCTGTCATCGCATCAGCTCCTTCACCCGGGTCTGCAGCACCGGCAGCAGCTCGGCTTCGAACCAGGGGTTTTTCTTCAGCCATCCGGTATTACGCCAAGACGGGTGCGGCAAGGGGAAGACCTGCGGCGCATGATCCCTCCAGCCCTGAACCAGCGGTGTCAAAGGCCCCTTCACCCCCAGGTGATAGCGCTGCGCATGCGCGCCGACCAGCACTTTGAGGCGGACATCCGGCAGCTGCTCCATCACTTGGGCATGCCAGGTCTTGCAGCACACCGCAGGCGGCGGCAGATCCGCCTTTTTGCCGTTGTAGCCGGGAAAACAGAACCCCATCGGCACCACCGCCACCCGGTCCTTGTCATAGAACTCCGCCTCAGTGAGGCCCAGCCAGGCCCGCAGCCGGTCGCCGGACGGATCGGTAAAGGGGCGGCCGCTTTCATGCACCCGCGCACCCGGCGCCTGGCCGGCAATCAGGATCCGCGCTGAGGGGCGGAACCACACAACCGGGCGCGGCTCATGCGCAGTGGCGGTGGCGGCAAAGCGGTCTGCACAGATCCGGCAGCCACGAATCTCTGCCTTCAATTGCTGCCCGGCCTTCATTGTCCCGCACTTGGAAACAGTCATCTCTCGCCCCGCCTTGCCATCCCGCCGCCCAAAAACCCGTCCCGCACCCCGGATCGGGGCTGAATTGGTTAAAACTTCATTGAACATTTATGGTACTATTCGACATAATAAGGCCAAATTCGCGGCGTAGGCCATTAACACTCTTTTGATACCAAAGAGCCACGGGCGCGTCAGTGCGCCTTTGTGAACATGAGGCAGACAGAGCCCGCAAGAGGGCCGCACGAGCAGCACCGGAACCAGCAATGCTTGAGTTTGAAAACGTCAGCAAGTCCTTCTGGACAGGGACCCAGCGCAAGGTGATCCTTGACCGCGTGTCGTTCCGCGTCGAGCCGGGCAAGTCGCTGGGCGTGCTGGCGCCGAACGGCACCGGCAAGACCACGCTGATCAACATGATGGCCGGCCTGGAAAAACCGGATGAGGGCGAGATCCGCCGCAACTGCAAGATTTCCTTTCCGCTGGGGTTCATGGGCGGGGTGATCAGCCGCCTGTCCGCAATGGAAAACTGCCGCTATATCGCCAAACTGTATGGCCTGGATCCCGACTATGTGGAGGCCTATTGCCGCTGGCTGTGCGGCCTGGGCGAATATTTCGACCAGCCGATCGGCACCTATTCTTCGGGGATGCGGGCACGGTTCAGCTTCTCGCTGATGCTGGCGCTGGACTTCGACATCTACTTGATTGATGAAGGCATGCCCAGCACCACGGATGTGGAGTTCAACCGCAAGGCCGGCGAAATCCTGCAGGAGCGGCTGGAAACAACCACAATCATCATCGTCTCCCACCAAGCCAAGACGCTGGAGAAATTTGCCCGTTCAGCTGCGGTCCTGCTGCAGGGCCAGTTGCACATTTTTGACACTTTGGAAGAAGCGAAACAGCTCTATGACTACGAAACCGAGAGCTAAAAAGTTCCGCATCCGCCGCAGCCCCGCTGCAGCCGGAGCCAGCGGTGCCGGGGATCAGCCTCAGGCGGCCGGCGCAGCTGCAAGCCCGGCGGCCGGGCATTCCCAGCCGCGAACAGCTGCTGCCGCCGCCCGGCCCGCGGCGCCTGCAGCAGCATCGGCAGCCCAGGCAGCCCCGGCGAATCCGGGCGCAGCACATCCGGCTGAAACGCAGACCCGCGCCGCGCCGATGTCCGGCATGGTCAGCTCGGCCCGCGAGACCCAGCAGGAAACCGATATCAATGCGATCCGCCACGAAGGCCTGACCGGCCGCCAATTGCGCCTGGCCCGCCGGATGGCGCAGAAACACAATCTTGCCCCTACTTCGGATTTTGAAGCCGTGCAGATGCTGCGCGAACGCGGCATCGACCCGTTCAAGCGCGCCAATATGCTGGAACTGGTGGTGCCGCAAAACAAGGCGCAGCCCGCAGGCACCCCGCCTGCGCCCGGATCGGTCCAGCTGCCGCAGACAGTGCCCGCGGGCAAAACCACCCTGCCCTCGACCGAGCTGAGCCCGGCAGAGCGGCGCACCCGTGAAATCCAGGAAATTCAGCGCGACATCGCCCGCCGCCGCCGCCGCAAACTGACCTTGCTGGCAGCCCGGCTGGCCTTTTTCGTGCTGCTGCCGACGCTGGCCGCAGGGTTTTACTTCTATTCGGTGGCGACGCCGATGTATTCCTCCAAATCCGAATTCCTGGTGCTTAAGGCCGACAGCGCGGGCGGCGGCGTCGGCGGCCTGCTGTCGGGCACTCAATTCGCCACCAGTCAGGATTCGATTGCAGTGCAAAGCTACCTGATGTCCAAGGAGGCGATGCTGCGGCTGGACCGCGAGGCCGGCTTCAAGGCGCATTTCACCCAAGCCTGGCTGGACCCGATCCAGCGGCTGGAGAGCGGCCCGACAAACGAGGAAGCTTATGCCACCTACAGCCGCAACGTGAAGATCGGCTATGACCCGACCGAAGGCGTGGTGCGGATGGAAGTCTCTGCCGCCGATCCCGAAGCAGCGGCGGAATTTTCCCGCAAGCTGATTTCCTATGCGCAGGAGAAGGTGAACAACCTGTCGCAGCAAAAGCGCGCCGACCAGATGTCGGAAGCCGCATCCGCCCTGTCAGACGCCGAAGGGCAGCGCCGCGCCGCCCAGGAACAGCTTGTGCTGCTGCAGCAAAAAGGTTCGGTTCTGGACCCCGAAGGGGTCGTGGCCTCTCTGCGCCAGCAGATCAGCACCTTTGAAATCCAGCTGGAGGAAAAACGGCTGGAACTGGCCGCCCTTCAGGACAATGCCCGGCCCAACCGGGCAAAGGTGTCCGGCGCCGAGGCCGACATCCGGCGGCTCGAAGCGGTGATCGCAAGCCTCAACAACCGGATGGTCGACGCCTCGGCAGGCGAAAACTCGCTGGCCAATCTTCGGATCCAGATCCAGATGGCCCAGGCCGATCTTGCGACCCGCGATCTGATGCTGCAATCGGCCTTGCAGCAAGTGGAAACCACCCGTCTGGAGGCCAACCGCCAGGTCCGCTATCTGACTACCGCGGTGGAGCCTGTTCCCAGCCAGGAACCGTCTTATCCGCGCAAGTTCGAGAATACCGTTTTGGCTTTCCTGATCTTTTCCGGTATTTATCTGATGTGCTCGCTTACCGCGTCTATCCTGCGGGAACAGGTCTCATCATAAAGCTATCGGAAGCTCATGAAAAACATCGATATCGCCGGCCTCACTATCGGCAATGATTGTCCGCTGACATTCATCGCCGGCCCCTGCCAGCTGGAAACCGCAGACCACGCCCGGATGATTGCCGGGCAGCTGAAAGAGGCCTGCGACAAGGCCGGCGCCCAGTTTGTGTTCAAAGCCTCCTATGACAAGGCCAACCGGACTTCGCTGTCCGGCAAGCGCGGCCTGGGGCTTGACGAAGGGCTGAAGGTCCTGGACACCATCCGCCGCGAATTCGGCGTGCCAGTGCTGACCGACGTGCATACCGAGGCGCAATGCGCCGTGGCGGCAGAGGCGGTTGATATCCTGCAAATCCCCGCCTTTCTGTGCCGCCAGACCGACATGCTGCTGGCGGCAGGCAATACCGGCAAGGCGGTGAACATCAAAAAGGGCCAGTTCCTGGCGCCCTGGGACATGGCCAATGTGGTTGCCAAGGTGGAAAGCACCGGCAACTCCAATATCCTGCTGACCGAACGCGGCACCTCCTTTGGCTACAACACCCTGGTCGCCGACATGCGGTCGCTGCCGCAGATGGCGCAGGGCGGCTACCCGGTGGTGATGGACGCCACCCATTCGGTGCAGCAGCCCGGCGGCAAGGGCGGCTCCACCGGCGGCCAGCGCGAGTTTGCGCCGCTGATGGCACGTGCGGCTGTCTCTCTCGGTATTTCAGCGGTGTTCATCGAAACCCATGAGGACCCGGACACCGCGCCGTCCGACGGGCCGAACATGATCTACCTGGATCAGATGCCGCAGCTTATCGGCAGCCTGATGCGCTTTGATGCGCTGGCCAAGGCCGATCCCATCCGTATTTGAACCAGCAAAGAGATTTCAGAGATGACAAAACCCCAGTCCGAGGTGACCCCGAACACCTGGAGCTTTCTGCGCGATGCGATGATCAAGCCCACGGGTTTCCGCGAATACGACGCACGCTGGAAGTACCCCGAGGAGATCAACCTGCCCGGCATGACCGCCCTGGGCCTGGGGCTGGGCACCCAGATGCGCAAGCGCGGGATCGAGCCGGTGATTGCGGTCGGCAACGATTACCGGGATTATTCGCTGGCGATCAAAAACGCCCTGATGCTTGGCCTGATGCAGGCGGGTATCCAAGTGAAGGACATTGGACCCGCCGTGTCGCCAATGGCCTATTTCGCGCAGTTCCATTTGGATGTGCCTGCCGTCGCCATGGTCACCGCTTCGCACAACCCGAACGGCTGGACTGGCGTCAAGATGGGCTTTGACCGCCCGCTGACCCACGGCCCCGATGAGATGGGCGAGCTGCGTGACATCGTGCTGAACGGTGAAGGCCAGCCCGCTCCCGGCGGGTCATATGAGTTCGTGGACGGCGTGAAAGAGGCCTACCTTGATGATCTGGCGGGGGATTTCAAAATGTCCCGCCCGCTGAAGGTTGTCTGCGCCACCGGCAATGGTACCGCCTCGGCCTTTGCGCCGGAGCTGTTCAAGCGCATCGGCGTCGAGGTGGTCGAGAGCCACAACGAGCTGGACTACACCTTCCCGCATTACAACCCCAACCCCGAAGCCATGGAGATGCTGCACGACATGTCAGCATCGGTGAAGGCCTCCGGCGCCGATCTGGCGCTTGGCTTTGACGGCGACGGCGACCGCTGCGGCGTGGTGGATGACGAGGGCGAGGAGATCTTTGCCGACAAGGTGGGCGTGATCATGGCCCGCGACCTTTCCAAAATCTATCCGAACTCCACCTTTGTGGCGGATGTGAAATCCACCGGATTGTTTGCCTCTGACCCCGAGCTGCAAAAGAACGGTGTGACGGCGGATTACTGGAAAACCGGCCACAGCCACATGAAGCGGCGGGTCAAGGAAATCGGCGCGCTGGCGGGCTTTGAGAAATCCGGCCACTACTTCCTGGCTGAACCCATCGGCCGCGGCTATGACTGCGGTATGCGGGTGGCGGTTGAAGTCTGCAAGATGCTGGATCGCAATCCGGATCAATCGATGTCGGACCTGCGCAAGGCCCTGCCCAAGACCTGGTCCACCCCGACCATGTCGCCCTATTGCGCCGACACTGAAAAATACGGCGTTCTGGAGCGGCTGGTGCAAAAACTGGTGGCCAAGCATGAGGCGGGCGAAACCCTTGCCGGCCGGGCGATCAAAGAAGTTGTCACCGTGAACGGTGCGCGGGTGATCCTGGACAATGGCTCCTGGGGGCTGGTGCGCGCGTCGTCCAACACGCCGAACCTGGTGGTGGTCTGCGAAAGCTCCGAAAGCGAAGACGAGATGCGGGCTATTTTCGCAGATATCGACGCGGTGATCCGCACCGAGCCGCTGGTCGGCGATTACGACCAGACAATCTGATCCCAGCCCAAGAGGTATTTCGCCTGCTGACGCAGGCGATCCGCGCCCGCCTTCGGCGGGCGCTTTTTCTTTCTGCTGAGAAGCGTTCGAAAGGCAGGTCTGCCCCTAGCTGCGCCATACCAAGTGTACGGCGCCTGCAGCCGCGTCAAGGACACGCCGGGCTGCGCCCGGTGGCCTTCGGCCATCCTTCACCCGGCTTTCGGCTGGAGGGGTCAGTCGCCGCCCAGGAGTTTCAGCAACTGGTCCCGCGCTTCCTGTTCGATGCGCTGTTTCAGCACGTCGTTCAGGTCCTGCTCCGGCGCAATCTCTGTGTTCAGCTCTTCGCTCAGCTTCTGACGCACCCGGTCCTTGGCTTCCTGTTCGATCTCGTCGATTTTCGGCTGCAGCGCCTGGCTCAGGTCCGGGCGGATGTCCGGGTTTTCCCAAGGGCCGGTGATCCGCACCGGAATGGTCAGCACCTGATCTCTGCCTGCCCGCACCAGTTGGGGAATAAACAGGTAATCCAGATCCCGCGCGCCCAGCCCGATCCGGCCCTTGCCTTCGGCGCGGAACCCCTTGAGCAGAACCAGAAGATCCTGGTTGCGCAGGTTGCCGCCGTCAATTGTGTAACTGGCTGTCATCTGATCAAACACTGTGCTGCCGCCATTACCGCCCGAGCGCATCAGCTGCTCCAGATCGAAACCGGTAAAGAAGCCTTTGCCCGCTTCCAGCCAGCCCTTGCCGCTGAGCGAGCGCATGATTGCACCTACTGAGTTTCCGGCCCCCAGGAATTCCAGCTCCCCCAGCGCCTCGCCGTTCAGCCGGCTGTAGCCCGCGGTTTCGCCCAGGGCCCGCTCCAGCCTGATGCCGTTGAACGAGAGCTTGCCGCCCACCGACAGGCCATTGCGGTTGTTGGCAACCACCTGCCCCCGCACCTGGCCGCCGAACATGGAGGCCGGCAGGAAGTTTACCACCGCGCGGCTGCGCTCGACCGTCAGGTTCAGCGTGCTGGCTCCCAGGATCACACCGCCGGTGTTCAAGCTGTCAAAGGACAGGTCAACGACCGCATCAGCCAGCCCCAGCGCCGAGGCATCAATCGCGTCCTTGGGCCAGCCTGCCGCGGCTGCCCCGCCGCTGCCAGAGCTGCCCGCCCCGCCAACCAACGCAGAGAAATCCAGCGCGCCGCCGCGCAGTTGCGCAGTGAACTCCGGCCGCTTGTTGAATTCTGCATCCGCGGCGCCGGTCAGTTTGTTGCTGCCCAGCTCAACCGCCAGATCGCGCATCGACAGCCGCCTGTCGGCGGTATAGGTCACATCAGCGCCGAACACGGTCTTTTGCGCCAAAGCATCCGGCAGGACCAGCCCCAGCGCGACACCCGTTTGCAACGCATTATCAGCGCCAAAGGTCAGCCGCCCGCTGGCCTCGCCGTTGATATCGGCATGGCCGTCAAACCGACCCTTGCCGCCCGGTGCCGTCACCGTTGCCCCGATCGAGGACACCTCACCGGCCAGAAACGCTGCAAAGGTGCCGATCTCGGCATCCACCTCCACCGGCTCTCCCGCTGGGCGCAGGGTCGCCTTGGCGTTCACGGTGCCATCGGGTTCAGGCCACAGCAGGCTAAGGTCGATATTGTTCATCTCCACCGGCGCTTCGCCATATGCGGCGTAGCGCAGCGAGGCCCCGGTCAGATCGACCGCTTCGATCCTGAGCGGCAGCGCACCGCTGCTGCTTGCGGCCGTGCCGCCAGAGGCTGGCGCGCCGCTGCCAAAGACCCAGTTGCCGATGCCGTTTTCGTTGGTGGCCAGGTTCAGATGCGGCAGGATCGCCGAGATTTCCGTGACCCGCACATCGCCCTGCAACAGCTCTGCCGCCGCCACGCCGATGGTCAGACGCTCGGCCCGCAACATCGGCTCGGGACCCGCCCAGTCCGCATTGGACAGCGTCACCGCGTCCGCCTTGACCCCCAGCGTCGGCCAGAAGGTGAAGCGCACCTTGCCGCCGAACGCCAGCTTGCGGCCCGTCTGCGTCTCCAGCTGATCGGCCGCCAGCCGCGCGATTTTCTCGCCCGGCAGCAACAGCACCAGCCCCGCCAGTACAACCACCGTCAGCACCAGCGCGGTCACAACCCGGATTATCAGCTTCATCAGCCCACTCCTCATGTCTTGTCCCCTGTAGTCCAAGGGTCTTTTTGCCAGCTTACCGTCTGGTGGAGCGGGTGCAATGCAGGAAGCCACTTCCTGCATCAAAGCTTCGCGCGTTTTGACTGCAGGATAGCCGTATCCTGAGAACAGGCCGAACAGCAGATAGGGCAGCCGCTGCCAGATGGAGCCGGTCTTTCCGGCAAAATGCATTTCCCGGCGGAATGAAGAAGTGCTCGTCTTCGGGGAGACCTTGTTTGACGAGGATATGTCGGACAGTGGCGCAGGCTTCGCGCGCGGTTAGAGACCTCTGCTTGGCTTGAGGTGGCCAGTTCTTCGCCTCAGCGGTGAAGAGAGCAGCTTTGGCAACCACAGTTTCAGAAGATACCGGATATGCATCAGGACACACAAAACCCCGAAGACCGGCGGCACCTTCAAACGCTGCATTGCCGTTGCTGCAGAGTTTTGCGCCCGCAGGCTAAGGGCTTTGGCGCTCCACCTTCAAGAACTTACGAAGGGCAGCGCCTGACCTTGCGGCCGTGCAAAGGAAAAATAGCCGCCCGGTATCCAAGGGGGCACAGGGGGGGGTGCGCCTGCGCCCCCGTTTTCCTTGCCTCTTGCCGCATTCCTGATATACGCGCGCGAATGACCAGTACCCCGTCCAGCAACCCGCCCAGCCTTCGCCCCGACCTTGCCCCCCGCCCGCAGTTCGGTGATGCGCCGCGCCCGGACCAGCCGACCCTCGGCATGGTGTCGCTCGGCTGCCCCAAGGCGCTGGTGGACAGCGAGCGCATCCTGACCCGGCTGCGCGCCGAAGGCTATGGCATCTCGCCCGACTACGCCGGCGCCGACGCGGTCATCGTCAACACTTGCGGCTTCCTGGACAGCGCCAAGGCGGAAAGCCTTGAGGCCATCGGCGAAGCGCTTAAGGAAAACGGCAAAGTCATCGTCACCGGCTGCCTGGGCGCCGAGCCGGACTATATCCGCGAGCACCACCCGCGCATTCACGCGGTCACCGGCCCGCATCAGTACGAACAGGTGCTGGACGCGGTGCATTCCGCAGTGCCGCCCTCCCCGAACCCTTACGTGGACCTGCTGCCCGCGGCAGGCGTTAAACTGACCCCGCGGCACTTCAGCTATCTGAAGATTTCCGAGGGCTGCAACCACAAGTGCAAGTTCTGCATCATCCCCGACATGCGCGGCAAGCTGGCCTCGCGCCCCGTCCACGCGGTGCTGCGCGAGGCGGAAAAGCTGATCGGGGCCGGGGTGCGCGAATTGCTGGTGATCAGCCAGGACACCTCCGCCTACGGGCTGGACCGCAAATACTCCACCCATCCGTGGAAGGGCGAAGAGGTGCGCAGCCATATCCTTGACCTCAGCCGCGAGCTGGGCAGGCTGGCCCCGGCGGATGAGCTGTGGGTGCGGCTGCATTATGTCTACCCCTACCCCTTTGTGCGCGACCTGATCCCGCTGATGGCGGACCCGGACAACGCGCTGCTGCCCTATCTGGACATCCCCTTCCAGCACGCCCACCCGGACGTGCTGCGCCGCATGGCCCGCCCGGCGGCGGCGGCCAAGACGCTGGACGAGATCACCGCCTGGCGCGCGACCTGCCCCGATATTACCCTGCGCTCCACCTTCATCGTCGGCTTCCCCGGCGAGACCGAGGCGGAGTTCCAGCATCTGCTCGACTGGATGGATGAGGCGCAGCTGGACCGGGTCGGCTGCTTCAAATACGAAAACGTCGACGGCGCGCGGTCGAACGATCTGGCCGATCACGTGCCGGAAGAAGTGAAGCAGGAGCGCTGGGACCGGTTCATGGAGAAGGCGCAGGCGATCTCCGAGGCGAAACTTGAGGCGAAAGTCGGCCGGACGATGCAGGTCATTGTCGATGACATCGACGAAGACGGCATCGCCACCTGCCGCACCAAATCGGATGCGCCGGAGATCGACGGCAACCTGTTCATTGATGAGGGAACGGACGGGTTGCAGGCGGGTGATCTGGTGACCGTTGAAGTTGATGAAGCCGGGAGTATGACTTGTGGGGATGTATAACAGGCTAGTGACACGGCTCCATGCAGGAACATAACAATAATTTCTCTTACTACATTAGCGGAGCAGCGTTTTTTGTTGCTATAGCGGCATTTACCTTTGCATGCTGGAGCGTCCAAACCGAAACCCTTAACGATGGGCAACGCAACGAAATTGCCATTGTTCTTACAACTGTTGAAATCGTAATAGTTATTGCCGCGATCTTTGGGTTCTGGACCATCAGGGAAAGCGTCGCTCGACAGACACGTGACATTGCGAAGGCCGAAGCCGGAGAGATTGTCACAAAATTTCTCGAGCAAAATGGCAGCGATCTAATCAAGGAAGCCTTTAAAGACACTGAGTTAGTGTCTCGACTGGAAGCAGCCTTCCAAGACTCAATGATTGATAGTAGCGCTGATGCTGACTATGTAGATGATGACCCAGATTGGAAGCCATGATGAACAAGCGTCCGATTGACATTGTCAAGGAGCGTCTCGACACTGTTCCAGTTAACGTGGGAGCAATTCTGCGAGCACTGGATGTTGACGTGCGAAAAGACGCTGAACTTGGCGAAGACATCTCCGGCGAGATTAGGCGGGATGGCGAAAGGTATATCGTCTCCACAAGTGGTGATGAGCATGCATTTCGGCAGCGGTTTACGCTGGCGCATGAACTTGGCCACTTTGTTCTGCACAAGAGCCTTATCGGGACTGGCTTGGACGACAGCAAGATGTACCGGAGCACAGAGGCTGGTGATTTTTACAACACTGCCATCAAGCTTGCTCATGAGAGACAAGCAAACAGTTTCGCGGCGAAAGTCCTGATGCCAAAGCCCCTTCTTAAGCAAAAAATTGAGGAAATGTCTGAGGGTGACTCTAAACCGCATATTTCTGAGCTCTGTGATCTTTTTCAAGTATCGTATTCAGCGATGAAGTGGCGTTTGGTGAACTTGGGATGGGCACATAAGGTAGAGGGTATCGTGTAGGCTCTAGCCTGGCATTGGTTTTCCCTCCCCTCGCCCCATTTCCCTGCTACGCTCTCCTCCAACCGCAACCAGCCAGGGAGAGCGCCCAGCCATGACAGACACTCCGGAAATCGCCCAGAAAGCCCCCTTCCCCGTCGAGGTGACTGAGGGAAAGACCTATTTCTGGTGCGCCTGCGGCAAGTCGCAAAAGCAGCCGTTCTGCGATGGCTCGCACAAGGGCACGGCCTTCGAGCCGGTGAAATACAAAGCAGAGAAGGACGGCAAGCTGTTCTTTTGCGGCTGCAAGCACTCTGGCAAAAAGCCCTTATGCGACGGCAGCCACTCCAAACTCTAGCAGACCATCCCGCACGCCAAACCGCCAGGCCTGCCAAGCCCGCCGAGCAGGTCACACTGGGCAGGCAATGCGCCGGCCTAAGGCATCAGCCGTTTAAAGACAGCTGCAGCTGGACAGAATTCCGGAACAGCGGGGGTGCCGCCGCCGCGGCGGGCGGAAATCCACAGCGCGCAGGACTGGCTGCAGCCCGCACCGCGGCAGGAGGTCACCATCCGGGCATAGTCCAAACCGTTGAGCTGCCCGGTTTTCACCGCATGATCCAGATCGACGCCCGCAGCCCCGGCCACGGCGCGCAGCAGCCATAGGTGACGGAAGATATTGCCGAGGCTCTGGGCCTCCGCAGCCATGTCCCTCATGCACTGCGGTCCTTCAATTGCATCAGTGCATCTGCATTGCGGCAACCCGGCATCGGCGCCCTGGTGTGGTCATTGGCGGACAGGAAAGCCTCGCATTGCCCTCGTGCTTCGCAGCCGCGGCAGCGGGTGATCATCGCAGCCCAGTCCGCGTGGCTGATATCCCCCGCGGCAAAGGCAGATGTAAGATCCGCCCCCGCAGCCTGGCCCATCCGGGTCATCAGCCGCAGATGATACAGAGGGTCCCCCAATGGCTGCATGTTCGAACTCCCTAAAGAGACCGGAAGAATTCCGGGGCCATCAGGCCTGCTGCTCGTTCAAATAGCCAAGCAGGTCGCGGTTGCGGCAGAAATCAGGCGCCTCGGCACCTGGGCGCGGCCCTTCGGCCAGCCACTTGCGGCAAGCCCCGACACCGCCGCAACGGCTGCAGCGCAGCACTGCCTCGGCGATCTCGTCAAAGCGCAAAGTTCCGGCAACGGCCTCTTCCTCAAGATCCAGCCCGACGGTGCCGGCCATCCGGTCAAACAGTTCGGCGTGCTTTTTCAGATCGGCATGGGTGGTCATCGCGCAGTCCCCCGGATTCATTCATTTCGGGTATAGCTTAGCGGCAGGGCGCAGGCGCCGATTTGATGCAGGTCAAACGGGACCGGGTTCAGGCGGATTTCCCGCCCAGGTGGCCGAGATACGCCCGCACCGCATCCTGCACCCGGCGGAACCGGTCGCCGCCCAGTTTCTTGCCGCCATACCAGCGGGTGACGATGATCACGTGATCCTTCAGGCCCTCGCGCTCCATCATCCGCAGGATCACCATGCCCGCGCCGCTCTCGCCGTCATCAGCCTTAAGCCCGCCCGCAGGCAGCATCGCAGCCCAGGTGTTGTGGGTCGCCTTGGCATAGGCGCGGTCAGACTTCAGCTTAGCCAGCACAGCGTCGACCTCCGCGCGTGAGGCGACCCGCGCGCCCGTCACTGCATAGCGCGAGCCGCGGTCGGTCAGCACCACACCCAGCATCTCCAGCGCGGGCGCAGCCTGATCCTTGGCAGTCATGCTCAGTTCAGCCCGTGGCGGTCGATGGTGGCCTGCACCACCCGCACCCGGTCCGGGTTGGCAGGATGGGTGCCCAGGAAACGGTCGCCGGGATCCGGCAGCCGGTTGAAGAAGCGCACGCCGATGCTGGGCCGGTAACCGGACTGATGGGTGATAAGGGTGCCCAGCTCATCCGCCTCCAGCTCAAAATCCTTGGAATAGGTGCGCGCGCCGACATAGCCGCCCACATCCTGTGCGGTGGAAACTGTTGCGGCGCTGCCGCCCGCAAGGGCTGTGATCAGCCCTGCACCGGCGCTGACCAGCGCCGAGTTCTGCGCCTGCCGCGCCAGATGGCCGCGAATATGGTGGGCGGCTTCATGCGACATTACAAAGGCCAGCTCGTCCTGGTTGGCGATCTGCCCCAGCATCCGCTGCGTGAAGGTGATGATAGGGCGGCCGGAACGGTCGAGGCTTTGATAAGCATTGGGAGCCGCGTTGGGATTCGGATCGATGCGGATCAGAAAATCGCAGTTCAGCCCCTGGGTCCGGCTGCGGCACGCGCGTTCAGCCACCGGCTCCACCCGCCGGGACACCGACGCAAAGGCGGTGCGCGCCTCCCCCGGTGCCATCCCCTGCACCCGGGGTGTCCGCGCAACCGGCGCAGATTGCGGCGCAGGCTCAATCGCTACATCACAGGCGCCGACGGCAAGAGCAATGAGACACAGAAAACGGCGCATGGCACTTCCTTTTGCAGTTCCGGGCCACTTTATCGCGCATGGGTGGCGGAAGGCAATCGCCCGGCAGCGGAACCTTGCTGCCAGATCCATGTGATAGTCTGTGATTGCAAGGCCTTGCCAGCAGCCGGGCGGCAGTGCAGGCTGGTCTTATGTTTACCATAGAGCATGAATTCGACTCGACGGTTATTACCCTGGTGGATGAGGACGGAACCCCGCTCACCGAGGATGTGACCATCAATTCCTTCACCGAATGCGTGACGGTCGAACAATACGACCCGCGCACCGACAAAGTGCAGACAATCACCTTGTCCCATTTGCAGGTGCGGGATCTGGCCGCAGCGCTGGACCTGCCGGAGGGCGTCTACAGGCTTGTGCCAGGTGATGACTAGGCGTCAGGCCGGGCCGTTGTAGACAAAAACCTTGTTACGCGAGGTTGCACCGCGGTGCAGGACCAGATTGGACGCCGCGGTGCCCATTGCCGCGGCCAGAAGGCTGCGGACGGCATCGTTGGCCTTGCCGTTCTCCGGCGCCGCGGTAACCGAAATCTTAAGCACGCCCTCTGCCGGCACAATCGCATTGCGCGCCGCCCTGGGCGCGGCCCGCACCGCGATTTCCATCCCCGGAACACACAGTTGGCTCAGGTCCGGCAGGTCTTTCTTCTTCGGCTTTCCCATAGCACCACACTTGCCCTGTGCGGGCAGCAAAAACCATAGACTTTACCGCCGCCCCGCAGCTACCAACGGGTCAACGAAGCCCAGCCCCGCCGCCTGCTGCCTTTGCAGCACAGGTGCAGCACGCAAGACCCGTTGGCTCTTGAAAAATCGCCAGTGCTTGCCGAAATAGGCGGCAACAGATGTAAATAGGTTTCACATATGCCTGCACGCAATGACGCCGCCCTTGAATTCCTGCTGTCGCGCCGCTCACGCCCGGCCAAAACGCTGGTGGCGCCTGCGCCGTCGCGCGAAGAGCTGCTGCCGATCCTGACCGCCGCCGCCCGCACGCCTGATCATGGCAAGCTGGAACCCTGGCGCTTCATCGTGGTGGAGAAGTCCGCCATGGCCCGGCTGGCCGCCCTGACCGAAGCGGCAGGCGCGCACTTGGGCAAAACTGCGGAGGACATCGCCAAGGGCCGCAGCCAATTCGACCAGGGCCAGCTAGCGGTGGTGGTGGTTGAGGTGCAAAAACACAGCCCCAAGATCCCGGCGCGGGAACAGATCTACTCCGCCGGTGCTGTCTGCCTGGCGCTGCTGAATGCCGCCCTGGCTTCGGGTTGGGGTGCCAACTGGCTCAGCGGCTGGGCCAGCCATGACCGCGGTTTCTGCCAGGCGGCTTTTGATCTGGCGGAAAACGAGCACATCGCCGGCATCATCCATATCGCCACCGAAAGCTCCGCCCCGCCCGAGCGCCCGCGCCCGGACCTGGATGCCATTACAACCTGGGTGACCGCATGATCTTCACCGCCTTTTTCAAGACGCTTGGCCAGACCGGCGACCCGCGCTTCCGCAAGGTGCTGTTTCTGGGGCTTGGCCTCACCATTGCCCTGCTGATTGCTGCCTATGCAGGCTTTTTGATGCTGATCCAATGGCTGGTTGGTCCCGAAGCCACCCTGCCGCTGCTGGGTGACGTCACCTGGGTCGATGACCTTTTGTCTATCGGCTCGCTGTTCTTCATGCTGGTGCTGTCGGTGTTCCTGATGGTGCCGGTGGCCTCGGCCATCACCTCGATGTTCCTGGAGGAGGTCGCCCAGGCGGTAGAGGACAAACACTACCCCGCCCTGCCCCCCGCGGCCAAGGTGCCGTTCTGGGATGCGGTCAAGGACACGGTGAACTTTCTCGGCCTGCTGATTGCCGCCAACATCCTGGCGCTGTTTCTTTATGTGCTGTTCCCGCCCGCAGCGCTGTTCATCTTCTGGGGCCTCAACGGGTTCCTCTTGGGCCGCGAATACTTTACCCTCGCCGCCGCCCGCCGCATTGGCACGGCGGAGGCCAAGAAACTGCATCGCAAACATGCCACCACGATCTGGGCCGCCGGCACGCTGATGGCGATGCCGCTGTCGGTGCCGCTGGTGAACCTGGTGATCCCGATCCTGGGCGCCGCCACTTTCACCCATATCTACCACGCGCTGTCCCGTAGATAGACAGCCGCCCCCGCGGCAGCCGGGTCAAGGCCGACGCAGCCGCCGCGCGGCAGCGCGGTTCAGCCTTGATGCGGTTGCCGCGGGTTGAAAAATGGAAATGGCGTTTTGAAAGGCAGACCTGCCTTTCAAGCGCTTCTCAGCAAAAACACTTCCTGTTATCATTTCCTATTTTCGCAATGCGTTGCGGCCTGCTCCAGCCCGGCAAGGGCTGGCCGCCGCGCCGCGCATCAGCGCGGCGCCATGCCCAACGGGCTGCGGCGCATTTCAATGCGTCCCAGCCGGGCGGGAGAGCCTGTGCTGCTGAAACAATTGCCCGCGGTTCAGTCCCGCTCAGGCAGCATTCCCATCCAGTCAAAATCACGCACGCTGATCAGTTCGGACAAGATAATCCCGGCAGTAATGCCCCAGATCACCGCAGCCACGCCGGTGGTGATCCAGGCCTTCTGCTTCAGAAAGTGCTTTTCCGGCGCGCCCGCGTGGGTACCGGGCAGCACATCGCCCTTGTCGCCCTGGGTCTCCAGCCGGATCGGGATGATCACCAGAAAGGTCAGGAACCAGATTACTGCATAAAGCACGATTGCAGATGTAACGCCCATAGCTCCGGCCTTCCGTTTTTGCCCTGCCCCGGATCCGGGGCAGGGTGCTCATAACGTCAAACTTCTTCGAGTTCCACCAGGCAGCCGTTGAAATCCTTGGGATGCAGGAACAGCACCGGCTTGCCGTGGGCGCCGGTCTTCGGCTCGCCTGACCCCAGCACCCGGGCGCCTTCGGCCAGCAGGTGGTCACGCGCCGCCAGGATGTCCTCCACCTCATAGCAGACATGGTGGATGCCGCCGGCCGGGTTCTTCTCCAGGAAGCCGTTGATCGGCGAGTTCTCCCCCAAGGGATACAGCAGCTCGATCTTGGTATTGGGCAATTCGATAAACACCACAGTGACGCCGTGATCCGGCTCGTCCTGCGGCTCGCCCACTTTGGCGCCCAGCGCATTGCGGTACTGGGCGGATGCGGCCTCCAGATCGGGGACGGCAATGGCAACATGGTTCAAGCGGCCAATCATATCGGATGTGCTCCTCTCACAGACATTCCTCCGCCCCGCTTATGGGATGGGTGCTGCGCCGCGGCAAGTGCGCCAATCCGCACGGCAGCCTTCCACAACGGCAGAGCACGCGCTGTTAACGAGTAATTAGCCTCGAATCCCTAGCGTCGGAGCATATCCCGCAAGGAGGATACGTTATGGACGATTCGGAACTGTTTGCTGCCGCTCAACGCCTGCCCACCACCCGGCGCCCGCTATTGGGGCTGACTATCCTGGTGGTCGAGGACAGCCGCTTTGCCTGCGAGGCTTTGCGCCTGCTCTGTCTGCGCAGCGGTGCCCGCATCCGCAGGGCAGACTGCCTGAAATCCGCCCGCCGCCATCTGCAGGTCTACCGCCCGTCGGTGCTGATTGCCGATGTCGGCCTGCCGGACGGTTCCGGCCTCGATCTGATCCGCGAACTGTCAGAGGCCAGCCCGCGCCCCGGCGTGATCCTGGCCACCTCGGGCGATCCAACGCTTGAAGAGGCCGCGCTTGAAGCAGGGGCTGGCGGTTTTCTGGAGAAACCGATTACCTCGCTTGCAGCCTTCCAGGAAAAAATTCTGTCAAATCTGCCACCCGACCGCCAATTGTCCGGTCCGCGCGCGCTGGAAGACGAAACAGTGGAACCCGATTTCCTTGCCTACCGCGATGACATGGCCCATGCTGCCGATGTGCTGAACATGAACCAGGAAGAAAAAACCCTGGCTTATCTGGCGCAGTTTCTGGGCGGCGTTGCCCGCAGCGCCGGCGACAACCCGCTTGCCGAGGCCGCCGACCGCCTGGCCCGTTCCCGGCGCAAGGGAAAACCGCTGACCCAGGATGCTGCAACCTTGGCCGGCCTTGTACAGGAGCGGCTGGAACGCCGCGCGGCGATCTGACATGGCCGAAGCTTTTCTCATCGCCCTCGCCACACTCGTCATTGTGCTTTACGGCCAAACCCGCCTGGAAGCCCGCGCCATCCGCCGCAATCGCGGGGGCACTGACAGCCGCGCATTGATCCTTTCATCACGCAATCAGTGACCCCTGCGCGCCGCCATAGCCGCCTGCCGGTTTTGGCCGCATCTGCTGGGACAGGGTGACCTGCCACTGGTGTCATAACCGTCTGCACTCCTTCTGCGGAAAGCTGGCGGTACCCTGATTGTCCGGCTGGGCCCAGCCAGAAGATATGTTCCTCCCGACGGGCAACAACGCTCCGTTTGCAAATTGGGCACGGCCAGCCTGCTAACGTCTGCGGACCAGCCAGGCGGCAATCGGCGTATTTCCAAGCCGGATCATCATAACTTTCCCTATCCGCACTTTCTTCGGGCGTTCTCCCGCGCCCGCAGCTCAGCGACTTGCGCCGCAGCGCTTGGCGGCCTTGGGCCCGGCACCGCCTTTCAGGCGGTGCCGGGCCCAACGGCTCAGACCGTTCCCTGAACGGGTTGAGCGGGCGGGAGAACCACGGCTCTTACAATAGCAAACCGGGATCCTCTGCCATGGCCAGCCCCGGAAACACACTAGTTTCCAGATCACTTTTCCGGGCATCTGCCAATCCATGCAACAGCCAAGCAAGATGCTGGCGCACATCCGCTGTCGGCATCAGATCCCGGCGGTCATAAAGATCAGCCTCCGCCAGTCCCGGCCAGCGCCCCAGCACCCTGCCGCCGCGGATCGCCCCGCCTGCCAGCAGCATCGCACCGCCGGTGCCATGATCGGTGCCGCCAGTGCCGTTCTCGCGCACGGTGCGCCCGAACTCGGTCACAGCCGTCACCGCCGTCTTGCCCCAGATCCCGTCCCCCAGGCCGCTGCGCAGTTTCAGGACGGTCTCCGACAGCCGCCCCAGCGCGGACTTCAAGCCGTTTGCCTGGCGGTAATGCGTATCCCAGCCATTGATCGAAAACGCCGCAATCCTGGTATCGCCGCGCAGCTGCTCCGCAGCATAAGCGGCAATCTCGGTATGCGCTCTCCCCTTCGGCGCCGCCTGCATCATGCCGCTGTCCCCGCTGCCGGTTTCTTCGGATCCCAAAGACAGATCCTGCCGGGTCAGCTCCAGCGCCTCATTCAATGCCCTGTGGAACAGCGGATCCTCTTCCATCAGCAAGCCCGCCAGCCGCTCGGCCTGCGGGCTTAGCGCCAGCCCCGCCCCCGGCGCCCATTGCGAGACCGGCGCTGCCCCGTCCAGCAGCAGCATCCGCTCCTGACCGATAGCAAAAGCGGTGCGTGCCTCCACTCCGGGCATCTGCTGCAGCAATCGGTTCAGCCAGCCGCCTCTTGCGTCGCCCAATGCCGCGGTGCCCGCTTCCAGCAGGTCCTGGCCGTCAAAATGGCTGCGCCGGTCGCGGTAGGGGGTAGATACCGCCTGCACAAACCCCAATTCGCCTGCACGCCACAGCGGCAGCAACGGTGCCAAGCCTGGATGCAGGGCATAGAACCCGTCAAGATCGGCCGCCCCGGCCTGCGGTCCGCCCGACAGGGTCTGCCGCAAGCCGGCCAATGCGGGGTCGCCGTAAGGCTGCACCGCATCCAGCGCATCCATGCCGCCGCGCAGAATGATCACCACCAGCCGCGTGTCCCAGGGGGCCGCGGCAAAGCTGACCGGCGTGACCAGCGGGCTGGCCGCCAGAGAACAGCCCAGCATGGCAGAACGGGTCAGCAAGGATCGGCGTGTCAACTGCATGAAGCAAACCTCCTGTTAGCGGCGCTGAAAGGCCGGAGAGGTCAGGATCAGCCCGACCGCCTCTGACTGGGTTTCGGCGGCGCGGGCTGCAAACCGGACCCGTTCATTGGCAAATCGGCCCAGCGCCGCAGTGGCAAAGACACGCGGATCCGGCAGCGGCTGCGCCAGCCGCCGCGGCGCGGCCATCGCCCAGCGCAGACGCGCAGCCAGAGCTTGCGGCGTGATCCAGGACGTATCCTCTTCGGGCCAGCCATCCGGCCCGCCGGAGAATTCCCAGCGTTGACCCATCGGCGTCAGCGGTGCCAGCAGCAGCCGGTTCAGCTGCCCTGGCTTCAATGCGGAAAACCGCGCCTCAGGCACCGCAAGTGCGCGGCAGGCAGAGGCCACATAGTCAAACGGCGGTTTAACATTCTGCAAATCCGGCCGCCAGGCCGCGGGGTGTTCCAGCAGCGCTGAATAGACCTGCATCAGATCGCCGCCGCTGTCCTGATAGCGGGCCGCCAGATGCGACACCAACCCCGGCTCCGGCTGGTCAGAGGTGAAATGCACCGCAAGCTTCCACGCCAGATGCTGCGCAGTGGCAGGATGGCGTGCCAGATCACGCAACACCGACAGCACCTGGCCCAGCTCCGGCTTGCCGCCGCCATAGGTTTGCCCAAGCACGGTTTCCGCCCCCGGTTCAGCCATTCCAGGGCGGAACACAAAACCCTTGTCCTGCGCGGCGGTCAAGCCGGTGAACAGCTCGGCCAATTGCCGCACATCCGCCTGGCCATATGGCCCATCCACGCCCAGCGTATGCAGTTCCAGCACTTCACGGGCGAGATTTTCATTCAGCCCGCTCAGCCGCTTGCGCCGCTTCGCCGCCCGGCTGCCCGGCCCGGCCGAGCGGTTCTGATCCAGGTAATGCAGCATCAAGGGGCTGGTGGCTGCGGCGATCAGCATATCCTCGAAACGGCCCGCCACAAGCGGCCGGATGACGCTCTCGGCATAGGGTGCGGCCAGAATGCGCAGCGCTCCGTTTTTGCCTTGCGCGGTAAAATGATCGGCCCAGAACAGCACCAGCCGTTCGCGAAAGGCATCGCGGGTAAAGACGTGGCGCAGCAACCTTTGGCCGTGCCACCTGAACCGCGCCGCATTATGCCCGCGGCGGTAGGCTTTAAAGGCCTTGTCCGCGGCCTCGTACCCTTGCCCGCCTTCCTGCCGCTTGCGGTCCCGCCTCAGCCGCCGGAATTCCTTGGCGCGCGCAAAGGCTTCGTCAAAACCGCTGAGAGGAAATCTGAGAGCCATTTCATCGGCGCCTTGCAGGCGGCTCAGCATTGCCTCTGCCGAAACCGGAGGCCGCACCAGCGGCGACAGCCCTGCCCCAAAGCGGATCTCCGCCAAATCTCCGTCAAACTGCATCGCCCTGTTCTCCCTGGACGGCCTGATCTCCCTGGACGGCCTGGCTTTACTGCAGATTAGAGCATCCACGCCCGGGTCCACAGCTGATTTTCATGTGATACGCAGATCTCCGCGCGTTCCGTCGCCTGTTCTGCAGATTTTCGGACCACCGTTGCCCGGCAAAAATTCCGCCTTGGCCCCAACGAAAAAAGCCCGGACAGTCGCCCGGGCCTTCTTTCGACATCTAAATGCGGTTTACTGATCCTGCGGGATCACGCGCAGACCCAGTTCCATCAGCTGATCGCTCATCGGCTCGGAGGGGGCCGACATCATCAGGTCCTCGGCGCGCTGGTTCATCGGGAACATGATGACCTCGCGGATGTTGGCCTCATCGGCCAACAGCATCACCATACGGTCGATGCCGGCCGCGCAGCCGCCGTGCGGCGGGGCGCCGTACTGGAACGCATTGACCATGCCGCCGAACCGCTTCTCGACCTCATCCTTGCCATAGCCGGCAATTTCAAACGCCTTGAACATGATCTCCGGCTTGTGGTTCCGGATCGCGCCCGAGACCAGCTCGTAACCGTTGCAGGCCAGATCGTACTGGTAGCCCTTGACCGCCAGCGGATCGCTCAGCAGCGCGTCCATGCCGCCCTGCGGCATCGAGAAGGGGTTGTGCTCGAAATCGATCTTGCCGGTTTCCTCGTCCTTCTCGTAGATCGGGAAATCCACGATCCAGCAGAAGGCAAAGCGGTCCTTGTCGGTCAGGCCCAGCTCTTCGCCGATCACCGTGCGGGCGCGGCCTGCAACGCTTTCGAACGCCTTCGGCTTGCCGCCTAGGAAGAAGGCCGCGTCGCCCACATCCAGGCCCAGCTGCTGGCGGATCGCTTCAGTGCGCTCGGGGCCAATGTTTTTGGCCAGCGGGCCCGCCGCCTCATTGCCAAGGACAATCTCACCCGATTTGATCATGGCGTTGACGTCTTTAACGGTGATCCCGCGCTCCTGTGCGATGGAATCCGCCGATTGCTTGCGCCAGAAAATATAGCCCATGCCCGGCAGGCCTTCGCCCTGGGCAAACTTGTTCATCCGGTCGCAGAACTTGCGGCTGCCGCCGGTCGGCGCCGGGATGGCGCGGATTTCGGTGCCTTCGTTTTCCAGCAAGCTGGCGAAGATGGCAAAGCCGGAGCCGCGGAAATGCTCGGAGCAATCCTGCATCTTGATCGGGTTGCGCAGGTCCGGCTTGTCGGTGCCGTACCATTTGGCGGCATCCTTATAGGAGATCTGCGGCCATTCGCTGTCAACTTTGCGCCCCTTGCCGAATTCCTCGAACACACCCTGCATCACCGGCTGGATTGTGTCGAAAACATCCTGCTGGGTGACAAAGGACATCTCCAGGTCGAGCTGGTAGAAATCGGTGGGTGAGCGGTCGGCGCGCGGGTCTTCGTCGCGGAAACAGGGCGCGATCTGGAAATATTTGTCAAAGCCCGAGACCATCATCAGCTGTTTGAACTGCTGCGGCGCTTGCGGCAGGGCATAGAACTTGCCCGGATGCAGACGCGAGGGCACCAGGAAGTCGCGCGCGCCTTCGGGGGAGGAGGCGGTGATGATCGGGGTCTGGTATTCGTTAAAGCCCTTGTCCCACATGCGCTTACGGATCGATTGGACCATGTTTGAGCGCAGCAGCATATTGCGCTGCATCTTCTCGCGGCGCAGGTCCAGATAGCGGTAGCGCAGGCGGGTTTCTTCCGGGTATTCCTGCTCGCCGAAGACCATCAGCGGCAGCTCTTCGGATTTGCCCAGCACTTCGATATCACGGATGAAGACTTCGATCTCGCCGGTGGGGATTTTGGCGTTCACCAGGGCCTCATCGCGCGCCTTGACGTTACCGTCAATGCGGATGCACCATTCCGAGCGGACTTTCTCGATCTCGGCAAAGACCGGGCTGTCCGGGTCGGCCATAACTTGCGTGACGCCGTAGTGGTCGCGCAGGTCGATGAACAGCAATCCGCCGTGGTCGCGCACACGGTGAACCCAGCCCGACAGGCGGACGGTGTCACCGACATTGGATTTGTTCAGTTCGGCGCAGGTATGGCTGCGATAGGCGTGCATGGCGGGACCTTTCGTGTCTCGGGTCGTCTGTCCGGGTGGACCGTCATTCTGGAGATGCGCCGGACCGGCGCCTGAATTCGTCCGGGGTGGTACACAAGTTTGCGGCGTGGTTGTCAAGCAAACAGGGCAATTTCAGCGCTTCCCACCTTCCCTTTCCGCAGGCTGCACCCTGTGCAGACAGGCTCCCGCCCCTTCCGCATCCCATCGCTGACGCGACAGGGCGGTAAGCGTTGGGCCTGGCGCCCCGCCGTTGGCGTGGCGCGGGCGGCGTCCGGACGCCGCCGCAGCGCACCAATGGTGCGCTGCCGGGCCCAAAGAGCAATGGCCCGCTGGCGCCAGCCAGGAGGCTCTTGTCTGCGGGAGCGCTCCCCCCTCAGACCAGCCTTGCCGGGATCAAACCGCGCAGCGAATTGCCCATGCGGACGGCCTGCGCCTCTTGCAGATCCTGCAAGCCAAGAACCGCCTCGCAGCAATCACCCCGCTCCAGCATCACCTGCCGCAGGATGCCCGGCAGCAGGCCGCAGGTCAGCGGCGGCGTCACCACCTGCCCGTCCGGGCGGGTCACAAACAGATTGGTAATGGTGCCCTCGCACAGCTCCCCGCGCTGGTTCAGAAACAGCAGCTCATCCACACCCTCCGGCAGCTTTGCCCGTGCGGCATCATACACCGCGCGGCGGGTGGTCTTGTGCTGCAGCCAGACATCGGCCGGATCCAGCCTTGTTTCAGCGATGCCCAACCGCCATTCCGCAGGGCTGCTTCCCAGCGGCGGCGCCGTCAGCTCCAGTTGCCCGCCCGCGTCCAAAGTAAGACGGCAGCGCAGCGGCATGCCGCCGGCAGCCTCCGCCAGCACACGCCGCGCCTGCTCCGGCTCAAAGGGAATGCCAAATTCAGCCGCACTGCGCACCATCCGGGCCAGATGCTGCTCGAGATGCCGGAAGCCTTCGCCGGGGTGCCAGCCCAGCGTCTCGATCAGGCGGAAAGCGGGATCGTTCTGGATGGCGTCACGCGGGCAAACCGGGCTTTCCATAGCGCTTCCTCATACTCAGACTCTGCGGTGCTGTCCCAGACCACGCCGCCGCCTACGTTGAGCGTCGCGCTGCCCTTTTCCAGCATCAGCGTGCGGATCGCCACGTTGAATTCCGACGACCCGTCCGGTGCCGCCCAGCCGATGGTGCCGCAATAGATGTCACGCGCCCAGGGTTCCAGATCCGCGAGGATCTCCATTGAGCGGATTTTGGGCGCGCCGGTTATGGAGCCGCAGGGAAACAGCGCCGCAAAAACCTCTGCCAGCCCGGCATCAGGCCGCAGCTTTGCCCGCACCGTGGAAACCATCTGGTGCACCGTGGCATAGCTTTCGACCGCAAACAGCTCCGGCACATGCACCGAGCCGGTCTGCGCCACGCGGGAGATGTCGTTACGCAACAGATCCACGATCATCAGGTTTTCAGCGCGGTTTTTCTCATCCTGGCGCAGGAAATCGCGACGGCGGGCGTCCTCGACCGGATCATCGCTGCGCGGCTGGGTGCCTTTCATCGGGCGGGTCTCAATCATGCCCTCAGCATCGGTGCGGAAGAACAGCTCCGGCGAGCGCGACAGAAGGTCCGGCAGGCCGTCCTGCTGGACCAATGCGCCGTGGCCCACCGCCTGCTTGGCCTGCAGTGCGGCGTACAGCTCCTCAGCAGAACCATAGGCCTCTGCATCAATCGGGAAGGTCAGGTTGGCCTGATAGATGTCGCCCTTGCCGATATTGCGGTTCACCTCAGTGAACGCCTTAGCGTAGCGCTCATAGGTCCAGCGGGGCGCTATGCCTTCCAAACCTGCTCCGTCCGGCTGAAGGCCGGGCAGCACCCGACCCTCCCCACGGGAGGGCGCTTCCGCCCCTCCCAAGTCCGGGCGCTGCCCTCAGCGTTCTGCGGCAGTGGCTGCTCATACACTCCGAAATTCATCAGCGGCAGCCGCCGCTCCTTTGGCATCCGCCCTGCCAGCCTTGGCTCCAGCGCGTAGCCCAGCTCATAAGACGCATATCCCGCCAGCCAATGCCCCTCGGCGCGTGCCGCATCCAGCGCTGCAAGTGCAGCGGGCACGTCCTCCGGCACGTCCGCACGGATCACGCGCAGCGGCTGGTCGAAACATGTGCCGGCCCCCTTAGGGCCCTGATCAAAGCGAATCCGCACCGGAATTGACTCCCCAAGGTCTTGGCCCCCACATATAAACGTTCGCTATGCGAACAAAAGGGGTGGATGCGGCATTTCCAATTCCGTTTCCGATCCCCCTTGAACCTTTCAGCGCGGTCCCTATAACGCAGGACAATTTGGGCACTTGCCAGTGCCCCTGATTCAAAGCTGCCCGCACGTCAACCAAAGGAATATGGCCATGCCTAAAAGAACCGACATCCAGTCGATCATGATCATCGGAGCCGGTCCGATCGTCATCGGGCAGGCCTGCGAGTTCGACTACTCCGGTGCCCAGGCGTGCAAAGCTTTGCGCGAAGAGGGTTACCGGGTGATCCTGGTGAACTCCAACCCCGCCACCATTATGACCGACCCCGGCCTGGCCGACGCCACCTATATCGAACCGATCACCCCGGAAGTGGTCGCCAAGATCATCGAGAAAGAGCGCCCCGACGCGCTGCTGCCGACCATGGGCGGGCAGACCGGGCTCAACACCTCGCTGGCGCTGGAAGAAATGGGCGTGCTCGAGAAATTCGGTGTCGAGATGATCGGCGCTACCCGCGATGCCATTGAAATGGCTGAAGACCGCAAACTGTTCCGCGAAGCGATGGACCGCCTCGGCATTGAGAACCCGCGCGCCACCATCGTCACCGCACCCAAGCTGGAGGACGGCAAGGCAGATCTGGACGAAGGCATCCGCATCGCGCTGGAAGCATTGGACGACATCGGCCTGCCCGCGATCATCCGCCCGGCCTTTACCATGGGCGGCACCGGCGGCGGCGTCGCGTACAACCGCGAAGACTACATCCACTTCTGCCGCACCGGCATGGACGCGTCCCCGGTGAACCAGATCCTGGTGGATGAAAGCCTGCTGGGCTGGAAAGAGTTCGAAATGGAAGTGGTCCGCGACAAGGCGGACAATGCGATCATCGTCTGCTCGATCGAGAACATCGACCCGATGGGCGTCCACACCGGCGATTCGATCACCGTGGCCCCGGCGCTGACGCTGACCGACAAAGAATATCAGATCATGCGCACCCACTCGATCAACGTGCTGCGCGAGATCGGCGTGGAAACCGGCGGCTCCAACGTGCAATGGGCGGTGAACCCCGCCGATGGCCGTATGGTGGTGATCGAGATGAACCCGCGGGTGTCGCGCTCCTCGGCACTGGCGTCCAAGGCGACCGGCTTCCCGATTGCCAAGATCGCCGCCAAGCTGGCGGTGGGTTACACTCTGGACGAGCTGGACAACGACATCACCAAGGTGACCCCGGCATCGTTCGAACCGAGCATCGACTATGTCGTGACAAAAATCCCGAAATTCGCGTTTGAGAAATTCCCCGGCTCCGAGCCGTATCTGACCACCGCGATGAAATCGGTGGGCGAGGCCATGGCGATCGGCCGCACCATTCATGAATCATTGCAAAAAGCGCTGGCGTCGATGGAATCCGGCCTCACCGGTTTTGACGAAGTGGATATCCCCGGTGCGCCGGACAAAGCGGCGGTGTTCAAGGCGATCAGCCTGCAGACCCCGGACCGGATGCGCACCATCGCCCAGGCGATGCGCCACGGGCTGACGGATGATGAAATTTTTGGCGTCACCAAATTCGACCCCTGGTTCCTGGCCCGTATCCGCGAAATCGTCGAGGCCGAAGATGAAGTCCGCGACGGCGGCCTGCCGACGGACGAAAAAGGCCTGCGCGCGCTCAAGATGCTGGGCTTCACCGACGCCCGCCTTGCCAAGCTGACCGGCCAGACCGAGGCTGAGGTCCGCAAGGCCCGCCGCGCGGCCGGCGTCAACGCCGTGTTCAAGCGGATCGACACCTGCGCCGCCGAATTCGAAGCGCAGACACCCTACATGTACTCGACCTATGAAGCGCCCGCCTTTGGCGACGTCGAATGCGAGGCACGCCCCTCTGACCGCAAGAAAGTGGTCATCCTCGGCGGCGGCCCGAACCGGATCGGCCAGGGCATCGAGTTCGATTACTGCTGCTGCCACGCCTGTTTTGCGCTGACCGACGCGGGCTATGAGACCATCATGATCAACTGTAACCCCGAGACCGTGTCGACCGACTATGACACCTCGGACCGGCTGTATTTCGAACCGCTGACGTTTGAGCATGTGATGGAAATCCTGCGGGTAGAGCAGGACAACGGCACCCTGCACGGCGTCATCGTGCAGTTCGGCGGCCAGACCCCGCTGAAACTGGCAAACGCGCTGGAAGAGGAAGGCATCCCGATCCTCGGCACCTCGCCCGACGCCATCGACCTGGCCGAAGACCGCGAACGGTTCCAGACGCTGGTCAACAACCTGGGCCTCAAGCAGCCGAACAACGGCATCGCCTCCACGGACGAGCAAGCGCTGGAAATCGCAGAAAAAATCGGCTTCCCGCTGGTGATCCGCCCGTCTTATGTGCTGGGTGGCCGGGCGATGGAAATCGTCCGCGACATGGACCAGCTGAAACGCTACATCGCCGAGGCGGTGGTGGTTTCCGGCGACAGCCCGGTGCTGCTCGACAGCTACCTGGCCGGCGCGGTTGAACTGGATGTGGACGCGATCTGCGACGGCAAAGACGTGCATGTGGCAGGCATCATGCAGCACATCGAAGAGGCCGGCGTGCACTCGGGCGACAGTGCCTGCAGCTTGCCGCCCTACTCGCTTGGCAAGCCGGTGATCGAACAGATCAAGGAACAGACATTCGCATTGGCCAAAGCGCTGAATGTGGTTGGCCTGATGAACATCCAGTTCGCGATCAAACCCAATGACGCCGGCGAAGAGGAAATCTATCTGATTGAGGTGAACCCGCGCGCGTCGCGCACGGTGCCGTTTGTCGCCAAGGCAACCGACAGCGCCATTGCCTCGATCTCGGCCCGTGTGATGGCAGGTGAGCCGCTGTCGAACTTCCCGATGCGCGCGCCCTATAAGCCGGACGCGGGCTATGACGTGAACACCCCGATGGCCGATCCGATGACCCTGGCCGACCCGGATATGCCCTGGTTCTCGGTCAAGGAAGCGGTGCTGCCCTTTGCCCGCTTCCCCGGCGTCGATACCATCCTTGGCCCCGAAATGCGCTCCACCGGTGAAGTCATGGGCTGGGACCGTTCCTTTGCCCGCGCCTTCCTCAAGGCGCAGATGGGGGCCGGCATGGTGCTGCCGTCCTCGGGCCGCGCCTTCGTCTCGATCAAGGATGCCGACAAGGGCCGGCTGATGCTGGAAGCGGCGCAGATCCTGGTGGAGCAGGGCTTTACCCTGGTCGCCACCCGCGGCACCCAGACCTGGCTCGAAGGCCAGGGCGTGGCGTGCGAGCTGGTGAACAAGGTCTATGAAGGCCGCCCCCACGTTGTGGACATGCTCAAGGACGGCGGCGTCCAGCTGCTGATGAACACGACTGAGGGCGCGCAAGCCGTTGAGGACAGCAAGGAAATGCGCTCGGTCGCGCTTTATGACAAGATCCCCTACTTCACCACCGCAGCCGGCGCCAATGCCGCTGCACGGGCGATCAAGGCCCAGGCCGAAGGGGACGTCGAAGTGAAGTCGCTGCAGGGCTAGGCACCCTCTGCCCGGACGCTTCAACGTTATGTTTTTAAAGCCCCGGCAACGCCCGGGGCTTTTCCTTTGCGTGCTGTGCTTTCACACAGCCGTGTAGAGTTGTGACCCGGTAAATCCCTGAACTGTGCGACCGTGAACAGCACAACACGACCCGCAGCATTACAACTCAGGGAGAAAGGCCATGAACTTACCGACAAAGATTGCCGCAGGACTTTTGGCACTTGTACCGGCCGGCGCAATTGCCCAGGACTGCCCTGTGGATGGCGACCCCTCGGAACTTGAAGCAGAGGCCGTTGTTAAGATCTACGAATGCATCGAGGCCAAAATGGCCGAAGGCTACGCCAAGAACGGCGATCCGGTCGGCGCTGACTTCCGCTCCTGGCAGGTGACGTCAACCCGGCCGGCCCTTGCCGGCCCGCATGGCGAGCGGTTCCTGCAGACCTTTGCAAACGGCATTGCCGCTGAACAATATCTGAAGTTCGCCGAAGAAGGCTTTGTGATGCCCGCGGGGTCGGTTCTGGCCAAGGAAAGCTTCAAGGTCAAGAAGGGCAACGCCGTTCCCGGTCCGCTGTTCATCATGACCAAGCTGGCCGATGGCGGTGCGCCCGAGGCCGGTGACTGGCTTTATGCAGCCCTCCTGCCCAGCGGCAAGGAAATGAAGATCAAGCAAAGCTTCTGCGCAGGCTGCCACATGAATTGGGAGGATCAGGACAGCCTGGCCTATCCATTGGAAGAGGTCCGCCTCAGCAGCCAGTAACCGCAGGACGGCGTGCTGCAAAAGGAAACAGCCCCGGGGAACCAAACGGGGCTGCTTCGCGTCCTGCCGCTCTTATTCAGCAGCAGGCTATTGGGCCGCAGCGGCGGCTGCGGTCACCCCGCCTGCCGCATCAGCGCCTGCAGCGCATCCCCCAGCGGTGCGGCCAGCGACACCCCCCTGCCCCCCATCCGGGCCTTGGAAGAGATCACCGAGACCAGCTGCGGCGCCCTGCCCGGACGCTTTTGCAGCACGGGTGAACCGGACGCCCCGAAATCGACCCGGCATGTGGTGATCAGCGAGCTTTGCCGCGCCGCAATCACCTGGCAGGCGCTTTGCAGCCGGGGCGAGGTCGCATTGCGGTGCGAATAAGACATCACATCCACCCGCATGCCGCGCTCCGGCGCTGCGGCCAGCACCAGCGGGCGGATCACATTTGCACTGATCGGGCTGTCCAGACGCAGCACAGCAATGTCTGTTCCGGTTTGAAACTGGCCGGTCCGGCCATGCCGGTAGCCCGGATGGACAACAGCCTTGACCACTTGGCGCGACGCCTTGGCGCGGCGGCCGTTCAGACCTGCCTCAAATTTGATACTCCGCGGGTTCACGGCCCGGCCACTACGGATGTCATACATGCAATGGGCCGCCGTCAGCACCATATCCGGCGCGATCAGGCTGGCCGTGCACATGGCTTTGCCACCGATGTTCAGGCGCCCCACGGCCTCCCAACCCGGCACAGATTGCACCCGGGCCGCCTGCCCGGCCACGGCCGCTGCAGTACTGAAACCTATCAAGACTGCGGCGGCAATTCCCAGTAATTGTCTCATGACCCACTCCATTTTCCCACATCGCTATGGTCGGTGAGCCCTGAGGCTGGAATGCGGCTTGCTGCGGTGCCGCGCGGGCAGAAATATGCGCAGAATGAGACAGAATTAACAAAACCTTAACGCGCTGTCTCTGTGCCGGGACCGAAGCTCCCGAACCCCTTATTTACTTAACGGGCGCCTGCGATTTTTATAAAAACCCCTAAAAACAAGGGAAAATCCGCTGGGTTTCGTTAGGAAGAAAATTCAGGTTTTCCCCCGTTTCCATGCGGTTTCCAGCGCAGGCGGTAACTTCACGGCCCGATTGCGGCGGAAATGAGCCTTAACAATTGCCTAAACGCCAGGGGGAAGGCCGCCCAATTGCTTAACCGCACACCACACTAAATGCGGGAATAAGGTTTCCAAGCCACCGCAATGCCTGTGCCGTTCGCTTACCCGCTTGCCCGTTTGCCTGTCTGCCTGTCTGCCTGTCTGCCTGTCTGCCATCCTGCGACGTGCCGGTGATACCGGTCATCTGAAACAATAAAGCCCCGGCAGCAGAGCCGGGGCTTAGGTTTGTCTGCAGACAAGGGCATACTGCCCGCAGGCTACTTCTGCGAGACCCGCTGATGCACCTCTTGAGCGCTCTCCAGCCGCTCCGAATAGCGGTCGGTCAGGTAATCCTTGCGGCCCCGCACCAGCCAGGTGAATTTCACCAGCTCTTCCATCACATCCACCAGACGGCGGTAGAACGGGCCTTCCGGCAGGCGCTCTCCCTCCCCGAACTCCAGCCATGCCTTGGGGATCGAGCTTTGGTTCGGGATGGTCAGCATCCGCATCCAGCGGCCCAGGATGCGCATCTGGTTGACTGCGTTAAAGCTTTGCGAGCCGCCCGAGACCTGCATAACCGCCAGCGTCTTGCCCTGCGTGGTGCGGATGCCGCCCTGCAGCGACAGCGGCAGCCAGTCGATCTGCAGCTTCATGATACCGGTCATCGCGCCATGGCGCTCCGGGCTGGACCAGACCATCCCCTCGGACCAGACTGCCAGATCGCGCAGCTCTGCCACCTTGGGGTGCTCCGCCGCACCCGCATCATCCGGCAGCGGCAGACCGGAAGGGTCGAAAATCCGCGTCTCGCAGCCCAAGGCCTGCAGCACCCGCGCAGCCTCCTCAGCCGCCTTGCGGGAATAGCTCACCGCGCGCAGGGAGCCGTACAGCAGCAGAATGCGCGGCGCGTGGCGCGGATCGCCAGGTGCCACCAGCGCGTCCACGTCAATCGGATGCAGCTCACTTTCCGCAATGGCAGGCAGGCTGCCCCCGTCACCGGTCTCAGGCACTGTCTTCCTCCAGGTGCAGCTTCATATCCAGCAGAACCTGCTGCAACAGCACCGTTTCCCTGAGCAGCCGCTTGGCCTCGTTCACGGTGATAATGCCATCTTCCATCGCTTCCTGGTATTCGCTCATCAGCTGGGCAAACCGCTGGCTCAGCGCAATCACATCCGCATTCACACCGCCGCTGCGCCCGGTCTCCTCGGCAGAGCCGTTGCCGTTGTAAGACAGGGTGATGTTCTTCAGCTCCGCCAGCGCCGAGGTCACATGCGGATAAGACGCAGCACTTTCCAGCTTGGCCACTGCATCCACCGGCATGAACCGGTCTGTGTGTTCGGCATTGTCCGAGTAATAGCGCCCCAGTGTTGCCTTGGACTTCCCCGTGATCTGGCAGGCGGCTTCGATGCCGACATCCTTTACCAAAGCTTCGGTGTGTTTCTTCAGATACGACCCGATTTCAGCCATTTAAATCCTACCTGGCTTGACCGCCGCCCCCATGGGGAACGAACCGGTTAATTTCCCATTTCTGTCTTGTAGAGGAATTGCGATACCTTATCCATCCCTCAGGTTTTCAGGGATTTAGCGAGTGGGTTGATGCAATTGGCATCAGTTGTTCAGTGCAAAGCGGAACGGGGTGAGTGACGTTCCGCTGTTAGGGTAATTGGTCTGCCCGGTACTTGGGCTCTCCGGGGCATTCGGCTTGGCCGTTTTAGGGATTTGTTCCTCCCTGGCCATACCCGCCCCGGTGAGCCTTCCCGCCACGGCGTTACATCCACCCCTAAAAACCGGCACGAATCCGGTTTTCCCCGCAAGCCGGGACGGGTAAACCCCGGCCCCATGGCCAAGCTCTATTTCAACTACTCCACCATGAACGCGGGTAAATCGACGGTGCTGTTGCAGGCGTCGCATAACTACCGCGAAAACCATATGGATACCTACCTGCTGACCGCCCGGCTGGATGACCGCGCCGGCGAGGGTAGAATCGCCTCGCGCATCGGCATCGGCGAAGCAGCGGATATGTTTGCCGCGGGCGACGACCTTTACACCCGCATTGAACAGCGTCTGGCACGCGGCCCGGTGGCGGCGATCTTTGTCGATGAAGCGCAGTTCCTGACGCCCGATCAGGTCTGGCAGCTGGCCCGCGTTGTCGATGATCTGCGGGTGCCGGTGCTGGCCTACGGCCTCAGGGTGGATTTCCAGGGCAAGCTGTTCCCCGGCTCCGCCACCCTGCTGGCGCTGGCGGATGAAATGCGCGAGGTGCGCACCATCTGCCACTGTGGCAAAAAAGCCACTATGGTGGTCCGCCAGGACAATCAGGGCCGGGTGCTGACCGAGGGCGACCAGGTGCAGATCGGCGGCAATGAGACCTATGTTTCGCTGTGCCGCCGCCACTGGCGCGAGGCGGCGGGCGATCTGCGCAGCGGCAAAACGGCCGAGTAAGCCGCCCGAAACAATCTGCCGCGATCTGTGCTATACTCTTTGGACCATTTCCAAAGGAGGCCGTCATGACAAACCACGCCCCTCTGGGCGACCCGCTGGCCGGCAAGCTGCGCTTTCACCTGTCCATCATGATTGGCGCCTGCATCGCCGGGGCAGCCGTCATCACCGCATTTGTGCTGGGGTACTACTCAGTCAGGGCCATTCTGGTCTGCGCCGCCATCGGTGCCATCCTGGCCTGGCCGGCAGGCACCTATGCCACCCGCAGGATCAAGCGTGACGATCCCGCCTGGGACCACCGCCGGGACAAGCCCAAAGACGCCTGAGCCGGAACGCGGCTCAGGCAGACATGTTTCAGACCCGGTTGGGCAGCGCCGCGCCATTCAGATAGGCTGCGACATTGTCCAGCGCCATATGGCCCATATCGCTGCGCACCTCTTCGGTGGCGGTGCCCAGATGCGGCAGCAGAGTGGCGTTATCCAGATCGATCAGCGCCTGCGGCACCTTGGGTTCGAACTCATAGACATCCAGCCCGGCACCGCCGATTTGGCGGTTCTGCAGCGCGTCGATCAGCGCCGCCTCCTCGACCACTTCACCACGGGCGATGTTGATCAGATGGGCGTGGGACTGCATCGCGCCCAGAACCTCGGCGTTGATCAGATGCGTGGTCTCAGCGCCGCCCGGCACCGCCACAACCAGAAAATCCACCTGCCCCGCCAGATCAATCAGGCTGCCGGCGCGGTCTGCCGGGAAGTCCAGATCCTTCGCCGAACGCGCCACGTAGGACACATCCATGCCAAAGCCGAAATGGCAGCGCCGCGCAATTGCCTGGCCGATGCGGCCCATACCGGCGATGCCGACGCGCTTGCCAGTCGCGTGCAGCCCCAGCATCTGGGTCGGATGCCAGCCCGCCCAATCACCCTTGCGCAGCATCCGCTCGCCCTCCGAGGCACGGCGCGCAGACATCAGGATCAGCGTCATCGCAATATCGGCGGTGGCATCAGTCACTGCCCCCGGCGTGTTGGTCACCTCGACCCCTGCCGCGCGGGCGGCCTCCACGTCGATATGGTTGTAGCCAACACCGAAATTGGCCAAGAGCTTGCAGCGGGGCGTGCCCGCCTTGGCAAAGATCTCAGCCGTGAACTTGTCGCCCAGCGTCGGCACGACGATGTCGAATTCCGCCAGGGCGCGCAGCATCTCTGCCTCATTCATCACCGCGTTGGTTTCACGGATTTCCAGATCACCAAACGCCTCCCGCGCCCGTGCCGTGACCGCTGCCGTCATCGGCCGCGCAATCCAGATTTTCATCTCAGTGCATCCTCCCGCCCAGCGGGACCTTTCCATCAGGCCCGGCCAGGAATATCTCTCCGTTTTCATCCGGCAGGCCCAGAACCAGGATCTCTGACATGAACGTGCCGATCTGCCGCGGCGGGAAGTTTACGACGGCCAGAACCTGCTTGCCCACCAGCGTTTCCGGCATGTAATGCGCCGTAATCTGCGCTGAGCTCTTTTTTACGCCAATATCCGGCCCGAAATCGACCCAAAGCTTGATTGCCGGCTTGCGCGCCTCGGGAAACGGCTCGGCACGGATGATTTCACCGGCGCGGACGTCGACCTTCAGAAACTCGTCAAAAGTGATCTCAGCCACGCGACAACTCCTTTGAACGTTCCGTGGCCGCAGCCACAGCCCGGTTCAGCAGCGCCGGGAAACCGTCGTCATCATCCATCAGCACCTCCAAAGCTGCCTGGGTGGTGCCGTTCGGGCTGGTCACATTGATGCGCAGCTGGCTGGGGCTTTCCTCTGCCGCCTCCGCCAGCGCGCCGGCGCCCGCAACAGTCGCCTTGGCCAGCTTCATCGCCAGGTCCGCCGGCAGCCCCTGTGCCTCGCCCGCGACTGCCAAAGTCTCAATCAGGTGGAACACATAGGCGGGGCCCGAGCCGCTGACGCCGGTGACGGCATCCATTTGGCCCTCATTCTCTAGCCGCACAACCTGCCCGACGGCTTGCAGCAGCCCCTCGGCACGGTCCAGATCCGCATTATTGGTGTGTGCATTGCCGATAATCGCGGTGATTCCGCGCCCGACAGCTGCAGGTGTATTCGGCATCGCCCGCACGATCGGCGACTGCGCCCCCAGAACGTCCTCAAAGGTGGCAATCGAGGTGCCCGCGGCAACGGAAATGAACAGGGTTGCGCCGTTGCCGTAGCTTTGCAGCACCGGCAGCGCGGCGCCCATCATCTGCGGCTTGACGGCAATCAGCACGATGCCCGGCGCCGTGGGCAGCTCTGCGTTGATGTGCACCCCAGTGCCCTGCAGCCAGTCCGAGGGGTGCGGGTCAATCACCCAGACCGACGCCGCGGGCAATCCGCCCTCCAGCCATCCGGCCAGCATCGCCGATCCCATCTTGCCGCAGCCCAGCAGTACCAGCCCGCGCGCGGCGATCTCTTGCATATCCATCTTAAGCCCCTCCCCTAAATCCCAGGTTCAGGGCAAGGTTTACGCCCGCCCGTATGCCTCTGCAATGGCGACCTGCATCGCGTCCTGGGTGCTGCGCTTTCCCCAGACTGCCAGCTGGATTGCCGGGTAATAGCGCTCGGCATTGGCCACCGCGGCTTTCAGCATTGCATCAATCTGCTGCGGGCTGGCCATCTGGCCGCCGGACAGCATCAGCCCATAGCGGAACAGCATCAGCTTGTGATCCGCCCAATAGGTAAAGGAGCCTTCCCAGCACTGGTCGTTCATGCTGTTGATCAGCTCATAGAGCCGCGGCAGCTCGGCCTCCGGGGGTTCCATTTCAAAGCTGCAGACCAGCCGCAGGCATTCCTCATAGCCCGACCAGGCCAGCGTCAGCGAATAGGTGCGCCACTGCCCCTCGACCGACATGGCAATCTGGTCATCACCAACCCGGTCAAAGTCCCAATCATGGTGCGACGCCAAATGCTCGACGATGTCTATGGGGTGGATGTCTTCTTCCAAGTGAAGCTCGGATAGTGCCATTTTGCCACCTCTCTCTTTGCCTAGCTTACCGGGCACAGAGTTTCCCTATAGCTAGTTTATTCTGCTACGGGCCGGGGACGCATCCCCGCTCCCATACAAGATATGGTGGGGTTGAATTGATGATCTGGCAACCCTTATTTTGGGGATATCTGCAATAACTTGTGGATGAACTATCCACAGCCCCCTAGATGCCGGCCTCTGCGTAGCATTTAAAATCCAGAATTGAAACTGCTTCCTGTACGGTCTCCGGCCGGATCACGCACCGGACAATTCCACCCGGCCCAGCATCACCCCGGCTGATTGCTCTCTTGCAAAACCATGCGTGCGTTCGACCGGCCTCCCGCTGCACAAATTAAGCATTTACAATGCGTATTTATTCTTTTAGGTGTTTCTTTATTCACCGCGCTTACCCATTAAGGAGCCGCCCCATGACACTGTCCGAAGCATTTCTGTGGCCTGGAACCAAAGTCTGTGAACGCCTGGGCGTCGACCCGGAGGGCGAAGCCGGCCTCATCCGCTGGATGGTCAACACGCTTGTCTATCTGACCGTAAGCTTGATTGCCGTTTGGATCATTTCGGTCTGACCGCAGCCGGCACGGTCCATCGCGAGCACAGCCCCGAAGTTCTGCATCGCGAACAAACCGGGCCACAAGGCATGAAGCTTCAGCGACTGCTTCACCCGCGGCCCGGCCGAACGCTTATCGGAACGCGGCCCCCGCACAGTTCGTGATCCCGGACCCGGCCAACCAGCCGTGCTTCGCTGTCCAGCTCGCGCCGCACCTTCCGCAAAGGCGGTGCGGTTTCCGGCCCAGCATGCGTAAAGCGGCGCATGCCCCCCCTGCGTCACCGCAGATCTGCTATGCGCGTTCACCATGGCACAAAAAAGCCCGCCGCAGCATCTCGCCGCAGCAGGCTCATTCTCAGGCCAGCACCGCCCGGTTATTTCTGCGCGGCCTCCAGCGCATCCAGCCGCGCCTTCAGCGCCTCATTCTCCTCGCGCGCTTTCTGTGCCATGGCGCGCACCGCGTCAAACTCCTCGCGGGTGACGAAATCACGGTCGGCCAGCCAGCGGTCGATCATGCTTTTCAGCGCGGTGTCCGCCTCGTCCTTGGCGCCCTGGGCCACGCCCATCGCATTGGTCATCAGCTGGGAAATATCGTCCAGGATCTTGTTGCGGGTCTGCATGCTCTTCTCCGTCTCAGGGCTGACTCCTATATGGGGAAGCGGGCGCGCGGCTGCAAGCCGTTGACTTCCCCCGAAGACCAGAGGCATTCAGACGCATATGCAGGCCATGATCCAATTCCCCGACCTTTCGCCCGAGATTTTCTCGATCTCCCTCGGCTCATTTGAGTTCGCCCTGCGCTGGTATGCGCTGGCCTATATCACCGGGATCGTCATTGCCTGGCGGCTGGCCGTCGCGGCCCTGCGCCGTCCTGGGCTGTGGCCCGCGCAGCAGCCGCCGATGAAGCCGCAGCAGGTCGAGGATCTGCTGACCTGGATCATCCTCGGCGTGATCCTGGGCGGGCGCCTGGGTTTTGTGCTGTTCTACCAGCCCGCCTATTACCTGGCGCATCCGGCTGAGATCCTGAAGATCTGGCTGGGCGGCATGGCCTTTCACGGCGGCCTGCTCGGCGTGGTTCTGGCGACGCTGATCTATGCCGCGCGCCACAACATCCCGAAACTGCAGATCGCCGATCTGGTTGCCCATACCGTGGCACCGGGCCTGCTGCTGGGACGGCTGGCCAACTTCATCAATGCGGAGCTTTGGGGGCGCCCCACCGATCTGCCTTGGGGCGTCGCCTTCCCCGGCCCCGCCGCGCAGGACTGCGGCCAGGCGCTGGGTCAGCTTTGCGCCCGCCACCCTTCGCAGCTGTATGAGGCAGGGATGGAGGGGCTGATCCTCGGCGCCCTGCTCTTGTACCTCGCCTGGCGCCGCAATGCGTTTCACACCCCGGGCCGCCTGCTGGGCGTGTTCCTCGCGGGCTACGGCCTCGCCCGTTTCATAGTTGAGTTCTTCCGCCAGCCGGATGCGCAGTTCGTCTCTCCCGGCAATCCGCTGGGGTTGGCCTGGCATATCGACGGCTTCGGGATCACCCAGGGCCAGGCGCTGTCGCTGCCGATGATCGCCATCGGCCTCTGGTTCCTGCTGCGCGCCGGCCATGCCGCCCGGAGCCCGGCATGAGCCTGGCAGATCACCTTGCCGCCCGCATCCAGGCGGATGGCCCGATGTCTGTTGCCGCCTATATGGGGGAGTGCCTGCTGCACCCGCAGTATGGCTATTACACCACCCGTGACCCCTTGGGCGCCAAGGGAGACTTCACCACCGCGCCGGAAATCAGCCAGATGTACGGCGAACTGATCGGCCTCGCCCTGGCCCAATGCTGGCTTGACCAAGGCGCCCCGGCCCCCTTCACGCTTGCCGAACTGGGACCGGGCCGCGGCACCCTGATGGCGGACCTCTTGCGCGCCACCCGCGGCGTGCCGGGGTTCCATGCGGCGATGCAGATCAAACTGATCGAGGCCTCCCCGAAACTGCGCAGCACCCAAGCCAGGACGCTGGAGGCATACGCCCCGAATGGCTGAACTCTGCGGACGCCCTGCCGGACCAGCCGCTACTGCTGGTAGCCAACGAATTCTTTGATGCCCTGCCCATCCGCCAATTCATCCGCAGCGGCGGTAGCTGGAGCGAACGGCGCATCGGCCTGACAGACGGCAGGCTGGCCTTCGGCCTCAGCCCCGCCGCGCCGCAGCCCGCCCTGGATCACCGCCTGCAAGACACCCAGGAGGGCGATTTGGTTGAAATTTGCGACGCCGCCGCCCCCGTCACCCAGGCCATCGCATCCCGAATCGCTGCCCATGGCGGCGCGGCTCTGATCGTGGATTATGGCGACTGGCGCGCCCTTGGCGATACCCTGCAAGCCTTGCGCGCGCATAAACCCGCTGATCCGCTGCTGGCTCCCGGCGAGGCCGACCTGACCGCCCATGTGGATTTCGAGGCGCTGGCAATAGCCGCCAAAACCGCCGGTTGCGCCTATACTCGCCTCACCCCGCAGGGAGTGTTTCTGGAGCGTCTCGGCATCACTGACCGCGCCCGCGCCCTGGCCGCGCCGCTGCAGGGTGAGCCGCTGGACTCCCTGATCGCCGCACATCGGCGGTTGACGCACCCCGATGAAATGGGAAACCTGTTCAAAGTGCTCGGCCTCTATCCCTCGACGGCCGCTCCTTTGCCAGGATTGAACCCATGACGCTTGAAATTCTCACGTCCGATCTGCTTGGCCCGGTGCGGCACGGCTTTTTCACCCGCAGGGGCGGCGCCTCCTCGGGCATCTACCACGGGCTGAACTGCGGCCTGGGCTCCACCGATCAGCGCGAAGCAGTGCAGATCAACCGCGCCCGCGTGGCCGCCGCGATGGAGGTGCCGCCCGAGAACCTCAGCGCCGTGCATCAGGTCCACAGCGCCGATGTGCTGGTGGTCACAGAACCCTCGCAGGACCGCCCCCGCGCCGATGCCATGGTCACCAATATACCTGGTTTGGCGCTGTCGATACTGACCGCCGACTGCCAGCCGGTGCTGTTTTGCGACCCCGAGGCCGGCGTCATCGGCGCCGCCCATGCGGGCTGGCGTGGCACTCTGGACGGGGTGCTGGAGGCCACGCTGGAAGCAATGGAGGGCCTCGGCGCCCGGCGCGAGGACACGGCGGCAGTGATCGGCCCCGCGATCTCGCAGCGCGCCTATGAGGTCGGCCCTGAGTTCTTTGAAAATTTCGTGATGCAGGACGACGGCTACGCCCGGTTCTTTGCCAATGGCGAAGGCGGCCGCTACCTGTTCGACCTGCCGGGCCTGGGCTTGCACAAACTGCGCCAGGCCGGTGCAGGCATGGCCGAATGGACCCGTCACTGCACCTACTCCGAGCCTGAGAAATTCTACTCCTACCGCCGCGCGACCCACGCGAAAGAGGCCGACTACGGCCGCCTGATCTCCTGCATCAGGCTTTAAGGCTCCGTTAACCAGGGAAATTGTGGCGAATTTTATTAAATTTCGCCGCATTCCTTACCTTCCGCTGCGGCACCCCCGCAGCAAGATGGTAATTTCTTATTCCTCTCCAGCACCTTAACCACAACCTCACCAGGCGGACTGATACCGTGCGCCGCTGCGGCGCACGGGTGAAATTGCCCGTATCCGGTCATATTCGCGGCGCAAAGGTTACTCATAAAAAGGTCAGAACAACACTAGCAGCAGCCGCCCCGCATCCAGGCCGGCTGCCCGGCGAAGGACAGACCAGACCATGAAGATGAACAAGCGTTTTGTTGCCTCCATCATCCGCTCCGCCAAGAGCGAGACCGTGACTCTGCCTTGGGCCGCCGCGCGCCGCCGCGATGGCCAGACTTGCAGCCAGCCCCGCAGCCGGGCCGCAAAGCAGAAACTGGGTTAACGCCGGGGACGGGTGCCCTGCCGGCGGCCTCCCCTGGCGCAAACGCGCCAGCCCGGCCAGCCGCCGTCAGGGCACCCAACCGGTCTAAGCAAACGCCGGCGGTCGCTTGACGCTTCCTTAGCCGAATCGTCTTAACTCCGCTCCGGCCTGCCGCCGGAACCCGCCCGCAACGGTGTAAGGACCGGCCTGATGTTAACCAGTTTGCTTCAGATTTTTTGACAATTAGAATTAAATCCCGCCATTTAGAGCACATACATAACGTTCAAGCACGTCTGTGTTGCCGGTGGGGGCCGATGCAAGCGGGCAGTTTGAAAGGAAAGGTGGCAGCATGACCATCGCCCACTCGCTGCAGAAAGCTGCAGCCAATGCAATTGAAGCCAATGCGTGCCTGCAGGATCCGGCAGCGCTGCGCAGTGCAACCAAGCCGCAATTGCGGCGCTATGAGGTCAGCAGCCTCCTGCCCAGCGGTGCGATTTCCGAAACCCGCCACATTGCGCCTGCCCTGCCGCTGTTCGAAGACGCCTTTTGCGCATTTTCCCGCGGCTCATTGGTGGAAACCGCCAACGGCCCGGTTGCCATCGAAGACCTGTTGCCCGGCGATGACATCCTGACCAGCGGCGGCGGCAGCCAGCCGCTTGTCTGGATCGGCCACACCAGCATTCTGCCCGCACGCCCCGGAAGCCGCGGCCGCAGCCACCGCCTGACCAGCTTCATGGCCGACAGCCTGGGCCTGCAAAAACCGGCTTCCAGCCTTGTTGCCGGACCTGCGGCACGGCTGCTGCGCACCCCGCCGCATCTGCAGAGCGCGGACAGCGGACAGCTGCTGACCCCGGTTGCGGAGTTCCAGGACGGAATGAGCATCTTTGAAACCGCCCCGCCGACGCCGGTGGACATGTACCACCTCTGCCTGCCGCATCACGCAGCAATCACCATAGGCGGGCTGGAATTTGAGACCTACCATCCGGGGCCGGATGCGCTGAAACTGGCCAGTTACGCGATCAAGACACTGTTTCTGAACATGTTTGCCCATGCCGACAGCATCCGGGACTTTGGCCCGCTGGCTTATTCCAGGGCCGGCAGCAACAGATCCAGCCCGGCCGTTCTGTAAGCTGAAGGGGCACCTGACGGCCCCGCAATACACAACAAAGCCGGGCACGCTGCTGCCCGGCTTTTCATGTCAGACCGCTGCGTGTTCGCACCTTATGCCTCGCGGGCCAGCCGCTCTTCCAGCACCTCAAACGGCACACCCGGTTCATCCTTGGCGCCGCGGATCACCAGCGAGGTCTTGACGCTGGCCACATTCGGCGTGGTCAGCAGATCGCCGGTCAGGAAGCTTTGGAAGGTGCTGAGATCCGGTGAGACGCATTTCAGAATGAAATCCACCTCGCCGTTCAGCATGTGGCACTCGCGCACCAAGGGCCAGCTGCGGCATTTCTCCTCAAAGGCGCTCAGCTCCACCTCGGCCTGGCTTTCCAGCCCCACCATGGCAAAAACCTGCACCTCGAACCCCAGCTCGCGGGAATTCACATCGGCGTGGTAGCCGTGAATCAGACCGGCCTCCTCCAATGCGCGCACCCGGCGCAGACAGGGCGGCGCCGAAATGCCGACCCGCTTGGCCAGCTCCACATTGGTCATCCGCCCATCGGCCTGAAGCTCCGACAGAATCTTGCGATCGATCGGATCAAGGCGGGTTGTGACCATGTTCAATGCTCCTGTGGAATTTGCGTTTCTTATAGCACCGCCGCCGGGCCGCGCAATAATGTTTCATCGCCGCGCAATATTCTTTGCACCCCAAAGGCGCAAGCCGCAATGCGCGCCTCCCCGGCAGATTTGCACCCCGCCGCATGCTAAGCCTTGGGGGTTTAAGCCCGCGGTCCCTACCGCTATATGCAGTGTCTGACGGCGGCACGCCCGCCAGGCTGCATTACGTGGGGAACACACATGAGCGAGACGCGCCACACCAAGGTTCTGATCATCGGCTCCGGGCCTGCAGGCTATACCGCAGGGGTCTATGCCGCCCGTGCCATGCTGGAACCGGTTCTGGTTCAGGGCATTGAGCCCGGCGGCCAGCTGACCACCACCACCGAGGTCGAGAATTACCCCGGCTTCACCGAGGTGCAGGGCCCCGACCTGATGATCAAGATGCAGGAGCACGCCCAGGCGATGGGCTGCGAGGTCATCGGCGACTATATCACCTCGCTCGATGCGTCCGCGCGCCCGTTTGTGGCCAAGGCCGACAGCGGCACAACCTTCACTGCCGATGCGGTGATCCTGGCGACAGGTGCCCGTGCCAAATGGCTGGGTCTGGAATCGGAAGAAAAATTCAAAGGTTTCGGCGTCTCCGCCTGCGCCACCTGCGACGGCTTTTTCTACCGCGGTCAGGAGATCGTGGTGATCGGCGGCGGCAACACCGCCGTGGAAGAGGCGCTGTTTCTGACCAATTTCGCCTCCAAGGTGACCCTGATCCACCGCCGCGACGAGCTGCGCGCCGAGAAGATCCTGATCGACCGCCTGATGAAAAACGACAAGATTAAACCGCTGTGGTTCCACACCCTGGAAGAGGTCGTGGGCACCGAAAACCCGCTGGGGGTTGAGGGCATCGTGGTCAAGAACGTGCAAACCGGCGAGTTAAAGGAAATCCCCTGCAAAGGCGTCTTTGTCGCCATCGGCCACGCCCCCGCCAATGAGCTGGTCAAGGACGTGCTGGAGCTGCACAACGGCGGCTATGTCCAGGTCAAACCCGGCTCGACCGAAACCTCGATTGCCGGCATCTTTGCCGCTGGCGACCTCACCGACCACAAGTACCGCCAGGCGGTCACTTCAGCCGGCATGGGCTGCATGGCAGCACTGGACGCCGAACGCTTCCTGGCTGAGCAGGAGTAGGCCCGGATGCCGCATGATTTCGAAACCCAGCGGGCCGGAACTGTTGCGGCGTTCAACGATCTGCGGGCCGAACACGGCCTGCCCGAGGCGGCGGACGTTGATTACTTCTTTGTCCCCGCCCGCGACGGCGCTGACTGGCAGCCCCTGGCCGAGGAACTCAGCCGCGAGGGCTACAGCTGCAGCTGGGTCAGCGCAGAGAACACCGAAGACGGCACCCCCTGCCTGATCGCCACCCTGCCGGAGCAGATCATTTCCGCCACCGGCATCTGGATCGGCGAGGAAGTGGCCACCCGCGCTGCCCTGTCCCACGGGTTCGCACCGGACGGCTGGGGGCTGGAGGGCTGAGCCTGCCCGCGCAAGGCTGAAACTCAGCCAACCCGTTTAGCTTTACCTTTGGCCGGCAGTAAGGACCGCAGGCCCGGCGCGGCCATGCAGCGCGGCCGCCTGCGCCGGTTCGCCGCAGGCCATAATCAAGCAAACAAACCTCTGAAATGCATGATTAAAACAGCATTTCACACGTGACCGCACTTAGCCAAACAGGCATCGAAAAATTCATCTGCCTTTCTGCGGCGCCTTAACCCGGCATTAGACAAAACACCGCAAAACCCTCGCGAAAGCGACTGCACCTCAGATCGTTCTGCCGGGGGCCGAAATGGCGATACGAACTTTAAGCGCGTTCAATGCGGACGCTTTTACCGTCGATGACGGCTCCCCCCATATGACGCCGGGCAGCTCGATCATCAACAATTCGGACACCCCCGTTGGCACGGTTTTCATCTATGATTCCAGCTACGCCATTGAACAGGTCACTCTCGACGACACTGCCGGCGATGCTGATACGATGGAGGATGACCAGTCAGGCGGCCATACCATCGTCGATGGCGGCTCCATGGTGGCCAGCGGCACCCCGGTCGAGGCCGAATCGCACCACTACGTGCAACAGCTTGATGCCGGCGGCAATCCGTTCGGCCCGGTCATCACCATCACCGTGTTTTCCCGGAACGGCGTCACGCAGGATGTTTGGGGGTTTTCCACCGATACCCCGCTGAAGGACGGCGCGCGGTACCAGAAAACCTCCGGCAGCAATACCGGCACCTCCCAATACGACAGCTTTGTGCCTTGTTTCGTGACCGGCACCGCCATCTGCACCGACCAGGGTCTGCGCCCGGTGGAACGGTTGCGCCCCGGCGACCGGGTGCTGACCCGCGACAATGGTTTTCAACCGGTTCTTTGGGTTGGCATCCGCCGGATCGGGCCTGACTGGATGCAGGCCTGCCCGCATCTGCAGCCGGTGCGGGTTGCAGCCGATGCCTTTGGCCCCGGCCAGCCTGCCCAGGATCTTTGGATCTCGCCGCAGCACCGGCTGCTGCTGAAAGGCGCCGCCTGCCAGATGCTGTTCGAAGAGCCGGAGGTGCTTTCTGCAGCCGCCCACCTGCAGGCGCATCCGGGCGTCGCCAGGCAGCCGGTTGCCCGGACCACTTATGTGCACCTGCTGTTCGAGCGCCATCAGGCGGTGTTCTCAAACGGTCTCTGGACCGAAAGCTTCCAGCCCGGCAGCCAGCTTCTGGACGGCGGCGCTGCCGCCGCGAGGCAGGAGATCCTGGCGCTGTTCCCCGATCTCGCACTGGCCGGAGGCAGCGGCTACCCTGCCGCCCGCAGGGTTTTGAAACAAAAGGAAAGCCGCCTGCTGGCAGACCGGCCCCCGGTGTAAACGCGGTGCTGCCTTGACCGGCGCGCATGCCCGCCGCAGTCTGCACCCCGGAAACCGCGAAACAGGAGGACCGGGGTGGCAAGCGCACTCTGGCAAGGCAATTGGATCAGCCGCACCCGGATCATCACCGGGCTGGTGCTGCTTACCTATGCCTTCTTCCATTTCATAAACATCGGCCTGGGGCTGTTGTCGCCCGAATGGATGGATGACTTCCAGGACATCCGCCAGCTGATCACCCGCAGCCGGGCAGGCGGCCTGATCCTTTATGCCTCGCTGATCCTGCACGCGGGCCTTGCCTTGTGGAACCTGGCCCGCCGCCGCAGCCTTAGGATGCACTTTGGCGAGGGGTTGCAAACCCTGCTGGGCCTGCTGATCCCGCTGCAGCTGCTCAGCCATCTGGTGTTCACCCGCTATGCGCATGAAATCTACGGCGTCAACGATGAATACCCTTATCAAATCGTGCTGATGTGGGCCTCCCCTGAGGTTTGGCAGCAAAGCGCGCTGCTGCTGGCGGTATGGATCCACGGCTGCATGGGCCTGCACTACTGGCTGCGCCTGACCCGCTGGTGGCGGCCGCTGATCCCCTGGATGGCCGGGCTGGCGGTCTTTGTCCCCGGCTTTGCCCTAGCAGGTCTTCTGACCGAAGGGCGCCGCATCTACGACCTGTTTACCGAAGGCAGCCGGCGTGCCGGATTGATGGCGGATTTCAACTGGCCCAGCCGCGAGGATTTTGCCGAACTGGTCCAGGCCGACAGCCGCTGGTTCACCGGTTTCCTCATCCTTTTGGGACTGACATCGGCGGCCCATCTGCTGGCCCGGCTGCTGCGCCGCCGCCGGGCGGTGCAGATCCGCTATGCCTTCGGCCCCGAAATCCGCGCCGAACGCGGCATGACCCTGCTGCAGATGTCCCAGGCCAACGGGGTCCAGCATACCTCGCTCTGCGGCGGCAAGGGGCGCTGCACCACCTGCCGGGTGGTGGTGGACGAAGGCGGCGATCACCTGCCGCCGCCCGCCCCGCCCGAGGCCCGCAGCCTGGAACGGGTCAAAGCCCCCGCCAACATGCGGCTGGCCTGCCAGATCCGGCCAGAGGCGCCGCTGACCGTCACCCGCATGTTCCGCCCCGACGGGCAAAAGGGCCGCGCCCATGCCAGCCAGGGCAGTGAACAGCAGCTTGCCATTCTGTTTTTGGACATGCGCGGCTTTACCGCCCGCACCGCCGGCCAGCTGCCCTATGACGTGGTGTTCCTGCTCAATCGCTTCTTTGACGCCATCGTGCCCGCCGTCACCGGCGCCGGTGGCACCGTGGACAAATACCTTGGCGACGGCCTGCTGGCTTTGTTCGAGGCCCGCTCCCCCGCCCGCTCGGCCCAGGCCGCATTGGACGCCGCCACCGCCATCGGCCATGCGCTGCAGGACTTCAACGCCCAGCTGGCAGCAGATGGCGAACCCGAGATCCGCATTGGTATCGGCATCCATCTGGGCGAGCTGGTTCTGGGCGAAATCGGCAGCGCCGGCCATGCGCCGCGCACCATCATCGGCGGCAGCGTCAACACCGCCAGCCGGCTGGAGGCCAAGACCAAGGATCTGGGCGTCGAGCTGCTGATATCAGCCCGCGTGCTGGAAGCCGCCGGGTACGACTCGGATCATCTGGCGCTTGAGGCCTTTGAGCTGCGCGGCGTTGCCGAACCGCTTCAGGCCCTGCCCGTGGCCTTTGCTGCTGCCCTGCCGCGGACCCTGGCCGCAGAACAGCGTTAAGCCGGCCGCAGCCTGCGCAAAACACCTGTCCCTCACTGTCTGCCCTGCCGGACAGGCGGCCCGCATCAGCCCGCCCAAGGCGGATAACCTGCCGTCCGCCCTGCCCCGTTGCAGCAAAACAACGCAGCAGAAAATCGCCAATCCTTCGGAATTTGCACTTTGCTTTGCTGACAAACCATGCAATGCGTTCACGCGTGAACACACTTTGATCCGTTGAGCCGTGCCAGAAACCCAGACCATATCCACCCCTGACGAGGAAGATCTGCTCTTCCGGCTCCTGCGCCAGCTTGATGCGGCGCCGGATGCTTCGCAGCGGGCCACGGCTGCGGCGCTGGGGATTTCGCTAGGCGGGCTGAACACGCAATTGCGCAGTGCCGCCGAATCCGGCCTGATCACCATCAGCAGCCGTTCCGGCCCCGACAAGCGCCAGCGGTTTGCCTACTCACTGACCACCCGGGGCGCGGTGGAAAAAATGCGTCTCACCGATCAATTCCTCGCCCGCAAGCTCGCAGAATACAACGCGCTGCACGCGGAACTTACAGGCGCGGCAAGCGGCCTTCCCCCTCTCAAACACAGGACTCATCCTATGCAAAGCAACCTGGCTCCCATCCCAGAGCTCTATGTTTCCTACGAAAGCGCGCAGAAACTGAAGGTCGAAGCAGCCGGCCTGACCAGCTGGGACCTGTCCCCGCGCCAGATCTGCGACCTGGAACTTCTGATGAACGGCGGCTTTAACCCGCTCAAAGGGTTCCTGTCGGAAGACGACTATAACGGTGTTGTCGAGAACATGCGCCTGGCCGACGGCTCTCTGTGGCCGATGCCGGTCACCCTGGATGTGTCCGAAGACTTTGCCGGCAGCATCGAAATCGGCCAGGACATCGCCCTGCGCGACCAGGAAGGCGTGATCCTGGGCACCATGACCGTCACCGACCGCTGGGAGCCGAACAAATCGCGCGAAGCGGAGAAGGTGTTTGGCGCCGACGACGATGCGCACCCGGCTGTCAACTACCTGCACAACCAGGCCGGCAAGATCTACCTCGGCGGTCCGGTCACCGGCATCCAGCAGCCCGTGCATTATGACTTCCGCGGCCGCCGCGACACCCCGAACGAGCTGCGCGCCTATTTCCGCAAAGTCGGCTGGCGCAAAGTGGTTGCGTTCCAGACCCGCAACCCGCTGCACCGCGCCCACCAGGAGCTGACCTTCCGCGCCGCCAAGGAAGCCCAGGCCAACCTGCTGATCCACCCGGTTGTCGGCATGACCAAACCGGGCGATGTGGACCACTTCACCCGCGTACGCTGCTACGAGGCCGTGCTGGACAAATATCCGGCTGCCACCACCTCGATGTCGCTGCTGAACCTGGCCATGCGCATGGCCGGCCCGCGCGAAGCTGTCTGGCACGGCCTGATCCGCGCCAATCACGGCTGCACCCACTTCATCGTTGGCCGCGACCACGCAGGCCCGGGCAAGAACTCGGCTGGCGAAGACTTCTACGGTCCCTATGATGCCCAGGAGCTGTACCGCGCCAACCAGTCCGAAATCGGCTGCGAAATGGTCGATTTCAAGCACATGGTCTATGTGCAGGAGCGCGCCCAGTACGAGCCGAACGACGAGATTGCAGATCGCGACAACGTCACCATCCTGAACATCTCCGGCACCGAACTGCGCCGCCGTCTGGCCGAAGGCCTGGAAATCCCCGAGTGGTTCTCCTTCCCCGAGGTTGTGAAGGAACTGCGCCGCACCAAGCCGCCGCGCTCCAAGCAGGGTTTCACCGTGTTCTTCACCGGCTTCTCCGGTTCCGGCAAATCCACTATTGCCAACGCGCTGATGGTCAAGCTGATGGAAATGGGCGGCCGCCCGGTGACCCTGCTGGATGGCGACATTGTGCGGAAAAACCTCAGCTCCGAGCTGGGCTTCTCGAAAGAGCACCGCGATCTCAACATCCGCCGCATCGGTTATGTGGCGTCTGAGATCACCAAGAACGGCGGCATCGCAATCTGTGCCCCGATCGCGCCTTATGCCACCACCCGCCGCGCCGTGCGCGAAGACGTCGAAGCCTTCGGCGCCTTTGTCGAAGTGCATGTTGCCACCACGATCGAGGAGTGCGAACGCCGCGACCGCAAGGGCCTGTACAAGCTGGCGCGTGAAGGCAAGATCAAGGAGTTCACCGGCATTTCCGACCCCTACGACGTGCCGCAGAACCCCGAGCTGTCGGTTGAGACCGAAAACGTCGACGTCGACAACTGCGCCCACCAGGTGCTCTTGAAGCTGGAAAGCATGGGTCTGATCTCCGGCTGATCCGGACAGCCTGAAGAAACAAGAAAGCGGCCCGCCCTTTGGCGGGCCGCTTCCGTTTCCCGTCAGCCTGCTTAGTGGTAAGACTGCGCCTGATTGCCGGAACCTTTAGCAATCTGCGGAGCCTGGACCGCACTTTCCGCTGGGGTTATCCGGTCGCGGACGCGCAGAGTGTACCCGCCCTTGCGTGCCCCGGTCACCCACAGGGCAGCAGATTCCGCATCCCCGGCGCGGGGTGCCAATCCCTGCACCGACAGGCTCAGTTGCGACGCGTCATGCTGCGCGGTCACCCGCAACTGCGCGCCGGCCTCCGCAAACACCGGCTGATCCAGCAGAAACGCCGTCCGCCCCCAATGGCCGCCGGACTGCAAGCCGTTTGACACCAAAATGCCGGGGGCCAGTTCCATCTCAAAACTGACAAAGACCGCATGGATGGTGCCGGCGCCTGCACAGACGAGATCTTTGGCGGCCCGCGCCGGGTTAATGTCCGGCCGGGTGAAATCAAATTGAAACAGGTCCTTTGCCATCCCCAAAGGCCGCAGCGCACAGGTTTCCAGATCATTCGGCGTCAGCTGGGCAACGCGCGCAAAGGGGTGAAAGGCGCTCAGATCAAAGCCCTCCGCCTCCTGCGGCCGCCACAGATCCAGCAGCCCGCTGCATTCCACCGGTTGCGCTTTCAACGTTCCCCGTTCAGGCACCGCCCGCGCATCCGGTTTGGCCAGCGCTCCCATGGCATGGGTCAGTGTCGCCAGCGCCCCCTCACCCAGCAATACAGTATCGACGATCTCTGAGATCACCACATCCGCTTGCTCCGGCATATCCTCGCCTATGACAATATCGTGGGACCATTTCGGAATGACCGTGATCCGGCTGCTCAGCCCGTTATCCGCGATAACCTGCTCCGCTGCCCTGGCAATCAGCGGCTGCTGCTCGCAGGTGTAGACATGTTTTGCCCCGGCCCGTGCTGCCAGCATTGCCGTAAGACCCGCACCGCAGCCGATATCCAGCACCACATCCCCCGGCCGCACCTTGGCCGCGATGGCCTGGGCATAGGCCCGGTTGCGGGCCTTGTCCGCAAGCATCGGGAAATGCCAGCGGGGCACAAACGCCTGATGCAGCCGCTCCTGCAGCACCTGCGCTTCGTGGTGGCAGGGGTCTGCCGCCAGCGCGTCCGATAGGATATGCGATGTCCGGATGCCGCCGTCGCCCAGGGATTCGGATTTTGCCAGCCGGACCAGCCTCTCTGCTTCTTTTGTGTCCGGATGCCGGCGCAATTGAGGCGGTTGGGGCGTCTGATTTTGAAGCAATTCTTACTTTCCCTATTTTGAGGCAAATGCGGTTTTTTGAGACTATCCGCCATGCGCCTCTAAAATTCGGTAAAGGAAAAGCGCTTGCTGCCCGCCCCGCAGGGCCATGGCCGCCGCCGTGCCGTTATGGCGCCGGACCCGCAGCTGGATCCGCCAGGAAGCGCCTGCAGATCCCCTGAAACCTAAACGGTGTCCGGCAAATCCACCGTGCCGCGCATCAGCACAAAGCCTTCGCCCGCCACCTGCACGCCCTCAATCGCATCCGCAGACCCGATCCGCACCACCCGTGCCTGGCCGGGACGGCCAAGGCCATGGCCCTGCTCGGCGGTAAACTCAGACCTTTCCATCAGCCCGTGGCGCCACAGATACGACGCCATGGCGCCGGTCGCGGAGCCGGTAAAAGGGTCCTCCGGCGGGCTCGGCGGCGCCATAAGCAGGCGCGAAAACGTATCACCGGCCTCTGTCGCGCCCTCCAGCACCACCAGAAACGGCTCCATCATGTCGATGCCATCGGCACCCAGGGAATTGCCCAGCGCTGCCAGCGCCTCCAGGTTCAGCTCTGCCGCCTCCAGGGCCGCGCGGTCGCGCAGGACCGTCACGCAGAACGGCAGCCCGGTCGAAACCTTCTGCGGGCGGCCCATGATCGCCTCTACCGGCAGCGACACCGCCGCCGCCACCAGCGCGGGATCGGCAAAGGGGCCGAATTCAGGCGCCACCTGGGTCATCGAAATCAGATCATCCTCCAGCGTCACCGGCACAATCCCCGCCCCGGTTTCCAGCGTGATGCTGTCCCCGGCGATCAGCCCCCGGTCCCGCATCGCCGCCACCGTCGCAATTGTCGGATGACCGGCAAAGGGGATTTCGCGGCTGGCCAGGAAATACCGCACCTTCACATCCGCCGCGTCGGACGGGCCAGTGAACGTGCATTCCACCAGCGAGGTCTCCCGCACGAAAGCGGTGCAGACAGACTCGGGCAGATGTGCCGCCCCATGCACCACCGCGCAGCCATTGCCGCCAAAAGCGCGGCCCGAGAAGGCATCCACCCAGTCAAAATTGAAGTCTGTCATCACGCGTTCCTCCGCCGCATTTGCGCAATATAGGCCTTTGCAGCCCCCGGTGTCTTGCGCAGTTCCATGACCTGCGCCTCGAATGCGCTCAAGCCGGTGCCGAATGTATCCTGAAATGCCTGATCCCAGCTCTTGCCGGTGCTAAGCTGCCTCCAGAACCCAAACAGGGCATCCTCGCCATGTATCCGGGTCAGAATATGCACTGCAAAATGCGAAAAGTCATAGTCGCCTTCGGTACGGACCGTCCTAGGTGCCCGCATTGCCTTTAGGTTTTGCGTCGATTTCAGGGACGCATCCTGCAGCTCGGACAGACCCGGCGCGCGCAGGCGCAAGGCCTTCTTGCCAAATCGCGCCGCCACCAGCTCGGCGCTGCCCTCCACCAGCCAAGAGGGCCCCATCCGGCGCCGCACCGCCGCCCCGTTGAACCCTTCTACGCGGGCACCGCCCAGTTCCGCCTGCACCAGATGCATGTATTCATGCGCCATCATTGCCCCCAGCCATTTGCGCGAGCGTTTGAGCCAGGCCTTGTCCGCCTGATGCGGATTGTCCCAGCAGATATACATGAATTTCAGATAGGCCGCCCCCGCGACGCCAAAGGGTTTGTTGCAATGGGCGGCAATAGATGCATCCGGGTTGAACCGGGCGCTGGACATCTGGCCGAGCAGACGGCGCACATAGGTTTGAACCGTCTTGGTATTTCCTGCAGCGGCGATGCCGATATTGCCGGCTAGAACGATACCGTATTCCCTGTCCATGAACCGCAGGGTCCGTTCATAGGCCTGCCGGACACCTTTTTCCGCGTTCGGCGAATCTGCCAGAACCTGGACCGGCGCCGCTGACGGCAGGTGCTTTTCCAACCCGGATTTCAGCGCCGGCAGCTCCCTGCACCAATGGATCGCGGTTTTCTGCGTCAGCGCAGGCAGGCCCGCCAGATGCCCGGCCTTTGCCGCGGCGGGTATCTGCCGCAGGGACGTCCAGGCGCGCAGTGTGGCCTGCGACAGCACCCCGTCACGGCGGCCGGGATCATATCCCAGATCCGCCAGCTGCCCCTGCACGCATTTGACAAACGGATCGGCAGCAGCGGGAGCGGCCAGCAGGGCAAATCCCAAAGCAGCTGCGATCGGGCGGATTGCTCGGAACATCAAATGCGCCTTCCTTGAACCTGGTGTCTTCAAAACAATTCAGGCCCCCAAAATGGGAGCCTGCTGTTGGGAAAATCAAGCGCTTTCGGGCGGATGCGCCCCGGCTACCCGGAGGTCAATGCACCGAAACCGGTGTCATGTCGTTCTGCCGCGCCAGCACATAGGCCAGATGGCGGTCGGCCACCAGCGCCAGCTGGCCGCCTTCCGCGTCATGCACCGCATAAAGCTGCGCATGGCCGCCCGCGCTGTCCTGCACGTCTTTGGGAAGATCTGCCACCGCAACCGCCTTTACATAGACGGTCCGGTCTGCGCCCTGGCTGAAATCAAACGGTGTATGCATTGCTCTTACCCCTTTTTGATGTTGATTGTCTGAACCACGGTTTCGGGCCGGGCACGGGTCAGATCCACATGCAGCAACCCGTTTTCCATCACCGCCTCGCCCACTTCGACGCCATCGGCCAGCACGTACATGCGCTGAAACTGGCGCGCCGCGATGCCGCGGTGCAGGAACACCCGCCCCTCGCTGTCGTCGCGCTGGCGGCCGCGGATCACCAGCTGGCGGTCCTCGACGGTGATCGCCAGGTCCTCTTCGGCGAACCCGGCCACGGCCAGGGTGATGCGGTAGGAATGGTCGGAAGTCTGTTCGATATTATAGGGAGGATAGCCTTCGTTGCCCGATTTCGCCGAGCGTTCCAGCAGGCGTTCCAGCTGCTCGAACCCCAGCATATGCGGGTAAGAGCCCAAGGTAAGTTTCGACACGTTGTTCGTCCTTTATGCCAAAGCGACGGATGCGCGCGGCCCCGTAACAGGCGGCCGCTTCCAGAAGAATATGGGAAGTTCTTGCTGGTTTCACAAGAGCATGTGCCCATAGGTCTAGCGGAAAAGCAGTTAAGGAAGTATCTTCAGCCTCACTTCATTCCTAAGCTTTACTGAGTCGCCAATGAACGCACCCACAGATGTGTCGATGAAGACAGATGAGGTCCTCAAGGTTGAGCTGGAGGTTTTCCGCAGGCAGCACCGTGATTTGGACGAAGCAATCGGCGCGCTGGAAGAGCGCCCGACCAGCGACCAGCTGACAATCCGCCGCCTGAAGAAACAAAAGCTCATCCTCAAGGACAAGATCGCCTTGATCGAAGACCGGCTGACCCCGGATATTATCGCCTGACAGTGCCACAGGCACCAAGCAGGCCCGCGCCCAAACCGCCGGGCCATAACTGCAGAACGCAGTGCCTTAACAGTTTCGACAGGGCCTCCCGCCCCCTTATCCGCGCAGCCGGCTGCACCGGAAGGTGTTGGGCGTGGCAGCGCGCCTGACGGCGCGCTGCGGTTCCGCTTGATTGCGGGCTACAGATCCTTGCAGAGTCTCAGCGCATCATAGATGGCGGCGTGCATATTGCGCCCTGACACCGCATCACCGGCCCGCGCCAGCCAGAAGCTGCCCTGCGGATTGATGGCGGCAAAAGGGCTGGTTCCGGCAATCATTGCCTGGTGGTCCAACTGACCCAGATTGCGCGACTGCGGCTTCAGCGCATGGTAAAGATCATCCGCCGGAGTGATACCATGTTCGCTGACCACATGATCCGCCACCCGCTCGGTCACTTCCCCGGTCAGGACATGGCGCAGGGTAATGCATTTACGGCTGCCTGCCGTAGCCACGGCAACCACCTCCAGAAAGCACTCAAACGTGACGCCCTGCCGCGCCAGATCACGCAGCACCACCGCCGAATTGGTTGGCCCCAAGTCATGCGCCGCCACCCGGTCCGGCGTCACCAGCGTGACCGAACAGCCCGCCCGTGCCATAACATCCGCCGCAACCAGCGCGGCGTGATCGCCGCATTCATCCAGCAGCAGAACCGCGCCCGATACCCTTGCCTCGCCGCCCAGCACCTCCCAGCTGGAAGTGATCAAATCACCGCCGGGGATCTCCAGTGGCTCCGGCCAGCCGCCGGTCGCCACGATCACTGCGTCCGGGTTTTCGGCCAGCACGTCGTCTGCCTCGGCGTAAGTATTCAGCCGCACCTCCACACCCAGCCGCTCCGCTTCCGAGATCAGCCAGTCTGCTACACCCCAAATCTGGCGCCGGGTCGTGCCTTTGGCCGCCAAGACGATTTGCCCGCCAAGCCGCCCGCTCGCCTCAAGCAGCACCACCCTGTGGCCGCGCTCCGCCGCAACCCGTGCCGCCTCCAGCCCCGCCGGGCCGCCGCCGGCCACCACCACCTTGCGCCGCTCCCGCGCAGGCGGGATCACATGCGGCATCACAGCTTCGCGCCCGGTTGCGGCGTTATGGCCGCAGACCGCGGGCTTGCCCTGGTTCACCCGGTCGACGCAATAACCCAGTGCCACGCAGGGACGGATCTGCTCCTCCGCGCCGCGCTGCAGCTTTGCCACCAGATGGGGGTCGGCCATATGCGCCCGCGTCATGCCGATCATATCGGCCTGGCCTCCGCGGAGGGCATGGCGGGCAGTGGCAATATCGGCCACGCCGCCGGCATGGAACACAGGCAGATCCACCGCCGCGCGGATCGCCCCCGCCACATTCAGATCCGGCGCCGCGGGCATCCCCATCGGCGCCACCCAGCCGGCCAGCCCCAGATCATCATAAGGCGCGCCCGCAAGCACGTTCAGGAAATCCACAGCACCCGCCGCAGCAATTTTCTGCGCCGCAGCAATACACTCACCCGCGCTGAGGCCCCCTTCCGACAGCTCATCGCCGGTGACCCGCATCCCCAGGATCATATCCGGCCCCACCGCCGCGCGCACCGCCTCCACGACCTGCAGCGTCAGCCGCAGCCGGTTGTCCAGCGAGCCGCCGTAGTCATCCTCGCGCGTGTTCACCAGCGGCGAAAGGAACTGCCCCAGCAGATGCGAATGCGACAGCAGCTCAATCCCATCGAACCCGCCTTCCCGGCAGCGCAGTGCCGCGGTGGCAAAATCGTTGATTATACGGGAGATATCCTCCTGCTCCATCACCTTTGGAAAAGCCCGGTGCGCCCGCTCCCGCCGCCCCGACGGCCCCAGCACCGGCAGCCAGTGCCCGTCATCCCAGGCGGTGCGCCGTCCCATATGGGTGATCTGGCACATCACCGCCGCGCCATGCTTGCGCACCCCATCGGTCAGTTTCTTGAACCACGGAATGATGCTGTCATCGCCCGCATAGAGCTGCCCGAAGACCGATGGGCTGTCCGGCGCGATATTGGTCGAGCCGCCGATCATCGTCAGCGCAATGCCGCCCCGCGCCTTTTCCTCATGATACAGCCGGTAGCGGTCGCGCGGATGGCCGCCCTCCTGGAACGACGGAGCATGGGCTGTGCTCATGATCCGGTTGCGCAGGCTCAGATGCCGGATTTGCAGCGGCTGCAGGAGAGGGTCATTGTCCAAGGTCATAGGTCGCGGTCCATTAAATGCAGCCAAGTGCAGAAGGCCCGGTCTGACCGTCATCCGGCTTGCAGAAAACCGGCAATTTCCCGGCCCCGTTGCGACACCTTGCCCGCGATTGGCGGAATCTTCGTCTGACCGGATGGTCAAAGCCGGATTTTCCGTTTACCAGCAGCCGGATTTTGTGCCCGGCCTCCACTCCGGGGCCTCCCGCGCAAGCGGCTGAACCAATGAACGAGCATCACCATGACCGCCACCAGCGACCGCACTCCGGTGTCTGAAGCCCAGGACGCCGACTACAAATTCTCCCCGAAACAGGCGCTGACCGGCGCCCAGATGCTGTTTGTCGCCTTCGGCGCGCTGGTGCTGGTGCCGCTCTTGACCGGGCTCGACCCCAGCGTCGCCCTGTTCACCGCAGGACTTGGAACGCTGATCTTCCAGGTCGTCACCCGCGGCCAGGTGCCAGTGTTTCTAGCGTCGTCTTTTGCCTTCATCGCGCCGATCATCTACGGCGTGCAGACCTGGGGCATGGCGGCGACCACCGGCGGGCTGGCAGCGGCGGGCCTTCTGTATGTGGCGCTCAGCTTTGCCATCCGCGCCTTTGGCGCGGGCTTCATGCACCGGCTGCTGCCGCCCGTGGTGGTCGGCCCGGTGATCATGGTGATCGGCCTGTCGCTGGCGCCGGTGGCGGTCAACATGGCCACCGGCCTGGCCGGCGACACCCAGATGATGCCGAAAAACACCGCCCTTCTGCTTGCAGCTGTTGCCCTCGGCACCACCATGCTGACCGCTATTCTGGGCCGTGGGATCATGCGCGTGGTGCCGATCCTGGCCGGCGTCGCTGCCGGCTATGGTGCCGCGCTGATCCTCGGCGCCGTCACCGGGCAATCCCTGGTGGATACCGCTCCGCTGGCCAGCGCCGCCTGGTTCGCGGTCCCGGATTTCGTCGCGCCCGAGTTCAATCTGGCCGCCATCCTGTTCATTCTACCCGTCGCCATTGCCCCCGCGATTGAACATTTCGGCGACATCATGGCGATCTCCAATGTGACCAAGCGCGACTACATGGAGAAACCCGGCATCCAGAACACCATGCTGGGCGACGGTCTGGCCACTGCCGCCGCGGGCATCTTAGGCGGCCCGCCCAATACCACCTATTCCGAGGTCACCGGCGCCGTCACCCTGACCCGTGCCTTCAACCCGGCAATCATGACCTGGGCCGCGCTCTTCGCTATCGCGCTGTCATTTGCGGGCAAGCTGTCAGGTGCGCTTGCCACCATCCCGATGCCGGTGATGGGCGGCATCATGATCCTGCTTTTCGGCATGGTCACCGTGGTCGGCCTCAGCGTGCTGGCCAAGCTGGGCGACGCCCTCTCTGAGGCGCGCAACATGGTGATCATCTCCACCGTGCTGATCATCGGCCTCGGCGGGCTGACGCTGCAATTCGGCGAAGGCTTCACTCTCGCGGGCATCGGCCTCTCTGGCGTTGCAGGTCTCGCGCTGAACCTGATCCTGCCGAAACAGCGGGACTGATCCCGAAAGCAACCGGAGCCGCCTGCCCGGCGGCTCCGCTCACCGCTCTTCCGGTTTCATATCCCGGATCCTTGCCACATGCGTGGCAATATCCTCGCGGGTGAACTTCGTATGCACCCGTTCCGTCAAGGCCGGATGGTTCCCAAGCCCCAGCTTCAGCTCTGCCCGCCAGGCCTTCCCGGGCCGGATCGGCCGCGGCGCAAAGCCGCCGCCGCAAGTGGGGCAAACATTGTCCAGCACCTGCTCCACGCAAACCGCGCAATAGGTGCACTCATAACTGCAAATCCGCGCGTCCGGTGCATCCGGCGGCAGATCCTTGTCACATAGCTCGCAATTGGGGCGTAGCTCCAGCATCGCATCCTCCCAGTTCCAGCCGCCACCCTGCCCCCGGTTCCGGCCCTGCACAAGCCTCCCGCGCCGCGCCGCCGCGCGGCGCCACGCCCAACCGCAAGGCGGTGCAGCTTGCCTGCATTCCCGCGCGGGCGGGAGCTTGCCGCCTGCGGCATAGCGCCAGAGCCGCTGAAACAGGGCAAATCCGCCCGTTTTCCGCGACAAGCCGGATTGCGCCAATTCCCAGTTTCCCTATAGTGCGCGCTCCACAAGCCGCGACAGGAGCCACCAAGCCATGGCCGACATCAAAGTAGGCATCATCATGGGCAGCCAATCCGACTGGCCCACCATGAAGGAAGCCGCCACTATCCTAGATGAACTGGGTGTTGAGTATGAGGCCAAAATCGTCTCCGCCCACCGCACCCCGGACCGGCTGTGGAGCTACGGAAAATCCGCCGCGGACCGCGGCTTGCAGGTGATCATCGCAGGTGCCGGCGGTGCGGCCCATCTGCCCGGCATGGTCGCCTCCAAAACCCGCGTCCCCGTTGTGGGCGTGCCGGTGCAGACCCGCGCCCTCTCAGGCGTCGACTCGCTGTATTCCATCGTGCAGATGCCCAAGGGCTTCCCGGTTGCTACCATGGCCATAGGCTCCGCAGGCGCCGCCAATGCAGGCCTGATGGCCGCAGGCATCCTGGCATTGCAGGACGCGGACCTGGCCCAGCGCCTGGACGATTGGCGCCAAGCCCTGTCTGCTTCCATCCCCGAGGAGCCCTCCGATGACTGAAGCCCTGCAGCCCGGCGCCACTATCGGCATTCTCGGCGGCGGCCAGCTCGGCCGGATGCTCTCGGTCGCGGCCTCCCGCCTTGGCTTCAGGACCCATATCTTTGAACCAGGGCTTAACCCGCCCGCAGGCCATGTCGCCGATCAGGTGACCACCGCCGGATACGAGGACGCCGCCGCCCTGGCCGCCTTTGCCGCTTGCGTCGATGTGATCACCTATGAGTTCGAGAACATCCCCACCTCCGCGCTCGACATTCTGGAATCGCACAAACCGATCCGCCCGGGCCGTGAAGCCTTGCGTATCAGCCAGGACCGGCTGACCGAGAAAAACTTCCTGCAGGACCTAGGCCTCCAGACCGCGCCATTTGCCGACATCAGTGATCAGGCCGACCTCGACGCCGCCCTGGCAGAGACCGGCGCCCCCGCGATCCTGAAGACCCGCCGTTTCGGCTATGACGGCAAGGGCCAGGCCCGCATCAAGGCACAGGAAGACGCTGCCGAAGCCCTCGCTGCCATGGCAGGTGCGCCGTCGGTCCTCGAAGGGTTTGTTACTTTTACCCACGAGGTCTCGGTCATCGCCGCCCGCGGCATCAGCGGTGAGATCGCCTGTTTCGATCCCGGCGAGAACGTCCACCGCGACGGCATCCTGCACAGCACCACCGTGCCTGCGCGCCTCAGCAAAAGCCAGCGTATGGACGCGGTGCTAATGGCGGGCAAGATCCTGAATGCGCTCGATTATATCGGCGTTCTGGGGGTGGAACTGTTCGTCACGCCCAAAGGCCTGATCGTCAATGAGATCGCCCCGCGCGTCCACAATTCCGGCCACTGGACCCAGAACGGCTGCACCGTCGACCAGTTCGAACAGCACATCCGCGCCGTCGCGGGCTGGCCGCTGGGCGACGGCCAGCGGCATTCCGACGTGGTGATGGAAAACCTGATCGGAGATGATGTGGACCGCATCCCCGAGCTCGCGAAAAAACCCGATTGCGCCCTCCATCTCTACGGCAAGCTTGAGGCCAAGCCAGGCCGCAAGATGGGTCATGTGAACCGGGTGGTGAAAGCGCAGGACTGAAGGATTGGGGCGCTGCCCCAAACCCCGGGAGTACTTAAGACCAGAAAGAAGCAGGCGGCGGTCTCAGATGAGACCGTTTCTGATGATTTCCGCGTTCATCCAATGCACATCAGTCTGCACATGATCCGCGCGAACGTATTTGGCCAGCAGCCTCTGCATTTCCGCCTCGGAAAAACCTCTGGCTGTTCGGATCACACAGCCTTCCTGCCTCTCCAGATCCAACCCTGATATGGTCTCGTGCAGCACCTGCGCGGATGGCGGTCCGCGGTACAGCACCGGCACGCTCGTAATCCCCAGCTCTGCGAACCGGACCAGGGTTTGTTGCCAGGGCTGGATAACGCCGTCCAAGATCCAGGCGAACCCCAGAAAATAGCTGGGCAGTGCCTCGTAGGCGATGGCATGGCGTGCATAAAGATACTCCCCGACAATCCGTTCCCTTTGCGCCAAGCCCGGCGAGACGCCCGCGGCAAAGGCCTTCATCCAGTCCCGTGACGGGTGATACCGCGCATCCGGGCTGCGCGGATGGCAGCCGCCGCTGTGGATCGTGGTGTTTTCCCCATCCATCTTCTCGGTGATGATCACCTCCGGTTCGGCCAGCAGGGCAGAAGTATCCAGCATGATCTTGTCATCACTGGCGGCGCCGGGCGATTGCGGCAGATGAAAGGTGCGTCCGTATTTCCGGGTCATGCAAGCAGAAATCCACAAAAGGAAATGTCTTCCGCTGCACCCTATCCGGGGCATCCGCCGGCAGCAAGGCAGGCCGGTGAAATCGGCCCCGCCGGTTTCACGCGCCGCAAAGAGGGCCATCCGGCCTGATGCGCGGCGCTCCCCCTCAGGCCAGGAAGCGGGCGGCAACATCCCCCGACATATAGCTGACCCGTCCACCCGACAACGTCGCCGCCACCCGCTGCGTTTCCTTGTCCAGCACCACTATGTCAGCCCTCTTGCCCGTCTCCAGCCGCCCGCGGTCGGTCAGTCCCAGCACCTGTGCAGGCCCGTCCGATACCAGCCGCCAGGCACCGCTCAAATCCATCAGGCCCGAGCGTTCCAACATCAGCGCCGCCCGGCGCGGGCTGGGATAGTGGTAGTCGGAAGCCAGCGCATCGCACAGCCCCATGGCGATCAGCTCAACGGCGGAGGCATTGCCCTTGTGGGAGCCGCCGCGCACCACATTGGGCGAGCCGAGGATCACCGGATCCCCTGTATCCCGTGCTGCTTCGGCTGCCTCAAGCGTTTCCGGAAACTCGGCAATCCGGGCGCCGCGGCCGCGCCAGACAGCGCGGTCTTCGGCGGTTTGGTCGTCATGGCTGCCAAGGCGCACGTCCAGCGCCGTCAGCTCGCGGCACAGCGCATCCAGCCTGCCCGGCACCTCAGCCCGGCGCGCGTGCATGTCCTTCAGCATCTGCCAGTGAACATCCGGGTTGCGCCCCGCCTTCAGCGCCTGGCCGGTGAGGCGCGGCGGTTTTTTGCCCTGCGCCAGCCGCTCATGCGGCAGGTGATCGTTGAGCACCACATACGGCACCTGCCACTCTGCTACTTTGGCGGCGAGCCCGGCGTAATCCTCCAGCATGTGGATCTCAAACCGCAGCTGGGGCAGCAAATCGGTCACCACAGAACTGCGCACCGTTTTGATACCCTCAAACACCTGACCGGCAAACTCCGGGCCGCGCAGGCCGCCTTCCCAGGAATAGAACTGCGCCAGCACCGCGGTGGTGATGCCATTGGCCGCCAGCTCTGCCTCGGCTGCCACCACCCCTTCGGCCATCTGCTTCATCGCGCCCCGGCGCGGCGCCAAATGGCGCTCAAACCCGTCACCGTGCAGATCCACGATCCCCGGCAGCACGAGATAGCCTGTCAGGTCCACGGCGCGCCCTGCCGCTGTCTCCGATACCAGGCCGCCTGCGATGGCAATTTCGCCGCCGCGCTCCAACCCGCCGGGGCGCAGCACATCGCCGCCTTGCAGCGTCAGTTCCAATGTCATTTCTCTGCCTCTGCGCAACCGCCATTCAGCTGGCAAGCCTCAGCGATGATCTCTTCCACCGCCGCCAGCCAGGTCAGCGACGGTTCAAACCGCCCTTCCTCCAGGAAATGCAGCGTCTGCGCCATCACCTGCGGGCTGTTCATCATATAAGTATGGGTGACCGGCAGCGTCAGATGCGCCGCCATGCCATCCGCCTTGGTGCTGGAGACCGAGACCTTGCCGTCATCCGCCCCCGGTATAAGGGCGGAGAACAGCGGGTTCAGCGTCTCGCTGCCCGCAATCACCCCCAGTTGAAAATCAACCGGCAGCAGTTGTTTCGGCAAACTCTCTGCCCCGGTGCCCAGCTGCAGGCCCGCAGGGCCGTTCAGCAGGCCGAAAACCTCCCAATCGCCCAGCTCATCCACCAGTTCGCTGCCCTGGTTCGGCGGGCCCATCATCACCACCCGGCCCAGGTTCTGCGGATGGTTGCCCTGCAGCCAGTAGCGCAGCAGGATACCGCCCATCGAGTGGGTCACCACATGGGCTGTCTCTTCGCCGCAGGCAGCAAAGGCCTGCGGCAAGGTCTCCTCCGCCAGCACCTGGATGGTCTCCTCGGTGGAGGCATAGCCGGGCCGCACAACGCTGTAGCCGCGCGACTGCAAGACCTCCTCGAGCACCACAAAAGACGCCTCGCTGCGGGCCAGCCCGTGCAGCAGGATCACACAATCAGCCGCAGCGGGCAGCGGCAGCAGCGCCGCAGCAGCGGCTATCAGGGATTTCATCGCAATACGCATGGGGATCAGATAAGCGCAAATGGCGGGTGGTGAAAGCCCCTCAGCCGGCCTTGCCCGGCTCCTGCCGCGCAGCCTGCCCCGGTCCGCCCCGCACCACCAGCGCAATACCCCCCAGCACCGCAACCGACCCGAACACCAGCCGCAGCCCGACGCTCTCGCCCAGCAGCACCGCCCCCGCAAGGATTGCAATCACCGGCACGCTCAGCTGCACGGTGGCCGCCACCGCGGGCAGCAGTTGCGGCAGCACCCGGTACCACAGCGCATACCCAAGCCCCGAGGTCACCGCACCGGACAAAACGGCCAGAAACACCCCGTGCAGGCTTACCACCGTGCCACCGCCCGCCAGCAGCAGAACCGGCAGCATCATCACGCTGGACCAGGCGAAATTCACCGCCGTGGACACCAACGGCGCCTGCGCACCGCGCCCCAGCAGACTGTAGATGCCCCAGCCCAGCCCGCTCGCGGCCATCAGCAATGAAGCGGTTAATGGCACTCCGGCGGCTTGTGCAGGCCAGACCACATAGGCCAGCCCCAAAAGGGCCGCCACAGCCCCGGCGGCCTGGGCCGGCCCTGGCCGGCTGCCGCGCACAGCCCCCCATAGGAACATGGATATCTGCACCACCCCGAACAGAACCAGCGCCCCCAATCCTGCATCAAGATCCTGATACGCCAGGGTAAATCCCGCCATATACAACGTCAGCGCCGCTCCGCCCCACAGGCTGGAAGGACGCAGGATGCGCTCCCGGCTCCAGGTCTCCAGCCCCGGATCCAGCACAAAGCCGCCAGGGTCAGCGCCCCGGACACCAGCCGCCACAGGCCGAAACCCGTGGCATCCATATAGCCGCCGCCAACCGCGGCCCGGCCCAGGATCGAATTTGCGGCAAAGGCCAGCATGGTGAGAGAGACAAGCAGAAACAATCGCATAAGATGCCAGCTACAATGGAGCCGCCTGCCAGGCCAGTGACTTTTCCGTGTCAGCAGCAGTCCGGCGGCAGACACGCTTCTTTCTGGGCCAAAATACTCCCGCCGGAGGCAGGCCCGCCCTGCGGGTTTTCAGCGGCGGTCCTGAACATAGTCCAGATCCAGATCCGGCAACCGCTCCAGCGGGTAATCCGGATGCAGGGTCCAGATATTGTCGTGATCCAGCTCCAGCGGCCGCAGCGTGCCGCCCGGAAACGCCCGCGTGCGCAGCGCCAGCGCAATGTCCGACATCGCGCCGGGATTGTCGCGGAAATAAGAATGGCCCGCGCCCCCTGCCCCTTCCACCCGGATGAAATGCACCAGCCCAACCTTCTTCAGCGCGGCCAGCTCGCCGGGGGCGAAATCCGACGCATCCAGCCGCCCGAACCGCGCCTCCCGGGTCAGGATCGAGGCAATGGCCAGCGCCTGATCACCCGGGTTGATGTACACATTGACCTGCTCAAAGGCCGCAAAGACCCGTTCGCTCATCAGCCGCTGCCGCACAATGCCCACATCCAGATCCGGCGCCGCCAGCACCAGCGTGCCGGTCTTCAGCGTGATCTTGGGGCGCACGCCCCGCCCGCGCTCGCGGATCACCAGCTCCCGCAGCGCAGTGGCCGCCACATCCGAACCGCGGGAATGGGCAACGATGTCGATATCCTCCACCTCCGGAACCGAGGCCAGCAAGTCCAGCGTTTCCTTCAGATGAAAAACAGAAAAATCCCCTGCCTCCCGGTCGCGGAAATATTTGAACAGGCCGGAACTGCCCGCAGGCCAGGAAAACGCCATCGGCACCGAACGCCGCCCGGAATAATGCCAGATATTGGCCAGGGTGGTCAGCGCCTCATCAAAATCATTGTTGAACCCGTGCACAAACAGCAGAATACGCCCGCTACCCGCGCGCTGGACCTCAGCCGCCACCGCCTTGCGGAATTCTGCGGCATAGGCGGCATAATCTCTTTCCGCCTGCGTCTCGGTCACCACCCGGCCGCCGCGCCGCTCGGCCGGCAGCGGCGTCTTGGAAAACCGGATCCCGTCGCGGAACCCCGCCACTTTCAGCCGCGGCAGCCGCCCGCTTGTATTTGCATGGGTCAGCGCCACCAATTCCGGCCAGTCCTCGACCCGTGTGAACTGCACCTCTGCGGTGCCGAACGCCATCGAATCCGACCGCTCCGCCAGGTAAGTGACCGAACCGTCGCCATTCAACCGCTGCGACCGGTTGGTGACATAGAGCAGCCTGGGCGCGACCGTGCGCTGCGCCTCTGGAACCCGCTCCGCCTGGTAATTGCGCCCTGTTGAATACAGGTTCGGCGGTTTGGCCAGCCGGTCCACCGGCGACACCCCGCAGCCCGCAATCAGCAGCGCCAGCAAGAACCGGGCCACTATCCGCCCTGACAGTATCGCCATCCGCCGGTCCCTCCCTGTTGCGCGCTCCACTTCAGCAATTCTGAAGGCTAGCCCTCAAACATATGTCCGGCCAATGAAAATATCGTGTCAACCGGAGCCGCCGGGGAACGCCTGCGGATAGATCAGCTCTGCCTCCGGCACATCATCGCCCCGCCGCAGGATCAGCGTGTATTCCAGCGGATAGGGGCTGATGAGCTTTTGCGCCCGCTCCAGACTGAAGCCATAGCGCCCATAAAAGGAGGGCTTGCCCAGCACCACGATGGTTTCAGGCAATCGTTCCTGCACACCAGCAGGAAAGACCTCATAGTAGCTCTGCAAATGCTGCAACATCCGCGAGCCGAACCGCCACGGCCGACGATAGGCCTCTTCCTGCGGTCCGCCTGTCTCCATGTTCGGATTGCGCTCGGCCAGCTTGCCCCCTGCCACTCGGGCAGCACCGCCATCGGCGCCAGACAGGCCCAGTCCGCGGGCGCCTGCATCCGGCTCAGCGCGAAATAGCCGCCGATCCTGCCCTCCCAGGGTTTCCGGAACTCATACAGCATGTCGCCGTCCGCCCGCAGCTGCCGCACCAACCGCGCTTCCGCATCAGTCGGAAAGGCCGCCTTCAGCAGTGTATCCACTTCGTCAAAGTGCTCTTCATCGACCCCAGTCATGAAATCCGGCCCAACAACCATCACGCCCCTCCCGCATTCACCTTTGCACAAATACTCGCGCCGCAGGCAGGCCCGCAAGGCGGGCCTTCTGCCTCGCCAGAAACGAAAAGGGGCCGCCTTGACAGGCAGCCCCCAAATTTTTTGCAGTCATAGCGGCGCGGCTTCCGGCGGATAGGCCTTAACGGCCAATCACCTGTCGCCTCATCACAAATCCCGGTGGGATTTGTGATTACATCATGCCGCCCATGCCGCCCATGCCGCCCATGTCGGGCATGCCGCCGCCTGCAGCCGCGCCTTCTTTGGCGGGCTTGTCGGCAACCATAGCTTCGGTGGTGATCAGCAGACCGGCAACCGATGCTGCGTCTTCCAGAGCGGTACGCGCCACTTTGGCCGGGTCGATCACACCGAAGGCGAACATGTCGCCGTATTCTTCGGTCTGAGCGTTGAAGCCAAAGGAGCTGTCGGAGCTTTCGCGGACCTTGCCGGCCACAACAGCACCGTCAACACCGGCATTTTCAGCGATCTGGCGCAGCGGCGCTTCAATCGCTTTGCGCACGATCACGATACCGGCGTTCTGGTCGGCGTTGGCGCCTTCCAGGCCTTCCAGTGCTTTACCGGCCTGAACCAGAGCAACACCGCCACCGACGATCACGCCTTCCTGCACAGCTGCGCGGGTCGCGTTCAGAGCATCGTCCACACGGTCTTTGCGCTCTTTCACTTCGACTTCGGTCATGCCGCCGACGCGGATCACGGCAACACCGCCTGCCAGTTTGGCAACGCGTTCCTGCAGTTTCTCACGGTCGTAGTCAGAGGTGGTTTCTTCGATCTGAGCGCGGATCTGGCCAACGCGGGCTTCGATCTCGGCTTTCTCGCCTGCGCCGTCGACGATGGTGGTCTCGTCTTTGGTGATTTCGATCTTCTTGGCCGAACCCAGCATGTCCATGGTCACGGACTCAAGCTTCATGCCCAGATCTTCGGAGATCACTTGGCCGCCGGTCAGGATTGCGATGTCCTGCAGCATGGCCTTGCGGCGGTCGCCGAAGCCCGGTGCCTTGACAGCAGCAATTTTCAGGCCGCCGCGCAACTTGTTGACAACCAGGGTTGCCAGCGCTTCGCCTTCAACGTCCTCAGCAATGATCAGCAGCGGCTTTTGCGACTGGATCACCTGCTCCAGCAGCGGCACCATGGCCTGCAGCGAGGAGAGTTTCTTTTCGTGCAGCAGGATCATGCAGTCTTCGAGATCTGCAATCATCTTGTCGGCGTTGGTCACGAAATAGGGCGACAGGTAGCCGCGGTCGAACTGCATGCCTTCGACAACAGTGGTCTCGGTTTCCAGACCCTTGTTTTCCTCGACGGTGATCACGCCTTCGTTGCCGACTTTCTGCATCGCGTCAGCAATCTGCTGGCCGATTTCAGCTTCGCCGTTGGCAGAGATGGTGCCGACCTGGGCAACTTCAGCGGAGTCTTTGACTTCGCGGGCCATCTCTTTGATGCCGGCAACAACGGTCGAGGTCGCCAGATCGATGCCGCGCTTCAGGTCCATCGGGTTCAGGCCCGCTGCGACCTGCTTCAGGCCTTCTTTGACGATGGCCTGGGCCAGCACGGTCGCGGTGGTGGTGCCGTCGCCGGCTTCGTCGTTGGTGCGGGAAGCAACTTCCTTCACCATCTGGGCGCCCATGTTCTCGAACTTGTCTTCCAGTTCGATTTCCTTGGCAACCGACACACCGTCTTTGGTGATGCGCGGCGCGCCAAAGGATTTGTCCAGAACCACGTTGCGGCCTTTGGGGCCCAGGGTCACTTTCACGGCGTCAGCCAGAATGTTGACACCGTTCAGCATGCGGTTGCGTGCGTCGGTTGCGAATTTGACGTCCTTAGCAGACATATTTCATTCTCCTCGAGAATTTCTGTTTGGCAGCGATAATAGGGGGGTCAGAGAAGCCCGCGGGCTTACTCGATGATCCCCATGATGTCGCTTTCTTTCATCATCAGCAGCTCTTCGCCGTCGACGGTGACCTCGGTGCCGGACCACTTGCCGAACAGGATCTTGTCGCCAGCCGAAACAGCCATCGCAATCAGCTCGCCGCTGTCCTTGCGTGCGCCTTCGCCGGTCGAGACGACTTGGCCTTCGCTCGGCTTTTCTTTTGCGCTTTCGGGGATGATCAGACCGCCCGCGGTTTTTTCTTCGCTTTCGGTGCGACGCACCAGTACGCGGTCATGAAGCGGTTTCAATGCCATCTTTGCAGCTCCTTAAAGGCTCAAAGGTTGTTATCCTTTGCCCCGCTCCCTGGCAGGGCAGTTATCACTCACATCTTCCGAGTGCTAACGAGGGGAAGCTAGGAATGCCCCCCTTCCTTGTCAACACGGAATCGGCAAAAAAATGAGGGCGCCGGCGCGCCCTCTGCTGTCTTCGGAATTTCCGCTTATGCCGCCTTGTCTTTCAGGTGCTCAAAGCTGTCCTTAAAGCGGCTGAACTTATGCGCGCCGCAGGCCACCGGCTGATACCGCGCCGGGTTTTCCGCGCTGACGCAGCTGTCCAGCGGCTGCACCACAGCCGCCGCGTCCGCATCAATAAAAAACGGGATCGAATAGCGCTCGCGCCCCGAGGCATTCACCACCCGGTGCAGGTTCGCAAGATACAGATCATTGGTCAGCCGCTGGATCAGGTCGCCGATGTTGATCACAAAAGTCCCGGCAATCGGCGGCCCTTCGACCCAATCCCCATCGCGGTTCATCACCTGCAACCCGCCCACGTCATCCTGCGCCAGAATTGTCAGGCTACCGTAATCCGTATGGGCGCCGATGCCCATCACGCTCTCATCAATCTGCCCCTCTTGCGGCGGGTAATGCAGCAAGCGCTGGATGGTGATCGGGTCCTGCATCCTGGGCGCAAAGAAATCCGCCTTCAGATCAAGGCTGACCGCAATCGCCCGCATCAGCCGCTGCGCCAGGTCTTTCATCTCCTGATGATAGCCATAGACCGCGCGCTGAAACTCCGGCCGTGCCGCAGGCCACAGATTGGCGCCGAAAAACGGCGCGGCACCGCCGGGGCATTCCGGCCCGATGTCAAAACACTCCTTCAGATCCTTGGTCTTTTTGGGGTCGGTGTTTTCCCCGAAAACCTCGATATAGCCGCGCAAGGCCATCCCGGATTTGGAGATGTGCAGATCCATCTTGTCCTGCAGCGGCAGATCGAAGAACGCCCGTGTCTCATCAAAGGCGCCGTTGACCACCGCTTCCGGCACCCCGTGGTTCCTGACGTAAAAGAACCCGGCGTTGGTCAGCGCCCAGCGGATTTCCTTGGCGACCTGAAACAGGCTGCCGCCGTTGTTCAGCGCGCTGATGTCGATCACCGGGATCTTGTCGAATGAGACCCGCTGCGCGCGCAGGCGGTCCTGCAGCCGGTCGATGTCCTGATGTGCCATTGCTGTCTCCCCTCATGCAAAGCTGCCCACCTCATCGGCCCAGAGGCGCGCAGGCTCAACAGGGAAAAATCGCAACTGAGTTGAATTTAAATCACCTGAACCTCGTAATGCGCGATGAGATAAAGGCAATTGAAGAATCAGATGCACGGATCAAATTCATCCGGACACCTCATCCGGCGCTTCATCCTCCCAGCTGCCTGCCCAATGCACCAGCCCCGCACGGCCCGCATCCGTCAGCTGATAGATGCCGGTCGCCACCCGCTCGAACCAGCCGTAATGATTGCTGGCCATCAATTGCGTGGCGCGCGCAACACCAGTGGCTTTGGCAACAACGGCCCCCTTGCAGGCGCCCGCAACGGCCAGATGCGCCGCACAGGCCAGCGCATCCTGGCGGTAGGCCGTAACAATGCCATGCCGGGTAGCGCCGCCCGCATTGGGATCGCCGCGCAGGGTCTGAAACTCGCGCAAAAGCCGCGCCTGCTTCTTCTTTGACTTTCGCGGAGCATAAGGCCCGGGATCGCAATGCACCTCTGCCCGGCCGTCCGCCAGCACCGTGATCAGCCCCAGTCCCAGCCGCCGGCACAGGGCCAGATTGTCCTTCATCATCCGCCGCGCCTGCCGCCCTCCGGGACGAGGCACCGCGATATAGACAAGGTCGGTGACCGCCAGCCGGGCCACTGCCTGGTGAAACAGCGACAGCGAAAACTTCAGCTTCAGCTCGACAATCACCATTGGTTCGGCGCCGCGGACACCCACCACATCGGCGGCCCCCACCTCGCCCTTCACCTCATAGCCCTGCCCTTCCAGCAGCGCCTTCACCGGCGCATAAAGCTGATCCTCGCGTTCCATCGCCCATGACTGGCAGGTCGCGCCGCCGTTGGCAATCCGCGGCACGGATTTGCGGCCCGGACGCAGGGTTTTGCATTGCCGCCCCCGGCGCCGCACCCTAGGGTCATACATCCAGGCTGCTGTTCCGGAACCGGTGAGAGGGCTTAGAATGAAACCGATAGCACTTGCACGCGCCCTGGTACTTGGGCTGGCACTTGGCCTGGCCCTGCAGGCCCCTGCCGCCATGGCCGCCTGCCGCGGCATCGACTACCGCGACCATCTGCCCGCCGCCACCGAAGCACGGCTGGAGCGCGAGATGGCCGCCACCCCGTATTCGCGCGGCAACCACTGGGTCGCCACCAAGGGGAACCGCACCATTCACGTGATCGGCACCATGCATGGCGGCGATGCCCGCATGGCCAAGGTGATGCGCACCCTGCGCCCGGTGCTGGCACAAGCAGACGCAATTTATCTGGAAACCTCCGACTCCGATCTGGAACGCCTGGACCGGATGCCTGATGAACTGGCCCGCAGCTTCCTGCTGCCCAAGGGCCAGGAATTGCGGCACCTGCTGCCCCGCGACGCCTGGGAGCGGTTCCAGCTGACGGCCCAGGTGACCGGCGTCAATCCGGAAACCATGAACCGGATGCAGCCCTGGGCGATTTCAATGTTTGTGGTGCAAAGCGGCTGCCGCCCCTACGGCTTTGGCCTGCGGCGCGGGCTGGATGACCGGATATCCGATTTCGCCCGGCGCAAACGGATCCCGTTGGGGGCGCTGGAAACCCCGGAACAGGCGCTGGCGGCCATTGCCAGCCTGCCGCTCAGCGATCAGGCCCGGATGCTGGCGCTGGAGTTGGAACTGGTGCAATCCGGCAAACCCGAGGATGCCACCCCGGTTGAGGCTTATTTCGACCAAAGCGTCTGGACCTCCTTTGTCCTCGCCCCCTGGATCAGCGCCCAGTACAGCAGCTTCTCCGGCGCCGAGACCACGCGGCTGTGGCGGCAGTACAACCGCCGCCTGCTGGATCAGCGCAACAAGCGCTGGATAACACCCATCCTGGCCGCCCGGCACGACCGGATTGCCGTCGCCGTCGGGGCTGCCCATCTGCCCGGCAAAAACGGTGTTCTGAACCTGCTGAAAGCCAAGGGTTTCAGCCTCGCCCCGGCCGCGTGGTAAGGCAGCCCCCGCCCGCACTCAGATCTCAGGACCCTCCCGTTATGCGGCTTATCTTTTCCCTGTTTTTCCTCTTGCTGCCCGCCTCGCTGTGGGCGGCCTGCACCGGCACCGACCTGCGCACCGCCCTCGCCGCACCGGACCGCGCCCGCATCGAGGCCCGCACCGCCGCTGCGCCCTTTGCCGAAGGCAACCACTGGATCGCCCGGCGCGGCGACCGCACGCTGCATGTGATCGGCACCCTGCACATCAACGATCCGCGGATGGAGGTCATCACCGCCCGGCTGGCCCCCTTGGTGCGCCAGGCAGACCTTCTGCTGATAGAGGCCAGCCCCGCCGACAAGGCGGCGTTCGAGGCCGAACTGGGCCGCACGCCCTCGCTGATGCTGATCACCGATGGCCCCAGTCTGATCGACCGCCTGCCCGCGGCTGAGTGGGAGGCCCTGGCTGCCAAGGTCCGCAGCCATGGCATGGCCCCCTGGATGGCTGCCAAGATGCGGCCCTGGTTCCTGGCGATGACAATGTCATTCCCGCCCTGCCTGCGCCAGGACAAGGACATCAAACGGGGCCTTGATGTGCGGTTGAGCAAGCTGGCTGAAGAAGCCGGTGTTGCCCTGCAGTCGCTCGAAGACCCGATGAGCGTTATCCGGATGATGGACGCCGACCCGCTGGAAGAGCAGGTCCGCCAGCTGCGTGCCTTTACCGCCATGATGGGCGGCGGCCAAGACAGTTTCGTCACCACGGTTGAGGCTTATTTCGACCAGCAAGCGCTGAGCGCGCTTTACCTGAGCGAGCGGGACTTCCTGCAAAGCGGCGCCCTGACCAGGGCAGAGCGCGAAACCCTGTGGGCAGAGGCGATGGACGGGCTGCTCGACCAGCGCAACCGCAACTGGATTCCGGTGATCGAAGCGGCCAGGGGCGACCGCATCGTGGTGGCTGCCGGCGCCTTGCATCTGCCAGGCAGGGCCGGCCTGCTGAACCTTCTGCGGCAAGAGGGCTACAGGCTGGAACGCGCCCCGTTCTAGGCACAACGCCGCATTGCATCGGCTGCGGGGTGACAAGCCTGCACGCCAGCCCTATAAGGCGCGCAAATCTCCCTTCGGACCTCTTGAGTGAACAGGACTGCCCAATGACCATCCAAGTTTTCGGCCATAAATCCCCCGACACCGATTCCACCGGCTCCCCGATCATCTGGGCCTGGTATCTGAACGAGGTGAAAGGCACCGCTGCCGAGCCCAAACTGCTGGGCGAACCGAACACCGAAGCAGCCTTCATGCTGCAGCGCTGGGGTTTCGAGAAGCCCGCGATCATCGCCGACGTGGCCGATGACGCGGCTGTGGTCATTGTTGACACCAACAACCCCGCCGAGCTGCCCGCCAATATCAACGGCGCCGATGTGCAAGCGATCATCGACCACCACAAGCTGGTCGGCGGCCTGGAAACCAAAGGCCCGATCGACATCACCATCCGTCCGCTGGCCTGCACCGCCACCATCATGCACGACCTGATGGGCGATGACGCCGCCAAGATGCCGGACGCAATCAAGGGTGCAGCGCTGACCTGCATCCTGTCCGACACGCTGGAATTCCGCTCGCCGACCACCACCGCGCACGACAAAGCCGTGGCCGAGAAGCTGGCCGGTGAGCTGGGCATCAATATCGCCGATTACGCGGCTGAGATGTTTGCCGCCAAATCCGACGTCTCTTCTTTCTCGGATGCGGAACTGCTGCGTATGGACTCCAAGGAATACGCCGTCGAGGGCACCAAATTCCGCGTCTCCGTGCTGGAAACCACCGCGCCGGGCGTGGTGCTGGACCGCAAGGCCTCGCTGATGGAAACCATGACCTCCGTCGCGGCTGAGGATGGTGTTGACCAGGTGCTGCTGTTCGTCGTGGACATCCTGAACGAGGAAGCCACCCTCCTGGTGCCGAACGATCTGGTGAAAACCGTGGCCGCCAAGAGCTTTGGCGCCGATGCGGCCGGCGACACCGTGGTGCTGCCGGGCATCATGTCGCGCAAAAAGCAGATCATTCCGAACCTGAAAGTCTAAGCGCCGCTGCCGGCCCGGACTGCAAAAGGCGCCCCGCAGGGCGCCTTTTTTTTTGCGGCAGGACCCTCTCCGGCTGCGGTGCCCCGTCGAAACGGCGCTGCTACCACTCACTCCTTCCTGCGCACCTGCAGGAAACAGCGGGCTGTCCATCAACAGCGGCCCGACCTTTGCGAAACTTCGGTCCCGCTGAAATTCCGGCCCGGGCGGACGGACACTCAATATATGGCGCCGACGGCCCAAAGGCAGCGGCGGCGGCTGGACCGGGTTCAGGCAGATTGCGCCTGAGGCGCGTCCCCGGCCGGGGGCCAGGCTTCGCTGCCATCATTGAAATCCTCCCAGCGGGTGCCGTCACCCCAGGCTTCATCGGCAACCGGCACTGGCTGCGGCGGATCCGCCGGCGCCCGTCCTGCGGCAGCAGGCTGATCCGCCGGACGAGCCGGTTGCGCCGGCGGCGGGCCGTCGCGCAGGACAAACTGGCCGACCACCTGATTCAGTCCCACGGTCTCATTGTTCATGGCGCGGATCGCGGATCCGGATTCCTCAACCATGGAGGCATTCTGCTGGGTCACCGAATCCAGCTGGGAAACGCCGATGTTGATTTCGTTCAACCCCTGCGCCTGTTCGGCGGACTCGCTGGAGATACCAGACACCAGATCGGCAATATTGGTCACCTGGCCAACAACGGTCGTCAGCGCCTTGCCCGCGCCGTCCACCTTTTGCACCCCGTCCTTCACATGCGCCGTGCTGGCACTGATCAGCGTCTTAATTTCATTGGCCGCATCCGAGGACCGCTGCGCCAGCGCCCGCACTTCGGAGGCAACAACAGCAAAGCCGCGCCCGACCTCGCCTGCCCGCGCGGCCTCAACCCCGGCATTCAGCGCCAGCAGATTGGTCTGAAAGGCAATGTCATCAATCACACCGATGATCTGCGAGATCTGGTTCGAAGAGTTTTCAATCTCATTCATTGCGGCAATTGCGCCTTCGACGACCCGGCCGCTGTTTTCGACATCCGCGCGCGCAGTTTCCACCGCAGACTGCACCTCCTGCGCGTTGCGTGCCGATGAATTGACACTCGCGGTCATTTCTTCAAGTGCTGCGGCGGTTTCTTCCAGCGTAGCAGCCTGGCTTTCGGTGCGGCCCGAAAGCTCTTCAGAGGCAGTTTGGATTTCATCGGACTGCCGCTGAATGCGGGCGCCTGCCTGAACCACGTCGGCCATCAGCTCATTCAGCTTATCGACGGTCTCATTAAAGTTCACCCGCAGCGGATCGTAATCAGCGCTGAATTTTTCAGTGATCCGGTCGCTGAGATCGCCGTCGGACAGCCGTTTGAGGCCGCTGCGCAACCGGTCGATTACCTGTTCGCTTTCCTCACGCAGGGCGTTCTGCTCATCCAGCGCGGAAATAACCCGGCCTGATACCGCATCGATGTCCTTGGCAATTTCACCGAAGTCATCGGCGCGCATCCGGTCGGCAACCTTAAGCCCCAGATCACCCTCAGCCACTTCCCGCAAGGCAGAGCGCAGCCGCGCGATCGGACGCACAATCGTCAGGGTCACCTGCCGCGCGTTGCGGGCAATCACCAGCAGCGCCGCTACGGAAAACCCGATCAGCAGGTAAAGCAGCTGCATGTCATGGTCCCGCGCGCTTTGCGCAGTTTTCTGGGCAAACGATTTGATGTCCTGACCCAGAGGCGCCAGCAGCTGGTTGAGAGCCTCATATTGTTCTTGCAGCTTGGGCAGCGCCGCCGCAGCGGCGGCAGCATCCGTATAGGCCAGCCCTTCAACGGCTTTGGCCGCCTGAATGAAAGTCTCTGCCGCCGGAGCAAGCTCTGCCACTTGCTGGCGGATTGCTTCGGACATTTCGACCTTTTGCAAGGCCGCAACCGCATCCCGGAGGCTTTGAATGTCGCGGGCAAGCTTGGCCTGAAAACGTTCTTTCTTGGCAGCCGGCCCGTCCGGTCCCACCAGCAGGGCGTGGACCGCGCCGGCCTCAATCGCATCGTGCATCTTGTCGGCCATCAGCTCATGGCGGATGACCGCCGTGGCATTGATTTGCCGTTCCAGTTCAAGCTCGCTTTGCCACAGGCTATAGACGGACATCGCCGCAAGCACCAGGACAGAAACAGTGGAAACCACGCCGGAAAGGACCAGCCGTGTTTTTATCGGAAGATTACGAAACATCGCTAACACACCATTGAGTTGCTTTCCATTCACCCTATGGGGGAGTCGTTAAAAAAGCCTTGGACACTCGGTAGCGCGACCCTAACGGGTGGCACCAAAATGGATCCGGGCCCCTTGCGCAGCAGATGCGGCAGCGCCGGTGCGGGGCGGACCGGAAAGGAACCGCCCCGCAGGCCGCCGCCCCTGAGGCAGGCGCCCAAAAGGACCTAGAATACTGGATCTACTGTATTTTCTGAAGGTCGGCTTTGGCGTCGATCTGTTCCATCGTGGCCAGACCCGTTGCCAGACGCTCGGCATCAGGCGGATGTGTGCCCCAGAAGGACAGCCTGCCTGCTTTGGTCCGCGCGGCTTCTGGCCGGGCAAAGAATCTGGCGTCCTCGACCGGGTCATAGCCGGATGCATGGGCAATTCTTGTGCCCAGAGTATCGCTCTCCAATTCATAGGTCTGGGAATATGCAGTGGAGTCGGCCGCTGCGCCGACATCCATGCTGGTGCTGACCTGCGAAGGATCATAATAGCCGGAGTCCGCCGTGGCGGCAGCTGTTATCACCCCCAGGATCAGCGCTCCGGCCAGCGCCTGTTGCTTTTGTTTCTCGATATGGCGGCCCAGCAAGTGACCGTCTTCATGGCGGAGAATAAAGGCCGCCTCGTCATCGCTGGCGGAATCCCGCAGCATCGGCATCGAGATGCGGATGACCGGCTTGTCTTCACGATAGGCGAAATAGGCGTTGCGCTGCCTCATCTTGCGGTCAATGCCGATATTGACGTTGAAATCGAAGTTGCTGCGCTCGGCGGTCAGGGTTTCGCAGTATTTCCGTCCCGCCGGGCTGATCCGGGCCGCGACCCGCTTGAACCGGCGTTCTGCTGACGCCGGGTTGTTTCCACCCGTTACGCAGGCGCCGCCCGTTGCGCCGCTGGCCATTTCCTGCGGCCTCTGCCATAGCTGGTCCGGCAAAATATCCACGCGCGAGAAGGCCCGGCCATGACCCAGATCATCCCCTCCCTTTCCGAAGTCTCAAGCCGTTACAAGGCGCTGTTTGTTGATCTCTGGGGCTGCGTGCACAACGGCATCACCGCATTTCCCGAGGCAGTGGCAGCGCTGCAGGCGTATCGGAAACAGGGCGGCATCGTGGTGCTGGTGACCAATTCGCCGAAACCCCGTGCAGGTGTGGCGGCGCAGCTGGGACAGTTCAACGTCCCGGATGATGCCTATGACACCATCTCGACCAGCGGTGACAGCGCGCGGGCCGCGATGTTCACCGGTGCTGTGGGAAACAAAGTCTATTTCATGGGGGAATGGGAACGTGATGCAGGGTTTTTCGAGCCGCTGCATGTGATCCATGAACCGGTGGAGATCACAAGGGTGCCGCTGCGCGAGGCCGAGGGCATTGTCTGCTGCGGCCCGTTTGACACCATGGCGGATCCGGAGGTGAACCGGGCAAACTTCCTGTATGCCAAGCAGATGGGCATGAAGCTGCTCTGCGCCAACCCGGATATCGTGGTTGATCGCGGCGAGAAACGGGAGTGGTGCGCCGGGGCGCTGGCGCGGCTTTATACGGAAATGGGCGGTGAGAGCCTGTATTTCGGCAAGCCGCATCCGCCGATTTATGATCTGGCGCGGCGGCGCCTGACCGAACTGGGCCATGACTTTGCCGATTCCGAGATCCTGGCGATCGGCGACGGGCCGCATACGGATATTGCCGGCGCCATGGGCGAAAGCATCGATTCCCTGTTCATCACCGGCGGGCTTGCGGCCAGAGAAACAAAGACATCGGTCCAGCCGGACGCGGACGCGCTTGAGGCCTATCTGGCGCAGGAACAGTCCGCGCCCAGCTATGCCATTGGTTTTTTGCGGTAAAACTGCCTTCGCCAGCCCCGTGTCTAGCACGGACCACTCTGTGTTTTGAACAACCCCCGCCCAAACCGGCGGGGTTTTGTTATGTCAGAAATGTCTTGATTTTCTGCAGTTGCAAAGTAATAAAGTTGCGCAAGCGGCCAATCCGGCGCGCAAAAGTTACAACGCCAGACGGTCAAGCCACGCGATCAGAATAGATGATCAGGCCAGAAGATCAGGACCAGGCGAACGGAGGATGAGATGTTGGACAACCTGCCGCGCGGAACCATCTGCATTGAAGACATCGAAATGGGGATGGTGCGTTACCTGCGCAAGGTCATCACCGATGAGGACATCGAGAAGTTCGCCGAGGTCTCGACCGACCGCAACCCGGTGCATCTGGATGACGATTACGCCCAGGACACCATTTTCGAGGGCCGGATTGCCCATGGGATGCTGACCGCCGGGCTGATCTCAGCCGTGATCGGCGAGCAGCTGCCCGGCCATGGCACCATCTATATGAGCCAGTCGCTGAAATTCCTGGCTCCGGTGCGCCCCGGCGACATGGTGCTGGCCGAGGTCGAGGTGACCGACATCGTGATCGACAAGCGCCGGGTCAAGCTGGAGTGCCGCTGCATCGTCGACGGCAAGAAGGTACTGGTCGGCGAGGCCATGGTGATGGCGCCGTCGCGCAAATTCGACTGAGACCGCAAGCTGCGGCAGGCAAGCTGGCGCCGCGGGCTCAGACGGGTCCGCAATAGATGGGGTGTTGCCCCTTCGGCCCCTGCCGGGCTGGGCTTCGCCCGTTCGGGTCTGAAATGATCCCCCGGATCATTTCCGGGACGACCCTCACTCCCAGGGTATTTCAGACCAGAAAGAAGCGCATTGGCAGCCGATTGGACCTTGGGCGCAGCAGGCAAAGCCGCCTGGACCGTTTGGCCTTGGCGGTTTTGTCTTGCCGGTTGGTTCCGTAATCTTCCGTTTAGCGCGGGTCCTGTGCAAGGTGCGGCGCCGCCGGGCAGAGGTGGACAGACCCCGCCGGGGCTTGCTCGGACAAGCTTGCTTGGACGACCCCCTTTTTATCAGGGCCGGTTATCGGGGCTGGTCTCCGGGGGATACGCAGGCAGCCTCACAGATGCCTGCGCCTTGTATCATAGCCCTTGCTCGGGGTCATGGCGGGTGATCTCGATCACTTGGCAGCCTGGCATCGCCGCGTGAGGATCACGTGAAGGGAGCGTGCGGCGGCGATGCATCACCCTGTGGCTGGGCGCTATCCCGCCCGCAAACAAGGCGCGCAGCGCCGCCGGGCAAGCGCCTGCCTGTCCTGGCGGGCCGGCGCTTTGGGTCTGGCACAGTCCCTTGCAACTGGGAATATGCTTTGCCGGGACAAACCGGCAGGCACCGGCCTGTTGTTGCACGCCCCACGGGCAGGTGCTCGGCCAGCCGGTTCCCTCCACCGCCACTGGCCGCTTGAACCGCCCGGCGCATGGCGCTACGGATGCGCCATGCGTATCGTCAGAGATTATGAATTCGTCGAAGACCAGGACCGGGGCGCCACTGTCGCCATCGGCAATTTCGACGGCGTGCATCTGGGCCATCAGTCGGTGATCGAACTGGCCCGCAAGGCAGCTCCCGGGGCGCCCTTGGGGGTGATGACGTTTGAGCCGCACCCGCGCGAGTATTTTGCGCCCGATGCGCCGCCCTTCCGGCTGATGCGGGCCGAGACCCGCGCCCACCGGCTGGAGAAGCTGGGGGTTACGCGGCTGTATGAGCTGAACTTCAACACCGCGCTGTCCAGCCTGACGCCGGAAGAGTTTGCCCGTGACGTGATTGCCGGCGGGCTGGGGCTGGCACATGTGGTGGTGGGCGCCGATTTCTGCTTTGGCAAGGGCCGTGCGGGCAATGCGGATGACCTGCAGCGGTTCGGCGCGCTGCACGGCTTTGGCGTAACTATTGCGCCTTTGATGGAATATTCTGAACACGCGGTGTCTTCGACCGCGATCCGCAACGCGCTCAGCGAGGGCAGACCGGCGGATGCCAAGGAAATGCTGGGCCACTGGCACCGCATCGAGGGCGTGGTGATCGGCGGCGAGCAGCGCGGGCGGGAGCTGGGTTTTCCAACCGCGAACATGTCGATTGAGGGGCTGCACCAGCCGCGGTTCGGTGTCTATGCGGTGCTGGTGGATGTGCTGGACGGGCCGCATGCGGGCAGCTATCTGGGCGCGGCCTCGATCGGGGTGCGGCCGATGTTTGACGGCGTGGTGCCGAATATCGAAACCTTCCTGTTTGACTTCTCGGGCGATCTTTATGGCGCGACGCTGTCGGTTGCGCTGGTGGCCTTTTTGCGGCCCGAGCTGAAGTTTGACGGGCTGGAGGCGCTGATTGAACAGATGGATGCGGATTGCTCCACGTCCCGCGAAATCCTGGTGGCGCTATGAAACCTGAAAAAGACGTGATTGACCGTTCGGGCCTGGGTAAGCGTTTCTGGGAGAAGAAACCGCTTGCGAAGCTGAACCAAAAGGAATGGGAAGCGCTGTGCGACGGCTGCGGCAAATGCTGCCTGAACAAGCTGGAGGACGAGGAGAGCGGCGAGGTCGCCCTGACCCGCGTCGCCTGCCGCTTGCTGGATGATGCCAGCTGCCGCTGCGCCCAGTATCCGATCCGCCATCAGTTTGTGCCGGAGTGCATCGTGCTGAAGCCGGAAAACCTGGATACCCACGCCTATTGGATGCCGGAAACCTGCGCCTACCGGCTGTTGTGGCAGGGCAAGCCTTTGCCGGAATGGCACCCGCTGCTGACCGGCACCCCCAGCAGCGTGCATGAGGCCGGCGTTTCGGTGCGCGGCTGGACGGTATCCGAGTTCGAAATTTCCGAAGAAGAATGGGAAGACCACATCATCGAAGAGCCGCTGGGTTGACGGCAGCCTGGGGTGCCCCGCAGGCCGGGCAGGAATTGCACAGCCTGCACCGCAGAAAGAAGGATCCCGCTTATGCACTTTGCCTCTGACAATTCCGGCCCGGCGCCGCAGCAGATCCTGGATGCCCTGGCCAAGGCCAACCAGGGCTATGCCATGGGCTATGGCGCGGATGCGGAAATGGCCGAAGTGACAGCAAAGATCCGCGCGGTTTTCGAGGCGCCGGAGGCATCGGTGTATCTGGTCGCCACCGGCACGGCAGCCAATGTGCTGGCGCTGTCGACCCTGGCGCAGCCCTGGCAGACGGTGTTCTGCACCCGCCCGGCGCATATCCTGCAGGATGAGTGCAACGGACCGGAATTCTATACCGGCGGCGCCAAGCTGACGCCGGTGACGGATGCGGACAAGATGACACCGGAAACTTTACGTGCCGCTATTGAGGGCGAGGAAGTCCGTGGTGTCCACGGGCCGCAGCGGGGACCGGTGTCGCTGTCGCAGGTCACTGAATTCGGCACGGTCTATTCAGTTGCGGAAATTGAAGCACTGGGTGCGGTGGCCCGCGAATACGCGCTGCCGGTGCATATGGACGGCGCCCGGTTCACCAATGCGCTGATCCCGCTGGGCTGCACGCCTGCCGAGATGACCTGGAAGGCAGGGGTCACTGCGCTGTCCTTTGGCGGCACCAAAAACGGCTGCCTGGGAGTGGAAGCGGTGATCTTCTTTGATCCCGGCCACGCGCAGGAGTTCGAGTACCGCCGCAAACGCGGTGCGCATCTGTTTTCCAAGCACCGCTATCTGTCGGCGCAGATGCTGGCCTATCTGACCAATGACCTGTGGCTGGACAACGCCCGCACAGCCAACTCGAATTGCGCGATGCTGGCCGAAGGGCTGCAGGCCGCGGGCGCCCGGTTCACCCATCCTGCCCAGGCCAACATGATCTTTGCCGCCCTGCCCCGCAGCACCCATCAGCGGCTGTTTGCGGCGGGCGCGATTTACCATCTGTGGGACGGGCTGCTGCAGGGGCCGGAGAATGAGCTGGTCACCGCCCGGTTTGTTTGCGACTGGTCCTTAACCGAAGAGCAGATCAGCGCGTTCCTCAACCTGCTGTAAAGGGCGGCAGTGCAACGGGCTTTGTTATGGGGCCGGATGCTGCCAGGAGGCGCATAGGCTTTTGGCGATGGCGGCTGCAAACTGGGTTTTGCGGTGGGCCACCCCAACCTGGCGTTGCACGGGGGTGTCCGTGCTGAGCGGCCGCACCGTGATCCCCTGTTGCGCGCGGGCATGGCCGAGCGGCACCAGCGCCACTCCCAGCCCCGCGGCCACCAGATCCAGCAGCTGGGCGTCATGTGCAGCTTCGGCGACGATGGCGGATAGAGCCTGCTCCTGCAACAGCAGCTGATCCGCTCCGGGGCAGTAGGGCCGTGCGATCAGCGGCTCGCCTGCCAGATCGGCCAGGGTCACCGCCGCCTGCGCGGCCAGGGGGTGATCGCGGGGCAATGCGGCGCCATAGGTTTCCTGCCATAACACCTGAAAGGCGCAGCCCCGCGGCACGCAGCCATCGGAGCAGAACAGAATATCCGCGTCCTCGCGGCTGTTGGTGAACTGGAACGTCAGCGCCGCATTGCCCCGCCGCAGGCCGGACAGCGCCGCCTGGAAGGAGGCCACCAGGATGTCCGGCTGGCAATGCACCCGGACCGCCTGCGGTGCCCGTCCGGTCAGCCGCTGCTCCAGCAGGCTGAGCTGCCCCAGCACGGCGCCCGACTGGCGGTACAGCTCGTGCCCCAGCGCAGTTGGCGCAAGCCCGTCACGGCGGCGCAGGAACAGGGCGCCGCCATAGTGTTCTTCAAGTTTTGAGACCGCCGCCGAGACCGACGGCTGGCTCACCCCGTTCATCCGGGCCGAGGCGCTGAAGGTGCCGGTGTCATAGGCGGATTGAAAATAGCGGAGCGGGGCAAGATCCATCATAGTCAAAGACTATGCCAACAATAGGCATCAATGCAATTAACTTTAGTACTTCTGCGTGGCTAACTGTCTGCGAAAACAGCAGCACAGAAGGACAACACCATGAAGGACGCGGGCATTACGCAAGAGGCCGGGGCCACGGACCCCGTCATCGCGCAGGTACTGAAACATTTCGAAGCCGGGGATCCGGCGATCATGGGGCTGATTGCTGCGGATATCGATTTCCGCATTGATCACTACAAGGATGACGCCGATATCGCCTGGCAAAGCGCCGCGGATATCGAAGGTTTTGCCCAGGTGCTGACCCGGCTGGGCCAGGAAGTGTTTACGAAGGGCACGCAGATCCTTGCAGCGGACACGCAGGACCTTGGCAATGGCTGGTTTCTGACCCGGTTCGAGCAGCGGTTCTTCTATGCCCGGAGTGCAGCAATGGCAGAGAGCGTCACTTTTATCACCACCCATCAGGAAAACGGGAAGATGGATTTTTTCCGCGAGGTGGTGACAACAGTGACGGAAATCTGACCTCCCGGCGGCGCATCAGACCGGCGGCGCAAGCGAAACGCAACTGGGCCGCACAAGGCCTGCCGCGGGTCAAGAGCGGGCCGGTCGCGGGTCCGGGGCCTGTCAGTTGCGGGCCTGCCAGAACTGCCGCAGCAGTTGCGCCGTTTGCTGCGGGTGCGTGACCGGCAGCATATGGCCCGCGTCCGGCACGGATCCGGCACGGGCATTGGCCAGCCGGCGGCTGAACCCCCGGACAATTTCCCCGATCACGCCCGGGCTTTCACTGCCGTGAAGCAGCAGCACAGGCATGGCAACAGGATCCAGAGCGCCGGGGGAAAGGGTGCCGTTTTCATCGTCAAAAAGCGTCGGGTGGCAGGCCGGCACCACAGGGATTGCGCGTATCATCGCAGCACGGGCCTGTTCGGGCAGGTCGGCCCACTTTGGCTCTCCCGGCCCCCACATCCGATTGAACAGCCGCGCCATCAATGCAAGATCCCCGGCTGCCCAGGCCGCATCGATTGGCCGGCTGGCGGCTTCGAGCGTGGCGAATGCCGCCGGGGCGTCGGATTTGGCCACGGCAAACAGCACCGGTTCGATCAGCGTCAGGCTGCGCACCAGATGCGGCCGGGCCATTGCCATGCGCAGGGCCACGGTGGCGCCGAAGGAGTGCCCGATCAGATCCGCCGGTTCGCTCAGCAAGGCAAGGCCTGCGTCAACGTTCAGCAGCTGATAATTGCCGGTGCCGTCCCAATCCGGGCTGCGCCCATGGCTGAGCATATCGAAAGCGGTAAGGGTGATGTCCCCGGCCATCTCTCCGGCCAAACGGCGCCAGGCGCCGGAATGGGCCAGCGAGCAATGCACCGCCAGCACATTGCGCGGGCCCTGGCCGAAGCTGCGCGAAAAGACCCCCTCGGGCCGGTCCGCCGCGCGGTGCGGCTGGCCGCCTGTCACGCGGATTGTCACGCGGCCTGCCCCGCCAGATGCGCGTCCAGGTCTTCCAGCCGGTCCTGTCCCCAGAACTTTGCCCCGTCTGCGGTCACCCAGAACGGCGCCCCGAACACACCGGCATTGACTGCGTCCTCGAGGTTCTGCGCATAGGTCTCCGCGCCGGCCAGAAGACCGCTGTCAGCCAGCGCCGGGTCGAAGCCGGCGCCTTGGAGGCAGTCGCGGATCACCGTATCCTCGGCGATGTTTTTCTCCTCGGCCCAGCAGGCGCGCAGGATCGAATGCACCAGTTGCCCCATATCGCCGCCGCCTGCGGTTTGCGCGGCGGTAATGGCGTATGAGGACGGCGCGGCATTGGCCGGCCAAAACGCCGGTTTCAGATTGACGGGCATGCCCAGCCTGGCCGCCTGCCGCTCCAGCTCAACCAGGCGGTATTCCTGGCGTGCGGGATGCCGCTCGCCCGGAGGCGTGCCGCCGGTGCGGGCAAACAGCGCCAGGATGTCCAATGGCTTGCAAATCACCTCGGCGCCGTGGCGGGCGGCAATCTCCCACGGCCTTGTGCCGGCCAGATAGGTAAAGGGCGACAAGGTTGAGAAGTAGAAATCGAACGCTGCCATAGGCTGTATCTCCCGCTTAGAACTTTGCGCGAGGGTAAGTGCATGATAAGCGGGGTTCAATATCACGAATCTGACACATTGCCATTGCTGCCTGGGGATATCAGCCAATGCCGACTTTGAACGAACCCAAGCTTATCGCTGGGAACGCCAACCTCCCTCTTGCCCAAGCCATCACCCGCCGGATGAGCATGCACCGCGGTGTCGACCAGGGGCTGGTGGACGCCCGCGTCGAGCGGTTCAATGACGGCGAGATTTTCGTCGAAGTCTATGAGAACGTCCGCGGCGAGGACATGTTCATCATCCAGCCGACCTCAAACCCGGCCAATGACAACCTGATGGAGCTGTTGATCATATCTGATGCGCTGCGCCGGTCATCGGCCCAGCGTATCACCGCTGTCATTCCGTATTTCGGCTACGCCCGCCAGGACCGCCGCACCAAAGCACGCACGCCGATCTCGGCTAAGCTGGTGGCGAATATGCTGACCGGCGCCGGCATCGAGCGGGTTCTGACCATGGACCTGCATGCCGCGCAGATCCAGGGCTTCTTTGATATTCCGGTGGACAACCTTTATGCCTCGCCGATCTTTGCGCTGGATGTGAAAAACCAATTCAAGGACAACATGGACGAACTGATGGTGGTGTCTCCGGATGTGGGCGGTGTGGCCCGCGCGCGGGAGCTGGCCAAGCGCATCAATGCACCGCTGTCGATCGTCGACAAGCGCCGCGAGAAGGCCGGTGAAGTGGCCGAAATGACCGTGATCGGCGATGTGAAAGACAAGATCTGCCTGATCATCGACGACATGTGCGACACTGCCGGCACGCTGTGCAAGGCAGCTCAGGTGCTGCTGGACAACGGCGCCAAGGAAGTCCACGCCTATATCACCCACGGCGTGATGAGCGGCCCGGCGGTGGAGCGCGTCACCAATTCGGTGATGAAGTCGCTGGTGCTGACTGATTCGATCCAGCCGACCGAGGCCGTCGCCGCCGCACCCAATATCCGCATCCTGCCGACCGCGCCGCTGTTCACCCAGGCGATCCTGAACATCTGGCACGGCACATCGGTTTCGTCGCTGTTCGAGGACAAGACCCTGGTGCCGATCTACGAGAGCCTGACCTCAAACGGCAGCTGAACCCGCTGTTTTCCGCAAGTTGAAAAGCCCCGCCACCCGGCGGGGCTTTTGCCTTTTTACAGGGCGGCACGGCGGCGGCGCGCTTTGTGCAGAGCCGTCACCAGCGCCATGCAAGCCATCAGCGCCAGACCTGCCGCGGCGGCGCCGAAGGCCCCGCCATAGCCCCATATGCTGATGGCAGGCGTGCTGGCAAAGGGCGACAGAAACTGGCCGCAGAACACCGATGCGGTCAGGATTGCACCCGCCGTACCGCGCCGCCCGGACGGGGCCAGCGCGAGCGTGATGGCGACAAAGCCGGGCGAGACCGTGGCATAGCCAATGCCAACCGCCATGGCGCCCGCAAGCGACACCGCCGCGCTGCCTTCCTGTGCCAGAACCGCAAAGCCAAGCGCCAGCGCGCCGTAGCCCAAGGCAAAAATGGCAGCATGCGGCAGCGCGCCCTTGAAGCGCGCATACAGCAGCGCAGTGATCCCGCCGCAAAGCGACAGCAGCCCAAGCCCCGCCCCGGTCATCAGCGCACTGTTGAGGCCCTGGGAAGCAAAGAAGAACGGCAGCTGGGTCGGCATCATGAAGAACAGCCCGTTGGTCAGCATCTGCAAGGCTGAGACTGCAATTACCAGCATCAGCCAGGCCGGGTGCCCTGCCCCCTCAGCTTGGGCTTGCCCCGTTTGGGGCCGGGCCGGTTCGGGCGCATGGCGCCAGGCAGCGTACAGGCACAGGACAGCCAGCCCGTAGATCAGAAACGGCAGCCGTGGTGACAGGGTGGCGGCCAGCCCGGCCATTCCGATAAAGACCAGCCCGCCGAAATTGCGCGCCGAAATTTGCAGCCCGGTCAGCGCCTGTCGCCGCGCGCCGGTGAAATAGTCGCCGATCAGGGCGGTTTGCGCGGTCATGATCAGCGCCACAGCGATCCCCAGGCCAAAGCGGCTGACAAGCATCAGATGCAAATCCGGCAGGTAGTAACCGGCCGTGCCGCACAGCATGAACAGCCAGACCCCCGCCAGCAGCACGCCGCGCCGCCCGGCGCGGTCTGTCAGCCAGCCTGCCAGCGGCGCGGTCAGCATCACTCCCAGCGACGGCGCGGTGACCAGCAGCCGTACCAGAAAACCTCCATCGGGCACGCCTGAGAATTCCTGTTCCAGCCCGGCCAGCGCCGGGCTGATGGTTGCATTTGCCATCACTGTGAGACTGGCGGCCATCAACAGCGCGATGGCCCTTGGCTCCTGCCAGAGGGGGGTTTTTTCCGTGTTCATCCGGGAATTTCCTTGTTCCAACTGTTCCGGACTGGCAGCCTGCCAATTCAAGTCAACTTGAGGTCAAGAATGAAACTTCTGGATATTGGCGACGTCGCCGACCGCTCGGGCGTCGCCGCCTCGGCCCTGCGGTATTACGAGGAAATCGGGCTGATCACCTCAGCCGGGCGCAAGGGGCTGCGGCGGCAGTTCGGGCGGGGGGTTTTGCTGCAGCTGTCGCTGATCACGCTGGGCAAGGCGGCCGGGTTTTCGCTGCAGGAGATTGCCGGCATGTTCGGCAAGGACGGCCAACCGGATCTGCCGCGCAGCCAATTGCACGCCCGCGCCGATGCGCTGGAGGCGCAGATCCGGGAACTGACCACGCTGAAGGACGCGCTGCGGCATGTGGCGGACTGCCCGGCGCCCAGCCATCTGGAATGCCCCAAATTTCAAAAGCTGCTGCGGGCCGGTACCTTGGCTGCCAAGGTCTAGCTCCGCGGCTTAATCAACATCCCAGTCGTCGGCATGTGGCAGCTCGCCGATGGCCAGCCAGCCCGCACGCAGGCGGGCGGCGCGGCTGTCGGCCCAGGTGCGGAAGACGATCTCGAATCCTTCGCAGGTGATGTTTTCCGCCACCAATTCGGCCCGGATCGCGGCAGAGGTATCCATATCCCAAAGCGACACCGACACTTGCACCGACGGCGGGCTGGCAAATGCCGCGCTGAAGCTGACCGCCTGGCGCCGCTCGCGCGGGCCGGAGCCGGTCCACATCTCACCGTTGTCCTCGAAATCCGAAAAGACTTCGATATCCCCCTGATCGACCCCTGTGCGGGGGTTGCGCAGTCTTTTCATTCCGGTTCCCAAGCGGTTAGTCAGCTTTGAGATTAAGCCATACAGCAGGATTATCCAGAAACCAGCCATAAAGACCCGGCGGCTGTTGCCTTTAGGCAAGGCAGCACTGGCTTGGCAAGCTGCCATTTCCAATGGCCTGGCAGGCGTGCGCGGCCTTCACGAGCGGGGAGAAATCCCTCGAACACCCAATCTTTCCCCGATCAGGGATATTTCCCCGATTGTCGCAAACGCTGTGCATTCCGGCGCGGCTGGGACGAGTCCCGGGGGCCGATTTCTGGTGTGTATCCGCATCCGCCTTTGACAGGCGATTTGACCCTAGGGAGGAAATACCCGTGTCACCAAATGATCCGAATATCGTAAAACCTGACCTGGCGATGGCGCTTTTGCCCATCGTTCTGACGCTGGCTGTTCTGGGCGTTCAGCTGTTTTATTTCGGGGATTTCACCCCGCATATTCCGCTGGCGATCGGCATCGCCATCACTGCGCTGGTGGGGCTGAAGCTGGGCCACAAGTGGGACAACATCGAGGAAGGCGTGTTTCACGTCATCAACATCTCGCTGCCGTCGGTGTCGATCCTGATCACTGTCGGCATGATTGTCGGCATCTGGATTGCCAGCGGCACCGTGCCGACGCTGATCTATTACGGGTTGAAAATCCTGTCGCCCGAGTTGTTCCTGGCCGCGGGCATGGTCCTGTGTTCCATCGTGTCGGTGTCGCTGGGCACCTCCTGGGGCACTGTGGGCACCGTCGGCCTGGCACTGATGGGGATCGGCGCGGGCTTTGGCATTCCGATGTACTGGACCGCAGGCGCCGTGGTTTCCGGCGCGTTTTTCGGCGACAAGATCTCGCCCCTGTCAGACACCACCAACCTGGCCCCTGCGGTGACCGGCACCAACCTGTTCGACCACATCCGCAACATGCTGCCGACCACGGTGCCGTCGATGCTGATCGCGCTGGTGATCTATCTGGTTGTGGGTTTCACCCTGATCGATACCTCGCAGGTGTCGTTTGAGCGGATCGACGCGATCACCGAGGCGCTGGATGGCGCATTCTGGATCTCGCCGCTGATGCTGCTGCCGGCGTTGCTGGTCATTGCGCTGGCGGTAAAGAAACAGCCGCCGATCCCGTCGCTGTTTGCCGGTGCTGTCGTCGGCGGCATCATGGCGATGCTGTGCCAGGGTGCGGGCCTGCATGAGACCTTCACCTTTGCCAACAGCGGCTATGCGATTGAAACCGGCGTGCCGGAGATTGACCCGCTGCTGAACCGCGGTGGCATTCAGTCGATGATGTGGACGATTTCGCTGGTGCTGCTGGCACTGGGGTTCGGCGGCGCATTGGAACGGACCGGGTGTTTGCAGGCAATCATCGAGGTGATCATTGCGCGGGTGAAGAGCTTTGCCGGCATCCAGACCTCGGCGATCCTGACCTCGATTGCGACCAATACCGTGGCGGGCGATCCCTATCTTTCCATCGCCCTGCCCGGCCGGATGTATGCGCCCGTCTATCGCGGCATGAAGTATTCGCCGCTGAATCTGTCGCGCGCGATTGAGGAAGGCGGCACGCTGGTCTCGCCGCTGATCCCCTGGAATGCGGGCGGTGCCTTTGTGATCTCGGCGCTGGCGCTGGGAATATCGGATGGCAACTTCGAGAACTTGCTGTACATCCCGCTGGCCTTTGCCTGCTGGCTGTCGCCGCTCATTGGCATCTTCTATGCGATGACCGGGCTGTTCTCGCCCAAGGCCAGCGAAGACGAAATCGCTGCCTGGGAAGACAGCGGCGAGCCGGTGGCCAAGCTGACCGCCTGAGAAAACAGCGCGCCGCGGGCAACAGCCTGCGGCGCGCAATTTGCAGTAACCATCCCATCTGTTAGGGTAAGATCATGAATCTCCGCAGCTTTGTCCCGAAGGGTGCGGCCAGTTTCCGGGTTGATTACGACGGGCCGCCCAAAGACATCTTTTTTGTGCTTCTGCCGAAGCTGACCATGCTGGCGTTCAGCGCGGCGGTGGAACCCTTGCGGGTTGCCAATCAGGTCACCGGCAAGGAGCTGTACCGCTGGTTCCTGATAAGCGAGGACGGCGCGCCGGTGCCATGCTCGAACGGGATCGAAATCAATACCGACCTGCCGCTGGAGGATCTGCCCCGCGGCAGCTTTGCCTTTGTCTGTTCCGGCATTGAACCCTCGGACAGCGCCAGTCCCCGCACCCTCGCCTGGATCCGGCGCCAGAATGCCCATGGCGGCCGGTTCGGCGGTATCTGCACAGGTGCCTTTGCGCTGGCCCAGACCGGCATTCTGCAGGGGCAGCGCTTTACCCTGCATTGGGAAAACCAGCCCTCGTTTTCCGAGTATTTCCCGGGGTTGGAGCCCAGTGCCAACCTATATGAGATCGACAACGGGCTGATGACCTGCGGCGGCGGCAATGCGGCCACCGACATGATGCTGGAGATGATCGAGACCGACCATGGCAAGGACCTGGCGGTCATCGTGTCCGACATGTGCATCCACTTTCGCTCCAACAACCGCGAAGCGCTGCAGAAATCAGCCTATTCCGTTGCGCTGAGCAGCCGCAATCAGCATCTGATCAACGCCATGCAGTTCATGCATGACACCATCGAGGAGCCGGTGGAAATCGGCGTGCTGGCAGACCGTGCGCAGATCTCGCGGCGCCAGCTGGAACGGCTGTTCCAGCGCTATGTCGGCACCTCGCCGGTGCAGTTCTACATTGAACTGCGGGTGGGCCGGGCGCTGGCCCTGCTGAACGAGACCAACATGACGGTGGCAGAGATTTCCGCCGCCACCGGTTTCAGCAGTGCCACGCAGCTGTCGATCCGTTTCAAGAAACGCTATGGCCAGTCGCCTGCGTCTTTCCGCAAAAGCTGGACGGAGACGGCGGCAAAGGAATAGGCCGGAACACGGGTTACTTCCCTTCGGATGCAAGTGCTTTGCTGAGTTCCGTGATCTTTTCCAGACGGACGGAAATCCGGTCCTGGAACTGGCCCAGCTCATCAATGATCGAATTCAGCGATTCCCCGGCACTCCCCAGCCGGGCGCATTCGATCTTGCACAGCACCCGGGTGGTGGTCAGCGCCATGAAGTGGCGATGCAGGGTCAAGCAGGCCTTGAGAATGCGGCCGGCCTCGAACCGGACGTCCTGCAGGCTGGCCCTGGCCTTGGTGAACTGATCCTCGGTCAACTGCGTCAGGATCGCCTGTTCGCGATTAATATCAATGGCCGCGGCGCCGTCTTCCTGATTAAGCTGATGGCCGCATTCAGTGAGGATGCGGGCCAGCCCTTCGACAAAAATGGCTGCTGTCACGGTGCCCTTGATGGCGCGGAAATTGCTGTTCTTGCCCCAGACATGGGCCTCGAACCAATTGGACATATCGCGCGACATGGCGTTGTAGTTTTCGGACAGAACGGTGACCGGCCCGCCCGCCGGTTCGATCCGCGAGGCGATGACGCGCAGGTTATGCGGGATGGTGCGCATGGATTCGAATTCCTGCACCAGCGCCTCGGTCTCCTGCACCAGATCCCCGGCTGCAGAATGCATCGCCCGGCGTTCCGCCAGACGGGCATCCGCGGGGCGTTTCATGCCTGCATCACGTGCCATCAGCTCTTCTGCCAGGGCGTGGCCGGCAAAATCGTTGTAGGTGGCAAAGCCAAGCCCTTGCAGACGTGTCAGCAGCAGCGCAGCGCTGGCTTCGGGGTCTAGCCCTTCGTCGCGTTCGGCCTGGCGCAGCAGGGCGTATTCCTGCTCGACCGTCTTGCGCAGCGGGCTGGTCGGTTTGATCCGCGCCGAAAGATAACCGCCGTCGCAGGGCGTGACGACTGCAAAAACCCAGTAATAGCTGCCATCGCTGGCCCGGTTCTTGACATAGGCGCCTACGGTGCCGCCGCCCTTGATCGTGTCCCACAGCAGCTGGAACACCGCGCGCGGCATGTCCGGGTGGCGGATCACCTTGTGCGGTGCCCCCAGCAGATCTTCCATCGCGTATTTGGCGACACGGCTGAACACAGCATTGCCGGCCTGGATCACACCGCGGGAGTCGGTGCGGGAAAAGAACACTTCGTCCAGGGCAAAGGGAGCTTCTCTGCCCCTGGATGGAGCGGTCAGCGTGCGGTCTTCAAAGGACACGTGTGAGTTCCTGTCAGTGAGGGTAAGGGGCCGCTTTCTGTTTAAGCGGCACAGCTTTTCAAATTGCTAATGCGGCGGCACATGAGAGCGGTTTTCCAAGCTGCCGGCGCGTCCCGGCCGCCCGCCCCGCCGAATGCGGCGGGATCACGCCGCAGTGCCCTGTGCCAAGGCCCCCGTCTGGTCCTTCCCGGAGCCCGTCCCGGTGTCCTGCCCGGCGTCCTCCAGCGTCACGCCCAGGCTTTCGAACAGCGGCAGGCGGCGGGCCGCGAAATTGCCTGCCCTGGCTCCTAGAAGGGCGAGGTTCTCTTCCTCGGTTTCCAGCACCCGGCCCTCGTGCTGCAGCCGCTGCCCCTGCGGCGCCAGGATGCGCCAGGCAAGGGCTGCCCAGCCGGCGGGTGTCTCGTGGCCTTCGCTGCGGGCCAGCAGAAACAGCTGTTCGAACCGGTCCGCCTCCACCCCGCCGCCGGTGACAGGCGAGGCCAGGAAGCGCAGGGTATCGCTGTCCTCGGCCCGCTTGCAGACCGCCAGATTGAAGGCACGGCAAGCAGCAGCCCGTTGTGCCAGCCCCTCCTGCGGCAGACAGGGGGTGATGCAGCCGGTGCCGGCAAGTGTCGTCAGCATCCGGGCGATGCTGCCCCAGTCCATTGCGCCGAACACCCCGTTATCCAGCAGGCTGCGCACTGTTGATGGCCCCTCGGCCAGAGCTTTCAGCACAGGCGCGTACTGCTCCTGCTCCAGAGGCACCTCCCTGCCCCGGTGGTGGAATTTCAAGGTCCCGCCGCTATAGGGACGGGTCAGAGCAAAAGGGGTCGCAAACCAGGCGCCGATTTCGCCCCGCGGGGTATGGGACAGCTTGCCCTTCACAAAAATATCGGTTCGGAAATGCTCGTTCAGCAGGACATCGCGAAGGCCTTCGCGGCGGCCGGGGTCCCCCTCGCTGTTCAGCAGGGTCTGCTGCTGCGGCGTGAAGCGGATGCAGTCCAGATTGTCCAGCGGATGCACGGAGCCTGCAAAATCCAGCTTGGCTCCGGCCAGTTCGCCTGCCAGATCCTCGAAATAGAACGGGGTCCAGTCCTTGTTGAAATACTCATGCGCCAGATAGTTGGCCGGCATCGATTTCATATGATCCAGACGCTTGGCTGCAGCCGGGTTCTTGCCGAAATACGCCGCACCCGCTGCGCCCAGCTGATGCGCAAAGGCCATTGCATCGCCGATCCGGTCTGTCAGCGGCCCGCTGCCCTGCTCTGCCCGGCCGGCAAGTAGGCGGCGCAGCGGCATGGTCGCAGCCCAGCCGGGCTGTGCATTATAGCTGACATAGACCAGGCCGCCCGGCCGCAGCCGCTGCGAAATGAACCGGGTGATATGCTGGCGGTTCTCCGCGGAGACCCAGCTGAAGACACCGTGCAGGGCGATGATGTCAAAAACCTCCGGCAGGCCCGGCGCGGTGTCGAAATCCTCAAAGGAGCGTTCGTGGAAATGCATGTTGTCCAGAACCGCTTCCTGCGCCAGCTCTCTGGCGCCGGCGATATGCGACGGGCTGAAGTCCATCGCGTGGAATTCAATATGCGGGTTGGCCGCCGCCAGCAGATTGGCTGAAAATCCCTGGCCGCAGCCGAGTTCGCAATAGGTGATGCCGTCGCCGTCCAGAGCGTGCCGGTGGCCCTGGCTCATCGCGCCAAAGCCCAGCAAGGCGGGCGTCAGCTGGCTGTGGAAATCATGGGTATAGTCGATGCCGGCCACATAGCCGGAGGTCCAATCGGTCACGGGGAATCCTGCTGGTTAGGAATATGTCATGCAGGGCAATTTCGGGAAATTTGATGAGAATTGAGTTAATGGAAGGCAAGTCGGGACCTCTTCACGCGAAGGTGAGCGCCTGTGCGATGAATTCATGCACCGGCGGCGCGACCTGTGTTGAAGCCCCTAGTATTCGCTGCGGTTTGGGTAAAAGTCGCTGTGAGCCCATTTTGCCAGGTGCTGTGAGCAAAGCGAAGGTCCGTTTACGTTTCATCGGCCTCAGCAAGAGCTTCCTTGTAGGCTTGCACAGCTTCTACAAAGGCAAGTGCGGCCTTGTCATTTGACACCATGTATTCCTCAGTCACTCCCGTATGCGATCGAAATGCAATCTGACCATACAGGCAGATTGGGATTTGGTAATTCTCCTTGAAGCGTCGGTCAGGAGAGCCGTCCTTGTTCGTCTTCGCCCAAGTGTGGCCGACCACTTCCGCGTCGTTTGGCACACCCTCTGTCTCGTGGAACCGCACCCCTTCAATGTCGATCTTCAATTCTCGAATGTCGATGAGGGCAAATACCCCGTCCGCCCGAGGAATGACCGCGATACCGGGGTAGATCAGTATGTCGTCGCCATTGATGTTCTCGAAGCGCATTGCACGCCCCTAGAACTGGATCAGGTCGGTTGAACTGAAAACGAAGGTGACCGGATGCCTGTCGACAGTGCGGTTGGCTAGCGATCGCTCGACAAACTGGTTCGTGGACCTGTCGGCAGTCACGTCCCATTTCTTGCTGCCCAGCTTGAGGGCGTCGAACGCCCGAACCATGGACGAGTAAGCGCGTTGCGCCGCGTCCCCGGCCTCGAACGTCACGGCGATCTTGGTGTTGTCTTCCCAGTTCGCCAGCCTCACGACCTCGGCTTGTGTGACAGGCAGCACCGCTTCCAGCTCTGCAATTCGCTTCTTGTAGAACCAACGGAACAAGCTTGTTTTGCGGCGGTTCAGTTCACCTTGCTGCTTGGCCTCCTCATCGCGTGCCTCCTTCAAGTCAGACTTGACCTGCGACTTCTGTTCGCGCGCTTTTGCTATCAGGTCGCGCAAAGGGATCAGCGAAGTGCTGGTCAGCACTTCGACCGAAGCGCTGGCAATTTCGTTCATCCCCGCTTGGGGCATGTATACCTTTGCCGATGCCGGGATATTACCAGCCGCAGGACTCCCCGCAGGTGGAGGGGGGAGGCCGTCTGCCTCAGGCGCGGGTAAAGGGGCCGGTGCGTGAGGTCGCTTCCCGGCAGGCACGACTAGGGTGCTGTAGGACAGGCCGGTGCCGGGCGCACCCACCGTGGTGCGGACGCCCTGCCAACCGATGTTAACGGATGCACCGGGTACGCCAATGCTTGTACTGATACCACGCTTGCCAATGTTGATCCGAACGCCGGGAAAAAGAGTGAATGTCTGCCTGAAGCGAAGTGTCATTCTGCCATTCCTGAGATTCTCATTGCAACTTAACCGCGTATGCAATTTGGTGCGATAACCCATCGCATGAATCTTTGTGGTAAGTGAAGTAGCGAATAGCGGATGTCCGAACAGCCTGCAGAGAAAGCCCAATTTGTCCGCGGTTTTTCGATGCGGGCCGCGGTGCATCAGTGGCGTTCGTGTGCGACCCGGCCCGCGTTGAATAACCTGCCCGCGGGGAACTTGTCGGCGCCTATGGGGAAGGGAATCTGCGGGTGATTGCGATGGCCGGTTCTGAGCGTCAGCCAGGCAGGAAGCGCCGGTTGGGGGCGGTTATCCAGCGGGCTGTGTTCGCGCGTTCCGGGTGCCGTCGGAGCCGTTGACCGGGTGATTGCGGGCCAACCGCAGGACCGGCGTACCGGGGGCGTTCCGGAGCACGAATTGGAACCGGGGCAGTCTTTGCGGCATGGACGGGCGTTTCGTCATGCGGCCTGCTCTCCGGGTGGCGCACGGCTCATCGGTTTTTACCCGCGCCGGAAGATTTCCACGATGCGCATCGGGCCGCCGCATCAGGGGCACGGCTTGCGCAGGGTGAGCGGAACGGTCTCAGCAGTCTCCTGCGTTACCCGTTCGGCCGGCATCTGCACAAGCAAGCAGCGGATGGGGCGGTGGTGGCCTTGCGGGTGGCGCCGGCCAGCGGGCCGTAGTGCGGATGCGGTGAAAGCCGTCCGTTGCCCGGCAGGGCATGCCTGCATGCCCGAGAGGGGGCAGGACGTGCAGCAGGAACCGGCGGATGAACTCGCCGGTCTTGAGCCGCATCACCTTCATCTGGTCGCCGCGCTTAGTCCGGTAATCCTTCCAACGGAACGCAACGGCCCGGGCGTCTGCGCTGACAAGGCGCTGGTTCGATATCGCCACGCGGTGGGTGTACCGGCTGAGATAGGCGAGGACAGCCTCAGGCCCGCCGAAGGGCGGTTTGGCGTCGTGTCGAAGACGCGCCTCCGGCACGCAGACGACCCATTCGGTTTTGCGGAGCGGAGCGAGGCAGGCGGCGAAGGCCGCGGGGCGGCCAGTCCTTCCAGATCACCGAAGAACTGAAGCTGCCCTGCCTTGTGCAATGCCGACAGCCCTTCCAGGAAGAGGCGCCGGAACAGGCAGGCCAGGACACGCACGGGCAGAAGGAAACCAGGGCGGCAGGCGATCCAGCGTGTAGCGTCAGGTGACAGGCCGCCGTCCCATAGCCCGGCAGGCGATTGCGCAGCAATCCGCCGAGAGGGGCACGATCATGTGGACATGCGGGTGGCGGGTCAGCGCCGAACCCCAAGTATGGAGTGCAGTGGTCATGCCCACACGGGCGCCTAGGTGCCGGGGACCGGCGGCGATGACCGTCACGGTCTCGGCTGACGCTCGGTACATCAGGCCTTAGACCGCCTTCTTGTTCCAGTAGGCGATCCGTGCGATGTCCGCTTGCCGGGTGAAAACCACGTGGAAAGACTCCACCGGCAGCAGGTCATCGGCCTGCGCCGCCATCCAGTCCCGCGCCGCGGGCCCTGGCACTTCGGGCAGTGCCCCTTCCCGGCAGATGTAGCACCGCCAAATCGCCTGCCGGTCAATGGTATCTTGCAGGAATTGTACGCGACGTGCCGGTGGCCGCATTTGGCGCAGGCTGCCACATGCCCGCCGAGCGCCTCGGTCCGGCAGGCTTCGATCGCCGACTTCATGTGAAGTTGGCAGGCGCGCAGATCGTCCGGCGTCGCGGTGTCCGGCGACCGTCCACGAAACGCTTCGAAGTCCTTAATTGCCCGGAAGCGCGACTTCCGAGATTTGTCACGCAGCCCCTTGATCCGCATGTCCTCGATCATCCGCGCGCAGCGGCGTTGTTCACTCCTCCGCCATGGGAACCTCCTGTCTTTTGATTGAGAGGTCTCAATCAAAAGACAGCCGCGCCCATTCCCAAATGCACTGGGGTCAGATCAATGCCAAACGCCGGCCATAGGCGTCAATGCCGCGCGAGCGGCTTCGCCCAAGTCCCGCTGATCGGACAGTGGAACAAACCAATCTTCAATGAGGGCTAATGCCCAACCGGCGTGCGATTTCCCACTGCAGGCAACCCTTTTCAAATAGCATTCTCCCAAAAAACCGGCCCCCAATAGGAGCCGGTTTCAAAATCGTCCAATCCGCGGGTTGGATCAGAGGGACATATGGGTGCCCAGGGCTTCCATATCGGCGAGCAGCTTGGCTGCGTCCTCGACCAGCCCGTGCGGCTGGTCTTCCTCTTTTGCGGTCTTGTACATCTCGCGGGCGTCTTCAATCAGCGCGGCCATCTGATCGCGGGTCATTTCCGCCATCGGAATCGCGCGCTCGGCCAGAACCGACAGGCTGTCGCCGCCGATTTCCGCAAAGCCGCCGGTCACCACATACTCCGAATTGCCTTCCGGGCTTTCGACCTTCAGCACGCCGGGGCGCAGGGTGGTGATGGTGGGCGCATGGGCGGGCATTGCCGTCATGTCGCCTTCCGCACCGGGGATCTGGACCGCGCTGGCCTGCAGCGAAGCAAGGCTCCGCTCGGGGCTCACGAGGTCGAATTGCATCGTTTGTGCCATTGGGGCCTCCTTTCAGGGTTCCCCTGCACGGGCTGCGCGCAGGGGAGTTCCAGTCTTAGGCGGCTTCCGCAGCCATCTTCTCGGCTTTGGCGATCACTTCGTCGATGCCGCCAACCATGTAGAAGGCGCCTTCGGGCAGGTGGTCGTATTCGCCGGCCACAACAGCCTTGAACGACGAGATGGTGTCTTCCAGCTGAACCTGAACGCCGTCAGAGCCGGTGAAGACTTTTGCCACGTCGAACGGCTGCGAGAGGAAACGCTGGATCTTACGCGCACGCGCAACGGTCAGCTTGTCCTCTTCCGACAGTTCGTCCATGCCGAGGATCGCGATGATGTCCTGCAGCGACTTGTAGCGCTGGAGGATCTGCTGAACGTCGGACGCCACTTTGTAGTGCTCTTCGCCAACGATCTGCGGGTCCATCAGGCGCGACGAGGAGTCGAGCGGGTCCACAGCGGGGTAGATGCCGAGCTCGGAGATCGCACGGTTGAGAACGGTGGTCGCGTCCAGGTGGGCAAAGGTGGTTGCCGGTGCCGGGTCGGTAAGGTCATCCGCAGGCACGTAGACCGCCTGGATCGAGGTGATCGAACCGTTCTTGGTGGAGGTGATGCGTTCCTGCATCGCGCCCATGTCGGTCGCCAGCGTCGGCTGGTAGCCCACAGCGGACGGGATACGGCCCAACAGTGCGGACACTTCCGAACCCGCCTGAGTGAAGCGGAAGATGTTGTCCACGAAGAACAGAACGTCGGTGCCGGACTGGTCGCGGAACTGTTCGGCCAGGGTCAGGCCGGTCAGCGCAACACGGGCACGGGCTCCCGGAGGTTCGTTCATCTGACCGTAGACCAGAGCAACCTGCGATTCTTCCAGGTTGTCCGGCTTGATCACATTGGATTCGATCATTTCCCAGTACAGGTCGTTGCCTTCACGGGTCCGCTCGCCAACACCGGCGAACACGGAATAGCCCGAGTGCACTTTGGCGATGTTGTTGATCAGTTCCATGATCAGAACGGTCTTGCCCACGCCGGCGCCGCCGAACAGGCCGATCTTGCCGCCTTTGGAGTAAGGCGCCAGCAGGTCGATAACCTTGATGCCGGTTACCAGAACTTCCGACTCGGTCGACTGTTCGTTGAACTCGGGTGCGGGCTGGTGGATGGCGCGGGTCTCGGTTGCGTTCACCGGGCCCTTTTCGTCCACGGGCTCGCCCACAACGTTCAGGATGCGGCCCAGGGTGGCGTTGCCGACCGGGATCGAGATCGGTGCGCCGGTGTCGGTTACTTCGCGGCCGCGGACCAGACCTTCGGTCGCGTCCATTGCGATGCAGCGGACGGTGTTTTCGCCGAGGTGCTGGGATACTTCCAGAACCAGGGTCTTACCGTCGTTTTCAGTGTTCAGGGCGTTCAGAATTGCGGGCAGGTGGTCGTCAAACTGGACGTCCACAACGGCGCCGATGATCTGGGTCACCTTACCTTTTGCTTGTGCCATTTGTTGGTCTCCGGTTGTCTCTTAGAGCGCCTCAGCGCCCGAAATGATTTCAATCAGCTCGTTGGTGATCACGGCCTGGCGCGAGCGGTTGTACTGGATCGTCAGCTTGTCGATCATGTCGCCCGCGTTGCGGGTGGCGTTGTCCATCGCGCTCATCCGGGCACCCTGTTCGGATGCACCGTTTTCCAGCAGTGCCGAGAAGATCTGCGTAGCCACGCCGCGCGGCAGCAGGTCCGCAAGGATCTGCTCTTCGCCGGGCTCGTAGTCATAAACCGCAGATGCGCCATCGGCGTCGCCTTCGCCGCCCTCGTAAGAGGCCGGGATGATCTGCTGGGCGGTCGGGATCTGGGTCACAACGTTGACGAACTCCGCAAAGTAGATCGTGGCAACGTCGAATTCGCCAGCATCGAACCGGGTCAGGATGTCCTTGGCGACGCCCTGCGCATTGGCATAGCCGATGCGTTTGACTTCGCTGAGGTCCACATGGCCGACGAAGTCACCGCCCAGGTCGCGTTTCAGGGCGTCACGGCCCTTTTTGCCGACGGTCAGTACTTTGACCGTCTTGCCCGCAGCCTTCAGCTCGGCCGCTTTTTGGCGGGCAAGCTTGGCGATGTTCGAGTTGAAGCCGCCGCACAGACCGCGCTCGGCGGTCATGACGACAAGCAGATGGGTCTGGTCGCTGCCGGTGCCGCGAAGCAGCTTGGGAGCTGACTCGCTGCCGCCGACCGAGGCCGCCAGCCCTGCCATCACGGCATTGAACCGCTTGGTATAGGGACGGGAGTCCTCGGCAGCTTCCTGGGCGCGGCGAAGTTTCGCCGCGGCCACCATCTGCATGGCTTTTGTGATCTTGCGGGTCGATTTGACCGACGCGATCCTGGTTTTAAGGTCCTTAAGGTTCGGCATAGCCTTATCCTCCCCTTAAGCGAAGCTAGCGGCGAACTCGTCCAGCGCAGCCTTTACCTTGTCCGCCAGCTCGTCCTTCACCTTACGATCGTTGTTGGTGATGTCCGCCAGCAGGTCGGCATGTTTGCCGCGCAGGTGGCTGAGCAGGCCTTCCTCGTAGCGGCCAACGTCCTTGACGTCGACTTTGTCGAGGTAGCCGTTGGTGCCGGCAAAGATCACGCAGACGATTTCGGCGTTGGTCAGCGGCGAATACTGGGCCTGCTTCATCAGCTCGGTCAAACGGGCACCACGGGCCAGCAGCTGCTGGGTGGCGGCGTCCAGGTCGGAGCCGAACTGCGCGAAGGCAGCCATTTCGCGGTACTGGGCCAGCGACAGTTTCACCGGGCCGGCAACCGAGGACATCGCCTTGGTCTGGGCCGAGGAGCCAACGCGCGAAACCGACAGACCGGTGTTCACGGCGGGGCGGATGCCCTGGTAAAACAGTTCGGTTTCCAGAAAGATCTGACCGTCGGTGATCGAGATCACGTTGGTCGGAATAAACGCCGACACGTCGCCGCCCTGGGTTTCAATGATCGGCAGCGCGGTCAGCGAGCCGGCACCGAAGTCTTCGTTCAGCTTGGCCGAACGCTCCAGCAGGCGGGAGTGCAGATAGAAAACGTCGCCCGGATAGGCTTCACGGCCCGGCGGACGGCGCAGCAGCAGCGACATCTGGCGGTAAGCAACAGCCTGTTTGGACAGGTCATCATAGATGATCAGCGCGTGGCGGCCGTTGTCGCGGAAGAATTCCGCCATTGCGGTTGCGGCATAGGGTGCCAGGAACTGCAGCGGCGCCGGGTCGGATGCGGTTGCAGCCACAACGATGGAGTATTCCATCGCGCCGGTTTCTTCCAGCTTCTTCACCAGCTGGGCCACGGTGGAGCGCTTCTGGCCAACCGCGACGTAAACGCAGTACAGCTTCTTGCTCTCATCATCGCCGGCGGCGTCGTTGTAGGATTTCTGGTTCAGGATCGCATCCAGAGCCACGGCGGTTTTACCGGTCTGACGGTCGCCGATGATCAGCTCACGCTGGCCGCGGCCGATCGGGATCATCGCGTCAACGGATTTGAGGCCGGTCGCCATCGGCTCATGCACCGATTTACGCGGGATAATGCCCGGCGCCTTCACATCCGCAACACCGCGGGTCACGTCTTCGATCGGGCCCTTGCCGTCCAGCGGGTTGCCAAGGCCGTCCACAACGCGGCCCAGCAGGCCGTTGCCGATCGGCACGTCCACGATGGAGTTGGTGCGCTTGACGGTGTCGCCTTCTTTAATGTCGCGGTCGGAGCCGAAGATCACGATACCGACGTTGTCGCTTTCCAGGTTCAGCGCCATGCCCATGATGCCGCCGGGGAATTCGACCATTTCACCGGCCTGAACATTGTCGAGGCCGTAAACGCGGGCAATACCGTCACCGACGGACAGCACGCGGCCGATTTCAGCCACTTCTGCTTCTTGACCAAAATTCTTGATCTGGTCTTTCAGGATCGCAGAAATCTCTGCTGCTTGGATACCCATTTATCCGACCTCTTTCATTGCATTCTGTAGGGAGTTGAGCTTGGAGCGGATCGAGCTGTCGATCATCTTCGAGCCCACTTTAACGACAAGTCCGCCGATGATGGAGGCATCGACGGAAGCATTGATGGTAACTTTCTTGCCCACGCGCTCGGCCAGGGTCTTGGCCAGCTTTTCGCTTTGGGTCTTGGTCAGCGCCTTGGCAGACACCACCTCGGCGGTGATTTCGCCGCGGGCTTCAGCCAGGCGGGCGCGCAGCGCGTCGATCAGCGCGGGCACCACAAACAGACGGCGCTTGTCGGCCATCAGAGCCAGGGTATTGCGCAGGACGGGATCCAGGCCCATCTTGTCAGCCACCGCAGTGATTGCGGCGCCCTGCTCGTCGCGCGACACCAGCGGCGACTGGATCAGGCTGTTGAGGTCGTCGCTGTCAGCCAGCGCGGCTGCCAGGTCATTGATGCTGGTTTCAAGGCTGTCGAGCGCCTTGTTTTCTTGTGCGATGTCGAACACCGCCGTGGCATAGCGCGCGGCAATGCCTGCAGAAATCGAAGCTGGTTCGGACACGTCCACCCTTCCGATATGTTATTGGCCCCGGTTGGCGTACCCGGCCACAGGCGGCGTCCGGGGGCGTGAGTCATCCCCCATTGGCAGCGGGGCGTTGAAATCAGCGTGGGTCTAGCAGAGCGGATGCGACCTATCAACTGCCTAAACGGCAACTCGAAGAAGCATGTTTACAGCGTTTTCAACGACTTAAGGCAAGTGCGGCCCTTTGACCACAGTCGAGAAATAAAAAAGTGCGGCTGAACTGCAGGATTTGGCGATTCCGGAAAGCGGCATTTGCGGCCGATTTCGTCACATATCGGACCAGAACCCGTCTTTTCAGCGCCCCCGGGCGCCGAACCCGCAGTTTCAGGGAATCGAAATCAGCCATAGACGGGCCGGATCAGCCCCGGGCGCGTCAGGCCGGTTCCGGCATCGGGTTGGACAGACCTTCGAGCACCCGGATCCGGCTGCGGACCTTGGTGCCGACCATGTGGCCGCGCTGTGTGTGGGTCTGCTTGCTGACCTCGACCATGAACACGCCGCCGGCCAGCATCGCAGGCAGTTTGCGGCCCATTTTTTCCAGCATCGCGCCGGATTTCAGCCAGAACCGTTTGTGGCTGGGCAGCCGGTACAGCGCCGCGGTGTGCTGTTCGATGGCGAACTGGTGCTCGCGCAGCTGACCTTCAAGCTGGCGCAGAGTGTAGGGGCGGCCAAAGCCGAACGGGGTCAGATCCGACCGCGCCCAAAGCCCGGCCCGGTTTGGAACGACGAAAATGGCCCGCCCGCCGGGACCCAGCACCCGCCAGCATTCTTCCAGCAGCTTTGTTGGCCGCTCCGATGTCTCCAGACCATGCATCACTACCAGCCGGTCGATCCTGCCAGTGTCGACGGGCCAGCTGGTCTCCTCGCACAGGACCGAGACATTGGGCAGCCCCGCGGGCCATTGCATCACCCCCTGCGGCCCCGGCATCAGCGCCATCACCCGGCGCGCCTCCGGCAGATAGGGACGCAGCAGCGGCGCGGCAAAACCGAAGCCCGCCACCGTCAGCCCTTCGGTGCCTGGCCAGATATCCAGCAGACGGCCGCGGATCGACGCCTGCGCCGCACGCCCCAGGGTGCTGCGGTAATAGAAGTTCCTGAGATCCTGAACATCAAGATGCATTGCGGGTGCCTGCTGCTTCGGCCAATCTGGGCGCAGTTTAGCAATGTAAAGGCGAATGACCATGCCTCTTGAGATCATCACCCTGCCGTGCCTGTCGGACAACTATGCCTTTTTGATCCGCAATCCTGCATCAGGCGAGACCGCGCTGGTGGATGCGCCCGAAGCAGACGCCATCAAGGCGGCGCTGTCGGCGCGCGGCTGGGGGCTGGACTGGATCCTGCTGACCCATCACCACTGGGACCATATCGACGGTGTAGCCGACCTGCAGGAAGCCTATGGCGCCAAGGTGATCGGCGCTGCAGCCGACGCCCACCGGCTGCCGGATCTGGATATGGCTGTTGAGGACGGCGGCAGCTTCACCCTGCTGGGCGAAGAGGTGCAGGTGATGGATGTCTCGGGCCACACCGTTGGCCATATTGCCTTTTATCTGCCCGGTTCAAATGCCGTGTTCACCGCTGACAGCCTGATGGCGCTGGGGTGCGGGCGGCTGTTCGAGGGCAGCCCGCAGCAGATGTGGGCCAGCCTGTCGCGGCTTGCCGCGCTGCCGCCGCACACTATCGTTTATTCAGGACATGAATACACCCAGTCCAACGGTGCCTTTGCAGTCACCGCCGATCCCGGCAACCCGGCGTTGCAGGCGCGTATACGTGATATCGCAAAGGCCCGGAACAACGGCATGCCTACGGTTCCGTCATCCTTGCAGCTGGAACTTGACACCAATCCGTTCCTGCGCGCCGGTGACAGTGCCGTGAGAGCGCACCTTCACATGGAAGATGCTGAAGACGCTGAGGTTTTTGCCGAAATCCGCCGGCGCAAAGACAGTTTTTGACCAAATCAAGGGTATCGGGGCGCAACAGGGAGAAAATAATTGTGACCCCAAAATGAAGAAAAGCCCTTGAAGCTGGCGCGCTATCAACCAAACTCTAACCTTATAAGCACATGGTTGAACTGCGGGGTTGGTTAATACCGCCCCATCCGGCCAACCCAAGATCAGAGGAGCACGCCCGTGCCTTCATTCTCGAGCACCCTGGAACAGGCCATTCACGCAGCGCTGGCGCTGGCGAATGAACGCCGTCATGAATTCGCAACCCTGGAACATCTGCTTCTGGCCCTGATCGACGAGCCCGACGCGGCCCGTGTGATGCGCGCCTGCAGTGTCGATCTGACCGAATTGCGATCCTCGCTGGTGGAATTCGTGGATGAGGATCTTGCCAATCTGGTCACCGACATCGACGGATCCGAAGCGGTGCCGACCGCCGCCTTCCAGCGGGTCATTCAACGGGCCGCAATCCATGTGCAAAGCTCAGGCCGCACCGAAGTGACAGGCGCCAATGTGCTGGTGGCGATCTTTGCTGAACGCGAAAGCGATGCGGCATACTTCCTGCAGGACCAGGAAATGACCCGCTATGACGCGGTGAACTTTATCGCCCATGGCGTGGCCAAGGACCCGGCCTTTGGGGAACCCCGCCCGGTCACCGGCGCAACCGAGCAGGAAGAAGACAGCATCACGGCCGCGCCTGAGGGCGAAAAGAAGGAAAGCGCGCTGGCGAAATACTGCGTCGACCTGAATGCGAAATCCCGCGACGGCGACATCGACCCGCTGATCGGCCGCGACCACGAGGTGGAGCGCTGCATCCAGGTGCTGTGCCGCCGCCGCAAGAACAACCCGCTGCTCGTGGGCGACCCCGGCGTTGGCAAAACGGCAATTGCCGAGGGGCTTGCGCGCAGGATCGTGTCCGGTGAAACCCCGGAAATTCTGGCGCAGACCACCATTTATTCGCTCGACATGGGCGCGCTGCTGGCCGGGACCCGCTACCGCGGTGATTTTGAGGAACGTCTGAAAGCCGTGGTCACCGAGCTGGAAGACCACCCGGACGCGGTGCTGTTCATCGACGAAATCCACACCGTGATCGGGGCCGGCGCGACCTCTGGCGGCGCCATGGATGCCTCCAACCTGCTGAAACCGGCGCTGCAAGGCGGCAAGCTGCGCACCATGGGCTCCACGACCTACAAGGAGTTCCGCCAGCATTTCGAGAAGGACCGCGCGCTGGCCCGCCGGTTCCAGAAAATCGACGTGAACGAGCCGACGGTGGAAGATTCCATTGAGATCCTGAAGGGGCTGAAGCCTTATTTCGAGGAGCATCACGGCATCAAGTTCACCGGCGATGCAATCAAGACCGCGGTGGAGCTGTCGGCGCGCTATATCAATGACCGCAAGCTGCCGGACAAGGCCATCGACGTCATTGACGAGGCCGGCGCCGCGCAGCATCTGATCATCGAGAGCAAGCGCCGCAAGACCATCGGCGTCAAAGAGATCGAGGCCGTGGTTGCCAAGATCGCCCGCATCCCGCCGAAAAGCGTGTCGAAAGACGATGCCGAAGTGCTGAAAGACTTGGAGAAATCGCTGAAACGCGTGGTCTTTGGCCAGGACGATGCCATTACTGCCCTGTCCAGTGCGATCAAACTGGCCCGTGCAGGCCTGCGGGAGCCGGAAAAACCCATTGGCAACTACCTGTTTGCAGGCCCCACCGGCGTCGGCAAGACCGAGGTGGCCAAACAGCTGGCGGATACGCTTGGGGTGGAACTGCTGCGGTTTGACATGTCCGAATACATGGAGAAACACGCAGTCTCCCGCCTGATCGGCGCGCCTCCGGGCTATGTCGGCTTTGACCAGGGCGGCCTGTTGACCGATGGCGTCGACCAGCACCCGCACTGCGTGCTGCTGCTTGACGAGATGGAAAAGGCGCATCCGGATGTCTATAACATCCTGCTGCAGGTGATGGACAACGGTCAGCTGACCGACCACAACGGCCGCACGGTGAATTTCCGCAACGTGGTGCTGATCATGACCTCCAACGCCGGCGCGTCGGAACAGGCAAAGGCCGCTATCGGCTTTGGCCGCGACCGCCGCGAGGGCGAAGACACCGCCGCAATCGAGCGCACCTTCACACCGGAATTCCGCAACCGCCTGGATGCGGTGATTTCCTTCGCACCGCTCGGCAAAGAAGTGATCCTGCAGGTGGTCGAGAAATTCGTGCTGCAGCTGGAAGCCCAGCTGATGGACCGCAATGTTTCGATTGAGCTGACCCGCAAGGCGGCGGAATGGCTGGCCGACAAGGGCTATGACGACCGGATGGGCGCACGTCCTCTGGGCCGGGTGATCCAGGAGCACATCAAAAAACCGCTGGCCGAGGAGCTGCTGTTCGGCAAGCTGACCAAAGGCGGTATCGTCAAGGTCGGTATCAAGGACGGTAAACTGGAACTGCGCCTGGAAGGGCCAAGCAAGCCGCGGATATCCGGTGACAAGCCGCCGCTGCTGACAGCAGATTGATGCGCCTTGCCGCGCTGATAACCGCAATATCGCTCGCCGCGCCTGCCGCGGCGGGCGATTTTCTTTTGCAGTTCCCGCTGGACTGCACCTTGGGCGGCACCTGCCACATTCAGCAGTTCGTCGACCACGATCCAGGCCCCGGTGCCACGGATTTCACCTGCGGCACGCTGAGTTATGATGGCCACAAGGGAACGGATATCGCCCTGCCCTACTTGTCGGACATGCAGGCCGGCGTCGCGGTGCGTGCCGCGGCAGGCGGTGTTGTCCTTGGAACCCGCAACGGCATGGCGGACCAATATGCCACCGATGACAATGCCGCAGAGATTGACGGTAAGGAATGCGGCAACGGGGTGGTCCTGCGCCACGGCAACGGGTGGGAAACCCAGTACTGCCACATGAAGCGCGGTTCGCTCCGGGTGGAAAGCGGCATGAAGGTCAAGCCCGGCGATATCCTGGGCGAGGCCGGGCTTTCCGGCAAGACCCAGTTCCCGCATCTGCATTTGTCTGTGCGCAAGGATGGCGCGGTGGTGGATCCTTTTGCGCCGGAAAGCCTTGAAAGCTGCGGCACCCCCGCCGGTAAGACACTCTGGGCGGATCCGCCGGCCTATCAGGCGGGCGGTGTGCTGGGGGCCGGTTTCAGCACGGCGATCCCTGAATACAGTGCGATCAAGGCGGGCACCGCGGACGCCGCACCGCTGGCTGCAGATGCACCTGCGTTTGTTTTTTGGGCCTACGCGTTTGGCGGTCTGGCAGGCGACCAGCTTGAGCTGATGGTGAAAGGCCCCGGCGGCGAACTTCTCTCCCACAGCGAAGGGCTGAACAAAAATCAGGCCCAGTTTTTCCGCGCTGCCGGCCGCCGCCTGCGCGGCGGGCAATGGCCGGAGGGCACCTATACCGGCACGGCCCGCCTGTTGCGGGACGGCCGGCAGGTTGACAGTTTTACCCGCAGCATGGTGATCGCACCGCCGGAAGACCCCGCCTCCCAGTAGCCGGCCCCACAGTTTTCCGCTTCAAAGTGACCGGGTTCAAAGTATCAGGCCTTACCAGATACGCGGCGGCAGCGGCCGGGGCGCAAGCCCTGGCCGCTGCCGGGCCCAACGGGCACGGTTGCCCTTGGGCGGCCAGTGCCGGGCGGGAGGCCTCGCCTGCGGATCCTGCGACTGCATCTGTGCTGCATTTTCCGGTGCCAGGATTTGATAACTCCCGAATTTGCAATAGATTTAAGGAGGCCCTGCTGCCCGGCGGGGCCGCAACCCGTGCGTAACTAGTTGCTTGTCTCCATTAGTGAAGCGGGTTGCACCCTGCAGGCCACCGAAGGCCCGGCAAAACGCGCAGCTTACCGGATGCCCCCGGCGCAGCACATACTCCTCCTCCTCAACTGCGTTTTCGCCTATTTTTCAGTGAACTTCAGCTCAATCCGCCGGTTCTGGGCGCGCGCTTCGGCAGTGTCCGCCGGATTCACCGGCTGATATTCTCCAAACCCATTGGCCGCCAGCCGCGACGGCGGCACCCCAAGCGCCTCGACCATATAACGCACCACCGAAAGCGCCCGGCCCTGGCTAAGCTCCCAATTGTCAGTGAATTTCGGATGTCCCAGCAACGGCGAAGTGTCGGTATGGCCATCCACCCGGATAACCCAGTTAATCTCCTGCGGGATCGCTGCCACGACGCTTTGCAGAATTGAAACCACCTTGGCAATTTCGACCCGCCCCGCAGGTGAAAGAGTGGCGCTGCCCGGTGCAAACAGCACTTCGGAGGCAAAGACGAAGCGGTCGCCCTGGATGCGCACACCCTCTTGGGTGCCCAGCAAATCCCGCAACCGGCCAAAGAATTCCGAACGGTAACGTTCCAGATCCTGCGCCTTGCTGGCGAGGGCCGCGGCTTCGGCTTCCAGCCGCTTGCGCTCCTGCTCTTCCAGCAGCCGCCGCTTGCGCTCTTCCGAAGCGGCACGGGCCAGTGCTGCGTTCAGATCCTGGCCCAGGTTCTGCAACTGCACCTGCTGGGCGGCATCCCGGCCCTGGTAGACGTCCAGAATGGCCTGCAGGCCGCCCAGCTGTTCACGCAGGGCCGCCACCTGCTGGTTCAGCAGCGCGGTTTCACGGCGGGCCTCTTCGGAAATGGCCTGTTCCTCAGACAAGGCCGAACGCGCCTGCGCCAATAGGGCTGCGCGTTCTTCGGCCAGGCTCAATTGCTCAGTGGCGCTGCCTTCTGCGCTCTGCTGTGCGGTGACAGCCGCAAGCAGCCGCTGACGCAGAACGTCCAGCTCCCCGGCTTGGATCTCTGCAGCAGCCAAAGCGGCCTTGGCTTCGGCCAGTTCTGCCGCCAGCTTCCCGGCCTCCGCATCAGATCCGGCGCGGGCGGCCTCCAGTTCAGACAGTTGCACGTCCAGCTGTGTCCTGGCAGTTTCAGCGGCGGCCAGCAGGGTCAGCGTATCCTCCGCCTCCTGGCGTTGCGCCTCCAAGGCCAATGTCATTGCTGTGAGTTCGGCGTCGGCATTCTGCAGCCTGTCCCGCAGGGCTTCGGCGGCGGCGGCCTCAACCAGACGGGCGGCTTCTTCATCGCCCAGCTGATCCTGCAATTCGGAAATCCGGGTTGTTTGCTCGCTGCCCTCGGCCTCAAGGCTGGCGATCAGTGCTTCCATCGCCTCGCGCTGTGCCGCCGCCAGCCGGGCGGCCTCCGCCTGCAGATCAATCTCGCCGCGGGCTTGCGACAGGGCCAGGTTCAGGGCCTCTTGTTCGCTCAACAATTCCGCGCGCGCGGCCTCCAGGTCTGCGCGTTCGGCGCTCAGATCCGCGACCCGCGTCCGGGCGGCATCGCGGCTGGCGATCAGGGCCGCCACCTGTGCCTCAAAACTGGTGATCCGGCTGGCGGCCGCGGCCAGTTCACCTGCCTGCCGGTCACGGTCCGCAGTCAGGGAGGTGATCAGGCTGCGCGCCTGATCCAGATCCTGTTCAGCAGTATTGAGGGTTGACGTCAGCGCCCCAAGCCGGGCGTTCAACTGGCTGTTCTCACGCTCCTCCAGACCCAGGGCCGAGGCCAGCGCGCTCACCTCCGCAGACAGCTCATCCAGCTGGCTTTCCTGGCCGGTAATCGTCTCGCGCAGGACAAATTGCACCACCATAAAGATGGTCAGAACAAACATCAGCACCAAGAGAAGCCCGGTCATCGCATCGACAAACCCCGGCCAGATCGAGGCTTGGAATCGCTGCCCTGTGCGCCGGGAAAGGGCCATCGGTTAATCCCCCGCGTCCCGGCCCGCACCACCGCCGCGGGACAAGCCGCGCGGACGGGCGAAGGCCCTGACCAACAGGTCGATGTCCTTACGCAGCTCGCTCAGGCTTTCCTGGCGGCCGGCCGAGATTTCCTCGAGGATGCGCAGCATCTGCACGTCGATCGAGCGCAGCCGCATCCGGCTTTCGGCGTCGATACCGCCCTGTTCGCTATGGGCGCGCAGGATCTCGGTCAGGGCTTCCTGCCCGACGGCCACCCGGTCCAATGCTGCGGTGACTGTGCCGGTCTGCTCCTGGCGGCGGTTCATCTCCTGAATGGTTTCCACCAGATCGCCCAGCTTTTGATCCACCGCTGCGCGGCCTTCGGAGGTTTCGGCAAACATCGCCTGCAGCGCGTCCATCTGCTCGGCCATGTTGTCGAGCACTTGGGAGACGACACCGCTGTCGCCGGCGCCGTCCTCGCCGGAGGAGAAGCTGACCCGGGTGATCGAAGACAGCCATTCCTCCAGCTCACGGTAGAACCGGTTCTGGCCGTGGCCCGCGAACAGTTCCAGCAGGCCGACGATCAGCGAGCCAGCCAGTCCCAGGAGCGAGGAGGCAAAGGCGACACCCATGCCGCCCAGCTGCGCCTCCAGTCCGGTCATCAGGCGATTGAAGACAGACAGCCCCTCTTCGCCTTCCTGCGGAGCCAGGCTGCGGATGGTATCGACCACGGCAGGAACCGTAGTAGCGAGACCATAGAAGGTGCCCAAAAGGCCAAGGAAAATCAGCAGGTTGACGATATACCGGGTAATTTCCCGGTCTTCATCGATGCGGTTGGCGACAGAGTCCAGAATGGACTGTGTCGAGGCCGATCCCAGCTGCATCCGCGCCCCGCGCGAGCGCAGCAGCGAAGCCAAGGGCGCCAGCATTGACGGCGTCCGGCGCTCATCCGAAGTATCGCCGAATGCAAAGCGTTCAATCCAGCGCACCGAGCCGATAAGCTGCACCACCTGCCAGAAACAGGCCAGCACCCCGATCACAAAGACAAAGACGATAAAGCCGTTCAGCCAAGGGTTGGCCTCGAACACCGGCAGCACCCGCGGCAAGGCGACAAAGGCGCCAAAACCGGACAATCCCAGTGCGATCAGCATCATGATGATCTGCCGCACCGGCTGGGAAAACTGCGGCCGGGTTTTGCGGTCTGGCTGCGCCATATTGGTTGGCTCCTGACACGTTGACTGCTCTTATTTGGTTCGCAGCCTATAAGCAAAGTGTCAAAAGCGCCAAGGCTTTATGCGGTGATGTCCCGCACCCGGCCCGCCAGCCAGTCCAAGTCGCTGTCATGCAGGCCGATCTCCGCCAGATGCTCAGCAGTGTTATAGAGGTATTCGGTGTTGGGACCGCGCCCGCCCACCGCATGGGCAATCATCTGCGCCTGTTTTTCGAGGCTCAGACCGCCGCAATACTGCACATGGTGCGGGTCGATCACATAGGTGACGGCGGTGACAAGGCTGCCGTCCGCCAGTTCCACTTCCAGATCACGCTCCAAGTAGGCCGAGGAGATCAGCTCGCGCTCGCGCAGCTCTGCCAGGGTCTGCTCCTCGTGACCGGCTTCGACCGACAGCGCCAGCCCTTTGCAGTTGGCCCCTTCGGTTTCGTCCAGCGCCAGCACCAGGCCGGGATGATCCTCAGTGCCGCGGTGGTGGATCGAGGTCATGCAGAACGACCGCGCATAGCCATGCAGCACCGCCACCTCGCGGCGGGCCACCGGGAAGCCGGGGTTCCAAAGAAGCGATCCGTATCCGAAAACCCACATAGTCATGTTGTCTGGCCCTTTCTGCTCCCCCTCTATAAACAGCAATCCTGATCCGGACAAAAGAGGCTAACCGATGCGCCTGGCAAAACTGCTGATTGCCGCCCTGATGGTGTGGAGCCTGTATTGGGCGGCGGCGGCCTGGGGGCTGCGCAGCGGCATCGCGGCCTGGTTTGCCGAGCAAGAGCGGCGGGGCTGGCAGGCTGAGTTTTCTGCACTTGAAACCAGCGGCTACCCTATCCGCCATTTAACCAGGATCAGCCGCCCGGCGCTGGCTGATCCTGGCACCGGCACCGCCTGGCGGGCAGACTGGCTGGACCTGGCAAGCCCTGCTGTCTGGCCGGGCAAGCTGGACCTGCACTTCCCGGCCTCGGCCCAGCGGCTGTCCTATTTCGACCGGACCGCGGTGATCACGGCCCAGGGCCTGCAAGCCAGCCTGCATCTGGCGCCGGGTGCGGCGCTGGAAATGGAGGAACTGGCGCTGATCTCGGCCCCGTGGCAGATCGCCCGAAGCGGAGAGGCGGTGCTGAGCGGCGCGTCACTGGACCTGCGCATGGTGCAGTCGGACAGGCCTGCGATCTACCGGATTACGGCAGAAGCCCCTGATTTCGCCCCCCGCGCCGCCTGGCGGCGGCTGCTGGCGGCCAGCTCGGCGCTGCCGGAACGGTTTGACACGCTGGCATTGGACCTGACGGTTGAGTTTGACGCGCCCTGGGACCGGGCCGCACTGGAACAGCGGCGGCCGCAGCCGCGCCGGATCGATCTGAAACTGGCCGAGGCCCGCTGGGGCGATCTGCGGCTGAAGGCCGCCGGGACGCTGGCAGTGGACGCGCAGGGTCTGCCGGAGGGCGGGATTGCGCTGCAGGCGGAAAACTGGCGCGGGCTGGTGCTGATGGCGGAACGCAGCGGCGCGCTGCCTCCCAGCCTGCGCAGCTCTGTCGAGCGCGTGCTGAGCCTCCTGGCAGAAACAAGCGGCAACCCGCGGAACCTGGACATCACGCTGGGCTTTTCCGGCGGCTATGTGACACTTGGCCCCCTGCCCCTGGGCCGCGCCCCGCGGCTGATTATCCGCTGACCGCGGATCCGCCTGTCACGAACCACCCCGCTGGCCAATTACAGGCAAAGGAAAAACCAGCCCCTGAGGCGTTTCTCAGCATGAATTTTTTGCGCGCGCAGCGCGCCCGGCCCAAGGTTGCAATGTGCCCCTGGGCACTTTCAGGCGCGGGAGCACACCGCTAGCGGCAATACGACCCGCCGCGGTGGCGCGCTACATCGAGGTGGAAATGGTCGCGGTGATAGCGGTCGGCCTCTGGCCCCAGAACGGTGCCGAAGGGTCCGCAGGCTGCGCGCCAGATTTTTTTCAGCGCCTTGCGGGTCTTGCGGTTCTGCCAGCCTTTCAGCACCGTCACCGTCTCGCCGCTGGCCAGGGTGAAACCGGAGATATCGATGGCCCGTCCTTTGCCATGTTCCGATATCTTTGCACCGGGACGGTTGTTGCGGGTGCGGCACGCATAATGCGCGGCAACGCGCAGGGAGACCACCTTGTTTCGGCGACCGAAGGCGGTTTCGACCTCGCGGTTGATCCATGTCTTCAGCGCGCGGGCGGTGTTGCAGGTCATCAGCGAGGCCTGGCTGAGGCGCACCCCGGCAATTTCGCGTACCCGCACCGCATCCTTGGCGCCGCAGCCGGGCAGCGTGCCCGAGACGTGGCCGACACTATCGCCCTGGATATCAATATCGCCGCAGACCGACCCCTTGCGCCGCTTGCGGCGCTTGAACAGCACCTGCTCTGCCAGGCTGTCCGGCCGTGCAAAGGGCAGCAGCGATGATGCCGGCCCCAGCAGCGGCAGATCTGCGGGGCGGGCTGCTGCCGCCAGGATCTGTTCCGATTGCGGGCGCGAAACCGGGCGTAATTCCCGCGAATTGACTATGCCAGCCGCCTCTAAGCCCGCATCAGCCTGCGGGCGCGCAGGCGGCGCAAGCGAGGTATCCGGAGCAGCGGCCAGCGCGGCACCGCCAAGCATCGTTGCCAGCAGCAAGGCGCCCGCGCGGATCACTTCTTTTGCCCCCGGCCAAAGTCCGGCGCATCGGTGTCCTGGCCGGCCTCGATGATGCCGCGGCGGATCGCGCGGGTGCGGGTGAAGTAATCGTGCAGATGGTCGCCGTCGCCGGTGCGGATGGCGCGCTGCAGGGCAAACAGCTCCTCGGTGAAGCGGCCCAGGATTTCCAGCGTGGCGTCCTTGTTGGTCAGGAACACATCGCGCCACATGGTCGGATCCGAGGCGGCAATCCGGGTGAAGTCGCGAAAACCAGCGGCGGAATACTTGATCACCTCGCTGTCGGTCACCCGGCGCAGGTCGTCGGCGACGCCGACCATCGTATAGGCAATCAGATGCGGTGTATGCGAGGTGACGGCCAGCACCAGGTCGTGGTGGTCGGCGTCCATCTCATCAACATTGGCGCCCATGCCTTCCCACAGGGCCCGCAGGCGGGCGGTGGCTGCGGGATCGGTGCCCTCAACCGGGACCAGCAGCGACCAGCGGTTGTCGAACAGCTCAGCAAAACCGGATTCCGGGCCGGAATGTTCAGTCCCGGCCAGCGGGTGGGCGGGCACGAAATGCACACCTTGGGGGATATGGGGCAGCACGGCGTCGATCACGTGGCGTTTGACCGAGCCCACGTCCGACACCGTGGCGCCGGGTTTCAGCAGCGGGGCGATGTCTTCCATCACCGGACCCATGGCGCCAACCGGCACGCAGAGCACCACCAGGTCAGCTTCTTTCACGGCCTCCTGCGCGCTGTCGCAAACCCGGTCGCACAGGCCGATCCTGCGGGCGGTTGCGCGGGTCTCGAGGCTGCGGGCATAGCCGGTGACCTCGCCCGCCAGCCCTGCGCGTTTCATCGCCCAGAACATTGAAGACGCAATCAGGCCCAACCCGATCAGCGCGACGCGGCCATAGACCTGCCCGTTATTCCGGCTGCTCATGCCTGCGCCTCTTTGAATGCTTTCACCCCTTGCGCCACCCGGCGGCAGGCGTCTTCGTTGCCGATGGTGATGCGCAATGCGTTCGGCAGGTTGTATCCCGCCACCCGGCGCACGATCAGCCCCTGCGATTGCAGATAACTGTCACAGGCCTCAGCTTCGGCCTGGCTGGCAAAGCGGGCCAGGATGAAATTGGTGCTGGAGACGTCCGAGGGCACGCCGAGTTCAGCGAGGGCATTTGCCAGCCAAGAGCGCCATTTGGCGTTCGCGGTCCGGCAGTTGTCCACGTAGTCCGCATCCCGCACCGAGGCCTCGGCCCGGCCAGCGCTGTGCTGGAGACGTTGAACGGGCCACGCACCCGGTTCAGCACGCCGACGATCTCCCGCGGGCCATAGCCCCAGCCGATCCGCGCACCGCCCAGACCGTAGATCTTGGAGAAAGTGCGCGTCATGAAGACGTTGCTGCGCGCGTTGGCAATGGCAGCCCCGGCATCGAAGCCTTCGACATATTCGGCATAGGCCCCGTCCAGCACCAAGATGGCCCCCGCCGGGATGCCATCGGCCAGCCGGGCCACTTCCCCTTCGCTGATCATGGTGCCGGTGGGGTTGTTCGGATTCGCAATGAAGACCAGCCTGGTCCGGTCGGTGCAGCCCGCCAGCAGAGCGTCCACATCGGTGACCCGCTCGCGTTCTTTTACCTCCACCGGCGTCGCACCGGCGGCCAATGCGCTGATGCGGTACATGGCAAAGCCGTGTTCGGTGTACAGCACCTCATCGCCCGGGCCGGCATAGGCCTGGCACAGGAAGGCAATGATCTCGTCGCTGCCGGCGCCGCAGATGATCTGCTCCGGCTCCAGCCCGTGAACCTCGCCGATCGCCTGCCGCAGCGCCGCATGGTCCGAACTGGGATAGCGGTGCATATCGGCCGCCGCATCCTGCATCGCCTGAATTGCGCGCGGGCTGGGGCCAAGAGGGTTTTCGTTCGAGGAGAGCTTCACAACGTTGCTCACCCCATTCACATGAGCAGCCCCGCCCTGATAAAGAGCGATGTCCATGATACCGGGCTGCGGCGTGAGTTGAGTCATAATACGGGCTCCTTAATTCCTGCCCGTTCTAGCGGCCCAATGGCTGCTGGGGAAGCACCAAGATGACGCTTCCCCTGTGCTGCCGCCCCCCCCGAGCAGCAGACCCAATGACGGTGCGGCCCGCGTTAATGCGCCGCTGCCGACTTGGGCATCTTGCGTTTGGCTTCGGCCATGATGATTTTCTGGATCTTCTTGCGCAGTTCCATGTCCTTGCGCATCGCCTCATTGGCCTGTTTCTGCATGGTCGAGGCCGATTGCGACCCGTCCGAGCTGGTCAGAACCTCGCCTGCGTATTTGCTGAACGACTTGCCGCTGATCTGCTTGGCAATCTCGCCATAAATGGCGTCGCCGTGCAGCTTGATGAAATCCTCGGTCGCCTTGGTGCCGTATTTGGCAATCAGGTCCTTCTTCACCGCGCCTTCCATGGCGGCGGGCGCCAGCTTGGTCTTGAGGAACTTTTCAGCAGCGCCGGTGAAGCCGGAGGAGAATTTGTCCAATGCCTTGCCGGCACCTGCCGACATGATGCCTGCGGTCAGGATCTTGGCAATGCTTTCCTTGATTTCCTTGGTATTCGGCGGCCGGCCCTTTTCGATCAAGGGTTTGGCCAGGCCGATGGTTTCCTTCAGCGCCTCGGTCACCATCGCCTCGCCGGCCTTGGACTTCAGAAACTTCTCAAAGAATACCTTGACCGCCTTTTTGGGAAACTCGCGTGAGAGTTTCGAGGCTGCGGCCTTGGCCAGATCATCCGCGAGCCCTGCCGACAGCTTTGAGGTCAGCTTGCCGCCAGCGGCACCGGCGAGACCGGCGATAAAGCTGTCGATGAAGACTTTCTTGGCGGCACCATCCCAGGTCACCTTGTTGCCCGCCAGATGCTCGCCCAGCTGGCCGGCGCTGGATTTCAGCGCTTCGGTGCTGGCGGCGGCAATGGCGTGGGCCTTGGCCGGGGACATACCCTTGGTCGCCACCAGCCGGGCGGTCATATAGGTTTCGACCACGGCAAATGAGACCTCGCGCACGATTTCCAGCTTCCAGACAATTCCGCCGGCAGTGGCGATCCGCTGATCAATGAATTTCTTAAACGCCTTGCCGCCGGTGTTATAGGCTTTGGATGCTTTAACATCCTGTTTGTACACCTTTTTCCAGTCGGGCTTCTTCTTGCTCGTCAGCGTTTTCAGCAGGCTGGATTCAGAGCGGGCATTCAGGATCGGGGTCCAGGGCGGATCGGTCTTGTCGTTGACAACGCTGACAGCAAATTCCGTCAATGCGTTCAGGAAAGTGTCGTTGCCCTGGCGTGTGCTTTCCACCTCGTTGCAGAAATCAACCCAGGATTCCGCCTGGCCGTACATCATGTTAGCCTTGGCCAGAAGCTTGCGCCGCAGCTCTTCCTGCCCGGCTTCAAACTCGGCCACGGTGATCAGCTTGGTCTTGCCGTTCTCGACAACTTCAATCCGCTCCACTTTGGTGTCGGCAGAATGCTGTGCCGCCAGTTTCGGCAGGCCTGCGTTCCAGGTCCGCATGCCCGGGTCGACAATTCCGTCAGGCTTCTTGAAACCCAGCTTCTTTTTCTGAAAATCCTTGATCGTGTTGATCAGCCCGGCATCGCATTTGGTGCTGACATCAATGGAATAGCCGTTTGCCTTAAGCATCAGGCGGACCAGCTCGACATCTGCGGGGGCATTTTTGACCGGCTTGAATTTGCTCTCGCCAGTCTTGGGGTCCGGTTTGGTGATCCGTTTCTTGTCACCAACAGGGGCGGAAAGCTTAAGGGCCATAACAGTACTCCAATCAATAAAATACAGTTAGAGCGTGCCACGCACATCTTCCCGCTGTCGCGGGGATTTGACCGGCATATTCCCCCTTTAAATACTGGGGTTCGATACCTACATATCACGTGTATGTGAGGTGCTTCCCAGCCCCGGGAAAGCACCCGGTTTGTGTGTGTCTAGGCGACCAGCGCCTTGAACCGCGCGGTTTCCGGATCGACGTTGTAACGGGCCGTAAGCTCCTCTGCCCTTTGGGTCAGATCGTTGACACAATCAATGACGTATTGCGCAGTCTCCTCCTCCATCAGGTATGAGAAGTTGAGCCGGACCCAGCCGGGCTTTTTCATTTCCTCGCCTGCTTTCAAGTCGGCAAACAGCCTTTCCGACTCCGGCCGGCCAATGCCCAGCAACCGGTGTGCATAAGGCCCCGCACAGGCGCAGCCGCCGCGGGCCTGGATGCCGTAGACGTCGCTTAGCATCCGGGTGAACAGCTGCTGATGCACCGGATTGCCGGCCCCGTCCGAAACCAGAAAGGAGAAGATCGGCAGCCGGTGCGCATCGCGGTGGCCCAGGATCTGCAGGTGCGGATTGCCGGTCCAGCCCGCCCAGGCCATGTCTGCGAACCTGGCTTCACGGGCTTCGATCTGCTCCTGACCGACGGCCTCCTTCACCAGAAATGCCAGCGCTGCGCGGATGTCGCCGATCACATTCGGGGTGCCGGCTTCTTCGCGGGTCGCCAGGTCCAGGCTGTATTCGTGCTGCCATGGGGACACAAAACTGACGGTCCCCCCGCCCGGCCAGGACGGGCAGCGGCGGCGCACCGCGCCTGAGTTGACCACCAGCACACCCGAGGCACCGGGACCGCCCGGAAACTTGTGCGGCGAGACCACCACGGCATCCTTACGTGCCGCTCCGCCCTGTCCCATGTCGATTGGCAGGTACGGGCCGCCGCCGGCATAGTCCCAGACCGCCAGTGCGCCGTGCGCATGCAGCAGGCGGCTGATGGGATCAGGATCGGTCACGATGCCGGTGACGTTGGAAGCCGCCGAGAAGCTGCCGATCTTCAGATCGCTGCCGGCGTGCTGCTTCAGGGCGAGTTCCAGAACCGCCAGATCCACACCGCCCTCGGCGGCCTCAGGAATTTCCACCACCAGTGCCTTGCTTTCGCGCCAAGGCAGGATGTTGGAGTGGTGCTCATAGGGGCCGATGAAGACAACCGGCCGGGTGGCCTCGTTCACGCCGAACAGGCTGACCAGCCGGTTGAGACCCGCGGTGGCGCCCGATCCGGTGAAAATCACCGCATCATCCCCAGTGGCGCCGGTCATGCGGGCGATCTCAGCCCGGGCCTCGCGGCGCAGGCGGGTCATCTGCGTGCCGCAATAAGAAGCCTCGGTATGGGAATTGGCATAGAAGGGCAGCACCTGGGCTGCCACATAGTCCTCAACCTGGCGCAGTGCCCGGCCGGAGGCGACGTAATCGGCATAGACCAGCGGCACCTCACCATCGAGGCCGGGGATCATCACTCCGTCGCCGATCACGCTGCGGCCAAGGGTTCCGTCCTGAGCCGCTTGCCGGATCGTTTCTTTGAATACTGCCAGGGTCATGTCGCGCCTCCGTGATCTTCCGCAATCAATATGAACGGTTTCTGGCGCGTAAATTTTATCAAATACTGGGTAGTTTATGCAATTCTTGTGTCATATGATCTGAATATGAGTAAGCAAGCCGATCAAATTGACCGAAGCATCCTGCGCGCGCTGCAACAGGATGCCAGCCTGTCGCAACGGGAGCTGGCCGACAAGGTGGGCCTGTCGCAGAACGCCTGCTGGCGGCGGCTGAAAGCGTTGAACGACAGCGGGCTGCTGCAAGGGTCCACCGCACGGCTGGACCGCAAGCAGCTGGGGCTTGATCTGGTGGTTTTTGTGTTGCTGCGTACCCGGCATCATTCGGCAGACTGGCTGCAAAAGTTCCGCCGCCATGTGCTGACGATCCCAGAGGTGGTGGATTTCCACCGCATTGGCGGTGATTACGACTACCAGCTGAAAGTGGTGACCGAGGACATGGCCAGCTATGACAAAGTGTATCAGCGGCTTATTTCAGGTGTCGAGCTGGACAGCGTGACGTCTTACTTCGCGATGGAAGCCATCGCCGAGGGACGCCCGCTGCCGCTGTAGCCCGGCGGGTTGGCAAAGAGGGGGCGCTGCCCCAGCCCTGCGGGCTTCCCCCGGGGGATTTCCGCCCAGAAAGAAGCAGCGGATCAGTGACCGAAGGCGCTGTTCTTCATCCATTTCGGGCGCTTGCCGTCCGGCCCCATGCGCATGTGCAAACAGGCAGTTCCAAGGCGCTGGAAGTAAAGGATATCAACCGGATACCAGCCCGCTGAAGGCACCTCTACTTCTGTCAGGATGGTGCTGTCGCAGGACTGGCGGCCGTCGTATTCGCCCACCACCTGGCCGCCGACCCTGGCGCGCAGCCCGTCATTGGTAAGGAAGTCGATATTGTGGATGCCGGGCTGGTCAATCTTCACATAGCCGGTGATCCGGGCCACGACATTCAGCGCCCGTTTGGAAGTGAGCGTGTTCTGCCCCTCCTCTGTGTCACGGTTGTCGAGACCCGCGATGGGCTGACCCCGCTCGCTGGAGATTTTCAGCGCCGAGGAGGCCTCAACCAGAGACTTCACATCATGCGGATAGGCGTAGACCACCGACAGACCCGGCTTGACGCCGGAGGGCTGCGGGTCTGCCGGGACCAGCTTCAGCGGCGCGGCGCCTGCGGAGGCGGCGGTCAGGACTGCAATCGCGGCAGCAGCCTTCAGATGGGTTTTCATCACTCACTCCCTGTCGTTTTACAGGCAGGATAGTGGCAGGCGGCGCGCAGGGCTACCGGGTTTTGCCAATACGGCCGCAGAGATGCTGCAAACGAAAAAGGGCTGCCCCGCAGGACAGCCCTTTCGCCATGTGCCGTAACGGCAGCAGGCTTAGTTCTTGGCGTAGAATTCCACAACCAGGTTCGGTTCCATCAGAACCGGGTACGGCACGTCGCCCAGGCCGGGGGTGCGCACGAAGGTCGCTTTCAGCTTGGAGTGGTCGGCTTCGATGTAATCGGGAACGTCGCGCTCGGCCAGCTGAGTGGCTTCCAGAACGGCAACCATCTGCTTGGACTTGTCGCGGACTTCGATCACGTCGCCCTCTTTCACGCGGTAGGACGGGATGTTGACGCGCTTGCCGTTCACGGTCACGTGGCCGTGGTTCACGAACTGGCGGGCCGCAAAGACGGTTGCAACAAACTTGGCGCGGTAGACAACGGCGTCCAGGCGGCGCTCGAGCAGGCCGATCAGGTTTTCACCGGTGTCGCCGTTCACACGCACGGCTTCGCCGTAGATACGGCGGAACTGCTTTTCGGTCAGGTCGCCGTAGTAGCCCTTGAGCTTCTGCTTGGCGCGCAGCTGGATGCCGAAGTCGGACAGTTTGCCCTTGCGGCGCTGACCGTGCTGGCCAGGGCCATAGTCGCGGCGGTTGACCGGGGACTTCGGACGGCCCCAGATGTTTTCGCCCATGCGGCGGTCGATTTTGTACTTGGCAGACGTGCGTTTGGTCACGGCTGATCTCCTTCTATAATGGCATCGCAGCTATTTCCGAAAACCGGTTCCCACTTTTCGGGCTGCAATCGCATACGCCACTGCACCGTCCGTGTTCACCTGCTCCAGGAGCACCTGCAACAATCGAAGGGCGTTGTCCTCTTGCTCCGGATCCAGGATCCAGGCATGACAGGCATCCCCTTGCGGGGGCCGCCAACACCAATGAAGCCGCGCTTATATAGGGGGATGGGACAGAGTCAACATCGGCCGGCCAGGTTTCGCAGGGAAATCCGCGAAATCAGCAAGAGCCCGGACGCCTGGCAGCCTTCGGGTAACGGATCAGGCCGCCTCGTGACCCAGAATCGCAGCCTCGGACGCGCTGAGATTGCGGCGGGCATAGGCGCCATAAGCCAGCGGGTTGCGCTCCAGCCCGGGCTGCAGATGGAACAGCCGCGCCCGGTCGCTGTCGCTGAGCGCGGTCAGGGATGCGTTGGAGGGGTGGAAGCTTTCTGTCTCGACCCCATTGGCCCAGAGCACCTGATGATTGGCCAGCATGATATGGATATAGGTCGCCTGCCGCACCGAGGCGTCGGGCAGGATTGTGCGGCCGTTGACCAGATCGCCGGCTGCCACCAGAACTTCGGGCGTGTTGAACAGCGCCCGCACCCGGTCGCCGCGCAACAGCATCCGGTGATCCGGCGAGACCAGCAGCTCCTGCTCCGGCCGGTCGATGCCCAGGGCCCCGGCGTGAATGCGGATCGGGCGCAGCCGCGGCATCACAAACAATCGTGCGCCGCTGATCCGGCGGGAGCCGATCCACAGGATTTCCTGGGCGCCGTTGTCGCGGGTCTGCACCTTTTCGCCCTCGCGCAGCCGCTCAACCCGCTTCGGGCCGCCGGGTGTTGCGATCAATGTGCCCGGGGTAAAGCAGATCACACCGGTTTCGCCCTGCGGACGGTCCGCACTGACCGTTCCCAGCGAATGATGCACCACCCACAGATCAGCCCCGCGCGGCGGCAGCGCGTCCACAAACATCAAAAGCGGGCGCTGGCCCGGCCCCACCTCTATGAGAGTTACGGTGAAACTTTGCACGCCATTGGTCACAACAAAGCTGCTGTCCATCAGCGGCTCGTCCACCTTGACCGAATCGACATCGGTCCGGTTTTGAACTGCCGCACCGACCAGCCGGCGCACTGACCGTGCCGCCCGGCGGCGCAAATCTGCCTCGCCGTTTGCCATGTCCAGCCGCAACAGCTCTGCCGGCCCGTCCACCCGCACAGCATCGCCATGCCAGGACCAAGCCGCCCCTACATCAAGAGCGTCAACCGGTGCGGCCGGAAGGCCGTCAATCTCGGTTTGCGACCAGGAAACAACAAACGTGCCACGAAAGCCCGTTATCATCTGCCTGTATGCCTGCCTAAGTTCGTTTTTTATTAATGAAATCTTAACGACGCAACTTCAGGCCTGAAACCGCCGGGCCGTAAAATGGTTGTGATCGTGCCCTTTACGCATCATTCCTCATGCGGTTGCAGCGGCTTTGGCGGCACTCAATCGCTGGAAAACAGCGCAGATAATTGTCCGCAAACACGCAACAAAGCCGTTTCAATTCAGCGGACTATAGCTGGATCGCAAGGCCTGTGCGGCCTGCCGCACCACCTCTGCCACCTGCAGAAGCTGCCGCGCAAGCGGGTTGCTGCGGCGCCAGATCATGCCAATGGTGCGGGCCGGCTGAGGGTCCCGGAAACGCGCTACCGAGACAACAGCCGAGCGGGTCTCGACCGGAACGGCCATTTCGGGAATCAGCGTGACACCGATTCCGGCGCTGACCATCTGCACCAGGGTCGACAGCGAGCTGCCATCCAAGAGCTCGCGCGGGGCCGCCGACTGCATGTTGCAGAACGACAGCGCCTGATCGCGGAAGCAATGCCCCTCCTCCAGCAGCAGCAGACGCATTTCGCGCAAACCATCGGGACCGGGAACCGGCTTGCCAGTGTCTTCGCCGGGACGCACCAGCACAAAATCCTCTTCGAACAGCGCAACCTCCTCAAAGGCCGGTTCCGAAACCGGCAGCGCCACAATCGCCGTGTCCAGCCGGCCCTCTCCCAGTTCTTCCAGCAGCCTTGGGGTCACGGTTTCGCGCACTCGGATGTCGGCCTCCGGGTACTGCCGGGTCAGGTTCCCGACGATGGACGGCAGCAAATAGGGCGCAATGGTGGGAATCACCCCGATCCGCAGCCGCCCGGCCAGCCCCTCCCGGGACGCCCGCGCCAGCTCGCCCAGCTCATCAACGGATCGCAAAATACCGCGTACCCGGCCTGCCAGGTCTTCCCCAGGCTGGTGAGCCGCACCTGGCGGGCGCCGCGCTCAACCAGCTGCACCCCCAGCGCCTCCTCCAACTCCTTGATCTGAACAGACAAAGCGGGCTGGGACACTGCGCAGGCATCTGCCGCGCGGCCGAAATGGCGGTGCTGGGCCAGCGCCTCGAAGTAGCGCATCTGGCGGAGAGTCACGTTTATCATAGGATTTTATTATCACTGCGATGAATAAATGCAACTTAATCCAATGGTAATTCCCTGCTAGCCTCCACTGCAGGACAACAGGGAAACCCGGCAACAGCAGTCTGTGCCCCAAATGCATTTTCAGGCGGCACCTGTGCTGCCGGACTGATCCGGGAACGTTTTTGCCACGACACAGTTCAACTGTTTGAAGCCACGATCGGAGAAGAATATGGACGGAAATACCCCCGCAGGAAAATGCCCGGTGATGCACGGCGCGGCGCTGAATACCGGCAGCGGCGGCACCTCGAACCAGGATTGGTGGCCGAACCAGCTGAACCTGAAGATCCTGCATCAGCATGCGCCCAAGTCGAACCCGATGGGGGCTGATTTCAGCTACCGCGAGGCCTTCAGCAAGCTGGATCTGGAGGCGGTGAAAAAGGATCTGTTTGCGCTGATGACCGACAGCCAGGACTGGTGGCCTGCGGATTATGGCCATTACGGCGGATTGTTCATCCGCATGGCCTGGCACAGTGCCGGCACCTACCGCACCGCCGATGGCCGCGGCGGCGGCGGCACCGGAAACCAGCGCTTTGCACCGCTGAACTCCTGGCCGGACAACGGCAACCTGGACAAGGCGCGCCGCCTGCTGTGGCCGATCAAGCAGAAATACGGCAACAAGATTTCCTGGGTGATCTGATAATCCTGGCCGGCAATTGCGCCATTGAATCAATGGGCGGCCCGGTGTTCGGCTTTGGCGGCGGCCGCACCGACGTTTGGGAACCGGAGGAAGACGTCTACTGGGGATCCGAGACCGAATGGCTGGCCACCAGCGATCAGGCAAACAGCCGTTACTCCGGCGACCGGGACATGGAAAACCCTCTGGCAGCAGTGCAGATGGGGCTGATCTACGTCAACCCGGAAGGTCCCGACGGCAATCCGGACCCGGTCGCCTCGGGCCTGGATGTGCGTGACACCTTTGCGCGCATGGGTATGAATGACGAGGAAACCGTGGCGCTGGTTGCAGGCGGCCATACCTTTGGCAAGGCACATGGTGCCGGTGATCCTGAGCTGGTCGGCGCTGAACCTGAAGCCGGTGCGATGGAGCAGATGGGCCTTGGCTGGATCAATACGCATGGCTCCGGCAAGGGCGGCGACACTACCACCTCGGGTATCGAGGGCGCCTGGAAGCCGAACCCGACAACCTGGGACATGGGCTATTTCGACGTGCTGTTCGGCTATGAGTGGAAGCTGGAGAAAAGCCCCGCAGGTGCGCAGCAATGGCATGCGCAGGACGTGGCGCCGGAGCATATGGTGGTGGATGCCCATGACCCGAGCAAGCGCCATGCGCCGATGATGACCACCGCCGATATGTCACTGCGGATGGACCCGGCCTATGAGAAGATCTCGCGCGATTTCCATGCCAGCCCGGAGAAATTCGCCGATGCTTTTGCCCGCGCCTGGTTCAAGCTGTGCCACCGCGACATGGGTCCGAAGTCGCGCTATCTGGGCAGCGATGTGCCTGCCGAAGATCTGATCTGGCAGGACCCGCTCCCGGCAGTGGATCATGCGCTGGTGGATGAACAGGACACCTCGCAGCTGAAGGCCAAGATCCTGGCAACCGGGCTGTCGGTTTCCGAGCTGGTCTCGACCGCCTGGGCTTCGGCCTCCACCTTCCGCGGTTCGGACATGCGCGGCGGCGCGAATGGCGGCCGTATCCGCCTGGCGCCGCAAAAGGACTGGGAGGTGAACCAGCCGGAGCAGCTGGCCAAAGTGCTGAACACCCTGGAAGGCGTCCAGTCCGAGTTCAACGCAAGCGCTGCAGGCGGCAAGAAGATCTCGATGGCGGATTTGATCGTGCTGGCGGGCTGCGCCGGCGTGGAAGAGGCCGCCAAGGCCGCAGGCCACCCGGTTTCGGTGCCGTTCACACCGGGCCGGACGGACGCATCCCAGGAGCAGACCGATATTGAGGGCTTTGCCGTTCTTGAACCGGAGGCCGATGGTTTCCGCAACTACCAGAAGGCCGCCTATAGCGTTCCGGCTGAGAAAATGCTGGTGGACCGGGCGCAGCTTTTGACCCTTGGCGCGCCGGAAATGACCGCGCTGATCGGGGGCTGCGGGTGCTGGGCGCCAATCATGGCGGCTCCAAGCACGGGGTGTTCACCGACCGGGCCGGCACGCTCAGCACCGATTTCTTCACCGCTATCACCGATATGGGGGTGGAGTGGAAACCGGCTGAGGACGGCACCTACGAGGGCCGTGACCGGGCCAGCGGCACCGTCAAGTGGACCGGCACGCGGTCGGATCTGGTGTTCGGCTCCAACTCGCAGCTGCGGGCATTGTCCGAGGTTTATGCGCAGGCAGACGGCGAGGCGGCCTTTGTGCAGGACTTTGTGGCAGCCTGGGTCAAGGTGATGAACGCAGACCGGTTTGATCTGGCAGCGTAAGCTGCACCTTACTTGAAATGAAGGTGCTCCGGAAATCCGGGGCGCCTTTTTCGTTGCGGCCTTTGAGATACAAAGAGAAGGGCAGCGCCTGACCTCGGCCGGGCGTATTATCACTTACTCGGACGCAGCAGCCCCTTGTCCGAACTCAATCACCCGTGTCTCTGCCGTGTAATCCGACTCAATGATCAATATCGCCAAGAGCCCGATCATCGCCAGGGGCGGCAGCAGAACCGCATAAATCAGCGCCAGCCGTTCCCAAGCCATATGCATGAAGACCGCGATGATCAGCCCCGCCTTCAGCGTCATGAAGATCAGGATCAGGCTCCAGCGCAGCAGCCCCTGCAGCTGCGCGTAGTCCACCCAATAAGACGCCGCGCTGAGCACAAACAACAGTATCCAGACTGCAAAATAGAGCTTTAGCGGATGCTGCTGCCCCTCTTCATGCTGCAGCTCTGCGGCCTCGGCGGTTTGCGGTGAATGTGTCATATCAGCCCCCTACCACAGATAGAAGAATGCAAAGATAAAGACCCAGACCAGGTCGACGAAGTGCCAGTAAAGCCCCATGATCTCCACCGCCTCGTAGTCGCCGTTGCCCGCTGACATCCAGCTGCGCTGATTGCGGTCGAAATCGCCGCGCCAGACCCGGCGGGCGACGATCACCAGGAAGATCACCCCGATGGTGACATGGGTGCCGTGAAAACCGGTGATCATAAAGAAACTGGCGCCGAATTGCTCGGCCCCCCAGGGATTGCCCCAGGGACGCACGCCTTCGGAGATCAGCTTGGACCATTCAAACGCCTGCATGCCGACAAACATCGCGCCTAGCGCGGCAGTGGCCAGCATCAGCACGGCGGTGGCCTTGCGCGCCTTGCGGTAGGCGCAGTTCACTGCCATCGCCATGGTGCCGGAGGAAGAGATCAGCACAAAGGTCATGATGGCAATCAGGATCAGCGGCAGGTTCGCGCCGCCGATATGCAGGGCAAAAACCTCACTGGCGTTGGGCCACTCCACGGTGGTGGAGTTGCGGGCGTTCAGGTAAGCGACCAGGAAACAGGCAAAGACGAAGGTATCGCTCAGCAGCAGGATCCACATCATCGCCTTGCCCCAGGAGACCTTTTTGAAGGCCCGCTGATCCGACCCCCAATCGGCGGCAAAGCCGCTATGGCCCTGCTGCTGCAGCGTCTGATCCTGGCCTTGCAACGGGTGTTCCATTGGTCTCCCTCCTCAACTCACAGCCGCGCGGCAGAGCGCCAGAAACGCATTGCCCCAGCCCTGCAGCAGCGCAAACAGCATCAGCCAGAACGCCAGCAGCGCGTGCCAGTAGAGCGCGCAGAGCCGGACACCCGGCAGCAGCGCCTTCACGTCCCCTGATCCGGTTCCGGCATGGCGCGCGCAGACCATCGCCAGCGCAACGATACCGCCCAGCATGTGCAGCCCGTGCAGGCCGGTGATCAGGTAGAAAAAACTTGCCGCCGGGGTGCCGTCCAGCCGGTAGCCGCCATCAGTCAAAGAGATCCACACCTGCATCTGGCCGGTCAGAAAGGCGAGAGTGGCGATGCTGGCTGCAATCAGGCTGCCGCGCAGCCAGCGCTGCGTGCCTGCCCGTGCGGACATCACCACAAATTGCAGACACAGGCTGGCCAGCAGCAGCAAAGCCGTGTTCAGCCAGACCCGGCCCGGCAGCGGCACCAGCTCCCACGGGGTTTCTTCGATCTGCATGACAAAGGCGCTGCCCAGCATGGCAAACAGCCCGCCGATCACCGTTACAAAGACCGCTATGAAGATGATGCCCGGCGCGCGGCCCGGACCATGACCCGCCAAGGGCGCAATCCCGGTTTCCAGCCAGGGTTTAGCGGCCAGATGCTGCTGCGACAGCCATAGCCCCGCGGCCAGCGCCACCAGCGCCAGAAAGGCGAGGATGACAGTCACAGCCGCCGCCCCTGCCCGTCCGGCACCCAAGGGTCAGTCTGTGCGACGTAATCCTCAGCCGCGCCGGGCACGCTGTAGTCATAGGCCCATCGGTAGACATTGGGCAGCTCATCCCAATTGCCGTGCCGGGGCGGGATTTCGGGTGTTTGCCACTCCAGCGAGGTCGCCCGCCAAGGGTTGCTGCCCGACGCACGCCCGTGGCGCAGGCTCCAGAGGATATTGAACAGGAACAGCAGCTGCGCCGCGCCGACAATCAGCGCCGCCGATGAAATGAAGGCATTCAGTCCTTCCACCGGCGCAGTAAGGAACTCCGGCTCGCCAAGCTCAAAATATCGCCGCGGCACCCCGACAAGTCCGACATAGTGCATCGGGAAGAAGATCGCATAGGCACCGATGAAGGTGACCCAGAAATGGATCTGGCCCATTGCCTGGTTCAGCAGACGGCCGGTCATCAGCGGATACCAGTGATAGATCGCGCCAAAGATCACCATGATCGGCGCCACCCCCATCACCATGTGGAAATGGGCGACCACAAACATCGTGTCCGACAGCGGCACATCAACCACCACATTGCCCAGGAACAGACCTGTCAGCCCGCCGTTCACGAAGGTGACGATAAAGCCGAGTGCAAACAGCATCGGGATGGTCAGATGGATATCGCCCTTCCACAAGGTCAGCACCCAATTGTAGACCTTGATCGCGGTGGGAATGGCGATGATCAGCGTGGTGGTGGCAAAGAAGAAACCGAACCACGGATGCATGCCCGAGACATACATATGGTGCGCCCAAACAATAAAGCTGAGCGCGCCGATGATCACGATCGCCCAGACCATCATCCGGTAGCCGAACACGGTCTTGCGCGCATGCACGGCAATCAGATCGGAGACGATGCCGAACGCCGGCAGCGCGACTATGTAGACCTCGGGGTGGCCGAAAAACCAGAACAGATGCTGAAACGCAATCGGGCTGCCGCCGCCATAGCTGAGCTTTTCACCCAGCTCGACCAGCGTGGGCATGAAGAAAGAAGTGCCAAGCAGCCGGTCGAACAGCATCATCACACAGGCCACAAACAGCGCTGGAAACGCCAGCAGCGCCATCACCGTGGCGGTGAAAATCCCCCAGACTGTCAGCGGCAGCCGCATCATTGTCATGCCGCGGGTGCGGGCCTGCAGCACGGTGACGGCATAGTTCAGCCCGCCCATGGTGAAGCCGATGATGAACAGGATCAGCGACAACAGCATCAGGATGATCCCGCCCTGCGCGCCGCCCGGCGTGCCGGACAGCACCGCCTGCGGCGGGTAAAGCGTCCAGCCTGCGCCGGTGGGGCCGCCGGGGACAAAGAAGCTGGCCACCAGCACCAGCACCGCCAGCAGGTAGATCCAGAAGCTGAGCATATTGACGAAGGGAAACACCATGTCGCGCGCACCGACCATCAGCGGGATCAGGTAATTGCCGAAGCCCCCAGGAAAATCGCGGTCAGCAGATAGACCACCATGATCATCCCGTGCATGGTGACAAACTGGTAATAGGCCTCGGCCGTGATGAAGTCGAAAGTGCCGGGAAAGCCCAGCTGCAGCCGCATCAGCCAGGACAGCACCAGCGCCACCATGCCGATTGCAATGGCGGTGCCGGAGTATTGGATGGCGATGTATTTGGCATCCTGCGAGAAGACGTATTTGCCGATCCAGCTGTGCGCATGCGGCGGCATCACATCGGCCACTTCGCGCGGCGGCAGATTGCTGTCCGGTTCAGGCAAGTAGTCGGTCATTGCAGAACTCCATCCAATTCCGATGTGTCGCCCGGCCTTCCTCACAAGGGGGCGCATTGCGCCCGCCCCCTTAGCGCCTTGCGAGCCTGGTTCCGGCTCCGGTTTCAGAGCCCCCATTGGCATATTCTTCAAAAGTCAGCTGCTCCTGCAGCCACTCTTGGTATTCCGCCGCCTCCACAACGTTCACATAGCCGCGCATGAAGGGATGGGCGGTGCCGCAGTACTCGGCGCATAACACTTCAAAGGTGCCGGTGCGGGTGGGGATGAGCCAGATATAGGTGACCATGCCCGGCACCATGTCCATCTTGGCGCGGAATTCAGGCACGTAGAAATTGTGCAGCACATCAATCGAGCGCAGCAGCAGCTTCACCGGCTTATCCACCGGCAGATACACCTCACCGCCCTCGATGATAAGGTCATCCTTGCCAAAGCGGTCATGCGGATTGACACCCAAGGGGTTTTCCCCGTTCACCCATTCCGCATCGGCGGTGCCCAGCACCCCGTCAGCGCCGGGCAGCCGGTAGGCCCAGCTCCACTGCTGGCCAAAGACTTCAAGTTCAGTGGCGTCTTCAGGCACGGTGACGAACTGCTTCCAAACAAACAGCCCCGGCACCAGCATCGCCGCGACCCCCACAGCGGTCACACCTGTCAGCCACACCTCCAGCCGTTTGTTTTCCGGGTCGAATTCAGCCTTGTGCCCGGGCCGGTGGCGGAATTTCCAGACGCAATAGGCCGTGAACAGAACCACCGCGGCAAACACCGCGCCGGTGATCCAGAAGGTTATAACCAGCGTATCGTCGATATAGTCCCAATTCGACGCGATCGGCGTCCACCACCACGGGCTTAACAGATGGAACGCAACAGATCCCGCCACGATCAGCACAAGCACGACCGCAATCAGCATCCCGCCCCCTTTCCCCGCTGCCCGGACATTTCCGTTCGTCCGGCACACAGGTTCATTTGGCATGAGATGCCACTATATTACGGTTTCACAAATTAATCCAGATTCCGGAAGTTTTACGCCTTTTGCGGCAGATAATTTCCATTTCCCCGCATTTCCCGGCAAGGACAAACAGGCGCCCGGCCCGGGCACCCGTACTCTGCAAGACCGCAGATCCAAGGTCTATTCCGGCAAGTATTCTGCCGACCAGGCCTCACCCGCAGCACCGCTGGCAATCATCGCCTCAGCCTGTTCCGGCGGGTAACCCAACCGCTCCAGGATGGTTCTGGTGTGCGCACCGTATTTCGGTGCAGGCCCCGGTATAGTGATCCGGCCTGCTTGCGGGCGCACCGCATTCGGCGCCACCAGATCGCACCAGCGGCCCATCGGGTGCCGGTCGTGGCGGATCACCCGGAACGTCGCTTCCTTCAGATCGATACTGCCGGCGCTTTCCAGCTGCAGCGCCGCATCGCGGGTTTCGTGCAGCGACGACAGCGGCACCGCCGTGGCAGAGGTTCCGGCAAATGCCGCACGCCAATAGGCAAGCGGCTGCGTGCTGAACCGCACGGACAGGGGGGCATGCAGCTGATCCACCGGCAGCGCGGCCAGTTCTGCCAGCTCTGCCACCCGCGCCAGCGCAGCGCCGCGCTCACTGGGCGCCGCAAAGAAAAACCAGCCGTCCGCGGCCTGATAACAATGGTAGAACGGCTCCCATCCCAGGGCCTCGCGGCCTGAGGGTTCGTCAAAGGGCGCCCTGCCCGCGTGGCCGTACATGAACTGCGCCTGGATCAGATTGCCCGCCGCCGCCAGCGAGGCCCGCGCCACTCCGCCTTTGCCGGTTTCCTTAAGCCGCAGCAAAGCGCCGCCCAGAGCCACACAGGCGCAAAAACCGGTCAGCACGTCGATGGTGCCGAAATGGGCGTGCTCCTCGGGTGTGCCCATGCCGCCGCCAAAGCGCAGCATCACGCCGGTGGCGGCTTGCGCCAGATCATCATAGCCCAGGTGATCCGACTTCGGTCCGCGCATAGGGCCGCCAAAGGCATCCAGCTGCACCAGGATCAGGCGCGGGTTGATCTCTGCCAGCCGTTCCGCCGAGAGGCCCAGTTTGTCCCGTTGCTGATCGGTGCCGTTCATCGTGATTACGTCAGCGCCGGCAATCAGGCGGGCCAATGCGTCCTGCCCCGCGTCCGTGCGCAGGTTCAGCAGGATGCTTTCCTTGCCGCGCTGCGCGTGGATGCCAAAAACCACGGTGTTCCAAGGATCGACAGACGGCTCCACCGGCTGCACCAGCGTCACCTCAGCGCCGAACCGCGCCAGGGTTGAACCGATGGTCGGCCCGGCAATCACATTGGTGAGGTCAACGACCTTCAATCCGTCGAGCCATCCTTTACCCTCCTGGCTGCCGCCACCGCCACGCTCCGGCTCGGCCAGCAGCGCAGACAGATCAGCGTTGGCGGCGCTGATCTTCTGCGCCGCGCCTGCGTCATCACTCAGCCAGGCCACATTGCCCATCTGACGCATTGTTCCGTGCTTGGCATCCTCCACCTGCAGCACCAGGCCCGAGGCCAGCGCATGCGGGTCATCAAGCCATTCACTAGTGAAACGCTGTGCAGTGGCAGGGGCCTTGGCGGCGCCGAACAAATCCTCCCACTCATACGAGGGCTTGGTCAGGAATGCGGCCTTCATCGCAGATGACACCCGCGCACGGTCGGACGGACCCACCGGATAATTGCGCATTGACCATTCAGCAGGCCAATCCTTGGTGTCCAGATAGGCTGAGAAATCCGGCAGCTCATCGGCCAAGTCCTTCAGCCCAAGGGTCTCCAGCACCCGCCGCGGGTGAGTGGCGACCGAGCCGGCCACCACATAGAAGCCGCGCCCGTCGGCGCAGGTATAGGTGCGGTAGAACGGGTCGAGGAATTCGGACAGCTCCGCGAACTTCAGATTCATCGGCAGGCCTTCGGCCTCGCGCCGGTCCAGCTCCACCTCGCGCGGGGATTTATAGCGCTCGGGGTAGTCCTCGATCTGCTCGCAGTTATAGACCAGCCCCTCCAGCAGCGCGGCGGCCAGCGGCACCTCGATATGGTCGCCGCCGTTCTGTTCCCGCGCGTTCAGCGCAAACAGCACAGACATAGCGCCAAAGCTGGCCCCATAAGCCGAAGCCAGCGCCAGAGGCGAAAAAGACGGGTTTATGCCCATCAGGCGGCGGTTCAACCCCATGTCGGTGAATTGGCCGGTATAGGCGGCAATCACCGCCTCCCAGGCAGGCAGGTCCGCGAGATCAGCGTCAGTGGAGGCAAAGCCCGGCATCGACAGATAGACCAGCTGATCGTTGGCCGCGCGCAAGGCCTCCGGCCCCAGGCCCAGCCGGCCCATCACCCCGGGACGGAAGTTCTCGATCACCGCATCGGCACGTTTGGCCAGCTCAATTGCGGTGGCGCGGCCTTCATCGGATTTCAGGTCCAGTTCCAGCACCTGCTTGCCCCGCGACAGCATGTCGAAAGCCAGGCCGTCAAAGCCGGTGCCGCCGGGCGGGGTAATGCGGATCACCTCGGCGCCCATATCGGCCAGCAACAAGCCGGTCAGGGGACCGGCCAGGTAATGGCCGAAGTCGAGAACGCGGATATGGGAAAGGGGGCGCTGCGGCATGGGGAGGTCTCGCCTGTTGTCGGTTCAAAGTTCAATCCGCAACAGATTACCTTCAGGCCCCGCAATATCCACTGGCCAAAAAAGCATGCGTTCCCTAACAATTTCCTATGGAACGTTCAATACGCCCCACTGCCGGATCGTTGAATGCCCTATCGGTGCTGGAAGTGGCGGTGCGCCATGCCAGCCTGTCCCGCGCCGCGGCGGAACTGGGCCTCAGCCAGCCTGCGGTCTCACGCCATATCTCCGCTTTGGAGGCGCGCCTGCGGCAGCCGCTGTTCGAGCGCAACAACAACCGGATCACCCCGACTGCCAATGCCTCCCGGCTGGCCGATGCGGTGGCGCTGGGACTGGGCCATGTGGATCAGGCCTGGAGCGAAGTTCTGGCTGCACCGGAGACAGATGAGGTGACGCTCGCCTGCACCTTCGGCTTTGCCGATCAATGGCTGATGCCGCGTTACTCGGATCTGAGGGCCTTTCTGGGCAGCAGGCGGGTGCGGGTCGTGACCACAGATCAGTTGGGGGACATCGACCTTAGCCGCCTGGATGCAGCAGTTGTCTGGGATCCGTCACGGATGCCGGACCGCCCTTATTTTCCGCTGATCCCGGCAGAAACCTTCCCGATTTGCAGCCCCGGTTTCCTGAAAGCCTACCCAGAGGCAAAGAACAACATTGCGCAACTCGCGCCGGATTTGTTTTTGCATTTTGACACCGGAACCTCCGGCTTTCTGACCTGGGATGGCTGGTTTTCCCATGCAGGGCTGCAGGCGCCGCAATTCGGCACCGCCGCGGTATTCGACGCCTATCCGTTCCTGCTGCAGTCGGTGCGGCGCGGCGAAGGCATTGGGCTGGGCTGGGCGGGGATTGCCGATCAGGCCCTGGCAGCCGGCGAGGTGCTGCGGCTGGGGCCTTCGGTGTCGGACAGGCCGCACAGCTACTTTCTGCAGTACCGCGAAACCGGTGGCAGCGCGCTGGAGCGGATGCTGAAGTGGTTCAAACTGGAGGCCGCCAGCCAGGATCCAGTCAGCCCGACGTGAAAAGGGCCGGAGGGATTTCTCCCGCCGGCCCTATTGCCGCCTGAACGGGCGGCAGATCGGTTTACCGGGCCGCTCTGGTATAAGCAGCCCGGAGGTGTTGCTTATTCAGCAGGTGCGCTTTCCCCAGCCTTTTCACGCTGGCCGTCACGGAACAGCGCCTTGGCCAAAGCCACACACATCAGACCCATGACCATGGTGAAGGGCAGCGCGCCGATGATCATCGCGCTTTTCAGCGCCTCCATCGGGTCGGCTCCGCCGTTCTGCTTGCCCGCGAACAGCAGGGTGCCGATCACGGCAGTCAGGATCAGGCCCCAAACGATCTTATGCTTGTTGCCGATGTTCTGATCGCCGCCGGACATGATGGTGTTCATCACCAGGATGCCCGAGTCCGCCGAGGTGACCAGGAAGGTCATGATCAGCACAACACACATGATGGTGATGCCCGACAGCAGGCCGCCGTCGATCATGCTTTGCAGGGTCACGAACAGCTTGGCGGTGTTCGACGCGCCGATGATGGCGCCTTCTGCCGCGCCGTTCAGTTCCAGATCGATTGCGGTGCCGCCCAGGATTGCCATCCAGGCAAAGCAGACCATCGCCGGTGCAAACACGCAGCCGATGATGAATTCACGCACCGAACGGCCGCGGGAAATGCGTGCCAGGAACAGGCCGACGAAAGGCGAGAACGCAATCCACCAGGCCCAGTAGAAGGTGGTCCAGCCTGCCTGCCAGCCGAACTGACGCTGCGGTTCACCCGCAGCATAAGCTGCCGACAGAACATCGTCGGACAGGGCAGCGGCTTCGCCTTCCAGACCCGATTTGAAGCCGTCGAAGGAGCCCCAGGCGTTAGTCGCCCCGCCACGCAGCGCATCTGCATAAGGCGCCGCTTCAGCAGGCAGCGCTGCCGAGAAGTCGGCTGCAGCCTGCGGGGTGTAGGGACCGAAGCTCAGCGAAACGAAGTGCAGGATGTAGTCCACAAAGGCCGAGGCATAGGTGGTCATTGCGAACATGAACGAGCCGAAGACCACGAAAGTCAGCAGCAGGATGAGCGACAGAACCAGGTTCAGGTTCGACAGATACTTCACGCCGCGGCCCACGCCGGACACAGCCGAGATGATCGACAGGCCCATGATGGCAAAGAGACCTGACAGCAGGCCAACAGTGCCCGGTGCAGGCGCGTCGCCGCTCATGTCCATCATCCATTCCATGCCGGTGATGGCATAGACGCCGTCAACGAACTGCGACACGCCGAAACCGATGGTCACCGACACACCCAGGATGGTGGCGACCACGCCCAGCACGTCAACCACATGGCCCGCAATGCCGTTCATCAGCTTGCCGAACAGCGGTGTCAGCGCGGTGCGGATGGTCAGCGGCATATCACGGGTGTAAGCGTAGTAGGCCAGCGACAGGCCGGTCACCACATAGATCGCCCAAGCGTGGAAGCCGTAATGCAGGAACGTGTAGCGGAAGCCGGACTGAATGGCTTCTTCGGTGTTCGGAACCACGTTTTGCGCCAGCACTTCCGGGTTGGAACCCCAAAGGCCAAGCGGCTCAGCAGTAGCAAAAACCATCAGGCCGACGCCCAGACCGGCGCCGAACATCATCGAGAACCAAGAGAAGTCCGAGAACTCCTTGCCTTGACCCGGCGTCCCCATGATCCGCTTACCGGTTTGCGGCAATGCGGCGACCACAAACAGGAAAAAGGCGAAGAAGCCGACGATAACGATGTAGAAGGCGTTGAAGTCTTCCAGAATGCGCCAGTTCAGGCTGCCCAGAACGCCAGTGGCGTTGGCCGGCCAGACCAAGGCCCAGAGAACCAAAGCGACCATGATCCCCTTGCTGAGCAAGGCGATCTCAAGGCTGTGCCCCTTATAGAAGCCACCGTCGGAGGTTTTAATCTCCAGATCGGTGAAAGGTTGTTTAATTGACATGCGTTTCCTCCCGTTTCGCACGTGCCGCACCGAAGTGCGGATTTTCCGGCGGTTCGCGCAACCGCCGGAGTCTGGCGTCAGCCCATCAGGGCTTTGATCCTGTTCAGCGTTGCTACGCTGACCGCGACGCCATCTGTCCGGGCCTTGATCCGCTTGCCGCGGCGCCCGTCGCCCGGCAGATGTGCGCCAGTCTGCGCACGTACTGCTTCTACGATTCCGACCATTCCGGATCGAAAACTGTCATTTGAGGTGGCAACCGGGTCGATTGCGATGAACATTTGGCCGGTTTTAGGCGGCCCGCCCGCTGTGCCGGAAAACGGCGAGGCGTTGATACCGAGGGTCGCACCGGTCAGCGCAGCGGCCATAATCTCGGTCAGCAGCGCGACACCAACCCCCTTGTAGCCGCCCGACGGCGCCATGGAGCCCTTGAGGCCCGCATCCGGATCGGTGGTCGGATTGCCATCAGCGTCCAGCGCCCAGCCCAGCGGGATCTCCTTGCCTTCGCGGGCGTGTTTCATCACTTCGCTTTTCGCGATGGTACTGGCGCTTTGGTCAATCAGCAGTTCCGGCTCGCCGTCCTCACCCGGCACCGCAATTGAAAACGGATTGGTCCCGACAACAGGTTTCTTGCCGCCCGAAGGCGCGATGGAGGCAGGCGCATTGGTAAAGCCCAGCCCCACCAGACCGGCACGGGCCAGACGCGCGCTGTGATAGCCCAGCACGCCGCAATTATAGCTGTTGCGTATCGCCAGAACCGCGACACCCTGCTCGCGGGCAGCCGGGATCAGCGCCTCGAAACCCATATCAATAGCAGAATGGGCAAAGCCGGTGGCGGCATCCACCGCCACCACGCCGGGACGCGGGCGCGCCAGAACCGGAACCGCCTGCCCGTCCACCTTGCCGCATTGCACATGCTCGGCATAGATCGGGATATAGGCCAGGCCGTGGCTGGCGACGCCATCCGCTTCGGTTGCTGCGGTGGCCACAGCCAGCGGCCGGGCGTTGGCCTCGGACGTGCCGGCCGCCACCAGGGCGCGGAAGGACAGATCCTCGATCTCGGCAAGGGTCAGGGTTTTGGTTTCGGTCATAGCGACGCCTCTATCAGTCGTTGTCGGACAGCCCGGCACCTGCGCCGCGCAATCGCGAGGCTTCGGTGGCGGGCGCATAAGTACGGTGGGCAAGAACGCCAAGGCGGTCCCAGGCCTCGGCCGGTGCGCTGCCGCGCAAAACCGGCTCCCGGCGGTCGGTCATTTCAGCCGGAGTGGTGAAAGCGACCTTGTCGGCAAGCATCGCTGTGTAGGCGTCGGGAGCGCCCCGCGCGCACAGCTGGCGGCCATCTGTTGCAAGGTAGACACCCGCCCATTCAACAGCGACCGGAGTCTCCAGCCGCAACGCAGCCCCTGCAGCAAAGGGAACCAGCAGCAGCGGCACGCAAACACGCTCCATTTCGATCCGGCCCGCATCCATCAGCTGCACCGCGCAGTCGCTTAAGGCGGCGCCGGCAATCAGCGGGCTCATCCGCCCCGAAGGGGCGCTCCACACCCCTGCCAGTGTCAAGGGTGCCAGATCTGCGGGCGGCAAACGGTCGTTCATCTCCAGCAGCGCAGCCAGCAGTTCCGCCCCCGGAAAGCCAAAGGAAGAGAGCCAGCGCGTGCCTTTTGCAGCCTCCTCGGCCAATCCCCAGGGGAGACCGGCGCCACGGGCGGCGCGTTTGCACATTGCTTCGATTTCATTCAGGGAATGGTTCATGCCAGTGCCCCCTCTTCCAGTCTGGGATAGACCCAGAATTCGGCGTTCTCCTGCGAAAGCTCCTGCGGATAGGGCGCATTGCCGTACATGCAGATCCGCACCCAGCGGTCAGAGCGGGGATCAAACTGCGTAGCACCGAAGAAGGCGAGTTTGCAACGCAGCATGTCAATCGGCAGAACGTCGTGCGAAATCGTGTTGTCCCGGATCTCGGCATAAGGTGCGCGGCCTGCAATCTGCGCGCGGCGCACTGTATGGCGGTATTCAGGATGGCGCAGCAGGAACTCGGCAACGCGAATCTCGCCCTGCCAATGCGCCAGCGCATTGAACAGCGCCGCAGCATCCCGGCCAGGCGCCAGCGGCTGCTCGTATTCCTCCACCGGCTCCTCGAACCGTTCGCCCAGGCGCGGTTCCAGCTTTTCTTCCGAAACATACCAGGCGCGGGCCCGGTTTTCCCGTTTCTGCCAGTCTGTACCGATCGCCCATTCGTAAATCCGCGTCAGAAGCCCGCGCAGTTCGTCAATGGTCATCGCTCCAGCAATCCGGAATGTCGGCGTGTTATCTGCCGCCATGCCGTCGCTCAACTCGTCAATCAGGCTGCCATAGGGTTCCAGCATCATTGAGGCCAGCCATTCCTGGCCTTCCAGAGACAGTGTTTCTTCGGCCCAGCGGTGCATCTGATCCCATGGCTGGGGACCGCTCAGCACCTGCGGAGTGCTCAGATAGGCGTCGATCTGTTCCAGGTCGTTCCGCAGCCCGGCCAGTTTGCGCACCTGGATCTCATGCTCGGACTGCCACAGGTCAACATTCTTTTTGCTGCGCTGCAAAAGCCGCAGGAACAGGGCGATTTCGTCCTCCGACGCGCTGTCCAGACTGCGGACAATACGGATTGCATCCTCGCGGGCGGCGATCCAGTTGTTGAACAGAACCGGATGGTTCAGCAGGAACGGCGCCATGCCCAGTCCGGTTGAATTGCCGATCCCAAGCGAACGGGCCAGTTCCGGGTCCAGCTGTGCTGCTGTCCGGCCTGCCGCCTTGGCACGCAGGTCTGCCATATGCTGGACCAGATCGCGCACGAACCAGCGGGTCAGGAAAACCGACAGCATCTCGGCCTGGAACGGAACCTGGAATTCCGGGCGCTTTGCGATCATCTCGCGGTCCGCCGCACCCAGTTTTCCTGATCCGTAAACAGCCGTGGTCCGCATCAGATAGCCGACGGCATCAAGCTGGGCGGCATCCGGCTGGCGGCCTTCGGACAAGGCGGAAACCACATGTTCCCACAGGCGCACGGACCGGTTGGCGCGCGATACCGAAATCTCGCGTTCGCTGACCCGGCCGGCTTCCTGATAAGGGACATTGTTCGAAAGGCGTTCGATGTCGTCGTCTGTCGGGACACCGTCGAACAGGGCAAAGGTGGCGTCCCAGGCCGTCGCAATCACCCGGTCCGACCGCATTTCAGGCGGCAGATCATGTGCAAAGGCGATCAGGGAATAGGTCCGCGCAGGGCCGGTTGCGGAAAAGACCGCAACGCCGACCCCGTTTTCATCAATATCAAACCTGGGGCGCGAAAAGCTCCAGTTTTCGCGGGCCATGCGCCGTGTCAGAATCCGCATAAAGCTGAGGCGGCACTGGTGCAAAGAACCGAGACGGCTAAGGCGCATGACCTGCGCCGGGTCCCGTAGTGATATTGATGTCTGCGCGGTTGTTTCCATTTAGGTTATCCTTTGGGGCCAAAGTTTTCGGCAAAGAACCGGTGCCAGTTCCCGCCCATGATGCCGCTGACCTCATCATCGTTCATGCCCGTCGCGCGAAGGCCCTCTTCGATGTTTCCAAAGTCGCGGTTGTCCTTGAACCAGCTTGGCATTTCCGGGAAGCCCGGAGCGGCGGCTGATCCTTCGCCGTAATCGATTTCCTTGCTCCAGCGGCCGACACGCATCCACTCAACCACGCTGTCGGGCTGATCCTGGCACAGGTCGGTGCCGATACCGAGGTGTTCCACCCCGTATTTGTCAGCGGTGCGTGCAACCATCTCGCAGAAGCTTTGCAGGGTGCAGGCGCCCTTGTCTTTCAGGTGATGCGGATAGACCGAAAAACCCAGCATGCCGCCGTGGCCGGTCACCGCGCGGATGACGTCATCCTTTTTGTTACGCAGGGCGGGCGACCACTCATGCGGGTTGGCATGGGTGATGGCGATCGGGCGGGTGGACAGCTCAGCCGCCTCGATGGTGGAACGGTCTGCCGAATGGCTCATATCGACCACCAGGCCAACCCGGTTCATCTCCTTGATCACCTGTTTGCCCATGCGGGTAATGCCTGGATCCTCAGCCTCATAGCAGCCGGTCGCCAGCAGCGACTGGTTGTTATAGGTGAGTTGCATGAACCGTGCGCCCAGGGTGTGCAGGATCTCAACCAGACCAATGTCGTCTTCCATCGGCGAGGGGTTCTGGAAACCGAAGAATACCGCGGTGCGGCCGGTTTCGCGCGCCTTGTCGATGTCAGAGGCCCACTGCCCCTTCATGATCAGGTCCGGATACTGTTCGAACCAGCGGTTCCACTTCTCAAAGTTCAGAACCGTTTCGCGGAAGTTCTCGTGATAGGCAATGGTGACTTGGATCGCGTCCACGCCGCCCTCGCGCAGCTGGCGGAAGATCTTCTCCGACCAGTTGGCATATTGCAGGCAATCGATACGGTATCCGGTCATTCAAGCACCTCGAAATTCAAAAAACCATCGCCCGGCCCATTGGAGCGGGCAGTATGCGCCCGCCCCGCAATGGGCCGAACGGGCGCGTCCATAAACTGGCAGGCCGGCTGCACGGCGCTGCCAGGGGTCCAATAATCAGACCGGATTGCCGGCGCTGATGTAGGCGGTCTTGACGGTGGTATAGAACTCCGCCGCTGCCTTGCCCTGCTCGCGCGGGCCATAGGAGCTGTCGCCGCGGCCGCCGAATGGCACGTGATAGTCGGTGCCTGCGGTCGGCAGGTTGACGGTGACAACACCGGTGCGGGCGTTGCGGCGGAAATGGGTGGCGCGGGCCAGCGACTGGGTCACGATGCCCGAAGTCAGGCCGAAGTTGGTGTCGTTCACCACGCTCAGCGCTTCGTCATAGCTGCCGACCTTGATCACGCTGGTCAGCGGCGCGAACATTTCCTCGCGGTTGATGCGCATCTGGTTGTTGGTGTTCAGGAAAACGCCGGGGGACATGTAATAGCCCTCGTGCGGCATCTCCAGACGCTGACCGCCGCAGGCGAGTTCGGCACCTTCGGATTTGCCCAGATCGACATAGGCCAGGTTCTCGTTCAGCTGCTGCTGGCTGACAACGGGGCCAATTTGCGTCCCCTCTTCCAGGGCGTGCCCGACTTTGTAGGCGCTGGCGCCGGCGACCAGTTTTTCGACAAATTCATCGTGAACCGAAGCATGCACAACCAGACGCGACGACGCGGTGCACTTCTGACCGGTGCTGCCAAAGGCACCGCCAAGCGCGAGGGTCACAGCCAGATCAATATCCGCATCGTCCATAACCGCCAGCGCGTTTTTGGACCCCATCTCCATCTGCACTTTGGTCAGGTTCTGGATCGCGGCCGAGGCGATGCCTTTGCCAACCGGAACCGAACCAGTGAAGGAAATGGCGTTGACCTTGGGGCTTTCCACCAGGCGCTGACCGATCGAGCGGCCCGAGCCCATGACCAGCGAGAACAGACCCTTGGGGATATCCTGACGCTGGATGATTTCAGTCAGCGCAACAGCCGATGCCGGGGTGATGTTGGCAGGTTTCCATACCACGGCGTTGCCGTAGCACAGCGCCGGCGCAATCTTCCACGACGCGGTTGCGGTCGGAAAGTTCCAGGGGCTGATGATGGCAACGGTGCCAACCGCTTCGCGGCGTACGTCGATTTCAACGCCGGGACGTACAGAATCGGCGTTTTCGCCCAGCTGACGCAGGCATTCAGCGGCGTAATAGGTGAAAAACTGACCGGCGCGGTAGACTTCGCCCTTGCCTTCAGCAAGCGGCTTGCCTTCTTCGCGGGCCAGCAGCGTGCCCAGTTCTTCGGCGCGGCTCATCAGCTCGTTGCCGATGTTCATCAGCACGGCCTGCTTGCGCTCCATGCCATAGGCTTCCCACTCGGCTTGCGCGATTTGCGCCTGGTCCAGCGTCGCCTCCAGCTGATCGGCGCTGGCCTGGGCAAACATGCCGACCAGATCGCTCAGATCCGAAGGATTGCGGTTTTCGATTTCGCTTTCGCCAGCCAGCCATTCGCCGGCAATCAGGTTCAATTTGGTCACAGAGAAGCCCCAGATGCTGATTTTAAGATTTACAGCAGGATGGACTTCGGCACCCGCATCAGTCAAACTCAATTAACTGAACGTAACTACAGAATTTCTGAAGTCATGGCATTGAAAATCGAAATGCTGCGTGCCTTTTGCACGGTGTCACAGACCGGCAACCTGTCAGAGGCAGCCAACCGTCTGGGCCGGACCCAGTCTGCTGTCTCCATGACCCTCAAACAGTTGGAGGACCATCTGGGCAAAAAGCTGTTCGAAGGCGAACGCAAGAACCAGCTGTCCTCTTTGGGAGAGCAGGTTTTTGAACTGGCCCAGAAACAAGTGCGTCAGTTCGACCAGACGGTGCGAAGCATCGAGATGGCGGCTGAGGCCATTCACGGGCTGATCCGCATCGTCTCGGTGCCTTCAGTTGCGGCGCTGGTGTTCCCGCCGGTGCTGGAGCATATGACCGCCCGCTACCCCGGCCTTAAAGTTGAATTGCGCGATACCGACACCCAGCAGGTGCTGGATGCGCTGGCCGAGGGCAAGGCGGATATCGGCATCGCCTCTGGCTATCACCCGCTGAACGGGGTCAAGGCAGTGCCGCTGTTCGAGGACCGTTTCGGACTGGTCTGCTCTGCCGTGCACCCGCTGTTTCAGCAAGACAGCCCGCCCTCCATTGCGGATGTCACCGGCGCTGGATTTGTCCGCAATGCGCTGTGTGATCTGATCCGCAATGAGCGCTTTGTCGAGGCCAGCAGCGGCGCGGATGTGACGATCCACAACACCCATTCACTGATCACCATGGTACGCACAGGGAAATGGGTCACGGTTCTGCCGCAAACCGTCGCCCGTTTCATGCCGGAAACCACGGCTTTCCGCCCGATTGCCGATCTGCCGGACAGGCGCGAGGTCTATCTGTACCAGCGCGACCGCTCCCGCTTTGCCTCGCTTACCGCGGAATGCAGTGCATTCATCCAATCCTGCGACCTGTCCTGCGATCTTCCCGGCTAGCGCAATTGCTTAGGCCGGCCCGGTTGTCCCCCGGATGATCTGCTCCAGCTCACAGCACAGCCTGAAAGGTTCCGGCGCATCGGATGTGATAAAACGGGTGAACTGCGCACCTGCGAGCGTTCCTATGGTTTCAGCCGGGATCCGGACCGTTGACAGGCCGGGTTCAATATCAGCCGAGCCTTTGAAGTCGCCGATCCCCATCACCGACAGCTCCTCTGGCACCTTCAGCCCGCATTTTTGCGCCCCGTACAGCGCGCCCTGGGCTATCACGTCATTGCCGCACAACAGCGCCGTCGGACGGGACGGGCCGGCAAGCAGCTCCAAGGCCGCCTGCTTGGCCTGCGCAACACTGTAAGGCGCCTCGGATTTTCTGTCCTGCGGCACGGTGATGCCTGCAGCTTCAAGGGTTTCCAGCACCGCCGACAGCCGGTGCCGCGCCCGGTCATTGCCGCGGGTGTCAGGAAAGATCAGGCCGATATCGCGGTGCCCAAGCTCCAGCAGATGCGCCGCTGCCATCCGGCCTGCCTGCCGGTTGTCGGCCCCGACACAAGGCAGTTCCGCATCCTCGGCATAGTTCCAAATCGCCATCGCCGGGGTTTCCTGCTGCGCGATCAGCCGGGCGGTGGCCTGCGAATGCTCCAGCCCGATCAGCGCCACCCCGTCGACCCGGTGTTCCAGAAACTTGCGCACCATCGCGTACTCGCGCTCCAGATCATACCCATGCGAGGCCAGCAGCAGGCTGAACCCCTCTTTGCCGATGGCATCCGAAAACGCCTGGATCACCTCGGCAAAAATCGCATGGTTGATTGTTGGCACAACCAGACCGATAGTAGCTGAACGCTTACCGTGCATCGTCTGCGCCGCGCGGTTGCGGATGTAACCAAGCTTCTGCACTGCGCGGCTGATCTTTTTGCGAGTCGCCGGGCTGACCAGATCCGGGTGATTAAAGGTACGCGACACCGTGGAGGGAGACACTTTGGCAGCCTTGGCCACCGCGACGATATCGACGTTACCCTTTTGTTTTAAAGCCAAAACTTCCCCTCCCGCGAGACAGTTTATGAAAACGTTTGCAATACTATTTTCATGGCCTAACCTGAATTGTCAAGAAACGTGAAAACGGGATCAGCCGGGTTGGGAGGCCCTGAATGGACTTCATATTTTACTTCGGAGACGTCTTCTCGCCGCTGTCCTTTCTGTTGCTTCTGGGCGGCACGATTGGCGGGCTGATCCTGGGGGCAACCCCGGGGCTTTCCCCCACAATGGCAGTGGCACTGCTGATCCCCTTCACCTTCCATCTGGAGGCCGTGCAGGGTCTGATCCTTCTGGGGGCGGCCTATACCTCCACTGTTGCAGGCGGCGCCGTCAGCGCCATCCTGCTGAAGATCCCCGGCGCGCCGGCCAATATCGCCACCACCCTGGACGGCCATCAGATGGCCAAGCAGGGCCAGGGCGCCAAGGCGCTGCAACTGTCCTTCCTCGCCTCTGCCGTGGGCGGCATCTTCGGCGTGCTGCTGCTGATCTTCCTGACACCGCTGCTGGCCGAATGGGCGCTGGCATTCGGCCCCTCGCATCTGTTCTGGCTGGCGATCCTGGGCGTCACGGTGATCGGCTCGCTCGATTCCGCCTCGGTTGTCAAAGGCCTTCTGTCGGGCTGCATCGGGCTGTGGCTGGCAACCATCGGCTTTGACGATATCATGGGTGCCCAGCGCTTTATCTTCCACCCGTCGCTTGGCGGCGGCATCAATATCATCGCGGCCCTTATCGGCCTGTTTGCCATCCCGCAGGTGCTGACCATGTTCGCCAAGGGCCGCCGCACATCAGGTGCCGAGGTGATCGAGGTGCAAAAACACTCGGTTCTGGACGCCACCAAGGAGCTGATCCGCCGTCCCCTGGCCTTGGGCATCGGCACCATCACCGGTTCGATCATTGGCCTGATCCCCGGTGTGGGCGGCCAGATCGCCGGACTGGTGGCCTATGACCAGACCAAGAAGTTCTCCTCTGAGAAGGAGAAATTCGGCAAGGGTCACAGCGAGGGCGTGATCGCCGCGGAAGCTGCCAATAACGCCATGGTCGGCCCGTCGCTGGTGCCGCTGCTGACCCTGTCGATCCCAGGCAGCCCCACCGCCGCGGTGCTGCTGGGCGGGCTGCTGATCCACGGGATCTTTCCGGGGTCCGATCTGTTCGACAATCACCCCGATGTGGCCTGGACCTTCATCAACTCGATGCTGGTGGGCCAGGTTCTGATGTGCCTCTTCGGCCTTTACGTGGCGGGGCTTGCTGCCCGCGTCGCCCAGGTGCCGCAATCGGTGATGGCCGCCATCGTGCTGGCGCTGTCGGTGTTCGGTGCCTATTCCGTGCAAAGCTCGATGGGCGACGTCTATGTGATGGCCTGCCTTGGCATCGGCATGTATTTCCTGGAACGCTTCGGCTTCTCCGCCGCACCGCTGGTGCTGGGTCTGATCCTGGGTCCGATCGCGGAATCCAACTTCATCCAGGGCGGTATGATCGCCGATGCCACAGTCGGCCGGGCCAGCTACTTCCTGTCCGGCGGGCTGAACCTTTTCCTGATCGCCGTGGTTGTTGCCTCCGTCGCCTACTCGGCTTGGATGGAATTGCGCAGCCGCCGCTACACCACCAAAGAGGAGGCACAGGCATGAACCGCTCTCAGCACATTTTCGGCTCCGGTCTGGTCTTTGCTGTGGGCATCTGGGTTGCCTGGATCAGCTACACGCAAGCCCCTGCCGAAGCCTTCCTGTTCCCGCGCCTGATCGCCTCGGTGTTTGTGGTGCTGGCCGGCTGGACCTTTGGCAAAGCCGTCCTCGGCCTCAGCAAGGTCGGCTCGGGCGTGTCCCGCACGATGTTCCTGAACATGGTTCCGGGGCTGGTGGTGATGCTGATCTATGTCTTCTGGGCTGCCAAGACGCTGGGGTTCTATACCGCCACCACCATCGGTTTTTTCATTCTGCTGTCGCTTTATGACCCCGCGCCGCATTCCGAAGGTAAAACCTGGATCAAGCGCGCAGTGGTCACCGCCTGCTTTGTTGCAGTGATGTACGGGCTCTTTGCGCTGCTGCTGAGCGTCTACACACCACGTGAAATTCTGTTCTGACCGTTTTAACGCGGCCCGGAAACAATAGCGAAATCATTAGGGAGGAGAAGAAAATGAAGAAACTGATTGCAGGCGCAGCCATGGCGCTGATGGGCCTGGGCGGCGCTGCCCTGGCCGAGGATTACCCGGAACGCCCAATTATGATGATGGTCTCTTACGGCGCGGGCGGTGCCACTGATTTCCAGGCCCGGATCGTGACCATGACCGCGGGCAACGAGGATGCACTGGGAATGCCCATCGCCATCATCAACAAGCCCGGCGCCGGCGGCCGTGTCGGCTGGAACTGGTTCGCCACCCAGGCCGATCCGGATGGCTACACACTGGCGGCCTACAACGTGCCTCACTTCATCGCCCAGTCGATCAAAGGCGGCGTGCAGTATTCCTCTGACAGCTTTGAACCCATCGCCAACTGGGGCGCCGACCCGGCGGTGTTTGTTGTCGCCGCGGACAGTCCTTTCACCTCAATGGCGGATGTGGTTGCCCATGCCACGGAGAACCCGGGCAAGCTGACCTTCTCCGGCGCCGGGCTGTTTGTTGGCCACCATATTGCCGCGCTGCAGATCGAAAAGGCCGCTGGCGTCAAGATGGCCTATATCCCGACCAAGGGCGGCGGCGCCGCTGCGATGAAGGCGGTGATCGCCGGCGAGGTTATGGGCGGCATCAATAACCTGTCCGACGCCTTCCGCGCGCAGGAGGCCGGCAACGTCAGAATTCTGGGCGTGGCGGACCTGCAGCGTTCGGAGTTCCTGCCCGACGTGCCCACCATGCAGGAGCAAGGACTGGACGTCGATAATTCCTCTGTCAATTTCCGCGGCGTGATGGTGCCCAAAGGCACCCCGCAAGAGGTGATCGACCAACTCGCCGCCACCGTGCCCGAGATGTTCGCAAACCCCCGCGTGGCCAAGAAGATGCAGGCCGGCGGCTCGCCCATGCACATCATGAGCCGTGACGAAGTCAAAGCAATGTGGGCCGCCCGCGAACAGACGCTCAAGGAACTTCTGGCCGGGCTCTGACCCCGCGCCCACTGGCCGAAACCCTCCGGGGCAGCGCCCCTGCCCCGGACAATCAATCGAGGAAAGACATGACCGCTCAGGACGCACTCGCCTCTGGCATCGCCGAGGTGGAACAGATCGTGGCGCGCGCACGCACCGCCCAGCAGGCATTCGAGGCCCGCGGCAGCCAGGCGCTGTATGACAAGGCAGCCTTGGCGGCAGGCTGGGCCATCATGGAACCCGCCCGCAACCGGTCCCTGGCCAAGCTTGCCGTTGAATCCACCGGCCTGGGCAACGTGCCGGACAAGATCATCAAGAACCACCGCAAGACGCTGGGACTGTTGCGCGACATTGCAGGCGTTCAGACCCAGGGCATCATCAGCGACGATCCCGCGACCGGCATTACCGAGATCATGCGCCCCATCGGCGTGATCGGCGCCGTTGTCCCCTCAACCAACCCGGCGGCGACGCCTGCCAACAACATCATCAACGCGCTGAAAGGCGGCAACGCCATTGTTGTGGCTCCGTCGCCCAAGGGTGTGGCCTCCTGCGAATTGCTGCTGTCCTACATCCACGCTGAATTCGCCAAGCTCGGGCTGGACCCGGATCTGGTTCAGATGATCCCCGCGCCCGGCTCCAAGGCCAAGACCCAGACCCTGATGGAGACCGCCGACCGGGTGATCTGCACCGGCAGCCAGAACAACGTCCACCGCGCCCAATCCTGCGGCACCCCTGCTGTGGCCGTGGGGGCAGGCAATGTACCCGTGATCGTGGACGAGACCGCCGACCTGTCCGGCGCCGCAGCCAAGATCACTGCCTCCAAGACGTTCGACAACGCCACCTCCTGCTCCTCAGAGAACTCGGTTGTGGTAGTGGACGCCATTTACACCCAATTTATCGCCGCATTGGCCCAGGAAGGCGGCGCGCTGATCTCCGAGGCTGACGCAGACGGCATCATCGCCAAACTTTGGCCCGACGGCCACCTGAACCGCGACGTCATTGCACAGGACGCGGACAAAATGCTGGCTGCGCTGGACATGGGCGGAAAAGTCCCCGCAGGCACCAAATTCCTGGCGGTGGAAACCAAGGGCATCGGCCCGGATCACCCGCTGTCCGGCGAAAAGCTGAGCCGCATCCTGGCGGTCTACCGCGCCGCGGACTTTGCCGATGCCAAAGCCATCACCGCCCGCATTCTGGACCATCAGGGCGGCGGCCATTCCATCGGAATCCACACTGCCAAGGACGCCCGTGCCGTTGAGCTGGGCCGCGAAATGCCGGCCTGCCGGGTGATCGTCAACCAGGCCCATACGTTTGCCACCGGCGGCGCCTTCAACAATGGGATGCCGTTTTCGCTGTCGATGGGATGCGGCAGCTGGGGCGGCAATTCGATCGACACCAACCTCCATTGGCGGCATTTCGTGCAAACCACCAAGATCGTGCGCGAAACCGCACCTCGCGAACCGGCATTGGACGACATCTTTGCCAGCTATTGGGCGGAGGCGGGACAATGATGGAACCGCCCAAAGGAACCATTCGCGACTGGCTGAACAAACGCGCCGAGGACGGCGGCACCGGTTTTGTCTTCCCCGATGGCGCGCCGGATCTCAGCTGGCAAGAACTGCACGGCACGGCTGAGGCCATCGCCCGTTCGCTGACCGCGATGGGCATCGCCAAGGGCGAGAGCATTGCAATCCTGCATCCAAACGGGCGCGAGGCGCTCGAATGCCTGTTCGGTGTGCTCTACGGCGGCTTCCGCGCCACCATGATCAATCTGGTCGCGGGCAACAGTGCCGTCGCCTACGCGCTGCAGCACAGCGGCGCCCGCTTTGCCTTTGTGCATGACAGCCAGACCGGGCTGTTCGCGCAGGCTGCCGACCTGTCCATCCTCTCCCCATTGGACAGGCAGGCAGTAGCTGGCGGTTCACCGGCAGAGCTGCACCCGCTCTCTGCCGGTGATCACGCTTTGCTGATGTATACCTCCGGCACCACCGGGCAGCCCAAGGGGGTGGTGCACAGCCACGCCAGCCTGCTGGCCGGCGGCTGGACCACAGCCATCGCGCATGAGCTGACACCGCAGGACCGCGGTCTGTGCGTGCTGCCGGTCTACCACATCAACGGGTTGTGCGTGACGGTGATGGGCACGCTGATTTCCGGCGGCTCGCTGGCCATGTGCGAGCGTTTCTCCGCCAGCCGCTTCTGGGCGCATGCGGGCTGGTCCAAGGCCACGTGGTTTTCGGTGGTGCCGACCATCATATCGCATCTGCTGCACTCAGAGCTTGATCCCGTTGACAGCACCAGGGCACGCCTGCGCTTTGGCCGCTCCGCGTCCTCGGCGCTGGCTCCGGACGTGCAGCGTGCGTTTGAAGACCGGTTCGGCATTCCCATCATCGAAACCATGGGCCTGACGGAAACCGCCGCGCAGATCCTGTCCAATCCGCTGCCTCCGGGCACCCGCAAGATCGGCTCCCCCGGTGTCGGCTATGGCAACGGCATCGCCATCCTGGATGCAAACCAGCAGCCGGTAACCGATGGCACCGAGGGTGAACTGGCCGTACGCGGCCCCAACGTGATGCTGGAATACCTGAATAACCCGGAGGCCACGGCGGGCACCTTCACCCCGGACGGCTGGCTGCGGACCGGTGATCTGGGCCGCATCGACGGAGACGGTTATGTCTTTGTCACCGGCCGCCTGAAAGAGCTGATCATCAAAGGCGGCGAAAACATTGCCCCGCGCGAGATTGACGAGGCGCTTTATTCACACCCCGACGTGATCGAGGCCGCCGCTTTTGCCCGCCCCTGCAAAAGCTACGGTGAAACGGTCGAGGCCGCCGTTAAAATCCGCGACGGCTCCTCCCTGACACCGCTGGAGCTGATCGAAATCTGCCAGTCCGTATTGGGCCGGTTCAAATCGCCGGACGAAATCCACATCCTGCCGGACCTGCCCAAAGGGCCGTCAGGGAAGATCCAGCGCAACAAAATCCTTGGGGAGATCACCAACAGCTGAACGCCCCAGGAACCCTCGCCCGCTAGATTATAAGAAGGTCAGCTTTTCTGCCTCAATGTTTCGCGCGCGAAACATCCGGTCAGCAGTGCTGACCGGTCCGCCGCGCGGCAGCGCGGCGCCGGGCCCAACGGGTGCGACGTCTCCGTCAGGAGATCCGGCAACGGGCGGGAGTGCGGCATCGCAGCCGCTCACGCCAGATGAAAGGACAGGAACGGTTCTGCCCCGTCTGCGTCACGGATCCAGCGGGCCTTGATCCCGAAAATTTCCGATACCGTATCCGGGTTCAATGCTTTCTGCGGTGTGCCCAGCGCCACCAGGCGTCCGCCCGACAGCACCGCCACCCGGTCGCACATCAGCGCCTGATTCAGATCGTGCAGTGCCACGACGGTGGTCACCTTCAGGTTCCGGATGCAATTCAGGATCGACAGCTGGTGATGAATATCCAAGTGGTTTGTCGGCTCGTCCAGCAGCAGCAGCCCGGGCCGCTGCGCAAGTGCGCGGGCGATGTGCAGCCGCTGCCGTTCGCCGCCGGACAATGTGGCCCATTCGCGGCTGGAAAACCCCTCCATTTCCACCGTCTTCAGCGCGTTTTCAACATGCAGGCTGTCTTCGCCGCTCCAGGGTCTCAACGCTGACAGCCAGGGCGTCCGCCCCAGTTCCACCACCGAACGTGCGGTAATGCGCTCGGCGGTATCAGACTGCTGCTCAACAATCGCGGTCCGCTGGGCGACCTCTCTGCGCGTCAGCTGCGCCAAGGGTTTTTCCGCCAGCAGAACCTCGCCATGCGACGGGCGTGCCAACCCCGCCAGCAGCCGCATCAGCGTGGACTTCCCGGACCCGTTCGGACCGACCAGCGCCAGGGTCTCTCCCGGCTGAACCATCAATGAGACATCAGACAGCAGCAGCTTGCCGCGGATGGCGTAAGACAGGCTGCGGGCTTCGATCTTCATCGCGCCCCCCTGTTCCCGCGTACCAGGATCACCGCAAAGGACGGCGCCCCGATCAGGGCAGTGACAACGCCAATGGGCAGCACCTGGCCAGGGATTATGATGCGCGACACAATGTCGGCGCCAATCAGGAACACCGCGCCGGTCAGCGCCGCGGCCGGCATCAGCCTGCGATGCCCTGGACCGACCAGGAACCGTGCCGCATGGGGAATGACCAAGCCGACAAAGCCGATGGAGCCAACGATGGATACCATCACCGCTGTGGTCAGCGCGGTGGCAAAGATCAGGATAACTTGCACCCGCCGCACCGGAATACCCAGCGAGGCCGCTGAATCGGTGCCAAAGGTAAAGGCATCCAGCGCCCGCGCATGGAACCGGCAGACGACCCAGCCCGCCAGCGCCAGCGGCACTGCCAGCCACACATCCGGCCAGCGCACCCCGCCCATATTGCCCATCAGCCAGAACATGATACCGCGGGCCTGATCGGCGTTGGCGGATTTGGCGATGATAAAAGCAGTCAGCGCGTTGAACAGCTGCGAGCCTGCAATGCCCGCCAGCACGATCTGCGCTGCCGCAGCGCGGCTGCCGCCTGCTCCGGCGGCCCGGGCCAGAACGGCAACAAAGCCAAAGGCCAGCAGCGCGCCGTTAAAAGCGCCGAATGACAACGACAGCGCACCGCCGCCAAGTCCGGCGATGGTGACAGCAACCGCCCCGGTTGAAGCACCGGCCGAGATACCAAGGATATAGGGATCTGCCAGCGCATTGCGCAGCAGGGCCTGCAGCACCACGCCCGCCACCGCCAGCGCCGCCCCGCAGGCCCCCGCCACCAGCGCGCGCGGCAGCCGGTAACTCCAGACAATGCCTTGATCTATCGGATCAACCGGCAGCCCTGCCCCGGCCAGCTTATTGGCCAGAACAGACAGGACAAGGTCAGGCGCAAGCGCGGTTTCCCCGATCATTGCGCCTGCCAGAACCGCTGCAACCAGCACCGGCAAGGCCAGGCACGCGCCCTTGACGCCCTGCCATGTGATTGCAGCGGCTGCACTCACTGGCTGGTGCCGATCACGCTGAGTTCAGCAGCCAGATCCTCCAGCGCCGGAATGGCACGGATGGTGGCATCCATCGCCTGGGCGTCCATCACAACGATGCGGTTGTTCTTGACTGCGTCCATCTGGCTGGCGACCGGATCATTGCGCAGGAAATCCAGCTTTTTCTCGAAGTCATCCGCGGCAAAGCGGCGGCGGTCCATGCGGGCAATCACAATCACCGTCGGATTGGCCTTGGCGATGGTCTCCCAGCCGACCGTCGGCCATTCCTCGTCGGTCTCAATAACATTGCGCAGGCCCAGTTGCTGCATCATGTAGCCCGGCGCGCCCTTCTCGCCTGCCACAAACGGATCGCTTTCCATTTCCGGCGAGGAGAACCAGAACACGGCGGTGGCATCTTCCAGTGCGACCTTCTGCGCCTTGGCAACAGCTGCCGCCTCGCGGGCCTTATATTCGGCGACCAGCTCGGCGCCCTTATCGGCTTCGCCAAAGATCGCCGCCAGTTCCTCGATCCCCTGATACAAGCTGCCGGTGGTGAACATCTGCGTGCGGGTGCCGTCGCCGCCGGTGGTGTTGTCCTTGCCGACGCAATCGGCGGGCATCACATAAGTCGGGATGCCCAGATCATGAAACTGCTCGCGCTTGGCAACAACACCTTCGGGGCCGACGTGCCATTCGTACTGCGCCGCCACCAGGCCGGGGCGTTTGGCCACGACGCTTTCAAAGCTCGGATCGTTGTCGGCCAGACGGTCGATCTTGGCATTCAGGTCTGCGTATTCGGGCAGCACGTCGTTGAACCAGACTGAGGTGCCCAGCACCTTATCGCCCAGCCCCAGCGCGTAAAGCACTTCGGTCGCCGCCTGGCCAACCGTCACCGAAGACGCTGCCGGCGCCTTGAATGTGACCGACTGGCCGCAGTTTTCAATGGTCAGCGGAAAGGTTTCGCTGGCCGCCGCAGCCTGTGCGGCAGCGATGAAGGAAAGGCCGATCAGGCCGGAACGCAAAAACATGATATTCGATCTCCATGTGTCAATGACCGGAGAACGGGTGAAAGGGCATTGACCGGTAAGGCTGAGGGTCTGCCCCCCGCTTGCGGCACCGGAAAACGGCGGCGCATCTTACCGGCAACCTCCCCGGACAACCCCGCCCGGTGTCTTTCGGTTTTCACCGGCAGGTCTCCTGACTGGCGGGTCAATGACTGTGCCGTCTTCCCGGACCATTTTGGCCCAGTGACGTCATGGCACAGCTCTCGCCGCCTACAGTTGCGGGGGCAGTTCCGTTTGGCGCCGGCAGGCACCGCGGATTCCCTCTTAGCCCTTTCGGGACCGGTAAAGCGCGGGTAGCCCATCCCTTTCGCTGCGGCAAGAAAAAGTTACTTTGCAGCAGAAATTCTGCGAACCGGGCACAGCAGGCAGCCTATGGAGGACGGTTTCCCAAGCCACGGCCAGATGGAAATTTCCAGCACAAGCTGCTCCAGGGATGGGACACCCATCGGCCGCAGCCGCAAAAGCGTGGCTGCAAACTGTCCTGAACCATACCGCAGCCCCGTTACTCGACCACGATCAGATCGGTATCCATCGCCTTGAGCATGTCCTTGACGGCCTGCGGCGGCTGCGCGTCCGTATAGAAGACTTCGAATTTGGTATCCTTGCCGACCGACACCGGCGCGCGCTTGTTGAACTTGTCATGATCGGCCACAACAATCCGGACCTGCGCATTGGCCGCCGCGACACGGGCCAGATTTGCCTCTTCGAGATCATGCAGCATGAAGCCCTGTTCGGCATTGATCGCCCCGGCCGAAAAGATGGCAAACTGCACGTTCAGCCGCCGCACCAGATCCAGCGCCTCGGCCCCGAAGGCACCGCCGTCATGCGGGCGCAGCTCGCCGCCCGCCAGAAACACCCGGTTGTTATTGCGCGAGGCAAGCGCATGGGCCACCAGCACGGAATTGGTCACCACAAAGAGGTTTGACCGCTGCCGCAGCTCCTGCGCCACATAAGCGGTGGTGGAACCGACGTCCAAAAAGACCGAATCCCCGTCGCTGATGGTCTTGGCCACCTCGATGGCCAGACGCTGCTTTTCTGAGGCGTGGGTATCCATCCGGTTTTGCAGCGGCAGCTCGTTCACATCCTCAATCAGATGCACCCCGCCATGCACCTTGCGGACCGCTTGGGCATCCTCCAGCGTGCGGATGTTTCGCCGGATGGTTTCATTCGACACGCCCAGCCTGCCGGCCAGATAGCTGACCCGGCAGGACCCCCCCGCCTGCTGCAGCGCCCGCAGGATTTCCTCTTCACGCTGGTTGGTGGTCTTGCGGCTTTTGGTCATTGGGCCTCCTGTTGCGTTGCTACGTCAGAAAGCCACAAAAAACAACACATGCGCCTTTGATACGGCGTTGACAGCCTCAAATCGCTCAGTTTTTGAGGTTAATGTGGCTTATTGTGGTTTTTTATTGACTGACAGACACAACCGCCGCACCATCACAGCAGGCGACGCCAAGAATCGCACAAAATGCCACATATCAGGGAAGTCCTTATGCTGAGAAACTTCAACGCTTTGGGAGCCGTGGCGCTGACAGCCGCCGTTTCCGCTTCATCCGCCTGGGCCGCCGAGTCCTCCGACCCCATCAAACTGACCCTGCACGACTGGTCCGGCCAGTTGATCAACACCAAGATCATGGGCAGCATCCTGCAGGAGGCAGGGTATAACGTCGAATATGTCCAAGCGGACTATATCGCGCAGTTTGCCGGGCTGAAGACCGGCGATCTGCATCTGGCGATGGAAATCTGGGAAACCACCGGGCGCGAGGCGCTGGACGACGCAACCGCCTCGGGCAAAGTGGTCAATGCCGGCGAAACCGGGCTGATGGCGATCGAGGAATGGTGGTACCCCGCCTATATGAAAGACCGCTGTCCCGGCCTGCCCGACTGGCAGGCGCTGAAGGACTGCGCCGAGGAATTCGCAACGGCGGAAACCTCTCCCTACGGTCGCTATGTCGGCGGCCCGGTCACCTGGGGCGGTTTTGACGAAGAACGCGTCGAGGCGCTGGAACTGGAATTTGAAGTGGTCCACGCGGGCACCGATGCGGCGCTGTTTGCCGAACTGGAATCCGCCTATCAGCGCCAGGACCCGATTGTCCTGTGGGTATATGTGCCGCATTGGGCACCGGCCAAATACGACGGTGAATTCGTGGAATTCCCGCCCTATTCCGCGGAATGCTACGCCGATCCTGCGGCGGGGGTGAACCCGGATCTGGCCTATGACTGCGGCAAGCCGCGCGGCCCGATCTGGAAAGCCGCCTGGGCCGGGCTGCCGGAGAAATGGCCGGGCGCCTATGAGATCGTGCAGTCCTACCAGATTACCAACGAAGAGATGAGCGCCATGGTCGGCAAGGCAGACCTGGACGGCGTTGATATCGATACAGTGGTGTCGGATTGGATGGCCGCAAACAAGGACCGCTGGTCCGGCTGGGTCGGCAACTGATCTCACTCCCCGGGGCTGCTGCACGCTTTCAGGCGGCCCCTGCCTTTTCCCCTGCCCCGTCAATCAGCCCGGCCGCATTCCGCGGACCGGTTCAGGAACCGCATTGATGCCCCCAAGACCAAACTTTCCTGCCGAAATATCTGGAAGCTTTACGGCGCCAATGCCGAGGCGTTTTTGAACGGCAACCCGTCCCCCAGCGGCGGGGAGATCCGCAAGGCGGGTATTATCGGCGCTGTTCGCGATGCCCGCATCGACATTGCCGAAGGCGAGATATTTATCATCATGGGGCTGTCCGGGTCCGGCAAGTCCACTCTGGTGCGCTGCCTGTCGCGGCTGATCGAGCCGACCGGCGGCCAGGTGCTGTTTGACGGCGTGGATCTGCTGACCGCCAGCGCGCGTGAATTGATCGAAATCCGCCGCCATAAGATGGGCATGGTGTTCCAGCACTTTGCCCTGCTGCCGCATCTGACCGTATTGCAGAATGCGATGTTCCCGCTGACGGTTCAGGCCGCCCCCAAAGCCGAGGCGGAGGCCAAGGCCCGCGAGGTGGTGGAGCTGGTCGGCCTCAAGGGCCGCGAGGATTACTTCCCGCGCGAGCTGTCCGGCGGCCAGCAGCAGCGCGTCGGCATTGCCCGCTCGCTGGTGACAGAGCCTGATCTGTGGTTCCTCGACGAACCGTTCTCAGCGCTGGATCCGCTGATCCGCCGCGAGATGCAGGACGAATTCCTGCGCCTGCAAGCCCGCTTGCACAAGACCATCGTCTTTATCACCCACGACTTTGAGGAAGCGGTGCGTCTGGCCGACCGGATCGCCATCATGAAGGACGGCGAAATCATCCAGATTGCCACGCCCGAGGAACTGGTGCTGAACCCGGCCACAGATTATGTCGCTGAATTCACCCGCCATATCCCGCGCTCCAAGGTGCTGACAGTGGGCGGCATCATGACCCCCGGCACCGGCGGCGAAGGCGCCCCGGTACTGCAATCTGCGCGGGTGTCGGAGGTGGCCGAGCAGATTATCGCAGCGGACGCGCCGCGCCCCGTAAGTGACGGCAGCGGCCGGATCGTCGGCAGTATCGGCCGCCAGGCCGTTGCCCGGGTGCTGTTTGGAACAGGGGACGCAGCATGAAGCCGCGCCTGCCGGCACAAGCCGCCGCCTGGGGGCTGATCCTGGCCACGATCCTGCTGGGCTGGTTCGGCCGCGACCTGGCCAAGGCGCTGGATGCGCGCTGGCTGGTCAAATGGCCCTCAGGATGGGTGATCCCGTTCAAAACCCATATCTCCGCAGGCATGACCTGGCTGGTCGAAGACGCGGCCATCGGCCCGGTGTCCTTCACCGATGCCACCCGCGCCCTCGCCTGGCTGATCGAACAACCCTATGAGCTGATGCTGAACCTGCTTGCGCATGGCTTTCTATTGGGTTCCGGCCCGGATCAGCAGGTCCTGCTGCCTGCCATCAGCTGGATTGCCGTCACCGCCGCAGCGGTCGCGCTGGGGCATTACTGCCGCAACTGGGGCTGGCGGCGCTGGTCGGGGCCTGTTTTGCCTACCTTGCCGTATTCGGGCAGTGGGACAGTGCCATGGTGACGCTGGCCTCGGTGGTCATCGCGGTTCCGATCGGTGCGGCCGGCGGGCTGCTGGCAGGCATTTGGGCTTACCGCCATCCGCTGGGCGAACGCATCCTCTCCCCTGTGCTGGATCTGATGCAGACCATTCCGATCTTCGCCTATCTGGTGCCGATCCTGTTCATGTTCGGCTTTGGCCCGGTTTCGGCGCTGGTTGCCACCATCATCTATGCCACCCCGCCGATGATCCGCATCACCATTATGGCGCTGAAGGCGGTGGACCCGGAGATCCTCGACTTCGGCCGCATGGCGGGCACCACCCAGCGCCAACTGATGTGGCGGGTGCTGGTGCCCTCGGCCAGCCAAAGCCTGATGGTGGGCGTCAATCAGGTCATCATGCTGTCGCTGAACATGGTGATCATCGCCTCGATGATCGGCGCGGGCGGGCTTGGTTTTGACGTGCTGGCCGCGCTGCGCCGGCTCGACATCGGCGCCGGGTTCGAGGCAGGCATTGCCATCGTGGTGCTGGCTATCGCCGTGGACCGGCTGAGCCAGGCACTGGCAGAGCGCATGGGCCAGGTTCACCACACGCCGCCCGGATCCTTTGCCACCCGGCACAAACGCACGGTGCTGGTGCTGTCCCTGCTGGCCGTCACCTGGGTTCTTGGCCGCTTCTCGCCGTTGCTGCTGGACTATCCGGCCGGCCAGAGCATCACCACCGGCGACTTCTGGAACGATGCCGTCAAATACCTGAATGTGAATTACTTCGACGCGTTTGAGGCCGTGAAGGTTTTCTTCCTCCACTGGTTCATGCTGCCGATCAAGAAAACCCTGCTGGGCCTTCCCTGGCCCTGGGCCATCGCCATGCTGACGCTGCTCGGCTGGCGTGCGGGCGGCGTCGGGCTGGCACTGCTGTGCGGCGGGCTGTCGCTGCTGATCGTGGTCAGCGGCCTGTGGGCCAAGGCGATGGTCACAGTCTATCTCTGCGGTGCCTCGGTTATCCTGGCAACACTGATCGGTGTGCCGCTGGGAGTGCTGGCAGCGCTCAACCGGCGCGCAGGAATCGCCATCAACCTGCTGATCGACACGCTGCAGACACTGCCCAGCTTTGTCTACCTGATCCCGGTGGTGATGCTGTTCCGGGTCGGCGACTTTACCGCGCTGATTGCCATTGTGCTGTATGCGCTGGCACCGGCAGTCCGCTATGCGGCTCATGGCGTGCGCAGCGTCAGCGGCGAGCTGATCGAGGCAGGGCAGGTCTCGGGCTGCACCAAATGGCAGCTTCTGCGCCTGGTGCGCCTGCCTTTGGCGCTGCCGGAGATCCTGCTGGGCATCAACCAGACCATTATGCTGGCGCTGTCGATGCTGGTGATCACCGCGCTGGTGGGCACCCGCGACCTGGGCCAGGAGGTGTATATTGCGCTGACCAAGGCCGACACCGGCCGCGGCCTGGTGGCAGGTCTTGCCATCGCCTTTATCGCCATCATCGCCGACCGGCTGGTCAATGCCGGTGCCCGCGGCGCCCGCATCCGCTTTGGACTGGAGAGCTGAGCATGAGCCAATCCGATCTGCTGAACCGCATCCGTGCCCTGCCGATCTGGCAGGGCGGGATAGACATCAAGCCGCTCGACGGCGGTATCACCAATGTGAATTGCCTGGTCCAGGACAGTGCTGGCAAATACGTGGTGCGCGCGGGTGATGACATTCCCCTGCACCAGGTGATGCGCTTTAATGAGCTGGCGGCCAGCCGTGCAGCCCATGCCGCCGGCCTGTCGCCTGCGGTTGTTCACACCCAAGACGGCCTGACAGTGCTGGAGTTCATCGAAAGCCGCACCCTGACCGAAGCGGACGTGCGCGACCCCGCGATGCTGCCGCGGGTGCTGGAGCTGGTGAAATCCTGCCACCGCGATGTGCCCCGGTACCTGCGAGGTCCGGCATTGGTGTTCTGGGTTTTCCATGTGATCCGCGACTATGCGGCGACCTTGCAGGAGCAGAACAGCCCGCATGCACCGCTGACCAATGAGCTGGCCGGCATCGGCAACAGTCTGGAACAGGCCGCCGGCCCCTTTGACATTGTCTTTGGCCATAACGACCTGCTGTGCGGCAATTTCCTGGATGACGGAGAGCGGCTCTGGCTGATCGACTACGACTATGCCGGCTTCAACTCGCCGTTGTTCGATCTGGGCGGGCTGGCCTCCAACAACGGATTGACGCAGCAGCAGGAGCAATGGCTGCTCGAAACCTATTTCGAAGCACCGGTGAAGGATGAGCTGCTGCACCGCTATGGCGCGATGAAATGCGCCTCGCTGTTGCGCGAAGCCATGTGGAGCATGGTCTCGGAAATCACTTCCGACATCGACTTTGACTATGCGGCCTACACCGCCGGGAACCTCACGCGCCTGCGCGCCGCACTTGACGACTTTCAAAACACCTGAGGACTGACATGACCGAACTCCCCTCAACTGCCAAGGCAGTCATCATCGGCGGCGGCATCATCGGCTGCTCGACAGCCTATCACCTGGCCAAACTGGGCTGGACGGATACCGTTCTGCTGGAGCGGAAAAAGCTGACCTCGGGCACCACCTTCCACGCCGCCGGGCTGGTCGGGCAGCTTCGATCAAACGCCAATATCACCCAGCTGCTGGGCTATTCGGTCGATTTGTATAACAAGATCGAGCAGGAAACCGGCCTGGGCACCGGCTGGAAGATGAACGGCGGGTTGCGGCTGGCCTGCAACGAAGAACGCTGGACCGAAGTCAAACGCCAGGCCACCACCGCGCATTCCTTTGGTCTGGAGATGGAGCTGCTGACCCCCAAGGAGGCGCTGGATCTGTGGCCTCTGATGGATATCTCCGACGTGATCGGTGCCGCCTTTATGCCTACCGACGGCCAGGCCAACCCGTCCGACATCACCCAGGCGCTGGCCAAGGGCGCGCGGATGGCCGGGGCGAAGATATTTGAGGACACCAAGGTCACCGATATCGAGATCAAGGACGGAAAGATCTGTGCCGTGATCACCGAACATGGCCGGATTGAGTGTGAAAAGGTGATCTGCTGCGCGGGCCAGTGGACCCGCAACTTTGCCAAACGGTTTGGTGTCAACGTGCCGCTGGTGCCGATGGAGCACCAGTACATGGTGACAGAGCCGTTCGAGGGCGTGCCGTCCAACCTGCCCACCCTGCGCGATCCCGACCGGCTGACCTATTACAAGGAAGAGGTCGGCGGGCTGGTGATGGGCGGCTATGAGCCGAACCCGATCCCCTGGGCCCAGGACGGCATCCCCCAGGGCTTCCACTACACGCTGCTGGACAGCAATTTCGACCATTTTGAACAGCTGATGGAACAGGCGCTTGGCCGGGTCCCGGCGCTGGAGCATGCCGGCATCAAGACGCTGACCAACGGGCCGGAAAGCTTCACCCCCGACGGCAACTTCATCATCGGCGAGGCGCCGGAGCTGCAGAACTTCTTCGTCGGTGCGGGCTTCAACGCCTTCGGCATTGCGGCCGGCGGCGGCGCCGGCATGGCGCTGGCGGAATGGGTTAAGAACGGCGAGCCGCCCTTCGACCTCTGGTCCGCCGACATCCGCCGCTTCGGACGGCCGCATTTCGACACCGACTGGGTCCGCACCCGCACGGTTGAGGCTTATGGCAAGCATTACACCATGGCCTGGCCGCATGAGGAGCACGACAGCGGCCGCCCCTGCCGCAAGTCGCCGCTTTACGATACCCTCAAGGATCAGGGCGCCTGTTTCGGCGAGAAACTCGGCTGGGAACGCCCGAACTGGTTCGCCGATGCCGCCAGGGGCGAGACGCCCAAGGACGTCTACAGCTTCGGCCGCCAGAACTGGTTCGACGCAGTGGGGCGCGAGCACAAGGCCGCGCGCGAGGCAGCCGTGCTGTACGACCAGACATCCTTTGCCAAATTCGCGCTGAAAGGTCCGGATGCGCTGGCCGCGATGAACTGGATCTGCGCCAATGACGTCAACAAGCCGGTGGGATCGCTGATCTACACCCAGATGCTGAATGACAAAGGCGGCATCGAATGCGATCTGACCGTGGGCCGCGTGGCGCCGGACGAGTTCTACATCGTCACCGGCACCGGCTTTGCCACCCATGATTTCGACTGGATCCGCCGTAACATCCCCGATGGCCTGAACTGCCAGCTGTTCGACATCACCTCCTCCAATGCGGTGCTGTCGCTGATGGGGCCGAAGGCGCGCGATATCCTGTCCACCGTCACCCGCGACGATGTTTCGAACGAGGGCTTCAAGTTCGGCACTATCCGAACCATCGGCATTGCGGGCTGCCCGGTTCAGGCGCTGCGCGTCACTTACGTGGGCGAACTGGGCTGGGAGCTGCACCTGCCAGTGGAATACGCCCAGACCGTCTATACCGCGCTGATGCGGGCCGGGCATCCGCACGGGCTTATCAACGCAGGCTACCGCGCCATTGAATCCTTGCGCCTGGAAAAAGGCTACCGCGCATGGGGGGCCGACATCGGGCCGGACCACACCCCGTTCGAAGCCGGGCTTGGCTGGGCGGTAAAGCTGAAGCAGGACATGCCATTCAAGGGCCGCGCCGCCGCCCAAGCGCAGAAAGCCAAGGGTGTGAAAAAGATGCTCGCCTGCTTCACCACCGCTCCCGGTGTGGTGCTCCTTGGCCGCGAAACCATCTACCGGAATGGCCAGCGCGTTGGCTGGCTCAGCTCGGGCGGCTATGGCTACACGGTGGGGCAATCCATTGGTTACGGCTACATCCGCAATCCCGAAGGAGTGGATGCAGGCTATGTGCTGAAGGGGAATTACGAGCTGGAAGCCGCCACCATCCGGGTCCCCTGCAAGGTGCAGCTCAGCCCGCTCTACGACCCGTCGATGAGCCGGGTGAAGGCCTGAGGCAGCACGCCTGGGCGGAGCGAAACCACTGGGTTACTGCCCCGCCCGCCCGCGCTGGTTTTGGCGGGACGCCCCAGGGCACTGGCACATCCCCGGCTGGCAAGATCAGACCGCGTGCCAGAGCTGGAACAACAGCCCCGCGGAAAAGGCTCCGCTGAGCGATAGGCCAAGGTACAGCGCAAAAACCTGCGGACGGGCCAGCGCCCATACCGCCATCGCTGCGGGGATCGAGGTCACGCCGCCAGCCACCAGAAAGGCAAGGCCTGCCCCCGGCGCCATGCCCTGCTCAATCAGCCCGCCGACCAGCGGCAGCGCCGCATAGCCGTTCAGATAAGCCGGGACACCAACCAGCGTTGCTGTAATGATCGGCAGCAGCCCTTCGCCGCCCAGGGCGGAGGTCACTGTTTCCGCCGGGATCCAGGCCAGCATCAGACTTTCCAGAATAAAGGCCAGCAGCAGCCATTTGGCCAGGAACAACGTCGTGGTCCATGCAGTTGCGGTAAATTTTGCCCGGCGCTCTGGCTCGGTCCAGAATGTCCAGACCACCGGCTTGGGCGCGCGCAGTTTTGCTCCGCCGCAGCCGCCGTTTCCGACACCGTCACGCAACGCATCCTTCAAGGCGCCGCTCTGGTTCAGCAAATGGACAACCAGGCCGCCAAAAAGGCCAAGCCCCACTGCGGCTGCGGTTTTGGCCATCGCGAATTCAACACCCAAAACTCCGGCGGTCAGAAAGAACATCGAGGGATCCATGATCGGCGACGCCAGCCAGAACGCCATGACGGCGGACAGCGGCACCCCCATCGACAACAGCGCGGCGATGAGCGGGATCACCCCGCAAGAGCAGAACGGTGACAACCCGCCCGCCAGTGCGCCGAGCGCAATCATCAGAAGCGGTTTGCCGGTAAAAGCCTTGGCCACCAGATTGTCTGCACCGGTGGCGCCTGCCCAGGCCGCGATGGCAATGGAAAACAACAGATAGGGTGCCGTATGCGCCAGCGCCGCCCCGGCAAAAACAGCACTGCCGGCGGATTGCGCCGGATCAAAAATGGCCAGCAGCAGCAGAATTGCGGCAGAGGCGAACCAGACCCGCTGCTCTAGGAAGAACCGCCAGAGGGATACACCTGGCCTTGGAGGAACGTTTGTTGCGTTTGTCATTTCTAAATCACCGGATTTATAGTTATTTAAAGCCGAAAAAGAAAGCATATCACTTCATGCGCTCTCCTTCCTGGAGGCCAGGGCCACACCTGTGCAGCATTCGGATGTCAGGAAATTCACCACGCCAAGCATGACGGGGTAATCTACCCGGTTGAAAACCTCACGCCCGCGCTTATCCTGCACGACCAGCCTGGCATCCACCAATGCCGACAGATGATGCGCCAGAGTGGAGGGCGCCAAACCCAGATGTTCGGCAATTTCGCCAACCCGCAGCCCACCCTCGCCTGCTTTGACCAGCAGGCGGAAGATGGCCAGACGGGCATCGTGGCCAAGGGCAGCAAGGGCGCGGGCGTTGTGGCTTGATATTGTCATGATGCCAAAATAACTACAAAACCGGTTATGTCAAGATGCGAGCCGATCGAAGCACCAAGTGTGAACAGCCCCCCTGCCCGCCGCTACCGGCCGCTATCCAACAGCATCAGGCCATGTGCAAAGCCACGGCCTGACGGCTGGTTTACGCGGCCTAGCTGTTGGGCCGCACCCGCGCGGCGGTTTTGTTGGCAAAGGCCTCCAGCCGTTCGCGCGCTGCGGGCTGCGTGTTCACAACGCCGGCCACGACAGCCTCGGCATAGGCCGCATCCATGCCCGACATGTTGTTCAGATGGCTGATCGCCGAACAGATGGCATAGTTGGTCAGCGGCAGGTTTTGCGCGACCTTATCGGCAAGCTCGACCGCCTTGTCGAAGCTGGACCCTTCGGTGATGTATTGCGCCAGTCCCAGATCGACCGCTTCCTGCCCCTGATACACCCGGCCCGTCAGGATCATGTCGATCATCCGGTATTTGCCGATCATGTCGGACACCCGGATGGTGGCGCCGCCGCCGGTAAAAATACCGCGCTGGCCTTCAGGAAGCGCAAAATAAGTGGTCTGATCCATCACCCGGACATGGGCCGCGCTGGCCAGTTCAAGCCCGCCGCCGACAACCGCCCCCTGAAGGGCGGCAATGATCGGCACCCCGCCGTATTCCATCTTGTTGAAGGCCTCGTGCCAGCGCAGGCAGACATGCATGAAGTCATCCGGGCTGCGGTCTTCCTTCCAGTGTTCCACCAGATCCAGACCGGCGCAAAAATGGTCGCCCGCGCCTGCCAGCACCACTGCCTTTACGCCGTTGCGATGCGCACCGCTGAAAAAGCAAATGAGTTCCTCAATTGTGGCAGCATCCAGCGCATTTCGCTTGGACGGCCGGTTGAGCGAGACAATAAAGACACCATTGTCCCGCTGCTCAATGGCGAGCTTTTCATAGGTTTGCGAACTGGCTGCTTGCGACATTGTTCTGACCTTTTCGTTACTGTCCGGCCCCTGTCCAGGCCGGGAATTTCCATTGTTCAGATTTCGAAACCGGCATCGAACAGGCTATTGCTGCCGTCGATGATCCGGGCGCTTTCGGTTCCGCATTCCACAAGAATATGCTGTGCATAAAACACTGCGGTGGCAATTTTCTGCGTCATGTAGGCTGTGTCTTCGCCCTGTTCCAGCTTGGATTCAGCAGCCAGGACCGACCTGCCCAGCTGCCAGCCCGAGGCAAGATTGCCTGCCAGCATCAGAAAAGGAACACCGCCGGCGTAAGCCGCATTGGGGTCGTTGGGCGCGGTCTCCAGAAGCCAGGCAAGGCTGGCCTCAAACGCGCCTCGCGCCTGCCCCAGCCGGTCTGCAACCAGCTGCGCCTTGGCGCTGCCCTTGCACAAGTCTGCCTCGACCGACTGGATCATGCCGGCAAAGCGGCGAGCGGTCTTGCCGCCGTCCCGCAGCACTTTGCGGCCCAGCAGATCATTGGCCTGGATCGCCGTCGTGCCCTCGTAGATCGGCAGAATCCTGGCATCCCGGTAAAATTGCGCAACCCCGGTTTCTTCGATGAACCCCATGCCGCCATGAACCTGCAGACCCATTGAGGTGACTTCCACGGACCGTTCCGTGCAGCACCCCTTGACCAGCGGCACCAGAAATTCGGCCATCTCCGACGCCTCGCCGGCCCGTTCGGCCTCGGCGTGCTGCGCCAGGTCCAGCCATCCTGCAGTGGCCATCGCCAAAGCCCGCCCGCCTTCGGTCAAGGCCCGCATCCGCAGCAGCAACCGCCGCACATCCGGGTGCTGAAGGATCGGCACAGCCTCCTTGGAGCTGCCGTCAACCGGGCGGCTCTGCACCCGCTCCTGCGCATAGCGCAAGGCGTGCTGATACGCGCGTTCGGATACGGCAACCCCCTGCACGCCCACAGAAAACCGGGCGGCCCGCATCATCACGAACATATATTCAAGGCCCCGGTTCTCCTCTCCCACCAGGAAACCGGTGGCGCCTTCAAATTGCAGAACCGCGGTCGGGCTCGCCCTGACGCCCAATTTATGCTCAATACTGACACATTGGACGGTATTGCGCCGGCCAAGCGATCCGTCTTCTTGGACCAGGAATTTCGGCACAATGAACAGGCTCAGCCCCTTCGGGCCGGCCGGGGCATCAGGGGTTCTCGCCAAAACAAGATGAACGATGTTTTCGGTCAGGCTGTGCGCGCCATAGGTGATGAAGATCTTTGTTCCGCTGATTGAATACGCACCATCCGCACCGGGTTCCGCCTTGCACCGCACGCGCCCCAGATCACTGCCCGCCTGGGGTTCTGTCAGGTTCATGGTGCCGGACCATCGGCCGGAAATCATCGGCTCGAGGTATCGCTTTTTCTGCGCGCCGGAGCCGGTAAGCAACAGCGCCTCAACCGCCCCGTCGGTCAAAAGCGGGCAAAGCCCGAAACTCATATCCGCTGCGTTCAATATCTCCGTCGCGGCGGCCCCTGCGGCCCGCGGCAGCCCCATCCCGCCAAACTCCTCCGGGTGCGGCAGGCTTTGCCAGCCCATTCCGGCGTATTGCGCATATGCCTGCGGGTATGGCTCGGGCATCACGACATTTTCACCGTCGAACCGCGCTCCGGTGTCGTCCCCGGTGCCCGAAAGCGGAGCAATTACGTCCGAGCAAAAACGCCCGAACCCTTCCAGCGCTGCCTGGATATCCCCGGTTTCGATCCCGGAATAAGCCGCCAGAGATGCAACCCCGGGCCAGTCAGACAAATGCTCGATATTGAACATGATATCGCGAACCGGCGCCTGATAGGTCATTTTGCTGCTCCGAATTTGGGTTCCTTCACGCCAACTACGTGTTGTTTGACAACGGCTCCACGTCCATATGGGACAAAATCCTATCCAAAAGTGACATCTGGCACTGGCAAACAATGAAATGACCGGTTCGGACGCCATCAGGGGGCCTTGTTGCAAAAATCGGGCGAGGGATTCACTGCGTGAAACCAGCATGCTAGCTGTGAGCCATGAGCAGTTGGGCCGCTAGGAAGTACAAGACCACGAACCGGCCGGCTTACAATGAGGCACTAAGGCGGCGCGGTTCGCTGACGGTGTGGTTTGATCCCGACATGGTGTGGAGGCCTGCGCCGACGGGACGGCAGCCGAGCTTCAGCGATGCCGCAATCCAGACCTGCCTGACGATGAAGGTGCTGTTCGCGATGCCGTTGCGACAGACGGCTGGGTTCGCCGAAAGCCTCCTGCGGCTGGTCGGGCTGGACTGGCCGGTCCCGGACTTCAGCCCCTTGTGCCGTCGCCGACGGAAGCTGAACGTGGCTATCCCCTACCGTGGAGGGAAAGGCCCGCTGAACCTGTTGATCCCCTCTCGTGACATCACTGCGTGATGCACTGCCGGGCAGCGGACAGCACCGGGATCAAGGCCGAGGGCGAAGGTGAGTGGAATGCCCGAAAGCCCCCTCTCGCACATGCCATGCATGTGCTGCCGGGCAGCGGGTGGCTCCAAGCGGCGCATCTGGCGCAAGATACACATCCCTTGCCGTCAGGGTCATGCACAGCATGATCCCGAGAGGGGAATTGATGAGGAAACGCTGGAAGTTCGGGCGGTTGATGTCACCAGTAGCAATATCGGCGACGCCCCCATACTACCGGAACTGCTGGACCAGACCGGAGCGGATCAGGACATCGCGCCGGTCACAGCCGGCGGGGCCTGCGGCACAAGAAATTGCCACGAGGCAATCGCTGCCCGAAATGCTGCCGCTGTCATACCGCCACGCAAGAACGCAAAGCCTTGGAAACCAACGGGTCCCGGCGCCGTCGCCCGCAACGAAGCGCTGCGAGCCTCGAAGTACTTGGGCCGTGCCGTCTGGCGACGGTGAAGCGGCTGCCACCGCCGGAGCCGTGTCGAGATATGAGGAGGATCAGAAAAGGATCCGGGGGATCCTTTTCCCGGCGATTGGATGAATTGCATCAAACTCCTTGGCCAATCCTTGATGGCACGAGACTTCGAACGCCAAGTCGCCGAGCTGCAGGTCCGTATCGCCGTGCTGAACGGCTGCACTGCGCTTGGCATACCTGTTACGCGGCCCGTGGGGTAAGTCCGTCCGGGGAAAGAGAAACTACGGTCAAACCCCGATTTGTGCAACAAGGCCCGTCGAGGTCCGCAACACCGGCAGGTCGTGTTCATCGTGGCATGGCAGGACGCGATCATTGAGCAGATCAGCGGCAGTGATCGGGTTTTCCTGGTGGAAGACCAGCGGGCCTCTGACGGGGATGTTTCCGCCAGAAGAAGGCGGCGCGGCGCTATTGCCGTTGGGTTCCTGCGTTCCTGTGTGCGCCCGGCTCCTTCTTGCTGTTGCGGCTGGCATCCGCTAGACCGCCGGGCAAGTGAAACCGCTACCCGTGAGGAGGCCGAACATGGCCAAAGTGAAGAAACAGCCCCGCCCCAAGGCACAAACGCCCAAGGGGTTCCGCGACTATTTCGGTGCGGAGGTGACCCAGCGCAGCGAGATGCTGCGGGCCATTGCGGGTGTGTATCATCATTACGGGTTCGAGGCGCTGGAGTCCGCGGCGGTGGAAACCGTTGTGGCGCTGGGCAAGTTCCTGCCCGATGTGGACCGCCCCAATGAGGGTGTGTTTGCCTGGCAGGAGACCGAGGACGATGGAAACGGTGACTGGATGGCGCTGCGCTATGACCTGACGGCGCCCTTGGCGCGGGTCTATGCCCAGCACCGCAATGATCTGCCGACGCCGTACCGCCGCTATGCGATGGGACCGGTCTGGCGCAATGAAAAGCCGGGACCGGGCCGCTTCCGCCAGTTTTATCAGTGTGACGCGGACACCGTTGGCACCGCCTCGATGGCCGCTGACGCCGAGATCTGCGCGATGCTGTCGGACACGCTGGAGACCGTCGGCATTCCGCGCGGCGACTATCTGGTGCGGGTGAACAACCGCAAGGTTCTGAACGGCGTGCTGGAAGTGATGGGGATCGGTGACGACCCTGCTGTACGTGACAACGTTCTTCGCACTATCGACAAGTTCGACAAGGTGGGTGAGGCCGGCGTGCGTGAGCTGCTGACCAAGGGGCGGCTGGATGCGTCGGGTGCTTTCATCGACGGGGTTGGCCTGTCTGATGATCAGGCCGCGCCGGTACTGGCGTTTCTGACCTCAAAGGCGGCGGAGGCGGCGGGCACCATTGCCAATCTGCGTGCTGCGGTGGGCGACAGTGCGGTGGGTCAGGAGGGCATTGCCGAACTGGAGCAGATCGGCGAGCTGCTGGCCGCGGGCGGCTATGGCAAGGACCGGATCGAGATCGACCCGTCGGTTGTACGCGGGCTTGGCTATTACACCGGGCCGGTGTTTGAGGCGGAGCTGACCTTTGATATCCTTGACGAGAAGGGCCGCAAGCGGCAGTTCGGATCGGTTGCGGGCGGCGGGCGCTATGACGGGCTGGTCAAGCGCTTTACGGGCCAGGAAGTGCCTGCAGTGGGTGTGTCAATTGGCGTTGACCGCCTGCTGGCGGCGCTGCATGCCAAGGGGCGGCTTTCGGCGGAGGCTGCCGGCCCCGTTGTGGTCACCGTAATGGACCGTGACCGGATGGCGGATTACCAGGCGATGGTGGCAGAGCTGCGCAATGCGGGCATCCGGGCGGAGGTTTACCTGGGCAATCCCAAGAATTTCGGCAACCAGTTGAAATATGCGGATAAGCGGAATTCGCCCGTGGCCGTGATCGAAGGCGGCGATGAAAAAGCCAATGGCGTGGTGCAGATCAAGGACCTGATCCTCGGTGCCAGGATCGCTGAGAGTGCGACCCTGGAAGAGTGGAAGGAACGTCCGAGCCAGTTTGAAGTGCCGCGCACGGAACTGGCCGCCAAGGTGCGGGAAATTCTGGACGGGCAGGTCTGATCATGGCGGCTCAATCGCAAATTCAGGCCCGCGCTGCGATGCTGCGGGTCCGCTTTGAGGCCGCAGGCGCGCAGGTGGTGGACACGCCGCTGCTGCAGCCGGCCGGCACGTTGCTGGATCTTTACGGCGAGGACATCCGGGCGCGCGCCTATGTGACCTCAGATGCGCTGCACGGCGAGCAGATGCTGCGCCCGGACTTCACTGTGCCGGTGGTGGAGGCGCATATGCGCCACGGGGCGGAGCCTGCGCGTTACACCTATTCAGGCGAGGTGTTCCGGCGGCAGGAGATCGACCCTGACCGGCCCAACGAATACCTGCAAGTCGGCTATGAGGTGTTTGAGCGCAACGATGCGGCGGCAGCGGATGCGGAGGTGTTTGCGCTGTTTGCGCTGCAGGTGCGCGGGCTGCCTTTGCGGGCGGCAACCGGCGATATCGGCATTCTGATGGCCGCCGTGCAAGGGCTGAAAACCAGTGAGAAGCGCAAGGCGGCGCTGATGCGCCATATCTGGCGGCCGCGCCGGTTCCGGGCGTTGCTGGACCGTTTCGCGGGCCGGGCATCGGTTCCGGAGAACCGCAAGAAGCTGCTGGAGACCGAGGGCGATCTGACCGGGTCGGCGGTGGAGCTTGGCAAACGCCGCGCGGCAGAGGTGCAGGCGCGGGTTGAAGCGCTGCGCGAAGATGCCAAGGCACCGCCGATTGCCGAGAATGAGCTGCTGGCGCTGGAAGCGCTGATGGCGGTGCGCGAAACGGTGCCCTACGCGGTAGAGCAGATGCGCGACATCGCCGTGGACCTGCCGCAGATCAATCTGGCGCTGGACCGCCTGGATGAACGTACCGCGGCGATGAAAGCGCGCGGAGTGGATGTGGAGACCCTCGATTTCGAGGCCTCTTACGGGCGCACCTCGATGGAGTATTACGACGGGTTTGTGTTCGGCTTTTACGCCGAGGCACGGCCTGATTTGCCGCCGATCGCCAGCGGCGGGCGCTATGATGCGCTGACCCGGCGGCTGGGCGGGGGCGAGGAAATCCCGGCGGTCGGCGGTGTGCTGCGCCCGGACCTGATGCTGCAGCTTGAGGAGGTGCGCGCATGAGTTTGAAGCTGGGGGTGCCGTCCAAGGGGCGGCTGATGGAGAAGACATTCGACTGGTTCGCCAAGCGCGGCGTGACGTTGGCGCGCACCGGGTCCGACCGGGAATATGCCGGCGCGGTCGAGGGTGTTGCGAACATGGAACTGGTGCTGCTGTCGGCGGGGGAAATCCCGCGCGAGCTGGCGGCGGGGCGGATCCACCTGGGCGTCACCGGCACCGATCTGGTGCAGGAGAAGCTGCCGCGGTTCGAGCAGCAGCTAGAGAGCCTGGCTGAACTGGGTTTTGGCCATGCCGACCTGATCCTGGCGGTGCCGCAGTTCTGGATTGATGTGGACACGCTGGATGACCTGGATGCGGTGGCGTCTGCCTTTCGCTCCGCGCATGGGCACCGGTTGCGGATTGCCACCAAATACCACCGGCTGGTGCGGGAATTCCTGACCGATGCCGGGGTGGCGGATTACCAGCTGGTGGACAGCCAGGGCGCGACTGAGGGCACGGTGAAGAACGAGACCGCCGAGATGGTGGCCGACATTACCTCGACCGGCGAAACGCTGCGGGCCAACCATCTGAAGCTGCTGGCGGACGGGCTGGTGCTGAAGTCCCAGGCGACGCTGTGGCGCAGCCGGGTGGCGAAATACGGGCTGGATGAGAAGGCGGCTCTGAATACGCTGCTGGACCTGCTGGAAGGCCGAAAGCAGGCGGGACCGCCCGCGCGCTAGCGCGGGCTGCGCCCGCCGCCATTCGGGCATCTTTGATGCCTGCAATGGCGGCGGGAGATCCTCTTTTTTGAACCCAAAGCGGTCCCTGAGCCAGTGTTCTCCCGCCCGGCGCAGCGGCATCCAGGATGCCGCCGTTCCGGTTGGGCCGGGCGCCGGGCTGACGCCCGGCGCTGGCGAGGCACGCCGCGGGGGGTGCGGAAAGCCTCAGATCACTCCGATTTCCGCCAGCGCCTGCGAGAGTTCCAGCGGCAGCGGTTCTTCTTGGCTTTTGCCGGCAGGCAGGTCGGCGGGTGAGTCTTCAGTCTTCAGATAGCGCCAGCCCTGGAACGGGCGTTTCGGTGCAGTGTGGGTGCGGTGCAATTCCGGTTCAAGAATGATGGCGCAGCGGCGGATGCCGTCTTCGCCGGTCACCTCATCCATGCGCAGCACGCGCTGGCGGCATTGGATCAGCCCCTTGATCACCCAATAGATCGAGCCGCCATTGAGGATCTCCGCCTCGCGCTTGGGCCACATGCGGGTGACGTGGCGTGGCAGGCCCTCCGGCAGTTCCCGGCGGCGCATCTCCTGCCAGGCCATCAGGCTTTCAACGCTTTCGGTGCCAACCGAAAGCTTCACAAGGTTCACGCGTTTATCCACAGGTTCCCCACAGAGTCGTCCAGAGCGGCACCTTTATATAGTAGTTCGGAGTTTGGCGCCAGCAAGGTCTTGTGGTACACTCGGTAATAAATTCTCAACGATGTACGTTTTCAGCGTTGAGAATTCCGCCTTGCCTGTAGTATCGAAGCCGCCATTCAAGCTGCATTCGTGCTGCCACACGACTCAAAGGATTCGCCATATGAGCCGCTTCGCCGCCCCATCGCCGAGCAAATCTGGGATATGAAATACCGTTTCAAGCAGGCCGATGGCACGCCGATCGACGTCACCGTCGAGGACAGCTGGCGGCGCATTGCGCGCGATTTGGCGCGGGCGGAACAGGCGCCGGATGCCTGGGAGGAGAAGTTCTTTGCCGCGCTGGAAGACTTCAAATACCTGCCCGCGGGCCGGATTACCGCAGGCGCCGGCACCGCGCGTCAGGTAACCCTGTTCAATTGCTTTGTGATGGGCACCGTGCCCGACAGCATGTCGGGGATTTTCGACATGCTGAAAGAAGCAGCACTGACCATGCAGCAGGGCGGCGGCATCGGTTATGACTTCTCGACCATCCGGCCGCGCGGTGCGGATGTGAAAGGCGTGGCGGCGGACGCCTCCGGCCCGTTGTCGTTCATGGATGTGTGGGATGCAATGTGCCGCACCATCATGTCGGCGGGCTCGCGCCGCGGTGCGATGATGGCCACCATGCGTTGCGACCACCCGGATGTTGAGGCTTTCATCACTGCCAAATCCGATTCTGCCCGCCTGCGCATGTTCAACATGTCGGTGCTGATCACCGATGCTTTCATGGACGCGGTCAAGGCCGACGGGTCCTGGGAACTGGTGTTTGACGGCAAGGTCTATCACACCGTGCAGGCGCGCGATCTGTGGAACAAGATCATGCAGGCGACCTATGATTATGCCGAACCCGGCGTGATCTTCATCGACCGGATCAACAAGGCCAACAACCTTTCCTATATCGAAAACATCTGCGCCACCAACCCCTGCGGCGAGCAGCCGCTGCCGCCCTATGGTGCGTGCCTTTTGGGTTCGGTCAACATGGCGCGGCTGGTGGCCAGCCCGTTTGAGAAAGACGCGCATCTGGACCAGGAGGCGATGCAGGAGCTGGTCGCCACCGCGGTGCGGATGATGGACAACGTGGTCGATGTCTCCAAATTCCCGCTGGAGGCACAGGCGCAGGAAGCCAAGAACAAGCGCCGGATCGGCCTGGGGGTCACGGGCCTGGCTGATGCGCTCTTGATGCTTGGTCTGGAGTACGGCTCCGACGAAGCGGCGCGTCAGACCGACGAATGGCTGCATAGCATAGCCCGCGCCGCCTATCTGGCGTCGGTGGATCTGGCCAAGGAAAAGGGCGCCTTCCCGCTGTTCGACGCCGAGGCCTATCTGAACTCCGGGAACATGCTGAACATGGATGACGATGTGCGCGACGCAATCCGCGAGCACGGCATCCGCAACGCGCTGCTGACCTCGATCGCGCCGACCGGCACCATTTCGCTTTATGCAGGCAACGTATCCTCAGGCATCGAGCCGGTGTTTGCCTATGCATACACCCGCAAGGTGCTGCAGAAGGACGGGTCGCGCACCGAAGAGGAAGTGGTCGATTACGCAGTGCAGATGTACCGCGAGAAATTCGGCGCCGATGCCAAGCTGCCCGGTTACTTCGTCAACGCCCAGACCCTGCCGCCCGCGGCCCATGTCAAGATGCAAGCAGCGGCGCAGAAATGGATCGACTCGTCGATCTCTAAGACCATCAATTGCCCGGAAGACATCTCCTTTGATGACTTCAAGGACGTTTACATGCAGGCCTGGGATCAGGGCTGCAAAGGCTGCACCACCTACCGTCCGAATGACGTGACCGGCTCGGTTCTGTCGGTCAGCGAAAGCGCCGACACCGCGCCGGGCGAGACCGCCCAGGCACCGCATGAGAGCGATAGTGCCGAAGTGGTCTACATGTCCGAGCCGCTGGATCGCCCGCAGTCGCTGGAGGGCCATACCTACAAGCTGAAGTGGCCGGACAGCGAGCACGCGATCTATCTGACCATCAACGACATCATCATCAACCACCACCGCCGCCCGTTCGAAGTGTTCATCAACTCCAAGAACATGGAGCATTATGCCTGGACGCTGGCGCTGACCCGGATGATTTCAGCCGTGTTCCGCCGCGGCGGAGATGTGTCCTTTGTGGTCGAGGAGTTGAAAGCGGTGTTCGACCCGCGCGGCGGCGCCTGGGTTCAGGGCAAGTATATCCCGTCGATCCTGGCTGCAATCGGCGGCGTGATCGAGACGCATATGGTCAAGACCGGCTTTCTGGAAGGTGAGGGCATGGGCCTGAAATCCGACCCGCAGGCGCAGGTGGTGAACCTAAACGCCCCGCGCGGCAAGGCCTGCCCGAGCTGCGGCCAGTTCGATATGCAGATGGTTGAAGGCTGCATGACCTGCCGCAGCTGCGGCCACTCGAAGTGCGGATGAAGGATGAAACGCCTGTTGGTGTGAAAGGCAGCATCAGTCTGCAATTTGACCAGTTCAGATTGCAATCCTGACCACCAAAAGTTTGCCACCGCTGAGACATCAGTGGTGGCTTTTTTGGAGGGGACACCGATAGTGTCGTTCCGTGAACTCGGCATGATTGCTCTGTATCTGACCGGTATTGCTGGCTTCCAGCGTGGAGTAGGTAGCTCGGGTGAATTCAAAGCTGCCTGGCGGCAACACAGCGTCAATACGTCTCGCCTTTAAGGCTATTTTTGGTTGTCGGGGTGCGGCCGATGTTGGGGCGGTCGTAGCGAACCAGAAATTTGCGACAAGCCAGCTGATGTAGAACATGAAGATCAGCTGCGCTCCAAAAACGTCGAAAAGTCAGATCAAGTTGCGTGTGTACTAAACGCAATGGACCGTATCCGCATTGCAATGACCGTCGGTTCTGGCCTCACAAATGCCTTTGGTTTGCGTCTTAGCTATAAGGATCAGGTCACAAGTGGTCGGACAGCCCGTTCCGGAAGGCCCCACACCGCGCGAGCGAGAGTTACGAGCGAATGCTGACGAAGATTAAGAGACGATTCATTCCACTCAGCAAATGGCTCGATCGACGCAACAGCTCTGTCAATGCGGGTGTTCGCACCTACTTTAGGCCGTTCGCTCAGAGCCCGCGTCAAAAGCAGCTTCGACTGTTGATACACTGGCCCCTTTTCGCTGTACGGACGGTTCCCGAGAGACGTGTTGATTGACTTTTCGACAAGAACAAGGTTGCCCAACCTCTGCACGATTTCTGGATCGCTAATGGGGCCAAATTCTGCGGCCGCCTCGGCCGTCGGTGTCTGCGGAAATATGTGCTCGATCTCAAACCCACCGCTTACATAGTTTCCAAGCCATCGTGTGCCCTCGGTCTCGCCGTAGGCAAGCAGGTCAACCTGCTGAGTGAGTTTCGCCAGCACATACTGGAACCGGTACAGCTGCAGGCTGCCGAGGGTGAGGCGTCCCATCGCGTCAGCGAACCGGTTTGAGAGCTCCGCTTTCGCTCTGTCGAAACGCGCCAAAATAAATGTCTCAAGTTCCGTTTCATTCTTGATAGACCGCAATTCAGTCGCCCATTTTGCGAAATTGCGCTCAAAATCACGCGTCGGCTCGCGCGTAATGACATAACAAAAAAAGAGATTTTCGACTTCAGCGGCCAGCCGATCAAACAGTTTGGGGTCCAGATGCCGCCCGGCAAGCAGTAATATCAAGTGCTGACGAGCTGCTTTGCCCCCAGCAACCGAATGTTGTCGAGGTATCGGTTACGCAGCCCAGTCTCGCTTTTCCCTTGGCGGAACTGTTCGTAGGCCTTGGCAGCCGAAACGAGTTCCTTAGCAAACCCAATTGGGTCGCGTCCAAATCCGACAAGTGAATCATTCTTTGTGAACCACCCATAGATCTCGTCTTCTCGCAGGGTCTCCACGTCGTACCGACTGAAGATAAAATAGCGTAGGAATCGCAAAGGTTTTTCACCCATGCGGAAAATTGTGTCTTGCAACTCTTTCCAGGTATTTTTGAGCTGGTCGAACTGTCCTTTCGGTGTCTTCATGAAGAGCAGGTTTTTCAATAGGTCCATGGAGTTCAAGCCGACGCCGCGATCATTGATTGTTTCGAAGATTTTCAAGGCTTTCGCCACGTCTTCGGTCTGGATGCGGATGAGTTTAACCTTGTTAGTAAGGTATCCATACAGTCTTCGTATGGCCGCCGGATCCTGACCGAACTCCGAACTCAGAAATCTTGTGACCACATGGTGCGCGTTCAGGATGTTCCGCATTGACTGAGTGGATGGCGTCTCGATGGGGTTCCCGTCGGCAAGGCAAGTTAGAGCGTCGCCGCTGTCTTCATATTGAAGTTCGAGCCGATATAGACGACGTTCCTCGCCTAAAGAATCCACTGTCGCATCCGCAATCTGGGCGTTCAGTACAGACGAGGGCTGTGAACCGAGCTCGCTGAGCCGATCCCGGATCGCGCAAAGTGTGATATAAAGGGTCGTCATGCGCTGTTGACCGTCGATCAGGTCAAGTACGTCCTCTTGGCCTGGGCATACGACAATGCTGCCAATAAAATATTCTGGCGCATCGTGTGCGGCGCCATCGCCCATTTCTTCTCGAACGTCCTTTAGAAGCTGTTCAACCTGATCCGTATCCCATACGTATTCGCGCTGATAGTCGGGAACGGCGTAGAAGGACTGGAAGAGGTTGGCAACTGAGCAATCTTCACTTTGGATTCTCTGAATGGCCATAAACACTCTCCTGCTCGTTGATACTGGTAAGTCGTCGCAAAATCGTCGGAACTCTTCCAGCCCCAATTTGCAAAGAGACCGTGTCCGAATCTTACCAAGGCTTCTGATTTTCACTTAAGGGCCAACAATATCGTCTGAGAACTACCTTGCCTGCGCATAGGTGTTACTGGAGGCTTTCGTATTCAGCCACCATGAAGATTTTCGCCACGAGAAAGCTGAAAGGTCGCTTCCGGGAAGCCGCACTGCTGGATGCAAAAGCGGGTGATCGTCAGCTAAGGGTCGATCGCGCTGCCCTGTTGGAAAGCGCGGAAGCGGACACGCGGCGGGGGGGGCGCTGCAGTCGCAGCATTTACCGATTGCTGACGTTCACCGGTGGCGTACGGTTACACCGACGCGAGCCGCAGGTCGGGGGCTTAACGAGCCTGAGCGGCATAGCTTGGCTTTCGCAGCAATCGTCAAAAAGCTAAGCGGCCAGCCTGCGGGGCCGTTACCTCCAGCCTGTACATATGCCCGTCAGTCGTGATCTAAGCAGGAAGAAAAACCGATGTTTCAAAGGAGTGTAGGAATTGAGCGAGGCACTTCAAAAGCTGTTCGAGCACGGGGCACAGTGGGTAAGGGCAGACTTTCACCTACACACGCGGGCCGATAAGGAATTTCGCTATGACGGTGAGGAAAATCGCTTCGTTGCCAGTTATGTCGATGCGCTCGAAGCCGCCGGAACGCGGCTCGCCGTCATCACCAATCACAACAAGTTCGACCTCGACGAATTCAAGGCCCTGCGCAAGCGGGCTCGGAAGTCTGGGATCGGCGTGCTGCCCGGAGTGGAGCTGTCGGTCAAGGATGGCGCGAACGGCGTACATACGCTGGTCGTATTTTCCGATGCCTGGTTGGCCGATGGTCAGGATTACATCAACCAATTTCTCGGTGTTGCCTTTGCTGGCAAGGTCCCCTCGCAATACGAGCAGGAAAACGGCCGCAGCAACGATGATCTTGTTGATACGCTAAAGAAGCTGGAGGGCTATAATCGCGATTTCTTCATCATTTTTGCCCATGTCGAGGCCAATAGTGGCCTGTGGAAGGAAATCGGCGGGGGGCGGATGGCAGAGCTCGCTGCAGAGCCTTTGGTTCAGAAATACGCTCTTGGTTTTCAGAAGGTACGAACGCACGATAAGCCCGATGCTGTTTGTCGTACCAAGGTCAAAGGCTGGTGGCACGAGCACTATCCGGCCGAGGTAGAGGGTTCTGACGCAAAAGCAATAGGGCAAATCGGTAAGGGCGAGAAGGTCTATCTCAAGCTTGGTGATCTTGGTTTTGATGCTGTCAAATTCGCCCTAACCGATCATAAATTCCGTGTCTCAGCAGAAATTCCATCGGTTGGACATTCTCATATAAATGCAATTCGTTTCGACGGCGGGTTGCTGGATGGTAAGCGCGTCACGTTCTCCCCGCACCTGAATTGCCTGATCGGCATCCAAGGTAGTGGTAAATCCTCCATCTTGGAGAGCGTGCGCTATGCACTCGATATCCCCTTCGGCGAAAAGGCGCAGGACAAGGAGTACAAGGATAAACTCTTGCCTTATGTCCTCAAGAGCGGCGGCAAGGTGATTGTCGAAGCGACAGACCGGCATGGCGGACGGTTCGAGGTGAGTCGTATTTGGGGGCAATCGCCAAATGTATACGTCGATGGTACGCTGCGTCCCGGCGTCTCTATAAGAGAAACCATCATCGCTAAGCCGTTGTATTTTGGACAGAAGGACCTTTCGGCTGCCGGAAAAGGCTTCGGGCACGACCTCGTTGAAAAGCTCATGGGAGATAGCCTGAAAGCTGTCCGGAAAAAAATCGAAGAGCGCTCAGGAGATCTGAAAACGGCGATAGATAGTTTCCTTTCGGTCCGCAGTGATGCCGAGGACCAGCAGACGCTGGCGGAGGAACTTAAGGATGTGGAGTTCAATCTTGAGCATTTCGACAAGCACGGAATCAAGGACAAGCTTGAAAAGCAATTGGCCTACTGCGAGGATCTGACCTATTGCGAGAGCATCGATGAGACGGCACAAGGCTGGTACAAGACAATTGATGATGCCGCGACCCAGGCCGAGGAAGAATTCAATCTGATCGAAGCCCATTCTTCAGATCACAACGCTGATTTCTTCACGCGCTATTCGGCCAAGGTGAAGGAACTAAAGGGAACCGTTGCATCGGCTAAGATGCTTGCTGCGACGATCGAATCCAAGTCTGGTGACCTGGAAACACTGCGCCAAGAGCTGGAAGGCGTTCGTGATGGATTAAAGGAAGAATTTGCCGAGATCGAACGGGATCTTGTCAAGGCGCTCGAAGAACAGGGCGTTACCTCGATCCAACCGGATGCCTACATCAAGCTCACGCACCGCAAGCAGGAGCTTGAGGCACAGATTGAAGATCTTGCCAAGCGCACAGGCAAGGAGAAATCCAAGTTCAATGCGGTTCTGGCCGCCCTGACTTCGCTAAATGATGCTTGGCGCGATGAGTTCAAACTTATCGCGGCGGCGTTGAAGGTCATCAATGATTCTCAGGGATCGCTGAGGGTGGAGGCGGATTTCAAAGGTGACCGTAGCGCTTTCAAGAACCACATTGATGGACTGCTTCGTGGCAACAATCTCCGCAAGGAATATTATGATGCCCTCACTACTACCTATCCTGACTTTGGCGAGATTTTCAAAGACCTTGACAATGCTTCGACACATGCGAAGGCAAAGTCCGAAGAGTTCAAGAGGCTCTTCATGGGAAACTTGTACGAACTTACGAGTTTTCAGGTGCCAAATAGCTATGCAGTGACCTACCATGGAAAGGCGTTGTCATCACATTCTCTCGGCCAACGAGCCTCTGCCATGATGCTTTTCCTACTGAGCCAAGAGGGGAATGATCTTTTGCTCATCGACCAGCCGGAAGATGATCTCGACAGCCAGACCGTATATGAAGAGGTGGTGAAGCTGCTTCGCAAACTCAAGCCAAACCAGCAATTCATCTTCGCAACCCATAATGCGAACTTTCCGGTTCTGGGCGATGCCGAGACCATCACTACGTGCAACGCCAGCGAACATGAAATGAACATATCGGTCGGCAATATCGACAACAAGGCTTGTCAGGCGAGCGTTATTTCCATCATGGAAGGCGGCCCGGAAGCCTTCGAACGCCGCAAGACAATCTATCAAATATGGAAGGCGCGTGCCGTTTGATGGTGACTGCCGGCTTATGTGGCGCAGACTTTTGGGCCGGGACTGTCTTGGCCGTTGAGTGCTGGAGGCATCGGCAGTTCGCTGGGGACTGCGCCAGCGGCGGCTGTCCGCAAAGCGCAGATCCAATGGGATATGAGCCATGCTCGAATTGGGCTGTAATTCAAAGGCAAAACTCAAAGAACATCAGCAAGCGTTTCATACTGTCGTTCATCATCTTACTTGCAGTTGCCTTACCTCCCCTGAGATTAGTAGGATCACATAGATCGACACAAAGGCTTTAGACAGTTCCTACAGCTTGTGAGATTCTCTGAAACGCAAGGCTGCAGTAACAGAAGATCGAAGTGAGAATTTACATGGGTAGCATTAATATTTCTCGAAAGTCCGCAGTCGAGCTTTTCACCGAGTTTGCGGGATTTAAGGCGGGTATTGTTGTAACCGAAAATGAGCTCGCAGAAATTCTGCAGGATTTTAATGCTGATCTGGCAGCTAAAATTACTTCAGAGGAAGTCGACGGTTTCCGCTTTCACTCGACCGAAGTGGAAGAAATTGCCGCTCATATCCTCTATAAGCTTGGAAACATAGACGAACCATCTACCATACCCAAGCACCTTCGCCTCTTTCATAAAGTAAAATCCGATCCCAAAAGACTCGCGTGTTATGAATATGTAATGGATTGCTACAACGATTTTATGAGATCCATTTTTTCCAATCCGCCTCCATACGGAACGGCATTGGACCCGGAACCGTTCATGAGAGCAGCTATGAAGGGGTACGGAAAGGATGGTTTGGACATGGCTATGGAGGTCATTAACGGGGTCAATCATCAACTTCATATCTCACCGAACGGAAACATCCGGTCTCACGATTGGAAGGATGTCACTGAGCTGGAAACTCTTTTCAAGTCAGAGTCGCTCGATACAATGTATGGAAGTTTTTTTGATCAGCGATTCATAGATTATTTGGAGAGGAACTTCGAGAAAATCAGTGAAATTCATTGGCGAAAATTTGAGGGGTTGGCAGGGGAATTTTTTGAACGTGAAGGGTTTTTCGTGGACGTTGGGCCTGGCCGAAACGATGATGGGATAGATCTCAGAGTATATCCGAAGAAGGAAACGTTGGATAATCCTCCTCTCATTATTGTTCAATGCAAGAGGCAAAAAGAAAAGATTGGGAAAACCTTACTGAAGTCTGTATATGCAGATGTTCTTCATGAAAAATCGGGATCGGGCCTCATTGTTACAAGTTCATACATGTCTCCCGGCGCGGAAACGATGCGTGTGGCGAGGCAATATCCCGTGGAAGCGGCTGATAGAGACACCCTTAGAACGTGGGTCACCAAAATGAAGAGTGAGCGGGTTTAGAGCCGCTCGTTCGTTGACAGGCCAGACGCAGCTTTGATGATATTCTCGCCTCCCAAAGGCATTCATGTGTTCAGATTATTCACGCCAAGCAGTTGTTTTGCGGCCTTAGAAACAATCGTCTGATAAATTTCCGGCTCCAAACCTCCGCTGCATGTGGAGCGAAGGTCGGCCGTGGGAGGAACCGACGCGGAACTATCGTGGCCAGAGATCCAAATCTTGGTGACACTGCACATGCGGCGAATTACCAGCTTGGGGAAGCGGCACTGCGGTATCATGCGCCAAATTGAATATCGGCTCAGGGCCGGATTCTTGAGTTGGATGTTAGACATTCGCGCGATATGACGTGCTCATGGCGGAGGCGGGCATCTTACTCGCCAAGGGCTTCAATTGGAAATTCGTAGCTGGACTAAGCCGCCTCGATCACAACCTCGCTCGACCCGTCACCCTGGGACACGATCCGAACTTGCATCGGAATCCGGTCCTTCATTCCCTCGACATGACTGATCACACCGACGGTCCGACCCTGCGCCTGAAGGGTCTCCAGCGTGTCGATCGCGACCTCCAGCGTCTCAGCATCGAGTGTGCCAAAACCCTCGTCGATGAAAAGGGTGCCGGAGATGACACCGGCGCCCCCGACCGAAGAAAGGGCAAGGGCCAGAGAAAGAGACACGAGGAAGCGCTCGCCGCCGGAGAGGCTTCGGGTGGAGCGGATCTCGCCCGCCATGTCATCGTCAATTACGTATAGCGACAGTCGGCTGTCGACCTGACCGGGAACGGACTGCGCCAGCCGGTATCTCGGTTTGATGTCCTGAAGGTGGTGGTTTGCCTGCTCGACGAGGATGGCCAGCGTCACTTCCTGCGCGATCTGCGAGAACTTGTCGCCACTCGATGACCCGACCACATCGTTGACTGCCGCCCAAGTCTCCTGCTCGGACCGCGCCTTGTCGAGGGCTTTAAGGATTTCCTCCTGTCTCTTTCGTGTTTCCGAGTCGACCTGCAGTGTGCTGTCGATCCGGGCCTTTTCGTTTCGGCGCTCCTCAATGGCCGCGTCGAGTTCGGTTTTGATGACCGTCAAAGCTTCCTCGGATTTCTCAGGGGCCTTGGCCTCCTTGATCGCAGCAAGATCTCCCTCGCGTGTCGTGACCGCCTCGCTCGCCCGCGCGCGCTCCGTCTTCAAGGCCTCGATGCGGGTTTCCAACTCGGTGGCTTTGGCCCCGCCTTGGGCGAGCAGCGCGCCGACCTCCATGGCGGACAATCCGGTCTTTTCCTCGGCGGATGACATGTTCTCTTCGGCACCCATTAGCCGGGTGCCTGCGGCTTCCAGCGTCTGCTCGGCAGACACCACGGCGGATTCCGCGGCGGCTCGCTCGGCGGCCGCACCGGTATGGGTGGTGGCCGCTCCGTCCCGCGTTACGATGGCCGCGCGCCGACGTGAATTGAAGGCCGTCCTGTGCGCACCGGTGGGCTGACCGTCCAGTAGTCTACCGCGGGTTTCGCAAAGAGACTTCAATGCCTCGACGCGCGCATCGAGGTTTTCCTTTGCATTGTCTACTGTGACTGCCAAGTCGGTTAGCTGGCTCCGGGCGATCCCGAGTTTGCGGTCAGCGTCAATCAGCTCAGTGTCGGCTTTGGCGATCTGCTTCAGGTCAGCGTCGAAGGATAGGCGTTGCGCATCAAGCTCTGCCAACTGGCTGGCGCCATCCTTGTCGAAGGTGCTCCACGCCATCGCAAGCTCTGAGAACCGCGACGTTAGCGCCATGTCGATCTCGCTTATGCCCTGACGAGCAGCTTCCGCTGCGTCGTCGGCTCGGTAACGCTCGCGGGTGCTGCTCGCATTAGCCTCTGTGATCGCCTGTGCTTCGTCTCGCAGAACCTGTGTGGTCCGGTCGATCTCCTGCAGCTGCGCCTGCTCCGAAGCGATTGTTTTCTCAAGCTCGGCGAGCCGGGACCTATCCTGCTCGAGTTGGCGTCGCCAGTCGGCCATTGTTTCGCGAAGCGAGGTGAGTGTGCCGACCGACCCTTCGATCTCCAAGGGCAGGTGCGCCTCGATCGGCCCGGTGCGCTCGCCTTCGATCAGGGTAGCGTAGTCCCGCCGGATCGTCTCCTGGCCTTCAATCATAGACTGACGTGTTTTGCGTAGTTCTGCGGCCTGTTGCGTCAGGCTCGACTGCCGGGACTTAGCATCGACGATCGCCGCCCCCGCACGATCGCGTTCTTTGCGCGCCGCTTCGAGGTTGACCCGCAGACGCTGTGCAATCTCAGCCGCTGGGCCCTCGGCGTGAACCGGGTGCTCGGTGGACTGACAGACGGGGCAAGGCTGGCCATCGATCAGGTGGCGTCGCAGCGCCTGGGCTTCTCTGGAGACAGCCGCTTCCGCAATCTCGGTCGGCTGCTCCAGTGCCTTGATCTGCACCGCCGCGGTGTCGCGCTGGCCGGTTTCCGTTTTCAGCTCATCACTGGCCCGGATCGCACCATCCTCGGCAGCCTTCAGGTGTGCGTCGTTTTGCGACAGGCTGGAAGCCGTGAGAGCGTAGCGCTGTGCCAGCTCGATCAGGCTGCCGACGGTCGAAGCTCCGCTTATGAGGCGGCCAAGGCGTGCCGACGGATCCTTAGCGGCAAGCTCCCCCGGGCCTTGCGGTGTCCCTCAAGGCTGTCTACCAGCTTTTTGCGATCAAAGGCCTTCCCGGCCAGGAGAAGGGTAATCTCGTCTCTACGATTTGTGCTCCACTTCTGCTCCTGGTCAATCCGGGCGATCGTCTCACCGGCCTCGTCAACCTTGCTGGCCGCCGCGATTCGTCGCTTCATCAGGTCTTCAAGCGAGGACCACTGCTCGACCATGAGCCGGGCTCCGGGCGTCGCATCAACCTTCTCCTGATTGCGGTCACGTTCCGACTGGGTCCGGTCCCGGGCCTTTGTGTCTTCTTCGATGACCCCGCGCTTTTCAGTAAGCTTATCCAGTTGATCCCGGTGAGCCGTTTCAGCCTTCCGGAGTTCTTCCTGTGCGGTGGTGATCTCGGCATCCAGTCGCTCTGCCTGGCTCCAGAGCGGTCCCAGCTCGCTGAACCGGGCTTCAAGGGCATCTACTGCCGTCTGTGCATTCTCATGGGCTTCGCGCGCTGACGTTTCCAGCGAGATCGATGTGCCCAAGGTGTCCTTGGCCTGGGTGAGGGCTTCATTGGCCAGGCGCTTCGCGTTTCGCGCGTCGCGGTCCTCCTGGAATTCCGCCCGGACGCCTATTGCCTTGCGAATGAGATCAAGATGAGCACGCTCATCGGCGGCGTCCGACCATGCTTTCTCGGCTAACTGCTTCTGCTGGCGGGCTTCCAAAAGTCGCGTTTCGGCAGATTTTAAGGCCTTGTAATGTTCGAGGTCAGCCATGACAGACACAAGCGACGTGGCGGTTTTCTCATGCAGGTCCGCCAGTTCCTTCAGCCGGTGGTGGAATTGGCCAAGGTCTTCGTCCGACAGGACGGTGTGCTCTCCGAGCCGGGTCTCCAGCTCACTAACGTCTTTCTGAGCTTCTTGGGTTCGCGCATAGACACGGCGGGAAATTTCGCGGTAAAGCCCCGTGCCTGTGACCTTCTCGAGGATACCGGCCCGCTGGGCGGTATTGGCCGCGAGAAAGTTGTCGAAATCCCCCTGTGCCAGAAGGACGGAGCGGCGGAACTCCTCGTAGGTGAGACCGGTCAGGTCTATGACGGCCTCGTTCACCTTGCGGATCTGGTTCTCGACAACATGCCCGTCGGACAGGCGCGTAAGGCTGCGGTCTACAGCTTGGAGTCGTCCGGTGGCCGAGCCGCGTGCCCGGCGCACACCCCAATTCGCCTCGTAAGCGATCCCATCCCGGCCGCGGAAACGTACGCTCGCGAAACCCTCGGCCGTACCACGGCGCAGGATCGTGCGGGGATCGTTCGATTGCAGCATATCGCCACTGGAATCAGGCACTTGGTCATTGACGCCCGTCGCACTGAGGCGCGGGCATTCATTGTAGAGGGCCAGGCACATAGCATCGAGCAGGCTCGATTTTCCGGCGCCCGTATTGCCGATAATGGCGAAAAGACCGCAGCCCGAAAGCTGACCGGTCTCAAGGTCGATCTTGAAGGGCTGCGCAAGGCTCGCGATGTTCTGGCCGCGGATGCAGAGAATATCCATGGGTGCCTACTCGGTCAGCTGGGATGCTTCGCGGAAGGCCGCCAAGTGGCGTTCCTCCGGGGCGATGCCGTTCTTGCGGATGTAGCTCTCGGCGAAAAGCGTTTCCGGGATCGTGTCGCGCAGGCTCTTCACGACAGTTGTCGCTACGGCCTTCTCGCCGGGCAGTGCTTCACGGCGCACCCGGATGCCGGCAAGGCGCAGGCCGTGGGCCTTCACGATGCCCGCAGCATTGGTCATGATGACCGATGCCGCATCCGTGGCTTTCATTTCGAGATAGACCAGCGGACGCAGACCCATGGGGGTGTCTTCATCCCAGGGCATCTCTTCCTTCAGCCAGATCAATTCGGGCTCCAGCTCCTCAAGCTCCAGTGCGGCTGGGGCTGACCCGCCGCGCGGCAGACGCAGGACCGGGGCAGGTCGGGGGATGCTAATATGTCGGTGTTTGACCTTCTCGTCCTGGATTTCGACAATCGTGACTCCGTGGTTATAGGAAATTTCGCTGCTGGAGAGCGGAAAGCAGGAACCGCAGTAGCGTACGCGGCCGCCGCCCAGCGTCTGGGGCTGATGCAGATGGCCGAGTGCCACGTATGAGATAGCACCCGGGAACACTTCTGGCGGCAGCGCGTGGGATCCGCCGATCATGATGCGCCGCTCGGCTCCCTCGCTCTCGGCCCCGCCAGCGCAATGAAGATGCGAGGTGGCGATGAGCGGCGTGCCGGGCGCGGTTTTCCCGATGCGAACGAGGGCCGCCTGGGTGATCTCTTCGAAGAAACGTGTGGCGGCCCGAACGACTGGGCTCTTGATCTCATGATTCTCGTCGTCGCCAAAGTTCAGGCCAGGCAGGTCAGAGGCCCGCAAAAAGGGGATCGACAGAACGTGGCAGGCGACCTGCCCATCCTTCATGATCGGGACTAAGTGCTTATCGATGTCGATGACAAGCTCACCGGTCTCCGAAACACGGATGCGGTGGACTGCGCCAACGACATGCATGTCGAGCGGAGCCATGAGGGTACGGGGAGCCTCGAGTCGCCGGGCCGGGTCGTGGTTACCGCCGGAAATAACGATCTTCAGTCCCGGCCGACGGCGCTTCATCTCCGTCAGGCCATGGTAGAAGAGTTGCTGGATTTCACCGGAGGGATTGGTGTTGTCATAGATGTCACCGGCGACCAGGACGAGGTCGATTTCCTCTTGCACGACGATCTCTGCCAGATTGTCAAACCAGGTGCAATGTTCGGCTTCGCGATCCCATCCGTTCAGGCTGTGTCCAAGGTGGAGATCGGCTGTGTGGAGGATACGCATGACCATTTTCATCATCCAAGTAAAAGTTATGTCAAAGTTATGGGTTGAAAAAACATGCTTTGAGTAGGCTGAGTAGGCGCGTCGGGAAATTTGAACCAGTCGGGCTCGGTCTTAACGCCTCAAAAAGTACAAGACCCTTGGTGATACGATACAAGGATAACCATTCGGCTTCCCCCACTCGTTGTCGAGTTAAACGTGTCAGATAGATGCGCGCATGGCAATCGGGGAGGTGAACGAGCGCTTTCGGGATATTCGGAAATCAAATGCAAAGAAGGCGCATTGCCGAGAAGGACCAATTTTGCAGAACCGGCCCGGAGCGAAGCTTTACTGTGTAATGCATCAACGCCAGTTTCGGACCGAAAGAGGCAACAACGAATACCGAACGGCTTTCGTTCGTTTCTGACCCAGTGCCTACCATGCCACCACTGCCTTCCAGCTGAATGTTTGGCCGATATACCAACGCTCCCGCACAAGACCCGGCAAAGCGGGGAAAAGGGGGGACGACTGACATCGGCCTACGAAATTGATCGTCGCGCACGAATACTGCCGCTCTGGCGAAGTACGGATCGGAATGTCGATTTGCTTTTGGAACATCAGTCCGTCATCAAGGCAGTTTCTCTTCGCCATTCGATACAGGTTTCAAGATAGCTTCGACTGTCAGCCGTTAAGCGATTGATGCCTGCCAAGCGTGATATGTCGCGAGCAGGATCATCGCTCTCATCAAGCGCCTCGGCATGTACGTCGTATAGCCAGGCGATTTCGGAGCGTGAAATATCGCGGATGCTGCGAGGCGGATCAGCTTGGAACGGCACACGGTTTGAGTGGCCGCCCTGGCTCCAGGCGAAATCGACACCATCCTCGTCGTGGATATCGATACGTGCCAAGGCCGCGCCCACCTGTTCAACGATACGTCGGCCAGTGCGTTGCCACCCGTGTTGTTGGGCAACACGCCGCGAAAGGAGCGTCACCGGAAGTGGCCCTTCCGTTCTGACGATGTCCTCAATCAAACGCTCAAGACGCGGGATGTAGGTAGCCTCGTAGAATTGCTCCGGGTCGGGGATAAGGCCGTCAGATTGTGTGATGGCGGCTACGTCGGATTCATCATGTTCCGGCGCTATCACTCCCTCAACAAGAGGCTCCTTGCGATATTCGGGCTCACGCATGCCTGGGGCGGGCAGCAGCTCCATTTCCGCCGTCGACGTTGCCTTGTCGGCTGCAAAACCCTGATCGTCGGGTTGGAAATCATTGGCTGCCAAAACCTCTTCTGACGATGAAATTCGAGCGGCGTCCTCTTCCGCCCGCCTTTCCCTATCTGCCTCCAGATGCTCAGTCAGCGCCTCGTGGATGCGCTCCACGACGGCTTTAGGGTTCTTGAACCAATCGGTCGACCAGATGCGCAAGATCTTCCAGCCGAGGTTTTCCAGAACGGCTTGCCGGACCTTGTCCCGGTCTCGAGCCGTGGCAGAACCGTGATAAGTCGCTCCGTCGCATTCGATCCCCGCAAGGTAGACGCCCGCATGATCCGGATGCACGACGCCCAAGTCGATGCGGAAACCGGAGACGCCGATTTGTGGTCGCAGCTCCCACCCCTTCGCCTCGATGGCCGCCTTGATCGCCGCCTCAAAGACATTCTCCACTGGGCCGAGCGATCCATCGTCTTGCGAGGGCAGTGCAACCGGCCCGCGCGCCGCGAAGTCGAGGAAGCCCTTGAGGTGTTTGACGCCAAGCGCCTTCGTTCGGGTCAAATCGATCTGATCCGCGCGGATCGAGGCGAAGATGTGCAACTCCTGCCGGGCGCGGGTGATCGCCACGTTCAGCCGCTTTTCGCCGCCATCGCCGTTGAGCGCACCAAATGCCATGGACAGCTTGCCCGCGTGATCCGGGCCGAAGGTGATCGAGAACAGCATGACATCGCGTTCATCTCCTTGGATGTTTTCCAGATTCTTAACGATGACGGGTTCTTCGCGATCATCTTCGAAGAACCATTCCAGATCGGGGTTCTTGCGGCGTTCTTCGTCCAGCAGGTCGAGGATCAGCCCTTGTTGTTCACCGTTAAAAGTGATGACGCCGAGCGTGAGGCGCTCTTCTTCGGGCAAGGCGAGCCATTCCGTCAGGCGCCGCACAACCATGCGGGTGATAGCGCGGGCTTCGTCCTCGTTAGTGCGCCCCAAACCACGGGCATAGGTGCCATTGACTTGGTGCAACTGCACCGCCTGAGATTCCGTAGTTGGAGACGGGAAAGTCACCAGTCTTCCGCCATAGTAATGCCAATTGGAGAATGCGATGAGGGATTCATCCCGGCTGCGGTAGTGCCAATCGAGTTGCTGGGTCGGGATGCCAGCGGCAGCCACCTCGTCAAGGATCGAGGCGAGGTCTTTCTCGCTTTCCGGCAGGTCTTCTTCGGTGTCCTCGGTGCGGCCAAAAAAGTTGGTCGGGGGCAGCTGCTTGGGATCGCCGACGATGATGGCTTGCCGTCCGCGTGCGATGGCCCCGATCGCGTCCCAGGTCGTGATCTGGGAAGCCTCGTCGAAGATCACCACGTCAAAGGCGGCTTGCCCGGCTGGCAGGTATTGCGCGACAGACAGAGGCGACATCAACACGCACGGTGCGAGTTTGGTGAAGGTAGCCGGCATCTCTGAGATCAGCGTTCGGATAGGCATGCTGGGACGTTGCAGGCCAAGCTGGTGGCGCAGGGTTCCCAACTCGGATTTGCGGGCAACTCCATCGCGGGCTGGCAGTCCGTGCCGGATGCGGTGAAGGACTTGCTCTGCCGCCATCTCGGTAGCGCGATCGTCGAGGGCGCAGAACTTGGTGATCGCGTCCTCGTGTGACCAATGGGAAAAGCCACGCAGCACGGGTTCTGCATCCATGGCTTGCGGCAGCCACCACTGAGCGTAGGCCGTGGTGAACGCTTCTTCCGCCGGGCCAGTCAGTGTTCGGGCTTCGACAGCTTCGACGAGGGAGGTCAAACCCGCCGCGCAGGCTTGATTGCGCACATTCATCCAGCGCGTCCAATCCTCCAACGCTTCGCGGTTTTCCAGCGTCTGATCAAGGAGCTGGGCGAGGTCATCGAGGGAATGCTGTGTCGGGTCGGTTCCTGCGGTGTCCTGGAACGCATCCGCCTGCGTTGCCCAGCTTTGATAAAGCACGCGGAAACGATCGAGTGCTGCTCGCAGGTCGCCAGTCTCGCGGCGGGCCAGTGCGGCTTTGGCCTTCGTCCATCGCGAGTGATCCGAAACCTGTTGTGCCAGCGGCTCGGTGACCGCTCGGAATTGCCGCGCTTCGGCGATGAACTGCGTCAATCGGGCAGCGTCCGTCGCAGCCTTGTCGAAAGCGGGACAACCGGACAATGCGATGGTGTCGATGTCGTCGTTGATCCGCTGCAAGGCATCGAGACCGGCAATGTCCGTTGCCGGATCGGCCTTGCCGTCCGTGGCATAGGTCTGGAGCAGCTTCCGCACGGCGGATTTGGCGAAGATCGAGAATGGCCAGAACTTTGTCTGGGCCCGCCGCCAGTCGGCGTCCATCTGGTCGAGCGGCATCGCGCCCAGCCGATCCAGAGGATAGCTTGCCGAAAGCGCCCCGGCAGTGTCCCGATACGCGTTCAGCAGTGGGCCAAGTCGTTCGCTCTCCTGCTCCGCTTTCGATAGGTCCGCATCCAGGCCCCAGCTGACATCGGACCCATTGGCCGGCCATCCGGCGAGCGCCACCAGTTTTTCGAGCCGGTCCCGGGTCAGCACATCATCGGTCAACCCGCACAGCGCAGACAGGGCGGCAGCGCCCTTAGCCAGGTCACGGGAGACTGTGCGCAAATTCTCGGCCCGCTTTAACAGCTCCGCCTGCCAGCTAAAGGACCACTCTCCAGCTCCGACAAGCGGCAGGCCGGGACGGCCTTGGACAATCTGATGGCACCGCCCGACCGCCTCGGCCAAGTTGCTCAAATGCGCATAGCTCTCGGCATCGTGGGCATCCTTGTTGTCGAAGGACAGGCTAAAGGGCACCTCGGCGCGAGCAGCGCAGCCCACGGCTTCGTAGACGCTGAAGCCCTGCGTTCCCTTGAGATGTAAGGCAGCCACGTATTCGTTCAGCTGAGTGCGCGTGACCGAGAGGTCATCGGTCACTCGTATCCATTCGGCCTCGGACACCTCGCCCTGCCGGTCCCAGCTGCGCCGGAGTTGGTCAAGCACGGACTTTCGGTCCGCCTTGTTGGAATGTAGCTCCAGCACAGCATCGCCCAGCCCGTGCGCCGATAGACGGCGATGAACCACGTCCAGCGCAGCGGACTTCTCGGCAACGAAAAGCACTGTCTTGCCCACTGCAAGGCACTGCGAAATGATGTTGGCGATAGTCTGGCTCTTGCCTGTACCAGGAGGGCCGATCAGGACAAAGTCGTGCCCCTCCTGTGCAGCAAGCACTGCCGACAACTGCGACGAATCCGCAGGCAATGGCGTGAAGAGATCCCGGGGCGCCACCCGTCGATCCACATCTACGGCAGATGGTAGGGTGGCTGCGCCTTCGGCAAGGAACGGTTCGGTGGGATTGTCGACGAGGTGTTGTACCAAGGTATTGTTTCGCAGGCTGTCCGTCCGGTCGACCAAGTCTTTCCACATCAGGAACTTGGCAAAGGAGAAGGTGGACATGGCCAGTTCTTCCACCACCTCGAACCCGGCCACGTCGCGCACTTTGCGTCGCATGATTTCGAAGATCAGCGGCAGGTCGTAGCCGCTGTCATCACGCGGCAACTCGCCCTCAAGTTCTGGGATGTGCAGGTCAAAGTCGCGCTTAAGGAATTCGAGCAAGGTTGCGTTCAGGCGGACATCATCCTCGTGATGCTCGATAATGAAGTCGGATTGGGCCGAGCGGCGCGAAATCTTGACGGGGATCAACAGCAAAGGCGCGCGGTAGCTGCGCGTATCGGTTTCGGCCTTTTTCCAGCGCAGAAAACCTGCCGCAAGGAACAACGTATTGGTGCCGCCTTCCTGCATGTCACTCTTGGCCTTGCGAAACAATGCGAGGAGGCGGTTGTTCGTATCCTTTCCCCTTAGCGGAACAGCCAGTTGTCGCTTGGAAAAGGCGTCGCGCGCGACCTCTTCGAGCAGCTTAGGCTCGTCCTTGGTGAGCAGGTCACGCTGTCCGACCGGATCTTCGTCTTTGAGGGCAAGCGCTTTGAATTTCTTACCGTCGGCCAGTTGATCTTCAAGGCTCGACACGTCCGGGCAGATGAACGGGATTGTCTGCTTGGTATCGCGGAAGTTCAGCAGGCGGTTGCGCAGAGAGAGGTCGAGCAGCTTGCGCTGCCAACGGGAGATACGATCCTGCGGTGTTTTGGGCTCTTCATCCACCAGATCGCCCGGCAGAAAATCGAAGGCCAACGGTTTTGGCAGGGCTGGCGGCGCGGCCTCGATCTGCTCAGAAACCTGAGTTGTTTCAGTGCTGTGAGAGGCGAGAGGCCGAATACGCGCCACGCGGGCCCGGCGAATGTCGACAGCCATCTGGAACGTGTGTTCATTTCGCTCCGCCGTCAAATCGCGACCTGCGCTGACCGCCTGTTCAAAGCCGATGGTCGGCCTTTTTGTCAGAAGCGTGGTTTCCATGGTGACAAACTCGCGGGCGTCGATGGCCTTGCGCACAGTCATCACGTCGGGTTCCGTCACTTGACCGAAATCGCGCTCCGTAAGCCATACACCCGTCCAGGCATGGCCCTCGGAAAACAACACCACCGGGTTCAGGCCAGCAGCTTCGAAACACGCTGCCAGCAGCAAGGCGCTGTCCAAGCAGGTAGCCAGTCCTTCGGACTTGATGCGCGCAGGACTGCGCACCTTCTGTCCGCGGGTCTCAAAAGAGGCTGGCGGATAGGCATAGGTCAGCCCGAGCGCGGCGGTCGCGGACCATATCGCTCCCGCCAGCATCCACGCCCGCCCAGGGTCTTTAGATTGATAGCCGTCGATCGCGCCGCTTTGCCCGCCACGCTCCAGCAGCCGACCCGCTTCCTTCAGGATCGCGGCAATCACGGCATCGTTGGGCGAGACATAAGCGGCGACCAGATGCGCCATGTCACCGATCCCGCCCCACTCATCGCGGGCCAGCATTTCGATCCGACGCTCTTCGCGAAACAGTTCGGTATCATTGGCGGACACCTTCAAGGTCAATTGGCCAAATTCCGCCTCGTTCAGCCCGGATAGAAGCGTGTCGTTCAAAGGCGTTTCGAGGTCTGACAGGTTCCGCTCTTCACCCGGGCCGAGCCGATCCAGCGTCCAGGTTTTCAGTTTGATGACGGAAGGGCTGCTCTCGATGGAAATAGCGAGGTTTTCCAGCAGCGCATTTGTCCCATTGTGCAAGGTAATCCTGCGGAGGATCGAAACGCCGTTCTGGGCAGAGGAGAAATTGACCTTATCTGCCGTAGAGAAAACTACCCCAAGGTTCTGCCTTTCCTCGACTGTAGCTCCCAGATCAATGGCTTCTGACATAATGCAACCCTTGGTGAATGTGGCTCGATGCTGCACACGCGTCGCTGTGTGTCAATCCGTAGAGAACGAGAGCATCATGAAGAATGGATTTGGACCGCCGAAATCAGTCTGCAAACTGGGTAAATTTATTTCGCACTTTGGCGGACCATAGTTGACTGGGAAAAGAGTAAAACCGGCAGGTAGTGCGTCGACGAGTAGGCAGGCGAAAGTCTTGGAAGGCACAGAGTGCGTTGCATCAGGCAGTGTGCTGCTTGATCGCTACCAACGCTATGACATGACCCACTGCGCTCCGGGCGAGCGGCGACTTTTGAGTTCCGTGATGCGGTCTCCGTCCGTACCTGAATGGCAGCTCTGGGCCATGAGTGCTTAGCCTGACAGGGCCAAACCAGACCATGCGCCCGTCCCGATAGCCCAAGTTGTATTCATGGCCGAAGCCAGTATCAGCTTTGGTTTTTCGGTTTTTTGGACTGTTTCTTTGCTCATGTGGTTCTCCTTTCCATTCGGTTTTGACAGTTCGACAGCGTACGCCAATCCCCAGAGGGTAATGAAGGTTAGAAGGCCACCGAAACAGAGAACATGAAAGGGAATCGAACCCCAACCTTGCAGACCTGCCAGGCAAAGCACTCCGCTGACTTGTACCGTCAATTTCAAGGCGATGTAATATCCCAAACTCAACTCGCTGTAAGCTGCGTCGTAGCGCTCGAATATCCCAGGAAAATCAGTGTCGGGTCATTCGCGGATGTAGCCATGTCAGCTGCCCCTGTCGCATTGATCTCTTAAGCCCGAGGCACGGCTTTCTGAAAGTCCTTTATTGCCGATGACATTTGACCGGACCCGACTTACCCTGGCCGCATGAGTTCAGGTGATTGGTCAGATATTGAAAATGACGCTGTAGTTGCGTCCTACTTTACGATGCTTGGCACGGAGGTGTCAGGGCGCCACTATAACAAGGCGGCGCGGAACAGGATTTTACAGGAGCAGATTGCGCGTAGCCATGGTTCGATCGAGTTCAAGCTGTGCAACGTGTCTGCGGTATGCATCGGGCTCGGTTTGCCGATCATCAAGGGTTATAAGCCTCGGTTCAATTTTCAAATGTCACTTGCCGAGGCTGCTTCCAGGTGGCTGGCGCGGCACCCGGACTGGGAAATCGGACTGCATCGTCAGGAATCTCGGCAGATGGCGGAGCTGGATGCGCTTTTTGTTGGGATCGCGCCAACGCTGCGCAATGCTCCGCCTCCGGATGAGGTGGAGCAGGTACAGCGCGTTGCTCGACGCTTTGACGTGGCGGGCAGGGATGAGCGTAACCGAGTCCTGGGGTTCGCGGGCGAAGAACGCGTATTCCACTACGAACGTCAAATCCTTCGCCAAAGCGGCCGTGAAGATCTGGCGCGGCGTGTTCGCTGGGTCTCCAAAGAGGATGGGGATGGTGTCGGCTACGATATCTCCAGTTTCACAACCGAAGGGCGTGAACGCCTGATCGAAGTGAAGACTACCAATGGGTGGGAGAGGACACCCTTCCACATTTCCCGCAATGAGCTTGAAGTTGCCGAGGAACGGCGCGATGACTGGTATTTGTTCCGGCTGTACAATTTCGCGCGCGTGCCAAAAGCGTTCGAGTTGCGCCCGCCTCTCGATGCGCATGTCTCACTCACAGCAACAAGTTTTCAGGCAAACTTCCAATGACCAATCCGTCGCGCATGTTCAAACGGACTATTGGGATTGACTATTCCGGAGCAGAGACCGCAGAGGCGAGCCTCAAGGGGCTACGTGTCTACCAGACCATTGACGATGAGAGGGCGCAGGAAGTTCTTCCTCCCCCTGGTCCTAAAAAATACTGGACCAGGCGTGGGCTCGCTGATTGGCTGGCGAACCAGCTGGACGGTAGTGTACCGACAATCGTTGGTATTGATCACGCGTTTTCGTTTCCAATCCGCTACTTCGAGCGTCATTCGCTGGAGCCGGACTGGTACAGCTTCCTCGAAGATTTTTGCGCGCACTGGCCGACAGACCAAGCTCACACCTACGTCGATTTCGTGCGGCACGGCAATGTCGGAAATGGTGCGGCCAGAGAGGGAGATAGTCGCTGGCGTCGCCTCACCGAGGAGGCCACGAGATCAGCGAAGTCGGTATTCCACTTTGACGTCCAAGGCTCCGTGGCTAAGTCCACCCACGCCGGGATTCCTTGGCTACGGCATCTCCGCAGGGCACTACCCAGCCTGCATTTCTGGCCTTTCGATGGATGGTGTCCTGATGCTGGTGCTTCGGTCATCGCTGAAACGTACCCGCGCCTTTGGAGCGCAAAGTACCCGAGGGATGAGCGCACTGGTGATCAGCATGATGCGTATTCCATCGCCCGCTGGCTGCAGGAAGCCGATCAAGACGGAGATCTGGCGGCAGCCTTTGCGGCCCCTGAGCCAGCGCCTGTTGCCGCGACAGCATTGGTGGAGGGGTGGATACTCGGTTCTGCCTGGCCACCGGCAGATAAGGCGAAGCCGGTGGAGCGTAAGAGAAGCACCACGTCAGCCAAGACGACCCGGCCGGGCTTTATCAATCGCAACAACCAGGAAGTCTTGCGAAAAACTGACCTGCCTGGCAACGACCACAACCAGGTCGTTTACATCATCCAGTGCCGGCGCTGCGGCGAACGCTACGGCGTGAACGGCTCTGACATATTTCAGCGACGCTGTCCCACTTGCGCTGGTGGCCGTCCGGGGCTTTCGATCGATGACGAATTATAGGCAAGGGCCGCCTACAAGCTGAGCAAGGTTGCACATCGGCTGCAGCTTCTTCCAGATGCGGCAATGTGGTACGGACTGTTCATGAGCGAAAAGTCCTTAAGGTTTTCAGATCGAGCCGTAGCGAAGGCCCTTAGTCGTGCCAAGGATGAAGAACGCTTGGATGCTGGAGAAATCAGCCCATCTGAGCTGCGCGTGCAGAATTCGTTCATTAAGGGCCCTGGGCTGGCGAAGAAGAAAGTTGGGTTCTCACCCAAGTGCCGCCCCCAAAACGGCGACAAATACTTCGTGGTAGACCATAACGGATCCAAAGGGTCTAACAAAGCAGCATCCCGAAAGGATGATGCAACCGATTGATTTTGCAAGAACTTGAAGGGACAGGAAGTATGATCGATGGTTGGGTAGGCACATAGGGAACTTTCCATATGCACCCTGCGAGTTATAGACTCGGGCAATGGATAAATCTGAACTCGATAATCTCCAAACGAACCTGGAGGAACCCGGTTCGAATGAACTGGCGTTCTTCGACCGGCTGCGGGCGGTTGGCGGAAGTGTCGGCCTTGATGAAAATGGTGAGCTTGTAAAGCTTCCTGGACCTGTTTTCATTGACTTCGAAGCTTCGAGCCTTTCCTCAAATTCATGGCCGATCGAAGTGGGTATCTCCTGGTTAGATGGCCGAAAGGTCATTACTCAAAGCAAGTTGATTAAACCACGATCAGACTGGTCTATGGCTGATTGGAACTCGAAGAGCGCAGAAATCCATGGGATTGCTCGGCAGGAAATCGAGGCTGCTGACGATGCAGACACCGTAACGCACTGGTTGCTTGAAGCAGTCGGTCGACGTGTTCTCGTGTCAGATGCTCCAGAATTTGATCAAATTTGGCTGGACCGGCTGCTTGGTAGGCAAGGTCCAAAAATTGAAGATTTCGACCAACTGGTGTGGTCTGCGTTCTCAGATGATGGCTTGGTCAATCCAGGACGACTGCACCGCATATACAAGGCTCTGTCACAAAGCGAGACCGTTCACCGGGCGGGGATGATGCAGCTAAACTGTGCCGCGCTTGGCGAGTTGGGCTGAAGGGGGCAGATGATGGTCTGATAGTGGCCCATGTATTGGCCTCAAGGCGTCAATTTGCTTCGATCGGCTGCAAGATTTTGGGATTTTTTAACAGAGACAAATGCCGTCGACCTTGATCACGCCGACGAAACAGAACCGTGTCACTGTATGGTGCTCAGCGACGTGGGGATTTGCGACAGGCTGTGCGATGTATGGACCTGCACCGTTTTCGTTCCGGTGTGTAGCTCATGTTAGGCGGCGATCTTTTCGAAAGCCACGGGTGATTTCCAGCCGATGGCCGAATGCCGTCGGCGTGGGTTGTAGAAGCCGTTGATGTATTCGAAGACGGCCAGTTCGACCTCTCTGCGGGTCTGCCAGGTCCGGCGCCAGATTAATTCGGCCTTCAGCGACTTGAAGAAGCTCTCGACGGCCGAATTATCATAGCAATTTCCCTTTCCGCTCATCGACGGCACCAAGTCGTGCTTGCGCAGACGCTTTTGATACTCGTGGGCACAGTATTGGGCGCCGCGATCAGTGTGGTGGATGCAGCCCGGGGGCGGCTTTCGTAGGGCAATCGCCATGTCCAAAGCGCGCAAGGCCAGATCCTGTTTCATGCGGTTGCTCAGGGCCCAGCCGATCACCCGTCGCGAATAGAGGTCGATGATCACAGCAAGATAGGCCCATCCCTCGCGGGTCCAAATATAAGTGATGTCTCCCGCCCACTTCTGGTTCGGGGCGCTTGCGGTGAAATCCTGACGCAACAGGTTGGGCGCGATATTGAAGGTGTGATTGCTGTCGGTCGTGCGCTTGAACTTGCGGCTGCGCAGCACCTGGATGCCGTTATCACGCATGATCCGCGCCACACGGCGTTGCCCGACATGGATGCCCAGTTCATTGAGTTCCTGCGTCATGCGCGGACGACCGTAGCTGCCCAGGCTCAAGCGATGCTGCTCTCGAATATGCGCCAAGAGCACCATATCCCGACGTTGGCGGCGTGACGGCGGCCTGTGCCGCCAGGCCCGAAGACCACGATCCGTCACCTGCATCAGGCGACACAAATGGCTGCGTGGCAAATCCCCGCGGTAATCCGCAATGAACTGAAATCTCATTGCTTTTGACCCGCGAAGAAGATTGCCGCCTTTTTTAACACCTCCCTCTCCTCCCGAAGAATGCGGTTTTCTTTGCGTAGGCGTTCGTTCTCGCGCCGAAGCTCAGAATCCTGGGTCGCGGTAGAAGGATCGTCCGAGAACTGACGTATCCATTTGCCCAAGGTCGAAAGGCCGACCCCCAGATCCGACGCGACTTGGCGACGCGTCAGCCCGCTGCTTGTCGCGATCCGAACCGCTTCGCGTTTGAAATCGTCACTGTGTTTGGGTGCCATTTCCGGTCTCCTCTATGGCGAGCATTGCTCGCAGAAAACCGGAACAAAAGTGAAGCAGGTCCAACGAGGCGCGAGCAGCCTCGCGAGTTGGTAGGTGGCCATGGCTGCTGAGCTCTATGAGGACGTGTGAGCGGCATGGTTTGTCACTCAGTCAACACCGCAAGCAGAAATGGGATGACGTTCTCAGAAATCTCTCAGATATCGCACCCCATGGGCATGAACTGGAAATATTGGCTGCGAATGCTCAATCGCGAAAGGTATCGCCTCTTCAAGTATACGTCGTGGATAGGTTCAAGGGGAATAGCGGCCCAGCGTGGCTTGACGCGCAAACTATCGAACAGGCCGCTCGCACTTCCGAAATGGTTGGTGTTTTAGCGGGGTGGGGAGCAACGCCTAACCTGAACCAATTTACGTCTGACAACTGGGATGCTGCCGGGCGACTGGGCTTTGAGATTACCAAAGGTGGAGAGGCAAGCATCCAGGAGTTCTTTCGCGACCTCCAAAAGAGACACCCCGACCCAAGTGGTAACGCTGGGCCACAGGCCGTATTCGGACGGCTGTATCAATGGTTGCAGTTTGGTCGCTCTGGCAAAGACTGGGGACCGATCAAAGAGGTTCTTCGAGATCACATACTGGAGACAATGGCGATTGAGCCAGGCACAGTTCTTCTTGGGCATACGGTTGAAAAACGGCGTTTTCATTCGGTGCCATCATTGGCAAAAAAATACGGCTTGCATCCAGCGACGCTTCGGCGAGTTGCCGTATTGCGCGGGTTAATTGGGGGGGCGAGGTCAGATCTCCACAAAAATATCTTTGATGCCCAAAGGGGGAGGCTGTGGCCGCATCTCTTTTGCGGGCAATAACTGTCAAGGAGGCTCAAACCCGTCTGAATGCGACACGCTTGCAGGCTCAAATGCTCATACGCGAGGGGTTCATAAAAAGTGTCATTGGCAAAGCAGCATTGAAGGGTGGAGCTGCGACCTGCATTGATCCGTATTCTGTCGAGGAGTTCCTCGGGCAACTTAGTCGCAAAGCACGGTCTGTTCCTCGGCTTTCGAAGGGAGTGCGCTCCATAACCAAGTCTGCTGAGATTTCCGGGCGGCCGACGCGTGAGATTGTCAAATTACTCCTTTCAGGGAGGCTTGAAAGAGTCGAGGTTGAGATAGGATCGTCGGGGTATTCTGCGGTTCATGTTGATCCGGGAGAGGTCATCGAGAAGCTTCCGGATCCGGACACTCGGATGGGACGAGGTGAACTGGCGCAACTATTGAGGATCAGCCCTGTCGCAATGAAGCGGCTGAGCGAAGGAGCTGAGGGAGAGCCGTTTTTGAATCCCAAACCTCGAACAAGCACACTTGGCGCGCCGATGCGCTATTCTCACGAAGAGGTCGACTGGTTCCAAAGAACATATGCGACGTTGGGAGAATTGGTCAGAATTTCAGGGCTTCATCATGCTCAAGTTCTGAAACAACTTCGCGAAAATAACATTGGTCCAGTCCGGGATCCAGAGCAGATCAAGATACACCTTTTCAAACGGGGGGTTGCCTTCGCCGTACTCCAAGACTGAAAAAGCACCGAACCGAGGCCGCGCTTTGCGCGGCTTTTTTTGTGGCCGAAGGCTGGGTAGTTGCAAACTTTTGCTGGTCAAAATGGCAAAGTAGTTCGAATATTGTGGCCCATTGGTGCCGTAAGTGGTTGATTTTATTTGGACTGGTTTTCTCGAGTTGCAAACTGATGCTGGTTTTCACAGTTGGTTGTTGACGTCCGACACCAGAACTACGTCTTGGCTGCGTTGTGGGTTGTTTAATTTCAATAACTTAGATCCCCAAGCGACAAACGTAAATCCGCCTTCCGACACGCCCAGACCGTTCTCCGGCAAGTCCAGACCGTCTTGACCAAGAAAATTCAAATGCTGTTCTGAAGTCTGGGCACAAAAAAACCGCCCCTAGGGGCGGTTCGGTTTGGAAAACATGGCGAAGGTCAGCTGCTTTTGGGCCGCCGCCGCTTCCTGCGCTCTTCCCCGTATCTCTGCAAGGCGGTGCCAGTATCAATGGCACTCCAGTTTTCCGCAACAAAGGGGTTCAACTCCTCATCGCAATCCATCCTCTCCGAATAGGCGTCCGCAAAGAAGCCCATGTCGATTTCACGGCTTTTCTCATCAAGGCATTCCCCGATTGCCTCGATGGCCATCTCCATAGCAACACCGAACCGGCCGACAGCAGCGTGAATCAGAATTTTGATGAACTCATCTTGAGCCAAGAGGCCCGTATCCAAAATTCCCGCGGTTTTGAAGAGTTCGGCCAATGCTTTACGCAGCACGATACTGTCATTCTTGAAGCTCATCGGCTTCATCTCGACTGGGCGCAAGCGGCGGGTCAGCGTCGGATCATGGTTGATCAACGTTTTTCCTTCTGGCGTTGCCGTCATGATCAGGCAAACCGGCCACTCCCTATCTTGCATGAGGTTGCGAAACCGCTTGCTGAATACTTCAATGCTATCGCTGGTTTTGTAGCGCCCGCTGTCCTGCACCACGTCAAGATGCAGAGCAGCCACGCCCATTTTCTTCATGAAAAACATCACCCTCTGCGTGAGATAGTCTTCATCACGGTTAGATTTTACTGGATAGCCAAGGACTCGGAGGATCTCTTTCAGCGTATCTTTCACGGATGCACGCCCAGGAACGATCACGCTGACGATCTGCGCACCGAACTCTTGACTGCCACAAACTTCAGTCAAAGCGTGATACTCTTGGATGATTTCCTTGACGATCCGGGATTTACCGGCACCTGCGGGATCGATAAGAGCTGCGCCTTTCAACTCGTGCTTGCCCGCCTTGAGACGCGCCTGACGCGCAGCAAGCACTTTGAAAACCCGGTCCCGAAAATCCCAATACGTCTGAGTTTTCACGAAATAGTCCTCAAGGCTGACCATTTGCTCAGCAGTATCACTGTATTGGTTGAAGTCCGCCAGATCGCCTTCAGTAATGGTCATTATTCCAACTCCGGTTTCTTTTTGCGTTTGCGGTTTCGCGCTGCAGACCGAAATCGGTCCATGCTGGTCGGGGTGTCAGTTTCCGCCTCCTCACGAAGGGGGCTTCTTCCACAAATTCGCCGCCCCCGATCTCGAAACCTCCGTGGACAGGGTCCACGTATTCATCGCGCCCGATATACGGTTTTTCATGCTGTCCTTTGCCAAAACCGAGTTCCAGAGCAGCGCGGTCGATTTCAGCCTGAGAATAGCCAGACAGACCCACATCCGCGTTCTGCGCGATTGACGAAGCCATCTTTTCCCAAAGATTGCAGGCTTCGTCCCTGGCGCCTTTCCGGGAAAGATTTTCAGCCTCGGCACGCTGCTTGCGAATGAGCTTCTCGGTTTGCCACTGGCGCAGCGTTTTGCCATGCATTTGCGGATCGCGAGCGCTGACTGAAATCATTTCGCCCTTCGCAAGGACCGTGATTGCACCCAGATCGAAAGGATCAACCTTAATCTCGACTTTTTCCCCAGGCTTAGCGATGCGGTCAACCAAACGGGCTTTGCGCTGATTGCGGGTGTACTCATTGGAATAAACTGCACCCGCGTACCTGATCCCGGCTTCGCAGACGCTGGCATCCGTGTAAAAGCCGCAGGCTTCACGAAGTTGCGACGCGGATGGCATCTGGCCGTAGTCGTAGGTCTGCCCTTCAGTCAACTCGTCCCAGACCGCTGCAGGAGTACGGAAATTCAAACCACGATGCGGCGTGTTGTGGTACTCGGCAATGAACGCCACGAACATAGCGTGCAACTCATCATCGGTGATGCAGGCCTCCTCACCAGGCTTTCGGTCATTTCGATTTTGAGGGTTATTGGCCGTGTACCCGGGCAAATAGCGGGCCCACTTCAGATCACAAGTCCAGAAGAAGCGCTCCATGTGCCCGCGCAGGGATGACACCCCCGCCACTGTATTCATATGCGACACTGCCAAATGCCGCACGGCCTGCGAGAACGCTGCACCTCCGAACGGATCTCTGCCATATTCCGTTCCGTTGTCATTGGACACCTGCTGGATAGGGCAACAGTAATCCCACTCCGCACCTGTGATGCCAATGTCCCGAAACAGATAGGTCTTATTCATAAAGGCCATTCGCAGGGCCTCCAAGGATGCTTGTTCATTGGGAGTCCTGCTAATCGAGAAGCCAAGAATGCACCGTGTTGCAACATCAATCAGGGTAGTTACCCAACGGCGCACTCTTTTGACGGCCTTACGCTCTTCTTCCGTCATCTGGTTGTACTGCTCGCGCGTCGTATCGAGGGTCACCAGGTGAAACTGAGCTACTCCCCAATTGTTGGACAGGTTCTGGCGTAATTTAAGCTACTCTCTGCTCCTGCTGATCGGGTTGGGTTTTGTGTTTTCTCAGCCAATAGACCACGGCCGGGGTTTGCCGCCAAGGGCGGAATGTGGGCGTTTTCGGTTGTAGAACTCGATCCACTTTCCGACGCCGACCTTCGCCTCTGATCCGGTCTCCCAAGCATGCAAGTAGACGCATTCGTATTTCAGGCTCCGCCAAAGCCGCTCGACGAAGATGTTATCGAGGAACCGGCCTTTGCCATCCATCGAGATGCGCACACCGGATCGCCACAGCCTGTCCGTCCAGGCGAAGGACGTGAACTGGCTGCCCTGATCTGTATTCATGATCTCGGGCGGGCCGAACTTGTGGATGGCCTCGTTCAGCGCCTCGACACAGAAGTCCGCTTCCAGCGTGTTCGAGATGCGCCAGGCCAGCACCTTGCGCGTGTGCCAGTCAATGATCGCCACCAGATACAGGAACCCCTTGCGCATTGGCAGATAGGTGATGTCCGCCGCCCAGACCTGGTTCGGGCGCCCCACCCGCAGACCACGCAGCAGATAGGGGTAGGTCTTGTGCCCCTTCGCAGCCCTGCCCCCTCTCGCACATGCTTTGCATGTGCTGCCGGGCAGCGGGTGTTGGGCTTCTGGTAGATCGGCATGAGCCCCATCACCCTCATCAGCCGCCTGATCCGCTTTTCGTTCACCAAATGACCTTCATTGCGCAGATGCCAAGTCATCTGCCGCACACCGAAGAACGGCGTTTCCAGGAACTGTTCGTCGATCCGGCGCATCAGCATCAGGTTCAGAGCCGTCTCGCCTTTGGGCTGATAATAGAACGACGACCGCGAGATCGACAGCAGCTTGCACTGCTTGCTAATGGGCAGATTGGCATTGGCAGGCTCGATCATTTTCCTCCTCACTTGCCGATCCACGGTTTGAGCTTTCGTGACAAAAAATCGTTGGCAACGGCCAGCTCCCCAATCTTGGCGTGCAGCTCTTTGACCTGTTCTTCGTCAATCTCCTGGGGCTTCCTGCCGCCGCGCTTGAACACGCCGGACGCGCCCTCCAGAAGAGCCCGCTTCCAGCTGTGGATCATCGTTGGGTGAACGCCAAACTGGCTCGCCAGCTCAGCAACAGTCCGCTCGCCCTTCAGAGCCTCAAGCGCGACTTTCGCTTTGAAATCGGGCGAATGGTTCTTCCGTTTCGACATCTCTGATCTCCTCTTCGTCGAAGATCAGCAGACAGCAAATCGCAGCTTACGTCAGTGTCCGAAATTCAGGGGTAGCTCAGGGTTACCATCTTTGTTGTGCCTCAAAAGCTTCTAGAGATGCTGGCTCTGGCAACGAGCCGCGCCGCTAAGTGAAGCTACATTCCAAATTATGGAAGCTAAAGCTGGGCTACTGCGTCGTTAAAGTTTAGGTGTACTATCAAACCGGGAATTAGACGTTGTATGTGCGAGAACAAACCCACTTTGAATGGCCGCTTTCTGTTCAAGCCAGATGCTGCTTCGCGATTGCAGAGAATGTGCGGAAACCCGTCCGACCTTCTGATGCCTTCGCGAAGGCAACAAGGATTGCGCACCTGCGGTGAAAGGCAGGTTGGTCCGCTATCTGTCGCTTGATCCCAGCTGTATGAAGTTCAGCTTTTGCCATGCAGGTAATCCAGCTTGATGGTAGTTCGGGTCGACAGTGACCGCCATGAGTGCGGCCAAATGAGCACAGGACCTTATTCAATTGATCAAAAAACGGGGCCAGCTCTGCCGTCCACGCCGCAAAGAAAATCGTGAGTACTCCAAAGTATCCTACCCCGGGGCCTTGTTGCAAAAATCGGGCGAGGGATTCACTGCGTGAAACCAGCATGCTAGCTGTGAGCCATGAGCAGTTGGGCCGCTAGGAAGTACAAGACCACGAACCGGCCGGCTTACAATGAGGCACTAAGGCGGCGCGGTTCGCTGACGGTGTGGTTTGATCCCGACATGGTGTGGAGGCCTGCGCCGACGGGACGGCAGCCGAGCTTCAGCGATGCCGCAATCCAGACCTGCCTGACGATGAAGGTGCTGTTCGCGATGCCGTTGCGACAGACGGCTGGGTTCGCCGAAAGCCTCCTGCGGCTGGTCGGGCTGGACTGGCCGGTCCCGGACTTCAGCCCCTTGTGCCGTCGCCGACGGAAGCTGAACGTGGCTATCCCCTACCGTGGAGGGAAAGGCCCGCTGAACCTGTTGATCCCCTCTCGTGACATCACTGCGTGATGCACTGCCGGGCAGCGGACAGCACCGGGATCAAGGCCGAGGGCGAAGGTGAGTGGAATGCCCGAAAGCCCCCCTCTCGCACATGCCATGCATGTGCTGCCGGGCAGCGGGTGGCTCCAAGCGGCGCATCTGGCGCAAGATACACATCCCTTGCCGTCAGGGTCATGCACAGCATGATCCCGAGAGGGGAATTGATGAGGAAACGCTGGAAGTTCGGGCGGTTGATGTCACCAGTAGCAATATCGGCGACGCCCCCATACTACCGGAACTGCTGGACCAGACCGGAGCGGATCAGGACATCGCGCCGGTCACAGCCGGCGGGGCCTGCGGCACAAGAAATTGCCACGAGGCAATCGCTGCCCGAAATGCTGCCGCTGTCATACCGCCACGCAAGAACGCAAAGCCTTGGAAACCAACGGGTCCCGGCGCCGTCGCCCGCAACGAAGCGCTGCGAGCCTCGAAGTACTTGGGCCGTGCCGTCTGGCGACGGTGAAGCGGCTGCCACCGCCGGAGCCGTGTCGAGATATGAGGAGGATCAGAAAAGGATCCGGGGATCCTTTTCCCGGCGATTGGATGAATTGCATCAAGCTCCTTGGCCAATCCTTGATGGCACGAGACTTCGAACGCCAAGTCGCCGAGCTGCAGGTCCGTATCGCCGTGCTGAACGGCTGCACTGCGCTTGGCATACCTGTTACGCGGCCCGTGGGGTAAGTCCGTCCGGGGAAAGGGAAACTACGGTCAAACCCCGATTTGTGCAACAAGGCCCCTTCGGAGGGGAAACGAATTGATGCCGGCCAGCCTTGGGCGTGAAGCTCAGGACCGCATGGACCGCCCGGTGGGCAAACTGGTTGAGCGGTGGGCTGCGGCCGCAGACCTCTTCCACCTCAAGCTCGACGACCGGAGAGCCTTGGAGGTTCTACGCAACGGTGTGAAGCTGATCCGGATCCAGACAGAACATCAGGCGGATGAAATCGCTGCCTGGGTCCATGCCGGCATGGACCCAGGCAGGTAATGCCCCTATGACAGGCCAACCGCGCACAGGAGAGCCCCATGCAGCATCTGGAAGAGAAAATCGCCTATCTGACCCGCAGCGTGGAGGAGATGAGCGACGTGATCGCCCGCCAGCAGCAGGAAATCGACACCCTGACCCGCCGCGTCGCCATGCTGATGCAGCGCGAAGCCACCCGCGAGCAGGACGGAACCGGCGGCGCGGTCTTTGGCGACGAACGCCCGCCGCACTACTGAGAAAATCCCGTCATGACGGACCTGCGGCAGCCCGTGGGCTGGCGCCTCGACAGGTGTTCGGGGCAGTTTATCCCGGCCAAACCCGTACGACTTCTCCGGCGGAGCACCCGGCCTTGCCATTGCGCCAGCCCGCCCGAACGGGCTGCCGCAGGCCCGGGCGCTCCGCGCCGTTACTCCAGGACTTTTCTTGCGAGACCCGCTGATCCCCGATAGCGCTTCAATCTCAAGGTTAGTTCGCATAGGCTGCCAGCACAGCTCACATAGCATTGCAAAACCCATGAATGTTCATAGCCTTAACCACTTTAAGTCTGTTACAGCCCACCGCTTCTTTGTAGTTCCCGCCGACAACGATTACCTTATCGCCCGCTGGATGCGCTTAGGCCACTTTCCAGAGTTCTTTTGGCACGCATGCCAAGCTATTGAGAAATATCTAAAAGCTTCCCTGATCCTAAATGGGCTTCAGCTCAAGAAGGGTACTCACAACCTGAGCTCTCTGTTCCAGGACTATTGTGATGTTTATGGCGGGCTTGCTCTAACGACATTTGAAAAGCCTCAGGATTTAGACACTCGCTTTTGGCAACAAGAAAAGGTCAGCTCATTCATCAGCAAGCTGGATCATTTGGGCCCTCCTGATAGTCGCTATGGCTTAGTAAGTTGGCACTTCTCGGGTGATTACTTATTCAAACTTGATCAAATCTGCTGGTCCCTTCGCCGGATGACAATCGGCTTAGATTGGACTATTGGGGCTGATTTCCCAGCCACAGGCGAAATGGCAAGTTATCAAGGAAAGCCTTTCCGAGACGCGCTTACCCAAGACGTAAGTGCCTCCGTGAGAGGCAGTATCGACAATCTGAAGAAATCAATCCCCGACATGGGAGCTACAAGAGCAGACCTCTTGCACACTTGGAACTTTGAATTCCAGCGTTGCCCAGCGGATATCTTCAAGGCCGCTCCAGGATTGACAATTTCCCAGTTTGGCCCTGCGGTAAACAGCTACCTGTATCTTTATTGGGAGGCACTTACAGCAAAAGACAAGGATGGAAATCTACGACCTCTAGAACCCAACTTTCGGCAAGGGATGGAGTGGCTTATCAAAACTATCAAACTGCCAAAAGACGTCACCCTAGAAATCCAATCAATGTTGCAAACTAAGAGATAACCTCCCCCTCAAATCTCCTCCACATCCAGCACCCCGTCCAGCGACTTCAGCGCCCCTTTGATCTGCGGGTTGATCGGAAACGCCTGGCCCAGATCCATCTCCACATCGCCGGGCAGGCCCGGGTCCTGCAGGTACATATAGACCTCACCGCGCGCAGCATTGCGGGCCGCCGCCTTGGCGTCCTCCAGCACTTGCGCCACGGTGCCAACCGCCGCGGCATCGCTCAGGTAAACCCGCAAGCTGCTGCGCCCGGCATCGGCAATCGCCGAATCCACCGGACCAACCGAGCGCACCAGCAGTTTCAGCTGATCGCTCTCCATCGTCGCCTCGGCGGTGATCACAACCTTGGCGCCGGTCTCCAGGAACTCGCGGGATTTCTCCAGCACTTCGGAAAACAGCGTCACCTCAAAGGCACCGGAAGGATCCGACAGCTGGGCAAAGGCAAAGCGGTTGCCGCGGGCGGACTTCCTCTCCTGCCGCCCGGCCACCACGCCCGCCATCTTGGCCATGAACGGGCCGCGCTCGGCCTTCGCCGTCACTTCGTCCAGCGTCATGACATCCTTGCGCTTCAGCGCCGGCATGTAGTCGTCCAGCGGATGGCCCGACAGGTAGAACCCGATCGCCTTGAATTCCTCGCTCAGCCGCTCGGCCGGCAGCCAGTCCGGTACGCTCGGCAGGCGTGGTTCGGGCAGATCCTCGCCCGCCTCGCCGAACAGCGACACCTGGCTGGAATTGCGCTGGTCATGCACCGCGGCAGAGTAATCCACCAACGGGCCGAGGCTTTCGAACACCCGGCGGCGGTTGGGGTCGAGCTGGTCAAACGCCCCTGCCCGCGCCAGCATCTCCAAGGGCCGCTTGCCGACGCGCTTCAAATTCACCCGGCGGGCAAAATCGAACAGGTTCACAAAAACCCGATCATACCCGCTCTCATTGCGCGCCTCGGTGACCAGCCGCATCACGTCAACACCAACGTTCTTCAGCGCGCCCAGCGCATAGACCAACTCGCCCTTGACCACATTAAACGTCGCCATCGACCGGTTCACACAGGGCGGCACGTATTTCAGCCCCAGCCCTTTCTTCACCTCTTCAAAGTAGATCGCCAGCTTGTCGGTCAGATGGATATCGCAGTTCATGACGCCGCCCATGAACTCCACCGGGTGGTTCGCCTTCAGCCAGCCGGTCTGATAGCTGACCACCGCATAGGCCGCCGCGTGCGACTTGTTGAAGCCGTAGTTGGCGAATTTCTCCAGCAGGTCGAAGACTTCCGAGGCCTTCTTGGCAGGCACGCCATTCTCCGCGGCACCCTTTTCAAATTTCGGGCGCTCGGCGTCCATCGCCTCCTTGATCTTCTTACCCATAGCGCGGCGCAGCAGGTCGGCGCCGCCCAGGCTGTAGCCGGCCATCACCTGGGCAATCTGCATCACCTGTTCCTGATAGACGATGATGCCTTGGGTTTCCTCCAGGATATGATCGATCAGCGGATGCACCGACTGGATCTTCTTCAGCCCGTTCTTCACCTCGCAATAGGTCGGGATGTTCTCCATAGGGCCGGGCCGGTACAGCGCCACCAGCGCCACGATATCCTCGATGCAGGTCGGCTTCATGCGCTTCAGCGCATCCATCATGCCGGTGGATTCCACCTGGAACACCGCCACCGTCTTGGCCCGCGAATAAAGTTCGTATGTAACCTTGTCGTCCAGCGGAATGGCGTTGATTTCATTCACCGCGCCTTCGGGCGGATCGTACAATTGCGTGCCGTCCTCGCCGGTATGCAGATCGCGGCCAGACTGTTTGATCAGATCCACCGCGTTCTGAATGACGGTCAGGGTTTTCAGGCCAAGGAAGTCGAACTTCACCAGCCCGGCCTGCTCCACCCATTTCATGTTGAACTGGGTGGCCGGCATGTCGGACCGCGGGTCCTGATAGAGCGGCACCAGCGCATCCAGCGGCCGGTCCCCGATCACCACCCCCGCCGCGTGGGTCGAGGCATTGCGCAGCAGCCCCTCGACCTGCTGGCCATAGGTCAGCAACCGGTCCACCACCGGCTCATTGCGCGCCTCTTCCTTCAGCCGCGGTTCATCCACCAGCGCCTTTTCAATCGAGACAGGTTTGACCCCTTCCACCGGGATCATCTTGGACAGCCGGTCCACCTGACCGTAGGGCATCTGCAGGACCCGGCCGATGTCACGCACCGCCGCCTTGGACAAAAGCGCACCGAATGTGATGATCTGCCCGACTTTGTCGCGGCCGTATTTCTGCTGCACATAGCGGATCACCTCTTCGCGGCGGTCCATGCAAAAGTCGATGTCGAAGTCGGGCATCGACACCCGTTCCGGGTTCAAGAACCGCTCAAACAGCAGCGAATAGCGCAGCGGGTCAAGGTCGGTAATCGTCAGCGCATAAGCCACCAACGATCCCGCGCCCGAGCCCCGCCCCGGCCCCACCGGAATGCCCTGATCCTTGCCCCATTGAATAAAATCCGCAACGATCAGGAAATAGCCGGGGAATCCCATGCCCTCAATGATGCCCAGTTCAAAATCCAGCCGTGCCTGGTACTCCTCCAAACTCACCGCGTGCGGGATCACCGCCAGGCGTTTCTGCAGGCCCTCATTGGCGATGCGGCGCAGTTCTGAAACCTCATCATCGGCGAATTTGGGCAGGATCGGATCCCGCAAATAGGCCTTGAACGCGCAGCGCTTGGCGATCTCCACCGTGTTTTCAACCGCCTCGGGCAGGTCGGCAAACAGCGCCACCATTTCTTCCTGGCTTTTGAAGTAATGCTGCGCGGTCAGCCGGCGGCGCGGCTCGGACTGGTCGACATAAGCACCCTCAGCGATGCAGATCATCGCATCATGGGCCTCGTACATTTCGGTGTTCGGGAAATAGACGTCATTGGTCGCGACCAGCGGCAGTTCCATCGCATAGGCCATCTCCACATGGCCGCGTTCGGTCTGCTTTTCCGCTTCCGGCTGGCCGTGCTCGCCGGGGTGGCGCTGCAGTTCCACATACAGCCGATCCGGAAAAATCCGCTTCAGCTGCTGCATCAGCACCTCTGCCGCCGGCCGCTGTCCCTGCTGCAGCAACAGCCCCACCGGTCCGTCCGGCCCGCCGCTCAGGCAGATCAGCCCGGCGCTGTTGGCCTCCAGATCCTCCAATGTGACCTGCGGCAGCTGTCCGCCATTGTCCACATACAGACAGGACGACAGCCGCATCAGGCCCTCATACCCTTCTTCGCTCTGCGCCAGCAGCACCAGAGGCGCGGGCAGCTTGGGCTTGCCGCCCGGCTCCGCCTGCTGAAAGGTCAGATCGACCTGGCAGCCCAGGATCGGCTGGATGCCTGCACCGGACAGCGTCACCGAAAATTCCAGCGCCGAGAACATGGCATTGGTATCGGTCACAGCAATCGCCGGCATGCCGTGTTTCTTGCACAGGTCCGGCAGCTTTTTCAGCCGCAGCGCGCCTTCCAGCAGGGAATACTCGGTATGGCTGCGCAGGTGAATGAATCGGGGAGAGCTTGTCATGCCGCCACGCTATCTTATTGCCGCAGCACGGTGAAAGAGCGAACTGCAAAGCCTGCTTCCCGGATTAGCGAAAGGATTACCCGCCATTTTCAGGATTAATTTGAAGCTGTTTCGCCCCGCGAAGAGAGACCCGCCCTAAACATACAGCTAAAAGGCATAAAAATTAACAGCATAGCCGCCGCATTTGAAATTTAATTGCGCCGCGAAATACTGCAGCGCAGCAGCGGTTTTCCTTGCTTTGCCAAGGGGCTGCTCCCTAGGCTGGTATCAGCAAGCAACACACAGCCCGCCTTTCCTTCTACGCCGCATCGAAGGGAGGCATACCGGGTCAACAGGGTAACGCGGCGGGTCTCGGGAAGATGGCACTCGCCTTTCGTCTGAATGGTGAAGACGTTCTGATCGAACACGCAGACCCATCGTCCACGCTGCTGGACTGGCTGCGCGGCGCTAAGGGTCTCACCGGAACCAAAGAAGGCTGCAACGAAGGCGATTGCGGCGCCTGCACCGTCATGGTCACCGACGGGCGCGGATCGAAAGCGCTGAATGCCTGCATTCTGTTCCTGCCCCAGCTCAACGGCAAATCTGTCCGAACTGTCGAAGGTGCCGCAGGCCCGGACGGCAGCCTGCATCCGGTGCAGCAGGCCATGGTCGATCATCACGGCAGCCAATGCGGTTTCTGCACGCCCGGCTTCATCATGTCGATGGTGACCGCCCACACCAACGGTGCGGCGGATTTTGACGACCAGCTGGCCGGCAACCTTTGCCGCTGCACCGGCTACGCCCCGATCATCCGCGCCGCCGAAGCCGCCAGCGGCGCCCCGGTCCCGGAATGGATCGCGGATGAAACCTCTTTCACTTTTTCCGAAATACTCCGGGGGAGGCCGCAGGCCGGGGGCAGCGCCCCCTCCGGCACCCCTGCGCCAACGCCCCCGCTGCTGCCCGCCTCCGCAGACGAACTAGCCGAACTCTACAGCGCCAACCCGGATGCAACCCTCGTGGCCGGCGCCACCGACGTCGGCCTCTGGGTCACCAAGCATCTGCGCCACCTGCCGCAGATGATCTTCCTGGACGGCTGTACAGACCTGAAGGACATTGAGGTCACAGACACCGCCGTCCGCATTGGCGCCATGGCAGACATGAACGCCCTGCGCACCGCAATGGAACCGCTGCACCCGTCCTTCGCCGAAATGCTCCGCCGCTTCGCCTCCCAGCAGGTGCGCGCCGCCGCGACAGTCGGCGGCAATATCGCCAACGGCTCCCCCATTGGCGACACCCCGCCCGCATTGATCGCGCTCGGCGCCACCCTGCATTTGCGCAACGGGGATGATCGCCGGGATTTGCCGCTGGAGGATTTCTTCCTCAGCTACGGCAAACAGGACCGCCAGCCCGGCGAATTTGTCGAGACCGTCAGCTTTCCCCGCCAGCCCGGCACGCTGAAGGTTTACAAGCTGTCGAAACGCTTTGATCAAGACATTTCCGCCGTGCTCGGTGCCTTTAACGTGACAGTCGAGAACGGCCGGATCACCACGGCCCGCATCGCTTTCGGCGGCATGGCAGGTATCCCGAAACGCGCTGCCTATACAGAGGCCGCCCTGACCGGCCAGCCCTGGACTGAGGCCGCAATACAGGCCGCCACCGCTGCGATTGATCAGGACTTCACCCCGATGAGCGACATGCGTGCCTCAGCCGAATACCGGCTGGAAACCGCGCGCAATATGCTGATCCGCTGTTTCGCAGAGATGAACGGCGCGGCAGTTTCGGTGCTGGAGGTGAAACCATGAGCGTTTCAAAACCCCTCCCCCATGACGCCGCCGAACTGCATGTGACCGGCGCCGCGCGATATGTCGATGACATCCCCTCGCCCGCCGGCACGCTGCATCTGGCCTTCGGCCTTTCCCCCATCGCCCGCGGCCACATCACCGGAATGCATCTGAGCGAGGTCCAGCACAGCACCGGCGTGGCGGCAGTGCTGACCGCCAAGGGGCTGCCGTTTTCCAACGACGTCTCCCCTTCGATCCATGACGAGCCGCTGCTGGCGGCGGGCACGGTCAACTATGTCGGCCAGCCGGTGTTCCTGGTGGTTGCCGACAGCCACCGCAATGCCCGCATCGCTGCCCGTAAGGGCCAGGTGGACTATGCCGAAGAACCCGCCCTGCTGACCCTGGACGCGGCCCTTGCCGCTGACAGCCGGTTCGAGGAAGGCCCGCGCATCTATGCCAAGGGCGACGCCGCTGCCGCCATCGCTGCCGCTCCGCGCAGGATTGAGGGCACATTCGAGCTCGGCGGACAGGAGCATTTCTATCTCGAAGGCCAGGCAGCAATGGCCTGGCCGCAGGAGGATGGCGGCATGCATGTCTTCTCCTCGACCCAGCACCCAGCCGAGATCCAGCACAAAGTGGCGGACGCCATCGGTCTGCCAATGCATAGTGTCAGGGTCGAAACCCGCCGCATGGGCGGCGGCTTTGGCGGCAAGGAAAGCCAGGGCAATGCTTTGGCCGTCGCTTGTGCCGTTGCGGCGCGGCTGACCGGGTGCCCTTGCAAGATGCGCTATGACCGCGACGACGACATGATGATCACCGGCAAGCGCCACGCCTTCCGTATCTCCTACCGCGCCGGGTTTGACGGCGACGGTCAGCTGCAAGGGGTCGAGTTCCTGCATCTGGTGGATTGCGGCTGGGCGCAAGATCTGTCGCTGCCGGTGGCTGATCGCGCCATGCTGCACGCCGATAATGCCTATCTGATCCCCGATATCAGGATTGAGAGCCACCGCCTGCGCACCAACCGGCAAAGCGCCACCGCCTTCCGCGGTTTTGGCGGACCGCAGGGCATGATCGGGATCGAGCGGGTGATGGACCATATCGCCCATGACCTCGGGATGGACCCAGCGGAGCTGCGGCAGCGGAATTACTATGCCGCACCGGCGGAGGGGGGCTCTGCCCCCCGCCCCCCGGGATATTTCGGGCAAGAGGAAAGACAACACCACGCCTTATGGCATGGAAGTCACGGATTTTGAGCTGCAAGGGATGACGGCGGATCTGTTGCGCTCCTCGGATTATGCCGCGCGCAAGGCAGCAATTGCGGAGTGGAACAAGGGCCAGACCCACCTGAAGCGCGGTATCGCCTTTTCGCCGGTGAAGTTCGGGATTTCCTTTACGCTGACGCATCTCAATCAAGCCGGCGCGCTGGTGCATGTCTATCAGGACGGCTCGGTGCATCTGAACCACGGCGGCACCGAGATGGGCCAGGGGCTGTTCCAGAAGGTGGCGCAGGTTGCCGCCAGCCGCTTTGGCATCCCGCTGGAGAAGGTCAGGATCACCGCAACCGACACCGCCAAAGTGCCCAATACCTCCGCCACCGCGGCCTCGTCGGGGTCCGACCTTAATGGCATGGCGGTGAAGGCGGCCTGCGACACCATCCGCGACCGCATGGCCGGGTATCTGGCGCAGCAGCATCAGGCACGCCCCGGCGATGTGGTGCTTGAAGGTGGTATGGTGCGCATTGGCCAGGACGAAATGAGTTTCGATCAGGCCGCCATGGCCTGCTACCAGGGCCGGGTTAGCCTGTCTGCCACCGGTTTTTACAAGACACCCAAGGTGCAATGGGACCGGATCAAGGGCCAGGGCCGCCCGTTTTATTACTTCGCCTATGGTGCCGCGGTGACCGAAGTGGTGGTGGACGCCCTCACCGGCGAGAACCGTATCCTGCGTGCCGACATTCTGCATGACGCCGGCGCCTCGCTGAACCCTGGCATCGACATCGGCCAGATCGAGGGCGGCTATGTGCAGGGCGCCGGCTGGCTGACCACCGAGGAGCTGGTCTGGGATGATGCCGGGCGCCTGCGCACCCATGCCCCTCAACTTACAAAATCCCTGCCTGCTCGGACCGGCCCGATGTGTTCAACGTTGCCCTCTATGACGGGCAGAACCGCGAGGACACCATCTACCGTTCCAAGGCGGTGGGGGAGCCGCCTTTTATGCTGGGCATCTCCGCCTGGCTGGCGCTCAGCGATGCGGTTTCGGCTTTTGGTGATGCCTACCCGGCGCTGGATGCCCCCGCCACAGCGGAGGAAGTCTGGCGCGCAATCCGGAGGGTACGTGATGGGGTTTGATGTCCAGGCCCTCCGCAAGGCGGTCGAGGAACATGGCCGCGTGGTGCGGGTGGTGATCGCGGCTGTCCGCGGCTCCTCCCCGCGCGAGGCCGGCACTGCCATGCTGGTTTGGAAGGACGGCCAAAGCGGCACCATCGGCGGCGGCACATTGGAGTTTGAAGCTGCAGAGGCCGCACGCCTGCAAGCCGAGCCCAAGACGTTCAGCACCCATGCATTAGGGCCGGACCTGGGCCAATGCTGCGGCGGCGCGGTCACCCTGCTGAACGAGGTCTATGAGACCGCGGATCTGGCCGCGCTGGACCAGGAGATCATCGCCCGCTCCGCCAGCCCGGCGCCGATGCCGATGGCGGTGAAACGCATTCTTGCTGCCGCCCGCAGCCAGGGCCTGCCCCTGCGCCGCAGCTGGTGGACGGCTGGATGATCGAACCTGTTCATAAACCAAACAGCCCGGTCTGGATCTGGGGCGCAGGCCACGTGGGCCGCGCACTGGTGAACGTTCTGACACCGCTGCCGGATCTGGAGATCACCTGGGTGGACACCGGCGCAGAGCGGTTTCCGGCAGAAACGCCTTCCGGCATCACAGTAGTTCCTGCCACAGACCCTGCGCTTCTGGTGCCGCATGCGCCTGAAAACGCTGTGCATTTGGTGCTGACCTATTCCCATGCGCTGGATCTGGCGCTATGCCACGCGCTGTTGGGCCGCGGCTTTGCCTTCGCTGGGCTGATCGGTTCCAGAACCAAATGGGCGCGGTTCCGGTCGCGTCTTGCCGCCCTGGGCCACAGCCCGGACCGGATTTCACGGATCGCCTGCCCGATCGGCGATCCGCAACTTGGAAAACATCCGCAGATGATTGCGGTCGGCGTCGCGGCCCAGTTGCTGCGGCTGAGTGCAAAAGATGAATTGAGAAAGGACCGGCGCGCGTGAGTGTACCACTGTTGAGCCTGCAAGGCCTGACCAAGGCCTACCCCGGGGTTGTGGCCAATGACTCCGTCTCCTTTGACATCGGCGAGGGCGAAGTGCATGCCCTCCTTGGTGAAAACGGCGCCGGGAAATCGACGCTGGTCAAGATGATCTATGGCCTCGTGAAGCCCGACAGCGGCCAGATGCTGCTGCGCGGAGCGCCTTTCGCCCCTGCTGAGCCGCGTGCGGCACGTGCTGACGGCATCGCCATGGTATTTCAGCATTTTTCGCTGTTTGACGCCTTGAACGTGGCTGAGAACATTGCGCTGGGGATGGAGAACCCGCCGGAGTTGCGCGACCTCGCCGCCCGCATCCGCGAAGTGTCGGAAACCTATGGGTTGCCGCTGGATCCCTTCCGCACCGTTGGTGATTTATCGGCAGGTGAGCGCCAGCGGGTCGAGATCATCCGCTGCCTGCTGCAGGACCCGAAACTCTTGATCATGGACGAGCCGACCTCGGTCCTGACCCCGCAGGAGGTGGAGATCCTGTTCAAGACCCTGCAGAAGCTGCAGTCCGAGGGTACCTCGATCCTGTATATCTCGCACAAGCTGGAGGAAATCCGCACGCTCTGCGATCACGCCACCATTCTGCGGCTGGGAAAGAACGTCGGCGAATGCACCCCGGCCGAAACCTCGGCCCGCGACATGGCGGAGATGATGGTCGGCAGCACCCTGCAGACCCCGAACGCGGCAGCCGCGAATTCGGCGGTGTGGCGATGGATATCTCCGGCCTGTCGGTACCGGCGCCTTCGGCCTTTGGCACTGCACTGAAGAACGTGCATTTGACGGTGAAAAAGGGCGAGATCCTTGGCATCGGCGGCGTGGCAGGCAACGGGCAGGACGAACTGCTGGGTGTGCTTTCCGGCGAGGTCCTGACCGATGCGGATGCGGTGAAACTGCATGGGCAGCCCATTGGCCGCCTTGGCCCCGCCGCACGGCGCAAGCTGGGCGTTCTGGCAGCACCCGAAGAACGTCTGGGCCATGCCGCGGCGCCTGATATGAGCCTGACGGAGAATGCCATGCTCACCGGATCGGTGCGCGAGGGGCTGGAAAAGAACGGGTTTCTGGATTGGGCTGCAACCAAGGAATTTGCCGAGCGCATCATCAAGGCTTTTGACGTCCGCACGCCTGGTCCCGGCAATGCGGCGCGCTCGCTGTCGGGCGGCAATCTGCAGAAGTTCGTGATCGGGCGCGAAGTGCTGCAGGATCCGGACGTTCTGGTGGTGAACCAGCCGACCTGGGGCGTCGATGCCGCAGCAGCCGCAGCCATCCGCCAGTCGCTGCTGGATCTGGCCGCCAAGGGGCGGCGGTGATCTGCATCAGCCAGGATCTGGACGAGCTGATGGAAATCTCCGACAGCTTTGCCGCCTTGAACGAAGGCCGCCTGAGCGCCCCGCGCGAGGCTGCGGGCCTGACCGTAGACGAAATCGGCCTGATGATGGGCGGCGCCCATGGCATGGAGGTGGCGCATGTTTGACCCCGCCCGCAGTTGTTTCACCTCCCCTCTCGGCGGCAAAGCGGTCTGCCGGGCAAAGGGCGGGAGTATTTTTGGAAAGATGAAACAGGGAGCCGCTACATGATCCGGCTTGAGAAACGGCCGCAGCCGTCGCGCGCCTGGTCGATGGCAACGCCGCTGGTGGCGGTGCTGGCGACGATGCTGTTTGGCGGGCTGTTGTTTGCAGCCCTTGGCAAACCGCCGGTGGAGGCGATCCGCACCATTTTCTGGGAACCGCTGTTTGGCGAGTTCTCCTTTTACTACCGCCCGCAGCTCTTGGTGAAAGGCGCACCGCTGGTGCTGATCGCCATCGGCCTGTCGCTGGGTTTCCGCGCTGGGATCTGGAACATCGGTGCCGAGGGCCAGTACATCATGGGCGCCATCTTTGGCGCTGGCGCGGGCCTGGCCTTCTATCCTTCCGATTCCTTCCTCATTTTCCCCTTCATGGTCCTCGCCGGCGCCTTTGGCGGCTGGCTCTGGGCGATGATCCCGGCGGTGCTGAAAACCCGCTTTGGAACCAATGAGATCCTGGTGTCGCTGATGCTGGTCTATGTGGCCGAGCAGTTCCTCGCCTCGGTCTCATTGGGGCTGCTGAAGAACCCGGAGGGATTTGGCTTTCCCGGTTCGCGCAACCTGCAGTCCTGGGACGCCGCCCATAACGCTGAGCTGATCGCGGGCAGCGGCATGCACTGGGGCGTGGTGGCGGCGCTGATTGCGGTGATCTTTGCCTATGTGCTGCTGAACCGCCACATGACCGGCTACCACATCCGCCTGACCGGCGAGGCGCCGCGCGCGGCCAAGTTTGCCGGCGTGAACCCCACCCGGCTGGTGCTGTTCTGCCTTGGCACCTCTGGCGCTTTGGCCGGGCTTGCCGGCATGTTTGAGGTTTCGGGCCCCTCCGGCCAGGTCAGCATCGACTTTAACGTGGGCTATGGCTTTACCGCCATTATCGTCGCCTTCCTGGGCCGTCTGCATCCTGTCGGCATCTTGCTGGCAGGCGGGCTGATGGCGCTGACATATATCGGCGGCGACATCGCGCAATCTAACCTGCAGCTGCCCGCCGCTGCCATTCAGGTGTTCCAGGGGATGCTTCTGTTCTTTCTCTTGGCCTTTGACCTGTTGACCAATTTCCGCATCGCACTCAGCAAGCCGGAGGTGGCGTAATGGATCTTTCTGCAATCAACCCGGTCCTGCTCATCGCTTCGCTGATGGTGGCCGCCACCCCGCTGCTGCTGGCCGCCATAGGCGAGCTGGTAGTCGAGAAATCCGGCGTCCTGAACCTTGGCGTTGAGGGGATGATGATCACCGGCGCCATCGCAGGCTTTGCCGTGGCGGTAGAGAGCGGTTCGCCGCTCCTCGGCTTCGTGGCCGCCGCCATTGCCGGTGCCGCCCTGTCGGTCCTGTTTGCCATCCTCACCCAGTTTGCCCAGGCAAATCAGGTGGCCTCGGGCCTGTCTTTGACCCTGTTCGGGCTCGGGCTTTCGGCGCTGTTGGGACAGTCCTATGTCGGTGTGAAACCGCCGCAGATGGGCGATATCCATATCCCGGTGCTCAGCGATCTGCCCGTGGTCGGCCCGATCCTGTTCGGCCATGACATCATCCTTTACTTCGGTATCGTGCTGACCGCCGCGGTCTGGTGGGTGCTGAAATATTCCCGCATCGGACTGGTGCTGCGCGCAGTGGGGGAAAACCACGACGCCGCCCATGCGTTGGGATACAAGGTGCTGAAGATCCGCCTGATGGCGATCATGTTCGGCGGCGCCTGTGCCGGTCTTGGCGGCGCCTACATCAGCCTGATCCGTGTTCCGCAATGGACCGAGGGCATGACCGCCGGCATCGGCTGGATTGCCCTGGCGCTGGTGGTTTTTGCCAGCTGGAAACCCTGGCGCGCGCTGCTGGGTGCTTATCTCTTTGGCGGGGTCACCGTGGTGCAGCTCAATCTGCAGGCGGCAGGCGTTGCCATTCCGGTCGAGTATCTGGCAATGTCGCCCTATCTGATTACGATCATTGTGCTTGTTATCCTTTCGGCGGACAAAAGCAGCGCACCCGCCTCGCTTGGCCGCAACTTCCACGCCTCCCGTTGAACATGGGGGGCTTTTCACTGCCCCGGCAGCCCGGGGCCAAAAAGATCCAAACTGGGGAGAAATTGATGAAACTGACCAAACTTCTGACCAGCGCCGCGATGGCGCTTGGCCTCGCCGCAGGCGCGGCGATGGCCGACACCACCAAAGTGGGCTTTGTCTATGTCGGCCCCGTCGGCGACGGCGGCTGGACTTATGAGCACGACCAGGGCCGCAAGGCGGTTGAGGCCGAATTCGGCGATCAGGTCGAAACTGTGTACGTGGAAAACGTCGCCGAAGGCCCGGACGCCGAGCGGGTAATGACCCAGATGGCGCTGGAGGGTGCCGACCTGATTTTCACCACCTCCTTCGGCTACATGGACCCGACCATCAACGTCGCCAAGAAATTCCCGAATGTGAAGTTCGAGCACGCCACCGGCTATAAACGCGCCGACAACGTCTCGACCTATTCCGCCCGCTTTTACGAAGGCCGCGCAGTACAGGGCACCATCGCGGGCCACATGACCGAAAGCAACGTGGTCGGCTACATCGGCTCCTATCCGATCCCGGAAGTGGTGCGCGGCATCAACTCCGCCTATCTCCACGCCAAGAAGGTGAACCCCGACGTCCAGTTCAAGATCGTTTGGGCCTTCACCTGGTTCGATCCTGCGAAAGAGGCAGATGCCGCCAAGGTGCTGATCGAACAAGGTGCCGACGTGATCCTGCAGCACACAGACTCCACCGCGCCGCAGGCCGCCGCACAGGCCGCAGGCAACGTGATCACCTTTGGTCAGGCCTCTGACATGGCGGAATACGGTCCCAAGCCGCGGGTGTCTTCGATCATCGACGACTGGGCGCCCTATTACATCGCCCGCACCAAGGCAGTGATTGACGGCAACTGGGAGTCGGTTGACACCTGGGACGGCATCGGCGCCGGCATGGTTGGCATCGGCGAGATTTCCGATGCGGTTCCGGCGGATGTGAAAGAGGCAGCCCTTGCGATCAAGGCGTCGATCGCCGACGGCTCTTACCATCCGTTCACCGGTCCGGTCAAAAAGCAGGACGGCTCTGACTGGCTGGCTGAGGGCGAGACCGCAGACGACGGCACCCTGGCTGGCATGAACTTCTATGTCGAAGGCCTGGAAGGCGACATCCCGCAGTAAGCGCGCGTCACTCAGAAATGGAAAGGCCCGCCGGTTGGCGGGCCTTTTTCATTCGGTGTCCCCGGCCCCGGTCAGGAACAGCGCACCGGCGCTGCCAGCCGCCGCACCTGCCCGCTATCCCGTTCAGCCAGCGGCGCGCCGGTCACTGCGCAGCCTGAAATCTGCGCGACATAGGCCGTCAGCTCCTGCAGCGCGGCACTGCCACCGGCCTGCAGCCCGGCCCTGGGCATGCTAATGGCGAACAGCACAGCAAAGCTGCTGCCGTCCACTGTAACGATCCGGAACCGGGTCTGCGCATCCCCCAGGTTGGTCTTTGCCGCATAGGGCGACTTGCGTTCAGACGCCTTGTAGGCAATTGCAGCCCCGGCGGCTTCGCGGGCGGCCAGCCGTGCGCCGCCTGCCTGGAAACCCGCCGAATGGGCCACCAGCCATGGGGCGCCGGTACGGGTCTTGTGCAGGCCCGGGCGCATCGCTGCATGGGGGGCCAGCTCAGCCTCGGCTGCTGCCCGGTAATCTGTGCCGCTTGCCCCGGCCGGCACCCCGGTCTGCCCTCCCGCCTGCGCGCTGGAACCTGCCCGCGTTGCCGACCAGTAATCGGGCTTCTCCGGTCCCGCACAGGCTGCCAGAAGCGCCGCCGCCCCGATCATCAGAAACTGTTTCACGTTTGCTCTCCGTAGCTTTGCGGCCCCTATCCTGACAAGAAAACCGGGCCGCATTATGGCATCCAGGCATGGGCTGCACGAAGGCTGCAATCCGTCTTTCCCTGCCGCGCCCCCTATGCCAAGCTCCGCGCATGACGCAGAATCTGACCACCCCCGATGGCACCCCGCCAGCCGCTTTGCCTTTGGCTGCATGCAGTTCGGCGGCCGCGCCGATGAGGCGCAATCGGCCCGGATGTATACCGCCTGCCGCACCGCCGGCATCAGCCACTTTGACACCGCCTGGATTTATACGGGTGGCCGTTCGGAGGAGATCCTGGGCCGCCTGATCCGGGAGGAGCGCGAGCAGCTGCTGATCGCCACCAAGGCGGGCTATACCGGCGGTGCCGGCGCCGCGAATATCCGCGCTCAGTTTGACGAAAGCCGCCGCCGGCTGGGACTCGACATGGTCGATGTGCTTTATTTGCACCGGTTTGATCCGCATACCGACCTGCGCGAAACCATGGACTGCTTTGCGGCACTGAAAAGCGAAGGGCTGATCCGCTATGCGGCGCTGTCGAACTTTGCTGCATGGCAGGTGGTGAAGGCGCAGATGGCAGGCCTCGCCTCGGGCACCGCCGTGGACATCCTGCAGCCGATGTATTCGCTGGTGAAACGCCAGGCCGAGGTGGAAATCCTGCCGATGTGCGCTGATCAGGGCATAGCCGCCGTCCCCTATTCGCCGCTGGGCGGCGGGCTGCTGACCGGCAAATACGCCGCCGGCGGCAGCGGCCGCATCACCGAGGACAAAGGCTACCGCACCCGCTACGGGCAGGCCTTCATGCATGAAGCCGCCCAAGCCCTGACCGCTCTGGCAGCGGATCATGGAACCGATCCGGCCACTCTGGCCGTTGCCTGGGCCGCAGCGCATCCCAGCCGCCCTGTGCCGATCATCTCTGCCCGCACTGTCCAGCAGCTGCAACCCTCGCTGGCAGCGCTGGATTTTGGTATGGAGCCGGACCTTTACCAAGCAATTGAAGCACTCAGCCCCCGGCCCGCACCCGCGACCGACCGGCTGGAAGAACAGGATTAGACCCATGCAGGATTTCATCGTCATCGGCGGCGGCATGGCCGGCACCAGCGCCGCCGCCCGGCTTGCAGACCTCGGCAGCGTTACCCTGCTGGAGATGGAGGACGCGCTTGGCTACCATTCCTCGGGCCGCTCCGCCGCCTTGTTCGAGGAAAACTACGGCCACGGCCCCACCATCGACCTGAACCGCGCCAGCGCAGCCCATTTGCGCGACGGCGGCTATCTGTCGCCGCGCGGTCTGATGCTGGTGGGGGCTAAGGAGGATGCCGAGGGCTTTGCCCGCGACGTGGATGAGCTGCAGATGGCCACGCTGGAGCTGGACGAGGCCCGCGCCATGATCCCTATCCTGAACCCTGATACCGTCGGCTTTGCCGCCGTCAGCGGCGCGGCCGAGGATATCGACACCGACAGGATGCTGCAAGATTTCGCCAAATCCCTGCGCGCCGGCGGCGGTCAGATCGTGACCAAGGCGCCGGTGAGTGCCATCACCCGCACGGCTTTTGGATGGGAGGTCACTGCAGGCGGCCAATCCTATCAGGCACGCAATCTGGTCAATGCGGCGGGCGCCTGGGCGGATCAGGTTGCGGCACTGGCAGGCGTGGAAACCATCGGCCTGCAGCCCAAGCGCCGCTCGATGGCGCGGTTGCCTGCGCCGGGCGGGCATGACGTCAGCGGCTGGCCGATGATGATCGGTGTCGGTGAAACCTGGTACGCCAAACCCGACGCGGGCAAGCTGTTGGTCTCCCCCGCCGATACCGACCCGGTGGACCCGCATGACGCCTATGCCGACGACATGGTGCTGGCCGAGGGACTGGCGCGCTACAAGGATATGGTGACCGAGCCGGTGACGCGGGTCGAAAGCAACTTTGCCGGGCTGCGCAGTTTTGTGGCCGACGGCACCCTGGTTCTGGGCCCGGATCCCGAGCAGCCGGATTTCATCTGGTGCGCGGCCCAGGGCGGCTATGGCATCATGACTGCACCCGCCGCCTCGCAGCTGATTGCCGATCTGGCGGCAGGCCGCACGCCGGCACTGGATGCGTCCGCCGTCGCGGCCCTGTCGCCTGCAAGGCTGCGCTGATGACAGTGCGCTCTGTCCCCGGATCAGCTTCGGTTGCGGCACCTGAGGATGGCAAGCTGTTCGCCCCTGCCGCCGCCCGCAACAGCGATGTGCTGTGCGATCTGCTGGCAGAGGTTGCCCCGCCGCAAGGCCGCGCGCTGGAACTGGCCAGCGGCACCGGCCAGCATATCGCGGCCTATGCCGCGCGCCTGCCCGGTCTGATGTGGCAGCCCAGCGAAGCGGAGGCGGTCCGGCTTGCCAGTATCCAAGCCTATGCCGAGGGGGCGAGCCTGGCAAACATCGTCCCGCCGGTTCCTCTGGACGCCACCGCCCCCGGCTGGGGTGCAGATCACCCGGGGCAGGATTTGGTCGTGCTGATAAATCTGCTGCATTTGATCAGCGAAGATGAAGCCCGCACCCTCATCGCCGAGGCCGCCGCCTCCCTCGCCCCCGGCGGGCGCTTTGTGATCTATGGCCCCTTCCTGCGTGGCGGCGAGCTGACCAGCGAGGGCGACAAAGCGTTCCATGCCAGCCTCACCGCCCACGACCCGCAGATCGGCTACAAGGACGATTTCGACACTATCGGCTGGCTGCACGGCAACGGGCTGGAGCTGCTGCAGGCGGTCGAGATGCCAGCCAACAACCTGGCGCTGATTGCGGAAAAACCACGCCTCTGATCTGGATCAATGCTGCCCGACCCTGCGGCCCATACACCTTCGGAAACTGGAATATATTACTGAGGGACAGGCAGATGGACTGGCACGGCAAACTTAATGAGACCCGCAAGGGTCTGCGCAATCTGAACGGCGCCATCCCCGAAGCCGCGCAGGCCTTCGGCGCACTTGGCAAAGCTGTGAAACAGGGCAGCGTGCTGGAGTTCAAGCAAAAGGAATTTGTGGCCCTTGGCATCGCGGTGGCCCTGCGCTGCGAGGATTGCATCGGTCTGCATGTGGAGGCGCTGGTCAAGTCGGGGGCAAGCCGGGCGGAAGTGGGCGACGTGCTGGCGATGTCGATCCAGATGGGCGGCGGGCCGGCAATGATGTATGCGGCCAAGGCGATGGACTGTTTCGATCAGCTGACCCGCTGACCTCCGACGCGGAATTCAGCCCGGAGACCACCTGTTTTCCGGCGGAAATTCCGCACCGGAATTTTAAGTACGCACCTCCTGCAACCCTTGCAAGACCTGGCGGATCTGCTCCAGCGCCGGGTTGTCCGGCAGGTACAGCACCTTGCAGCTCAGTTGGATTGTCGGCGCGTCCTCGACCCTGTGGATTTGTCCCGCCGCCAGCGCCCCCGCCGCCATATAGGCAGGAAAATACCCCATGCCGCCCCGTTTCATCAAATAGCGCAAGCCCATCGGCGCGTTACCCAAAACGATATGCTGGCGGCTGCGCTGCGGCAGCACCTGCTGCACCTGCGCCGCATATTCGCTGCCGAACTCCAGGTTGATGAACAGGGGCAATGCGTCCCGACCCAGCCGCAACTGCTGGTCCGACACCAGAACCAGCTCCTCCGGCGGCAGCTCCTCTACCCCCAGCCTTGTGCCTGCGGGAACCTCGTTCACAATTGCCAGATCCAGCAGCCTGCGCGCCACCGCTTCGCCCATGTTGAGACCGTGATCATAGTTCAGCGTGAACGGCACGGTGCCCTGCGCCTGTTCCAGCCAGACGGCCACATCGACCAGCAGAGGATCCCAAACTGACAGCTGCGCCCCCAACCGAAGTGAAACCCTTCCTGCCAGGCTTTCCCGCAAATCGCCGGAAACAAACTCCCAGGTCCGCATCATCTGCTCGGCATAGGGCAGAAACTGCCGGCCCGCCGCAGACAGCCGGGTGCCGCCCGGCCCGCGTTCAAACAGGCTGGCGCCCAGCGCCTCCTCCAGCGCCTTGATGCGGGCGCTGACCGCGGTCTGGGTGATGTGCAGCCGCCGCGCCGCGGCGTGAAAACTGCCGGCGGCCTCGATAGCCAGAAAGGTCTCAAAAGCGTTGATCTGCATGATGATCACTATTTCTGCTCGGATCGAGCAAATCAATTCGTTTTTCTGCTTAGTTACGTTTCGCTAGGCTGAAACCATATCAACCAAGGGACCCGCGACATGCTGGACAAAAGCCACAAGCCCACCTGGACCAGTTTCGAAGACGCCACGCCCGAAGACTGGGCCGCGGTGGAGAAATATGAGGAGGAATACAACGCCGCCCTGCCCGACCGGATTCTGGACGCGATCCGCTCTTTGGACGAGGATTGGACCCCCTACCCGGTGAACCGGTACCAGCACTCGCTGCAGGCCGCGACCCGCGCGCATGAAGACGGCGCCGATGACGAGATCATCGTCGCCGCACTGGTGCATGACACCGGCGATATCCTGTCGCCCTACAACCATGGCGAGCTGTCAGCGGCGATGATGAAGCCCTATGTCAGCGAGAAAACCTATTGGATTCTGAAACATCACTGCGTGTTCCAGGGTTTCTATTACAACCATCATTTCGGCGGTGACCGCAACGCCCGCGACAAATACCGCGGCAGCCCCCATTGGGAGGACTGCCGGTATTTCTGCGAAAAATACGACCAATGCGCCTTTGACCCGAGTATCCCACCAAACCCCTGGAGTTCTTCGAGCCGATCCTGCGCAGGGTTCTGTCGCGCGGCTGGGGTCATATGGAGCTGGCAGAGACGGCGCAGGAATAAACCAGACAGCAGCAACTCCGCCTCTCCGGGGCCGGATCAATGCCTTCCGGCCGCCGCGCGATAACCGCATCCCAAATGCCGGCACAGGCTGCGCGCCCAGGCTTTACCCCCGGGCGCGCAGAAACAAAACCTATGCGTTCACCACATCATGACAGCCGCATCGCCTGCAGCCCAGTCATAGTAGAGGCGGATACGCAGCTTATAGCTCCGGTCCTTTATCAGCCGTACGGTGAAACGGGCGTTGCGGTTAAAGCCGCTGTCATCGTCGCCCTCCACATAGACCGGGGTGCCGTCAATATCCTCAAACAGCACCATAACCGTGTCGGACAATCCGAAGGTTGAAAATGTGTAATCACGCGAATGGTCCGGGATCACTGCAAAATTCTTCTGCTCGCCGGGCATCAGGGCCAGCTGCTCGGATTTGAACGGGATGAGCTGCGGCAGCGCCGCCGCGCCGATTGGCGGATAGAAACGGCGGATCACCTCCTTGTCCTTTTGCGAAAGCCCCGGTGCAGGCTCAAGCCCGCCGCGAAACTCCGGCGGCTGGTTGATCAGGCCGGCGGCAAAGGCATAGTGCATAACCGAGTCGGGGTCCCATTCCGTTCCGTCGACCGTCGCCGGGTCGAGTTTATTCAGAATGTTGTGGTCGGTCGTTTCCTCGTCCCAGGGCGGGTTCTGCGTGCGGGCAAAGTAGTCGTACACAGCCTGGCGGTTCCAGACGATACCCGCGTTGGGGTTTTGGTGTTCGTGTTTCAGCCCAAGCGCGTGGCCGATCTCATGGATGGCTGTGTCCAGCCCGTTCGGGCCGGCCTGGGTAATGTCCCAGCCGAAATTCATGGTGCGCTCTTGCTGGCCCAAACGCAGCGCCACGGTGCCGATGTAGGACCATGAGCCATCGTTGCGCAGGAACCCGATGCGCAGCTCTGCATCCCGGATATCGGTTACCTCGGTGAAATTCAGGCCAATGCCTAGATCCTTCCAAACCTGAAACGCCTGCTGCACAACCGCCCGCTGGTCGCTGGCACCGCCAAACAACCCGCTGGAAAACAGGAAATAGTGAATATTGGTGCCATTGACCCATTTATCGCCGGTCGCCAGTATTGCCCGCTGCCGGTCGGAAGACACTCCGGCATCAAATGCACGTTCCGGCAGCACCGGCAACGAGCAAACCTGAGGCGCGCTGCCGGAACGGCCATAACAGTCCGGGTCCTGGCCAAGCTGTTCCTCTAAGTCGTCAATCCGGTCTTCCAGTTCTTCGATGCGGCTGGATTGGGTTTTGCGAGCGGCCATTTCAAACCTCCTTTTCGGACAATCGTTACTGGTATCGCAGTGCAGGCCGCGTTCATTGAGCAGAGGCGGCAAAACACCTGGACGCGGGGTTGCGGATTCCTGTGCGGCACGCTTCCCTGCAAATGCCGCAAGAGGCGGCGCACGGGCATTGCGCAACATGGCTCGAAACGGGAAGCCCCATAAAAAGTCAAGTTTTCCAGCGCCTTGCCCGCAAACTTAGCTGCTGCGCGGTTGCATCGCGCCAAGGTATGTTTCAGCGGCCACGCCGTACCGTTCTGTGCCTTAAAAGGTTCGGCAAACTGCGGAACTTGCAGTGTTGAGGGCCTGCGTTCCGACAGCAATCATATCACACTTTAAAGGGGAAATCATCTGCGCAAAGCACGCGTGATACATTCAGCTGACAGACACATGGCATCGAACGCAACGACCAGGCCGCCAATGCCAGACCGAACAAAAAATACCCCGGCGCACAGGCCGGGGTATATTGCTGTTTCCTGAGCCAGATCCGGGGCTCCGCCGCGGTCTCCTTAACCCGTCCCTTGGACGGGCTGCCGGACCCCAAGGGGCCCGGGCCAAAGATCACCCGTTCTGGCGGATGGTCTCGTTCTTCGGGTCATAGGGGCTGTCGCAGGTCACAACCGCGTCCCACAGCTTGTCCTGGATCTTGACCTTCAGCTTGGTGCCTTCCACCGCCATCTCGGGCTTTACATAGCCCATGCCGATGGATTTCTCGAAGGCCACCGAATAGCCGCCCGAAGTCAGGCGGCCCACACGGGTGCCATCCTCGGCGTACAGCGCCTCGCGGCCCCAGGGATCAGCGTCTTCGGGTCCGTCGATCAGCAGAGTGCAGCATTTCACCCGCACGCCGGTCTCGATCAGCTTTTCCTTGCCGTGGAAATCTTTTTCCAGGTCGATAAAGCGCGGCAGATCCGCTTCGGCCGGGGTTGCGTCGCGGCCCAGTTCGTTGCCAAAGGCGCGATAGGATTTCTCCTGGCGCAGCCAGTTCTGCGCACGCGCACCCACCAGTTTCATGCCGTGCTTCTCACCGGCTTTTTCCAGCAGATCGAACAGGTAGTTCTGCATCTCCATCGGGTGGTGCAGTTCCCAGCCGAGTTCACCGGTATAGGCCACGCGGATCGCATTGACCGGGCACATGCCCAGTTCGATCTGACGGGCCGACAGCCAGGGGAAACGCTTGTTGGACAGCGCGGTTTCCGGATCGGCATCGACGATGATCTCTTTCAGCACGTCGCGCGATTTCGGACCGGCAATCGCAAACACGCCCCACTGGGTGGTCACGTCCTGCAGCTCGATACGGCCGAATTCAGCTTCCTTATCCGCGATCGCCTTCTTCAGGAAGTCGGCGTCGTATTCGGTCCAGGCACCTGCGGACACCAGGTAATACTCGTCGTCCTTCAGGCGGACGATAGTGTACTCAGTCCGGGTGGTGCCGGCTACGGTCAGTGCATAGGTCAGGTTGATGCGGCCGACCTTGGGCAGTTTGTTGCAGGTGAACCAGTCAAGGAACTGAGTCGCACCAGGGCCTTTGACGATGTGCTTGGTAAAGGCGGTTGCATCGACCAGGCCAACACCTTCGCGGATTGCCTTGGCTTCGTCCACAGCGTGCTGCCACCAGCCGCCGCGGCGGAAGGAGCGGGCTTCCTCGTCAAAGTTGTCGGCGGCGTCCACGGGACCGAAGTAGTTCGGACGTTCCCAGCCGTTGACCCAGCCGAATTGCGCGCCGCGGGCTTTCTGGCGATCGAACGCGGGCGCGGTGCGCAGCGGGCGGGCTGCCGGGCGCTCTTCATCCGGGTGGTGCAGGATATAGACGTGCTCATAGCACTCTTCATTCTTGCGGGCCGCGAACTCGGTGGTCATCCAGTTGGAGGAGTAGCGTTTCGGGTCGAGCGACGCCATGTCGATCTCGGCTTCGCCGTCGACCATCATCTGCGCCAGATAATAGCCGGTGCCGCCTGCGGCGGTGATGCCGAAGGAGAAGCCTTCCGCCAGCCACATGTTGCGCAGGCCCGGTGCCGGGCCGACCAGCGGGTTGCCGTCGGGAGTGTAGCAGATCGGGCCGTTGAAATCGTCTTTCAGGCCGGATTCAGCGCAGGACGGAACCCGTTCCGCCATCGCCATGTACTGATCGGCAATCCGGTCCAGTTCCAGCGGGAACAGGTCGGCGCGGAAGCTGTCCGGCACACCGTGCTCAAAACGCGCAGGTGCCCCGCGCTCATAAATCCCCAAGATCCAGCCGCCGCGTTCTTCGCGGGCATAGGATTCATTGTCGGCGTCGCGCACCACGGGGTGCTCGGGGTTGCCTGCTTCACGCCATTTGACCAGCTCGGGGTCCTTGTCCATGACGATGAAGGTGTGCTCGACCGGGATTGCCGGCATCTTGATGCCCAGCATCTTGGCGGTGCGCTGCGCGTGGTTGCCGGATGCGGTCACGACATGCTCGGCAGTGATCACAACCTTCTCGTCGCTCTCCACCAGGTTGCCGCCCTTCTCCACCATTTTGGTGCAGGTGACTTCCCAGTGGGTGCCGGTCCAGTGGAATTCATCGGCCTGCAGCTTGCGAACGATCTCAACACCGCGCTGACGGGCGCCCTTGGCCATCGCCTGGGTCACGTCTGCGGGGTTAATATAGCCGTCCTCGGTGTGGTAGATCGCACCCTTCAGATCAGAGGTCTCGATCAGCGGCCAGCGCGCCTTGATCTCATCCGGGGTCAGCCATTCATAAGGCACGTCGCAGGTTTCCGCGATGGAGGCATAGAGCATGTATTCGTCCATGCGCTCCTGGGTCTGCGCCATGCGCAGGTTGCCGACCACGGCAAAACCTGCGTTCAGGCCGGTTTCCTCTTCCAGGGTCTTGTAGAAATCGACCGAGTACTTGTGGATGTGGGTGGTCGCATAAGACATGTTGAACAGCGGCAGAAGGCCGGCTGCGTGCCAGGTCGAGCCGGAGGTCAGCTCGTCACGCTCGATCAGCATGACGTCTTCCCAGCCGGCCTTGGCCAGGTGATAGGCAATCGAGGTGCCAACGGCGCCGCCGCCAACAACAAGCGCTTTGACTTGGGTTTTCATTCTCCGGCTCTCCAGCTTTGTGAGATTCTTGCCTGCGGTTATGCCCAAGCCGCGCAATCGGCGCAAAATCAGGCCGACGCAAAAACAGCCAAAACCGACCTTGCGCGCCACAGCATACAGGATTTTGATGGAAGCCCTGCCGGAAATGGCGTTTTTCTACGCAGCAAACAGCAGGCCGGCGCCCCCTGTGGTTCCTTGATCAGGCTGGTTTGGGGCTGTCAGCAGTCCGCAACATTGCCGCGGCGGATGCAGACGGGCTGCGGCGCGTCCTCGTTGTTCTGTGCATCTGCAACCTGCTGACCGCCCGAGAGCAGGCTCTTGCCATAGCCGGCCGCCTCGCTCCAAATCGACTGGCCGTCCCCGGCAGCAAGCCCGGCAAGGCTGGTTGCCTCCTTGGCGGCACGGGCACGGGTAAAGCGGTCCTGCAGGATGGTGCTGTAGTCGGTGGCGCTGAGATCCCCCCAATTCAGCCCCGCGGCACGGGTCTGGATGTAGTAATCATAGCCGATCACCGCCTGGGTGCTGAACACCAGAATGCCCATTGCCTTTTTCAGTCCCATGCCGTTCTCCGGTTTTGCGAAACGCTCCGGCTTCATCCCAATTCAGGACCCGGCGCAGAATTGCGGCAGCTTTCCGGCAATTCAGGGAAGAGTGCAGTGCAATCGCCGCTGTCCGGCCAGGACCCTGCCCTGCCGGTTGCTGCCGCATTCTGCCGGTGCTGATCCTTGGGTGCTGTCTGATGCTTTGATCGTCAGCAATTAGGAATGGCGGCGCCGCCATGGAGGCGGAGGCGGGACGGGAGGTTCCTCCCGCACGCTGAACATTGTCTCTGCGTGCCCTTGCCAAAGGGCCCTGTTCCAAAATGCCGGGGGTGTCAGGCCCGGCGGTGACCGCGATCAAGGGGATCATGACAGAGCGGGTTTAAGATACGCTGAGGCAGGCGTGCGCCGGGGGTGCAACATCTTGGCGCTGCATCCTGTTGCCCCCGTTGCGCAGTGAGTATTTGAGAAAAGATGAAGCGACAGGGCAGTGCTTCAGCTTTTTCTAAATACTCAAAGTCCGCCGTTGATCCAGCATGGTTCGCAGGCGGCTCCTACGGCTCACATCTCCAGGATCTTGCCCGGATTCATAATGTTCTCCGGATCCAGCGCTGCCTTGATGGCTGCCATATAGCGGGTCGTCTCGCCCAGCTCCTTTTGCAGATAGGGACGTTTGCCCTGTCCGATGCCGTGCTCGCCGGTGCAGGTGCCGTCCATTGAGATCGCCAGATCGTTCAGCCAGCCGACAAAATCATCCGCCTTCTGCCGTTCGATACCGCTGTCCATATCAATCAGCAGCAGCGCGTGAAAATTGCCGTCGCCCACATGGCCGACAATCGGCGCCATCAGTCCCATGCTCTCGGCTTTGTCCCGCGCGGCGCCGACGCATTCCGCAAGGCGCGAGATCGGCACGCAGACATCGGTCGAGATCCCCTTGGCACCGGGGCGCAGCTGCAGGCTGGCCCAATACATGTCATGGCGCGCCTGCCAAAGTTTGTTGCGCTCCTCGGATGTTGAGGTCGCGGCAAAGTCAAAACCGCTGAATTCCTCGGCGATGGAGGCAAACATGTCCGACTGTTCCACCACACCCGCGTCCGAACCGTGGAATTCCAGCAGCAGCAGCGGCGTCTCTGGCAGGTCGAGGCCGGAATAGGCATTGGCCGCCCGCACGCTGAGCGCATCCAGCAGTTCGATCCGGGCAACGGGGATGCCGTATTGGATAGTCATCATCACCGCGCGGCAGGCGTCATCCACGGTGCGGAAGGAACAGCGGGCGGAGCGGATCGCCTCGGGGATGCCCTGCAGTTTCAGCGTCAGCTCGGTGATCAGGCCCAAGGTGCCCTCGGAGCCGACCAGCAGGCGCGTCATGTCATAACCTGCCGAGGATTTCCTGGCCCGCTGCGCCGTGCGGATCACGCCGCCGTCGGCCATCACCGCCTCAAGCGCCAGCACGTTGTCCTTCATGGTTCCGTAGCGCACCGCGTTGGTGCCCGAGGCCCGCGTCGCCGCCATGCCGCCCAAGGATGCATTGGCGCCGGGATCGATCGGGAAAAACAGACCCTGATCGCGCAGGTAGGTGTTGAGCTGCTCACGGGTGACACCGGGCTGCACCACCACGTCGAGGTCTTCGGCATGGACGGCGATAATCCTGTCCATCCGCATCATGTCGATGCAGATACCGCCGGCGGGGGCGTTCACATGGCCTTCCAGAGAGGTGCCGGTGCCGAAGGGAATAACCGGCACGCCGTATTCGGCGCAGACCTTGATAATCTCGGAAATTTCTTCCGTAGAGGTGGGGAAGACCACCGCATCCGGAGGCTGATTGGTGATCCATGTGGTGGTGTGGCCGTGCTGATCGCGGATGGCCTGGCCGGTTTGCAGCTGATCGCCGAACCGCTGGCTCAGCGTCTCGACAGCGGCGGCGATCCCGGCCTCGTTGCGGGGCAATGAGATGGCTTGCACCATAATGGGTCTCCTCGGGGTCAGGGCACAGAGCCCGGAACTTCACCTGTTAACCTACGCACCGAACTTGCAGTTCAGCAATACCCAGAACCCCGTAGCGCTGATGCCGCCCGGCATGGCGGCCGGGCAGTAACGGGCTAACCGCCCAGCGCAATCCCTTCCCGTCTCGGGTCCGCAGCTCCCCTCAGCCCTTCGCCGATTTCAATCGCGTGCAGGCCGGAGGTCAGATCGCGGATATTGACCTCATACCCCATGTCTGTCAGCGCCTGTTCCAACCCCTCGGCGCTGGTGCCTGCCTCCAGATCATAGGTGCCGAACCGGTTAACCAGATGCGGCAGCGCCAGTGCCTCTTGGATGTTCATCCCCCAATCCGCCCATGCCACGATGGATTTCGCCACATAGCCGATGATCCGGCTGCCGCCGGGAGAGCCGATGGCCAGCACCGGCTTGCTGTCCCGCAGCACGATCGTCGGCGCCATCGAGGAGCGCGGACGCTTGCCCGGTTCCAGCCGGTTGGCAATGGGCACGCCGTCCGCATGGGTGCGGAAGGAGAAATCCGTCAGCTCATTATTCAACAGGAAACCGCCCGCCATCAGACGCGAGCCAAAGGCGTTTTCTATCGTCGTGGTCATCGACAGCACGTTACCGTACTGGTCCACAATCGAGATATGCGAGGTCGAGGGCAGCTCGATCGACTCGTCATCTGCCAGCAGCAGCGCGTGATCGAACTCGGGCGTGCCCGGCGCCACCTCGGGCAGCGCATCACCGCTTTGCAGCAGCCTGGCCCGGCTGGCGAGGTAATCCGCTGCCACCAGCCCATGCGTCGGCACCGGCACAAAATCACTGTCCGCCATGTAACGGCCCCGGTCGGCGAAGGCGAGCCGCGAGGCATCGCCGATCAGCCGCCAGGCCTCGGCGCTTTCGGCGCCCAGTTCCGCCAGATCATACTGTCCAAGCATTCCCAGGATCTGCCCCACCGTCAGCGCACCGGACGAGGGCGGCCCCATGCCGCAAGCCTCAAAATCGCGGTAAGCGGCGCAGACTGCCGGACGTTCCCTGACCTGATAAAGCGCCAGATCGGTGGCGGACAAAACGCCCGGGTTGCCCTCGGCCGTGTTGACGGTGCGAACGATCTCTGCCGCGATGGGACCGGTGTAAAACGCCCCTGCCCCGCCCTGCGCCAGCGCCCGCAAGGTGGCGGCATAGTCAGGGTTCAGCAGCATAGCGCCTTCGGCAATGGGTGCGCCGTCCGGCAGGAAGTATTCCGCGGTGGCTGGGTAACGCGCCAGCCGCTCTGCATCGCCCGCCACCAGCGCAGCCAGACGCGGCGAGACGGAAAATCCTTCCTCGGCCAGCTGGATCGCCGGTTCAAACAGCGACGGCCAGTTGGCGCGCCCCCAGCGCCGGTGCGCGGCTTCCAGCAGCGCAGGTGTGCCCGGCGTGCCGACAGACAGACCGCCGACCACCGCATCAAAGAATTTCAACGGCTCGCCGTTTTCATCCTGAAACAAGATTGGTGTGGCAGCCAGCGGCGCCGTCTCGCGCCCGTCCAGTGTGGTCAGCTCGCCCGTGGCAGCGTCATACCAGACCAGGAACGCGCCGCCGCCAAGGCCCGAAGATTGCGGCTCAACCAGCCCCAGCACGGTCTGCACCGCCACCATCGCATCAGCCGCGGTGCCGCCTGCGCGCAGCACGGCGGCGCCGGCCTCCACCGCATGCGGATTGGCGGCGGCGACCATCCAGTTTTCGGCGTCTACAGGCAGGCCCGCGGACTTGGCCTCCAGCGCAGCAGCCACATCCGCCGAGATCGCCTCAAACCTGCCGGCAGTTGCCCCTTCGGGCGCGACGGCATCCGCAGCCTCCTGCGCGGCTGCACTGCCCGCGCAGACAATACAGGCCAGAATCAAGTATCTCATGGAAAAGTCCTTTCTTAAATTCCGGCCCGGCGTGCGGGCAGTTACAGCATCGACGGCACCACCTGATCCGGCGGCCGGTGACCATCCTCGAAGGTCTTGATATTCAACAGCACCTTCTCGCCCATCTCGATCCGGCCCTCGATTGTGGCCGAGCCCATATGCGGCAGCAGCACCACATTGGGCAGCTCGCGCAGGCGCGGGTTGATGTCGGTGCCGTGCTCATAGACATCAAGACCGGCACCGGCGATCTCTTTCGAGCGCAGCATGCGGGTCAGGGCGTGTTCGTCGATTACCTCGCCGCGCGAGGTGTTCACGATCACCGCCGAGGGTTTCATCAGTTTCAGCCGCCGCGCATTCATCAAGTGAAAGGTCGAAGGGGTAGACGGGCAGTTGATCGACAGCACATCCATCCGCGCCGCCATCTGATCGAGGCTTTCCCAATAGGTGGCCTCCAATGCCTCTTCGATTTCGGGACGCAACCGGCGGCGGTTATGGTAATGGATCTGCATGCCAAAGGCCGCCGCGCGCTTGGCCACGGCCTGGCCGATCCGTCCCATGCCAAGGATGCCAAGACGGCGCCCGGCAATCCGCCCGCCCAAAAGCGCTGTGGGCGCCCAGCCCTGCCAGTCGCCCTTCTGCATCACGGCAAGCCCCTCGGGCATGCGGCGCACCACTGCCATGATCAGCGCCATTGCCATGTCAGCCGTATCATCGGTCAGCACCCCGGGGGTGTTGGATACCAGAATGCCGCGCTGGCGGGCGGTGGACACATCAATATGATCGACGCCTGCGCCGTAATTCGCAATCAGCCGCAGCCGCTCGCCCGCCTGACCCAGGATCCCTGCATCAATGGTATCGGTGACCGTGGGCACCAGCACATCGGCATCCTTCACCGCCGCGGCCAGCTCGGCCCGGGACATCGGCGCGTCATCCTCGCGCAGGCGCACATTAAACAACTCGCTCAGCCGGGTTTCCACAGGCTCCGGCAACCGTCGCGTAACAACAACACTCAGTCGGTCTCTTGGCACTTGCGCTCTCCCTTGGGCTTTTCATTCCGCACGCCTCCATGGCATCGTGGCGCAGGACGCGGGCGGGCACAAGAACCCAAGCGCAACTCCCTTGCCGCAGGCCGGAAATTTCCCGGCCAGTGCAAAAAGGCGGGCAGAAGACCGGAACAAGAGGCTGGGCCTGATCCGGCTGGGCAAAAAGAGGCGAGCAGGCAGTGAAAAATGCGGCAATGGCAATGCGCCATCTGGCAGCGGCAGCGGTATCCTTGGCGCTGGCGGGGGCTGTGTGCGCCGCCGAATCCCGCGGCCCTGTCACCAACCTGCCGCTGCCCCGCTATGTCTCGATGAAGGCCGCCAAGGGCAATGTGCGCCGCGGCCCGTCACTGACCCATAAGATCGACTGGGTGTTCAAACGCCGCGGCATGCCGCTGGAGATCACCGCGGAATACGGCCACTGGCGCCGGGTTCAAGACCGCGAGGGGGCCGGCGGCTGGGTGCATTACGCGCTGCTGTCCGGCGTGCGCACGGTGCTGATCGAAGAAGACATGCTGACCGTGCATGCGCGCCCGGACTCCCGCGCGCCGGTAACCGCCGCATTTGAACTGGGCGTGGTTGCCCGCCTCGGCGACTGCGAAACCAGCTGGTGTGAAATCTCGGCCGGCGGCTACAGCGGCTGGGCACCGAAGAAAAAACTCTGGGGCGTTGCTCCGGAAGAGCTGCGCGAATAACCCCCTTCTCTCGCAATTTTCATCTTTCCCCAAATACTCCGGGGTGAATTGGGCCGTAGGCCCAAGAGGGCAGCGCCCCTCTCCCGCCCGCCTCAGGGCCTGCCGCGGCAATCCGCGCGGGTTCAGATGCGCCAAACCATTGCACCCGCAGCAATCGTGTTCTACATGGGGGCCATACCATTGGCTGCCAGGCCGGGTTCCGCCCATTTTCAGGGCACCGCCGCGGCAGCACCGGAATACTCGAACCTGGCGCGGCCTGTCTGCGCTGACGTCACAAAAGCCTCCGAGATCGCTGAAAGGTTGTGAAACATGGCAGAAAATCAAACCCCGGACATATTGTATACCATTGTAGACGAAGCGCCCGAACTGGCCTCGGCATCCTTCCTGCCGATCATCCGCAAATTTGCCGCAGCCGCTGGTGTCTCGGTCGGAACCAAGGATATTTCGCTTGCGGGGCGCATCATTGCAGCCTTCCCGGAAGGGCTGACCGCAGAACAGCGCCAAAGCGATGATCTGGCCGAACTGGGCCAGCTGGTGAAAACCCCGGACGCCAATGTCATCAAACTGCCCAATGTCTCTGCCTCGGTGCCGCAGCTGGTTGCCGCTGTCACGGAACTGCAGGGCCAGGGCTATGCCATTCCGGACTACCCGGCAGAACCCGCCACAGACGCCGAAAAAGACATCCGCGCGCGCTTTGATGCGATCAAGGGCTCGGCTGTAAACCCGGTCCTGCGCGAAGGCAATTCCGACCGCCGCGCCGCCAAGGCGGTGAAGAACTTTGCCCAAAAGAACCCGCATTCGATGGGCGCATGGTCCGCAGACAGCAAGACCAAAGTGTCGTCGATGCCGGGCAATGATTTCTATGCAAACGAGAAATCCGCCACCATCACCGCCGCGCAGGCCGGGGACGCAAAAATCGAATTCACCGCCAAAGATGGCTCCGTCACCGTGCTGAAAGACGCCTGGCCGCTGGAAGACGGCACCGTGGCCGATGCGACCTTCATGTCTGCCAAGGCCCTGGCCGCCTTTCTGATCGAGGCGATCGCAGACACCAAAAGTGACGGCACCATGTTCTCGCTGCACATGAAGGCCACAATGATGAAGGTCTCCGATCCGATCATCTTCGGCCACGCCGTCAAGGCCTGGCTGGCGCCGGTGTTCGGCAAATTCGGAACTGAACTGGACGCGCTGGGTGTGAACCCGAACTCGGGTCTGGGCGACCTGATGGCGCGGGTCAAGGACAACGCAGAGATCATGGCCGCCATCGAAGCAGTCCGCGCCGAGCGCCCCGACATGTATATGGTCGACAGCGACAAGGGCATCACCAACCTGCATGTGCCGTCCGATGTGATCATCGACGCCTCGATGCCCGCAGTAATCCGCGCTGGCGGCAAGGGCTGGGATCAGAACGGCAACAAGGGCGACACCAACTGCGTGATCCCCGACCGCTGCTATGCCACGATCTATGACGAGACCATCAATTTCTTCAAAGCCAATGGCGCGCTGGACGTGACCACCGCCGGTGCCGTCGCCAACGTCGGCCTGATGGCGCAGAAGGCCGAAGAATACGGCTCCCATCCCACCACCTTCGAGGCTCCCGCAGACGGTACCATCCGGGTGGTTCTGGCAAATGGCGGTACGCTGCATTCGCATGACGTCGAGGCGGGTGACATCTGGCGTGCCTGCACTGTGAAGAAGGCGCCGATCGAGAACTGGATCCAGCTGGCAATGGACCGCCAGCGGCTGACCGGCTCGGAATCGATCTTCTGGCTGGACGCTAACCGCGCCCATGACGCCGAGCTGATCAAATATGTGACCCCGGCGCTGGAAGCCGCTGGCGTTGCTGACAAGTTCCAGACCCTGGCCCCGCGCGAAGCGACCCGCCAGAGCTTGGAGACCATTACCGCAGGCAAGGACAGCATCGCCATCACCGGCAATGTGCTGCGCGACTATCTGACCGACCTGTTCCCGATCCTGGAGCTGGGCACCTCGGCCAAGATGCTGTCAATCGTCAAGCTGATGCAAGGCGGCGGGCTGTTTGAGACCGGCGCCGGCGGTTCCGCCCCGAAACACGTGCAGCAGCTGGTCGAGGAAAACCACCTGCGCTGGGATTCGATGGGTGAATTCTGCGCCCTGGGGGAAAGCCTGAACTTCCTGGCCGACAACAAAGGCAACGCCAAAGCAGGTGTGCTGGGCGCCGCGGCAGAGGACGCCACCCAAGGCATTCTCGACCACAACCGCTCGCCCTCGCGCAAGGTTGGCCAGCCGGACAACCGCGACAGCCACTACTGGTTTGCCCGCTATTGGGCCGAAGCCCTGGCAGCACAGACCGAAGACGCAGGTCTGGCGGCGCATTTTGCTCCCATCGCCGAAGAGCTTGGCGCCAAGGAAGAGCAAATCCTGTCCGAACTGGCCGCTGCCCAGGGCCCGGCAGCCGACATTGGCGGCTACTATCGCCCGAGTGTCGAGCTGAAGGCCAAGGTGATGCGTCCCAGTGCCACGCTGAACGCGATCATCGGCTGATCTTTCCGGACAGTCCGAAACAAAAAAGCGCCCGGGGATTTCCCCGGGCGCTTTTTTGTTTACCTGTGAAGGTTGCCGAATGGATCAGAAATCCTGCCACATGTTCTTGGCCGCATTGCCGCCGGCCGCCGCAACAGGCTGCGCGGCGGGCTGCATGTCCCAGTCATCGTTGCCATGGGCGGACGGCACAGATACCGGCGTGCTGGCCGCCTGGACCGGAGCAGCTGCCATACGGCCGCCGGGGATTTTGAAGTGCGCCACCAGATCGGTCAGCTTGGAGGCATCGGTCTTCAGCAAATGGCCGGCGGCCGTCGCCTCCTCCACCATCGCCGCGTTCTGCTGGGTGACCTGATCCAGCTGGGTGACGCCGGTGTTGATCTCATTCAGGCCGGTGGACTGCTCCGCCGCGCCCTCTGCAATGCCAGAAACCAGCTGCGAAATATGGGTAACCTGGCTGACGATGCTTTGCAGCGCATCCCCCGCCTTGCCCACCAGATCCACACCGCGGGCCACCTGGCCGGAGCTGTCAGAGATCAGCGTCTTGATCTCCATCGCCGCATCCGAAGACCGCTGTGCCAGCGCCCGCACTTCAGACGCCACCACCGCAAAGCCGCGCCCTGCCTCGCCTGCGCGCGCCGCCTCGACACCCGCGTTCAGCGCCAGAAGGTTGGTTTGGAAGGCAATGTCGTCGATCACCGAAATGATCTGGCTGATCTTGTTGGAGCTTTCTTCGATCTCGGTCATCGCCGACACCGCGCTCTGCACCACTTCGCCGCTGGTGCGGGCCTCTTCTTTGGCCTCGTCCATGGTAGCTTCGACGCTGCGGGCGCCGTCGGCGGCGGATTTGACGCTTGCGGTCAGCTCATCCAGCGCTGCGGCGGTCTGTTCCAGCGTGGCGGCCTGGCTTTCGGTGCGGTGCGACAGGTCATCCGAAGCCTGGCTGATTTCTGCAGCACCGCTGCGGATGCTGGCGGCCGCGGCAATCACTTGCTCAACCGTGGCGCTGAGGTTCTGCGCGGTGGTATTGAAATCCTGGCGCAGCTGCTCGTAATTCTCAGGGAAGACCTCGGTGATCTGCGCGGTCAGGTCCCCCTGCGACAGGGCTGACAGTTTGCCGCTGAGCACGGCCACGACATTGCTGCGCTTTTCATTGCGTTGCTGCTCGGCCTTCTCCAGATCTTTCTGACGGATCAGTGCCTGGCGGAACACATCGAGGCTTTGGGCAATCTCCCCCATTTCGCTGCGCGCATTGGCGGAGGGGATTTCACTGTCGGTGTCGCCATCGGCCAAGGTCTGCATGCGTGACTTGAGACCGTTCAGCGGTCCGGTGACACTGCGGGTGATGAAATAGGCGGCAATCGACAGCGTCACCAGGCTGATGCCCAGAATGATCAGCGCCTCATTGCGCATCAGCGCCACGTCCGATTCGATATCCGAGACATAGGCGCCGGTGCCGACAATCCAGCCCCAGGGTTCATAGGCCTGCACATAGCCGATCTTGGCTTCGATCACGTCGGAATCCGGTTTCTTGAAGTAATATGTAAGCTCCCCTGCCCCATTAGCTGCGGCGATTTTCTCCAGCTCCTGGAACACCTTCATGCCTGTCACATCCTCGTAGGCGCCCTGGTTGGTGCCGTTCCAGGCAGGCACGATCGGATGCGCCTGCACCACCAGATCATGGTCAAAGACATAGACATAGCCTGCATCGCCGAAACGCAGAGCGGTGAGCCGCTCTCGGCCGATGTCCCGGGCCTCCTGCTCGGTGAAACGGCCGGATTTCACCCCTTCTTCCAGATCGCGCAGCAGGCTGACTGCGGTGTCTGTGACGTTGTGCAGCTCGGTATAGCGCATTTCATAGGCGTTTTTGACGGATTGTGACAGCAGCAGGAAAGTCAGCACAGCCGTCAGGCTGAGAGCCAGCGCCGCCAGCGCATAGATACGAACAGGCAGACGGTACAGAAAATCGGGGAGTCGGAGCATTAGTGCGGAACCTTCGTTACGTGCATATTGCCAGCAGGTTTAAGCTGCACTCTCTAACAATTTCCTAGCCGGATGCAGCTTTCCGCCGCATTTCGCAAAGTTCATGCCGCAATGCGCCAACGATGCTCTGGGCTGTCACCCGCCAGTGCCTGCCCTGCGGCTGCATCCCAGCCTCTCGGCCCGGCACACAGAACCGGTCCAAGATCCCGCCCGGTCTCTGTACGCGCCAGAGGCGAGACAGGAGGCCGCAGCGGCGCTGCGCGCCTGGATTCCGGAGGTGCGGATGGTTCCGGACAATGTGGCGTCCGAAGGCCATCAGCTTGACGTTGTTGGCAAATTGGCCGGGATCATGCCTTTTGGAAACGGTGGTTGCGAGAGCAGGCAAGCAACGCCTCTCACTCGTCGCAGAATACGACGTGCGATACGGTCAACCATCTGAAATAAAATATATTTCAGGCGCATACCGGCGCGTCGGGGAGTCATCCCGACATGTCTACGAAGAACGAGTTCAATGCGAAGAGCAAGTGTAAAAAGCGCGCGGCTCCCTTTTCCCTTCGTCTCACCTTCGAGGAACGAACCAAGCTCCTGAACGCTGCAAACGGCGTTCCCCTCGGTGCTTACATCAAGGCGGTGTTGTTCGACGGTGATCTAACCAAGGTTCGTCGTCGCAACATGAACCCAACGCTTGACGACGCCGCGCTCGCTCGCATTCTCGCCGCTCTGGGGCAATCCAGGATTTCATCGAACCTCAATCAGCTCGCACGAGCTGTAAACACGGGCATACTGCCCGTTCACCCCGAAACGGAGGAAGAGCTTAAAGAAGCCTGCGGCGAGATCGCGGCAATGCGGGCCGATCTTCTCCGAGCCCTCGGCAAGAAGGAGGGCCGTCATGATCCTGAACGGAAATGAACGCGCCGGTGCGCAACGTTTGGCGCAGCATCTGATGAACACTCGGGACAACGACCACGTCGAGCTGTACGATATGCGCGGCTTTGTTGCTGATGACCTGCACGGCGCTCTACAGAATGGACGTGTCGCGGTTTGATGCCGCTCCTTTGATAGCATTTATTGCAGCAAAGGAGACGAACTATGGGCTTGAAACGAACGGACGAGTTCCGCGCAGATGCGGTGCGAATCGCGCTGACGAGCGGACTGACACGCAAGCAGGTGGCATCTGATCTGGGCGTTGGTCTATCGACTTTGAATAAGTGGGTTTTAGCGCACCGCGACACGGATGCTGTGTCCGACAAGGACCTTGATCTTGCACGTGAGAATGAACGGCTTCGACGGGAAAACCGCATTCTCAAGGAGGAGAGGGAGATCTTAAAAAAGGCAACGCAGTTCTTTGCGGGCCTAAAGCCATGAGGTTCAGGTTCATCGAAGAACACCGATCCGCCTTTTGCGCCAAGAGGATGTGTGAGGTGCTGGACGATAGTGTTCGCGGCCTGCGTGCCTGTCGCAGCCGACCAGCGGGCCAAAGGCAACGAACCGGCATGGTTGTCTTGGCCCGCATCAAAGAACAGTCCCGTCTCAGTCTGGGCAACTATGGCCGTCCACGAATGACCGGGGAACTAAAGGAACTCGGTTTGAATGCCGGGCATCGGCGTGTTGGCCGTTTGATGCGTGAGAATGGCATTCGTGTTGAACGGTCGAGAAAATACAAGGTGACGGCCATTGCCCGGCAGGCGATTGCAACGCAATCTGCCGAGAGGGGGGCAGCAACCCCGCTTTCAATATCGCACCCGACCTTTTGAACCGGAACTTCTCAGCAGACAAACCCAACCAGAAATGGGCTGGTGACATCAGTTACGTGTGGACCCGAGAGGGATGGTTGTATCTTGCTGTGATCTTGGACCTGCATTCACGGCGCGTAATCGGGTGGGCGTTAAGCAATCGGATGAAGCGTGACCTGGCCATCCGGGCATTGAAGATGGCTGTGGCGTTGCGGCAGCCACCCAAAGGATGCATTCACCACACGGATCGCGGCAGCCAATATTGTTCCCACGACTATCAGAAACTTCTGCGCCAGCATGGGTTCCGGGTGTCGATGAGTGGTAAGGGAAATTGCTATGACAACTCTGCTGTCGAAACCTTCTTCAAAACAATCAAAGCAGAGTTGATCTGGCGCAGGTCATGGCCAACGCGCCGAGACGCTGAAATGGCCATCTTCCAGTACATCAATGGCTTCTACAATCCGCGCCGACGGCACTCAGCATTGGGTTGGAAAAGCCCGGTCGCGTTCGAACGGAAAGTGGCCTAAACGAGCACTTGGCGCGGCACGAAAACGGGACAGGTCCAGGCCCGGCGCCGTCGCCCGCAACGAAGCGCTGCGAGCCTCGAAGGACTTGGGCCGTGCCGTCTGGCGACGGTGGAGCGGCTGCCACCGCCGGAGCCGTGTCGAGATATGAGGAGGATCAGAAAAGGATCCGGGGGATCCTTTTCCCGGCGATTGGATGAATTGCATCAAACTCCTTGGCCAATCCTTGATGGCACGAGACTTCGAACGCCAAGTCGCCGAGCTGCAGGTCCGTATCGCCGTGCTGAACGGCTACACTGCGCTTGGCATACCTGTTACGCGGCCCGTGGGATAGCCCCAGCCCATAATCACCGCGCCGGCAAAAGTATTGCCCAGGGTGACAAAGGCAAGGTTATAGGCGGCACCGACCAGGGAGATACTGTCCGGGTGGTCCGACATCAGCGCCACCGAGAACACCGTCATATTAGCCACGCTGTGCTCGAAACCGGCCGCAATAAAGGCGTAGAGGCACCAGAAAATGATGATGCATTTGGCCACGTCGTCCCTGGCGCGTGCCGAGCACCACAAGGCCAGGCACACCAGCCAGTTGCACAGCACCGCCTTGGCAAAGAGCTGCAGCGCAGGGCTCTGCATCTTCTTGGCCACCACTTTGTAGAGCAGCGCGTCCTCGCCCGCACCCAGGATCAGTCCGCCGCCGCCCGCGGTGAACAGCGCCGCCAGCAGCAACGCCCCGGCCAAGTTGCCGCCCCAGCTGGCCGCCCAGCAGCGCAACAAGTCGCCTGGTCCGGTCCGGCCGGTCAGCAGCCCGTGGGTCATGTACATGGTGTGGCCGGTGAACAGTTCGGCACCGGCAAACACCACCAAGATAAGCGCAATGCCGAAACTGGTGCCCATGACAATCGGGCGGAAGGCTCCTTCGACACCCTGCCCCACCGAAAAGATCAAGAGGATCCCGGCCCCGACAAAGGCGCCCGCCTTCAGCGTCAGGATCAGGAAGGCCAGCGGATCCGTGTGCAGGTGGCGGTTTTTCTGCTGCGCCAGCTGCGCGAAGCTCAGCACGGTTTCGGCATAGGTCATATCGCATCACACTCCGCATCTGTTGCATCCCGCCGTGCCGAACGGCCCGCGGCGCGGGTGCCCGAACAGAACCGGGATGGCCCAAAGGCAGGCCAGAGCCGCGGCGAGGTAAAGAAAGGCGACTCCCAGATCCTGCTGGGCGGACACCAGGTAGGAATTGGAGATCCGCACAGGGGCATGGGTGTAAAGGAACCCCAGCACTCCCAGCATCGACAGCGCATTGGCCTTGAGGAAGCCGCGCAGGACGGGCCCCAGCCAGGGCCAGCTCAGCCGCAAAGGCACGCCAAGCAGCAGCGGCAGGCTCAGGTATTTGGCGGCCTCCCCCGCAGGCGTCAGCGCCCAGTCCACGTTGCGCGGCAGCATCCAGAATAGAAATGCCGTCAACGCCGTCAGCAATAGCGGACCCGCCCAATCACGCCGCCCGTGCAAATCCCAGCCCAGAAGCACGCCCGCCAGAACCAGCAGCGGCATCTGAACCAGCACATGCTGGATCGGACTGACCCCCGCCGCCTCCCTTAAGGCGATCGCTGCAGCTAAGGCCAGCAGGGCCAGGACGATCTTCCTCATGGCTGTGCCCGCCGGAGATGGGCAAGCACCGCCTCTACTGCGTCGGTGTCGAAGACCGCTGAAAACCGGCCGTCGCTGCTGATCACGTGGATCGCTGCATTATGCTGAAACCCGCCCCACTCATCCGGGATAACTGTCACATCGAACAGGTCCAAAAGCCCCGGCAGGTCGCGCTGGTCCGGCCTGGCAACGGTCCACATCCTGCTGTCTGCTTCATGAGCATCGCCATAAATCGACATCTGCTCCGGCGTGTCCCGTTCCGGGTCAAAGCTGACAGTCAGCAGCCGGGACTTCACCCCCTGCGCCTGCAGCCGATCGCGGATCTCGGCAAAATCCGCGGCAGCAATCTGACAGATGTCGCCGCAGACGGTGTAGATGAACTCGACCAGCACAACCTCGCCCGCTTGCGGCAGCAATGGCACCTGCCGGCTGGTCATATCCTCCAGCAGCACTTCGGGCACTTTGCGGGGCGACTGCACCACATCCAGCCGCCGCGCCGCCTCGCTGGTAAAGGCCTGCGCCCCGTCGGTGACCTGCCACAGGATCCCGCCGCCAATCACAGCGGCGAGAAGTGAGGGGAGAGAGCGGGTCAGCATTAGCCGTCGCTCCGCCCCAGCCGCGCAACAAAGCGCAGGACAAAGATCAGCGTTCCCAGGACCACCAGCACGCTGAACAAGGTGCCGATGCGGTCATGGGTCAGCCATTCCTCGTAATGCACTGCCCAGCGGCGCGGGATCGAGGCAGCGCCGGAGACCAGGAACACCGTCACGAAACCGGCAGCACCCGCCAGGTAGGTCACAAAGGCCGCACGGTCCAAGCCGCCCATCTGCGAGATCGTCTTGCCGCGCACCAGCCAGGCCATGAAGCCAAAGGCCATCGCAACCTCGCCCAGCAGCAGATAGGTGTGGAAATGGCCCGGCACCCACATGGTGTTATGCATCACCTTGTTGACGCTGATCATCCCGTCGATCGAGGCCGGGATCGAGCCCACTGACCAGCCCGCAACCGATAGCACCAGCAGCGACGACGCCAGGTCCCATGTCATCTTGGAACCCCTCACATAAAGAAAGGTGGAGAAGGCCGTTACCGCGATCAGGGGAATGCCGCTGAAGTAGGAGACCAGCTGCCCCACCACCAGCATCCAGGGCGGCATCACCACATCCTGCAGCAAATGGTGCCAGTAGACCGCCATTACAAAGATCAGCACCGCGTTCCAGGCAATTGCAAACACCCGGTTCGATTTCCATGGGCGCCCGGTGTACTCCGGCAGGATCTCGTAAACCGCCGTCACCGCCATGTAGATCGAGGCGTTGATGAAGACATGGCCGAAGAAATAGATCAGGTTCTTGGCCAGGAGCGCATCCACCTCGAACTCCGGCACCAGCAGATGCACCAGGCTCGCAACCAGCACCGCCGCCCCCAGGATAGTCCCGATCGAGTTGAAGATGGTGACTGCCGCAGCTGCAACGATCGCAGGCGGCGGCGGATCATTATCCTCGCGCCCCAGGATCAGGTTCCAGCCAAGCGCCCGCGCCAGGCTGCCGTAACGGGCATGAATACGGCGGCCCAGCTCCAGGTAATAGAGCAGAAAACCCACCCCGATAGCGGTATAACCCAGCATGAAGGCCGCGGCTGCGCCCGCCTCCCAGGCGCCGCCAGAGAGTGCAGGCAGAGGGAAAAGGAAGGTCCAGGCACCGCCGTAACCGCCGATGAAGATGGCGCCAAGGATCAGCACCACCCCCAGCAGAAACAGTCCCAGGAAGGCCCAGTAAATGCCGCCGGCCAGCTCCAGATAACGGCCGCAGAAGTACCACATGATCGCCGCGCCCGACAGCGCCGCGGTGCCCACCATTCCCGCGCCATGCGCGGTCAGCAGCTGATAAAACAGCGCCGGGTCCAGCTCGATCCACTGGCCCTGCGCCGCGCGCATGATGAGGCCGAAGACCATAACAGCGCAAACACTGCGCCGGACAGGATCATTGTCAGCTTGACCGCCCCCGCCTGGGGGCCGGCTGCTGCCGGTTCAAATGCGAATGATTCAGATGCAGTGCTCATTTACTCCTCCGCCGCGATGACTTCGAATTCGTTGACCATGTCGTGATGCGCCACGCCGCAGAATTCCATGCACAAGACCTGGTAGCTGCCCGGCTCCTCAAACGTGTAGGTGACCTGCGTCGTGTAGCCGGGGATCGCCTGCACCTGGGTCAGCAGCGTGAGGTTGCTGTCATAGATGCCCATCCCGTGGGTCACGTCCTCGGTGGTGACGTTGAAATTGACCGGCTTGCCCGCCGGGATTTCCGTGGTGTCGATGTCCCACCACCACTGGCCACCGCTGACATTCACCTGCAGCGCGTCGGCGGTGCTGGCCAGCGCATGCGGCCACTCCCTCAGCGAGGCAAAGGAGGCGATCACACCCACAATGGTCATCGCCCAGATCAGTCCGGTGCGTTTAGCGTTGGCGCCCGGACCCGGCGCCGGGCCGCGCGCAGCCCGCGCCGCCAGAACAAAGACCGCTGACAGCGCCGCCATGAGGATCAGCGAGATTAATAGAACAACTGGCTGCATGATCTGCCTCCACTTAATAAGCATTTAAGATGCCTATTATTGGATGGCGCGGATACATGTCAGCAAAATACGTCTTTTCAATGCATATTAATTGTGGGATGAACGCTTATGCAGATCACCAAGTTTTCCGATTACGCCCTGCGCATCCTGATTCACCTCGCCACCCACGAGGACGGACTGATGACCACCCGCGAAATAGCCGGGATGCAGCAGCTGCCGTTCAACCATCTGGCCAAGATCTCCCAGTGGCTGACCCACGAGGGCTATGTGGAATCGGTCCGCGGCCGTAACGGCGGCATGCGCCTGGCCCAGCTGCCCGAGGCGATCTCTATTGGCGGGCTTCTGCGCAAATCCGAACACGGCACGCCGCTTGTCGAATGCATGAAGGAGGACGGCGGCTGCTGTGTGATGACGCCGGCCTGCGGACTGCTGCCGATCCTGAGCGAGGCGCAGGAGGCCTTCTTTGCGGCGCTGGACAGCCGCACCCTGAAGGACGTGCTGGAAGGAGACCGCGGCATGAAAAACCTGATCCGCGCGCTGGAGGCGGAGCAGGCCCTGAAATAGGCTGCGAGCGCCTGCTTGGGCCCGGCCGTTTCAGCCGCCACTCACTTGGCGGCGCCGGAAACCGTACCCTCCAGCACCTGCCCGTCCCAGGCTTCAAACGCCACTGACAGATGCCAAGCCTTGAACCCGGCGTAGCCTGCCAGCAGCGCCAGTATCAGCAGGTACATCGCCCTGCGGAAACGCGGGTTTTCCTCTGACGTTTTATTCTCAGTCGGCGGCATCATTGCCGTTCCACAGCACGTAAAGTGTCAGCATCCGGATTTGGGCATCGCTCAACCTGCCCTCCCAAGCGGGCATGACGCCCATTCGGCCATAGTAGACGCTGCGGTAAACATCGTCCCGGCTGCCGCCATAGATCCACTGGCTATCACCCAGATCCGGCGCGCCGTTTTCATAGCCGCCGCGCCCATCGTCGCCATGGCAGGCAGCACAGTTGTCCTCAAATACTGTCCTGCCCGCTTTGGCCAGCTCCGCGTTATGCGCCTGTCCAGACAGCGACAGCACAAATTCCACTGCCTCCTTGACCTGCGCCTTGTCCAGCATCCCGTCGGCGCCAAAAGCCAGCATCTGGGCGCTGCGGGTGTCGTCATGGGCCGCATTGATGCCATAGCGGATGCTGTACTCGACTTCCTCCGGGCTGCCGGACCACAGCCAATGCCCATCCGTCAGATTGGGAAACCCGGTCTGGCCCATCAGCTCCGCAGTGTGGCAAGCGGCGCAGTTGTCGGCATATAGTTTGCCGATCGCCTGGCTATAGCGCGCCTCCAGCTCCGGTTCTGCCGCCAGCGTTGCAATGTCCGCGGACTGGAACGGCGCAAAGGCCTGCGCCCGCTCCGCCTCCGCCTGATCCACCGCAGCTGCCACCTCCGCCCGCGTGGAATAGCCCAGCAAGCCCTTGGCATAGCCGGTGACCAGCGGAAATGAGGGGTACAGCAGCCAGAACAGCACCGACACCGCAATGCTGATCCACAGCGCCCAGCGGGAGGCCCAGGGCACGGGCGTGTCCATTTCCTTGATCCCGTCCCACTCGTGGCCGGTCAGCTCAGTGCCCGAAACCGGGTCCTTTTCCCTCACTGCCATGGCTGATCCTCCCGCCCGTCCAGCGGGGATTGTGCCGCATCGTCATAGATCCGCCGCCGTGACGGCCAATAGGTCCAAAGCACTGCCGCCAAGAACACCACCAGCAGGTAAACCGCCCCCAGGTCTTGGAGAACACAAGTACGGCATCATGAGTCATCGGTTGCTCTCCTCCGGGTCCAGCGTATCCAGGTCCGCAAGCGTTCCCAGCATCTGCAGATAGGCGACCAGCGCATCCATTTCCGTCAGCCGCCCGGGCTGGCCGTCAAAGTCGCGCACCTGCACCTTTGCGCCATAGCTCTCTTGCAGCTCGCTTTCGTAGTTCTGCTCGAAATCCGCCTGCCAGACCGCGTCCTTCTCTGCGTTTTCGATCTGGGCTTCGGTATAGGGCACCCCGGCGCGGCTCAGCGCCTTCAACGCTGCGGGCAGATGGCCGATCGCCAGCCGAGTATCCGACAGAAAGGCATAGCCGGGCATCACCGAACCCTCCACCAGTTCCCGCGGGGCCTCTAGGTGGGCCACGTGCCAGGCATCAGAATATTTGCCACCGATCCGCGCCAGATCCGGACCGGTGCGTTTAGAGCCCCATTGGAACGGATGGTCATACATGCTTTCGGCCGCGAGGCTGTAATGACCGTAGCGCTCCACGTCCGAGCGCAGGGTGCGGATCATCTGACTGTGGCAGGCATAACACCCCTCCCGCACGTAGATGTCGCGCCCGGCCAGCTCCAGCGGCGTATAGGGGCGCATCCCCTCGACCTCCTCCACCGTATTCTCGATGGTGAACAGCGGCGCGATCTCGACAATGCCGCCGATCGAGGCCACCAGCAGGATCGCCAGGGCAAACCCGATGGAATTCCGTTCAAGTTTCTGATGCTGTGTGCTCATGGCTAGTCACTCCGCGGGCTGCCGGGGGATTGGCCCCGATTGCCGGGTTTGGGTCTTTCGCGGCCCGCTCACCGTCATCCAGATGTTATAGGCGCCAATGCAGCCACCGATCAGGTAGAGCAGCCCGCCAACCGCGCGCGCGGCATAGTAGGGATGCATTTCCACCACGCTGTCGAGGAAGGAGTAGAGGAACGCGCCATCGGCATCATAGGTCTGCCACATCAGCGATTGGGTGATGCCGCTGTTCCACATTGCGCCGACGTAGATCAGCGTTCCGGACAGGGCGAGCCAGAAGTGCCAGGCCTCCAGCTTCAGGGAATAGACACCATCGCGTTTCCACACCCAAGGCACCAACTTGTACATCGCTCCGAAGGTGATGAAGGCAACCCAGCCCAAGGCGCCTGCATGGACATGGCCCACTGTCCAGTCGGTGTAGTGGCTCAACGAGTTGACCGGGCGGATCGCCATGAACGATCCCTCAAACGTTGCCAGCCCGTAGAACAGCACAGCAACCATCATGAACCGCACTGCCGGGTCGGTGCGCACCTTGTCCCAGGCGCCGTTAATGGTCAGGATGCCGTTGAAGACCGAAGCCCAGCTCGGCACCAGCAGGATGATCGACATAGTCATGCCCAGGTACTGCACCCAGTCCGGCAGAGCCGTGTAATGCAGGTGGTGCGAGCCGGCCCACAGGTACAGGAAGGTGATCCCCCAAAAGCCGACAATCGACATCCGGTAGGAGTAGACCGGCCGGTTCACCGCCTTGGGCAGGAAGTAATAGAGCATCCCCAGAAACCCGGCCGTCAGCAGAAAGCCCACTGCGTTGTGGCCGTACCACCACTGCGTCATCGCATCCTGGGTGCCTGCAAACAGCGAGTAGCTCTTGGGGTAAGCAATCGACACCGGAACCGACAAGTTGTTCACAGTGTGCAGCATCGCAATCACTACGATGAAGGCCAGGTAGTACCAGTTGGCGACATAGATATGCGGCTCCGCCCGCCGCGCCAGTGTCTTGAGATACAGCGCCAGATAGCCAACCCAGACCACTAGCAGCAGCAGATCCGCATACCATTCCGGTTCCGCGTATTCCTTGGACTGGGTGATGCCCAGCGGATAGCCCGACGCCGCCAGCACCAGGAACAGGTTGTAGCCCCAGAAGACCAGCCAGGGCAGCGTCTCGCTCGCCAGCCGCGCCCTTGAGGTCCGCTGCACCACATAGAAAGAAGTGGCAATCAGCGCGTTGCCGCCAAAGCCGAAGATCACGCCGGAGGTATGCACCGGCCGCAGCCGCCCAAAGTTCGACCAGGACATATCGCCGTTCAGCGCCGGGAAGGCCAACTGCCAGGCCAGGATGTCGCCCACCGCGAAGCCGATGATGGCCCAGATCAGTGCTCCGACCACGCCGAAACGGATCACCCTGTCGTTATAGGCCTGCGGCACCTCAGCCGGGGATTCCCCCATCCGGTTCAGCATCCACAGGATGCCCCACCCCGCCGCCAGCGCAATCAGCCAGCCATGCAGCACATATGCCACCGGCACGCCCCAGCCCAGGATCGCCAGCCCGCCTAGCAGCACGAGGCACAGGGCGCACAGGATTGCGGAATCTTCCAGGAGAACTCTACGGAGCATCGGGGGCCTCCTGCCGGAAGAAGCGGACTTCGAATTCCACCTGGCCGGGCGCATCCACCGAATGCACCTCCTGCGGCGCAAAAACGGCAGCCTCGCCAGCCTTTATCAACAGGTCCGCCTTGCCTTCACGGCGAAACAGCAACTGCCCGCTTTGAACCGCCAGCTGCCCCCAGACCCCGCCTTGGTGCTGTGATGCGTGCGCAGCTTTTCCGGCAGGGTATGCTCGTTGAAACGCGAGGTGGCGTAATGCACCGCGCCTTCAGGAAGGGCCTCATTCATCTTGCTTCTCCATGAAACAGATCTGCGTAAGCGTGCCAGGTCGCGTAGCCCAGCAGTGGAAAGATTATCGCCAGCCCCAGTAGGCCGGTCAGCACCCCCAGCCCGGTCAGCAGGGTGATCGCCGCCCCCCACCAGACCGACAGCCGGAAGTTATGGGTGGCAGCGTTGAAGCTCAGCCCCATGGCGGAGAAACCATCGATCCGGCGCTCCACCAGCATCGGCAAAGAGAAGGCCGAGACCGCAAACCCCAGCGCCGCAAACAGCCCGCCGGTCAAGGACCCGGAAATCAGCAGCATCCAGCCCGCCGGTGTGCTGATCATCAGCACCAGCGTATCAATGAAGCCGGCAAAGGGCCTGAGGCCATAGACGATGGCGAACAGCACCGTCGCTGCCCGGATCCAGGTTAGGGCAAAGACCATCAGGATTGCGCCTACCAGCGCGATCTGGCCTTTCGAAGCGACCTCGCTCTGCCCGCGGGCCACCGTGTACAAGCCGACCGTGGCAACCGGCCCTACCAGCACCCCGCCCGCCAGCAGCGGCAACAGCATCCAGCCGGTGCCTGTGGCGGCCAGCAGCCAGACTGCCAGCCAGCCCAAGAGCACCAGCGCGCCCCCGTAACACAGCGAATAACCGGGATTGCGGCGCAGGTCGGCCCAGCCTGCCGCCAGCCAGCGCCGCACAACACGGGCAGGCGGCTCTGAGATGATCCGGGCCTTCGAGTAAAGTGGATCCGGCATGTCAGCTATCCCCCGCACTTGCGGCCTGCGCCGCCAGCATAGCACATTCGGCCCCCTGCCTCTGCCGCCAAGCTCATGTCAGCACCGGCGGCGCATCCGCTTCGCGCCGGAAGTTCTCCAGCCCGTAAGACAGGCCCTTGCCTATCCGGTCCGCCAAAGCGGCAAAAGCACGGGCTGTCTCCGGCCTCAACTCCCGCTCCGCGGTATCACGGAACAAAGCCAGCCAGACAGGGAAATGCTCTGGCCGGATTTCCGGATTAGCCAGATGAATCTGCATCGGATTGCCCTCATACCCCGGCTCCCGCAGGATCGCCCCGCGCCAGAAGGCGGCAATCTTTTCCTCATGCGAAGGCCAGTCGCTGACGGCCGGATTGAACACCGGTCCCAGCACCGCATCCGCACGGACTCGGGCATAGAAACAACTGACAAGCCTGGCGATTTCTTCGGCTGTCACCTCGAACATCCAGGGCTGCTTTTGCGGCGAATCCTTCATGGCACCACTCCATACATGCATGCAGCATTCATGTATCATTAAATAGGTATTGTAAAGTCGTATTTAAGGCGCCAAAGGGATCATGGACAGTGCCCGGCAACTGACCCGGCGCCTCCAGTTAACCTTATTACTCCAACGCCAGCAGCCATTTTTTCAATGCTGCTCCTATTTCATGCGGACTGGATTCCTGCAGAAAATGCGACCCGGACCCAAGGTCGACATGGGTGAGGTTCAAAGCGTTCACAATCACATACTTAGCGACGGGTGGCGGCATCAGCGCTCCCGGTTGCGCATGAAAGTAAAGCTTGGGAATACCCGATGAATAGAGCCAGTCCCCATTGGCCTCAATTTCCGCTGCGACATCGGCAGGCTCTCCCGCAATCGGGATCTGGCGTGGCCAGGCCAGTGTCGGAAGGCGGTCCTTTACGGCGGCAAACGGCGCTCTGTAGTGCAGCATTTCCGCTTCACTCAAGGTCCGCCCCGAGCCCATTCGGCCAAGCACGGTTTCAACAAAGAAGTTGTGCTGAAGAATCATCGACTCACCCAGCCCTGGTGTTCTGAGAGCCCGGAAAAGCCCGCCAGTGAGAGGGCCCATTGCATCATAGCTCGCAACAGGCACACCAGGCGGGACCAGAGCCTCCATAAAGGCAATTGCCCTTACATTCTCCGGGTTCCGCCGGGCGTATCTCATGCCCAGAACCGAGCCCCAGTCGTGGACAACCAAGGTGATATCACGCAGCCCCATAGCCTCGATGAAACCGTCCACGTAGCGCACGTGATCTGCAAAAGTATAGTTGATGTCCGGCTTTGAGCTGTCCCCCATTCCGATGAGGTCCGGCGCAACAACACGGTGGTTCTTGGCGGCATAAGGGATGATGTTGCGCCAAAGGTAAGACGAAGTCGGATTGCCGTGCAAAAACAACACCACCGGCCCGCTGCCCTCATCTATGTATGCGATACGTTCACCCAGAACTTCAGCCGCCTTTTTCTCATAGGGAAATTCCGCGGATACTGGACGGTTGGGAACTAGGGCTTCCGACGCCGCCGGCATGGCAGGCAGTAAAAGCGCAGTGGCCGCAACCGCGGCTGTCAGCGTGCCTGCGGCGTGTTTGAAGAAATCTCTCATCATCGTTTCTGTCCTGTTATGCCGCGTCTTCTTCTGAAGGGTGACGGAGTTTGTTTCTCAGCACGGTCCGAAACACATTGCCAAAGGCCCGAGTGGCAGCCTTGCGGCTCATCAGACGTTTACTCAGATGATAAAGCAGAGAATTTCCCTTCCCTGGAACAGCCAGGCGATGGCGCCCGATCGCTTCGATCGCTGCAGCAACCGCTTCCGGGGCCATTGGCTTGAACTTTGTTCCCGAAAATTCAAAATCCGGCGACAGCTCGGTGTCGGTGAATCCCGGCGCAATCGCGAGCACATCGATACCCGCCGGCTCCAGCTCTGCTGCCAAGCTTTCGCTCAGGATCAGATCGTAGGCCTTTGTTGCTGCGTAATTGGCGATCAGGGGTACGCCCTGGAAGGCAACAATCGAGGAAAGGAATACGATGCCGCCACGCGACCTCTTCGCCATGTCTTGCGCGAAATGGTGGGAGAGCAGAAGCGGCGCGCGCGCATTAAGATCCAGCGTCATAAGCGCAGCATCAATACTGCTGCTAAGGAACGGCCCCGAATCCTCCCGGCCTGCGTTATTTATCAAAAGACCTATTTCTAGACCGGCTGCCGCATCTTGCACCGATTGCACTCCGGCATGAGTTGCCAGATCGGCGACGACGATACGTACGTCGGTCTTATGCTGCGCCAACAACTGCTCAGCCAAGGCGCTCAAGTGACCTCCGCGCCGCGCAACCAGGATCAGGTCAAAGCCTTCGGCCGCAAGATAGGCTGCAATTGCCTTGCCGATACCGGATGAAGCGCCTGTGACGACCGCCCAAGGCCCGTATCGGGTGAGTATCCGTTTCTGCTTTGCCATGGTGCAGCCTCCTGGATGCAAAACAAGTGCCCCCCTAAACGGAACCCAAGGCGCTTCAGGGGGTGATCCGCGCCGCTTTAAACGTTGCCAACGGCGACTGGTGAACATGGGTTCCGCTCACGTAGAAGAATGGGGGCTGAGGCACCTGAAACCGAAGTTACTAACCGTTAACGGCAGGCCGCACTCCTGCTCAAAATCATCGATATTGAAAGCTTATTGACACGATTTCAAATAGTTACGCCGCACCTGAGTGACATCGCACGCAGCGTGGATTTCAGTCCGCTCTCTCAGATACTTGGCACCGGCAGCTCGTCCGGTGGCGGGAAACCAAGCTGCCTTACCCGTTACTAACTCCCTTAAACTACAAACCGTCCACCTTAGCCCCGACAATATTCCTGTTCGCAATAGTCCACGCTGCACCTGAGCCATCCGGTGCCCGCGGGAATCTGCTGCCCGGAATAGGAGCAGCCTCTCAAGGAAAGGAAACACCATGCCACTGGAAGCCATCTTTGGACTTCAGCTGATCTTCAGTATTGTTGTTGTCTCAGTTATCGCCCGGGTTTACATCGCTCCGTGGCTGTCGGGATTTGCGCACCACGCCGCCTTGGCTATTCTTGTTCTGCCGCACACTATCCGCCACATCGGAATGAGCTTTCAGGTGCCAGGTCTCGTTGGCGACGCTTTACCAAGCGACTTTGCCGCAGCTGCGGCTTATGGCGACCTTGCCAGTGCGGTGTTTGCCCTGCTCGCTTTCCTCCTGCTTCGCTCAGGGGCTTCAGTCGCCATTGGCTTTGCCTGGATCTTCAATCTCTTCGGCTTTATTGATCTGGTCAATGCGCTGCGGCAGGCTGAGGCAATACCGCAGCTTGGCGTAACCTGGTTTATCCCGACTTTCATCGTGCCGGTTCTTTTGGTCACTCACGTGATGATTTTCGCCCGGTTGATCCGAGGCGCACCAACCACGCAGCCAGGCAGCACAGCACAGACAGGCTGACCCCGCCAATAAAAGTCTCTGGCGCAGGAACCTACTGGCGTCAGAGACTATTGCGGCAGTTCTTCCAGGTAATACCGATAGGCCGCGCTCGCGGCGTAACCGGAGTTAATATCTTCCATTGCCTGGCGCGCTGTTACCGCCGCCTTATCATCCGACAGCTCCAGCACATGGACCTTGAAAACATGGTTGGGCAGAAACTCCGGATTGCGCCGGATACCGCGATCAAAGGCCCCCAAAGCTGCCATCGGCCTGCCAAGCGCCAGCTGCGCCCGCCCATAGGCAAAGATTGAAGTCACGCCATAATGCGGGTCGAGAGCCATGCTTCTTTCAATTGCCGCCAATGCCTCATCGCCTCTGCCCAGTGCAGACAAGATAAGCGACTGCCAAACATATGCTTCAGCGAAGTTCGGGTTGAGCGCCACAGCCTGGCCGATTGCCTCCGCCGCAGCTTCGTATTGCCCGTCCCAGCGCAGCGCCCAAGCCAGATTTGCATGCCCCATCGGCAACGAGCTATCTAGGCGGGTCGATTTACGTGCAAGTTCAATGGCATTGCCAATTGTCTCAGACTTTGACGTAACAAATCCCGCAATAAAAGCATAGACAAGGGCGCGTGACTTCCAGGCATAAGCGTCAGCATATTCAGGATCCGCTTCGATGGATGCTCCAAACAGCTCCACTGCTCGGCTCACTCCAGCCCGGGTAAACTGGTAGAAGCTTTCCCGGCCTTGCAGATAGGCATCCTGAGCGATGATGCTAGACGTGCCGCGGCGGGCCAGCTGGGCTTCCGCCTGCCGCGTCAAGGCAATCTCAAGCGCAGCAGCCACCTTGCGGGCGACATCGGTCTGCACCGCGAACACGTCGCCGGTGCTCCTGTCATACCGGCTTGCCCAGACATGCGCTCCGGAGGCCGCGTCAATCAGCTGGGCTGTGATCCGCAACATACTGCCCTCCTTGCGCACACTGCCCTCCAGGACATGTGATACGTTAAGATCACGTGCCACGTCGCGGATGGTAACAGGCCGGTCCTTGTAGGCGTAGGTGGAGTGCCGTGCGATCACCGTCAGCCCGGGAATGATCGAAAGATCGGTTATGATGTCCTCGGTGATGCCATCACTGAAATACGCCTGCTCAGGCCGCGCGCCCATATTGTCGAACGGCAGGACGGCGATGGAGGGCTGCGGTCCCTGGACCAGCCGGCGGGCAGGATCATCTGCCCGCCATTGGACAACCAACAAAACCATGCCAGCCAAGGCGCATAGCAGCATAAGCTCAGCCCAAGTCCGAAACGCAAGCCGGATCCGCAGCTGCGGCGTACTTTCCGGTTCCCGCCTCAGAACCCGCAAACGCGGTGCGTAGCCGCCTTTCGGCAAGTCGATCAGTACGGCGTCCTTCAGGCCGCGGCCGGTGTAGTATTCGGTTAATTTTGACCGGAGCCGCCCAGCTTCCACCCGGACAATCGCGTCGATTGCCGGATCGAAGGAGGCATCGCGGTCAAATACGTCCACGCCAAGAGAAAATTGAGAAAGTTCTGCATCGCACCCCTCAAGCACGGCCTCGACGATATAGCTCAGAAACCTTTTCTGCCTTGGCCCTTGCGCAAACTCCGGGGCTTCGAGAATCCGCTTGAGCTGATCGCGTATCAGCTTTGCATCTGCTTTGCTCCACTCTGAAATCGCACAGTCTCCAACTTAAGGCGCCGCAAAGTCTTATACCAACTCCGGGGCCTGGCATCCATTGCTCCAGCCCTGGCGCTTCCCGCCGCTGCAGGCAGCGGGTGCGGTTCAAGCCGGATCGATCACTCCGCCGCCACCGGCGAGCCCGCCGCCGGCACCGGCACAACTCCGGCCCGCGGCTTCCGCCCTGCAAGCAGGCTGAAGGCAGGCGGCACAAAGTAAAGCGAGACAATCGAAGACAGCAGCACACCACCAGCAATCGAAACAGCGAACGGCGGCCAGAACCCGCCCCGGCCAGGATCAGCGGCAGGAAACCCCCGAAAGTAGTTATCGTTGTTGAAATGATATGTCGGCTAGAACGCATCACCACGCCACGGATCGCATCCCGGTCTCCGCGCGAAGCTGCCCGGTCTTCCTGCAGGGCAGTCACGATGATGATAGCTGCGTTGATCGACACTCCGATTGCTCCGATCACCCCGATCAGCGCCTGGATACCGAAAGCGTAGGAAAATACTTCCAGCGGCAGCAGGCTCAACCCCATCGACAGACCTGCTACCACAAGGACCACACCGCTCAGCCGCCAAGAATTGAAGGTCAGTACAACAGTAGCAACCGTCGCCACCACCACCAGCCCCATGACCGACATGAGATTACGGATTGTCTCCTCCCGCGCGTCCCCTTCGCCGCCCCACTCAATGCGGTAACCAGGCGGCAATTCGATTGGATCTTTGGCCAAGACCTGCTGGAACTCGGAAAGAGCCATATCCGGAAGCACGCCATGAGCCAGGAACCCCTGCACCGTGTTCACGCGCTCGCCGTTGCGGCGGGCAATCGGGCTGTCAGAAGGTTCCAGCCGCAAACCGCCGAGCGCCAGAAGCGGAATGCCCGGATTGGCAGCCGCCAGCTGCTGAGCACCTGGAGGCACGATTTGCAGCGCCGCCAGCTTGTCAGCGGCAGCCCGCTCCGGACCGGACAAACGCACACGCACCGGCAGTTCCTCGGCCCCTTCCACCAGAGATCCGCCCAAGGCACCTTCTGAAAAACCCTTCAATTGCCCAGCCACATCGTTCAGGCTCAACCCGGCAAGCCGTACCTTGTCCTCATCAAGATCGAAGAGCAGCTTAGCGGCTCCACCGGCCAGCACAGTGCGGCTGTGAATCACACTGTCCACACCGGCCATCCGCACGCGGGCTTCTTCGCCCAGGGCGCGGAGCACTTCCAGGTCCGGTCCGACAAGCCGCAGCTCAAGCGGAGCATCAACCGGGGGCCCTTGCTTCAGGCCGCGCACCAGGACGCGTGCCTGCGGCAGGGCGGTATCTAGCGTTCTTTGCAGTTCCGGGATAATCCGGGCCGTCGCCTCCGGAGAAACTGTAGTCACCAGCGCCTCCGCAAAGAGCGCGTCATTGTCCCTGTTGTTCAACATGTTGTAGTAGAATGCAGGCGCACTGCGCCCCACGACCCACTGAACCTGAGTAATACCTTCGACCCGGTTCAGAACCTTGTCGGCGGCAATCGCCGCGTCCCGTGTTTGCTCGATCGCGCTGCCGTCAGCCAGTTCAACCTGCACATGGAACTGGTCGCGATCCACTTCGGGGAAGAACTGCGGACGAAGTGTCGGAAAGGACAGGAAGGCAACAACGGCCGGCGCCGCAGCACACAACATTGCCAGCCGCGGCCAGTTCAGCGCCGCGGCCAGGCTGGCATCGAACAGGCGGCCGGCTGTTTTGCTCCGGATCCCTGATTGCCACCATGCCTGGCCTTCGCGCCCATCGCTCAGCGCCAGTCCCGCGATGGCGGGGGTGACCGTCAGAGCCAGCAGCAGCGAGCAGACCAGCATGACGATAACCGAGACTGCGATTGCACCAACAAAGTCGCCGGGAGGCCCGGGCAGCACCATCATTGGCACAAAGGCCAAAACCGTGGTGACGGTCGAGGCCAAAAGCGGCAGTGCCAGCCGCCGCACCGCGCCGCCAACGGCGGCTTGCGCCGGAACCCCCGCCTGAAGCCGCTGACGGACCTCATCTGTGGTCACGATGGCTGCATCGACCAGGAGACCCAGCGCCACGATCAGCCCGGTAACCGACATCTGGTGGATGGTCATGCCCAACTTCTCAAGAATTGTCAGAGACATCAGGCTGGTCAGCGGCAGCATGGCGCCAACAATCAGAGCAGAGCGCCAGCCCATCGACACGAACAGGACCGCAATCACCAGTGCCACACCTACGGCCATGTTCACCGCGACTTCGGTCAGACGCTGTGCGGTATATCTGCTTTGATCGAACAGCAGCTCAAGATACAAGCCGCCAGGCAGCTCAGCCTTCATCTCCTCGATTTCTGCCCGGGCTGCGTCGGCCCAAACATCAACTTGCCGGTCGTCTTCGGTCTTGGCGCCAACCAGCACCGCGCGTCGGCCATTGACATAAGCCAGCGCCGCAGCCGGCATCTGTTCGGTTCGCAGCACGGCAGCAACATCGCCAACCCGGACCGCTTGCCCCGTTGCAGCGGTCCGCAACGGGATGTTCCGGATCCGTGCCAGACCGTCGATCTCACCCGCCAGCTCGACCAGATAGTCGGAGGCACTGCCGCGAACCTTCCCGGCCGGCACCTTGGCGTCGGCCTGCGCGATACGGTTCGCCACCGCACCCGGTGTCAGCCCCAGAGATGCCAGCGCATCCGCATCAACCTCGACGCGGATCTCCTCCGTCGCTTCGCCGTAAAGGGCCACCAGCTTGGTATTGGGAACTTGGCGCAGGCGCTCCTGAAGATCCTCTGCATACCTGCCAAGGATACCAGGGGCGGCCTCCGCCCGCCAGCCGCCGTGATAGAAGCCAGCATCGTAAAGGCACCAACCCGGTCGTTGTCGAATTCCGGCTCCGGCACGCCGCGGGGCAATTCCCGCCCGGCGTCCGCCAGCGCATCGCGCACTTCCGACCAGACCTGTTCGATCCGAGCATCCGGAGTGAAGTCCGACAGCTCGATCTGCACAGTTGAAATTCCCGTCCGCGATACCGAAGAAATCACGTCGATTTCCGAAATCTCTCGCAGCTCAGCTTCGATTTTCTCTGTAACCAGCGCTTCGACCCGGGAAGGATCGGCTCCAGGATAAGGTGTTATCACCGTTGCAAAAAGATTGGTGATCGTTGGATCTTCCTGCCGCCCGATGGACTGAAAGGCAATAGCCCCTAGCGATGCGATGACGAGAAGCGCGAGGATCAGAATGCGAGGGCGGCGGTACAGGTACGTTTCCATGGTCAGCTCCCGCCAGCTATGGTGACGGCCTGGCCGTTGCTGAACTTATGCGCTCCGGACCGGACATACAGAGCACCACCGGCAAATGTGCCGCGGACAAATGCACGCCCGTTTTCAACATGCAGAACTTCAGCAGCCTCTCGGCTGATGATCTGCGCCCCTTCCTTTTCTACCACCGTCAGCACCGACCAGAGACCGTTGCCCGCATCACTCAGCGCTGTTAGGCCAACCCAGGCACCGCGGCCCGGAACCCGCCGCTCCATCTGCAGCCGCACCACCTGCCCCATGGCCAACTGCGTGTCCGCCGGCAAGTCAACCAGAACTGCAACAGTGCGCGTGGCGTGATCCATATCTCTGGAAACGGCAACTACCAGGCCTTGGAGTTGCTGGCCCAGATATTCCAGCTCAAGCACTTGCGATACCCGAAGCGCCGCGGCCCGGTCAGGAGGAACACCGATGCGGGCTTGAGGCCGGCTGGTTTCCTGCAACTGAACAATTGCAGTGCCTGCATTGACGACTGCGCCTTCGTCCGCCAGCCGCGCGGCGATACGCCCGGCGTAAGGAGTAGTCACCACAGATTTCTCGATATCCAGTTCCACCAGGGCAATAGCCGCATCCAGCGCATCTCTGCGTGCCTTGAGAGCTGCTAAGGAAAACTGCGCCTCATCATTGATCTGACTGCTCGCCCAGCCTTCGCCGGCCAGTTTCGCCCGCCGCGCCGCGGTGCGCCGGGCCAGCTCTATTTCGGCGTCCAGCCCCGCCCGTTCCGCAGCCAGCCGCGTGCGTTCGATTTGCAGCGGCTTTGCATCCAATCGGGCCAGCATCTGACCCTGAGCCACTTGGCTGCCCTCTTCCACCAGGATCTCTTCTATCAGCCCGGCGCGTTCCGCCGCAGCGAGTGTTTGGCGGGCAGGCTCGACCCGTCCCGCAAAACTTTCCCGGATGACATAGCCATCGTCGACCGTCAGCTGCCCAGTTAACGCAATTGCGGGTTCCCCAATACTGCCGCGCTCGGCCTTGCCTGCACGTGCGTGCAATGTCTGAACTGCCACCGCGCTGCCAGCGAAAACCGCCAGGCCAAAGACAGTGGCTACAGGCCAGCCGCGAAAATACTGTTTCAGCGATGTTATAGGCATGACGTGCTCCTTGGCGGCAAGTAAGTATCCCTTACTTATATTGAGTGCTGCCAACATGGTATAAGATACTCTTACTTTCAAGAAGCTGATGGAGTAGAAATTGGCAGCCGCCGCAACCGCTCAAGGAAACCGATGACTGAGCCGCAATCCAAGAAGAAATTCCATCACGGCGATCTCAAGACCGCCCTGATCGATGCAACCATTGAAATGATCCGGAAAAGGCGGGTTGAGGACGTAAGCGTTGCCGATGCCGCCCGCGCCGCCCAAGTTTCAAGCGGCGCGCCATACCGGCACTTCAAGGACCGCGATGAATTGCTGGCAAATGTCGCAGCTGAAGGCTTCCGGAGATTGTCCAAGGCCAAGATTGCTGCCTTTGCCAAACATCCAAAACATTCAGTTGAAAGCCTGATTGCTGGCGGCTGCGCCTATGCTGAGTTTGGCGCAGACAATCCCGAACTGTTTCACCTCATGTGGGCGGCGGCCCGAAAACAGGACACCACCGATGTCGCGCGCGTGGCCAGCAGCGCTGCTTACAACACTTTCATTGATGAGCTGACGGGCATCATGAAGGCGCAGGGCCTCGGCCATCTGGACCCGCATGAATTCGGAACGCCTTTGTGGGCAATGGTGCATGGTTTTGCCAGTTTGCTGATCGGCAAACCTGCAAATCTAGACAGCGGCAGCCAAGCGCTCAGAAGCCGCATAGCAGACGCCACCTGGGCTTACGTCCGAGGCAATCAGACCGGTTAGAACCCTGGCTGCAGCCCGCTACTGGCTTTCTGCACAGACTAGTTCTGGATTACGTAAGACCGAACCGGTTTCTCCGCCGGCAGGTATCTGATCCGGCAAATTGGGCTGCCACGCTGGATTAACGAGGGCAATCCCCCTCGACGTTCGCGCGACAAAGCCTGGCACTATTGCCTGGCGCTTCAGTCCGCCCCGCTTACAGGCACCAGTATCGGGCAATTTGTGCAGGCGCGGCTGTCGCACAGCCGACAGGTCCGCAGCTTGTGCGTGTCGTCACCGGCAGCAGCTTGCAGCAGTTTTTCCAGCAGCCGGGCCAGGTCCCTTTGTTCGTCAGCGGACAGGCTGCCGGTCACTTCCTCCAGTGCGGCCAGCCGCTCGCGCAGTATGTTCTCCCGAGCGGCTTGGCCGGCTTCTGTGAGATAAAGCGCAATGCTGCGCTTGTCGTGCTCTGCCGCCTGTCGCCTGACAAGGCCGTCCTCGGCCAGCCTGTCGATCAGGCGCACCGTGCCCGTATGGGTGAGATCTAAAATCCGGCTCAGTGCGTCATTCGACAAACCTGGCTGGTGACCCAGCGCGCAAAGCGCCGCAGGCCCTTCTCCGGAGCGGTGGAACTGCCTCGCCAGAACCGCCTTCAGCTCATCGTGCAGGCAGAGCACCGCCGCCCCCAGTAAATTCGCAGTCCGCCGTGATTCCTCCGTCATATGGGGAATATGTGATTCACACACTTGAATTGGAAGGGGTTATTTATATATGTGACACACACACATTTATGGAGAAACCCAATGACCGTTGACCTTCAGACAAGTGAACCGGCATCGCAGCAATCCGCGTCAGGCCATGATCCGCACCTGATAGCGGTCGCTGCCGAAGAGACCTTTGAGAAAACCTGGCCCTATCCAGCCCGCTACAGTTCCGCCTCCGGCCACCCTATGCACTATGTCGATGAGGGCAGCGGCCCAGAGACGCTGCTGCTGCTGCATGGCGAACCGACCTGGAGCTACCTTTACCGTGCTCAGATTGCTGAATGGTCCCGTGATGCCCGTGTGATCGCTCTTGACCATATGGGATTCGGCAAAAGCGCCACCCCGCAAGACCGCAGCTATTGGCTGCAGGATCACATCGACAATACGGAACGCTTTGTTTTGGAGCAGGATCTCCGGGATGTGACCCTTGTCATGCATGATTTCGGCGGGCCGGTTGGCATGGGCCTGGCGATCCGGCACCCGGACCGGATCAAGCGGATCGTTTCGGTTAATGGCCCGACGCCCCTCGGACAGCCTGATCTTTTGAATCGCTTGATTGCCAATGCCGGTGCTGCACCCTGGTTCCAGTGGATCCTGCAGGCAGAGGAAAACGGCACCCTGGAGGCGGTGCTCGGCCACCTTGATTTCAACATCCTGTCGACACTCAAGCTGAACGGCTTTGTTCGCAACGAGCTGATCACAGAGACTTGGCTGAACGCCTACCGGGCGCCGTTTCCCGCGCCGGAATTTGCCGCGGGCGCCATCGGCTGGGCCAAGGGCTTTGCCACCGGCCAACATGCCTTTGAGGAGCCAAGTGACGCGGTGAAAGCCGTGCTGGCAAGGAAACCTGCGATCGCCATCTGGGGCGAAGCCGACAGCACGCTGCAGGCAGAGCAGTTTCTGCCCCTGTTCCGGCAGGCGTTCCCCCGCGGTCAGATCAAGACCTTGCCCGAAACCGGCCACTACAGCCCGGAAGACGCGCCGCAGCTAGTTTCCGGGCTGGTGTCCGAGTTTATTGCAGCCAGCTGAACGGCGGGCGTGCTATCAGCAAGGCTCTGCATTTGCGCCTTCTCCGGCGCGGATGCGGCAGGCGCGGCAGCATGGGGCGCAGGCCAGGCGCAGCACGGGCAGGAATGACCGCAGTCTGCAGGCCTGCTATCAACCAGAGAACGGTCTCAGACAAGGAGTTCAGAATGCAACGGACGGCGACAGAAGAACAGCAGGGCGAGCTGCAGCTGCTGCGCGATGCAGAGGCCAGAGCCGCGCGCTACATTGCCAGCGTGTCGGAGATGCCTGTTTTTCCCGCTGCCGCCGCCCGGCAGCAGCTTGCACGCTTTGATGAGCCATTGCCGGACACCAGGAGGGATGCAACCGAAACGCTGGCGCTGCTTGATGAGGCCGACTCGCCGGCGACAACTGTTTCAAACGGCCCCGGTACTTTGGCTTTGTAATCGGTGCGACGCTGCCGGTCGCCGCCGCCGCGCAGCGCCTGGCGTCGGCCTGGGATCAATGCGCCTCCTCGCAAATGAACTCTCCGGTGGCGGACAAGATCGAGAAAGTCGCGGCGCGTTGGCTGCTGGAGATCCTGGACCTGCCCGCGAAAGCGGAGTGGCGTTTGGCACTTCGGCAACCGCGAGCACGCTTGTCTGCCTCAGCGTCGCGCGGCGCGAACTGCTGAAGAAATGCGGATGGGACTTCGATGCCATGGGATTGCTGGGTGCGCCGGAAATCAAGGTTGTGGTTTCCGAACTGGCCCATATCACGGTTCTCAAGGCCCTCAGAATTCTGGGCTTCGGCCAGGCCCGGCTGATCAAAGCACCGGTCGACAGCGCCGGCCGCATTGACCCGGCCCGGCTTCCTGCACTGGATGGGCAGACCATTCTGTGCCTGCAGGCCGGCGAGGTGAATACCGGCAGCTTTGATCCCTTCCTGCCGCTTATCGAAAAAGCGAAACAGGCCGGCGCATGGGTGCATGTCGACGGGGCCTTTGGATTGTGGACGCGCGCGTCCCCGGCAAAGCGCGGCCTGACCAGCGGCATCGAGGGCGCGGACAGCTGGACCACTGACGGCCACAAATGGCTCAATACCCCGTATGACGGCGCGGCGGGCATCTGCCGCGACCGCAACGCAATGGCGGCCGCCATGAAAAGCGACGCCGTATATTCCACCGCATCCACTGAAAGCCAGAAGAACCTGGGCATCGAATTTTCCCGCAGCGCCCGCGGCGTGCCGATCTGGGCGGCGCTGCGCACGCTTGGCCGCGCCGGCGTCGCCGAACTGATCGAGCAACACTGCAGCATGGCTGCCCGCATTGCCAAGGCCCTACCCGGCCTTGGGTTTGAACTGCTGTGCGAGCCCGTCTTGAACCAGGTCCTGTTCCGCTATGGCACCGAGGCGCAGACCAGGGAGCTTCAACAGCGGGTGGAGCGCTCCGGGAAAGCGTGGTTCGGCGGCACCGTCTGGAACGGCGAACCGGCCCTACGGATCAGCGTCTCGTCCTGGCGCACCAGTGATCAGGATATCGATGTCCTGCTGAACACGCTGCAGGCGGCCCGCGGCAGTTTGGACCGTGGAAACCAGTAAAGCTGCCGAAGGCCAGCTGATGCCATGGAGATGGCCCAATGCATTCCTGACACGCAGGCACAGCTAAAAGACAAACTGGTGCCTACAGTCCTTTCCGCCGGGCAATGGATTCATCGTATCGGGGACCCTGCTCAGCAGGTGTTCTTCATCCGCGAAGGGGTCGTTCGTATTGGCGCCATCAGCGCAGTTGGCAAGGAATTCATTGTCCGCGACCTTGGCCCCGGTGATTGGTTTGGCTTCAAGGCCCAAGGCGTAGTTGAAATTGGATACAGGAGTATCACCTACAACCGCGCCCGGCTGTAGTCTGCCTCAAATCATGTTGCCGTCGGGGTGCCACGTTACAACTAGTCCTGTTGTTCAGCCTAGTTCGTCAGCAACGGGAGGGAGTGCAGCTGCTCGGCCCCGCGTCCCCGCAGGATGGTCGGCGGCTTTGTTCGCTCTTCGATGGTCGATCCCGATCGCGGCGAAAGGGCGGTTTGGATTTGGCCGAAATTTACACCGATGAATGACCGCAATCGGGAAATCCGCTGCGTCGCCGCAAAAACCCTGCCGCAAGGGCGAGAGCTTTCTGCATGAGCAATATCCGCAGCGGCAGAAGTCCGGTTAGTCTCGTCAGCCGTCTTTGCCTGCTGGGCCTTGCAATAGCCGCATAGCGTCGGCTCGCGTACATCGTGCGGGAAAGCCTGACCAGCGAATAAGGCACACATAGCGCTGGTTCCATTCCTCCACTACGCTTGGCGTGAATAACCGCAGGGCAGCCTGAGCTGGAAATCCGTCCCGCCTCACTGTGACATGCGCGACTAATAGGAAAACAGATGAAACATGCCGATCTTCCGGCGTTTGCCGATGCAAGCCGTACCCGTCTTCCTGCAATTGCTCGATGTTTGGGCTTGAGGTAACGAAAAGCCGAACACCTAAGAAAGGATGTTACGTGTACACTGTTCCCGTGCAAGTGAGGGTCATGCTGCACTTTCAGGCCAAGCATCAAGCCCCTGCTCTCTCTCACGCCGCGCATAGAACACGCGGTAGATGGCTTGGTTGATCTGTTCCTGATCTTTGGTGGCATAAGCGTCGCGAAGCAGCTCAAATTGCGCATCAAGATCCGTTGCCAATTGCTCATCGGTCACAGGGGGTTGCATTTTTTCTCTCTCAATTTCTAGGGCCTTTCCCTTAGAGGTCGGGCCGAGAGCGAGCAGCGCTGCGATATATGAGGTCTCCGCGCTGCTCGCCTTCTCAGCACTATGCGACCTTAGCGTCGTTCAAGATTACCGTCACTTCTTTCTAGGAAAGTGCTGCAGTGTAGTCGGGAACCGGGTGGCAGTCAGCCGAGAATACCCAGCAAGTATGGCGGTGCGGTCTAGGCCCGGGTGGCAATTGGTCGAGAACATCCACGTACGCCAGATGCTGGAGCGCAGGCGGGAGCGCTTCGATCTGTTTCCTGAACGGATACTGCCTATGGCACCGCCGGGATGCCCGGCTGACTGGTGAAGGAACAAAGTATTGAGCCGCATATTCCCGTTTTTGATAAACCCGCCCGCAAGGATGGAGCTTTCCCAGACACTGAGGTCATCTATGATCCAGACACAGATGCCTATCAATGCCCCGGCGGTCGTGAACTGCGACCCTACTGGCGCAACATCTCGCAAGGCAGGCAAAAATTCGACAAGGATAGGGTCAAACGTTGTCAGGCCCGAAAACAGGACTGTGCCGCTAGCCCGCTGAAGCCAAAATGCACACCCTGCCTGATTATTCGAAAGATCTCTCTATCCAAGCACAAAAGAGCCCGACAGAAGGCCCGCGAAATCGCCGCGACCGTTGCCTATGTCGCGTCGAACCGGAAGCGAAACCTTCCTGGCCCACATTTGATGCGATTCATTGCTCGCAAGAAGCGATGAATTATTTAAGACTAGTCTGGAGTTGGAAGATGGCGGTCCCGCACGATTGCATGGGCGGTGAATTCGGCCAGTTCGCCGCGCCAGATTTGACGGTCAAAGCAGAACGGCCGGCCACCCGCATCATAGATCACCTGTTCCAGCTCGATCCCTGCATTATAGGTCGTCAACCCAAGCAATCCTGCCTCCTCCTCATTCAATGCGCGCATACGGATGGAAATGTCGCCGGAATGAGGCGGCATACCGTATTCCCGCTCCATAAGCAGCGTTGTTGATTGCTGCAGGTCATGGCTGAAAAGATCCGGAAACAAATGCGCGACGGCAAATTCCTCTTCTACAAAGGCAGGGTGCCCTTTGAGCAGAAACAGCCGTGTGTACTTGTAAAGGGCGTCGCCCTCGGACACTGCAAGCTTGGCCGCCAGGGCGGCGTCGGCTTGGGTCAGCTGTTTAGAGATCAGTTCAATCTTAAGGCCAAGTTCGCCGCTTTCTGCATGGGCAAAGAAGCTGACCGTCTTGCTGATGTCATAGGTCAGCCGCTGCGGAGAGACGAATCGGCCGCGGCGCCCGGAACTGTAGGCGAGACCTTCCTGTTCAACCGCTAAAAGTGCGCGGCGGGCGGTCATTCTGCTGATGCCGAACTGCTCGCCGATGGCTCTTTCGGAGGGCAGCGCGCTATGTTCGGGCAGCTTTCCTCTGCGGATCTGATCTCGCAGGTGGTCAATAACCTTCTGAAAGGCAGGCATTTTCTTTTCTGAGGTCAGATCATTTGCGCCCATGTGTCCAGTTCCCACAACTTTTCTTTTGGTATATACCAAATCATTGGTATATACCAGCGAGCGAGAGTTTCATCTCCTGACTGCATGGAGTGCCCATGGAATGCAAGGCGATGGAGCAGAGGGAAGGGCTGACGCCCGTATTTTCCAGAGGCAGGTTTATGAACGTGGTGCCGGATATTCAGACACTGGAGTTCACAGCGGACGGCGGTCTGGGCGCAAGGGCGCGGATCGGACTGATCGTGCTGCAATCCGACCAGACGCTTGAGCATGAGTTTTCCGCGCTTTTACGGCACGATGATGTCGCCTTGTATCACGCGCGGATCCCGAACGAGATGGAAGTCACCTGTGGCACGCTGCGCAAGATGGAAGCCGATCTTCCGGCGGCGGCTGAGCTGCTGCCGCCGGCGTTTGAATTCGGCGCAATTGGTTATTGCTGCACATCCGGCGCCACGATGATTGGCGAAGCACGGGTGGGCAGCATGCTGAACAAAGTGCACCCGAAGGCAAAAATCACCAATCCGCTAACGGCCTGCAAAGCCGCGCTTCAAGCCCTGAAGGTGAAAAAGATCGCACTGATCACCCCTACGCCCCGAGGTTACCACTGAAATGCGGGACAATCTGGCTGCGGCGGGGTTCGAGGTGAATGCGATTGGAACCTTCAACCAATCGGATGATTACAAGGTCGCCCGGATTTCCTCGAACAGCATTCTGGCTGCGGTCAAGGAAGTCGGCCGGCGCGATGATTGCGATGGCGTATTTGTGTCCTGCACCAGCCTGCGAGCGCTGCCCATTATCGCTGAAGCCGAAGAAGCCCTGGGCAAGCCGGTTCTGTCCAGCAATCAAGTCACCGCCTGGCACCTTGCCCGGCTGGCAGGGCTGCGCGACAGCGTTGCCGGTGCGGGCATGCTTTTTCACACTCAATTGAAGCCTCAGGATTAAGATGATGACGGACGTGCACCCGGCTGCCGAGCGCGGCTTTTCCACCAGCGAGTTTGAGCAGCGGACCGCGGCAGCGCAGAAGATCATGTCGGGTCTTGGGCTGGACGCCCTGCTGCTGACCACGGAACCCGAGGTGCGCTATTTCACCGGCTTTGACACCATCTTTTGGCTCAGCCCGACACGGCCTTGGTTTGTGGTGATCCCGGCCAGTGGTGCCCCGATTGCAGTGATCCCGGAAATCGGCGGCCCCAGCATGTCGCTGACCTGGATTTCCGATATCCGTACCTGGCTGGCGCCGCAGCAGGGGGATGACGGTATTTCCCTGCTTGCTGATACTTTGCGCGAGGTGATGCCGGGCGGCGGAACATTGGGTCTGCCGATGGGCCATGAAACCCATGTGCGGATGCCGGCGGCCGATTATCAGCGGCTACAGAGCCAGCTGGAGGGCATTTCGATTGCCGACGGCACCGATGTGGTGCGCAGCCTGCGGATGGTGAAATCCCCCTCTGAAATCGCCAAGATCGCGCGCATCTGCAGTATTGCCTCCGCGGCCTTTGAAGATCTGCCGAACCATATCCGGGCAGGCGACACCGAACGCCAGGCCTTTGCCAAGTTCAAGATCGATCTGCTGCAGAAAGGCGCCGATGACGTGCCGTATCTGGTCGGCAGCTCCGGCCCCGGCGGGTTCTCGGACGTGATCAACCGTCCTACGGACCGGGTGATCACAGACGGCGACATGCTGCTGCTCGATACCGGTTCGCTGTGGGGCGGCTACAGCTGCGACTTTGACCGGAACTATGCCTTTGGCCACGCTTCGGACGAAGCCAAGACGGCTTATGATCTGGCCTGGCGGGCGACAGAGGCCGGCCTGCAGGCGGCGCGCCCCGGCATCACCACCGCGGATCTGTGGGGCGCTATGGCCAATGTGCTGGAAGAGGGCGGCTGCAGCGGCCATCAGATTGGCCGGATGGGCCACGGGCTGGGGATGCAGGTGACAGAATGGCCCTCGCTTATGCCCGGTGACACGACCGTGATCGAGGCTGGCATGGTGCTGACGCTTGAACCCGGCTTCGCCTTTGGCGGCAACAAGATGATGCTGCACGAGGAAAACATCGTCATCCGCGAGGATGGCGCCGAACTTCTGTCCCGCCGCGCGCCGCGCGAGCTGCCAATCATCACCTAACACATGGGATCCGATCACATGAAAAAAGACCTTCCCTCCCATGCCCAGGTTGTCATTATCGGCGGCGGCATTCATGGCTGTTCCGTTGCCTATCATCTGGCCAAACAGGGGCTGACGGATGTGGTTCTGCTGGAGCGCAAGCAGCTGACCAGCGGCACCACCTGGCACGCGGCCGGGCTGGTCGGGCAGTTGCAGGGCAGCCATGCCACAACCGCTTTTGCCAAATACGGCATCGAGCTGCTGCAGGAGATCGAGGCAGAGACCGGCCAGAATCCAGGCTACCGGCGGTCGGGGTCGATCTCTATTGCGGTGAATGACGAACGGATGGCGGAGCTGAAGCGCAAGGCGGATTTCGCCAAGCTGCACGGGATCGAGGCGCATTATCTGGAAACGGCGGAAATTCAGGAGCGCTGGCCGCTGATGAACCCCGATGGTGTTCTGGGCGGCATTTACATGCCCAGCGACGGATCGGCCAACCCGGTGGATCTGACCACGGCCCTGGCCAAGGGCGCGCGGATGCGCGGCGCGAAGGTTTTTGAAAACATCAAGGTCGAAGAGGTGCTGACCCGCGGCAATAAGGCGGTGGGTGTTCGCACCGATCAGGGCACCATCAGCGCCGATTACGTGGTGAACTGCGGCGGCATGTGGGCGCGGGACCTGGGCCGGCAGAACGGCGTTGGCGTGCCGCTGCACGCCTGCGAGCATTACTATCTGGTGACCGAGGCCATCGAGAACCTGCCCAGCGACCTGCCGGTGCTGCGCTCCTATTGCGATGGCACCTATTGGAAGGAAGACGCGGGCAAGCTGCTGTTCGGCTTTGCCCATTTCCAGGCCAAACCCTGGGGCATGAAAGGCATTTCCGAGGACTTCGAGTTCGACAGCCTGCCATTTGTCGAGGAAGATGTGATGGAGGTGCTGGAACTGGCGATGAACCGGGTGCCGCTGTTGCAGGAAACCGGCATCCGCACCTTCTTTAACGGGCCGGAAAGCTATTCCTATGACGGGCGCTTTATCCTGGGGCAGGCGCCTGATATTTCAAACTATTTTGTGTTGGGCGGGGTGAATTCCACTGGTATCCAATCCGGTTCCGGCGCGGGCCGGGCCGTTGCGCAATGGATCATCGACGGTCACCCGCCGATTGACCTCAGCGAAATGGACCCCAAGCGCTGCGAGGAGTTCCAGGCGCGTGACCCTTATCTGCAGGAACGCTGCCCGGAAACGCTGGTGCTGACCTATGCGATGCATTGGCCGAACCGCCAGCGTGATACCGTCCGCAACCTGCGCCGCACGCCGTTCTACCACCCGATGAAGGCCCGCGGCGCCTGTTTCACCGAGGCCCAGGGCTGGGAACGCCCCGGCTGGTTTGCGCCTGAAGGCGTTGAGCCGAAGTATGAATACAGTTTTGGCCGCCAGAACTGGTTCCCCATGTGCAAGAGGAACAGAAGGCCGCGCGTGAAGCTGTTGCGATGATCGACTACACCATGCTGGGCAAGCTGATGGTCGAGGGCCGCGACGCCGAAAGCTTCCTGCAGCGGGTCTGCACCAACAACATGGCCATGGCCGAGGGCCGGGTTGCCTATACGCTGATGCTGAACGAGCGCGGCGGCATTGAAAGCGACGTCACGGTGGCGCGCCATGGGCCGGATAGCTTTATGGTTATGAGCTCGATCTCGCACACCCGGCGCGACTATCTGCATCTGCGCGACCTGGTCCAGCCGGACGAGGATGTGCGCGTGCGCGATGCGACAACTGCCTATGGCGTGCTGGGGATTATGGGGCCGAAAAGTCGCGAGCTGTTGCAGGCCGTCAGCGATGCGGATGTCTCGCACGCGGCGTTCCGGTTCAATAGTCTGCGGCATTTCCATATCGGCCACGCCCCGGTGTTCGCGCAGCGCCTTTCCTATTCCGGCGAATTGGGCTGGGAGATTTTCATCACCCCGGATTTTGCTGAACATGTGTTCGAGGCGCTGATGCAGGCGGGCGAGCAGTTCGGCCTCCGCCTGATCGGGGCGAGGCGCTGAACGCACTGCGGCTGGAAAAGGGTTTTGTCCATTGGGGCCACGACATGGCCTATACCGAGGCGCCGCATCAGATGGGCATGGAGTTTGTCTGCAAGGTCAAGAAGCCCATCCCCTTCATCGGGCGCGACGCCTATCTGGCGCGCAAGGCGGAAAACAAGGGGCCGTTCCTATGTTCGGTCAAGCTGCGCGACCCGGAACCGCTGCTGCATCACAACGAACCTGTTCTGCGGGACGGCCAAATCGCGGGCTATGTGACCGCCGGCGCCTGGGGCCAAACGGTCGGGGCGGCTGTCGGCCTGTGCCTGCTGACCCTGCCGGAAGGCGAAATTGAGAAGGCAGCGGTGGAGAACGGCCAATTCACGGTTCTTGTTGAGGGGCAAAGCGTTGAAGCCGATGTCAGGCTGACGCCGTTCTATGACCCGCAAAGCAAACGGATGCTGTCCGGCACCTGAGGGCGCCTGGCACCAAGGAGGAGTTCACGGTCCTGATGCACATCCCCGGTGTCCCGATCTCATCACCGGCTCAAGCTCAGGACCGTGGCAATGGAGACGCCGCCCCAACCAAACAGCAGGCGCGAGTTCCAAATCGAAGACAGGTTAAATTCTGGGAGGAAACCATGACTTACAAACTACTCAACACTTTGGGCGCAGCGGCAGTTGCAACCGTGGTCAGCTCGATTGCGGCGCTGGCCGGGCCGATTGATGACCGGATCGCCGCGGGCGAGCCGCTCCGCATCGGCTTCTCCAACATTCCGATCTGGGGCTACCCTGACGAAAATGGCGACGCCAAGGGCTTTGTGAACGAGATCGCCATCGATATCTTGAAAAAAATGGGCCACGAAAGCGTCGAGGCGACCGTAACCGACTGGGGCGGGCTGATCCCGGGGCTGCAGGCCAACCGCTATGATATGATCACCGGCGGGCTTTATATCCTCAACAGCCGCTGCGAGAATATTTCCTTCTCCGAGCCGATTGCCCAGTCCGGCGACGCCTTTATCGTTCCGGCCGGCAATCCCAAGGGTATCCAGACCTATCAGGACATCCTGGCTGCAGAAGCGGTACTGGCTGCAGGTTCCGGCTACAACACCGTCGAAGCCGCCAAGAAGGAAGGGTTGACCGACGCGATGATCATGCAGGTGCCAGGGCCGACCGAGATGCTGGCCGCAGTTAAGGCAGGCCGCGCAGATGCTGCGGGCATGACCTATTTCGAAGCGGCGCATCTGGCGGAAAGCGATGAGGCCGTCGACGTGACCGACCCCAGCGCCCTGCCGGAATGGACGCTGAACTGGGTCGGCGTCGGCTTCCGCGACGCTGACAGCGATTTCCTGGCAGAGTTCAACACCGCGCTGGCGGAATACATCGGCTCTGAGGAGATGATGCAGACCGTCGCAAAATACGGCTACACCGAAAGCACCCTGCCCGGTGACAAGACCACCGAATGGACCTGCGCCAACCGCTGATCCGAATGTGCGGCGGATCCCTGGGGTCCGCCACATGCAAATCTCCTCGTGCCATACGGATTACAGATGGGTTTCTATGATTTCCTGATCCAGTACTGGCCGCGGCTTCTGACAGGGACGGGCGTCACCTTGGCCCAGTTCCTGCTCGCTGCGGTGATTGGAATCGCGATCTCGCTCTGCATGGGCCTGATGAAACTGTCGCAGAACGCGCTTATGCGCGGCGCGGCGGTGACCTATATCGAGATTTTCCGCGGCACCTCGCTGGTGGTGCAGCTATACTGGATTTTCTTCGTGCTGCCGCTGTTCGGTCTTACGATCGAAAAATTCACCGCAGGATACCTGGCTATCGGCATGAATATCGGCGCTTACGGCGCCGAGCTGGTGCGCGGTGGCATTCTGTCAGTGCCCAAGGGGCAATGGGAAGCGGCGCTGGCGATCAACATGAGCCCGGCGCAGCGGATGCGGCGGATCATCCTGCCGCAGGCGCTGGTCAGCATGCTGCCGCCCTGGGGCAACCTGATGATCGAGCTTTTAAAGGGCACCGCGCTGGTGTCGCTGATCTCCGTTGCCGACTTGATGTTCGAGGCGCGGCAGATCAATGCCTCGACCTTCCTGTCGGCGCAAGTCTTTGGCGCGGCACTGGTCATCTATTACGTCCTGGCCCGCTTTTTCGTGACGCCGTTCATGCGCTGGCTGGAACGCCACATGGCGCGCAAGATGGGGAGGGCGTAAGCCATGTTTGACTGGCAATGGGATTTCACCTGGGAGATTCTGCCCCGCCTGATCACTGCCACCGGCAACACGCTGGTTGCGGCCCTTGCGGGCTATGCGATTGCGGTAGTGCTGGGGCTGATGCTGGCGCTGGCACAGCGCACACCGTCCAGGGCGGTGACCTTCACAGTGCGCGAGTTTGTGGAGTTCATCCGTTCCACCCCGCTGATCCTGCAGATCTTCTTTGTGTTCTATGTAGGGCCGCAGTTCGGCATCCGGCTCAGCCCGTGGATGTCCGGCATGATCGCCATCGGTCTGCATTATGCCTGCTACCTGTCTGAGGTCTTCCGCGGCGGTATTGAAAGCGTGCCGAAAGGCCAGTGGGAGGCGGCAATCGCGCTCAACATGTCCACCGCGCAGAAGTACCGCCGGGTAATTATTCCGCAGGCCATCCCGCCCGCGCTGTCGGGCATGGGCAACTACCTGGTCGGCATCTTCAAGGACACGCCGATGCTGTCGGTGATCGGGGTTGCCGAGCTTATCCATACCGCCAATGCCATCGGCTCGGAAAACTACCGCTTTCTAGAGCCTTACACGATGGTCGGCATCATCTTTCTGGCAATCTCCCTGCCGGCAGCGGGCCTGATCCGGCTGTTCGAAGGGTATGTGCGCCGCAAACTGGGACTGTAACGATGCTGGACAATACTGGCTTTCCGCTTGAAATCACCGGTGAAGACACGCCGATGGTGAGCTTTCGCAAGGTGAACAAATCCTATGGGGCGCTCACTGTGCTGGACGATCTCGATCTCGACGTCGCGGCAGGGGAAATGGTCTCGATCATCGGTCCCTCCGGCTCGGGCAAAACCACCGTGCTGCGGATGCTGATGACGCTTGAGCAGATCAACGGCGGGGTGATCTATGTGGACGGCAAGCCGCTGACCCATATGCCCAAGGGCGGCCAGCTGGTGCCCGCCAGCGAGCGCCACCTGCGCAGCCGCCGCGCTGACATCGGCATGTGTTTCCAGCATTTCAACCTGTTCCCGCATATGACCGCGCTGGAAAACTGTATGGAGGGGCCGGTGCAGGTGCTGGGCCTCTCCAAGGCAGAGGCGCGCGACCGCTCAGAAGAGCTGCTGGAACTGGTCGGCATGATCTCCAAGAAGGATCAGCATCCCTCGCGCCTGTCGGGCGGCCAGCAGCAGCGGGTGGCGATTGCCCGCGCACTGGCCATGCGGCCCAAGGTGATGCTGTTCGACGAGGTCACCTCGGCCCTGGACCCGGAGGTGATCGGCGAGGTGACCAACGTGATCCGCCAGCTGGTCTTGGAACATAACCTGACCATGCTGATGGTGACTCACCAGATGGGGTTTGCCCGCGATATCTCGGACCGGGTATGCTTCTTTTATGGCGGCAAGATCGAGGAGCAGGGCCCACCCGCGCAACTGTTCGGCAATCCCCAGCGGGAGCGGACACAGCAATTCCTGAGCGCAGTGCGGGAAGCGGTTTGAAGATCAAAGAGGGGTTCCCGGGAAACTGGTTAAGGCGGCGGGTCTGCCCTGCGAGCAGACCTCTGATCTTGGCAAATGCAGCTTGGCACATGAGCGGCTGGTCTGGTGAAGCTGCACTACCGCGGCTAAAGGTAAGGTGAACGATAGCTCGGGGCCGGCCAGGCTCCGAAGGGCGTCGGCAGTTCGAAACTTTGCAGCGGCAGCTTCCTGCGCATCTGTGCCACTGGAGTGGAGCGCAGCCTCTGCCGGGCCGCCACAGGCTTCTGGACGGTTGCTTTCAGAAAACTGGCCCAAATGCTTCGCACTCGCAGCGGAATTGGCACTGCAACTGATACGAATGTCCCGTCCGGGCTGGCTCGAGCCGATCACAGCCGGCCTGGGGCAGGCTGGTGCTGGTTTCTAGGTTCTGTGCCACCGCAAGGCGGCTCTGAACCCATTGCAGAAGCGCTAAAACTTTGCTGCGCGCGCACGCCGATTTTTCCACGCTGCACGGCGGCTGAGTCCACCGCTGCACCGCAGTGAGTAAGGCAGCCATTTATGCAAGCCGCAGCACGGCTCGGATTAGAAACAACTAGAGGTGGCCGCGGGAATTCAGACCTGTAGCCAAGGTGGATCGCATGATGAAAGCGACGATCCAATATGACGAAACGCAAGAACCCTTCTCCCGAATTCAAAGCCCAAATTGCGCTTGAGGCGATCCGCGAGGAGAAGGTACTGGCAGAGTTACCGAAGACGTACGGCGCGCATCCGAACATGATCAGCGGCTGGAAACGGGCTGCGGTCAAGAACCTGGCCCAGGCCTTTTCCAAGAGGATCGGCGCTGCGGCCAAATCCAACGGGACTGAGATCGGCACACTGCATTCCAAGACCGGCCAGCTTGTGGCTGAACGCGGTTTTTTGAAACGCGCCCGGGATCGTTAAGCGAGGATCGCAGGCAGATGTGCATTGAAAAGGATCATCCGAAGATCAGCGTTCGCCGTCAGTGTCAGATGCTGTCGCCGGCCTGTTCGAACCTGTATCACACGCCCAAAGGCGGGAGCGCCGGGAACCTGCGGTTCATGGCAATCATCCGCTGCCCGGCAGGCGGTTTGCTGCCGCAATTCTGCAGGGAGGGACAGGCAGTTTCCTGAGACGCCGTGGTAGGGCTCCCGCCAGATGGCCCGCTATTTGCAGCGGCAGGGCCAGTAATGCGGCAGAGCTGAGCGATCGGGTAAACTGTCTTGCGGGCAGCGACGAAAGCACGTTTCGCGTTCATGTCTTCGCTGCCCTTGGGGCGAAAAAAGCGGAAGCTTTCTCGAGGATTTCATTTTCCAGCTTCAAGCGTTTGTTTTCCTTCCGCAGATGATCCAGTTCCGCTGCATCGGCCTGCTGCCTGCGCAGCGCCGCCATCGATCCTGCCGCTTCAATCTCCAGGCGCCACGTCTTGAGGTGGGAACTCGTCACACCCAGTTCCCTAGCCACGCCGGTTTGTGTGGCACCAGGCTTATAAAGCCGGCCAACAGCTGCGGCTTTGAATTCAACTGTGAACGTTCGTCTCGATTGTCCCATTCCATGCTCCTTCCGTGGACAGAGGTAAATTACCCCGCTGTCCGGGAACAGGGACGAAGTTCAGTTGATGAATTTGCAACAACCCGGCCAGAGCCACCACCTCTATTCATCAGATGAAGCCGGCACCGCAAATCCCATGGTTACAGAAACAGCGGGCAATCGAACCATTTACGTGTTTGAGCTGCTGCAGGCTCGGAGGCAACTTCATCCCAACACCGCTTGTACAGCCCGCAGCGCGGCTGCCACCACCTGATCAGCTTCCGCACGGCTGAGACAGAACGGCGGCGCAAAGCCCAGGATATCCCCCTGCGGCATGGCGCGGGCGATGACCTTGTCCTGCTCCAGCAGTTTGGCCGAGATCTGCGGTCCGATCTTGTCTGCCGAATCAAAGAAAGTGCGGCTGTCCTTGTCCTTCACAAATTCCACGGCACACAGCATTCCCTCGCCGCGCACGTCGCCCACATTGGCGTGACCGGACAGTGCCTCTGCCATGGTGGCGTTCAGATAGGCGCCGGTCTCGCCTGCGTTCTGCACCAGGTTCAGCTCATCGATCAGCTTGAGGTTGGCAACACCCGCTGCCGCACCGATCGGGTGCGCCGAATAGGTCCAGCCGTGGCCGATCGGGCCGTTTTCATCGGTGCCCTGTTCCAGCACCTTCCAGACCTTGTCCGAAATGATGGAGCCGGACAGCGGCGCATAAGCCGAAGTGAGGCCCTTGGCGATGGTGATGATATCAGCCTCGATACCATAGTGATCCGAACCGAACATGCTGCCGAGACGGCCAAAGCCGGTGACAACCTCATCAGCAACCAGCAGGATGTCGTGCTTCTTGAGCACCGCCTGAATGGCGGACCAGTAGCCTGCGGGCGGCGGTACGATGCCGCCGGTGCCCAGAACCGGCTCACCGATGAAGGCAGCGATTGTATCTGCGCCCTCATGCTCGATCAGTGCCTCCAGTTCGGCGGCGCAATGGGCGACGAACTGCTCCTCGGTCTGGTCCAGGTTGTTGCGGCGGAAATAGTACGGCGCCTCGGTGTGGATCACCTGTTCGATTGGCAGGTCGAACTTCTTATGGAACAGCTCCAGCCCGGTCAAAGAGCCGGTGACCAGCCCCGAGCCGTGATAGCCGCGCCAGCGGGAGATGATCTTTTTCTTCTCCGGGCGGCCCAGGATGTTGTTGTAGTACCAGATCAGCTTGACGTTGGTTTCATTGGCGTCCGAACCGCCGAGGCCGAAATAGACCTTGGACATATTCGCAGGCGCCCGATCCAGGATCATCTTGGACAATGTGATCGAGGCTTCGGTACCGTGGCCTACATAGGAATGATAATAGGCCAGTTCTTTGGCCTGATCCCCGATCGCTTCGGCGATTTCCTGGCGGCCATAGCCCACGTTCACGCAATAAAGACCGGCAAAGGCGTCCAGCAGCTTGTTGCCGTCGCGGTCTTCTATGAAGACACCGGATGCGGTCTTGATCACCCGGTTCGGGCTTTCCCCGCGGGCGTGCTGGGCCAGATGAGTCGAGGGGTGGAAAAAATTCTCGCGGTCCCACTGGTCGAGTTGGTCGTTCTTCAGCATCGTTCTTCCTATCTCTTGCCTGCGGGGTTCAGGCCCAGTCGCGGCATATGTACTTGATTTCGGTAAATTCTTCCATGCCAAGGCGGGCACCTTCGCGGCCAAGGCCGGATTGCTTGGTGCCGCCAAAGGGGATCGGCGCGCCGGTGACTTTGGTGCGGTTCACAGCAACCATGCCGTACTGCAGCGCCCGGCTGAGGCGGTAGATCCGGCGCGGGTCGTGGCTGTGGAGATAGGCCACCAGCCCGTACTCGCTGTCATTGGCACGGGCCACCACTTCTTCCTCGGTATCGAAAGGGGTAACGGGCGCAACCGGGCCAAAGGTTTCCTCGGACATGATCAGCGCATCTGCGGGAACATCGGTCAGCACGGTGGGTTCATAAAACAACGGCCCAAGTGCATGGCGCTTGCCGCCGCAAGCCAGTGTTGCGCCCTTGGCCAGCGCATCCGCCACATGCTGCTCCTGCTTTTGCAGCGCCTTTTCGTTCATCAGCGGCCCGAGATCGCAGTCATCCATACCTTTGCCGACGCTCAGTGCCTTGGCAGCCTCAATGAACTTCGCGCAGAACTCCGCATAGGCCGGGCGTTCGACAAAGATCCGGTTGGCGCCCAGGCAGTCCTGACCGGAGGTGGCGAATTTCGCCTTGATCGCTTCATCCACCGCCTTGTCCAGATTACAGCCTTTGAAAACGATCACCGGTGCATGGCCGCCCAGCTCCATCACCAGCCGCTTCACGGTGTCGGCCGACTGGCGGTACAGAAGCTTGCCGGTATTGGTGGAGCCGGTGAAGGATAGCGCCCGCACCCTTGTGTCGCGGGTCCAGGGTTCAACAATGGTAGGGGCATGGCCAGTCACCACGTTGAACACGCCTGCAGGGACGCCTGCACGCTCGGCCAGCTCCGCCAGCGCCAGCGCGCTGAACGGGGTCTCACCCGAAGGATGCGCCACCACGGTGCAGCCCGCCGCCAGCGCCGCCGCTGCTTTGCGGGTCAGCATGGCAGAGGGGAAGTTCCAGGGCGTGATCAACGCCGCCACGCCCACCGGCTCACGCCACAGTTCTACTTCGGCGTCGGGCAAATGGCTGGTCACGCCTTCGATGTTTGGGCGTTTGGCCTCTTCGGCGTAGAATTCCACAAAGGCGGCGCCATAGTCTATCTCGCCGCGCGCCTCGGAAAGGGGCTTGCCTTGTTCCAGCACCATGATGCGGGCAAGGTCTTCCTTGTGTTCCAGCTGCAACTCATACCAGCGCCGCAGGATGGCGGCGCGCTGCTGCGGCAAAAGACCTGCCCAGGCCGGGAAAGCTGCCTGCGCCGCGTCCACAGCGGCACAGGATTCTTCTGCAGACAGACTGGCGACGTGGCCAAGTTCAGCACCATCCGCCGGATCGCTGACCGGGAAGGTTTCGCTGCTTGCCGCGGCGCACCACTTTCCATTTATGTAGGAAAATGAACGAACTAACGCCTTGTCCGCAATGTCCGCGCGGGCAGAGAGAGCAGTCTCTGTCATGGAAGTTCTCCTGTGCTTTACAGGAGAGCTTGTCTGATGCTGACAGACGAAGTGTCTGAAGTTTCCTGAAACAGCAGAAGAAACAGCTGGCTTTTGCGCCAACCAGCTTGATTTGAAGATATCACCCGCCGGACGGGTTCATCTGCCGCTTGATGACGCCGGCTCCCATGAAGCCGCCATCAATCGGCAGCACAACTCCGCTGACGTAAGCGGCCCCGGAACTCAGGAGGAACTCCGCCGCAGCACCAACTTCATCCGGGGCTCCGTAGCGGTTGGCAGGAATACCGCTGCAATAGGCGGTTCTGGTCTCCGCGTCATGCATGCGGCTGACCAGCTCGGTCTCAATGGCGCCGGGTGCCATGGCATTGACCGTGATCCCTAGTTCGGCCAGCTCGACCGCCATGACCCGGGTCAATGCATGAACGCCCCCCTTGCTGGCCCCGTAAGCAGAGCGCCCGGTTCCTCCGCGTTCACCGGCGGCGGAGCCCATCAGCAGGATGCGGCCATAGCCTTGGCCGGCCATCATCCGCGCCGCGCCGCGCGCACACAGGAATGTCCCGGTCAAGTTGATGCCGATCAGCCGGTTCCAATCATCCAGCGAGGTGTCGAGGATGGTTTTTTCCACACCGATCCCGGCGCAATGCGCCATTCCGTGCAGTGTGCCACCAAATTGCTGAACCGCCGCGAACATCGCCTCGACGTCGGCTTCGCGGCTGATATCAGCCTCAATCGCCAAGGCTTCGGCGCCTGCATCGCGCAATTCGGAAGCCGTGGCTTCGGCTGTGCCCGCGTTGCGGTCCGCAATGGCCAGTTTGGCACCGGCACCTGCAAGCCGACGGGCAATTGCCTGCCCGATCCCGCTTCCGCCGCCTGTTATCAGAATATTTTGCCCCGAAAACATGCCCATGCCGCAGCCTCCTCCACTCCTCTGACACCCAGCCTAACCTGCTGCCCGCAAGCTGTTTGGGTCTGCATACGACCGGATTCCACCTGAAACTGCCGTTTCAGTCCTGCCGCAGCAGAACATCCAGAGGCGGTGCGCCAGCCCCTTTTACAGGTTTGGTCACAACATAGGTGAAATAGCGGGAAAGTCCGATGCGGGCGTCCAGCATCTCATCAATCAGCCGCTGGTAAGCATCGATGTCGCGGGTGACTATCTGCAGCAGATAGTCAAAGCCGCCTGCCAGCGCCCAGCAGGCGGTGACCTCGTCATAGCGCTGCATCGCCGTTTCAAACGCATGGAAACTGGCAGCGGTGTGGTCAGCAATCTCAGCGGCGACAAACACAGTCAGATGCGGCGCCAGTTTCTTGAGGTTGATGCGGGCGCCGTAGCCCTCGATCAGACCGGCCTGTTCCAGCTTTTTCAGCCGGTCCCAGCAGGGGGTCGGCGACAGGCCGATCCGGTCGGCCAGCGCGGCCTTGGTGATGCGGCCCTCGGTTGAGAGCACGCGCAGAATGTCGAGATCGCGCTGGTCCAGTTGCATAGGCTTGCCCTATCAGGCGCCGGTGACGCCGACAACTGCCACACAGTCACCGGATTTGATCAGGCCGGGGAAATGGCGGCTGATCACCAGCCCTGCGCGGCGGGCGCGGTATTCCACCGGCCGCTGCCCGGTGCGGTCGAGCGGCCACACCCGCGCCAGCAGATCCCCCTTGGCAACCGTTTCGCCCAAATCGGCCATCATCTCATAAAGGCCGTCGCCTTCGCTGAACAGGAAGCAGTCGTCATCCGGCATCGTCAGGTTCACGGTCTCTTCCAGCTGCATCTCCCCCTGCAGGATGCCGAAGTGGATCAGCACATTGCGCAGCCCCTTCTTGGCGATGGCATTGCTGCGCGCGGAGGACGATCCGCCGCCGCCCAGCTCCGTGGTGACCAGAACTTTGCCCATTTCCTCGACCGCGGTGTCATACATGCCGCCGCTGTCGATCTCCAAAAGCTCCACCGAATAAGGCGCGTTGAACGCCTTCATCGCGGCAAAGCAGGCCTCCTGCGCAGCTTTGTCCTCCAGGATATGCGCCGCGGCAAAAGGCACGAAATCCAGCGTTTTGCCGCCAGAGTGGAAGTCCACCGCCAGATCCGCCATCGGCAAAAGCGTACGCTGGAAATAATCGGCGATCTTCTCGGTCACGGTGCCGTCGGGCCGGCCAGGGAACGACCGGTTCATATTGCCCTTGTCGATCGGCGAGGTGCGGGTGCCGGCCCGGAATGCCGGATAGTTGAAGGCCGGCACAATGATCAGCCGCCCGGTCACATCCTCTGCCGCCGTCGTGGCAGCCAGCTCGTGCAGGGCAATCGGGCCTTCGTACTCGTCGCCGTGGTTGGCGCCTGTCAGCAGCGCCGTCGGCCCCTCGCCGTTCTTGATCACCGTCAGCGGGATCATCACTGACCCCCAGGCCGAGTCATCCCGGCTGTAGGGCAGTTTCAGAAATCCGTGATGCACGCCGTCCTGATCCAGCGCGATGGTGGGGGAAATCGGGTTTGCCTTCATGGGTCAGTCCTTCACGAACATTTTGCGCGGCACATCCGACAGGCACTCCGGCCCGTCCACCCCGATGCGGATGCTTTCAGTGATCTCGAAACCCCAGTCCTCCATCCAGAGGCCGGTCATGAAGTGGAAGGTCATGTTTTCTTCCAGAACGGTGGTGTCGCCAGGACGCAGCGACATGGTGCGCTCGCCCCAGTCCGGCGGGTAGCTGACGCCGATCGGATAGCCGGTGCGGTTATCCTTTTCGATGCCGTATTTCTTCAGCACCTTGAAGAACGCCTTGGCAATGTCCTCGCAAGTATTGCCGGTTTTTGCCATTTCCAGACCCGCTTCCATGCCTTCCAGCACCGCCTTTTCCGCGTCAAGAAAGGTCTGTGTCGGCTTGCCTAGGAACACCGTGCGCGACAACGGGCAGTGGTAGCGGTGCACAACACCTGCGATTTCAAAGAAAGTACCCTCGCCGGATTTCATCGGCAGATCGTCCCAGGTCAGATGCGGCGCGGCTGCATCCGGTCCTGACGGCAGCAGCGGCACGATGGCGGGATAGTCGCCGCCAAAGCCCAGACCCTCGTCATAACGCAGGGCGGCGTCATAGATATCTGCCACCAGATCGCATTTGCGCATCCCTGGCTCAACCTTGTCGAAAATCCGCTGATGCATGCGCTCAACGATCTTGCCGGCCTGGCGCATATAGGCGAGTTCAGCCTCGGATTTCACCGCGCGCTGCCAGTTGACCAGCGCGTTGGTGTTGGCAAAACGGGCATTCGGCAGATGCGCCTGCAGGGAGGCATAGGCAGCTGCGGTAAAGTAGTAGTTGTCCATTTCAACGCCGATAGTGCCGCCGTCCAGCCCGCGATCCGCCAGTTGCGCCGACAGGTAATCCATCGGGTGGCGGTCAGCCGATTGCACGTAATGGTCCGGATAGCCAATGATACTGGCGGGGGCCATGAAGCAGGTGCGCAAAGCGCCATTGGCATCCTGACCGCGGCCGTACCAGAGCGGCTCACCCTCAAGGCCCAGCACGACGCATTGATGGACATAGAAGGACCAGCCGTCATAGCCGGTCAGCCAGTTCATGTTCGAAGGATCCGTGACGATCAGAAGGTCGATGCCGCGGCGGGCCATCTCGGACCGGGTTTTGTCTATACGCGCCTGGTATTCGGAGCGGGAGAAATACAGCTTGGGGTCTGCCATATGCGTGGTTCCTGGTTGATCAGCTGGTGAAACTGGCGCCTGCCCCCGCCGCATCTGCGCGGGAGCCTGCAAGGGTTGCGATGGCGGTGTCCTGAACGCCGGTGCCGGTCAGGTCGGCAATGATCAGATCACTGTCCGCCTGGCGCCCGGCGGCCTTGCCTGAAGTGACATCTCCCAGTTCGGTGAAACTGCGGTCATTTGCGATCAGCCCCGCCCCGATGGCACTGCGCAGCTCGCCCTTGACGGCACACTGCGCCTGGCTGTCAGGCACGTATAAGTCTGCCTTGGCCAGGCAAGCGGGGTTCAATTCACACTTGTGCTCCTGATCCGACCCCATGGCGATGACCAATTGGCCAGGCCGCAGCCACTCCGCTTGGATCACGGGGTCAGCAGCGGGGGTGGTGGTGACCACAATGTCAGCTGACAATACTGCCTCTCCGATGTCCGAGCTGGCCGAGATTTCCAGCCCAAGCTCTTCGCGCAGGCTTGCAGCAGCAACCTCAGCCCTGGTGCTGTCCCGCGCCCAGATGACGGCGCTTTTGATTTCGCGCACCAGGGTCATGGCCTTCAGCTGCATCTTCGCCTGCACGCCCGCGCCAATGATGCACACACGCGCCGCATCCTCCCGCGCCAAATGGCGCGCTGCAACCGCCCCGGCGGCGGCGGTGCGCACATCGGTAAGGTAGCCATTGTCCAAAAGCAGCGCCTCCAAAAGGCCGGTCTTGCTGGAAAACACCACCATCAGTCCCGTGGTGCTGGGCAGCCCAAGCTTGGGGTTGTCGAAAAACCCCGGGCTCATCTTCATCGCAAAGCTGTCGATCCCCGGCACATAGGCGGTTTTGACACAGACCTCGCCGTTATGATCCGGCACAGGCAGCGTCATGATCGGCGGCATCACCACCCTGCCCCGGCCAGCGTGGTAAAGCCCTGCTCAATGCAATCCACTGCATCGCCGTCCAGCGGCACCAAATCGCGCAGTTCCGTCTCAGTCAGGATCTTGATGTCAGGCATCTGCGCCCCCTTGGTTTCGGCCGCCACGTCGACATCTTCTCCGTTGATGATGCGTTTGTGCAGCGCCATGTCGATGTTCTGACCACTGACCAATGAGACGCAACGGCCCAGATTTTCGATCTTGCCCGCCAGCAGGGCAGCGATGCCAACGCTGCCGGAACCTTCGATCACCTGGCGTTCTTCGAAATACGCGTGGCGGATGGCGGCGGCAATTTCCGTCTCGGAAACCAGCACCACATCATCGACAAAAGCCTTGGTCATTTCAAAGGTATAGGCATTATCCAGCCCGATGCCACCACCCAGAGAATCCGCAAGCGTGGCTTTTTCCTCTACCAGGACCGGTTTGCCGGCCTGCAGGCATTCATACATCGCCGCGCCGCGTTCCATCGAGATGCCGATAACACGGATCGCCGGATTTGCGGCTTTCATCACCATCGCCACGCCGGAAATCAGCCCGCCGCCGGACAGCGGCACCAGCACAGTGTCCAGATCCGGCGCCTGTTCCAGCATTTCCAGCGCCACGGTGCTTTGGCCCGCGATGATGTCGCGGTGGTCAAATGGCGGCAGCATGGTCATGCCGTCCGCCACCAGCCTGTCGACCTCAACCTGGGCATCGTCCTGGGAGCGGCCCGCAATCCGCACTTCGGCGCCGTGGGATTTGATGCCCTCGATCTTGTTTTGCGGCACCAGCTCCGACATGCAGATGATGCAGCGCACACCGGCCTGCGCCGCGGCATAGGCCAGCCCGCGCCCGTGGTTGCCGGTGGAGACGCCAACAACCCCCGCCGCGCGCTGTTCATCGGTCAGCGACAAGACCGCGTTGGTGGCGCCGCGCAGTTTGAAACTGCCGGTGATCTGGGTGCTTTCCAGCTTCAACGAAACCTCTCCGCCGCAATGCGCGCTGAGAGAGGGCGAAGATACCAGTGCCGTCTGCCGGATTTTCCCGCCAATCCGCGCCCGGGCCTGATAGCTGTCCTGAAGGGTGATTTTGTCAGTCATTGGATCTGTTTAGCCTATTTAGAGTTCAAAAAGCCTGCCGAAACCTTTTACCGGATCCGTGATCCCGGCCAGGCGCAGGCAGCGCCAGACCATTGCCTGGTTGGAGCTGACAACCGGCTTGCCCAGGTGGTCCTCGATCCGCTCAATGCAGACAGCCGCCCGCAGCGCGGTGCAAGACAGGAAAAGCGCATCGGCTGATGAATCACAGGCGGCAATCCCGGCTTCAATGATGCTGTCCTCGGAAATCCGCGCCATCTGGCGGTCGTCGGTCAGCCCGAAACAGGCGGCACTGACCACCGCTGGGCCATGCGCCGCAAAATACTGCGCCATCTCATCGGTGACCGCCGGGCTGTAGGGTGTCAACAGCGACACCCGCCCGGCCCCAAGTGCGGCAAACGCATCAAACGCGGCAGAGCTTGGGGTGACGCAAGGCGCGCCCGGCTTGGCCGTGTTCAGAGAGCGGGCGACCGCATCATTGCCCAAAACGATGGAAGCCGCGGTGCAGCCATAGGCCACCACATCCACCGCCTCCTCCGGCAGGATCTGCGCCGCGGCTGCAGTCAGCCGCGGGCCGGTCTTCAGCAGCGTTTCCCGGGTGGTCGGGTTCTCGTATGCGATCCGGTTCACATAGACGCCCACCCGGTCCGGGTCGCAGATCCGGGCAAAGTCGCGCTCGGACGTGTGGTCGGTCGCCAGCGCCACCAGCGCGATCCGTTTCTTCACGGGGCGGTGGTCCAGCCGGGCCGGAACCCGCGAGGGCGTGGCATGGATATCAAAGGCCATTTTCTGCCTTCCTAAACAACTAGAACCGGGGTTTCGGCCAGGCTCGTTACCTTGTGAGATACACTCCCCGGCAGCGCCCTTTCCAGCGAGCCAAGACCCCGGCTGCCGATCACGATCAGGTCTTGCCCATGCTCCCTGGCAAACCCCGTGATGGTGCGCGCCACCGGCCCGGCTTTGACAAAGGCGCGGGGGTTTGAAACGCCGCCCTCTGCCGCCAGCACCTTGCCGCGCTCGGCCACCTCGCGGGCGTGGCCGCGCATGATCTCGTCCAGGTCGTCCGGCAGATCCGGGCGCACCATATGCATCGAGGCCTCCAGCAGCGAGTGGTGGCGATAGACCGTCAGCAGCGTCAGCCCAGCCCCGCACAGCTCCGCCGCCTTGGCCAGCGCGGCCTCCGCCCCTTGCGAGCCGTCAAAGGGCACCAGAATGGATGTGAACATCGCCGCGCCTCCTTATTTGGCAAAGGCCAGGTCGCGCAGAAACAGCGCAATCTGCGGGAAGAAGATCAGCGCCACCGACACCCCCAGCAGCATCAGGATGAAGGGCGGCGTACCGCGAACCACCTCGGCATAGGGGCGTTTGAACACGGCAATCGCAGTGAAGATATCGCAGCCAAAGGGCGGCGTGGCCGATCCGATAGCCACCTGCAGGGTGATGATTGTGCCAACCAGAACCGGGTCCAGCCCCACCGACTTCACCACCGGCGCAAAAACCGGCACCAGCACCAAGATCACCACGATGGGATCGACAAACATGCAGCCGATGAAAAACGCGATGGAGATCACGAACAGCACCCCGATGGCGCTCATCTCGGCAATGCCGATGGCGCCAAGGATCTGCTGTGGCACCTGCGCGAATGAGATAACCCAGGAAAACGCAGCCCCTGCCCCCACCAGAATGAACACGATTGCGGTGACCAGCCCGGTGGATTTTGCGGTTTCATAGACATCCGCCAGCGACATCGAGCGGAACACGGCGACCTCCAGGATCAGCGCATATAGAACGCAGGCCGCTGCCGCCTCGGTCGGGCTGAACACGCCGCCATAGATGCCGCCGATGATGATCACCGGGAACCCCATCGGCCACAGCGCCTGCCGCATGGTCTGAAACCGCTCGCCCCAGGTCGCCTTGGGCTCGGTCGGCACGTTGTTACGCACCGCATAGATATAGGCATAGGCCGAAAACAGCAGCAGGATCAGCAGGCCGGGCCCGATGCCCGCAATGAACAGCTCGGCAATCGAGGTGCTGGAGACCACGCCATAGATGATCATCCCGATGGAGGGCGGGATCAGAAAGGCGATGTCGCTGGCATTGACGATCAGCGCCAGCACAAAGCTGTCCTTGTAGCCCGCCTGCAGCATCCGCGGGCGCAGCGGCGAACCGATGGCCACAACGGTCGCCTGTGTCGAGCCGGAAACGGCGCCGAACATGGTGCAAGCGGCAGCGGTGGAAATCGCCAGCCCGCCGCGGATATGGCCGATATAGGCCATCACCACATTGATCAGCCGCCCGGCCGACTGGCCCCGGGTCATGATGTCGGCGGCAAAGATGAACATCGGCACCGCAATCAGCGAGGCGGGCCGGATACCGGCCATCATCTGCTGCACCATGGTTTCGGTCCGGGCCAGATCGCCGAACAGCATCAAGAAGCCGATGAAAGCGCCGGCAATCAGCGGGATCATCATCGGAAAGCCCAGCAGCAGCAGGACAATCATGGTCAGGAAAATAGTTGCAGCCATGGGTCCGCCCTCAGATTTCGATTTCTTCCGCGTCCTCGTACCCCTCTTGCACATGGGTCGAGAGGTAGATGCCGGAGGACGTCAGGTTGCGCACCGCGGTCAGCAGGTACTGAGCACCGGTCATGAAGAACCCCGCAGGCACCCAGACCAGGATCACCCAGACCGGGATTTGCAACGCCGGCAGCACCCGCCCGCGCGACGCCTGCGAGCCGATGTATTTCACCGCGTAAAAGCACAGCAGGAACATGAACCCGGCGGTGATCACCGAAATCACCACCACCATCACCTTGCGCAGATGCGGCGGCAGCAGGTCATAGATCGCCGACATCCGGATATGACGGGCATTGCGCGCCGCATAGCTGATGCCGGCAAAGGTGATCAGGATGATCAGGATCCGGTTCAGCTCTTCGGTGAAGAAGATGGAATTGCCCAGCACGAACCGCCCCACCACATTGGCCACGGTATTGGCCGCCATCAGCAGCACGCCGGCGGCCAGCAGGAACGACTCGGTGCGGCTGATGGCGCTGTCGATCACGCCCAGGAAACCGGGCAGCGCGGACTCATGTGTCTGGTGCATTCCGTCCTCCCAGGGTCTGCGGGGCGCTGAGCGGGCAGCACCCGCTCAGCGGTGACTTCAGAGCAGGCGTCAGTTGGCAGTTGCTGCCAGGTCTGCTTTCATCTGCTCCAGGATCGCAGCGCCGCTGTCGCCGGTCATCTCGATGAACTTGGCCTCAACCTCTGCCGCCGCCTCCTTGAAGCAGCTGCGCTGCTCGTTGGTCAGCACTGTCACCTTCATTTCCGGCTTGGCTTCCATGATCTTGGCCAGCTCGGTTTCTGCGGCCTGCTGCTGGTAAACCACGGTGTGGTCATAGGCGGCCTGCGCCGCGTTCTGCACCAGCTGCTGATCCTCGGGGCTCAGGCCGTCATAGAAATCCTTGTTGGCCATCACCGCGGTGGTGAAGTTGTTGTGGCCGGCATAGGTGATGTAATCGGTGACCTCATAGATCTTGGTCGAGTACAGGAAGAACGTCGGGTTCTCCTGCCCTTGGATCACATTGGTCTGCAAACCGCCGTACACCTCGCCCCAGGGCAGCGGCGTCGGGGTGGCGCCAAAGGCCTTGTAGCTTTCGACCAGCAGCGGGTTGGTCATCACCCGGAACTTCACCTCGTCCAGATCGGCGCAGGTGGCCACCGGAGTCTTGGTGGTCATCGCCACTTCGCCCTCGGGGAACATGTTCAAAAGCTCCAGCCCCTGATCGGCATAGAGCGGCTTGAACATATCGTTGATCGCCTTGCTTTCCTTGTAAAAACGCGCCAGGTGATCCTGATCGGTCGGCAGCAGGTAGGGCACAAAGAAGACCTGCGCCTCGGGGATCAGCGAGCCGGTAAAGCCCGGTGATTGGTCTACGAACTGCAGAATGCCGTCCTGAGTCTGTTCCATGATGTCGGCCGATTCACCCAATGTGCCATAGGGGAACAGCTGGATCTCGTGATCCGAGTTTGCCTCGATCTCTGCCTTGAATTTCTGCGCATAGACGCCCTGCACATCGGTCATCGCCTCCTCAAAGGCATAGCGCCAGGTGTCCGCCTGCGCCGCGCTGCCTGCCAGGGCAATCCCCGCCGCCGCCAGGGCCGCGAAGGTGATTTTGACTGTCTGAGCCATGATTTCCTCCCAAGTCTCACCGGTGCCTGCGCACCGCTGCGGCAGGTTTGAGAAGAATTGTACTGCATGTCAATTTTTTTATTGTTGCAGGACAATCAGTATGTGAAAGGCGCAACCCCCTCCGGCGGGCGGCCCAGCATTCCGGCGATCAGCTCCAAGGCTTGCCTGAAACGCCCCAAATCCTGGATGCTGCCAAGCGACAGACGCACAGCATTCTGCGGCGGCGTCTTGGGGGGCAGGAACGGCGCATCCGGCGCCACCGCGACTTTCAACTCACGTGCGTAAGACACGAAACTGCTGGTACTCCAGCCCTTGGGCAGCGGCAGCCATAGATGCAATGCCGAAGGGTGGCCCTGCCAGTGCCAGTCTTTCAGCACCTCAGCGGCGATGCCATGGCGCTCGGCCAGTGCAGCCCGCTGCCACTGCGCCAGCTCCAACGCGGTGCCGTCCAGCACCCAGCGGGTGGCCAGTTCGCACATCAGCGGCGTGGCCATCCAACCGAACACGACAATCCGTCCGGTTAGCGCCGGCAGCAGATGCTCCGGCGCTGCCATATAACCTGCGCGCAACCCTGACACAGTGCATTTGGTAAAGGTGGTCAAATAGATTGAACGCTCCGGCGCGAGGGCAGTAACCGCCACCGGACGCCCCTCGGCCACCGGACCAAAGGCATCGTTTTCGATGATGTGCAGATCATGTTTGCGGGCAACCCCCACCAACGCACGGCGGCGTTCCTCAGGCATCATGCCCGCCGTCGTATTGGCCAAGGACGGAAGCAAAAACAACACTTTAGGGTTGCTTTCCTGACAATACCGCTCAAGCGCATCCGGGAGGATACCATCCGCATCCACATCAACCCCCGCAAGGTTCAAACCCAAATAAGAACACCCCGAAACCAGCAAATGATGCGTGACCTTGTCTGATACCACCGTGTCGCCTGGCCGGGTCAGCGCCGACAGCGCCGCTGACATGCCATGACTGACCCCATTGGTCATAATGATCCGCTCCGGCGGCACCTCCAAACCGCAGTGCCGCAGCCATTGCGACCCGGCGGCACGATGGGCGTCATGACCGATGTTCGGACGGCAGGACAGATAGTAGCTCGGATCCAACCCCTCCGGCAGCTCCCTCAGCGCTTGTTCGAACCGCTCAGCGTGCTGCTGCGAGAATGCCGGGCGTGAAATCGACAAGTCGAAACCGCCGCCGCGCTCAGAGCTCAGCTGAAACGGCTGATCGTTGGACTTGTCAGGATCCAGAACGTAGCTGCCCCGGCCGACCTGGCCGTCAATCAGCCTTTGCCGCCGCAAACTTTCATATGCCTTGCTGACGGTGTGGACACTGAGGCCGAGATCATCAGCCATTTTGCGATGGGTCGGCAGCTGCGTCCCCTTCGGCAGCTTGCCGTCTGAGATTGCCTTGGCAATGGCCAGCGCAAGGCTCGCATGCAGGGGGGAGGTCAAGGCGGAGGGATCAGGATGCCAAATTGTCATGCGACATTTTACAGGTGACGGCCCCGATTTCGCAATACAATTTCCACGCAGCTGCCTTCCAAACGCAGGCATGATCCAACTGCTGGCTTTTCAATGGTCAGTTTCGGCTGCCATTTGATGCGATAACCAGCTCTCCCGTGCGCCATCCTAGCCCGCGGGCAGATCCAATGCGCGAGGTATCAGAAAACCCGGACGCGCCGGTCACGCCAGTTTCAGCACCTGCTCGATTACATATTCGGTCTGCGCTTCAGTCTGAGCAGGCCCGATCGGCAGACTGATCACCTGCGCAGCCAACGTCTCAGAAACAGGGAACGCACCCTTGCCATAGCCAAGCCCGGCATAGGCGTTCTGCAGATGCGGCGGTTTGGGGTAGTGGATGACAGTGCCGACTCCTGCTGCCTCCAGCCGGGTGCGGAAAGCATCCCTGTCCGGATGGCGCACCACAAAGAGGTGCCATACCGGGTCCGCCCATTCCGGCACCGCAGGCAGTACCAGCCCGGCCGCAGACAGTGCCTCCAGGTAACGGGCGGCAATGGCCTGGCGGCGGGCATTCCAATCATCAAGCACTTGCAGTTTCACCTGCAGTGCCGCTGCCTGCATCGGATCCAAACGGCTGTTCTGACCGGCCAGCTCATGCTCGTATTTAACCGCCGAGCCATAGTTGCGCAGCATCGAGACTCGCTCTGCCAGCTCCGGCGAGGTGGTGGTAAACCCGCCGCCATCCCCAAGCGCACCCAGGTTCTTACCCGGGTAAAAGCTCCAGCAAGCGGCCTCGCCGAAGCTGCCGATCCGCTTGCCTTTGTATTTGGCGCCATGCGCTTGGGCGGCGTCCTCCAGCAGGTGCAAACCGTGCTGCCCGGCCAGTTCAATCAGCGGATCCATGTCAGCAGGCTGGCCATAAAGATGAACCGGAATGATTGCCTTGGTGCGGGACGTGATGGCAGCGGCCACCGCCTCCGGGCCGATGTTGTGGGTGGCTTCCAGCGGTTCCACCGGAGCGATGGTTGCACCGCAAAAGCTGACTGCCAGCCAGGTCGCAATATATGTGTTCGCGGGCACTATGACCTCGTCCCCCGGACCGATCCCCATTGCCTTCAGCGCAAGGATCAGCGCGTCCAGGCCGTTTCCAGTGCCCAGGCAGTGCGGCGCACCGGTGTAACGGGCAAAACCGGCCTCAAATGCTTCCACCTCAGGACCCAGAATGAAGTACCCGGACCGCACAACCCGCAGCACAGCTGCCTCCAGCTGGTCCTGAATTTCGGCATGGGCGCCCGCAACATCGAGTAAGGGAACCTTCATGCCGCACCTACGGCGGTTTTGAATTCATCATAGTCGCGGATGTAATCCGCTTCGTCATAAACTTCGGAGGTCAGCACCATGCAAACCGCCCCGGAGGAGAAATTGTCGAGGTAGCGCCACATCATCGGGCAGACATACAACCCGTAGTAGGAGCGGTTCAGGTGGAAACGCTTGGTCGCAAAGCCGTCGTCCAGCAGGATGTCGAAACTGCCTGACATGCAGATTATGAACTGATGCAGCGCCTTATGCGCGTGCTCGCCGCGGTCGGCCCCGCCCGGCACGTCATACAGGTAATATACCCGTTTGATATCAAAGGGGATATGGTTGCCGCCCTCAACAAAGGTCAGGTTGCCCCGCACGTCTGTTATCTTGGGCAAGTCAATGATTTTGCAGTCAGTCAGAGGCACGGAAACCGCCTTCGCATTTGAATGTCCCTTGTGTATATGCATATCTGAACCGGACCAGCAAGCAGCGCCGGCCGACAGCGCCGCCTCAATCAAGGACAACGTCCCTCCCATGAGCAAAAAGCTACTGATCATCGGTGCGGGTGAATTCGCCGACATCGCCTATGAATACTTTACCGTCGATAGCGACTATGAGGTCGCGGGTTTTGCGGTGGAGGCAGAGTTTCTGACCGAGGATGAGAAATTCGGCCTGCCTGTGGTCGCGCTGGAAACCGTGGAAACCATGTTCCCCGCCTCCGAGGTTGAAGCGCATGTGGCGGTGACCTCAACCAAACTGAACCGGATCCGCGCACGGCTGATCGAGATCGCCCGCAGCAAGGGTTACACGCTGGCCAACTTCATCAGCCCCCATGCCATGGTTTGGCGCACAGCAGAGCTGGGCGACAATGTTTTCATCTTTGAAAACAACGTTGTGCAGCACGGCGTCAAAATCGAAAGCGGCTGCGTCCTGTGGTCGGGCAACCATATCGGCCACCAGACCCGGATCCGCGAGCACTGTTTCCTGGCGTCGCACGTGGTGGTCTCGGGCTATTGCGATATCGGCGCACGCAGCTTTGTCGGGGTCAATGCGACCTTTGCGGACAACGTGAAAATCGGTGAGGACAGCTTTGTCGGCATGGCCGCCGCCGTGAACAAGAGCTTTGACACACCGGGCCAGATCCTGAACGGCAACCCGGCCGAGCCTGCCAAAGTTTCCTCCTACCGCTATTTCCGGATCAAACAGTAAGATGGGCTGGGTCAAGAAAGGGCTGGTATTTGCCCCGGACGGAAGCCAGGACTGGGCCAGGCATTCCTTCATGACACCTTGCCCTGGCAGCGGGACGCGGACACCATCCGTCTGTTCGGCGGGATGCGGGATGATCAGGGGATCAGCCGGATTGGCTGGGTGGACGTCGATGCCTCCGACCCCCTGCAGGTCAAGGCTGTGTCCGAACAGCCGGCGATCGGGCTGGGGGCGCCAGGCATGTTCGATGACAACGGCATGATCCTGGGTGATGTGCTGGAGGTCGCAGAGAATGAGCTGCGGCTGTACTATGTCGGGTTTCAGCTGGTGGAAAAAGCCAAGTTCCTGGCCTTCAGTGGGCTGGCCATCAGCCGCGACCGGGGCGACAGTTTCGAACGGGTGCAGCAGACACCGGTCATCGACCGCTGCCCGAAGGTGCCTTCATCGGTGCGCTTCATTCTATCGCCACGCTTCCCGATGGCTCCTACCGGGCTTGGATATCCCGCGGCTTTGGCTGGCAGGACATCGGCAGCCGGCTGTTTCCGCAATATGACTGCTGGACGCTGACCAGCGAAGACGGCGTGCGCTTTGACAACGCAACCGCGCAGCGGATCATCCCCCTGCCCCGGAGGAATACCGCATCGGCCGCCCGCGTGCGAACCAGCTGCCGGACGGATCATGGGAATTGCGCGCGACCTCCGACACTCTGTCAAAGCAATATGCCAGCTTCCGGTTCACCTCTCCTGACGGGGTTAGCTTTGCCCGGACCAGTGACGAGGAACTGCCGCGCGGCACCGCAGGTTCCTGGGACGGCGAGATGACCTGTTATCCGGCACGGATCGACACCACCCAGGGCCGCAGCTTTCTGTTTTACAACGGCAACAACATGGGCGCGACCGGCGTGGGTGTTGCCATGTTTGAGGATTGACCCGTGGCGATTGAGGTACAGCGCTACGCAGCTGAAAACGCCAGCCACTGGGACGATTTCCTGAAGGTGTCGAAAAACGGCACCTTTCTGCTGCAGCGCGGGTTCATGGACTATCACGCCGACCGGTTTCAGGATCATTCTTTGATGATCCATGAAGACGGCAAGCTGCTGGCGGTGCTGCCGGCCAATGCCGATGGCACGGTGCTGAATTCCCATGGCGGGCTGACCTATGGCGGGGTCATTTCCGGTACCAAGATGAGTGCGGAGCGCATGCTTATGGTTTTTGACGCGCTTGCCGCCTATCTGCGCCCCGCCGGGTTCACCGAAGTGAACTACAAAGCCATCCCCTATATCTATCACCGCCAGCCGGCCGATGAAGACATCTATGCGCTGTTCCGGCAAGGCGCGCAGGTTGTACGCACGGATGTGTCAGCCACCATCGCAGTACCGCACCGCCTGCCCTTTGGCAGCGGCAAAAAAGACGGGCTGCGCAAGGCGCGCAAGGCCGGTCTGGAAATCCGCGAAAGCACCGATTGGAGCGCCTGCTGGGCTTTGCTTACCCAAGTTCTGGACGACCGGCATAATGCGCGGCCTGTGCATAGCGAGGCGGAGATCCGGCTGCTTGCGGGCCGTTTTCCTGATCGGGTCCGGATGTTCGGCGCCTTTGACAGTGATCAAATGATCTCCGCCCTGGTGATCTTTGACTGCGGCCAGACCGTGCACGTGCAATATATCGCCTCGTCTGCCCCAGGCCGGCAGAAAGGCGGTGTCGACATGATCGTCCACCACTTGCTGGACGCTGTTTTTACCGGCAGGACATGGTTCGACTTTGGCATATCCACCACTGATCAGGGGCGGGAACTGAATACCGGCCTGGCCCGGCAGAAAGAGATGTTCGGCGCCCGCAGCACGGTGTATCAGCAGTACCGCTGGCAACTCATCTGACGAACGCTTCTGCCGTCCGGACCTCTGACAGAGGAGGCGGCCGGCGGAACAAAAGGACAAGCAATGACACAGACCCCGCCGCCAGTTTCATCCTGCTGTCCTATTGCCAGGAAGACACTATCGCCGAAGCGGTGCAGTCCTTGCTGGACCAGAATTGCGAACCGATCGAGATCATCATCTCGGATGATGCCTCCGCCGACGGAACGTTTGAGAAGATCAAGCAGCTGGCCGGCACCTATTCCGGTCCGCACAGGGTTGTGGCCCGGCGGAACGAAACCAATATGGGCGTCAATCGGCATATCGAACATGCTATCTCCCTCGCCACTTCCGACCTGATGATCTGGACCGCCGGCGATGACCGCAATGCCCCCAACCGTGCACAGCGGGTTATCGACAGCCACCGGGAAACCGGCGCCAAACTGCTCTATTCGGATGCGGAAACCGTCGGCCCGGACGGAGAACCCGGCGAGAACGCCTACCGCCGCGCCCTGTTCTACAAGGACTTCAGCACCGAGGATGCGGCCACCGCCTTTTCGCTCTACCTGGGGGCAACTGCTGCATGGCACAAAGACCTCTATCGCAAATACGGCGGCTTTCCCAAAGACCGTGCCTATGAGGATCTGATCCTCGGCTTCCGCGCCCTGCTGGAGGACGGCCTGCACTACATTCCCGAGAATCTGGTGATCTACAAAGAAGACGTCGGCATCTCAGCCCAGCTGACCAAGAAGATCAGCACTCTGACCAATCAGGAACGCCGGGCGCGAATGCTGAAAGGGCACCTGGCCGTCTTAGAGCAGCGACTTGCGGATGCCAGAACCTTTGGCCTGGCGGATAGCTCTCCGGTTGTCAGGAAGATCAAGCAAGCTGCCGGCAAGATCCATGCCCGGTTGGATTTCTATAACGGTATCGGCGCCGTGCTGGCCAGCCGGCACTATGGCTGGGGGCAAAGCTGCAGGGCATCGCCAGCGAAGGCATGCGCAGGCTGCGCAACAGGTAACGGGGCAGGCCCAAAACGCCGGCCAGCCGGCAGGCCGCAGATTGTCAGGCTTGCAGCCTCCAGGGATCTTCCTGTTCCAGACTACCTGAAACCGCCTCCGACTCTGTATTTGTCCTGAAGGCGCCGATGGCCCCGGCCATGGCCTGCGCTTCTTTGGACAGACCCAGGCTTGAGGAGGTGACCTCTTCGAACAGGGCCGCATTGCGGGTGGTGGCATCGTCAAGATTTGACATTGCCGAATTGATTTCCTGCAGGCTGCCGGATTGCTCTGAAGAGGCCTGGGAGATAGTTTTCATCAGATCTGCTGCGCTGTCGACAGAGGCGGAGATTTCACCAATTGCCGTGCGGGTCTGTTCAACCAGATCCGCACCAAGTTCGACATTCTGGCCGGCTTCATCCACCAGAGCCGAAATTTCAGTCGCAGCTTCTTTCGACCGGTGCGCCAAGGTCCGCACTTCCGAGGCCACCACCGCAAAGCCCTTGCCAACAGTGCCGGCACGTGCCGCCTCGACCCCGGCATTCAGCGCCAGAAGGTTGGTCTGCTGGGCAATCGCCTCGATCATGCCAATGATCCGTGAGATTTTGTCTGAGCTTTCCTTGATTGCTTCCATTGCGCCGTAAGTCCGCTTCACCACCTCAATACTGGCGCTGGCATTCTCGCGTGCCGCTTCAACAGAGGCTGATGCCTCCCCCGAGGCCTGGGCGGTGCCGGTAATGGAAACCGAGAGCTGGTTCACGGCAGCAGCCGTGCCTGCCAGTGTCTGCGCAGTACGCTCCGAGCGTTCGGACAAATCGCGGGAAGCCGAGGAGATTTCGGTGCTGCCGCCGGCAATCGACTGGCCGCTGGTGCTAAGGCTGCTGACAGACGCCTCCAGTTTTTCCAGCGCCGCATTGAAATCATCCCGCAGCTTGGTATAGCCCTCGCCCATTTCCCCGTGGATCCGGGCTGTCAGATCGCCCTGCGACAGCTGCTCCAGACCCTCGCCAATGGCCGTCACTGCCGCCGTCTGCTCTGCCAGGCGGGCGTCACGTTCCGCATCCGCTGCGGCCTCGACTTCTGCCTTCTCCACCAGCCCGTCGCGAAACACCGAGAGCGCCGTGGCAATCCGGAAGATTTCATCACTCGACCGGTCGTACCCTGTTACCGGGCGCAGATTGCCGGCAGCCAGCCGCTCGGTTGTGCCGCTGATATCAGCCAGAGGGTGCAGGATAAGGATCCGGGTCAGAAACAGAGACGCCAGGAAGACACCAGCAGCCACAGCCGCCAGGATTTGCAGCTGTTGCTGCGCTGCCTTCACCTCAGCCGCAAGACCGTCGGCAATGGACGCGATTTCCAGCCGGCTTTCGGCCCCAAGACTGGTTGCGTGATGTGCAAATTCCAGCACCGCATCCACAGTAGCCTGCGACGCCGCAGCAGCCGCAGCTGTGGCCTCCAGCGACGCCACCTTGAAGACCGGCAATCCCTCCGACGGATCGGCCAGGCCAACCAGGTCCTTAAGCTCCTGTGCAAATACCCCGTTATTGAAACCGGTATAACCCTGCAGCGCCTTGGCAGCGTCCTGAAGCGGGGCAGCAGCGGCATCTGCGGCATCAATATCATGCGCAGCCGCCACATCCAGCGCCGCCACCTGGAAGGCGCTGATCCAGCCATTGATCTCCAGCAGCTGCTGCAGCACGCCGACCTGGTTGTCCAGCAGCCCCTGGATCGCCGACCGGTTATCAGAGCTGGCCTGGGTTGCCGCAACAGACAGGGTGAACACCATACGCTCCATCGCCTGGGTCAGCGGCCGCACGCTGGCATTGCGGGCGCTCAGAACTTCCTTGCGGCTGTCCTTCAGCTCCTTGCGGCTAGCGGTAAGGGTATAGCGGAACAGCTCCACACCCGCGCGGACCTTTTTGGCCCTGAATGTATCCAGGCCCAGCTCTTCCAGCCGCCCCATGACCGGCTCCAGCCGGCTCAAAGCGTCATTCGCCATTTTCTTGAGCGCCCGCTTGGTGGGCACGTCGCGCACGTGGCCCAACGCCAGTGCCGCACCGGACAAAATGCTGATATCAGCGCGGGCTTCCAGCAGCGTTTGCAAGCTGCCGAACTGTTGCTCAACCAGGTTTTTGAGGACCTCATCAACCTGGCCGATTGTGTCTTCGCCGCCTGCCATCAAACTGTCGCTGGCCTCCGACGCGACCTGCACAAGCTTTTCCTGCACAGTTTGGCTAAGAGTCTGCAGGCTGCCGGTCTGGGAGTCGATCCAGGCCTGGTTTCGAAAGGCGCTTTTGCGGGCCGCGATAAGATTGCTGAGCATTTCGGAGGCCGCGTCCGCCTCCGGCCTAAACATGGCCCGCTCTGCCGCAGGCAGTTCAGCCAGGCTGTTTTCAAGATGCGCAATCGCTGCAACCGCCTCAGTCTCGGCCTGGACCAGCTCGTCAACTGATCCAGCTTGCAAGACCGCGATCATCGCATCCTTTGCCCGGCTTCCCGCCTTGACAAGACGGCCGCTCAGCTCCAGCCGGGGCACCTTCTGTTCCGTCAAAACCTCCATTTGGCGGCCGGTCTGGGAAAAGACCAGCGTAACCATGACACCGCCAACAGCAATAGCAGCCCCCATTGCCATCAGAATCAGCGTGATTTTTGCGCCAATGCTGGAAAACAATCGGAAACCGCGCTTGGCGGGAAGTTTTTTCTTTGCAGTCATAGTATCACCCAAGGCATCCGCCCATATTCCGTGCCAAGACCGGACTAGCAGCCGGCCTCACCGCCGTTATCGGCCGGTCAGGCATTCAATGGTGCAGGACCGCTGCCGCACAGCTGCCCGCATCTCCCAAACAAAAGGGACGCAAGAATGTAAAAAAAATATGAGCGGCAATCGGGAAATCTGTTGAATTTTATCGACTGGCAGTGAAAGCAGCCCGCTGCAAAGGCCGCTTCAACATTACCGGTCAGATCTCTCCGGAGAGACGGCGCGCCGCGTGCAGGGGCAAATTTGTGGTTTCGGTAACAGGCCGGTAACCGGAAAGCGGATCAAATATATGCCGGATCTGCCCGCCCTCGCGGCACGTGGTCAGCAGCACCGGACGGCCATTCACCTGCTGGCCGGAAACAGTAACAGGCAAGGTGCCTGTCAACCAGCCGCCATAGCTGACGGCCCCGCTGCCGCTGCGGATGACAATCTCGAAGTAGTCCAGCGCTGCCATTCTGAAGATCAGATCCGGCACCTCGCTTGGCCCGCCGCCCAGATGCTCAACCGTCAGATCGGCACCGATAAGGTTTTGCACCGAATAACCCCAGCGGTGCATGAAATCCTCAACAACGTCCAGGATCTCTTGCGTCCGCTCCTCTGGCTGCACGCCCGGGCCGTATTCCGAAAACCGGCGTTCGAAAGACAGATTTTCTGGCACTCCGCCTCCTAGACCTTGGTTCAGGGCCAAACTGCCCGATTTGCTGCTGGTTCCGGCAAAGCCTAGCACGCACAACTGCTTCCTGCAGAAAAGATATTTTTAGAATACAAGTTACACAGCGTCACCGTGGCTTTTGCACAATCGCTTGACCGGCTATTCCGGTACGCCCGCCTGCCGCAAGGCAGAAGCCCATTCCTGCCCCGCCGGGCTCATCGCTGCAGGATTGTCGCGCTGGAACTGCGACAGGCAGAACTCCGGCGCGGCCTCAAGCAGTTTTTGGACTGTGCTGCGGGCTTCAGCGCCCCGGCCGGACATTTGCAGGGCGATCGCCTTGGACCTCAGCGGCACTGGAAAGGCGCCCTTGGCTTCAAGCGACCGCTCGGAAAGTTCAATGGCACGGGCAAAGTTGCGGGCAGACAAATACGCCAGCGCCGAGAGCGCATCAAAATAGTACCGCTGCGGCCCTAAAGGCGTCAGCCGCCGGGCCGCGTCGGTCATTTGCACCGCCTCATCCGGCATGTCCTGATAGGCCAGCGTCGCCCCTTTCAAAAGCAGCGCCAGCGCTTCGTTTGGATTGTCGCGCAGCGCCAGGTCATAGGCGTCTTGTGCCAGATCGAAGCGGAACGTCAGATGGCTGGAGATAAGCCCCTTGAGCGTATGAGCCAATGAGAAACCAGGTGCAGCTTCGATGGCGGCCTCTGCCATCCGGCTGGCCAGGCGGCTGTCCTCTCCACGGTTCGGAGACAAGCCCTTTTCAACCCGCATCACATGCCAGAATCCCATCCAGGTCAGCGGCAGCACATGTTTTGGCTCCCGTTCAAGCAGATGCGACAGGATTTCATGTGCTTGCTGGAATTTGCGCGCGTCCATTTCCTGCATCAGCGAAATCGCCGCCATCAACAGAGTATGGCTTTCCAGGGTGGACAGCGGCTTAAAACCCGCCAGCCGGACAGCTTCGCCCGCAGCGGTCTGTCCGATTTGCTGGGTGGCATTGCGCAGGACAGCACTGCGGCCCTCCATCAGGCTGCCTTTGCTGCCCTCGAAACTGCGCGACCAGATTACTTTTTCGCGGACTGCATCATGCAGATCGATCTCAACCCGGAACCGGTTGCCGTCGCAGCTGACGGTGCCCGACACCAAGTAATCCACGCCCGCGACCGAAGACACTTCGGCTGGACGCACTGTTTCCGGATCAAACTGGCGCGAGGCCAGATAGGAGGTGACCGAAAACGCCCAGCTGCGCGACAAGTACCGTGACAATTCTTCAGACATCAGCGATCCCAGCGGCACAACCGCGTCGCCAGGGGCACGATGCACAAAGGGCAGCACCGCAATCGAAGGCAGCAGCCCATCCAGGATAACACGGCCTGGCGATGTTCCTGCCTGCGGTCCAGGCCGGGCAGCACCACGGGCGAACTCCGCCCGGGCTTCGTTCAGCCAAGCGTTAAAAGCGGTCTCATGAGGCAGTTCAAACCCTTCCATGAAAACCGCATTGCCTGCGCAACTGTCCAACTCCACCCGGGTCAGGTCGAGGATAACCCGCTCCCGGTTTGCATACAGCAGCTTGGCCGCTTCGGGGCCCAGATGCCGGCGCAGCGTCGACAAGGCTGTCCGCAGGCTTGCCTTTGCCTGTTCGGGCTGCGCCAGGCACCACAAGGTCTTCTCCAGAAACGCCCGCGTGCGGATCCCGCCATCAGCTGAGGACAAAAGCGCCAGCAGCGCCTGATGTTTCGCCCCAAGCTGAACATTGGTTCCATCTGCGTGAAAGACGCCAAACGCGCCAAACCGACATATCTTCAGAAGGACAGTCATCCGTAAACCCCACAAAAATCCGCGTCGCACTTGAAATTAAAGTAACGTTACATTGCATTGCCGCAATATGTTTTGCAATTACTGATTGCATTAACTTCGCAATTCATTTCAAAAGCAACGCCTGACAACGTTCACGCATATCTGAGGGCGATCATAACTGTGCACACGACATGGCACCGCAAACTGACCACAGGCAGCAGCCTGCTTTAGTGCAGCAGTGCAGGTCCTTCGCAACAACCATGACCTGATCTGCTAAAAAGAACAACCACACACGCAAAAACTGTAATCCATTGTCCAATTGGAACAACGGGACTGACTGCCGGTATCGATTTTCAAGTCCTCACCCCTCGGCCTGTGTTGTTTTGATACCTGCCCCTAAACCGCTGGCACAAAGCGGTAGCCGCTGCCAATGCGCTCTGCCCGCCCGATACCGCCGCCAGGCAGATGATAGCCGATCAGCTGCATTTGCTCGGCGGCAAGCCGGTCCAGCAAACGCATACGTGTCGCAGCAGCCGTTTGCGGCTCCTGGTCGGCACCAACCGGCCTGCCAGGGTCAGCAAAGCTCACATGATGATTACCCACTGCATCCCCTAGAACCAGGACACTTTTACTGCCATCCCGGACTTCAAATGACATATGCCCCGGCGTGTGGCCTGGCGTGGCATGAGCTGCGACACCCGGCAGGATCTCCTCGCCGTCCCGGAAAAGCTGCACCTTGTCTTCCAACTGCTCCATCCGGCGGCGGGCCCCAATGGCCATGGCTGTCCTGTTGCTGCCGATACTGTCTGCAGTCTCCGGGTCGAACCAGTAATCCCATTCTCCCTGCCCCATCAGATAGGCCGCGCCAGGGAACAGCAGATCGTCAAAATCATCCAGCACCCCCCACAGGTGATCCGGATGGCAATGTGTAAAGACCACATGCGTCACCTCGTCAGGTGTGACGCCAAGAACATCCAGCGCGCCAGACAGATTTCCCGCACTATCCTGAAACCCCGGCCCAGCGCCGGCATCGAACAGGACAACTCTGCCTTCTTCGCGCAGCAGCGTTACATTCACCTCCGGCGTCAGCGGCCCGGCTGCAAGCCCGTACTGCTCCAACGCCTGCTGCAAAGCGTCCGGCTCAAGCCCGTCAAACAGAAACTCCGGCGGCAGAGTGAGATACCCGTCCGAAACTGTCTCAATCCGCTTGTTGCCCAAATTGATCCGCGCCGAAGCCCAGCCGGGAACAGCAGCAGCAGCGAGCCCCGCTGCAGCCGACAAGCCAAATTCACGCCTGGTGAACCCCATACCGTTTCCTTTCCCTATCGCCGCGCAATCAAATGCATAAATATTGTTTGATGAATATTACTTCATCACGGCACTAAGGGAAACACTCGGCGATGCCGCAACCCGGCATGCCGGAGTACTGGCGGCACCTAGGCCAGCCCCTGCGCGGTGCAAGCCCTGCGCAGGGCCGCACAAAACCGCTGGGCGGCGGCCGAAAGCCGGTGCTCCCGCCGGACACACAGACCCACGGGGCCAAGGGTGCTGTCCGTATTCAAGGGCAACACTGCCATGCTGCCAGCCTCCAGCTCCGGCCGCACCACACCGTGGCTGATAATCCAGATCGCTTGATGCGCCAGGACAAAGCGCCTTCCGAATGTGGCGGAAACGGTTTCGATCGGAAACCTGGGCAGTGCCAGCCCCTGCTCAAGAAACATCCGCTCGACCATCGGCCGGATTATCGATCCTTCTGACGGCATCAGCACCGGGTAGTCCTCAAATGCTGTAGGCGGCACATGCACGGCGCCGGCCAAAGGATGGTCCCGCGCGACGACAACGGCCACCCGCTCGCGGTACAGCGGGTCGAATTCCACACCCGCCATGGCTTCCGGCGCAGGCATCCTGCCAACCACCAAATCAAGCCCGCCGCGGCGCAGCTGGTCGATCAGGTACTGATTGCCCCCGGACATCACCATGAACCGCCCCGGCGCGCCGCCGCCGCGCAGTTGTGCCAGCGTGTCAGGGACCAGATCGGCGGCGACGGTGGGCAGTGCGCCAATGGAAACCAGCGGTCCATCTGCCGCGTCCAGGCCACGCAACAGCGCCACCCCGTCGCGAGCCAGCGCCAGGCTGCGCCCGGCATGGTCCCGGAACAGCTCGCCATACCCGCTGAGCCGGATACCGCGGCCATGCTTTTCGACCAGCGGCTTGCCGCAAACTTCCTCCAGTTCGCGCAGTGCCCGTGTCACCGCGGGCTGGGTCATGCCCAAGGCCGCGGCCGCCTGGGTGACGCTCATCTTGCGAGCCACCTCTACGAAGACCTCAAGATGGCGCAGCTTCAATGAAGACGATAGCCGCATATCCCTCCGGTTATGATTACATGTATGTTTCAAGATTATACAGATCAGCTCCGGTATGCGATACTTTATCCAGCACGGGGAGACCAGGATGACGCAGCAGGACCGGTACAGCCAAGGCATGCAAATCAGGCGCAAGGTGCTTGGCGGCGCCCATGTGGAGCGCGCCGAAGCCGCCAAATCCGCGCTGGACGCCCCCTTTCAGGAGCTGATCACCGAAGCTGCCTGGGGCACGGTCTGGGCCTCTGACCGGATTTCGCTGCGGGAACGGTCCATGCTGACACTGGCACTGCTGGCTGCCACTGGGAATTTCGACGAGATTCCGATGCACATCCGCGCCACCGCCCGCACCGGCGCCAGCCAGGAAGATGTGCTGGAGGCCTTCCAGCATGCGGCCATCTATGCCGGGGTGCCGTGCGCGAACCGTGCCCTGAAGCTGGCCAAGCAAACCTATGCCGAAATGGAAAGCGAGGGAGGGGAAACCCCATGACCAAGCCGCAGCCCGGGGAGTTCTACCAAAGGGACCGCCGATGGCACCCGCCTGCCCTGTCGCAGGACTACAAAACCTCGGTCACCCGCGCGCCGCAATACCCGCTGATCAGCCTGGAAAACACCGCCAGCGAGATCACCGGCCCGGCGTTTGGCCACAACGACATCGCCGCTACCGACAATGACCTGCTGGCCAACTTTGCCCAGCCCGGTGAAAGCCCGATCGGTGAGCGCATCATCGTGCATGGCCGGGTGCTGGATGAAAACGCGCGGCCGGTGCCGAATACGCTGGTAGAGATCTGGCAGGCCAACGCTTCTGGCCGCTACCGGCACAAGAAGGACAGCTATCTGGGCGCACTGGATCCGAATTTCGGCGGTTGCGGGCGGGTCCTGACGGATGAAAACGGATGCTATCATTTCCGCACCGTGAAACCCGGCGCCTACCCCTGGCGCAACCGGGTGAACGACTGGCGGCCCGCGCATATCCATGTCTCGGTCTTTGGCACCGGCTTTGCCCAACGGCTGATCACCCAGCTGTATTTCGAGGGCGACCCGCTGATCGCCCGCTGCCCGATTGTGAACACCATTCCGGACCCGGAGGCGGTGGAGATGCTGATCGCGCGGCTCGACATGAATGCAACCATTCCGCTCGACACCATCGCCTACCGCTTTGACATCGTGCTGCGCGGACGGCGGTCCACCCTGTTTGGAAACCGGCTGGAGGGGAATTAATGCGTCAGCGTTTTGATTATCTGAAAGAAACCCCTTCGCAAACCGCCGGGCCTTATGTCCATATCGGCCTCGCTCCCGGCGCTGCGGGATTTGAGATCTATGATCAGGAACTTGGCTGGGACATTGCCGGGCCTAACGCCAAGGGCGAGCACATCCGGGTCGAGGGCATGGTCATCGACGGCACTGGCTCGCCGGTCAAGGACGTGCTTCTGGAGGTCTGGCAGGCCAATGCGAACGGCGTCTATGCCCACCCCGAACATGGCGGCACGGTTGAGGACGGCTTTCGCGGCTGGGGCCGGGTGATCTCCGATTTTGAGACCGGAGAATGGGGGTTCGGCACAGTAAAGCCCGGGCCGGTTATGGGCCGGGACGGCCAGATGATGGCGCCGCATATCAACCTGTGGATCGTGGCGCGCGGCATCAATGTGGGGCTGAACACGCGGGTCTACTTTGAGGACGAGGCAGAGGCCAATGCCACCGACCCCGTGCTGAATGTGATAGAATGGGAGCGCCGCCGCGCCACCCTGATTGCCAGACGCAGCGAACGGGACGGTTTGGCGATTTACCGCTTCGACATCCGCCTGCAGGGCGACGATGAAACAGTGTTTTTCGACATCTGAAGGGGAGCAATCATGAGTAAACCCTGCATCATCTGCGTGGCCATCACCGGCTCGGTTCCGACCAAGAAAAACAACCCGGCAGTGCCCGTCACCATCGCCGAGCAGATCGAAAGCACCCAGGAGGCGTTTGAAGCCGGCGCTTCCATCGCTCATTGCCATGTGCGCAACGACGACCAGACGCCGACCTCGGACCCGGAACGGTTCGCCCGCCTGATGGAAGGCCTGCACAAACACTGCCCCGGCATGATCGTGCAGCTGTCGACCGGCGGCCGCTCCGGCGCCGGACACGAGCGCGGCGGCATGCTGCCCCTACGCCCCGACATGGCCTCGTTGTCGGTGGGATCGAACAATTTCCCGGCGCGGGTTTATGAAAACGCCCCCGATTTGGTGGACTGGCTGGCCTCGGAGATGCGTGCGCATGAGGTGAAGCCCGAGATCGAGGCCTTTGATCTGTCGCACATACATCAGGCGGTAAAAATGAACCGGGAGGGGCGCATTGCCGGCACGCTTTATGTGCAGTTCGTGATGGGCGTTAAGAACGCGATGCCGGTCGACAGGGACGTGTTCGACTACTACGTCAAAACCATGCAGCGGCTGGCGCCGGAGGCCCAGTGGTGCGGCGCCGGTGTCGGGCCGGGGCAGATCCTGGTCAACGAATGGTCCATCGCCGCGGGCGGCCATACCCGCACCGGGCTGGAGGACAATATGCGGCTCGACCGCGACACCCTTGCGCCCTCCAATGCCGCGCTGGTGAGGCGGGCAGCGGCGCTTTGCGAAACCTACGAACGCCCTGTCGCCACCTGGCAGCAGGCCCGCAAGATCCTGGAACTCCGGCCCGGCTGATGCCGCCCGCTTCGGGCCGCAGGGCCGAAGCCACGCCCAAGGCCGCCAGGCGGCCCGTCAGGGCAGCCGCGGGCGCGGGAGCCCCCTTCCGCCCGGCCGGCCAACTGGCGCCGGTCAACTCCCGCCGGAAAGGTCCTTGAGAATCGGGCAGTCCGGGCGGCTGTCGCCTGCACAGCCTTTGACCAGCTCTCTCAATGTGCCGCGCATCGCCTGCAGATCGGCGATCTTCTCCTCGATCTTGCCCAGATGCTCCAGCGCCAACTGCTTCACATCGGCGCTGGCGCGGGTTTCGTCCTCGTAAAGCGCCATTAGGGTACGGCAGTCCTCGATGGTGAAGCCCAGCGCCCGGGCGCGGCCCAAAAAGGCCAGCTTATGCAGATCAGTCTCGGCAAAGCAGCGATAGCCATTGGCGCTGCGATGCGGTTTGATCAGGCCGATATCCTCGTAATAGCGGATGGTCTTGGCCGGCAGGCCGGAGCGGCGGGATACATCTCCGATATTCATGCGCGCGCCTCCTGCTTGCCGGCCGCAAGGACCGCCGGCCCGGCCTGTCCTTCATCCATGGCCGGTTTCAGGCGGCGCAAGCGCAGGGCATTGGACAGGACAAACACGCTCGACAGTGCCATTGCGCCTGCCGCAAGTGCCGGCGACAAAAGAGGCCCCCAAGGGGGTACAGAACCCCGGCCGCCACCGGTACCAGCAGCACGTTATAGCCAAAAGCCCAGCCCAGGTTCTGGCGGATGTTGCGCATGGTGGCGCGGCTGACTGTCAGCGCGTTCACCACCCCGCGCAGATCACCCGAGACCAGCACCACATCCGCCGCCTCGATCGCCACATCGGTGCCGGTGCCGATGGCAATTCCAGCATCCGCCGCCGCCAGCGCCGGGGCGTCGTTTATGCCGTCGCCCACAAATGCCAGCGCGCCATGCTCTGCCTGCAGCTCCTGGATCGCGGCAACCTTATCAGCAGGCAGGCATTCGGCTTTCACTGCATCAATACCCAGCCGCGCGGCAATCGCCTGCGCCGTCGCCAAAGCATCACCGGTGATCATTGCCACCTTCAATCCTTGGTCATGAAAGGCTTTGATTGCCGCCGGGGTACCCGGCTTGACCGGATCCGCCACCGCAATCACCGCCGCCGCCTGGCCGTCAACGGCGGCGAAAAGCGGGGTTTCGCCGCGCTCTGCCAGTTTCAGCCCTTCCGCCTCCAGCGGGCCAAGCGCAATGCCTTCGCGCGCCATCAGCCGGGCGGCACCGGCCAGCACCACTCGGCCCTCGACCTCGGCGCGCAGGCCATAGCCCGGGATTGCTTCAAACGCATCGGGTTCGGGCAGCCCCTTGCCTGCCGCTGCCGTGACGGCGCGGGCGATGGGGTGTTCCGACTGCGCCTCAGCGGCGCCGGTCAGGCGCAGCACCTCTTCGCGGGCGAATCCTTTGGCGCAGATCAATTCGGTCAGCACCGGCCGGCCCTCAGTCAATGTGCCGGTCTTGTCGAGCGCTACCACGCGCACTTCCTGCAAGTGCTGCAGCGCATCGCCCTTGCGGAACAGAACCCCCATCTGCGCCGCGCGGCCGATGCCGACCATGATAGAAGTCGGCGTCGCCAGCCCCATGGCGCAGGGGCAGGCGATAATCAGCACCGAAACACCGGCCACCAGGGCCAGCGGCAGGGCGGGCGCAGGGCCGAGCAGAGACCACACCAGCACGGTCAGCGCCGCAACCGCGATCACTGCGGGTACGAACCACAGGGTGATACGGTCGACCAGCCCTTGCACCGGCAGCTTGGCACCCTGCGCCTGCTCGACCATGCGGATGATCTGCGCCAGTACTGTGTCGCGGCCAACGCGGGTGGCCCGGAATTCCAGCGCAGAATTGCCGTTGATGGTGCCCGTCGTCACTTCATCACCGCGGGACTTGGCGACGGGCACCGGCTCACCGCTGATCATGCTTTCGTCGATGTAGGAGCTGCCGGAGGTGATCTCGCCGTCCACCGCGATGCGCTCTCCCGGACGGACGCGGATCAGGTCGCCTGGGCCGATTTCTTCCACCGGAGTTTCAATTGCATCCCCGCCCGAGACCACCATGGCGGTTTTCGGCTGCAGCCCGGCCAGCTTGCGGATCGCGGCGCCGGTGCGGCCCTTGGCGCGGGCCTCCAGGAAGCGGCCCGTGAGAATAAGGGCGACGATCACCACCGCCGCCTCGTAATAGACATTGGCGGTGCCCGCGGGCAACAGCCTGGGCGCGAAGGTGGAAATCACCGAGAATCCATAGGCCGCGGAGGTCCCCAGCGCCACCAGCGCGTTCATGTCGGGAGCGCCGCGGAGCAAGGCCGGAAAGCCCTTAGCATAGAATTGCCGGCCCGGCCCGGCCAGCACCGCGGTAGTCAGGGCGAATTGCAACAAGTAGCTGTTTTGCGTGCCTATATTTTCCATAACCCAATGATGCAGCGCCGGGACCATGTGGCCGCCCATTTCGATCAGGAACACCGGCAGTGTCAGAAGCGCGGCGATCAGCACCTGCCGGCCCAGTGCGGAAATCTCACCCGCGTTACGGCGGCCGGCCTGCTCCGCTTCATCCTCTGCCGCACCGCTGAGACGGGCCGGATAGCCGGTATCCGTCAATGTGCGGGCGAGATCGGCGGCGCGGGCCATGCCGGTCAAATAACGGATTTGTGCCGTCTCATTTGCCAGGTTCACGCTGGCCGATAGCACCCCCGGCACCGCCAGCAGTGCCTGTTCCACACGGCCCACGCAGGACGCGCAGCTCATGCCGCTGACCACCAAGGAAGCTTGCGCCTCTGCCGCCGGATACCCCGCAGAGGCCAAAGCGCTGGTCAGATCCATCAGCGGAACCTCCGCGGCAGCCTCCACCTGGCCGGTGGCATTGGCAAGGTTGACGGAGGCGCTCTGCACGCCTTCGACCGCCGCCAAGGCGCGCTCAGCACGCCCTGCACAGCCCGCACAGCTGAGGCCGGTGATATTCAGTGAAATCCTGCTAAGTTCAGACATCGGAATCCTGCCGCTTCTGGTCCTTTGACAAGGGATATGAGGGTTCCAGCGAGGGGAAGGTCAAGACCCGGCATTCAATTTCCTTCCCATAACTGGAATCTTTCGAGCAAGCTGCTGGGAACCGGCAGTTTTTCGTCACGCGGGAATGGCGCGGACCGTTGGCCGGCTGTCGCATTCAGGGCAAGGCCCGGCACCCTGCTCCTGATAATGTGCCGAGGCAAAGCTTGCGTGCGCCAGCCTGCAAATGTAACGCTGGGTCATTCCGGCCCGCGGCCCTGCTGCTGGCTACGCATTCAACCGGATCCGCTTCGCGGCGGCCCGGCCCCGCAGAATTTGGACGAAGGACCAGTCACATGATCAAAACCCGCGCCGCCGTTGCGGTTGCCCCCGGCAAACCGCTGGAAATCATGGAAGTGAACCTCGAAGGCCCGAAAGCGGGTGAGGTTCTGGTGGAAATCAAGGCAACCGGCCTGTGCCACACCGACGAATTCACCCGTTCGGGCGACGACCCCGAAGGCATTTTCCCGGCGATCCTGGGCCATGAGGGCGCAGGCGTCGTGGTTGAGGTCGGCGAAGGCGTCACCAGCCTGAAACCGGGCGATCATGTGATCCCGCTGTATACGCCCGAGTGCCGCGAGTGCGACTATTGTCTCAACCCGAAAACCAACCTGTGCCAGGCGATCCGCTCGACCCAAGGGCAAGGCCTGCTGCCGGACGGCACCACCCGATTCTCGATGCAGGACGGCACCCCGATCCACCACTACATGGGCTGCTCGACCTTCGCCAACCACACCGTGGTGCCGGAAATCGCGCTGGCGAAAATCCGTGAGGACGCACCGTTCGACAAGGTCTGCTATATCGGCTGCGGCGTCACCACCGGTATCGGTGCGGTGATCAACACCGCCAAGGTGGAAATCGGCTCGCGGGCTATCGTGTTCGGCCTCGGCGGCATCGGTCTCAACGTGATCCAGGGCCTGCGGCTGGCCGGGGCTGACCAGATCGTCGGTGTCGACCTGAACCCCGGTAAGGTGGAAATGGCCACAAAGTTCGGCATGACCGATTTCGTCAATCCTGCCGAGGTCGAGGGCGACTTGGTGGCGCATCTGGTCGAAGTGACCGGGGGCGGTGCCGATTACACTTTTGACGCGACCGGCAACGTCAACGTCATGCGCACCGCATTGGAAGCGGCGCATAAGGGCTGGGGGGAATCCATCATCATCGGTGTGGCGCCTGCCGGTGCCGAGATTTCGACCCGGCCGTTCCAGCTGGTCACCGGCCGCTCCTGGCGCGGCACCGCCTTCGGTGGCGCCTCGGGCCGCACTGACGTGCCCAAGATCGTGGACTGGTACATGGACGGCAAGATCGAGATCGATCCGATGATCACCCACAAGCTGACGCTGGATCAGATCAACGAAGGCTTTGAACTGATGCACGAAGGCAAGTCCATCCGCGCGGTGGTGGAATTCTAAGCCCTATCCAGTTCGCAAACAGCAAAACGCAGGCCCTGGGGCCTGCGTTTTCGTTTCTGCGGCACGGCTGAAAAGCTGCCGCCAAAAGCCGGATCCAGCCCTGTGGAGTGCGTCAGTTTTCAAAGGCGGTCTCCACCGCGTCCAAGCTGACGTCATACCCCCAAAGACGGCGCAAGTGCTTCAGCACCTCTTCCTGATCCTCCTCATCCAAATGAATGCCATCCCGCACAGTATGGGTCAGCTTCAATTCCCGGTCACCGCGCAGATCCGCGTCTGTCACCTGAATATCAGGTTCCAGGTAAGCCAGATCATACTGCTTTGCCAAATCGCGGCGGATCGCCTTGTATCCCGCGCGGTTATGGATCTGACTCACCACCAGATTGGGCAGGTCGGCGTCATTGGTCAGCGTGAACAGCTTGAACTTACGGATCAGATGCGGCGACAGGAACTGCTGGATAAAGCTTTCATCGCGGTAATTCGCCCATGCATCGCGCATCACTTTCCGCCAGTCGGGATCACCGGCGAAATCGGGGAACCACTCGCGGTCCTCATCAGTCGGGTCCTGACAGATCCGGCGGATATCCTGCATCATCGCAAACCCCAGCGCATAAGGATTGAGGCCGGAGAAACGCCGATCGTCAAATTCCGGCTGCAGCACCACGTTGGTATGGCTGTGCATTATCTCCATAAAGGCGCCTTCGGTGATTTGGCCCTGCTCATAAAGCTTGTTTATGATGTAGTAGTGCACGAAGGTCGCGCAGCCCTCGTTCATCACTTTGGTCTGTTTCTGCGGGTAAAAATACTGCGCCAGCATCCGCACGATGCGCAGCAGCTCACACTGCCAGGCCTCCAGCACCGGGCTGTGCTTTTCCAGGAAATAAAGCACGTTCTCCTGCGGCAGGTTCATCTGCTTGCGGCGCGCGCTGAAATCAGCATCCTCGACCAGTTCCAGCTTGTCGCGACCCAGGGTTGTATCGGTCCAGATATCCAGCACGCTCTGGCCGCTTTCATAGCCTTCGCGCACCTTCTGCATCGCCACCAGTTCCTCGGTGGTCGGCTTGGGCGGGCGCCCGTAGCGGAACACGCCTTGGGATTGCAGCGCATGGGCCGCGTCCAGAATCTCTTCGACCGCACAAGGGCCATACCGTTCCTCGCAAGCGGCGATGTAATTTTTGGCAAAGGCCAAGTAATCATGAATACCAGCTGCATCTGTCCACTGCTGAAACAAATAATTGTTCTTGAAGAAATGGTTATGTCCGAATGCCGCATGCGCCATCACCAGCGTCTGCATCGCCATGGTGTTTTCTTCCATGTTGTAGCTGATGCAGGGGTTCGAATTGATGACGATCTCATAGGCCAGACCCTGGCGGCCGGTGCGGTACAGCGCCTCGTCGCGGGCGAAATGCTTGCCGAATGACCAATGCTGATACATCAGCGGCAGGCCGACACAGGAATAGGCATCCAGCATCTGCTCAGCCGAAATGATTTCGATCTGATTGGGATAAACATCCAGCCCAAGGTCGCCCAGCGCGATCTCCTCAATCGCGTCGCGCGCTGTTTCCATCAGTTCAAAGGTCCATTCCGGCCCGTCGAACAGCGGCTTGCGCGCCTTTTCAGCTGCCTGCATACTGCGCCCCTTTCACCTTGGGGAGGAAGAACTCCCGGAAAATCGGATAGATGTGGCCGGGTTGCGAGACACGCTGCATTTCAAAATGCTGCGCCTGGCCCTTCACGTCACGGTAGTTCTGCCACAGGTCTTCGCCTGCTTCGGGATTGTTCAGCAGCATTTCCGCCGCCTCATCGACGATTTCCACATAGGCATAAAACTGGCTGACCGGCAGCAGGTCGTTCAGCAGCAGATTTTTGCAGCGCACCGAGTCATTGCCGAAATTCTCGCCGTCGGAGGCCTGCGCGCCGTAGATGTTCCATTCATCCGGCGGGTAGCGCTCTTCGATGATCTCCTTCATTTTTTCCAGCGCGGTGGACACTATGGTGCCGCCGGTTTCCCGGGCATAGAAGAAGGTTTCCTCGTCGACTTCCTGGGCGTGGTGAGTGTGCCGCACGAACACCAGTTCGGTGTGTTCATAGCAACGCTCCAGGAATAGGTGCAGCAGCAAGAAGAAGCGTTTGGCCAAGTCCTTTTCGCGCTCCTGCATGGAGCCTGAGACATCCATCAGGCAGAAGACCACGGCGCGGGAATTGCGGATCTTTTCCGGTACAAAGGTATCATACCGCAGGTCCAGCGGGTCGATATAGCCGACGACCTTGCGCTTGCGGAGGATACCTTCGAGTTTCTTTTGCAATTCGGCCAGAAATGCCTCTTGCGGCGGGCTGCGTTCCTCCAGCGCTTCCAGTTCGGCGATCTGCTCTTCCAAATCCCGCTGCGACTTGGTGGTCGGACGCTGCAATGCGATCCGGCGCCCCAGAGAGTTGCGCATGGTGCGCACCAGATTGAGGTTATTGGGCGTGCCCGCAGTGGTCAGGCCGGCTCGGCGGGTGCCGATGGTTTCGGTCTCCACCGTAGCCTTTTCCACTAGGTCCGGCAGCTCCAGCCCCTCAAACAGGATTTCCAGGTATTCTTCCTGCGTAAGTGTGAAGGAAAATTCGTCCGCACCATCCCCGTCCTCGGAGGCCTTGCGGCCGCCCTCGCCCGCACCGCCGTCCGGGCGTTTGATGGTGTCGCCGACAACAAAATCCTTGTTGCCGGGCAGAACATGACGGCGCAGGCCGCCCTTGGAAGAGTGAAAGAACCGCGGCTCCTTCAGCCCTCTGGTCGGGATAGTGACCTTTTCGCCTTCGTCCGGGACACCGCTTCCGCTTTGGATCGATTTTCCCCGGACCGATTGGTCGACGCGTTCCTTAATATTCTCCCGGGCCCGCCGCAGGAACCGCTGGCGGTTCCCGAGGCTCTTGCCCTTCGGATTGGCGCGCCTGTCGATGAAATGATGCATATGCCACAGCGCTCCTCTTTAGCCCGCCTTGTTAACGCGCATGTACCATTCGACCAGACGCCGCACTTGGCGGTCGGTATAGCCATGGCCGCGCATACGCTCGACGAACTCCTGATGTTTGCCTTCGGTCTTGCTGTCCTTCTTGCTGCCGAAACTGATCACCGGAAGCAGCTCCTCGACCTGGCTGAACATGTGTTTTTCGATCACATCGCGCAGCTTTTCATAGGAATTCCAGGCCGGGTTTCTGCCCGTGTTTGCGCGATGGCGCAGGGCAAATTTCACGACCTCGTTGCGGAAGTCCTTGGGATTGGCGATGCCAACCGGCTTTTCGATCTTGGAAAGCTCCGAATCCAGCACTTCGCGGTTATAGAGCTGACCGGTGTCGGGATCCTTGTAATCCTGTTCTTCGATCCAGGCATCGGCGTAGGAGATATAGCGGTCAAAGACATTCTGGCCGTATTCCGTATAGCTTTCGAGGTACGCCTTCTGGATCTCGTTGCCGATGAACTCTTCATAGCGCGGCGCCAGTTCCGTCTTGATGAACTCAAGGTATTTCTGCTCGGTCTCCTGCGGAAACTGCTCGCGCTTGATCATCTGCTCGAGCACATACATCAGATGCACCGGATCCGCTGCCACTTCATCCGTGTCGAAGTTGAAAGTGGTGGACAGCACCTTGAAAGCGAAGCGGGTGGAAATGCCGTTCATCCCCTCGTCCACGCCGGCGCGGTCCTGATACTCCTGCACCGTCTTGGCTTTGGGGTCGGTGTCTTTCAGGCTTTCGCCGTCATAGACCCGCATCTTGGAGTAAAGGTTAGAGTTCTCATGCGGCTTCAGGCGGGTCAGCACCGAGAAGCGGCTAAGAATCTTCAGCGTCTCCGGCGCACAGGGCGCATCACGCAACTCGCTGAACTCGATCAGTTTTTCGTAGATTGAGGATTCATCCGAGACCCGCAGGCAATACGGCACCTTGACGATAGACACCCGGTCGATGAAGGCCTCGTTGTTCTTGTTATTCTTGAACGACTGCCATTCGCTCTCGTTGGAGTGCGCCAGGATCAGGCCGTTGAAGGGGATCGCACCAAAGCTTTCGGTGCCCATATAGTTGCCTTCCTGGGTCGCCGTCAGCAGCGGGTGCAGCATCTTGATCGGCGCCTTGAACATCTCGACAAACTCCAGAACACCCTGGCTCGCCCGGTTCAACCCGCCGGAGAAGCTGTAGGCATCCGGGTTATCCTGGCTGAAATGCTCCAGCTGGCGGATATCAACCTTGCCAACCAGGGTGGAGATGTCCTGATTGTTCTCATCACCCGGCTCCACTTTGGCCACGCAGATGCGGCGCAGGCGGGAAGGGTACATGCGAACAACGGAGAATTTGTTGATATCGCCGTCGAATTCATCCAGCCGCTGGACGGCCCAAGGCGACATCAGCCCTGGCAGGCGGTGCTGGACAATGCCGTATTCCTCTTCCAGAACCTTGCCCATGCGGACTGGATCAAACAGGCCCAGCGGACTTTCGAAAATCGGCGAGATCTGATCGCCGGCTTTCAGCACATAGATCGGCTGTTCTTCGACCAGGCGCTTCAGCCGCTCCGCCAGAGACGATTTGCCGCCGCCGACCGGACCCAAGAGGTAAAGGATCTGCTTTCGCTCTTCCAGGCCTTGCGCGGCGTGGCGGAAATAGCCGACGATCCGTTCGATGGTGTCTTCCATGCCGTAGAAGTCGTGGAAAGCACTGTAGCGCTTGATTGTCCGGTTCTGAAAGATCGGACCGAGCCGCGCGTCCTTGGACGTGTCTACCAGCTCCTCTTCGCCAATTGCCTTCAACATCCTCTCGGCGACGTTCGCGTACATGCTTGGATCGTCGCGGCAGGCGTTCAAATAATCCTGCAGCGGCATCTCCTGCTCGCGGGTTTCGCCGTACTGCTCTGCAAAAAGTTCGGCAATGTCTTTCATCTTGAATCAAGCCTCCTGGTTATCTGGCGCCGTTCCTCCTGGCGTTTTAGTTCGCGGACAGACAGACTGCGCCCGGTACGTGGGCATGGATGTCCGCGTTAGTGTTGAGTTCTGATTTCTGCTCGGCGCCGTTTCTGGCGTTATACGTCCGGCTGGCCGCTCTTTGCGGCGGCCTGCGCCCGGATACCAGGCTGGCGGCGTGTTGCTTACTCTCAAGCTTACACCAAATACGTACTTCTTACTATCTGAAAGTGGTGTACTTTTAATTAATTGCCAGAAACTTTTGCGGGAAATTTTCATCACATCGCGGCGATCACTGTTGTTGCGGCCGCCTTACGCGCCGCGGCAAATCAAGTGCCTCCAGCCGCGCGTCCACTGTTGATGCGAGGGATGCAAGGGGCTTTCCCCTCCTGCTTCTGAAGTCCAGACAACAGGGTTAGCAGTGCATACGGCAAGGCAAGACGGCCAATTCTCCGGCGCCAGCCATCCGCCCGCCCCATATCACGGCTGCGTGAAAAACCTTAGAAATTCTGCGGCACTCAGGACACGGTTGCCGCCCAAACTGCATGAATCCCGTCCCTGATGCACTGGACAGGACAATAAAAATCATCACAGTATGGCCTCAAAATGGCCGCAAAAGACGGTCGATGGGCAAACGTACAGGCAACGGAACGACGCAGCACCCGCCAGATTGCGGCGGCGCAGCGCACAGATGAGTGGTATTACAATGAGCACGGTCGCATTTATTACCCGCGATATGGCGGGCACTACACAGCATGGGAACTTTTCCGAAGGCACCCCGGCACGTATTGACGCCTCCCATGCCAAGGATATCTCGCTGAACCTCAGCCCTGCAGATGTCGAAAGCTATTCCCGCCAGGGCGGCAACCTGCACATCACCCTGGCCGATGGCCAGGAACTTGTGATTGAGAACTACTATTCCTACGGCTCATCCGGCGGGAAAAACCTGTTCCTAAGCCAGGACGGCGAATTCACCGAAGTTGTCCTGGAAGACAAATCAAGCGGCATGCTCTTTGCCACATACGAGCCGCTGGATCTGACCGGAAAATGGAGCGCCTACGATGAGATGGTGTTCCTGGACGTTGACCGCATCGAACCGGTGGTTGCACCGCTGGCCGCGCCGCTGTTCGGCGGGCTGGGTGCGGCCGGGGCCGCAGCCGGTGTCGTCGGCGCGGCTGCAATTGCGGGTGGAGGTGGCGGTGACGGCGGAGGCGGCGGCGGGACGGACGGTATTGTCCCGACAGTCGACGATCCTGATGCCACCTACCCTGTATCCGGTTCCACCACCGAACCGGTGGTTATCACCGGCACCGGCGCACCGGGTTCCGAAGTGACCGTCACTGTCGGCACGTCCACAGCCACCACAAACATAGACGACGACGGCAATTGGAGCGTCACCTTCCCGGTCGATGATCTGCCGGAGGACGGCAATTATGACACAACTGTGCATGTCGTTGACCCCAACGGGACCGAGTTCGACCTGGATGGCCCCGCTGTCGTAATCGACACGGTTGCCACTGTCGGCCTCGACGAGGGCCAGGCAGGCGGCGACGACATGATCAATGCCGCCGAAGCAGCCGACGGGGTGACCCTGACCGGAACCGCCGAAGCGGGCGCCACAGTGGAAGTCACTTTCCAGGGTGTGACCCGGACGGTTACCGCGACCGAAAGCGGGACTTGGAGCGCTGACTTTGCAGCTTCGGAAATCGCCTCCGGGGAATACGACTCAGAAGTCAGCGTCACCGCGACCGATGCTTTCGGCAATACTGACAGCGTCACCGGCACAATCCGCGTAGACACGACCACGGCTGTGGAAATCGACAATGGCCAAGCGGGCGGCGATGACATTGTCAGCAACGCCGAAGCTACCGCTGGTCTGACATTGACCGGAACCGGCGAGGCCGGCGCAAGTGTCAGCGTCACGGTTGAGGGCGTGACCCGCACCGCGACCGTGGATGCAGACGGCAACTGGGCCGCAGAATTCGAAGCCGGCTCGCTTCCTGCCGGTGAATACGACACCACTGTCAGCGTGACCTCCACTGACGAAGCCGGCAACACGGCAACCGCCACGGCGGATCTGCATGTGGACACTGTGGTCGATCCCCTCACCCTGAATTCCGGCAGCATCGAAGGCGACAATATCGTCAACGAGACCGAACGGAGCGACGGGGTAACCCTGACCGGCACGGTTGAGCCAGGCTCGACGGTTGTTGTGCAACTGGGTGATGCAACCGAAACTGCCACAGTTGATGCCGATGGCAACTGGAGCGCATCCTTTGCAGCCGCTGACATTGCCGAGGGCAGCTACGATGCGGCCGTGGTTGTGTCCGCCACGGACGCCGTGGGCAACACGTCGGAAATCACTGACACCCTGGCCATAGACACCGAGGTGGTGCCTTTCACTTCGGACAGCGTGACCGATGATGATGTGGTGAGCCTCGCGGAAAGTGCCGCGGGCCTCTCGATGTCCGGCACCGTCGAACCCGGATCGGCAGTACAAGTCACCATTCAAGGTGTAACCCGGAACGCGCTGGTGGATGCGGACGGCAACTGGACTGCCGAGTTTGAACCCGGCGACCTGCGCGAAGGCACCTATGAGGCCACAGCCGAAATCACGGCCACGGACCCGGCGGGCAACACGCAGACCCTGACCGAAGAATTCAGCGTCGACACCGAATACGATGCCCCAAATATTGGCGACGTGATCAGCACCGGCACCAGTGTCAGCGGTGTTTTCAGCGACGATTTCGAGGCCGGTGACACAATCCATGAGCTGACCAGCACTGGCAGTGTCTCAGATGTCAGCGGCACCGAAACCGATCTTGGCAACGGCCAGACCCTTTACGACTTCGATGCAGACGTGCCGGACGGCTCGCATCTTGTTGTGAACCGGGTGGATGACGCCGGCAACAGCTCTGGTACAATGGTGGTGCTTGAAGACGGCGCCGGCGCATCTGTACTGGATCATGCGGGCCTCTCGCAGTTCAACATCGACGAGCTGAACCTGGTTCATGCCGACGCTGTCGACCTGACCCTGACCGAGGCAGATATCAATGCGCTGTCGGGCAATTCCGACAAGCTCACTGTGCATGGGGAAGCTGACGACACGCTCACCATTACCGGGGCCACCGCCGCGGGAACCGAGACTGTCGATGGCGAGACGTACAATGTCTACACAATCGGCGATGACGGCACCACGCTGTCCGTGGATGAAGACGTCAACGTTGTGATCTGATCTATCGGCCCGGCGGTCATTGCCGCCGGGCCCAATACATCAAAAGCCTAAAACAAAAGGGCCTATGGCAGGATGCAACCGGGACGCTTTTTTTGCGCCATCGCAGTGATGTGCAGCCTGTCGGCCTGCGCCCGGACGCTGCCGTTCGGCGGCGGAGAAAGCGCGGAAACCGCGCCGCGCAGCAATTTCGCACAATCCGGCGAGACTTCCTCCGAGGTGATCCACGATCTGATGGGGCGCCGCTCCCTGCTGGCGCAGGACAGCGCCTATGGGCAAGTGGCCGAGGCCGCAATTGCCGCCTCTTCCCGCGCTGCCGAAGCAGAGCTGATCGGCGCCAAGCTGCGCGCCGAGGCGGCCTCAAAGAACTGGCTGCCAACCCTTGGCCCATCCGTCAGCCTGACCGATCTGGGGGATTTGGTGGCCGGCCTGCTGATTGAGCAGGTTCTGTTTGACAATGGCCGCCGCAAGGCCGAACGCGCCTTTGCCGCCGCCGATGTCGAAGTGGCCGCCGTCAGCCTGTCCCAGGACATGAACAGCCGCGTCGAAACCGCTGTCGGGCTGTATGCGGCTGCATTGCGCGGCGATGAAAAGGCCGCCTATGGCAACCGCGCTCTGCGCCGGATGCAGGAATTCCGCCGCATCGTTCAGGGACGCGTCGACGGCGGCGTGTCGGACCGCGCCGACCTCAATGTGGTAGACAGCAAGATCAGCGGCATCCGCACGGCCACGGCCACCGCCCATGACGCAGCCGCCACCGCACGCGCCGAGCTGCAGGCGATGACCGGCCAGTCCTTTGCGCGGAAACCCTCGCATCTGGGCATAGCCACGCCGCCGGAACAGGTACAGTTCCTGGCCGTGCTGAAGGCCAGCGCCGAAGCGGACCGTACCATCGCCCAGGCCAAGTCCGGCCGCGCCGGGCTGCTGCCCCAGATTGCCGCCTCGGGCAATGTGACCTCCGACGGGTCCGGTGCCGGGCTGACGCTGGGCGTTGGCCAGCCGCTGGGATTGGGCACGCCTGCCGCCATTCAAGCGCTGGAAGCCACCAAGGAGGCCGCCACCCGCCAGATTGGCGAAACCGAAGAGATTGCCCGCCGCACTTACAGCCGCCAGGTCCAGCAAATTGCGTCCTACCGGCGTCAAGAGGGCGAGACCGCCGCGCTGGTGCGCCGCAGCCGCGAGACTTACGGCCTGTTCCAGAAGCAATTCGAAGCGGGCCAGCGCCCGGTTATGGAGGTGATCCAGGTCTATGAAGAGCTGGTGCGCCGTGAACAGGCCTATATCGACGCGAAATATGAGGTGGTGCTGATCCAGCTGCAGCTGGCACGCGACCTGGGGCTGCTGGCCGATGGGGACAAGATTTGACCGACATGACCCAAAAGCCGCCCCGTCCCCTGCCCGCCTCCGGCAAAAAGCCGGTGCTGCGGGCGGTGCCTGTATCCGGAACCGGAGCACCGGAAGCGATGCAGCCGGCCAACACACCCGCCCCCGCTCCGGACGCCAATCCGCTGCCAAAAGCCCCGCCGCAGGACGTCCAGCCCGAAGTCGGCTCGCTGCTGGAGGGCGCAGCAACGCGTATTCAGCACCGCGCCAGCCTGATTGCCACCCTGGCCGCTCTGAAGGGCAGCGAAGTCCCGGTCAGCGACGTCGCCGCCTTCCTGTGGAGTGAAACACCGGGCGACCTGTCGCTGCATTCCCTGGCCAAGGCGTTGCACACGACCGGGCTGCAGCCGAAGATCCTGGAAAAGCAAACCCTGAACCCGGCCCTCTGGCCGGCGCTTGCGGTCATGTCCGGCGGCCAATGCGTGCTGGTGCTGAGCCAGACCGAAGAAACACTGACCATCTACGACACCGCCTGCGCGGACAACCGCACCGAAGTGCCGCTGGGTGAATTCAGCCCCTATTTCACCGGCACGGTGCTGTCGGCCCGCCCCTCGCTCAAGCAGATGGCGGCGAAACACACACCGCAGATCGACCCCGGCCATTGGTTCTGGAGCGAATTCCCGAAATACCGCCGCCAGGTGGGCGAGATCATGCTGGGATCGCTGGTCGCCAATATCCTGGCGGTTTCGGTCGCGCTGTTCTCGCTGCAGGTCTACGACCGCGTGGTGCCGCATCAGTCGCAAGCCACGCTGTGGGTGCTTGCAGTTGGTGCCTTTTTGGCAATTGCGCTGGAGGCGATGCTGAAGCTGGCCCGCGCCCGGCTGACCGATGCCGCCGGCCGCCAGATCGAGCTGTCGGTGCAGCACAATCTGATGCGCCGCCTGATCGGCATGCGTTCCGACAAGAAGCCGCTGCCGCCGTCCGGCCTGTTTGCTGCAATGCGCGATTTCGGTTCGGTACGGGAATTCTTTACTTCCTCCACCATCTCGACCCTGGCCGATATCCCGTTCATCGCCGTCTTCCTGCTGCTGGTCGCTTCGATTGCCGGGCCGGTGGTCTGGGTGATTGTTGCCGGCGGCATCCTGATGCTGCTGCCTGCCTATTTCATGCAGAAGAAGATGATCGCCCTGACCCGCCAGACCCAAGGCGCCAATGCCAAAGCCGGGCGCCTGCTGCATGAGGTGGTCACCGAACTCGACACCGTAAAAACCCAGCGCGGCGAGGAACGGGTGCTGCGGTTGTGGGATGAGCTGAACACGCTGTCCTCGCATTCCGCGACCGAGCAGCGCAAGCTGTCCAGCGCCCTCACCTATTGGTCGCAAGGGGTGCAGCAGGCCACCTATATCACCGCCGTGGTGCTGGGCACCCTGCTGGTTTTCGCTGGTGAATTCACCGTCGGCACCATTATCGCCACCGGCATCCTGACCAGCCGCACTTTGGCGCCGCTGACGCAGTTTGCCGGCACTTTGGCCCGCTGGAGCAACGTCAAGGCCGCACTCGAAGGGCTGGATGCGATTGCACAGGCTCCGCAGGAAAAAGAAAAGGAACGCACCTACCTGCGCCGTCAGAAAATCGAGGGCCGGTTCGAACTGCGCGACATCCTGTTCCGCTATGAAGACGACGCCGCACCGACGCTCGACGTGCAAGCCGTGGCGGTCACCCCCGGCCAGCGGGTTGCTGTTCTGGGTGTCAATGGCTCAGGCAAGTCCACCCTGCTCAAGCTGCTGTCGGGGCTTTATGCGCCCGATCATGGCCGGATCCTGCTGGATGGCACAGACATGGCGCAGATCGACCCGCGCGACCTGCGCGCAAACATCGGATATCTCAGCCAGGACGTGCGCTTGTTTGCCGGCACCCTGCGCGACAACCTGAACCTTAACCAGTTGGAACGCGATGACGACCGGCTGATGGAAGCGCTGGAGTTTGCCGGCCTCGGCGCCCATGTGCGCAACCACCACAAGGGTCTGGATCTGGAAATCAGCGATGGCGGCCATGGTCTGTCGATCGGCCAGCGCCAGTCCATCGGCTGGGCACAGCTGTGGCTGCAGGATCCGTCCGTGGTACTGCTGGATGAGCCCACCGCTGCGTTGGACCAAACACTGGAGCGCACCCTTGTCAGCCGCCTGGAAACCTGGCTGGAAGGCCGCACCGCAGTGGTCGCCACCCACCGGATGCCGATCCTGTCGCTGACCAACCGCACCCTGATCCTGCAGTCAGGCCGGATGGTTGTGGACGGGCCGCGGGACCAGGTCCTGGCCCATCTGGCCGCCGGGGAAGGCAAATGACCATGTCTGTGCATGACCCCTACGGCAACGCCGAGACTCCGCGCAGCGCCAGCCGCATCATCTACCTGGTGCTTGCCGCCCTGCTCACCTTTCTGATCTGGGCGGCTTTCGCCTCGATTGACGAAATTGTACGCGGCGAGGGCCAAGTGGTTTCTTCGTCCCGCGCCCAGATCGTTCAGAACCTCGAAGGCGGCATCCTGGCTGAACTCCAGGTGCGCCAGGGCGACATCGTCACCGCAGGCCAGGTCCTGGCCAAGTTGCAGGACACCAAATTCCGCACCGCAGCTGATGAGCTGCAAAACCAGATCGATGCGCTGGAGATCAAACGCTTCCGGCTGGAGGCGCAAATGAAAGGCGCCTTTGAATTTGCCGTGCCGGAGATGCTGGCGCAGCGCTCCCCCGGCATCCTGTCCTCTGAACGCGGGCTGCTGACGGCCCGCCAGACCGATTTCACCAGCCGCCGTGACAGCGCCAAACAGATCCTCGACCAGCAGAATGCCGAGCTTGCCAATATGGAGCGGCTCTACAAGCAGAAGATCGTGGCCTTGATCGAAGTGAACAAGGCCCGCAAACTGTCCACCGACGCTCGCGCCAAATACAACGAGATCGGCACCCAGGCAGAGCTGGAACAGGCCGAGGAATACTCCCGGACCTTGCGCGAACTGACCACGCTGCGCCAGGAGCAGCGTTTGGCGGTGGATCAGCTGAACCGCACCATCATCACCTCGCCGATGGCCGGCATTGTCAACAGCTTGTCGGTCACAACCATCGGCGGTGTGATCCGTCCCGGCGAAGAGATCCTGGAAATCATCCCGCTGGGCGAAGAGCTGTTTGTCGAGGCCCGCATCAAGCCTGAGAATATCGCCAGTGTGCAGCCCGGCCAGGACGCCACAATCAAGCTTTCAGCCTATGATTACACCATCTACGGCTCCCTGCGCGGCAAGGTGGACTTCGTTTCCGCCGACACTTTTGAGGACGAGCGCAATCCGCGCGCCGAACCTTATTACCGGGTAACTGTCCGGGTCGACAAATCCGGCTTTACCGAACGCCAGCAAACCATCGAAATCCGCCCTGGGATGCGGGCAACCGCAGAACTGCAGACCGGCGCCAAGACCGTGCTGCAATACCTGCTGAAACCGCTCTACAAGTCCCGCGAGGCCCTGCGCGAGCCTTAATGCAATGGAAAACGCCTGCCCCCAGTACGGCGGCAGGCGGAAAAGCGGTCCTGTCTCTGAATGGGGTCCTTAGCCCGCCCGCCGCATCAGATCCCGCAGCGTCGAATCCAGCGCCGTTCCAATCGACACCCGGCGGTTGCCCATCGCAGCCTTGGCCGAGATGACCGAAACCAGCCGCGGCGGCAATCCCGGGCGCATTTCCAGCACCGGCGAGCCGGAAGCACCGAAATCCACCAGGCAGGACATCACCAAGGTCCGGCTCTGCCGCGCCAGGACGCTGCAGGAGCGCTCCAGATTGGGCCGGGTTGCGTGCCTGCGGGTATAGGACAGAACCCCCAGGATATCCCCCGCGCGGCACCGCTGGACATAGTCAGCGGCTGAACCTGGCTGCGGCTGATCGGCCGGTCAAGTTTCAGCACCGCCAGATCGCTGCCGATCTGATGGGTGCCTGCAGGCCGGTAGCGGTACTGCGGGTGCATCACCGCTTTCACCACTTGCCGCAGGGCCACGGCCTGCCGCCCGGACAGGCCCGCTTCGAACCGGATCGTGGACGGGTCAACCCGCGCCCCCGTCCTGGGATCGAATAGGCAATGCGCCGCTGTCAGCACCAAGTCCGGCGCAACCAGCGCCCCGGTGCACATGTTTTTGTTGGAGATGTTCAGCCGTCCCACGGCCTCCCACCCTTCCATTGATCTGACGTTGGACCGCGAATCATCCGCAGCCACGCCATCGGGCATGCCCAATGACAGGCACGCCGCAATCGCAGCAATTAGAAGTCTCATTATCCACTCCAGCTTCCCACAGACGCATCGTTATTCAGGCGTGCGGCTGGAATGAGGCCCAAAGTTGCCAGGCTGAGACGGATTCATGGACAGAATGTGGCAGCGTTAACAATTCCCTAACCCCCGGTTATTGATGCTTAACCATGGCAAAAAAGCCCCCTGCAGCGCCAGAGAAAGTAAACAATTCGTTAATATTTTTTCCAAACCATGAACAAACAAGGAGAATTCCGCAGCCGTTCACCGGCCTGAGATCCCTGGTTCCGGACTGCACCCCCCGAATCGAGGCTCCAAATTCTCTGATACGTTAACGTTTTCCGCGCTTTCGAAGCAGAACGGTGCACTGGGCACATCAGCCCGCTGGCTGCGATGCCGCCCAAATGGTTAATGCGCATCGTCCGGGACCGATGCTGCATGCCCAACTCACCCCTGGAAACTGCAGGTGTCTTAACAGATCAAAAATCTATCTGGCGTTGTATAGGGAACAATATCAATGCCTGCATCCACTGCCCGGCGGATGCGTTCCGGAGGTCGCAAACTTAGAAATGTTCCGTTCCTTGAAACTGGCTCACAAGCTGCCAATGCTTGTCATCGGCTCTGCACTTACCCTGACAATTGTCCTGATTGCTTTCAGCAGCAGCTACTTCCGGCGCAGTGTTGTTCACGATGCCGAAATTTTCATGCAATCGATGATTCAGGACCGCGAGGCGGCGCTCCAATCCTATCTCGCCTCTATCGAGGCCGCGATCCTGACAATTTCTTCAGTCCCATCGACCGCCAAGGCAATGAAAGACCTAGGCGTGACCTGGACCACCCGTGAAGGATCCGGTCAAAAAGAGGTTCAGAACCTTTCGATGTTTGCCTCCGCCGCGTCGCCTTATGACATTCACTTCGAACGCAGCCACCCAGCCTTCAAAAAGATGATGGAGCGGCTTGGATTTTACGACATATTCCTGATCAGCCCGTCGGGCGACGTTATCTTTTCTGTCGCCAAGGAGGCCGATTACACGACGAACTTGTCTGCCGGCCCCTTCAAGGAGTCTGGTCTTGCCCAGGCTTTCCAGCTGGCTGCGGCCGGGGAGAAGGACACGGTCTATTTTTCCGACATCGCATCTTATGAGCCCAGTGCTGGTGCTCCCGCGGCATTTGCTGCCACCCGTATCTTGGACAGCGGCGGGCGCTACATCGGCGTCTTTGCGCTGCAGGCCGCAATTGACGGCATCGCCGGGATCACCTCCAGCTATACCGGGGAGCTGAACACGCTGGACGTCTACCTTGCCGGGCAAGACCTCAAGGCCCGGACTCCTTCCCGGCTTGAAGACGGGCATGCTCTGCTGGAGAAATTGCCGCCTCTGCCCCATATACAAGGTGCCTTTGCCGCAGCGTCCCTGCCGGCCGGAGACGAAGAACCCACAGCTGCCGGAACATTTTACCCTTCAATTGCCCGGGCCGATGGCCGGGAAATTGCCGCAGTTTCAATGCCGGTGGCCTTTCGCAACCTCCAGTGGGCGCTGGTCGCGGAGCTTGACCGGGCCGAAATTCTGACCCCGGCAGTAACGCAACGGCGGTTGATGATCCTGATATCCCTCAGCTGTGCAGCCTTGGTTTCATTGGCGGGCTGGCTGTTGGCGCGTTCAGTCACCAAGCCGATCGACCGTATTTGCGCCGATATGGAAGCGGTTTCGTCAGGAAACCTGGACACCGATGTCGAAGCGGCCCACCGGTCCGATGAAATCGGCAAAATCGGCAAGACGCTTGTTTCGATGCAATCAGACCTTAGACAGGCCCGCAGCGCCGAGGAGCATCGCAACAAGCTGCAGCTGGATCAGCAAATGGTGGTCGAAAGCCTCAGCGCCGGACTGGTCAGACTATCGGCCGGGGATTTTTCCCACCCGATAACTGAAACGTTTCCCAAAGATCACGAGCAACTGCGCCATGACTATAATCTGACGCTCGAAACCCTGAACGAGACTGTGCAGAGGGTTGTCGAAGCTGCCGCCAGTATCCGCAGCGGCGCTGCCGAGATCAGTCAAGCGTCTGACGACCTGTCGCACCGTACCGAAAGCCAGGCCGCAACGCTGGAACAGACAGCCGCGGCGCTGGATGAGCTGACTGCGTCGGTAAAATCCGCCGCCGACGGCGCCCGCAGCGTCGAGTCCACCATGGACGAAGCGCGTTCGGAAGCTGAGACCAGCGACTCCGTTGTTCAGAACGCCGTTTCCGCCATGACCGAGATCGAGCAGAGTTCCAACCACATTTCCCAGATCATTTCCGTCATCGACGACATCGCCTTCCAGACCAACTTGCTGGCCTTGAATGCAGGCGTCGAGGCCGCGCGGGCAGGCGAAGCCGGCAAGGGGTTTGCCGTGGTCGCCTCTGAAGTGCGCGCGCTGGCGCAGCGGTCTTCGGACGCGGCAATGGAGATCAAAACGCTGATCGGCGACAGTTCCCAACAGGTGAAGCGCGGGGTCGATCTGGTCGGCAAGGCCGGCGAGGCGCTGCAGAGCATTGTCACGCGGGTTGCTCATATCACAGAGCTTGTCTCCGGCATTGCCGAAGGGGCTGCGGAGCAGTCGACAGGACTGCATGAGATCAACACTGGTGTTACTCAGCTGGATCAGGTGACCCAGCAAAACGCGGCAATGGTGGAACAGGCAACCGCCGCAGGTCACATGCTGAACAGCGATGCGGGCAAACTGGCAGAACTTGTGGCGCATTTCACGATCAACAGCCAATCCCGGGCTGCACAGGGCATTCAGCTGCCTGTCCGGAACAGCATCTCCGCTGACAACTCTGCGGCGGATATGGCCGCCACAGAGCAGCCAGCCCCGTCTGCGGCAACAGGAACGGACCGTCTAGCCAAGTGGGAGAATTTCTAACCCCAGCCGAAAGAACAGAGCATCATGAAGGCCAGCAAAGGCAAGACTTCATGTGTTCCCGCCTTTCAAATGCGGTGTGTCCGGACTTCGGACATGCCGCTTTCTGCCAAAAAAACTGTAACCCGCGGACTGGCATACCGACTGCACAATTCTGAACAGTGCTCAATCAAACGGGCGAGGCCGTCCTTGCAGAGGCAATTCTGCCCAAATTGCAGAAAATTCTCCTCATTCCCGCTCGGCAGCGGAGCTGTTTCCAATCCGCTCACATTCCGAAACGCAAAGATTTCACAAAATGGGCTGTCACAACGCAATTTGGCGCAAAAAACCCAAACTCTATCCACAGCTTCGGATTTCTTAAGTCAAATTCGTCAGGGTAATTAACCTATGCGACAGTCAATATGTGGTAAGTTACCCTTATACGAGTGGACCCGGATACTCACTCCCCGGGCAAAATGTGTTTCACAAGGGGAAGATAATGAGAAATGCTAGCTATTCGGACATGACTGCCCCGCCGGCGCTGCAGCCGGTCATACTCAACATCCTGTCTGTGGATGATGATGAAATCGACAGGCTACGCTTAAGCAAACTATGCCGCAAAGCCGGGATGAAAGCTGAATTCTTCGAGGCTGCCAATCTGGAAGAAATGCGCCAGCAGCTGGAGATAGAGCAATTTGATCTGGTGTTTCTGGATCATAACCTTGGCATGGACACCGGGCTTGACGCACTCAAAATTCTGCTGACACATGAAGAGCAAGTCCAGGCTGTGCCGATCATGCTGACGAGCATGACCAACTATCAAATTGCCGTTGAAGCCATGCGGCGCGGCTGCGCCGACTACATAGTCAAGGAAGAGCTGTCCGCCGACACGCTGATCAAATCCATCGCCTCCGCGATTGAACGGCGGGCGCTTTATGGCCAGCTCAGCAGCGCGCGCGCATCTGAAAAAGAGCTCCGGCGGATATTCAAGCGCTTCATTGTCGGCTGCGGCCCAGACCTTCGGCTGCTGCTGAGCCGCACGCTTGCCGGTGTCCGAATGATCAAGACACAAGCCCGGCAGGATGACACCGTGCCTTCCGCAATTTTATCCGACGTCTCACTTCTTGAGCGAAGCTGCAAGGATCTGGTTGTGTTCATGGATGACCTGGACAGCGTCATTTCAGACACTCGGGAAATCACTGCGAAGGCGAATCCCAGCCTGCTCCAATAGAATTCCGCTTCACGGGTCTGCGCAAATGAATCTTAGGCATGTCCAGGGCGTTCATGAAACTGAAGGTCAAAATTGTGTTCATTTTCTTTTGTGCCATCCGGGGCAGTCGCCCACGGCATTCCCTTGCCGGCCGCCCCGTTCCAAGCCGGGTTCAGAGTCAGGCTGCTATGATTCCGGGCCCCAACCAGGACTGCCCAGAAGGACCTTCTGCAGGGTGAAGTGGTCGAAGGAAGCGCCAAAAAGGACATGACGATATGATTTCCAGTTCTCAAACCGCTAGCCGCCCGGCCCTGAATATTATCCTTGTCGAAGATGACGACGGTGATGCAAAAGCCCTGAACCGCGCATTCGACCGGGCCCGGATTGCCAACCCGATCAAACGGTTCGTGGACGGAGTTGAGGCTCTGGCGTTCCTGCGCGGTGAAATGCACCAAGTGCCGCCGCCCAACTTTGTTGTGTTGAGCGATATCAACATGCCCCGCAAGAACGGGATTGAGCTTCTGAAGGAAATCCGCGCTGATCCGGTGCTGCACAAGGTCCTTTTTATCGTGCTGACAACCTCTGCCGACGAACGGGATATTTCCGCCGCCTACGCCAACAATGTCGCTGGATACATTCTCAAATCCAATGCCGGCGGCATGTTTGTCGACTTGATGGCAACCCTCGACAACTACTGGCGCATAGTAGAACTGCCCGATATCCACGTCAGAAATGTGTCCGATGACGGTCCTCAACATTCTGGTCATTGATGATGACGCCGGTGACCGGAAACTAGCGCGCAGACTGCTGCAGCATCTGTATCCGGATGCCAATGTCATTGAGGCCGACTGCGGAGAGGCCGCCTTGTCTCACTCCGGCCTTCCTGTGGAAGTGATCCTGCTGGACTATCTCCTGCCTGATGGCACCGGACTCGACCTGATTGCGCGGCTGACCGAAACCTGGCCGCGGGCGGTTTTGTTCATGACGACCGGTCAGGGGGATGAGGAAATCGCCAAAAGCGTCATTTTGGCCGGCGCAAGTGACTACATCCCAAAATCTGCGATCACTTCTGAAGCCTTGATGCGGATGATCAAGAACGGGCAGAAGGTTGCAGACATGCGCTGGCGGATCCAGGAACAGCAGAACGAGCTGCGCCTTTTCTCCGATGTGCTGGTACATGACATGCGGGCGCCAATCCGGGCCATAAAATTCCTTAGCGATCAGATACACGAGGATTACCAGAACGGCGATCTTGAGGAGGTGGCCCGGCAATTCGAGCTGATGAAAAAATCGGTGCGCAAAACGTCTGAACTGATCGAAGGGCTGGCATCCCATATCAACCCGCACAGCAATGGCAAGCCTGCCCATGTGACCGTCGAAAGCCTCTTTGACAGTCTGCGGGCAGTCATGGCGCAGGATCTTGTGCAATCCGGCGTCCGGATAGGATGGCATTCCGGCGGGCTGGCCGGCTTGTGCTTCCCGCCGGACATCGTGCAATTGCTGCAAAACCTGATCGGCAATGCGATCAAATACAGCGGTGGCAAAACCGCTGAGATTTCCGTGACTGCGGAACGTGCCGGGTCCGGATTGATGATATCCGTTGCCGACAACGGTATCGGCGTTCCAGCGCAATACCGGGAAAAGATTTTTGAGCCGTTCAAGCGGCTGCAGCGTGGCAGTGATCAACCAGGCAGCGGTCTGGGCCTGGCGACCTGCGCCAAGATCGCCAAGCGTCACAACGGAACGATCTGGTGCGATCCGGAGGCGGACGCAGGCACCACAATCCGCTTCACAATCGACCTTGAGGCCGGACTGGCACGGGAAACGGCCTGATTGCTATAGTGCTCCCTCCCGCGGCAGGCAGCACTATACAGGGGAAGGCAGATCACGGTTGCCCCCGCCCGGTGCCTGCAGAACCAAAGAGCATTCAGATGTCCGTCGCCCAGCCCCTTCAGCGCGGATAGCAAATACGCGGCTTCCTGCTCTGGGATACAGTAAAAAACTCTGATGTAATCCGGCCGCCCCAAGGGGCCCGGCACATTACCACAATAGTGATCGGCCGTGCAGGGATCCCGCTTGCGCATCCGCTGTTTCGGCAACAGTCATCCCGGCGGGGACGGTCGCCAGCGGATGCGCAAAGAAGGCCGCTCAGGAAGCCGCATTTCCATGGCGGCATTGTTGTAATAGCGATCCGCTCATCTTCCCTGTTCTGCGCATGATTTCCTCCACAGTCATCAGCTAAGAGTAAACTATGATTATTGAACTCATTGAGGTCAGGCTTCTTCAGCAACCTCTTAATGGATGTTGCCGCAGGTCCGGCAATGCGCGTAAGGCCAAAATGATCCCGCAGATGGGACTATGGAAAGACAGGCCATGCGCCCCCTGCTCCTCCGCCCCAGCACCTGGATGCACCCTGGCGCGGCCTGCCTTGATACCGCGTTCGCATTTTACGTCCGGCAGTTCGAGCTGCTTGCAGACCTTTGCAGAAGTTCATTCTACCTGCCTGCAAGAAAAGGCAACTCGCCCGCCGGCGCACCGGAGACATTGACCGTTTCGATGATCACAGAGGCCGGTCCGGTGATGCGAGCGGCCTTTGAGTTGAAAACTATTCCTTAATGCCCCTTTTGGCGAACCTGCTTCCGGCACACATTCTTAAGCTTGCGCTGCGTTCAAATGAAACGGGCCAGGATATCGTCCAGCGCGTTGCGATTACTCGGTCTTTCAGACTGCTAATTACCTGCCGCGTCCTTGATCAGTGCCGCAAGACGAAAGAACCCATGCGCCATCTTGGTGTAGGGCATCAGCAGATAAAAGGTCAGCACCGCGCCAAGATGCAACGGCAGCAAAACCGCAACCGCCACAGTGCCCGCAGCAGCATAAAGCAACAAGCCGCTGAGCGATACAAACCCCAGCAGCAGCACAAACCCCATTTCTCCGGCCCATGCCCGTCTGGCTCCCAAGGCCGGATCAGCCTTAAGCTTCAGCCGGGCTAGTTCCAAGCAGCCCATAGGGCGCAGGCCAATCGAAAACGTAATGCATAACGGTGCCCGATACGGTTGACCCGAAGCACATGAAGAACCCCCTTCCTACCGCCTGATGTGCGTATCTGCGTGAGTTGGAGAAACGGTCTTCGTCTTCGAAATTGCACCCCTGCCCCTGACCGCCTGACAGGTCCTTCATGTGTGCGGCGCGGCGCAATGCCTGACGGATTTGGGACATTCCTATCCCCTGCCCGCCCACATGACGCCAATATCGCCGCAAGGACACAAACAGTGCCAGAAGCGGCAGCAGGAAGGCGGGCATGAAGATCGCGACCATCAACCCGTGACTCATCACTGCATAAAAACCTTCACCGCTTTCGGGGCGCATCGCCTGGGCCGCCCAGAACAGCCCTGCAAACCCCAGCATCAGGGCCACGGCCAGCGCCGTGCCGCTACGCTGGAACAGCCGGGCCAAGGGGCTGGACCAGGCGAAGCGCTCCCAGCTTTCGGTGCGCACCTCGGCCAGAATACCGGGCAAATTCAGGTCGAACTCATGCGGTTCGGTGTAGTGGCAAGCGTAATAGCAACCGCGGCAGTTGTGGCAGAGGTTGGCAAACTGGGTGATATCGGCTTCGGCAAAGCTGCGGCGGCGCATGATCGCCGGAAAGACTGAACAATAGCCTCGCAATAGCGGCAGGCATTGCAGATCTCGATCTGGCGGCGGGCTTCGTCGATCCGGGTCGCCGCCTTGCGCTCCATTTGGCTCTGTTCAAACATATCGGGCGGCCTCCTGGCCTGCGATGCAGCCGAATACCGTGCCGATGGTCATGCCGAAGCCGGCCAGATAGCCCTGGCCCAGGATTGAACCGGTCATGGTCTCGCCTGCGGCCCAAAGATTTTCAACCGGGCCGCAGGCGCCTTGCACCTGGGCGGTCTCGTCCACCTTGAAACCCGGATAGGTAAAGGTCACGCCGGGGCGCAGCGAGTAGCCGTGGAACGGCGGTTCCGCAATCGGACGGGCCCAGTTGGTTTTCGGCGGGGTCAGGCCTTCGGTCGCCAGACTGTCCAGCTCAGCCGGGTGAAAATTGCCGGGGCGGCAGGCGGCGTTAAAGGCTTCGATGGTCTCCGAAAGTTTCTGCGGCTCCAGTCCCAGCTTGCCCGCCAGTTCCGGGATCGTGTCCGCGGTGACCGGCGGAAAGACGGAGGGCATGAACAGGTCCTTGGACTTCGAGTCGATGATCGAATAGGCCACCTGCTCCGGCTCGGCAGCCACCAGCCGTCCCCAGATCGCAAAACGCTTGGGCCAAACGTCCTCGCCCTCGTTATAGAAGCGGTCGCCATGTTTGTTCACCACCACTGAGAACGGCACCCAGTCGAGCCGGGTGACAATGCCGCCGTCGAACTTGGGCGCGCGGCCGTCGATCGCCACCGCGTGGCATTGGGTCGGGTCGCCGATGGACTGCACCCCCTGCCCCAGCAGGTCGAACAGCACATCGCCGTGGTTGTAAGGCGTGCCGCGGATCAGGAAGTTCTCCGCCTCCGGCCCCCAGGCCTCCACCAGCCGTTCGATATTGCCCTGGAAGCCGCCAGAGGCCGCCACCACCGCCGGCGGGCTGAGACTGTGGCGCGCGCCGCTATGGGTAAAATCAACACTTGTGATCCGATCGCCGTCCAGCTCGATATGAATGACCGGCGCCTCATGGAGCACCTCAACCCCCAGCGCCTCTGCAGTGCGGTAGTACGCATTCACCAGCGCCTTGCCGCCGCCAAGGAAAAAGGCGTTGGTGCGGCTCAGCGACAAGGCGCCTGACTGTGAAGGCTGGAAACGAACCCCGCGCGCTTCCAGCCAGGGCTGGCTTTCCTGACTGCCGCGGATGGCAAGGCGGGCCAAGTTTTCATCCGTGTAGCCCTTGGTCACCAAAAGAAGGTCCTTGTAGTACTCTTCCTCGCCATAGGTGCCGGTCAGCACCGACAGAGGCCCGTCATGCATGCAGCGGAAGTTGCGGGTGTGGCGCGAGTTGCCGCCGCCCGCCACAACGATATCGGGATTGCTCATCATCGGGGCAGCTTTGGCGCCTTGAACAGATCCTTGCGCAGGGTCATCAGCGCGCCGGGGTCGATTTTGCCCTGGATGATGGTGGTCTCATTGCTGGCAAGGGCTGCCTCCAGCGCCGGGTCCATTTCACCGGGGCCATCAACCCAGATACCCTTGCCGCCGCAAGGTCCCTAGAATTTGTCATAGCGGGGCGAGGTGATCTCAGCCCCCAAGAGACGCCCGCCAAAAACTCCTGCTGATAGGCTTTCTCGGCGCCCCAGGCCTCGTTGTCCAAGACCACCACCACAATCGGCAACTTGTATTGAATGGCGGTCTGGATTTCGATCATCGTGTAACCGGCAGCGCCATCGCCCATTACTGCGACCACCGGACGCTCCGGGCTGGCAGCCTTGGCGCCGATCGCTGCAGCCAGGCCAAAACCCACCAGGCCAAACTCCAACGGGGTGATCAGGCTCATCGGCTGATAATGCGCCAGCCGGTCGGCCGCCTGCAGGCAGGTGTTGCCGGTGTCCAGGGTGACGATTGCGTTTTCGGGCAGTGCGGCGCGGATTTCAGCCAGCGCCCGGCGCGGGTGCATCGGCAAGGTTGCGATCTACGCTTCTTCTTCGCGTTCCGCGGCGAGGCTGGCCATATCCGCCTTGAACGCCGCGCGCCAGTCATCCGCGGCAGGTTTCGACGCCGCAGCGCCCCGCGCCCCTTGCCCCATTTAAAGCCGCCGCCCGCAAAGATCACCGGGCGCTGCGCGGTTGCGAGCAGGGTTGCGATGGCGCTGATGTCTTCCGGCGCCGCGGGCTCCGGGCGGGCGGGCGTTCACTGGCTTGGGGTCGATGGCGGGAAGGCCGGCGGCAAACAGATCGCGCGGCACATGCAGCACCACCGGTCCGCGGCGGCCCGAGTTAGCCAGCCGGATCGCGTCCTCCAGCATCGGCGCCAGGCGTGCCGGATCCGTGACCATGACCGAGCGTTTCGAGATCGGCGCGAACAAGGCAACCTGATCAACTTCCTGAAAGGTATCCTTGGCCTGATCGCAGCGGCTGGTGGCCCCGGCGATTACCACCAGCGGTGAATAGGCCAGCTGCGCCTCGGCTACCGCAGTCACGATGTTGACCACGCCGGGGCCCGCCTGCGCCCCCAGCACCACACCGGGTTTGCCGGTCATCCGCGCCCAGGCATCGGCCATATGGCCCGCCGCGCGCTCATCCCGGGCGCCGACATACCCGATGCCGCCGCCCTGATAAATCGCGTCGGAAAGTTCCAGCATCGAGCCGCCCAACAGGCCGAACACAGTGCCGATGCCATTTGCCTGCAGCTCGCGGTAGACAGCCTCGCCTCCGGTGATCTTGGTGTTGGTCTTGGTCATGGTGTCAATCCTCAGATCGGGGCCGCAGGTTCTGCGGATCAAAAATTGCGTTCTGGTGGACGGTCACGGGAAATTCGCGGTTCAGGATCTGCACACATAGGCCCTCACGCGGGGTGCCCTTGCGGACAAACAGCCAGCCCAGCGATTTGCCAACAGTATAGCTATAGCCGCCCGAAGTGGTCAGGCCGACGGGTTTGCCATCCAGCAGCACCGGTTCGCCGCCGTGGATATCGATATCCTCCGCGTGCAGCCCGGCATAGAATAGCTCCCACTCCGGATCGCGGGCCAGCAGGGCGTCCTTGCCCAGGAAATCGCGCCCCTCCGCCACGACGAAACGATCCAGCCCCACGTCCAGCGGCCCCACATCGGTGGTCAGTTCGCCAGATGCACGATAAGCCTTTTCCATCCGCATCCCGTTGAAGGCATAGGAGCCCAAATCGGTCAGCCCGTGTTTTTCACCAGCATCAAAGAGCGCGTCATAGAGTTCACCGATCTGCTCCAGCGGCGCGTGCAGCTCCCAGCCAAGTTCACCGGCGAAGGAAACGCGCAAGGCATAGCAGGGTATTCCCGTCACGGTGGTCTCCCGCCCGGACAGCCAGGGGAACGCCTGGTTCGAGAGGTCCGCACCCGTCAGCTCCGTCATAATCCGCCGCGAGGCCGGGCCGGAGAGCGCCAGCATGCCTCAATCGTGGGAGCGGTTGACCATCTGCACGTCTTCGCCCTCGCGGATGTGCGATTTGATCCAGTCGAAATCCGAATTGGCGCGGGCAATGGGCGAACCGGTGAAATAGCGGTCCTCAGCCATGCGCCAGATGGTGATCTCAGTCTCGAACCGGCCCTTTTCGGTCAGCCGGTCATAAAGCACATGGCGGTTCAGCGGGCGCAAGCTGTTGAACTGCTTGCCAGGGCACGGGGTATCATGGCGGCGCATGAACTCATCCTTGGTGCGCTCGACGATGAAATGCCCGGTCAAGAAATTGCCATAGCGGCGCGGATCCATGCCGCGGGTGTTGATCGGTGTTTCGCCATGCACCATCCAGTCGGCCAGTACCTTGCCCGCGCCGCCCCCCCATGCGAGGCCAATGGAAGACCCGCAGGACAGCCAGACATTCGGCGCACCGGACGGCCCCACCAGCATGCCGCCATCCGGCGTATGGGTGATCGCGCCGCGCACCACGCGCTTGATACCCAGCTCCGCCAGCACCGGCATCTTGCCGAACGCCACCATCAGAAAATCACCGATGGAGTCGTAATCCGCCCCAAACAAATCATTTTCTGCGGCCCAAGGCGCGCCGCCCGGCATCTCCCAGACCGAAGGGCAGACGTGGCCCTCATAGATGCCGATCAGGCCGGATTTCTGCTCCTGCCGGATATAGCCGCCATAGGCGTTGTCGCGCATCACCGGCAGTTCCGGGCGGCCGAAAAATTCCGGCACCGTATCCGTGACCAGATAGTGGTGCAGGCAGCTGACCGAGGGGATCTTCAGCTCGAACCACTCGCCCACCTGATTGGCTTAGGAACCTGCAGCAATCACCACATGTTCGGCCAGCACATCGCCCTTTTCCGTGCGCAACAGCCACATGTCTCCCTTGCGGGAGGCGCCCAGAACCTGATTGCGGCGTTCAATCCTGGCCCCGCGCGCGCGGGTGGCTGCGGCCAGCGCCATGGTGACGGATGAGGGGTCGATATGGCCGTCCTCATAGGTGCGCACAGCCGCTTTGACGTCATCCACCTTGTAGAACGGGTTGACCATGGCAACTTCTTCCGGGCCGACCAGTTCCATCGGCAGGTCCAGCAGTTTGCCGGCGCCCATAATGGACTTCATCCAATCCACCTCGTCATCAGTGGTGGCAATCCGGAAGCCGCCGGCCTCATGCCAGCCGATGCTCTGGCCGGTCTCTTGTTCGACCCTCTAGTAAGTCTCGATCGAGGTCTTGTTGATCCAGCCCGCCAGACGGCTGCCCACCGCATGGGCGATCTGCCCCGCCGCGTGCCAGGTGGAGCCGGAGGTGAGTTCCGCCTTCTCAAACAGAATGGTATCAGTCCAGCCGTTCTCGGCCAGCTGGAACTGGGCGGCCACGCCCATGATGCCGCCGCCGATGATGGCGGCCAGCGTGGTGCGAGGGATGTCAGTCATGCGCAAACACCTCTTTGGCAGGGTGCAGCGGCGCCCTGGCGGAATAGCGGGTGCAGGCGATTTCAACCTCAAATCCCGGGACAACAGTGTTTTTGGAGAGCAGGCCCAGAGGCGCATCAATCATCGCCAATGCCAACGAACGCCCGTAGCGATAGCTCCACGCGGCCGAGGTGATCTGCCCCACCACATCGCCGCGGAAATAGACCGGCTCGTCGTGGATCGGGATGGCCTGCGGATCATCAAACAGGATTGAGACAATCCGGCGTTTCGGAGTGTGCGACTTCAATGCCTCTTCGCCTACAAACCCGGTGCCAAAGGCGCAGAAAGCGCCCAGGCCCGCCTCCTGCGGCGGGAGGCCGGGGCTGAGCTCATGGCCAAAGGCGCAAAAGCCGCTTTCGATCCTGAGCGAGCCGCTGGCGTACAGACCTGCATGGCTTGCACCTGCTGCCAACAGTGCCTCATCGGCGGCCATGGCCATTTCGGCGGGGATGTACAGCTCATACCCCTCCTCGCCGGTGACACTCAGCCGCCCGGCCCAGCCGCGGGCCAGGCCGATCTCAACGGGCGTGAACTGGAAGCGTTTCAAATCCGGCGCCAGGCTGTTCGATGTGTCCTGCAACACGTCACCGGCCTTGGCACCGGCGAGGCCAAAAATTGCATACCCGCTGGTGACATCGGTGAATTCCACGTGAAACGAACCTTTGGCCTCGCGCATCCGCTTCAGGTAGTGCACCACCTCACCGGCGCCGATGACCATGAAGTAAGTGTTTGCCCCGTGCCGTTGCACGGTGATGTCGCTTTCCACTCCGCCTTTGCGGTTCAGGACTTGGGTATAAACGATGCGGCCCTCGGCGATATCCATCTGCGCCGCGCACAGGCGGTTGAGGAAAGCGCAGGCATCCGGCTCCTGCACCATGATCTTGCCAAAAGCGCTCTGGTCCAGGATGGCGGCACCGTTGCGGCAGGCCTCTACCTCGCGGCCCACTTGGTCGCGCCAGGCAGGCGCGCCGAAGGTCAGCGGCAGATGCGCGTCCTCACCACCGAAATGCACCGCCCGCTCCCAGCCGCCGCGGGACTCGAACCGGGCACTGGCCGCAACCAGACCCGCATGAATGGGTGAGCGACGCTGGCCGCGGGCGGTCTCCATCGAGCGGCCCGGATAGGGGTTGTCATAGTGACGGCCCAGTACCTCGGGGATCCGTGCCTCCAGCGCGCCCAGCACGTTCATCTCAGGGCTGAAGCGGCGGATGTCGGCCTCGTTCAGCTCCATCGCCGGCTCACCCGCAATGATCCACTCCGCCATCGCGCGCCCTGCTCCGCCGGCCAGTGCGATGCCGGTGGAGTTCATGCTGCCCAACAGGAACAGCCCCGGCAACTCGGGGCTTTCGCCCAGCATGAACTGGCTGTCGAGGATAAAGCTCTCGGAACCGTTCAGCAGCATCCGAACCTCGGCCTTCTCCAACGCCGGGATGCGCCGCAGGGCGTTCTTCATCATCGGCATGAAATGGTCCCAGTCCTCGGCCAGCAGGTCGAACGAGAAGTCCTTGGGCAGACGGTCCAGGGACAGCCCTTTGGCGTGGGGTTCGAAACAGCCAATCAGCAGCCCCTCTACATCATCGCGGGCATAGAGGAAGGCGTCCTGGTCATTCAGCGTCGGCAGATGCGCACCCTTGCCCAGCGCCTGCACCTCCTGCAACGGCTTGGTCAGGATGTAGAAATGCTCGCAAACATAGAGCGGCATATGGGCGCCTGCCATGGCTGCAACCTCGCGGGACCAAAGACCATAGGCGATGACCACCTCGTCCGCCTTGATCAGATGGCCGTCCACTTCAACGCCGGAAATCCGCCCGCCCTGCTTTTGCAGACCCGTTACGGCGGTATCTTCAAAGATCTGCACCCCCGCGCCCGCGCGCCCTTGGACAGCGCCAAAGCCACGTCTGATGGGTTCACCCGGCCATCGGCAGGCGACCAGACCGCACCGATCACATCATCGGTTTCAATCAACGGCCACAGCTCTTCGGCGCGGGCGCCATCCACCACTTCCGCCTCCAGACCAAAGGCGCGGCCCAGCGAGATCTGGCGTTTGATGTTGGTCAGCCGGTCGGGGTTGGTGGCCAGAGTCAGTGAGCCGGCCTGGGTCCAGCCGGTGGCCTGGCCGGTCTCCACCTCCAGCTCTCCGTACAGATCAATGGAATAGTCGGTCAGCTTGGTCAGCGTTCCCGAAGGCCGCAGGCGGCGTACCAGCCCGGCGGCGTGCCAAGTGGTGCCGGAGGTGAGTTTCGAGCGTTCCAGTACCACGATATCCTTCCGCCCTTCGCGGGCCAAGTGATAGGCGATGGAACAGCCGATGATGCCGCCGCCGATAATGACGGTGCGGGCGTGGGAGGGGAGGTTCATTGCAATACTCCATCACGGATGAGCGCAGAAATGGCGCCGCGGAAATGCTCCACAGCCTCGTCGATCAATTCCGGGGTAGCGGCAGGCCGGTCACGCAAGAGGTGGAAGACATGAAATCCACTCCCCGCTCCAGCAGCCCGTCGCGCAGGCCTTTGACGATGGCGGGCGGGGTTTTTCGGATAGCCGCTGCGTCCAGCCCGTCGCGCGCCTGGCGTCCGCCGGGCGACCAGCGGAGCCCGGTGATCACCTCGTCAAAGATCAGCACATGGCCGCTTTGATCTGCCAGCGCGCGGATGTCTTGCAGGAACCCCTCAGGCAACGGCACCGAGCCGTAGTTGGCGCCCGAAGCCTCGACAAACATCGTTCCGATCTGCGTGTCGCTATCCAACAGCGCGGCAATGGCGCCCAGATCCGGCGGGGCCACCACGGTCAGGTCGCAGACCGCCTGCGGCACCTCCAGCGAGGGCGCGGTATTGGTGCCGGATTTGGCGCCCTTGAGCAGCATGTCGTGCCAGCCATGGAAATGGCCGTCGATGCGCAGTACCTTGTCGCGGCGCGAGTGCGCCCGGCCCAGCTGCAGCGCCAGCATAGTGGTTTCAGTGCCGGACCCGGTGAAGCGCACCCGCTCTGCCGAGGGGAACAGACGGTTCAGCCACTCGGACCATTCCACCTCCAGCGGGTGGCTATCGCCGGTAAAGGGCATGCGCCCCATTTGGGCTGCCACCGCGGCGGCGATCTCAGGGTGGGCATGGCCCAGGATCTGGCTGGCCGCGCCCAGCTTAAAATCGATATAGCGCTTACCGTCCGCGTCCCATTTTTCAGCCCCATTGGCGCGGATGAAATAGACCGGATGCGGGGTCTTGTAGCGCAGCTCATGGCTGACGCCGCCAGGCATGACGAGGCGGGCGCGCTCAGCAAGGGATTGGCTGGTGTTCATGCCGGCTCCTAAGGTTTCAAAACGGTGGATTTCACCGCGCAATAGGCACTGACGCCCAGAAACCCCTTTTCACGCCCGAAGTCGCTGTCCTTGACATTGCCGAAGGGGATCGTGCCGCCGCCTATTAGGAAGCCATTGACGAACACCTGCCCGGCCTTCGCCTTGCGGGCAATGCGCATGGCCTGGGTGGTATCCGCGTCCCGGCATTCTGTAATGCACCGCCTGGCGGCCGCACAGTCTGTCCAGCAATCCTGTATGAGGTCCAGTTGCCGGGGAAAAAGCGGGTGGTCCTGCATCATGCCCGCCCGATTTGCGCCCGGCTCAGGCAAATATTGAACCGCGCGCGCAGTTCCTGGTCTTTGCCGTCCGGAATATGGGCGGGGAAGTGGCCGGCCAGCAGCTCCCGCGCCTTGTCCCTGGCCACCTCGCCAATCGCGCGCGCCCTGCTCTTCCCACTCCCGCGAGGTCTGGCGGTCACCCAGATGCGGATAGAAGTAATCGGATTTCATCCGGCTGAAGGTGTGGCGGTGGCCCAGATAATGGCCTTAGCCGCGGCAGACCTCAGCGATCACCTCAGCGCCGATGTTTTCCGCAATCACCTCCACCCCGCGCAGGGTCCGCAGAATGTTGCCGATCATGTCGTTGTCGACCACATAAGCCTCCAGCGACACGCCCAGAAGGCTTGCCTGCATGCCGTAGGCCTGCCTGCATGCCGTAGGCCTGGGTGATCAGGTTGGAACCGGTATGAGCGGCGGAAGACACGGCCAGGTTCTTCTCGCTGCCATACTGGGCATCCAGCGTCATGGAGCCGGTGATGCCGGCAATCGAGGTCACAGGCAGGTTATAGAACCGCCCCATCTGCGCGGTTGCTGCCATCAGGATCGCCTGTTCGCCGCCGCCTGCGCACATTGACCCGGTGCGCAGGTCGGAAATCAGCGGCTTTGCGCCATAGTCGCGGCGGCATTCGGGTCGACGAGCCGGGCAAACACCAGCCCGGCCAGGGTTTCCGCCACAGCCTACCCTGCACCAGCGAGCCCGCAATGGTTGCCGGGCTGGTGGCGCCTGCTTGGCCTGCCGAAATCAGCTGCACCGGGAAGCCTGCCAGAACCGCGGCCTCCAACGTGTCCAGCGCCTCCTCGGCAAAGCGCATCGGCGGCACCACGTGGCAGACCATCACCGTCAGGAAGGGACGCGCGCGAAAGGCCTCTTCGGATCCGGCCAGCGCATAGCACAGCTCCGCCAGCTGCTGCACATTTCCAGGTTCGGAAACCGACACCGATACATGTTTGGAGGTGCCCATCAGGCCGGCATAAGCGGTGTTCAGGTCCATATCCGCCACGTTCCCAACATCGCGGGCCACCACCGAGCGGCTGAAATGGTGAATGTTTTCCATCGCATCGCAAATGCGCGCCGCGTCATAGAGGTCTTTCAGCGTGCCATCCCGTTAGCGCCCGTCCTCAAGGTCAAAGATCCCGGGCGCGCCGCCGCCCGAGCTCATGTGGACGCGATGGCCGGACAGGTTCAGGTCATTGCGCGGATCCTGGCCAAATAGCACCACATCGCGGCGGGCTTCCTTGATGGTTTTCAGAACCAGCGCCCGTGGGAACAGCAGCCGCTTGTCTTGCGTGCAGCTGCCACCCGCAGCGCAGATTTTCGCGATCATCGAAGGTGTTGCCTGGCTCAGTCCCAGTGTCTCCAGCAGCAACAGTTCCGCCTCGCTGATCTTAGCCTCATCCGCATCGCTCAGGGGCCGGAACCGGCCGCCCTCAATACCGCCCCAGACCGGCGGGTTGTCTTCTGCCGTTGCGCTTTCGGCTTCGATCCGGGCTTCTCTGCCGCGGCGGCGCGCTCTTGCAGCCATTTTCTGCCCCGGGCGGAATTCCTTTGCAAATAGGCGTCTCACCCACCGCCGTCAGCCATCACATTCGCGGGCTGGAGGCCTATTTGAACACCCGGCTTTTCACCCGTGATGGCCGCCAGGTGCAGCTGACGGACGACGGCACGCGGCTGGCGGACGGCGCCTCGCAGGCATTCAGGATCCTGGAGGCCAAAGTGAACTCAGTGGCCCGCTGGCCCGAGAAAACCACGATCCGCATTGCCTTGGGCCCCAACTTTGCCACCCGCTGGCTGCTGCCCCGCTTTGCCGGTTTCTGTGCGGAATTCCCGGATATAGAACTGAAGCTGGTGCGGACCCCGCTGCAGGTCGCGCCGCAGAATGTGGACGCCGGCATCTTTATCACCTGGAGCGACGGGCGCTTTCCCGGCATGATTTCCGAACCATTGGTCAGCATACTGTCGGCCCCTGTGGCCAGCCCGGCGCTGCTGGAGCAGCTGGGGCATCCGCAGTCACCTGCCGGCCTGATGCGCTTTCCGCTGATCCACCAGCGCGACACCCTGGGCTGGAACGCCTGGTTCATGCAGGCGGGGGTCCGGCTGGACGGCCCGCTGCCCGGTCCGGTCATTGAGGACACAAATGTGGTGCTGCAGGCCGCTGCGTCCGGGCAGGGTATCGTAATGGGGTGGATTCCGCTGATCGACACCGATCTGCAAAGCGGAGTGCTGGTGCAGCTGTTCGATACAACCGTCAGCGAGAACCGCGCCTATTACCTGGTCCGGCCGGATGCAGGCCCGAATGAAGGTGTCACCAGCGCTATCAGCGGCTGGCTGCTTGCCCAGACACTCCCAGCACCGGCAGCCTGAGAACAGGTATCAGGACCGGGTCAAAACGGGAAAATGCGCCAGCAACGAGGTTTTGGCCGCTTGAACATGCGCTTTGGTCAGTTCTGCAGCACGAGTGGCATCGCCCTCTTCGCAGGCCGCTAGGATCGCGATATGCTCCCGCTCGGCACGCTCCATACCGTCGCTCATGACCAGCTGCGCACGGATGTAGCGGTCGATCCGGTCCATCGCGCTGCGGGCTGCTTCGCGAAAATAGGTCAGCGCACTGGCACTGTAGAGCGCGTCGTGGAACTCCCGGTTCAGAACACCCCACTCCATCGGGTTCTTGCAGCCGGCAAAGGCCTCGCAATGCAACCGCGCGCTGGCCAGAAGCTCCTGTGACATCCGCGGGACCGCATCACGGATGATCTCCGGCTCCAGCAGCGCGCGGAAATCAAATATCTCCGCCGCTTCATCCGCCGACAGCCCGGCGACAACCGCGCCCTTGAAGCGCTGTGTCTTAACCAGCCCGTATTCCTCCAGCCGCGAAATTGCCTCCCGCACCGGGATCCGGCTGGTATTGAAGCGGCGTGCGATTTCTTCTTGGCGGAGCGGTTCGCCCTCCTCCAGCCGGCCATCGATGATCGCACTGCGCAACGCCTCAAACACTGCAGCGGAAGCCGAAGCTGCTGTTGAGATATCAATCGGGTCCAGTTTCATCGCAATGCCTCTCCTTTCAGACAGATGTATGTGAACCTGCCCGTCCGGAAAAGCGGCTTAACCGTCAGCCCGGGCTTACGGACCTGCGGGCGGTTTCCCCGTCACACTTCGAGCGACACCCACAGCACCCTGGCATCTTCTTTGCTGACCGACACACAGCCGTGGCCCATACCGCTGTCATAATAGACTGAGTCCCCTGCCCCCATACGAAGCGGCCGGTAATGTTCCGTGTAAAGGATCAGTTCGCCGCTCAGCACAAACATGAATTCTTCGCCCTGGTGGCGGACCCAATTGTCGAACTCCGTCACGTCGCGTGCCTTGATGGTGCTGATATAGGGCACCATACGCTTGCTGGTCAGCTCGCTGCACAGCAGTTCATGATCATAGGTCGAAGTTTCCTTGTGCTCACCCAACCCGGTGCGGGTGAAATCCCGGCGCCCGGTGACGCCGCTTTGCCCGGACTGCACAAACAACTGCGGCGTTTCCAGTTCCAGCGTCTGCATCAGGCGGCGGATGATCTCGAAACTGGGCCGGGTCTGGTTGTTCTCGATCTTCGACAAGGTCGAGCGCCCGATGGCGGCAGCACGCGCTGCTTCCTCCAGTGTCAGCCCCTTTTCCTTGCGGGCGTCGCGAATCATTTTCCCCAGGACTTCGCCGTCCGGAGCCTCCATCGCCTCCGGGCCCAGCCCTGTTTCTTCTGAGGGAATTGGTTCCATTCGTGCAAATTCTCCTGTTCCGCAAACAGCTTAGCTTTGATGTATTCACGGGTCAAAATTTCCGTGGTGGAACTTTTTGTTTGCAATAGGGGAAAAGTTTCCTATAGGAGACGAAACGTCGTATACGGAAGCATACGTGACGGTCCTGAACCGCATTTCGGAGGAGAATCCACATGAGCGCATATGATCTGATTGTGATCGGGGCCGGTCCGGGCGGTTATGTCGCAGCAATCCGTGCTGCACAACTGGGTCTTAAGGTCGCCTGCGTCGAAGGCCGCGGATCGCTGGGCGGCACCTGCCTCAATGTTGGCTGCATCCCCTCCAAAGCGCTGCTGACCTCCTCCGGTAAGTATGCCGAACTGTCCCATCTGGCCGCGCATGGCATTGCCGTTGAGGGCGCCAGCCTGGATCTGGGCGCGCTGATGGCGCGCAAGGACAAGATTGTCGGCGACCTGACCAAGGGCATCGCCTTTCTGTTCAAGAAGAACGGTGTCGACCATATTGAAGGCTGGGCCAGCATTCCGGCCCCAGGCCAGGTGCAGGTTGGCAGCGACACTTACACAGCAAAGAACACCCTGATTGCCACTGGTTCGGAGCCCAGCCCCCTCCCCGGCGTGGACATCGACGAGGTGGACGTGCTGAGCAGCACCGGTGCGCTGGCGCTTGAAGCTGCGCCAGAGCACCTGGTGGTGATCGGCGCCGGCGTGATCGGGCTTGAACTCGGTCAGGTCTGGTCACGTCTCGGATCCAAGGTGACGGTTGTGGAATACCTTGACCGTATCTTGCCCGGCATCGACGGCGAGATCGCCAAGCTGTCCCAGCGGGCGCTGTCCAAGCGCGGGCTGAAGTTCCAGCTGGGCCGCGCGCTGAAGGCCATTGACAAGGGTGAGACCGGCCTGACCCTGACCCTGGACCGTGTCGGCAAGGACAAGGAAGAGCAGATCGAGGCCGACAAGGTGCTGATCGCCATCGGCCGCCGCCCGGTGACCCGCGGTCTGGGTCTTGAAAACCTCGGTGTCTCGATCAACGCCCGCGGCTTTATCGAGGTGGATGAAACGTTCCAGACCTCAGTGCCCGGCATCTTTGCCATCGGCGACTGCGTGCCCGGCCCGATGCTGGCCCACAAGGCTGAGGAAGACGGTGTTGCCTGTGTCGAACTATTGGCCGGCGAGCACGGCCATGTGGATTACAACACCGTCCCCGGCGTTGTGTACACCGACCCCGAAGTTGCCTCGGTCGGTCTGACCGAAGAAGCGCTGAAAGAGGCCGGTGTCGAATACATCACTGGCAAGTTTGCCTTTATGGCCAACTCCCGCGCGCGTTCCACCGGCGATACCGACGGCGCCGTCAAAGTTCTGGCAACGCCCGGGGCAAGATCCTTGGCGCCCATATCTGCGGCGCGCATGGCGGTGATTTAATTGCCGAATTGGTGCTTGCGATGACAAAAGGTGCTACTATCGAGGAGGTTGCACGGACTTGCCATGCGCATCCTGCGATGGGTGAGGCGGTGAAAGAAGCCTGCCTTGACGCACTTGGCCGTGCCATCCACGCCTGACCTGGAGGGATATGCGAGATGACGATCCAGCTAAGACCCCGCCACCCGGAAAAGGCCCATAAGACCGACAGCGCTATCCCGCGAAAGCCCCAGTGGATCCGCAAGAAAAAGATCGAAAGCGCCGAGTATTACGAGACCCGCAAACTGATGCGGGAGCATGAGCTGGCCACTGTCTGCGAAGAGGCCGCCTGCCCCAATATCGGCGACTGCTGGTCCAAGCGTCACGCCACCATGATGATCATGGGCGAGGTCTGCACCCGCGGCTGTTCCTTCTGCAATGTGACCACCGGCAGGCCGGACACACTGGACGCGTTTGAGCCGGGCCGGGTGGCGGCTGCGGTCAAAAAACTGGGCCTGCGCCATGTTGTGATTACTTCCGTTGACCGGGACGACCTGGCGGACGGCGGTGCCGGACACATCGCCCAGACCATCCGTGCCACCCGCCATCAGAACCCCGGCACCACAATCGAGGTGCTGACCCCGGATTTCCTGGGCAAAGGTGCGGCGGCTGATGCGGTGTTTGAAGCTGCCCCGGACGTTTTCAACCACAACCTGGAAACCGTGCCGCGCCTCTACCCGCGTGTGCGTCCCGGTGCGCGCTACTACACCTCGCTGCGGCTGCTGGACGACGCCAAACGCGCCAACCCGCAGCTGTTCACCAAGTCGGGCATCATGGTCGGCCTTGGCGAGACCCTGGAGGATGTGCGCCAGGTGATGGACGATCTGCGTGCGGCACAGGTCGATTTCCTGACCGTGGGCCAGTACCTGCAGCCCACCGCCAAACACCACCCGATCGACCGTTTCTGGTCGCCGGAAGAATTCGCGCAGCTGGAACAAATTGCCCGGTCCAAGGGCTTTCTTCACGTGTCGGCCACGCCGCTGACCCGTTCATCGTTCCACGCGGATGAAGATTTTGCCGCCCTGAAAGAGGCCCGTCAGATGGCCTTGGCAAAGGGTATTTAACTAAAACGCAATCGGGAGGAGACCCATGGAAGCGTTAAACTCAGTAGTCGGCTGGCTAAATGGTGTTGTGTGGGGCGTACCCATGCTCGTCATGATACTCGGCGTCGGCTTTTTCCTGCAGGTAGGCCTGAAGTTCATGCCAATCCTGAAAATCGGCACCGGCTTCAGCCTGCTGTTCAAAGGCCGTGAAGGCCAAGGCGAAGGCCAGATCAGCCCGTTCAACGCGCTGATGACCTCACTGTCGGCCACCATCGGTACCGGCAACATCGCCGGTGTTGCCACCGCGGTGTTCCTGGGCGGCCCCGGCGCGCTTTTCTGGATGTGGATGACCGCTCTGGTCGGCATGGCCACCAAATACGCCGAAGCTGTCTGCGCGGTGAAATACCGTGAAAAAGACGAGCTGGGCAATTTCGTCGGCGGCCCGATGTACTACATCAAAAACGGCCTCGGCGCGAAATGGGCCTGGCTGGGCGTTGCGTTCGCATTGTTCGGCGGTGTGGCTGCTTTCGGCATCGGCAACGGTGTGCAGGCCAATGGTGTGGCCCAGGTTCTGGAAACGAACTTTGGTGTGAACACCTCGGTCACCGGCGTGATCCTGATGGTTCTGACCGCAGCCGTTATCCTGGGCGGCATCACCCGCATCGGTGCGGTTGCCGGCAAACTGGTTCCATTCATGGCGATTGCATACATCATTGCAGGCCTGTTGGTTCTGCTGCTGAATGCTGGTGCAATCGGCAATGCGATCAGCCAAGTCTTTACCTATGCCTTTACACCCTGGGCCGCAAAAGGCGGCGCAGCAGGCGCGGCTGTCTGGCTGGCGATCCGCTTTGGCGTGGCTCGCGGCGTTTTCTCGAACGAAGCGGGCCTCGGCTCGGCTCCGATCGCCCACGCGGCGGCTGAGACCAAAGGTCCAGTTAACCAGGGCCTGATCGCGATGCTGGGAACCTTCATCGACACCATCATCGTGTGCTCGATCACCGGTTTGGCGATTATCGCTTCTGGCGCGCTCGACGCATCTGTGGCTGATTTCCTGGCCAACGGTGAAACTGAAGGGTTCAAGGCCATTTCCGGTGCGGCACTGACCTCGCTGGCATTCGAAACCACCTTGCCCGGCATCGGCGGCTCACTGATTGCAGTCGCCCTGTCGATCTTTGCCTTCACCACCATTCTGGGCTGGTCCTTCTACGGCGAGAAATGCATCGAATTCCTGCTGGGTGTGAAGTCGCTGATCCCCTACCGTGTCCTGTGGATCGTCATGATCTACTTCGGCGCAACTGCTGATCTGGGCTTCATCTGGCTGCTGGCGGATACGCTGAACGCCATGATGGCCATTCCTAACCTGATCGCCCTGGCCCTGCTGAGCCCGATCGTCTTCAAACTGACGAAAGAGTTCTTTGCCACCGGCGGCAAGTCGGAAGAAGCCGGCACAGCCGCCAAGTAACCGACCTCTTTGGGGGGCTGTAACGGCCCCCGACCCCTTGCACTCATTTTACCACCTGAGGTGATGACAGATGGCCACGAAAATCCTGCTGACACTTGATCACAACGATGACCGGTCCTGGAAAAAGGCGCTTCCGCTTGCTTTGGAGCAGGCCAAGTTCTACGGCGCGGAGCTGCACGCTGTTTCGGTCATCCCCGAGATCATTCAACTGCCCAACCTGCCCGCCAACTATGGCGCCGGCGCCAAGGACCATGTGCGCAAGGCCGTGCAGGCGATCCTGGACAACGCCAGCGCTTCCGATGTGCCGGTGCATATCGAAGAAGGCAGCGTTTACCGCGAAATTCTCAAGCTTGCCCACAAAGAAGGCTTTGACATGATTGTCATGGCATCGGCCAAGGGCGACTTCCCGAACTATGAAATCGGCCCGAACCTGGCACGTGTCGTGCGCAACGCGCATTGCACCGTTATGGTTGTCCGTGACTGACCCCGTTTGAAAGGCTCAAGACTATGACCGACGCACCCAAACGCACCCCGCTTTATGACCTGCACGTCGAGCTTGGCGGCAAGATCGTCGATTTTGCCGGCTGGGAAATGCCGGTGCAGTATCCCATGGGCATCATGGGCGAACACAAGCAGTGCCGCGAGAAAGCCGCTCTGTTTGACGTCTCCCACATGGGTCAGGTGATTCTGCGCGGCGACAATGTGGGCGAGAAGCTGGAAACGCTCTGCCCGCAGGCCTTTGCCATCCTGAAGGAAGGCAAGGCCCGCTACGGCTTCTTCACCAACGAGGACGGCGGCATCATGGACGATCTGATCGTCTCCAACGCCGGTGACCACTACTTTGTTGTGGTGAACGCGGCGCTGCGCCACCAGGACATCCCGCATATGCAGGCAAACCTGGACGGCGTCGAAGTCACCGAGATCTTCGACCGCGCATTGGTTGCCGTCCAAGGCCCCAAGGCCGAGGATGTTGTGGGCGAATTGTGCCCTGCCGCCCGTGAGCTGAAGTTCATGGAAACCGTCCTGGCCGATATCGGCGGTGTAGAATGCCGCATCTCGCGCCTCGGCTACACCGGCGAGGACGGCTACGAGATTTCGATCCCGGACGCGGACGCAATCCGTGTGTCCAAACTGTTCCTGGCCCATGACGACTGCGAGCCCGCAGGCCTTGGCGCCCGCGACAGCCTGCGCCTTGAGGCCGGTCTGTGCCTCTATGGCAACGACATCGACCAGTCGACCTCCCCGATCGAGGCCTCGCTGAACTGGGCCATCCAAAAGCGCCGCCGCGAAGAAGGCGGCTTCCCCGGTGCCGCCCGCATCCAGAAAGAACTGGCCGAAGGCACGGCCAAAAAGCTGGTCGGCATCAAGCCCGAAGGCCGGGCACCGGCCCGCCAAGGCGTGGAAGTCCAGAGCGAAGGCGGCGATACTCTTGGTGCCATCACCTCGGGCAGCTTCGGCCCCACCGTCGGCGGCCCGGTTGCCATGGGCTATGTTGCGACAGATCATAGCGCAGCAGGCACCAAGGTGAACCTCATCATCCGCGGCAAGGCACAGCCGGCTGAAATCACCGCCCTGCCCTTCGTCACACAGAACTACAAACGCTAAGACATCATCAGGAGAGTCAAAATGGCCACCTATTATTCCGAAGACCATGAATGGATCACCGTTGAAGGCGATGTGGCAACCCTGGGCATCACCCAGCACGCCGCCGATCAGCTGGGCGAAGTTGTCTTTGTCGAGCAGCGCGAAACCGGCGACGAGTTCGAAAAAGGCGGCGAAATCGGCGTGATCGAGTCGGTGAAAGCAGCCTCCGAAATCTACGCACCGCTGGACGGTGAAGTGGTCGAGGTGAACGAAACCCTGGCCGACAACCCCGGCGCCCTGAACGAAAGCCCGGAAGGCGACGCCTGGATTTACAAGATCAAGCTGTCGGACGCGTCCCAGCTGGACGATCTGATGGATCTGGACGGCTACAAGGCCCTGATTGGCTGAACCTGTCTGCGGATCCGCTGCCGTTTGCGCGGATCCGCCCCTTCTTCTGGCTGAAAATATCCCCGCCGGAGGCTCCCGTGCTTCCGGCCGGACGTGACCCTTTCAAAGGAACGCTGCAATGGCCTTCAAACTTACCGATTACGAAGCCTATGACTTTGCCAACCGGCGCCACATCGGCCCGTCTCCGCAAGAGATGGCCGACATGCTGCAGGTGATCGGCTTTAAAACCCTGGACGAGCTGATCGACGCCACCGTGCCGCCCGCCATCCGCCAGAAAGAGGCGCTGGACTGGGGCCCGGCGATGACCGAACGCGATGCGCTCTTCCACATGAAAGAAGTGGCCTCCAAGAACAAGGTTCTGACCACGCTGATCGGTCAGGGCTATTACGGCACCACCACCCCGGCGCCGATCCTGCGCAACATCCTGGAAAACCCGGCCTGGTACACCGCCTATACGCCCTATCAGCCGGAAATTTCCCAGGGCCGTCTCGAGGCGCTCTTGAACTTCCAGACCATGGTCAGCGACCTGACCGGCCTGGACATCGCCAACGCCTCGCTGCTGGACGAAGCAACCGCCGCGGCTGAGGCCATGTCGATGGCACACCGCGGTTCGCGCTCCAAAGCCAACAACGCCGCCTTCTTCGTCGACAAGAACTGCCACCCGCAGACCGTCGCCGTGATCCAGACCCGCGCCGAGCCTCTGGGCATCGACGTGGTGGTAGCCGATCCCGACGATCTGGATCCGGGCGCGGTCTTCGGCGCCATCTTCCAGTACCCCGGCACCTACGGCCATGTGCGCGACTTCACATCGGAAATCGAAGCCATCCACGCGCACAAGGGCATCGCCGTTGTCGCCGCCGACATCCTGTCGCTGGCACTGCTGAAATCGCCCGGTGAAATGGGGGCTGATATCGCCATCGGCTCGACCCAGCGTTTTGGCGTTCCGATGGGTTATGGCGGCCCGCACGCGGCCTATATGGCGACCACCGACAAGCTGAAGCGCGCCATGCCCGGCCGCATCATCGGTGTGTCCGTCGATGCCCGCGGCAACAAGGCCTACCGCCTGGCGCTGCAAACCCGCGAACAGCACATCCGCCGCGAAAAGGCCAACTCGAACGTCTGTACCGCACAGGCGCTACTGGCTGTTATCGCGTCGATGTATGCGGTCTACCACGGCCCCGACGGCATCAAGGCGATTGCTCAGTCGGTGCACCGCAAGACCTCGCGCCTGGCCGCCGGCCTGGAGGAGAACGGTTTCAAGGTTGAGCCGGAAGTCTTCTTCGACACCATCACTGTCGATGTTGGCCCGCTGCAAAAAACCGTCATGGAAGCGGCCGTTGCCCGCGGCGTCAACCTGCGCAAAGTGGGTGAAGACCGCATCGGCATCTCGCTGGACGAACAGACCCGCGCCGGGACCATCGAAGCCGTCTGGGCAGCCTTTGGCATCGACAAGAAAGACGATAGCGTCGCAAACCGCGCCTACCGTCTGCCCGACTATGCGCTGCGCGAAAGCGAGTATCTGACCCACCCGATCTTCCACAAGAACCGGGCCGAAGCAGAAATCACCCGCTACATGCGCCGTCTGGCCGACCGCGACCTGGCGTTGGACCGTGCGATGATCCCGCTCGGCTCCTGCACCATGAAGCTCAATGCGACCATCGAAATGATCCCGGTCACCTGGCCGGAATTCGGCAACCTGCACCCCTTCTGCCCCGAAGATCAGGCGCAGGGCTACCACCAGATGATCGACGATCTGAACGACAAACTGTGCCAGATCACCGGCTATGATGCGATCTCCCAGCAGCCGAACTCCGGTGCGCAGGGCGAATACGCGGGCCTTTTGACCATCCGCAACTACCATGCGTCGCGCGGCGAAGCGCACCGCAACATCTGCCTGATCCCAACCTCCGCACATGGCACCAACCCGGCGTCGGCGCAGATGGTTGGCTACAAGGTGATCCCTGTGAAAGCGGACGACAGCGGCAACATCGACGTCGCCGACTTCCGTGCCAAGGCCGAGCAGCACAGCGACAACCTTGCGGCTTGCATGATCACCTACCCGTCGACCCACGGCGTGTTTGAAGAAACCGTTCAGGACGTCTGCCAGATCACCCATGATCATGGCGGTCAGGTCTATATCGACGGCGCCAACATGAATGCCATGGTGGGCCTTGCCCAGCCGGGCAAGATCGGCGGCGACGTTTCGCACCTGAACCTGCACAAGACCTTCTGCATTCCGCACGGCGGCGGCGGCCCCGGCATGGGTCCGATCGGCGTCAAGGCGCATTTGACCGAGCACCTGCCGGGCCACCCGGAATACGGCACCGCAGTTGGTCCGGTTTCGGCGGCTCCGTTCGGCTCGCCTTCGATCCTGCCGGTCAGCTGGGCCTACTGTCTGCTGATGGGCGGTTCGGGCCTGACCCAGGCGACCAAGGTTGCGATCCTGAACGCCAACTACATCGCAGCGCGCCTCAAGGATGCCTACAAGATCCTCTACACCTCGGAAACGGGCCGTGTGGCGCATGAATGCATCCTGGACACCCGCCCATTGGCTGATGACGGCAACGTCACCGTCGACGACGTTGCCAAACGTCTGGTCGATTCGGGCTTCCACGCCCCGACCATGTCCTGGCCGGTGGCTGGCACGCTGATGGTGGAACCCACCGAATCCGAGCCTAAGGATGAGCTGGACCGCTTCTGCGACGCCATGCTGTCGATCCGCTCGGAGGCGCAGGACATCATCGACGGCAAGATCGATCCTGAAAACAACCCGCTGAAGCACGCACCGCACACGGTGCGCGACCTGGTGGGCGAATGGGACCGTCCCTACAGCCGCGAACAGGCCTGCTTCCCTCCGGGCAACCTTGGCGTCGACAAATACTGGCCGGCTGTGAACCGGGTGGACAACGCCTATGGCGACCGCCACCTGATCTGCACCTGCCCGCCAATGTCGGACTACGAAGAAAGCGAAGCCTGATCATTTCAGGCTCCGCGCCCTGCCGGCACCGCCCGGCAGGGCACCCCCGCATGACCCGCTCAGAGGAGAGAATGATGTCCCGTCTCGAACCGCTGACCGTGCCAGCTTCCCAGCACTCCGCTGACAGCGCGGCACTCGCCCGCTTCCACGACGTCGAAATCATCCTGCCGCAGGCCGAACCCCCTGCCGCGGCCCAGATGATTTGCGAAGTTTTCCGCGCCGCCAATGATCTTTTTCCGGACAGCGGCTACCGAACAGCCGTGCGCAACCTCAGCTCGCAAATGCGCGCCGTGCCCGCGGGGTGGAAACCGCAGACGGTCATTTTCCTGGGTGGTATCTCCAGCCGCTGGCCGCTCAATTCCGGAGAAAAGGCCAGCCTGCAGCGGATCTGCCGCCAGGCGCAACGCTGCCTGTTTGCCGGCAGCGCCATTTTCCTGCTGGCCGAGTCCGGTCTGCAGGCGGCATTCGAGACTGCGGTGCATTCAAATTTCGCCGCCGCCGCAGAGGAAGAGCAGCTGACCTGCGCCCCGGCAGGCACGCTGACTACCGCTGCTGGCCGCATCAACACTGCCGTCAGCAGCTTTGCCGCCCTGCGCCTGCTGGCCGGTTTCCTGCGCGCTGACCGCGGGCCGTTCATCGCCGATGCGGTCTGCGACTATCTCGGCCTGGCTTTTGGCCCGGCATCGGAACAATCCAGAATATCGCTGCAACTGCGCCAGACCGCCGGCGGCGACGCGCTGATCGTCAAGATCCTCGACCTGATGCAGCAGAACCTCGAAGAACCGCTGCTGATCCGCGACATTGCCCAGCAGGCCGGGGTCTCTCCGCGCAAGCTGGAGCGCCGCTTTCAGCAAAAAACCCGCACCAGCCCGCTGGCTGCCTATCGCAAGCTGCGGATTGAGAAGGCCCGTCAGCTGCTGCTGCACACCACCTTGCCGCTGGCCGAGATCGTCGCCGCCACCGGCTTTGGCTCGCGCAGCAACCTCACCGAATGGTTCAAGCGGGAATATAAAACCAGCCCGCTGGCTTTCCGCAAACAATACTACGCAGACAGCCACCCGGCAGGATCTGCCGCCTGATAACAAGCTGGATCATGCATGTAAAAAGGCGGCCCTAAAGCCGCCTTTTGTCTGTTTGGGCCAGGTTCAATTGCCTGATCCGCTGTCCTCGCCGTCATTTGAGAGGGCGCCGGGGTCAAAGACATTGCCGAAACCGGAGCTGTTGCCCTGCGGCTCCTGCTCGGCCTCTGCGCCATCCTCTTCGTCCCCCGACAGGCTGCCGGGCGCAAAGACGCCGCCAAAACCCGAGTTGTTGCCGGTGCCGGTGGCGGGTGCGGATTGGGCCGGGGCGCCGCCCTGCTCTTCCTGCTGCTGCTGGCGGCGCAGCTCACGCTGACGGCGCAGCTCCTGGATACGCTCTTCAGTCTCCAGGCGCTTTTTCTCCTGAATGTCAGCGATGCATTGCTGCGGGCTGTAAACTGTGGCCGTCCCCACCACTGCCACCGTTGCACAGGCCACAACCACCAGCGCCACCGCCGCAACATTGGAACTAAGGAACCCGGGCAGCCGCAGCTTGCCGCTTTCCAGTTCCTCCACCGTTGCCTTCTTACGGGCCGCTGCGACCAGTTCCTTGCGGCGGATGCCGGCCTCGTTCGCCAGCGCTGCAAACACCGTCAGCACCACGATGATAAAGGCCAGCGCCGAGATCGCCGGGGTGATGCCATAACGCACCTTCTGCGCCAGTTCGATGGTCAGCGTCGGGTATTCGCCGAAGGTGAAGGTGGTGGTGTTGTAGTTCTCGAAACTGGCCAGGAACGCCAGCACCGCGGCCGACGCGATGGCCGGCCGCATGAATGGCAGCAGCACCTTGCGGAAGGCCTGGGCATGGGTGGCGCCCAGATCCAGTGCCGCCTCGGTCAGCGCAATGTCGTAGCGCTGCAGGCGCGCCACCAAGACCAGCATGCAGTAGCTGGCGATGAAGGTCGACTGGCCGATGATGGTCAGGAACAGGCCGTTCGACAGCCAGCTGTCCGCGCCCAGCCCCAGCATCCGGTTGATCCGGTCCCAGAACACCAGGGTCGAGATACCAATGACCACGCCGGGGATCAGGATCGGCGCGATGATGATGGTGTAATAGGTCGCGCGCAGCTTAGGCCAGATCTGGGTCAGCATCAGCGCCCCTGCCAGCCCCATCGACACCGACAGCACAATCGTGCCCGCCCCCACCAGGACAGAGTTCCAGATCCCGTTCAAAATCCGTTCGTCCTGGAACAGGGCCGAGAACCATTCAAAAGTCAGGCACTCCCAGGGAGTCATCCGCGGAAACGAAGGCGAGTTGAAGGCAGTGGCCGACATGATCACCAGCGGCCCCAGCAGGTAGGCAAAGAAGATCGCCAGATAGACCCAGAGGCTTATGCGCATAAAGGAGAAGTTCTTCATTTGCCGATATCCCCATGTTGACCTTGAACAGCCGCATGATGGCCAGCACCAGCAGGATACAGGTGACCAGCAGCACCACCGCGTAAGCCGCGCCCTGCGGCCAGTCGGAGTTGTCATTGAACTGCTGATAGATCAGCTGGGTGAACCACAAGGAAGACGGTCCGCCAAGGATCTGCGGTGCCGCCAGTGCGCCTGCCGACAGCATGAACACCATGGTGCAGCCCGAGGAAATACCCGGTTTAGCGTAGGGAATGACCACCCGCTGGTGGATCTTGGTCCAACTGGCGCCCATATCCCGCGCCGCCTCGATCTGGTTGCGGTCCAGGCTTTCGATCACGTTGTAGATCGGGAAGATCATCAAGAGGATGTAGGCATAGCCCAAACCGGCATAGAGCGCGATGTCATTGCGGATAAAGTCAAACGGGGTGTCGAATACCCCCAGCCCCACCAGCATGTTATTAAGCACGCCGGTCTCGCCGAAGATGATGCGCAGCGCAAAGGCGCGCAGGATCTCGTTGATCCAGTAAGGGATGATCAGCATCAGCGCGAAGATGCGGATGTGATTGCCCTTGGTCTGGGCCAGATAATAGGCGATCGGGTAGCACAGGATCAGGTTGAAGATGGTGACGCAGACCGCTGCCACCAGGGTGCGGAAGAAGACATTGAGGTCGACAGCGTTGTAGCTCTGGCTGCCGCCTTCCGGTCCGAACACCAGATATTTGTAGTTTTCGACCGTATAGACGTCTTTGGGGCCGCCGATCTCTGGCGGCGGCAGGTTGGGACGGAATGAGAAGTCGAGCATCGACAGCTGCGGCAGAATAATCAGGCCGATGGTCCAGAACAGGACCAGGCCCAGCATCAGACTGCCCATGCCGAAACCGTTGCGTTTGAAGAACTCCCTCAGGAAGCTTGGCATGACATGGGCCTCCTCATTCCGCGGCCAGCTCACCGGCGGGAACACAGACGGCGTTTTTCGTCTCGTATTCCAGGGTGATGTTTTGGCCGGTGTGGTCATCAAAGGACTGACCCAGGTTGGGGATCGAGACCTTCAGCTCCTTGCCGCCGTCGCCTTCCATGAAGATGTTGAAGCTATTGCCCTCGAACTCCTCGTGGTTGACACGTGCGGTCACGAAATGGTCGCCCGCCGCGCCCTGGGATGCCAGCGCAAAGGCCTCGGGACGGATGAACATCATCGCCTCGTCGCCTTCTTTCATGCGGCCCTGGTTAGCGGTGGAAACCCGCGCCACCAGATCGCCTGACCGGTTGGTGGCGATCAAGGCCTCGTCGCCCATCACCCGCTTCACCTTGCCGCGGAAGACGTTGTTTTCGCCCACAAAAGACGCCGCAAAGGCGGTGGCCGGATCGTTGTAGATAGTTTTGCCATCACCGATCTGGTCAATCACCCCCGCCTTCATCACCGCGATGTTGTCGGACATGGTCAGCGCCTCGCCCTGATCGTGGGTGATGTAGATAAAGGTGATGCCGACCCGCTGCTGAATCTCGCGCAGCTCGGTGCGCATGTGCTGGCGCAGCTTCAGGTCCAGCGCCGACAGCGGTTCATCAAGCAGCAGCACATCGGGTTCGGCGCACAAGGCGCGCGCAATGGCCACCCGCTGACGCTGGCCGCCAGACAGTTCGGACGGCAGTTTGTCGCCCTGTCCCGGCAGCGCGATCATGTCCAAAAGCTCATCCGCGCGCTTGCGCCGCTCCCTGGCCGAGGCGCCCTTGATCTCCATGGAAAACGTGATGTTCTCCCAGACCTTCATCAGCGGAAACAGCGCCAGATTCTGAAAGATCAGCGCGGTCGGGCGCTTGTTCGGCCCGATCCCCTTCATGTTATTGCCGCCAATCAGCACCCGGCCCTCGCTTGGCTCAAGAAAGCCTGAGACCGCCCGCAGGATGGTGGTTTTGCCGCAGCCCGAGGGCCCCAGAAAGGAGAAAAAATCCCCTCCATTGATGTTCACATTGGCATCGCGCACGGCGACAAAGTCACCGAACCGGATCCAAAGATTCTCGAGATCAACGCCGACCCCAGCACTCATTTGGCTTCTCCCCAGGGTGCAGATCCCCATTCCGGTGGCGCTCCACCGGCCCCGCAAGACCTGCTTCCCTTGTATTGTTGTTGATTGCGCCGTCCCGGCTGGCTGCCAGCGGCACGAAACCGGCCCCCGGGATAGATCTCCCGGAGGCCCGCATGATCAGGCGCTTCGCTTAGGCGCTTTTGAACTTGTTGACGAATTCGGTCCGCACGTCCGCATACCACGGCGCCTCGGCCGGCCATGGGTTCAGATTGGCCAGCGAGTTGCCCGGATAGGCTTCGGCAAAGTTCTTTTTGTAGACATCGCCCGAGTGGCTGTCGGCGCCCAGAACCGGCGAGTTGTAGCCATGGCTGTCGATTGCCTTGCCTGCCGGCTCCTGCTCGTAAGCGTAGGATACAAAGGCATAAACCTGCTCTTCGTTTTTGGCGCCAACCGGCATCGAGATGCCGTCGACCCAAGCCATCGAGCCTTCGACCGGTGCCTGATAGTGCACAGGTTCGCCAGCAGACTTAAGCGCCAGCGGCGGGCCGTCCCAGGTCTGGCCGACCACCACGCCCTCGTTCAACAGGCCGTTCTTTTGGGTGTCCGCATCGTTCCAGATCAGTTTGATCCGGTTCTTGCGCGCCACGCACCAATCGGTGACCTGGCCCCAGACCTTACGCATGGTTTCCTCGTCGTCGTACGCCGCCCAGATCGAGCCTGGCTCCATCTCGCCCGAGGCTTCCATGTAAAGACCAGCGCCCAGCATCATCGAATGCGCCCGGCCCATGGTCTTGCCGGCATTTTCTTCCGACCAGACATCGCCATAAGACGGTGCGTCACCGGCCGGCAGCCATTTGTCGGTACGGTAGGCAATGCCTTCGGTGCCCCAGATATGCGGCAGCCAATGCACGCCCGAACCGCCAAAGTTCCAGGCGTCGGTGCCGATCTTGGCCATCGCAGGGTTCACCGCGTCAATGTTGACCTTGTTCATGTCGAACGGCTTTAGCAGTTCCAGCGGCCCCCACTGCAGCGAGCGGTTGTTGGTCGGCGAAACGATGTCGAAACCCTGGCCCTTGGTGGCCTTCATCTTGTTGATGATTTCTTCGTTGGAACCGATACCGGTGTAATTCACCTTGATGCCGGTCTTGGCCTCGAAACCCGCGATGAATTCGGGCGGCAGATAGTCCGACCACATCAGAATGTTCACTTCGCCGGAAGACGCCAGCGCGCTTTTTGAGTAAAGCGGCGCCGCCAGTGCCGCAGCGCCCGCGCTTTTCAGCACCGTGCGGCGGCTGATTGAAGTCTTTGCTGTCATATCCAGTTATCTCCCTTTGGACTGTTGTTTGTTGTTCTTATTGTTTCAACCGTGAAACCTTGCGGAGTCATACGCCCCGCCTACAGTGACAGTTTCCAAAACTGATAAGGCCAGAGTTTTCGCAATCCGGCTTTGCATAACGCCAGTTTCGGTGCAGTTAAATATCCTCCACGACAATGCATCGGCTGAAAAACCATCGCTGTGGCTGCAGTGTGCGCCCGTCGGCGCGAGGCGTCAATGTTCATAAACCCTTTACAAGGCAGCGGCATTTTCCGCGCAGGCGCAGGAAGCAGCTGCGCAAGGAGCGGATTGCCTGCGTAACAGCCCAACCGCATCCGGCCCGGCCATGGTGTCCAGCTTATTGGCAAGAATTGGCGAAAATCTAAAAAACCCCTCATGACGCAGCCGCGCAATTGTGGGAGACATATCCGATGCCCAGCCACTCCGCCCGCAAAGATCTGAGCCTGAAAGGGCTGGAACTGTTCCAGATCACCGCCCGCAAAGGGTCTTTGCAGGACGTGTCCGACGAGACCGGCCTGTCAGTCAGCACCATTTCGCACCACCTGCGCAATCTTGAGGATCATCTGGGTGTGGAGCTGTTCAACCACAGCCGCCGCCCCATGGTCCTGACACCCAAAGGCCAGGTTTTCCTGCGCAGCATCGGCGATGCGCTGCACACGATCCGCAAGGCCAAGGCGGAGGCTTCGGCCGGGAACATTTCCGAGGCCAGCTATCTTAGGCTTGGCACGATCGAGGATTTTGACAGCGACATCATCCCTGAACTGGCCGTATTCCTGTCCACCAGCATGCCGCGCTGCGATTTCATGTATCAGACCGATTCAAGCCATGCGATCCTGGCCATGCTGCGTGACCGGCAGCTGGATCTGGGCATCACCACCACCCCGTCTGAGCGATTGCGCGATCTGCAGGACAGGCCGCTGCTGCGCGATCCCTTTGTTGCGGTGCTGCCCAAATCAGACGAACCCATGCTGCAGGAGGTTATCGAAGGCCGCAGCACGCTGCCCTTCCTGCGCTTTGCCAGCAACCAGATCATTTCCCGCCAGATCGAAACCCAGCTGCGGCGGATGGGCCTGTCGCTGCCGCACCGGTTCGAATGCGCCAGCAATCAGACACTGATGGCCATGGTGGCAGCGGGTGCCGGTTGGACGATCACCACGCCGCTGCTGTTTTCCCGCGCCAAACTGTTCCAGCCCAAACTGCAAATGGTCGCTTTTCCGGGCAAAAGCTTCTCGCGCACATTGGCCATTGTTTCGACGCCGGATTGCTCGCGCTCGATCCTTGATCTGGTCGACAGCCGGATGCGCACATTGATTGCTGATCACGCGATAAAGCCCTTCCAGCAAAGCGCGCCCTGGCTTGCGGACAGCTTCACCCTGATCTCTTGACCGCCCCGCACCTCAATAGATCTTGAACCGCGCCCGGATCTCCCGGTCCTGCTCTGCGGTCAGATACGCGGGCTGATGGGTCCGCAATATTTTCCGCGCCAGCACCCGCGCCTGTGCCCAGGCATCCAATCCGCCTTTTTCCGCCCAGGTGCGCGGCTCGTCCCGGTCCGCAATCGCCGGATAGAAATAATCCCGCTCCATCGCCGCCAAAGTATGCTGGCCGCCCAGGAAGTGCCCCTCGCCCAGCACCGCCGCGCAGATCGCCTCGAACCCGAGGTTCTCCTCGCTCACCTCAATTCCGCGCAGGGCGCGGTAGGTGTGGGAATGCATCTCGTCATCCAGCACGAAGCCTTCAAAACTTACCCCCAGAAGGGATGCCGTCATGCCCGAGCTTTCATAGATCAGATTGCCCCTGCCAGCGCTGCCGCCAGCGAAGTCAGCCCCTTCTCAGCCCCGTATTGCGCGTCAATCGCCTTGGCGTCGGTCATAGAGCATGCCACGCCAGAGGGCAGCCCCAGCCAGTTCGACAGCTGCGCCGAGGCCGCATTCAGCACCGCCGTCTCGCCGCTGCCGCCAGAAAACGCGCCTGTGCGCAGGTCAATCACCAAAGGCCAGTTGGAGAACACCATCGGGAAACCCGGCTGGATCGCATGGACCATCACCAGGCTGGCCAGGGTCTCGGCCAGTGATTGCGCCAGAAACCCCGCCAATGTGGCGGGTGCCGTTGCCCCGGCCTGGGCCGCAGTGATGCAGGACATTGGAATGTTGTGCCTGATACATTCATAGACAACGTCCACCGCATCCTCGCCATACCGCATAGGAGAGATGACCGGGCTGATATGTGCCTTGACGAAGGGACGTTTAGAGAACTCCCCCGGACCGCCTGCGGCGATATCCAGCATCTCCACAATCGGTGCCACATGCTCAGCCAGTGTAAACGACGTCGCCACCGGTTTGGTGGTGTTCTTCAGCAGCGCATAGACCGTGTTCACGTCCAGGTCGTAATTATCCGGCACATCTGTCGCCACGCAACAGCGGGTGAACCAGCTGACATTGGCCAGGGTATCCTGCAGCCTGGTAAAGTCATGCAGGTCGGTCAGCGTCGAAGGCCGGTACACCCCGCTTTCCATATCCAGCGTCTGCACAGCCGCGCCGCCGGTGCCGAAATGCACCGCATTGCCGCCCACCGTGATTGAGCGGCTGTCATCGCGCCCATGCAGGACAAAGGTTTTGGCCGCCTGATCAATCGCCTGCTCCACCAGTTGCGGCGGCAACAATACCCGCCCGGAACCGTTGTCCTGCGCCCCTGCCGCCAGCAGATCGGCGTGCAGCCGGGGCGGAACTTCCCCCATGCCAAGCTTGGCCAGCAATTCCAGTGAAATGGAGTAAACCCGTTCCAGTTCCTCAGGGGGCAGCGGTTTATAGGCCCCGCCGATCTGGCCCGGCGGACAGGGATCCACGGCAGGCTTTGCCGCCCTCTGCGCCAAACGCTCCTGGCGCCCGCCCCGTTTGGCTCGCTGCTCTGCCATTCTTGTGACCTCCTGAGGTAAATCTTGCCCCAATGTTCCCGCCACAGCCGCAGGCTGGCAATCACAGCAGCATAACTGACAATTTATTCAACCAAATTTTCGAATTTATGGGAATTACACTCCCGTGCATTGCAGCCTGCCCTGACTGGGCGCTTAGTCATGCACAATCCATCGGGAGGCCTCTTTTATGAAATCGCGCACCAAGGTTGTGGTGATCGGCGGCGGCATCGCTGGCTGCTCCACCCTCTACCACCTCACTCAGGAAGGCTGGAGCGACGTCGTTCTTATCGAACGCAACGAGCTGACCAGCGGCACCACCTGGCATTCAGCGGCCCAGGTCACGAATTTCGGCATGAACCAGACCATGGTCGGCCTCAAGACCCATTCGATCAACCTGTACAAGGAACTGGCTGAGGACCCGGACTACCCGATCAACTACCACCACGGCGACGGCGGCATCCGGCTGGCCAATACCGAAGCACAGATGCAGGGCTACCGCCATTTTACCTCCATGGCGCGCGGTATGGATGTGGCGTTCGAGGTGATCGACGCCGAGGAATGCGCCCGCCGCCATCCGCTGATCTCCACCGGCAACCTGATCGGCGGGTTGTGGGACCCGCTGGACGGCGACATCGACCCGGCCCAGCTGTGCCAGGCACTGGCGCGGCGCGCCCGCAAGTCCGGCGCCGAGGTCTACCGCAACACGCCGGTAACCGCCCTCACCCAGCACCAGGACGACACCTGGACCGTGCATACAGAACACGGCGATATCGATTGCGACATCGTGGTGAACGCCTGCGGCTACCGGGTGAACGAGGTCGGCGCCATGATGGGCGTGCACCACCCTGTCGCCTCGATGGAGCACCAGTATTTCCTGACCGAGGAGATCCCCGCCATCAAGGACGCAGACCACCGGATGCCGCTGCTGCGCTGCCCGATCAGCGACTATTACTGCCGCCAGGAAAAGAACGGGCTGCTGGTAGGTTTCTACGAACAGGACTGCAAAACCTGGGGTATGGACGGGATCGATCCGAACTTTGTGAACGCGCTCTGCCCCGATGATCTGGATCGGGTCACGGATGTTCTGGAAGGCGCCTTTGCCCGGATGCCCGCCTTGATGGACACCGGCATTCACACCGTGGTCAACGGCCCGATCACCTATACCATCGACGGCGCGCCGCTGGTCGGCCCGATCCCGGGCAAGCGCAACGCGTTCTGCATTATCGGCCTGCGGGCGGGCCTGGGCGAAGGCGGCGGCCACGGCTGGCTTTTGGCGCAGCAGATCGTGCATGGCGAGGCGAAGTACGACACTTGGTGCATTGATCCGCGCCGCTTTACGGGCCACACCAATGTCGAGCTGACCGCGCTGAAGGCGATCGAAGACTACCAGAACGAGTTCCGCTTCCACTTTCCGCATGAGCACCGCCCGGCGGGCCGCCCGGCCAAAACCACCCCGCTGACCCCGGTGCTGGCGGCCGAAGGCGCCGAATTCACCGTGGTGAACGGTTGGGAACGGGTCGACTACATCAAGCCTGCGCCTGACTTCCATCCTTCGCTCAGCTTCAACTTTGACGAAGCCTTTGACGTTGTGGCTGCTGAAGTGAAGAACATCCAGGACAACGCCGGCCTGGCCGAGGTCAACGGCTTCAACCGGTTCGAGATCACCGGCGCCGACCGCCACAGCTACCTTGACCGGATGTTCTGCGGCGCGGTGACGAAACGCGCGGGCCGGGTCGGGCTTGGCTATCTTCTGAACAATCACGGCATGATCAAGGGCGAGGCCACAATCGCCAACCTCCCCGCGTCCGAACGCGGGCCGGAGCGGGTCTGGTACGGCTCGGCGGCGGCCAGCGAATATCATGACATGGACTGGCTCTCCCAGCACATCCAAAAGGACGAGGACGTGCAGATCCGTTCTCTCACCAACGATCAGACCATCCTGGTCCTGGCCGGCCCCCGGGCGCGGGACGTGCTCTCAACCTGCGCCCGGGGCGACTGGTCGCGTGACGCCTTCCCATGGCTGTCGGTGCGTGAATGCTTCATCGGCTTTGCGCCTGCCACGGTCATGGGCGTCAGCTTCTCGGGCGAGCTGGCCTATGAAATCCACGTCCCCAACGCCTCGCTCTATGCCGCCTATCTGGCGTTGCGGAAGGCGGGCGGGGCACACGGCCTGAAACTGTTTGGTGCCCGCGCAGTTGAGTCGATGCGGATGGAAAAGGGGTTCCTGCACTGGAAAGCCGACCTGATTACCGAATTCGACCCGTTTGAAACCGGGTTGAGCCGTTTCGTGAAGATGGACAAAGGCGGTTTCATCGGCAAGGAGGCCTTGCTGGGGCGTCAAGCCGAAGGGCCGCGCAAGAAGCTGGTCACACTGCAGATCGACGCCACCCACGCCCCGGCCCATGGCGGCGCCTCGCTGATGCAAGACGGCAAGGTCGTGGGCACTGTGACCTCCGGCGATTGGGGCCACCGGGTGGGCATGAACCTGGCCTATGCATTTGTGGATCCCGCACTGGCAGCGGAAGACAGCGCGATGCAGATCGATATGTACGGCGATCTGGCGGGTGCAAGGGTCATTCCCCCCTCCCCCTATGACCCGGACTTTGCCCGCATCCGCGGATAACGCATCGCCCGCCGCCAAACCTAAACAAAGAAACGCCCGGGAATTTCCCCCGGGCGTTTTTTTGCACGGCACGGCACAGGTTCAGCTGCGGCCTTTCCACGGCACCAACCAGTTCTCGGCCATACGCATCAGGATGTCGATGCCATAGCCGATGATGCCAATCAGCACGATCCCCATGATCACAATATCCGTTAGCTGGAATTTTGAGGCGGCGATGATCATCATGCCTGCACCTTTTTGTGCCGCCACCAGTTCCGCGGCCACAACGGTGCCCCAGCAGACACCCATCGCAACCCGCGCACCGGTAAAGATCTCCGGCAGCGAGTTCGGCACGATCACATGGCGCATGATCTGCCACTTGGACGCGCCCAGCGAATAGGCCGCGTGGATTTTCGAGATATTCACCCCGGAAACCCCGGCCCGCGCCGCAATCGTCATGATCCAGAGCGCGGCCAAGAACAGCAGTACGATCTTGCCGGTTTCCCAGATGCCGAACCAAATGATCACCAGCGGGATCAGCGCCAACGGCGGCACCGGCCGCATGAACTCGACAATCGGGTCGAACCAGCCGCGGAACCAGCCCGACAGCCCCATGGCATAACCCAGCGGAATGCCGACAATTGCCCCGGTCACAAAACCCACGATCACCCGTGTCAGCGACCAGCCCAAATGCTGCCACAACGAAAAGTTCTGATAGCCTTCCGAGGCAATCTCAAAGAACCGCGCCACCACCGTTTCCGGCGCCGGCAGCCAGATCGGGTTCATCTGCAACCCGCTATGCGGCGCAAAACTGATTGCTCCTTTGCCGGTCAGCGTCACCGTCCCGTCGCCAGCGTCCACTTGTGTTCCGGGGCCGATGGGTTCGCCGTTGATAGCGACGATCTTTGCGCCTTCCTTGCGCTTGACCTCGTCATTACGGTCAAAGATCAGAGTGGTGGAGCGCCCGGCCTGTGCCGCCAGGCCATCGTTCTTGGCAAAGCCATCGCCTGGCTCCACCTCAAACTTGGGGCTTTCTTCACCAAACCCGGCCACCCTGACCGTGATGTCTGCGTCATCGGTGGCCCCGTCAGCATTCTCCAATGTGTAGGTGAATGTGGTTTCGCCGGTAAAGGGCCCCGGCACGTGAATGGGAAGCAGCTTGGAGCCGGTAAAGGCCGCCCAGATCACAAAGATCACAAGGACCGAGATGATCGAGGCCGCCCGGTCCGGCGTCACGGCGCTTTCATCGCCGAACGTTACGGTTTTCAAGCTGGTGAAATCCTGCTGCGACCGCATCCCCTTGCGGATAAGCTGAACCAGAAAGAAAGCACCGGCAAACAGCGCGATATAGAACAGTAGTACCGTCATGCAACTTGCTCCGTCCGGCCCATGATCTCCTCTTCCATTTCCCAGATCATCGAGAGGATCTCATCGCGGGTCTCGGCAAAGCCTTCGGATTTCTTGACGTCGCGCAGATCGGCATTCACCCCGCGTTCCGCAAAGGGCAGCTGGTATTCGCGGTGAATGCGGCCGGGGCGCGGCGCCATCACGATCAGACGCTCGCCCAGCAGCAGCGCTTCCTCGACCGAGTGGGTGATCAGGATGATGGTCTTGCCAGTCTCTTTCCACAGCTTCAGCACCAGGCCTTGCATCTTCTCCCGCGTCAGCGCGTCCAGCGCGCCAAGCGGTTCGTCCATCAGGATCACGTCCGGCTCATTTGCCAGGCAGCGGGCCAAGGCAACACGCTGCTGCATGCCGCCCGACAACTCATACACCGCCTTTTCCTTGAAATCCTGAAGGCCGACGATATCCAGCAGCCGGTCAGAGATCTTTTCCCGTTCCGCCCGCGCCATGCCTTTCATGCGCGGCCCGAATTCCACGTTGTCGCGCACGTTCATCCATTCAAACAGCGCGCCTTTCTGGAACACCATGCCGCGTTCGGCATCCGGCCCGGTGACACCATGGCCGTTCAGCTCAATCGCGCCTTCCGTCGGGGCCAGAAACCCGGCCAGAATGTTCAAGAGCGTGGTCTTGCCGCAGCCCGACGGCCCCAGCACCGACATCAGCTCACCCGCTTTTAAATTCAATGAGACGTCTTTCAGCGCCTGGACAGAACTGCCATTGGGCAGATCAAAACGCATGGAGACACCCTTGATGTCCAATCCTGACATCTCTCCCCCTTCCTGCTTAAGCTGCGGATGCAAACGGCCCGGTAACCGGGCCGTTCACCTTCATCAGATTGTCGTGCACCAGATTGCCCTGGCTCAGTTCAGCGCAGCGTCCAGCGGTGCGCTGTCGACGGCGCCGTCATAGGACTCCAGCGCCGCTTCGATGCTGCCCGCATTCACAAACACATCCGCCACGCCCTTCATGAAGCTTTGAGCGCCGCCGCCCAGCCATTTTTCGGACAGCTGATCCTCGGCCGAGGGGAAGTTGAAGGTGGCAATTGTGGCCTCGGCATCGCCCAGGTCCATACCGGCATCCTTGGCAATCACCGGCAGCATCTCGTCCTTGTGATCACCCGAGTTCCACATTGCGTTGGCATCTGCGGTCACTTTCAGGAATTTGCTCAGCAGTTCGCTATCCTCAGCGATGAACCCTGCCGGTGCGCTGGTTACATCAAACACCAGAATGCCCAGTTCTTCTTTCTCGGCGCCGGTCAGCAGCACATTGCCATGCTCCACCATCCGCCGCAACGCGCCGCCCCAGCCGCAGACCATGTCCAGGTTGCCCTGGGCAAAGGCTGCCGCGCCGTCCGCCGGCGCCATGTCGACGACTTCCATCGAGCCGATATCAACACCGAAATGCGACATCTGCGACAGGAAGTTGTAATGCGCAGCGGTGCCGATCGGCACACCCACTTTCTTTCCGGCCAGCTCGCCTGCGCTGGTCTTGTCGATCTCAAGCGCCTCGGCCACCACACAGTTGTCGTTGTCGGAATAGCTGACGGCGACATCCACAATCTGGATGTCCTGGCCGGCGGAGGTTGCCACCACAAACGGCGGCACGCCCTGGCTCACCGCGATCTGCACGTCGCCGGACGCCATCGCCGCCGACATTGCTGTGCCGGTGTCGAACGACACCCAGTTGATCTTGACACCCAGTTCCTCCTCATAGGTGCCATTGGCCTTGGCAAACTGGAAAGGCATTGGCCATTCCAGGAAATAGGCCACGGTAATCTCATCCAAATGAGAGGCATTCACGGCAGAGATGGAGGCAGCGGCGGCGCAGATTGTTGAAAGCAGGTACTTTTTGATCATATTGAAAGGTCTCCCAGTTAATTCGCCGGGCCCGTTCATTGCGAGCCTCATGGCTTTGATTTTTACACGGCAAACCATATCCGGGAAGCCGCTTCACTATAGCACAAAATTACTCTTGCGAATAAAGTAAAACTTAGTTTTTATTTTTACGGATATCTTGGCACAAATCTGTGGATAGCATATGCAAAGCGCAAGGGAGGACGCATATGCAAAAGACGCTGAGTCTACGCTGGCTGGAAGTGTTCCAGCTGATCTCCAAGTCGGGATCAATACAGAAGGCCGCCGCGGAAACCGGCCTGTCGATCAGCACCGTGTCCAATCACCTGCGCAGCCTGGAAAGCGCGCTTGGTGTTGATCTGGTGGACCACACCCGCCGTCCAATGGGGTTGACGCCTGCAGGCGTGGTCTATGCCCGCTATGTATTTGACGGGCTGATGACGCTTAAACGCGGCGAGGCCGAGATCCGCTCAGGCAGCTGGCAGCATGCCACCGATCTGCGGATGGCCTTGCTTGACGATTTCGACAACGAGGTCGGGCCGGAACTGTTTCAGTTCCTGTCTACCGCGCTGCCCCGCTGCAGTTTCCGCCACTACACCCGGCCCAGCCACGAAATCATTGAAAAGCTGCAGGAGCAGAAACTGGACGCCGGCGTCGCCACCCGTCCGGCCGGGCTGCTGCCGGATCTGATCGAATACCCGCTGATGCGCGATCCCTTCATTCTGGTGGTGCCCACCGGGTATTCCGGCAGCGTCGAGGATCTGACCAAAGCCGATGCATCTTTGCCCTTCCTGCGCTATTCCCGCGATCACACCATCGGCAAACAGATCGAAACCCAGCTGACCCGGCTCAAGATCTCTCTTCCCAACCGGTTTGAGCTGGAGTGCAACCAGTCGATTGTCGGTCTGGTCTCCGAGGGCAGCGGCTGGACCGTCACCACCGCTGCCAGCTACCACCGCGCCCAGCGCTTTCACGACAAGGTCAAGGTTGTACGCTTCCCCGGTAAGAGCTTTGCCCGCACGGTGTCGCTGTTCACCACCAGCGTCTATCCCGCGGCCACTTCGCAACTGATCCACCAGGCCTTGCAGAAATCCCTGCGCCACCATTTCACAGATCCTATCAGCGAACGCTTTCCCTGGCTGGCCGAGGAATTCCGCACTCTCCCAGCAAAAGGGAATTAGGCTGTCCGGCAATTAGAAACAAACATTCGTGTTTTTCGAAACCTGCAAGCCGCAGCTTGACCGGGCGGCCTGCACGGCGCTGTTTTAGGCGCAACCCGCGCCGTGCTGCCCCGGCACATCCGGCGGCCCTCCAATGGAAATGAGCTGACCCCAATGGCAATCACCTACCTCAAACAGGCCCAGCCCCGCCCCGCTGCCGAAAACAGCGGTATCCGCGATACAGTCGCCGGGATGCTGGCCAATATCGAACGTGAAGGCGAAGACGCGGTGCGCCGCTACGCGGAACAACTCGACGGCTGGACCGGCCCTATTGTGGTAACAGACGCCCAGCGCCGTGCCGCCTGCAACCGGGTTTCGCAGCAGATGAAGGAGGACATCCAGTTCGCCCATGCCAACGTCCGCCGCTTCGCCGAGGCGCAGAAGGCCACAATGGGCGACTGCGAGGTTGAGGTTATTCCAGGCCTGATCGCGGGCCAGAAGCAGATCCCGGTTTCCAGTGCCGGCTGTTATGTGCCAGGTGGCCGCTACAGCCATATCGCCAGCGCGCTGATGACCATCACCACCGCCAAGGTGGCCGGCGTTCCCCACATCACCGCAGTCTCGCCAACCCGCCCCGGAACCGGCATTCCCGACGCCATCATTTACGCAATGGACCTCTGCGGAGCAGACATCATCCTGAACCTGGGCGGGGTGCAGGGCATTGCCGCCATGGCCCAGGGCCTGTTCGGCGCACAGCCCGCCGATATTCTGGTCGGCCCTGGTAATTCTTATGTGGCCGAGGCCAAACGGATGCTGTTCGGCGAGGTCGGCATCGATATGTTTGCCGGCCCCACCGACTCGCTTGTGATTGCCGATCACACTGCCGATGTTGAAACCGTTGCCTGGGATCTGGTCAGCCAGGCCGAACACGGCGCCGACAGCCCGGTCTGGCTGGTCAGCACCGATGAGGCCCTGGCCAAGGGAGTCATCGCCCGGGTGCAAGCGCTGATCGACCGCTTGCCTGAACCCAATCTCTCTGCCGCCCACCGCGCCTGGCACGAACGCGCCGAGGTGGTCCTCTGCGATAGCCGCGAGGAGGCCGCGCAGGCGGCCGACCGCTACGCGCCCGAACATCTGCAAGTGCAGGCGGAAGATCTCGACTGGTGGCTGGACCGTCTGTCGGCCTATGGCTCATTGTTTCTGGGCAAGGAGACCACGGTGTCCTTTGGCGACAAGACCTCAGGCCCCAATCACGTGCTGCCGACCAGCGGTGCTGCACGGTACACTGGCGGGCTGTCGGTGCACAAGTTCACCAAGACTGTGACCTGGCAGCGCTGCAACGCCGCTGCCTCGCATGAGCTGGCCCAGCGCACCGCCCGCATCAGCCGGATGGAAGGCATGGAGGGCCATGCCATCGCCGCCGAACTGCGGCTGCTGCCGGAAACGGTCTGAAACTGTCAGGAGACGCAGCCCTCAGGACGGCGTCTCCAGCTGACGGTCCAGATCAACCGGCCCCAGCACTGCGTCATCGGGAATACTGTTGAACCCGGCAACAGTACCGCCATAGCGCTCCGCAAACCGGGCGGCGTCCTCAGGCGTGGCAAAAGGCACAACTTCCGGTGCCCCATGCCGCCAGCCACATTCGACCCTACGACGAAATGCGCGCTCTTGGCATCTATCCAGTTCATGGTGCCGGGATGCGCCCAGCTGGGCGCCGCGCCCATGTCGCTGACATAGATGGCAGTGATCTCCGCATCCCGCTCCGGGCTTTTGACATAGGCCGCCAGATCGCGCACCTGGGCAAAAAACAGCGGCACAGGGAAGCCATCCAGGTGAATTTGCCCCTTCGGCCCGCCGTGTTCGGAGACATTCATCTGGCAAAAATAGCTCAGCGCCACCTCCGTCAGCTCCACCGGCGCTGGCGGCGCCTTGGCCTCCTCTTCCTGACAGGCAGACAAGACCAGCGCGGCAGCCAGGATCAGGTGTCTCATGGCTCCACCCTCCGGAACGCGGCGCAGGCCAGACCGAAGCCCAGCGCCGGCCACAGCAGCAAGGACAGCGGCGCGGCCCAGCCGGGCAAGGCACTGGCAGCGCCAGCCATGCCGCTGGACAGCGCCACGCTTTCCGAGGCTGCGACATTCCACAGCCGGAACGCATCCGCCGGGTTGGCGACCATCACCCAAGGAAAGATTTTCTGGGTGAACACTCCGCCGCTGTCCATCACCACGGCGCCCAGAAGCCCGAGGTCATAAAGCACCACAAACATAAGCCACACGCCCGCCGACAGGCCAGCCGCGGCAGTGGCGCCGCTGGAAAGCGCCGACAGCGCATAGCCCAGCACCAGGAACACGGCTCCCAGCAGGATCGAGGTCAGCACCAGCCGCCCCAGCGCCAGCAGGCTTTCAGGCCCCGCACCGCCGAACCAGGCGGCAACAGCCCCCGCCGCGCCAAAACCGATGATCATCGCAATCGCCAGTGCGGTCAGATGCGCCATCAGCTTGCCCAACAGGATCTCTGCCCGCCCCGCGGGATAGGCCAGGAGCAGTGCAAGGCTGCCCCTGTCGCGGTCCCCGGCCACCGCATCAAACCCCATCATCAGCGCCAGAAGCGGCGCCAGATAGACCGACAGCGTGGTCATCGAGGCGACGGACACTGTCAGCATATCCACCCCAGCGTCCCCGTCGGCGCCGAACCGGCAAAGGACAGCGCCAGCGCAAAGGCCAGCATGATCAGCGTGGCCATGAACAGCCAGCGGTTGCGGCGCAGGATCAGCATCTCGGCGCGGGCAATAGCAAAGGCGCGTCTCATTTGCGGTCCTCCCCTGAATAATGGCGGTAAAGGTCTTCCAGCCGCGGCGGCACCATGTCGATATCCGCCACCGCATCGCCCATGGCCGCAATCTTGCGCAGCTCGGCCATCTTGTCCTGCGGGTTGCACAGGATCTCGACCGAGGCGCCATTGATACGGCGCCCGCCGGTTTCAATGGCAATCCGGTCCGCTTGCGATGCACGCGCCTGCACCCGCAGCTTGACCGGCAGCCCGGCCTGGGCCGAAAGGCCTGCCAGCGTGTCATCCGCCACCTTCACGCCTTTGCGCAGAATCGCGATACGGTCGGTGCGCGCCTCCACCTCGGTCAGCGCGTGGCTGGCAATCAGCACTGCGGCGCCCTGCTCTGCCAATTCATTGATGATGGCGTACAGGTCCTGGCGCGAGATCGGATCCAGACCGCTGGTCGGTTCATCCAGCAGCGCCAGCTTCGGGCGGCCCAGCAGCACCTGCGCCAAACCCAGCCGCTGCCGCATCCCCTTGGAATAGGCACCGATGCGGCGGTGCATGGCCTCACCCAACCCAACACGTTCCAGCAATCCGTCAATATCCGGGCGCTCCCCGGCCAGGCGGGCAAACAGCGACAGCTGCTCATGCCCGGTCAGTGCCGGGTGAAAGCTGACCGCCTCGGGCAGAAAGGCGGTGGCAGAACGCGCTGCCGCACTGCCGGGCGCCGCGCCGCAGATACGGATGCTGCCGCCCTCATGCCGGATCAGGCCCAGCACCGCCTTGATCAGCGTCGACTTGCCGGCGCCGTTGTGGCCCAGCAAAGCCAGCCGCTCGCCCGGTGCGATGTCCAGTTCGATGCCATGCAGAACCTGGGTTTTGCCTCGGAACTTGTCCAGCGCGCGGATCTGCAGCGGGCTGTTTGCCTTATCCATCCTGTTCAACCTTTCTGGCGGCCTCTGGCCGTTCCGGCCGCATCAGCGGGTGGCTGTCGATCACCCCGCCCGGCAGCAGCGCCGGGAAAGCCGATTGCGACCACTTCACCAATTGCACCGCGGGTGAGCCCATCAGCAGCTTCGCCGCCGGCTGGGTCCACAGCACATGATCCATACTGTCATTCGGACGGTAGGGCGCATCGGCGATGCCATCCCCGTCCACATCAAAACCCGCGAAATCGGACCAATAGTTACCCTGGCCCGCCTCAGACCATTCCACCCATTTGGTGGAGACGAATTTCACCTGATGCCGGTTGCCGACAAAGGCATTGCCCACCATCCGGTTGCCCGCGCTGCCCGCGGTGAAATGGATGCCAATGCCGCAACCCTCAAACCAATTGCCCGAGAAATCATTCTTGTGCGCATTGTAGAGGAAGGTGCATTTTCCCTTGGCGCCCTTTACATAGTTGCCCCGGAACTCGCCCTGATTGGCGTAGTTCAGCATCACTCCATGATCGCGGTCATTCAGCGAGACGTTTCCCGTCACCTTGACGCGCGTGGAAAACATCACCGCATAGCCCAGGTGATTGCCTATCGAGACATTGCCGGAAACTTCGGAATTGTCCGCGTACATATAGTGCACCGCAAAGCGCAGATCGCGGAACACATTGTTGGTGAACGTGTTTTTCCTGGAACTGTTCACAAAGATCCCGTCGCGGCCAAAGCGGATGTCATTGCCGTCGACCACCGCGCCCGGCGCATTCCACACGTAGACGCCATTGCCGCGGGCATTCATATGGCGGTCTAAGCGGCCTTCGATCCGGTTGCCCTGCACCAGGCTGTCCTTGGCGCCGTGAATATCCACGCCATACAGGTTGCCCAGCAGCACATTGTTCAGGATCTGCGGCGCCTTCGCCGTCTTGGTAAGTTTGATGCCGCTGTCGATCTCCTGATGCGAGGAGCCGGAGCCCACAACGGTCAGGTTCTGCACGGTCACGCTTGGCCCAGTCACGGTGATCACCGATCCCTGGCCCTGACCGTCCAAGGTGGCGTGACCCCGCCCGTCCAGAATGACCGGCCGGTCCAGCACCAGAGTTTCTGCATATTCGCCGGCGGCGAGGCGGAGGGTGTCGCCATCCGCCGCCTGCGCCAGTATTTCAGCAATGGCCCCTGCCCGGTTGGGCACCTCCCAATCCGCCGCCCACGCGGGCGCCAGGCAGGAAAGAGCCGCAAACAAGGATATGGGCAGGAGCCGTTTCATGTTTACGCGCTCCGCGGCTCAACCAGCATCCGGCCGCGCATTTCCATATGCAGCGCGTGGCAGAACCACTGGCAATAGTACCAATGCACACCCGGGCGTTCGGCCTTGAAGGTGACGGACGCGGTTGCCTGCGGCCCGACCTCCATCGCAACGCCGAAGTTCGACAGGCAGAAGCCGTGGGTCAGGTCGTCGATGTCGTCCAGGTTGGTGACATAGACGGTGACCTCGTCGCCCTGCTTGACGGTGAACTTCTCCAGGCTGAAGTTCGGCGCCTGGCTGGACATGTAAACCCGCACCTTGTCGCCATCGCGCACAATGGTGTCCTGCCAGTCGTCCAGATCCACCCCATCTGCCTCGGCCTGTGCACGCGCGTCCGACCACATCGGGTCGTTGCGGTCCCAAAGATTGACCGGGTTCACCTTGGAACGGTGAACAATGATCGAGTCATGCGGCTCGGCAAAGGTCGGGCCGTCATGCACCACAGTCATCTTATCGCCGGAAATATCGATCAGCTGCTCGTTCTCGGGCTTCAGCGGGCCGACGTTCAGGAACCGGTCCTTGGAAAACTTGTTCATCGAGATCAGCCACTTGCCGTCCGCCTCGGCGGTCTCCCCCATCGAGGTGGAGTTGTGGCCCGGCTGATACTGCACGTCGACTTTGTCCAGGATCGGGTCCACATCAGCGCCGGCATAGGCTTCGATCGCCTTGGCGATGTCCCATTTCACCACCTGGCTGTCCAGGAACAGGGTGGTGTAGGCATAGCCGCGGTTGTCAAAGGCGGTGTGAAGCGGGCCAAGGCCCAGCTGCGGTTCGGCAACCACTGCCGAGCGCGGATCGGCATCCGCATCAAACAGCGCGTCCAGCTTTTCGACATCAATCACCGACACGGTCGGGGACAGCTTGCCGTTGACGCAGACGTGTTTCTTGTCCGGCGCAGTGTTGATGCCATGCGGCGAGTTCGGGATCGGGATATACCGGGTCAGCTTGCCCGGCGCGTCCTTGCGCCCGTCGACAACTTTGGCACCGTTCAGCTCTTCATAGTTGCCGGCCTCAATCGCTGCCTCAATCGCCGCGATGTTGAAAACAACAACGTGGTCCAGCTCATTCTCGGTCATCTCGGCCAGGGTCATGCCCATTTCCGAGTTGTAGGAGGTCGAATAGGCGTATTTGCCCTGATAGTCGCAGTCGGTGTTGTCCAGGTTGCCCGAGACGATCACCTGCCAGGCGACTTTCATGGTGTCGCCGTCGATGGCGGAGAAGATGTTCACGTATTGCGACGGATCATCCAGGATCTGGCCGTCATTGATCAGCGGCGCCTCGTGCTCACCGTTGGCAAAGACATAGCCGGTGCGCGGGAATTTCTGCGGGCGCAGACCGTGGATGTCCTTGGCGTTGGGGATCTCGATGATCTTGTCGCATTTCATCACGTCGCAGCGCACCCGGGCGACACGGGTGTTGGCCTTGTCGTTCATAAAGATAAAGCGGCCGTCATAGGTGCCATCGGTGAACGACATATGCGGGTGGTGCAGGTCGCCGTTGTCATAGGTAACCTTGCCGTTGGCGGCCAGGAATTCCTTGGTTTCCGGCAGCAGGCCCTCGGTCAGGATCTTCAGCGACTCGTTGGTCTGGCCCCAGCCGGTGGCCGAACAGCGGTTGAACACCGGGATCCGCATGAACTCCCGCATTGACGGCACGCCCAGGATACGCAGCTCGCCGGTCTGGCCCGAGGACCAGAAGCCATAATATTCATCCAGTTCGCCCGGTGCCAGGTTCACACCGCTTGCCGCGCGCGCGGGTTTGGCCCCCAGCAGCGCGGAGCCGGCGCCAGTGGCCGCCAGCACGGCACCAGAGGCAGTCGCCCCCAGAAGGCCGCGGCGGGTGACGGGCAGTTTATTTTTCAGATCTTCAGACATGATGTCCTCCTTCAGGAAACTTTTGTCCTGTTCGCGTTGGGGTGATTGGCGGGCGGCCTGCCCAGAGTGACGTCTGGTGCCGGGCTGCCGGTCTTGGCCCGGCGTTTCAGCTGTTTGATCACAACCGGGCATTTGGATTCGGATTGATACAGAACCTGGCAATGCAGGCAGTCGACACATTCGTTCGGATTGATCTCACCGGTGGGGTGAATGGCCTGAACAGGGCACTCATTGGCGCAGGTCTGGCAGGGGCTGCCGCATTCCTTGTAGCGGCGCAGCCAGTCGAACATCCGCACCCGCGCCGGGATCGCCAAAGCTGCCCCCAGCGGGCACAGGTAGCGGCAATAGAACCGCTCAACGAACAGACCGAGCCCCAGAAGCACCAGCGCAAAGACCACAAACGGCCAGTCACGCACGAACTTCAGGATGATCGCGGTCTTGAACGGCTCCACCTCGGCATAGGTTTCCGCCAGCGGGATCGACACCATGGAGATACCGAACAGCCCGAGGAAGATCATGTATTTCGCAGGCCACAGGCGCTCGTGCAGGCCCCACGGCAAGGTGATCTGCGGCACGCGGCACGCACGGGCGATCTTGTTGGTCAGCTCCTGCAGCGCGCCGAACGGGCACAGCCAGCCGCAATAGGCGCCCCGCCCCAGAACAGCAGTGCTGCGGCAACGGCAAACCACTGGATGAAGACCAGCGGATCCAGCAGGAAAGCATCCCAGGAAAACCCGCCCCGCAAGCTGCCTGCCAGCGCCATCAGGTTCACCACGCTCAGCTGCGCATTGGCGTACCAGCCCAGAAACACCAGGGTGACGGTCAGGTATCCGATGCGGAACCAGTAAAAGACACGCGCATTCGCGGTGGCCTGGAACTGGAAGAAGAAAACCCCTGTCAGCACCAGCAGCATCACACCCAGAACCCCGATCTCCAGTGTGCGGTCCTTCCAGATCCGCTGCCACAGGGCTGCCTTTGCTGCAGCCTCGCCGGTGTCGTCCGCCACCATCTTGGGTGCAGGTGCGGCAGGCAGCAGATATTGCTCCGGCAGTTTGTAGCCCAGATCAAAGGTCAGGAACGCCCGCTCCAGCGCCCCCACCGACCGCTGCACCAAAAGCTGCAGGCGGAACGGTTCGGCCGGATCAAATTCCGCATCCGCCGGGATTTTGAACAGGTCCAGTTCACCAAAGCTGGGGCTGTCGCTCGTGGCCAATCCCCCCAGCCGCTTGTGCTGCTTGTCAAAGAACCGCACCGAAGCATCGCCCTGGATCAGCTGAATCCGGTCAAAGATGCCGCCCCGCACATAGCCCGACCCTTTGAAGCTGTAGCTGCCCCGCCCCAGCACCAGAATGGCGTGCTCACCCTCCTTCAGCCAGGCCTTCAGGTTCTGGTATTCGGCCTCGCCCAGCAGCGACTTGCCGATCGACGGCACCGAAACCAGCGCCATTTGCATATCGATGAAAGTATCGTCCGGCGCTCCGGCCTCAGGCCGTTTGATCGCACGGCTGTCGCCCGTGGCCTCAAAGGCCGCGTTGATCTGGCCCACGTCCAGCGTCACCCGCCGGACCGAGCCGTCGCCTGCCAGCGCGGTCCAATCCGCGACTTCCTCGCGGGCCATATCGACCTCGCGCTTCGGCCCGTCCGCCTGCACCGGCGACAGCCCGCCCAGCCCCAGCGCCCGCGCCACCTTGATCCCGGCGCGCACCAGGCTGTCGTCGATCACCATAATGGTCACCGTCGCACCCGAGATGATGTCGAGATCATGGGCATCGCCGCCCGCCGCCGCCTCGGCCTTCAGGTCCAGCCCGGCGTAGCTTTCGGTCAGCTTGACCATCTTGGCGTTCGGGATGCCGATCAGCACGATCGGTTCCGAGTGTTTGACCAGCTTCACGCCGATCAGCACCGCATCGGTGTCAATCGCGGCCACCACATGGATCGGCTTGCCGCTGTACCCGGTGGTTCCGACGAAATCGGAGGTCAGAAAGGCATAGGCGATTGTTTCGCCCGCCTTCAGAACCGGCGCAACCGGCACATCGCTGCGCACCGGGCCAAAGGTCTCAGCACCAGGCACCAGATCGGCAGGTGTCAATTCTGTCAGGAAAGAGTCGAGGCTGTCCGCCTCAGCCGCGCCGGCAAACAGCGCGGCGATTGTCATTACAAGGGCTGTCATCCAGCCCCGGAAGGCGCGTGTCAGGACCATGGCGCCTCTCCTTTCGTTAGAGTGGCTGCCACGGACGCGCGCAAGGCGCGTTCGGATTCTGTTTCTGCGACCAACGGAGGCCCGCGGCCCTCATGCCAGTATTGCGCCGGGTTCGGCTGCACCGCGGTTTCCGCAGGGAGCAGCACGGCGCAGCCGGCAGCCTGGCTGATGCCAGAGCGCAGGACGCTTACAGGCCCGGCCCCGTTTTCAGCAGCGCACAGCGGACAGGTACTGCATTTGGGACAATCCTGCGTTTTGCTGCTGTCCTCGGAAGCGATCTGAATTTCCACCACGCCGAATTCGCCGCAGATCTCGATCCAATCACCGCCCGCTGCAGCCTGTGCCGCACCGGGGAACGCTGTTTGCAGCACCAGCATGAAAATGGCGCACACACCCGTCAGCCGCCGGAAAAACCCGGCGCGGCAAAACGATGATATGAAAAAGGTGCGCGGCATCTGTTACAAGATTCTCTTGCTGCATTCGCCGCTGACACTAGAGGGAACTGCAGTGCCGTTATTTGATGTATGTCAGATAAATCAGAGATTCCGGGCCGTTTGACCAGGGTCCGGATGACAGGCTAACAGCCCGTCAGTTCAACCTTTCTCGAACCGCCGGAAGGCCAGGGTTATCACGCCCGCAATCGCCATATAGACCACGGCAAGAAGCAACAGCGGCTCATAGACAATGAATGTATCTGACCGCACGCGGGAGGATACCGAATAGATCTCGACCACCGTGATTGTCGCCACCAGCGGCGTCGCCTTCAGCTGCAGGATGGTTTCACCACCCAGGGTCGGCAGCACATTGCGGATTGCCTGCGGCAGCCAGATCCGGCGGAACATGGTGAACCGCGGCATGCCAAAGGATTTCGCCGCCTCCAGCTGCCCCTTGGCAACACTGGAAAACGCACCCCGCATGACCTCACCCTCATAGCCCGCATAAGACAGCGACAGTGCAAGCACTGCATAGGGCCAGGCCTGCCGCAGGTACGGCCACAACTCGGATGAGCGGATCCAGGGAAACTGCGGAAACAGCGAGCCCAGCCCGTAATAAAGCAGCCAGATCTGCAGCAGCAAAGGCGTGCCGCGGATAATAGTGCAGAAGGTGCGCGCAGGAACGGACAGATACCAGGGGCCAACGGCCTGTGCCAGCCCCAGCGGCACCGCCAGCAGGAAACCTATGACTAGGGATGCCGCCAGGATCCAGATTGTGGTCCACAGCCCTTCCAGCGCCAGCGGCGCATATTTCGGCAGCCAATCCCAGCGCAGCGAAACCGCGCACCAGATCACCAGCGCCGCAAAGATCAGCATCATCACAATACGGTGCGGCTGCATCAGATCCCTGAGGCCGGTCATGACGTACCCCCCTCAGCGAGGGCTGGCCGCGCCGCGCCCATTTTTCAATCCGGGCAAAGACCGCGCCGGAACACAGCGTCACCATCAGATAAAGGAACCCGGCCGCCAGGAAAAAGGTGAAATAGGCCCGCGTGCTGCTGGCCGCCTGGCGGGTCTCCAGCGTCAGCTCGTTAAAGCCGACAACCGCCAGCAGCGCGGTGTCCTTGGTGGCGATCAGCCACAGGTTTGCCAGCCCCGGCACCGCAAAGCTCATCATCGCCGGGATCGTCACCCTCCGCATGATCATGAAACCCGGCATGCCATAGGATTTCGCCGCCTCGATCTGGCCCACAGGGACCGCCTGGATGGCGCCGCGCAGCACTTCGGTGGCATAGGCCCCCTGCACCACACCCAAAACCCAGATGCCGGCTGCAACGCCGTTAATCTCAACCCGGCCGCCGCCCAAGCCTTCGGAGATCTTGTTGATGATATCGCTGCCCACGTAATAAAGGATCAGGATCAGCACCAGTTCCGGCACCGCCCGGATCACCGTGGTGTAAATGGCGAGAAGATCGCGCGTGACCTTCCCGCCATAAAGTTTGCCATAAGCTCCGAACAGCCCGATCACCAGCCCCAGCCCATAGGCGCCAATGGCGATTTGCAAGGAATTGGCAAGCCCGCGCAGCAGGTTGCCTCCCCAGCCCGACAGCGACAGCAGCTCTGCGCTGGCGCCAAGGCCCAGTAATTCGAACAGTCCGGTCATGGCAGCAGCTTAGTAGATGCTGGTGGTGAAGTATTTGGCAGTGATCTTCTCATGGGTGCCATCGGCCAGGACTGCGGCGATACCCTTGTTCAGCGCCTCGCGCAGTGCGTCATCGCCCTGCCGCACACCAGCGCCGACACCGCGGCCCAGGATCGCCGGATCATCAGCAACCGCGCCCTTGATCTCGCAGCAGCTGCCGGTATCGGAACCCACGAAGTCCGCCATTGCGATGCTGTCCGCCTGGGTTGCATCAATGCGGCCGGCAAACAGATCCTGATTGGCCTCATCCTGGGTCTGATAGACCTTCAGCTCGGCGTCCTTAAAGTACTCCTGCGCATAGGCCTGGTGGATGGTCGAGGCCTGAATGCCCACGATCTTACCCGCCAGCGAGTCCGGGGTCGGCGCGATATCCATCGACTTGTCCGCCACGATCACCGCCGGTGTGTTGTAATAGGGATCGCTGAAATCAATGGTCTTCAGCCGCTCCTCGGTGATCGACATCGAGGCCATGATGGCGTCGATCTGCTGGCCGGTCAGCGACGGGATAATGCCGTCCCAGGCCACCGGCGTTATCACGCAGTCCAGTTCAGCCGCGGCGCAAACTGCGCCGATCATCTCGACCTCCCAGCCGACCCAGTTGCCGGAGCTGTCGAGCGATGCAAACGGCGGATAGGGCTCGGCGGCGATGCCGATCTTTACCTGTTCCGCAGCAGCGGCGCCAGCAGTCAGGGCGGCGGCTGCAGTGGCCGCGGCAAGCAATGCTTTCAGTTTCATTCTTCTCTCCCAGTTGATTATTATTGTGGTGGTAGTGGATCAGGCGACCGAGCTTAAGAATTGCTTCAGCCGCTCTGATTGCGGATTGCCAAAGACCTCGGCAGGCGGTCCCTGCTCTTCGATGCGGCCCTGGTACAGATAGACAACGTGGTTCGCGACTTCGCGCGCGAATTTCATCTCGTGGGTGACCAGCAGCATGGTGCGCCCCTCGGCGGCCAGATCGCGGATCACCGTCAGCACCTCGCCCACCAGTTCCGGGTCCAGGGCTGAGGTCGGCTCGTCAAACAGCATCGCCGACGGGTCCACTGCCAGCGCCCGGGCGATCGCCGCCCGCTGCTGCTGGCCGCCGGACAGATAGGCGGGATAAGTGTCCTCTTTGCCGCCCAAACCCACGCGATTCAGCAATTCATGCGCACGGGCGATGGCCTCGGCCTTTGGCACTTTCAGCACATGCACCGGCACCTCGATCACATTTTCCAGCAAGGTCCGGTGGGTCCACAGGTTGAACTGCTGGAACACCATCGCCAGCTTGGTCCGGATGCGCTCGATCTGCTTCTGATTGGCCGGGGTGCCGTCGCCCCGCATCGCCACGTCCTCGCCGCCGATCACGATCTTGCCCGAACTCGGCGTCTCCAGAAAGTTTATGCAGCGCAGCATGGTCGACTTGCCCGACCCCGAGCCCCCGATGATCGCCACCACATCGCCCTGACGGGCGGTCAGCGACACGCCTTTCAACACCTCCAGATTGCCGAACGACTTGTGCAGATCCTCAACCCGGATCGCCTCCCGGCGCGCGTCAGTTTCCAAAGCTGATGAGGCGGCAGCGGCTGTGTCCATAGTTGCGTCTTCCCGAATTTTCCGATTGCAGTAAGCCGCGACTCGCGTAATTATGCAAGCGTATAATTTCTATGCAAGGCAAATAACAGGAGCTGAGGTGACCGACGAGCGCCGCAAATTCAAACGCGAATCCGCCGAATCCCGGAAGGAAGCGCTGATTCTGGCCACACTGGAGCTGGTGGCGGAAAACGGCGTGCGCGGGGCTACGGTGCGGGGCATTGCCGAGCGCGCCGACGTGACCCAGGGGCTGATCCGGCATTATTTCAGCTCCAAGGAAGAGCTGATCACTGCCGCCTACGAACACCACATGACGGCCATGACCGACCAGACCTTTGCCCCGGCTGCCGGCACCGAAGGCTCGGCACTGGCCCGGCTCACCGCCTTGGTGAATGCCTCGCTGACGCCGCCGGTGGTAGACCCGCGCGCCATCGCGCTTTGGGCCAGCTTCCTCAACAAGGTACAGCAGGATCCGCAGATGAAGGCGACGCACGAACGCACCTATGCCTATTTCCGCGACCAGCTGGAGGCGCTGATCACCGCCGCGCTCGAGGAAGCCGGCCGCCCGGCCCCGCCCGCACGGCTGCGCCAGCTGGCGATTGCCTGCAACGCACTGATTGACGGGCTGTGGCTGGAGGGCGGTGCCTTGCCCGATGCTTTTGCACCGGGGGAACTGGCAGAAATCGGGCGGCAATCCATTGCCGCAATGACAGGACTTGATTTGGAACAAGGGGCGGGAACGTCATGAAGCTGACAGCAATCACCGAGCGGCTCGCCGGATTGGGCGGTGGCAAATGGGAGGTGCACCTGAAGGCGCGCCAACTGGCCGAAGCCGGTGCCGATCTGGTTGAGATGACCATCGGCGAGCCTGACGTGCCCACCCCGCCGGACCTGATCCAGACCGCCGCGCAGGCAATGCAGGCCGGCCGCACCGGCTATTCCGACGGGCGAGGCGAAGCCCGCCTGCGCGCCGCGCTGGCCGATGCCTATACTGCCAGCCGCGGGCGTCATTTCGGGCCGGAGAACATCCTCTGCTTCCCCGGCACCCAGACTGCGCTTTATGCGGTGCTGCAGGGCGTTGCGGAAACCGGCACCGAGGTGCTGGTGGGCGACCCGATGTATGCGACATACGAGGGTGTGATCCGCGCCTCCGGTGCGGACATGGTACCTGTGCCGCTGCGGCCTGAGGCCGGGTTCCGGATGCAGGCCAGCGACATCGCCGCGCGCATCACCCCCCGCAGCCGCGCGATCCTGCTGACCACCCCGCACAACCCGACCGGCGCCATCCTGACCGCCGAAGACCTGCGCGAAATCGGGGCGCTGGCGATCAAGCATGACCTCTGGATCATCTCTGACGAGGTCTACGAGCATCTGATTTTCGAGGGCGCAGAGTTCATCTCGCCGCTCTCTGATCCTGCCCTGGCGGAGCGGGTGATCGCGGTCTCATCGATCTCCAAATCCCACGCCGCACCGGGCTTTCGCAGCGGCTGGTGCGCCGGGCCTGCGGCCTTCTGCACCGCGCTGCTGCCAGTGTCGGAAACCATGCTGTTCGGCAATCAGCCCTTTATCGCTGACATGACTGAAAAAGCCGTGCGCGATGGCTCCGCAGTCGCCCCCGGCATGGCCGCCCGTTTTGCTGCCCGCGCCGACCTGCTGGTCCAGCGCTTGCACAGCGAGACAGAATTGCGCGTCCACCGTCCCGAAGCCGGCATGTTTGCCCTTATCGACGTCTCGGCCACTGGCCTGGACGGTGATGCCTACGCTTGGGACCTTTTGGACAGCGGCGTCGCCGTGATGCCCGGCTCCGCCTTTGGCGGCAGCCTTAAAAACTGGGTGCGCGTCGCGCTTACAATCGACGACAGCAGCTTTGCCACCGCCCTGGACCGGATCACCGCCCACGCAAACCGCAAGGCAAGGAGCGTCGCATGACCGCAAAAACAGTTGGTGAGGCTCTGGTCGCAGGGTTGCAGAAACGCGGGGTTTCCTGCGTGTTCGGGATCCCTGGCGTCCACACGGTCGAGCTTTACCGCGGGCTGGCAGATTCCGGCATCCGCCACATCACCCCCGCCACGAACAGGGCGCAGGCTTCATGGCCGACGGTTACGCCCGCGTCTGCGGCCAGCCGGGCGTCGCCTTTGTGATCACCGGCCCCGGCCTCACCAACACGCTGACCCCGATGGCCCAGGCGCGGGCGGATTCGGTGCCGATGCTGGTGGTCTCGGGCGTCAACGCCAGCGGCACCCTCGGCATGGGCCTCGGCCACCTGCACGAGCTGCCGGACCAGCACGCCCTGGCCAAAACCGTGGCTTTGGCATCGGAACACGTGGCACACCCTGCCGGATTGGAGGCAGCGCTGGATCACGCTTTTGCCCCCTTCTCCGCCGGCCGCCCCGGCCCCACGCACATACAAGTCCCGCTGGACGTCGCAGGCGCCGCATCCGACGACGGCGCAAATGCACTGCCCCCGCCCCCGCCGCAGCTGGACCCGGACCTGATCACCAAGGCCGCAAACCGGCTATCCGCAGCAGCAAATGTCGTAATCCTGGCCGGCGGCGGCATGAAGACCGCGGGTGCAGGCCTCCAAGCCCTGGCCGAACGCCTGGACGCCCCCGTCGTGCAAACCGTAAACGCCCGCGGCCTGATGCACGGCCACCCGCTGACCGTTCCAGCCAGCCCCAGCCTGCAAGCCACCCGCGCCCTGATCGGCGACGCCGATTGCGTGCTGGCCCTGGGAACCGAATTGGGACCAACCGACTATGACATGTACGCCACCGGCAGCATGCCCCGGATGGCAGGGCTGATCCGGGTAGATATCTGCCCCGCGCAGCTGGAGCGGCATGAAACGGCGCTGGCCATCACGGGCCGCGCAGGAGACGCCGCCGCGGCACTTCTCTCCGCCCTGCCCGGACCAGCGAAACAAGGCCAGGGCGCTGAACGTGCGCAACACGCCCGCGCCGCTGCCTATGAGGAAATCGGACCGGACTACCGCCGCCAGGTCGAGGTGCTGAACGCCATGCGCGCCGCAGTTCCCGGCTCATTGATGGTCGGCGATTCCACCCAGCCGATCTATGCCGGCAACCTCTACTACGACCACGACCGCCCCGGCGGCTGGTTCAATGCCGCCACCGGATACGGCGCGCTTGGCTTTGGCATCCCCGCTGCGATCGGCGCCGCCATCGCCGCACCGGACACATCAGTGATCTGCATTGCCGGCGACGGCGGCGCGCAATTCTCGCTGCCAGAGATCATGGCAGCAGTGGACGAGGACCTGCCCATCACCTTTGTCCTCTGGAACAATCGCGGTTACGGCGAAATCGCCGCCTCAATGAAGGCCGTGGACGTCCCCGTGGTTGGCTGCGACCCGACCCCGCCGGATTTTGAGGCTGCGGCCAAATCTTTTGGCATCCCCTTCACCCGCGTGCCCATGGACCCGCAAACCATTGCCGCCGCACTCCGCGAGGCCGGCAGCCGCGGCGCCCCCTCCCTACTTGAAATCGACATTGCCGGACCCGTTCCGGAACAGGAGTAACCCCCATGCGAAACCCCACATTTGAGTTCACCCGCGCCATCACCCGCCGCCCCGCCGCCTCCATTGCAAATGGACTGCGCGCCGAGGACATCGGCAACCCGGATCTGGACAGCATGCTGGCTGCCCATTCGGCTTATGTCGCGGCCCTGTGCAGCACCGGCGCCGAGGTGATCGAACTGGATCCGCTGGACGCATTCCCCGACGCGCAGTTTGTCGAGGACACCGCCCTGTGCCTGCCTCAGGGCGCCATCCTGATGCGCCCCGGCGCACCGTCGCGGCTGGGCGAAGTGGCTGAAATGGCCCCGGCCCTGCGCGGCTGCTACGGCGACATCCGCGAAATCAAAGGCCCCGGCCATATCGAAGGCGGCGACATCCTGGTTACCGGCAAGGAAATCCTGGTTGGCCGCTCCGACCGCACCGACGCCGCAGGTGTAGCCGAACTTGCTGAAATCGCCGCCGGTTGGGGCCACAGCTTGCGCGAAGTCTTTACCCCGGAAGGCGTCTTGCACTTCAAGACCGATTGTTCGCTGATGGATGCCGAGACTATACTGTCGACCAAGCGCCTCGACGCCTCCGGCTGCTTCAAAGGCTACCGTGTGCTGCATGTGGCCGAGGGTGAGGAAGCGGCTGCAAATGCCATCAGGTTCAACAATCTGGTGCTGATGGCAGCAGGTTTCCCGCGCACTGCAGACATGCTCGACAAGGCGGGTTACCAGCTTGTTGAAATCGACAACACCGACTGCGCCAAACTGGACGGCGGCATGTCCTGCCTGTCCCTGCGGTTCTGACCCCGGCAGCAAAGGCCCTGGGGCCCTTCCGTGCAGCGGCGGCAACCAACGCTGCGCGGAACCTCGGAGTGGACGGTTTTCTGCAACCCTTGCGCCTCTCAACAACGCCAGCCAGCTCGCATTTGGCAGCAAGCCCCACCATTCACGATCTGCAATCTCTCCGTCTGCGGGGCTATGGGCCGCAAAACCGCGAAGTCATCATCATTGGTGAAACGCTCTTGACTGAAGCCCGGCTGGCTGAGCTTGCAGCGCTGCCGCAAACGGGTTTCCTTGTGCCCGAACCCTCTACATTCATTTCAACAGTTCGGCTAGGCATGAGCAAAATAGATTTACTGCGGCACGAATGGATTTGAGAGAAGGTGAACCGCACCGGGTTTGCCGGAGGCTGATTAAAGTTAGTTACGCGGCAATGTCCTCAGTTTCCAGAGCGGCGTAGAAATTGGCCTCTGCTTCTGCCGGCGGGATGTTCCCAATGGGTTCAAGCAGGCGGCGGTTGTTGAACCAATCCTCCCATTCGAGCGTTGCGTATTCCACGGCTTCGAAGTTGCACCATGGGCCGCGGCGGTGAATGACCTTAGCCTTGAAAAGGCCATTGATCGTTTCAGCCAGCGCGTTGTCATAGCTGTCCCCAACGCTGCCGACGGAAGGTTCGATGCCAGCTTCGCCCAACCGTTCTGTGTATTTGATCGAAAGGTATTGGCTGCCGCGGTCGGAGTGGTGAACAAGCCCCATCGCCTTCGTCGGCCGCCGCTCATGAACAGCCTGCTCCAGCGCATCGAGAACAAACCCGGCATGCGCCGAAGTGCTGACACGACCCATTGACCGGCAGGCGATTTGGCAAAGCCAAATCTGCCGAGAGGGGGCCGACGATCTTGCGGGCATAGGCATCAATAACAAAGGCGACATAGGCGAACCCTTTCCAGGTGGCGACATAGGTGAAATCGCTGACCCAGAGCATGTTGGGCGCGGGCACACGGAACTGCCGGTTCACCTTGTCCAGCGGGCATGGGGCCTTTTTGTCGGGCACCGTGGTTTTGTGCGGCTTGCCCCGGAGCGAGCCTTTGTCCGCCATTGGTCCGAGGACAATGGCGAGCGCCTTGAATACCCATGCCCCTCTGCAACCGGGCGACCGTGCAGCGGGCAACAGTGAAACCCTCCCGCTGCAATTGCCGCCAGATCTTCCGCACGCCATAGACCCGCCAGTTCTCTTCGAAAACACGCAGGATCTCGGGCCGCAATGCCGCGTCACGCCGGGCACGGTCCGACAACCGGGCCGGATTGGCCCGCTTTGCCAGATGTTCATAATACGTGGAAGGGGCAATCGGCAGGAATGAGCCATGTCGCGCCATTGGTCCGAGCGACAATGGCGAATGCAGATCGGCCCGACCCCATGCTCAGCGCGATGCATGTCCCCTCTCGCGCATGCAGGCATGCGCTGCCGGGCAGCGGATAAAAGACACCATCACTTCGACCGGCGGTCGAGCTCCGTCATCGCAAAATACGCGGAGGCTATGCGGAGGATCTCGTTCGCCTGGCGCAACTCGCGGTTCTCCCGCTCAAGCGCCTTCGTTTGGGCCTTCAAATGATCCCCCGGATCATTTGATCGCTTCGCGAACGACCCGCACTGTCGGCGACATCAGTCGGAACACCCGCCCGCTTGCCGCCGTCGACTTCTGCCTTCTTCACCCACTCATTCAGCGTATGCGCGGAACAGCCGATCTTCGCGGAGATCGACATGATCGCCTGCCAGCGGGGACTGTGCTGGCCGTTCGCCATTGGGCTCGAAGCAATGGCGCCTCAATGGCTCACTTGCCCAGCACCAGGCGTACCGCACGCTCACAGACCTCAGGAGAATACTTGTTTGTTGTCTTGTTCATTATGGCTTCATTCTACTCAGGAGTTGAAGCCTCCGGAAAACCCGGTGCGGTTCAATCTGAACGCAAAACGCGCCGCTCAAAGGCCATGAAAACCTGCTGGTTTTCTTCACCAAGCAGCCAACATACTTGCCGATCAAGACCAATGGGCACCCGCGCACGACGGCCACGAAGCGTCGCGACAAAACGGAAGTTTAACTAGCCGCTCAGCCGTTCCGTCTCTTCCTCCGGCGTCGCCACACCGAACAATTGCTGGTAACCAAGATAGGAGAACCTGAAGACCTCGTAAGCCGAGGTGACGGCACCAGCCAAAGCCCGGTCGCATTCGAACTGACTTGTCGCAGCCGACCAGCGGGCCAAAGGCAACGAACCGGCATGGTTGTCTTGGCCCGCATCAAAGAACAGTCCCGTCTCAGTCTGGGCAACTATGGCCGTCCACGAATGACCGGGGAACTAAAGGAACTCGGTTTGAATGCCGGGCATCGGCGTGTTGGCCGTTTGATGCGTGAGAATGGCATTCGTGTTGAACGGTCGAGAAAATACAAGGTGACGGCCATTGCCCGGCAGGCGATTGCAACGCAATCTGCCGAGAGGGGGGGCAGCAACCCCGCTTTCAATATCGCACCCGACCTTTTGAACCGGAACTTCTCAGCAGACAAACCCAACCAGAAATGGGCTGGTGACATCAGTTACGTGTGGACCCGAGAGGGATGGTTGTATCTTGCTGTGATCTTGGACCTGCATTCACGGCGCGTAATCGGGTGGGCGTTAAGCAATCGGATGAAGCGTGACCTGGCCATCCGGGCATTGAAGATGGCTGTGGCGTTGCGGCAGCCACCCAAAGGATGCATTCACCACACGGATCGCGGCAGCCAATATTGTTCCCACGACTATCAGAAACTTCTGCGCCAGCATGGGTTCCGGGTGTCGATGAGTGGTAAGGGAAATTGCTATGACAACTCTGCTGTCGAAACCTTCTTCAAAACAATCAAAGCAGAGTTGATCTGGCGCAGGTCATGGCCAACGCGCCGAGACGCTGAAATGGCCATCTTCCAGTACATCAATGGCTTCTACAATCCGCGCCGACGGCACTCAGCATTGGGTTGGAAAAGCCCGGTCGCGTTCGAACGGAAAGTGGCCTAAACGAGCACTTGGCGCGGCACGAAAACGGGACAGGTCCATATCTTGTCGACGAACAGAAACTGGGTGGACAGCTTGGCGATGGCAGCGTCACGGCTACCGCTCTCCAATACGTATTCAGAGAGTGCTTCCTCGCAAACCAGGTGGAGCAAATTTTCCGCGCGCATGAACTGCGCTGCATGAAGCACGAAAGTCTGAATCTTTGGCCGCATCGCAATGTGAGAAATCGTGCTGCTGCGCTGATGCAGGTTTCTCGGACGCCCCGCGCGACGTTAGGGTGACGCGGGGCCTTGCCTGGCGTCTGAGAAGCGCTTAGGCGGGAAATCGCGGGGTTCGAGGTTGAGCGGATCGTCAGGGTCTATGGGGATTGGAGGGGTGAGCGCCCTGGATCCGGCTGCTCGGGGACAGGTTTGTGTCGGCCCTTGAAGGCAAGCCTGTGACGGGTTTCGTTGGTTTTCTGCCTCCATGCGTCGCAATCTTTGGATACAGACAGGCAGACGACCGCTGAGGGCTGGATTTGGGCAGGCGGGCTTGGCCGCGGCCGGCGCGGTGTGCGGTTGTGGTTACGAGCTTGGGGTTGAGGCGCGTGGTTCATGCAGATGCCCTCGCGGATGCTGGCGGTGCTCTGGGGCGATCGTTTCGACAATGATCAACCGCCCGCCGCAGCAGGGACAGGGCAGCGCGAGGATGCGGCAGGGTGCATCTGTTTCCCCGGTACTGTCATCATGCGTGTGACCCTGATGTGATGTTGCGGCGCCGAACAGTTCCCTGATCCGGGCGATATTGGCGGCACGGCGGGTATTTCCGCAGAAGCCGTAGTGGCGAATGCGGTGCTGGCCTTTGGGCAGAACATGGATGAGGAACCGGCGGATGAACTCATCTGTTTCCAGGGTCATGGTGGTCCGCCGCTTGAAGCCGTTGACGCGGTAGTTCTTGACCTTGAATGTCACGCTGTGTGCATCGAACCGGATCAGCCGGCGGTTTGAGATCGCGATCCTGTGCGTGTAGCGCGATAGGTACGCTGACACGGCTTTTGGCCCGGCGAACGGTTCCTTGGCATAGACGACCCAGTCGATCTTGCGCAGCGGTCGCAGGAAGGCGTTGAAGACCGCGCGATCGACGAGCTCGGCGTGATCGCCGAAGAACTGAAGTGTTCCGGCATCGTGCAGCCGGGCAAGTCCGTCCAGAATAAGCCGCCGGTACAGGCGGGACAGAACCCGGACGGACAAAAAGAAGTTCCTGCGGCAGTCGATCCACCGCGCCCCGTCCGCAAACAAGCCGCCGTCCCGCCGCCCAGCAGGCGATTGCGCAGCAATCTGCCGAGAGGGGGCACGATCATGTGGACATGGGAATGATGCGTCATTGCTGAGCCCATCGTGTCGAAGACGCGCCTCCGGCACGATGTGTGCAGCACGGACGTGATGCCAACCCGGGCGCCGAGGTGCTTGGGGTCGGCGGCGACCCGGATCACCGTATCCGCGCTCGCCCGCATAAGCAGGTTGTAGATCTCCCCTTGTTGGTGCGCGCGATGTCGGCGATCGGCTTCGGTAGGGTGAAGACCAGATGGAAATACCGCACGGGCAGCAGTTCGGCCTCGCGTGCCGCCAGCCAGACCTTCGGCCGCACCCGCCTGACATTTGGGACAATCCTTGCCCGGCAGTCGATTGCACAGCAATCGATGAGAGGGGCGATTGCGGCAGGAATTATAGGCGATGTGTTCATGCGCGCAGTCTTCACATCGCGCAACATGGCCGCCGAGCACCGCCGAGCGGCAGCGCTCGATCGCGCTCATCACCTTCAACTGGTCGAGGCTGACATGGCCGGCATTGGCCGCTCGCCAGGCAGCACCGTGGGCGCGGAAGATATCCGCAACCTCAAGCCGTGACCGGGGCAAGGCGGGTTACGAGACGCCTCTCTTATTCTTCTTGCGCTTGGTCGGTGTCAACTCGTCGAGCGGGCTGTCCACTGCCGCGATCATTCCGGTGGCGACGCTCGCATAACGCGCGGTCGTGGTCAGCTTGGTATGGCCGAGCAGCGCCTGCCCTCTCATCGATTGCTGTGCAATCGACATCCGGGTAGTAAATGACCCGGATGTCGACCCCGCGTTCCAACAGGTGAGTTGCAAAACTGTGTCGCAACGTGTGCAGCGTGACCGGCTTGGTGATACCTGCCGCTCGCGCCGCCTGCTTGAACAGCCGCGAGATCTGGCGTGGCGACAGATGCTTGCCGTTATACCCGGGGAAAATCACTCGGTCTGGGCCCGGCACGCCTTGGTCCTGCCTGGTGGGGCGTTCTTCCCACCAGTGGCGCAACAGGCCCAGAATATCGGCAGGCAACATCACGTTGCGATCTTTGCGGCCCTTCGATTGCACGATGCGAATAATGTTCTGGGCACCATAGATGTCGCCAACCCGCAGCCGGACGACTTCTCCCGCCCGCATGCCGCAGCCATAGGCCAGCGACAGCACCACCCGCGCCTTAAGGCTCGGCGCCATCAGCAGGATGCGTTTGACCTCGTTGCGGCTCAGCACCAGCGGCACCTTGACCGGTTCCTTCAGGCTGAAGATCTCCGCCACCAGATCGTGCCGCCGCAGTGTCACACGAAACAGAAACTTCACCCCGGTCATCGTACGATTACGGGTGCAGATGCTGGTACCGGTCTCGATCTGATGCCGCTGGAAGTGCTTCACGTCATCCGGTGTTGCCGTCTCCGGCGAGCGCTCGAGCCAGGCCGCAAAACGCTTGCAGGCTCGTAAGTGGCCGGTCTGAGACGCTGGCACAAGATTGCGCGCCGACATATCCGCGATCATGCGGGCCCGAATGGATGTCGTCGTGTTCTGTGTTTGGATGTTCATGGAATAGCCCACTGTCAATTGAGGCAAAATCACCTCGATCAACAGCACACACCCAACCTCGATATCCGCGAAACAAATCCCGACTAGGCACAACGCCAGCCACAAACGCCCATATCGCGGAGCGATTTAGTGCGAGAGCGCTGTTTGCGCTTGCAGTACGAAATCACAATGACCGGGATGGGCTCAGATCCGCCGAATGCCAATGCAGCAGGCAACTTGGCGCAGATGGAACGGAACCAGTCATCGGCAGAATAGGTCAAGCCTCTGATCTTCCACTGCTACGGTCGATGTGCTGTCGTTCGCATGGCAGGAGCGAACTTTGGCGCCGCAAGCGGCGAAACCTGGCTCTGAGCCCAAGCCAGGCAAATGTTGCAAAACGCACAAATGTCCTAAGCGGTCTGAGAAGCTGCCATCAAACGATGGCTCCGGGCCCTCCGCGAGGAATGGCGGCAAAACGAAACTCCGCCGGCAGAGTCGGTTACACCCGGGACGCCCTATTCATTCATCACAAGAGCGGACTGTTGGCCGGTCATCCTGCGGACCTCAGACACAGCTTCGGCAAGTGCCGGGCCAACCTCGTCAGAGATGCGTTGATCAGTAAGTTGCTTTGAGGTGGAACTTGCCAGAAAAGCCACCGGCTCACCTAAATCAGACGGACGGTATGGCACAGCAGCAGCGTTGATGGTCTCGGAAAACCGGCTTACGCCCTCACCTGAGTGTAGCCGTCAGCCAGGATCTCATTATGCGCAGCAAGTCTTATTGCTGCGAATTCCGCCAGCAACTCTGCTGGCTCATCGCCTTGGCTTTCAAGAAAACGGGCAAATTCCTCATCGTTGAGCGCACCCAAATACGCTTTGCCGCTGGAAGAAGTATGAAGCGGCATCCGATAGCCGACATCCAGCCAGATTGCCGAGGAGTTCACTGGCCGCCAGGCCCTGGTCAGCAGCATCCGCTGGTCATCTTTGATGCTGATCGCCGTCAGCGTGCCGGTTTCATCCGCCAGCCGCTGCATCACCGGCGAGGCGATCTCGACAAAGGCAAAGGAGGCAGCCGCGATATTCCCCAGTGCAAGCGCCGCCGGGCCGAGACGGTATTTGTCGTGCCGCCGTCCATGGGTCAGGTATCCAAGCGCGCACAGGGTGAAGGTCAGCCTGGACACTGTCGGGCGCGGAATGCCGGTGCGCTCTGAGATTTCGAGGTTGCCCAATCCATCATCCGTCGGCCGGAAAGCCCGCAGAATTGTAAGGCCCCGCGCCAGTGTGTTGGCAAATCTTTTGTCCGATGCGTCGGCTGGCATGGTATTCCCTGTATCTATGCGGGCGTCCGGCCCGAGCCGGGTATTCGCTGTCCGCTGGCCCCCAATACTACTGAACCGCATTTGACAGCACCAGAGAGATTGACGGGAAAGCCACCAGCAGAAGCAGCACGACCACATCAACGCTCAGAAACCGCCAGATGCCGGAAAAGACCATGCCCACCGGGGCGTCCTTGCCGACAACATTAGACAGCACAAAGACATTCAGCCCCACCGGCGGGGTGATCAGGCCGATCTCCAGCAGCTTCACGACAACAACGCCAAACCAGATCAGGTTCAGCCCGTAGGATTCCACCAGCGGCACCACCAGCGGCAGGGTCAGAACCATGATTCCGATCGGGTCCAGGAACATGCCCAGCATCAGGTAGACGACGCAGATCGCAAACAGCAGCGTGCCCGTAGACAGCTGCGCCTGCGCCACCCAGTCCACCAGCGCGGGCGCCATGCCCGTCAGCGCAATCGCAGCGACAAATATCTTGGCACCCGCCGCAACAAAGAAGATCGCGCCGGTCTGTACACAGGTTTCCCGGACCGCCTGCCAGATGCCTGCAAGATCAAGCTGCCGCTGCACCAGGCCGATCAGCACAGTCAGCACAACGCTCACCGCCGCCGCCGCGGTGGCGGTAAAGTACCCGCCGTAAATCCCGATCACGATCACTGCAAAAATCACGGCCGCGGGCCAGGCCCTGCGGAACGCCGCCAGCTTGTCGGCAAAGCTGGCCGCTTCGCCGCGGGCAGGCACCGCCGCCGGATCCGCCCTGATCCACATTGCAATGACCAGAACAAAACCCGCCAGCGTCAGCAGCCCCGGCAGAATGCCGGCAATGAACAGTTTGTTCACCGAGGTCTCGGTGAAGATCGCATAGATGATGAACAGAATGCTCGGGGGATCAGAGAGCCGAGTGTACCCCCGGCAGCGACGCTGGCGGTTGCCAGCCTTGGGTCATAGCCAAGGCGCAGCATTTCTGGGGTACAGATTTTGCCCATGGTCGACGCACAGGCCAGGCTGGAGCCGGTAATGGCGGAAAACCCGCCGCAGCCCATCACCGAGGCCACCGCAATGCCGCCGCGCAGGCGCAGCAGCCAGACCTTGGCCGCGTCATAAACCGCCGTGGTGATCCCGGCACGATAGGCAATGTTGCCAAGCGCGATGAACAGCGGGATCATCGACAAATCAAAGGAATGCAGCAGATCGAACGAATTGTTGAAGACCAGCGACGAGGTCGCCCGGAAGGCCCGTTCCGGCATGAAGGTGCCAGTGCGGAAGGCAAAGATTGTAAAGGCCGCCAGCGTCGCCACGCCGATCAGGGCAAAGGCAATCGGCACACGGATGGCCAGAAGCACAAGCATAACGGCAAAGGCCACAAGGCCGATCAGGGCAGGATCCACGGGCAGTCTCCTCGGCAGGTCTGTTGAATGTCAGATGGGTGTCAGGTCTTGTGCAGCACGATTTCGCCGCCGCGCAGCAGGGTCAGCGCATCGCCGGCAGCCATCACCGCAAGCCGCAGCCATCCCAGCGCAATCCCAAGGGTAAAGGCCAGCCGCCCCGGCCATTGCGGCAGGTTCAGATCGCCGTAGAACACACTGCCGGTCTGCCACTGATGCAAAAACTCCCGGCCGCCGGAATACAGGATCGGCGTCAGCGCCAAGAGGCCGAACAAGGTGCCGAACACGGTCAGCCAACCCGACACCCGCGGCGGCAGCAGATTGGTCAGAAACTCCACCGCGATATGCGCCCGCTGCGCGGTTGCGGCGGCCAGGGGCATCACAATCGCCAGAACCATCAGCTCACGCACGATGACAATGGTGTCCGGCACCGAGCTGTTGAACAGGTTCAACGCCACCACATCGGCAAAGATCAACAGCGCCAGAAGAATGATAGCCGCCGCCGATATATCTACAAAAACCCGTTCCAGCCTGTGCAGCATCTTGTCCTCCCTCACATTTGCCAGGCGGCGCTGCCGCCGCCCGGCCCTGTTCCGCCTTGATCAGTTGCTGCGCGTCCAAGGATAGCCCTTGGCTTCGAACTCAGACGTGAATTCAGCCACTGCTGCGGTGTAGGTGGCCATCAGCCGGTCCGCATCCAGACCAACGCTGCGGGCATTTTCCATCCAATCCGCAATAAAGGGTTCCGCCGCCGCATTCAGGGCAGCCTTGTCAGCCTCGCTCAGCTCGATGACCTCGATCTTGCGGGCGGTTTCGCCTGCGGTCATCGCCTTCATCGCCTTGCTGTTGGCACCGGTCACAATCTTGGCAAACTGATCCGCCAGTTCCTCGCCCGCCTGCATCAGCACCTGCTGCTGGCCAGCCTCCAGACCGTCAAAAACCTGCTTATTCATGAACATGCCGTAGCCGCCGATTTGTCCCCAATTCAGGACAGTATAGCTGTCGATCACCTCGTCCCACTTCAGCGAGGGCACGATGTAGTCATAGCCCTGGCTGCAATCGATCAGCCCGGTGTCCATCCCCTGATAGGCCTCATAGACCGACAGGTTCACGCGGGTTGCGCCCATTTCGCCAAAGACCTTGCCGTAGACGCCGGCACCGCGGACTTTCTTGCCCTTGATGTCCTCAACCGAACGGATCGGCTCTCCGGCGCAGGCCACGTTCACAGCCGAGGCGGTGAAAGTGCCGATATAAACCAGGTTCTGGCGGGCCAGATGTTCGGTGATCTGCGGTTCCGACCGCATCAAGCGGTCGGCTGCACGCATGGCGACCCAGGCATTCGGCCCGCCGATGGGAAAGTCCGCCAGCGAATAGGCCGCCATTTCCTTCTGGAAATAGGCCGCAATGATCGACCCGGCATCCGCCACCCCGTCGCCGATCCCCTGCACTGCCGCGCTTGCCTTGAACAGCGCGCCGCCCCATTGGACGTCCATCCGCAGATCGCCTTCCGACAGCTCGCCGATACGGCTGTTGTACCATTTCAGCGCGGCAGGAACCGTGCCCCGATCCGGGCCGCTGTGGCCGTAGTAAATCACGGTCTCCGCAGAGACCGCCGTCGCACCAAGACCGGCCGCAATGGTCAGCCCTCCCAGAATATTCCTGATCATTCCCATGACTGGCATCTCCTCCTCGAAAGCCATTCGTTTCATTTTACTATGTGGAATTTTGACGTTCTGTCCAGAATTTTATTTCACATAATGAAATTTACAATGACTGCCTGCGCTCGACCCGCAGCAGAACAGGACTTCCTCTTCTGCGCCTCTGCAGAACAAGAAATTGGCGCAGCAGATCAAACGCCTTCCGCCAGCTCGCTGGCAAAGGCTTCGATCAGTTTCGCTTTCAGGATTTTCCCAGTCGGCGCGGCAGGCAGGGCCGCAGCCACGATAATACGTGCCGGCCGCTTGTAGGGCGCAAGCCGGTCGTGCAAAAAGGCTTTCAGCTCTGTTTCTTTCACGCTGCTGCCAGTGGCGGCGCTGACAAAGGCCAGAACCTCTTCGTTCCCTTCAAGGGTACGGCCCACCACGCTTGCCACCACCACATCGGGATGCTCGGTCAGCGCTGCCTCGATCTCCACCGGGTAGACATTGAAACCGGACCTGATGATCAGCTCCTTGGTGCGCCCGGCAATATGCAGCCGCCCTTCATCGTCAAAGCAGCCCAGATCGCCGGTGCGGAAGAACCCGTCCTCTGTCAATGCCGCCGAAGATTGCTCTGGGTCACGGAAGTAGCCCTTCATGACTTGCGGGCCGCCCACCAGGATCTCTCCTATACCTTCCTCCGGAGTGGCGCCCGGCGCCTCCAAGTCGAGCTTAAGGGTGCAATCGCCCATCGGCAGGCCGACACTGATGTCAGGATCGCCGAATGCGTTGCAGGTGGCGCAGACACCCGCCGTGCCTTCAGTCAGCCCATAACCGTTTTGCAGCGGCAGGCCATAGAACGCCTCTGCCTCGCGTTTCCAGGCCGGATCCAGGGGCGCACCGCCCGAGGACACAAACCGCAGCTTGCCCGCATCATAGCGCGGCTTGCCGTTAGAGCGGGCATAGTTGAACAGATGCGCATGCATCTGCGGCACTGCGGGCAACAGGGTCACATCCTCTTGCAGCGCCTGATACAGACGCTCTGCCGAGAATTGCGCCTCCATCCGCATCGCCGATTGCGCAAGGGTGACCGACAGCATGGTGACAAGCCCGAAAATATGGCTGAGCGGCAGCGCCAGATAGGTCACATCCGCCTTCTGAATGCCCCGCACTTCGGCTGAGGCCGCCGCCCCTGCGATCAGGTTGGCATGGGTCAGCATCGCCGCCTTGGGGGTGCCGGTTGTGCCCGAAGTATAAAGCAGAAGGGAGACCTGATCGCGCCCGTCCTCTGACACCGGTTCCGGCGCGGCCCCCTCGCGCGGCATCAGGGCCGCCGTGCCAAAGGCGCCCTGCACGTCCTGAGCGCCATAGTGCTCCGCATGGTCGCGGGCTGCTGCGGATGAGGCGGCTGTGAACATCACAGCGCTGGGGTCGGAGTGGGCAAAGATCCGGTCCAGTTCAGCCGTGGTCAGCCGCGCATTGATGGCAACCGCGGATGCATCCAGCAGGCTTGCGCCAAAGAAGAATGCGATCACCTCGGCGCAGTTTTCAAACACCAGTACCACCCGGTCTCCGGGCCGCACGCCTGCGGACTTCAGCTGCTCCGCCGCGGCATGTGCCGCTTGGGACATCTCCTGCCAGGTCAGGCGGCGGCCATCCTGATCCATCAGCGCCAAAGCACCGGGGCGGGTGTCAGCGGCTGCCTGCAGCAACCCGTGTACGCGGTTATGCATGTCTATTCTCCTCCCTTTCCCCGTCACGCCGCCAGGCCCAGCCGCCCGAAGACCGCCAGCGCCTCAGCCTCCAGCCGGGCGGTGATTTCGGCGAAGGGCTCCACCTTGTCGACAAACCCCAGCGCATGGCCCGCCGACAGCAGCCCGCGGGAAACGTCGCCAGTGGCATAGGCTTGGCGTCCGATTTTTCCGGACACATGCTTCAGCAGTTCCTGAATGCCGATCTCCGGATTGTCGCGCTCCAGCCGGGCGACAGTTTCCGTGGTCTGATTGCGCAGGCTGCGCACAGTGTTACGCACCGAGTGCATGGTCAGCTGCGTATCCAGCTCGCTCGCATTCACCATTGCCTGCTTGTAATCCGGATGTGCGGTCAGCTCACTGGCAACCAGGAACCTGGTGCCTATCACCACGCCGGCCGCGCCCATCACAAGTGCTGCCATGATCTGCTTGCCGTGTCCGATGCCGCCGCCGATCAGCCAGGGGATGGTCAGCCGGTCCCCGGCCAGGCCTGCGTTGACCATGCTGCCAACCATATCCATGCCGGGGTGGCCGCCGCATTCAGCACCGACAATCGACACCATGTCGACCCCCACCTGCTCCGCCTTCACCGCATAGCGCAGGCTCGGCACCTTATGCAGCACGGTGATCCCGGCATCCTTGAGGATGGGCATGAACGCCTCGGGGCTGCGGCCGGATGTTTCGACAAACTGCACGCCTTCGTCCGCGATCAGACGGAACACCTCCTCGGTCTTCTCGCCCGGCACCAGCTTGGGGATCATCGAGACATTGACGCCGAAAGCCCTGCCGTCGCACATCTCGCGGCAGCGGCGGATCTCGGCGCGCAGATCGTCCATCTCCGGAAAACTGGCAGCCGTGATGAACGAGACAATCCCGGCTCGCGCCGCAGCCGATACATATTCGGCATTGGCCAGCCATTGCAGGCCGCCCGCCACAACCGGCAGCCGGGTGCCATAGGTCCGGGTCACGGCTGTATCGAAAATCACCGGAAGCGCAGAAGTATGCATCATGTCGGTCTCCTTACCGGAATACTGGGGAGGTTTTGCTAAGAAAGGCGCCGATGCCCGCCTGGGCTTCCTCACCGCCAAGGGCCTGCGCCATGGCATCGCGTTCATGGGTCATCTGGTCTTCGAAACTGGCGGTTTCGGCCTGGTTGAGCAGCATCTTGATGTCCGCAATCGCCATCTCAGGGCCACGGGCCACCGCATCGGCCAAAACTTCGGCCTGCGCCAGGGTACGCCCCTTGGGTGCCAGTTCCGTCACAGCCCCCAACTGATGCATCCGCTCAGCGCTGAGCGGTTCTGCCAGCATCGCCATCCGTGCAACGGTCGCCCGCGGCAGCGCCTGCGTCAGCGCATAGGTGGCGCCGCCATCCGGCACCAGGCCTGCCTTGACATAGGCCAGCGTGAACATCGCCCCCTCTTCCGCTACGATCATATCCGCCGCCATTGCAAGCGATAGCCCGGCCCCTGCCGCGCCGCCTTCGACAGCTGCAATCACGGGCTTGGGACAGTCCCGGACCGCACGGATCAAGGCGTTCAGCTTGCCGATCTGCACCTGCCGCTCCTCATAGGGCATCGCGCGGCGTTCCTTCAGCATGTTCAGATTGCCGCCGGAACAGAAGAACCCGCCCGCGCCCGCCAGGATCACAGCCGCAATCGCAGTATCCTCTGCCGCCCGCGCCAGACCCTCCTGCAAGCCTTGGTAATACTCATACGACAGCGCATTGCGCATGCCTGTGTTGCAGTTCCAGATAATCAGGGTCCCGCCGCGGACCTCATGCCGGTAAAGCGCGCTCATGCCGTATCCTCAGCTGCTGCCCCGCGCACCCGCTTGAAAACGCCGGTTGAGGCCGCAATCAGCCGCCCTTCCCCGTCGCGCAGATCGCAAGAGACAAATTTGGTTGTGCTGCCGCCGCCGGTGATCCGGCCGGTCGCCCGCACGCACCCCTGGCGGGCCACTGCCAGATAATTGACGTTCAACGACAGGGTGACAAAAGGGGTGATCCCTTGCGGATCGCAGGTGAGGCTGGCGGTGATCCCGCTGGCCGTATCCAGCAACGTTGCCGCCACGCCGCCATGCAGGCTGCCCTGCCGGTTCAGATGCAAAGGCGAAATCTCCAGCACGCAATGCGCCTCAACCGCCTCCGGGTCGAGTTCAATGCCGTAGCCCATCGCTTCAAACAGCGGGATCAGGGGCCTGTCGGGACGGACCAGCGGCATGTCTTACCCCGCCTTCAGCGCAATGAAGCGCTCCAGATGGTAGTCCGTGTCGCCGAACAGATGGTCGATCATCGTCAGCCGACGGGCGAAATGGGACAGCGCGTATTCATCGGTCATACCGATGCCGCCATGCATCTGGATGCATTCCTCGGCCACCAGCGCCCCGGCCCGTCCAATCAGGTTCTTGGCGGCGCTGGCGTGGCTTTCGCGCAGAACCCGCGGCTGATCCAGATTGCCTGCGAGGTTGATCACCGCCGAACGCGCCTGCTCCACCTCGATCAGCATGTCCGCCATCCGGTGCTGCAGCGCCTGAAACTTGCCGATCGGCATGCCGAACTGCTTGCGCTCCTTCAGGTAGCTGATGGTCAGATCCTTGGCCGCTTCCATCGCCCCCAGCGCCTCGGCGCAGAGGGCAGTCAGGCCTCGGGCAACAGAGGCTTCCAGCGCGTCCAGCCCTTCTCCGGCCGCGCCCAGTCGCGCCGCAGCCGTCAGGCGCACCCCGTCCAAGGCAACCGTTGCAGAGGAAATACCATCCATATTGCGGTGGCCGCTGACGGTCACACCGGGCGTGCTGACCGGCACCAGAAACAGCGAAATGCCTGCCGCATCCGCAACCGCGCCAGCCTCCCGCGCCGAGACCACCAGCGTCTGCGCCTCAGCACCATAGAGCACATGGGTCTTGAGACCGTTCAGCACGATATCATCGCCTTCCACAGCAGCCGTGGTTTCCACATGGTTCAGGTCATAGCGCGCGCCTGCCTCGCCCTGCGCCAGCGCGGCCACATGGGTTCCCGCGATGATCTCATCCGCCAGCCCGCGCTGGCGTTCAGTGCCGAGGGCAGCAATCAGCCCGCCCGCCAGAACTGCCGGCAGTACCGGTTCGATCACGCCAGCGCGGCCCAGCTCTTCGAACACCACCATCAAGTCAAAGCCCTGGCCACCGAAACCGCCCTGATCTTCGCGGAACATGGCCCCCAACACGCCCAGATCGGCCAACCCGGCATAGATCCCGCTATCAAATGGCTCACCTGCCGCAATCAACGCGCGGCGGTTCTCATGTGAATACTTATCCGCCAGAAACCGCTGCAGCGTATCGCGGAGCATCATCCGTTCTTCGGTCAGATTGAAATCCATGTTACCTGCTCCCGTTACAGACCCAGAATGGCCTTGGTGATAATGGTGCGCTGCACCTCGTTCGAGCCGCCGAAAATCGACAGCTTGCGCATGTTGAAATATGCTGGTGCCGCCGCCGCCGCATGATCCGGCCCCAACGCCGCCGCATTGCTGCCGCCGTCCAGGAAATCAGGCTGGAACGGCAGCGCGTCCGGCCCCATCGCCCGGCGCAGCAGCGATGTCAGCTCCTGCCGGATCACCGTCCCCTTGACCTTCAGCATCGAGCTTTCGGCGCCGGGCGCCTGCCCCTTGGCCGCAGCCGAGACAACCCGAAGGTTGGTGGTCGCCATCGCCATCAGGTCGATCTCTGCCTGCGCCATGCGGGCCGCGAAATGCGGGTTTTCCGCCAGGGGCCGCCCGCCGGACGCCACTCGCCCGGCCACATGTTTCAGCGTGGTCAGCAGGGCGTTTGAAAAACCGACCCCGGCGATATTGGTGCGCTCATGGGTCAGCAGATACTTGGCATAGGTCCAGCCCTTGTTCTCCTCGCCCACCAGGTTCTCTGCAGGCACCCGGACGTTGTCAAAGAACACCTCGTTCACTTCTGGTTCGCCATCAATCAGCACGATGGGGCGGACCGTGACTCCGGGGGTGTCCATGTCGATCAGCAGAAAGGAGATGCCTTCCTGTTTCTTGGCATCCGGATCGGTCCGCACCAGGCAGAAAATCCAGTTCGCGTGCTGGCCCAGCGTGGTCCAGGTTTTCTGACCGTTGACCACATAGTGGCCGCCGTCACGCATTGCCCGGGTCTTGACTGCCGCCAGATCGGAACCCGCGCCCGGCTCGGAATAGCCCTGGCACCACCAATCCTGGCCGTTCAGGATGCGCGGCAGAAAGCGCTGCCGCTGTTCTTCGGACCCGAAGGCCAGCAGCACCGGCGCCAGCATTGACAGGCCAAAGGGCAGGCTGCGCGGGGCATGGGCCAGACAGGCTTCTTCTTCAAAGATATGGCGTTGCACTGCGTTCCATTCACTGCCGCCATAGGTCCGCGGCCAGTTCGGCGCCAGCCAGCCGCGCGTATTCAGCAGGCTGTGCCATTGCTCAACGTCCGCCTTGGCCAGCCGCTTGCCCAGCCGCACCTTCTCGCGCAGCTCATGCGGCAGGGTTTCCTTCAGCCATTGGCGGACCTCTGTCCGGAACGCCTGTTCTTCCTTGGTGTAATTCAGATCCATCGCGTGGTGCCCCTCAGAAGATTTCAAACAGGCCGGCCGCACCCATGCCGCCGCCGATGCACATGGTGACAACGCCCAGCCTGGCGCCGCGCCGCCGCCCTTCCAGCAGCAGATGCCCGGTCATCCGCGCACCGGTCATGCCAAACGGGTGGCCGATCGAGATCGAACCGCCGTTGACGTTGCAAATCTCCGGGTCGATCCCCAGCCGGTCGCGGCAGTAAAGCGCCTGCGAGGCGAAGGCCTCGTTCAGCTCCCACAGATCAATGTCGCTGACCGTCAGCCCGTGCCGCTGCAGCAGGCGCGGCACCGCATAAACCGGACCGATGCCCATTTCATCCGGCTCACAACCTGCCACGGCAAAACCCTTGAATGCACCCAGCGGCTCGACACCTTCGCGTTCGGCAACGGCACTGTCCATCAGCACCAGCGCTGCCGCCCCGTCGCTCAGCTGCGAGGCGTTGCCGGCAGTGACGAAATGCCCCTCGCCCTGCACCGGGGCCAGCCCGGCCAGCCCCTCCAGCGTGGTGTTCGGCCGGTTGCAATCGTCCATGGCAAAACTCACCTCCTTGCGGGAGATCTCGCCGCTTTCCTTGTCCTTGAAGGCCTGGGTCACGGTGATGGGCACAATCTCACCATCCAGACGGCCCGCGGCCTGGGCCGCTGCCGTGCGCTGCTGGCTGGACAGCGCCAATTCGTCCTGCGCCTCACGGCTGATGCCATAGCGTTCGGCGACGATGTCAGCGGTCTGGATCATCGGCAGATACAGCGCCGGCTTGTTCTCCAGAATCCAGCTTTCCTGCGCCTGCGGCGGGCGGGCGGGCGGCATCTGGCTGATGCTTTCCACCCCTGCCCCAATGGCGGCCTCTGCGCCCTCCATCACAATCGAATGCGCGGCCATCGCCACCGCCTGCAATCCGGACGAGCAAAACCGGTTCACGGTGGCTGCGGAAACAGACACCGGCAGCCCGGCGCGGATCACCGACTGGCGGGCAATGTTGGACCCGGTCCAGCCTTCGGGGTAGCCGCAGCCGACCAGCGCGTCCTCGATCAGGTCCGGCGCGATGCCGGCACGCCGCACCGCGTGGCTGATGGCATGGCCCGCCATGGTGGCGCCGTGGGTTTCATTGAAGGCGCCGCGGTAGGATTTGGCCAGACCAGTGCGCGCAGTGGAGACGATGACCGCCTGTTTCATAAAATACTCCTTCAGGTGTTGAGACTGCCAAAGCTCCGGCCTTCGGCGGCCAGTCGTTCCAGCAGCGGCGCAGGCTGCCAGAGGATCGGATCTTCCTCATGGTAGCGGCAGATGTCCTGCAGGATCCTGTCCAGCCCGATGGTATCGGCATAATGCATCGGCCCGCCGCGCCAGCGCGGAAACCCGTATCCGTTCAGCAGGGTCACATCCACATCCAGCGGCCGCTGGGCGATGCCGTCCCCGACCACGCGCGCGGCCTCGTTCACCATCGCTGCCATGTAGCGGCTGATGATCTCATCCTCGCTTATCGCCCGCGGCGTGATGCCCTTGGCGGTGCGCTCTGCTGCAATGATGTCTTCCACCTCAGGGTCAGGCTTCGGCCCGCCGGCGCCCTCTTCATAGATGTAAAAGCCGCGCCCGGTCTTGCGCCCGAACCGGCCCAATTCGCACAGGCGGTCGGCAAACTCGGGGTAGGTTTCCCTTGGATCGCGCTCAGCCGCCAGGCGCTTGCGGTTGGCCCAGCCGATATCCAGCCCGGCCAGATCGCCAACCGCAAACGGCCCCATCGCCAGACCAAAGCCGGTCAGGGCTTTGTCCACGGCATAGGGGCTCGCCCCTGCGAGCACCATGCCGTAGACCGCCTTGCCGTAATGCGACAGGATCCGGTTGCCGATGAATCCGTCGCAGACGCCCGCGCGCACCGCTACTTTCTTCAACCGCTTGGCCAGCGCAAAGCCCGACGCCACCGCATCAGGGGCGGTATCTTTGCCCACCACAACTTCCAGCAGCCGCATCACATGCGCGGGCGAGAAGAAATGCAGCCCGATCACATCCTGCAGGCGGCTGGTCATTGCCGCAATCCGGTTCAGATCCAGATATGAGGTGTTCGAGGCCAGAATGGCGCCCGGCTTGCAGACCTCATCCAGCCGGGTGAACACGTCCTTCTTGACGTCCATGCTTTCAAAGACGGCTTCGATCACCAGATCTGCCTGTGCGAAATCCTCGTACCGGGTGGTGGTGCGGAACGCTTGCGCCAGAATAGCATCTCGCTGCGGCGCTGCCAGCTTGCCGCGTTTCACAGCACTCTCCAGCATCCTGCCAACGCTGTCTGCCGCCCTGTCTGCCGCAACTTCGTCGCGCTCGGCCAGGGTCACATCCAATCCGCTCAGCAAAGCGCTGACAGCAATCCCCGCCCCCATAGTGCCGCCGCCAACAACGCCCATCCGATTGATAGCGCGTGGGTCAACACCTTCGATTTCCGGCAGTTTCCCAACCTGGCGCTCAGCAAAGAAAGCGTGGATCAGGGCGGTGCTCTGGTCCGAGGCCATCAGCTCCTGAAACAATGCGCGCTCTTTCTTCAGCCCGCCCTCGAACGGCAGCGACATCGCCGCCTCCACTGCATCGAGGCAGGCGATTGGGGCAATCGCCCCGCGTGCGGCCCTGGCAACTTTGGCCCGGACGCCCTCCAGTTCCGCCGGCTCCAGTATATTGCACAGCAGGCTCCCGGCCGGGCGCGGCTCCTTGCCTGCCGCGATCAGCTCCCGGGCAAATGCGATACCTTCGGCGCGGGCATCGGTGCCGTCCGCCACCCGGTCAATCAGCCCCATGGACAACGCCGCATCGGCACTAACCGGCTTGCCGCCGGTGATCATACGGGCCGCATCTGCCGCCGGGATCAGCCGCGGCAGGCGCTGGGTGCCGCCTGCGCCCGGCAGCAGCCCCAGCGACACTTCCGGCAGGCCGAGACGGGTGCCCTTTACCGCGATCCGGTAATGCGCGCCCAGGGCCGCCTCCAGCCCGCCGCCAAGCACATTCCCGTGCATCGCCGCAATGACCGGCACCTGCGCCGCCTCGATTTCAGTGATCAGATCCGGCAGGAACGGCGCCAGCGGCGGCTTGCCGAATTCGCGGATATCCGCGCCGGCAAAGAAACTGCGCCCCGCGCAGCAGATGACAACAGCCTTGGTTTCCGCGCGGCTCAGCGCGGCCCGAAAACTCCCCTGCAGACCGGCGCGCACCGCATGCGAAAGCGCGTTCACCGGCGGGTTGTCCACCCGCACAACAGCAACGCTGCCATCCATTGTCAGATTAACCTGATTTGCCATCCTGGTCCTCCGCCCGTTGTTCGCGCATCTCTTGGCTTGGGTTTCTGAGTAACAATTTCGATTTCTAATTTCAACATGTAAAATTACATTCCTCTTTGCGGAATTTGCTTCCACCGAGACGGCTGCTCATCCGTGAGGTCACACAGGACGCGGCGGAGAAGGCAAGCTAGCACGCATCAACTGCCAACCGTGTTGCATGTCGACCAGTCGGGTTAGCGACAAGCAATCCTGCCATTTGGCTTCGGCGGCGTCTTGGATATCGGTGGACGCGGGATCCCAGGACAGCGCGTGCGACAGATCACGTTCCAGTTCGAGGGTTTCGTCCACTGCCTTGGTCAGCGTGTCGAAGGTGCGGGTGATGAAGGTGGAACCATCATCTGCTTCGTTTGCAGGCCACAAGCCTTTTTCTGTGCCCAAGCGCATGATACGGCAAATATCAGCCATAGTCGGCCTCCTCTCGCGAGATCGGTTTTGGTTAGGGTGCGGCAAGGGGTAGGAGCCTTGCTGCACCTGAAATATATGGTACCATAAAGCCAAAAATAAATACGAGATTGCCAGACATGTCAAAAAAAGCGCGAGGACGCCCGGCGGTGGATACCGAAGCGGTCAATCTCCGATTGGCGCGTGGGATGATCGAAGTCATTGATAACCAGCGCCGCGAGCAAGACGATCTTCCGACACGGCCTGCTATGATCCGGCGGATGTTGAAGCAATGGTGCCAGGATCGCGGAATTGAAGTCGATGAATAGCAATCGTTGCCAGTGGCGACCTTCTGCGCATCCAGATTATCGAAAATCAAAATGCAATCCCAGGCTCTGGCAGGGCGGGTCCAGAACTCCTGTGATGGCAATGTAACCGGGGCGCCAGGGCCAAGCCGGGTGTAGTTTGACGCCCATGTGTAAGTAGTTCGAAGCCCAATAGAGACAATCGAAATCAAGTCCAAATGCAAGGCTGGGAACCGGCCGCGCAAGCACCCGCAGGGCTGCTGGAGCGCCTCCCCGGCGTAAGGGGCAGACGAGGTAGCTTCAGCTACCTATAGTCTATCTCTTTGGGGAGCTTTCACGCGCATTTGTGCGCCTGTCTAAGCTGCCCAAGCCCCAGAAAAACTATATGGCAAAATAGCTTATCCTCAAAATGAAGAGTTTCTGAGGCGGATCCGCGTTTTACGTTTTCGCCGAGGCCGCGTACCCAATGAAAAAAGGAGTACCGCCTCATGGCCTACCAGTACGTCCACGTCGAAACTTATACCCGGAAGCCGCAGCTGGTGAAGGCACGAAAGACCAGTGGAACAGTACAAGACAGATATTTGAAGAAGCACTGAGAAGTCCGGAATTCTCCAAACATGTCGAACATCGGCGTGCGCCGGTTCCGGTCCTGCGCCACGGCGCCATCCCAATCAGCGAACTGCAGGCGCTGCATGACCGGCGCTGCTGTGAAATCCGTGAAACAGTCACGGCGTCGTCCGGCAAGAGCTACACCCGCAGACTGCGTTCTGATGCGCCGACCTTGTACACAGAAGTTCATTCTCATCCAGTTGCAGCCCGCGACTTTCTGGCAGCCCCTAACAAGCACCAGCCCGTGATCAACAGATGGGCGAACCTTGCCTTGAAGGACTTCCGGAAACGGATGCCGCCGGGTGTCCAGTTTGCAGCGGCGTTCCACCTGGATGAGGCGAATGTGCATATGCACATTCTGGCGCTGAACATGAACGACCCGCGGCTGGATGCCAACAAGCTGCACGCCGGCAAAGTGGCGGCGGCGGATTACCGGGCCAGCCATGAGAAGCCGCGGACTCTCTCGTCCCTGCCGAAGCCAGAATTGAAGCCGAAGCCGCGGAAACCAAAGAAGCCGAAGCCCAGCAAGAACCGGGTCACACAGAAAAAGAATATGGCAAAACAAGAACGGGCATTGGCTGAATAGGAGAAAGCCTGCGCCAGGGCGGAAGCTGCCAATGCCAAAAAGCTCGAGGCGTGGAAGAAGGAGAACGGGCGGCATCTGCATGCCGCCCGGAAGAAGCGAAAAGAAAAGAACCCTGAAAAGGAAGCGTTTGATGCTGGGATGATACGCTTTCAAGACCGCTACTACGAAGCGGTCGGCAGGCCCTGCGGGCTTCTGCGCAAGGGACCGGGCCACGAGCGCCTGACCACAAAGCAATACGCTGCGCGCAAGGCCGGTGCCAAAGCCCGCGCGGAAGAGCAGCTGGCGAACCTTCGGTTCGAGACACAGCTGGAAGTGCGAGAGCAGGCGCTGGAAGCGCAGGCCAAGGCCTTGGCAGATAAAGAGAGCCGCCTTGCGGCAGAATACATTGCAATGAAAAAGAAGGAGGCAGAGGTCAGGGAAAGAGAAAAAGCGTTGGCGAGCCGGGAGAAGGAGGTTGAGGACAGGGAAAGATCGATAAAGGGTCAGGAAGAAAGGGCGGGAGCTGTTCAAAAGCGGGTTGAAGCAATTTCTTTGGGATTGGAATTGATCCGCCGTGATCAATTGCATTGGGTGGCCGGCAATGACGGGCGTGGAGGCAGGCTGGTGGCCGGCCCACGCGGCGGTCCGGAACGGCCGCTGCCGCTCAAGCTGCATGCACGGCTGTCGCCGGCGATGTCGCTTCTCGAGATCCTTTTGAAGATCATCGCGGAAATCATCGAGGATGCGCTGCACGAGCATCGCAGGGCGATTGCCAGGGATGCGCAAGCTTTGGCAGAATGCCGGCAGAAACTGGACCTGCCGGAGGATCCAGTGGTTGCTGCAATCTTCCAGCGCAATGATCCAGGCGAGAGGTTTGAGGTTTAGTTCCGGAGAGCCGCTCAGATTGATAGAATTCGACAAGGGCGGAAATCAGTCACTCACTGCGCGAAGCTTCAATGCCAACTACGCCGGACTTTGCTGCCGTTTTCCTCAGCGTGTTTAACGTCCGCTTTCACTCTCAATCTTTGGCAGGATATCGAGAATGGACAGTGCCTTCATGTTGTCCTTCTTGAACCGTCCTGCTGTGACCAGTTGCGAATAGCCATGAACGATGCTCCACAGGGCAACCTGAGCTACTCCCCAATTGTTGGACAGGTTCTGGCGTAATTTAAGCTACTCTCTGCTCCTGCTGATCGGGTTGGGTTTTGTGTTTTCTCGGCCAATAGACCACGGCCGGGGTTTGCCGCCAAGGGCGGAATGTGGGCGTTTTCGGTTGTAGAACTCGATCCACTTTCCGACGCCGACCTTCGCCTCTGATCCGGTCTCCCAAGCATGCAAGTAGACGCATTCGTATTTCAGGCTCCGCCAAAGCCGCTCGACGAAGATGTTATCGAGGAACCGGCCTTTGCCATCCATCGAGATGCGCACACCGGATCGCCACAGCCTGTCCGTCCAGGCGAAGGACGTGAACTGGCTGCCCTGATCTGTATTCATGATCTCGGGCGGGCCGAACTTGTGGATGGCCTCGTTCAGCGCCTCGACACAGAAGTCCGCTTCCAGCGTGTTCGAGATGCGCCAGGCCAGCACCTTGCGCGTGTGCCAGTCAATGATCGCCACCAGATACAGGAACCCCTTGCGCATTGGCAGATAGGTGATGTCTGCCGCCCAGACCTGGTTCGGGCGCCCCACCCGCAGACCACGCAGCAGATAGGGGTAGGTCTTGTGCCCCTTCGCAGCCCTGCTGGTGTTGGGCTTCTGGTAGATCGGCATGAGCCCCATCACCCTCATCAGCCGCCTGATCCGCTTTTCGTTCACCAAATGACCTTCATTGCGCAGATGCCAAGTCATCTGCCGCACACCGAAGAACGGCGTTTCCAGGAACTGTTCGTCGATCCGGCGCATCAGCATCAGGTTCAGAGCCGTCTCGCCTTTGGGCTGATAATAGAACGACGACCGCGAGATCGACAGCAGCTTGCACTGCTTGCTAATGGGCAGATTGGCATTGGCAGGCTCGATCATTTTCCTCCTCACTTGCCGATCCACGGTTTGAGCTTTCGTGACAAAAAATCGTTGGCAACGGCCAGCTCCCCAATCTTGGCGTGCAGCTCTTTGACCTGTTCTTCGTCAATCTCCTGGGGCTTCCTGCCGCCGCGCTTGAACACGCCGGACGCGCCCTCCAGAAGAGCCCGCTTCCAGCTGTGGATCATCGTTGGGTGAACGCCAAACTGGCTCGCCAGCTCAGCAACAGTCCGCTCGCCCTTCAGAGCCTCAAGCGCGACTTTCGCTTTGAAATCGGGCGAATGGTTCTTCCGTTTCGACATCTCTGATCTCCTCTTCGTCGAAGATCAGCAGACAGCAAATCGCAGCTTACGTCAGTGTCCGAAACTCAGGGGGTAGCTCATTAGCGCTTGCGTCATCGCAGGCAGTCAGGTTCGGGCCACGCGCCGCGGCAGTCACAGTCGCGGGTGATGCCGTTGGATCGGTCGTCCACATACTGATCGCGGTTGCAAGTCTTCAAACGCTGATTGCAATGTCTGAAATCATCCTGCCTTACCTCCAGATCGCAGGCGGTTTCTTCATTTTGTTTCTCGCTTGGCAATCGCTGCGCAGCTCCGGAACCACAGAACAAGCACCAGCACACGTCAGCACGGTTCCCAAAGCAACTTTCTTTGCGGGGTTCTTTGCATGCGTGACGAACCCCAAAGCCATTGTCTTTTTCGTCGCGCTTTTCCCCGGTTTCATCTCTCCAGAGCACAGCGTTGCAATGCAGTCATTGATCTATGGGGCGATTTTTGTGGGCCTGGATGCTGCTTTCATCTTCGGATACGCACTCATTGCAATGTACGCATTTCAAAAAACCCTTTCCGGCCGCTTCAGTATCGAGAAGCTGAGTGCTTTGGGTCTTTTGGGCGTTGGCGCTTTGCTGGTTTTCAAAGGGTACAAAGAGCTTCCATCAAATTGAGCAGTACCGCCTGCGGTCGAAGACATGACAAGGCAGTCGTTCAGCAGCGTCGCAGTATTTTGCACGATGGGCTTGTTCCAGCCATCCGTCGCGCCAGGCGTGAATGGCCGATCACCGAGACCAGGGCCGTTCACCTGGTCGGGCTTGGACTTGCAGTGAGCCGGGCATTCCTGCCGTTGAAGTGTTCGCCTCAACGTTCCAATGTTGTCCGATGATTTATGTATTGGCATACCCTGAATTTGAACCGCACTCGGCTCGCCAAATTGATCGCTTTCGTTCTTCTCACGAACCGGAAAGAGCTAAGCTGGTTCCTCCGCACATAACGCTGGTATTTGGTTTGAGACAGGCGGACCCAAAGGGCGTTCTCACGCTATGCGAAAGCGTGTCTGGCAAAATACCTGAGCTTGCCGTTGAGTTTTCGAACAGCAAAGTCGTGTATAACCCCTTTGAAAAGACGCACAAGCTTCTTCTGCTTTGTGGCAAAGGCAAAGACCCGCTGATAGAACTGCACAATCAGCTATATGAGGGGCTGCACCGCGCTGAATTGAAATCTGAGTTTCCTTATCAACCTCATATGACGGTCGCCACGCATGCTGATCCGCGGGTCATTGAGCAACTGGACGTAGCTGACATTGGGACACTTCCGCTAACCGGAACGATAAGGGCGTTGGAGTTGGTCGAGCTGGTCACTGGCAAGCTAAACTGCCTTAAAACTGTTTCGCTTAGGAAGTAAGTTTTCGCTCGAAGCCGCCGAATGCCGGCGCAGCAATCACCTCGGCGCGAACGCTTCGGAACCGGCCATTGGTGAAGTGGGTAAACTCTTGAGCTTCCCCAATCTTGGCTGATGTTCTGCCGTTCGTCGCCCAGGAGCAGACCTCCGCGTCGGAAGTGGCGAAATCGGGCTTCGAGCCCACTCTGACCGATGCTGCGAAGAGCACCAATGTCCAAGAAGTATCACATGGCCGTCATTCTTTGGTCTGACAGCATGGCCATTTCCGGAACCCCATCCCATTGCAGTCGAGGAATGAGGCTGCTTGAAAGTCGAGGATTTGTGCTCTCTTGCCGCGATCTGTAATATTAACTGAATCTGGAAAGAATGGGGTGGTGATAGATGAAACGGTTCTTGCCTCACGAAACGGATCAGAAATTTCTTATTTTCGCCGCGACTGGAACAGACCTGATTTTCAATCGCGGGGTTGAACTGCCTGGGTTTGCGTCTTTCCCCTTGGTCGAGGATGCCAACGCCCAGCCGGTTGTTGTCGACCAAATGCGTGATCTGATGAAGGTGGCTGCCAAGGCCGATCTGGGCTGCATCCTCGACACGCTCACGTGGATGGCAAACCGCGACCGTGCGGCGCCGCTTGGCTATGGAGCTGACCGCTTGGCGGCTTTGAACCAGAAAGCAGTGGCCCTTATGTGCAACTTGCGAGACGAGGCAATGCGCGATGATGTTCTGGTGGCGCTCTGCATCGGTCCCTCCCGTGATGCCTATGCCAAACTTCCGCCCCTGACGGTCGCGGCCGCGCGCGCCTATCATGCTATTCAGATAGGCACAGTGGCTGACGCCGGAATCGATTTGGTTAATGCGTACACTTTCAATCAAGTCGAAGAAGCCGCAGGTGCTGTACTGGCGGCCAAGGATTGCGGGGTGCCGATTGCGGTCTCATTCGTTGTGGAAGCCGATGGTTGCCTGGACAACGGAACTGGTTTGGAAGAGGCGATTGATCGCGTCGACGTACTCACCGATGGGGCTGCGGCCTATTTCATGGTCAACTGTGCGCATCCCGATCACTTCAGCCATGTCTTGACAGGGCACCCTCGGCTGAAAGGAATGGCGGTGAATGCCTCGCGGTGCAGCCACGCTGAACTCGACAATGCGACCGAGTTGGACGACGGAAATCCGAAAGAGCTCGGCGCCGAGGTTGCGCGCCTCGTACGCAGTTTCCCGGATATCTCTGTTGTAGGCGGCTGTTGCGGTTCGGACATGCGCCACATGAGAGAGATGGCGGCCTGCATCAAGACGTGAAACCATGGATTGCCAAGGCTTTATGCCGGTGTTCAACCGTAACCAGCCAAATGACTGAAATCACCTGTTTTTCCAAGTTCGCTAAAGAAGAGCAAACGGCAGATTCGTCCGGCTCTGCCGGCCTTTTGCCTGGCTCGCAGTGAAGGTTCGGTTTGGGTCAGAAAGGCTTGACACATGGGGTGGAAATGCCTGGCGAGTGTAGGCCATTTTCCCCAGGAAAGGGCTCGCATTGAGTCAGTTTTGACTGACGTTCTACATTACATGTAGAATGCCAAGCAAAGCTGACCTTCTTGTCAGATTTCTGACCCAAACCCAGAAAACGAACGTTCATGCGGTAGGCAGCGAAGGTGCCAAAAGAGCCCAACCTGTACCTTGGGTGTTTTCGCTGCGCGCGCTCGCAGCAGCAAAATCGCCGCGACTGCATCTTTTTCGGCGCCGCTGCGCGGCGTGAAAACCAGCCGTTCGAGCATGCTCCAGCGAGATCTGCCACCCGAATTCACATGTCTCGGGCAAAGCGTGGGTAAGCCTCCTTGGTCAAGTCAAGGTGTCCGGTCTAAACGGGGGCCAGTTCACACTCCGCTGGAAAGGGCGAAGCTAGATACTGCCAAAATCTCGCTGCAGGAGGTGCGGCAGCGCAAGGTCTCCGGCAGACAGATTTACGGATTCACCGATTTTCATCACGACAGCTTTTTCTGCCCCAGGCCCTGCCTTTCAGCGGCCTGCCGAAACTTCGTTGGAGCATCAAACGGGTTCTCGGGCGTCAACGCAATTGTCCCCCAATGCATGCCGATTGCTTTTCGAGCACCGACCCTTGCTACCAGTTCAACAGCTTCTTCAGGGGTGACATGGGCTCCCTTCATCAGTTTGCGCGGCTCATATGCTCCTATCGCCACCAAGGCCAAATCGAAAGGCCCCGCCTTTTTGCCGAGCCCGTCAAAGATAGGGCCGCTCGCCGTATCGCCGGAAAACCAGATACTGCCTTCTTCGCAGTAAATGCCAAAGCTGGCCCACAACGTTTTATTCTTGTCTCGGAGCCCGCGGCCGGAGTTGTGGATTGCCGGCAATGTGGAGATTTTGAGGGAACCGGATTGCCACTCCTCCCACCAGTCCTGTTCGATCACCTTTGAATAGCCGCGGCTGGTAAAGAACGTTCCTAAACCCAGTGGCACAATAACCTGGGTGTCGGTCTTGTGGGGGTAGGCCTCAATTGTCGGTGCGTCGAGATGGTCATAGTGGTTGTGGCTGACCAAAAGCACATCTGCCTTGGGAAGCTCCGCTCCGGTGATCGGAGCTGCGACAAACCGTTTGGGGCCAAAGCCCGCAGGACCCGCAGTTTCCCCGAGGAAAGGATCTGTCAGTATGACCTTGCCGCCCAGCCTAATGATGAAGGCTGAATGGCCCAGCCAAGTCACACTTGGATTCCGGGCATCCGCCAACTGCCGACGGAATTCGTCAACTCCCAGGACATGATCGCTGGGAATAGGTGTTTTGAAAGAAGAAAGCAGCTGGTTCATGATGAACCTGAGCATCTCTCCGGCGGACCCTTCGCGTACTGGGCTGCCGGGAGGGTTTCTGAAGCTGCGATTAGCAGTGTGATGGCTGGGTACTGAACTGCTCATGGTCTGGGACTTGTTTTTTGTTTCATAGGAAGCACATGCACTTAGCAGCGGAAGTATTCCGGCTGTCAGGAGAGCGAGGCTCTTCAGTTTCATATTCCTTGCCTGAGGCTGCCAGCCCAAGGCCATCCGTTTGATAGGGCGGTCTTTCTTACGATTCATGCTGCGGAAACTGAAAAAGGCAGCGTCCAAAGCCGGGACATTCTTTGGCGATGTGTTGGCCGGTTCTTGGACGGGTTTCCCTCAGGTGTTCAGCTTTTAGTGTTGGCATTGGCACTTGCTGAGATCTTTTCGATCAGCATTTGAACGGCAAGTTCGAACACTTCATCATTTGAAGGGATCGGATTGCCCAAATACCGGGTCAAGTTCGGGTACTCAGCTGGATCAAGCTTTGATTGCTTCTGCCTAACCAGCTCCTTGCCGCGGACCGGATCAGAACCGAACACATGTTCACCAGTTCCAACGCCGATAGCCATGGAAAGCAGAACTTCTCCGAAAATCGGGATTTGCCTTTCCGGGAGTCCGGATTTCTCCAGCGCAAGGTAGATTGCTTCAATGACGTAACTGGCTGCCCTGGCATCAGAGTCAGACAGGTTTGTCACCTCCAGCCCGATCGTTGGAAATACCAGGTAAACACTCCGGACAGACGATGCGATTTCTGTAAGCTGAGTGGCCCAGTCTTCGTCCTCCATGTCCCTGGCAGGCAGCATCCTTGCATAGATCCGGTCCGCCATGGCCTGCAACAATTCATTCTTGCTGCGGAAGTAACGGTAGATCGCCGTGGGATCGGCATTCAAGGCTTTGCCTATTTTCCGGAGGGACAGTTTTTCAAGGCTTCCGACCTCCTCAGCCAGAGCGAGGGCGGTATCCAGAATCAGCTCCGTGCTGAGACTGGTTCCAGCTTTGAAGATCAAGTTTTTGGTTTGGATGGTTGGATTTTCCGAAGTCATGACGCGAATGTGATCGCTTTTGGCGGGAAGTCAAGCTTGTTGTCATCACTGCAAGTCAACAAGTGTTGACAGCATATGGTGATTCAAAATACCGAAGAAGGCATCTTCAAGAAGCTTCTGCCAAGCCGCCCGTTGGCCAGGCGACGGCAAGGCGGTTCCGCCAGAGGGATGACAAAATGACTATCAAGCTGAAACTGAACGGCCAGACGCACATGGTCGAAGCTGAACCGGGAACCCCGCTTCTTTGGGTGATCCGGGACGAACTAAAACTAACCGGAACGAAATTTGGCTGCGGAGTTGCTTCATGCGGTGCCTGCACTGTGCATCTGGATGGTGAGCCGGTCCGCTCTTGCCAGACATACATAGAAGATACTGAGGGCTCGGAAGTCACCACCATCGAGGCCGTCGGCAGCGGAGCCATCGGAGCTGCTGTGCAGCAGGCCTGGCTGGAGCTGGATGTCGTTCAATGCGGCTACTGCCAATCCGGGCAGATCATGTCTGCGGCCGGGCTGCTTGCAGAAACCCCCAAACCTACGGCGGAAGACATCGACGATTACATGTCGGGGAATGCCTGCCGGTGTGCTGCGTACCAGCGTATCCGGGCCGGTATCTTGCGCGCTGCTGAAATTCTGGAGGGCTGAAGATGACCCCGAATACGTCCCGCCGAAACTTTCTGAAGGGGGCTGCGGCTTCCACAGCTGTTCTCTTTGTCGGAGTGAATCCCAGCGGCGGTCTTGCCGCTGCCGAGGCAAGCCAGGCTCAGTTCAATCCATTTGTCAAAGTCGGGTCGGACGGCGTAGTGACAGCGATCGTCAAGCACTATGAGGCCGGTCAGGGCATCAGCACCGGGCTTTCCACTCTGATTGCGGAAGAAATCGGCCTGCGTCTTGATCAGATCGAGTTCGAGTTCGCGCCCTCCAACCCTGAACTCTATGCCAACCTCAGGTTCGGGATTTTCCAAGGCACAGGCAGTTCCACATCCCTCGTCAACTCCTGGGATCAGTACCGCCAGGCCGGCGCGGCAGCCCGTGAGATGCTGATCGCGGCCGCGGCTGCGGCATGGGGAATTGATGCCGCGGAAATCACAATCGACGAGGGGATTGTTAAAGCGGCCGGGCATTCAGCGCCCATCGGCGAATTTGTGGCGGCTGCCACGAAGCTCCCGGCGCCTGAAAACCCGCGATTGAAAGACCCGGCAGACTACAAGCTGATCGGCTCACCTGCGGCCCGCCGTCTGGATTCCGCAGGCAAAGGCAACGGTCAGGCCAAATTTTCCATGGATGTGCATCTTCCCAACCAAATGGTTGTGCTGATCAAGCGCCCGCCGTCGCGGGGCGGTTTGGCCGTCAGCTTTGACGACAGCGCTGCGCAGGACGTGAAAGGCTACCTGCACTCCGCAGTGCTGCCGAACAAGGCGGGCATTGCCGTTTATGCGGAAAACACCTGGGCCGGAATTCAGGCGCGGGAAGCGGTTGAGGCTGAGTGGGATGTTTCCGCCGCCGAGACCCGCAGCTCTGATGAGGTTGAAGCCGAAATCCGGGCGGCGCTGGACGCCGAACCTGAGTTCCGGGCAAACAGCACGGATCCGGATGCTGTGGCGGCAGACATCAATGGGGCGGAAAAAACCATTGAAAAGACCTTCTACTTCCCGCTGCTGGCGCACGCCCCGATGGAGCCGTTGAATTGCACCATTGTACAGACCGAAGACGGGGACATCGTGCTCCATGATGGTGCGCAGATGCCGACGGCAACCCATCTGGCCTATCAGGAAATCTTCGGGCTCCCGCAGGAAAAGATCCACATCAAGTCGATGTTCGCAGGCGGTTCCTTTGGTCGCCGGGCAACCCCGACGGCGGACTATCAGGTCGAAGCGGCCCTGGCCTTTATCATGACGGACCGGACGCGGCCGGTGAAACTGGTCTGGACGCGCGAGGATGATATCCAGGGCGGCTACTACCGGCCTGCCTTCGGCCACAAGGTGCGGGTCGGACTGGACGCCAATGGCGGCATTGTCGGCTGGCAGCACCAAATTGCCGGTCAATCTGTAATGAAAGGCACCCCGTTCGAGCACCTTGTCGTGCATAACGGCGTGGATCACACTTCCGTGGAAGGGGCTGTTGATACGGCCTACAGCATTCCGGGATTTGCCCTGGGCCTGACAGATACCCAGAAGGCAACATCAGTCTTGTGGTGGCGCTCCATCGGCCACGCCCATACCGCCTATGTGATGGAAACAATGATGGATCTGGCAGCCAAGGCAGCCGGAACCGACCCACTGGAGTACCGGCTGAAGTATCTGGCAGGCACGGATAACAAGAACCAGCAGAGGAAATCAGCGGTTCTGAAACTGGCCGCTGAAAAGGCCGGCTGGGGCACGGCACCTGCCGGTCATGCGCAGGGGATTTCGGCACATATGTCCTTTGGCACCTTTGTTGCCCTTGTTGCCGAAGTGTCCGGCAGCGCGGAAGACGGCGTGAAGATTGAGAAAATCACATGCGCCGTGGATTGCGGCATTGCTGTCAACCCGGACATCGTGGATGCCCAGATCCAAAGCGGCGTCGGTTACGGCATCGGGCACATCATGCGTGATCAGATTACTCTGAGCAGCGGCGAAGTGGACCAGTTCAATTTCCCGGATTACGAGCCGCTGCGCATCGGGGACATCGGCGCCATTGATGTCCACATCATCCCCTCGGCAGAAGCCCCCAGCGGCATCGGCGAACCCGGAACGCCTCCGGCAGGCCCGGCTCTGGCCAATGCCATTGCGGCCCTGGCTGGCACGATGGTCAGCAAACTGCCGATGGCTGAAAACGGCGTGACTTTTGCCTGAATTGCAAACTCTTAAAGGAAACGACAAGACTATGAGAATTGATTGGACGCTGCCCGAAAAACGGGCTGGCTTCTGGGGCTTCATCGACACGCTGATCGGCCCAGGAGCGACAAAAGCGGAAAAGAACCTTCAGCTTTATCCGCCGTTCATCTTTGCTGCCGGCGTTGTTGTCTTCGGCCTCTTCCAGAGCGCTGACTGGAATATCTGGCAGTATATTCTGGTTGCTCTGATCGCCGTGGACATGGTCGGCGGATCCATTACCAATTCGACCTCCGCAGCCAAACGCTGGTTCTTCCGCGAGGGCGAAGGCTTCAAGGCTCATATGAGCTTTATTGCGATTCACCTGATCCAGATCACTTTGTTCAGCTGGGCGTTTCTGGGCTTTGATCTGGGCTGGATTGCCATGGTCTATGGTTTCACCCTCGCGTCCTGTGCGGCGATCCTTCTGACGCCTTTATACCTGCAGCGCCCGTTTGCGGCCCTTGTCTACTGCATCGCTCTGCTTCTTTCGCTCTACGTTTTCGAGAATCCCGAGCACCTGGAATGGTTCCTGCCAATCCTGTTCTTCAAGCTTCTGGTCAGCCATACGCTTCGGGAAGAACCCTATCAGCCCTGATGCCTGACCTCGTCTGACCGGGGCCCGAACATGGACAGATTCAGGTTCCGGCCGGAGCCAGGGGGTGCGTGGAACACACGCTTTTCCTCGCCCGCGCCCCCAATTCCTCAACCCTCAAGATTGGAGATGCCATGTCTTTCTCAAACCTCCTCACCGCAACTGCAGCCGCCTTTCTGCTGGCGACCCCTGTCTTTGCAGAAAAAACCTATAAGACCCAGCAGGGCCACACCGAAGTCCGCGTTGCATGGAGCCATGCAGGCGTCTCGATGCAGCATGGTGAGTTCACCAAGGCTGAAGGCACCCTGGTTCTGGATGAAGCCAATATCGAAGGCGCGAGCCTGAACGCGGTCGTGGATGCAACCAGCATCCATTCCGGCGTCGCTGCGCTGGATGATCACATCAAGAATGCCGATTTTCTGGAAGTGGAAACCTACCCGGAAATCACCTTTGAAAGCGCCTCAGTTACCCGCACTGGCGACAAGACTGCTGATATCACCGGTAACCTGACCATGCACGGGGTGACCAAGCACGTGACGCTTCAGGCCACTTTGACCCACATCGGCAAGCACCCGCTGGCGCAGTTCCTGGAGTACTACAAAGGCGACTGGGCCGCGTTTCACGCGCGGACCGAAATCGAGCCCAAGGACTTCGGTGTCGGCATGACCATCCCGGTTGGGACACTGGTCATCGAAATCGATACCGAAATGCAGGCCGTCGAATAGCCGCTTCACAAAAGCTCTGTGCCATTTCCCGCAAAAGAAACGGCACATGTCCACGCAAGACATGCGCCTTGCAAAGAAGATTAAGACTATGAAAAAAACTGCTTACAATACCGAACATCATAGTGAAGTGCCCACTTTCAACTGGGGCTTGAAGCTGGAGGATGTAAAGGAACTTTTTTATGTTACGGGAATAAATGATTGTATTCCCGACGGTGAGAACGTCTATATTTCGCACCCGGGTGATCCCGTCGGGCAAACAAAGAAGATGCTCGCCTATATGGAAGAAGTATTTACGAAAGCAGGCTTCACGAAAGATGATATTGTCTATGTGGATTGGGTCATTACCAAAGAAGTGACGCGTGAACAGGCATATGAAATTGTCGGGGTTTGGATTGACTACATCAAAGACGTAAAGGTCAAGCCTGCCGCGGGGATTTTCAAATGTGTCGACCGACTGGTTCACGAGGGCCTGCTTGTGGAGTTTGAATACACGCTGGCGCGGTAAATCAGCTCCAAAATTGCTGAAGACCACTTGCAGAGTTTTTTCTCAAGTCAGTCGAAAATTCCAGGAGAGGGTGGTTAGACTGCCCTCTCCTCCTCTTGAATATCTGTAATTGATGGAATGCCTGGCCATGTTCGAATTCAAAAACATGTTCAACTCAAACGCCAAAAAAACTGCTCTTTCTGTCCTTTGCAGTTTTTCGCTTCTTACTGGCGCGTCAGTGACGCAAGCTCATGCTCAGAGACCGGAAAAAGAGGCGCCGGGGTTCAGCCCGTTCTCAAAGAGGATTCACTTCTACCGGTTCTTTGAGGACTACAGCGATGTAACGGACCAGGATCGGCAAGGCGACTGGTTTGCAAAGGTCAAAAGCATTCCTGTACCCGGATTTGAGGGCGCCCGCGTCGCATTGGGCGGAGAATTCCGCTACCGTTTCGAGAACATGAATGACGGTCTGTTCGGTCTCGTTCCCGGGCAGGACTATGATCTTAAACTTCAGCGTTACCTGCTTCATGCGGATGTGCGCTGGAATGACCGTCTGCGCAGCTTTTTTCAGCTATCCGCCTATTATGCGCAGGGGGAACCCGCTGTCCTGAGGTCCCTCAATGAATCGGACGCAGATATTCATCAAACTTTTGTGGATATCGGGTCCAGGGAAAAGTTCGTGCGGATCGGCCGGCAGGAATTGCCTATTGGCTCCGGGCTGAACACGACGATCCGCGAGGGCGTCAATCAACGCAGAGCCTTCGATGCGGTTCTTGCCTCCGTTGACTTTGGAAGTGGCTCAAATTTCACCTGGGTCTATGGCCGGGAAGTGGTGCCGATGGCCGCCTCATTTGAAGACTATTCCGAAGATGGAACAGAGTTTTGGACGGCCTATTTTTCCAGAATCGCCAATCCCTGGCCGACAGCCAACGTGGATATCTACTACATGGGGATTGACCGCCCCAATGCCATCTACAACTCGGGCCGGGCCGTGAACTGCGGCACGCCATCGGCGGGGGAATTTACGGCGAAAAAGGTGCTTTGTCCTATGGGATTGAAGCCATGTATCAATTCGGCAAGTTCCAAGGGCAGGACATCCGGGCCTGGGGTGTGCGGTCACAGAACAGCTATAAACTTTCTGAGACACCTTTGAACCCGACCCTCCACCTGACCGTGAATGCGACAAGCGGAGACTCCGACCCGAATGACGGTAAGCTGGAGACGTTCGAAGTTTTCTTCCCCAATCCTTCTTACATCACGGAGGCGTACACGCTGCGGCCGCGGAACCTATACGAAGTTCACCCCTCGTTCAGTTTCACGCCAGCAGAAAACCTAAAGATTTCGACGGGCGTAAACGCAGTTTGGCGTGCAGAGAAATCTGACGCGATCTATGCATCTGCCGGCATCCCCATCGTACCTGGCGGAACCTCGGACAGCCGCTATGTGGGGACTTTTGCCGAAATAACTGCAACTTGGCAGGCAAACCCGCATTTGTTCTTTAAGAGCTCCTATGTTCGCGGACTGGCAGGCGACGCAATCCAAAACGCAGGAGGCAGGGACGTGGAGTACTTCCTGTTGCAGGCAATCGCAAAGTTTTGAAGTAAACAGTGCGCGCCAAAGGGATAAGGAGGCGTCTTAAACACTTTGCCTTTTTGCCGAGGCGAGGTTCGCATGTTCCGATTTGACAACCTCCAATAGTCTGGTTGGGTTGCAGTACCGGTCGATCATTCCGACACGTGGGAAATAGCCGCGGTCCACGGAGACCAGTGTGTCGCAGACCAGCCGGCAGTGCAGAAGCCGGGCGGCTGTCTGCATTGCCTCTGAAAGCCGCTTCGCTGATGCGTCCTCATCTTCGGCAGGCAGAGCCGGGTTGTCATGACCCATCCGCATATGAACCGAGGCTTTGAGGCCACAGCTTCCAGCGGCTGCATCCGCATCCTGCAGCGTCTTGGCTGGTGCCTCCTGGCACCCCAGCCGGAATACGGCGCCGTCGAGCCCGTTTGCTGCGATCTCGTTCAGCTGCGGGATGTCAGTTGCAGAAAATCCATGGTTAATTACGTGGAAATAGGTTCCGGCGCTCTGCAGGTCGGCCTTGGTCCGAATGCGTGAAAGATAGATGGGCAGCCGGGTGCGTTCTTTCATCTCCAGCAATGCAGGCAGGATTCCTGTGAAATCAGGCCAGTCTATCGTGACTTCCCAGTCCTGCAGGCAGTGCGCGTGCCGGGCGGTCAGGCGCCGGGCTTCTGTGTCACCAAGACCATAGGAAAACAACGTGATCCGGAACCCCAGATGCTGCAGCAGCGGCAGCCTCTTGCGGCGCTCTGGATCTGCAAGGTCCGCCAAGGGGATGCGGACATGGCGCACGCCCATCTCCTGCAGGGCCAAAAGCGGGTAGTCGTTGCGAACAAGTTTGCGGTCGAACTCATCCAAGCCGCCGCTGGGCGGGACCTCTGTTACCTCAGCCCAGTTCTGGCGCAGATCGAAACCCAGAACAGGTCGGGACGGGGTACGGGGATCCGGGGCCCGCGGTTGCGGTGCGGATGATTTGTCCTGCTCTCCAGCCTCTGCGCCGAAGGTGCGGATCATCCGGACAGTGTGGCCATTCTCGTAAACTGTCACCAGGAAATAGCCAAGCTTGGCCTTGTCGTCTCGGCCGAATTCACTGTCATCCGACGGCGCAGCCCGCAGCATTTCGCTGTAATCCTGGCGGACAAAGCTGGTGGCGGGGGCCATGTAGTAATCTGTTTGGCCGAAGCGGTCGTACCAGAAGTTATGGGCGTGGCCGGCAAACATCGCCTCCACCCCGTGCTGCTGCACCAGGTCCAGCAGCCAGGCTCGGCCGGGCTGATTGGTGTTGTCGTAGTGGTCCCGCTCCTCCGGCTGCATCAGATAGGGCGGGTGGTGCAGGAACAGCATGACCCGCTGGCCGCTGACACCCTTCAGCTCCGCCTCCAGCCAATCCTTTTGCGCTGCTTCGTTGGGAAGACCGGAGTTGATGAGCTGTGCGTTCAGCAGGAGAAACTTGATCCCATAGGCCTCAAACGCCTGATATTGGGCGCCGAACTCCTGCGTCCAGGCCTTGATCATACCGTCGGTTGTCGGGCTGGCCGGCGCGCCGCTGATAGGCGTGTCGCCGATATCGTGGTTGCCTGGCAGCTCGTGGATCGGCACCGTCAGCTCCGTGGTGATGCTGCGGTAGACCTCTGCCGCCTGGGAATAGGCCGGACCCGCTTCAGGCACCGGATGCACCAGGTCGCCAGTGTGGACCACGAAATCAATTGGCTGCTGGTTCAGATCGCGGATCACATGGCGGAACCGGCGGTTGGCGCGTTTGTTGACCGGAAAAGGGGAATTGCAGCGGTCCTCCTCAGGGTTCACATGCGTGTCTGATATGACTGCAAAGCAGCCAAGCTTGGCGCCCAAATGTCCGGCCATCTTAGCCTCCGGTTGTCAGGGTGGATGCCTGCCCGGTGCGGGAGGCCTGGATGCGGCTGGGGATCAGCACAAAGACCGACAGGGCGGTAAGCACCCAGAAGGCAATGCAGATCGTGTTGCGCAGGAAGATCATGAGGTCTCCGTCAGAGAGCAGCAGCGACTGGCGGAAATTGTCCGCCAGCAGCGGCCCCAGCACAAAGGCGATCAGGAAGGGGGCCACCGGGATTTCCAGCCGCAGCATCATGTAGCCGACCACGCCCATGCAGAGCATCACCAGGATGTCGAACAGGTTATTGTTCACCGCATAGGCGCCATAGACGCAAAGCACGAAGACAATAGGGTAAAGGATGCGGTTGGGCACCAGCGCCACGCGGCTGAACACCCGGATTGCTATCTTGCCGATGCCGAACAGGTAGGCGGAGCTGAGCAGGATCCCCATGAAAAGCGCATAGATCATCGGCAGGTTCTGCTCGAACAGGATCGGCCCCGGGCGCAGCCCGTGGATCATGAAGGCGCCCAGGATCACTGCGGTGATCACGTCGCCGGGCACACCGAGTGCCAGCAAGGGGATCATGGTGGCGCCGGCAACGCCGTTGTTCCCTGCCTCCGCAGCGGCAACGCCTTCGGGCTCTCCCTTGCCGAAGTTGTCCTTGTTGGGGGAATTGCGGCGGGCCTCGGAATAGCTGAGGTAGGCCGCAGGCGCACCGCCGATGCCGGGGATGGCCCCCAGGATCACGCCGATCACGCTGCCGCGGATCACCGATTTTAGGGTCTTGCGGAACTCGGCAAAGCTGGCGCCGTGGCCCAGGCTGCTGCGCTGCGCTGCGCCGAACCGGGGCAGGCGGGTGGAGCGGTGGATGATTTCAGGCAGGGCAAAGAGGCCGATCAGGACGGGGATAAAGTTCAGCCCCGACATCAGTTCGAAGTTGCCAAAGATGAAGCGGTCGGTGCCGTAGATCAGGTCCAGCCCGACGGTGGCCAGCATCAGGCCCAGACAGGCTGACAGGATGCCCTTGGTGAGGCTGGGACCCGCGACGCCTGCAATGATGGTCAGGGAGAAGACGATCAGAGTGAAGAATTCCGGCGGACCGAACCGCAGGGCAAAGCTTGCCAACACTCCGGCAAAGAGGATCAGCGCGATGTTCGAGATCATATCCGCCACGCAGGAAGAGTAGAGCGCGATGTCCAGCGCCTTGCGCGCTTCGCCCTTTTGCGCCAGCGGGTAGCCGTCAAGGATGGTGCAGGAAGCGGCGGGCGTGCCCGGCATCTTGATCAGGATCGCCGTCAGCGAGCCGCCGTATAGGCCGCCTTTGTAGACGCCCAGCAAGAGCAGGATGCCGGTGACCGGCGGCAGCGAGAAGGTGAAGGGCAGCACCAGCGTCACGCCCATCGGGGTGGTCATGCCTGGAATGGCGCCGATAATGGTGCCGATCAGCACCCCCAGCCCCACGGCCAGGAAGTTCTCGACATTCAGGAACAGGTCCAATGCGGCGAATAGGTTCTCGATCTTCTGCGTCTCCTCACAGCAGGTTTTCGAAGATGCCCAGCGGCATCGGAATGCCCGCGGCATGCAGGAAGAAAAGGTAGAGACCGATCGGGATCCCTCCCGCCTGACGGCCAGCGAACGCCAGCGCCTGCAGGATCGGCTCGACCATGCAGAGGACCACGCACGTGCATTGCTGTACCCCCATCAGCAACTGCTAGAGGACATGGCTGCCGATTTGGTGCAAAAAAGAGAGTTCGATGCCAAGGCGGTCCGGACCTGGCTGCGCGATGTGCCGCGCAAAAATGGTCCAGAGCCGGTCCTGGACCAGTAGATTCGCCCGCCAATCAAGCGGCCCAGCCACCGGATTTGCACAATGTTTTGTGCAAACTCCCGCGGCGCAGACTCCGGTTGGTCCAAAATCCGGATAATTCCCTCCTGGAAAGGTTTTGCCCCAAAGCCACGCCGGGGCGGTCCATGCCCGCATCCCTGCCCAGCTCCCTCTGCAGAGGGAAAGTTCCGTATTTCGAGGCCCTTATCCACAATTTCCGTCTCCGCAGGGTTACAACCCGGGTCGATCCAACCCAATCCGGCGCAGTAAACTGTCTCCATCAGCACACGCGGGCGGCCACCGCCCACCGGAGACAGGAGACCTCGGCCAATGGCACGGGACCGGAAGAGACATGCCGAATGCCAGCAGGCGCCGGAAACACCCGGCCGCCCGCAAAGCGGCTCCTGCCGGCAGGACGCCAGCACCCGCGCGTCACTTCACGAACTCCTGCGCGCCCTCGCCCGCGAGGCAGCCCGCACCGACCACCGGGACGGCAATTCTCCCGGTTAACATCAAACCACCGGAGAACACCGTCATGTCCCAGCCCAGGCTCAGAGCAGCCATCTACGCCCGCTATTCGACGCAATTGCAGCGCGATACTTTGATCGAGGATCAAATTCGCCTCTGCCGCAGTCTGATCGAAGCACGTGGCTGGAGTGTTGAAGGGATCTATTCCGACCACGCGGTCTCTGGCCAAACACAACACCGGCCCGAGTTTCAGCGTTTGCAGCAAGACGCAAGTGGCGGCGCCTTCGACGTGATCGTGACCGAGTTCCTGGACCGCCTTGCGCGGGACCTCGAGCATACAGCCAGTTTCTACAAGCAGATGAACTTCCTGGATGTGCCGATCTTTACGGTCTCGGAAGGCGAGATTGATCTCCTCCATGTCGGCTTCAAAGGGACAATGAACTCTCTCTTCATCAAGGATCTCGCCGACAAAACCCGCCGCGGCCTAAAAGGAAGGGCACTGAAAGGGAAGTCCGCCGGGGGAAAGTCCTACGGCTATAGTATCAGGAACCAGGTCGGAGCGGATGGTGAACTGATCCGCGGCGAGCGCGAGATCAACCCGGAAGAGGCCAAGATCGTGCGCAGGATCTTCCAGGATTATGCCAGGGGTCTGTCTCCCAAGAAGATCGCAGAGGCGCTCAATAATGAAGGCGTGCCTGCGCCTTCCGGCCGCCACTGGGGTGCCTCCACCATTCACGGCAACCGCCGGCGCGGCACCGGCATCCTGAACAATGAGCTCTACATCAGCCGGCAAATCTGGAACCGGCTTCGCTACGTGAAGGATCCGCAGACCGGCAAGCGCATCTCCCGCCTGAACCCGGAAAGCGAATGGACTATCACTGAGGTGCCAGAGCTGCGCATCATTGACCCGGAGCTTTGGGAGGCGGTCCGCAGCCGCCAGGGCGCGCTGAAGACCGCAGGCACATCGACCCCGGTCTGGGACCGCCGGCGCCCCAAGACCTTGTTCTCCGGCCTGATGGCCTGCGGCTGCTGCGGCGGCGGCTTTGCCAAGATCTCCAAGGACAGCTTCGGCTGTTCCCCGGCGCGGAACAAAGGGGACGCGGTCTGCAGCAACAAGCGCACGATCAAGCAGGCCGACCTGGAAGCCCGGGTTCTGGATGCGCTGGCGAAGCACCTGATGGATCCGGATGCGGTGCAGGTCTTCTGCGAGGAATACACTGCCGAGCGCAACCGGCTGAAGGCCGCAGCCGCCGGGAACCGCAAGGAAAAGGAACAGGCGCTCGCCCGTGCCAGGCGCGACCACCAGAAGCTGGTGGATGCGATCATTGCGGGCATTCCCGCAGATCAGGTGAAGGACCGGATGATCGAGCTCGACGCACGGCGCCAGCTGCTGGAACGGGAGCTGGAGCAGACCCCTGCCCCGGACACGGTGGTGTTTCACCCGTCGATGGCGGAGGCCTACCGCGAACGGGTGTCACGGCTGATCCGGACCCTTGGCTCCACCGAAGGCATGGAAGAGGCCAAGGAGTCACTGCGGGCATTGGTGGAGCGGATCGTGCTGACGCCTGCGGCGGCGGGCGCTGGCCTGGATCTGACGCTGGAGGGGGATCTGGCCGGGCTGTTGCGGCTGGCGTCGGTTGCGGAAGGCCTAAACACGAAGAAGGCCCCGGATGGTAGATCCGAAGCCTTTGATATGTCAGGTTAATTAGTGTTGGTTGCGGGAGCAGGCAACCGCCGTATCCTACCTGACCTCTCCGCAATCATATAAACGCATAATAGCGTACGGCCTCAAAAGGCGCCTATTTGAGACATTCCGCTACGGTCTTGCTTTTGTCGGGGCAATCCTCTCGGCGTTGTTCTCAAAGCTGCGTCGTCATGACCAGTCAGAAGCAATATCTGCGATAACGTCGATCTGCCTTGCTTCGTCTCTGATTTGCGGAGTTTGGTGGATGGCAAAAGGCGCGGGCATGCCAAAGCATATCCGGCCTTAGCCTTCCGGCCTGCGTTGTCACCGCAGAAATCTTACGGCCGCGTTCCACAACACAGGCAACCCTTGGGGCCGACAGAAGTTGCAGAAGATTTGATAGGCGCAGCCGGCCCCGCCCGGCAGGAACAACCGCTCTTCACTTCAACCGCCTGCTTTAGAGAACAACAACGGCGCCGCCGACCAGCAGCACGGCATTGAGCATGCCCCACAGCGTCATCTGGAAATGCGTGTTCTGACCGCCTTCGTGCCCGAACCAGTAGCAAAACCAGTTTCCGACGATCAGAAACCCGCACCAAGTCGCGGTAAACATCAAGGTTCCAGCCAGCCCAAGGGCAATGGCCGTGTCCTGGGCCATCTGTCCGGCGGCGGACATGGCAAGCGCGGCTGACCCGGCCCAGAGCGCGGCGGTGGCCGCGAGTTCCCACGAGACAATGAGCCGGAACAGGATCCGGCGCACCTTGGCGCTGGTAATCCGGCGATGGCCGACAAAGCGGTAGGCCTCCGGGTACTCCTCCCGCATGCGGGTCATGTCCATGACCTCGGCGGTGTAGGTTTCATTCAGAAAGGGATGTAGAAGGTTTTCCAGCGCGCCGATTGTCAGCCAAGCGGCCATAAAGGCAACGCTGACGGCCTGCGCGGCCAATACGGTGGTTTCCAGCAATGCTCTGCTCTCCGCTACTGTCTGCCCGCCGAATCCGGCCGGCGGGCAGAGTGTTCAAAGGTCAGGCTTCCCAGTACATGTACTGCGGGTAAAGCTCGTTGGAGATGTGGACCGCGGCCCCCTTAAGATTGCTCTTGGAGTGGTTGTAGAGCGACCGCCAGTAGGGCTGAATGATGACGCCTTCATCCACCATGATCTGTTCGAGCTTAGCCATGATCCTGCTGCGAGCCGCCGGGTCGGCGGTTGCCAGAGCCTGTTCGACCAGAGCGTCGAACTCGGCATTGGCAAATCCAGACTCGTTCCAGCCTTGGCCGCTCCGGTAGGCCAGCGCAAGTGTCTGGATACCCAGCGGGCGGTGGTTCCAGTTGGTGACCGAAAACGGGTATTTCGCCCAATCGTTCCAGAATGTCGCAGTAGGATAAACCTTTCGTCTGACTTTGATGCCTGCATCGCGCAGCTGCGCGGCGATAGCATCGCCCGTTGCCTTCCAGAACGCGGAATCGAGCGAGATCAGTTCATGCTCGAAGCCCGCCATGCCAGCCTCTTCCAGCAGTTTCATGGCACCTTCCGGGACACGCACCGGCGCGCCGATATCTGCATAGTCGGGATGCACCGGTGACACATGGTGGTTCTCTGCCGCACGGCCTTGGCCGCCATAGGCGATTTCCAGCACCACCGCGTTGTCCACCGCCATTGCCAGCGCCCGGCGCACCCGCGCATCGGCATAAATGGCCGTGCCATCCACCTCGGTAGTCTGGTTGCAGCGGGCCAGAACCGTGGCCGCAGTGGTGACTTCATGCTTGGTCCAGCCGTCCAGCGAGTCGAAGGACGCGATGTAATCACCTTCGGTGTCGAAGTTGACGTCGTATTCATCGGCGTCGGCACCGGCAAAGAACGCAGCCGGGTCGGCGCCCAGGTCGAGAAATTCGACCCGGTCCATGTAGGCGCCGTTGCCGGCGTTCCACCAGGTGTGGTCCGGGTTGCGCACCAGTGCGGCACTGTCGCCGGTACTGTAGAATTCCGGCAGATAAGGGCCGGTGCCGATCGGATTGTCCAGCATCGTGACCTCGTCGAACGAAGAATGCACGATGGCGGCCGGGTAGTCGGCAAAGCCGGCGATCAGCGAAATATCCGGTTGCGGCAGTTTCAGCCGCACGGTGTGGCTGCCTGTCACTTCGACCGCATTTGGCAGCAGTTTTTTTGTTTCCGGGTCGATGATCACCTGCAGCTTGCCGGCCATGGCATTGCCCTCGACGGTGCCGTCGCAGAAGCGGGCGATGTTGGCCGCAACATCTTCGGCAGTGAAGGGGTCGCCGTTGTTCCAGGTCACACCCTCGCGCACATGAAGCACGTATTCGGTGGCATCATCGCTGATCTCCCAGCTCTCCAGCAGCACCGGGGTGAACGTACCGTCCGAATTATACTGCACCAAGTATTCCAGCCAGCCGCGGGTAAAAGTTGCTAGGGAGTTGAAGTCGAACTTGCGCGGGTCGCGCATTGCCACGAGTTGCTGCTGAATGCGGGCGGTGCCGCCCATTTGCGCGTTGACCGCGGCCTGTACGGGCGCAGTCAGGCCCATCATCGCATAGGCGGTTGCGGCAGTTGCACCAAAGGAGCATGCCGTTGCCAGGAATTCCCGGCGGCTGACAGGATCAGCTCCGAGGCAGCGGGCCTGCTGGGTGAGTGAATCCGGCAGCGGTTTTCCTGTGCTAGTTAAATAGGTCATTGTTTCCCTCTCTGTTGTGCCGTGAGGCTGGCCGATAGCGCTCTGCGGCGCAGTTTTGCGCTGGCCGGGAAAGCGCCCGCCCAGCGCGAGATTTAGGCAGGCATGCGGATGCTGCCGATCCCGTCGTCCTCTGTCACCGACGCGCAGATGCTGGACAGGGTGCGTGGCTGTTCGTAGGGCCAGGGCGTGCCGCGGTGCAGCACCGCGCGCTGATCCCAAATCAGCACATCGCCTACAGCCCACTGATGAGAATAGGTAAATTCCGGCTGCGTGCAGAACGCCATCAGTTCATCCAGAAGCGCCTGGCTTTCGGTCTCGCCATAGCCGTCGACCTTGAAGGCATGGCTGGCGATATAGAGCGCCTCTCGCCCATTGACCGGGTTCGGCCAGACCGCGTTCCAATGCTGGTCGGGCCATTTGTTGAACATCGGCAATTCAGCCAGCTCAGGAGAAATCTTTCGCCGGGAATGGCTATAGCGGTGCCAGATGCCGCGGCCGCGGATCTTTGCCTTCAGCGCCTCCGGCATCGCCGCCCAGGCTGCCCGGGTGCTGGCCAGTTCCGTTGCGCCGCCTTCGGTGGTGACAACCCGGCCGATCAGAATGTTGGTCAATGCCGGTGTGGGCAGAAAGGTGCTGTCCGAATGCCACAAAAAGTTGGACTTGAGGTTCAGCGTGTGCAGATCCATTTCGCCCGACGTGGAACCGTCCTTTTGCACGTTGGAGACCTCGGGCACCTCAAATTTCTCGCCTGGTTTCCGCTCATCCGCCTTGCGGTCCTCGATCGGGCCAAAGAGCTGCGCTAGCGCCATATGCTCTGCGTTGCTTATGTCCTGCGCCCGGAACAGCAGCGCTGAATGCTCTTCGAACAGCGCGCGCAGCTTGGCGAAATTTTGCCCCGCGCTGACGTCGGAAAGGTTCATTCCGCTCACTTCGACACCAAAGTTCGGCGTCAGCAGTTTTGTCTGAATGGTCGTCATCTCGGGTCTCCTCAGCCCTTTGCCTTTGCTTCGATTTCCTCAGCGGAGAGGTGTTTCACCTTCTCCCAGGCCCGTGACTTGCCAGGGTTCAGCAGTCCCTTGGGGTCCATGCGCTTTTTCCACGCGAGGTGCCGGTAGTCGGCGTTCTTCAATCCACCGCCCTCGACGAAATAGGTATGCGCGTCTGCTACGCTGTGTCCGTGCTGCTCGTAGATACTGTTGATCTCGCGCAACCGCACCTCGTCCGAGAACCAGATGATCGGCAGATCAAAGGCGGCGATCCTGCCGTCCAGCCGGGCAAACTCATGGTGCTGCCAGACGTCATCACCCAAAGCCGCGCCCGCGGCGGCAACCGCATCCGCGTCCGACGGTTCCGGCACCCCGATCTGCTGATACGTGGCCGAGCGGTCCGCCTTCAGCACCTGCAGGGTCGTATGGTTATACGCGAACTCAAAAACATGCGGCAGCTTTGCCGCCTGCCGCTCGGCATCACTCATCGCCAGATCCAGATGGCCGCCCTGCGCCGCAATGAGCGCGCGGAAGGCATCCATATCCTCCGCCGGGACAAGCGAGACCAGCAGGTGCCTGCCCTCCCGCAGGTGTCCTTTGAGGCGCGGGAAGTAGTCAACGATCCGCACCTCGACTGTGCTGGCCAGCTTGCAGCCGATGTCCGGCGCAGCCGCCAGCGCATAGCCCGCGGCATAGCAGTCTCGGTAGCTGTCGAAGGTGGCCATGCAGCCGATCCAGTTGCGGTGCGGAACCGTGCGCAGGGTGACTTCGGTGATTACGCCGTTCAGCCCCCAGGCGTGGTGGATCTGCAGCGCCGCTTCGGCGTCAAAAACATGCTCCTGCGGCTCTGCTTCCAGCGACAGCGCCTTTAGCTGGATGATATTGCCCTTTTCCCGCAGGGCGCCGTTGGCGATCGACCCGATCCCGGCCGATCCGCCGGCCACGAAGCCGCCGATAGTGGCAATGTCCTGGGTCGAAGGGAACATCGCCATTTCCCAGCCCTGCTCAATCAGAGCAGCGTTCACATCGGCCATCAGCGCCCCGGCTTCGGCCCGCACATAGCCCTCGCCGATCTCGAGGATGCGGTTCATCTTCGTGGTCTCGATGATCAGCCCGCCCTTCAGCGGCACCGCCTGACCGTAATTGCCGGTGCCGCCGCCGCGCAAGGTGACCGGAACATCCGCCTCAAAGGCGCGCTGCAGGCAGTGGCGCATTTCATCCGGGGTCTTGGGCACCGCAACCAGATCGCCAAAGCACTTCTTCAGCTGTGCATTCAGAACCGGGCTGTACCAAAAAAAGTCGCGCGAGCGTTTCTTCACAAGCACCGGCTCGTCAATCACCTCCACCGGCGACAGGCTGTCGGCAAATGCGGCCCAATCGGTGCGTGGGTGTTCCAGCGGCATCTCTGTCATTGTTGTTCTCCTTGCAAGGCCTCGGCCAGAGGTTGCGGGGCAGCACGGCTGCCCAGAATGTCCGTGACCGAGAGAGCGTCGAACAGCTGCAGATCCCCGATTGCAGCCCCGTCGACGGTTACGGGCGCAAGGCCAAGCGCCTTGCGGGCGCCGGTGGTGATCATCGGCAGATGGCTGCCAAAAGGCGGGTCCAGATGCGCGGCCAGTGCCGCCAGCGAGAGGGTCGCCAGCGGATCGTGGCTGCCCAACGGGCAAAATGCGTCACGCACGTTGTCGGTGCCCAGCACCACATTGACCCCGGCGGCCTGCAATTCATGGATTCGAGTCAACCCGCGGCGGTCCGGGGTGCCTGCGCTGCGCCCTTGCAGGTACAGGTTGGTGGCGGGCAGTGCTGCCACCGAAATCCCCGCACGGGCCAGCTTCTCCGCGATACGCTGCACGTCTTCATCGGTGTGATTCATCAGGCTGCAGGCATGACCGCACAGAACCGGGCCCTGGAAACCGGTTTTCAGCGCCGCATCGGCGATCATCTCCAATCCGTCGAGACCGGGCGCAAGGCCCTCGTCGACGTGAAAATCCAGCGCAAGCCCGGCTTCCTCCGCGGCGCGGAAGGTGTTGAGAATTCCGGCCTGCCGCTCAGGCTGGCCCAGCACAAAGGCGCCCAGAACGCCGCCGCTTTGAGCCACTCGGCGGGCGCAAGCACGGGCATAGCTGATGTCGGCCATCATGTCGGCACCGGTCAGCGCCGCCCGTTGCAGGATCACCCCTGCCGGGGCCTCTTCCTTCAGTTCCCGCAGGATGTCCCAGGCTAATGGTGCAGCCGCCGGGTCCGGGCTGATACCCCAATCGACGTGCGTGCGAACAGTGGCACAGCCTGCCGACAGCAGCTCCTGCAGTCCGCGACCCGCCCGCCGGTGGATGTCTTCGGCTGTCCATATCCTGCGGTCCTGCGCCTGTGCGGCGATTGCATCACCCAGCCCGCCGCCGATCCCCTGCATCCGGTCAATGGTGTGGCATTTGTCGAGATGCACATGCGGCTCGGTGAATTTGGGCAGCACCAACCGCTCTGGCGGAACCGTGGCCGGTTCAAGTCCAGCCGCCCGTCCGTCCCGCAGCACAAGGTCCCCCGCCAGGCAATCGCCGTACAACTGCCCGCCGAACCGGTCTGCCGCAGCGATCAGTGCAGCCGGGATAAGCACACCGGGCAGGCGCGCATCTGCAGGAAGGGTATCCCTCATGAGCCGTTCCTGTGATCAAAGCGGGCAAACTCCGCAAGAAACAGCGCGAAGTTGCGTCCGGCAGAGGCCAGCATCGCCTCCCCCTTTGCCACGGTGGCCGCGGAGGCATCGCCGCACACCCCCTCGGGGTTCAGATCGCCGGCAATCCAGCCCGGCGCAGCCGGCTGGCCGGTTAGTCCGATAAAACGGAAATTCCCGGCCCAGTCCTCCATTGCGGTGCGGAAATTCTTTGCCTTGCCCATGTCCACTAGATCGGGCCGGACGGCCAGCATCGCCGAAGTCTCACTGTCGCCCGCGTGCAGGTCCACCGCATAAGCGCCGGGTTCGAAAAGACCCTCCGATTCAGCAAAGCCCGACCATGAGCAAACGGCCACGATCAGATCGTGGCTGATGCGCAATTCACGCGCTGCCACCTGCAGCAGCGCGGTATTGCCGCCATGCCCGTTGAACAACACCAGCCTGGCCACCCCTGCACGAGCCACCGAGGCACCGATGTCACGCAGCACCGCCAGCAGCGTCTCCGGTGACAGGCTCAGCGACCCGGCAAAGCGGTTGTGCTCGTTGCTCTTGGTGATAGTCAGCGCGGGCAGCACCAGAACCGATTGCTCAGGGCTGAGATCCGCCAGCATCAGCCTAACCGCCGCCTGCGTCAGGTCCGTATCGACCGACAGCGGCAGATGCGGTCCATGCTGCTCGGTCGCGCCCAGCGGCAGCACCGCCACGCAATCCGTCGGCAAAGCCTGGAAATCCGGCGCCTTCAGCTCAGCCCAATGTCCCTGAACGCTCATGCCGCCTGCCCCAGAAAACTGTCAAGAAACTCGTTGAACCAGCGCGCCTGCTCCGCATCATGAGCCGCCATAAGCCGGTTCTGGGATTGCACGTCCTGAACCCCGGGCCGCCCGTAAACATGCGCCTTGCTGTCCTGCCAGCGGCGGAAGCCGGCCGGTGTCACTTCGGCGTGGAACTGGAAGCCATAGACGTTTTCTCCATAGCGGAAGGCCTGGTTCGGGTATTCTGAATTTCCGGCAAGCCGAACCGCCCCCTCGGGCAGGTCAAATGTGTGGTAGTGCGCCTGGGTAACAACCAGCGGTGCCTCCAGGAACTCTCCGGCCTCCTCAGCGGGTTCAACCGGGTAATAGCCGAACTCGAAGAATTCCCGCTCCGGCGCCCCCGCCCAAGCGCCAAGATGATAGGCGATCTGCTGGCACCCCTGGCAGATTCCGAGCAGCGGGATGCCTTTCTCCAGGCACTGCGCGATCCAGCGGTCTTCCTCCAGCAGGAACGGGTATTTTTCCCTCTCAAAGACGTCGAACAGACCGCCGTAGATCACCGATGCCGCGACCTCGCCCACATCATCCAGGCGGTCGCCCGCAAAAGGTTTCCGGGTCACGGCCTCATAGCCGTTCGCCGCCAGCCAGGTAACCACACGGTCGTCGGCCGGCTCATCGCCATGGCGCACCAAAAGGACACGCGGTGCCATATTCCCCCTCCTTCAGAGAATTGGTTTTGCGTGGCCCTGATGTTGATCTGTGCCAGAGAGTGTCTTTAGGCTTGCAAACTCTTTTCCCTCTTGCAAGCCTTTTAAGCGATAGGAAAAAAGGACATGAAATGAAAGCCTTAAACCCAACCACTATTCGGCCGCCTTTCGCCGCCTATGCGCATGGCACTGAGATTCCGGCGGGAAAACGGGTCATTGTGACCTCGGGGCAGCTTGGCATTCGGGCAGATGATTCGATCCCCGAAAGCAGCTATGATCAGGCCCTCGTCTGCTTCGAAAACATCACGGAAATCCTGCGCGAGGGGGATATGAGGCCCGGTGATACCGCCCATATCTCCGCCTATGTCACCAGCCGCGAACACATGGCCGGCTACATGTGCGCGCGGGATGAATTCCTGGCCGGAACCGGGCGGATCCCCAGCTCAACCCTGCTGATCGTTTCCGGGTTCACACGCGAAGAGTTCAAGGTCGAAGTAGAGGTCATCGCCGCGAAGTAGGCAGGTTTGCCCGCGGCCTAGGAGCATGATGTGGACCGAAGCCCGCTCTGCTGAAAGGCCGCGCCCGGCGCCAGGCGGGGTCATTCTGACAATTTTGTCCCGGCTGCCTCCGAGTCCTTCCTCCAGGCAAGCTTCCGCTTGATCGTGGAAACGCTGATACCGGTCGCATCGGCGGCCTTTTGAATACTGCCCGCGCGGGCTACCTGATCGTGCAGCAGATCAGCCTCAAAGGCCCGGACCCTGTCGCGCACTTCTTCGGCTGGCACCCGGCCTGACATCCCCCCCTGCGGGATTACCGGATTTGTCGCTCCGGCAAAGGCGGCTTCAACCATTGCAGCTGATACGCGTGCCTCCTCCCCGGTGACAACCATCCGCTCGACCATGGTCCGCAGCTCCCGCACGTTGCCCGGCCAGGTCCAGCGCGCCAAACGGTTAATTGCCGCGCGGTCAAAGTATTTTTCCGCACCGTGCAGCATGTTGAAAGCTTCTAGGAAATGCTGCGCAAGCCCGGCAATGTCCGCGACGCGGTCTTGCAAAGGCGGAATGCATATCTCAGCAACTGCAAGGCGGTAGTACAGATCTTCACGGAATCTGCCCGCGTTAACCATCGCGCTCAAATCGCCGCGGCTGGTTGCGATCAGCCGCAGGTCCCTGCCTTCGCGGCCAGGGCGTGATTTTCCTGTACGCAGCCAAGAGGACAGCCTTTCCTGAACCCGCGGCGGCATCAGGTCGACCCGCTCCAAGATCATGGTGCCGCCAACTGCCCGCGCCAGCAGACCCTCGTCACGGCCAGCCTCGGCTGCCTCCTTGCCGAACAGTTCCTCCATAACCGCGGCTTCCGGTAAGCCGCCAAATCCGAAGCGCAGCAGCCGCTTGCGGCTGCGCTTGCTGTAACGGAAGATCAAATCCGCGAGCTTACGTTTGCCAACACCCGACGGGCCGCTGATAAGCACCGCCGCATCTGTGCGCGCCACCCGCATCGCAAGACGGACGGTCTCCTGCATGTCCTCGCTGGCCCAGAACAACTCACCATCCTGCGCCGCGTTCTCGCGGATTTCCCGCAACTCGCTTTCGTAGTTTCGGATCTCCTGTTCAGCCGCCGTCAGCTTACCCTGCATTTCAATCAGCTCAGTCGTGTCGCGCGAATTGATGATGACCCGCCGCACCGTGCCGTCCGGCGCCATCAGCGGGATGCCGGTGGCCAGTACCTTGCGCCCGGACTTCGTTGTTTGCAGTGCGGTCTGGCGCTTTTTGGTGGTGATAATCTTCCAGGTGATCAGCGGATCGAGATACCCCTCGCGTTCCAGTTTGCTGGCGTCGCGCCCCAGGAAGTTGCGCGCGCTCAGGCCGTAACAGCGCTCGAAACCGGCGTTCATCCATAGGGTGCGTCCCGCCCCGTCCGCGACGTAGATGCCATCAAAGCAGTTTTCAAAGATTTCGACGAAATCGTCGAAATTATCCTGCAGCGCCTTCAGCCCTTCGTCGGTGGCCGAGACGAACCAGCTGGGCAGGAAATAATGCTCCACCGCAGTGTCGCGCCGAACGCTGGCTACGCAAAACACCGAGGCGTTGATGGTGATCCAGGCCGGCGCCTGCTCCGCCCCGTCGCGGCGGCGCAGATCCTCCAGCTCCGGATAGCGGTCGGCGAGTTCAGACAGCGTCGTCAGCCCGCCGTCAAACAGGCTGCGCAGCATCCGGTTTGCATAGGTGATCCGCTCCCCTGCAGCCTGAGCACCCCAAAGGGCAACATGTCCAGAATATCCGATTCGCGTTTCATGCCAGTGCCTCCCGAGCCCGACTTGGTGTCATTTTTGATATCATATAGGTTCAATTTTGACACCAATCACTTGCGCCAGTCAGACGAAAGCTCCGCAAGCCACTAATAAATAAAGGATAATATTTCTGCCTCCTGCCCTGGTTCAGCAGCGGCCCCGCCGCCCCGCAGCCGTAGCCTTGAAGCTGAGACATCAGGAGGAACAAGTGACTAATATCATCGAAACCGACGTTCTCGTCATAGGAGAAGGCAGCGCAGGCCAGGTCGCGGCCCTGGCAGCAAGCGAAGCGGGCGCCGATGTTGTCCTGCTGTTCAACGGGCAGGCTTCTTCGACCGCGATCTCCACCGGCTTCCTGACCTATTCCGCGCATGACGGCTTCCCGAAGGAGGAGGTCTTTGATGCCATGTCCGACGTGACCGGCAAGGGGCTGTGCGACACCGCCCTGCTGCGTCGGCTGGTGGATGAGGCGCCCGCCGAAATGGGCGCGATCATCGAAAAATACAGCATCCCCGTCGACCGCGCCCCGCGCGGCTACCGGGTGCGGCGGTCCACCGGAATGCGCGGCAAAGACATCCTGGACGAAACCTACGGCAGCGACGGTGCGGAGGACATGACCGGGCTGATGATGGAGTTCTCCTCCACCCACGGCACGGCGCTGTTCTCGCAACTGCGCAAGGCGGTCAAATCCAGCAGCGTGCGCCGGATCAAGGGCAGCGCCTTGTCGCTGCACCGCGAAGGACCCAGCGTCTGGGCCGATCTGGACGGCTCTCCAGTGAAAATCGCCGCCCGGGCAGTGATCCTGGCCACCGGCGGGATGCAGGGCGTCTATGAGTTCACCGACACCCCGCAGAACCTCTTGGGCGACGGCCAATCGATGGCGCTGGAAGCGGGTGCCGAGCTGGTCGACATGGAGTTCATCCAGTTCTACCCGCTGGCGGTGAACGAAGAAGGCGCGCCCGCGATCTTCCTCTACCCGGACTACCCTTCCACCGCCAAGCTGGTCAATTCCGACGGCGAGGACCTGATCCTGAAACACATGGGCCCCGGCCAGTCGGCGCTGGCCGCGCTGCACAACTGGGACTTCCTCAGTTTCATCATCCAGTCGGAGATCATCGAGGGGCGCGAGGTCTTCATCGACTTCCGCGAAACCCAGGACGCCGAATGGGCGCCGGACTCGCTGACCGCGACCTTCCTGTCCAAACACGTGCCGGATTACCGCGAGCGCCCGGTCCGGATCTCGCCCTCGTCGCACTACACCATCGGCGGCGTACGGGTGGACACCGACGGTCAAACTTCGATCCCAGGCGTCTATGCGGTGGGCGAGGTGGCCGGCGGTTTGCACGGCGCCAACCGCCACGGCGGCACCGCGCTGGTCGAGGCGATGACCTATGGCGCTATCTCCGGCCGCCACGCGGCCACCAATCTGCAGCCGCGTTCCAACATGGCGCGTTCCACCGACAATCCGCCCCAACCCGGCGCGCGGGCAACGGCGCCCTCCCCGCGGACCTGCTGGCACAGGTGCGCCAGCTCACCCAGAAGGGCCTTGGCCCAGCCCGCTCCGACGAGCTGCTGACGGAAACGCTGGCGCAGATCCGCACCCTGCAGGGCGAAATTGCCGGACTGGGCTGGGACGATCTCGACGGCTTTACCGAGGTCCAACGCCTAGCCCGGGTCGCCCGTCTGGCCGAGGCCATGTGCCTGGCGATGCGGAGGCGGCAGGAATCCCGCGGCACCCACATGCGCAGCGACTTCCCGGAGGAGACCGGCGAATGGCAGCGCAAACAAGCCGTGCGCCTGAACGGCGCGGGGCTGGAAATCCATGACATCGCGCTGGGGGATCAACCCCTGGCCGCAACACTTTAAGGGAGGAAAAACCATGAAACCCAACCTGTTGAAACTTGCCTGCGTCTTCGGCCTAGCGGCCAGCACCGCGCTCAATGCGCTACCCGCAGCCGCCAAGGAGGAATTCAAGGTCGGCATCGTCACCTTTCTGTCCGGCCCCGCCGCCGGGCCGTTCGGTGTACCGGGCCACCAGGGCGCCGAACTGGTCATCGAAGCAATCAACGCAGGCGAGCTGCCCGCCCCCTATAATACCCCCGGTTTTGCCGGGGCGCGGCTTGCCCCGATTTTCGTGGACGAGGCCGGCGGCAATACCAAGCAAGTCGCTGAATACCGCAACCTTGTCCAGAAACAGGGCGTGGACGCAGTGATCGGCTATATCTCGTCGGGGTCCTGCCTGTCGGTGGCGCCGGTCGCCGAAGAGCTGAAGACGCTGACCATCATCCCGGTCTGCGGTTCGCCACGTCTGTTCGAGGAGGGCGGCAAGGAATACGTCTTCCGCACCACCGGCCACGCGGTTGGCGATGGCGTTGCTGCCGCGCTCTATGTTCGCGACAAGTTCGGCGATGCGCCTGCCTATACCGGCATAAACCAGAATTACGCCTGGGGCCAGGACAGCTACAAGTTCTTTGACTTGGCGATGGAGACCATCAACCCGGACACCAAGGCCTCCGACAACCCGCAGTTCCCGAAACTGTTCGCGGGCCAGTTCGGCACCGAGATTTCCACCCTGTCGCTCGACAAGGCGCCGCTGGTGCATTCCAGCTTCTGGGACGGCGACATGGAGGCCTTTGTTCTGCAGGCCAACGTGCGCGGCTTCTTCCGGCAGAAAACCTTCATCTCGACGCTCGGCGCCTCGGCAGTGGATCGCCTGGGCAAGGGCTTTCCCGAAGGCGTAGTGATGGGCACCCGCGGCGAATACGGCCTCCTGGTGCGCGACATGGACACGCCGCTGAACCGCTGGTTCGTCGACCACTACAAGGAAAAATACGGCGAATACCCGCTGGGGCCGTCCTATCAGTACGCCCAGTCCATCCTGGCGCTGAAGATCGCGATGGACAAAGCCGCGGAGGCAGTCGGCGGTTTCCCGGGGCAAGCGCAGGTCATCGACGCCTTGACAGGACTTGAATGGGACAGCTTCGGCGGCCGCATTTCGATGACGCTCGGTGGCGGCCACCAAGCAGTGCATCCGGTGGGCTATGGCATCACCGGCTGGAACAAGGACAGCGGCGAACCGGTTGCCACCGACGTCGTGTTCTACCCCGCTAATTGCATCATGCCGCCCGAAGGCCAGTCAGGCATCGAATGGCTTGAGGCCGGCATGCCCGGCGCCAGCTGCTGACCCCGGCTCTCCCCGGTGGCGGGCGGGGCGGCCCTGCCCTGTCCGCTGCTGGAGAAGAAGGGAGGAGGAAAATACTCATGCAACTACTGTTTACCATACTGCTGGACGGGCTGGTCTATGCTTCATACCTGTTCATCGTTGCGGCGGGTCTCACCATCATCTTCGGGTGATGAAGATCCTGAACGTGGCCCACGGCGGTTTTTACGCCTGGGGTGCCTACACCGCCGCCTATTTCATCGGCTCCGCATCCGAGATGGGCTTTCCCGATTGGTTCGGTTTCCTGATCATCGCCGGATCGGCGCTGGCCGTCGGCATCGTGCTGGGCCTTTTGATCGAGCGGATCGTGCTGCGCAGACTGTACGATCACGAGGAAATCCTGATCGTGCTGGCCACTTTCGGGGTGTTCCTGATCCTCGAGGATCTGATCCTGCTGATCTTCGGCGTGAACCCCTATTTCGCCTATCAGCCGATGGTGGCCCTCGGCAGCGTCGAGATGGGCGGCATCTTCCGCGACGTCTACTCGCTGACCCTGTTTGGCGTCGCGCTGCTCGTCGCTGCAGGCAGCTGGTGGATGCTGACCCGCACCCGCTGGGGCAAGCTGATCACCGCCGTCATCCATGACCGCGAGATGGCGCTGATCGTCGGCATCAACGTGCGCCGCCTGTTCGTCGTCACATTCTGCGCCGGCGCCGTTCTGGGTGCGCTTGGCGGCGCCTATATCGCACCCACCGTGTCGGTGGCGCCCGGCTTTGCGGTCGATGTCATCGTGCTCAGCTTTGCCGTTGTTGTGATCGGCGGCATGGGCTCAATCCCCGGCGCGCTGATCGGCGCGCTGCTGGTCGGCCTGCTGCGCGCGCTGGCGGTCCACAAGCTGCCGGAGCTTGAACTGTTCGTGATCTTCCTGGTGATGTCCGCAGTTCTGATCGTGCGCCCCGAGGGGCTGTTCGCACCCGCCAAGGCGAGGAAAATCTGATGCATCAAGCAATTCTATCCGACAAGACCGTGCGTCTTACGGCCTTTGCTCTTCTGGCGCTGGCTGCGGCCGGGCTGATGCTGCCGGCCTGGGTCGTCAACAACATGATGTTCGGCCTGGCCCGCGGCGCTGCTGTGCTGGGGCTTCTGGTGCTGTGGCGCACCGGGCTGATGTCCTTCGGCCACGGCCTCTACTTCGGGCTTGGTGCCTATGCGGTGGCGCTGTCCGAGCAATGGCTGGGCCTCAGCGATTTTGCCCTGCGCATCATCATCGCCATGCTGGCCGCGGTCATCGCGGGCTTTGCGCTCGGCTTCATCCTGCGCCGCTACCGCGACATCTTCTTTGCGATGCTGTCGCTGGCGTTTTCGATGGTTCTCTACGGCATCCTGGTCAAGACCGAGGCGCTGGGATCCACCGATGGTTTCTCGGTGTCGCAGACCACCTTCCTGGGCTGGGCGCCCGAAGGCAAGCAGGTGCTGTTCACGGCCATCATCGCCGTCTGCCTGACGCTGGCGGTGCTGGTGCAGATGTATCTGCGGTCGACCCTCGGACGGCTGACCACCGCGATCCGCGACAATGAGATCCGGGTGGAATACCTGGGCTATTCGGTGGCACAGGCCATTCACATCAAATACGTGATCTCGGCCGCCCTCGCCGGCGCCGCGGGCGGCATGATGGCGATGGCGCTGGGACAGGTCGATCCCGACAGCATGGTCTACTGGACCGTCTCGGGCGAGCTGGTCTTCATCACCATCATGGCCGGACCGGGCAGCGTGCTGGCCCCCTTCATCGGCGCCATCATCTTTGAGTTCCTGCGCACCTACGCATTCGAAATCGCCCCTCACGCCTGGCAGCTGATCGTCGGCGGCACGCTGCTGCTGATCATCTTCTTCCTGCCCGGCGGTATCTGGTCGCTGCTGGAACGCATCCCCCTTATCCGGAGGCTCCGTCATGACTGATACGCCCATCCTGTCCGTCACGGACCTGCAGAAATCCTTTGGCGCCGTGACCGCAGCCAAGGATATCAACGTCGACATCCCCGCAGGCCAGGTGGTCGGCGTGATTGGTGCCAACGGTGCGGGCAAGACCACTTTCGTCAACATGGTCACCGGCTACCTGAAACCCTCGGGCGGCACCATTCGGTTCCGCGGCAAAGACATCACCGGCATCGCGCCGCGGCTGGCAGTGCATCAGGGCCTCACCCGCTCGTTCCAGGTCAGCCAGGTGTTCATGACCCTCAGCGTGCGGCAGAACCTGCTGTCGGCGCTGGCGCTGGCCCGGCGCAAGGGCGGCGCGCTGCTGCGTCCCATCGCCGGCCCGGACCTGCTGGCGGAATGCGACGCCATAATGGCCCGCTACGGTCTGGCGGATGTGGCCGATCACGAGGCCAGCGCGCTTTCACAGGGCTCGCGCAAACTGCTCGACATCGCCATGGCGGTGGTCAGCGGCCCCAAGATGCTGCTGCTGGACGAACCCACCTCCGGCGTCGCCGCCGAGGAGAAGTTCGCCATCATGGACACGGTGATGTCGGCGCTCAAGGCCTCCGGGACCACCGTCCTGTTCATCGAGCACGACATGGAGATCGTCGAACGCTACGTCGACCGGGTGCTGGCCTTCTTCTCGGGCGAGGTGATCTGCGACGCCCCGCCCGCCCGGGCGCTGATCGATCCCAAGGTGCGGGAACTGGTGATCGGCGACACCCACGCCCCAACCCAAAAGGCGGAGACAGCCTATGCTTGAGATCAGTAACCTGAACGTTTCCATCGGCCCGGTGCCGATCCTGCGCGACAGCGCGCTGACGGTGAAGACCGGCGAGATGATCGGCCTGATCGGCCCCAACGGCGCGGGTAAGACCACGATGATGCGCGCGATCATGGGGCTCTTGGCGGCACAGTCCGGCACGATGAGCTTTGACCATTACCAGCTGCCCGCCACCCCGCCGCAAGACCGCGCCCGCATCGGCATCGGCTACATGCCCGAGGACCGCAAGCTGGTACCGCAGCTTTCGGCCGAGGAAAACATCATGATGCCGGTCTGGGCGGTAGACATCCCCGACTATCAGGACCGGCTGAAATGGATTTATGACCTGATGCCCGAGGTGCGCGAGTTCCGCGGCCGCAGCGCCACCTCGCTGTCCGGCGGCCAGCAGAAACTGGCAGCGCTGGCCCGCGCCCTGATGATGGGCGGGCGGCTGATCCTGCTGGATGAGCCCTCCGAGGGCATCGCCCCGGTGCTGGCGCGGCGGATCTCGGAAATCCTGCGGGACCTGAAGTCCGAAGGCATGTCGATCCTGATCGCGGAATCCAACGATCACCACTGCGCCGACCTGCTGGACCGCAGCTACCGCATCGAACGCGGGGCCACGCATCCCGCGTGACCCCTTCCCGCAACTGGTTCAAGCCAAAGGAGACCGGAATGCTGGAACCCGAAGTTAAAGAAACCAAAGCTGGCGCCGCCGCGCGGATCACCCTGAACCGCCCCAAGGCGCTGAACGCCCTGACCCGTGAAATGGTGCAGCGCATGTCGCGCATCCTGTCGGAATGGGAAGCCGACCCAGGGGTAAAGCTGGTCGTCGCCGATGCCGCCGGGGACAGGGCCTTCTGCGCCGGTGGCGACGTGGCCCGGCTTTATGCCGAGGGCACTGCGGGCAATAACGCCTATTGCACCGATTTCTGGGCAGAAAACTATGCTCTGAACGCCCAGATTGCCGGCCTCAGCACCCCCTATGTGGCGCTGATGGACGGGATTGTGATGGGTGGCGGCGTCGGCATCTCGGCCCATGGCGCGCACCGTGTCGTCACCGAACGCACCTTACTGGCGATGCCCGAATGCGGCATCGGCCTGGTGCCCGATGTGGGCGCCAGCCACCTGCTGGCCCCTGCTCCCGAAGGGCTGGCGCGGCTGATTGCGCTGACCGGGCTTCGGCTTGGTCCCGCCGACTGCATCGCGCTGGGACTCGCAGACAGTTTTGTGCCCTCCGACCGGCTGCCAGCGCTGACCAGCGCGTTGATGGAAGCGGCGGACGCAAGCCCGATCGCGGCTTTCAGCGAACCGCCCGGTCCCGGAACCCTGCCCGATCCTAAAGCCGTGGCGGAGACGTTTGCAGGACAGCTGCCCGAAGCAATCGCTGAGCGGCTGGAGCAGAATCGCCAGGATTGGGCGCAAAAAGCAGCCGCTGCATTGCGCCGAGCCTCGCCGATTTCCCTCCAGCTCACACTGAAACTGCTGGATGCAGCGCGGCAAGATTCCAGCTTGCTCCGCTGTCTGGCCCGCGATCTGAACGCCGCGTCATACTGTCTGGCCGAAGGCGACTTTCTTGAAGGCGTGCGGGCCGCGATCATCGAGAAGGACCGCAAACCCAACTGGAAACCAATCAATTTCGCGTCTCCGGAAGTCAGCCTCTAGGCCCTGGCCCTGCTTCGCGGGCTTTGTGTGGCCACAAGGTTACTAAAAGTATACCGGTTGCGATTCGAAACCTGCGGTGAAACGGTAAGCGCGAACCGCCCCAACCTCGGCCCTGCCACTCTCGGCAGGGCAGCGCCAAAAGGCGTTGAAGCCAATCTCCAGGACCAGCCAAAGGAGGACACCCCAAAAATGACTGACCTCACCATCAACGGAAAGGACGTCACACTCGACGTCCCCGGCGACACGCCGCTGCTTTGGGCGCTGCGCGACGATCTGCGCCTGACCGGCACCAAATTCGGTTGCGGTATTGCCCAATGCGGCGCCTGCACAGTCATGGTCGACGGTATGCCGGTGCGCTCCTGCGTGACCCCGGTGGAGGCGCTCGATGGCTCCGACGTTGTCACCATCGAGGCGCTCGAAGGCCCGAGGCCGACGCGGTGCGCAAGGCCTGGGTCGACATCGACGTGCCCCAGTGCGGGTACTGCCAGTCCGGCCAGATCATCGCCGCCGCCGCCCTGCTGACCGAAATCCCCAATCCGACGGATGAAGATATCGACTACGCGATGGCCGGCAACGCCTGCCGCTGCGCCACCTACGTGCGCATCCGCAAGGCGATCCACAACGCAGCCAAGATGCTGGAGGCCTGATCCATGACCAAGTTCTCCCCGACCCGGCGCGGCTTCCTGGCCGGCAGCGCAGCCCTTATCATCGGCGCGCATCTTCCTGTTGGCGGCAAGATGGCGGCGAAGGCAGCCTCCGGCCCGATCAGCCTCAACGCCTTCGTCCGCATCGCCGAGGACAACACAGTCACGGTAATCGTCAAGCACATCGAATTCGGCCAAGGGCCCTTTACCGGCTTCGCCACCCTCGTCGCGGAAGAGCTGGACGCCGACTGGTCGCAGATGCGCGCCGAACACGCGCCTGCGGACACCGCCACCTATCAGAACTTCGCCTTTGGCATCCAGGGCACCGGCGCCTCCACCGCGGTGCGCAATGCCTTTACCCAGATGCGCCAGGCCGGCGCAGCGGCCCGCTCCATGCTGGTGCAGGCCGCCGCCCGCGAATGGGGTTTGCCCGAGGATGAGATCACCGTCGCCAAGGGCGTCGTCAGCCACGCGGCCAGTGGCAATTCGGCGCAATTCGGCGAGCTCGTTGCCGCCGCTCATGACAGCACCCCGCCCGAAGAGCCCAAGCTCAAGGACCCGGCAGATTTCGTGCTGATCGGCAAGGACGTTCCGCGCCTCGATTCTGCGGACAAGACCACCGGCGCAGCACAGTTCACGCTCGACGTCTACCGGGAGGGGATGCTGACCGTTGCCGTCGCCCACTCTCCCTGGATTGGCGGCAAGGCAAAATCGGTCAATTCCGCCGCCGCGCTGGCCATCGATGGCGTCGAGAAGGTCGAGACGATCCCCACCGGCGTCGCAGTCTATGCCAAGAACACGTACAGCGCTTTCAAGGGCCGCGATGCGCTGGAAATCGACTGGGAACTGAGCGAAGCGGAAACCCGCTCTGCCGAGGAACAGATGGAAGAGGTCGCCGCCGCCGCTGCGACGGGTGAAGGCGTGGTTGCCGAAACCTATGGCGATCTGGACGCGGCCTTTGCCGGTGCCGCTGAGGTGATCGAGGCCGAATACCGCCTGCCCTACCTGGCCCATGCCCCGCTGGAGGTGATGGACGGGGTGATCGAGAATCGCGGCGACGCCGCTGAGATCTGGATGGGCAGCCAGATGCAGACCGTCGACCAGCAGGTGACCGCCAATATCCTCGGCATCGCGCCCGAGCAGGTGGCGATCAACACCCTGATGGCCGGCGGCAGCTTTGGCCGCCGCGCCCAGTATGACTCGCAGTTCGCCCAGGAGCTGGCCCAAGTGGCCAAGGCTGGCGGCCAGGGCACCTTCAAGCTGGTCTGGAGCCGCAAGGACGACATCCAGGGCGCCTATTACCGCCCGCAGGCCGTCCACCGCCAGCGCGCTGCGCTGGATGAGAGCGGCCGCATCATCGGCTGGCAGAACACCTTTGCCACCGAAAGCATCATGGGCGGCTCCGCCTTCGAAGTGGTGATCCAGAACGGCGTCGACCCCTTCTCGGTTGAGGGCTCAATCCACAAACCCTACGACTTTGGCGCTTTTGAGGCCCGCTGGGTGCGCACCGACAGCAAGGTGCCGCACCTGTGGTGGCGCTCAGTCGGCCACTCGCACACCGCATTCGCCAACGAGGTGTTCCTGGACGAGGTGCTGCAGGCCAAGGGCAAAGACCCGGTCGCGGGCCGTCTGGAGCTGCTGGGCGACAAGTCCCCGCGCGACCGCAAGGTGCTGGAGCGCGTGGCGGAAATGGCCAACTGGCAGGGCGTGAACGGTTCTGACGGCAAGGCCTACGGTGTGGCGCTGCATCCCAGCTATGACGCCCATTTCGCCTATATCGCCGAGGTCTCGGAGGTGGCCGGTGAACCCCGCGTGAGCAAGGTCTGGGTGGCCGCAGACGTCGGCATCGCCATCAACCCCGATGTGGTTAAGGCGCAGATCGAAGGCGGGCTCGGCTATGGGCTCAGCGCCGCGCTGTTCAACGAGATCACCTTTACCGAAGACGGCCAGGTCGCGCAGGAGAACTTCGACAGTTACCGCCTGCTGCGGATCCACGAGATGCCCGAGGTCGAGATCGATCTTGCCGTCAGCAGTGAAAAACCCGGCGGCATCGGAGAAGCGGGCACCCCGCCGATTGCGCCGGCCGTCAGCAACGCCTGGCGTGTCCTAAAAGGCCAGCCAGTGCGCCGCCTGCCGCTGGTGCGCGCGTAAAAGGAGACCGGACAATGAACTTCATCAAACGCGCTGCGGCCCTGACCGTTGCGGCCCTGCTCGCGCAATTCACCGCCGACGGCACAGCCGCCGCCCAGGAGGTGAATGGCCTGAAAACTGCCGAGGCTTTCGAAGGCATTGCCCCCGAAGAGGCGCGCTCTGCCGCGATCTTCGGCGAAATGGCCAAGGTCATCACTCACCCGCGCTGCATGAACTGCCACCCGGTCAACAGCGGACCGCTGCAGGGCGACGAGCGCAAACCGCACTCGCCGCCCGTGCCGCGTACCGAGGACAACTTCGGCGTTGTCGCGATGCGCTGCACCACCTGCCACGGCGAAGAAAACCGCCCGTTTCTGGGGGAAAGCGGCTCGGTGCCCGGCAACGGGCACTGGCAGCTGGCACCCGCCAGCATGGGTTGGGTCGGCATGACCGTGCCGGAGATCTGCGCCCAGTTGAAGGATCCAGAGCGCAATGGAGGCCGCACCATGGCCGAGGTGGCGCACCACATGGGCCATGACTCCCTGGTCGGCTGGGCCTGGACCCCCGGCGAAGGCCGCACCCCGGCCCCGGGCACCTGGGAGGCTTTTGCCGAACTCGCGGAAAACTGGATCGAAACCGGCGCCGCCTGCCCCGGCTGAGCCGGCAGCTTGCGCGAAAGATAAAACCGGCGGCCCCTCGCGGCCGCCGGTTTCCCGTTCAGACCATTGTCAAATCCGGATAGACCCGCTCAGAGCGGCACGAACCGCCAGACATCGCCCTCCGTCTCGACCCGGCCCAGACCCGGGAACGGCAGGTGGGTGGCGGCGATCGGTGTGCCCGACTGCGCCGCATCAGCCAGCAGCGCGCGGCGGGTGGCGGCGGCGGCATCAGCGTCGCTGTCCAGCGCATAGCCTGCGTCAGGCTCGGAAAAATGCACCTGTCCCGAGATCACCGCGTCACCGACAATCAGCAGTTCCTCGCCGCCAGACCTAAGGCGCAGCCCTGTGTGGCCTGGGGTGTGGCCCGGCAGCGGCACCAGCGTCAGCCCCTCGCCAAGGTCAGCGGCCCCCTCATGGGTCACCACACGGTCCGCGAAAGATGCGGCCACTGCCTGCACCATTTCGATCATCGGGCGCTGTTCCTCCGGCACTGCATCGGCCAGCCCGACCTGCGTCCAGAACTTCCATTCCGGCTTCGACACATGCACCCGGACCCCGGAAAATCCGCCGCCCAGCAGCCCGCCCAGGTGGTCGGCGTGCATATGAGTCAGCACGATGTCGGTGATCGCTTCGCCCGAGACGACTTCCAGCGCCAGGCCTGTCGCGGGGAACATCTGCCGCAGAGCTTGGCCGGAACCAGTATCGACCAGGACCCGACGGCTGGCTGTATCAATCTGCCACAGGTTGGCGCCGATGGTCATCGGTGCGCTCAGCCGTTGGGACAGATCGCCGGACAGGCCGGAAAAATACTCCAGCGGCAGATCAAAATGGCCGTCGTCGAACACCGTAAGGCTGATCTGGCCGACGGACAGGGTATGAGGGGCATTGGGCATGGGCGCTCTCCTTTTCGCGTGTGGTGATCCGGATATGGCGCAAAGCTGAGGTGGCAGGTATTGTCGCCGGTGACAAACTATTTGCCAGTTACGCCAATCATGCCACTTCAACAGCCCACAGTGATCCTGAACTATCCCGGTTCCATGCCCTCTGCTGTGCTGGGGCTGAATGACATTCTGAGCCACGCCGGACTGGCCCCGCTAACGGTCGCACAGCCGGACCTGGCACCCGCCCATACCCGCACCGTGATCCTGCCGCCTTCCGCGCGTGAGGTGCATCCCTCGGATGCGCCCTGGGTCACCGGCTGGCTAGCGGAGCAATCCGCCCAGGGTGCGCTCATCTGCTCTGCCTGCACCGGGCTGCACTGGATTGCCGCCGCAGGGATCGACCGGGGCCGTCCAGTAACCACCCATTGGGGGCTAGAGACGCGCATACGGCTGGAATACCCGCGCTTCAGCTCGATACTGCCCGGCTGGTGATCGAGCACACGGATTTGGTGACTGCTGGTGGGCTTATGGCCTGGATCGACCTGGCGCTGGTGGTGATTGAGCGGCTAGCGGGCCGCGCCGCAATGCTGGACACCGCCCGGCATTTCATCATCGCCCCCGGCCGCCGCGACCAGCGCCGCTACCGCCGCTTCCTGCCGCCGATGGACCACGGAGACCGGCTTGTTCTAGCCGCGCAGCAACGGATCGAGGCTCAGTTGGCTGAGCCGCTGAGTGCCGCCGATCTTGCTGCCGCTGTTGGCCTGTCGCTGCGCAGTCTGCAGCGGCGGTTCACCCGCACCACCGGTCACAGCCTGACTGCCTACCAGCAGAACTTGCGTATCGAACGCGCCCGCGACCTGCTGACCACAACTGGACGCAGCGTGGCAGAGATCGCGGCAGAGGTGGGCTATTCCGACCTGCCAGCCTTTCACCGGGTTTTCTCACGTCAGGCCGGCATGACCCCCAGCCGCTTCCGGCGCACGCATTGGAACGCGCCTAGCCCTGCAACGCCGCCGCCAGTTCGTTGAAACGGTCCACTTCCAGATCATAAGCACCGGTTTCGCCCCGTGCAGGCGTCTCCGGCGTCCGGTCTCCCCATTCCCGAGTCCGCCGCACCAGCGCGGTGCGGAACCCCACCTGCCGCGCAGCGTCCAGGTCATAGGGGTGGCAAGCCACCATCAGGCATTCCTCAGGCGCCAGCTGTAGCCGCCTTGCCGCCCGCCGGTAGGCTTCTGGCAGCAGCTTGTAGAGGCCCAGCCCTCGCATGACAGCACCGCATCCCAGACCAGCCCGTTCCGGCGCGAGCTGTCGATGATCAGCCGGTAGGACAGCAGCGAGAATGACGCCACGATGCGGTTCATGCGAAGCGCCGCCAGCCCTTCCTGCACGTCGGGCCAGGCATCGAACCTATGTGGTGCATCCCAAGCAATCGCTTGCCGATCCTGCGCGTCAAAAGTCTCCAGCCCTTCATCGATCAGCAGCGCTTCCAGACAGAACCGGTGCGCTTCGTCGAAGTTGTATGCCGGCGGGCCATCCTCACCGAGATTCAGCATCGCCTGCATCGACCGCCGCCGCAGGTCATTGGCCAGCGCCGCCCAGTCACGGCTGATCCCGTGGCGCTGTCCCGCCGCGGCGAATGCATCGCGGAACCCGCTGTGCCAGTCCAGCACGGTGCCGCCGGTATCAAATGTCAGCGCCTTGATGTCTTGAAGTCTCATGCGGTTTCTCCCTCACCAGCAATTCCGCACCAGGCCGGGCCAGCAGGCGCCGGCTACCCTTAACTGCTGTTCAGGCCGCCTGCGCGGCCTTCAACTGCTGCAGGATACTGGCATAGTTTTCTTCACCCTGCGCACCGCTCACCAGATGTTGGCGCTCAAAGATCATCGCGGGCACGCCCTGGACGCCGCGGCTGGTCCAGAATTGCTCCTTGGCGCGCACCTGTTCGGCGCGACCGCCGCTTTCCAGCATGGCGCGGGCCGCATCGCCATCCAGCCCCGCGCCAGCGGCAACCGAGGCCAGAACATCAATGCTGGAAACATCCTCGCGCCGGGTAAAGAAGGCCGCAAACAGCGCCAGCTTTACGTCATGCGCCTTGCCCTGCTCCTCCGCCCAGCCGATCAGCTGATGGGCGTGGAAGGTGTTATACATCCGCATGTCGTCGGCGTAGTTGAAGGTGAACCCCAGCGCCGCGCCCATCTCTGTCAGTCGCGCCCGCGCCTGGCGCGAACCCTCCGGCGTGGTGCCGTATTTCGCGGCCAGATGCTCGCGCAGGTTCTCACCCTCCGGCGCCATCTGCGGGTTCAGCTCGAACGGATGCCAGCGGATATCCACCCCGATGCCGGTCTCGCGCACAGCCTCGGCCAGCTGGTAATAGCCGATGGCGCACCAGGGGCATACAACGTCCGAGACGATGTCGACGCGGATCGGCTGGGTTTCTGCGGTCATGGGATCACTCCTTGTAAATGGCGGCATTGGCGGCCGCCGCAGCTTCAGTGTCGCCTTGGCCAAAGACGGCAGGTCGCGGTTTCGGCAGCTGCAACGCCGCCTGGGTGGCAGGCCGCGCGTCAATGCGAGCGAGCCAGGCGTTCAGATGGTCCAGGCCGGAGACATCAACTCCGGCCCAGAAATAGGACCGTGCCCAGGGGTAGGTGGCGATATCAGCAATCGACATCTCCTCCCCCACCAGCCATTCGCGCCCCTGCAGGCGGCTGTCCAGCACCTCCAGCAGGCGGCGGGACTCGCCCACATAGCGCTTGATTGCATAGGGGTCATCATGGCCGTTGGGCCGGGCAATGAGCTGGAAGTACATCGCCTGCCCCATCATCGGCCCGATGCCGCCCATCTGAAACATCAGCCATTGATGCGTCTGTGAGCGTTCATTGGGATCCTCGCTCAGGAACCGCCCGTATTTCTCGGCCAGGTACCACAGGATCGCGCCGCTTTCGAAGACCGCGAAACCATTGTTGCCGCGGTCTACGATGGTTGGGATGCGGCCATTTGGGTTGAGCTTCAGATATTCCGGCGCCTTCTGCTCCTTTTTGGAAAAATCCACCGCTGACAGCTCATAAGGCACATCCGCCTCATGCAGGAAGATCAGTGGCTTCCAGCCGTTCATCGTCGGCGCCGTGTACAGAAGGATATCCGGTTTACCCTCGTTCATAACCTCGGTCTCACAGGCTCGCATCTCCCTTGGGCGGCGGGGTCCAGCCGCGTTCCGAACGGTCGTGAGTGTCATGGCGGTCCGCCTTCATCAGCTCGAACAGAGTCTGCGAATGCGCCCGCATGGCATCGATATAGCTTTTCGACACCCCGCTTTCATTCCAGCTCTCCCGCAGCCCGTCCAGCGCCTCGCGGTCATGGCTGCGGAAGGTGCGGCTGGCGGCCTCTGCCCGGAACGGGTGGTAGCCGATGGCGGTCATCGCATCGCGGCCCATCGCCAGCGCGCCCTCAAAGGTCTCCCGCTGGGCCAGATGGGCACCCGCCCGCTCCAGCTCGTAGACATGATGCCGGTCATGGGCGCGGGCGTGGATGGTGACCTGCGGATAGGTCTTGGCGACATGATGCACCAGTTCGGTCTGCTTTTCCCGGTCATCCAGCGCGGCGACGAACAGCTTGGCACCTTCCAGTCCGGCGCTGTGCAGCAGGTCCGGGCGGGTGGCATCGCCGTAGTAGGCGCGGAAGCCGATCCGCGACAGGTTCTCGATGGTTTCAGGATCGTGGTCCAGCACCGTGACCTTGTGGCCGTTAGTGACCAGCATCCGGGTGATGATCTGGCCGACCCGGCCAATGCCCGCCACCACGATGCTGCCCGCCTCGTCGATCTCATCCGCCGCGCGGTCCTCTGTCCGGACCGCACGCGGTGCCAGCACCTTTTCATAAAGGATGAACAGCAGCGGCGTCAGCAGCATGGTCAGCGCCACCACCAGCGTCATCGGCTTGATCACCTCGGCACCCAGGATGTCGGCCCCGGCGGCAAAGCCGAACAGAACAAAGGCGAACTCCCCTGCCTGCGCCAGACCCAGCGAGAACAGCCAGCGGTCGGCGCCGCGCAGGCCGAAACCAGTGCCCAGCACGTACAGCACCCCCGCTTTCAGCGCCATCAGCCCCAGCGCCAGGCCAACCAGCCCAACGGGGTTGGACAGCAGCAGCTGGAAATCGATGCCCGCGCCGACCGTGATGAAGAACAGCCCCAAGAGCAGCCCCTTGAAGGGTTCAATATCGCTTTCCAGCTCATGCCGGTATTCGCTGTCCGACAACACCACGCCGGCCAGAAAAGTGCCAAGCGCAGGCGACAGGCCCACATAGTTCATCAAAAGCGCAATGCCGATCACCAGCATCAGCGCCGCGGCGGTGAAAATCTCGCGCAGCCGCGCCTCGGCGATAAAGCGGAAGACCGGCCGGATCACCGTCCGCCCCGCCACGATGATGCCCCCGATAATAAGCAGGACCGCCACCGCCTGCGCCCAGTCGGGCAGCGTGTCGAACAGCGTCGGCGCGCCATGACCATGCCCGTGCGCGTCAGCCGCAGGCGCACCAAGGCCGGAATCGCCGTGACCGTCATGGCCGCCAGCAACGGCATTCACCGCCAGCAGCGGCATCAGCGCCAGCATCGGAATCACCGCAATATCCTGAGTCAGCAGCACCGAGAAAGAGCCTTTGCCGCCCGCTGTCGGCATCAGCCCCTTTTCCCCCAGCGTCTGCAGCACGATCGCTGTCGAGGACAGCGCCAGGATCATCCCCAGCGCCAGTGATGCCTGCCAGGCAACACCAAAGACCAGCGCCGCCGCGGCAATCAGCACGGCGGTGCCCAGCACCTGCATCCCGCCCAGCCCCAACAGCTGCGCCCGCATCCGCCATAGCATCGCGGGCTGCAGTTCCAGACCGACCAGGAACAGCATCATCACCACGCCGAATTCGGCAAAATGCTGAATGTCGACGGTCTCGCCGCCGACAACGCCCAGCACCGGGCCGATCACCACCCCCGCGATCAGGTACCCCAGCACTGAACCGAGCCCCAGACGCTTGGCCAACGGCACCGCAATCACCGCGGCAACCAGGTAGACAAAACCAGCAGCAAGAAGATCCATCACACGGCCTCCAGCTTGGCGGCCCCTGCCGCCGTGAATCCATTCAGCGACAACGCCGCGCGGGCGTCCGCAATATCCAGCGTGTCGTCACGCAGCGCCTTCAGCAGTGACCGCCATTCGGCGAGGTGAGACTTGTCCCGCCCCTCTTCCACCGCGCGCCCCGCGCCGAACAGCGCGAAGGGCGCCAGGTAGCGCATCCGGCACAGGTCAGCGGTTTTCTCAAATGGCATCAGCAAGGTACGCAGATGCGCGCCATTTGCACCTTCGGGCGTGTAAGCCTCGGCCGCGGCCCGCAAGTGACCGCATTAAATGTCACCTTGCCGTCCAAGGCATGGCCCGAATAGCCATAAGCAAACCCGTGCTCCAGCACCAGGTCCTGCCATTCCTTCAGCAATGCCGGCGCAGAATACCAGTACAGAGGATGCAGAAAGACAATCGCATCATGTTCTGTGATCCGCTGCTGCTCACGATCGACGTTGATTTCAAAAGACGGATACTCGCCGTAAAGATCGACGCATGTTATGCCCTTGATCCCGCGCGCGGCCTCGAACATCGGCGCGTTTATCTCCGAACGGTCAGGCCGGGGATGCGCCAGGTAAACCAGAGTCCTCATGCTGCTCCCTCATAACGGCTGCGTGCCCAGCGGACGACCTCCAGCTGCTCCTCATCCGCGATCACGCGGGTGTATCCGGGCTGCGCATAGCAGCGATCCAGCCAGCTCCGGATAGACGGCCAGCGCGCATCGTCCAGTGCGAACCCCGCCAGCTCCGCTCCGCGCAACCAGCTCGACAAAGCGATATCCGCCACGCTGAAGGTGCCCGCGGCATAGTCCGCATCGGCCAAGAGCTCCGCCAGCGAATCCAGCAATTGCGGCGCCAGCACGGTCATCGCATGTTCGACCATGTCTTCCTTGCCGCCGGCCTTTCCGAAGTAATAGGGCACAACGATGCGCTGGCCGAACATCATGCCGCCAAAGACCTGCGCCATCTGGCTGTCAGCAAACTGCTGTATCCGCAACGCCCGCTGGCGCAGCTCCGGCTGCGGCGGGATCAGCACCGGCAGCGGCACCGTTTGTTCCGCCCAGGCGGCGATATCAGCGCTTTCGGTGACTGGCGCCAGGCCATCACCTGGCAGCAACACTGGCACGGTGCCGGCCGGGTTGACCGCCAGCACCTTCTGCCGCTCGGTATAGGGAACGGCGGGGTCCAGAGTATAACCGATCCCCTTCTGCTCCAGCACCACCCGCACTTTGCGCACAAAGGGCGAGACCGGGTAGCCAACAAGTGTAATGCTCATTTCATTGCGTCTTTCTCATCTGATTTGCCTCCGGCCCTCGGCGGCCCGGAGACCGGCCGCCAGCTAGGCTGCGGCTGGATCAGGCGTTTTTCACATCGCCGGCAAACCGCGCCGCGTTTTCCTTCAGGAAGGCATCGGCATCCGCGTTTTCGTCCCAGAACTGGGGCTGCGCCTTGGGGATGGTCAGCGCCTTCTGCACCGCCGGGCGCGCGTCGATGCGGTCGAACCAGGCCTTCAGGTGCGGCAAGTCGTCAACTTCGACCCGCGCCCACGGGTAAGCCCGCGCCCACGGGTAGATCATCATGTCGGCGATGGAGTATTCCCCGGCAATGAAATCGCGGCTTTGCAGCTGTGTGTTCAGTACTTCCATCAAGCGGCGGGATTCATCCACGTAACGCTTGATCGAGAACGGCTCCTCATGCCCGTTCGGGCAGCAATGCGCTGAAAATACATCGCTTGCCCCATCATTGGGCCGACGTGACCGACCTGAAAGAACAGCCACTGCAGCGTTTCCGACCGGGTAACCGGATCGTTTGACAGGAACTTGCCGTATTTGTTGGCCAGATGCCAAAGAATAGCGCCGGACTCAAAAATGGCCCGATCTTCGGCCCGGTCATAGATCGTGGGGATCTTTCCGTTCGGGTTCAGCTTGAGGAAATCGGGGGTTTTCTGCTCCTGCTTGGAGAAATCGATGAAAGTCAGGTCATAGGGGACACCAGCTTCTTCCAGAAAAAGAACCGGCTTGTAACCGTTCATAGTGGCGGCGGTGTAAAGGTGAATGTCCGGTTGGGTCATGATTGTCTCCTGAGGGCAAGTGTCCGGGCCCGCTCGTTGCCGCGCAGGCCCGAAGGGTTCAGATTTCCAGCGTCCAGTGTTTCTGCTGGTAATCCAGCACGTCCTTGATCGCCTCTTCCGGGAAAACAGTGCGGAATTTGTGGTGATCCGCCGCGATGACCTCGGCCATCTTGTCGATCATTGGCTGCGGATCCATCTGCAAGCCGTCGCCTGCAAACAGGTCGCGGACCTTGCGGATCGCTTCCGGCGGCGTAATGCTATTCGAAGGATCGTACCACTCGTCCATCTTGTCATACATCCGGTCATTGAACCCAGTCCGGTACGCGCCCGGATTGATGGTCGCGACCTGTACCTCCATCGGTTCAAGCTCTTCCCGCATCAGTTCTGCGATGGCCTCCAGCGCGTGTTTGGACGCGGTATAGGGGGCCAGATACGGGAAGATCAGGAACCCGGCGATCGACGAGACGAACACCACCTTGCCGCGCCCACGGCGGGCAAAAGCCTGCGCATAGGGCTGCACGAACTCGACGGTCGAGAACACGTTGGTTTCGAACACATTCCGGATGCGGTCCACGTCAACCTCGGCAATCGGGCCGGTATCGCCGATGGCGGCATTTGCCACCACGACATCCACATCGGCGCCAAAGCGGTCAAAGGCGGCCTGACGATCCTCGGCGCTGGTGATGTCCAGCTTGGCTGTTTCCAGCGTCAGACCCAGCGCGGCCGCTTCTGCCTTGAGCGTTTCGGCACCTTTTGCGCCGTGGGTCGTCGCAATCACGCGATGACCCTGTTTCGCCAGTTCGAAGGCCGCGCCCTTGCCAAGCCCGGAGCCGGTACCAGTGATCAGAATAGTCTTGGTCATCTGTCGTTCCTCGTCTCAGTTCTGCGGTTCCACGTCGTTGTCCAGACGCTCAAACAGCACGGCCTCAACCGTGGTGGTGCCGACATTGCTGACCTGATGCGTCCAAGGTCCGTTGTGCATGAAATCGCCATCGGCGACCTCTTTCACGATGGTTCCACCATCTTCCAGCTTGATCGACAGCAGGCCGCCCTTGATGAAGTAGACGATCTCCTCAGGGTGGCGGTGCGGCTCATCCGTCGCACCCGGCGGCATCATCATGCGGACCAGACGCGTAATTCCGGTGTTCACCAGCTCTTCATACATGTCGGGCGACGCTTCGTCGGCCAGCGGCGCGCGCTGGCCGACGGTGATCAGGGGAGAGTTGCTCACCTCACGAACCTCCTTTTTGGAATGAGTCCACAGCCGTGAATCAGGCCACTTCCGACACAGAGTTGGCACCGAAGACACGGGCCAGATGCGCGTCAAAACGGGCGAAATCCGAGTCCACATCGGCGTTCTTCATCACGTCAAAGGCGCCAAAGGTGGGCAGAGGCGACATGCCGAAGAACTTGGCGTTCAGGTGCATCGGGCGCAGCAGATCGTCGAGCGACGCGCCTTCGAAGAACGGCTCAGCCGGGTTGTCGAATGCCTCAACCGGCGCGTTCAGCGTGACGGACAGCATGTAGGTGGTGCCGGTCAGCGAGCCGCCCATACCGTAGTTTTCTTTCGGGGCTTCGGCGACGCGGCCATCACCATTGGTCAGGCGGCCATCCATACCTGCGGTATAGACCTCATCCATGTATTTTTTGAACGACCACGGTACACCCATCCAGTTTACCGGGAACTGCATGATGACGGTGTCGGCCCATTGGTGGCTGGCGATTTCCTGCTCGACATCATAGCCTTCGGCGACCTTGGTCACACGCACGTCGTGTCCGGCGGCTTTCAGGTACGCGGTGGCACGGTCAATCAGCGCTGCGTTCAGTTCACCCTTGGCGAAGGGATAGGGCTGGTGGCCGTTGAGGATCAGAATATTGCTCATGGTGTCTTCCTTGCGATTTCCTGCGGCGTGGCGGGATCAGCCGCCGCACAGCCCGCAATCTGGACACGACGAAACATTTCGCAACTAGTATACTTTTGGTAACCTTCACCAAAATCAGCTCGGAAGGATGGGGCGGTTTCGCAGATGACCCGACTAAGGCCATGAAATAAGACCGGAAAACTTCCGCGCCCCGCCCGCGTTGACAAATTTGGACAATTATGAAATTTACTTCCCAAGTAACGAAAAGTGACCTGATCACTTTTCCTGCCGACCCGAATCCACTCCGGAAACCCATGGAGGCAATGATGCGAGCACGCGTGGAAGAAGACGACCAAGGCCGCCGCAACGCCTACGACGCCTGTTTTGAACCCTGCGCAATCGAGCGCGGCATGCGGATCATCGGCGGCAAGTGGACCGGCTCCATCCTGTGGCACCTGAAAGACGAACCTGTCCGGTTCAACGATCTCGCCCGCATGGTCGGCGGTGCCAGCAAGAAGATGATCACCGAACGCCTGCGCCAGCTCGAAGGACAGGGTCTTGTGACCCGCCAGGTTCTGGATACCGCACCGGTGTCGGTGCAATACGCGATCACGGATCTTGGCCGCACCGCACTGGGGTTCCTGGACGAGTTGCGCAAATGGAGTGAAGGACTGCCGCAGCATATAACGGCAGAGGCCTGACGTGCTGAAGCGGCTAAAACCGTCCCCGCTGCCACCCATCCGCCCCGTGCCCGAACGCGCCGCAACCGGCGAACTGGCGGAAATCTACGAGCGCACCAAACGCGGGCTGGGCGTGCCTTGGATGGGGGTCGTGGCGATGGCCTTTGCCCGTTATCCAAGCTTCTACAAAACTTTCTGGCAAGCGCTGGAGCCGGTGGCCGCGACAGAGGCCTTCGCCGCGGCCTGTCAGGACCTGCGCAACTTCGCGGAAATGCGGGCAGGTTCGTTCTCCCCGCCGCCCCTCAAGGCACGGCTCGAAGACGCGGGCTATGACGCGGCGGAACTGGAGCAGATCATCGCCTGCAACGAGGTCTTCTCTGCCGGCAACATGCCCTATCTGCTGATGGCGTCGCTGGCCCGGACGCTGCTGGAAGGCCAGGCTTGGACCGCGCAAGGCGAGGCCGCACCCCGGTCCGCGCTGGCGGCAGCAGGCGAACACCCGGTCCTGATGGAGGCCCATCATGCCAGCCCGGACACCGCGGCGCTTTACGCCGACTTGCGCGAGACGCTTGGGTTGCCGTTTGTAAATACCGATTACCGCGCCTTTGCCCGCTGGCCGAGTTATATTGCGGCGGCTTGGGAAGATCTCAAGCCCGTGATCCGGTCCGGCGGATACGAACCCGCGGTCCAGGACATTCACGAACGGGCGGTGGAACTGGCACTTGGCCTGCCAAACGCCACCGGTCTCACGCCGGATGCTCTGGAAGCCGCTGCGGCACAGGATGCGGACCCGAATGAAGTTCTCGCCGTCGTGCGGTTGTTCCAATGGCTTCTGCCTGGTCTTGCGTTCAACGTCGCCTTCCTGCGCGCGCAGCTTGTGACCGGCTGACCACCGCCAGAAGGCATGTCTATTGCGTCGGGCTAAAATCGGTGACGGCAACAGAGGCGAGCGTCATTCAAGCGACCTTGTCGGCTGTATCCCAGGCTGGTGAAGCAACTTTACGGTGCCCTCATCCCGCCTGCCGCCCGCCTTGCAGCCCAATCGAGCGCGAGCGGTGTTTCAATTTATGGCGCTCCGACGCTGATATCTTCGCAGCTTGCAGGCGGCGCATGATATCAGACGGGATCGCCGTCGCGTGCGGTTCCGGCTTCTGCTGAACGTGAAGTTCCATGAACTCACCTGCGGCTGCAATTTTGTCGCCGGCTAGCATTTGCATGTGCAGGTGAAAACGCTTGCCGTCGCAGTCCAGCAGCCGCGTTTCGACACGGACACGGTCCCCTTCCTTCACCTCGCGCAGGAAAAACTTGTGATCCTCAAGCAGATAGATCGTGCAGCCGGTCCGTTTGCGATAGTCGGCGTCGAACCCGACCTCATCCTGCATCGCATCAACGGCCAGGCTGAACACCAGCCCATAGTAGCTGTCCCGCATATGGCCGTTATAGTCGATCCATTCGGGCATAACCTTGGTCTCAAAGGCAAAGATCGTCACTGTGGTGCCTCCAGATTGTAGAACCGGGCCGCGGTGCCGCGAAACACGGCGCTGTGCATCTCTGCCGGGACCAGCCCGCGATAGGCCTGCGCCAGAGTGCGGTAATCAGAATACAGCTTGTCGACCGGGAAGTTCGACCCGAACATCACCCGATCGGCGCCGAACTGCGCCAGGCAGGTCTCGACAATCGGACGGATGCTGGCCACTGTCCAATTGTGTTCGAACATGCCCAGACCTGACAGTTTGCAAGTGACATGGGGCAGACGCGAGAAGTGCTTCAGTTCCTTCCCCCAAGCCGTCAGCCCCTCGGCGGAGCGGTCATGGGGTGAGCCTGCATGACACAGCGCCACCGGGGTATCCGGGGCCTGCGCCAGAACCCTTGCGGTTTTCTCCATCAGTTCCGGGATCAGCTGCAGATCAAAGCTGAGCCCTCGCTGTCCCGCCTCTTGCAATCCTGCCAGAAACCGCGGGTCATCCAGCAGCGTATTGGTGCCGGTTTGCGCGTCTTCGCCCGGTGCGCGGCCGATGATCTGGCGCACACCGCGCACGGTTGGCAGGCTCTGGAACCGGTCGAGCTGTTCTGACAGGTCCGGCGCGGTCAGGTCGCAGAACACCACTTGTGCCATCGGCCAGTCCGGATTCGCGTCTGCCACCGACTGCACCCAGCGCGCCTCTGCCAGACCGTCCTCGGCGCCCACTTGGATATGCACCGATGCAATGACGCCTTCGGCCGCGGCCTCGGTGCGGAATCCCCCCAGCAGGTAATCCCGCTGGATCGGCGCGGGATTGCCAAAGAACCGTGTCTCTCCCTTGGCCATCAGCCAAGGATAGTGAACCGCCCCGAGATCCCACAGGTGGTGATGCGCGTCGATCCACCCGGTCATGTGCGCGGCACCTCTGCCATCCGGGCGAGGATATCAACGCCCTGCTGGTTCCAGAAATGCAGCAGGTCGATGAATATCCAGTTCTCGGCGAGTTTATCCCCCTCGCGGCGGTAGATGTCGATCACCCGGAACTCCCCGGCCTTGCCGGTGGCAGGCATGCCCATGAAGCCCCCGGTGGGGCGGGCGGTGAAATTCGGCCAGCCGAAGAAGCCGCCAAAACTGCCCTCGGCCAGACGGCAGATGTGATTGGTCTTGGAGCGGTCTGTGAAACCCGCACGGAACGGCCCCGAGTGCTGCTTGGCATAGCGTCCGATCGTATAGGTGGCGCCGATCCCCGCAGGGCCCCACCAGATCATGTCCTCGGCCCAGGTCCGGCGCAGCTCATCCTCCAGGCTCAACCCGCTTTTCCACTGCCCGAGGTCGGAGATCATTGCGTTAATTGTTGCCAGGGTCTTTTCGCCCTCCTCCGGCGGCTGTGGGTCGAACATCAGCCCGTCATGGGTCATCGGTCCGGGCTGCACCAGATGCGCGGCGGTCTGCGGCGGGAACGGCTGCAAGCCCGCCTGCATCATCAGATGCGGTATATCGAAGTACATCGCCGTTTCGGTGACCTTGCCATCTTCGACCTTGTTGAACTCGCAATAGCGCAGGAACGCCATCTTGCCGGTCGGGGCGATCCCCAGCCAGGGCGCATCGAACAGCCCCATCAGATGCCCCATCGAGACCACCCAGACCGAAGCGAACCCGTCCATCGCGTTGGCACCCGCCATGAAGATGTCCTCACGCCTCTGCATATTCTTCAGTGACCCGCGCAAGGGGGTCCAGAACACATCAGCGACCGCTTCGGCGCCCTGCTGCTCATGGAACGGATGGTAGCCGCGCCAGATATGATTCGAGGCGTAGTACCGCGCAAGCACCTCGCCTGCTTGCCCTGCCTTCGACCTGTCCAAATCGGTGTAAAGGTTTCGGATCACTTGCTTTTCCACTGAAAAGTCAGTCATGAGAGGTTACCCCTTGCATACGTGTGCAAAAAAGTCTTGCCAAAAAGTCATCTATAAGTCTACCCTCTTTGCATTCGTATGCAAAACGGCCGGTCACAGCCGGCAGAGGGGAAGCCATGGCCGAGATACAATTGCAGAATGTTGGCAAACGCTGGGGGTCGTTCGTCGGCGTCGACAACTTCGACCTGACCATTGCCGACAAGGAGTTCCTGGTGCTGCTGGGGCCTTCGGGCTGCGGCAAGACCACCACTATGCGGATGATCGCAGGGCTGGAGGAAGCCTCTGAGGGCGACATTCTGATCGACGGTCAGCGCGTCAACGGCATGGAACCCAAGGACCGCGACGTGGCGATGGTATTCCAGTCCTACGCGCTCTACCCCAATATGAACGTCTACGAGAACATCCGTTTTCCGCTGAAGGTCCGCGGCATCGACCCCAAGACTCATGATGAGAAGGTCCGCCGCGCCTCGGCGATGGTGGAACTGGACGACTTTTTGCACCGCAAGCCGGCCGAACTCTCCGGCGGCCAGCGCCAGCGCGTTGCTTTGGCCCGCGCCATCGTGCGCGAACCCAATGTCTTCCTGATGGATGAGCCGCTGTCAAACCTCGATGCCAAGCTCCGCGTCTCCACCCGCGCCCAGATCAAGAACCTCAGCCACGAGCTGGCTGTGACAACGATCTACGTGACTCACGACCAGATCGAGGCGATGACCCTGGCCGACCGCGTCGTGGTGATGAAAAAGGGCGTGGTTCAGCAGGTGGGCTCACCGACCGAAATCTACGACCGGCCCGCCAATACCTTTGTCGCCAGCTTCATCGGCAACCCGGCGATGAACCTGATGGAGGGAGAGGTCCAGGGCGGTACCTTCCGCGCAAAGAACGTGGAAATCAGCGGGCTGAACGCCCCGGACGGACCGCTCACACTGGGTTTCCGGGCCGAGGACGCCAGCATCGCGGCACCCGGCGAGGGCCAGATCAACGCGCCGATCTACACGATGGAACTGCTGGGCGACGCAACGATGATCTCGGTGCGCGTGGGCGGGGCTCTGGTTTCGGTAAAGGCGGACAAGAATTTCCGGGCTGAAATCGGCCAGACGGTGTCGCTCTCCGTGCCGCAGGGCATCTGCCACCTGTTTAACGGTCAAACCGGCGCGAGGATCGGGGGCTGATCCCCCCTGTCGGCGCTTCCACCGCTGCGGTCCATCGAACGGGCGCAAGCCGCCTGCATCCATTCTAGAAAAACAGGGAGAATGATATGTTACTGAAACGACTTGCCGCAGCATCGCTGTTTACCGGGCTGATGGGCTCGGCAGCTTTCGCGGCCAACTGCGGCCCCGAAGGGCAGTCAATCCGCATCCTGGCCAGCGACTTCCCGGCAATCCACGCCGTGGTCGGTGCAGCTGAAGCCAATTGCGCAGGCTCGGCGGAGGAGTTTTCCGCCAACCACACCACCGAAGCTCGCCAGATCATGAACGCGGCGCTAACGCCGAACCCGGCGGAATACACCTCGGTGATCCTCGCCAACGCCACGCTGACCCAGCTGATGAACGATGGTCTGGTCCGGCCGCTGAATGACCTGGTCGAGAAATACAAGGACAGCATCCCGCCGAATGTGCTGATCACCATCGACGGCAACGTGATGGCGGTTGCCTTCATGGCCAACTCGCAGCACCTGTTCTCGCGCAAGGACATCCTGGAGCAGGCCGGTGTCGACAGCATACCCGCATCCTATGAGGAGGTGCTGGAAGCGGCAGAGAAGATCCGCGCCGCGGGCATCATGGAACATCCCATCGCGATGAACCTGCAGACCGGCTGGAACGTGGGCGAAGTCTTCAACATGATCTACCTCGGCCACGGCGGCGAGTTCTTCGCACCCGGCTCTGCCGAACCCTCGATCAACAATGAGCAAGGCATCGCCGCGCTGGAAACCATGAAGGCTCTGGCCGAATACGCCCACCCGGACCACCTGACCCATGCCTCCAACGAGACCCAGGGCCTGTGGGAATCCGGCCAGGCGGCGCTGGCCATCATGTGGGGCTCGCGCGGCGCGCCGATCCTGGATGACGAAGGCTCCACCGAGGAAGTGACCTCTAACACCGTCCTGTCCGCGGCCCCCACCGTCGGCGGCGGCTCGATCCCGGCAGCCACCCTGTGGTGGGATGGCATCTCCATTGCCTCCAATGTCTCCGATGAAGAAGCCGAGGCAACCCTCGCCGCGCTGATCAGCGGCCTGACCCCGAAATGGTGGCGGAGAACAACGACGACGCGGTCTGGCTTCTGCCCGGTTTCGAGCCTGGCCCGGCAGCGGCGGGCGTGGCCGGAACCGTGCAAGGCGGGGCCCGTCCCTACCCGATGATCCCGCAGATCGGCCTGCTGCACGCAGCGCTCGGCTCGGAACTGACCGACTTCCTGAAAGGCGGCGAAAGCGCCGAGCAGGCGCTGGCCGATGTCGAGACCGCTTACCGGACCTCGGCCAAGGAAGCCGGCTTCCTCAAGTAAACCTCCCCGACTGGAGGGGGTTGAAGGCCCCCTCTCTTTTCCCGGACAGAAGACTGAGACGCACGCCATGAAGCACCGCACCTTTTTCTGGTTCATCCTGCCGACGCTATCCGCGATGATCCTCTTCATCGCGCTGCCCATCGTCTCGGTTTTCATCCAGTCGCTGTTTGTCGAGCACGAGCAGGTTCTGGTGGTCTCCGAGAGCTGCGGCCCGTTCGGCTGCACGCCCACGACCACTGTTGATACCGCGGCCACAGCCGCACTGCAGGAAGAGCAGCCGCTGGGGCGGTACAACGGGCTCAACACCTACATCAACCGCTCGCACCTGGCCTTCGTCGAAGTCGGCGAAGCCTGGCGCAGCACGGAAACTTTCGGCGCGTTCTGGAAACAGATCATCAACCTGCCCTTCTACCGCGCGCTGATCTTCACGCTGACTTACACGGCGGTGGTCACTCCGGTCGTTATCGCGCTTGGCCTGGCAATTGCAGTGGGCGTCAACAACCTGCCCCGCATCCTCAAGGGTCCGTCGATCTTCATCTCGCTGCTGCCGTTCCTTGTCACACCGCTGGTTGGTTCCCTGATCCTGTTCTGGATGGTCGACAGCGACGGCGTCATCGGTGCCACCATCCAGCGCATCTTCAACGATCCCTCGCTGAGCCTGAAGGCTTCCACCGCGCTCACCTGGACCATGCTGATTGTCTATGGTGTCTGGCACACCCTGCCGTTCAGCTTCATCACCTTCTACGCAGGCCTCCAGACCGTGCCCGAGGACACCATGGAGGCGGCGATGATTGACGGCGCGTCGAAGTGGCAGCGCATGATCCATGTGGTCGTGCCGCATCTGGCACCGCTGATGTCCTTCGTGACGCTGATGCTTTTGATGGACAACTTCCGCGTCTTCGAGCCGATCGTCAGCTTCAAGGCCGAGGCCCACGCCACCTCGCTCAGCTGGATCATCTACAACGACCTGCGCGAAAGCGGCAATCCGCTCTACGGCTCGGCCGGGGCGACCTCGATGATGACCATCATCGGCGTGGTCATCCTGCTGACCCCGGTGCTGATCCGCACCTGGCGCGACTTCTCCCGCAAAGCACACTGAGGGCACGATCATGGCAACCAATGCACAATCCTCCATCGCAGTCCCGGCAGTGAACCCGAAATCCCGCTCCCGCGTCCCTCTGCTCACGGTGGTTTCGCTGACGCTCGTGGCGCTCTGGCTGATCATCGCTGCTTTCCCCTTCTTCTGGACCTTCTGGGGCAGCTTCAAGGTGCAGTCGGACTTCTTCTCCAAGACCGACTGGCAGAACGCCATCTACGGGGTCAACACGATCCGGCAGACCGGCAGCGCCTTCACGCTCGAAGGCTACCAGGGCGCCTGGGTGGACGAGGAATTCTGGCGCAACGTCATCAACTCCGGGATCGTGGTGTTCTTCACCGTGGTGATTTCACTCACCTTCGGCACTCTGGGAGGCTACGCCCTCGCCCGCTCCGGCCGTCGCTATGCCTTCTGGCTCCTGATGGCCGCGCTGGTGTTCCGCGCCATGCCGCACATCACCCTAGTTTCGGGCTACCTGCTGCCGTTCTTCGAGTGGAACATCTGGGGCATCCTGCCGACCACCATCATCGTGCTGGTGGCAATCAACCAGCCTTTCACCCTGTGGATGCTGCACTCCTTCTTCCTCAACATCCCCAAGGACATGGACGAAAGCGCCATGGTCGACGGCTGCACCCGCTTCCAGGCCTTCCGGCACGTGATCATCCCGGTGATGTGGCCCGGCGTCATCACCACCGGCCTGTTCAGCTTCCTGCTCGCCTACAACGACTTCGCAGTGACGGCGATGCTGCTCAGCTCGGAGAACGAGACCATCATCCCCGCGATCAACAGTTTCCTCGGGACCACACAGGTCGAAGGCAAGGTGATGTACGCCGTCGCCGCCGTGGTCTCCGCCACCGCCCCGCTGTTCGTGTTGATCCTGTTCTTCCAGCGACAGATCGTCAGCGGCCTGACCGCCGGCGCGGTGAAAGGCTGATGAGCAGCGCCGCAAGACATAATGCCGTTGCGCGCCACCCGGCGCTCAACCGGATGCCAAGGGATTTTCTGACAGGCGGCCGTCTCCTCCTCGTCTGATCACATCATCCCTTGGCAACAAATTAAGGAACAGAGCATGAAAGGCTCCCGCCCCGAACAAGCCGTGCTGACCAAAAACACGGACATGAGCAAGACTGAAGAAACCCGCCGCGTGATCGAAAACATGGTGGACGGGCTGAACGACCACCGGATCAGCGACATCGGCGAATTCTTCTCCGAAGGCTTCCGCTGGATGGGCAACCAGGGCTGCGGCACCAAGACCGGGCTGAAGGAATTCCAGGACAACTGGCAGCGCCCGTTCCAGGCTGCCTTCTCTGACAAGGTCTGCATCGACGAAGCCCGCCTCTATATGGGCGAATGGGCCGCCGCATTCGGCCGCCAGGAGGCCACTCACTCCGGCACGTTCCTAGGCATCGAACCCACCGGCAAGCGAGTCGAGATCCGCTACATGGACTTCTGGAAAGTCGTCGACGGCAAGATCGTCGACAACTGGGTGAACGTCGATTTTGCCCATGTAGCCGCTCAGCTCGGCGTTGACCTGTTCAACGGCGAAGGCTGGGAAGCATTTGACCGCGGCGAGAAAGTGCCGCCGCGCCCCGAAAACTGAGGACCTGACCATGACCATCGAATACCTGAAACGCGGCAAGCCTGAAGCGGACCGTGCCGAGGACGACGCCAAGACCCGCGCCGTGGTCGAAGCGACGCTGAAGGATATCGAAACCCGCGGCGATGCCGCCGTGCGGGAGCTGTCCGAGAAATTCGACAACTACAGCCCCGAAAGCTTCCGCCTCAGCCAGCAAGAAATCGACGCGCTGATCGCCTCGCTGAGCGAGCGCGAGCTGGAGGATATCAAATTCGCGCAGAAGCAGGTGATGAATTTCGCCCAGGCGCAGCGCGATTCCATGCTGGACATCGAGGTGGAGACTCTGCCCGGTGTCATCCTCGGCCACAAGAACATCCCCGTCCAATCGGTCGGCTGCTACGTGCCCGGCGGCAAGTTCCCGATGGTGGCTTCGGCGCATATGTCCGTAGCCACCGCCAAGGTCGCGGGCGTGCCGCGCATCATCGCCTGCACCCCGCCTTTCAACGGCAAGCCCAACGCCGCTGTGATTGCCGCGATGCACCTGGGTGGTGCCCATGAGATCTACGTGATGGGCGGCATCCAGGCGATTGGCGCTATGGCGATCGGCACCGAAACGATCGATCCTGTCCACATGCTCGTCGGCCCCGGCAACGCCTTTGTGGCGGAGGCCAAGCGCCAGCTGTTCGGCCGCGTCGGCATCGACCTGTTCGCAGGCCCGACCGAGACCATGGTGATCGCGGACGAGACCGCCGCAGACGCCGAGCTCTGCGCTACCGACCTCTTGGGCCAGGCCGAGCACGGCTACAACTCCCCCTGCGTGCTGCTGACCAACTCGCGCAAGCTGGCCGAGGAGACGCTGAGCGAGATCGACCGGCTGCTGGACATCCTGCCGACCGCCGGCACCGCCAAGGTGTCGTGGGAGGAATACGGCGAGGTGATCGTCTGCGACACCTATGAGGAGATGCTCCAGGTCGCCGATGACATTGCCTCCGAGCATGTGCAGGTTATGACGGACCGCGACGACTGGTTCCTGGAAAACATGACCTGCTACGGCGCGCTGTTCCTCGGCCCGCGTACCAATGTCTCCAACGGCGACAAGGTGATCGGCACCAACCACACCCTGCCGACCAAGAAGGCGGGCCGCTACACCGGCGGACTCTGGGTGGGCAAGTTCCTGAAAACCCACAGCTATCAGAAGGTCACCACCGACGAGGCCGCCACCATGATCGGCGAATACGGCTCGAGGCTCTGCCTGCTTGAAGGCTTCGTCGGCCACGCCGAGCAGTGCAACATCCGCGTCCGCCGCTACGGCGGCAAGAATGTGCCTTACGGGACAGCCGCAGAATGACCACCGATATTCACACCCGGAACAAGGCGCTGATCGCCCCGGTGCGGGACACGATGCGCGACTTCACCGAAAAAGGCGTGCGCGCCGCGCTGGAGGAACTGATCGCGCCGGACGCGGTAGTGCATATGTGCCACCCCTTCGGCGACCTGACCGGCTCCGCAGAACTCTATGAAACCTGCTACGCCCCGTTGTTGCACGCCATGCCGGACCTGGAGCGCCGCGACTGGATCGTCATGGGTGGCCGTACCGAGCACGGCGGCGACTGGATCGGCTGCGGCGGCCACTACTTTGGCACCTTCGTGCGGCCCTGGCTGGACATCCCGCCGACCGGCCACCTCACCCACATGCGCTTCCACGAGTTCTACCGCTTCGAGGAAGGCCGCGTGGTGGAGATCCAGACCATCTGGGACATCCCCGAGGTGATGATGCAGGCGAAGGCCTGGCCGATGGCGCCCTCGCTCGGTCTGGAATTCTGCATCCCTGGCCCGGCAACGCATGACGGCATCGTCCCAGGCCCCTGGGACGAGGAGAAGTCGCAGGCCTCCTGCAGCCACATCGTCGACATGCTGACCCACTTGAAGAAGCACCCGAGCCAGGGCGGCCCGGAAGTGATGGAGATGCCGAAATTCTGGCATGAGCGGATGAACTGGTACGGCCCTGCCGGCATCGGCACCGGCCGCGGCATCGCAGGCTTCCGCAACTGGCACCAGATCCCGTTCCTGAACGGCATGCCCGACCGCGGCCAGTATCTGGGCGAGATCACCTATCACTTCTTCGGCGACGGTGAATACGCCGCGGTGACTGGCTGGCCGAACATGATCCAGACCATCACCCATGACGGCTGGATGGGCATCGCCCCCTCGGGCCAGCGCATCACCATGCGAAGCCTCGATTTCTGGAGGCTGGAGAACGGCAAGATCCGGGAAAACTGGGTCACGGTGGACATTCTGGACGCCTACCGGCAGTTGGGCGTAGATGTCTTTGCCCGCCTGCGCGAGTTCAACAAGGCCCGCGTGGCTGGCGAAATCCCCTTCCCTGTCAGCGAGGTTTGACATGCCCACCTTCCCCAGCACCCCCAGTTTCAGCCTAGAGGGCAAGCGCGCCCTGATTGCCGGCGCGTCTTCCGGCATCGGCACGGCCTGTGCCGTGGCCCTGGCGGAACGGGGTGCTGAGGTCACTCTTGCAGCGCGCCGCACTGACGCGCTGCAGGACATCGCAGCGGAAATGACCGCCCGCGGCTGGAAAGCCAGGGTGCTGAAACTGGATGTCGCCGATGTTGCGGCAACGGCGGAGGCGGTGGCCGCAAACGGCCCCTTCGACATCCTGGTCAACTCGGCAGGCCTTGCCCGCCACGGCAAGGCCACCGACACCTCGCCAGAGGATTTCGACGCGGTAATGCAAGTCAACGTCCGCGGCGCCTACTTTCTGACCCAAGCGGTGGCCAAGGGATTGCTGGCAGCCGGCCGCCCCGGCTCTCTCATCAACATCTCCAGCCAGATGGGCCACGTCGGCGGCCGCGAGCGCGCAGTCTACTGTGCCTCAAAATTCGCGGTCGAAGGCTTCACCAAGGCGATGGCGCTGGAGTTCGGCCCGGACAAGATCCGCGTCAACACGATCTGTCCGACTTTTATCCTCACCGATCTGACCCGGCCGACCTTTGACGACCCGGAAAAACGGGCCTGGGTGCTGGAAAAGATCAAGCTCGGCCGCCCGGGAGAAATCGAAGACATCATGGGGGCCGTTGTCTACCTGGCCTCAGACGCCTCTGCCCTGGTGACCGGAACCGCGATGATGGTTGACGGAGGTTGGACGGCAGACTGATGGGAGCAAGCAAGGTCACCTCAATGGACGTCGCCCGCCTGGCGGGTGTCAGCCAATCTGCGGTCAGCCGGGTATTCACCCCTGGCGCGTCCGCCTCTAAGAAAACAATAGAGAAAGTCCGCAAAGCGGCCAAGGAGCTCGGCTACCGGCCGAACGTGCTCGCCCGCGCAATGGTGTCCGGAAAAAGCGGCATCATCGGGCTGGTCGTTGCCTATCTGAACAACCAGTATTACCCCGAGGCACTCGAAAAACTGACCAATGCCCTGCAGGACCGGGGCTACCACGTGCTGGTCTTCCTTGCGTCGCACGCTGCGGGCAACATCGACCGCGTGGTCGAGGAGATCCTGGATTTCCAGGTCGACGGCATCATCGCGGCCTCGGTTGCGCTCTCCTCCGACCTCTCCGCCCGCTGCCAGACAGCCGGCGTGCCGATGGTGCTGTTCAACCGCGCGCAGGACGACCAGTCGATGTCGGCCGTGACCTCCGACAATATCGCCGGCGGGCGCAAGGCCGCGGAATTTCTGCTGGCAGGCGGCCACGAGAAAATCGGCTATATCGCCGGCTGGGAGGGCGCCTCGACCCAGCGCGACCGGGAGGCCGGCTTTACCGCCGAACTGGCCGCCGCCGGCAAGACGCTGCATGCCCGCGAGGTCGGCAATTTCGTAACCGAAGAAGCCCAGGCCGCCACCCGCCGCATGTTTGCAAACGACCCGCCGGATGCGGTCTTTGTGGCCAATGACCACATGGCCATCGCCGTGATGGACACCCTGCGCTTCGAGCTCGGCCTCAGTGTGCCGGACGACGTTTCCGTCATTGGCTACGACGATGTCACCGTTGCCTCCTGGCCCACTTACAACCTCACAACCGTGCGGCAGCCTGCCAACCGTATGGTGGCGGAAACCGTCGATATTCTCCTCGCCAAGATCGAAGGCCCCGACGCCGGGCCGCGCCGGGTCGAGATCGACGGCCCTCTTATCGTTCGCGGCTCGGCCCGCATACCTGAAGGATGGAAGACATGAAGGGATTTGACCCCAAATTCAAGGATTTCCCCGACTACATCATTGGCATTACCAAGGAAATCTGGGAAGATCGCGGCATCGCCACGCTGCATGATTACTACGCGCCCGATATTGTCGTGCGTTCGCCGGCTTCGGTTGTTGTCGGCAACCAGGGCGTGATCGCCGCCACCATGGCAACCCTGGCCGAATTCCCCGACCGCACCCTTCTGGGCGAGGACGTGATCTGGTCAGGTACGCCCGAGGAGGGCATGCTGTCCTCGCACCGGCTGCTCTCAACCGCGACGCACCTGGGCGACGGGGTCTACGGCAAGGCAACCGGCAAGAAGCTCACCTACCGCATCCTGGCCGACTGTCACGCGATCAACAACCAGATCAACGATGAATGGCTGATCCGCGACCAGGGCGCCATCGTGCGCCAGATGGGCTGGGACCCCAAGGAATACGCCCGCGATCTGATCGCGCGCGAGGGCGGCCCCGAGGCTTGCGTGCAGCCCTATACCCCCGCCAACGAGCAACCCGGCCCTTACAAAGGCAACGGCAACGACAATGAATGGGGCCAGAAATACGCCGATATCCTGACGCGGATCATGAATGCCGACATGCGCGCGATTGAATCCGAATACGACCGCGCAGTGCAGTCGGAATATCCCGGTGGCATCACCGGCCACAGCTGGGGTCCGGTGGACCGCTTCTGGATGGGGCTGCGCGCCTCCTTCCCGAACGCCGAGTTCAAGATCCACCACCAGATCGGCCGCGACGATCCAATGATGCCGCCCCGCGCTGCGTTGCGCTGGACGCTGCATGGCAAGCACGACGGCTGGGGCGTCTTCGGCAAACCGACCGGCGCCGAGGTCTTCGTGCTGGGCGCCAGCCACGCCGAATTCGGCCCCTGGGGACTGCGCCGCGAATACGCGCTGTTTGACGAAACCTCGGTCTGGAAACAGATCCTGCTGCAGACCGGCGATCTCTGAATGCGGCCCGGTGCCTCTCCTCTGAACGCCAGTCAGGCGGCCCGGCGGTATCACGCCCACCGCGCCAGCCTGCGCGCACGGCGGCTGAACAACCACCCGCCCGGTTGCGGGCGCTGACTCAGCCGTTTCAAACCAGATTTCAAGAGGATACGAGATATGAGCACCATCCAGGAACGCATCGTCCGCTACGGCGAATTGAAACCCTGCAAGACGGCCTTCATCGACGCCCACACCCCGGGCTCCGACCAGAAGGAAAACTTCACCATCATCGGCGGCGGCGTCAGTGAAAGCCCCGACCAGCATGTCCACATCACCGACAAGATCGGCTTCAACATCGGCGCCGCGGGCCAGCCGCCGAAATGCCGCAACTCGCTGCACAGCCACACCACCGCCGAAGTGTTCTTTGTCGCCAAGGGCCGCTGGCGCTTCTTCTGGGGCCGCTACGGAACTGCGGGTGAGTTCATCGCCGAGGAAGGCGATATCTTCAACATCCCCACCGGCATGTTCCGCGGCTTTGAAAACGTCGGCCAGGACTACGGCATGATCATGTCGATCCTTGGCGGCGACGATGCCGGCGGCGGTGTGACCTGGGCGCCGCAGGTGATCGAGGACGCGCAGGCCCACGGCCTGATGCTGGGCCACAACGGCGTGCTCTATGACAGCAAGAAAGGCCAGGAACTGCCGCACAACGTGCAGCCGATGCCGGTGCTGACCGAGGAAGAGCTGAAAGCCTACCCCGAGGTTCCGGTCGAAAACGTGATCGGCAAATATGTCGCCCGCTACTGGGACCTAATGGCGCTGTCCGCAAAGCAGCCGGTCAAAGTCATCGGCGAGGAGGCGCTGATCCGGGACAAGCCCGGCTTCGAGGTCGATTTCCTCGGCCGCGGCTCCGCCGTGAGCGAACAGGTCAAGGCCGAAAGGCCGGTGGTGCTGATGCCCGCCAGCGGCCATTGGCGCATCGCCATCAACGAGGTCGAGACCACCCTGTCCAATGGCGACACCGCGCTGGTCCTGCCCGGCGAAAGCTACAGCGCCGAACCCTCGATGACCGGCAACGCGGGCCTCTACCGCATCACTGCCACCGACGATCCTGCCGGCGCCACCTGGCAAGGCTGACCGCAGTTTCCTCCTGTGCGGCGCCGTCCGCTGCACAGGAGGTGTACAGGGGGTGTACGCATGGCACCGCCCTGAAATCAGGGAGATTGGATGATGGTCAAGACAACCCATGTCGGCTCGCTGCCCCGGACCCGGGAAGTCGTGGATTTCATCTTCGCCCGCGAGCGGAAGGAGCCTTTTGACCAAGCGGAATTCGACGCCTGCATGTCGGCTGCCGCTTCTGAAACTGTCCGCAAACAGGTTGCCGCGGGGGTAGATATCGTCAGCGACGGCGAGACCTCCAAGATCTCCTATGCCACCTACGTCAAAGACCGCTACACCGGCTTTTCCGGCGACAGCCCGCGCAATGCGCCTGCCGATCTGAAGATGTTTCCGGGCTTCCTGCAACGGCTGGCAGACGACGGCGGCACGCCGCAATATGCCCGCCCCATGTGTACCGGCGAGGTGCGCTCCAAGGGCCAGGCTGAGCTGGAAAAGGACATCGCCAACCTCAAGACTGCCATGGCAAAGCACGGCATGGAATACGGTTTCATGAACGCGGCGTCGCCCGGGGTCATCTCGCTGTTTTTGCAGAACGATTTCTACCCCACACGCGAGTCGTACCTGGCCGCGCTGGCCGATGCGATGAAGGCTGAATATGAGATCATCGTGGCCGCCGGGCTGGACCTGCAGCTGGATTGCCCCGACCTGGCACTGTCGCGGCATATGCTGTTCAATGACCTGTCCGACGCGGAGTTCATCAAGATCGCAGACATGCATGTGGAGGCGTTGAACCACGCGCTGCAAAACGTGCCGCAGGAGCGCGTCCGGGTGCATATCTGCTGGGGCAACTACGAAGGCCCGCATTGCTGTGACATTCCGATGGACACAGTGTTCACCACTCTGATGAACACCAAATCGCGCTATGTTCTGTTTGAAACCTCCAATCCGCGCCACGCCCATGAATGGACCGTGTTCCGCGACCGCAAGGCAGAGATCCCGGAGGACAAGGTGCTGGTGCCCGGCGTGGTAGATACTACCACCAATTTTGTAGAACACCCGGAACTGGTCGCGCAGCGCATTGAAAGATTTACGGAAGTCGTCGGCTCTGACCGGGTGATCGCGGGCTCGGACTGCGGCTTTGGTACCTTTGCAGGCTTTGGCGCAGTGGACCCGGACATCGCCTATGCCAAGCTCGCCGCGCTGTCGGAGGGGGCACGGCGCGTCAAATGACACCGCTTGTCCTGATCCCCGGCATGATGTGCGATGCGCGGCTTTTCAACCCGCAGATTGCGGCGCTGTCCGGCAGCGTTCCGATCGTGACCGCGCCAATCGGCGGTCATGGCACAATGGCGGCGCTGGCGGCGGAGCTGCTCTCTTACGCGCCGCCGCGCTTTGCACTGGCGGGCCTGTCGATGGGCGGCATCCTGGCGATGGAAATCCTCCGCCAGGCGCCAGAGCGGATCGCAGGCTTGGCGCTGATGGACACCAACCCGCTGGCCGAAAGGGATGAGGTCAAGGCCCGCCGCGCGCCGCAGATCGAAGCCGTCCGCCAAGGCGGGCTGCGCCGGGTGATGGCCGAGGAGATGAAGCCGAACTACTTGACGGAAGGGCCCAACCGGGCCGCGATCCTTGATCTGTGCATGGACATGGCCTTGGATCTGGGTCCGGACGTTTTCATCAATCAGTCCAAAGCCTTGCGCGACCGCATCGACCAATGCGAAACGCTGCGCGCCTTCACCGGCCCGGCGCTGGTGCTGTGCGGTCGCGACGACATCCCCTGCCCCGTCACCCGGCATGAGCTGATGCACGAATTGATGCCGCAAAGCCGGCTGGAAATCATCGGAAACGCCGGCCATCTGCCGGTTCTGGAACAACCTGAACAAACCACGGCGGCACTGAACCGCTGGCTGGAGACGATATGAAACCATCGCTGCTAAACCTGCTGAATAAGGTCGACACCCCCACCGTCTGCAACGCCATCGAAGTGGCTGAGGGAAAGCGCGGTTTCAACGCCTTCACCCGCGGCACCATGCTGTGTTCAGACCCGGATGCCGGCGCCATGGTGGGCTATGCCCGCACCGCCAAGATTGCCGCGGTGAACCCGCCGGAAGAACCGCCCGAAGTGATCCGCAAGCGCCGCATGGACTACTACCGGCACATGGCTCTCGGCACCGGGCCTTCGATCACCGTGGTCGAGGATCTGGACTTCCCCCATTGCATCGGCGCCTACTGGGGCGAGATCAACACCACCGTGCATAAAGGCTTCGGCATCAACGGCGCGCTGACCAACGGCGTGATGCGGGATCTGGGCGATCTGCCCGAGGGCTTCCCGGTTGTTGCTGGCTCCATTGGCCCCAGCCACGGGTTCGTACACGTCAAGGAAGTCGGAACACCCGTCTGCATCTTCGGCCTGGAAATCAATGACGGCGATCTGGTGCATGCGGACAGTCACGGCGCACTGGTGATCCCCCCAGAGGTGTTGGGTGATCTCGAACAGGCCATCCTCAAACTGCTCGAAACAGAGAAACTGATCCTGGAGCCTGCGCGCAAGCCCGGGTTCGACTTCGACGCATTCGAGGAAGCATGGCAAGCGTTTGAAGCGGCCAGGACTTAGGTTAGGACCCATTAATCCTGCACCATTGGTTTCGCCGCTTTCGACTTGGCTGCGTAACAACTACTGGCCGTAGAACAAGCGGTCCGCGGAGGCCGTTTCTGACCTTGGAGTTGTTGAGCAGGCAGCGAGGTCTATGGCTGGGCTCATTGGCGTAAGGCACCTTCTGCGTTTAATCGCGATGGTACCACACAGCTGTGCTGTGACCAGCTTGGCCTGATTTGGTCCCATTGCCGCAGTCTGAATTTAGTGTGCGAGCACGGCCTTTTCGAAACGGGGAGTGATGCCAAATTGCCTCTTGTAGTGTTTCGAGAAGTGGCTGACCGATGAGAAACCGCAGGCAGTCGCGACATCGATCACGCGCATCTGCGTTTGCTGCAAAAGCGCGCGCGCTCTCTCGAGCCTGAGAACCGTCATATAACTCTTTGGGCTGTTTCCCAAATGCTGGCTGAAAAGCCTTTCTAGCTGCCGCGTCGAAATACCAACCTGTTCAGCGATGATTGACGGCGAAACAGGATCCTCCAAGCATTCCTGCATATAGCCGATTGCCTTTGACAGTTTTTCATTCCTGAATTCGACGCGCCGGAGACTGGCCACAACCTGGCGGCTGTTCCCATCCCGAACAGATGCGCTGAGGAGTTGATCAGCGACTTGAGTGGAGGCTTCCGGGCCGGCCTTCTGGCAAATCAGCGCGGAAAAGAGATCCAGAGTGGCAACGCCGCCACCGCAGGAGACGACGTTGGCAGTTTCTTCAAAAATCGTGCAGACAGGATCCAGTTCAAGAAAGCTCTCTTGAAAAATGGGTTTCATTCTCCAGTGCGAGCTGATGCGCCCCTCTTTTGCGACGCCAATTCGAGCGAGAAACAGTGCTCCGCCTCCCAGTCCGCAAAGTTGCGCCCCAATTCTTGCCGCTTGCCGCAACCAAGCCGCGGTTCTGCCAGACTTGGGGTAATTTTGGGAATTGAAGGCGCAACAAATAACGATGCAATCCTCGCGGCGCACATCAGGCAAAGCACTGTCAACTGCTGCATTCAGTCCCGAAGAAGAAATGACACTGTCACCCGTTTCGCTGACAATTTTCCACTGAAAAAGCGTCTTTCCAGATGTTTCGTTTGCGGCGGCCAAAGAGTCGATTCCGGATCCCAAGTCCAAAGCTGAGAACCCGGGCATCAGCAAGAAAACGAAACGGTTCAATTCAACCGGCTCACATCGGTCCGAGCCTATTTTTTTCTCTGGCCGCCCATAGTCCTATTCCCGAATTAGGAACGCATATTTGCGCCGTTGGCGTCGTAGGCCGGCCCTGCCAAGACCAGCGCATCGTAAAAGTTGCCAAGGATCTCCACCTGAAGCTTCGTTCCGGGAGCCGCGAACTCGGCCGCAACGTAGCCCATGGCCATCGACTTTCCGACATGATGTGCATAGCCGCCCGAACTGACGTAACCGACCGGCTCACCGTCTTTGAGGATCGCCTCATCATGGGCCACGTCGATCCCCTCAACGTCGATCGTCATCGTCACCAGTTTCTGGGAAACGCCGCCCTCGCGGGCCTTCAGCGTTGCCTCCTTGCCGACAAACTCCTTTTTCCAGTTGATGAAGACATCCATCCCGGATTCGACCGCGTCAAAGTCGGGACGGTATTCCATCGTCCAGACACCCCAGCCCTTTTCGAGCCGCATCGATAGCAGTGCGCGTGCGCCGTACCAGCGATAGCCCAGATCCGCGCCGGCCTCTTCGATGGCGTCTGCCAGGCGCATCAGATATTGCGGCTTGCAGTAGATCTCATAGCCCAGTTCACCAGAGAAACTGATCCGGTTGATAATCACCGGCACGCCGCCGACAAAAGTCTGGCGCAGGTCGCGGAACTTGAAGGCTTCGGCTGAAACATCGTCGCGCGTGATCCGGGCAAGCAGTTCCCGCGATTTCGGGCCTGACAGGGCGATGCCGTGCCAGTCGTCTGAAACATTGGCATAGGAAATGCCTGGGGGCAGGTCTTTTTCGAACCAGCGGCGGTGCGCCTCCTGCATCGCGCCAGAACCGAACAGCATAAAGTGATCCTCGGCCAGACAAGCCACGGTCAGGTCTCCGTAAAGCTTGCCCTTGGGTGTTAGCATCGGTGTCAGCGCCAGGCGTCCGGGTTTGGGGACAAAACCGGCCAGGATATGGTTCAGGTATTCGCGAACGCCCTCGCCCTTGAACTCATGCTTGGCAAAGTTGGCAACCTCGATGCCGCCGACAGCTTCGCGCACGGCCTTGATTTCCCGCGCGACATAGTCGTGCGACCGGTTGCGCTCGAAGGATGGAACCTCATGCGCATCCTCGGGACCGTCGGCAAACCACAGCACATGTTCCAAGCCGAACCCCTGGTCCATCACCGCCCCCTTGGCGATCATGCGGTCATAGAGCGCGGTTGTCTTTTGCTTGCGGCCCTTGGGCAGGGTTTCGTTCGGGAAGGTCATCACGAAGCGGCGTTCGTAGTTCTCCGACGACTTGATGGTGCCCCAGTCAGGTGTCGCGAACTCGCCAAACCGTGCTACGTCCATCGCCCAGACATCGATGGAGGGTTCGCCGTCGATCATCCACTCCGCCAAGGTCAGGCCCACGCCGCCGCCCTGGCAGAAGCCCGCCATGACACCAACAGCCACCCAGTAGTTCTTCATGCCCGGAACAGGACCGATCAGCGGGTTGCCGTCTGGACCAAACGTGAACGGGCCGTTGATCACATCCTTGATGCCGGCATTGGCCATCGCCGGGAGACGTTCGAATGCGGTTTCCAGGCGGTCTGCCACCCGATCCAGATCCGGCGGCAGCAGTTCATGGCCGAAGTCCCAGGGCGTCCCGCCGACTTTCCACGGGGTCGCCTGGGCCTCGTAAGTGCCCAGCAGCATGCCCTGCCCTTCCTGGCGGCAATAGACGTTGGCCTCGAAGTCGATCCCGTGCGGCAGTTGCTGACCGAAGTTCACAACTTCATCCATGCGCTCAGTGATCAGGTAATGGTGCTCCATCGGCTGAACCGGCAACTGAATGCCCGCCATATGACCCACCTCACGCGCCCACAGACCGCCGCAGTTCACGACATGCTCTGCGTTGATCGTACCCTTGGGGGTGACGATGTCCCAGCTGCCGTCCGGGCGCTGCGTCATACCGGTTGCGCCGCAGTGGGTGAAATACTGTGCGCCATGCGCCTTGGCCGCCTTGGCAAAAGCATATGTCGTGCCGGACGGGTCCAGATGGCCGTCCTGCGCATCCCACAGAACCGCGTGATAGTGGTCCGGATCGATCAGCGGGTGACGCTCGGCCAGTTCCTTGGGCGAGATGAATTCCTGATCCAGGCCCATGTAACGCGCCTTCGAACGCTCGCCCTTTAGGTAGTCATACCATTCCTTGGTGGAAGCAGCGTAGAAACCACCGGTCTGATGCAAACCGACGGATTGGCCAGACAGTTCCTCGATTTCTTTATAAAGGTTGATCGTATATGACTGCAGGCGCGAGATGTTAGGGTCAGAGCTGATGGTATGGATGCCCCCGGCCGCGTGCCAGGAGGAACCGGATGTCAGCTCGTCACGCTCAAGCAGCACCGCATCTTTCCAGCCAAATTTTGCAAGGTGGAACAGGATTGAGCAGCCAACAACGCCGCCGCCAATAACAACGACTTTGGCGTGGGACGGAAGTTTCTTGCCGCCTGTGGTCTCTTCGGTCTGACCTGTGGTCTCTTCGGTCTGAATAGTAGGCATGTTTCGTTCATCCTCAGGGATTCAGCTCTCATAGCGCCAGGGAATAGGGTGCGCGCACCCCGTTTGGATTCCAGGCCATCTCTGAATGAAAGCGGGGTTTCTGATTGTTAATGAATTTCGGGTCGGCAGCGCGATCACGTCCTTTGCGACCCGCGAACCGATCCCGTAAGCGTTAGAAGTCCGTCGCTGCGCCACCCTCGGCCTTGCGCTTGGCGACAAAAGCGTCCAACTCGTCTCGGATCGCCGGATCCAGGACCGGAGCCTCGTATGAGGCAAGCCGCTTCTTCCACTCCGCGTTTGCACGCTCGATCGCAATCGGCGATCCAGCCTCTTGCCAGGTTTCAAAGTTACGCCAATCGCTCAGGATTGGTGAATAGAAGGCATCGCGGTAACGCGCCTGGGTGTGTTCAGTGCCAAAGAAGTGGCCCGCCGGCCCGACCTCATTAATGGCTTCCAGCGCCAGATCGTCAATGCTGGTCGAAACCGGTTGCAGGAATTCTGAAATCATTTGCAGCAGGTCGATATCGAGGATCACCTTCTCATACGAGCAGCACAGGCCCCCTTCGAGCCAGCCGGCCCCATGCATGAGCATGTTTGCGCCGCCATTGATGGCGCCCCAAAGCGAGAAAACCGCCTCATATGCAGCCTGCGAGTCGACCGTATTGGCCGCGCATACATTCGATGAGCGATAAGGAATGCCATAGCGCCGCGCCAGCTGGCCGCCGATATGCTGCGCCTTCATGTATTCCGGCGTGCCAAACGCCGGTGAGCCGGTCTTCATGTCCACATTGGACGTGAAACCGCCATACATCACCGGCGCGCCCGGGCGCACCATCTGGGTAAAGGCCACCCCCGCCAATGCCTCGGCATTCTGCAATGTCACGGCCCCGGCAATCGTAACCGGCGCCATTGCCCCGGCCAGCGTGAAGGGTGTGATCACGACCGGCTGGCCCATCTCGGACAAAGCCATCACCCCCTGCATCATCGGAATATCGAGCTGCAGAGGAGAGTTCGTGTTGATGATCGAGAACATACACGCCTGATCACGCATCTGCTCGTGTGTCAGACCATGGGCAATCCGTGTCATCTCGATCGCATCGGACACACGCTCCTCGCCTAGCGAGTAGATACAATACGCCTTGTCGGTCAGCGCGATGTAATCCTGGATGCAATCAAGATGGCGGACAGAGGCGTGAATATCGACAGGTTCGACAGGATACCCGCCGGTCACGTTCAGCACATTGTGCATCTGTGCCAATCGCAGGAAATTGCGATAGTCTTCCTGATTGCCAGCACGCCGTCCCCGGTCCGTATCAGAGCAATTCGGCGCACTTGCCATCATGTTGAAAACAATATTGTTCCCACCCATAACAACGTTGTGCTGGGGGTTGCGCGCGTGCAGCGTGAACTCCGACGGAGCACTTGCAACGGCTTGGTTAATCAGATCCGGATCGAAGCGCACGCGCACTTCGCCATCCCTGACATCTGCACCCGCCTTTTTCATCACGGCGCGCGCGTCATCGTGCAAAACGTCCAAGCCGGTTTCTGAAAGCAGTTTCAGGGATGCCTGGTGAATATGTTCGACCTGATCATCCGAAATGAGCTCAACGGCCGGATAAGGACGCTTAAGCTGGGTGAAGGGCCGCTGCACGATTGCTGGGGCCGGCGCCCCGCCATCACGGCGGCGTCCGCGGCGTCCGCGCGCTCCTTGGGACAGTTGATCAGTAGACATCCAATAGCACCTTCATGGCCGGAATTGAGCTTGAGAACGAGAGGCTTGGGTTCAAGCCCTCAAGTCCGTTTCTGCGGGTGGAAGCTGGATGAAGAACCAAGCCGCAGGCCGCCGCTCAAACTTGCGGAGGCTGGCGGGCTTGCCGGCCCGCCAGAGACCGGAGGCACCAGACGAAGGTTCTTTTTATGTTTTCCAATATACCGCATTGAATCCGATATATAGGAATAATGCAAAGATTCGGTCAAGCCCTTCTGCGGCCCGCCCCTCAAACTGACGCAGTTGGCTCCTGATACTGAGTCGGCTGGGCCACGAGAAGTATCGCCTCCGTTTCCCCGTCCGCCTCGTTGCTTATGCGATGGTTGCAGTCACTGCGGTACCGCAGTGTGTCGCCGGCCTCCGCCCGGACGGTCCGATCGCCAACCGTTACCGACAGTGACCCAGACAAGCAGGTCAGGTGCTCAAAGGTGCCAGGGGCATGAGGCTTTGAATCTAGCTCTGCTCCAGGCTTCATGAGCAGCCTGTGCCACTCAACAGGAAGAACCGTTCGCCGCGGACTGAGCATATACAACTCACATTTCCCATCCGCGCTACGCCGCATTGGCGTGGAATAGTGGTGAAGATGCTCAATTGGCTCCTCTTTCCCAGGCCCGCTTTCCAGCAAGCTGAGATCAATCCCAAGCGATTGAGAAAGAGCCCAGACAATGGAGAAGGTCGGGTTTGTGGCGCCCCGCTCAATTGCGGACAGCATTGACCTGGACACCCCGGTACGCTCAGAGAGCCGCTCCAAAGTCAGGCCAAGCGACTTTCTGGCCTCCTTCATGATTTTTCCGATATCTGGAGTGGCTGCGTGTGTGTTCATTCCCAATATCCAATATATTAGATTTTTCTTTACTGACTGCTGAAGCCTTGCTAAGTCCACAATATTGGAAATCCAGGGGAATGCTATGCTCTACTCCAGCACTCGCGGGAACGCACCCGCTCGATCCCTCCGGGAATTGCTAAGCCGTGGCACTGCTGAGGATGGCGGTCTTTACGTGTCCGAGACCTGGCCCGAACTCACGCCCGGCGAACTGACTACGCTGGGCGGGCAGCCCTACGACCAGATTGCATCGGATGTTCTGGCGCTGTTTGGCGGAGCCGAGTGGCAGAAGGGCGATTTCACCGCAGGCATAAAACATGCACTGGCCGGTTTTGAACGCAATGATGGCCCGCCCCTGACCCGCCTGAATGACCAGCTATGGAGCATGGAGCTATTCCATGGTCCCACACTCGCCTTCAAGGATTACGCCCTCGCTCCTCTGGCGGAAGCGATCGACCGGGAACTCGCACTCACCGGCAAACGGGCTACAGTACTCTGCGCAACGTCCGGAGATACCGGCGCAGCTACGGCTAACGCCTTTGCGGGGCGTTCGCGCGCCAATGCAGTAATTCTGTTTCCGGAGGGCCGCGTATCTGACGTGCAGCGCAAGCAGATGACCTGCCTGGGAGCAAAAAATGTCCAGGCCATCAGCGTTCGGGGAGACTTCGATGACTGTCAAAGCATAGTCAAGAGCCTGTATCAAAGCGAAGCCGCTGAAAAATATAGCTACACGGCTGTGAATTCGATCAACCTGGCCCGGATCCTCCTTCAGACGTCCTATTACATTTACGCTTCGGTGAAGATCCACAACGATTGCGGCCAGCCTGTGAATTTCGCTGTGCCGAGCGGAAACTTCGGTAATATCTTTGCGGGCTATATCGCCAAGCAAATGGGTGCTCCCATCGGGAAGCTGATCGTCACGTCAAACGAGAATGACGTCCTTCCTCGGCTGTTCAGCACTGGACGGATGTCGAAAGCCGAGACGATTCCAACAATCTCACCCAGCATGGACATTCAGGTTTCAAGCAACTTTGAACGCATGCTGTGGCTTTTGAAAGGACGCGACGGGAACGCAACGCGCGACATGCAAAAACAGCTGGCTGAACAGTCTTACTACGAACTCACGCAAGCCGAGCGTTCCGCACTGACCGAGAACTTCGGAGCGATGAAATGCGGCAAAGGCGACGCCCTGGACACCATGCGCCAGCTCCACAAGCAGTTCGGCAAGATCATTTGCCCGCATTCAGCAACCGGATATTTCGCGGCAGATCAGCTGAAGGCAACGCTTGACGGTCCCATTGTTGTCGCTGAAACAGCCCATCCGGCAAAATTCCCGACGGCTGTCGAAGAAGCGCTCGGCAAACTTCCGGATACGCCTGCGCGGCTGATGGACCTGTTTGCCCGTGAAGAGGAGTTCGCAACCGTCGATCCGACGGTTGAAGCGGTGCAAAGCGTGATCGACGGAAAATTCGGAACGCCATGAAACTGACGTGCTTGCCCCCGGAGGTTCAATCTCTTCTGAATGAACCGCGTGACATCCTCTTGATCGGGATGTCGGGAATCGGAAAAACGCTCCTTTCGAGCTATTTGAACCAATCTGGGGCGTGGCACTATGTGTCGGTAGACGCCCAAATCCAAGAGCGGTATTTGCGCGAGCAGATTCTTGATGTCTTCAATGCCGAGGTCAGCAAGGGTGCAATGCTGTCCAAGCTGCAGGAACTGGGCATTCTCAGCCTGGACAATGAATTGTGCAAGGACACGCTTGCGCCTTTGACGTCCTATTTGGGGATGCCCGGCAACCCGGACAAAGGCGGGATCGAATTCAACGAATATGTGAAACGGCAAAACTTGCATCGGCTGGCTGAACGCACGGCGGTCGAGGACCTTCTTCGGCTAGGTGCCGATCAGCCAATTCTGGCTGATTCCAGCGGATCGTTCTGCGAATTGTTCACTGCCGGTGACCCCACATTTGCTGCTTTGAAAGACAGGTTCCTTGTCGTGTCGCTGAGGGAGAACGACGAACTCGTCAACAATCTGATAGCGAGATATGTTGAGAATCCGAAACCGATTTACTATCCGCCTGACCTGCTTTCTGAATACTGGGGTGAGTTTTCGGCTGCGGTTGGAAACCAGGACAGGAATGTCGATCCGAGGAAGTTTGCGCTCTGGTCGTATAAGAAGTTGGTTTCTGTCAGGCGGGACAAGTTTGCGGACCTGGCTAAGCACAGTGACATATCTATTCCCGCCGCAAATTTGCGATACGCCTAAGGGCTGCAGCCCTGACGAGCCGTGCTCTCCCCTTTTCCGGATGCCTTTACCTGCGCACCTCCAGCGGCATCTATCCGCCGCTGGCCTTGTTCCTCCAAAAGCACACGACTTAATGCGAGGCAACTGCAGTTTCTAGAACGCGCCCGCCGTTAGGCCCGCCACGCCTCTGAGCCACCGAAAGAACTGCACCGAGCGGGTTTTGGCTTGTTGCTCTTCTGAAATCTCAAGCCAGTATCCGTTTGGCCCAACCACAGTTGTTGGAGAAATCTGGACAAGGCTGCCTGCGTTGAGTTCATATTCAATCATATTGCGGTCGACCACGGCGACGCCGACCGAATTTTTGGCTGCCTGAATGGCAAGCTCAAGCGTTGCAAATTCCATGGATGTCCCGCTGGGAATATCCGGGTTGTCCGGCTCAAGTGCCAGCCAGTCCTCCCACAAAGGAAAGCGCACACCTTTGTCAAAGACATGCAAAAGGCAGCTGGCGCGCATGGCCTCACGGTCCTCAAAAAGTGCCGGCGAACAGACGGCAATGTGCTGTTCCACCAGCAGCTGCACATGTTCGGATCCTGCGGTGGGATGTGCGCCAAATTGAACGACGCAATCCATGCGGATATCAGGCCATGGCTCGGTGTGGACGGCCAATTCAACACCCGGAAACCGTTGTGGGTAGGATGACAGGCGCCGTGTCAGCCAACGGGACGCCAAGGTGGGTGGCGCCAGCAGGTTGATTTTATGCCGTTGAAGGGATCCGGTGGCTTCGCCCACGGCGTTTTCCAGAAGGCCAAATGTCTCGAAAATCCGCTGATGGAAGACCCGGCCCTCTTCCGTCAACGAAATGCTGTTGCCGACCCGATCAAACAGCTTGAGATCCAATGCATCCTCCAGCGCTCTTATCTGCCTGCTAACAGCGCTCTGGGTGACGCCAAGCTGCTTGGCCGCGCCGGTAACGCTCAGACAGTTGCCAACAACCGAAAAGGCCCGGAGCGAGGTGAGACTTGGGGAATTATTCATTGGTGCGATGCGCAAGCCGCTGTGGAATAGTGCCATGCAACTTAGTCAGTTCTCGCGCCAACGTCATTACAAAAAGGAATGCTTATTCCTTTTTGTAATTTGCCTGAATCCCTGAATTTCACCAAAGACACGCCACGACAGCTCGACACGAGGGAGGCGTGGTGTCCGTGGATCACTTCAGGACGGAGCATGATACCCTTGGCTCGGTATCTGTGCCTGCGAATGCCCGCTATGGCGCTCAAACACAGCGCTCCGCAGAACTTTTCCCCTTATTTGGCGCGCAAAAGTTATCTGCTTATCCACAGTTGATCGAGGCGATGCTGCATGTCAAACGCGCGGCTGCGCAGACCAACGTGTCCATCGGAGCCATGCCGGAGGACGTGGGAGAAGCGATCAGCGCGGCCATAGACCATTTGTTGACACAGCCTCTGGGGGCAGATTTCCCCATACATTCATTTCATGGAGGTGGCGGGATCGGCATCAACATGAACGTCAACGAAATGCTGGCCAATCTCGCCAACCATCAGCGATTTGGCATGTCTTTTGGCAGCAACGCACCGCTGCATCCGAATGATCACCTTAACCTCAATCATTCCACCAGCGACGGCCTGTCCACCGCCTGCCACATCGCGGCCCGTGCCGCCTGGGCGGAGCTGGAAACCGAGCTGCTGGGACTGGTGAATGACCTCGAACAGTGCGCTAAACAGATGGGGGACCAGCCCAAACTGGCGCGCACCTGCCTGCAGGATGCGGTGGATATTCGTGCCGGGGACTATTTCGGCGGGGTTGCGCATAATCTGCGCAAGCTGACGGCGCGCGCCGGCGCAGACGCCAGCGATCTGGCAGCCGTGAACCTGGGCGGCAATATCATCGGGCGGCCTGATGATTGTGACCCGGATTTCTTCAATCAGGTCATCCATCAGTTGAATACGGTTCTGGAACAGGCAGGCCTGGCCCATGATCTGCGCCGCACCGACAATCTGTTTGCCGCGTCGCAAGCTCATGATCCGCTGCAAAACCTGGCGTCGTCGCTGGAACAGATCGCCCGGACACTTATCCGGTTTGGCGGGGATCTGCGGCTGATGGCGTCAGGGCCCAATGCAGGCTTTGGCGAAATCCGCCTGCCGGTAAAGCAGCCCGGCTCATCGGCCATTCCGGGCAAGATCAATCCGACGATCCCCGAATTCACTATGCAATGCGCCATGATGGCCTGTGGCCGCGCGGCGACGGTGCGCATGACCCAGGATCACGGGGAACTGGATTACAACCCGTGGCAGATGCTGGTCGTGATCGCCCTGCTTGACATGATTGCCCTGTTGCAGAGCGGGGTGTCCTCGCTGCGCCGCAACTGTGTGCAGGGGCTGGAATTGAACTCCCAGCGCAACACCGAAAATGCGCAAGGGCTGGGCCCGAGCCTCATGCAGGTCAAACGCAAATATGGCTACAGCCGTGCCTCGGCCGTAGCGAAACAGGCCGCGGGCGATGTGTCCATCGTTCGCGCAGCTCTTTCCGGAATAGAGGAAGTACAATGACACTCGATGCAGATCTGAGCTGGGCCAGAACCTGGCTGAAGGCAGAAAAGAAGCAGTATATCAACGGCCAGTGGGTGGCCGGTGCAGGTCAGGCTTGGGATGTGAAGAACCCCGCCACAGGCGAAACCCTCAGCACCATCGCGCTGGCCGATGCGGGTCAGGCGGATGCCGCCGCAGCTGCCGCCCACCGCTGCCATCAAAGCGATGTCTGGAGCCGCAAGACCACCCGCAAACAACGCGCCGATGTGCTCAATGCCATCGCCCGGCTGATCCGCGAGAACACGCAAAAGCTGGCTATTCTGGAAAGCCTGCCGAACGGCAAGCTGCTGTCCGAGGCCATGGTGGACGACATCCCGACCTGCGCCGAGATCTTCGAATACTACGCCGGCTGGACCGACAAGTTCTACGGTGAGGTCTCGCCGGTTGAAGACGGGTTTCTGAACTTCACCAACAAGGAACCCGTGGGCGTCTGCGCCCTGATCGCACCGTGGAACTTTCCGCTCTATCAGGCCAGCCTGAAAATCGCGCCTGCGCTGGCCATGGGCAACACGGTGGTGATGAAACCCTCCGAATACACGCCGCTGGCCACGCAATTCCTGTTCGAACTGATCGACCGAGAGCTTGACCTGCCCGCCGGGCTCTTGAACCTGCTGGTTTGTGACGGGCCGGTGGCCAACCACCTGACGGTCAGCCGCGACGTCCACAAGGTGTCCTTTACCGGCAGCACCAATGTGGGCCGTCAGATTGTGCAGAACTCGGGTCAATCTAACCTTAAGGCAGTGACCCTGGAACTGGGCGGCAAATCGCCTTGCATCATCTTCGACGACACGCCGGATCTGGACGCAGCGATCGACCGCGCCTTTACCGTCATGTTCTCGCACAAGGGCGAGAAATGCTCCGAGCCGACCCGCTTCCTGATCCAGAAAGGCAGCTATGACTATGTCATGAGCCGCCTGATCGAGAAGGCCGAGGCGGTGCGCTGCGGCGATCCGCTGTCCGCAGATGCGCAACAGGGCCCGCAATGCAACGCGGCGCAGTTCAAGCGCATCATGGATTACATCGAAATCGGCAAAGGTGAAGCCGAACTGGTCGCTGGCGGCCATGCGGATCAGCGAGGTGACAACGCCAACGGCCTGTTCATCCGCCCGACAATTTTTGCGAATGTACCGGGTTCCGCACGCATTGCCCAAGAGGAAATCTTTGGGCCGGTTCTGTCCTGTACGCCATTTGATACCGCAGAGGACGCTCTGACCCTGGCCAATGACACCACCTATGGCCTGGCCGCCGGGGTCTATACCGGCAACATCAATGTGGCGCACCGAATGGCGGATCGCCTGGATGCGGGCATGATCTTTGTGAACCGCTATGGCTGTTACGGCCTGTCCAGCCCGTTCGGCGGATTCAAGGAAAGCGGCTGGGGCAAAGAAATGGCCATCCATTCGCTGAGTTCCTACACCAAAACCAAAGGAGTCTGGATCGCTTACGGGTGATCCTCCTCCGACCTCTCCACCATCAATTCATTCACTAGGAAAGACTGTAGAATGAAATACACACGCCTTGGCAATTCGGGCCTGCGCGTCTCTCGGCTGTGCCTTGGAACAATGAACATGGGTTCCAAGGATTGGAAGCCGTGGATCTTTGACGAAGCCGAAAGCGAGCCGCTGATCGGCCACGCACTGGACAACGGGATCAACTTTATCGATCTGGCGGACTTTTACTCGGCGGGCGAAGGCGAAGCCGTGGTGGGCAATATCCTGCGCCGCCTGGCGCGCCGGGATGAGCTGATCCTGACAACCAAACTGGGCTACCAGATCGGTCAGGACGTGAACTCTTATGGGACGTCGCGCAAGCATATCCTCGATGCCATCAATGGCTCGCTGCAGCGCTTGAAGATGGATTACATCGATATCTACATGCTGCACTACTTCGATACCGAAACCCCGGTCGAAGAAACCATGGAAGCGCTGAACGACGTCGTGCGCAGCGGCAAGGCGCGGTATATCGGCGTGTCGACCATGTACACATGGCAATTCGCCAAGATCCTGAATGTCTGCGAAAAAAATGGCTGGACCAAGCCGGTCAACATGCAGCTTCAGCTGAATTGCGCCTACCGTGAAGAAGAGCGCGAAATGATCCCCTACTGCATGGATCAGGGGATTGGTGTGTCGTCCTTCAGCCCGCTGGCGCGGGGCACCCTGGCCAATGATCCCGACTCGACCCGCAACAAGACCGACTTCTTTACCGCGCAGATGTACAATGACCAGGCGTCCTATGACATCGCCTGTTCCGTGCAGCGTGTGGCCGAGGCCAAAGGCATCACTTCCTCGCAGGTGGCGCAGGCCTGGGTTCTGCGCAAGTCAGAGATTTCGTCGATGCTCGTCGGTGCGGACAGTGTTGCCCAACTCGACACCGCCTTTGCGGCGCTTGAGACAGAACTCGATGCAGAGGATTTGCACGAGATCGAACGTAACTACACGCCCTGTGACCTGATCAACGACTACACAGCGGAAAAGCGCACCCCGCGCACCCCGCGTGCAGCCATCGGCAAATATGCCGGCCAGACACCGGAAAACCACGACCTGAGCATCCCGTGTACGGCCATCGGCCAATACGCGGATCAGGCGGCAAACGTGGCTTGATCCACTGCCCGCGTGCCTCAAGCACGCGGGCATGTTTTCGCATGTCTCCAAGCTTCTGAAAGGGATGCACAGAATGAACTCGCATTACAGGGATCACCGGAAGATCGACCCAAGCCAGGGCGCACGCCTTGGCGACGGGACGGAAAATGACGGCAACCGGGTCGAGATCGGACCAACGGCGCTCGCCCATGCCGAATGGCGCGAGGCGGGTCTGGAACTGCCCGACCTGGCCGAGATGCGCAAAGCCCGCCATAAGCGCCTGACCGACGCCATCGTCGCGCGCGGCTATGGCGGCCTTCTGATGTTCGACCCTTTGAACATCCGCTACGCAACCGACACGACGAACATGCAATTGTGGAACACCCACAACCCGTTCCGGGCCTGCCTGCTCTGCGCCGACGGTTACATGGTTATCTGGGACTACAAGAACGCGCCGTTCCTGGCCGAGTATAATCCGCTTGTCCGCGAGAGCCGGTCCGGCGCGGACATGTTCTATTTCGCACGCGGCGACCGGATCGGCCCGGCGGCCGACGCCTTCGCCGCCCAGGTGGCGGACCTGCTTGCCACCCACGCACCGGGCCATACTCAGATCGGCATCGACAAGATCCAGCCTGCCGGATTGGACGCGATCCGCCGCGCGGGGTTGGAGTATCGCGACGGCGAGGAAGTCACCGAACGCACGCGGGGAATCAAGACCGAGCACGAGCTGCGCGCCATGCGCTGCGCCATCCATTCCTGCGAACGCGCCATGGCCGCAATGGAAGACTTCGCGCGCACCGAGATTCCGAACGGCGGGGTGACCGAAGACGACGTCTGGGCCGTTCTGCATGCCGAAAACATCAAACGTGGCGGCGAATGGATCGAAACACGGCTGCTCACCTCGGGGCCGCGCACAAACCCCTGGTTCCAGGAATGCGGGCCTCGGGTCATCTCCGAGAATGAGATCCTCGCTTTCGATACTGATCTGATCGGACCTTACGGCATCTGCGCTGACCTCAGCCGCACATGGTGGATCGGCGACGACCTGGCGCCGGCCCATATGCGCGAGAGCTATGCCGAGGCCGTCGAACACATCCGCTACAACACGGCGCTCCTGCAGCCTGGCCTCCACATGGAGGACCTGACCCGCTCATTGCATGTGCTGCAGGACAAGTATCAGGCGCTCAAATACTCCTCGCCGATGCACGGGGTGGGGATGTGCGATGAGTGGCCTCTGATCGCCTATCCCGACCGTCTGGTGGAAGGTGCCTTCGACGCCGTTCTCGAGCCCGGCCTGACGCTGTGTGTCGAGGCGCTGGTGGGCGAGGTCGGCGGGGACCACATGGTCAAGCTGGAGGATCAGGGCGTGGTGACCGGCAGCGGGTTCGAGACGATCTCAACCTATCCGCTCGACGCGCGCCTGATGGGCTGAGCAACCCAGTCAGAGTTTGCAATGCGCAAATCCCGCCAGCAAACCCCAAACACAGTCTGCTGGCGGAACAGTTTTCACAAACCAGGGAGGAAAGTATGAAACCACCTTTAGGAGAATTGGACATTCCAGTTTCGGAGAGCGGCTTTTACGCCGGGTTTTCGAAAAACGTGGCCGTTGGCGCCAAGCTGCTCGTCACGGCGCTGATCGTATGGGCCGTAGCCTTTCCCGAGAGCGCTTCATCAGCGCTGGGATCCCTCAACACGCTCATTCTCGGAGTGTTTAACTACTGGTACATCTATGCAGTAGCCTTCTTCCTCATCCTTTGCCTGGTGCTGGCGCTCCTGCCGGTCTCCGGCCGCTTGCGGTTGGGACTAGACGGTGAAAAGCCGGAATTCTCGAATTTCTCATGGTTTTCCATGATGTTCAGCGCGGGTATCGGGATCGGGATGCTGACTTTTGCGACCGCTGAACCGATTTACCATTTCCAGAACAACCCCAACGTGATCATGGGCGAAGTTGCCGGCACCTCGGCAGAAGCCGTGCGCTCGGCCTATATCTGGTCCTTCGCGCATTGGGGGCTGTCGGCCTGGGGCGCATATGCAATTGCCGGGCTGGCCTTTGCCTATTTTTCCTACCGCCGCAATCTGCCGCTGACGGTGCGCACTGCATTGATCCCGCTGTTTGGCAAGTCGCTTTCGGGGCCGCTGGGGCATTTGGTCGACATCGTGTCGGTGGTCGCCATTGTTTTGGGCATTGCGCAGACGCTTGGGTTTGGTGTGGAACAATTCGTGGCCGGCCTGGCACGCATTGGCGTCGGTGACTGGCTGCTGGTGGCCGACGGAAACGGCGGCCAGAAAGCCTCTTTCGCTGCGATCCTGTTCGCCCTTTTGGTCATTGTCGGCGCATCTACGCTGTCGGCCCTGTCCGGTGTCGGTCGCGGAATCAAATGGCTGTCGAACCTGAATATGGGGTTGAGCTTTTTCCTGTTGGCGTTCTTCCTGATCTTCGGATCCACGATGTTCGCTCTCGAAGTGTTTTTCGTCGGCATCTGGGACTACCTGCTCGCGCTGCCGGAAATCAGTTTCACCGTGTGGTCTGATGATGGCACCGAGAAGGGTGCGGCTCTGGCCGGATGGCAAGGCGGCTGGACAGTGTTCTATTGGGCCTGGTGGATTGCCGTGACGCCGTTTGTCGGCCTGTTCCTGGCCCGGATTTCGCGCGGTAGAACAGTGCGTGAATTCATTCTTGGCGCGATGATCATTCCGTCGATCATGTGCTTTATCTGGTTTGCCTTTATCGGCGGAACGGCCATTGATCTGGAACTGAGCGGCGCGGCCGAAAACGCGATCCTGGGCGTTGGGATTTCCGATCAGCTCTATGCCACACTTGCGGTCCTGCTCAGCGACGGGCTGACCTGGGTTTTCTCGGTTATCGTCGTCGTATTGCTGCTGACCTATCTGGTGACATCCGCGGACTCGGCTGTGTTGATCATCAACACCATCAACGCGGCCGGTGACGATGGTCCAAAGGCGCGCCCCCATATCATCTTTTGGGGTATAGCGCTGGCATTGGTCGTTGGCGCCCTGCTCGTTGTCGGTGGCCTGAAAGCCATTCAAACCGCGATGGTCATCGCCGCGTTGCCGTTCAGCTTTGCGATGGTACTGATGGGCTTTGCACTGATCAAGGCGATCATCAACGATAGTCGCCGGAACGCGGCAGGAGTCGCATCGACAGTGGATGATGAGGATCCGTTACCGGCTGAGTAACGGCACACAATACTCCCAGAGCGCCCGCATGACCTGTTGCGGGCGCTCTTTCTGCAATCAATCTGGGGAGGGCTTTGTCAGGTTCTCTGCTCGATGAAGGCGGATTTTTGCCCCGACAGCCGCACACCAGGTCCGCACGCATTGGCAACGAACTCCGGCCCATAGCACGTCGGGAAGATTAGCCGCTGAGAGGCTATGGCCACGCGCGCAGCCCTCAATTCGCGCAGCGGGTAGCCATAACCGGGTCTCAGGTCTCAACAGTGGTTTTGTGTAAACCACACCGCTGAGGAGGCCGGGTATGACCGCCACCTATTCTACTGCGCCGACCTTACTGGTCGCCATCGACATTTCCAAACACCGCCACGAAGTTCTGATCGGTGATCCCGGCAAGAAGCGCCGCCGCCACAGCCGCTCGATCCAACTGAAACTGACCTGCCAGACTGGATCTCGCAGCAGCACGGCGCCCCCCCCGATATCGGTAGCTGCCATCTTGCCGGACCAGCTCGGTCATTTCAGCAACCAGTCAGCCCTGGTATTCCCGCCCCCTTGGACGATGCCGCTGCGCCACCGGCGGGCACATGTTGAGCGCTTGATGCGGACGTGTGTGGTTGTATTGCCTGACGCATCAATCAATGACGATCTGCGCCTGTTTTGTGGTCTTCAACCGTTCGGCATTGGGCATCTCACGGCGAAGCGTTCCATTGAAACGTTCGCTGTATTCGTTCTCCTAGGGTGATCCCGGAAAGATCCGAATTGGGGTCACACCGACCTTCTCGAGCCAGCTCCGGGTTGCCTGGGATGCAAACTTCGGGCCGCAGCCGGTTTCGAGGGTGTGCCGTGACCAGATGCGGAAGCGCATAATTGTCCCGGTTGCGTCAGGCGTATTATCGAGCTCAGGATTTCTCCCGTGCGTTAGGACCTAAGCATCAGGGCCCTATTTCTCCGCGCTGAATGCCAGCTGGCCGCATCGGTAAGGAGCACGGCGCAGAAACATTTGAATAGGGTTTTCCACATTCCCGTTGTCTCCGGCCATCCCGATTTTCGCCTTCTTGGCCTATATTTGTCCAGATATCGGAGATCAGCAGGACTGGGCCTGAACACGCGTTTGCGCGAACGGGAAAGGCTTGCCCCAGGAACAGAAGGACAGGTCATGACCGAACGCAGGACCCACATGGTCAAGTTCCGCTTGAGCGAGACTGAGAATCAGCAGCTGGAACAGCTTGCCAGGCAGAGCGGCTTTGCAACAAAAGCAGGTTATCTGCGCCATGCAGCGCTGGAGGCAGGCGGTGGTGATGCGGCCCTTGCAGAGGAGATCGGAAAACTCGGCCTGGCGGTCAACGCGCTGCATGGCCGCGTTCCCGCCTCCCGGATCGGCCGTCTCGCCAAAGCAGTCTGCCAGCTGGCCGAGGCTTTGGCCATGCGCGGGGCGGAACGCTGATGCGCCCCTACATGACCTTCCACAAAACCGCCCAAGCCGCCGTCGCTTATATCTTCGACGATGGCGCTGAGATTATTGGCGGCACGATCCCGGTGCTGCCCCGGCGTCGGCTTAGTCAGTATCTCGACCATCTCGCGGCGGGTCATGACATCATTCATATGACCCTGTCCTTGCCCGAAGGCTTGCGCGCAAGTAGCGGCCAATGGACCCGGATTTTCCTGACGGCGCTGCGCGAAACAGGTTTCCCGGAATTCGCAACCCCATGGCTGGCCGCGCGTCACCCCGGCAAAAGTTGCGACCATGTCCATTCGGCCATCGTATCCCGGACCTTTTCGGGTTGGGTGGTCAGGCCGCGGGTGTCCCGAAAAAACACCGACCGGGTGCATGGGATGCTGGCACGACATCTGGGCCTCGAAAAGCCTGTGTATTTCGACCCGAAGATCCCCGATCTGACCCCGCCAGTGCCGCAGCGGAACCTGACCACCGATCTCCGCCGCCAGTTGCATACCGACCTCGACTCAGTGTTCCGGCATCAGCAGCCACGGTCCTTCCCCGAGCTCGACGCCGCCATGGAACTAGCCCCCGGTGAGTTTCGGCGCACCCGGGTCCTGAACTCGCACAGGACCAAAAGCGATCTCTGGGTGAATGGACCTGCTTCACTTTTGTTCCGGTTTTCTGCGAGCAATGCTCGCCATAGAGGAGACCGGAAATGGCACCCAAACACAGTGACGATTTCAAACGCGAAGCGGTTCGGATCGCGACAAGCAGCGGGCTGACGCGTCGCCAAGTCGCGTCGGATCTGGGGGTCGGCCTTTCGACCTTGGGCAAATGGATACGTCAGTTCTCGGACGATCCTTCTACCGCGACCCAGGATTCTGAGCTTCGGCGCGAGAACGAACGCCTACGCAAAGAAAACCGCATTCTTCGGGAGGAGAGGGAGGTGTTAAAAAAGGCGGCAATCTTCTTCGCGGGTCAAAAGCAATGAGATTTCAGTTCATTGCGGATTACCGCGGGGATTTGCCACGCAGCCATTTGTGTCGCCTGATGCAGGTGACGGATCGTGGTCTTCGGGCCTGGCGGCACAGGCCGCCGTCACGCCGCCAACGTCGGGATATGGTGCTCTTGGCGCATATTCGAGAGCAGCATCGCTTGAGCCTGGGCAGCTACGGTCGTCCGCGCATGACGCAGGAACTCAATGAACTGGGCATCCATGTCGGGCAACGCCGTGTGGCGCGGATCATGCGTGATAACGGCATCCAGGTGCTGCGCAGCCGCAAGTTCAAGCGCACGACCGACAGCAATCACACCTTCAATATCGCGCCCAACCTGTTGCGTCAGGATTTCACCGCAAGCGCCCCGAACCAGAAGTGGGCGGGAGACATCACTTATATTTGGACCCGCGAGGGATGGGCCTATCTTGCTGTGATCATCGACCTCTATTCGCGACGGGTGATCGGCTGGGCCCTGAGCAACCGCATGAAACAGGATCTGGCCTTGCGCGCTTTGGACATGGCGATTGCCCTACGAAAGCCGCCCCCGGGCTGCATCCACCACACTGATCGCGGCGCCCAATACTGTGCCCACGAGTATCAAAAGCGTCTGCGCAAGCACGACTTGGTGCCGTCGATGAGCGGAAAGGGAAATTGCTATGATAATTCGGCCGTCGAGAGCTTCTTCAAGTCGCTGAAGGCCGAATTAATCTGGCGCCGGACCTGGCAGACCCGCAGAGAGGTCGAACTGGCCGTCTTCGAATACATCAACGGCTTCTACAACCCACGCCGACGGCATTCGGCCATCGGCTGGAAATCACCCGTGGCTTTCGAAAAGATCGCCGCCTAACATGAGCTACACACCGGAACGAAAACGGTGCAGGTCCAGTCGGCGTCGGAAAGTGGATCGAGTTCTACAACCGAAAACGCCCACATTCCGCCCTTGGCGGCAAACCCCGGCCGTGGTCTATTGGCTGAGAAAACACAAAACCCAACCCGATCAGCAGGAGCAGAGAGTAGCTTAAATTACGCCAGAACCTGTCCAACAATTGGGGAGTAGCTCACACGAAGAAGGCCCCGGATGGTAGATCCGAAGCCTTTGATATGTCAGGTTAATTAGTGTTGGTTGCGGGAGCAGGATTTGAACCTGCGACCTTCAGGTTATGAGCCTGACGAGCTACCTGGCTGCTCCATCCCGCGTCAGGTTTTTTTGAGACCGTATTGAGAGATTATTGGATTTTACTAGGTTTGGCGGTGACCTACTCTCCCAGGGCTTGAGCCCAAGTACCATCGGCGCGACAGTGCTTAACTTCCGGGTTCGGGAAGGGACCGGGTGTTTCACTTGTGCTGTAGCCACCAAACCAAGAAAAATCCAATTCCGACGGCCTTGCGAAGCAAGGCTGGCGAGCGGCAGGCAGCGTATTTGCTTCAGCAAATGCGCGAGATGCCGCCCGGTTGCTGTGTCACCGCCGGGTGGCGGCAGGCACGGGCAACTTGCGTCGGTTACAATCAACGTTGTCCAAGTCTTGCACTTGGGATGTGTTTGCTTGTTTGGTTTTGAGTAACACTGTCTGTTACTGGATCAAATCAAGCCTATCGGGCGATTAGTACCGGTCAACTGAATGCATTGCTGCACTTACATCTCCGGCCTATCGGCGTGGTGGTCTTCCACGGCCCTCAGGGATACCTTGTTTTGAGGGGGGCTTCCCGCTTAGATGCCTTCAGCGGTTATCCTGTCCGAACATAGCTACCCTGCACTGCTGCTGGCGCAACAACAGGTCCACCAGTGGTTCGTTCACCCCGGTCCTCTCGTACTAGGGGCAACTCCTCTCAAGTATCCTACACCCACGGCAGATAGGGACCGAACTGTCTCACGACGTTCTAAACCCAGCTCACGTACCTCTTTAAACGGCGAACAGCCGTACCCTTGGGACCTGCTCCAGCCCCAGGATGAGATGAGCCGACATCGAGGTGCCAAACACTGCCGTCGATATGGACTCTTGGGCAGTATCAGCCTGTTATCCCCGGCGTACCTTTTATCCGTTGAGCGATGGCCCTTCCACTCGGGACCACCGGATCACTATGGCCGACTTTCGTCTCTGCTCGACTTGTCAGTCTCGCAGTCAGGCTGGCTTCTGCCATTGCACTCAACGAGCGATTTCCGACCGCTCTGAGCCAACCTTCGCGCGCCTCCGTTACTCTTTAGGAGGCGACCGCCCCAGTCAAACTACCCGCCACGCAGGGTCCCGGATCCGGATAACGGACCGCGGTTAGATATCAAGAGTGCGAAGGGTGGTATCTCAAGGGAGGCTCCACCGCGACTTGCGTCACGGTTTCGATGCCTACCACCTATCCTGCACATCACAATCCTGATACCAGTGCGAAGCTGTAGTAAAGGTGCACGGGGTCTTTCCGTCTAACCGCGGGAAGCCTGCATCTTGACAGGCAATTCAATTTCGCTGAGTCGATGTTGGAGACAGCGGGGAAGTCGTTACGCCATTCGTGCAGGTCGGAACTTACCCGACAAGGAATTTCGCTACCTTAGGACCGTTATAGTTACGGCCGCCGTTTACCTGGGCTTCAATTCGGAGCTCTCACCCCTCCTTTTAACCTTCAGGCACCGGGCAGGCGTCAGACCCTATACGTCGTCTTGCGACTTCGCAGAGCCCTGTGTTTTTAATAAACAGTCGCCACCCCCTGGTTTGTGCCCCCGGATTCCACTTGCGTAGGACCCGGGCCTCCTTCTCGCGAACTTACGGAGGTATTTTGCCGAGTTCCTTCAACATCGTTCTCTCAAGCGCCTTGGTATTCTCTACCTGTCCACCTGTGTCGGTTTAGGGTACGGTCTGATGGAGGGCTATTTCCAGGGACTGATCAGCAGCCCATTCAATCCGATAAGGATGAACTACCTTCACAATCCGTCACATCCTCCTGGCCCACGAATATTAACGTGGTTCCCATCGCCTACGCCTTTCGGCCTCGGCTTAGGGGCCGGCTTACCCTGCTC